>NZ_CM009686.1:0-9432 GCF_003043935.1 Prevotella sp. oral taxon 313
GATGATGACGATTTCCTGTCAAAGGCTGAACTTATGTCTATTCAGAAGGGCTGGAGGATATCAAGAACGGCAGGAACTTACAGGATGCAGGAGGGCGAGAGCTTGACGGACTTCTTAAAGCGTACGGAAGCATGTATGAAATAGAATTTTCAGAGGAAGCGACAAAGGAGCTTATCAAGATGATGAAGTCCGATGTGCAAGTCTACAAGAAGTTTGAGAGCCTTATCCCAGAACTTCGGGAACATCCATACACTGGTACAGGGCACCCACATCAGCTGCGCCACGTCAATGGTATTTGGTCGAGGAAGCTCGACAAGAAGAACCGACTGCGTTACACGGTCAATGATACGACCGTGGTGGTATTCATCGTGTCGGCCATGGGACATTATGACGATAAGTAACAAGTAGGGGCTATCTCCTTAGTCCCCTGCTTCGTAGTTGCTGTTCTTCCTCCCTTACTCCGTTGGCGATATTTCTCAATTCCCTTTCCGCCTGGTTCCACTTTGTGCCGTATTGATACTGCCCTATTATGCCACACCCGTAATAGGCTGCGTCTTTTAGTTTCTCGGCTGCATCTTCATCGCCTTGCATGACGAAAGACAACAGACGTTTGTCTTCCGCATCAAAGTGTCCGTTGATGTGCCTTACATAACTACGGATTGCGTTGATACATCTTGCTATGATAGGAATGCTTTGGAATTTCTCTATATCTGCTCTATATTTTTGGGCGTCTGCTGCCTGCTCCTTGGCTTTTTTGAGCTGGGCTTGCAACTTGTATACTTCCTCATAGGCTTTTGAAAATCCCTCTTGATAGGCTTTGTCTATCTTTTGCGTGGCACTTTCCTGTTGTCCTATCTGTTCGGACTTAAGGATAAATATTTCTTTGTTTAGGGCGTTTATTTGCGTTTGGAGGGCTTTTATCTCTTTGTCCTTGGAACTCTGTCCGAAAAGGCTTTTAACGCCTTCAGAAAGCGTTTTTGCGGCCTCTACGGCTGCTTCCTTGCGTGCCTTGGCAACCTTGACACGCTCCAATTCGTCTTTCATCTGCTTTTCTTTCCTTGCCCTCTCTTCCTCCAGTTTCTTTAACTTGGCTTCCTCGGCAAAGCTCTTGTACTGCTGTGCCGTTAGGTGCTGCTTGTCGCTCGATACTCCCCTATCCATTTGCAGGACCTCCGCCGTTATCGTCTGCATCTCCACCATGTCTTGGCGGTTTAGCTTAAGACTTTTCCCTGTTTCCTGATTAGTCCAGTCAAAGACCAAATGGGCGTGTAGGTTAGGCTTCCACTCTCCCTTTGGATAGCCCTCGTCCTTGTGGATTGCAATTTGAAAAGTGTCTATCCCGAACCGCTGGCGGTATGCATCGGACAGCTTTTTCAAATCTTCCATTGTAGTTTCGGACTTAATGACCACGACCGCTTCACGTATCGGGGTGGCTTTGGATTGCATTTTCTGACCTGTCGATTTGAGGTATCTCGACTTGATGTTTTCAAGTCGATCCGTCTGTGTGTCTTTCTCCCAATACTCGTTGAGGTGGGAGAGTTCGGTACGAATGTAGTCGAGTTTTTTTTCCCTCTTGTTATGCTGTTCGCTTCCACCCTTGACGGGCTGCACATGGATAGATGTTTGTTGCTTCATTGTTATTATTGTTTAGGGAATAAAGCAGGGGTCAAGGGGGTGCAGCCCCCTGCCCTCGGAGAGCCCACAACTCTGAAAGGGTTATAGTGGGCTATAACCTGCACACAGCGTTTACCTGCCAGCAAAGGTACAAAAACATTTTCAACCACAAGAAAAGAACAAGCGAAAATGTTAGATGGGGGTGTAGGGGGCAGCATAGCCCCCACAGCGACAGCACCGAAAAGCGATAGCGGTTAGGTGTGCGCCCGATGGTGTGGAGGAACGAAACACCCTGCGCACAGTGGAGAGGAATGGAACGACCTCCTATAAGACAGAAATATCCACCTGATGGGTAGAAAAAAGTGTTGCGTCAGTTCTATAAGTGCAGGTGTCCGTATCTACATCTATAAACGATTTCCACGCGGGAAAGTGTAAAAATGAAAAGCACTTGATGCAGAATTTCTGCATCAAGTGCTTTTATATTTTGTTTTAGTTATGATTCGCGAATACTGATACCTCCGTTTGCTTCACCTCCAGGAGGCCCTCCTAAAGTAAACTTCCAATTAAATGGTGCACTTCCTCCACCTGTCCACCACCAGTATCTTTGTATTCCTCCATAAGTATGCCCTATGCCATTAGTGCTAAATGAGGTGCCATATGCAGATTTACCTGTTAGACATGTCATGCCGAAATTCCACGCCCCTCTTGCGTAGCTGATATTAAGTTCGCTTGTAACGTGTGAAGCGGATGTTTTAAAATCTGGATCTCTTGTTCCTCGTTCCCAATTTCCATTCATAAAGTACCCTAAATATAGCCATTTCCCAGCTCTTGTAGCTATATAAGGCTGCTTTGTTCTAACATCTTTGAAATTTATGTCGTGAAGTTGATGAAGAGGGTCTATAGTATATGAAATGAACTTTTCTTTTGTGGTCAAATACATTGTTACTATTTTACCAGCATTAAAATCATTGTCTATGCGTTGATTTAAGTCTGTTACTATTTTGAAAATTTTCGCAAGGTTCTCTTTTGAGATACCCTCTGCTTCTCGTTGTTCATCTGTTATAGCAATAGTGTATTGATGAGCAGCAGAATCAATATGCATATACTTTTTCGCAGACTCTAAATCCATTTCCAATGTATGGATTGTTGATGCCTTTTGGTAATCGTCATCTGAAAATTGGCATCCTCCTAATATGAAAACTAAAAGGCAAAGATAGAAATAGATAAATTTTTTCATATTAAACGGTTTTATAGATTACTTGAATGATTTCTGCAAAAATACATATTATATTTGAATAATGCAAAAAAAATATATTTTTTTTTGATAATATCTGTTCTTGTTAATCTTAGTTTTTAATAGGATTTCCCCCAATAATCTATTTGACTTCAGCAGTTTTCTTTTTGATAGCGTTGATTACGTAGCCGATGCGGTTCTTGGCAGTCCTCGAGGAACCGACAAGGGAAGATAGAAACCCAATAAAGTCGGATATTCTCTTTTCTCCCTCGATGATAGTGTTCTTGTTCTTACTGATTTCGTGTGCCTTGAACTCGAACGAGTAACGGAAATAATCATAGGTTTCACGGCTGATTTGCGCTCTTATAGAAACCTTTGAGCGCAATTCGGTTGCGTATAGTTCTGTATCTTTGTTGTCGGGCTTGAACGTTGGGAAGAACTTGAAGCCTACAACTTTACGTCCCTCCTTTACCTCGATGTAGTTAAACGAGTAGGGGCTGCTCTCATCGAGTTCTTTTTTGGCTATGTTTAAAACCCAACGCTTGAAATCATTGGCTTTGCTGTATTTATCTTTTAGTTTGAAGCGCTGTTTGAGGTCTTCAAAAGTAAATTCTAAAGGTCTTTTTTGCCCACTCATAAGCTCATACATACGCATCGAATAGACGGATTTGAACTGCATAGCGGTAACAAGCTCATACTTGCGATAACCCTTTGTAAAGTCCAGCAGACACCGCCATATATCATCAAGAACAGTAAAGACAACATAGCCCTTGATTTTATCTATTTTAGGGTTGGAAATTATAGCTGTATATTGCCAAAATTTATCATCTTCATATTCCACGCCTTTTTGCGCTAAAGACCGAAAGGCTTTCTTTGCGATGGTATAGTTCTGGTCTTTCTCGTTTCTGAGAATATCAGCTACTGGCATAGTTATCTCCCTACCGAATAGGGTCGGCTCTATTTTATGCATATTATCTCGTATCATTATGCCCTTTAGTTCGTCTTGTGCCAACTCTACAAGGCGGTACATAATACGCTTTTCATAAGCATTAAAGTCATACTTTGCAGTCGTAAAGATATACGACTGAATTGCGAGTTCATTACTCTTGATAGTCCTTGCCATTTTCTATTGTTGTTACAGCTTTGTCAGTTTTTGGTTTATCTGCTCGAGCATCTGATAGACCTCTGAAAGAGTAGCGTTTATCTCGTTGATGTTACGTGTTGCCAGCTCCTCCAAATCACGCTTGTAGTTTACGTTCTTGCTGATATGTGCAAGAAGTGTTTGAATTTCCGCAGCCTTAAGCTGTGCTTCAAAAAATCGTTTATCCATAAGTTATTGATTTACAATTATGCTGCAAAGATAGTAATTTATAGCGAGAAATAAAAATGTTTCTCGCTGTTTACATTAAATTTCTCGTAGTTAAGCGTCAAAATAACATTAAATTTCTCGCTTTTAACATTAAATTTCTCGTAGTTAGCCCCCCTTATTCTCGCATAATGCGCGCGCGCGAGGATAGACATAACAGACGTTGTCTATAACAGAAATAAGGCTTTTATCGGGTTGATTGCCTGAAAATTGGGCTGGAAACGAAAGGGAAAAAGACAAAAACAATTCCCCCTTTGAGGGGGGAGCGTAAGCGTGAAGAAAACAATCTTTTTATGGCGTGTACACAAATAAGTACACAAAATGTTTGGAAGTTTGGATTTTTGTACCTATCTTTGCCCCGAATATTTAGAGCCATAGAGCCATGCAGATAGTTACAACAAGAGAATTTAGAGCTAATCAGAAGAAGTATTTTGATTTGGCGGAGCGTGAGACCGTCTTTGTTTCTCGCAAGAATGCCCGTCCCATTGTTATTAGCGTTGCCGATGATGACGATTTCCTGTCAAAGGCTGAACTTATGTCTATTCAGAAAGGGCTGGAGGATATCAAGAACGGCAGGACTTACAGGATGCAGGAGGGCGAGAGCTTGACGGACTTCTTAAAGCGTACGGAAGCATGTATGAAATAGAATTTTCAGAGGAAGCGACAAAGGAGCTTATCAAGATGATGAAGTCCGATGTGCAAGTCTACAAGAAGTTTGAGAGCCTTATCCCAGAACTTCGGGAACATCCATACACTGGTACAGGGCACCCACATCAGCTGCGCCACGTCAATGGTATTTGGTCGAGGAAGCTCGACAAGAAGAACCGACTGCGTTACACGGTCAATGATACGACCGTGGTGGTATTCATCGTGTCGGCCATGGGACATTATGACGATAAGTAACAAGTAGGGGCTATCTCCTTAGTCCCCTGCTTCGTAGTTGCTGTTCTTCCTCCCTTACTCCGTTGGCGATATTTCTCAATTCCCTTTCCGCCTGGTTCCACTTTGTGCCGTATTGATACTGCCCTATTATGCCACACCCGTAATAGGCTGCGTCTTTTAGTTTCTCGGCTGCATCTTCATCGCCTTGCATGACGAAAGACAACAGACGTTTGTCTTCCGCATCAAAGTGTCCGTTGATGTGCCTTACATAACTACGGATTGCGTTGATACATCTTGCTATGATAGGAATGCTTTGGAATTTCTCTATATCTGCTCTATATTTTTGGGCGTCTGCTGCCTGCTCCTTGGCTTTTTTGAGCTGGGCTTGCAACTTGTATACTTCCTCATAGGCTTTTGAAAATCCCTCTTGATAGGCTTTGTCTATCTTTTGCGTGGCACTTTCCTGTTGTCCTATCTGTTCGGACTTAAGGATAAATATTTCTTTGTTTAGGGCGTTTATTTGCGTTTGGAGGGCTTTTATCTCTTTGTCCTTGGAACTCTGTCCGAAAAGGCTTTTAACGCCTTCAGAAAGCGTTTTTGCGGCCTCTACGGCTGCTTCCTTGCGTGCCTTGGCAACCTTGACACGCTCCAATTCGTCTTTCATCTGCTTTTCTTTCCTTGCCCTCTCTTCCTCCAGTTTCTTTAACTTGGCTTCCTCGGCAAAGCTCTTGTACTGCTGTGCCGTTAGGTGCTGCTTGTCGCTCGATACTCCCCTATCCATTTGCAGGACCTCCGCCGTTATCGTCTGCATCTCCACCATGTCTTGGCGGTTTAGCTTAAGACTTTTCCCTGTTTCCTGATTAGTCCAGTCAAAGACCAAATGGGCGTGTAGGTTAGGCTTCCACTCTCCCTTTGGATAGCCCTCGTCCTTGTGGATTGCAATTTGAAAAGTGTCTATCCCGAACCGCTGGCGGTATGCATCGGACAGCTTTTTCAAATCTTCCATTGTAGTTTCGGACTTAATGACCACGACCGCTTCACGTATCGGGGTGGCTTTGGATTGCATTTTCTGACCTGTCGATTTGAGGTATCTCGACTTGATGTTTTCAAGTCGATCCGTCTGTGTGTCTTTCTCCCAATACTCGTTGAGGTGGGAGAGTTCGGTACGAATGTAGTCGAGTTTTTTTTCCCTCTTGTTATGCTGTTCGCTTCCACCCTTGACGGGCTGCACATGGATAGATGTTTGTTGCTTCATTGTTATTATTGTTTAGGGAATAAAGCAGGGGTCAAGGGGGTGCAGCCCCCTGCCCTCGGAGAGCCCACAACTCTGAAAGGGTTATAGTGGGCTATAACCTGCACACAGCGTTTACCTGCCAGCAAAGGTACAAAAACATTTTCAACCACAAGAAAAGAACAAGCGAAAATGTTAGATGGGGGTGTAGGGGGCAGCATAGCCCCCACAGCGACAGCACCGAAAAGCGATAGCGGTTAGGTGTGCGCCCGATGGTGTGGAGGAACGAAACACCCTGCGCACAGTGGAGAGGAATGGAACGACCTCCTATAAGACAGAAATATCCACCTGATGGGTAGAAAAAAGTGTTGCGTCAGTTCTATAAGTGCAGGTGTCCGTATCTACATCTATAAACGATTTCCACGCGGGAAAGTGTAAAAATGAAAAGCACTTGATGCAGAATTTCTGCATCAAGTGCTTTTATATTTTGTTTTAGTTATGATTCGCGAATACTGATACCTCCGTTTGCTTCACCTCCAGGAGGCCCTCCTAAAGTAAACTTCCAATTAAATGGTGCACTTCCTCCACCTGTCCACCACCAGTATCTTTGTATTCCTCCATAAGTATGCCCTATGCCATTAGTGCTAAATGAGGTGCCATATGCAGATTTACCTGTTAGACATGTCATGCCGAAATTCCACGCCCCTCTTGCGTAGCTGATATTAAGTTCGCTTGTAACGTGTGAAGCGGATGTTTTAAAATCTGGATCTCTTGTTCCTCGTTCCCAATTTCCATTCATAAAGTACCCTAAATATAGCCATTTCCCAGCTCTTGTAGCTATATAAGGCTGCTTTGTTCTAACATCTTTGAAATTTATGTCGTGAAGTTGATGAAGAGGGTCTATAGTATATGAAATGAACTTTTCTTTTGTGGTCAAATACATTGTTACTATTTTACCAGCATTAAAATCATTGTCTATGCGTTGATTTAAGTCTGTTACTATTTTGAAAATTTTCGCAAGGTTCTCTTTTGAGATACCCTCTGCTTCTCGTTGTTCATCTGTTATAGCAATAGTGTATTGATGAGCAGCAGAATCAATATGCATATACTTTTTCGCAGACTCTAAATCCATTTCCAATGTATGGATTGTTGATGCCTTTTGGTAATCGTCATCTGAAAATTGGCATCCTCCTAATATGAAAACTAAAAGGCAAAGATAGAAATAGATAAATTTTTTCATATTAAACGGTTTTATAGATTACTTGAATGATTTCTGCAAAAATACATATTATATTTGAATAATGCAAAAAAATATATTTTTTTTTGATAATATCTGTTCTTGTTAATCTTAGTTTTTAATAGGATTTCCCCCAATAATCTATTTGACTTCAGCAGTTTTCTTTTTGATAGCGTTGATTACGTAGCCGATGCGGTTCTTGGCAGTCCTCGAGGAACCGACAAGGGAAGATAGAAACCCAATAAAGTCGGATATTCTCTTTTCTCCCTCGATGATAGTGTTCTTGTTCTTACTGATTTCGTGTGCCTTGAACTCGAACGAGTAACGGAAATAATCATAGGTTTCACGGCTGATTTGCGCTCTTATAGAAACCTTTGAGCGCAATTCGGTTGCGTATAGTTCTGTATCTTTGTTGTCGGGCTTGAACGTTGGGAAGAACTTGAAGCCTACAACTTTACGTCCCTCCTTTACCTCGATGTAGTTAAACGAGTAGGGGCTGCTCTCATCGAGTTCTTTTTTGGCTATGTTTAAAACCCAACGCTTGAAATCATTGGCTTTGCTGTATTTATCTTTTAGTTTGAAGCGCTGTTTGAGGTCTTCAAAAGTAAATTCTAAAGGTCTTTTTTGCCCACTCATAAGCTCATACATACGCATCGAATAGACGGATTTGAACTGCATAGCGGTAACAAGCTCATACTTGCGATAACCCTTTGTAAAGTCCAGCAGACACCGCCATATATCATCAAGAACAGTAAAGACAACATAGCCCTTGATTTTATCTATTTTAGGGTTGGAAATTATAGCTGTATATTGCCAAAATTTATCATCTTCATATTCCACGCCTTTTTGCGCTAAAGACCGAAAGGCTTTCTTTGCGATGGTATAGTTCTGGTCTTTCTCGTTTCTGAGAATATCAGCTACTGGCATAGTTATCTCCCTACCGAATAGGGTCGGCTCTATTTTATGCATATTATCTCGTATCATTATGCCCTTTAGTTCGTCTTGTGCCAACTCTACAAGGCGGTACATAATACGCTTTTCATAAGCATTAAAGTCATACTTTGCAGTCGTAAAGATATACGACTGAATTGCGAGTTCATTACTCTTGATAGTCCTTGCCATTTTCTATTGTTGTTACAGCTTTGTCAGTTTTTGGTTTATCTGCTCGAGCATCTGATAGACCTCTGAAAGAGTAGCGTTTATCTCGTTGATGTTACGTGTTGCCAGCTCCTCCAAATCACGCTTGTAGTTTACGTTCTTGCTGATATGTGCAAGAAGTGTTTGAATTTCCGCAGCCTTAAGCTGTGCTTCAAAAAATCGTTTATCCATAAGTTATTGATTTACAATTATGCTGCAAAGATAGTAATTTATAGCGAGAAATAAAAATGTTTCTCGCTGTTTACATTAAATTTCTCGTAGTTAAGCGTCAAAATAACATTAAATTTCTCGCTTTTAACATTAAATTTCTCGTAGTTAGCCCCCCTTATTCTCGCATAATGCGCGCGCGCGAGGATAGACATAACAGACGTTGTCTATAACAGAAATAAGGCTTTTATCGGGTTGATTGCCTGAAAATTGGGCTGGAAACGAAAGGGAAAAAGACAAAAACAATTCCCCCTTTGAGGGGGGGAGCGTAAGCGTGAAGAAAACAATCTTTTTATGGCGTGTACACAAATAAGTACACAAAATGTTTGGAAGTTTGGATTTTTGTACCTATCTTTGCCCCGAATATTTAGAGCCATAGAGCCATGCAGATAGTTACAACAAGAGAATTTAGAGCTAATCAGAAGAAGTATTTTGATTTGGCGGAGCGTGAGACCGTCTTTGTTTCTCGCAAGAATGCCCGTCCCATTGTTATTAGCGTTGCC
>NZ_PYXE01000001.1:0-3564033 GCF_003043935.1 Prevotella sp. oral taxon 313
TCCTTTTGCCAGTTTATTGACTATTAATGATGATATGCCTGTTTTATCAGATGAAAACATTGCTATTGCCAAGAATTGGTTTCATGAAGAATTATTACTAATCGGCTTTCATTCGTTCATCCCTGGCTTAATTGAACTTTTTAGAAGAAATAAAGAAATCACTGAGTTTACATCAGCTCTACTCAAGGCTGTTGATTTAGGAATCAATACGGTCAAAGTTCAAACAGAGGATTTTGATGAATGGATTCGCTCCCACGATGAGGCAGAACCGTTAATAGAGAAATTAAACAAAATGCAATCTGGTGGAATATCTCAAATAACAGAGAACAGAATTAGACGAAATATCACCGTTGAAAATGGGGTTAGAAAAGATTAGCCAGATGATTTGAACAGTTTGGGAGAAACGGCTATTCAAAAGATATGGATATTGTGGCGCAGTCAGACGGAACAGTTCGCCTACTTAACCTTGCTCCTGCTTTTTATGATGCGATAAGGGATGGTAAAACTGTCCTAATTGATGAATTGAACATAGTATCCATCCACATCTTATAAGAGAATTAGTAAAAATCTTTTCTAAACAGAACAACTGGCCAGCTAATATTCACAACGCATGAGACCTGTTTATTGGATCAAAAATTTATCCGTACAGATGAGAGTTTGGATGGTTGAGAAAAAGGATGGTAGCACCCACATGTACTCATTAAACGATTTTAAGATTCATAATACCATCAATATTGCAAATGGGTATATGGAAGGACGTTATGGTGCCATTCCCTTTATTGGAGACCTAAAGATGTAATGACTTATGGACTTTTCAAAGTTTTCATATAAAAAAGATGACTCCGAACAGGAGCCAAAAACGTCTATTTGTTATCGAGAAAATGAAGATCAGACTGATGCAGAGGATAGGCAGACAGACGTAGGGCATAGTGAAGCAAACAATGTCATCACAGCTTTCAATGCCTCCCCAAACTACCAAAAAAGGGATAGTTTTCGTGAGCCATCACTTTTTTTTATTATCTCAGGTGAAAAAAAAGGAACGGATTTCCAAGAACTTAAATAGCAGGAATCACTGCCTTAAAAGCAATTTTCTATCAAAAAAAGGCAAGGATTACATCCTGATCAAATGCAGAAAGAATGGCAGAAGATTAGAAAGGATGGGAAATTTATAATTGATGACCAGACTTATTATTTAGAAAAAATAGATGAGGTTTTCTTGTTGTCTGATGTCGATAACTTTTACGCAAAGTTGCAGGTAATTCTTTCTTCTAAGTCAAATGATGATACTGGCAGATGGATAATAAGTAACCCTGCTTTGGAGATATGGCTATACTATTGTTATAAAAATGACCCTAATAATGATTTGAATTGTATAACATCATTATCTTCCCAATCAACGAAGCAAATACTAAAACAACGTTGCAACGACGTTGTAAAAGGAGGACTAAATGGATTAGGGCTTCGGGTATATGAACAATGGTATAAAAAACAGCAAAGAACATTAACGCTGAGGATGCTAATGGCATTCCTGTTCTCTTTGCTACACAAATGCACGAAATGGCGCAGTGCATAATAGATAAACTTAAATAAAAGTCGCTATCATGTAATTTCCAGTGGCTTGTACTCTCCAAAGTGCAAGCCACTGTCGTTTTTCCACTCTTGCATGACAACCGTCCGCAAAGTCCACATCTAATACTTAATAAGCCCTGCTAACCCTGCTAACCGCTGAAAACCTCTACCCACTCTCGCACCCTTCCTATCTTTGCAACGTGATTACACACAGAGAAAGCAAATGTTTAACTAACAAGTAAAGAAAGGAACAACAACTATGATTCGTTACAAGATTTACGAGAACAAGAACAAGAAGAGTGCGGGCTATAAGAATTTTATGCACGTGCCGTAAGTGAAGAGACTATCGACCTCCGCCAGCTTGCCGACTACATGGCTACGCACAATGTGCCTTCTCAAAGGGTTGCATCTATGGTGTATTGCGCGATATGGTGGCTTGCATCAAGGAAATCATTATCGACGGAAAGAACGTCAAGATTGACGACCTCGCTATCTTCTCGGCTGGATTGCGCACACTGGGTGCTGCTTCTGTGGAAGACTTCCTGCCTGCGAAAACATCAAGTGCGTAAAACTACGCAGCAGAGCAACCGGAGTGCTCCGTACGCTAAAACTCACTGGCGATGCTAACTTACGTGAGTTTGCACTCTACACCGTCGCCAAGAAGAAGAAAAAGCAGAAAGGCGGTGGAGGCGAACATGTGGGACCTGAACCCGTAGGACCTGTTCCTTCAGGGAAGGATAAAATGTAGAATAATAAACGAGTAGATAGGTTGACGAGTAGACCAGTTGATAGTCAAGCAACTTGTCTACTCGTTTATTTTTTCAACCTTTACGTCTCAAATATGACGTGGAAATAGGAAGCCTTCTCGTACCAGATGTTCGCCTTCGTGCATCTGAAACAGATGATAATGGTGAGATGCTGATAGTTCCTAAAGTCGGTACTGCAGTCATCATTGGAAGTCTGTCAGGAGACTATTCAAGCCTTGTCGTCTTAGCTGTGGATCATGTTGAATCTATAACGATAAATGGAGGTAAGCTTGGGGATTGGTTAATATTGAGGATTTAACCAAGAGACTTAATGAACTGGTTAAAGCTGTCAATAGCCATACACACCAGGGTACTCATGGACCAACTGGTCCACCTCTGACTAAGGCACAGGAGTTTAAGAAGACTGATTATGAAGACGTAACTATCAAACATTGATATGAAAGGTATTACATTGATAGACTATGAAGCGGTTATACAACCGCATCGAGGACCAGACGGAAAGATTATCTCTGGTCTGGTTATCGGTGACACGCTGCATCAGAATCAGGCTTTGATTCTTCACTTACATAAGGAGAGTTAAAAGAACGACCGATGACTGGCTGTGGTATCAGTGATATGTTGCTTGACAATGATCCTATTTATTGGAGGACGCTCATCAGAGAGCAGCTGGAGATGGACAGACAAACTGTGACTAATATAAAAATAACAACTAAAAGCATCGAAATAGATGCACAATATTAAACTTAAGCAATATGCAAAGAAACACGAAGGAATGGATACAATACGGCTCAGCCATATTTCTGCTTGCAAGTGGTGTGGCAATGGCTTTTCTGAGCTTCTTCTTCAACGGAGGTGATGTTAAGGACAGCGTGCTGTGGTATGTGTCACAGACATTGGTTTATGCTGGTTCTATCTTCGGTGTGGGTATCTACATCCAGAGTAAATGGGGCGACGTGAGAAATTACATCGACCGAGTTGTCAACTCTAAGAACGGAAAGGAGGAAGAATGAGAACGATTAAATATATTGCAATACACTGCACTGCAAGCCATCAGTCACAGACTATTGAGAGCCTACGACAAGAGTTCATTCGGAAAGGATGGACTAATCCAGGCTATCACTATGTGGTGTCGCCAGACGGCAAGATTACCCAGTTACTCGAAGAGGAGAAGGTGAGTAATGGCGTAAAGGGGTTCAATTCAGTTTCTATCAATGTCGCTTATATTGGCGGTATTGATATTAATGGTAAACCTATTGACAATCGCACAGAGGAACAGAAGCAAAGTCTGCGCTCGCTGTTGAAACTATTGCATAATAAGTACCCTACGGCAGTTATTCAGGGACATCGTGATTTTTCTCCTGACTTGAACCACGATGGTAGAATTACCTCTAACGAATATATTAAGGCCTGTCCTTGTTTTGATGCAAAGGCTGAATACGCAAACATCTAACAACAACGATATGAAAACATTAAAAGTATTATTAGCAGTTATTCTTACTGCCTTACTTTTCTCAGCTTGCTCTCATAAGGTCTATGTACCTGTAGAGAGTGTAAGCACCGATACCCTGCACGTCGTTAGCCACGATACTATAAGGGTTACGGAACGTCTTGCGCCAGTGTCACTTGCATTACCTGAGTATCATCAAGAGCGAGCAACGAAAGACTCTGTTTCTGTCTTGCAGAATGCCTTATATCGCTCAACGGCAAGAATACATAACGGTATCCTCACACACATATTAGAAAGTCTGCCAGGAGCTAAGGTAGAAGGTCTGACACCAGTGCATGACACCATCCGCATAACGATACACGATAAGGATCATAAACAATATAAAGAGAACCCAAAGATAGTTTACAAGGAAAGAATTTGAAATGGATTGAAAAGCGTGCAATGGAAACAGGCTTTATCGCATTCGGTGTCCTTGTGATGTTAGCTCTTTATTTCGTAATAAGATGGAAGTTGAAGTAAAAGATGGTCAGACCTTGGCTGATATAGCCATACAGGAGTATGGCTCGCTGGAAGCATTGCCTGCTTTGGCTGCTGCTAATGCTATTGGTATGACTGATACGTTAGAGGCTGGAAGCAGATTGCAACTTCCTGACGTAAGTTTCAACCGATTAATACAACAGTATTGCAAGGCTAACGATGTGTCTCCAGCAACAGAGAAAGGTATGACGGATGTCAAGCTAAGGGTGTTCGGTGGTGAATTTGCACCACAGTTCAATTAAAGTAGATAAATATGGCTCGTAGTATAGCAGAGATAAAACAAACAATGACAAATGCCTTTATGGCAGATGCTACAGTAAGAGAACAATACGGACTATCAGAGAATGACACTTTTGATGATAGTTTCTCAGCGGTCAGTATTGAGAACATCCTGTTTTATATAGTTGCTGCCTGCAGTCACGTACTGGAGGTTATATTCGACCAGTTCAAGGCGGATGTAGACGATAAAATCAGTCGTGCTGTAGTAGCAAGTGTACCTTGGTACTATAAGATTGCAAAAGAGTTCCAGTATGGTGATGCTTTAATCTTTAATGAGGCGACGCAACAATATGTCTACGAACAGGAAAACGAGAAGAAGCGACTTGTTAAATATGTTGCTGTACGCGATAGAGGAACGTCCGTAGAGATTCTTGCTTCTGCTGAAGCAGGAGGACAGCCGGCTATTCTTTCAGAAGATGTTTTAACAGCGTTCAAACAGTATTTGAATCGTGTTAAAATAGCAGGTGTTGTGCTCTCTGTTCGCTCGTTGCCTGCAGATAGAATAAGTATCAATGCAACTATACACGTCGACCCACTGGTGATTGATAGAACAGGTGTAAGAATAGCAGATGGTAGTTATGCTGTAGAGGATGCTGTGAACGCCTATGTCAGAAAGATTATCTATGGCGGTACTTTCAACAAGACGAAATTGGTTGATGCTATACAAAATGTAGAAGGTGTGCTGGACGTGGAACTGCATATCTGTAAGTACAGCACGGATGGGACTATATATAAAGAAATCAGCGGTAATAATTACACCGCTGTTGGTGGAAGTTTTGTTACTGTGAACCTAAGAAATACATTGAACTATGTGGTATAAGTTAGATATCATCAAACTTGGCTTTCAGCTGTTGCCTCCAATATTGAGAAGCAAAGTGCTCGTAGCACTACTCAAAGCGATGCTGCGTGGAATAAGGGATTTGTATAACCGATTTTATAGTTACCGTTCTCACGTCTTGAATCGTCTCAACATAACGGCAGGTGTTCAGTATATAGAGAAGATCCTAAATGATGCCTTCTTTCTTTCAGAGCATCAAATTTACATCGTCTCTGCTGATCAGAGAGTACAGACTGTTTTACATTTCAAGAGTGAAGGTCTGACCCCTGTTTATGTGAGTGGTAATCCTCCGCTGTATGTCAGAGCGTATGACGATGTCCCTAAGCAGCCTTCTTTCATTGTCTATGTACCGTCATTCCTATGTACATCAATAAATGCTGCAGAAGACAAGTATGGAGGGCATAATTTGACAACTATATTAAACCTATTGAATCATTATAAACCTGCGGGACGCTCTTTCCGCATAGAAATATACGAATATGAATAAGATGCTCTTTAGTGAGGGTGGGCAGCCCCTCTACATCGATGATCTCAAAACATTGCAGGAGAATCCAATCAATCAGATGTCTGCACTTCTTCAGGCTCTTGGTGCTAACACATCAGCCTTTCTGCTTGAACGCTTCCAAGGAGAGTTGAAGAAACTTAATGAAGGGGATAAGACTACTACTTTTCAAACTAAGAAGAACTGGTTGGTGCTTGATGGAATCATTTATGAGATAAAGGAAACTACACTGGTTGCTAATAGTTGGAATGATCCATTATATGTTGGTGTTAGAAAATCTACTTCTGATGTACGCACATTTGAGGATGGCCAGGAACGTGCCTGTAGAGAAACTGCAGAGGCTTTCTTGACATATGAAAAGACAGAAGGTGTCTTTAATGTCAGTGAATTGAAAACGCTCTTTGACCTTATAGCTCCATCAATAGTTGTTAAGTTGTCTGAAACAGAATATAAGGATATGCCGTGGGTACTGAGGAATGGTTATTCAGGACAAATACAATCTAAAGTGAGATCTGACTATACTATTATAAAGGTTGATGTACAAAGTGAAAAGTCAGAATGGACTGATGGTCCTGGAGTAATCTTCGAATACCCTACGACACGAGTGCCAGTACCACCTATTGTCTCTGGTGCTATTGTTGTAGGAGTAAGCTCATACAATGGTCAGGAGCAGGTTGTTCACATCCAAGTGCTATCGGGGAAAGGAAAACTCATAGGAAGCTTGGGGGCATCCAGTCTTCCATCTCCTGCTAACTGTCCAATTAATACATATTTCATCATTCCAAAATAAAAAGTAATAATGGATACAATATACAGTTTGCTCAAGCGAGCAAAGGAACTTAAAGAGAAAAGTCAAGTAGATAGTATCACACCTGAAGAGGTGGGTAAGCTACACGAGGATACATTAGCATACATAGCCTCATTGGAGCAGTCTGCTGATGGATTTGGTATTAAAAAGGTTTATCAGTCTAAGTCAGCTATGGAAGCTGATACAGACCCAGTCGAAACTAATGGCAAGACTCTCCGCTATGGTCAGTTAGTGAGCATCTATGACGATGCACACGCTGATAGTTCTGAGAATGGAAATATTTATGCTTATCAGAAGCCAGGGTGGCTGCTGATGGGAAAGATCAGTGGTGGAACGACTCTTTCTATTGCGCAGGAAGCCGGTGATAGTACAACCTCTGTTATGTCGCAAGCAGCGGTGACAAAAGCGTTGGCGAACGTCAAGGCAGTCACGGATGACGGAAAGAACTTGCAGGAGGTTTACAGCACTCTTTTTTTGGGAAAAGATGCGAAAGCGACATCATACATTGATGTTATGGAGGTAGGGTATGCACTTTTCCCAGATGGGCGTATTGCACCACGTGCCGCATGGAAGGCTACGAAAAACTTTATCGAATTAGGGGAAACATTAAGAATTAATGTATCTTTTGCTGGCGGTGATGCTAACGTAAACTTCGTCTGTTTCTATGGTAAGAGCAAGGAGTTTTTGTCAGGCATCCCTGCGGGGGATAAAAAATATAATGCTGAAGTATCAATTCCACAAGGGGCAAAGTATATAAGGTTCTGTACCACTATAAACTCTTCTGCTGTTGCAAAAATATACAGAAAAGAAATTACACCTATCAGAGATGTTGTTCAAGCCATCATGAGCGCTATCAGCAAGGTTAAAGAGGATTTTATAATTAAAGAAGCATTGCCTGATTATGATTTCAGGTTAAAGTCATCAGAAGAGGGTCTATTAAAAGAAGATACTGGTAGTTATGCGCCAAACAGAATTTGGGATTATACTCCAGCATACCTTGATTTGAGTAATGTTACAAAAATTGTCGTCACGTCCTCTGGCGTAGGTGCTTCTATTGTTGCATTCTACGATGAGGAAAAATCATTTGTTGGAAACGTAACGCGTTCATTGAATGCAGAAGAAATCAAAATACCTGCAAATGCAAAGTTTGCTCGCTTTTGCTTTGGGTGGAAAAAAGGAAGCGCCATCGTTTCTTCATACAGAACATATACGCTGAATGAGTACGTAGAAAACAATATCAGACCAGCAGATGTTTACTGTGACGAAGTGAACATAAATAATGTTGATGCGCTTTTAGTAGAAGGTTCTTCACTAACTGCGAGCATCGCATCTCCTATAGGGTTTGGATGGTTGTCGAAAATGAACGACTTGGTTGATATTCTTATTGTCAACGACGGCAGACCAGCTCAGAGTCGCACCATTAATATCAATGCACTATTCAAGGGTGAGCTGATGAACATGTCAAACAGTTCGTTATCTGTTATTAACTATAAGTATCTACTACTGATGAATAGTGCTAATGGTAGTTCGACAGGTATGGAAGGATTTAAGGAACTCGAAAAAGCATTATCTTTTTCAAGTGCAAAAAATGTGACCCTTATACTGGGTGAAGAAGAATGGGGGGCGAATAGACATACCGACCTCAATAAGAATTTTGGAAACTTATACAATATTCCTACTGCCGAGCCAATAGCTGCTATGTCTTCAAGATTATCTACTGGGTATGCTGGGTTAAAACTATCAAGTCACGCAGGATGGAGATTAAGTTCGTGTTACGCAGCTATGCAAGAGTTTATCGAAGCATTGCCTGTGCGTAGAAGTATCAAGATGTTCCGTGTTCGCCCTAACATTAATGTCTCAAAAATAGACGATTTAGCTTTTTCCACGAATGAGCAGCGTGCTTTACTATGGAAGTCTTGTCAAGCAGGTCAGCAGGCAAACATTGCATTACTTGGACGTGCTATGACATTTAACTCAGCTGATAACTTAGACCAGCGAGACGGCAGGTATGATACTTCTGTGACCTATTCCGAAAGTGCGAGTGAAAGATCAGAGTCGGGCAAACTGTTGTCTGGAGGGACAATAGATTGCGTCGGATACTCCCTTATCCAGTTCGTTGTTAATGCTGATGCTGTGTATAGTTGTAATATTACTTTTGAAAGCGATAAGAAAATTAACGCTTATACCTTGAAGTACAATGATGAAGCTCATTCCAATATCTA
Source organism: Prevotella sp. oral taxon 313 (assembly GCF_003043935.1). Taxonomy (NCBI): domain Bacteria; kingdom Pseudomonadati; phylum Bacteroidota; class Bacteroidia; order Bacteroidales; family Prevotellaceae; genus Prevotella; species Prevotella sp. oral taxon 313. The sequence goes on from NZ_PYXE01000001.1 coordinate 8,970, forward strand.
TCACAAGTATGTAGAGATAGAGAGTAGTTATGTTGACGGAATAGTTAACATAAAGATAGACAACGCAAAGGGGCTTCTTTGCGACGGCAAGATAACACTGTTATTGTATGCTGATGAAAGTTACAAGGTCAGCAATCCAAGATGTCAATACACAGGAAGGCAGAAATCGGAAGGAGTCTTTAATTATCATCAAAGATTACACGGAGATGAATGTCTTCAAGATACTTCTGTTGAAGATGTAATACTAAGCGGAGGGGCGGCAATCATAACCCCTCCTGTGAACCTTTTCTTGAAGAGTAATTGTAATAGTTCAGGAAAACTTGTCGCACTATCTTCTATGACAAGTGCAATAAAAAAGAATTTTGCAAGCAAATCTAACAGGATAGCTATAAGGATAGCGGCACAGAATTTTTTCAAATTCGCCACCACAAGGTATTCTGGAGCGGAATATGAAGACTATGTTACCTCGGGACATATTGGGCTTGAGCCTAATGGATACGACTATGCGTACATCTATGTAATAGTTGATGGGGCGATTCAGAAGAAATTGGTGTGGTCGGGCTGGACAGAGGTCTATTGTGAATTTGACTTGCAAAAGGGGAATCACACGTTGACAATTCAGAGAGCCACAGAGGGTAATCAGCCTATATTGATTCATGATATATCAGTGCAAGATGCCTAATACACATATGCTTAATGAATTTTATATATAAGAAAGTGAATATGGCAGAGCTGGGTTTAATTTTAACGCCTCTGTTGGTGAGTCAAGTCAGTTCTGTCAGAAAAGAAAATATTATGTTATAATCAACTTTTATTGTGCTGAAATAGGGGGTAAAAAGCCCCCAGCCTGTTAATAAGCAACGCCAATCACTTTTAACAATGTACGCCACAAGAGCGCGATCGGGGGCAAATATCCTCGCTCGCTCTTGTGGCGTTTTATTGTAAAATAAAAGTGATTGGCTTTGCAAATTTACGAAATTTATTAGATATGAAGATAATTGAGATTGTAAAAATTAACAGGGAACTATTAAGAAACCTCCATATTGCTGGAGTTAGATTGGATGACGCAAAATATATAAATTTATATACAGAATATAGACACATGTTGGAAAATCATGAAAAAGTGTCTTACATAGTGGCAGTTCTTGCAGAGAAATACGCTATTAGTGAACGTAAAGTATATGGACTTATCAAGCGATTCCAAACTGACTGCAATTTGTTTGCAGTGTAATCAGTATATACGTTTATGCTTGTGAAAGAAAAACTCACGACCTTTGCATCATTATGAAGAAAAAATATTATTCAGCTCCGCTTCCATTCGTTGGACAAAAGCGGATGTTTGCAAAAGAATTTAAGAAGGTGTTAGAACAGTTCCCAGACGGAACAACATTTGTTGATTTATTCGGAGGCAGTGGCTTGTTGTCGCATATTGCAAAGTCCGAGAAACCACATTCTAAAGTCGTGTATAATGATTTTGATGGATATAGGCTACGTCTGGAACACGTGTCACAGACTAATGAATTACTCTCAGAACTTAGAAAGATAGTTCGTGAGCTGCCTAAGCATAAGCCTATCGTTGGAGAAGCACGTAAACGAATTTTTGAGTGCTTAATTAAACATCAAGATCGTTATGGTTATTTGGACTTCATCACGATATCGTCTTCTCTCTTATTTTCGATGAAGTATTGTCTGAATATTGACGACATGAACAAGGAGACGTTGTATAACAATATTCGCTCTACTGATTATCCGCTTTGTGAAGGCTATTTGGATGGTTTAACAATTGTTTCAGCAGACTATAAACAAGTCTTTAATCAGTATAAGGATACTCCAAATGTTGTATTTTTGGTTGACCCTCCTTACCTCAGTACCGAAGTTGGTACTTATAAGATGTATTGGAAACTTGCAGATTACCTCGATGTACTGTCGGTTCTTGCTGGACATTCATTTGTTTACTTCACAAGCAATAAGTCGTCTATACTTGAACTCTGTGACTGGATAGGTCGAAATAAGCATATCGGTAATCCATTTGAGAAGTGTACTAAGGTGGAATTCAATGCTCGCATGAATTATAACTCAACCTATACAGATATGATGCTGTATAAGAATGCTGGTTAAATACTATTCAAATACTGATAAAACGATGAATAAATACTACAAGATTTTAGACCGGATTATTCATTCTGGAAAACAGCAGTGTAACAAGAAAGGGGAAATTAGGTATCTGTTAATGGTAATGAAGATATAAAGTTTGAACTCAACGTATAATCTAAAAGGTGGCAAAATCTTGCAGAATTATCCAAGTCTTGCAAGAATTTGCCACCTTTTTACTATTGTGTGCGTGTTGAGAATTGTTACTTTTCGTTTTGCATCAAAATATCACTTTTCGTTTTACAACGCACCTACTTTTCGTTTTGCCGGATTAATGACTTTAACATTAAGATAGTCACCTACAGATAATTTAGAAAGAACAACGGACTCATTAGACCAGGCTATATCATGAAGCTTAATCAATCCGTCAACGCCATTGGGCATCCTTGCAAACGCTCCAAGCTCTTGCTTGATGCTGGTAATTCTTACGCAAATAGTCTCGCCAACTCTAAGCTTATTATATGTTGTCATAAACAATATTATCTTTAGTATAATTCTTCAATTCCCTTAATTCCGCAGCATAAATTCTTGTAAGAACTCCAAGTGCCTGAGAAACAAAGTTCTCAAAACACTTGGATATGTCAGAAATTTCACCTATCTTGGTGCTGTAAACATAACAAGTAAGCAAAAATCTGACATGACAAAGGTAGCAATTATAAACGAGAATATCACTTCTTTCGGAGGAATTTATCACATTATGGACGTTTTCTCAAAGTTGGGCTTTGAAAACTTACCGAATCTATATTGGGCAAACGTGGAAGTAGCGGCAAGGCATTCAGCCATGGAAGCATCCTGGGCTCTCTCTTCTTCAGCTACCTTTGTGGTGGAGATTGCCTTGAGGACATCAATGCGCTTATAGGGCAGTTCAGGCAGAAACCTGATACGCTGTTACCCGGTGCCGACACTGTGGGGCGCGGACTGAAGGAGCTTGCGGAAGGGAACATTATCTACAAGTGCGAAACCTCCGGCAAGTCGTATAGTTTCAACACTGCAGAGAAGCTGAACACCTTACTATTACGGATGATACGGAGAATGGGGCTTATAAAGGCGGGCAGCCATGTTGACCTGGACTTTGACCACCAGTTCGTTCCAGCCCACAAGTTCGATGCAAGGTATTCCTACAAGCAGGACCATGGCTATTTCCCTGGTTGGGCTTCCATCGGGGGCATCATAGTCGGAGGTGAGAACTGTGACGGAAATACCAATGTGAAATTCCATCAGGAGGACACGCTCCGTCGCATTATGGACCGTGTGACCTCCGAGCTTGGTGTCGTGATAGAGCGTTTCCGTGCCGACTGCGGGTCGTTCTCAAAGGAAATCATACAAACCGTAGAGCAGCGCTGCAACACGTTCTACATTCGTGCTGCCAACTGCGGCAGTCGCTACGAGAATTTCCAACAGTTGAAGGAATGGAAAAACGTTGAGATTGGCTATGAGAAATGCGATGTCACATCCATCAGCATGGACAGCTTGATAGAAGGAAAGTCATACAGACTTGTCGTACAGCGTAGTCCTTTGAAAGACAAGGATGGCAAGCAACGGACGGATATGTTCGGAGTAATATACACATACCGCTGTATCCTCACCAATGACTGGGTATCTACCGAGAAGGATATCATTACGTTTTATAATGAGCGTGGGGCAAGTGAAAAGAACTTCGACATACAGAACAATGACTTCGGCTGGTGACATCTTCCATTTTCCTTTATGGCTGAGAATATGGTTTTCATGATGGTTACCGCCATGCCGAAGAACTTCTATCTCTATCTCGTCCGTCATATCAGCGAAAAGGTCAAGCCGCTGAAGAAGACAAGCAGACTGAAAGCCTTTATCCTGCATTTTGTCAGCGTGCCGGCAAAATGGGTGCGAACGGGAAGGCAGGACGTTCTGAACCTATATACAAATAAAACCTACTACTCTGAAGTCTTCCTTGAATAAACAGTTTTTCTTTGTGGTTTTCATATTCCCCATTGGTTTGGGTGGGGGATTTCATGCCTATGCAAGAACCAAGAACCCCAGAAAAGTCCCAAATCAATGGATAAATACCAAAATGTCACGTCAATATATAAAAGTAGATCGCAAAGAATAATGCTGCGGAATTGAGGTATTATATATCTTCCACTCTGTCATTAAGTTCTTGCTTGCTTCTCTTCTTCTAAACAGTCCATATACTCTTTGAAAACATTTTAATATACAATGAAAAGGATGAACCAGAAGAGTAAAAGTTTACCAAGCCATTGGTCTATAGACAATTTCTTATCAAGATATTTTTTCTCAATCCATTCAAATAGTATAGTCGAGAATGCAAATAAAAGAAAAAAGTAAGAGATAGAGAATCTAACAATATCTGTATAGAAATAAGCTTTTGATGGTTCCTTGTCTGCCATTAATCCAAAACACGCATCAGGTAGCAAGAATTCGCCTTCATACAAATAAAAATAGATTTTATCACTATTCTTAATTTTCTCCTTATCTAAAAAGAATCTACGTTGTAACCCTATTATAGGAGCCCAATTATAGAGGAAAGAGGCTTTCTCTATACATCTTTTCGTTTTCACATCATAAAGATTGCTGACTCTTATTCGGCGTAGAGTAATAGCTGTACCTCTTGCACCTTGTACAGAACTCATTGTTAATTTCCCATCTTTATTTAAGTCAACATAAACTAACCTTGCATTACTCACTTCATACGTAATAAGACCTATTGTAAGCGCAAATAATAGCAAGAACAGTGTTGTGCATCCTTTATTTATTCTATTATATGTCTTCTTCATACTCTAATATTTTAGCTCTTGCTTTATTCTCTTCTTCTAAACAACTCATATACTCTTTGATGGCATTTTTTAGCAAGGGATTCTCTACTGCAGCTAACATGTCCTTTAAAAATACCATTCCTAAAGCTGTTAAGACATTACTTTTAGTAAAACTTTAAAACGTGAATTCAACAAGCAAGTACAAATTTACTTAATTAGTTCGTAAAAGCACTCATGTAGTGTTTAAATTCTAATTTCTTTCTTGGTCTCATGTTTATTTTCTTAGAATATTTTGTGACTTGTTGATGGCTGACATGTACAAACGTATCTGTTTTGGGTACATATTACCTAATCAGTCCGTTAGCATTTTCTATAGCCCCTTTCTGCCACGAAGCGTATGGGTCAGCAAAATAGATGGTAGCACCAAGGCTTTTGGCTATCATTTCATGACAAGCGAATTCTGTACCATTGTCAGTTGTAATAGACTTGACATGCTCTTTGAATGTAGATAGTAAGTGTATTACAGTCCGTACCAGTTCTTTGGCATTTTCCCCTTTTTAAGTTTTCTCATAAACAACATAATATATTTGCCGTCCTTAGCCAATACACCAGATATTTGTTCTGGAGACCATTGCTCGGTAACAAGAAGGCGTTTCGCTTCTTCTATGACATCCTTGTCAACTGAACGATTGCCTGGCTTTCTGCGCCTTGTTTGTACTGCATTTGCTTGAGCAGTTTCCCAATTATAGTGTCTTCTGACTCCACTATTACGTCTTATCTCGCTAGACACTGTACTTGTACTTACATTTATTGCCTTGGTAATCTCTTTTTGTTTCGTTCTATTTTGGAGTAGCACAGAAATTGTGTACCTTTGCTCCGAGGTTAATTGTTTGTACATTGCAATGCAAAATTAATTAATCTTTGGGAGACAGAGGTCTCCTTTTTTTATGCATTGCTCATTGATTTTCCACTCACAGGGGCTGCTCTCCCCCAAGTCCCTCAGTGTTTTCAGGTATAGATTATTAAACTGCATCAGCACTTGAGATTGCAGTTCTATGTTGAACTTGCGTAAAGATACATAACATCAGCTTATTTATATAGACTTCATGAAAATTATCTGCACATTTAAAGGACAGTCCCTCTATAACCCATGAATAATCAATATGTAAACTATTTTCGTCTTGCTTACAACTAACACATGCCCATTAAGCTTTAAGAAGACGCCCTTCTGCATCCAAGAACACGCCCCTCTTGGACCTTGAAGATGTCCTTCTTGTGTCTTGACAAGGCCCTTTTCTCTTCATAAATACAAACATCTGATTTATAAATAGTTATGAAATCAATTCCTGCAGTTTCTTCCTTCTTGATATAAGAACAAACTTGTGTTCTTTTGTTGTAGTTTTTCATCACAAATCAAAAGACCTATTAGATTCCACACGCTCTAAGAGATAAACCCAGCGATACGGTTTTATTCATACGAAAAGAGCGACAAAAGAACTTACAAACACAAGATTTCATAATACAGTTTTGCTAACATTGTGGCAATGGAAAAGACTGAAATGCCAGAAAGCATCAAGTATTTTTTGATGTAATAACGTATGACTTACGATCAATTTTGCCATTGAACGTACGACGGATAGCAGTGGACTCTTCATAGAGGAGTGGCACTTTATAGGCTTCAAGTTTCTCTTTAAGGAACAGAATCAACTGTTTCTTATCGTAATTAGTATGTGGTACGACAATCAACTTCACCACCGTACCCATCACAGGGTGCTCAGCAGGAACGCAGATACAGTCTTTCACGCCATGAAAAGCCAATGCCACATCCTCCACTTCAGACGGCGCCACCTTATATCCACCCACGTTGATGGTATCATCCCCCCTACCCTGCAGGCGCAAACGCCCTTCATCATCAACGAAACCCAAGTCGGCTGTCGTCACAACACCGTCTTGCAGCACACGCCACGTAGCCTCTTCGTCCTCCCAATAGCCCGTCATCAGCGTCAATCCCTTGCAGGCAACGTGCCCATCAGGCGTAATGAAAAACTGAGCATGGCGCATAGCCCGTCCCACACAACCAGCAAGACACTCACCATCGTTGAAGTTATACGTAGCGATAATACCCGTTTCCGTCGAAGCATAAGTATTAAACAGTCTACTCATAGGTAGCAACTCACAGAATTTCCGCATATCCGAGGCAGCCATTGGAGCCGCTCCCGTCTCAATAAAGTCCACCTTCTGAGCAACCTTCTGTAGCTCCTTAGCCCACAGCGTGACGAGCATTCGGATGGCAGCAGGTACAAGAAACGTTGCAATCTTCCCCTCCGTACGGTCTATAACATCGAAGAAAGCTTTGATATCCTTCATTCCGTCGATGATATGGATGGTCCCTCCGACATAAATCGTTGGATAAACCTTCGACAAACTACCGATATGATTTAGCGGACCATTGATGATAAACGTCACATCAGAGCTAAACCCCTGTGAGAAAACAAGGTTCTCGGCGTTCGCCCATATCGTTTGATGACTGATCATCACCGCCTTGGCATTGCCCGTAGTACCCGTAGTAAAAAGGATATCTGCCACCCCTTCAGGTGCAGAACTTCGTGAAAGACGTGCTGAATATTCGTCCAGCTTACTCTTCGGAAGGTCCTTATGCAACGGAACAGCCACTGCTCCAGCCACATGAACAGCAAAATATGTAATGAGAAAGTCGGCTGTTGACGTAGCAATGAGGGGCACCAATCGTCCCTTCACATCCCCCATAGCATCCATTTTCGCCGTCACATCCTGCCACAGTTGCCCATAGGTGTAGGCCACATCACCACAGATAAGTGCCGTCTTATGGGGTTGCTGTTCAGCGTACTGCCGTAGTTTATCCTCAATTTGCATTCTCGCTGAGTTTTGTTTTTACAAGTTCCACCAGACTATCAAGCGACTTGAAGTTCTTTGGTGTCACGTCTTTACGGTCTAATTCAATACCATACATATCCGAAAGTGTCATCAGAATCGTCGTAATTCCAAGCGAATCAAGTTCTTGAAAAAGGAAATCTGAATCGAAATCTACGATTGGCAACACCTCTTCTAATCTCTTACGAATCTCTTCTTTCATATCTTTTACTTATTTATTCGTGAATAATCGAGGGAGAAAGTTTAGTAAGTAACGGCGCCAGTTCTCCCATGTATGACCGCCAGAAGTCTCATTATACATATAGATACAGCCCATTCTCGAGAGTCTTGAACGGTATTTATCAACAAAGGGCTTCAATGGGTCACTCTTACCAATAGCTATATAATAAAGTGCAGGAGGGTTCTGAAACTCCCGTTGCAGCTTCTTGTCGAGGTCCTTATACATGTCAACATCCGTCAGAAGAGGCCGTTTCTCGTCGTATCCCTGCTGCCACAGCGACGGCATTTTAGCCATAAACTTATCCAATCCACGTGTGACTTTATTCAACGACTTGATGTTTCCATCGGTAAGGAAGCTCACAGACTGCGGAGAGAAGAGCCCCACGTAATCGAAAAGGTCGGGATTGTTCGCCGTAATAGCTATTGTGTGTAATCCGCCCATTGACAGTCCGGCTATTGCTCGGTGCTTTTTATCGTTCAAAGTACGGAACTGGTGCTCAATAAAGGGTATCACCTCCACTGGGAAAGCCCGTTCTGTACGTCCCAACCATGAGGAGACATTCACGTGCAAAGCCTTTGTTTTCATGTAAGGACTGTGCCCCGGAGCAGCATCCTGTTCGGCTATTCCATTCGGCATGACGACAATCATCGGCACAGTCTTGTGTTGAGCAATCATGTTATCCATGATTTGTGCCAGTCTGCCCATGCCCAACCACGCCAGTTCATCACCTCCTGTACCATGCAGAAGATACAGAACCGGATAACGTTTCTGTGGGTTCTTATTATATTCAGCAGGCAGATACACCGACAGGCGGCGCTGTTTCATATTCTTGTCGAACTCCGAATGATACCACAACTGCTGCACCGTACCATGCGGAACATTGTTATCCATGTAGAAAGAACCAGGGTATCCCCCCACAACAAAGTAACTCAACGAGTCGTCAATGTCGCATACCACGTTCGGGTTCAGTGGGTCTGTAACCTTCTTCTTACCACCTATTGCAAAACGATAGGTGTACATCTCCGACGGGAGAGGTGCTGTCCGATAAACCCATGCACCGTCCTTCCCCACCATAGACATAGACTTTGGAAACGAACCTTCTATCGTTACATGCTTCACTTGCTTGTTAACGTAACGGAAAGTAACCGTCCTATCACCGTCCACAAACGGCATACGTTTATTTGAAACCGTCTGTGCTGACGTCACAAGGGCGGCAAATGAAAGGATGAATGTACATAAAATCTGTTTCATATCACCTGCGTTTTATCATAAACTTATAATCTTTATTCCTGCTTCCTCTGCCTCTTTCATGTCCACATGGTCCATTACTTGAAGGTTATCGGCTATCCCCTTGGCACAATAAGTGAGCAGAGCACGTTTGCTTTCATCCTCTTCCAGCACCGTGACAAGCACTGATGGATGCACCAAAGCATAGAGAAGTGCAAACTCACCATGGTCGTTGTTCTTTATCAAAACGGCAGAAGAGCTCTCGGAAGTGTCTATCCAACGTGTGAAACAGTTGTTTCGCTTGATGTTCTTATGCACCGAACGATAGATTTCCACACCCTTATAGCAATACCGATCCTCAACAAGTGGGGCGAAATAGGCTGCCGTTTCAATCTCACGTGCCAGTCGTTCATACTCCTTTTTATAGAAAGCATGCACACGAGAGGTCATCTCTGAATAAGTGGTATGCCCATCCTGGCGCACCCGTTCATAGCCTTTCACCGTGATAGAGCCCGTGAAAACCTGGAAACTATTGCGTGGTAGAACCACGTTAAGCCCATGAATGATGAACGGTTGGATGTCAAGTCCGTAACGTTCTGCGAATAGGAATGCCCCTTTATGAAACCTACTGATGGTTGAACGGTCGTTACGTTTACCCTCAGGGAACACCACCAAACTGTAACCGTGGGCTATGTAGTCTCTTACAAGCTCATCATTGATAGCGCTTTTATCGTCTAACGTAATGAAACCGTTCCACTGATAGATCTTTCGGATGACCCTATTACGACTCACTTTACTGTTAGAGACGAGGATAGTCTTCGGACTTAACGCCATGAAGACAGCCGAGTCGAGCATGGACTGATGGTTACAAACGATGATGGAAGCCGTACCGAAGGTCTCCTTTGTTATCCCTTCAACACGGAATCTGACGCCTGGAATATGGCGTAAGTCAAACAAGAACAGCCGCTGTTGGTATCTTCTGAACCATAGTCGACGCTTCTCCGACTGCGGCAAAAGCCCAAAGAGGATAAATCCCAACACATAAACCGTTATCAGCTGACTAAAGAAGACAGCGGCACAATAGCCCATCACGGCAAGATTCTTCAGTCTTAGCGGTCGGCGTCTGTAGGCTCCTCGTGTCTTAACAAGGACGTTGAAGATCAGTGGAGGGAAGATATAAGCCATTAAAACAACCGAGAACATACCCGCAATGGTCACCTCTGCCAGTGAATGGAGTGCTGGATGACGTGCTATGATGAGCGTTCCAATACCGATAAACATTATCAATGCCGAGATAATTATCGAGTGTTTATACGATGCAAGCATCTTTCTTCGATAGGCATACTCGTACATTGACCCTTCAGTCATGAAGATCGTATAGTCGTCACCCTGCCCAAATATGAACGTGGCAAGGATGATATTGACAATATTAAACTGCATTCCGCACAGTGACATGATGCCTAATATCCACAACCAGCTCACTGCCATAGGTACAAAAGAGAGCAAAGCTAATTCCAGATTACCAAAGGATAGCCACAAGAAGAGGAACACTATCAGTCCACAAGCAAAGCCAATGTAATTGAAATCACTGGAAAGATGATTAGCAATGGCACTGTTCATGCTCGTAATATCAAAGCTAAAACAGTCCTTATCAGCCAGTTTCGCCTTCACTTGTGGCATATCTTTGTCCTTAACAGAGAGCACATTGACGATGTTATACCGTCCTTCCGCCTTGTCAATACTGATGTTTCCAGCGAAAAGGGTCGTTGTCAGCGGAGCAAAATAAGCTGGTTGCTGTGGCTGATAACGCTTGCTGAGCAGTGAATAGTAGTCGTTGAAGCTGTCAGGAGCAAAGCCTTCCGCCTGCATGGCAGCCCGAAGTGCCGTCGTCAGTTCGGTCTTGTGGCGTTCAATAAAGCTCTCCCACAGCGCCAAACGGCGCTTCTGTTCAGCCATCGACACGACAAACTGACTACAAGAAGAGTAGTCATGCACCGCTTTCTCACGTACCAATCGGTCCAAAGAGGGCTGCAAACGCTGGCTCTTCTCCAATGCTCCGTCCATTGTGGAGTCACTTGTTACGGCGTAAACCTTCTGATATCCACCGTTCACTGTCATCATTTTCTGAAAATAAGCCATATCTTCTTTCTGCTCATCGGTCATGTAATTGATGTTAGACATGTTAGCATCAAACCGTGTTTGGAAGCTGAAATAGCCGAAAATCAGCGTCAGAACGATGACAATAGCCACGAATACGGGCTTATTCTCCAATGAGATATCACTCAAACGGTCGAGGAAAGTGTGCTTAACCTCCTTTGTTTCCTTCGTGATATGCGGCAGATAGACCAGAACAAAGACGATGGTACCCACCAAAAGGAAGGAGCTGAAGAGGCCTAAGTCCCTTAATGCCACCGACTGTAACGGTACAAGGGCAAGGAAAGCACCAACGGTTGTGACGTTACCCACCAACAACGGCATGACAATCTCACGCAAAGCACGTTTCTTATCAGGTGTATGACTGAGGTGAGCAATGAAGTGTAGCGGATAATTGACGGCTATACCGAGTATAACAGAGCTGATTCCGATGACGATTATAGACACACTGTCATGGAACAAAGCCAACCCTCCCATGGCGAAGAGCCATCCCCAAGCAATGGAAAGGACGATGAGTGAAATGTTTCGGACACTGCGTAACGTGAACAACAACAGTGCCATAATAAGCGTTACGGCAATGATTACCGAGAGGATACTGTCCGATTTTATCTGGGAAGCATTCCCAACAGCTATCACCGGACCGCCAATAATGTGTACATCAAGGTTCTTTGCATGTGCCAGTGCCCGTTTTCCACACCCCTGCAGCATGTTAATCAGCTGCGTATTGTTCTCCGTTTCGCTTGCACCATAGGGTGAATCAATCATCACAATGGCACGTTGCATATCTGGAGAGAAGATGTGTCCGTCATAAAGTTCATACTTCAAACCTGTGTCCGAACGCTGAAGTTTCTGCACAACAGGCGTAAAGAGGTTCAGTGGGTCACGTTGTATGTTGTCCGAAAGGATGTCACCAGCAGGAAACATCAGCATCTGCTTGTCTTGCTGAAGCTGCTTTTCAACGTATCCAGGACTACGAAGAGCACTGTCCATACGGGCATAATCATGCTCAGTAAGGAAGTATGGGATGTTCTGATAGACGAAGTTCGTCACGGAAGTCATCTTCTCCAAGTCCACTTGTGACGTCATGTTCTGCACGATATGCGCCGTATCAGCCCGTTGAACCTCATCAACAAAGGCGTCAACAGCCGTTACCATGGCGTCAGCATCCCTCTTTGTCGTGTCTCGATACTGAAAAACAGCAAAGATTTTATTTGCTCCTGATATGTCCTGATACACCTTCAGCGCATTATGATGGTTGCTATCCACGGGTAGAAAGTCGGCAATATCCTCCTTATAACCCAACCGTAGCACTGAAACAGTCAGCAACAGCGTCACAACGACGAACGAAACCAAACCCACAAGGCGGTGTTGTCGCAGATAATCATATAGCTTCAGTATTGTTTCTGTCATCCTTATTTATTGTTTACCGGGTTCGAATAAATCCCCAGGAATATGTCTTTGAGCTTGTCAACGTCGCAGGTGTCATACTGTTCCAGCGTCTGCAGGCGTTTAAGAAACGCTTCTTTCTCTGCCACGGTGTAGCAGTGTTTGTACTTTGTTGTACCATATCGCAGGTCATAGGCTATGTAATTGTTTGGATAAAGCCTATAAGCAGCACGGATACGACGGTCTATCAGGCGTGCCACCTGCTTATGATAATCGTTATTTGTCAGTCCATCAAACTTTGAAAGTTCGGCATAAGAGAGGGGTTCACATAGTTCAAAGTGCACGCGTCCCTTCTCTTGTACGATACCCGTGAGGATGCTATTGAGGTCTTCCCCAGGCTTTTTGGTATATTTAGAGAACTGTGATTCATAGAGTTCGAGCGTCTTAAGCACGTCACAAGGCTCCCACTCGTAAGACACAGCAATAGGCACGATGTGCAAATCATCGATGGCTTTGATCTTATCTTCGGCACATGACATGCAGAACATCTTGATAATACCCTGATCAGTGACGTCGTTACCATCCTTCGTCCTACCGTTTCGCTGGGCAATCCATGCCGATTCTCCTTTCTCAGTGATGACATAACGAATATAATCAGACAGATGTCGGGAGCTACGATAGAAATCTTTGATGTTGTTTCCAGGCCGTTCTACCTTGAACATCTTGTTACATTTGCCGATATCTATCACTAATTGATTAATCATCAGGTTGGCTCCGAAGGTTATTTCAGTTGTTTCAAAGTTCTGCGTAACAAAGTAATACTGCAGCAAACTGGAGTCTAACATGATGTCACGATGGTTAGAAACGAAGAGATAGTGCCTCTCCCTGCTCAGTTTGTCAATTCCCGAACACGTGAACTCCTTAATACTGTGCTCTATAACCCGCTCATTGACAATGCGCATTGTCTCCGTTTGGAAGTCACGAACAGTCTTGTAGCCTGCAATACGCTTGCGAACAGCCTCTAAAGGTTCGTCCGGATAGACGTAAGAGGCAAGGAGTGGGAAGGAAGAACTATTAGCTATGCGCACCATAGCAGCCGGAATCTCCTCTGCATTGTACGGTCGGATGTCATCAAACTGTGTCTTCTCCATTGCTGTATATATCTTTAATTGTTCTTTAAAAGGTTGTCTTTCTTATGTGTCCCATACGTATGGAACTATCTGTTCTGCGCCTTTGTAGCTGTCCTTATCACGTCTTTTGCAATGCGTTCTCGGTCTTTTCGGAAAATCACAAGCCGTTTGTAATACTTCTACAAGACGTCTGTAATACTATTACAAGGCGTCTGTAATCTTATTACAAAGGCATTGTAATTTCTTATATCACGGCAGATGACACTGTCAACGATGCTTCTCGAGTCTGCGAAACCACGTTATGAACGCCTCTTTCCACTGTCGGCATTCTGCCGTTCCCTTATGGTTGGAAGCTCCAAAACCGTGTCCACCCGTCTTATACTGTATGTAACGATGGGGCACATGCTGTCGGGTGAGTGCCGAATCGAGCAGTTCTGAATTGTGATAGTGCACGATGGGGTCGTCTTTACAGTTGACTAAGAACACTGGCGGACAATCTTTCGGCACATGACGCTCCAAGGATAGTGAATCACGCAACTGCTTATTGCGCAACCGACTGTCGCCCAACAGGGCACGACGGGAACGCTTATGGACACAAGGTTCAACCATTGTGACGACGGGATAGACAGGAACGACAAACCACGGGCGCTGCTCTCGGGGTAACAACTCAGCTGCCGACATCACCAGATGACCACCCGCTGAAAAGCCCATAGCTGCCACATGCAAGGCATCAATGCCCATTTCCTCGGCATGTGCCTTGACATATTGCATCGCACGTTGCAAGTCATTGAGTGCATCAGGATATCGATTGCCACGGAAGACATACCGATAAGGAGTCATGAAAGCCCCTACTCCTGCCGTCCGATAGTGCAGAACGAAAGCCGAGATACCATTGCGTTGCAGCCACTCGCCCACATCCTTACCCTCAGCACCCATGTCATGCCACAGATAACTACCGCCTGAACAAACAATAACGGCAACGTTTCCCTTGCCTTTTGCCAAGTATGGCGTCATCATAACAGTCTTTCCAACCGCCGTTCCTTGCCATATATTGATCCGCTGTGGCTTCTCCTTCTGTGCAAAAGTGCAGAGAGAGAAGAGCAATGCCACTACGATAAGCATATAATACTTCTTCATTTCTAACTTTGTTTTGTGGAGTTGACGAGTTGATAGGTAGATGAGTTGACAAGTTATTGGTTAATCTTCTCCAACTTAATCAACACTAATATCCAACCGACTTGATGTATCTCATCCATCCCACTTAGTCGTCCTATCCATCCTGATCTCCTCCCACATACACCCTGTTTGGCGCATCCCAGTGTCTACGTCCCTGTCCTATCGGAGAGCGGTTAGGGGTGAAACGGGTTAGAGTTCGGATTAAGACTGGTCGTGATCGGGGTTGAGTCGTCTTATCACATAGTTCCTTCCCAATATCGCCTCAACGGTATTTATTGCCGTAAGGGGCACACCGCAGAAACCAGGAAGGTTGTTATACTGTCCCGTAAGCAGCAGGTTATCAACCTTTGTCACTACTGGTAACTGTGACAGAACAGTGTTCTTATAGTCCTTACTGAAGCCACACATCGTCCCTTCCTTGGCTCCGTAATAGTCACGAATGGTGAGTGGAGATGCCGTATTGACCTTATCCACACAAGCATTGAAGCCCGGATGAATCTCTTCTATGCGTTCAAGGAGTTTCTGCGCCTGCTCTTTCTTCCACAACTCATAGTCTTTTCCTCTTCTGCCGACGGTGGTCTGCGCCCATTTCTCCACCTCATCAAATATCATTGGTGCTGTAATAATCGCCTTATCAGCATATTTTCCTTGGTTGTCTTCAGGAGGTGTCATGAAAAGAAAGCCCAACGGCCATGTGTCATGGTGCTCACCAAAGTGCCACACCTTATCATATCGGGTCATGTAATACTCAGAATGATTGATGTAAGGGAACGTCTCTGGCTTGAACTTCACATATACCGAGAAGGCTGAATAGGCATTCGGGATGTCGTTAAGCCTGGTCCGATAAGCCTTGGGGAACGCTTTTTCAGACAGCAAAGGAAGTAAAGTACAGGGGTGGATGGCTGAGATATAATGGTCAGCACGGTACTCGTGCCCCTTCGTAGACCGTACATAGTCAACGTGACGGTCGTTTACTTCCACCCATTCTGCACCCTCGTTACATCTGACCTCGCCTCCCGCCGACTCAATAACAGACACTAACAGCTGTGCAAAGCGGTCGCTCCCCCCCACAAAGCGGCTCGCTCCCTGCATGTAAAGCACACTCACAATAGCATGAACATAAGCAGGTGTTGCGTCAGCCATGCCCCCATAGAGTGGATTCATGTATGCAACGACATTGCGAAGCTTAGGGTTCTGAATGTATTTCGCTATGAAAGCATCAGCAGCAAGGTTGAATTCCTCCGAATGAACAGGAAAGACATCATTGGAAGGACGCAGATAAAAGAGGTCGGTTTCATCCGTCAGACGGTGTACAGCATCCACGTATGCTTCAAGATTTGTCCGTTCTTCAGGGAAATGTTCAGCCAGAGAACTAACAAAACCCTCCTTACCTTTCTTTATATGATAGGTTGTCTGGTCCTCAGCAAAGTAGAGACTGTCCGTACAATCATCGTCAACGTCACGCAACTGCACCTTGTCTGCAATGCCGAGATACTCACAGATACGATAGATATTACCTCCAGGGCGCATCCCACCGATGACATGCATACCCGTATCGAACTTCATTCCAAAGCGTCGAAAGTTTTGAAGTCCACCGCCCGCAGTGTCGTTTTTCTCCAAAACGGTGACCTTAAAACCCTCACGAGAAAGGATAGCACCCGCAAAGAGTCCACCCAGTCCTCCACCAATTATCACAGTTGTCTTCATTCGTTAGCCTCCTTTATCTGTTCATAGATGGTCTTTGCCGTCAACAACTCACTGCAAGTGACAATCGTTCCCACCAAAACGCCTAACATTCCATGGGAATTTATGTTCTGACCAGTGAGGTAAAGATTTGGGACCTTCGTACGTTGTGGAACACGACAAGCACTGCCCAAACTGATATCCTTAGCATTGCCATACATTGAGCCACCCTCCGTCCCAGTGTAATCAAGATAGGTCAGCGGTGTGGAGGTATAGTAATTCTGTATCTGAGTACGTATGTTGGGGAAGTGTTCTTCCAATACATCGATGAGTCGTTCAGCCTTTTCGCGTTTGAAATCCTCATAGTCTTGTCCTCTCCTCCCGACCTTTGTGCCCTTCCATTGCTCCACATCAGCCATCTGCATATAAGAAAGGATGACGCCCGTGGAAGCATATTGCGTGTCGCCTTCTGGACAGAAGTGCATGTAGAGGAAGCCTTTTGGCCAGCTTTCAGGCGAATACCGTTCACAATCCCACGGTGTATCGCCTTGATAACCATAATAATTATAGTTGAGATAAGGGACCGTCTTTTCCTTGAAATGTAGATAAACAGAGAATCCACCCACGGTTTGTGGGATATGATTAATACGTTTGCGGAAGGCAGGACGAATCAGTTTCGTGTCTAACAGTTCCAAGGTACGCATCGGATGGGCATCAGATATGATGATGTCACAGGGCAAAGTGTCTTTTCCATTCACCTCTACTCCAACGGCATGTGTGTCATCACAGATAATACGGGTCACCTTCTTACGGGTCAGGACCTCACCTCCATAACGGTTAATGGTACCCATTAAGGCTGTAGCAATACTGTCACTACCCCCTTTAACACGGAAAGCACTCTGGTTATAGAAGTCCATTATGAAGGCATGTGTGGCAAAAGGCGTCTTGTCTTTCTCTGCTGCATAGAGCGGAAGGTTGCCCACAAGGACCTTAGCCAACAAGGGATCGGTGATTACTTCTTCTATGACGGCATTGATAGAACGCAGCTGATACTCCATATTCAATGGCGAATCAGAGTCTGCATACTTAAGAGAATGGAGTGAAGAGGCATTGGCAATCTCCTCAATAAGGTCGTAATAACGAACGAGATTGTCATGCTGGGAAGGGAAATACTCCGTCATCTGCTTGAGAAAAGCCTCCCTGCCATTGGCAAAAGCATACTTTTTCTCGCCCAATGCCACGACATCATAACCTTGAGGATCAAGCTGTGAGAGCGTCACAGTCTTGTCTATCTCCAAGTAACGCATGAGCTTATCAAGGGTCTGACCATGTGCTGCACTGCCTATGAAGTGCATTCCTGTCTCGAACTTTGCACCACGGCGGGAGAAACATTGCAGACAACCACCCACCTGAACGCCCTGTTCAAGTACAGTAACGTCATAACCATTCTTTGCAAGGATAGCCCCACAGGACAGTCCACCCAAGCCACTTCCGATGATGATAACCTTCTTCTGTTGTGTCATTGTTCCATTCTGTTAGCTATTTCTTCATACTTCTCTTTGTAACGCTTGCGCATTGTGGAAGCCTGTTGCTTCAGATCACCCATGGCAGAGAGATCCTCTTGGGTCAGTGGCTTGTCCACTTCAACGAAGAATTTACCCTTATGGAGGTGCCAACCAGTCTTTGGAAGAATCTTACCAGGTCCGTAAAGGATCATGGGAAGGATCTCTAAGCCGAACTCACGCGCCATATAGAACGCTCCTTGATGAAACCTTCCGATACGACAATCCTTAGATCTTGTTCCCTCAGGATAGACGGCTATGCTGTAGCCACGCTCTATCAATGAACGTAAATGGGGCATTATCTCATCCAATCCCTCCCTAACAGGTAGATATTCTGCGTTCCGAATGAGTGAACCATAGAAGGGATTGTTCCATACCCAAGCATTGGTGAGGAAGACAATCTTCGGTGTGAAAACCAGCTGACACATCAAGTCAAGATGCGACTGATGGTTACAGATGATAATACGGGGCTTGTTGAAATCGATACCTTCAGCCACCTTATACTCATATTTCGTACCAGGAATGCCATGATGAATCATCACAAAGCGTGAAGCATGATAGATAAGCTGATGCAAACGGTAACGACGACGTTCGGTCATCTTACCGACTTTCGTATAAATCCATACGAAAGGAGTGAAGACAACCAGCGTGAAAAAGAGGAAAAAGAGTAAGGAGTAAGCTGTACGAAGAAAGGTCATCAGTGTTCGCCACAGTCGTAAGGGAAGTCCATAGACCACTGCCAAGAAACAAAGGACGGTGTTCAGAACACTGATACGTGCAAAATCCTTTCCCGGACGGAAGTGACTTACACGCTCATTGCGTGGCGGATAATAAACCTGTACGGGTATTGGGACAAGCTTGACACCATGCCAAGAGGCAAAGACAAGCAGTTCCAACTCTGCTTCATAGCGTGAAGTGAGCAATGACAGTCCGCACAAACGGTGCAGAGGATAGAGCCTATAACCTGTCTGGGTGTCAGGTAATGCCCTTCCTGTCTGTACATAAAACCAGAAGTTAGAGAACTTATTAGCAAAGGAACTACCCTTGGAGCGGTCGACACCTTCCAACTGTCGGCTACCAATAATCAAGGATTGAGGGTACTCTTGATTGGCTTTCAAGAAGAGTGGGATGTCCTCTGGATAGTGTTGTCCATCCCCATCAAGAGTGATAGCATAGGAGAAACCCATCTCTAAAGCCTTTCTGAACCCCATCTTCAAAGCATATCCTTTCCCTCGATTCTGCGGATAGGACACTATCGTTATACCATCAATGGCATCTAAAATGTCGGTAGTACGGTCTGTACACCCATCTGTAACGACAATGACATCGTCACAGTAGAGCAGACTCTTCTCCACTACTGTCTTTATCGTTGTGTCATTGTTATAGGTGGGAATGATAACACAGATACCTCTATTTCGTAATTGTTTCTTCAGTTCCTCATTCATCATACAGTCCTCAATACTAAGGAAATCTTTGCCATAAGCTTCTCTTCTGCAAGTACTATCAACTGTGTTTCAACACTTGCTCCATCCTCTGACGTTACCAATTTCTTCACTTGATACGTGAGATGTAATGTTTCATCGGGTGAGATTACAGAAAGGAACTTCACGTTCTTCACCTTTGTAATCATCAGCTTACAGGGTGTAGAACACTGCTCAGAGAGTTGTTCTTCAACAAGTTCCTTGCCCATTTGAACGATACATACACCTGGAGTAATAGGTTCACCTGGGAAATGGGCTGCATAGATAACACAAGAAGGGCTTAGCTCGATGGTGTAATTCACAACACGATCTACCTCTTCCTTGCGAATTATCTTATATAAATTATTCTTTAGTTGCATCGTTCTCTCCTTCCTCTATACTGGCATTTTCATCATTACTCATCACTGAAAACTTGTAACTGATGTGATATTTCTCATCTTTATAGGTTGGATTACCCTTCATAAGGTTCTCCATAACATACTGTAAGTCATTTTTTAGTACACGACGGATATACCATTTATCAAGCATTGCAATGACCTCTATCAACTCTACTTTCTTCGTCTGAGGCTGATAAGTGAACTCTAATGCCGTGATACCAAACTCATTGAACAAGACACCATGATAAACATCTGCCTCACGTACCATGATAGTAATACCGCTGAGATAGCCTTTTGACAGTTCAATCGTAGTTGCATACCTTGTTTTACAGCCTATACTATCCGACAAAGGAGCCTGTTGAACAATAAGACTATCCTGTGCTTGTACCGTCAGAGAAGCGAGGGAAAGCAGTAGAATACTAATTAACAGTAAATACTTTCGCATTAATAGGACTATTTACTTTTACATTCGTCATTTCAATAACTGTACAATCGCCACGCTTTTCTATAAGTTCAACCTTGGCAACCATGGCCTTTTGACGGTTGAAATGAAGGATAATCTTCTGAAACATCTGCTGCATCTGCTTCTGCTGTGGATAGAGAGTAGCGACATACTCGGTTGCTGATGAAGAGAGACTAACTTTGAAATCACGTTTGTCATTGAGGGCTTTTCCCACAACACTGTTCATCATTATGCGTGCTATCTCCTTAAAAAACTTACTCTGATTGACATTGATAACATCATTGCGATTGCCCTTACTGATCAGAACACGTGAGCCATTCAGTACGAAAGCATAGGCATAAGGCGAGGTGTACTCCCAACGGAGTTTATCACTTTGCTGGTAATACATCTTACCACGTGACACCATCTTATCATTCAACATGCGGAGAAACTTCGTCTGAACGAAATCACATTGCATGGTTTTCATACTTGCTGCAGCAGCTTCTATCTGCTGTCTTATCTTTGCTTCACTGACAGCTTGTGCTGAAACAGTCGTCGTGGTGATACAGAACACCACCAAAATTAACAATAACTTTTTCATTTTACATCTTATTTTTCTACTTGGCAATCAAGCAACAGCCTAATATTATCAGGCTCACTCCTACCCACTTCATCACAGAAACGGACTCATGGAAAAAGAGTATTGCCGCAAGAAGTCCAAATACATAACTCAAACTAATCATCGGATAAGCCACACTCAGAGGGTAATGCTTAACGATATACATCCAAAGTATGGAACTTGAACCAAACAACAGTCCACTACAAGCAAACTGCCAATTCAATAAAAGGCTACACCAGAACGTACGAGTCCAGCCAAAAGGGAGCATTTTCTGAAGTGCAAACTTCAAAAACACCTGCCCTCCTGCCAACAGAGAACTCTGAATAACGGACAAGATAACTACTCGCCACATGATAATACCATTGCGATAGCATGGATTGAAGGCTGCTCTTCTGCCCCATCCCGCTTCAATAATGAATTAAAAAGTGGAGTACTCTCATCGTGACATCCCACAAGAACTGTCTTTGCTTTCCCTTCTTTTAGTAGCATCTCTGCATCACGCAATGCCCACGACAGAGATTCCGTACCCTGTGTATAGGTAACATTATAGCCGTGACAGTGCGTTTTAATGGCGATATTACTACCTATGGTATTATGTGTACTTTGCATGAAGTAAGTGGGTTTCAGCATTGTCTCACCCTCCTCCTTCATCTGTTCCAACAGTCGCTCGCTATATTCCAAACAACCATACATCGTTCCAGTGATGATGGCATCAGGTTTTTCAACGCCTGCTTGGGACAATGCTTCCAAAGAAGAAAGCAACGAACTCTTCATGATTTTGCCCATGCGACGTGCCTCTAAAGGCTTGACATACTTACGAATGTCTTTCAACTGTTCCTCTGAAATAAGTTCAACACGGGACAAGACCTTAATATCTTTCCCTGTTCCAACTGGTTCTTCTATGGTTGTTGGATGGGCAGAAAACAATAAAGCAGAGTCGTTACCACCGAAACCAAAAGAGTTACAGAGTACGTTTTCCAACGTGACACTCTGTTTGCCTAAGGTCGGAGTAATACCCTTCTCCATCTGATGTGCCCAACCTAAGTTGGCAGGGATAAAATGGTTCTGCATCGCTAAGATACAGATAACAGCCTCAATACTTCCTGACGCACTCGTAGTGTGACCAGTAAAAGACTTTGTGCTGGATATCAACGGGATCTCATCGCCAAAGATTCGACGTAAGGAAACACTCTCACTTTGGTCATTATTAGGTGTTCCTGTTCCGTGAGCATTAACATATTGAATATCTTTCGGAGTGAGATGTGCCATGTCCAAGGCCTCTTTCATAGCAAGATAAGCGCCTTCGCCATCTTCAGACGATGCTGTTTGATGATATGCGTCACAGGCATTACCATATCCCGTAAGATATGCATGGACATTTACACCACGTTTATTGGCAGACTCCTCTGACTCTAATACAACGAAAGCCGCACCTTCACCCAAATTCAGACCAGCCCTTGTAGCATCAAACGGACGACAACGCTCATGGTCAAGAATCATCAATGAATTGAAACCATTGAGGTGAAAGCGAGATAAAGACTCAGTACCACCAGCTATTACGATGTCAGCTTGATGATCTTTCAGCAGTCGTGCACCAAACATAATAGCATTAGCTGCAGAAGAACACGCAGTAGACAAAGTCGTTACTTCCGTGAAGATACCAAAGTAATCAGCCATAGTGTTCGTGCAACTACCACAATCATGATGCCGAAGGAAGGATACATTGTCGTCTTCCGCAATATGATCAAAGTAGATCTCAGTGATATCCATCCCACCTACTGTTGTCCCAGAGACAAGTGCTATGCGCAGACTTTCACCCTTTTTCTTACGTGCAAGGATGTCATCGACACTGATTCCAGAATCCATTAATGCCTGGCGAACAGCAATGGTACCCATCAAGGCTGTACGACTCATCATCTGAGAGACAGGGATCCCAAGCATCTCTTTCATCTGTTCATTCGCCAAATCAACCTCTCCTACAGGCAATTCATGATGAACTGATTGAAGATGCTTTAGCATCCCAATGCCACTCTCCTCCGCTATCAATGACCGTAACACCTCTTGTTTGTTAAAGCCAATAGCAGAGATTATGCCTTCGCCAGTAACTGCAATATTCATTTTATTGGTTTATCCGTTCGATATTATTACCCACAAAGTAGCTTTATTTCTTTCGGTTCTTGCTGACATAGTCGGCAATAGAAGCCACACTGGTGAAGATTTTCTTACCTTCAGCAGGGTCTGCCAGCTTGATACCGTACTTCTTTTCCAAAAGAACAATCAACTCCAAAGCATCGATTGAGTCTAATCCCAGACCTTCACCGAAGAGAGGCTCGTTCTCATCAATGTCGTCAGCTGTCATTTCTTCGAGGTTCAAAGCCTCTATAATCTCGTCCTTTAGTTCTTTTACTAACTCGTTCATTGTTATGTCTATTTTATATATAATATGATTTTTCTGTTTTATTGTTAATTATTACACCTTATTAATAGATGCTATATACATATCGGCTTCATAGTGTTCACGGTCTTCATAATCTATCCATCCAGTCAATAAGCTTGTTGTTTGGCGGTCTAAGAAAGCCGTTTGTATCAATGTCTGCATCTGCTCTTCATTCTTTTCAGGCAGAATATAGAAAGATGTCTCACCATGATAGTCATTGCGAATGGCAATCTCGCCAGTAACAATATTCGGTAAGGTGTACACAAAGACGGACGGACTTGGGAAATAATTCTCCTTGTCTGCAATTGAAGCTAAGTATTTTTTATCAGAGGAAATAGATGAAGAGCGATTGAAAAGTACCACTCCTCGGTTCCTTTGATGTTCTTTTATAGATATTCCTTCCGTCTTTTCTGCCTGCAACAAGAGCTCTGAAGCAATGAAACCCAACCGACAGAGACCATCCATTTTATAATACTTTGGATAGTCTCCTATCATCTTTTTATAGATTGTTGTGAGCAAACTCTTCTCGTTTGGTTCACCATCAACAGGGAGAAATCTACCATCAAGCCATGCTCCTTCAGGACTGATACGCACATGATGCATCTTTCTGAATACTGAAGGGACACGCTCTCTCCTTTCTTTTAAAGATACAAAAGAGCTTTCAACAGACTTCGCATAGAGAGTAGCATTACATCCGCCAAAGCCTGAAAGCATCTTGATAAACCCTGTCTTATGGGTTGGACTGTGCTCTGCAGACAGCATAACTTTACCAGAGACGCCTATTTCGTCATATCCACGAGTCCCTAAGATGGTGTGATCATCGACAGATTTCATACAGAGAATGGTCTCAAAGACTCCTGCTGCACCTAAAGAATGACCGATATAACCCTTTAAAGCATTGACAGGAACATCAGAAAGGCCTGCTCGCTGAATAGCAATAGACTCCATTTGGTCATTGAATAGCGTAGCAGTTCCGTGTGCATTGACGAAAGCTAAATCATCTTTCTCAACATTTCCCATCGTCTGCTGTAAGGCTTCAAGCAGTCCTTCTGCCGTCTTCGATGGTGCACTGATATGAAAAGCGTCGTTTTTTACATATCCATGTCCTATCGTCCAAACCCGATTATCAGACCTACCAATAGCTGAAGTACCAGAGGGAAGACGATTGCACAGTACCACTGTTGCTGCGCCCTCACCTAAATTAAGACCCTGACGCTCTATGTCGAAAGGTCTACAAGTCTCCGTCGACATGGCATTAAGTGACTGGAAACCAGAGATAATAAAGCGTTGAGGACTATCAGCTCCACAGACTACAGCATGATCATACACTCCTAACTGTAACAGTCGAGAAGCCAAGATTATTGCTGCACAACCTGATATACAAGCATTACATACCACTACTGGATGGGTTGTAAAACCTAACCGAGTGGCAATTCGTTGGGCAGTCTCACCCAAATATAGATTTTCGTCGGCCTCTTCCCCTAATCTTTCTATCACCCCTTTAGTAGAACTTAGAATGAAAACGGAACGGTCATCGGCTACATTAATACCCGAGTTATCAATGGCCTTGCCTGCAGAACGAAAGACTAAGTCTTCAAAGTCGGCTGACATCAAGGATGCGATGAAACCGTCTGGGATACCATCCGTCATTGGAGCATAGGCACGAATAGCCGACTTACCAGCCTTTACAGCCTGGTAATTATCCTCTGATGTGTCGCCCAGAGGAGAGATAATATTATCAGCTAAAACGTAAACCATGATTTCTTCTTATCCTTTCCTGTACATTATTAATTCTTATCCACCTGTCCCCAGCGTTCTTTCCACAGCTGATAAAATGGAGGATTATCCCACACTAACTGATAGTTGAGGTCCATAAACACCTGTACGGAGTGTCCTGTTGCTATCAGACTGTCATCTTCCGCATCATGAATCTCATAGTCAAAGACTATCTTTGCAGCCTCTGTTGGACGATAGATAATGTCTATACGAGGCGTCATCCCATATCTAATTGGCTTCTTGTAGTGAAAGGAGAGGTCGACTAATGGCGCAAAATAGCCATGATCAAAGAATCCCATGTACTCCAATCCATACTGCTTCCCAAATGCTTCACGTGCATCTTCAAAGTAAAGAGGATAAGAACCATGCCATACAACATTCATGGAATCAACCTCACTGAAGCGAACTGCAAACGTTTTCGATGCTTTTAATTCTTTCATTTAATACAGAAAATCTTCCTTTTTCAAGCGCCTTCTTGCTCCTTAACGGCTATCTTTATCTCTGATGTAACAATCACTTTATCGCCGCATGTTATGCATGCTTCAGCCAATGTCATACCAAACACTTCTTCTTTTACCTCTACACGAGTCGTTATGACGTCTCCAACATGGGGTAAATCAATGATTTCAAAGTTACGAACTGCACCGATAAAGCCCAATTGGATTCCCTTTTTTAGGATGTACTTATTGACATATCCTATGCGGGCTGCACAGGTTTGGGCGATATTCTCCATCAAACCCGAAGCTGAAAAACAATCATCATCTACAAAGATATTGCTTTTCTGCACCTCAGTCTCCGTAACAGTAAGTATCTTATCAAAATGTACCAGTGTTCCAATCATTACGAAAGGCTCCTGTTGTGGCAGTAAGACATGTACATCTATCGCACGAAGTTCCTCTTCAGAAGGATTCTCTACATCAAAAATTACCATCTTCTTTATCATCAACTTAACGTGACCAGAAGTCATAGAAATTAAACCATTGCAAAGGATACTGTCGCACTCTGCGTTCAAGTTCCTTCACATAACTATCAGCTAATTGCTGCATCTGCTGTCGACGAGGTGCTTGCTTGTCGTAAGAAAGACGTGCTACATATACCTTATAATGCTTAGCAGACGTCTTCATGACATTGACTGCGAGGACGTCCAGCCCTTTCATTGTAGCTACAGAGAGTGGACCAGCAGGAAAACGAGCCTCAGCATCCATAAAAACAGACATTACAAACTTGGCTGAACCAATAATTCTGTCGGCTGGCATGCTCATGATCTCATTGTTATCCAAAGCCTCATTCACAAGGAAAAGATGGCTCATATCCTCCTTAACAGGTATCATACGGATATTATGATGACCCAAAACTTCCTGTCTCCCTGCCATCACAGTGGCTTTTTCGCCCCCAAAGACTAACGCATTGAAGCGTTTTGTCTTTGAGATAAGAGAGTAACCAGCCACCTCATAACAGCCAATATGGGAACTGAAGATCATGAATCCTTTCGGTTCTGACTCTAACAGGCGAAAGTTCTCATACCCTTCGATATCCAAATGAAAATGTTTACCAGCAAAGACTGCAAAGCGATCTACCACTACTTGACTGAACAAACAGTGATTGACATAAACACTCCATGCCGCACGCAAACGCCCATAGCGTAAGCGATAACGGTAGAAATGATAGGATGAGGTCCTACTATGATTGGTATTCAGTAGCAGACAGACTGGTATAACGAAGAGGGATGTGACTAAATAAACCATCCTCACATCCAACCAACGCAACGATTGTATCAATAATCGATGCATCCAGCCACTACCAAATGTTGTGTTAGCCAACCTTACTTTCTATATAGTCGCAGAATTGTGATAAGGTAACAACTCCCTGCATCTCTTCTGGTTTAATCTTAAAACCGAAGTTCTTCTCGACAATAACGACTATATCAACAAAGTCCAGACTATCAATACCGAGGTCATCCTTCAGCCTTGCCTCTGGTGCAATGTTCTCTTCATCAATCTCAAGATCCTCTATGAGGAAGTTTCTTACTTTCTCTTCAATTTCTTTTCTTTCCATTATACGTTATAATTTATACTATTTATTTCAACTTTACTTCCAATATTGTGTGTCCTTGTCCAATACCATCATGGGTCTCAACAACCTTCAATCCAGCTCTTTCAATCTGCTTGATCATATCATCAGAATGATACATCTTGCTATTTCCATTTGCCATAACAGTGAAATAGACACTTGTCATAGTTAGGCATAGTGATGCTGGTTCATACTTTTGTCGGTCCCAGAAGGTCTCCATTATATATAAGGTGGAATCCCTCTTCATCACCTTGGCGACCCGAACAAGAATACTATAGATTTCTTCTTCTGAGAAACAGTCAAGGAACTGGCTCATCCAGATAGCGTCCCAATTCCCTTGTGGTAGACCATTGTTTTCGTCAAGGATATTTGTGGAGTAGCCATTGATGCGTTCTGCTCCATCTCTCCCCTCAATATTCTTCTTCATCATTCCAATCTGACCTGGTAGATCAACGATGGTAACATTGACGTCAGAATCGAACTCAACGCAGCGCAAAGCAAAACGTCCAGTATTTCCACCAACATCCATCAAGTGCTTAGGATGTTTACTGAACACAACCTCCAACGCCTTGTCAAAGGAATGGTCACTATAGAAATGGTCAAAGCCAAACCAACTGTCCTGCACTTGCTTATCAAGTTTTGACAATCCTTCATAGATTGTTGGCCAGTCGCCAAGGGTTTTGAGTCCTGCTGGCTTCCCCTCCTTTAATGCTTCATCGAGAAAGAACATGCCCCGATAGTTGACATCATGATTGAAGTCTATATTTACACGTGTAGCAGGGTCATTGAGTAGGAACCAACCTGTCTTAGATATGGTGTAGCGGTCTGTATCTTTATTCACCAAAACAGTCCCCGCACTCAGTGAAGCCTCGAGCAAAACCTTCAAAGCATACTTTGAGAGTTGCGTTTGTCTCACCAGTTCATCCAATGTCAAACCCTCTAAACTATCACGCAGCGCATCCAGAATACCCCATTTCACCATCAGGCGAGACACCTGAAAGATGACTGGTCCCCATGCAATATACTCTGCAAGACGTTGTGCCTCACGTGCAGAGAGCTGTTCCTGAGTGTATCTATCACTTTCTGATTGGAATAGATTCATCCTTATTTATTTGCCTTTTTAATTTCTCTTATAAATAACTTAGCGAAAGATTCACCTAATTCATCCATCGGATCCTTAAATGTTATTGGGTCATCATTATCGCCATCGTCAGACTTAAACGCCATCGTTGCCTCTAGCTTTGTGGAACCTACCTCACGTAAATAAGCATTACCACTAATACTTCCGTCTTTATAAACAACCAATGGGGTCAGAACAAGGATATATTTAGTGCCTCTGGAATGAGTCGTTACACTAAGATTACGCTTATAACATTCGTCATTGAACTCTTTAACAAAATAGTCAAGAGAGCGTTCTTTCCAATCAGCTACTCTTCTTCCAAGCGATAAGAAATCCTTAAAAGGGAGATCTTTATTGTATTTAATCCTTGTCAAATCTAAGCAGACAGCAACCGTCTTCTCACCTTTCAGGCAACAAAGACTGCCACTCTCTAACTTCACCTTTGCAATACAAGATAGGTTCAGAATTGACAGAAACATCAATATGATAATCTTTCTCATATCTTATATCACAAAAAGCGTTATGTTTACTTTGCCTTCTTTATTAGCTTAACAACTTGTTCAGCCAATTCGCGATAGGTTTCAATACGGCGCTTCTCATTACCGTAGCCTGCACCAGCAACTCCATCAACATCAATAACAGCAAATGGTTGCTTCGTGTTCTTCTCATAGAAGTTCATCAGAGCACTCATGTGAGCATCACCAGCACCAAAGCCTATGAGGACAGAGACACCAGTACTACCATAATGGAAGTCTTTCACCTCAATAACTATGGTATAGTCAGCTTCACTCTTCTTATCCGTGATCGTCACACTCTTCGTTTTATCATTGAAGCGCTCCATGAAGTTTGCTTCTGCACGTTCAAGTTCTGACTGATAATCACGCTCCCACTCTTTGCCTTTCTCTTTCAAGAAAGCCTTCGCATCCTTACCTTCTAATGTTGCATGACTATAGTCCCAAACAACATAAACTTTTGCTTTTGAGGTCTTTAATGGAGAAAGTGAACCGCTCTTTAATGTTACATCTGCCTTAGCAAACACACTCATCACGCAGCACACGATAAAAGATAATAACAATACAATTCGTTTCATAATCGATAAAATATAAATTAATAATCAAATAATAATCTCTTTAGATATCTAAGCCTACTGTTAATTCTATACCATTTGCATCACCGTTTATAGTCCCGAAACCCGTATCTATCTTACAGTTCTGAAGTGTATAACCAATCGCAGTACTGAGTCCAAACTTACTATGACCAAAATAGAAGTGACATCCTACTTGTGGCGCAAAGTATAAGCCTTCACGGTCTCCCACACTATAACCGACTTTTGCACTTATATATGGGGAGAAATTCTTACGCAATTCCTTATGAAACTCCAGACGTGTGTCTACAAACAGAGGAACACTCCAGTATTCACTGTCCCACCAGTAGTTTACGGCTACACCTCCACCGATAAATAATTCCGGATTAATCTGTACGCCATGGGAAGTGGAAAAGAAAGTACGATTCTCTTTCACATCACCTGTCCCAAACACATTACCTTCTGAGATGAATCCCCTATAACGTGGAGCTTGCTCCCAACCATAGGTTTCATCACTCTGTGCATTTACAATTGGACTGTAAAGAAATACAGCGATAAGGACCAACAAGGTCTTTACATACATTTTCATAATAATATAAATTAAGTTTTAATTAGTCAATACCCATTAGTCCTTAAATTTCTTAATGACCAGAGCGGAATTAGTACCACCAAAGCCAAATGAATTACTCAGAACTGTATTTACTTCTGTGTCAATAGTTGTTGTAGCAAGGTTCATCTTCTCTGAATGTTCATCAGGATTCTCAAAGTTGATGTTAGGTGCTACGAAATTATGCTGCATCATCAAGATACTATACACTGCCTCTGATGCTCCAGCCATCCAACACTCATGTCCTGTCATACTCTTGGTAGATGAAATGAGGGCATGTTTACCTCCAAACATACGGTTCAAAGCAATTGCTTCATACATATCTCCTTGGTGTGTACTCGTAGCATGGGCATTGATATAGTCTATATCATCAGCTTCCATATCTGCAGCCTTCAACGCACGAGTCATGGCAACAACACTTCCTTCATCGGATGGTTGACTGATACCACCGCCATTGCTTGAGAAGCCATACCCAACAACTTCGGCAAGGATATTCGCTCCACGTGCCTTCGCATGTTCATAATCCTCTAATACCAATGATGCTGCTCCACCACTCGGTATGAGTCCGTCACGATCTCTATCAAACGGGCGACTGGCTTTTGTCGGCTCATCCATGCGAATAGAGAAGGCGCCAAGTGCATCAAATGATGCCATTGAATAATAGTTTGTCTCTTGTGCACCACCGCAAAGGACCATATCCTGAAGTCCTTGCTTAATCATCATAAAACCTAAACCTATAGAATGACTACCACTGGCGCAAGCTGAACTAACAGTGAAATTCACACCGCGCAAATGGAAGATAGTACTGAGGTTCATATTGACCGTTGAGTTCATCGACTGGAAGATGAGTCCATAACCTAACATTGCAGAATCATGTTTCTCATCCATTATCTTTGACGCTTCAATGACAGGTTGGGCTGAAGAGTCATTACCAAAGATACAACCTACTTCATTCTCTCGCAGATAGTCATCCGTGATACCTGCTTGAGCAAAGGCTTGCAAACTTGACATGTAGGCATATCGTGCCTCTTCTGACATACCTGCTCGTATATGACGGTCAAGCATCTTCTTCGTGATGACAGGTTCTGCAACGATACCCGTCAATGCTGAACGATAGCCATAGGTAAGGCGTTCTTCCTGAATGCCTATGCCCGACTTTCCTTCATATAATGAATTCTTTACCATTTCAAGGTCAGTACCAAGGCATGACCATATTCCCATTCCTGTTATTACTACTCTTCTTTCCATAAGTTATTTATTAGGAGTTATAAAAGTTAAGGAGTTTGAGGGATTAAAAGCCAACAGCAGAAATCCCCTAATATCAGCAATAATACATTTCGCTTTACACTTGTAATTCCTTAACATCTCACAACTTCTCATCAAGTGTACAACCCTCCATTCACATTAATTACCTCACCTGTAACGTATGCAGCAGCATCCGAAGCAAGGAACGCCACGACCGCAGCAACCTCCTCTGGCTTACCGAAGCGTCCCACAGGGATGAGCCTCTTCAGTTCATCCTCTGGTAACTCCTTCGTCATATCAGTCTGTATGAAACCAGGCGCTACAGCATTCACTGTGATATTTCGTGGTGCAACTTCCTGTGCCAACGCCTTTGTTGCACCTATTAGAGCAGCCTTTGCTGCACTATAATTAACCTGTCCTGGCATACCTTTCAGTCCTGACAGTGAGGCCATATTGATAATTCTTCCTCCATGTCGACGTGGCATCATGTGTTTCAATAGTCGACGTGTGATATAGAAGAAACCATTCATATTCGTATCCAAAACGCTATGCCAGTCGTCTTCCGACATCATAAACATGACATTATCTCTTCGAATGCCCGCATTATTCACCAACACAGAGATGAACTCATCTGGATGAGCAGCCTCCCAACTATCAATAGCAGCTTCGATAGCCTTCGGATCAGCAACGTCAAAGGGTAGGAGTTCAGCATGACCACCCTTCTCCTCTATCAGTTGTTTCACTTCTTGAGCACATTCTGAATTAGAATGGTAATTGATTATTATAGAATATTGTTCGGCTAAGGACAAAGCTACAGCACGTCCTATCCCTCGCGAAGCACCAGTAATTAAAGCATACTTCATGTTTTATTAGCTTTTAATTATACTTAAATAAAATAAGGAATACACTCTATATCATTATTTACCGACAAAGGTATGACTTTTTTTTGAATTATATTATATTCCTAAGTATTTTTTAATATTCTCTCGTAGGATATTCCCCTCCCATCATAGATACCAAATGATTTTTATCGTTGATACATCCCTTTATTCCACAACTATAAACGTAAAGACTTATTAATCTATATTTCACCTACATATTAAAGCAATGTGCCGTTTTCCTATAAGTAGAAATAAATCCATTCCCAAAGTGTGATACTTTCTGTTCTGATGATGAAAGTTGATGAATACAGGCAGGGTACAACTATAATATTAAGTTTGAGACAGGTGGAAGAAGTCACGTGACTATTTGACAACATAGATGTTCATAGACTGTATGTTCGTATGATATCAAACGTTCAAACAAGAGTTCTACTCTTTTTCGTGACCTCTATCCATCCTATTATAACAGGAGTTTACTTCTTTAATTTGAAGACCATATCAAAGTAATTGATTTCCTCCATATTCCAATTTATTGCTTTCAAAGATGAGCCATCTTCTAATTGATAGTTCCCATAACCCATTTCTGCCACCTCGAAGGTCATTGTTCGAATAGGTGATTCAAGGCGTACAGTGAAAACATCCTTAAAAATATCTTCTGCTGTCGTTTGCTCCTCAACCGATTTTTCCAGTAAAGCAACGACCTCATCAGTAACACCTAAATGTAACATACCATCCTCAACGATATCGTCCAAACTACTCTCTGTCAGTGGAACAACAAGGCAATCGCCCTCTAAGCGTGGTGCACGACGTACCAGCTTATGAGCTGGTGGTAGATTGTTCTCGTCAATCTCGGGTGTCTCAAAGAGGTTCAACTTCCCTTTAATCCCTCTAATAGGTTCATCGAAGATATAAGCATCCTCTATATACCATTGATGTTCCACTGGTACTGCCCAAACCGAAGTAGAGTCGTCGCTATCTCCATTTACCGTTACATAACCAATGATTGCTGAGTATTCCAGGTCTTCATACTCAGGGAAATTACCGAACATTTGATTGTTCTCTATTTCATTGTTTACGTTAAAGATGGTGCGATCAGCGAAATTCTTTGGAACCTTCGTCGATGAGGCATGTATCAAGATGCGGCCCTTATAGTTGGGAGCCCACGTTCTATTCTCTATGTCTTTCAGCCCACTCACCAATAGTGAGGCCCATGGCTGTCTTACGGATAACGTCTTCATTTTCTCAAGTATTTAATAGATAAGGATTCTGCAGTAACGACACAACGCCTATTCCTCGTCGTCTGTAATTTCTACTGCTGCCTGTGCATTCCGAGCCTCATCAAACTTCGCCTTCATCGTTGGGTTATTAGTTGTGAGTCTACGAATGGTCAATTTCTCGGTATCCTTAGTAGCAAGGCGCAGGTTGTTTTCACTACTAACCAACTCCGCACGCACCTTTTGCAGTTTAGAGATGGTAGCGTCTATATCCCTAATCGCATCATCAAACTTTCTCGTATAGAGTTCATAATGTCTACTAAACTTATCTTTGAAGTCCTCCATCTTTGCCTCAAAGTTCGTTACATCAACCTCCTTACTCTGTGCTAAGATGAGTTGCTTCTTGTATTCCAAAGCGTTCTTCGATGCCTGCACCAACAGTGTGATGAAAGTCACAAAGAATTGTGGGCGAATAACATACATCTTCGGGTAGACATGACTCTTATTCACGATACCACTATTATATAGCTCACTGTCTGCCTCCAACAAACTGACCAACACGGCATACTCACATCCTTTCTTCTTTCTATCCTCATCTAACTTCTTCAAGAAGTCGTCGTTCTTATGTTTGGTGGCAGTAGTATCCATCTCGTTCTTCATTTCAAACATGATAGATAGGTATTCTGTCCCATCCTCTCTATCTCGGAAGATGAAGTCGCCCTTCGTACCATCACTCGCATCATTGTCTTTTTCAAAATAAGCATTAGGCATCAGTGGACGCAGATAACGTTCGAACTCATTACTACAATGCTGCTCTAACGTCTCACCAACCATCTTTGTCGACATCTTCGACTTTAGTTCTTTGTAATAGTCTATCTGCTCTTGCTTCATACGCAACTCTCTCTCATGTTGCTTCTGCAAGTCTGCTTCATGTAGCTGAGCCTTACTCCTCTCCTGCTCTATTTCGTTCTGCAGCATCACAATCTTGTTTTCTTTCTCTTGTGCTGCCTGCTGCGCCTTGTTACGCTCATCCATCACAGCCAACTGCAGTTTGTCTCCACTCTGGCTAATCTCTGATTTCAACTCACTGATAGTCTTTTCCTTCTCAGCGAGTGCAATCTTCATTTCACTTGTCTTCTGCGACTCTATCCCTTCTAACCGTGCTTTAAGTTTCGCTATCTCCTCACTCATCTCCGATTTCTGTCGAGACAGCTCACTCTCTTTCTCACCTTTTAGTCGCTCTATCTCAGCCACCTTCTGACCTAATTCCTTCTCCTTTTCCGACAACTTATTTTGGAATGTCTGCTCGGTCTTCGTCGTAACCAACGCCAATTCAGCCTTGTTACGCTCGTCCATCTCAGTCATTCTTCTCTTCACCTCAGCTTCGATTTCCTTAGTCTTAACTTGGTTCAATATAGAAGCATAGTCGGCCTCATCCACCTTGAAGATATTTCCACACTTAGGGCATTTTAGTTCTTTCATAATTCTTTTCTTTAAAGTTATTATTTATGTTATGTGTGCAAAGGTAATACACATGAGTGCAGCCTTTCTGCATAGAAGATTAATTTTCTTATTTGTCAAAAGATCAGTTTATAAATTAGTAATAGAATAAGAATATATTTCATGTATTCGGTTAACAACTAAAGAATGGTGGCAAGCCTCAGCTTTTTCTTCTACACAGAAAAAGACTATCCGATTATAACCTTCGCTCTCTATCGTACGCATTAGAGCTTCTATATCATATCCCTCGAGTATCTGATGTACATACTCATGCACAAATACGCTACCCAGCTTCGTACGTTTTTGTTTCGTCTCGCCTATAACTTTATCCGCCTCTTTTTGCTTCATTCTAATGTCCTTTGTAGGGGATAAATCTTTTATGTAGAGATAACCAATACCAAGTTCCTTCAACTTAGCTTGTAGATAATTACTATTGACATACTTATACTGATTTCCTCGTACTCCACGCCGTTGGCGAATATCGACAAACAAGTCAACTTGTGCTGCAATCAATTTAGAGAAAAATGTTTCTTCCGTTGAACCATAAACTCCGATAGTGTAAATTTCAGTCTTCATATTGATAACTCAGTTGTATTGTTGATTTGTATGATTTGCGAGACTTGAAATAAGGCTCTGGCTGATCTGAGAATAAAGAATTAGGCTCCCAGCCACGACATAAGCCTCTTATCACATCCACTTCTGAAATAGTTTTAGATACATCTATGATGTGACGCATATTAATCTTATACTGAAAATAAAGTTCACGCCCTATCAGTTTACTTCTGTGACATTCTGATGGGTTACTTTCACTACACATCAATGCAACACGAAGACCATTTTCTGAAGCAAGAACCAACCTTTCCAATCCTCTCTTGAAACGATAATCTTTTGCCATCTCCTTATAGTCAAAGAAACCATCATCATCAAGACACTCGGTACTTAAAGGTCTACCTCCTATATATGAGTCACTCTCAGGATTACCCCACCAATCGTATTTTATCTGGCAGTAACTATTCAAATCTCGCTTCAGAGTCTCTTGATTAAACTCAGGATTCCACTTTGAATAGGGTACAGTCCTCACGTCAATAAGATAGGATATCTCGAAAGAATTAAGCTCTTCGATAAACTCCTCTATGGACTTATGTCCGTGACCTATAGAATACAGTGATGTCTTCATACTCATACCTTTTACTATTGCAAATATAAGATTTTATTTTTTAATAACCATTCATAAGGTCGTAAAAATAATACAAGAGGATGAATTACCATAAGTTTTAGATTGCGGGTTCTTTACTGTATATTTCATTAAAATTGTGGGAAGCATTTGTTTTGAACTTATATCACAACAACCCTCCATCCAACAACTTTATTTTTAATTCAGTTTGCTGTCATTTTAACATTTCCCTATAATACCCTATGCATTAACGCTTTAGCTGTCAGAGATGAGTGACAGAAGTGACAGGAACTCCAAGATATAGTCAACACTCCAACGATAAGGTTGTCCTCAAAATATACGTACCACATGACATACCACTTCAACTTGGAATGGGACTGGTGATACTGTGAACACGATAACCTAAAGCTATAATCATATCAAGGTTATAGAATGTAGTCAGATAAGGTTTGTTATATGCAGCAGTTTTCTGGAATTTCTGAACAACTGCTTTTTCTTGTGATTCTCCTTCTTCAAGGACCAGCAATAAGCTGATTAGGGTAGACTGGATTTTCTTTGCAAATAAAAAGTTACTGATTATCATGCTGTTACATATAAATATGATTTTCTTTGCAAATAAAAATCTCTATACATAATATGGTAAATAAGTCATAAATTTCTTCGACTTAGTCTCTGGGTCCACGGGCTTTATCAGTCCTACCTCTACTGTATCAGCAATTATACGAGAAGCTATAGATGAATCATTCTTTGTAAGTTCAAAACGTTCCCTAACAGACAAGTTGTTGATATACTCTCCATTTTCATATTTCAAACAAGCATGTTGGTAACAAGCAGACACCTTTTCATCCTTTATCATATCCTTAAACTTTTTCTGAGGGTATAGAAAAACTCTTGTATGCTGTTCGCCTTTGGTAAATTTAGGGGCAGGCAGAAACATCTGCTCAATTGCGGAAATAGCTCGGTCTATTCCGCTACCGCGTTTTTCACAAATTCCCAAAAGAAACATTGTCTGAGCCAATTCTTCATTACGTGACTGCGGTGGTAGGTCTATCAGCCTATTGATGTCATTAAGTGGCGCTCCTGCATTAGTAATAGCTAGTCTATTAGAGAAAATTTCTATAGTCACAGGTAGTCCCTTTATTCCGAAGTCTTGATGGACAATGGCATTCGCAACAAACTCTCGAATTGCAATTTGAGGATAGGTTGGAATTATTTCTCTCTTTACCCCAATACTCTCTTTACCTGTATTTTGCATGATAAAATCGATTAGGCCTTCAAAGCCGACGGCATATCCGTAGGTGCCATGTTGCTCGAACTCTTGAGAACGATTGTTCTTGCCACTATATTTTCTCACGATTACTTCTCTACCACGCAGTTTAGGGAAATCCTTCAAATCCCTTGCAAAGAGTAAAGCTCCCAAATTAGTGATACCCCAGATTCCATTATTCCCATGACAGAGATTGTATTCACTTAAACGATTAACTATTGAGTCTGTCGTATTTGGAACATCTCTCCCCACAAGTTCAAAGAAAGACTTGTAATCCAGATATTGAAGAATCTGTCCCTTTGTAAGCTCAGATAAAGCTAAACGTTCTTCAAAGGTGACTCCCTTAGATGTCGCAATCATTTCTTTAACTTGATCACGAGACATCTTTACTGTCTGGCCTGCAGAACGCAAATACGAATCAAATATATTATGTCCACGTAGAACTACTGGTTTGTCATGCTGTTCAGGTATATAGATGAACAACAAATCATAGCCATTAAATTTCATAACACTATGAGATATAGGAATAGAGTACTCCAGATTATTCTTGGCTATATTCCCCATTTTTTGGACAATTGTCTTAATATCCTCTCGCGATAAATTAAAACAACTTCCATCATCATTTACACCATAAACAAGGACACCACCTCCTTTGTTATTTGCAAATGCGCTTATGTGTTGGGCAAGGCGGTCCGTCTTACATGACAGACCACTTTTCCAGTCTAGCTCGTTCAATTCTGTCGGAACGGGACTAAGACTATCCTTAAGCGTCTTAATGGCTTTTTCTTTCCAATCCATGTATCTTTTCCTTTCAATTATGTTTAATCTCTTTGATTTGTGATATCCCACCGACTCCAGCATCGCCTGCCCAGCTTCGAATTCCTCTCTTGAAACGATAGTCTTTTGCCATCTCCTTATAGTCAAAGAAACCATCATCATCAAGACACTCGGTACTTAAAGGTCTACCTCCTATATATGAATCACTCTCAGGATTACCCCACCAATCATATCTTATCTGGCAATACTTATTCAAATCTCGCTTCAGGGTCTCTTGATTAAACTCAGGATTCCACTTTGAATAGGGTACAGTCCTCACGTCAATAAGATAGGAAATCTCGAAAGAATTAAGCTCTTCGATAAACTCCTCTATGGACTTATGTCCGTGACCTATAGAATACAGCGATGTCTTCATACTTATACTTTTTACTATTGCAAATATAAGATTTTATTTTTGAATAATCATTCGGAAGGTCATAAAATTAACACAAGAGAATTAAGTTCCATAGGTGTTAGATTGCAGGCTCTTTCCTTTATATATCTATAAAATAGAGGGAAAGCCTTTGCTCTGAACTTACATCACAACAACTCTCCATCCTCAAACTTTATTTCTCCCTTCGTTTGCTGTCATTTTAACTTTGTCTTCCAACCCACTACAAACTAACGACTTAATCATTCAGAAGGAATAATAAGTATGACAGAAAGATTATTCTTCGTCCTTCTGCAGCCTACTGTCAATCATCTCCTTCCTGAACTGTTGCGCTCTTTGCAACAGTTCAGAAAGAAGACATCACATCACCATCAATGTCTACTTATCATCTGGGCCGTCTTCTGCAACCCGACTATAACTTACAGCGTCATTCTCTGGCAACTCATAAAGCGGACAATCTCTTCTTGCTTCCATGTCATGACCAGCACTCTCAAGATCGGTGATACAAGAGCCTGTTGCAAAGAAATACATCGTAATGATAATACTGATTGCAGCGTCCACTTCTTTCTCCGATGCTGTAGGCGAGATATGTGACTCATTATTACGCCACTCCTTCACCATCAGCAGATAATGATAGAGCTGTTTGTATTGCTCATCCGCACTGTATTTCAAGCTCCATAATGGTCGTATGGCATGAATAACATCCTTCCACGTAACGGATTGTCCTTCATATTGAGGACGCACCTCTGTCTTCCTCATTAAGAAGAAGAGTTTTTTCAAGTATGCTTCAAACTTAGTGACCAATAGATTGAAACTTACGAACTTGTCTACGATAGTAGCCTTCTTAACAAACAGATTGGTAAAGGCACGCATGATGAAGAGTCCTACTCCATCTAACTTTTCCAATGATTTTTTTTCTAATACGTAGAACACACTATCAATGACCTCGTCCTGTCGACGCATATACTTACCGACTCCTGTCAAGGTATTAGTTAAGATTTCATCTATCCTTGCCTTTACCTTTTCAATATCCAGTGCTGGCTCTTCTGGTTCTTCTTCTACTATTGGTACTACAGTAGTTTCTTCTTCCTTTTGTTCCTCATCACTTTCAAGTGTGACATCATCCTTTAGCCATGCATCAAGTATCTTCTTCCTTGCATCCAAGTCAAGTATGAATTTCCGCAACACACTGTCTGCTTTCGGTAAGACCATAAAGGCAGGAATCGTCTCACCTGTTATCTTTGCTAAGAAGGCACATGTCTTTTGTAGGTCGAGCGTAAGCTTTAAGTTCTCAAAGCGATTAAACTCATTCAGGTTCTGCTCATTGACATCACTACTCATGATATTAATGAGCTGACTTGTATTAAGTCCTGTTGCCTCACTTAACGTCATGATCTGTTTGCGCAATTCCTTTATCTGATACTCTGCGATATAGTCGTATATCGTTTTTCCCTTATCGAGGTGTAAGTCTCCACTCTGTATGTCATGCAAGATGATAAGCGCCGTGTGCTGGTCTTGTTGTGACAATGATGCGAAAGTCTTACAGAGTTCTTCCAAAGCCGTCTTAGTAAGTTCACTACCTGGTCCTTCTGTATATAAGTTCTTAATAAACTTATGGAACTTTGCGTCTATAAACTCTGCATTGATAGTTCCCGTACCTGTTTCGGTGATATAAGTATCAATCTTATATTCCCATTCGTCTTTAGACTCACTGGTTGTTGTCCCATCAAACAATTCACGATAACGCTGTAACAAGATATAATAGGTCTGCTCGTCTATTTCCATCTCTACCTTTGTGTACGTGTCACCATGCTGGAACTCATATAAAGTCTGCTCCCACACGAATCCTTGTAGCTTTGCTGCTTCTATCAAATGGGTCATCTCCGAGAAGCATTTCGCAAACATATTTCTGTCTTCACGTGAGTCAGGTAGTCGCTCAAAGTCTTTGATATTATGAGAATAGAAGATGTCTCTAATGGTCAGGAAACGCTGATTGATATTAGAGAGGTTCTTCTCTAACTTGTCTACAAACACCCCTAATGGTCTGTCTACATACACCTCTAAGGCGTCGTTGACATTCTGCTCCATGGTGTATGGGTAGCTATACCACTTGATAACACCAAATGGCTTACCGTCTCCAAACAAGCGATTGGTACGAGAGAAGGCTTGAATAACATCCACATACTTCATCACCTTATCAACATATAAGGTGTTGACCCACTTTGAGTCATAACCTGTCAACATCTGCGTCACAACGATCAGCAGGTCTATCTGTTTGCTATGGTCTGCTTCTATGTCGATATAGGGTTTCTTATGTGCCAACCTTTTAGCCACATCCTTCTTGTATTTGGCATAGTTAGAGAGCTGAAAGGTCATCCCGTATTTGGCATTATAATCTCTCAACATCTCGATAAGTGCATCCTCACGTGCTATCCCACCATCAGAGTTATCGATGTTATTATCGAAGATGGCTACTACGTTCATGGATGGATAATGCTCTTTGAACAGTTTGTAATAGCTGATGGCTTCTGAAATCTTCTTCGTTGCTAAGATAGCATGGAACTTACTGTTCTTGCTCAGTCTGTCCCATCCTTTCATAATATCCTGCACTACAGCCAAGTAGTGTTCGTCTCTCTCATAGAAGTCTTTTGGCAAGTAATATTCTATGCCATGCACCTTTTTCCCATTATCGGTATAAGTTGCTGGCATTTGCAGCTGGGACATAAAGCGGTCATAGATACTGCGTAGTTCGTCGTCGCTCTCTATGAGTTCTAAGTATTCTTCCGTTGTACGCTTCTTTACTTCAGCCTCTGGGTCACGCTCTTTTAGCTTCAGGTCTATCTGTCTGAACGCTACTAACTCGCGCAACTCATCATCACTGCAGGTGTTTACCCTATATGGGTCAAAGCCCAATACATTCCCGTCTGGGATGGCATTGGCGATGGTGTACTTATGAAGCATATCACCAAAGAGCGTCGCTGTCATTATCTCGTTCTTTGCGTTCTCTTCAAAGACTGGTGTACCAGTGAAGCCGAAGAGTAATGCACGTGGGAAGGTGTGCTTGATACTGATGAGCATTTCACCAAACACACTACGGTGACACTCATCAATGATGAACACCAAGC
This sequence comes from Prevotella sp. oral taxon 313, assembly GCF_003043935.1. Taxonomy (NCBI): domain Bacteria; kingdom Pseudomonadati; phylum Bacteroidota; class Bacteroidia; order Bacteroidales; family Prevotellaceae; genus Prevotella; species Prevotella sp. oral taxon 313. The sequence continues at coordinate 50,948 of NZ_PYXE01000001.1, forward strand.
GTTTCTTACCTATCTGGTCTATTAGCTCCTTAGAGATGGCTGCTCCTTCCTTTACGTTACTCATCTTTTGGATAGATGTTACAATAAGGCGGTCGTCCTTATCCGTACTTTTCAGTTTGGCAAGCAACACTTTGGTGTCCGACGTGTCTTGTATGGAGTCTGGCTCTCCTGCAAATCCTCTATATTCATCAAGCGATTGCACAGCGAGTTCTATGCGGTCGAGTAGGAACACTACCTTATCTGCATCACCAGAGTTGGCTATCAGTTGTGCCGACTTAAATGATGTCATCGTCTTACCCGACCCTGTTGTATGCCATATATAACCGCCTCGGTGCTTATGGTCGTCCCAGTTTGTTTGCTTTACAACATCGCTTATCTTGCTGACGGCGAAGTATTGATAACTACGAAGCACCTTCAGGGTCTTGTCCTTGTCGTCGGCAATGGTGTAGAAACCTACTAATTGGTGTGCCATAGGGATTGACAGTAGGTCGGTGGCTACCTTCTTCCAGTCGTTGACTACCGTGTTGTTAAAGTCTTCCCAATGGAAGTAGTACTGTGGTTGGAAGTTGTCTGCTTTACCAGGGTTGGCAAAGTAGAGTGTCTCCTCTGGTGTCATTGCTACAAAGACTTGCACCATAGAGAAGATACCTTGCGTGAAGACGCCTTCGTGCATGTAACGTTTCAACTGGTAACAAGCCTGACTCACGTTCACCTTGCTGCGTTTTAATTCTATGTGGATGACGGGCATACCGTTGATAAGCAGCATCAGGTCGCCTCGTCGGTCACCAGCCATAGCCTCCTTGGTCTTGAACTTTGGTTGGCGAACTATCTGATAACGACTTTGTCCTGCAGAGATTTCCTTGGGGTCGAATATCTTTAGATAGACAGTCTTACCATAGTTATTACGATCCTCTTGGCAGTCTCGCTTGATGCAAAGCTGCTGTCCATTGATAAGGTTGTTAATAGCGTAGGGCGAATCGCAAAGGTTTACTTGGTCAATAACCTGTTGCATCTCACTTGCTGTGAGCGGATAGTTACCCAACTGGTCTACGCCTCGGTTGTTATCATAGATGATATTAGCCCAGTTTTGCACAAGCTCTTCTTCGGTTGGGTTCTTTATTACTTCGTTCCAACCGTGCTGGAGCAGGTGGTTAGTTAATGCTTCTTCAAATTCAAGTTCCTTTACGAAACCTTGTATGTTGTTACTCATAATCATTCTGTCATTAGGTTGTTATACAAACATCTTGTCTAAGCAAGCTGCCTTTATCTGCCTTAGCTTCTCTAATCGCTGCGTCTGAAGAGCTATCTGCTTGTCTAAAGAGGTGAAGTAGGAGGCGATATGCTGTTGCTCTTCTACTTTAGGTACAAGAAAGACCATTTCCTTAAATTCATCAAAGCTAATAGTTCTTCCATCTCGAATACCGTATGTAATCATCTCAAGACTTTTGATAAAATGTTTTGATGCTAAGACATATTTCCAATATAAATCATGATTTACCTCTTTGTCCTTAAACTCCATGATGGTGTAAGCAGGAGAACATATACCTTCTATTGCAGAGTGTGCAAACCCACCTTGGAACGAACGTAAATGCATAACAAATTGTCCAGGTCTGATGTGCTTGTATGTTGACTCATTTGCCTTGTCATGAAATATATTATATCCAATGGACTCTCTTGTAACCATACCTTTATCTTGCGTAGCTGATAAGACAGGTAATCCTGAGAAGTTCCGTTCATTAACTGTTTTAAATATCTCTGCAGCCTTAGTAATAACCCACTCTCCTTCAAACCCTTTGAACCTAATCTTAGGTACGGTCTCTCCCTTCTGTGGGAACATTGCTTGTAGGCTCGCTTCCTTCACTTGCTTTAATGAAGCAAGACGAGAAGAGGCTGTGGAGATTAATTCATCAACCTTATCAAAATAACTACATATAGCCTGTTGTTCACAAATAGTTACTGGCTTTGTTATTTTACCATTCAAGGACATCTCGTCACTTATATTCATGGTATTCTTAGCACCCTTGTTTACTAACGGTATAAGATATTTATTTATACGCTGTTTAGGCTCAAAATATCTTTGAATATACTTTGAAAATATACCTTCTTTGACATTATAAACAGCGTACAATACAGATACAATACCAGCTTGATAGTTATTCTCTTTAATTATACCAAATGGCTTATCTCTAAGTGGAGATTTTGTATAAACTATTTGTCCAGGGAGTAATATCTTATAGCCAGACACAGACTTTCCTGCATAACTCCTACCAAGGTGTTTTATTTGATTTACTACACCAAAGTCATCAGAGACTGAGAGAACCTCATCCTTTCCATATTTATTCTCTTTATTAACCTCTGTTGAGATATCAAGACAATTATATAGATAGCTATATTCCCACGCATCATTAAATCCTTTTATTCTAATCTTCGGCTTCATACTTACTCCTTTATCAACTCCTTTAACCCTTCTATTGCACGCTCATCACCTGTTAGTTGGTCTATGAGTCCTGCTAACTCTTTGTTTGTTGAGGCAAACTCGTCATTGATTTGCTTATAGCTGACTGCATATTTCTTGTTCAGAGCAACGACAGACGTCTCGAGTGTGGCAAGTACCGAACGTAATGTATCGTCTATTCCGTTGCATACTGGCTCTATCCACTTCTCATGTAAGAATGTTGCCACCTCTTCATCGGATAGGTTTTCAATAGCTTCTACGGTCTTATCAATAAGCTGTTGCTTCGCTGTTCTTATCTCTTTGTTCGTCTTTGTCTGCTCATTCCAAAGTGCAACTATCTTTTCGAGCTTCGCCTTTGTCTCTGGTTCTACGTCAGCCTTAGGCTTTGCATTGGCTTTGATGGCTGCCTTGTCGAAGGCATTGTCTTTCTCGCTTTCGCAATAGCTTTCTGTCTCTTCCTCTGTAAACGAGTCGTGTAGGTCGTCGAGTTCGCTCGTTATGACCTCTATGCGTTGTTGCATATTGGCAATAGCAGTAAGTTCTGCTTGGAACTTCGCCTGCTGAACAAACTCAAAAGGAATGATGCGCCCCTTTACACCGTCTGGTACTTCTATCTCTTCCTCGCCCTTCTTCACCATCTTATAAGCTGTCTCCACCTCACGAGCAGCGTTAAGTCCGTCTTGCTGTAGGGTCTCAATGTCGTTGACTATCGTCTGCCAGTTATCAGCTAAAGCCTGATAAGCAGCATACTTATCCACAAGTGCTATATTCTCCACACGCTTAAAGATGTCGGTGGCTATCTCGTCTAATGCAGTGAGTTCGTGAACAGTCATCGTGTTGTCTATCAATCGTTGGTGCATAGCGTCGGTAAAACCATCAAAGGCATTGGCGAACTGCTGGTTAAACGACTGTACATCCACATTGTTTTCTATCGTCTGCCTCACCTCCTCCGTGCGCAAAAGAGAATAAGGTTTGTCCGCCTCTGGCGCAAACAAGTCGGCTCGCAGAGATGGGAAAGCCTCCCAATAGCATTGCAGACTGTCTATTTCAGCGTTAGGAATACCCCCAAAGACTGTCGCATAAATATCGTAATGTTCAGTCTCCTCATTGCCATCTACATAACGAGGGATATTCAGGTTGTACCCGTTCTCACGTATCTCATCACGACTGACAGTGCGAGAGAAGCCCTTCACCGTGGCACGGTCGCGCACGGTATCAGCAATCTTCTTGATGTCACAAGCCCGCAGCTTGTTTTGTTTTCCATCTTTCACAAAGCACTTGCTGGCGTCTATCACGAGTACATCGTCATTCTCACGATGTTGCTTTAAGACCATGATAAGCGTAGGAATACCCGTCCCAAAGAAGATGTTAGCAGGTAGACCGATAATCGAATCAATGTTGTTTTTCTCAATAAGGTTTGTTCTGATCTGTTCTTCTTCACCTCCACGGAACAACACACCATGAGGAAGAACTATCGTAAGGATGCCATCTGGCTTCAGATGGTGTAACTCATGGAGCAAGAAAGCATAGTCGGCTTTGCTTTTAGGTGCTACACCGTAATTCTTAAATCGGGCATCCATCTCGCGGTCAGTTGGGTCCCAATGCTGGGAATAAGGCGGATTGCTCACAACGGCATCGACGTAGAGCGGCTTGTTCATTTCGCTTCCTACCTGCTGTAAAGGCCAGTCCTCATCTAACGAGTCGGCACAACGTGTATAGATATTGCTGGGCTGAATACCCCGCATAACAAGGTTCATACGGGTGAGATTGTAGGTGTTCTCTATCTGCTCCTGCGCATAATACTTCACTTTATTCTTATCGGCAATGTGTCGGCCAACCGACTTACCGATTGTAATCAGCAGTGAACCAGACCCAGAAGTAGGGTCATAAATCTCTATCTGAGGCTTATTCCTCTGATTCTCCGCCACGAGTTCAGACATAAGGATAGCCACCTCGTGGGGTGTATAGAACTCGCCTGCCTTCTTACCTGCACTGGCGGCAAAGTTACCAATCAGATACTCATAGACGTAACCCAAGACATCATAGTCCTGTGAACCATCTGTTGGGATATCTTTGATAAGTTTGATAAGCTCTTTAATGGCACGTGTCTGACTTGCCGTACTGTCGCCCAACTTACTCAAACCAGCCTGTAACGTCTTGAAGATACCATCATAAACAGGCTTATAGTTTGGACTTACTAAGCGGTCGAACGAGTTAAGAGAGACACTTAAGTCGCCTATATTGAAGTCGCTATCGGGTTTTATCCATGTTGAGAAGAGATGGTCGTAGGCTATGAAGTAGCCTATGTTGTTCTTACAGTAGTCTATGATGAGTTTAGCGTTCTCGTCGTCGTAGTCCTCAACAAGGTTTACTAAGTCTTCTTCTCGCCATCCTGCCTTCAAAAGATAGTTCACCTCGTTATCAGAGAGGAACTTATAGAATATCAAACCAAGAATATAATCCTTATACTCAATGGCATCTATCTTCGAACGCATCTTATTGGCAGCTGCCCAAATCTTGTTTGCAAGTTGTTGTTTGTTCATATCGTGGGTTTCTATTTTTTGTTCTTTTATTTCTTATCTGATGCAAAGTTAATGATTATCTGTGCAGTCTTCGTGCATTGATAGATATTTCTGCAAATTATCTTTTAGCTTGTCTCTAATCTCGTTGCGTAACCATTCGGGGGAGAGTACCTCAACATCGGGGATGAAGGAGAGGATTTGTTGGGATAGTTCACGGTTGGGTTTCACATGGATACTGACTGTGTTGGGCTCGGACAACACACGCTGTGAGGAGTGGATGGGCTTCGAAAGAACGTAAGGGAAACGCTGAGGCGAGAAGCGCAAGACAACCTCCTCGGTGGCTACATCACCGTAAGGAACCGACACGCCGATGACGTCATCGAAGTAAGATGTGAAGTCGGTAGTGACGTTCTCAACGAAAGGTTTAGTGCTACTGGCGTAGCTTTCGATACGGTCTAAGGCGTAGCTTTCAATCCTCCCCTTCTCATCATTCAGCCCAAAGAGGAACCAACGACCATTGTATTGCTTGACATAATAGGGATAGACCACGATGTTTCGCTTCTCACCCCAGTAGGATTGATAAGCTATCTCGAGCGTCTGATGATTGATTGTAGCGTCGATGATGCCTGCCAAATGCTCTAATCCTTTGAGCATATCATTCTGTTCAAAGGCGATAAGGTTCTCGGAGTTGGCTTTAACCCCGAAGCGATATTCCAAGTTAGAGATGACTTCTTCCAGCCAAGCGTTGGTTGGTATGCCACGATAACGGCTGAGCATGTCGATTGTTGAACGAAGGTTAGCCACCTCCTCTGTGGTCAGCTCGTTATTAAAGATAGAGTAGTCGGGATCAGAATAATGGTAATAACACTTCTTCCCGTCGTATTGCTGTGCTCGGATCGGTGCATGATAAGGACTCAAACGCAGGTTGGCAATGTCCTCCCGTATCTGTCGCAGACTGATGTTATAGCCCAACTTCTCACTAACAAAATCGACTAAATCGTCTATATTAAACCTCCGATGCTTATTACTGAAACACTGATCCAAGATTTGATAGCGCAGGTAGGCATTCTTGTTTACTGGCATTGCAATGATAATTATTGGTAGAGTAACTTTTACTTTGCTTAGTTATATTACCCACAAAGTTAAGTTTTTTTAATGAAAAATCATCCCTTTTCCGTCATAATCTCCTGCTCAATGATGAAAAATAAGGCCGATTCTCCCCTTTTCAGGTTGCCCCGTCTCCATCTCTGTCTACCATTCGTGCAATTAGTGACATTCGTAGTTTTTCATATATAGTCCCCTCCTCCTTGTCAAATAATCAGTTCCCTCCACTCCTATCGAGTGTATCGTTTCTATATGTGCTCACCATTCGTGCAATTAGTGAAATTCGTAGTCTTGTAAGTATTAGTGCGTTTTAGTAGTATCGAAAAAGTATGACAAAGTTCCGAATTTAGTTTAGTAAATGGCAGGAAAGTTTATGTTTAGAAATTGTGTTTATATCTATCACTGTATCAAACGGTTACAAACAGCGTTAAAGAAGGGCCTTGTCAAGCCTCAAGAAGGGCGTGTTCTTGAGCCTTAAAGGGCATGTTCTCGAATGGAGAAGAGCATGTTCTTGAATTGAGGGAGGGGCGCTTTGATTATTAAGTATGCCTTTGGACTTTTTATTTCTTTACATCACGATTCCTTAGGGAGTCCTTTCTCACATGGAGGGGAGTTCTTTTTTTCACGGAGGGGAGTTCTTTCTCTCACGGAGGATATTTCTTTCTCGCATAGAGGGTATTTCTTTCTCTCACAGAACTCACAGATTTAACAGAATTTTTCCACCAGCGTTTCGAGTCCACAGAACGCCTCCGGCATACAGATATCACAGAGCGTTACTGCCAAAGATAGGTGTTGGATGTTGAGTGTTAGGTGTTGATGATTAGCCAAAGAGGCATCAGAGTGAATCTATATTCCCATCAAGACACAAGTAGCGAAGGAGGGGTATCTCGGTGATCACTCCCCTCTCCATTCGGAGAGGGGCTGGGGGTGAGGCTTCACTTGGCTGTAAGGTTCTGTGAAATCGGTTGACTTAATGTCTCTGTGGGCCATTGTGTATTCTGTTCTTCTGTGTTTTTCTGTGAGAAGAAATATGCACCCTCTCAATGAGAACACAGAGCATTAGAAATTTCATCATTATTAGGTATTGTACGACCTACCATTTCTTTTTAATTTTGCTACCCCTTACAAATATCAAGAAAATAGTGCAAAGGAGGGCCTCTCGTCTACAACCCACTTGATGGAAACCTTATAACGATTGACAACACGTATTAGGAGATGTAGTCGACAAACCTTGAATAAGAACAAACAAATATATAATTAAAAACAAAGAAAAGAATGAAAGTCATAAAAACAAGTGTTTTGTTGCTTCTCATAGTATGCCTAACAGCAGCTTGTAGCACCGAAAACAAAGCAGATGAAGAGATGACAAATAACGTTGCACTCTCTGTGGTAGGGAATGCTTTTATGAATGAAGACGATACAGAAGGTATCACCCTTCATCTGCTAATAGCATTCGCACCGACGAAAGATGAAACCATCAACCTTGACATAAAAGGTAATGAAGATGAGATCGTACACTTAGAACAAAGTACTATTCAGCTCAAAGCTGGCCAGAAAGAGGCTACGGTGAAAGTTATATCTAATACCAAACATCTACTCTCTGTGCCTAAGACGCTAAGCATCAGTGTTGGGAACACATCGAACCCACGCATAAAAGCAGCCGACGCAGGTGTGAAGATAACCGTCAACCCAGACTCAGATGTTCCGCAACTAAGTGCACACCAGCTGCAACTCATCGAAGGGTATAAACAGAAATATGGGTTCGACCTCACCTACTTAATGGGTAAGATTCCTGTTGAGGCAACCGTATCATTCAACACAGAAGACAAAGAAAGCTACTTCAAAGGAGAAACGCAATTTACAACTAAAGGCTATAGCATCATCACGCTAAGCGAGAAAGCAACCGAAGAAACACCCGTACTGAAGATTATTGACAATCCGATGGGACTCACCTCGTTTTTCTATGACGTCTTGAAGCGCAAGACCGTCGAGGATCAGGAGTTCTTCCTACAACAACCATACGGGAACGCTATCGTACAAGCTATCGGTTATGATGCGACCAAAGAACAGTTTAGTATGACACTCGACGATATTAAACTCGTTCCATCATCGGGTAAGATAGACTTCCTCGTCCAACGTCCTAACGCCTACGACGAGCAGATCTCCGCCCTACCCTTCGTCTACCATTTCTCGGCATGGGAGAGGGTAAAGAAGCTACGTGACGAAGGTGCACTTGTCTACGTTAAAGAGAACGGAAAGATGGTAGGGTATCAGGTGACTGACGAGTTCCTCTTAGCTGGTGGTTCGATTGACCCACAAAGATGGCTTGCAGTCAGTGATGTCAGTCATGATACCTTTGGCAACTCTCCTTCTGACTGGATTGAACCATCTGGGCAATTTGACTTTACAAAGGGGACGATGACATTTGTTTTCCCTTGGGACTTTGAGGCTGCTAACGGATATGAACAGGTAAAAGTCACCTATACCATGCACAAGAATAAGTAACACGTCCATCAACAGTAAGCACAGTAATATAAAACAGACATCTTATTAATAAATCAAACAAAACAATGAACCGAAAATTAATCTTTCTTCTACTGCTCGGCTGCCTTCTCACACCTCTCAGTGTGAGAGCAGCAGGACCAGTAAAGTTCTTCTGCGTAGAACTTCGTGATGGAACAAAGGCTGAGTTTGCTCTATCAAGTCAACCGCAAATCACGTTCTCAAATGGAAGTATGACAGCAACAACACCAGAGAAGACCATTACGGTGGAACTGGGACGCGTGCTTAAATACTTTTTCAGTAGTACTCCTACAGGCATTTCCCTTCCAAGTAAACAGCCTATAGGCAAACCACAAGTAGAGTATCACATAGGACATGTCCTCCTCTACGGTCTTCCTACGGAGGCTGCAGTTAGCATTATGACGATAGACGGTCGACGTGTCTTTAAGGGTCATGCAACAGCTGACGGTAAGATAGACATCGACCTATCAACCTACTCTAAAGGCATCTACCTACTTTGTACGCCAAATGGGAACATCAAAATGGCAATAGATAAATAATAACTTAACGAAACAAATTAATAACAATCAAAAGACAAGAAAATGAAAAAATATATACTTACACTTCTCCTTGCTTTCACGTTCGGGACACTCTTTGCACAAACCTATCAAATGAAGGTGGTAAAGAAAAGTGGTGGTACAATAGAAATCGACGCCGATGACATAGAGGACATCACCTTTGTAGCTAAAGAAACACCAAAGGGCTCAACGAAATATGTTACGCTTTTTGGTGTGAAATGGGCAACAGGAAATCTGCAATATGACAAGGGTACATGGAAAATTGCAGACAATCAATGGGAATACTTTAAGCCACGATATGGACTTCACAGAAACTCTACTGAAGCTTATAATCATGAGATAGAACAGGCTGACGACCAGATCGACCATTTCAACTTTGGGGTATGTGGTAACAACGCCCTCACTTACTCGAAAGACGTGTGCGGAAATACGACAAAGACAGATATCGCAGGTAAGATGTACACAGACGATAAATTCACAAATGAGACAACTGATTTCAATCAAGCAGCATTCGGTGATATCGCTTATTGGGCTACGAAAGGAACTTATCGTCTACCACGCTATTCAGAGGTCAGCACATTAGCACAAAAAGGTAAATGGCAGTTTGGCTATGTCACGGTAGAAGACAACAAGCAAGTCTATGGCTATTTGGTTACCGAACCAGCAGAGGGTGAGTTTGCAATGACAGTCAGATTCCCAAAGGAAATAACGCAAGACGATCTCTCAAAAGGCCTTTTCCTTCCATGTGCTGGTTCACGCTATGATGATACCAAGGCTGTGAGATATGCAGGATATGGTGGTTACTATTTCTCTTCTATCCTCTTTGAAGATGCAGCAGATTATGCTCGCGCAATCACATTCGACAATGACGGCATCTATGGTGACAATGGTGAGAACTGCCGTTGTGGGGATTCTATCCGTCCTGTAGTAGTTGAATAAGACGCAGAAGGCTACTCATGACTATACGAAAAGAATTTCAATCATAGCCATGCTATGCGCATAAAAGAATGCGGACACTCGATAGGAGCGTCCGCATTTTTACAATACTGTTTTGTGATTAGTAAGATGTTGTCATATCCTCAGGTACACAGATATAAAAATCAGCAATACCCTTATAGTCTTCTTCTAAATGAGATATGTCTTCTTGTCTGACAGCTCTCACAACCGTATAGGTTGTTCCTGGTTTGTATTGCAAGAGATAAGGAATAATACCATCATGGTTGTCAGTATGGAAGTTACCATTGAAATGAATAAATTTCGATGGTAGGTTCTTGGCTATTCGCCAAGCCATCGTAGCGTCTTTGATAGCTTGTGCCTCAGCAATCTGACGTGGGTTGGCATCCTTATTCTTACCCATGACACCCATGAGTGCAAATCCTTGTTCAACACTCTCGTTCGTCTGAAAACGGATGGGGAGCGGTGCCATGTACGACTTCGCCTCCGTAGAGAGCGAATCAAGATAGGCCAAACCGTGCTCTTTCACTGCTGTGGCATAACGACGAGGAACATTCGTAGCAACGACAGGGATATGATGTTCGCGTGCATAAGAGATTAGACCCGCATAATCAGTGCTGTAATTCGGCCAGAGACGTGCCTCGTCCTCAAAGCGATCACCTGTTATCTGTCCGTGAAGATATTCATCAAGGATGAGTTGGTTATCGCTTTCAAACATCTCCATACCCATCTTTAAGCTCTTTCCATGGACTTTGTAAAGACTTTCAAGGAGTTTCTGCTCCAGCCAGTGAGTTATCACACAGTTGTGGATCTCGCCTACAAAGACAACATCAACTTTTGCTATAGCCTTTATCAACTGGTCGTATGTTATTGACTTTCCTTTACTGTCATACAAGCGATAGGCCTCTGGTTGCGATTGTGTTTGTGCTATTGCCTGAGTTGCCATAAGCATACAAATGAGGCAAACAAGTAAACGTAATTTCTTTATAATCTTCATTTCTTTTGTGTTTTATATACTACATATCTTTGATTCCAAACAATCAATTCGTTGATCATCTCTTGTAATGTCTTAGGTGTGATCTCGTTAAGACACATCGAATAATGTTCGAAGTCGTGCAATGATTCGCCATTTTTAATAAGTGACATCAAAGCTGTTTTCCATTCAGAAGGTGCCTTATCGTTAAGCACCTTATCTTTCGTGACGAGGAATGAGCGTTTCATCTTATTAAGCTCTGAGGCTGTGATAGGTGTCGTCTTTAGCTGGTTTATGATGTCTTGCAACAAATATTCTATTCGTTGCTGGTTGCCGTCCTTCATCGATACAGTAATCAGAAACTCATATTTCTGCTGTGGCACACCATTATAATAAAGGTCTACAAAAGGTGAATAGACCAGATTCTCCCTTTCACGTAACACCTTCAATAACCTGTCTTGCAACACATCACGTATCAGTTTCAAGCACAGAGAATTACGGAGTGAAGGAGAGTAATTACCAGCAAAAACGTAGTTGACAAGTGTTTGATGGTCATTACCACCATCAAAACCCTTCGTAAACATCTCTTTACCAACCCTGAAAGGCGTATTGTTCAGCGGTAAAGGCATCGTTTGTTTAGGCATCTGGGCAAACGTCGCAATAGCCTTTGGCAACACTTCTCTCATAGAGAAATTGCCAGTCAACACTATCGTGAGCCGTGAAGGATCGCCAAACAAACGTTTATAATAGTTTGTAAGTGTGTCAATATCCAATGTCTCCAAGACCGATTTAGTAAGGTAGCTCCTGCTATTATCAACTGAATTGCCTACCAACGAATCTATGGTCATTGTCATTAAACGGTCGATATCATGTGAAAGCATCTTGTCGAGTATGGTCTCTTTGCCTAAGTCTTCAATCTCTGCAGCTACAGTCTCCTTAAAGTCCTCACGGTTGATACCTGGGAAATACATCTTCTGATAAACCAAGTTGAATAGTTCTGTAGCTTTATTGGAAGGTGAGGAAGCCAAGAGCTGGTGCCAGAACGCATCTTCCCCAACCGTCATAGAAAGACTCTCTTGGGTCATATAAGACAATAAGCTATCATTTGCAACCTTAGACAAACCACCCATATCTACGTAACTAATAGCATCATACACTTTTAATTGTTGTGGTAGTGATAAGTCAGCAGTTCCCCCACGTCCTATTGCAGCCAGGGAGATAACGGAGTCCTCGTCAATGGTCGGTCGGAGAATGAGCCTGACCCCATTCTTCAATATCACTTCTTCTATCCCTAAGTCGCCCCATTGCTGTTTACTCTTAATGCTCTCCGCCATAAAAGTAGCTGGTTGGACTAAACACATGGGAGCCTTGACACGCATTTCTTTTACTTGTTCTTTTCTATGGAAATGATAGGGCTTCATTTGCTGTTTCTTTCCCATTCGCCATGCTTCATCAGCTTTTTTAGCTGTGAGATAGCCTTCCTTTGTATCTTTCTTGACCGATGTGTAAGCATACAGACGACTGCGTCTCATTTGTTTAAGAACATCACCTAAGAGTTGTTGCAGCTGGGAACTCGTCGTCATCGCAACTTGTTGTCGTACCCATTCCACCTCACAAGGCATCCAAAGGGTGCGATCTCCAGCTGTGATATAATCAATGAAATCGTCGCAGATGTTAGCCGATAGGTTCTGAGTAGTGTCAGATGTGAGATGGTTTAGACGTGAGGCAACAAGTTGCTGTAGTTCGTCATGTGACACACCAAAACGTAAAAGACGATGACACTCTGCTGAGACAGTACTAATCTGACGCTCTAAATCGATAGTAGACGTACCACGAATAGACAGTACGAAATGGTCTTTATTAGCTAAATACCAATCATTTGAAACGTTACACTTCACTTCATCTGTCGTAAAACGATCATCTAAGCATTGCAACAACATACGCATACGTTGCTTCGTAACCACATCTTGCAATGTTCGACGAACACAAGTGGTATGTGGGACTATTACTTCTAACTTGCTTTCCGACTGTATGCTGTCTACAATATGCATCCAGCTGGCACCCTTAGCATAGCTCATATCAAACTTAATTATAGGCTTGTCATCACGACTTGAAGGTATAGAGCCAAGCGTATGAGTTAGTTTCTCTACCACTTCAGGCACATTGACTTGCCCAACAATAAGTACGGTAGCATGAGAGGGGTTGTACCATCGCTTATAAAAAGCCTTCAACCGGTCGCTATTAATGCTATTGATATCGTGTTCCGTTCCAAGCGGGATACGTTCAGAATAACGATTATGCCCCATCTTTAGACGATAGAAATCATCATTTTGTTGGTAGCCTCGCAGCTCTTCGACAATGACTCCTCGTTCTTTTTTCACACGTGCATCATCAAACTCTATCTCATTTAGCCAATCGTGAAGGGCTAAGAAGGTGCTATCAAGTATCTCTGTGTGATCAGAATAATAAGGCAAAGAAAGCCAATAGATTGTGCGATCGAACCCCGTAAAGGCGTTAATATCACGCCCAAACTTCATACCATGTCCCTCAAAATAATCAATTAGCGAACGATTAGGGAAATGTTTCGTACCTATAAAAGCACTGTGCTCAAGGAAATGTGCACCTCCACGCTGGTCGTCTTCCTCCTGTAAAGAGCCAACATCCATAACCATTCGTACCTCAACACAATGACGTGGTAAAGCGTTCGGCAAGATAATATAACGCAATCCATTCTGCAACTTCCCTTCAACAGTTCCTCTCGGAAGCGAGATAAGTCTATCACCACTCAATGAAGGTTGTGCGAAAGCGCAACCAGAGAATAGTAGACCGAATATAAGAAATAACCAAAAAGTAGATAGAATGGACTCTTTTCGCATTTTCTTCATAAATCAATTAGAACTTCTTAGGGATGTAAGGTATAGACTACAGACACCTGTTCGTAGCCATTACCATCGGCATAGTCCCATGGGAAAAGGAACGATAGCTTCCCCTTCTGAAGGTCAAGTGTAGCAGAAGGCGCAACCCAATCACTTGGATTATTACCAAACTCATCGTTGCTTATATTGCTCATACCAAGGAACTTATTAGGATTTAACGAGCCACCCTGCATAAAGAAATCATCATCAATGGTATAACCAACTATCTTCCCGTCTTCCTCAATCTCTACAATGGAGCCTCTCTTCTGAAGCAAACGCTCCCATAAAGAGTAATGATAGATGAACGGTAGACCCGTTATCATGTCACCATATTGATTCTCTTTTTGTGTTGTAAACGTAATAGCCTTCGTAGACATATCGAGGGTTATACCTCCCAAGCTGACGTCAAAAGTCTCTTTATCTTCTTTGTAATCAGCTGCCTTCACAGCTGCTCTACCATAAGGAGTCTGCATAAAGAATTCTTCGTCTTCAACCGTCTTACGTTTTAACACATCATAGAGGAATGTTGTTAATCCCATAGGGTTGCTCACCATCTTAAAAGTTGGTGCATCAACAGTAGCATCATCAGCAAGTGTTATCACACTATACCCCTTATACGTGCGCTGTGCCTGTCCTTTAAAGAAAGTCTCCTTATCTGCTGTATTAAACGTGATTGTCGTCTCAACAGGTATCTTTCCTATCATACGCATAAGATCTACACCATACTTTGTCTTCACATCTGCTATGAGTTGTAATTGTGCTGGCGTGAGCGCAGGTATGTCGGCATCAGGATTAACAGTGATTTTCACTCCTTTCCCGAAACCTTTCACGGATGGTGTAGAAGCTGAGACAACTTGCAACGTAACTGTACGAGGGACAGAGAGGACATGATTACCATTCGATCTCACACGAACAATAGCCTCCTTCTGCCCGGGATTAAACACCACATTCTCATCTTCCAAACGTAGAATATTATCATCATTGCCAATAAACGCAAGCTTAATTTCTACCTTTTCTTTAGGAGCAAAAGCAATCATTGCATGCACTGACACACTTGTCGTGTCGTCTTCAGACAATAATGCAGTGCTTGGAATGGTAAGTTCAACATCATTTGTCATACTTTCTGTGGGTATTTCCTCCTCATGGCAGGCTACTAAAAAGAATGACATTAACACTAATAAACTATTGAGTAACTTCTTCATTTTTTGTTCCATATAAATTAATTAGAAGGCCATCCAGGGTTCTGTTCCACTTTGTTAAATCGATATTCAGACACAGGAATAGGGAATGTCCAACGATAATCATCGCTCGCTACACTGGTTGTAGTACTATTCCCCCACTGAGATTGTCGTTTTAAAGTAGCAGCATGTGTACGCTTAAGATCAAAGAAATTCACGCCCTCACCTACAAACTCACGTTGCTTATCAGTTAAGATAAGGTTTAGAAGTTCTTGATTGGAAATCGTCGATGGGGCTTCAGCAACCCCTATACAATGCCAATAATGATTGATTAATCTACGAGCAGCCTCTGTATCTCCCTTTCTGCAATATGCCTCAGCAACAATAAAATAAGCTCCAGCATACCGCATCGTATTGATGTAACTCGTTGACTGATTTTGCTTATTGCATCGGTTATACTTTCCAAGAAGCTCTCTATTAGAGCCATTCATCATAAATGGATAAACAAACGAGGCTTTTCGGAGATCTGACCCAACAAAACTCAACTGTGGATTGACCATAAAATAATCACCTTCCTGACTACTATATTGGATGCCAGCATAGTAAGATGAGTTATTATTAAAAGCAAAGATACGCCCCGAATAGCTGTTTTTTGACCACAGACTATTAAGTCCTTCTGATGTGAAATAAATATCATTGCTCTTGCTAAGAACCTTATTTCCAGCATCTATAGCCCCTTGGTAATCATTTGAATAGAGGGCTAAGTCAGCTAATAGATACTGTGTAGCTTCTTGTGACAACCATCCATTACGGTCAGAGCTGTGCTCTACAGAGGCGGCATCAGTAAGCAATTCCTTTATCTTTGCAACACATTCACGTATTGAAGAACGCTGTTTATCCTCAATCCCAAGTTCAGTTTTTAGGATAACCCCAGGCGCATCAGGATTAACATCGTAGGCTGGAGCAAAGATTCTTAGCAACTGTAGATAGCATAACGCCTTCAACGTCTTAGCCTCAGCAGCTATCACAATCTTTTCTTTCTCCTCATTTTCATTCTCTGCTTTTACTCCATTCATACGCCCAAGAAGTCCATCACATTGTGCAATCACATTGTAATAATCTTGCCAAAGGTTTGGTGCAAGCTTGTTTATCTCCTTATCATTCCAATTATAGAGATTCAATGAACTGATATCTTTTATAGACAAAGAGGTGGGAACAAAGTCGTTCCCCAATAAAGAAAACTCATATTCTTGATGAGGATAAGACGAATAGGCCGATGCCAACAGTGATCGAGCATTTGAGACATTCGTTATTGCATCTGGATCAGAGAATTGGTCTTGGGGTGGAATGTTAAGACTACAAGCCGTTAACAGTGTCAGACACGCTCCTACAACTACACTTTTGAATATTAATATACCTTGTTTCATATTGTATTATCCATGCGTCTTAAATGTAAAACTACTCTACTTACATACTATATCATTAGAATGTCAAATTGAGATTGAACGTGAATATTGGCTGCATCGTACCAGCAAGCGTGCCACTCTCAGGATCAGACTCCTTATATCTTGTCCATGTAAAGAGGTTAGAACCTTGTAATCCAAGATTAGCATATCGAATGAATGGAATTGTCTTCTGTAACCATTTCGATGGAACTCGGTAACGCAGTGATACGCTCGAGAGTTTTATGTAATCACTACTTCCTATCGTCCTTGTGTTAGGATAGAGCGCAAGATTCCCCTCGGCAATACTCTGCGTATAGAATGGGGTCCAGTATTCCTTATATTCATCGCCTCGTTTAAACCACATCTTCTGTGTTTGTCCTGACACAGCATTGTAGATTGCATTGTCACTATTACGCACATATTGGTAAGAGAAGCGTTGCTTCCCACCAAAGACATAGTAGAACGACACGTCAACATCGAATTGCTTATAAGAGAAACTGGTGTAGAAGCTACCAGAGTATGGAGGTGTCTGATGACCTAAAGCAATAAAATCATTCCTTGTGAGTGGTTCCGTACCTTGCTTTTCTACTCCTTCTGGGGTCAAGAAGACAGGATAACCCGTGAGTGGGTTGATGCCTAAAGAATGTAAACCATAGATCATGTCGTATGATTTACCCACCTCATAATTAGGCACTATTGACTGTTCGTCAAGATAGAGCTTATCCGTCCAATAGAGGCTTACTACCTTATTATCATTATAAGCTATATTTCCTCCCAAAGAAAGACGACAATCAAAAGCATCTATAATCTTTGCATTTAATCCTATTTCTATACCACGATTTTGCAAGATACCAATGTTCCGTTTAAGAGAGGAATAGCCCGAACTTGTTGCGATAGGTACATCTAAGAGTGCTTGTTCAGTACGCCGATTGTACCAGTTCACATCAAGTATAATACGCTTGAATAACTCTACGGTTAAACCTAAGTCTGTAGACTTATTTTGTTCAGCCTTCAGATCTTTATTATATAATGATAGTAATGACAAAATACGACTTTCCTCATAAGCCTGCTCACCAAACATAAACGTACCAACAGTATTAGAAACAGTCACACCATTAAGATTTGCCGTAACACCGTATGATGCTTTAATATTTAATTTTGAAAGGACCTTATTATCTTTCAACCATGAATAATTTGTTGGTGTCCAACCCAAACCTGCTGCCCAAGCCGTATTCCAACGCTTATCAGCTGGGAGTATTGATGAAGCATCAGCCTTATATGTGAAGTAAGCATCATAGACTGAATTATAAGTATAACCTGCCACGACACCAATACCCATCTGTGCATTCTTGTCACGAGGATTTCGTACAGAAGGCTGACGCATTCCGTGTAACGAGTTATTAATTGCAGAAGGGGCATCAACATTGCCTACTCCATATCCGGTGATACCCACGGCATCATAATTATACAAATAATAGTCGTAGTTTGCACCAAGCGTAACGTCATGAACGTCTGCAAACACATGATTATAGGTTGCTCGGAGATTACTTGACAGGTTAATTGTCGTTCCTTTCATTCGACTATATATGCCTCTCGCATTATCAGGGACGCCAGTGTTTTGTTCAGTGAATGAAGAAGCTGGCGTAAAGTTATGATTATCATCCTGAAGATAATCTAAACCAGCAACGTAAGCTAAGGTAAAACCTTGCCATGGCGTTAAAGTTACGTTTATGTCTACCCCCGCATTCTTATCTGAGGCATCACTCTGATATTGTTGTGTGAGATCACGATAACTTCTATTCGGATAAGAATAGAGTTCACCTGTCTTTTGTTCGTAAGGATTAAGATTATAAACTAAAGATGTGGGGTCGAATGATGATCCATTAGGCGACTTACTCTTAGCATAGCCACCAGACACACCAATCATCAGATATCCTATCTTCCCCAACTGCTGGTCTAAACCCATACGAACACTAAACCGTTGCTTATTATTACCTTCTATACGCCCGCCTTGATAGGTATAGTTCCCAGAGAGGAAATAAGTTGTAGTCCCACTTCCACCTTTTATACTGATGTTGTGTTTCTGATAGAAATTATTACGGATAAGTTCCTTAAACCAGTCTGTATGGATATTTCTTAAAGCTTCCAAACGCTTTTCTCCTTCTGCTATCAATTGTTCTTTATTGGGGTCGGACGCATGATAACGTTCAAAGTAATCTCTACTATAGCGATAGCCTGGAGCTGCAGGATTTTGTAACAAACGCTCTAACTCTAATTTTTCATCCGTATCCATGAGCTTTACGCCACGCCTACCACGCATCGTCAGGCCCATATCAGTGCCGTAGGTAAGGGTCATCTTTCCATTATAACCGCGCTGTGAACTTATCTCCAACACACCATTAGCAGCCTTTACACCATACAAAGCACCTGCAGCTGCATCTTTCAGAACCTTTATACTTGCTATGTCTTGTGGATTAAGATTGTAGAATGTCTCGGCGGAGATAATCTTTCCATCGAGGACATACAACGGCTCATTACTCGTGTTGCCATGACGGAAAGAAGAATTGCCTCGTATTCTGATCTGTGGCTTACTTCCAATATCTCCCGTATTGATAACGTTCAATCCAGGTACCATACCTTGTAGAGCCAACCCCATGTCAATCATTGGTTTCTCGTTGAGACGTTTCATATCTATCGACTCAACGATTCCTGCCTTTGCACGAAGGTCGATAGCATTGATGTTACTCTTTGCCTTCACCACGACTTCGCCCAATTTATTCTCTGACGATTGCATCTTTACATCTATCTTCTCTCTCCCGTCATAATTGACTTTCTTCTGAGCATACCCGATATAAGTAAAGATTAACACTGAACTTTTATTAAAGTCGCCATTCAATTGATAACGACCATTAACATCTGTAATAGTTGCTATCTGAGTTCCTTGGATCCGAACGGTCACACCAATCAGTGCCTCATCACTGGCATCCGTCACATAACCATATACCCTACTTTCTTGGGCTCCTACCTCCTGAGAAGGAATAAAGAGCCCAAGAAACGTGAAAAGACACCATAATAAAAGGTTCTTCATATCGAAACTATTTATCGTTTGCTTTCAACCCATTTATTTGTTTGGGCTACTATCCAATCTACCACAAGCGGAGTACAAGCAGGAAGAATACCATCTGCACTATACACGATGTCTACTCCTGTCTTCTTAACAAGATCTTTTTGTACATCTGTCATCTTATGACGATCAGCCATACGCTTCACATCAGAGGTCAGATAGATACCCTGAACTATGATTCGCTTCTTCTTTGCTGAAGCTTTTGTCAATAATGGCATCAACTCATTGGCAAAATCATGTCCCATTTCGATAAGAGCATGATCAACATAATTAATCTTTGTATGTTCTTTAGTGTACTTATCAACATTCTTTAGGACTTCTGCCCAAAAGCCATCTCGTTCAGGATCACCATGAGCCAAGAAGATTACAGCTTCATTAGGTGCGTCTTTAGAAAGGCTTTGTACCCGATTTAACATACTCTCTTCTAACAAGTAGCTATAATAGAAAGTTGGACCAAGGATGATGGGTGTTTTGGTATGTACCAACTCTGTGTTCTCCTCTGCCAACTCTTCTCTTACGAAAGGATTGTATTTATGTCCGAGAATATTTGGAAGGTCTTCTTCAGTATGACTTGATGGTGCCATAAAGACAGGAAGAGCAAAGATCGTGTCTGCACCTTCTGCCTCACATGCCTTCACTACAGAAGCCACGGAAGGTTCGGTATATTCCATAAGTGCCACCTTTACGATATCTATACCTTTGAGCTTCTTTTTTTCAACTTGCTCTTTTACAAGTGGTTCAAGCGCTAATACAGGTTTGCGCCATGACTCCATAGGCGATCCATGAGCTACGATTATCAATGCAGTTTTAGCACTTAACGATGCAAAAGTTGTTAGCAGCGCAGCTAACACTAACATAATTTTCTTGTTCATATTCATATTAAATTTTATTCTTTTACCTAATTCCATGGGTATCAAAAAGATGTTATAAATTCTTTGGCAAAAGTATAACATTAGTCAGAATAAGACAATACCTAAAAATAATGAATTAAGACAACACTTCATGGTACATATTGCTTAACAACGCTAACCTAACTTTTTACTGATTTTACAGGGAGTCTGTAAATTTATAAAAGCTGAACCCCTCACATGGAGTTCAGCCTTTATATTCAATATGGACTTTTATGATACAAATTATGTAGACAACATTACTAAATGGTATTAGAAGCAATGTTCCATATCAATACTTAAATGGGTTGTTTCTCTTATTTACCCCACACCTCCGCAGCAATCTCCTGCACAAGGTCTATCTTTGCCCATTGCTCTTCCTCGGTGAGTTTGTTACCTATCTCACAGGAAGCAAATCCACATTGTGGACTAAGACAGAGGTCGTTATGAGGAATGTAAAGTTCTGCATCACTTATTCGGGCCACTATCTCTGCAGGGCTTTCGAGTTCTGGACGCTTCGTGGTGATGAGTCCGAGGACTACCTGCTTGCCGTTTGGGATATACTTCAACGGCTCGAAACCTCCAGAACGGGCATCATCATACTCCAAATAGAATGCATCCACGTTCTCTTGCGCAAAGACATAAGGGGCAACAGGGTCGTATGCTCCTTCGGCAGCGTAAGTGGAATGGTAATTACCACGACAGATATGTGTGGTGAAAGCAACTTCCTTTGGTCGTCCTTCAAGGGCTAAGTTATTCACCTTTAGATATTTCTTAGCCAAATCGTCGAGTGTTTTCTTGTCTCCTCCATGTGCTTTCCAATAGTTCTTGTCGACCACCATACCCCACGTGCAATCATCAAACTGAATATTATGACATCCAGCAGCATAAAGGTCGACAATCACCTGACGGTAGGCCTTCGCAATATCCTCAATAAGCACGTCAACGCCAGGATAATACTTCAACGTATTCTTTGTGTTATCACCTCTGAACAGTTCTGCAAACAACTGGGCTGGAGCAGGTATCGTTTGTCGGGCTGTCACACCCTCCTCTTCGAATTGCTTTACGAACTTAAAGTGCTCTACAAATGGATGATTCTCACCACTAATACGACCAGACAAAGCAATAGAACCACGTGTTGTCTCCTCTCCGTGGAATTGATAACCATGGTCGAGTTCTATCTCCTCTATGCCATTGAAACCCCACATAAAGTCTAAGTGCCAATAGCTTCTACGGAACTCTCCATCAGTTATTACCTTCAAGCCGTGAGCCTTCTGCTTAGCAATAAGGTCGGTGATGAGGCGATCCTCAACAGCCTTCAACGCTGAAGCATCAATCTTCCCTTCAACGAATTTCTGTCTTGCTTCCTTCAACTCTGCTGGACGAAGAAAACTTCCTACGATGTCTGCACGATAAGGTGCATTTGCTCTGACACTGCTCATATTCTTTTACCCTTTCTTTTTGTTATCATTATGAATGTGGATGCAAAGTTAGAGAAATTCTTTTTGACTTCAAAATATTCTTGTTTATTCGGAAAATTATACTAACTTTGCCATGAATTAAGGTTTTACACAGAATATTATTCTACTAAAACAGCAATTTACAAAATGGACAACACAACGATATTAGACGATATTGACAGAAAGATACTGAAGATTCTTCAGCGTGACTCCCACCTAACTGTCAAGGAACTGGCGGCCCGTGTTCATCTCTCGCCCTCGCCTGTCTTCGAACGACAAAAACGATTAGAACGTGAGGGTTACATAGAGCGCTATATGGCTGTGGTTAATTCTCATAAGGTTGGAAATGGCATCATGGTTCTATGTAACATTCGGTTAAAACAGCACACACAAGACCTCATCCAAGAGTTTATGGACGTCGTACAGAATATTGATGAGATAACTGAATGTTATAACACCAGCGGTGACTATGACTTTCTTATTAAGGTTTATGCACACGACATGAAGCGTTATCAACAGTTCATGCTCAATACGCTGGGTAAGATTGATTGTATTGGTAGCCTTCATAGTATCTTTGTCATCGACGAGACAAAGAACACTCATGGGGTTCCTGTGACGGAATAGGCCTAAGTCTAAGAGCTGCCCTGACTCTCCTCGCAGCCGAACAATCTCTCTTCCAGTTCTTCTCCTGCTTAGAGAGGTTGGGGAGAGCCTCCTTTTCGCAGGAGTATCTTGGTAATTATCTGTGTTACTCGGTGCTTGGTTGTTATCAGTGTTACTCGGTGAGAGCAGGAATGCACTCTCTCAATGAAATAAAACACAAACAATTCGCTGGGGTGTTTTTTCTCTTACAGAGTGGCACACAGCTCGCATCCTTGGGTAGTTCTTTCTCGCACAGAGGATATTTCATTCTCTCACGGAGGATAGTTTTCTCTCTCGGAGAACAGTTCTTTCTCTCACGGAGGATAGTTCTTTCTCTCACAGAATGCACAGATCTAACAGAGCATATTGGCGCACTGTTCGACCCCATGAGGAGGTGGCCCCTCCCCCAACCCCTCCCCCGCAGGGAAGGGGCGTAATATGTGAGGTTACCCCTACAAGTCTGCCAGTAAGAGGATAGAATGAAGCGTACATCCTCCCCATAGGGGTATCTCGGTGATCACGCCCCTTCCCTTCGGGGGAGGGGTCGGGGGAGGGGCCACCAGGGGAAGGGATGAGGGACCGATTGTTGTTGAAGCTACTCTCACCCCTCTCTAAGCCTCCTTTTTCTTCCTGTTAGCCAAGAAATTCTTGTATAACTTCTTCACCTGTGGAGCAAGGAAGATGATACCAATAAGGTTAGGGATGACCATCAGACCATTGAAGGAGTCGGCTAACTCCCATACCAGGTCGGCTGCAAAGAGACAACCCAAGAAGACAAAGAGGACTACAAGGGGGCGATAGAAACGAACACCCTTCTTACCAAACATGAACTTGATATTCATCTCGGCAAACATATACCAGCCTATAATCGTCGTAAAAGCGAAGAAAATAAGACTGATAGCAAGGAAGATGATACCTCCTTCTCCAAATGCTATCTCAAAGCCTTGTTGTGTGATAGCTACAGACTTTAAACTTGTGTTACTATAAACACCCGTAAGCATGATGACAAACGCCGTTGAGGTACAGATGAGAACGGTATCTACAAACACACCTGCCATAGCCACAAAGCCCTGTTCGCATGGGTCTTTGACATCGGCTAAAGCATGAGCATGAGGAGTGGAACCCATACCTGCCTCGTTAGAGAACAATCCACGTGCAACACCATAACGGATGGCATACTTCATCACTGTTCCTGCGGCACCACCTGCAGCAGACTTCAAAGAGAAAGCATCAGTAAAGATGGTACGGAGAACATGCGGCAACTGATCGGCAAACATATAAATAATAATCAATGAACCGAGGATATAGACTATCGCCATGAACGGTACTAAAAGCTCGGCAAGAGCAGTGATACGACGCTGTCCCCCAATGACTACAACGGCCACAACGGCTGCTAAAACAATACCTATCACCCATGAAGGGATGTTGAACGCATTGGTCAAGGCGATAGAAATGGAATTGGCCTGTACCATGTTGCCAACAAAGCCTAAGGCAAGGACAATGGCAATAGAGAAAAAAACAGCAAGCCACTTACTACCAAGACCATAATAAAGATAGTAAGCTGAGCCACCAACGGTCTCGCCATGGTATTCTTTCTTATACTTTTGGGCAAGCACAGCCTCGGAGAAGATGGTACTCATACCCAAAAGGGCTGACACCCACATCCAGAAGATAGCTCCTAAACCACCAGTAGCAATGGCTGTTGCCACACCACCGATATTTCCTGTACCAACCTGAGCAGCTACGGCAGTAGCCAAGGCCTGAAAAGAATTAACTTTCGTCTCACCTGGCTTTCGCTTCTTAAATATCGGACCAAAAGCATACTTAAACGCCAGATTTAGATGACGAAGCTGTGGGAAACCAAGGTAGACAGTGTAGAAAATGCCTACGCCTAACAATGCATACATGAGAAAACTGTTCCACAGAAACTCATTGAACGCTTTTACATAGTCTAATGGACTCATTGGCTACATAGTTTAGATATTAGTAATAGATTGATGGATAACTCCATCTTGAGATTGTTTCGCTGTAGGTAAGATATTTATCTCACTATCGGTCATTGACCGTTATGTCCCTTTACTCGCATTAATAGGATTATATCCTTTTAATCTGTTTAGATTATTCTTTCGGCACAAATATAGTTTTTTATCTTTTATGAAGCAACTACTAAAGCAATATTTTACTACATTTTTGTGATTTTTTAGGGATAGATTGCTTGTGATTTATACTATTATAATCCCTATAAAAACCATGTTTACACATTATCTTACAGTGTTTTACGGTACAAAAGATATTAGGAGAGGCAAAGAACACTGTCGGACTGAACAACAACAAAAAGATAGCATCACATCATACCAGCCTGATCCCTTCCCCCCTTCCTTCTCCCGCAAGAAGGAGTGTGATTAGTGAGATTACATCTATTAGATTACTTTACATGGGACGTGAGAATCATTCTCTCATAAAGGACACACCCTTTCTCTCACAGAGCACACAGATTTAACAGAGTTTTTTGTACACAGTTCAAGCCCATGAGAGAGTAGTCCCTCCCCCAACCTCTCCCCCACAGGAAGGGGCATAATATGTGAGGTTACCCCTACAAGACTGCCAACAAAGAACATAACGAAGCCTACATCCTTTTTATAGGGGTATCTCGGTGATTACGCCCCTCCCTTTTGGGGAGGGGAAGGGGGAGGGGCCATCATCTTTCTGGCCTTTGTGTGTTCTGGTCTTCTGTGTAAATCTGTGAGAAATAGAAAACACTCTCGCTATGAAATGAGACGCATGTAACACGTTGAGGAGTTTTTTCTCTCACGAAGGAATTTTCTTTCTCTCACAGAACTCACAGATGTAACAGAACCCATTTGCGCACTGTTTCGAGCCCACAGAACGCCTCCGGCATACAGATATCACAGAACGTTTCAGCTAAAGATGGCTGTAAGGTTCTGTGTTATCGGTTGACTTAATGTCTCTGTGAAACCCTGTGTGTTCTGTTCTTCTGTGTTTTTCTGTGAGAAAAAGAAGACACTTGAGAGTCGCTGCGGAGATTTTTCTCTCACAGAGCTCACAGATTTAACAGAACTTTCCACCAGCGTTTCGAACCCACAGAACGCCTTCGGCATACAGATATCACAGAACGTTACTGCTATTTTCAATACTAATAAGGGACAACACGAAGCCTACATCCAGCCCATAGGGGTATCTCGGTAATCACTCCCCTTCCCTTCGGGGGAGGGGAAGGGGGAGGGGCCAGCTGGGGTCGGGGGAGGGGCCATCATCTTTCTGGCCTTTGTGTGTTCTGGTCTTCTGTGTAAATCTGTGAGAAAAAGAACACACCCACTCTATGAGATGACACACAAACAACACGCTGGGGAGGTTTTTCTCTCACGCTGGGGAGGTTTATCTCTCACAGAGCTCACAGAGTTAACAGAGCCTTTTTGCGCACAGTTTCGAGCCCACAGAACGCCTCCGGCATACAGAGTTCACAGAGCGTTACTGCTAAAGAAGGGTGTTGGGTGATAGTTGTTAGGTGTTGATGATTAGCCATAGGGGTATCTCGGTGATTACGCCCCTTCCCTTCGGGGGAGGGATCGGGGGAGGGGCCAGCTGGGGAAGGGGGAGGGGCCAGCTGGGGACAGGGGAGGGGCCGCCCCCATAAACCAAAAAAGCTGCCACCCGAAAGGATGACAGCTCTATTCCGTTATAATGAGTACTCACACAAAGATGAGCTACAATAAATTTACTTTACTTTGTCAACAATAGCCTTGAAAGCTTCCTGATTGTTAACAGCGAGGTCAGCGAGCACCTTACGGTTAATCTCGATACCAGCCTTGTGCAATGCACCCATCAACTGGCTGTAGCTCATATCATAAAGACGAGCAGCAGCGTTGATACGCTGAATCCACAATGCGCGGAAGTTACGCTTCTTGTTACGGCGGTCACGATAAGCATAAGTCAAACCCTTCTCATAGGTATTCTTTGCTACCGTCCAAACATTTTTACGGGCACCATAGTAACCCTTAGTCTGCTTCAGAATTCTTGTTCTCTTTGCTTTTGAAGCAACATGATTGACTGATCTTGGCATAGTTTTTCTTTCCTTTTAATTTGTTTGACTAATGAATTAACGAAGTCTGAGCAAGTCGCGTACCTGCTTCAAGTTTGTACCATCCACGAGCGTCTGGTGAACAAGATTTCTCTTCTGTTTCTTTGTCTTCTTAGTCAGAATGTGACTGTGGTAAGCGTGATGACGTTTAATCTTACCAGTACCGGTGAACGTGAATCTCTTCTTTGCGCCGGAATTTGTCTTCTGTTTTGGCATTTTTGTAAAATTTAAAATTGTTATTTATATTCATCTGTGGCAACGTATATACCAGGACGTTACGCACAGGGTTGCTCATCTTGCCCCTACCCTATCCTTTCAGAAAAGAGCTGGCTCAACAAGCGTTAGTCAATATTCAACTTCTTCAAAGCGTCTGCACCATTCTTGGCATTGGCAAACAGTCCACCGTCGGTTGCAGTCTCCTCAGCGACCTTCTCTGCAGCAGCCTTTACACCAGCCTCAGCCTCCTCACGGTCACGCTTCTGTTGGCTCTTCTTAGCAACGCCAGCCTTCTTAGGTGCAAGATAAAGGAACATCTTCTTGCCCTCAAGTTTTGGGAGTTGCTCCACCTTTGCAAGCTCTTCAAGGTCGTTGGCAAAGCGCAACAACAAGACCTCTCCTTGTTCCTTAAAGAGGATAGAACGACCACGGAAGAACACGTATGCACGTACCTTGTTACCTGCATTGAGGAACTCTTGTGCGTGCTTGAGCTTGAACTTATAGTCATGCTCATCTGTTTGTGGTCCAAAGCGAATCTCCTTCACCTCCTGTTTCACCTGCTTCTGCTTCATCTCCTTCTGATGTTTCTTCTGCTGGTAGAGGAACTTAGAATAGTCGATGATACGACAAACCGGTGGCTGCGCATTAGGAGATATCTCCACAAGGTCAACTCCTGCTTGATGAGCCAGCTCCAACGCTTTTCGCGTAGGCATAACTTCTGCCCCATCATCACTTACCACACGTACTTCCCGAACGCGAATCTGCTCGTTCACGCGGTACTTCATTTTCATTTTGTCATTCTTCATTCAACTATTTTAAAGAGTATAATTTTGCTAAACGAGTGCAAAGTTACTATTTTACAACTGATTAACCAAGGATTTTATTGATATTTTTATCATCGAAGCATGAAAAAAACTTAATCAGAAAGGCTAATCAGTTCAGCTGCTCATGAACATTACTTATTAATGGACATAACGAACGTCAAATCCCGAAAACAAACTACCGAACGAACTAAAACACAAAGACTGACGTCAAAGAGTTTTTGATTTTCCTGTCATGTCTGTCATCTATTACGAGCATATAACTAATTAGTTCCCAGTGAGGTTACGTGAAATGTTAAAAGTGACAGCAAACTAAAATAAAAAAAAGTTCTGTATTAAGCCTATAAATAAGGTAAGTGAACATCTGTCATTCCTCTACTTCAATACACCTTGGGAGCAACATCTTTCGCAGAGAGGGATAATGGCATCTATCCGTATCTGCACATGTGCAAAAAACACAAAGGCAATACGAACGAACAAATCTACCTACCCCCCTCGTTATTACCTAACAGGTGTATTTATAAATACAATCGTTCTCTTAGTTGTTGTACGGATCTACCATATCTATTCAACAATGTCTTTCTGTAAGTAAAAGGTTTGTTCCTCCTTAAATAAAAAGTCCCTTACCTTCATAAGGTCTGGCACTCCTTAATTCAGAAAGAAACCAAAAAGTATCTTTATTCATTGATTGCACCACAATGCGGACACCTACCCTTTCGATGGAGACGAACGCCACAGTTGCCACAATAATAAGTTTCACTACTCTTACGTAAATAGACACGGAAGGCGTAATAGATATAGACTATGAGAAGTGGATAACCTATATAATATAAGGTGAGCACGGAGAAAACAATATAATTGACGGCACACACAGCTCCTAACCCACAAAGATAAAGTAGGGTTTCGCCTGACTTCAATAATCTTCGGACGTCATCAATCGTTGCGATACCAATAATGAGCATGGCCCATACCAATACTAAGAAGATATTAAGTAGGGGAGGCTGCGAGAAAGGATTAAGCGAAGGATGGAAATAGAACTCACGCCACGTCTCTGGAGCAAAGAGCTGTATACTGGCATAGAAGGCTGCGGATAGTGCCACAATAACGGCTAACAGCGTAGGATAAAGCGAACTAATATCATTGAAATGTACGATATGTGCGTTCTTCTTCAATATCTTACGTGCCAGATAGCCAACTCCCATAATGGAGATAACAATCAAGAAGATAAGCAAGTGGATATTAGAGAATGTAGAGATGAACTGAGAGATAGGGTCAGCTGGGTCTACCTGCTTTAAGAGACGGTTCTCATGAACCCACCCAAAGGCATAGTCCTCCGTAGCTATCTGCACCCATACCGAATCCTGCTTATCATTAGGAAGAATACGAATATCAGCCACAACGACCTCCTTTCCTTTCTTCACAGCAAAGGAATCTGTCTCCATCTTATTGACAGCTTCCTCTGGTTGTTGACGAAGAAGCATCAGAGAATCAGCTGTCACAATAAAGTTAAACCCTTGTGAATAGTGATGTTTCACACGAAAAGACAAGGAGTCTACCCTACTCCGTGTACCACTCCATTCAATGTTATCAGTATCTTTCTCCTTTAAAATAGAGTCGCCCCCAGCCTCTATTCGTCGGGAGATTTGTGCCTCTTGAATACTGTCTGGCAAACGGAAGGAGGATGGTGTCTTCTTATGATAACAACCTGTTAGCAAAAAGCTAAGCAAGAAGAGAAGGAATACCCCCATTAGCCCATATCGTTGTAGGGTACAACTACTTGCCTTTTCTCTCGTAGAAAAGTCAACACGGGGCTCTCTTTTCAGGTTCACTTTATCCATAATCATAATGATTGGTAATGAATAATGACTTTTCATTTAAGTAGCGTTTCGTACATTCATCTGACAATTCTTACAATCAAACTCTAAACGAAAACGTCGCTTATCTGGTAGTTCGAGGAAGAGTGGTTCACGCCATGTGGGTTTCTTTCCACCTCGTTTCACACAATAGCCGAGCGAATAACGAATACAATGACGACACTGCATCAATAGATGAGAGACGGCATCTTTATCCCCCCTGATAGAAAACGACTTTCCTGTTGACTCTGAACCATTGTCTACAGAAGGATATTGAATTTCAAAAGCAGGCTCAGCTTTGGTCAGTCCCTGCTGCTCATAGAACTTATGGGCAACATCATTGGAGATGTTATACAGATAAGGCATTTGCTGATACTGGGCAGGATTTACCACTGTTATATGTGGTTTATGGTCAGACACCTTATCCACCGATTTCCTATGAATCGTCATACGCTGCCTATTCAGTATCTGTTTATCAAGTTCCTCTACCACCATACGGCGAAGTTCTGCAAGAATACTGCTTGGAATAAAGTACTTATCAGCCTCGTCAACTATCTCAACCTCTGTACATTCATATACCGTATTACCCAATTTAGTGAGCTGGCGTATGATGTTATCGCGTTGAGGCTTTTGGGCAAGTTGGAGACCTCCCCCATACCCTCCAAGGGGAGGAGAGAGCCTTACGGGATGTTCGTTGGATATTCGTTCGTTAGATGTTTGCTTTGGAGTAGCACTTCCTATCACCTCTGCTTTTGCCCATATTGTCCCACGCCTATCCGTTAGGCACTCCCCTCCTTCGGAGCGGTTGTGGGAGGTCTCAGGTGAGGTTCCAAACCACATCTTTATCTTAATCTTACGTTCAGCAGTCTTACCGCTCAACTCCTTATCAAAGGCTTGGTCTTGATTACGATACAAACTCATCCCTGCTTTTAGGCCTTTTGGCATCTTAAACGGATAGAGTCGATTACCCACAGCACGGTTCACACGAAATCCCTCCAACCGTGTTGACTGATTGACTGGGTCACGTGAAAGGAAACAGAGTCCGTCACCATTCGCAAAGTTTGCTGTACTGGACACGTTAAAGCTGTCTCGTCTTATCTCTTTTACCCTACCAACAAACTCACCCAATGCCTTTGGTGTATCAGGAGAGAAGATATCTGCCTGCCTTCCTTTGAGGAAGTAATTGGTATAACCACGGTTGAATGTCTTCTTCAAATCGGGTGTAAACGAATAGCGCACACGTCCCAACGAAGCACGACGGAACTCGCCTGAATGCTTACTGATAATCTCGTCAATGCGTTTACTATAAGCTGACACAACATTCTTCACATAGTTTATATCCTTCAGTCTTCCCTCTATCTTAAAGGCACAAGCCCCTGAACGCATCAGTGTTTCAAGGTTATCAATCTGACTCATATCTTTTAATGAGAGTAGATGTCGCTGGTGTTCGATGGTCTTTCCGTCTGAATCCTTCAAATCAAACGCCAATCGACAGAACTGTGCACAGGCACCACGATTGGCTGAACGTCCGAAACTATACTGGGAAACATAACATACACCACTATAACTTACACATAATGCTCCATGTACGAAGGCTTCCAACTCAAGGTTTGGCAACCGCTTATGAATATCGCTTATCTCTTCAGCAGACAATTCACGAGCAAGTACAACACGATCAAAACCCTGCTGACTCAGCCACTGGGCCTTCTCCCATGTACGTGTATCACATTGTGTACTGGCATGGAGTGCTACCGTATCGGGTACTATCTCCCTCACCTTACTCATCAGCCCCATATCCTGTAGAAGGAAAGCGTCTACCCCTACGCCCACCAACTCACGCACCAAGGCCATTGTCTCTTCGAACTCATCATTATAGATAATCGTATTGATGGTCACATGAACCGTGGCACCATAGCGGTGAGCATATTCGCATAGCTTACCAATATCCTCCACACTATTACCTGCAGACTGACGTGCTCCAAATCGAGAAGCACCGATATATACGGCATCTGCTCCGTGGTCAATAGCTGCCATTCCACATTCAAGATTCTTGGCTGGCGCAAGGAGTTCTATTGTAATGGGTGTTGGGTGATGAGTGTTGGGTGATGATGATTGCATATTGTTGGGTGATGGGTGGTAATTGTTGGGTGTTGGGTGTTAATTGTTGGGTGATGGGTGGTAATTGTTGGGTGTTGATGAAATGTATAGGACAGGATGAACGTTGGGTGATAGATGTTTATTGTTGGGTATTGATGAAGTGTTTAGAGGATGATGAGCATCGGGTGATGGGTGATGAGTGTTGGGTACTGATGGAGTGTTTAGAGCTTGATGAGGTGATTGAAGGTATTAACAACCAATGTCGTCTATTTATGGTGAACAAAGATGCTAAGCAAAATTACTATTCTTCAACACCTAACATT
The DNA here is from genome assembly GCF_003043935.1 of Prevotella sp. oral taxon 313. Taxonomy (NCBI): domain Bacteria; kingdom Pseudomonadati; phylum Bacteroidota; class Bacteroidia; order Bacteroidales; family Prevotellaceae; genus Prevotella; species Prevotella sp. oral taxon 313. Next base: position 83,096 of record NZ_PYXE01000001.1, read on the forward strand.
CAACACCTAACACCCTATTCCTCAACACCTAACATTCAACATCTAACACCCTACACATCAACACCTAACACCCATCATTCACCACCCAAGCTACCCAATTCACAAATAGTAAATTGGCATGTGCACGCCAGGTGACAAGCGGACCATTCGCTGGGTTGTCATCACGATAATAATGTTTCGGGACCTCTACATCGTCTCGCTTACCGAGGTCGCGGTGATACTCCGTGTCGAGGGTATCTGGGGCATACTCTAAATGACCGGTGATAAAGAACTCTCGCCTACTACATGACCTAACAATAGACACACCACTCTCTGCTGATTCAGCTACGATCTCGAGGTCGGCGACTCGTTCAATATCCTCACGCCTTATCTCTGTATGACGACTCTGAGGCATACGGAAGACATCATCAAAACCACGGAAGATAGGCAGTTCGGGCTTTAGAGGAATCGTAGGGAAGATACCAAACATCTTCTTTGGTAATGGATACTTAGGGATATCATAGAAATGATAGAGTCCTGCCTGTGCTGCCCAACAGATATAAAGCGTTGAACGCACATTCTCACGAGCCCAATTGAATATCTCTTGTAGCTCTTTCCAATAATCCACCTCCTCGAAAGGCATGTCTTCAACAGGTGCTCCAGTGACTATCAACCCATCAATCTTCTCCTTGCTTAGTTCCTCAAGTGTATGATAGAATCGGTCGATGTGTTCCGCTGGAGTATGGCGGGAGACATGACTCTTGAGTTTCATGAAGCTGATATCTAACAGTAGTGGACTATTAGAAAGAAGGCGTATGAAATCAGTCTCCGTCGTAGCCTTGAACGGCATAAGATTGAGTATGACAATGCGAAGCGGACGTTTATCGTCCTCCTTAGCAAGTATATCTTCTATGTTGATATTCTCACGCTTCAGCATATCAATGGCGGGAAGTCCGTCAGGTAATATCAATGGCATATCCTGTTTCCTTTATCTTTAATGGTCGTATAAGCATACAACCCTACTTTTCTCTACTATAAATAAGCTACAAAGATAGTAATTAATAAGAGATTGCACAAGTCTTATCTACACAAAAGTATAACAACGAATACGAATAGACATCCACCTATCCTTCCCACAACAATACCTTCCTCTATAAGAATAAACACAAAAGGCTCACGCTAACCATTCCTATCAACATCATATCTGATAAGAATGATTAGTCGTAAACCTTTTATTTTATAGATTTATTGGTATGGGAAATATCGAACGACAGATGTGATAATCAACTGAGAGTCAAGCCATCAACACCCAACAGTCATCACCCATCACCCAATATTCAACACCCATCACCAACCATTACCACAGCTTCAGGCGTTCATTCTCAGGGATGAAGAGCTTATCACCCTCCTTCACACCGAAGGCCTTATACCACGCATTAATATGAGGAAGAGCACCATTGACACGCCACTCGCCGAGAGAGTGTGGGTCACTCTTCACTCGACTACGGATTTCAGCCTCAGTGATATTGTTTGCCCATACGCCTGCATAAGCGATGAAGAAACGCTGTTCTGGTGTGAAGCCCATAATGACCTTACCCTTCTTAGCCTCTGGTGTCTTCTCGAAAGCATTGAAAGCCACCTCAAGACCACCATGGTCAGCAAGGTTCTCACCTAATGTGAGCTTACCGTTAGCATTGAGGTCTGGCAACACCTTAATAGCACTGAAGAAATCAGCATACTTACCAGTACGAGCCTCGAAGTTCTTTCCATCCTCTTCAGTCCACCAGTCTGTCATATTACCATCCTTGTCGTAATGGCGTCCTTGGTCATCGAATCCGTGTGTCATCTCATGTCCTATCACCACACCAATGGCTCCATAATTAAAGGCATCATCCGCCTTCGGCTCAAAGAATGGGTATTGAAGAATACCTGCAGGGAAGCAGATTTCATTCGTCGTAGGATTATAATAGGCATTAACGGTCTGTGGTGTCATCAGCCACTTATCCTTATCAACAGGCTTACCAGCCTTCTCTTTGATAGCATCCTCAGCCCAGAACAACTGACAGTTCTGCACGTTCTCATAATAAGACTTTGTTGGGTCTATCTTAAGTTGGCTCAAGTCCTTCCACTTATTAGGGTAACCCACCTTCACATAGAAGGTTGAGAGCTTCTCAAGAGCAGCCTTCTTAGTAGCCTCACTCATCCAGTCTTGTGCCTTAATACGCTCAGCAAGACTCACCTCAAGATTCTTGATGAGGTCTTCCATACGTTTCTTACTTGTAGCTGGGAAGTAACGCTCACAATAGATTCGGCCAAGCGCCTCACCCATCTGCTTCTCCACCTGCTGTGTAGCACGTTTCCAACGAGGATAATCTTCCTTCGTACCACGCATCGTCTTACTGAAGAAATTGAAGTACTCTGCCCGTATGTCATCACTCAGATAGTTAGCTGAAGCAAGGATAGCGCTCCACTCCATACGTGCACGCAGTTCCTCTGCACTCTCTGTAGCCGTTAGTTTGTCAACACCAGCAAGGAAAGCAGGCTGACACACGACCATCGTCTGAATATACTCGCTCTTAATACCTTCGGCATTAGCCAACTGCTCGAGTTGGATATTAGGATATTTCTCCTTAAACTCACCGAGTGTCATCTTGTTATAGTTGGCCTCAACGTCACGTAACTCCGTACGGCTCTTTGAGATCAAAGCCAACATTGTCTCATAACGCATCACAGCATCACGCTTAGCCGCAGCCTGTGTATCAGAGAAGCCATAGAGGCGGAACATATTAGCAATGAACTGGCGGAAGGCATTACGGATATCTGCCGTAGCCTTGTCATTATCGAGATAGTACTCTTTCTGTCCAAGGCTCAATCCGTCCTGATAGATAAGAAGGATATTCATCTTCGCATTCTTCTCATCAGCCTCAAAGGAATAACCCATTGGAACACCATAACCGAAACTTGCATACTTCAACTGCAGGGCACGAAGGTCGGCCAGACTCTTTGCACTTTCCATCTCGTTGAGTAGCGGTTTAACCGGACTTACGCCCTCCTTGTTACGGCGCACTGAGTCCATGGCGAGCTTATAGAAGTCGCCTAACTTTCTCTCTGTTGACCCTTCCTTACCCTGTTTCTTGAGCAAGTCAGTGAGGATCGTGTTGATACGCTTGTTGTTGTTCTCTTGCAACTGGTCGAACGAACCAAAGCGTGAGAAGGCTCCTGGTAGCGGGTTAAGCTTCTGCCATCCACCCGTGGCAAACGTAAAGAAGTCGTCAGCCGGGCGTACCGACTTGTCGAGATTCTCTGCCTTGATACCTGCCTGACCCTGTGCCATAGCAGTGAAGGGCGCAGATGCAAGGAGCATCATTGGTAAAAGTGATTTAATACGCATAGTAATATATTTAATTAATAATAACCTCCCCCAACCCCTCCGAAGGAGGGGAGTGCAGGAAACAGGCCTGATTACCGTAGTTGATTTAGGACCTCCCCCAACCCCTCCGAAGGAGGGGAGTGCAGGAAACAGCCCTGCTTACCGTAGTTAATATATAACTTTAATCTTCTAACAGAGAGTAAAATAGAATACTTCTCATCCACAAACTATCGTGAGGAGCATCCACAAACTATCGTGAGGAACACCCACAAACTATTAAAAAGATAACATTCCCATCACAAGTAGCCGACCTATCCTGCCATAGCAAGTTTGGGACCTCCCCCAACCCCTCCGAAGGAGGGGAGTGCAGGAAACAGGCCTGCTCATCATAGTTAATATATAACTTTAACCCTCTATCAGAGAGTAATATAGAAAATTTCTCATCCACAAACTATCGTGAGGAACACCCACAAACTATTAAAAAGATAACATTCCCATCACAAGTAACCGACCTATCCAGCCATAGCAGGTTTGCGGCTCCCCTCCTTTGGAGGGGCTGGGGGAGGTCCCCTACTCCTTCATCCCCTCCAGCTCTTCCGACAGTATGAGCCATCGGTCGTTCTCCTCATCAAGTTCACGCTGAAGGTTGGTATATTCCGAAACGAGTTCCATATTCGAGGCATTCTCTGGTGCCATAAGGAGCTCGTCGAGTTCGCTCTTGCGGGCTTCCAGCTTCGCTATCTTAGCTTCCGAGTCGTCCACTGCGCGTTGCGCCTTACGTATCTTCTTCTGCAGTTCCTTACGTTCAGCGTATGACAAGGTCTCACCTGAGGTTTCAGCCGACCCTTCCGAAGGGAGGGGAGCAGCATTTCTACTATTATCAGATGACAGCGACACTGTCTCAGTACCCTTTCCCTTTCGAGCGAGTTGGAGGGACTCACTGGAGCTTCTAAGCCAATCGTAGATACCACCTAAATGTTCTCTCACCTTACCACCACCGAACTCATAGACCTTACTTACCAGTCCATCGAGGAACTCACGGTCGTGGCTCACGATGATAGCCGTACCATCAAAGGCCTTAATAGCTTCCTTCAACACTTCCTTTGAGGCTATGTCAAGATGGTTGGTAGGCTCATCAAGGATAAGAAGGTTTACGGGTTCAAGCAATAGCTTAATCATCGCTAAGCGCGAACGCTCACCTCCTGAGAGTACTTTAACATACTTCTCTGACGTCTCTCCACCAAACATAAACGCACCGAGGAGGTCGTTTATCCTCAGACGCATGTCTCCTGTAGCCACCCTATCGATAGTTTCATAAATCGTAAGGTTCTCGTCTAATAGTTGTGCCTGGTTCTGTGCGAAATAACCAATTTGCACGTTATGCCCTATCTTCAGCGTACCGTCAAATGGAATCTCACCCATAACACACTTCACGAAGGTAGACTTTCCCTCACCGTTCTTACCGACGAAGGCCACTTTCTCACCTCTTTTAATAATAAGGTCGACACCCTCAAAGACCGTCTGACCCGGTCCGTCACTATGCAGTCTACTTGGATAAGTCTTCCCCAAACCCTCTGCAATGACAGGATAGTCTCCACTTCTCAGACACGGAGGGAATTTCAGACGCATAGCCGAATTGTCCACCTCGTCCACTTCTATGGGTACTATCTTCTCCAACTGACGGATGCGTTGCTGCACCTGAACGGCTTTCGTGGCCTGATAACGGAACCGTTCGATAAACGCCTTGGTGTCGGCAATCTCCTTCTGTTGGTTCTCATAGGCACGAAGCTGCTGTTCGCGACGTTCTTTCCTAAGGACAAGATACTCGTCATACTTCACCCGATAGTCTTCCACATGCCCACAGGTTATCTCAAGCGTACGGTTCGTTACATTATTAACAAATGCTCGGTCGTGACTAACCAGTACTACAGCCTTAGCACTCTGGGCAAGGAATTGCTCCAACCATTGGATTGACTCAATGTCAAGGTGGTTCGTAGGCTCATCAAGTAAGAGTACGTCTGGACGGCGGAGGAGTATCTTTGCTAACTCAATACGCATACGCCATCCACCAGAGAACTCACGAGTAGGGCGGTCGAAATCGTCTCTCGTAAAGCCAAGACCCGTCAGTGTGCGCTCTATCTCAGCCTCATAATTCTCACCTCCCATCATCATATAGCGTTCATGCTCCGTCGTAAAACGCTCAACGAGTTCGGCATATCCGTCACTCTCATAGTCGGTGCGCTCGGCCATCTCCTGCTCCATCTCCTTGAGCTTGGCCTCCATCTTCGTCTTGTCAGCGAAGGCCTTGCGCGTTTCCTCCTTCACGGTCGTATCGTCAGAAAGCTTCATCACCTGCGGCAGGTAGCCTATTGTCGTATCGTTCGGTACAGAAACGGACCCGCTCGTAGGCTTCTGCATCCCACAGAGTATCTTCAGCATGGTTGACTTTCCCGCTCCGTTCTTACCCACTAAGGCTATCCTGTCTCGCTCATTGATGACGAATGAAACATCCTTAAACAATGGCTTCACGCCAAATTCCACCGTCAGTCCGTCAATTGATATCATGTTCTAATCTCTTTCCTAAGTGTTCTTTGCAAAGATAAGATTTTATTTTCAATAAGAGAAATCCGTCTTTTGTACATTTCGTTACGCTATTCCGTCTCTCTCATCTCCCATAAGACCTATCGGCATATACCTATTTTGTTTATTTTTCTATGTTATTTTTGCAATTTGACAAAGATAGTAATAATAAACTAAAAAACCAATGAAAAGGTGAATTAATACACAACATTCTCGCTAAAAGTACTTTTCTGTACCGATGTACTCCTATCCTACCATACCACAATACGATTTCTTCTATTGTTACATTACGTCTATCGAATGCTTGAAATTATTTTACATGAATCCAAATAAGAGTCAGTAAACAGCAAGCCAAACACACACTATAATCAAGCTTACAACTAACAGTGATTCAGATGGTTATAAACAGCAAAGGAGAACATGCCCTTCAACGTTCAAGAACATGCCCTTCTTGCCTCAAGAAGAGCCTCTTCTACATGCAAGAAGGGCATGTTCTCCAACACCAAACATAACATACTGATTTATTGAAGTTTACAGACTTAATTATAAGAGGTATCATACACCTATCCAGAGGGTATTTAGCTCATTACAATGTAATGATTTTTCACACCCTTATAAAGTCCTCTGAAGTGTGGAGTAGTTTGTTTTACTTGCTATCATCTTAGCGTTTTTCAGTCATCAGTAGAGGGCTATTTAGCTCTGAAATCATAACATTCGGTAGGGCAGCCAGCAAACTCTAATAAGATGAATCAACCTACCATCTGCCCCTAACCACTCAAGGCTCGCTTCTTATAGTATTACGTCTACATTGGTCGTAAACTCCTTTTTATTCATTAATAATCAGCTGCTTGTATGCAATATTCCTAATAAATGAGGATTGCGCCGTGTCTTTTTTCTTCCTACCTTTGCCATCGTTAATTAAATACAAAAATATTAGAAATAAGATTATATGGTTAAGTCTAAATTTGGTATTGCTCTTCTGGTGGCGACATCTTTACCTATGGCAATACAGGCCAATAACATTATCGAGAAAGGAGATACCTCCAGAGTCTATGACATAGACGAGGTTGTCGTTGTCGACCAGCCTAAGGAGGCTTTCCGCCTGCGTCAGCAGCCATTGAGTAGCACCTCTTTTAATGGCGATTTGATACGTAATCTCAACGTACAGGACGTGCGTAACCTCTCTGTCTTCGTACCTTCATTTGCCATGCCAGAGTATGGAAGCCGTTATACCTCTTCTATCTATATGCGTGGAATAGGCTCACGTGTCTACTCACCTGCCGTGGGTATTTATGTAGATGGTATGCCTATCTTGAACAAGAGTGCCTTTAATTTCCATACGTATGACGTCGACCGTGTTGATGTTCTGCATGGTCCACAGGGTACACTCTATGGTATGAACACCGAAGGGGGACTGATTCGCCTTTATAGTCGCAATCCTTTCCAGTATCAAGGGACTGATGTTCAACTCTCTATCGGCTCGAAGTTATATCGAAAAGCAGAGGTAAGCCACTATAAGAAAGTCAATGATAAGATGGCATTTGCCGTTGCTGGCTTCTATGGAGGGCAGAATGGGTTCTTCCGTAATCAGTATGATGGCTCACATGCCGACCTTATCAATGAGTTTGGAGGTAAGGGTCGATTGCTGTGGAGACCAACGGACAGACTGAACTTCGACCTCATTGCCGACTATCAATATACTCGTCAAAATGGCTTCCCATACGGTCAGGTGGTTACAGAAGACGAACTTGCTGCTGCTACTATCACCTCTCCTCTCTATGGATTGAAGGCTGGTACACAATCACCTAACCAAAATCGACAGAGCAATTATCGCCGTAATATCATCAACACAGGACTGGGCATCAAATATGCAGGTAATGGATTTGACATCAATTCGATGACTTCTTGGCAGTACCTACGCGACTACATGCTCATGGATATAGACTATCGTCCACAAGACTTCATGCACCTTACGCAGCGTCAGTTGGGTAACACGGTGACGGAGGAACTATCTGTTAAGAGCCAAAATGATAGTAAGTGGCATTGGACCTTCGGTGCTTTCGGGTCTTATCAGTGGTTGAAGACGACGGCACCCGTCTACTTCGATCAAGATATGAACAGCTATCTCTCTAAGAAGATTACTGACTATGCCTACAACGGAATGCTTAACGCTATGGCTGCTCGTATGGCTCAAAGGATGATAGCAGGCGGAATGTCAGAGGAACTCGCCAACAAGACGGCACGAGCAAGCGTCGCTGCGATGATTGCTGGGGCTGGTGGTGTCAACATCAACATGACGATGGACCCTGTCCCAGGTGTCTTCCATACGCCAACACTCAACTTGGGTGTCTACCATGAAAGCAACATTGAACTCACTGATCGCCTTATGGCGACCTTGGGTTTACGCTATGATTACTCACGTGTAAACATTGATTACGAAACCTCTGCACGTGTTGCGCTGCAGGAGAGTGTGATGGGTGTAACCATCAACCCTGTTATCACCTCAGCACTGAAGCATAGCGAGCATGACAGCTTCAAGCAGCTTCTCCCAAAAGTGGGCCTGACTTATCGTCTTCAAAACGGTAGTAATGTCTATGCGACATGGTCAAAAGGCTATCGAGCAGGCGGTTATAACTTCGAGATGTTCTCTGATGTGCTGCAGACCGAGACCTCTCAGGCGGCTAACAAGGCCCGTGCTGATGTCGACATCGCACATGATGAGGCTTACTATGAGCGTATCGCAAAGACGATTGAGTATAAGCCAGAGACCAGCTGGAACTATGAGGTAGGAGCACACCTAAATCTCTTCAACAACCAAGTACACCTCGACCTCGCTGCTTACTATATGCAGATTCGCAATCAGCAGCTCTCTGTGATGGCTGGTAACTATGGCTTTGGGCGTGTGATGACGAATGCTGGTCGCAGCCATTCTTGCGGCTTGGAGGCAACACTCCGTGGTGTTGCACTCGACAATAAACTAACTTACGGACTCAGCTATGGCTTTACAAGTGCACAGTTCGATGAGTATAAAGACTCTATCGCAGGCGTTGGTATGGTTGATTACAAGGATAAGCGTGTACCTTTCGTACCGCAACATACACTCGGCGCCAATGCTGACTATCGTATAGATGTTGACCCTGCAGCCTTGCTGGATGCGTCTAATCGCTTCCACTTGCGTAGTGTCACGGTGGGAATGAACCTCTCTGCACAGGGTAAGACCTACTGGGATGAGCAGAACATTATCGGTCAGAACTTCTATGCAGTGGTAGGTGCCCATGCCGATGCCGACTTTGGTCCGCTACATGTCAACCTATGGGTGCGTAACTTAACAGATACTAAATACAACAGCTTCGCCGTTCAGAGCGCTGCTACTGGTACTCGCTACACCTTCGCACAACTTGGTAATCCGTTCCAAATGGGCGTGGACTTTAGGGTACACTTCTAATGATAAAAGGGTAAAGGGGACCTCCCCCGACCCCTCCGAAGGAGGGGAGAGCCTAACGGGACACGGTTGGGTGTGGGGGGGATAGATAAGGCGTAACGCACGAATAAGACGTTTTCACGGGGCGAGAATATAAGGAAAGAATACTTAAATATAAGTTCTGTGAGGACGTAAACATACGTTGGTGAAGGCGTAAATACAAGTTAGTGGAGACGTAAAAATCAGTCGAAGACTTGTAAATAGCTGTCTGCTACTTATCAGTTATCTATATTAATATAAGGAACTTATCTCAATTAGAGGACCAATATGTATATATCATGACCTACAACTAATGTGACGTAGCTCGCACATTAGTTGTAGGTCATTTCTTTTACTCGTCCGATAGATGGAGTAATAAGAGCTTGCGGGGTGGTAGGTGTTGAATGTTAGGTGTTGATGATGTGCTTTGTGCGGTGGTAGGTGTTGAATGTTAGGTGTTAATGATGTGCTTTGTGGGATAGTAGATGTTGAATGTTAGGTGTTGATGATGTGCTTTGTGGGATGATAGGTGTTGAATGTTAGGTATTGATGATGTGCTTTGTGGGGTGGTAGGTGTTGAATGTTAGGTGTTAATGATGTGCTTTGTGGGATAGTAGATATTGAATGTTAGGTGTTGATGATGTGCTTTGGTGGGTGATAGGTGATGAATGTTAGGTGTTGATGATGTGCTTTGTAGGATGGTAAGTGTATGATGTTAGGTGGTGATGAAAGGGTTTTGTGGATGGTAGGTGAATAATGTAAAATAGTGAAGAAGAGCTGTTAGTCATTGAACAACGATTACCAACAAGTACTAATATCATACGCTTTCTCATAGCAGGTTAGGCTCTCCCCTCCTTCGGAGGGGCCGGGGGAGGTCTTCGGAGGGGCCGGGAGAGGTCCTCACTTTTTACTCTCCTCAATTCCACCACACGGTCTTCATGATTGAAGAAGACGCCCTTCTACGTTCGAGAACATGCCCTTCTTGCACGTAGAAGAGGCCCTTCTTGGGGCAAGAAGGGCATGTTCTTCAACGCTATTTGTAACGCTCTGATTACTTGACGGTTATAAACTCGATTATAGAAGAGATTATACCCTTGTATTGAGGGCGTTTAACACGCTGCTATGTAATTATTTTTCACAGCCTTATAGAGCCTTATATTGTGTAAAGCGATTGCCAAATTACTCCTATAAACATACTAAGAAACATAAAAAGGTGCGTCCTTTTTCTTGCATCATAACACAGAAAAACATATTATTCCAGTACACACAGAGACCTCATTAGGTGCAAGAACTCACAAACTATAAGCCTAATGATAGTAGAGAAGCGCTGTGCCACCTGTCGATCGGAGGCCCTTCGTGGGCTTTACATGCGTACCAATAAACATCTGATTCACCTGTGCTATTGACAAGAAAAAGAACTACTCAACAACAGGTAGTACATGGAGAAAGGATTGAGGGACATTCGCACAGCTAAATAAAACTATTTCCGCAACTTAAAATGACTGCTAACGCCACTTAAAATCAGCGTTAACACCAATTAAAATAAACGTTAGAAACAATTAGAGTCAGCGCTAACAACACTTAAAATCAGCGTTAACAGCAATTAGAATCAGCGTTAACAGCAATTAGGATCAGCGCTAACAACAATTGGAGGAAGCATTATCACCACCAGAAAGGAGCATTGCCAAGTCAACAACAATTGCCATACAAGACTCGAAAGTATCACTACATGAAGCGTAGAAGAACGAGAGATAGCACATAAATCACAATTATAAAGTACGAAGAATCCACACTGAGGGAGTCCTCAATGTGAATTCAACTAATACGCCTAATTATGTCAGTCCTATTCTATTAACGCTTTACTATCTTACAAGTTGTTGTACCTGTACCGATGAGATAGACACCTGCTGGCAGATTGGCAACGCTGATAACATTGTCGCCAGACTTAACGTTATACTTGCTGATAAGCTTTCCTTGTACGCTATAAATGCTTACAGTGCAAGCCTTTGCGGCTGTGAGAATAACGTTATCCGTCACAACGCCCGATGAAACAGACAGCTCCGTACCACCAACGGCAACCTCGTCAATACCCAATGGGATACTTTCTCCATCAACTTTATTACCAATTGATTGGAAGTGTTCACCATAGAATGGAGGGGTGTCAAAGTCAAAGGTTGGACCAAGTGTTGGTTTGTTGCTGAATAAGTAAGATGGGGCAGGTTGGTTGAAAGCGGCATAGACATTGAAAGGAACGACATCTGTTGGGTAATAAAGCCATGTTGCACCTCCATTGTTATAGAGGATATTCATGTAATAACGCCCCTTCGATAGGTATCTTGTAGGCAGTGATACCTCGATATAACCGTTACTATTTGGCTTTAACGTGATGGTTCGTGTCTCTGTCATGTTGCTATTGAGAGGCTTAGAACTCAACTGTGCATTGGTGACATAGAACTTCACGCGACCTTCAAAGCCATTCACTGACTTCAAGTAAACGCGAGCAGTAAACTTGCTGTGGGCAGTTGACACGTAAGCATTGTCTGATCCAAGGTAGCTACTACCCTGATAGAAATAGATAGTCTGCAACTTCAAATCATGAACAGTCTGTGAGTTGTTATCATCATCATCAGCCGCATTGATGGTTAGTTCGCCTATCTTCCATACTTTCGCATCTGTTTTCACCTTGACAGCAACCTCTTCACCATCAACATCATACCCTGCAAGCAGGTTATACTTGCCTACCTCCAAGCGTCCGAAGTTGTCGTTCGTATAGAAAGAGAACGTTACACGCTCGCCTCTGGCTATCTTTGCGTTGCCTTCAGAGATGAGGGTGGCTGCCTTAACATCATTTGATTCAGCAGGAAGAGCGTAGAGCTTCAAGCTACCATTATAGTCGGTATTACCTTCATTGGCAAGAGTTGAGACAATCTTCGTGTTCTGTCCCTTCTTAACATACTCTGTTATACGCTGTACAGCATACAGTTCTGGCTGCTTAACAACTGGGTCTGGGTCTGGATCCGGGTCTGGATCAGCCTTACCAATGGCAACTGTTCCGGCAACGGCATCGATGGCCTTGAAGCCTGAACCCTTGGCGTAATTGACAGTAAGATGATAGGTTCCAGCCTTGACGTTGGCGAGGTTGGCATAGAAAGTCACCTTCTTCGTTGACTCAGCACCGACAGAAGCCGTCGTTGTAGAGATTATCGTAGAGTAAGCATCATTCTCCTCTTGATAGAGGGCAAGGGCTAATCGACCTGAATAAGCTGACTCGCTGTTCTTATTACCAATAGTGATAGTGACTGGGACAGAGTTCTGCTGTGCTAAAGCGGTCTGTTCGCACTTAGCTGCAATATACAGGTTAGTACCTGTTTCAACGTCGGGTTGTGGGTCAGGCTTTGGTTCTGGATTTGGATTAGGCTCTGGGTCAGGGTCATCGTTACGGTCAGGTTTCAGATAACGTAGCATCTGCTGATCAGAACTATAGCCTCCACTACCGCCACCAATACCTTCTTGTCCTGGGCGCAACACGTTGAGCTTATGCCAACCATTTGATGAATAGTTCCATCCCCAATCGACATGTACGAAGCCATTTGACGCATAACCATCGAGTACAAAACAGTGGCCACCACCACCAGAGAAGCCTGCATAGACTACAGGACCGTAATCTCTCAACTCATCATGTATCTCTCTTAGCCAGCTCTGCTCGTAGTAGTTGCTGCGTTGGAGGAACCTTACGCTGCTCTTATAGCCGAAGTTACGTGTGAGAACGGCTGGGGCATTGTAGACATAAGCACCCGACCCACCTGCAGAAGCAGGATTATAGTCCATCTGAACAGCATAACCAATGTCGCGCAAAAGGCGTCCTATGTTATCAGCCTGTAATGCTGTAAGCTCACGACCAGTTGTTCTATCGCGCCCATACCTATCTACTCCGGCTGGCATCTGGCTCCAATCGTATGCTGCATTCTCTGATCCTTGACCGTCAAAGTTCAATGACATGTAGTTACGCTTCCAATAGTAACTCACTGAACCATGTGCTTTACGTGGCCACTTATGCCATCGTAGAACGGTACAGATGGCTGTTGCCACACAACCCGACACTGTTTCGTATGTCTGACCATTGTAACGATAGTTCGGCGCATACTGGTTGAAAGGCCAACTCTGGCCCCAGCTGATAGGTGTTGCGAGCCTTGTCCTGCGGTCAGTAGCATATTCGAGAAGTGGACTAATCTCTATCTGATAGTTACTTGCACGCACAGTCGATGCCTGCATGAACTCTGGTGAGGGTGTGTCAGGCGTGTTCTCGATGGCCCACTTTATCTGATTGCGATACTCATCATATAACCACTTGATAGAAGGGTTCGCTTGTATGTCACTCTCTGAGAGGCTTCCTTTATCAGAGAAAGCGATGACAGGAGAGACACGGTCGTCTGCTGCAACAACAACATAACCCTGATCATTACCACGATTGAAGATATAGTATAGGTTCTCCTCAGCCTTTCCTGTACGGGAAGCCTTGTAGGGTGCCTTATACGCCATGCTGAGTTGGCGTGTTGTGGTGCCTTGTCCAAAGAAGTTTGAAGCAATCTTCAACGCTCGAGCCTGGTCTATTGGACCAGCCACAGAGAGCTGACAAAGTAGGCACAATACGGCAAAAAGCGTAGAAACTCTTTTCATATTGATAGTCTTAAATTCTACTTTATGATAATTAATGTACTGCAGCTTTTATCGACGCCATGGTGTTGACGCCGATAAAACAGCAATAGGTGTCTTTTAATTAAAGAACTTAAGGTCCAAAATCTTTACGTAAGTGTGAATCTTAATATGCTTATAGTTACTTTCTAAGACGACAACTGGGTTATCACTCTTATACTTAGAGAAGACGGTACCAAGGGTGTGGTTGAATTGTGTTCGACCATAGTTATACTTATAAATACCGTTTTCTGTATGCAAATCAGTGATGAAAGATATCTTCTGATGGTCTACAAAGTCCTCTAAACTCTCGTTCTTATCTTTGTCAAACTCGACATTGACGATACCACCAAAGCCTATTGGATGTAATGTTTCTTCCTTCTCTCGATAGTCAAACCAGAACGGATTAGACTGAGCAATGCCTACAAGCTCGTGCTCTTGACCGTTGACTCCTACCATGACCTTACCCCAGATGTTAGCATCCTTATCTAAGTTAGGAAGTGGACCACTGTGTTGTCCTGAGAAGCCAAGCACCTGTAACTGCATACGAACCTTCTTGAATACAGGAACAAAGTCGCGTTGTGTAACAGTGAACTCACTGCTTGACACTACACGAGCCTGTGAATTATCAACAGCATAACGCAAAGAGAAACTAATAGGGTACATCTGCTCCATTGGAATATCAGCCGCAAGGAAACGCTGGAAAGAGTCAATATCACCCTTCAAAATCTCTTGTTGGATAGTCTTCCCACCTCCAAGAACTGTGATATGTACGTCGCTTTTAGCCAACATCTTACGGTAGTTGACTGCTTGGTCAGCCGATACGTTAACATCAACACCCTTAATTTTGTTCAGTGCGAACTCAATAGCCTCATTGATGTTGCGTTCCTTCTCATCAGTCTCAATTGAAAGATAGATGATACGACCGTAGTTAATGCTGGAGATGTAGACTGGCTGATAACCGTCGAGGGCATCTTTGTCGATAGACTCAAAGATAGTACCCTTCTTAGGAGCGTCAGTTGAGACAGTAAAGTGCTTCTGTATGAGACGAGCTAAGATATGGTTCTTCTTCTTATTGAAGTTAAATCCGAGGTTTATGGAGCCATTCGCAACCGGAGCAGTTACTGCCACACCCAACTTCGTGACAAGTTCTTCCTGCGAGTTAATCTTCTCCACACTCTGAATAGTTGTCACTGGCGACTCCTTCCAATCCATTGTCGCCCACTTATTCCATACCTCTTGATACTCGCTCTTACGGATGTTAGGAACAGTAGCAGAGGTCTCGTGTGCCTTGCTTGGATCAGCAGGAGACAAGCTGATAGAGAAGGTCACGTCCCCAGTCTTGTGTGAAGTAATCATTGCATAAGTACCATTAGCTATCGTACCACCCTTTAGTACGCATCCAGGATAAACCACATCGCTTGTAGGATCAAAGAGGAAATTCTCATCGAAAGTCTGTTTAATCTTATAGTGTCGGGTTGTCTTCACCCAATTACCAGGTATTCCATCGAGAACACCCTGCGTCTCAACAACCGGGTCTTCCTCCTCAACAGGTAGAGGAGTACCATTATCAGGAGTTATCGGACCATTAGCACGTGTCATCATAGGTGCTAACGGCAACGTCTTCAGATAGTTGCGTATCTCCCTTGGGTTATTCAACACACTCTCTTCACTTTGTTCTTTGGTTTGCGTCAAAAGCTCATCTTGTGAGCAGGAAGCAACCGCAACGGCACAAACTACCATTGAAACAGGCAATACTGCCTTGATTAGAAACTTCTTCATCTTCGTTAAAAATTAGGTTATAATAATCGGTTTAACATACATGACTGCCTTATCACAGCCAGAATGGGCATCTGTCAGTTTAAGTTCTAATAAATGGTATAAATAGGATTAGCTGTTAGCCGTCATTCTTCTTACTTGTGCCCGGGTATTATATCACGTCTAAATCTTATTAACCTCATAGTATATGTACGTCCCTCTTTCGCTCAACAGGGATTGCGCAAAATGTCAACATTGTTCGGCAAAGTTAGTAATTAATTCATTACGAAATCTTCTGTAGATTTTAAAAAATGATAAATTCAAGCGTTTTTAATATAAAGATATGTTTATATTAACAAACCAAACTTAATTAGTTAAGCCTCTTTACACATTTTACTTAAATAAAGTAAAGTTGCCTAAAAAGTCACAACACTTTCCCTTAACATAAAGGCCTGTTAGATTAAAGAGTGTGTAAACATAACACAAATGACGAGAAAAAGACCCGAAAGAGTGGTTCACAACCTACTTATATAACTGCAATCGACCTACAACTAAGATGGGTAATCACCACACCTTAGTTGTAGGTCAATTCATATTGCAGATGGTGTAAGTTTATCCTAACAACCTCTTCCTTTCGCCTCAACCCCCAATTCTTTTCGTCACATCCCTATACAATAATGTGTAAAGCTCCCGCCATCCCACAAGAAGAGCGAAAACAGAAATCGCACAAACCGTTATCATCCCACCATCTAAGCGTTATGACCGAATTAAAGGAGCGTTATTATCACATCATCCGAGCATTATGACCAACACCACATGGGCGTTTTGACCACACACAACAAACACCATGACCATATATAACAAGCGTCATAACCGCGTATGCGAAGTATTTCTCTCCATCTCAAAGTGCCTCATGTATTCCACCTTTCAGCAGCGAGCATTCCGTTAGGCTCTCCCCTCCTTCGGAGGGGCCGGGGGAGGTCTCAAATCCTAATCTTCCCCACCAATTTCCTTTGCAGTCCTTCTCCAATGATAGGCGCATGTGCATCTTCAGGGAAGAAGACGGTGAATTGTCCTGGTTCTACCTTGAGATATTCCTTTGCCGCTTGCTTATAGAAGCCACAGTCAGTAGTTGGGTTGTAGGCAATATCAGGCTTGCCCAAGTCAGACAAAGCAGTCCACCCCATCATTTCTGGCTGCAGCAAGGGAACTTGTACGTCTATATAGTCCTTGTGAAACTCTAATCGTTGTTCCTCCTTAGGCTTCAACTCCACTTCATCTAAGTTGATAAACAAGTCATCACCATCGAGGGTAATACGTCCCACCATCAGCCGACTGAAATCATGTTGGAGGATATAATCCATCATCACCTTCATCCTTGGATGCAGACCATAGTATCGATGGCATGCCCTTAAATCTGCTATTATCATCTTCTTAGCTTTACTTAATGTTATAGAAAACAGTTGCAAACATACGTATTTATTTTCTGATAACAAAGAGAACAGCCGTAAATAACGTTCATGAGATGGTGGACACTCACTCTACTACGGCTGGTTCACCATCAAACAACAGCTGGCCCAGCACCAAACAACGGCTACCCCCTCCCCCTACTCCATTCCCACAGGGAGGGGCATGATTAGTGAGGTTACCCCTACATGACTGTTTGCACGCTTAGTGTTAGCCTTCTATTAGCATCAAATAAGACTATTTCGACAATCACGATCTTATCCATCCAAAGACGGAACGTGGGTGAACCTCCCTACCTGTGGACTCCCTCTGTGCGTAAAGAGACATATTACTCTATGACAGAAAGAGACACCGAGCAAGCTAATCTACGTGACGTACTATGAGAGAAAGGGACACCCAACGAGCCATAATACACAGAAAGAGAGAGAAAAGGCTGCATTGTATCAATCAAATTCATTCCTTATAAAAGATGTAGTCGCTGTTGTCTTAACTCCCTTTCACTCCTTATCACTCCTTAACTCCTCATCCAACATCTCCCTTTCACTCCTTAACTCCTTAACTCCTTATACAACTACTCCTTAACTCCTTATACAACTACTCCTTAACTCCTTATACAACTACTCCTTCACTCCTCCCCATCTCCTTGTAAATTATTTTCACCCTTCTCGAATCCAGTACACGCCCTACAACGTTGAAGAGAAGGCCCTTCTTGCTTCAAGAACATGCCCTTCTTGCCTCAAGAAGGGCCTCTTCTACATGCAAGAAGGGCATGTTCTCAAACGCAGTATGTAACATATTGGATGCTTGTGAGTTATAGACTCGATTATAGGTGAGGCTATACTCCTATCTTGAGGGTATTCTGCTTGATGTTATGTAATTATTTTTTACGCGCTTAAAGCATACTCTGAAGCGTAGAGTAATTGCCGAGATGATTGAATGGAGAAACTGACGAAAGCAATAGCATACGTTTAACGCTCACAGAGTAACACAGGACTATGCACACAAGTAGCACACCAGACATTGCCGAAACACCTTCGTGTAAGTTGTTTGTAGCTTTAAGTTCGAGATTACGACATGCCTTTCTTTGAAGCAGAGAATAGTTGTCAACATGGATAAAGAGCTTGAGCATCATAGAGATAAAGCCACAAAAAGGGGCACACAGAGCGTGTGCCCCCTTGTTATAGGAGACTTGCAGACTTACATCACATCGTTATATGACGAATTCAGAACAAGCTGTATCAGTCGTCACAGAGCCAATACAGAGGTTGATCCGTGCCCGATACTATTTTTCCCAGCCGTATTTAGCATACTTGGGATTGACAGAGAACTCCCCTGCCCCTATGTCAAGATCCCCACAGATCGGCACTCGGTATTGTCCCCACGCACATGGTTTTGCCTTCCTTGTACTGTTACTTCGCCATGAGCCAGCATACTGGTTGTTGCAAAAGGAGTCCGAATAGTCATCAATGTCGTCATAGACAATCCTGCCATCGACAGTCTCGTACCAATAAAACAACAGATAACCAGAGAACACACCACTACTCTTTTGACGGGTATCTTCCATCAACTTGTATTTTGCAACACTACATCCACGTCGTCTGAACCGACCCTTCATAGCGTCGTCTACACCATACGTAGGATGGATAAACCGCCTATTATCAATGATGTTGATAGTCCCACGGAAGTTACAACGGTTGTTCTTGACAATGGTAACACCACTGACACTATATCGGTTGGCGCTCGTTCGATGCACTCTCTGAAAGGTTATCGAGAGCTTCTGATAGTTCGCTCCAATATACCCAACGTAAGGGACACGCCTATCTAACAGTATGTTTGAGAAATCATTGTCAACAACTGTCTTCTTACTCTCCCTTGTCAAAGATTGAATCCACCTCTGAACATTAGCCTCAGCAAGCTTGCGTTGGTAACTCGTGAGCACCACCCCCATCAAGAGTAGTACAAAGTAGCTGATTAATCTCACAATAACATCCTGTTAGATTAGCGTTTATAATATTCTAACTCCTTATCAGAGGAAATGTACCTGACCAATGAAATAAAGGAGCGCGTAGCCCAATACGAGGGAAACGACACCACATGTCAGACCCACCTTCAGCATATCATTCTGCTTGACAAGCCCTGTTGAGTAGGCAATAGCATTCGGTGGCGTAGAGATAGGGAGGCACATAGCAGTAGAGGCAGCTATGGCAATACCAATGAGAACCGTACTTGTCCCACCAATACCATCGAGATTATGATCCATACCACGGCAGACAACAGCGAGGATAGGTACCAACAAGGCTGCAGTAGCAGTGTTTGAGATGAAGTTAGAAAGGAAGTAACAAATCAAGCCAGACACAGCAAGGATGACAATAGGACTCCAATTGCGGAATGGAATACTCTCAATAGCGGCATCAGCCAAGCCCGATCCGTTCATACCTAATCCAATGGCAAAGCCTCCAGCAACCATCCAGATGACACTCCAATTTATATCTTGCATATCCTTAGCAGTAATGACTCCCGTGATAGCAAAGACTGCCATTGGAATCATGGAGACTGTGTTAGTATCAATACCAGTGACCTTCTTTGGAATAACCCATAGAAGGATTGTGACAATGAAGGTAATGATTACCACCCACATTCGCCATCCACGGTGTACCTCACCATCAATCTTCAAATGGATAGTCTTCTGTGTGAATGGGAAGAAATAGAGGATTATTCTCCAAGAGAGAAGGAGCAAGATGATTACAAGCGGAGCCATGAAGGCCATCCAGTGCATGAAGTCAATCTTCATGTCGAGGCCTGCAGGGTCATTAAGATACTTGAGTGCTATGAGGTTAGGAGGCGTTCCAATCGGTGTTCCCATACCTCCGAGGTTGGCAGCAACAGGGATAGACATTGTCAAAGCAATGCGTCCTTTACCATTAGCAGGCAGGGCTGCAAAGACAGGAGTTAGGAAGGTAAGCATTAAAGCAGCTGTGGCAGTGTTCGAGATGAACATTGAGAAGAGTCCTGTGATAAGTAGAAATCCCAAAAGAACATTCTCACTCTTGTTACCGAAAGGCTTGATAAGGTTGCGTGCCAATAGTGTGTCAAGTCCCGACTTCGACGCAGCAATGGCCAGAATAAAGCCCGCAAGGAAGAGCATAATGATTGGATCAGCAAAGGATGCCATTATCTCCTCCGAGTCGAGTAATTCCCCTACTCCATCACCTTTGAATATCCAGAAGGAGTTCTTCGATACGGTGACGCACATGATAGACATGATGCTCAGCGAGGTTGCCCACGCTGGGATACACTCTGTTAGCCACGAGAGAGTAGCAAAGACAAAGATTGCAATGATGCGTTGTTGTACTACTGTTAACCCATCAATACCAAAGCACGTGGTGGGTAAGTTCCATACAATGGCTGTAACCACGATGATTACTAAAAGTTCCCAGACCTTTTTCATCTCGACATGGCTACCAAGTTTATTAGACTGTTCTGCTGCCATAGTGTTAGTTGTTTAGATTAATTAATGTAGGTAATAATATAGATTCGCGGACGAAAGTATAAAAAATATCGTTACCAAGCAAAGGATTCTGTGTTTTTTTGTATTTTTGCATGATAAAACTGTGCTTATGCGCCCATTAATAGTATTTCTTCTCTCTGTTTTAACACTTTTGTCTTGTGGCAACACCCATAAACAACAAGTCGTTAAAGGTAGTCAATCAGAACTGCAGTATGCCCACAATATTACCATTGAGCATACTAAAGATTATGTGACCGTACGCCTCTTAAACCCATGGAAGGAGGGGAGTATCCTACATACCTACTATCTTGTAAAGCGTGGAACGCAGGTGAATGTGCCCGATGATGGTACTAAGGTTGTTGTCCCACTACAAAGGAGTGTTATCTTCACGACGGCCCATGCCAATCTTGTTGAGATGCTAAAAGCACCAAGAGCCATAGCAGGTGTGGCCGACCTAAGGTATATGATTATCCCAGACGTGCAAAGACGTGCCCACAGAAAAGGGGGGATAGTAGACTGTGGTGACGCTATGAAGCCTGATATAGAGCGTATTATAGACTTAAGAGCAGACGCTATTCTACTCTCTCCGTTTGAGAACAGCGGTGGTTATGGGCGTTTAGAGCAGATAGGAGTACCTATCATAGAATGTGCCGACTACATGGAGACCTCTGCTTTAGGGCGTGCTGAATGGATGAAATTCTATGGTCTTCTCTATGGAAAGGAGCACGAAGCCGACTCATTATTTACTGTTGTCGAACAGAACTATAAGTCTTTAAGCAAGCAGGCAAGCCACAGTAAGATAACACGTAGCATACTGCCAGACAGGAAGGTGGGTGCTGTATGGTATTTACCAGGCGGAGAAAGCAGCATAGGCTTACTTTATAAGGATGCACATGGACGGTATGCTTATTCCAACGATAAGCACAGTGGGAGTCTTACGATGCCTTTTGAGACCATTTTAGACAAGTTCGGACAAAGCGACTTCTGGGTGTTGAGTTATAATGGGGAGTTCAATCTCCGACGCTTGTTGGCTGAATATCAAGGCTATGCAAAGCTTAAACCTTATCAAACAAAGGAGGTTTATGGCTGTAAAGTGGATAGTAAACCCTACTTCGAGGAGGTCAGCTGGCGTCCCGACTGGCTGCTATCCGACTTGATACAACTCTTCCATCCCGACTTACACATCGCTCCTTTGCGTTATTATCATAAGTTAGAGGAATGATAAACACAGCCCCCAGATGATGAGACGAGCCCTCCTTTTATATATAGGTATAGCAGTTAGCATCCTACTTCTGTTCGGATTGAATCTTACAACAGGTTCAGTTCAGATACCCTTTACCGATGTCTTGCATATTCTCTGTGGTCGTTTTGCAGGAAAGGAGAGCTGGCAATACATCATATTAGAGAACCGCTTGCCCCAAGCCCTTACTGCCCTACTCTGCGGAGCATCCTTATCAGTCTGCGGACTAATGCTTCAGACCGCCTTTCGAAACCCTTTGGCAGGTCCAGATGTGTTCGGTATCAGTTCTGGAGCAGGCTTAGGAGTAGCCTTAGTAATGCTGTTATTAGGTGGAACTGTGTCCACTTCACTCTTTACAGTGTCTGGTTTTCTTGCCATTCTCACCGCCGCCTTCCTTGGAGCAATTACTGTTACAGCCCTCATCCTGTTCCTCTCTACCTTAGTGCGAAATAGTGTCTTATTGTTAATAGTGGGTATCATGGTGGGTTATGTCTCCTCTTCTGCCGTCTCCCTCTTGAACTTCTTTGCCTCAGAAGAGGGTGTCAAGAGCTATATGGTATGGGGTATGGGCAACTTCGGAGGCGTCTCAATGAGTCATATCCCCCTATTCTCTCTCCTTTGCATAGTGGGTATCATGGGTGCATTACTATTGGTTAAGCCCCTGAATATCCTCCTTTTAGGCCCTCAATATGCCGAGAGCTTAGGGATAAGTACACGTCGACTACGCAACCTACTACTACTTATCGTAGGCCTGTTAACGGCTATTACAACCGCATTCTGTGGTCCTATCTCGTTTATCGGCTTAGCTATTCCACATATAGCACGCCTTATCTTCCGCACAGACAATCATCAGGTACTGCTTCCAGGGACGATTCTGACGGGTGCTGCCATAGCCCTTTTCTGCAACTTTATCTGCTTTCTTCCAGGCGAGATAGGCGTTATCCCTCTGAATGCCGTCACCCCACTTATCGGTGCTCCAGTAATCATCTACGTCATCATTCAGCGTCGATAACGGTTAGACTCATAGACAGTTAGCAAGCAGATGTAAGTTTTCTACATTTGTATTAAAACCTTTCTATTCTTTGTTAGTTATCAACTTTTTTCTTAACTTTGCACCGAAATTAACCCAGAAAACTCAAACTACGGCTATACTCTACATGATGTAACGGCCACTAATGTGTTATAATTAACTACAGTTTAGGTATGTTTGGTTGATAGAACGTAGTAAGAAAGAGCAAAACAATTAATTCGTTTAGATTGATGAGTAAGCAGAAAGAATTAGTACGTAACGTGTACATTAAGCCAGAATGTAATTTATTGAATACTTACACAGAGACTCTTATGGTCAATGCAAGCGGCAACGCTGGTGGAATCAACCCTGGGGAAGGTGCTGGAGACGCAAAGAAAGCATTCTTCTGGGACGATGAGGACGTAGCGAGTGTAAGTCAGAATTGGAGCGAATAGACGCTTTATTGATAAGGTTAACCACACTTAACGAACAAGATATATATGTTTATAAAGACTTTACGATTACTTTCGTCATGGGTAGGTTGTGCTTTGATAGGTGCAGCAGTAACGATGAGTTGCACAAATGATGACCTTCTGCAGAACGCTAAGGAGAGCCATCGTGTTGTGGAGGACTCCATGACCTTCAGTGGTGTCTCTCAAGAAGAAGCACCGACACGCACGATTATCTACGATCATACCAAGGGTAGCGGAGCCTCTGTTATATGGAGAAATACTGACAAGATATTGGTGAAAGACAATGCTGGTCAGTGGCGACAGAGTGCAACAGCCACCTTCCCTATTGCCTCAAAGAAGTCTAACGCCATGTTTACCGTTGCTGGTAGCTACACCAGTCCGACACATGCTGTTGTCTATACCAATAAAGGTCTCACAGGCTCACAACCACAAGTAGAGATAAAGAAGGTACAGACTCAGACTGCTCCTAACAACTTCGACCATGCAGGTGAGTCGGGTGACTGCGGTGTAGCTACTGCCCAAAAGGTAGGGAGCGACTATAAGTTTACACTCGAGCACAAGGCTTCTTTCATCTGTCTCATCCCTCGTTCAAGTAATACATACGTACAGCATAGTCAGATTACTAAGATTGAGATTTCATCAGAAGACGACATTGCAGGTGTTTACAACATTGCTTCTGATGGCACGCTCACCCTTGCCTCGGGTGGTTCGAAGACTATCACACTCACGACTGGGAGTGGATTTGCTATCGACAATACGACCGCTGACATGAGTAAGAACGCTTCCTACGCTGTGATAGCACCTGGTAGGCATAGTCTGCGCATCCGTTACTGGCTTCGCAATACGGCTGATAATCCGAAGGGATCTATTGATGGCACTGTAACTAAATATGTTACCCTCACCTTTGTTCCTGGCTCAATTCATGACGTGACCGCCAACCTCTCTATCAATGACTATGGTGGTACCAACTATTATATGTGGGATGCAAAGGCAAACTATTGGAGTGGGCACGAATGGAACAGTGCTGACCCATGGCAGCCAACAAAGTTCTTAACAACCAGTAGTACGAACTATCCAAAGCCAGGAAGTGATAGTTACACTCCTAATCGTACAGCCGCTGGTCCGCTTGAAGCCTCAACCTCTCACTTTGCTGCCCTCCCTAACGCTAACGAGATGGCATGGTATGTGATGAAGGGCGACCCACGCTATGATGCTGATGAGCTTTGGTCAACTATGGGCTACCTCTATAAAGGGGGTACATGGTTTAAGAAGAGAGCTTATATCACGGGCTTCTCTGATAGTCATCAGCCTGATGACGCTTCAACCGACCTACGCAACACTTATAAAAGACTATCAAAAGCAGTTTCGAAGACGCTCCCTGCTACCACAGAGATGGACCAGTATTTCTATCTTCCACTCTTAGGATATTATAGTACAAGCTTGAACAACTATAAATTCAATGCTGCTGGTGTGACAGGTTATTACTGGTCTTCAAGCGCAGTACCGACTAATTCAACGGGTAGTTATGCTCTTACAATTAACAACAAGACAGCTACTCTACAAGATTCCGCTCCTTCCAGCGGTATGATTGTCCGTCCGTTTGAATAGACAATAGGTGCGACGGCATCAAACACAACTACTTACAGACTCACACTCAGCCACATATAGACTCATTCCCAAGCCACCTCCGGCCTCACCCCCAACCCCTCTAAGGCCTCACCCCCAACCCCTCTCCGAATGGAGAGGGGAGTGATTACCGAGATACCCCTACGCTTTTCTACGAACGTGGGGGAGTATTTCTATTCGAGAAATTCGGGTAATTCGTAGTTCTATTCAGCTCAATCTTTACCCGTATTACACATTCCCTATTCGAGAAATTAGCGTCATTCGTAGTTCTGTTCAGCTCAATCTTTGTCCGTATTACGCTTTCCCTATTCGAGTAATTAGCGTCATTCGTAGTTCTATTCAGCTCAATCTTTACCCGTATTACATATTCCCTATTCGAGTAATTCGCATCATTCGTAGTTTTATTCAGTCCCTCCTCAGTCCGTCATGTCCATTCTTTATTTGCTTAATTAGCGTCATTCGTAGTCATGAAAAGTTATTACAAAGACACATGTAAACATCTGGTAAGGAAGGAGTATGGCGCATAGAGAACAGAAGTACATAACCCGCACGAAATCAGAAGGTTATAGACAGTAAAGAAGAAGACGCCTTTCTTGCCTCAAGAAGGGCGTCTTCTACATGCAAGAAGGGCATGTTCTTGAATGGAGAAAGGCATCTTCTTCAACGCAGAAGAGCATGTAGTCGAATCAAGAGGAGCGAAAATAGTTTACAAGGGAGCGAGGAGTTTTCTTTAAGAAGATAAGGAGATAAGGAGTGAAAGGGAGTTGTTGTATGAGGAGTTAAGGAGTGAAAGGGGTTGAAAGGGAGTTATTGTATGGAGGAGTTAAGGAGTGATAAGGAGTGAAAGGGAGTTAAGACAACAGCGAATACAACCTTTGTTAGGAATGAAAAGCGAGTAATGAGGAATAAAGCCAGTGATATTTATTTTTCTATCTGAGTGTTTTACTGGTCGTTGAGAAGGGATAAGGCGAGGGGAGTTTATAGGAAACTATCAGAGGAGATGAGGGTTAGGAACAGGAAAAAGAAAACCCTCTCCGAGTCTGGAGAGGGTTTTGTATAGAGAAAATAAAGGATTAAGCTAACTCCTTAAGTTGGTCAGCAACCTCAGCATTGATGCGTTCTGCGAAGGCTTCCATAGTCATAGTAGCCTGCTCGCCACCACCCTGTTGGCGCATTGAGACAAGTCCTTCGGCAGCTTCCTTCTCACCCACGATAACCATGTAAGGTACACGCTTGAGCTCATTGTCACGTATCTTGCGACCAATCTTCTCGTTGCGATCGTCCATGATAGAACGTACGTCGTGTGCATCGAAGTAGGCTTTCACCTTACGAGCATAGTCGTTATACTTCTCAGAGATAGGTAGGATGGCCACTTGGTCAGGTGTCAACCAGAGAGGGAAGTGTCCTGCTGTGTGCTCGATGAGTACGGCTGTGAAGCGTTCGAGCGAACCGAATGGTGCTCGGTGTATCATCACTGGAGTCTTCTTAGAGTTGTCCTCTGCCGTGTACTCAAGCTTAAAGCGGTTAGGAAGGTTATAGTCAACCTGAATAGTACCCAACTGCCAGCGACGACCGATAGCATCCTTCACCATGAAGTCGAGCTTAGGACCATAGAAGGCAGCCTCTCCTAACTCTACACGAGCCTTGAGTCCCTTCTCCTCACAAGCAGCCTTAATAGCAGCTTCACTCTCTTCCCAAACCTCATCAGAGCCTATATACTTCTCTTTATCGTTAGGGTCACGGAGTGAGATCTGTGCCTCGTAGTTGTCAAAACCAAAGGTCTTGAACACCTTAAGGATAATGTCGATATTGTTCTCGAACTCAGCCTTTACCTGATCAGGACGTACGAAGATATGTGCATCATCCTGTGTAAACGTACGAACACGGGTCAGTCCATGCAACTCACCACTCTTCTCATAGCGGAAAACAGTACCGAACTCTGCGATACGCAGTGGGAGGTCTTTATAAGAACGTGGCTTATAAGCATACACCTCACAGTGATGAGGACAGTTCATAGGCTTGAGCATGTACTCTTCATCCTCTTCTGGCGTGTGGATAGGTTGGAAGGCATCCTTGCCATAGTGGGCATAGTGGCCAGAAGTTACGTATAGGTTCTTACCACCAATACCTGGTGTGATGACCTCTTGATAGTTATAAGGACGAAGAAGACGACGCAGGAGATCCTGCAAGCGGAGGCGCAGCTGGGTTCCCTTAGGTAGCCAGATAGGTAGTCCCTTACCCACTCTATCAGAGAACATAAACAACTCCATCTCCTTACCAATCTTTCTGTGGTCACGCTTCTTAGCCTCTTCAAGCATCTCAAGGTACTCGTCGAGCATCTTCTTCTTAGGGAAGGTGATACCGTAGATACGTGTCATCTGCTCGCGCTTAGCGTCACCACGCCAGAAAGCACCAGCCACACTGGTAATCTTAACAGCCTTAATAGCACCCGTAGAAACGAGGTGAGGACCACGACAAAGGTCGGTGAAATGTCCCTGTGTATATGTTGAGATGGTGCCATCTTCGAGGTCATCTACGATGTGCTCCACCTTGTATTCCTGTCCGTCAGCAGTGAACTCCTTTACAGCATCAGCCTTTGAGACATCACGACGAACGACCGATTCGTTCTTCTTAGCCAGTTCGCGCATCTTCTCTTCAATCTTTGGAAAGTCGTTCTCAGAGATTGACTGGCCCTCTGCAGGCATCACATCATAGAAGAAACCATTCTCAATAGCAGGTCCGAAACCGAACTGTATGCCTGGATAAAGCTCCTGCAAAGCCTCAGCAAGGAGGTGGGCAGAGGTGTGCCAGAAGGTATGCTTGCCTTCTTCATCCTCAAACTTGTACAGCGCAATAGTAGCGTCTTCGTTGATGGGACGGTTTAATTCAGTTGTTACGCCATTTACTCCGCAAGATACAACGTCACGGGCGAGAGCCGGCGAAATGCTCTCGGCGATTTGAAAACCAGTCACGCCCTGCTCGTATTCACGAACGGAACCGTCTGGGAAAGTGATTTTAACCATACTACAAATTAGTTTTATAAATCAAATATTGCGGCAAAGGTAACACTTTTAATTCACAATCTATCATCTATCCAGAACTTTTGGTGTCGATTTATCAAAGTTTTATAGATGAATAAGAACTAATGAAAGGAAGAATGGGGGTTGCTACCAATAATCTACAAAGCGGATTATTGTGACAAACGTAGTATCGGCTTGTTTTTCATGGGGTTCTGGTTATTATCAATGCGCAGGGATGGCAACTGATAAATAGGTGGGGTGTTCGACTTCACAGGCTGCTGCTTTGGCTTCCTACCTGCTAATATGTCAGAACGCAGTTGGGCAGCTGCATCGAACGATTTCCAGCGCTTCAAGATATATGCCAACTGTTGGAGAGCAGTCTTACTATCGCCTATCTGATAGAGACAATAGGCCCGATTAAACCAATAATCACGGTTATCAGGCATGATGTCAATGGCATGGGTGTAGGCAGTTACCGCACTATCATAACGCTCAAGACGAATGTTTGTCATGCCGTAAAGTTCGTAGATGTCAGCAATATAGGGTTGTAAGTTCAAAGCACGACGACAATCATCATCCGCACCCTTGTAGTCTTCGAGTCGATACTTCGATAATGCCATCAGATACCAAGCCTCATAGAGGTTTGGTTTGAGCCCAACAATACGGGAGAAAATCTGCATGGAGGTAACGTAGTACCCCTGGTCGAGCGTCCGCCTACCCTCCTCCATCATCTTCTTGATGTTATACTGAGCTGCAGACGGTAATGCCAATAGGCATAGCAAGGATACTACGACACCACGCAACATACTTACTTACGTGGAGCCTTCACACGATAATGACAGCGAACCTTACCCTGCAAGAGGGCTTTCAACTTACTATTAATCATCTGTTTACGGAAGGGTGAGAGGCGATCGGTAAATACTCTGCCCTCAAGATGGTCGAACTCATGCTGGATGACACGGGCCAGATAGCCATCAATCCACTCTTCATGCTCAACAAGGTTCTCGTCGAGATACTTCACATAAATGCGCTTTGCACGTGTCACACTCTCGTGAACACCAGGCAAAGAAAGGCATCCCTCTTCCAAAGTCTCTGTCTCAGAGTCATCGTATTCGAGGATATGTCCATTGATGAAAGCATGTCGGAAGCCCTTATACTCTGGGAAGGTGTCAGAGAGAACATCTAAGTCAATGACCACGACACGGATAGACTTGCCTATCTGTGGGGCCGCCAATCCAACGCCATCACTGGCAGTATTGGTCTCAAACATATTCTGTATCAGCTCTTGAAGGTCTGGATAGTCAAGAGGAATACCCTCAGCTACCTTACGCAACACCGGCTGACCGTATGTGTAAATAGGTAATACCATAATCTAATATTTAATTAAACGTATTGATCTTAATGGTCTTCTCCTTATTATATATCTATCATCAACGGGAGTAATGACCATTAAACACATTGGTTAAGATTATTACCAACGGGAGTAATGACCATCAAACACATTGGTTAAGATTTCCACCAACGGAATTAATGACCATCAAACACATTGGTTAAGATTATCACCAACGGAATTAATGACCATCAAACACATTGGTTAAAATTTCTACCAACGGAAATAGTGACCATTAAAGACATTGGTCCAACGGGCATGATTGAATAGTATCAAAGCCCTTTGGACCGCATATAATCTTGAAGTATAATCGTTGCAGATATCTCGTCAACAAGTCCTTTATCCTCCCTTCGTGTCTTCTTCTTCACCCCTCCAGCAAGAATAGCTTGATGAGCAATGACAGAAGTAAACCTCTCGTCGTAGTAATCAATCGGCAGTTCGGGATGCACCTTACGCCAACGATTAACAAACTGTTCGACACGTGCGAGGTTCTCACTCGGTTGTCCATTGGGCTGCATAGGCTTTCCAATGACCAGCTGACTGACCGATTCCTTCACAACATACTGTGTTAAGAAGTCGAAAAGTTCAGACGTAGCAACAGTCGCCAACCCATTGGCGATGATACACAATGGGTCGGTGACTGCAAGTCCGGTTCGTTTCTTTCCGTAATCTATAGCTAAGATTCTTCCCATCTATCGAGAAAGCAACCACGCATCAGCGTATGTAGCGCGCAGCTGATTGCGGCTCTGAACAGCTGAAGCCTTGCTGTCGTAAGTAGAAGCAACAACGCGATACATATTATTACCAGCATTGTAAGCTACTTGTGCATCGTAACCAGCATTCTTCAAACGCTGCTGTAAGCCCTCAGCATTAGCCTTTACGCCAAAAGAACCAACAACAACACTATAAGCCTTCAAGCCTGCGCCATTCACAACAGAGACTGTCTCACGGCGAACAGGCTCGTTGTCGTAATTGTCAACAACAGGCGCCTGTGTCACAGGCTGAGACTCTACAGGAGCGACAACAGCTGCCTCTTGAGTTGAAGTAGTCTCATCTGTGGTTGTAGGAGCCTGCTCCTGAGACTTAGCCTTCTCATAGGCCTTCTTGTATGCACTCTCGCTTGACTTACAGCCAGTGAACGCAACCGCTACACAGAGCGCTGCACTCAACACCATAAATTTCTTCATAATCCCTTAGTTTTTATTTATTATACTTTTAATCCACACTGTTCTTTATCGTGCGAAGTTACAAAATAATACGAAGAAGCAAGAAAATAAGGCCAATAAAGTTTGTTAAATAAAGCATTTGAAAGATTTTTAACACAAAAAGACACCGTATCTATTGGTGGTATGCAAAACTTTGACTATATTTGCCAATGATTAAGAATATAAGTATTCACTAAAAATAAGAGATTATGAAGACATTAGGTTACATTGGCGCATTCCTCTGCGGCGGTCTCGCAGGCGCTACTCTCGGTTTGCTTTTGGCTCCAGAGAAGGGTACAGACACACGTTCTAAGATTTCTGAAGCAGTTGATGATTTCTGCAAGAAACACGACCTTAAGCTCAGCCGCAAGGAGACTGACGAGTTCGTTGAAGACATCAAAGACGCAGCTTCTGACGTTATCTAAATCATAGAGGATGTTCTCGAACGATAAGAACGTAGAAACAATAGCACACTTAATAGAGGTGCTAAAACATTATATCGGGCTTCAGTCAGAGTACGTGAAGCTCGATGTAATAGAGAAGGTAGTACGACTACTGACGGTAATTACTATCGTGGTAGTGTTCTGTACTATCCTCTTAATTTCCTTAATTTACTTCTCCTTTGCTGCAGCCTTTGCTTTGCAGGCACTGGTAGGATCACTTATATGGGCTTTCCTCATTGTTGCTGGTGGCTATTTGCTACTGCTCTTCGTCTTTATCTTACTGCGTCACAGACTGATTGAACGCCCATTAGTAAGATTCTTGGGAAGTCTTTTAATGTCAAAATAAGCTTATGACTGAACAGACTACGCACTTTGGACCTCGTTATAGGACGTTGGACGACATAAGACTGCGTAAGGCGCAGCTCCTTACTGACATCACAAAGGATAGTAATAGGATAGCTGGACTGTGGAACGAGCTTATGCACAAGCCTAAAGACAAGAACTCTCCTACCCAGAAATTCTCTGGTGTTCTTAGCACAGGAGCTGGGGTCTTGGATGGTCTTATCCTTAGTTGGAAGCTCTATCGCATGTTTGGTGGTAAGCATCCTACTGGTCTTCTTAATAAGAGATTTGGCTTTTTCAAGAAGAAGAAGAATAAATAGATGAGTTGACGACTTACCAAGTTGGAAGGTCGACAAACGTTTTCTGATAGACATTATCGCTTTAATTATGATTAGAGGCTGCGTTAGTTCATCCTCTAAGTCTGCTTCTGATGGTAGCTTCTATGGAGAATTATCGAACGACACATCGGTTCAGAAGGCAGAAAGATTAAAGGGACAATGTCCTTTTTTTTCGTATTCTCGTTTATAGTCTACGCCCTTCTCCATTCAAGAAGACGCCTAACAGCATTGAAGAAGGGCCTTGGCAACACCCTTGACAACGCCCTTCTTGAAGCTTACTAAGCATGTTCTTAAACGCTCTTCATAACCTTCTGATTCTCTATTAGTTATGAAGACAAATAATAACCTTACCCCTTGACAATCATGCACATGCTACAAAGGGTTTTTGTAAAGATATTTCCAAACCTTTACAGTACTAAGTTTATTGGATTGTCACAAATAAAAAACTCCCTACAAATCCGAAGACTTATAGGGAGCGAACGGTTCTTGTTCGACGAACTAACTATTTCAAATACTTTTTCAATCGCTTTTCGAGAAGCATATAATGCGCTTTAAGGTCGGGTGTAGACACATGTGGAATGTTCGTTTCTAACAAAGACAGCAGCTTTTGCGCATACTCTAATTGGAACTCAGAAGTGCGGTTAACCGTTGTTCCCCACAGCGGTTCTGGTTCACCATAGCCATTACCGAAGTTGAGGAAATGGGTGTCCTCACTTAAACCTCGTTGCTTGTCGGTCAGATAACAACATGCCGTCTGTTCTACGTCAGCCTCTTTCTGCTGTAACAGACTGGTAATAATATTATTAGCCGACACCACCCCCAACTGAAGATTATGCACATTAGGTGCTTGCTTCATGTCAGAGACGCCCTCTTGTAATAGGTCGACATAGAGACGCTGCATGGAGAGGTCGGCCACTGAAAGATTCTCTTTACCAGCAATCGTCTTGCCAAAGACATCTTGATAAACATCCTCCATATACTCAATTGGTGAGTAAGAAGTAGAGTCAAGATAATAAGAAATAGCGAGCTTTGACGTTGCCATCATAGCAAGCGACTGCACATCACGAGCTAAAATCTTAAAAGGCTTGTTGGCTCCGAATGGTAGTTTCTTCTCAATCGTATCGTTACCCAATGTCGCAAACGTACGGGCCTGCTTCAGAAGCCACTGTACAGACTCCTTTTGTTTAGCCTTTGGTACAACCTTATAGCGAGGCAAGCCTGACTTCTCACTTGTCTGATAGAGATAGATACCAGGTACGTTGACACTGACATTACGCACATAATGCATGGCTTGAGACAAGATCTCGTTGTATAACTCAGCTTTTCTGCTATCGCCATCCTCATCGCCAATCCAGTGGTCAAGGTTCTTGAGAATCATCCTAAGATTCTGCATACCATAAGTAGACGACTTCACAGGGTCGTCACCAAGGTCTTCCTCAATGGCTGAGGGGTCATACTTCGTACCCGTCTGCTGTAGACCATAGCGATAGAAGGGGTCGCCTTCATGCTTATCAGCCAACAAGCGCAGCTGCTTAGCGTCATCCTCGAAGCCCTTTGAGCCTGGGAAAAGTTTATAAGCCCACGCAACAGCATAGTAGTCATAGACCCCAAGGCGTGGAGGAGTAAGTTTAACGCCATGGTCAGTAGGTTGTGCTACGTAATTGAAACGCGCATAATCCATGATAGAAGCCGTTGTACCATACTGCTGTGTGAAGGCCACAGAACGCAAGGAGTCGGTAGGAAGTGCCGCCGATGCCGCCATATTGTGCATAAAACCAAGCGTGTGACCCACCTCGTGCGCAATGATGTATTCCAATGTCTCCTCTATTATACTATCAGGCATTTGTGCTCCTCGAGCACGAGGGTCAATCTGTGCCGTTTGTACAAACCGCCAGTTATTAATCGTATTAACAACGTCATTATAGACAAGTACGGTTGCGTTGATCACTTCTCCCGTCCGTGGGTCAGTCCAAGAAGGTCCCATAGCATTCTCGACATCTGTAGGTAGGTATCTGATACATGAATACTTAAAGTCATCTGGGTCAAAGTTAGGATCGTTCGTAGGGAAGTCTGCCACCTGCATAACATTCTTAAAACCAATCTTCTCGAAGGCCTTATTCCACCATAGAACACCTGCTTTAATAGCTTGCTTCCAAAGAGGAGGGAACGTGTTCTCTACATAATAGACGATAGGCTTAGTCGGTTCGCATAGTTCACCAGCAAAGTAAGCAGTCGTATCCTTCAGTATAATGCGCCAACGCTTGACGAATGTTGCCTTATCAATAGACCCATCTTTCTTAAGTACATCCTTGTTCATTAGGAACATCCCCACACGTGTATCACTCAAACGAGGTGTCATCAAGTCGTTAGGCAACAGTGCTAACGTGAAGTTTACGCCTATGGTTACAGGATAGTTCGTGATAGGTGAGCCCTTTTTACCAGACAGGCTAATAATGTAATGTCTGTCCATTCCGACACAGGCATTCGTGTCGAACACCTTTAACTTCGTCACTCTCGTGAGGTTCTCTTTAAGCGAAGCGTTCACAGAGTACGCCCCCACGTTCTTAGCAATTACTGGGAAGAAGCGGTTCTCCTTGAGGACAAACGACGAAGCATCGAAGAGTACAGCCCCAGTGGAGTCGTTATGCGCCTTTATAGGGAATGAAAAGAAATCGAGATTGTCGTAGTTCAATCTTGCAGCAAGCTTTGCTGAAGGTTGGTCCTTAGGCACATACAAATCGGTGTTGACGACCTGCATCACCACAGAACTATCTTTCTCAATGAAGCGTACATGCACTAAATTGGAGTTCTTGAAGCCTAAGTCGCCCATCTTTGGATTGGAGACAGACGAGATAGTGACGCCAATAAGCATGTCACGCCCCATCGACTCTTTCGGAAGCTCCATCAACAAGCGTCCATCTGTCTTATGGAACGAAACGAAACTACCCCGTACTGACTCCGTTAGTTGCTCAGTAAGGGCCCTTTCGTAGGCTGATTTCTTTTCGGTCTGACTGCTCTGTGCCTTCTTCTTACGTTTCATCAACGGGAAAGCCGACCCCGATGTGACTGCCAGAGAGAAGAGAAGTAGAAGTAATAATATGCGACGCATTAACTTATTAGCTATTAATGAATATTTCATTGACCATCCTCCAAAGCTTTGTTCACCTTAAAGAGTAACATAGAATAATGTGAGTGTGCCTCAGGAGAGAGCTTTGCTTTGACACACGCCTCTAACATTGGCTTCAACTTCAACAGTGAGGTGTAGAAATAGATAGCCGAACCATCTAATAAGGCCGCATCCACTGTTGGTGCGAGTGATGCTGTAGGATTCCCAAAAGATGCGCTATTAGTCTGATTACCAGTAACCATTGTAGACTGAAGAGCTGCTGGTCCGTTGCCGCCTTGTTTGTTAGCTTTGTCAATCACCGCACGTGAATAAGTAAGATAAGCACGTTGCAGCACACGCTCTTCCTGTGATGGTGCTTTGCATAATTGTGCACTCTGGAAGAGAGAAGAGAAGAGGTCGTCAAAGTATTCCTTCTGACTATAACTCTGTGCAGACAGGTGTGACGCTACAGCCAAGCGTGTACGAACGCCAAAGAGGTCATAGCCAATAAACTCTAACAGCTGGTCATAATAGCTTATAGCCATGAAGCCCTTACGTTCAAAGCTTGGGTTGGCATATTGCTTAAAGTGTTTTGCCTGATTTAAGCACCATAACATCGCCTGACGCTGACGTGCCTTAGGTACAACCTCATAGCGAGGAACACCCGAAGAGACTTTCATGTCGTTCAGGAAGATACCTCCGACATTACTCAGTACACGCTTGAAGAAGGCGTATCTCTGCTGAGAGATTGTCAGATACAGGTTCTCTTTAATTCGACTATCATCATCGTCTTTCACCCAGTTATAAAGGTTGTTCTCAACGATTTGCATGTTACGCAATCCGTATTCACTTGCTTTAATGGCGTCATTACCCAATGCCCCCTCCTGAACACGTGGGTCCCAAATCAATGAAGAGGTGCGGAAGAAACGATAACGAGGATTTTGTACACGCTTATCTACCATCTTTTCGAGTGTAGAGGTCTCTTCGCTTAAACTTGTCTTTGCTGGGTCAAAGTAACGATAAGCCCATTCAATGGCATGCTTGTCATACTGTCCGATATTCTCTGGCATATAGACAACACCCTTATCGCTCGGTTGAGCAACATAGTTAAAAGGTGTGTTAGCCATGATAGAAGCCGCAAGATTGTTTGCACGTGTGAATGTGCTGTTACGGAGAGAATCGACTGGATAAGAATAAGAAGCCCCTATATTATCGAGCAAACCAAGACTTCTACCCACCTCACGTGCGACAAGATACTTCAATCCTTGGTTGAACTTGTCTTGTGGAAGATGGGAGGTTCGCATGGAGACATCGGATGCTGCTGACCCTAAGAACAACCAACGATAAATCTGATTACCAACGTTAGCAGGGACAAAGACCGACGCATTGATAATCTCTCCTGTCTGTGGATTGGCCAAGAAAGAAGAGCTAACCTTATCAGAGGTACTGGGTACGTAGCGAATACAAGAATAAGCAATATCGTCTGCATCAAAGTTACGATCATTCTTAGGGAAGTCTAAGGCCTCAATAGCCTTTTGATAACCCGCCTGTTCGAAGGCTTTATTCCATAGCTCCACCCCTTGTTTTATTGCATTCTTCCATTCTACAGGGAAGGCGTCATCGATATAAAAGCATATAGGCTTTACTGGTTTAGAGAGCCTTCCCTGCTCGTAAGCCTTAATACTCTGCGGTACAAGGTTCCAACGTTGTGCTATGAAGGTCTGCTTACTTTTAGCAATATTATTATTAAAGGTGAGCTTTGACACGGATGTTATACCTACTCGCGAATCTGTTATACGCTGGCGCATCTTACTATCTGGCAACAATGCTAAACTATAGGTTACTCCAACGGTTGTCGGAATCTCACTGGCTACAGGTAAGGACATGAGTGATGCTGTGAGTAGATAGTTGAAGTCAACATTCACAACAATGTTGTTATCGAAGCTTTTAATTGCTCTGACAAAGGACATCTCACTCTTAGGTGAAGCGCTCAGTGCCAAGTCGCCCGACTTCTTTGGGATAACAGGTAACATACTGTTAGGGCGTGCTAAGAGGTCGGTTACATCAATCACAAGAGCCGTACTGTCGTTGTTGTAAGCCGCAATCTTAAATCCCATCAAGACTGGATCACGGTAGCTAATCTTCAAAGCCTCTTGCATCTCGGCACTTGCACTACCATCTGAATAAACGACACTGTTAGGCGTCTTCATCACAAGACTACTGTCTTGTACCTCAAAGAAGAAGTGGAGAGGGGTGAAGCTCTTGGTACCGATGGTCAGATAAGTTGGGTCGGTGGTAGAAGAGATACCACCTCCTAACAACATCTCTTTATGCAAGTATTTGACAGGAACCTCCAAGTAGAGTTTCCCATCACACTTATGTACCGTGATAAACTTACTACTTGCGGTCTCTTTCTTCTTGTCTTTGAATAGTTTATCGTATTTGGTCTCCTTCTTAGCCTTCTTGTCTTCGTCGCCTTTCTTATCATCGGCAAAGGCCTTAACATTAACGCACAATAGTAATAAGGCTATTCCTATTGTGCGTATGGTAGCTATTAGATTGTTTGTTTTCATGTTGGAATTATAGTTTGAATGTGGCATGTAGTCATCTTACATGCCACTTTCATTATTGTCTGTATGTAATACTCTTGATACGTCCGGTAATATTCTTCTTCTGCCAGAGCAACTTGTTTTCATTCAAATCATAGCAGTAGATACTTCCTACAAGCTGTCCTGTAGCTGCGTTTGTGGCAACATAAAGCTTATTGCTCCCTTCTGAGATAAGCATGTCAGCGATGGTTTCGCCTGTATCACCAAATGTTGTCAAGGCATTCTGAGGGAAGTTACCACCAGACAACACGTTATAAGCATACAGCTTATTACCTGCAGAATAGTAAACTAAGTTCTTCTCTGCAGATACGCGTACAACTGATTGTGTGGTCAAACCCGCAGTGGCTGGTACAACAGCCTCGTCTTTTACAACGGCAGCCTCAACCTTTGTAGCAGTAGAAGGATAGAAGCCTGGGAAGATATAATAGCACTTAAACTTTGATGAAGTAGCATTCCATGTGAGTAAAACGATGTTACGCTCGTTGTCTACAGCGCCCATGCCAACCAGAGTCTCACCCGTAAACTTACCTTTCAATAGCTCAACAGGTACCTTACCAGTAGCTTGCACCTTCTGTGCTACCAATCGTCCTTCGGCATTATCAAACATTACGTAGCCTTGTACATAACGTAGGTCTTGTTGCTTCCAAGCTGTGGCTGCATCAGCCAAGGAGATGTCTGAGCCTAAAGCATCCTTTATTGACTTACCTAAATTGAAGGGTGTTGTCTCAGAGAGTGTCAATCGGTTTGGAACATGATCAACCATTGTCAGCATTGACTTAGGATAGGTCAAGGCACTCTTCCTAAGGTATGACACGTCGCCTGTACAGGTAGTTGTGAAGCGCTTAACCATCAGATTGCCATCAAACTCATAAATAGTACTTGGACTACCCACCGCTACAAACAAGAGTGGAGTCTTGTTATCACGAGCCAAAGCATAGTCAATTCCCTTAGGTTCGCCTGTGAAATCAATGCTTGGATTGTTCTTTTGCAGCACGTCTAAGTCAAAGGTCTTAGTACTACCAGCCTCTGGCAGATAAGAGACGATTGTCTTTCCGCCATTACTTGCTAATATGTAAAGACCGTCAACATAAGAGTATTGTACGTTAAGACCGAACTCGTAATATTGAATATTGTCTCCATTGCTCACCTTTAAACGGCATGGAAAAGAGCCAAAGTCCTTACATACATATTTAAGAGAGGCATCAGTCGATACGACCTTACCATTTATCTCCCATTCATAGTCAACTTTCTTTTGCTCGTTTGTCTGTACGACATTAGGCGTGATCTTCAGTGTATCCCATCTATTGAGGGTATATTTCTCCTGTAAGTCCTGTGCCAATGATAATTTTGACGAATTGCCTGAAGGACCGTAAGAATCGTCTTTTATGCATGACTGAAATGACAATACCACTAATGGGAGTGCCAAGAGAAGATATAAATATTTCTTTATCATCTTATTGCTTATTTATCTGTTTACCATTATTCTATTATTATAAGGTATGTCTTAGGCTATCCACACGAAGGTTGTTGATAAACCGCATGATAAAACAAAAGAACAGACCTTAACACAAGTAGTGTCTCCTACCCTATCCTTATAGCTCATCTGGATGAGCTGCGAAATAGGCAACAACCTCTTGCACATGCTGATAGAGATAGCCTTGTGCCGTAACATCAGAGCCTTCGATGATGTCTCTGATCGTTGCCTCATTGCTATCATAATACGAAAGGAGCTTACGATACTTGTTTTTGGTAAATGGTCCTAACCCCCAATAACTCTCCATTACCACCCAGAAGTCTGGCTTTGAAAGTACATTATTAAAGGTTATCTTTACCGTGTTACTCTTGGTGAGTCGTGTACCCAACGTCCCCTTTCCAACTAAGTTTAATACTAAGCGGATTGAGTCGTCCTTATCTTCTGATAAGTTAGCACGTATCAGCGTCACAGGGACATAGGTGCGATAGGCATTAGGAGCAAAACGTAAGGTGTCAGCATTCAGTGTGTAATGCTTTCCAGCAATAGCTGTTGTCCCTTTGCCCGCCTCTACGCTGAATGCTTGTGGCTCTGCCGAAAGATTACCAACGAGCTGCACAGGGAGGTAGACGACATGCGTAAGTGTATCAACAGGCTTCACTCCAAATGAATAGTTCACAGTGGTATCGCCTGGCTGTGCATAATAGAAACGAACTTGGTTTGTCGGTTCAAACATACCGTCAGAACTGTGCTCACCATCATAGTCAACGTTGCTGCACGCTGCAAACATGGTTACACCAGTGCAAACAAGTAGTATATTTCTTATTGCTTTTTTCATCTTCATAAAGTGTTTAATTACTTACTGTCCTCCGAACTCTTTCTCCGTATCTGGCCAAGGCAAGACGAAGATGGAATTAGATGGCTGACGTGTGGTAATACCTCTAAAGTCAGTAAATGGTTTGTTGTAGTGCTTCAACGCATAGAACGTTTGTCCCTCACCAGGCATCTCACGCATGCGCTCACGCAACATCTCCTTATTGAAGGCCTCTCTTGTTGCTACCTTAGCACTGTCAACATCCTCCAAACCACGGCTCTTCCTTACCTCATTAAGTAGTCTAACAGCCTCTGTCTTATCGCTATCGTATGTACATTCACTTAAGATATAATACATCTCTGGCAGACGGATGAGTGTCAAACCTTGTAAAGGATTACTACTTACCTGTGCATCGCTCTCTAAGAATCTCACAAAAGAGTAGCTTTTCAAACCGTCTGATGTGGTGTTCTGTCTGTAATAAGCTGTATAGCGCAGGTCGGTACTTGTGGCCGAGAAGGCTGATGTCTCATACAGATTTTCAAGGTCTCTACGCCCTTCAGTAAATGTTCCACGTGCTGTCTGTGATAGGAAAAGGGTGGAGATAGTACTTGAAAGGGTGTTATTATACAAGCCGAATATCAACTCTCCTGCTGCTGGGAAGCGTTTTACATCGCTCAATGAACTATATTTCTTCAGCGAGAAGTTATTGGTTGCGTCGATTACTTGCTTAGCATACTTAGCTGCATTAGCCATGTCGCCCATAGAATAATAGACTCTTGCCTTCGTAGCGGCCACAGCATACTTATTAAAGAACACTGCACGTCCCTTTAGATAATCGCTGGTTGCTGTTGTCTCAACATTTACTACATTATCATTCTTTAGGAGTTCTTCTGCTTTATCAAGGTCGGACAATATCGCTTCATACGTTTTATGCAAAGTCAATAATTGCTTATTGTTGAGGTCGAAAGTCGTTGAGTATGGTATACCACGTGTTGCCTCATTACTTTGACCATAATCCTCAGCAAAAAGACGAACGAGGTCGAAGTGCATGAAAGCACGTAAGCCATAGCACTCACCACGCATCAAAGGCAGCTCTGCATGCTCAAACTTAGCATTCTCTGTATGATAAATTATATTATTGACGTATGCTATTGCTTGATATTGCTTTGCCCAAATAGCATCAACAATAGTACGTACATCACTACGCATATAATCGTATTGACCTACGAAGTAGCTTGTCTCTGACGAGTTATCGTAACCAAACATTTGTCCTAATTGGTCAACAAAACCAAAGCCTAAGTTTCCACCATATAAGTCTGACGTTGCCATGCTACCATAAGCACCATACATCGTATTACGGAAACCACGGATTGATGAGAATTGCTCATCCTCATCAACTTGTCCTGCTGGTTGAACATTGATAAAGTCACTGCATGATACCACCAACAGCACCATCACAGCACTTATCAACAGTTTAGGGTAATATGTTATTTTCTTCATCTTCTTTTTTATTATTGTTACCTAATAGTCTTTCTACATTATATTAATGTGTCTGCTATCTACCGGCTTAAAATCCAAGTCTAACTGATAACTCTACGCTACGTTCGTATGGATAACTTAATCCGCGCTCACGTTTTACTGATGAGAGATAGAAGAGGTCGTTGGCCAACATCTCAAGATGTAAACGCTTAAGTCCATATCTTTGTATCAATGTCAATGGTACCTCGTAGGCAAGTGAGAGACTGCTCAACGTGATATAATTATTTGTCTCAACAAATCGAGAGGTCTGCATTGGTACACTTGAATCGCTGATACGCTTGTACTTAGCCTGCTGACCTACTTCTTTCCATCTGCTGCTAAATACGCGTTCGTCAGCATTATAGCGTGGGTCGGCCCCCTCTACCTTTGTTGCCAATGTCTGATTGTAAACAGCTCCACCAAAGGAATAACGCATAGACATTCCCATTGAGAATTGCTTATAGGTAAGGTAAGAACCGATTGAGCCCATACCGAATGGTGTGGTATCACCATATACAACCTTATCGTTAGGGTCGTAGACGAATGTAAGACTACCGTCACGCTTAATGAAGACTTCATCACCCGTAATAGGGTCGATACCTGCTGAAGAGACTACCTTCAATGCGGTCAATGACTGACCTTCTTCATAGATAGGCAATGGGACCACGCCGCCCTTTGCTTGGTTCTTCTCGTTTTGTTCACGAAGTGCGTTACTGATCTTCTTAATCTTATTCTTGTTGTAAGCATAATTAAGACTTAACGACCACTCCCAGTCCTTGTTCTTGATAGGAATAACACGTGTCTGGAACTCGAAACCATGGTTTTCTACCTCTCCTACATTCTCACGGGAGGTAGTAATACCCAATGATGGGGCCTTAGTGATGTCAAGCAACAGGTTGTCTGTGTTCTTCCTATAGACATCAGCCGAGAAGTCCCAACGTCCCTTAAACATTGTGAGGTCAAGACCGACGTTCGCACTGAGCGTTCTCTCCCATTTAAGGTTCTTGTTTCCGATACCCATTGGGATGGCACCAATACCTTTTATATAGTTAAGTCCTGCCAAGCTGGTGTACATAGTCAATGCCTGATATGGCTCAAAGGAGATGTTACCAAGGTAACCCACACTTGCACGGAGCTTTAACAGCTGAAATGGTGAACCCTTAAGGAACTTCTCATTGTGAATATTCCATCCTGTTCCCACACTCCAGAAAGGTGCAAAACGTGAGTTCTTACCAAACTTAGACGATCCTTCATAACGATAGATGACATCTAAGAAATAACGATTATCCCATATAGAGTTGAGGTTCACGAAGAAACCTGCACCATTATACTTACTATCAACACCACCTGGTTTACCCGTTGGATAGTTGCCTGCCAACAATGGGTGGGCTACATTATCTGAATAATATCCTACTGAACCATACGTACTACCATCGACTGAATTTGACTCAATGGATGTACCGGCCATCGCTGTGAGGAATAACTTACTAAATATGTAGTTGTTGTATGACACCATCAACTTACCTTGGTAGGTCGTTGTACTGGTGAAGGTCTCTGTCAGACGTCCTCTACGTGACACATCGGCCACATTCTTAATCTGATCAGCTGAGAAAGGTGACACAAAATTACGTCCCTCGTATTTCGTCTTTTGTATAGAGAAATCGCCATCAATTCTGAATTTCTCGCCTAACCACACCTGTAATGTTGTTGTGTTTAACACATCAAGCGTGTTACCTTTGTTGAAACTGCCTAAAGACGCTTCATATAATGGGTTAGAGAGGTCGTAGTTCAACTTTGGTTTCAATGCACCATATTCATCGTATGGATACTCGTATGGGTTCTGCTTCACCCAATCAGAGAAGTCACCGTATGGTGATTGATTTGATTTCACTGATGAGATGGTAGCCGTGTTACTGATAAAGAACTTACCAGAAAGGTTGTAGGAGAGTTTGAAATTCGTTGACAAACGCTCACGACTCGAACCTTTCATTACACCTTCTTCGTCTCCATAACGCACACCTAAATTATAACGTGCATGCTCGTCACCACCATCAATACTTAAACTGTGCTGTGAAGAAAGTGCATTACGCAATGGTTTCTTAATCCAATCGGTTGTTACACCGTCTTGAATCTGGTTGTAATAGTATGCGTACTTGTTTTGTAATGTATATAGTTCAGCTAAGTCGGTCGCTGTATAAAGACCTGCTAAACGTTCATACTCAAGCTTTTGTGATGCTGAAAGCAACTTATAATCACTCAAATCAGGGGTTGACAAACGCATAGTACCGCTGTAATTAAATCTCAACTTACCTCCCTTGAGCGCCTTTGTCGTGATAACGATAACACCTGCAGAAGCCTTCGCTCCATAGAGGGCAGAGGCAGAGGCATCTTTGAGTACGGTTATCGACTCTATATCGTTCATATCCATGTCATTGACATAGTCTACCTTTACCTGCGAACCATCAACAACGAAGACTGGTAAGTTGGCTTGACCAGAGAAGGTAGCGCGTCCACGAATATTGATATCAGCTATCTTATTTGGGTCAGATCCGCCGAGGTTGTCTTCTAACACACTAAGACCTGGCACAAAGTTAGCCAAACTTGTAAGTACATTCTTTGTACCCACTGACAAGAGCTCGTCCTTCTTTATAGATACTTGTGAGCCCGTAAAGCTATTTCTGTTCTTTGTAGCAAAACCTGTTACAACGACTTCGCCTAACTCACCAACGTCTTCTTGCATGGTGAAATTACCTGCCGTTCCGTTCTTCACCTTTTTCTCTAAAGGTTTATA
The DNA here is from genome assembly GCF_003043935.1 of Prevotella sp. oral taxon 313. NCBI lineage: Bacteria > Pseudomonadati > Bacteroidota > Bacteroidia > Bacteroidales > Prevotellaceae > Prevotella > Prevotella sp. oral taxon 313. The sequence continues at coordinate 127,305 of NZ_PYXE01000001.1, forward strand.
TCCTATATAATTAAAGGTGAGCGTAACCTCTGGCTGGTCGGTATTTATCTCATACTGACCATCTAAATTCGTTATATAACCACCATTAAAACCTTTCATTCGGATGGTTACACCAGGTAGAGGCAGACCCTCTTTATCGGTTATCTGCCCATACACTCCCTTTCGCTTCTCCTGCGTAGGTTTACGACTAAGTTTGACATTGTTGCCTTCAATACTATAACTGAAGCCTGACTTATTGAACACTTGCCCTAAAACGGCACGAACAGGCTGTCCCTGTGCCTCAATGCTTACTTTCTCCGCTTGAGACAAGAGGTCGGGAGCCACATCAAACTGCAACCCCGTTTGCTTAGACACCTCGTCTAAAAAGGTCTTTAATTCTGTTTGCTTCATAGACAGCGTCACCACCATCTTATCGACATCCTGCGTTTGTGCCGAGACGGTAGACCCTATACTAAGCATTAACATCAGAGCCAGTACTGCCCAAAGACGCAATACAAGATTACTTTTTTGCATTTCTTTTCTCATTTCCCTCTGGTACTTTAATGTTTAGATTTACTCTAATGAGTAAAAAGAATAATATTGCTTATTGTGAGAATAAGGTTTCATTACTCGCTTTTTTAACAGCGAATTTGCAAAAATACATAAAAATTAAAAACCTTGCAAATAATTATGTGTATTATCCGACATTTCGAATGATATTACAGCCCTTTGTAGTAAAAGTGATACATGTACGTGATTATTACCGTTAATCTCTCACAGGACACAAGGACAAAATACACAAAAGACAGAATAAACGGCTTTAGACAGGGTATGGAAAGACAGAGTAACAAAGTGAACGGATTTAGACTGGATATGGGAAGACAGGGTAACAAGGTGAACAATTTTAGATAGGGTATAAAGGAGACAGAGTAACAAAGTGAACGCCTTTGACTGGAGTAACAGAAATATATAACCAAGCTAAGACTGAAGGAGTAATCTATTGCCCTAATAACATAACTATTTTCTCTCAGTTCTCTCGAGCATAGAGCAGAAAGACTGTCAACAGAAGTCTGGATTTATTACACATTACTACGAGAAATAGTTTTATTCTTATTTGCTGTCACTTTTAACATTTCGTGTAACCTCTCTGTGTACTAACAAGTTAAGTGGAGAGCAAGGCTGACAGAAATGACAGGAAACTTTGTTTTGACTGAATACCGTTGTTGTGACGGTATTAACCGAGGACAGGGTATGCAAGAGACAGGGTAACAAAATGAACAGCTTGTAGACAGGGTAAGAGAAAAGACAGGGTAACAAAGTGAACGGATTGTAGACAGGGTACGATAAGACAAAGTAACAGGGTTAACGCCTTTAGGCGGAGTAACAGATTTTTATAGCCTATTTAATACTGTAAAGGGTGAGTAGACTAATCTATTACCATCTGTCTTTTATATATCACCAACTCATACTACCTAACAAAAAACTTGCCCCCAAAACGCCACAGGAACGTTAGGAGGCAAGAAAACGAAAATTAAATTACCATCATATTAGATAATACAAAACCAGAAATTATCAGATATAACTTTACTGGAAGAGTGCAGGCTGAACTTGGAAACCCCAGGTACGATAACTTGGAGCAACAACAGTCATTTCTTCTTGTACACCTAATGCATAGCCACCGCTACTGTACCATGGGGAACTTGTAGATGACCAATAGAGACCCTTTATGCCAATAGAATAAAGCTGTGCATTATCATAAAATCCTATTGTCGGCAAGAAGAAGTAATCGCTTACCGCATTCAATGTAGACACTGAAGAAATATTATGATTTTCAAACTTAGTCCATGGCCAAGTAGTCTTATAACGCCAATCGGTAAGAACATTAGAGTTATCAGGATCAGGATATTTTTCATCAAAGATTTGTGATGATATTCCTTCATCAGATATAATCTTTGCACGCTTTTTTATCCACATTCCACCTTTTCCTAAATGTCCCATTAAACTCCACAAACTATCATCCCAATGTGGGTCACCTTTCATTGCAAACCATAACATAGCATTAACAGTCGGTAAATTGGCACAACTTTGTGTTGCTGTATATGGAGTAGGAGTGGTTCCATTATACTCAGCAACTGTACTCTTATATCTTGGGTCACCTGGTTTAGGATAATTATTGTTTGGTTGATTCGGTGCAACTGGTTGCCAAGGATCAGAGTCTTTCCAATTATGTCCACTCCAATAGTTTGTCTGAGCATCCCACATATAATAATTTTTCGCAAACTCATTCGAATAATCCTTTGGCGTAAGGTTAGCCGTAATATCATTTATCTTACCCTCCTGACAATTATAGCTTGAAACAGTCTTTACGATATCACCCTCAACATTAGTTGTAGGGTCTTTAATCGTATAAGTGATTGTAAAGTTATACGTACCTGGTGCAACAACCATATAAGCTCCGTTGGTAGCGAGAGATGAGGTGGTTGTGTTTAGTGAGAAGTCGCTTGTATTAAGCGTAACGGTGTTTGAATAAGTTTCACCTGCCTTCTGTGTAAGGCTTCCTGTTGAGAAGTCATACTTACCTGCGATAGGCTGGTCGGCTGTTACCTTAATCTTTGTCAACTTGATATTTGGACCAAGGTCGGTATTCATACAACGTGGGACGAAGCAGAGGTAACTTGCCTTATGGTTGAGTGTAAAGGTGTAGTTACCATTGCTGCCTGTTGCTGTTGCAGTACCGCAATCGCCTGATGTACCAAGATGGCTAAAGTCGTTGGCTGTGGTCTGTGTCTGTGTGGTTGCAATGGTCACAGTGTTAGCGTCCGTTCCGTTCTCACCCGTATAACGCACCTCACGGTTGTTCAATGTAAATGAACCAGAAGCAAGACTGAATATTGCCTTTGCTTTATTGGATGGGTTATAAAGGTTTGCAGCATTACTCTGATGGAAGGTATTGGCATCGTCCTGTACGAAAATCTTGTCAGCTGATGACCAGAACACCTTAGCATCGCCACCAAGTGTATAGGTAGCTGTTGTACGTGTCAATGCACGAGTGTCATTCCCTGGCTGTGAACCATCAAAAGTAGCAACACCCTTAGCGGTATTCTGCTTAGCATTGTCCTGCTGTGCACTGTCTTCACTTGAACAAGCCACAACAGACAAGGCAGCTAATGCACACGCAGCAAATTGCGTTAGTTGTTTCATTGAATTACTCATAATTATAGTCTTTTTGTTTCTTTAGTTACTTAATTTATTAATCCCATAAATCGCTTCTTCTTGTTGAGACCCATGAAGACTTCTCCTCTTCCTCATCCTCTTCATTGTCCATCCAGACAGGTGCCTGCTTGGCATCGCCAGCTTGACTGCCATGACCAATAGTTCCTGCAGAACCACTTGCCTGATTCATTAAAGTCTCAATTTCTGTGCAGACAAATCCACACGCAGGCTGTGTGTAAGCCCTCTTTACCTTTTCCATAATTTTCATTTGAGTTTAGCGATACACCTTCGTGCATCATGTTTATTTTATTCTACTTTTTATTATCGTTATGAGTTGATTATTTGTTGGGGTTATCGTCTTGCTTTCCCACCGCTTGTTTGCCTTAACTCTCTATTGCCATCAAGCAAACAACACACGAAAAAAGACAAAGGGAAATCACAACAATTCCTTTGTCTACATGGGTTCACACGGCGCTCCTCGCGCGCACGCGTATGAAGAAAGAAGTGGTGAGGTTAGGCCTGGCCTATATGAGAGAGAGAGAGAGAGAGAGAGAGAGAGTACACAATTATTTGGAACTACCAAATAATTCTCGCTCTTTTTTCTATCTTTTTTTGTTAAAGAATCCATTACGCCACAGAAAGTCTGTGCACCCCTTGTGCGGAGGTCACATCCCATAGCCGTAATAATATTCTTTATCATTTCCATTTGAAATACTGGTTAATTTTAACTTAACTGGGTGCAAAGACAAAAATAAATATTAAATCCCACAAAGAAAAGGCAAAGAAAAATTAAAATAAAAAACTTCCTCTTCTCTCAAAGCATGGAGAGCAAAGGCTTTCAACGCAAGACTGGATTTATTACACATTACTACAAGAAAAAGTTTTATTCTCATTTGCTGTCACTTTTAACATTCAGTGTAACCTCACTGTGTACTAAAGAGTTAAGTAAAGACCAAGGCTGACAGGAATGACAGGAAACCTCGTTTTGACTGAATAGCATCGTTAAGACGGTATTAACCGAGGACAGGGTAGACAAGAGACAGGGTAACAAAGTGAACAGATTTTAGACAGGGTAAGACAAGAGACAGGGTAACAAAGTGAACAGATTTTAGACAGGGTAAGACAAGAGACAGGGTAACAAAGTGAACAGCTTGTAGACTGGGTATGCGAAGACAAAGTAACAGGGTTAACGCCTTTTGGCGGAGTAACAGAACTCTATAGCTGATTTAAGACTGTAAGGGGTGAGTAGACTAATCTATTACAATCTTTGGTATAAGTGACGAAAAGAGACCTAAAACATCTTATATCCCTTTATCTACAAGGGGAATGAGCCTTTAAAAAGTCTTGAATAATGACTTTTCTCCTTTCTTTGCTAATGCCCTTATGTAGGTTTAATTTGGTTCTTCCGTTAAATGTGTAGATTGTTAATAGAATGAGATTAATCCACATACATAGTAAGCTTACCTCCAATAAGATTGTTTTATAAGGGAGGGGTAAACTATATGATAAATAAAGAATATGATTGCCAATCATCCCTTTTTAATTCTATAAGAACCAATAGAAATGTAGCCTATCATACTGTTTTATCACATTTTTATACTTCTTAAACGCAGTTTTTCCATTGGTTATACTGTATTTCGAAATAAAAAAGTTATCTTTGCGGTGTAAAATATGATACTAATATCAAAAATAGTACTCTAATATGATATTTGAACGTAAGAAATATTTGGATGAACTTATCGCAGGACGTGGGAATGGACTTGTGAAGATTATAACAGGTGTCAGACGATGTGGAAAGTCTTTCCTGCTGTTTGACATCTGGCATAACTGGCTGTTGGAACATGGGGTAACTGATAGTCACATCATTGAGATACAACTTGATGATTTCCGAAACAGGCGGTTGAGGAAGCCTGATACCTTGCTCGACTATATAGATTCAAAGGTTGTGGATGATGGCAAACCTTATTATATTGTCTTGGACGAGGTACAGTTGGTAGAAGAATTTGTGGAGGTTATTCTTAGCTTGACACACATGAGGAATGTAGATGTGTATGTGTCGGGCTCAAACTCTCGCTTCCTATCAAGTGATGTTGTGACTGAGTTCCGAGGTAGAGGGGACGAGATACGCATATGGCCTCTCACCTTTGACGAATACTTTAGTGGTATTGGTGGAGATATACGCAAAGCTTGGTTGGATTACTATACTTTTGGAGGACTGCCACAGGTGGCTTTGCTTGAAACGGAAGAAAAGAAAACAGACTATTTGCGTGGTCTGTATGAAACTACCTATCTGCGTGACGTAATTGAGCGCAACCATCTGCGTAATCCTGAAGGAATGAAGGAATTGGTGCGTGTAATAGCCTCGGGCATTGGTTCGTCAACCAATCCAACGAGAATAGCCAATACTTTTCAATCTTCACAAGGGGTAACCATAAAAAGAGACACTATAAAACAATACATTGACTATCTGAAAGACTCTTTCTTGATAGAAGAAGCTTTGCGCTATGATGTGAAAGGAAGAAAATATATCAGTACCGAGACGAAATACTACTTCGCAGACATCGGCATACGTGCTGCCATTCTCAACTATCGCCAACAAGAGGAAACGCACATTATGGAAAACATTATCTATAATGAGCTTCGCAGTCGAGGATATAATGTGGACGTAGGATTGGTTGAACTTGGTGGCAAGGATGAGAACGGTAAGTTTGTCAGAAAACAGTTGGAGGTAGACTTTGTGGTGAACCGCCCTCCATACAGAGTGTATATCCAGTCAGCCTTTCACATGCCTACGCCAGAAAAGGAACAGCAAGAGCGACGTCCTTTATTGTCAATCAATGACCACTTCCGTAAGATTGTCATTGTAGGTGATGATATCCACCGCAAGGAAGACGAACTCGGAGTATTGACTGTCGGACTCTTGGATTTCTTGACAGACAAGAAAATACTTGAACAGGGTTAAACGCAATCAGATAAAAACAGATTCTTTTAAGGACGAAAAACTTATACCTCATATAATAATACGCAAAAAGCATTGGGGGCAGTGTGCACTTCCGATGCTTTTTGCGTTTATATAGTTACCTCAATTCCGCAGCATTATTCTTTGCGATCTACTTTTATATATTGACGTGACATTTTGGTATTTATCCATTGATTTGGGATTTTTCTGGGGTTCTTGGTTCTTGCATAGGCATAAAATCCCCCATCCAAACCCAATGGGGGATATGATAGCCACAAAGAAATACTGTTTATTCAAGGAATACTTCAGAGTAGTATGTTTTATTTGTATATAGGTTTAGAACGTTCTGCCTTCCCGTTCTCACCCATTTTGCTGGTACGCTGACAAAATGCAGGATAAAGGCTTTCAGCCTGCTTGTCTTCTTCAGCGGCTTGACCTTTTCGCTGATATGACGGACGAGATAGAGATAGAAGTTCTTCAGCATGGCGGTAACCATCATGAAAACCATGTTCTCAGCCATAAAGGAAAAGGGCAGATGTGACCATCCAAAGTTATTGTTCTGTATGTCGAAGTTCTTTTCACTTGCCCCACGCTCATTATAAAATGTAATGATGTCTTTCTCGGTAGACACCCAGTCATTAGTGAGGATACAGCGGTATGTGTATATTACTCCGAACATATCCGTCTGTTACTTGCCATCCTTGTCTTTCAAAGGACTACGCTGTACGACAAGTCTGTATGACTTTCCTTCTATCAAGCTGTCCATGCTGATGGATGTGACATCGCATTTCTCATAGCCAATCTCAACGTTTTTCCATTCCTTCAACTGTTGGAAATTCTCGTAGCGACTGCCGCAGTTGGCAGCACGAATGTAGAACGTGTTGCAGCGCTGCTCTACGGTTTGTATGATTTCCTTTGAGAACGACCCGCAGTCAGCACGGAAACGCTCTATTACCACACCAAGTTCTGAGGTTACACGGTCCATAATGCGACGGAGCGTGTCTTCCTGATGGAATCTCACATTGGTGTTTCCGTCACGATTCTCACCTCCGACTATGATTCCTCCAATGGAAGCCCAACCAGGGAAATAGCCATGGTCCTGCTTGTAAGAATACTTTGCATCAAACTTGTTGGCAGGAACAAACTGGTGGTCAAAGTCCAGGTCAACATGACTGCCCGCCTTTATAAGCCCCATTCTCCGTATCATCCGTAAAAGTAAGGTATTCAACTTTTCTGCCGTGTTGAAACTATACGACTTGCCGGGGGTTTCGCTCTTATAGACAGTATTTTCCTCGGCAAGCTCCTTTAGTCCGCGCCCCACAGTGTCGGCACCGGGTAATAGTGTATTAGATCTCTGCCTGAACTGCCCTATAAGCGCATTGATGTCCTCAAGGCAATCTTCACCACAAAGGTAGCTGAAGAAGAGAGAGCCGAAAATACTTCCATGGCTGAATGCCTTGCCGCTACTTCCACGTTTGCCCAATACAGATTCGGTAAGTTTTTCAAAGTCCAGCTTTGAGAAAACGTCCATAATATGATAAATTCCACCGAAAGAAGTGATATTCTCGTTTTTAATTGCTACCTTTGTCATGTCAGATTTTTGCTTACTTATTATGTTTGTAGCACCAAGATAGGTGAAATTTCTGACATATCCAAGTGTTTTGAGAACTTTGTTTCTCAGACACTTGGAGTTCTCACAAGAATTTATGCTGCGGAATTAAGGTTTATGAGAACAGAAGGTTCTTTGTAAGGGCGTATGCATTCAATAAAGCCACCAGCAAGTGCAAAATTATAATATTTTTTTGTAGAACTCGTATTTTGATATTTGAAAATTTAGTGTAAAGCCAACCAGCAAGTACAAAATAATATTTTATTTTCTTTTAGAATATTACAAAAAAATTTATATCTTTGCAACTGGGCATATTATATGCCCATACATTTTGGTAAAAAGAGGCGTTATGCCCTATTCTTGTATGTACGAAGCCTGAGAAACTTCCAAACAATGTGACAAGAAAGGTCGTAATGGTCTCCACGCATATAGCGTGGGGCTGTTATTCCCACATCTGTCACAAAAGGTTTTCTCAGGGCCTGTACATTAAGACGTGGAGCATACAGTTCCACGCTTCTTGCATATTAACTTGAACGGTCCATAGGAATTGTACGACCCAAAGAAAGAAAACTATTATGGCAATTTCAATGATTGAGCGCCACGGTTCTTGGTATGACATCTTTGACGAACGTGGTAAGAAGACAAAATCTGTTAGTGAAAACATTGGAGAAATAATGGGGCATAGCTCAAATTTCTTTATTGTTTTGAAAGGTAGTTGGTATGACCTTTATGACGGGCAAGGGAAAAAGTATAAGTCCTTAAGCTCCAATATAGGTATGTTTGTAAGTGTTAGTGGTGATACTTTTGTTGTTAGAAAAGGCTCATGGCTTGATACTTACGACCGATTCGGTAAAAAAATCAGCTCAAGAGCAGCACGCTAAATTCATTTTGTGTCCTCCAATTCAAAATTTGAATTGGAGGCTAAAATAAAACATCATAATGGAATCATATACAAACATATCAACACTGTTGGCAGGAAAGTCAATTAGTGTGCCTAACTATCAACGAGCTTATTCCTGGGATACAGATAGCTCTAACAAAAGCCCCAAACAAGTCAATACATTCCTGTCAGATTTACAAGATTATGTAAATAGCCACTCTTCTACGCCATACTATTTTGGTCATTTTCTCTTTGAGGAGAAAGGTGAGAATAAATATGCTATTATAGATGGACAACAGCGATTGACAACTACCGTTATCTTTCTGTCAGCCCTCTATAAGCAATTAAAACAAATTAGAAACATAGAGAAGGTGGACGAATTTGATGATGACTTGTATATATTATATTGCAACACCATCAAACAGAGAAGTCAATATCGCTTTTCAACTGTGGGTTATGACAATCAGATGTTCCGAGATTATGTGATAGACCAGACGATCCATAATCGAAATGAGATAGATACTGTTTCAAAGGAAAGAATAGTAAATGCCTTTGATTTTTTTTGCAACGAACTAACCGATAAGACAGAAGAAGAATTATTACAGCTTCTTGAGGCTATGACAAAAGCATCTTGTACAACCCATGTAGTAAAAGATGAGAGCGAAGCTGTACAAATGTTTATTTTCCAAAACAACCGTGGTAAAAAGCCCACAAAGTTGGAGATTATCAAAGCACAGTTTATGTACGACATACATCTGCATGCGCCCGTAGAGGATAAGCAAAACCTATTATCTGAGATTACAGAACGCTTTGAACATATCTATAAATCTATCTCCAAGATTGAGGGAAATATAGATGAAGACAATGTATTGAATTATACCATAAAAGTTTATCGGAATTCTCTTGACGATATAAACTCAACAGACTTTGTAAACAAAGAATTAGACAAAGCCGATAGTTGTATATCATTCATTAGGGAATTTACGCAACTACTATCGTCTTGTTTTAGCCAAATAAGCAACTTTTTAGACGAAACAAAGAAAAACATCACTTATCATGCTTTGCTTGTTGCAGCAGATCGAAGTATTATGTTCCCTTTTGTTATCAAAGCATTATTAAAAGGAATGCCTCAAAAAGAACTAGAAGAATTAGCAAGAGCATTAGAACAAATATTCCTCCGTCATCGGATTATAGGTACACGAGCTAATCTTTTGTGGCGTTTACATGAATGTTATAAGAATATGGATAATAGCGCTAAAACAGTAGTCAATCACATCCAATGGATGAAGAGTAGGAAAGACTGGTGGGGCTATTGGAATAATGATGAATTATTACGTACTCTAAATATGGGAATGAACCACAACACAGCCAAAATACTCTTATGGAAATATGAAAATCACCTTATTCAGTGTGGGAAAGCAGGATATAAGGTGTTGAGATATGACGACATTGAGCAACCTCATCTTGAACATATCGCTCCACAAACAGAAAACAAAGAACCGAATAATGGATATTGCTCTTATGATGAGGACTTCTATAATCGTTATTTGGAATGTTTGGGAAACTACTTGCTACTGTCTGGTAGCCATAACATGTCATTAAGCAATGAAAGATTCCAGAAAAAGCGAGAAAGTTATACATACTTGCAGCAGCAACGGGAAGTTTTAGGAATGACGGAAAAAGACCCAATTTGGGATAAAGATAAAATTCAGCAACGTCACTCAAAGATCGTTGATTACTTAATGCAAATACTTTAAATATCATATTTATGAGTAACAAATTAGAAAAAGTCATAGAGTGGTGTATCTTTCAAAGTCGATGGCTCCAAGTTCCTGTTTATCTCGGTATGTGCGTAGTAATGGGAATGTATTCATACGTCTTTTGTAAAGATGTCATACATAGCCTTATAAATATTGAGACATTCACAGAAGAAACTATGCTTATGCTCGCTATAGGGATTGTGGATGTCTCAATGGTTCTGAATTTAATCATCGTATGTGTAATTGGAGGATATTGGTCGTTTGTTAGCAGACTGGAAATCATAGAGAAAGACAAGGATAGTAATCAGTTTAGTTATCTTGGTAAGATAAATCCAAATGCATTAAAACATAAATTGATGATTTCGCTTATCAGCATTTCTGCCGTTCATTTGTTGGAAACATTTGTAGCAGAAAATATAGATACACAACACACAATTATGCAAATCAGTATTCATATTGTATTTGTTTTGTCTGCTTTGGGCATTACATATATGGATAAAATCGGAGAAACGCAGCATTAAATACAGGATAGAGAATAATGTTAGAGCGACAGCTTGTAGAAAGGGTATAGTCCTTCCCAATCCTTTGTATGCCATAGAATAAGCTCAGCCCCTGCAGCCTTAGTTTGTCTATCTTGCAAAATAGCCGAAATGCAAATAAGGCGAGAAAGATTTTATTCCAAGGAGTTGCATATATCGGATATTTTTAGTAGTTTTGCATCATAAAGCACTTATAATCTTCTACCCCCATGAGAGGTCAGAGAGATAAGAGAACTCCCAATAATAGTTTCTAATGATTGACGTTATAAAAGCAGCTTCTTATATCTTTAAAAGGTATAAAGATGAGAGGAATACTGAGATAGACGAGATGAAACTTCATAAACTCATGTATTTTTCTCAGCGAGAGTCTATTATCCGTACTGGTCAACCCATGTTCGACGAACAGTTTGAGGCATGGAAATATGGGCCTGTAATCGTTAAGGTACGCGATAAATATAAGGCTAAGGCACTCAACGAGCTACCATCACAGACGGAGTTGGCCCCTTTCCTTGAGTCGTTCGATTATGTTTTTCAGCATTATGCCCCTAAAGATTCATGGTCATTAAGTATTCTTGCTCATGGAGAAAGTTCTTGGCAGCATGCTCGTGAAGGCTATGGAGACGACGACCGATGCGATGTTCCGATGGCACTCGATGATATCATACAAGACGCAGAACGCATAAAGATGCGGCGGTTCTATTTCGATGAGATATTACCTCAGCTCAACAAAGAAAACTAAATGTCTAAAGTAATAGAAGAAGCATTAACCTTAATAGATGCCTTTGAGGTAAGAAGAGTACGCGAAATAGATAAGAGTATCTTGGACGCTATGACTGGTCCAACCGTTGAAGGTGTGGAACAGAGAAATATCATAGCGTGGTTTAATTCCGTAGAATATGTAGAAGATGACTTAAAAGGTCATCTTGCCTCTTTTGTTGTAATGTCTCCAACAAATATTCCTTTAATCTTCTTCTCTATACGATGTGGCGAACTATTCGAGATGGCCCAGCCCGAGAGGATGAGAGTAGGCTATAATGCAAGGGAAGCGCTTCGTAGGCTGATGAATAGAGATTTTTCGTCTGATATAGAAAAGGACCAATTATTAAGGGATGTCAAGGCAACCAAAGACTACAATATGACACCTGACGACATCTTTAGGTATGCTGGTAAGAAGGAATCTTGGGAGAAAGACGAGAAAATAGAAAGAACAAAAGAGGTTACAAAGGTGCTCGCTTCCTATCCAGCCGTAGAGCTGAAACTGTTTGGAATCAATGACGCTGCACGAGCGTATTGGGCTTCATTGGGTCTACCAAAGCATATAAGGATGGGCGAAACCCTGTTTTGGTTAAAGGTTGTAGAGACACTTGAAGCGATGCACAAGTATGTTGGTTGCCAATATGTATATTTATTTGCAGCCGACAAAGAAGCTGAAGGAAAATTAGTTCAGTATTATAGAGTGCGCCTAAAGTTTAAGTCTGATGCAAACTTATCGGCTAACAAGCCACAATTCGATTGGCAAAGTCAATTCCTTTACCAAAGCATTGAGGAGTTATTCGAGCAGAAAATTCGGTTTAGAGAATTGCTTATAAAAGATTAAGAGGAGTAAATTTTTTTCCGTTTTAATAAACTTCTCCAGTCTAATACTTACCCTTAATGATTAAAGAAGACGCCCTTCTTTATTCGAGGATATGCCCTTCTTGTGTGTAGAAGGGCCCCTTCTTCGAGCAAGGAGAGGCCCTTTTTGAATGGAGGAGGTAAGTAGTTGATTTTATGTCAGTTGCGAAGTAGGTTTTATGGGGAGTCTCGGCTATGGATTAATGGGTAGTTCTTGTAGTTTTATCAAGTATTTTCATACCATTTGAGAGTGGCTGGGAGTTTTACATCTCACAGAGTTTAGAACGCAACTGGCTCGTTGGATAATTTATCCTCTCACAGAGTTCACAGAGGAACAGAGGCCTTTCAGCGAACAGGGGGAGCACACAGAGAAGAGCGGCCCCTCCCCCATCCCCTCCCCCGAAGGGAAGGGGCGTGATCACCGAGATACCCATGTGGGGTGGATGTAGGCAGCTTGTAACCTCCTTATTTGTATCTACATTAGCAGTAACGCTCTGTGTCATCGGTTGACTTAATGTCTCTGTGGGCCTTTGTGTGTTCTATTCTTCTGTGCATTTCTGTGAGAAAACTAAGATAAGTGACTCGTTGGATAATTTATCTCTCACAGATTTTCACAGAGGAACAGAAGCTTTTCTGCAAACAGGGAGAACACGCAGAGAAGAGCTGAACACTCCCCCGTCCCCTCCCCCGAAGGGAAAGGGCATAATCACCGAGATACCCATGTGGCTAATCATCAACACCTAACACCCATCACCCAACACCCATCAGAAGCCTCACCCCCAGCCCCTCTCCGAATGGAGAAGGGAGTGATTACCGAGGTTACCCCTACTTCGCTGTTTGTGTCGTAATTAGAATGTGGACCCACCCCAACATCTTTATAACTTATCATCAACACCTAACTCTCAACATCCAACACCCACCTTTAGGTATAACGTTCTGTGATATCTGTATGCCGGAGGCCTACTGTGAGTTCGAAACAGTGTGCTAAAAGGTTCTGTTAAATCTGCGAGTTCTGTGAGAGAAAAAACCTTTACGAAGTATGTAAGCAGCCTAATAGGGGTAACCTCACATATCACGCCCCTCCCTGCGGGGGAGGGGTTGGGGGAGGGGCCACTGTCTTATGAGTTCGAAACAGTGCGCTAATGAGTTCTGTTAAATCTGTGAGTTCTGTGAGAGAAAAAAATCCGCAGCGAGTCTCATAGGCCTAATCTCATATCGAGGGTGTGTTCTTTTTCTCACAGAAAAACACAGAAGAACAGAACACACAGCATTCCACAGAGACATTAAGTCAACCGATTTCACAGAACCTTACAGCCACCTTTAACTTAAACGCTCTGTGTTCTCTGTATGCCGGAGGCCTTCTGTGGGTTCGAAACTGTGCGCCAAAATGCTCCGTGAACTCTGTGCGCTCTGTGAGAGAAAAACCTATCCACACACACATACAATGTTCTTTTTCTCACAGAATAACACAGAATAACAGAACACACCAAGGTTCACAGAGACATTAAGTCAACCGATAACACAGAACCTTACAGCCAACATTAGCTGAAACGCTCTGTGATATCTGTATGCCGAAGGCCTTCTGTGGGTTCGAAACTGTGCGCCAAAATGCTCCGTGAACTCTGTGCGCTCTGTGAGAGAAAAACCTATCCACACACACATACAATGTTCTTTTTCTCACAGAATAACACAGAATAACAGAACACACCAAGGTTCACAGAGACATTAAGTCAACCGATTACACAGAACCTTACAGCCATCTTTGGCAGTTACGCTCTGTGATATCTGTATGCCGGAGGCCTTCTGTGGACTCGAAACTGTGCGCAAAAAGGGTCTGTCAAATCTGTGAGATCTGTGAGAGAAAAACCTCCCCACGAATTAAACAGTACGCAAAAAGTTCCTGTTAGATCTGTGAGTTCTGTGAGAGAAAAAACTCTGCAGCGTGAGAGAAAAAACCTCTACAAAGTATGCAAGCAGCCCAATAGGGGTAACCTCACATACTACGCCCCTCGCCATTCGGAGAGGGGTTGGGGGTGAGGCGAGGCCAATAGGGGTAACCTCACATACTACGCCCCTCGCCATTCAGAGAGGGGTTGGGGGTAAGGCCGAACGGGGCTGGAGGTGAGGCCACCATCTATTTGTACAGGTGAAAGCGTTACAATGTGATGACACCTTGATGTTCTTGCGTGAAAAACGGCTCTTTGGTAAATTGTTCTATCCTAACTTTCGCATTGAATCTTTAGCTTTCTATCACAAAGAGGAAATCTTAAAATATATTTTCCTGTCATATCTGTCATCCAAAATAACGACGTAACTCAATAAAAAACAGCACGTTAAGTCGAAGTGTTAAATGTGACAGCAAAACAAAATAAAACTTATCTTGTATTATACGTAATAACCATGCTGTTGTTAGGAGGAGCATTCAGCCCTGCGTCGGACGAACAAAAAGAACATAGTAAGCCTGTGTCGGAGAATAAGAGTCAAACCATGCTTGCTATATCGAACGAATAATAAGAACATAGTAAGCCTGTGTCAGGGAATAAATATCAAACTATGTCTGCTATATCGAACGAATAATAAGAACATAGTAAGCCTGTGTTAGGGAATAAATGTCATACTATGCTTGCTGTATCGAACGAATAATAAGAACATAGTAAGCCTGTGTTGGGGAATAAGAGTCAAACCATGCTTGCTGTATCGAGCGAACAAAAAGAATGCCGTAAGCCTGCATTGTGGTAGGAACCACAGCTGCATACTTACGGCATTAGCCTTTTTCGAACTTATCTTTTTTACTGTTTTATCTCTTCTTCAAGAATGCTGCAGGCTTAGCACTTGTGCTCAAAGGATGGAAGAGCATCACTGGTTGAAGAATATAAGAAACATTGTTAAAAACTTGCGTGCGTCCTTGTTGGGCATACTTATAGATAGCGAGTGCATTTCCATTAAATGAACCAATAGGGAAACCCAGTTTTCCTAAAGCATTATAAGACTGGATGTAAGCAGCACTCGCAGCATTACTCTCAAGGAGACCAGCAACCATGCCATCCTCCTTAGAGTAAGTCATTCGTGCTGTCATTGACAGATTAGGTGAAGCATAGATATCATAGATAGCAGTAACCACTCTCTGGAATTTAGCAAAGTCGTCATCACTCACTTTACCAGCGTTATGTGCTGCCGTCTGCTGTTGGATAAGGTTCATCAATACAGCATAGTGTTTAATATCCCAAAAAGCTGTACGATAGCGATACGTCGTATTATCCCTCGTTTGTGTAAGGATATATTCACCACCTTTCAATGTCAGTGAGAGGTCAGCAGGATCAAAATAGAAAAGCATCCTCAAACCTGTATCATCAGAGGCGAAAGACAACTTTGTATCAGATTCCTTCTTAAAAGTACCAACAAACTGAGTAACCAATGAGTTGATATCAGTTGTTGAGCTTGTCATCTTCAACAAGTCATATCCATAGAGACTATACGTTTTACCAACGAAATCATCAATGCTTCCCTGCGTTACAGTAATCGTATCACGCTGCTCTTGGTTCTTCAGAACGAGCAAGAACGTACGAACCTCGCCTGTTGAATTGGCATTGATATGTGCCACAAAAGCAGAGTCCTTGTCCTCAACAGATGATACCGCAGAAGCATCAGCAGAGTCAGCAAGCATTAAGGCAGGCTCAGCACCTACCTTTGAATAAGGCAACGTAAGCGTTGTATCTTTGTCGCTAACAACAATATTCTTAGCTCCTTTATATTTAAAGACAGCTCCCGACTGCAAGATAGGCAGATTAGTAGAGTCATTCCCATTCTTGATAGTCAACACAGCAGAACGACTGTCGACAGCTGGGTTGTTAGTAACACTGACAACGACCGAGTCATTCAGCAGTTGTGCCGTAGCCCATGAGTCACTGACAGAGACGGTTGAGCCAGCTGGTGCAGTAAACTTCACCCCACCCTTCTGTGCCGCAGCAGAGAAGAAAAGCTTAGAGCTTACCACATTGACAGGATTCTTACGCAAGTAAGTACTACCTGCATCATTGTCGTCACTGCAGGCAATAAAGCCTGCAGCAACAGCAAAGAGAATACAAATATTAAATATCTTTCTCATAAAACATTTACTTGTTTAGTTTTACTTGTTTCGCTACAGATGTGGTGAGGCGTGAGCTAAAGTCTACATCAAAGCTTGGAATACGATTTGGCAGATACTGTGGCATCTGTAATGACAGAGTATTGTCGGATGTCTCCTCTGGTAAGATAGCAGGCTTAGCAGATGAGGATGAAGAAGACTTCTTCGTTATCACTGGGTTAATCCACATATCCAACATAGCAAAAAGATTCCCTTCGCTAAATGGTTCGCTCGTGTAAGCATTCAGAACAAGGCGATCAGCAGTCAATTTCACATACTTAAGCTGTCCTCCAGCGCTAACGAACAATGGACCACAGAGTGATGCACTGATATCACCACTTTCATTTACAGAGAAGGTAATCAGGTTATAGAAATCTGTATATGTACCCGTACCACGATTTTCATCGATATTAAATGCGTTAGCAATGTAGAAGGTTGCTCTACTATTTCGTATTGTTATCACATTCTGACCACTCTGCATTAAGAACGCTTTTGCGGAAGCCACATAGGTCAATGGGAATACAAAGTCGTCACCATAAGGACTGGAAACATTCAAATAGAACTTACGGTTCGCACCAGAGCCTTCATATCTCAGTCGAGCTTGGCGTGTATTGACCTTGAGAACATCCTTGTTATTGTCACCAGCAACGTATGAAGTCATCTTGAGTTCATAGTAACCCATGAGAGCAGAGAGGTCATATTGCATAACCGCTGCACTTGCTTCATCAATACCATTAGAAATCTTAATCTTAGCACCACGAGCCTTGGTAGCAATCGCGTTGGCGTCTACATCGATGGTAAGCGTGTTGCCCTCCTTTGTTAGGTGAACCCATGAAGCGTCACAGCTGACGTTGAGCCAACTAAGATAAGGTATTGTCTTCTTAATTTTCTTAGCACCATTAGAGACATCAACAGTACCAATCAGATTGGCAATAACGTTGACATCAATCTTTGAAGAAGTAGTCTGAACACCGTTACCAGAGAGTTTTGCAGTCTCTTTATCAAAGGTCAAGTCATAGACAACAGCCCCATTAATCGTGATAGGTTCGTACAAACGGATTCCCCTATCAGTAAAGGTATAAGCAGACTCAGCTATAGGAGTATTGCCATCATAGATAGCTAACTGACGATTATCCCTATCGGTAATAACGAGCGTGTAAGTCTTTCCACCGATACTGAGATTGAAATCAGAGAAGACAAAGAGGTTGGTGAGGTCGGTCACCTGCTCTATATAGTCAGTTGCAGGCTCAGAGAGCTTGCGAAGATACATAGTATTCAGCGAACGTTTGCCATGGACCTTGATGTAGTCAGCCTTAATTTCGTCAATAACAAACTCGAAATCACCTTCCATACCACGATACTCACCCTTCTTTGGAGTAGCATACTTATGGAGGAAAGCATTGTAAGTATCGAACGACAAAACAGGTCCGTCGTCCTCTTTCATCTTATACAACGACTTCACTTCGCCATCATCAGGGTTTTTCTCATAGCGTACGATGGCATCATCATGAGTGAACTTAATAGTATAAGCCACGCCACCGTACCTCTGATTACTCTGTGGGTAATAGTCTAACACCCAGCCATATTGCGATGCTGTCAATGTATCTTGAGCCTTCTGCAGGAACTCTCCCATGCGCTCAGAATAAGGCTTATCAAAGACATTATCCTCCTCAGTCTGACAAGACTGAAGGAAGAATGCTGGCAAAGCAAGTAGGAGATATATAAATAATTTAGTTGCTTTCATTATAGTAATCCTTTCTTGTTAGTTAAGACTTGTAAGATTATAACTGCCACTAACAACGTTGTTCTCACGTCTGATGACAGCATCACGCACCTTATCAAGGTCGACATTAAAGGTCTCCTTATAGTAACGTTTGCAAATCTCAAGCTTCTTCTCAAGTGCTTCTACGCCTGGTTGAGGAGCAGGTTTTCCTGTTTCCTGATCCTTGATAGGGTCTCCATTCGCATCAACAAGAGTAGCCTTCTTAATAATAGCATTCCACTGCGCAGGTGTTGAGATAATGTAAGTACTTACCATCTCAGCAAAGTCCTCGCGCTCTTCCTTCTGTGAGTATGCTGAAACGAAACCACGCTTCTCAAAGCCTTCTCCATACGTATCAGAACTCCATGAGTCATTAACATAACCATTTGGAGTCACCTTACCGAAGTCACGTGGGTAGTCTTTGGTCTGGTTAACGATATGAACAAACTCGTGGTGAATGGTCTTAAGGAAATATTCATCAAGTAGAGGACGATTGGTCTTATACTTATCAATATAGTTAACACCCAAGAGACGTATCTTCTTTCCACCCTCTGCAGTACCGAGTTTCTGGCTACCACTGTTCTCGTATTCGAACTCACCTAAGAAGCTAAAGAGCTTTGGGAAGTAACGACGTGTGAAGTCAATGCCTGCAGCTTCGGTATAAGCTTCCACACAGGTGTACTTAATGATATGTGCTAACTCGACTGACTGAGCAGAATCAGCAGGTACGTCATAGTAAGACATGTCTGACTCATTGTCCTCATAACGCCACTGAATCTGGATGTTATAAGGTACTACAAAATTCTTATACAGCCACTTGTCAAAGGCTGTGTCTGCTGTCTTGGAAGACTTGATAACGCTCTCACTTGACAAAGCATCATCTGAACAAGCAGTGAAACCAGCTGCTACTGCTGCCAAGAGCGATAAAGCTAATATGTTTTTCTTCATTTCTTAATCCTTTAATTAGCTATTAAAAAGTATGTGCACCAGCCTGAGCAGGATACTGATTGACCACTGAGAAACCTGGTCCGCTGTAGGCAGAAGGGTTGATGAGTGTAGCATTTGGCACAGCTGTCTTGGTAGGGTTACCTTCAACACCAGCCTCACGAATACTCTGTGGAATCTGAACTGTCTGACGTGGATCGTCCTTCACCAACCAATCAAGGTTCTTAGAAGGTTTACCATTAGCACCGATGAGTCGACGAGGTATCTCGATGTTGTAACGTCGGATATCCATCCAACGCAAGCCCTGATGTACTGTCTCGATACGACGGAAGTTCAGCAAGCACTGCAAGAGTGACTCCTGTACTGACCCTTCAGCATCAATAGCGAAGCGAGGACTGATGTGCTTCTTGAAACTTGGCACCATCTTATCGGCATCAGCGTATGCGTATGGCACTGAATTAAAGTAAGTTTGTACACTTGAAGGCGTCAGCGTCACGCTGGTATTGAAGTAGTTGTGCATCCAAGTGTTCATATCTGCACAGGCAGCATCGTTCTGTCCAAGCATGATTTCAGCCTCAGCACGATTGAGCAAAGCCTCATCCATCGTGAAATCTACATTCAGAGTGCGGGGATAACCCGTACCAGTTGTCGTATTGATAATCTGCACCTCACGTGGAAGTTTCATCAACAAAGCAAAGTTAGCCTCACCTTGATTAGCAGTAAATGGCTTCCAGATGGTGTTTGCGGCTGAACCCCAAATATTATTACTCATAAACAACTCGGTGTTTGCCAAGTAGTTAGTGAGGGTATAACGCTTATTTGACACCCATGGAGCAAGTGCCATACCAGCACTGCTGACACTGGTCTGAACGAGGAGGTTACAGCCTGCAGAAGCACTACAATAAGCCTCAGCAATCTTCACTGCTTGGTCTGAATTACTCAAAGGCATAGCCTGCAATGTTTTATAGTCACGCAGATAAGCTGCAGGATTACTACCCAACAGTTTGTCAGCATATTCTTTTGCCTTCTCCCACTTCTCATAATAAAGATAGAAGCGAGTAGCAAAGGCGTAGGCAGCCTGCTTATTGAAGTGATACTTTGGCACCTCGTATGTATCGTTAATCAATGGTATACCCGCCTCGATATCAGCAGCAATCTTTGCATAGACATCAGCTACCGTACCACGATTACTCTGCTCAGCAGCAGCAGTGAAATCTGCTATTCCGGTTGCATAATAGAGTCCCGGATCAGTCTGACTGGTCTTACCATTATAAGGACGGCAGAACTCATTGGAAAGAATGAAGTGGTTATAAGCACGGAGCAGCAGCGCCTCACCCTTGGAGTTACTGAGTTGCTCATTCTTTGCACCACCCTGTTCCTCAATAGCAGCCAAAGCCTCATTAGCTTTGTAGACGCCATCATAATATAACATCCACACCTGTTCAGGAGAGTCATTACCTCCCTCTGTCTGCTCTTGCCAGAAGAAGTACTGGTCATTACCACGGCTTCCAAGACTGTTATCACGTCCCATATAGTCCGTATTATCAGACATCCACTCGTTAAAGAGGGTCGGTGTACGGTCTGGATAGGCTGTTACGAGCAGCCCCGCAATCTTCTTTGGTGTATCCAAAGTAGTACGGTTATCTGGCAACGTATCCAATTGGTCAGAACAAGATGCAAGTATCGCCACAGATGCAAGCATCAAACTGCCCATATATATGATATTCTTAATTTTCATATTC
This sequence comes from Prevotella sp. oral taxon 313, assembly GCF_003043935.1. Taxonomy (NCBI): domain Bacteria; kingdom Pseudomonadati; phylum Bacteroidota; class Bacteroidia; order Bacteroidales; family Prevotellaceae; genus Prevotella; species Prevotella sp. oral taxon 313. The sequence goes on from NZ_PYXE01000001.1 coordinate 148,430, forward strand.
GTTCTATATTAAGTTACTTCTGGTGCTGGTTCAGTTTCTTTCACATAGCCTGTCAGTTGTCATCTGACAATCCTCAGTCTTGTTAGGGTTTATTCTTATTATCATTAAAGATAGTGATATTCCCAACTGAACCTCCACCTAAGTTAAAATATTAAAGACCTAATCTCAATGTCAAGGTGAACTGCTTTGGAACTGGTGCAGCCACACCACCTGTATTGAAGAACTCTGGGTCCTGACCATTCAGCTTCTTGTCAGAATAGAACAGGAAGAGATTCGTTGCCTGAAGCTTCAATCCTAAGCTGCTAACGCCGATACTTCTAATCATCGTTGCAGGGAAGTTATAACCCAATGAGATTTCCTTCATACGAATGAAATCACCCTTTGCGATACGAACATCAGAATAGTTATAAGCATTGTAAGCAACATCCAACTGCGTGTTGTTACGGTTCTGACGACGTGAAGCAATCACTGGGATATTCGTAACAGCCTCATCACCACTGTATGCCCAGCGATTACGGAACTCCTTAGGTAGGGCGTCCATATCGTCATAGCGGTTATTGAATATATGGTTCAGTCGAACTTTATTGCCAAAGCTATATGTTACGAACACATTGAGGTCCCAGTTCTTATAACGGAAGACGTTACCAAATGAGCCTGTTGTCGTTGGCTCAGCAGGACCTTCGTACTTCAAGTACTTAATCTTCTCCTGATCACGCTCTTGAAGGTTAAGGTCTGAGACCGTTCTTCTACCATTCTCGTTCATATATGTTGGTAGACCCTCACCATCAAGTCCTGCGAATGGGATACTAAAGATAGAGTTTGCAGGATAACCAACAAGACTATAACCAGTTCCCTGTACGAGGTCAACGACACGAGCATGGGTGAAGAGACTTGTAATCTCATTATGTGTCCATGAGAAAATGAAGTTTGTTTCCCAACTGAAGTCCTTTGTCTTGATGTTTTGTGTATTCAATGAGAACTCCACACCATTTGATTTCATTGAGGCAACGTTCGCAAGGTTGTAAGAACCCAACTGTGGATGGTTCACGTAACCAATAAGGTCACTATTGCGACGCCAGTAGAAGTCTGATGTAAGATTGATACGGTTATCAAGGAAACCAAAGTCGAATCCGAGGTTGAACTCACGCTTCTTCTCGTAAGTAAGGTTAGTATTACCGAACTCCTCATCGTATCCTGTCTCTTGAATAGAGGTGAATGGACGCCAAGGCACTGTTGCTGTGAAGATTGGCAATGAGTTGGTTACAGGAGGACGGTCACCAGTAAGTGAGTAGCTGAGGCGCAATGTTGCATGTGTCAACGCCTGCTTGAACAGCTTACTGAACCAACCTTCCTCGTGTGCATTCCATGCACCAGAGACGTTATAGGTTGGCAGCCATCGAGCTGAGGTAGCCTTACCCAGATAGTTCGTACCTTCATAACGGAAGGTACCCGTTACCTGATAGCGACCCTTATAAGAATAGGTACCCGTACCGAAATAAGCAAGACTGCGGATGTGGGTATTTGACAAACCATAGTAGTTAGATCCCTGCTCTTGGAACATCTTGAAAGCACGATAGTTCAGCTTTGCAATCTCACCAGCATCGAACATCATACCCCACTCACGGTCGAAGGTTGCCTTACGGTCAACGCTGTTACTCTCCACACCTGCGTAGAGGTTTACGATATGAGTGTCGTTGAATACATCATTATAAGCGGCAGAGAGACGTGTGTCCCAGCCGAAGAAATTGTTACCAGTCCTATCGAGAATACCGCCTTCTTTGAGGATTGACTCTGGAAGAGCAAATGGGTTATCAGGATCAGTATAAAGGTATGGATTCGCATCACGGATAGTTGTCGTACTCATAGCACGATAAGCCAATGCTTGATTAGAGTTCTCTCGAACAATATGTTCCATCGTTGAGGCTGCACTCTTCACTGCTATCAAGGCTGTAAGTTTAACTTTTGTGATAGGCTTATAGTCTACGCTGGCCTGAACACGGAAGTCGTGCACATTAAGATCCATATAGTTATTGTCCAACTCATTGAAGATGTTGAACGGAGCATAGTTACGTGTGTAAGACTCGTTAGGGTCGAGAGTACGTGAGGTGTTCAGAGAGTAAGAGTAAGGGTTGATGTCGAAAGCACGACTAACAGCACCCGTTGTAGGGTCGATCGTACGGCTCAACGAACCAGGAGCTCTCTGTTTACGATAAGAAGCATTAGCGATAAGGTTCAAGCCTATCTGCTTGTTAATATTATAAGTTGTGTTGATATTACCTGTGTAACGCTGAACACGACTTGACTTATACCATCCTGGATCATACATTGCAGAGAGGGAAGCATAGTACTGACCCTTGTCTGTACCACCAGAAGCACTCACTGAGTGGTTGTGCATGATTGAACTTGAGAAAAGCTGGTCGAACCAGTCGGTGTTACGATACTCTGCAGCACGGAGATAAGCGTCACGTGCATCCTGTGTGTTCTCAAGACCGAACTGTCCCTTTGTAGCATCATACTCAGAGATGAGCTGATACATACGACCATAAACGCCACTTGTAGAGGCGTTAGCGATTTCGGCATAGTTCAAATAGCCCTTCTTCTCCAACTCACGATAAATCTCCATCTGGTCTTGTGAGTTCATGATATTGAAGTTCTTATAGCTTGGCTTCAAACGGAGAGTGTACTCACCGGTATAGCTTAAATGGCTCTGACCAGCTTTACCCTTCTTTGTTGTCACAACAATCACACCCGCCATAGCACGAGCACCATAGATAGATGTAGCCGAACCGTCCTTTAATATCTGGAAACTCTCAATGTCGTCAGCATTCAGTCCTGCGATAGCAGAAGAAATCAAAGTCTTTGCATCACCTGATGACAACGAACTTGCATCAACATTAGCAATGTCTTCCATGATGACTCCATCCACAACCCATAATGGTTTTGACGAACCAAAGATTGACGTATTACCACGCACACGAATCTTAGGTGCTGTACCGAACGTACCAGATACGTTCTGAACGCTCACACCAGCAGCACGACCTTCGAGCGAACGGCTCACATCCGCCATACCATCGAGCTTTGCTTTTGAAGCATCAATCTTTGTTGCAGCACCAGAGAAGAGGCGCTTGTCTTGTTGAGTCATACCAGTTACAACGACCTCATTAAGCTGATGATTGTCGTTACTAAGGACAACCTTCATGCCGTCTTTGGCTGCTACGGTCTGCGTGACCATACCAATGTAACTGACTACGAGTTTCTTTCCTGCAGGAACATCAAGTGTGAAATGACCGTCAATATCAGTGACAGTACCCGTCGTAGTACCTTGTACCATGACAGACGCACCGATAACGGCCTCTCCATCGTCCTGAGAAACTACGGTACCATTAATCTTTGTCTGACCAAATGCTGTCCCTAAAGATAGAAGAAGACCAAACAAAAAGAGAGTAAATCTTTTCTCCATAGATCTCTTTTGATTATTATAAATATTATTGTGTAGTTGTTTCGCTAAACGTTACCCTTATGTTTCACAATGAAACATATCATCAGAGATAGGTCGTAAAATCAAATATATTATCGCTTTCCAGCTTAATTTATAAAGATTTTTACGTCCAATAGATGCAAAAATAAGTATTATTTATAAAAGACACAAGACTTTCCTGATTAAAATTACATTTTCTATTAAAATTTAACTGATTACTTACTAAATTCAACAAAATAGTATGCAAAACACCTATAATTATTAATCTACGCAATTAAAAGACGAGTTGACAGGTTTAGGAGTATGTTGGATAGTCCTTTAACTGATTTTTGTTTATGACAAGTAAACTTATTGACAAATTAACAAAATTCTGTCTTCATTCGGCCTCACCCACAACACCAGCAAGCCACACCCACAAGCCCTCTCGGCCTCACCCCCACCCCCTCTCCGAATGGAGAGGGGCGTGATTACCGAAATAAACCTGTCATTAGGAATAACAAAACCAAATTCTATCGCCTTTACCGCAAAATTCTATTTATACTTTACACCCAGTCTTTATTTGTCATTATGTCATTCTGTCTCTAAAAAAACACTCTGTCATTACTCGTCCCTATGTTATTCTGTCTCTAAAAAACACTCTGTCATTATATGTCTCTATGTCATTCTGTCTCTAAAAAAACTCTGTCATTACTCGTCCCTATGTTACTCTGTCTCCAAACACCCCTCTGTCTCCATCTGTCACTATGTTACTCTGTCTCTAAAACATCCTCTGTCTCTATCTGTCACTATGTTACTCTGTCTCTAAAACATCCTCTGTCTCCATCTGTCACTATGTTACTCTGTCTCTAAAACATCCTCTGTCTCCATCTGTCACTATGTTATTCTGTCTCTAAAATATCCTGACTAAAACCCGTACAAATGTCTGACAAAAACACTGAGGGATATACATAAAAAGCAAGTCTATAACCCACCTATAATCAGTAAGTTATAGACCGCAAAGAAGAAGACGCCCTTCTTGAGGTAAGAAGGGCGTCTTCAACGCTTAAGAAGGGCATGTTCTTAAACCAAGAAGAGCGTCTTCTTAAATCTTAAAGAGAATGTATAGCTTTTATGTTATCTGTCTTTTCTTATCATCAGATGAACAACATACCCACTTGGAAGACCACCGCACTGACTATCCAGGCTAATGCTGTGGTGTATCCAGCAGCAAAGAGCGCCCATCCCCAACTACCTGTTTCACCCTTGATAGCCGCTATCGTTGCTACACAAGGGAAATAGAGCAGTACAAAGAGTAGGAAAGCAAAGGCCGTCAATGTTGCTATAGGCTCAGCTTCCTCATAGCTTACATGGTGCATGGTTGCCACATCCTTTGTTATTAGATTATGTAGTTTGGAGTATTTACCCACCTCACTACTATAACCACTGTCGTCAGAGAAGCTATCATCATTAGAATAGAGCACACCCATTGTTGATGCTACAATCTCCTTCGCACCCATACCTGACAGCAAGCCGACATCCAATTGCCAACTAAAACCTTGTGGACGAAATACGGGTTCGACGGTTTTACCGATTCTGCCGATATAACTCTGCTCCTGTCGAGCCTGTTTCCCCATGTTCGGATCATCTGGAAGAGGGAAATAGCCTAAGGCCCACACGATAATAGAAGCTACGAGAATGATACCTCCCATCTTCTTGAGATACTGCTTACCCTTCTCCCATGTATGGCGACCAATAGCTTTCCATGTTGGGAAACGATAAGGGGGTAGCTCCATCACAAAGGGAGTGTCCTCTCCTTTTACTACAAAGGCAGAGAAGAGACGACTCATCACTACTGCCATCAACACACCTATTATATATAAGGAGAGCATGGCCAGCGAACGATACTTCAAGGCAAAGAACGAGCCTGTAATCATCACATAGATTGGTAGACGAGCCGAACAGCTCATCAAAGGGAGTATCAGCATTGTCACCAACCTGCTCCTCCGGCTTTCTATCGTACGTGTTGCCATCACGGCAGGTACGTTACAACCGAAGCCCATGATAAGTGGGATGAACGACTTACCATGTAGTCCCATCTTGTGCATAAGCCTGTCCATGATGAAGGCGGCACGTGACATATAGCCACAGTCCTCCATATAGGAGATGAAGAAATAGAGTATCAAGATCTGAGGGAGGAATACGATAACGGCACCTACACCACCGATTATACCGTCGACAATCATATCCTTCACCGGACCGTCAGGCATATTCGTAGAGACAAACTGCCCTAACCAGCCCACACCTGCCTCAATCCAGTCCATCGGATACTGTCCGATGACAAAGGTAGCAGTGAACATTACCAACAAGACAAGGAAGAAGATTGGGAAACCAAAGTATTTGTTTGTCAAGACATGGTCGATAACATGGGTGGTCTGATAGGTGTCTTTCTTATCTCCTGTCGAGTAGTTCGCCTCTTTCAGTGCTCCATTAATAAAGCCATACTTGGCATCCATTATCGCAGTCTCGCTGTCATTGCCTGTCTCTTCCTTAACTCTTGCAGCCGCTGTATCACGATGTTTGAATATCTCGACCGAGTCGCCTAACGGACTAATGAGCTGTTCTACATCCTTGTCATGCTCTAACAGTTTGATTGCGAGATAACGGGTTGAATAGCGCCGATAAAGTTCTGGGTACTTCTTCAGGTGCTCTTGCATCTCTTCAATACCATGTTCTATCTCATGACCATGGTTGATATGGATGTGACGAAACTTCAGTGACTCGTCTTCTGTACCTTCATAAACGGCTATTATCTGTCGGAAGAGTTCTTGTACGCCCCTGCCATTGGTGAACACCGTCGGTATCATCGGTATTCCAAAGAGCTCTGAAAGCTTCTGTGCATCAATATGGTCGCCACGTTGTTCTGTCTCGTCATACATGTTAAGGGCACAAACCATACGTATGTGCATATCTATCAACTGGGTTGTCAGATAAAGGTTGCGCTCAAGGTTTGAGGCGTCTATCACATTGATGACGACATCTGGCGTCTTGTCTACCAACTGTTTACGCACATAGAGTTCCTCCGGACTATAAGCCGAAAGACTATAAGTGCCGGGAAGGTCTACGAGGTTGAACTCGTAACCATCAAAGGAAGCATGCCCCACCTTCGCATCTACCGTCACTCCCGAGTAGTTTCCTACTCGCTCGTGTGCACCTGATGCAAAGTTGAAGAGCGATGTCTTACCACAGTTCGGATTACCGACAAGGGCCACATTGATGGTGCGGCTCTTTTGTTCTACGGCATCTGACAGCTTCTCTGGGGTTAGTTCTTTGTCGGTACTATCGTAGGATGTAGAGCCAGCTGATTGCTCACTTTCCTCATACTCTACGTCTTCTACCTGCGCAGGGTCGACTGTGTCGGGCAATACTTCTATCTGGTCGGCCTCGCTATGACGGAGACTAACCTCATAGCCCATAATTTTGTATTTGACAGGGTCGTGCAAAGGCGCATTGAGCAACACCTCAACAGTCTTGCCTTTGATAAATCCCATCTCTATTATTCGTTTCCTAAATCCACCGTGTCCCGATACCTTTACGATAACACCAGTTTCTCCTGTCTTCAATTCTGATAGTTTCATAAGCCTCAATCATCATTTTAATTCTTATCCAAGAATTATCGTTACTTATTCTTAGTTCGCCATGTGTAGCAAGCTACTCGTCTACTTCTTCTCTCGTAGACTCGTCTACTTGTACATATTTGAACAAACAAAGGTAATGAAAAAAAACAAGATAGAAAGTGTTTACAAGAAAAATACCTAATAATGGGGATGGCTAACGACCCTAAACAATGGTTTTAGCTGCTCTATTCCTCACTATAATAACAACACAAGAAGTGGCTTTTGCTGTTCTATTCCTATCTATAATAACAACGAAAGATTCGCTTGCGAAAGGAGCTAATAAAATGTCTCTAAGCTGACAAGAAACATTACTTAATATACAAAAAAAGTTTTATTTTGTTTTGCTGTCACATTTAACATTTCACGTAACTATACTGTAAACAAACAAGTTAACATTCCTCTCCGACTGACAGTAATGACAGCAAATTTCGTTTTAGGTTTTTTCTTGGTTATTAGAACACAGCGATAACAACTCTATCGACAAATGAAACCAAACCTACAAAGCCTATCATCAATGCAAATGTATTATTTCTTGATTTCATTACTTATAAGTTTAATTCCTTAGACTTGTTATGGTTGGACTGATGTTGACGTACCTGATGCCGTGTAAGTCTCCCCATCCAAATCCTCTTCGGGGGTAGGAACGAATGGTGTAACGTCTGTGGTAAAAGTGAGTTCATGCTTAGATTATGCCAAAATCGTCTCTGCCTCTACAATGTTATATACATTGATAGTGGGCGAAAAATACTTCTGTTTCATTCTTTTTAATAGCTATCTTTGTTTTATAAATTACGTTTTCTTGCTCATGTGAGCGATAAAACAGAGGAATGAATAATAGTTATTCTTGTCCTATACAATTGTGACTAAACTGTTTATGTGGCGTAAGAATTATCTTAGTTAGGCATGTTAAGCGGTTACGAAGTTACTACATTTATTACAGATTATCAATGAAATAGACTGAATGTTTAATGTATTTTAACCACATAAAAATACTATAAGATTTCCAAAAAAGTCACGGAAGCCTTGGTTTTAGTTGGCTTTTTGGTCAATTATAAGGTTTTGTCTTATTGCTCACGGACATACCAAAAAGTAGGTATAAACACTGAGATACACGCTCGCTGTGGCACGATATTAATATTACTAATGCAGTTTGGCAAACTATGAAACAATCGACTTTGTAAAGATAATTCATCTTCTTAAAACCAGACTACGGTCTTTAAGGATTAAGAATACGCCTTTCTTGCTCGAAGAAGACGCCCTTCTTGGATGTAGAAGATGCCCTTCTCCACCCTTGAAAGGCAGCTTCTTCTTTACTACTACTTAAATTATTGAATACAAAAGAGTTACAACACCAATAGAGACTACTATCCCCATCCTAAAAGAAGAACACGAATACGTAGTTTTGTAAATATATTTTATTATAAACAAAAGCAGCGTTTTCTGTTTATCTCAGCCTTACAAACGACAAATACGCAATTTCTCAACCATATAATAGACAGACTTTCTGGCACAGAAACAGGGAGAGCAAGCCGAGAAAAGAGGGTCGCCAAGATACCACATAGATGGTATTTTCATCGTCTTCGATAAACTTTTACAGCGTTTTTATGGATAGAAAAGAGAATTATCCCTATCTTTGCAACTGTTAAAATGATAAATTCAGTGCTATTAGTCACACACAGCTACATTTATATAAAAGGTGGGATTGGTGCGCACTACAAGTTGAACAACATAAAAAGAAAGGATTATACGATATGAAAACAGTAGAATTATTATTCCCAAAGGTTGAGAGTACAAAGGCATCCCTCCTTTTGTTGGCATCACGTCTCGTGTTCGGTTTGACCTTTGCGAGCCACGGCCTCGACAAACTGCAGCATTTCGCAGACACTGCAGCACATTTCCCTGCACCCTTCGGGTTGAGTGGTGAGGTAGCTGTAGGACTAAGTATTTTCGGCGAGTTGGTATGCGGTTTGGCTTTTGTCTTCGGTTTTCTCACACGATTAACACTGTTGCCGATGATATTCACCATGATAGTAGCCTTCACAACCGTCCATGGCGGTTCGGTTAGCGGTGGCGAGTTAGCCTTCCTCTACCTTGTCATCTTCGTCCTCTCATGGTTCGCTGGTGCTGGTAGATTCTCTGTTGATGGCATCATCAGAAGCAAATTTTCCCATTAAGAGGTAACCAGCTTCGTAGCGATTCATCCGTTTACTCTGGGAGAGATGATCTGTGAGTTCTGTGAGAGAAAAAACTCCCCAGCGAATTGCTTGTGTGTCATCTCATAGGGTGGGGGCATTCTCTTTCTCACAGAATTACACAGAAGAACAGAACACACAAGGTTCAGTGAAGATAGTGGCCCCTCCCCCGTCCCCTCCCCCGAAGGGAAGGGGAGTAATCACCGAGATACCCCTACAAGGAGGATGTGCGTCTCGTTCTATTATCTTACTGGCTGTCTTGTAGGGGTAACCTCACATACTACGCCCCTCCCTGCGGGGGAGGGGTTGGGGGAGGGGCCACTATCTTGTGGGCTCGAAATGTGCGTCAAAAGGTTCTGTTAAATCTGTGAGTTCTGTGAGAGAAAAACCTCCCCAGCGAGTTGTTTGTGTGTTATCTCATAGAGTGGGTGCGTTCTATTTCTCACAGAAAGACACAGAAGAACAGAACACACAGTATTTCACAGAGACATTAAGTCAACCGATATCACAGAGCGTTACAGCCAACATTAGCTGAAACGTTCTGTGAATTCTGTATGCCGGAGGCGTTCTGTGGGCTCGAAATGTGCGCCAAAAACCTCCGTGAACTCTGTGCGCTCTGTGAGAGAAAAAACGCCCCCACCGAGTCTCGCAATTGTACTTTTTCTCACAGATAACACAGATGAACAGAACACACAGCATTCCACAGAGACATTAAGTCAACCGATAACACAGAACCTTACAGCCAACGTTAGCTAATCGTCAACACCTAACACTCAACACTCAACACCCGTCTTTAGCTGTAACGTTCTGTGAATTCTGTATGCCGGAGGCGTTCTGTGAGTTCGAAATAGTGCGCAAAAAGGGTCTGTTAGATCTGTGAGTTCTGTGAGAGAAAAACTCCCCAGCAAGTCTCATAGGCCTAATCTCATCGAGAGGGTGCGTTCTATTTCTCACAGAAGCACACAGATGAACAGAACACACAGCATTCCACAGAGACATTAAGTCAACCGATATCACAGAGCCTTACAACCAACAGAAGCCTCACCCCCAGCCCCTCTCCGAATGGAGAGGGGAGTGATCACCGGGATACCCCTACGTTTCCTCCGTATGTTAAGCAGCTTATCTCCTATCATTAGCAGGCCAATAGGGGTAACCTCACATACTACTCCCCTCTCCATTCGGAGAGGGGCTGGGGGTGAGGCCTCTGTGTTCTCTGTATGCCGAAGGCCTTCTGTGTGCTCGAAATGTGCGCCAAAAACCTCCGTGAACTCTGTGCGCTCTGTGAGAGAAAAAACTCCCCAGTGTGAGAGAAAAACTCCCCCACCGAGTTGCTTGTGTGGCATCTCATAGAGTGGGTGCGTTCTTTTTCTCACAGAGGAACACAGATGAACAGAACACACAGCATTCCACAGAGACATTAAGTCAACCAATATCACAGAGCCTTACAGCCTTCATTAGCTGAAACGCTCTGTGTTTTCTGTATGCCGGAGGCCTTCTGTGGGCTCGAAATGTGCGCCAAAAACCTCCGTGAACTCTGTGCGCTCTGTGAGAGATAGAAATACCCTCCGTGAGAGAAAGAAATACCCTCCGTGAGAGAAAGAAATACCCACTGTGAGAGAAAGATACTCCCAACAATCTCACGCAGCATAAACCTAAAAAAGGAAAAGAGCTTACCACCAGCACAAGTAAGCCCCTTCCCTCCTACCAACATTCAATATCTTTTTCGATATCAGGCATTGTCTCGCGTTTGAAGACAGGACTCTTCACACCTGCCCGCTTCTGTTGTCGATAGTCATCGAGTAGGCGGAAGGCATATTTACCAAGTGTGATGATGGCTATAAGATTGCATATTGTGACGAGCGCCATAAAGAAGTCGCCAATACTCCATACAAGGTCAAGACTGGCGATAGCACCAAACATCACCATCAAACCGCCTGTGATGATACGCAGAACGAGGATGGCTGAAGGACGCTGGGTGAGGAAGCGCACGTTAGCCTCACCATAATAATAGTTTCCAATAATACTACTAAACGCAAAGAAGAAGATAGCGATAGCAACAAATATCGGTCCACTCGAGCCTACCTCATGCTCTAAGGCATTCTGTGTAAGCATAATACCCGACGCTGAACCGTCTGTATAAAGTCCGCTAATGATAATAATAAAAGCCGTACAACTACAAACGAGCAGCGTATCAGTGAACACTCCGAGCGATTGAATAAGTCCTTGTTTGACGGGATGGGTCGTTGATGCGGTCGCAGCAATGTTCGGTGCCGATCCCTCACCAGCCTCATTACTAAACAGTCCACGCTTTATTCCATTCATCATCGTGGCTCCTAATCCGCCACCTGCAAGCTGTTCAAAGCCAAAAGCATTCTCTACGATAAGGCGGAAGACGTGTGGGATGAGTTGAATATTCATAACGATAACCACCAAGGCAAGGACGACATAGCCCACTGCCATCAATGGAACGAGGACACTACTAACCTTCGCAATGCGCTGAATACCACCGAAGACGATGACCAAAGAGAGTACTGCAAGGGCAACACCCATCCATGTGGGATTGATAGAAAAAGCCTTCTGCATTGCACCACATATCGTATTGCTTTGTATGGAGATATAAGCCATACAGAAAGTCATCGTTATCAGGATGGCAAAAAGCTTCGACATCCATTTGCAATGCATACCATGAAGGATGTAATAGGCTGGTCCACCAATGAACGAGTCGGCATGGCGACGCTTATACAATTGGGCCAGCGTAGACTCGATAAAGGCCGTGGCCGACCCCAGGAGAGCGATGACCCACATCCAGAAGACGGCCCCCGGACCGCCAATGGCTATGGCACTCGCCACACCAGCAAGGTTTCCTGTACCCACACGGGACGCAATAGAGACTGCAAAGGCTTGAAAGGAAGATACATGCTTCTCCCCTTTATCGTGTGTATCAGTCGATTCACCCAAGAGGCGAACCATCTCACCTACCATACGAAACTGCACGAAATGCGTACGAAACGTAAACCATAACGCACAGAGAATAAGTGCCGCAACAAGAATATACGACCATGTAAAATCATTGATTGACACGATGCTCTTATTCAACCATCCGTCAGCAGAAAAGATCTCAACCATAGTATAATCGGTTTATTACTGACCACAAAAATAATAAAAACATCTGAAAGTTGCCCTATTATCCCATAAAAGTTTTGCTATTCACTTGACATTCACAATATTTTCACTAACTTTGCACAAAGCTAATGGTTGACAAACACATGGTAAGAAAAAGAAAGAATAAGTTAAGAGATGTACGCGAGTTCCTGATGATTGCGTTAGCTATGCTCATTGGGAGTTTCGGCTGGTGTGCTTTTCTGTTGCCCCACCACATTACAATAGGTGGTATTGCGGGTATTGCGTCTGTCATTCAGTGGGGTTTCAACATCCCAGTGCAGTACACCTACCTTATTATTAATGGCATACTGCTCTTTGTCGCGTTAAAGATATTGGGTTGGAAGTTCTGCGTAAGGACAATCTTTGCCGTATTGGTCTTTGCCTTCTCGACATCAGTATTGCGTGAGGCCTTCGCCGGCCATCCCTTGTTCTCTGACGAGCCATTCCTTGCCTGCGTCGTAGGTGGTGTGCTCTTAGGGGTCGGAGTGAGCATTGCTCTGCAGTATAATGCCAGTTCGGGTGGTTCAGATGTTATTGCCGCAATGATTCATAAGTACCGAGATATATCGCTCGGACGTGTCATCTTGGCATGTGACCTTTGTATCATCACCTCCAGTTATCTTGTATTAGAGAACTGGGAGAAGGTTATCTATGGTTATATTGTCCTCTTTGTGATGACCTACGTGGTAGACTATCTTATCAATGGTATGCGTGGCTCGGTGCAGTTCTTTGTCATCTCCGAACATTGGGGAGAGATAGGTTCAGCCATAAACAACGATGTCGACCGTGGTTGTACGGTCATTGAAGCACGCGGATTCTACACGGGTAAGAAGGTGGGAATGCTCTTTGTCATCGCACGACGGTCTGAAGCCCACTCTATCTATCAAGTGATTGACGAGATAGACCCTAACGCCTTTGTTTCACAAGGTGCTGTCAACGGTGTCTATGGCATGGGATTTGATAGAATGAAGGTGGCCCACAAGAAGAAAGCGGCCGACGAGAAAGTAAAAGAAAAAGTATAAGTAAGAAGGGAAGAAAGTAAAGATGGATATTCAGGAACTCGAAGGTAAGCGTATTGCCGTTCTCCTTTCTGGAGGCGTCGACAGCTCAGTTGTGGTCTATGAGTTTGCACGCTTAGGACTACATCCCGACTGTTTCTATATAAAGATAGGACCAGAAGAGAAAGAGGACTGGGACTGCAACTCAGAAGAAGACCTTGAGATGGCTACGCTTGTGGCACGTCGCTTTGGCTGTAAGTTGGAGGTCATCGACTGTCATAAGGAGTATTGGGACCAGGTGACACGCTACACTATGGAGAAGGTGAAGGCTGGCTTTACACCAAACCCAGACGTTATGTGCAACCGACTGATAAAGTTTGGGGCCTTTGATGAGAAGAAGGGACATGACTATGACCTCATCGCAACGGGCCATTATGCACAGACTGAGTGGATTGATGGGCGTAAGTGGCTCACAACAAGTCCTGACCCAGTGAAAGATCAGACCGATTTCTTGGCACAGATTTACGACTGGCAGCTGAAGAAAGCAATCTTCCCTATTGGCCACTACGAGAAGAATGAGGTGCGAGAGATTGCCGAACGAGAGAATCTCATCAATGCCCATCGCAAGGATTCGCAGGGTATCTGCTTCCTTGGGAACATCGATTATAACGAGTATGTACGTCGTTATTTAGGCGAACAAATAGGCGACGTCATCGAACTTGAGACGGGAAAGAAGATAGGCGAGCACAAGGGACTATGGTTCCATACCATCGGGCAACGTAAAGGGCTCGGTCTTGGCGGTGGCCCTTGGTTTGTGATTAAGAAAGATGTAACTAAAAATATCCTATATGTAAGTCATGGTTACGACCCTGCTACAGCCTATAAAAAAGATTTCCCGCTCCATGACTTCCATTTCTTAACAGAAGGTATTACAACCTTACCAGAGAAGATTACCTTCAAGATTCGCCATACACCTGAGTACCATCCAGCAACTGTTAATCAGTTGTCGGACGGTAGGTGTTTGATTCACTCTGCCAAAAACATCCATGGGGTGGCCCCTGGACAGTTCTGTGTTGTCTATGATGAACACCATCACCGATGCTTTGGGTCAGGCGAAATAGCGTTGTCAGTGGACGAGTGAACGAGTGGAACTGTTAGCAAGTTGACGAGTTAACGGGTAGACAGGGTATGTCTTTTGCTGATAAGTAGACAGGGTAACAGGTAAACAGGGGGTTTTTTGTAAGTAAACAAGTTGACGAGTTAACGGGTAGACAGGGTATGTCTTTTGCTGATAAGAAGACAGGGTAACAGATAAACAGGAGTTTTTTGTAAGTTAACAAGTTGACGAGTTAACGGGTAGACAGGGTATGTCTTTTGCTGATAAGTAGACAGGGTAACAGGTAAACAGATTTTGTCGTAAGTGGACAAGTAGACAAGGTAACAGATAAACAGGCTTCGCTACATGGTAACAAATTGATAAAGTAACGAGCTTAAAAGTTATATCTCTAACAAAGGATATATTTTTCTCTCACAGAGCACACAGAGTTAACAGAGTATTTTTGCGCACAGTTTCGAGCCCACAGAAGGCCTTCGGCATACAGAGATCACAGAGCGTTACTGCTAAAGATGGGTGTTGGGTGTTGGGTGTTAGGTGTTGATGATTAGCTAACGTTGGCTATAAGGTTCTGTGAAATCGGTTGACTTAACTCCATTTCACTCCCCTTCACTCCTTAACTCCTTCATACTTTATCTCCATTCCACTCCCCTTCACTCCTCAGCTCCTTCACCACTTGTTAAGAATTTTCGCTTCTTTCGGACTGAACATACGCCTTTCATGGGTGAAGAAGAGGCCCTTCAACGTTCAAGAACAGGCTCTTCTTGCATGTAGAACATGCCCTTCTTGAGGCAAGAAAGGCATGTTCTACAAAGCAACTTGTAATATACTGATTTATTGAACGTTATCACATCACATGCACAAGACTTTATCCTCGGATTTAGAGAGTATGATAGTCGACGTATTGTAATACTTTTTTATCATCAATAGGTTCCTTTACACTATGATGAACGGGTATATAGACTATGTCGACTCATTGTTAATAAGCTAATTATCCCATATTTTAACAATCAGCTAAAGCGTCAGCTTAGATATGTGTATTCTGTCGACTCGTCGACTAAACCCGCTTATTTTATAACAACAAGTGTTTTAGTTACGATTTTGTTTGAAATAGATACAAATAAGACTAATTATGAATTAAAATATAATTTTAAGCGAAAAAACTTTGTTCTAACCATAAATAATAACTACTTTTGCAATAGATTTATAAAAGAACAAATAACCTGTAAAAGTGTTTGCTCGGTATTTATCACAACAACTCCTCTGCTTTTAGTGCAGAAACCATAGTGAAAAAGCTTATATCCGATATTTGGTCAATAATAAAATATATGTCTATGAAGCAGGTTTACTCTTATCTATTTTTAGTACTATTGGTGTTCTCATCAGTAAACGCAAAGGCTGATACGCCCGTTAAAATCAATATTGATGATGTTAATAGAGTTACCGTGAAGGTTAATTATGTCCCAGTGGCTGACCTTGCCAATGGTACAAACACGGTTAATGTACCTCAATATGCCTCTTTAAGTATAGAGGCTAAGGAGGGTTACTACCTTAAGGATGTTACAAAACAAGGTAAAGACGGAGCAGTTATAGCTCAAAACATTTCAAATCTCACGTCTTGCAATATCTATCTATCAGATGCTGACAAGAATATACTCATTAAGGTTAAGAGTGGAGTCTTAGCTGATGTTCGCACAGGTTCATGCTCTGTAAAGGTCGATAATGCCTCAAAAGTGAGGGTATCTCGCTATGAGTCACACACGTCAGTAGCGTTGAAAAATGGTGAAAACATTGTAAAATGGATTCCTAATACCGAGAAAACGCTTGTGATAACCAATGCTAATTATAGCGATGCCCCTATATATAAGGTGACAGTCGACGGTAATGACGTAGCTTCTTCGGGTGGTCAATACTTTGTAACGCTGGAAGCAGGCTGTGTTGTAGATATCAAAGCCGATTATCCAGACGTATCTTATCCAGTGAAGTTCAACTTTTCTAACGAGGCTGCGAAGGGTGTTATCTCAAAGGTAATGGCTGATGGTGTGGAAGTTAAGAACTACAATGACGCCGATTTCAAGCTCAAAGCAGGAACGAAACTATCCTTAACTTTCGACCAAAGCAACTATGCCTTAGATGCTTTTAAGGTCAATGGGACTGCCGTTACGATATATGGTAACTACGAATGTTACGTGAAAGACAATCTTGTCTTTGATGTTCAGGCACATAAATATGCTACTGTAAAGGCTGTGTTGACTGTTGACAACGCAGCAAATATCACCGCTTATGAGGGACAAAGCTATAATAATAAGGTGATAACCCTACAGAATGGCAGCAATAATATAGAGTTAGGTGAGAAGAACAACCTTATCCAAATAAAGCCAAATAGCGGTTGTAAGATTGAGTCACTGAAGGTAAATGGAAATCCCGTAACCGCCAATTACGAAGGAGCATACGAGATAAGATTAACCGAAGGAATGACGATTGAGGTTACGACATCAGCCATTGTACGCGACCAGAAGGCAACAGTTTTCATTGACGACATCAGCCTTGCGAACTATGGATTCAACTTCTATCGCTCTGACCACTCAACGGTAAAGATGCAGACAGGTGAAAACACCGTCATGTTCTCAGCCGACGACCATCACTTCATGCTTGGTGCATACGGCAACGACTTGAGTAAGATGGTGGTTAAACTCAATGGAACGAAACTTAACCCACCTTATCCTGGCGGCACAAGCTTTGAGTTTGATTTGAATAATGGCGACCGTCTGGAGGTCTTACTCAAGGGCGAAACAGATGGCATTGAAGCCATAGAAGCCGTAAAACAAGGTAAGGCTGTAGTCTATCGCCTTGATGGAACACGTGTAGAAGGTAGTCAGCTACCTAATGGAGTCTACGTAATTAATGGTAAAAAGATTATAATAAAGAAGTGATGAGAAAATTTCTACTTACAGTATTAAGTATCTGTACGGCAGGAATGGCATTCGGTCAGTCGAAGCTCGACTTACAAAGTCAGTTGGAACTGTATAAGCTCCGCAATACAGCCATACCTACGTACAATAGTCGAACACGCGCGTTTGAACGACCTAAGAGTGTACCAGAAAACACAATGGCAATGGTCGAAATGAAGGATCAGAACGACCGAGCAGACTTAGAAGCACAAGGAGTAAAGGTGTTGCGAGTACGTGGTAATATCGCTATTGTCGTAGCTCCAATAAAAGACATAGAGCGTATTTCAGCCTTGAAGTGCGTTCGTCGTATGGAACTCCCACGTCGTGTCTATCAGAAGATGGATGTCGTTCGTAAGGAGATTGGTGTCGATAAGATTCACCAAGGTGTCGACCTCCCGCAGGCTTACACTGGTAAAGGGGTTGTAACGGGTATTGTTGACGGTGGTATTGACCCTAACCATATCAACTTCCTCAAGCCAGACGGTAGCACACGATTTGGTTATATCAGTAAGATTACAGCCAGTCAGTCGAATAAGGATGGTTATCAATTTGATAACTATTACCCTCGTGCCGTACTTGACACCCTGACTAATCGTGATAACGCATACGCTATTGAGGACTTTACGACCGATTCCTACACTACATTCCATGGTACTCACACTACAGGAATCATGGCGGGTGGATACAAAGGCGATATCACCTATGCTAAGACTAACGATAACGACAAGTCTTATAAGGTGGTTGGTCCTAATCCTTTCTATGGCTGTGCAACAGAGTCAGAACTTGTGGCTTCATGCGGAGACTTGCGTGACCAGTATATTGCATTTGGTGTTGATGATGTCGTACAGTATGCACAACTATCAGGAAAGAAGCCTAAACCATGTGTTATCAACCTTTCATTAGGTAGTAACATTGGTGTACACGACTCTACAAGTGTAATGAATCGCTTCCTTGCAGAGGAAGGAAAGCACGCTATTATCTGTGTTGCTGCTGGTAACGAGGCTAACATGGGCATCGCATTAAAGAAGGATTTTGATGCTGCGGGAGAGACAGTTAAGACCTTCCTTACGCCAATGCAGCCAGATAGTTTAAGTTCTGGAGGTAAGACCTACTATAATCTTCGTAACGGACAGATAGCTGCTTATAGTAATGACTCTACTGCGTTCGAGCTACAAATAGTTGTTACTAACACGAAGCGTGGCAATAAAGCTGCTGTTAGAATCCCTCTTCCAAATAATACAAAAGGCCAACCTATAACCTACGCATCAGGTGGTGACTATTCAATGTCAGGTGCTGTTATCAACCAAACCTTTGCGAAAGCGTTCGATGGATACGTCACAGCAGCTTCTATGATAGACCCTGAAACAGGCCGTTACTACGCTATGGCACAGATAATGACCAGTGATAACCAGAAAACTAACCAAGACGGCAACTATAAACTGGCGTTGGAAATAAAGAGCAAGAAGCCAGGACAGCGTGTTGAAGTTTACAGTGATGCACAGTTTATCTACTTCGATAGCAACAAACAGGAGGGTTTCGTAAGTGGAACACGCAATGGTTCTATCAGTGATATGGCATGTGCTGCAAACATCGTTACTGTTGGTAGCTACAATGTACGCAACCACTGGTCATCTCTCGACGGCTTTGTTTATGGCTACAACAAGCGAGGTGACGAAGATGACTTCCCTGAAGGCGAGGCTTCACGCTTCTCTTCTTTCGGTACATTAGCCGATGGTAGAAATCTTCCACACGTATGTGCTCCGGGCGCATCTATCATCTCTTCTGTCAATACATACGCTGTAGAGAATCCCGACTTAGGCTATGGTGACATGGCATTGCAGGGTAAGTTGGAGAAAGGTGGTAAGAAATACTACTGGCATCAATCACTTGGTACATCCATGGCTACGCCTGTTGTGGCTGGTGCTATTGCCCTCTGGCTTGAAGCGAACCCAAGTTTGACAGTCAAGGACGTAATCCGTATCATCCAGCAGACCGCTCGCAAGGATAAGTATGTTACTGGTACAGGTGACCCAGTACAGTGGGGAGCAGGTAAGTTTGACGCTTACGCTGGCTTAAAGCAGGTACTAAAAGAAAAGGAAACCGATGGTATTAATGGCGTGAAATACGCTGAGAGTCAAGAAGTACCTGTCATCACAATGACTGGCGAACGCTCTTTTTCAGCCTTCCTTGCTGGTGCAAAGCAACTGAACTTACGTGCTTATTCACTCAGCGGACAGTTAGTTCACTCGCTCTCAGCACAAGGTGACGAACTCAATGTTAATGCTTCTTCATGGAACAAGGGCGTTTACTTGATTCAAGTAAATGGTGGTAAGGCACAGCGTATCGTTATCTATTAAGGCTTGATAAAGGTCGGATAATATTCCCAAAGGATAGGAAGAACACTCCTCATCCTTGGGAATACGATAATTAATCACATGCTATAATATAAGAAAACTATAATATTTATAAATATATGAAGCATAAATTTACTTTTCTGCCATCCTTTCTTCTCTTAGTGATGGCAATGTTTTGGAGCTCGCTTGCTGCCCATGCGCAAGACGATCAACAGATCATCAAGTTCCATACTAACATTCCTGCTAAGGCTAAAAGTAGTGGAATTACAGCACAAGTATCCTTTGTGTTGGGCGCAAAAGACAATGCAACTACCGTTAGCATCGATTGTGGTTCAGGTGACGAAGAGTTCGATGTGAATAAAACCATAGTAGAGAATGAGAATGGCGAACAGACCATGAAAGGCTCTCTCTACACTGGTACAGTGTCAGATGATGGGTGGGTAACGATTAAGGGTGACCCAGCTAACATCTATTACTTTAATGCCTCTGGTAACGAGATCGACCAGATTGAGTTTAATGACAACCTAAAGCTACAAGTATTAAACTTGGAGCATAACAGCTTAAAGTCACTCAATATTGATAAGTTACAGAGCCTAAGTGTTATCTACCTGCAGGACAATCCGTTCACAGCCGAGACTCCATTGATGATTGGTCGTATGCCTAATCTTATGGTGTTGGAGGTTCCACAGATTGGACATATCTCTCCTAACTTCACACTGAAGAACTTTCCTAAGCTCCGTTCGTTTGATGCCTACCACACACTCAGCCTTAAGGTAGCAGACCCAACAGAGTGTCCTCTGCTGCAGCGATTGAGCCTTGACATGACAAGCGTGGAGAGTGTAGACCTCTCAAAGAACCCATTACTGCAAATACTCAACGTGGGTGACTCTCGTGTCAAGACCCTTGACCTTAGTCATAACCCTGAGATTACACAGCTCTACATCTCTCACTCTTCTGGAGCAGTCAATACTGACGTAAAGTTTGAGACCATTGATGTGTCTCACTGTCCGAAGCTCTACTACTTCTATTGTGGTGGTAACAACTTGAAAGAGCTTGATTTAAGAAACAATCCAGAGCTCTTCACACTCTCTTGCGACCGTAACCTCCTACGGAGCCTTGACGTTAGTCAGAACGTAAACCTATATAGTGTCAACGTAAGATACAACTACATGGACTTTGCTACACTGCCAGAACCAGGCAACTGGTTTGAGTATTACCACGAGCAAAACCCTATGGAGTTGAACGATACATATAAGGTAGGTGATGTCATCGACCTTAGCAAGCGTGTACTTCGTCCAAAAACAACGACTCAGGCAAGGCTTTACCGTGTTCCAAAGGCCGACCCAACAAAGCCTGTAGAGTTGGATGACAGCTATTACTCATACGAGGCTGGTAAGGTGACATTGAAGAAAGCACTTAATGATCAGGTCTTTGTACAGTTCACGAATAGCCGCCTTAAAGACTACCCTATCCGTACTGAGAACTTCAGAATAAAGACTGTTGCCGAGTTTGGAAAGGACGAGAAGGCTGTTGAAATGTCAAGTCTTGGATCTGAAGGCGACCCAGTTAACATGTCAGTGGGTATCCTTGGTGCTACTGCAGCTAATCCTGTAACAGTAAAGGTTGACTTAGGTAATGGAGAGACAAAGCCATTCCAGATTAAGGAAGAGCGTCCTGCTACACCTAACATTGCTACTACACGTACTGGCGCAGGTAACATTATCGTATATGTTCCACAAGATAAGTACGTAACAAGTCTTGAGTCTAACGGTCAATACATTGATAACATCGACCTCTCTGCACTTACAGAACTTCGCATACTGACGCTGAAGAATGCAGGTCTTACTACTATTGACCTCTCTTACAACAATAAGCTTGAGAAGCTCGACTTATCTAACAATCAGCTAAGACGTGTTGATCTCCGTGGTCCATCATCTTACTTTAATAAGAGTAATTTGACTGATATCAACATTAGTAATAACCAGATTGACTCATTACTCTACTATACCATCTATGGTGTAACGAAGCTGAATGTAAGTCATAACAATCTGAACAAGCTGGATCTTAAGGATGCCGACAACTTGCGTATGCTTGATATCTCTTACAATAAGTTCACTCGTCTCCTCCTTAACCACAGTGAACTGATAGAAGACGTCAATGTTGCTAACAACGAGTTGACCGAGATTGGAATACCAAGCGTTGCACCTGTAAAGAAGTTGAACATCAGTGGCAACTATTTCACATTGGCTAATATGCCTAACGACTTCGGCCTTTCTCGTGGCAACTTCATCTATGCTCCGCAGCACGTTCTACAGATTTCAACCTCTTCACCAGGTATCGACCTCTCTGAACAGTACATCACAAAGAATGGTGCTAAGACTCAGTTTGTATGGAAGAAGAAGGATGGTACACCGTTACAGTTGGGTACAGACTATACCATTACCGATGGTTCTGCTAAGTTCAAGAACCTTGCGCTCGACTCTATCTATTGTGAGATGACGCATGCAGCCTACCCTGATTTCGAAGGCCAGAACGTCTTCAAGACAACATACGTTCATCCTATCGCCTTCCCTAAATATGAGTTGGCATCATTTACTACTGTCAACCAGACTGATAGCGTGGCGCTTTCTCTCGCAAGCTATGTTCCTGGTAAGTCTGTCTACATCGAATGGGAGGGTAATGGTAACGTCACACAGTATGCACTTGGAGAGACTTACAAGCTCTTCCGAGCTAAGTCAAAGCCAAATACAAAGGTACGTGTACTTGTTGCTGAGCCTGATGATAAGGTGAAAGTCTTCAGTATCTCAAACGTTAAGATGGCCGATGCTGACTTCACTGGTATGAAGGAAGCAAAGCTTATCACTGTTTCGAAGGCAGGACTTACAACTATTAAGCTCCCTGTAGCACCAAACCTTACCGACTTGAACCTTGATGAGAATGAGTTGACAGACGTTGACTTGTCACCGTTCCCAAAGCTTTTCTCAGTTTCATTGATTGGTAATAAGATTAAGAACTTCGACTTATCAAAGGCGCCAAGCCTTAATGTTGCTTACCTATCAAGCAACAAGATGAAGGATATCAAACTTGATAACCCTATGCTTTGGAACCTTGACTTGAGCAATAACGAGCTCGAAAGCGTATCACTCGACAAGCTTCCTCAGTTGGAGCAGTTGTGGTTGAACGCTAACAAACTTACAAAGGTTGACGTGTCAAAGAATACTAATCTTAGAGTTCTCAACGTTGTTGGCAACCGTCTGAAGTTCTCTACAATGCCATTGCCAAGCAACAACGGCAGGCGATTTGATAAATACTCTTACAACCTTCAGGCACCAATTGATGTTAAGTGCGTTGATGGTAAGGTCGATCTCAGCTCTGAGGCGGTTGTAGGAGGTGAGCCTACTACCTACCGCTGGTTCGATGGCAATGTGCAATATGTTGATGGTCAGTTACAAGGTGAAGAGCTTACAGCCAACGACGAGTACACCGTTGAGAATGGTGTAACTACTTTGAAGCTTAGTGAAACCTTCACGAAACTTGTTTGTGTGATGGCAAACGATAACTTCCCTAATGCCCTTCTCCACACAAACTACATCACATTCACTCCTTCAACAGGCATTGATAATGTCAGTGCAGATAAGGATATTAAGATCCAGTTCTACGATGGTGCTATTAATATCTTGGGTGCAAAGAATGCTACAACAGCTATCTACACTATCGATGGTAAGCTCGTTTACCAAGCTAAGATTGCTGACGACAGCACTCGCATCTCCCTCGCTCGTGGTACCTACATCGTACGTGTAGGCAACAAGGCTGCAAAGATTAGCGTTAAGTAAGAACGATAACACGTAAATAAAAAGTCCCCTTGTTGGTTGCTGAACACTTGTTCGGCAAACAAACAAGGGGATTTCTTTGTCTAATTACCCCACCCTATACCCTCTGTCATAAGCAACGAACTAAACTCATGAAAGGCTTGGTCATAAGTTTCTAAAAACCTTTGTTATAAACGTCAGAACACTTCACTATAAGTATCAGAAAGCTTTACTATTATCATCTGAGAAACCTTCTTGTAAACCTTTTTCGCTCTACTCCCTCCCTGTACACGCCCGTCAACATTCAAGAAGACGCTCTTCTTGCTTCAAGAACATGCCCTTCTTGCATGTTGAAAACGCCCTTCTTGATGCTTATTAGGCGTCTTCTTCTTTGCTACCTATAACCAACTGAATACATGATAGTTACATACTACGCTTTTATACATATCCCCATTCTTTATCCCAGAGCCTTATACGCATCATTGTCAAGACTTTTCAACACGATACAGACAGAATAAATGAGAGACAGAGTAACATAAGGACAAATAAAGACAGAGGAAGTTTTTGAGACAGAATAACATAGGGACGGATGGAGACAGATGATTTTTTTGAGACAGAATGACATAATGACAAATGGAGACAAATGATTTTTTTGAAGACAGAATGACATAATGACAAATGGAGACAAATGATTTTTTTGAAGACAGAATGACATAATGACAAATGGAGACAAATGATTATTTTTGAGACAGAATGACATAATGACAAATGGAGACAAATGATTTTTTTGAGACAGAATGATATAATGACAAATGGAGACAGATGATTTTTTTGAAGACAGAATGACATAATGACAAATGGAGACAAATGATTATTTTTGAGACAGAATGACATAATGACAAATGGAGACAAATGATTTTTTTGAGACAGAATGATATAATGACAAACGAAAACAGAGGATGGTTCGTACTACGAATGACGCGAATAACACGAATGTAAACTATGAAATCAACCATAAACGGGCTTGTGAGGAAGATGAACGAGATATTATATAGATGTGAAACCATATATTATATAATGATGAGCTAACTATTACATACGTCTACAAAAACCTATTGACTATCAGGAGAAAACAGGTGTAAAGGCAAGGAGAGGAGGCTACCCTTCTATCCTAACTATTCTTATCATTCTGATTGATAGTCATCTACAAATATTGTACATTGTACCAACAAAAAACTTCAGCGTCCTAAAAATTGTCATAAAAGATTAGTTTATATTCTTTTAAATCACTACCTTTGCACCCACTAAACAATACCTTATGGACTGGTTAATTGATATTTTCTCAACAGCAAAACAGGATACGGTAGCACATATCGTGTTGCTTTATTCGATTGTCATTGCCGTAGGTGTACTACTTGGCAAGATTAAGATTGGAGGTATCTCACTTGGAGTAACCTTCGTTTTGTTCGTCGGCATTGCAGCCGGAAGCATTAAATTCACAGGACCACTCCCTGTGTTAAGTTTCTTACAAGACTTTGGATTGATTCTATTCGTCTTTATGATAGGTCTGCAAGTAGGGCCGGGTTTCTTCGAGAGCTTCGGTAAAGGTGGACTAAAACTTAACATTCTCGCCTCGGTGACAATCCTTCTTAACATCCTCGTGATGTTTGCGTGCTACTTTATCTTCTTCGACACGAAAGACTCAAGTAGCCTTCCTATGATGGTAGGTACGCTCTATGGTGCCGTAACAAACACCCCTGGTCTTGGTGCAGCGAATGAGGCTTTACACAGCGTCTTTAAGAACGGGATGGATTTCGACATCACTTCCGGTTATGCTTGTGCCTATCCTTTGGGTGTCGTAGGTATTATCGGTGCAACAATTGCTATACGTTATATCTGTAAGGTAAACCTCGAAGAAGAGAATGAGAAGCTGAATGAGGAAGAAGCAGAGAACCCAAATGCAAAACCTCACACCATGTATCTGAGGGTACAAAACGCTTATATCGCAGGCCGAAAGCTCAAAGAAATATCAGAGTTCCTCAACCGCGATTTCGTTTGTACACGTCTTATGCACAATAACGTACTCAGTGTTCCTACTTTAGACAATGTCTTTGAGTTGGGTGATGAGATACTTATCGTTAGTGCAGAGGTTGACGCACAGGCTATCCAAGCCTTCATTGGTCCAGAGATTGAGGTAGACTGGCATGAGGAAGACCAGCCTCAACCACTCGTTAGTCGCCGTATTATCATCACCAACAGTTCTATCAACGGTAAGACCTTAGGCAATCTACACTTCCGTTCAGTCTATGGCGTGAACGTGACACGTATCATCCGCCAAGGTATGGACCTCTTTGCGGGTCGTAACCACCGCTTTATCGTTGGCGACCGCATCATGGTTGTTGGTCCAGAAGAGAATGTAAACCGTGTAGCAGAGATGATGGGTAACTCCGAGAAACGCCTCTATGCACCAAACATCGCAACTATCTTTATCGGTATCATGGTAGGTATTCTCTTTGGAAGTCTGCCTATCAGCATCCCTAACATGCCTGTAGCTATGAAGCTCGGCTTGGCTGGTGGTCCGCTAATCATAGCCATTCTCTTAGGTCGTTTCGGCCATCGTATAGGTCTTGTCACCTATACAACGACATCAGCCAACCTGATGTTACGTGAGATGGGATTGGCCCTCTTCCTTGCTTCCGTGGGTATCAAGGCTGGCGCAGGGTTCTGGAATACGGTTATCCAAGGAGACGGTTTGAAGTATGTTTACACTGGTTTCCTCATCACCATCATCCCAATTCTTATCGTAGGAACCATCGCACGAATGAAGTATAAGTTCAATTACTTTACAATCATGGGTATGTTGGCCGGTACCTATACCGACCCTCCAGCATTGGGTTACGCTAACTCCATCTGTTCAAGCGAGGCTCCAGCTATCGGATACTCAACTGTTTATCCGCTCAGTATGTTCCTAAGAATCTTTATGGCACAAGTGATAATACTCTTCTTCTGCCATCCTTAAAATGAGAAACAGCATTATTTAGAATAAAAAAGAGTTGGGTGTATCAGCAATCTGATGCACCCAACTCTTTTTGATTATCCACGAGAAAGAAAGAAGAAAGCAACGGTCTCCATCATAGAACGACTAAATCATGTTGTCAAATAAAGATGATAGATAATTCTGTAGTTGCTTAACCCCTATTTGAGAAAAGTTTTGTAAATTTGCCTTTAGATTATAGATTGACTGCGACAAAGACCCTATAAGATAGATGAAGAAAGCAAGAACATACGGTAAAATACAAGGATGGGTAGCCAGCCTACTCCTTCTGTTATGTGTTGCTTGTAGTACGCCCAATCAGAAAGAGGTCGACCTCTATAATGATAAGGCCTACGCTCTCCATTATCGCAACCTCGACTCTGTCACAATCTATGCTAATAAAGCCTATAACTTAGCGAAGAACTATGACGCAGGAAAGGCAGAAGCACTGAACAACCTTGCCTTTGTCGACTTGATGAAGATGCGCTTTACGGCAGCTAACGCTAAGCTCGATTCCGTATTAAAGATTACTGATAACCAGGTAGAATTGCTGGTTGCTGACATCCAGTTGATGCGTCTCTGTCAGCGTGAGTCGCTCAATAAGGAGTTCTACGACTACTATGAAAAGGCGCAGAAAAGACTTCATCGTATTGAAGAAGACGAAGCACTGCTCTCTCCTCGTCAGCGTCGTCGTATGGTCTATGCCCGCTCTGAGTTTGCTATCGTCACCTCCACCTATTATTATTATGTAGGTTTGGAACAGCCATCTATCAAAGCCATCCACCAGATAAACCCTGATGGAGAGATCCAAACAGACATAGCACAGCTGTTGGCCTACTTCTATAACATCGGCTCGGGTGGTATTATCAATACGAACACACAGAAAGCTATTGAACAAAAGGAGTTTGAGTATCTCATAAGATGCTATATGCTTGCACGACAACACAACTTCCCTTATTGGGAGGCAAACTCCTTGCAGGCTATCAGTGAGCTGATTGTGAACGATAAGAGTCGAGAGACACTGATGCACAATAACCTCCCCTCGTTCCAATACATCAATCTTGATAATATGCCTGATAGCCTCCTTGCAGGTAACTTGGCACAGCGTTCGCTGCATATCTTCCAACGTTATGGGGATGTCTATCAGACGGCAGGTTCTTATCGAACCTTGGCTTCATGCTATTGGCAGATTAAAGACTATCGTTCAGCTATCATTTGTCTGAATAAGGCATTAAACAACAATCCTGCTATAAAGCAGGCTCCAGACCTCGTTGCGTCAATCCGTGAGCAGTTGAGTGTGACTTATTCGGCGATTAACAACAAACAACAAAGTGATTACAACCGTAATATCTATCTTGACTTACAGGACGAAACACGACAAGACAGGTATCTCACCTCACGTGCGGAACAATTAGAAAACACCTCACAACAGCTTAACCTCATCATTATTGCTGTGGCTCTTTCTATCATCATCGTATTGGGGTCGCTCGTTCTCTTCCATTACCTCCGTAGAAGAAAAGATACACAAGGGTCGTTAGACGACCTCCTTCAGCCTCTTGAACAATGGCGACAACAGAACGAACAGCACATGGCGGAGTTGGCTGAACAGTATGAAGAGATATCCGAACAACTGGATATCAACAAGTTACACCTCACTGATAATAAACGTAAGAACCTTGAACAAAGGGCCAAGATATCACTCGTAAACGGTGTTATCCCACTCATCGACCGTATGTTACATGAGATAGAAAGACTCAAGAAGGGCGGTGAAAGTGAGACTGTAAAGGCTGAACGTTACACCTATATACGGGAGTTGACGGATAAGATTAATGAATTAAACGCTGTACTCACAGAGTGGATCCAACTCAGACAAGGACGACTGTCGCTACACATCGAGAGCTTCCCTGTGCAACAGGTGTTCGATATCGTGAAGAAAGGACGTATGGGCTTCCACATGAAAGGTATAGAACTACGTGTAGAGCATACCAAGGCTATTGTCAAAGCCGACCGTGTTCTGACGCTTTTCATGGTGAATACCTTAGCTGATAACGCCCGTAAGTTTACAGAGAAAGGCGGGAAAGTGACGATTACATCTACCGAAGCACCAGACTATGTAGAGATAGCTGTTAGCGATACGGGCTGTGGACTCACAGAAGAAGAACAACAACATATCTTCGACCATAAGCCTATTCATGACCAGAAAGACAGTTCATCGCATGGCTTCGGACTGATGAATTGTAAGGGTATCATCAATAAGTATAAGAAGATTAGCCAGATATTCGCTATCTGTGAGATTGGCGTTGAGAGTAAGAAAGGCAAGGGTAGCCGCTTCTTCTTCCGTCTGCCAAAGGGTATCAGTCGTGTCTTGTTGGCCTGCCTCCTTGCTACTGCCTCCTTATTGACTGCTCAGGCTCGACCAACAAGGACCTATGATAAGGCTGCAGCACTTGTAAAGAAGGATTACACCACCCTTGCGGCTATCTATGCTGACTCGGCTTACTTCTCTAATATCAATGGTTCATATAGTAAGACGCTGGCTTATGCGGATACTTGTCGATACTACCTTAATAAACGCTATCTACAGCTTCAGCCTAAAGGAAAGGAACTGATGAAGCGACTTGGGAGCCTATCTATTGTCCCAGCAGAGATTAAATGGTATCATGATAGTATCCCGATGAACTATGGAATTATCCTCGATATACGCAATGAGAGTGCTGTTGCGGCACTTGCCTTGCATGAGTGGGACCTTTATAAATATAATAACTCTGTCTATACCCACCTCTTTAAGGAGCGTTATGCCGATAACTCTTTGGGCGAATACTGCCGAATGATGATGAAGTCGGAGACCAATAAGAATGTGGCTGTTGCCCTTCTCGTGCTCTTCCTACTGTCCATTCTACCAGTGTATTACGTGATGTATTATCGTCACCGTCTCGTCTATCAGTTCTGTTTGGAACGTGTAAGACAAATAAACACTATCCTCCTTAGCGATGTTAGCGAAGAGAACAAACTAAGAGAGGTTGAGAAAGGAGTGAGCGACAGATTTCCTGAACGATTATTGGCTATCGTCAACCAGATTAAGGAGGCACTTGTCGCATCGGTGGAAGAGAACCAGAAGAGCCAGTCTGATATCGAACTGCTCGAAGATGAGGTGCGTTGTGTGGAATACGAGAACGAACGTTTGCACATTAGTAATAGTATTCTTGATAACTGTCTGTCAACGCTGAAACACGAGACAATGTACTATCCTTCACGTATTCGCCAGCTTGTCGACGAAGCTGACGGTCAACTTGAAGCGATTGACGAGTTGGCTATCTACTACAAGGAGCTCTATCAGATTCTTAGTCAGCAGGCTATGAGCCAGATTGAGGCCGTGAAACTTGTGTCGCGTCCTGTGGATATCACGACTTTGGTGAGCCCTGCAAAACTGACGACAGCCTTTGAGTCACCACTTATCAATGGTGACCCTGTCTTCCTGGCCTACTTATTTGAGATCTTATACCTTATTAATAATAACCAACCACTGACAGTCACTGCCGAAGAGCATCAGCCTGGTTACGTGACCTTACACGTCATCATGTCTACGCTGTCACTCTCTGATGATGCTTGTCGCAACCTCTTCCAACCATCTGCCGACCGTTTGATGTTCTTCATCTGCCGACAGATTGCCCGCGACAATGGCGAGGCTACGAACAAACGTGGCTGTGGTATCTCAGCTAACGAGACACAAGAGGGAGTGAGAATAGATGTGGTCTTGGCAAAAGCAAATTAAGAAACAAAATAAAACAAAAGATATCTATGGAGAAGTTTAGAGTCATTATCGTTGAAGACGTACCCTTGGAATTAAAAGGAACGGAGGGTATCTTTAGAAACGAAATACCGGAGGCGGAGATTATCGGAACAGCTGAAAGCGAAGTTGCCTACTGGAAACTTATTAAGCAGAACCTACCCGACCTCGTGCTACTCGACCTCGGATTGGGTGGTTCAACAACGGTGGGCGTAGAGATATGTCGCCAAACAAAGCAGACCTATCCGAACGTGAAAGTACTTATCTTTACAGGTGAGATACTGAATGAAAAGCTATGGGTCGACGTTCTTGATGCTGGTGCTGATGGTATCTGCTTGAAGAGTGGCGAGCTACTGACACGTGGTGATGTGGCAAGTGTCATGTCGGGTAAACGAATGGTATTCAATCAGCCTATCCTTGAAAAGATTGTGGGTCGATTCAAAATGAGCGTGAGCGGTCAGCTAATGCACCAAGAGGCGATGGTCAGCTACGAGATTGATGAGTATGACGAACGCTTCCTTCGCCACCTTGCACTCGGCTATACTAAGGAGCAGATAACCAACCTGCGTGGTATGCCTTTCGGTGTAAAGAGTTTGGAGAAACGACAGAACGAACTCGTACAGAAGCTCTTCCCTGATGGTAACAATGGGATGAGCGTCAATGCTACGCGCCTTGTAGTAAGGGCATTAGAACTGCGTATTATCGATATCGACAATCTCCACGCTGATGAGGAATAAGTTAGGATATATTGTCTTAGTACTTCTCGTTTCCCAACTGGCATTGATACTGCTTTCATGGCTTGTTACGGCAGCTTTTCCTGAGCTCCCGATGCGGTCTGTATTGAGTAGTGAAGGTATCAGATGGTTCTTTGGCTCATTTGTCAGCAACCAACTATCACCACTGCTTATCTACTTTATTATGGCGGTGATGGCAGTGGGTGCGTGTGTTCGTAGCCGCCTCTATGATGCGTTACGTGAGACATTATCCAACACGAGAAGTAGCCTAACAACATCTTCTAACCATCAGCATAAAGTCCATTATCGTGAGAAAGTTGGTCTGCGCATAGCTTTGGTCGAGTTTATCGTCTATGTTATCATTATGATTCTCCTCACTGCTATTCCCCACGCTATCCTCCTAAGTGTGACAGGACAGCTATTCCCCAGTTCCTTCTCGTCCAGTTTTATACCTTCCTTATCGCTCATCATCATCATTATGTCACTTACCTACGGTGTGGCAAGTGGTACGATTGACAGTGTTGCAAAGATGCACAAGGTCCTTGTGGGTGGTTTGGAGGTTGGCTCAAGACTCGTTCCTACCTACGTTGTCGGCATTCAACTCTATATGTCGATAAGGTATGTATTCATCTTATAAACTCCATGTAGATTGTTATTGGTTTGCAAACAGACTGCGAGGGTATGATGCTGTCTGTTTGCAAACCTTTTTGGCTCTTCAGATATTTGGAATGATAAGGATGTAGCCTATGCTTTGGTCTCTAATGAAGTCTCACACAGAGAAAAGGAGAGTACGGAGTTTTCTTAAACACAGCACGGTAGCAAGAGATTCGTTGGGGAGCTTATCTCTCACAGAACTCACAGATTAAACAGATACCTTTCTGCGAACAGGGAGAACCCACAAACGCCGATTGACGGCGACAGATTTATGTCTATTCATCAACACCTAACACCCATCACCCAACACCCATCTTTACCTGTAACGTTCTGTGCTATCGGTTGACTTAATGTCTCTGTGCCCCCTTTGTGAAATCTGTTCTTCTGTGTAACTCTGTGAGAAAAAGAATACAAGAGATTCGTTGGGAATATTATCTCTCACAGAACTCACAGATTAAACAGAAGCCTTTCAGCGAACAGGGAGAAGCCACAAACGCCGATTGACGGCGACAGATTTATGTCTATTCATCAACACCTAACACCCATCACCCAACACCCATCTTTAGCAGTAACGCTCTGTGCTATCGGTTGACTTAATGTCTCTGTGCCCCTTTGTGAGTTCTGTTCTTCTGTGTAACTCTGTGAGAAAAGAACACAAGAGTCTCATAGGAGTACCTCTCACAGATTGAACAGAAACCTTTCAGCGAACAGGGGAAACCCACAAACGCCTGCAAGCAGGTATTATGTCTTTTATCTATAACAAATCACAAGGAGCCACCACCTTCTGATTTGGATCCATACCTCGCCTTTTCATTAACTTTCCAAGTCCAAACACATGGTAAGACTTAATCGGTTTGGGCGTAGCGAGTTGAATACCAAATTGGTCTTTGTAAATATCGTATATAAGTTCTGAACAATAATATTTATTATTATTGAACTTAAAGGCTAAATCATACTTCTTACCAAGATATTTAGCATACCTAATCTTAACGGGTTTGTTAAGTACTCGTCTCCTCTTATACTTACCAAACTTTCCTCTACTAATCCATTTCTTAAGTGGAGTGAGCTTAACGACATTAGAGGCTTCAAGCACATAGACTTTTCCGCCTTTTTCTACTATCACTCCACAATGTGACCACGGCGAATTAGTCGCTAACTGAATAAAAGGAGACTGATTACTTTGTGACACTTGAAAGATTAAATCTCCCTCTTTGAAATCATTTACTATCCGTGGCGTATGCTGTGCATATACTGCTATAGCAATGAGTAGTAACATGATTATTGTATTAAACTTTTTCTTCATTCTTTTCTTTATTTGTTAATGCTGCTTTTATAGGTAATCCTAATAAAAATCGACAATACCAAGCAGGTTATACTTAAACCTATGAATATTGAGCATAGAGACAAGATACCCCTTACTCTTATGCTGTGTAAGCTGTAAGAAACAATTTTTGCTTTCAGCTTCAAGGTTTCTATACTACCTAAACAGACTATATTCACATCTACCATTTCACCCTCGAACGAGGCAATTACATTTCACTAAATATCAACACCAATCTACCTCTTAAAACACGAAAATAGTTTTATTTATCGTTGCTGTCACTTTTAACATTTCGTGTAAGTCATTACTTACTAACCAGTTAACTCCAACATTTGCATGACAGGAATGACAGCAAATTTATTTTTCACCGAAATCAAGCTTTTGGATGACCGCCCTCATAATTGCTATTTTGGGCCTTCTCCATCAGTCCCTTCATGCCTCATCTCCGCTAATGAATGTCATTCGGAATATAATGTTACCAACAACTCATTCCCAAGACTTCCCTACCCTAACCACCAAGAACTCTACTCCCAAAGAGCCATGAGTACTAATGGAAAGCAACTACCTAAATCCACATCGCCATGAACAACGAGGAAAACGATGTATCTTAATCCTTGTTTTAATGGAAAATGCTCTAAGAGTTACTACTTTTGAACACGACACAATCATCAATCAGTCTTTATCCTTGTTCTAATGGAGATTACGCTCAGCATTATGAACATTTTTCCAAGTCTTCGTCAGTATGCAGGTGTTTTAATCCATGTTCTAATAGAAGAAGCCCTCGGAGTTCCTAATTGAGTTCTTATAAATTTAATTTATTCTGGCATAGACATGTTTACCATATATATAATGAGATAAGATAGAATAGAAAATAATCCTACAAATACCCATCTTAAGATGTTAGGTATTTTTCTCATATCTAAATATCTTATATTTTGCAAATCTATATCCAGACGCAGGAAACATCGATTTTTGCTTGAAATCAGAAACCCATTGTTCACCATTCCATATTGCTATATGCCCAAAGATATGGTTTTTAATAGCAGGAAATACGATTATATCACCTTTCTTATAATCTTTTGTATCTATTACCTTAAAACCATATTTCGGTAATACTTTAGAATAATAATACGCTGGATAAATTCCTATTGGACATCCTCCTGCTTGCATAGCCCGCATAACAAACCATGCACAACAAGTATGTGATCTACTTAATGCATTATTTGTGACATATACAGCCGTCTTTTCTGGATTATAACTAAAATTTCTACTCCATATAACAAGAACGGATATCAGAATAATTACTATTGATAAAATCTTTTTCATTATTTAATTGAATCTAATTTATTCATACTATATTATTTGCTATCTTGCACCACAGAACTTGCTGTCATCTTAGTCCTTGTTCTAATGGAACATACTCGCGGAGTTCCTGATTGAGTTCTTATAAGTTTAATTTATTATGGCATAGACATATTTACCATATAATTTCTAATTTCGTTGTTTGATAGATACATTTAATAAATCATATATACAGGCATCAACATAAATATCAGAGTTTGGAGATTTAATCTCTACGAAATCATGATCTTTAGTGAAGTTCTTTAATCTATTATTAAAACTAAAGATACTACTAACTAATGAACATAAGTTAATCCCAGCAAAAGTTACATCTCCAACTACAGGATAAGCTGTTGCATCTATATGATTTACTTGAAATGCATAATTACATACAGAAGCTAATACTTTAGCATACAATACACAATGAGCATTAGTTTCCTTCTTAAATGTAACTGGACTACATTTGTCAGAAAACTTTAATGTCTCAGCAGTTAGCTCAATGCTATAATCAATTATCTCATCTTTAGACATGTTTTTTGTCTTAGACTTAATAATTTCTTTTTGAAACTTTGGAATAGTTATTGAACCATCTCTATTATGGCTTTTTACTAATCCCAAACGAAGAAAAGGAATAACCAAACTTATTAGTAAAATAGTAATTAATCCTCTTTTGAGTAATTTATTTTTAACTCCTATATTAATTAAGTAGATAATAACATATAATACTAATACTACTATTATTAATAAAGGTACTAAAAATAAAAAACTCCATCCAAAATCACCATAGTGTTGAAATGAATAATCTAATTGTTCACCCATAATATAATTGTTATTATTGTTTATATTTTCCTGCTTTAATATCTCTAATCCTTGTTATAATGGAAGATACTCTCGGAGATGTTACGTTCAAGTCAAATCGAATGTCAGATGTTGTGTCTTAATCCTTGTTATAATGGAAGGTACTCTCGGAGTTTTATTAACCAATTAAAGTAAACCATTATGACGTCTTAAACCTTGTTCTAATGGAAGATACTCTCGGAGTTAGTGAAGCTTTGAGAATCCCCACTGGAACTATTGTCTTAATCCTTGTTCTAATGGAAGATACTCTCGGAGTACGCCGTGTATTGTCTTTGTTGCCAAAAGAAGAGTCTTAATCCTTGTTCTAATGGAAGATACTCTCGGAGTTAATGTGTCCGCTATGAACTATTTAGAGCAATTCAAGTCTTAATCCTTGTTCTAATGGAAGATACTCTCGGAGTACATCGTTGGTGAGCTCGAGCGTCCAATCATCCTGTCTTAATCCTTGTTCTAATGGAAGATACTCTCGGAGGGTTAGGGGCGTGAAGGCTTTGTTTTAGGCAGGGGGAGAGTAGTAAGACTTATAAATCCGGGGTTTGTTAACAGAAATTAACTACTTTCTAAGCGGGTGCAAAGGTCGTTATTTTTGGACAAAATGTCAAGGAACGCAGGGTAAAATAACACTAATCAAGAGCGGAAAAACTTATGAGTTCGTTCCTACCTGATGTTTCCAGAAGCGGGAGGTGATATCCTCGAAGGAGCCATCTGGGCATCGGCGGTACATCCGCTGATTGGTGCGTGGGGAGTCGAGGGCACCGAGATGGCGGAGATAGGGCCCCACTTTGATATAGTCGAAACGCTGTTGGTCGATGAGTGGGGAGATTGCTGTGCGCCCAGTGTACCAACCAACTTTCAGTCCTTCGTGGTTCTGTCGCACGTGTTCAGCGAGCCTGTCGACCTCAGCTGGGTCGCCATCGCCCCCCATAAATCCCACACATGTTATCGTGTCTTTCGCTTCATGAATCAGTGCAGACAACGCCTCTGTCGTCAGGTCATGTCCCCTATCCGCCCACAGGAACTGACTATGGCAGCCAGGACAGTGACACGGACAACCAGACACGTTGATGGCAAGGGTCACCTCATCGGGGAACTCCTGAAAAACAATATCTGTATTTATATAATGAAGCATTTCTATCTGACTCTAAACGATAAAACACACTCACGTTCAAGGGGTTATATTCATCCGCATAACAGTGTGTCACATTCTATCGAACGGACGACTATCTGGCCTACAAAGATATAAAGAAAGTATTAAACACGGCAGAGTTTATGCAAAAAAAATAAAAAAGAAACAAATGTTATAGGGGGTGAGAAGAATAAAAACGAAACACTTTTTTGTAAAAGAAAATTATATTCTTACCTCCAACAGAGGCCTACTTGGGTTCAAGAGGAGGCCTTTCTGCGTGGGAGAAGACGCCCTTCTTGACCCTTGAAGGGGCCCTTCTCGACCCTTATTAGGCATCTTTTACTTTACCACCACATAACTTCTTTATAACAAAAGAGTTACAAGAACATTAAAGACTACATTTCTCTCTTATTTTCAACACATATAGCAATGAATAATGTAAAGTAATTTCATGATAACTCAACAGCAAGATGTGGCATCATTAAGCCTCATCCTATTCTCCCAAGTGATGTTCCCAACATACCTTATAGCCGTAACTGCTGTTAAAGCATAGTATTATCCTACATTCACAAATGACGTTCCCAACATTCTTTATAACCGCAGTCACCGGTCAAGCACAGCCTTTATTTTTGCGCCTAATTCTATCCTTTCGCCCTCCTCCCTTTGCCTCTATGCGTCAAAATTCATGAAGTTTTATCGTGGCAAAGTAGCTTTTCATGGAACAAACAAGTACACTCTTCGCACACATAGAGAACACATGAAAAGCAGTATAAACAACCGAGTCCATAGAAAATAATGCCATACATCGGCAAAAGCGACCAACGATTTTGCTTGGCTACAACACCTCCGAGACTCCTACCCGTAAACAGATTACAATGCCACACAGCGATAAGAAAAACCCTTCCACTACGCACATTGAGACCCTCCTTACCATGGTTGGCCCATTACTCCCTCGTTCGGCAGAGCTAATAAAAGGCTCGGTCAGCGCTCTAACCAAGCCTTTGGCATAACATTACAAAAGATATATTGAAGGCTAACGACATAGCCTCTCCAATTATTAGGCAAATGAAAACGAACACACAACATGCCATGTAAGGATTGAAGGAAACCACCCCAGCCACGCTGCCTTCTCGTCCTTATCATCGTAAGCAGCGCATGTAAGGACTAAAGAAAGCCACCCCAGCCACGTAGAATCCCCCCTCCCCTGTCAAGGAGAACAGGGCATACGAGGACTAAGAAGGTCACTCCATCCACTTAGAGATCTCTCCTTTATCAAAGAGAACACGCCATGTAAGGATTGAAGAAAGCCACCCCTGCCTCGTAGAATCCCCCTACCCTATCAAGGAGAACAGGGCATACGAGGACAGAAAAAAGTCACTCCATCCACTTAGAACCCTCTCCATTAATAACATAAACAGGGCATATAGGGGCTGAAGAAAGACACTTCAGCCACTATACACATTGTTCGTGTGCCCACAGAGCGTGTTAGTTACTTCTTGGGTTCTGCTCTAAGTTGCCCTTATAAGCATTGATAGCCGACTGCGGAATAAAGTAGATTACACGGTAGTCGGTCGCTGGGATGTCAACCATCGGCTGATGTGGACCAGGGAAGCGACGTGTTAGTGTATCGCCATTACGGAACACGTCGTAGCTACGCTCAGCTTCAAAGGCAAGTTCCAATTGGCGTTCTTTGTCCACTAAGGTCTTTGCCGTAGCGGCCGTAAACTGTGCACTCGTATAGCTACCACCCACGATAGCACGCTCACGGATAGTGTTCACGTCGGCCATCGCACTACTGATGTTACCCAACTTCACGTTAGCTTCAGCACGATTGAGGTACATCTCATCAAGACGAGAGATGACAGGCGAGTACAACTGGTTCTCCTTACCACCCTGACGAGAGCATTTCACCACATAAAACATAGGATAAACGCGGTTAAGCTTCATCTGATAATCAAGCACACCACGGTAGGTATGCCCCTGATAGTTTATCGAGTAGAGGCGTTGCGCAGGGTCGATAGGTGTCAGAACAAGCGGTGTGGTGTGTCCTGTCCCCGTCGTATCGCATGTCAGACTATTGTCCGGCTGCCGTGTATAACGCAGTTGCACGTAGTTGAAGTTCACCTGATTACCGCTCGCATCATAGACGTTCTTGATGAAACGGAACACTGGGACGTACTTATCAGTCTTATCCTTTACATACTGAGGTTCAATGAATTGCGCACGAATATCAGTATATTTCTTATTAAACCAATCGTTCTGACCCGTCTCATTGAGCAAGTCGAGATATTTAGCCGAGGCATACATCTCTCCCCAACCCATACCGCCAATATTCGAATACATACCGCCGATGGTGTAATAATAGTCCCAACCAGGAAATTCAGAGTCTACCCTCTTCACCACAAAGATGTTTTCAGGGTTGTTCTCAGGCTCCAGCGTGTTACTAACACCATAGTCTTTACGACTTAGCAGACTAAACTTACCAGAGTCAATCACCTTCGTTGCGTACTCAACACTCTTCTGTGCGTAGGCCGTGTTAGGGTTTTCATAGGTACCACTCATATAGAGGTAGACCCTACTCAACATTGCCCAAGCAGCTTCCTTAGATGCGAATATACAGTGTTCCTCGCCATGTATGTCCTCAGTCATCAGTGAAGCCGCCTTCTCCAAGTCGTTAATAGCCTGCTCGTAAGTCTCCTTCACGGTAGAACGATTAGGTAAGACAGCATTAGCAGGGTCGTCAGGAGTACCGTTAACAATCGGCATACCGAGGTTCTTCTCAGGGTTCTGAGCGTACGGTCTACCGTATGCACGACAGAGATAGAAGTAGATCATGCCTCGTAATTAGTAACATTCGCCCAGCTGAGTATCCGTAGTAGTATTCTTACCTTCGGGGATTGCCTTAATAATATTAGATGCTTGAGCAACGACCTTATAGCTGAAATCCCAGAAGTTCTGTAGTCGGTAGTTGTTAGGAGTGCGTGAGTAAGAGATAAACTCATAGAAAGCATCGGTAGAAGTACCACGTATCATGATATTATCTCCAGCGTATTCACCACATCTATACATAGGGTCCGACCATGTTTTTAGGTATCCATAGCATCCCTTCAGTAGTGCCGGAAAACTCTCGTCGATGTTCTTTATCATGGCATCCTCATCCATCATATATTCAGGATGACGCTCAACACTACACGAAACCATTGTGATAGCTGCCAAAAGCAGCAGATATATTTTCTTCATGATAGACTCTTTTGTTTAGAATGTAACATTAACGCCAAGCATAAACTTACGTACGGAAGGATAGACACCAGCGCCAGTAGAGATAGAGAGAGCTGTCGAACGCTCGCCAGAGGCATTGCGGCCACCGTCAGCAGCAGGCAGTTCTGGATCGACACCAGAGTAATCGGTAATGCAGAAGAGGTTTTCTCCGCTTACATACACCCGTAAAGCCTTAACGACATCACTCTTGAGATGGAAATTATAACCCAAGGTTAGAGAGCGAAGCTTTAAGAAGTCGGAGCTTTCTAAGTATCTTGTAGAGGCCTTGTTAGCGTTAGAAGGGTTATTGTATGCGGCTGCTGGGTGAGTAGCAATGTCTCCCTTTTGTCTCCAACGCTTCCATCCTTTCTGCAGACTGAACTGGTTACGGTCGGTATAGGCACCGTCTGAGTCGTACTCCTGTCGTGAGTAGTTATAGATAGAAGCACCCAAAGAATAGCCAAACACGGCATTAAAATCGAAATCCTTATAGGTAAGTGTGGTAGAGAAGCTACCGAACACGCTTGGTGTAGCACGTTTGTCGAGGGCTATCTGGTCGGCTTTAGCATAGCTCTTCGTGATGACCCGCTCGCCATTAGCATCTGTTGTGTACCACTGTGGAGCACCCGTCTCTGGATCAACACCAGCCCATTCGCGCAGGTAATAAGTGTCGACACTCAGTCCGGGGCGTAACAACGTGTTAGCAGAACCCGCTATACCATCGCCTACAATGATTTGGTCTCTACCGCTATACAGCTTCTTAATCTTGTTAGAGTTGGTCG
This sequence comes from Prevotella sp. oral taxon 313, assembly GCF_003043935.1. Taxonomy (NCBI): domain Bacteria; kingdom Pseudomonadati; phylum Bacteroidota; class Bacteroidia; order Bacteroidales; family Prevotellaceae; genus Prevotella; species Prevotella sp. oral taxon 313. The sequence goes on from NZ_PYXE01000001.1 coordinate 189,036, forward strand.
ACAAGTTAGCATCAACAGTCCATGTAAGGTCCTTTCCCTTGATGATGTCGGCCGAAAGTGTTGTCTCAAAGCCCGTGTTTGTCAGCTCACCAATATTCTGCCAGATACTTGTCACACCGATAACACCTGATATAGGCACAGCGAAAAGCAGGTTACTCGTGCGCTTGTGATAGAAGTCGAAGGTCATACGAAGGCGGCGGAACATATTGAGGTCGATACCTACACCTGTCGTAAAGCTCTTCTCCCACGTTAGTTTCTTGTTCGCTAACTGAGCGATGACAGCACCCGGTTTCTCGTTATAGTTGGCTCCTAAGCTGTATAACCCATATTGTGGATAAAGGCTGTTAGGTCGACTACCAACCGAGCCATAGGATGCGCGCACCTTCAGATAGTCTATGCAAGGCACCTTAAACCACTTTTCTGCCGTAGCTACCCAGCCCCCACTGACCGAGAAGAACGTACCGTAGGCCGCATCCGAACCAAAGTTACTTGCGCCGTCTGTTCTCAATGACAGTTGAAGGAGGTATTTATTAGCATAGTCAGCATTGAGGTTAGCGAAGAAAGACTGCACTGCCCACTCGTATTTATTACCTCCCACCGACTCAGGTGTCGACGTGATGTCGAGTTGTGCAAAGCCTGGAACAAGTCCTGTCCCACTCCCATTATGATAACGATACTCGCCATCATTAAACTCATAACCGAGCATTAAGAAGCCATGATAATCCCCGAAGCTGCGTGTCGCTTTGATTAACTGGTTCGTATAACGGCGTGTGTTCGTACTGGTACTCTCGCTCACACGACCCTTGTCCTCCGCTCCCGACGTACGAGGGTCTACATAGCTCTTGTCAAGGTGGGTACTCCAACGATAACTGTTCACTGATGAGAAGGTCAGCCAGTCAGTCAGATAGATATCGAAATCGAAGTTTCCATTAAATGAATAAGAGTCATACTTGCTCCAATTATACTGTAACTCATAGAGATAGTTAGTAGAGTTACTGTTCACCCAAGCCGATGATCTATTGCCGACAATCTTCCCATTTTCATCGTAAGGGCTGTCCCATGGCAGCATAGAATACATAGAATAGGTGGAGCGTTGGCGGTCGTCAATAACACCCTTACTACCATTCAAGGACGGACGAATAGCTATCCATGAGAATGGTTTGAAGTTTAGTTTCATCATGGTGTTATATCTCGTGAAGTCATATCCACGTACTGCACCATCTTCCTTATAGACTCCACCAGTGAAGACAGCACTCAACTTATCTCCACCACTATTAATAGTAAGGTCGTAGTTCTGCACGTTTCCCGTGTGAGTAGCCAGTTTCCACCAGTCGAAGTTACTATCTCTCAGTTGTTCATTCCATCGTGGGAAAGCAATCTCGGCAGCGTTGGTAAACGACTTATAGTAGTCGTATAGTTCGGCACCATCCATCATCTTGACCTTTCCATTATTCAAGGTTGAGAGGCCCATCTTGGCTGAGAAGGTGATTGACGTCTTACCAGCTCGTGCACTTTTGGTCGTCACCACGATAACACCATTAGCTCCTTGCGAACCATAGATGGCCGTAGAAGCAGCATCTTTCAGTACGGTGAGCGACTCAATATCGTTTGGATTGATGTCGCCAGGGTCCTTTCCTACGATGACACCATCGATGACCCAGAGTGGAGCCGTACTGCCGTTGATAGTTGACTTACCACGCACAATGATTGCACCAAACGACCCTGGCTTGCCAGAACCAGGCATAACGTTCATGCCAGGTATCTTTCCTGTGAGCATGTTAGTGACGTTTGCGGTCGTTACATTCGTCAGTTCCTTATTGTCAATACTCTTCAGCGAACCCGTCAGACTGTTGCGTTTCTGCGTACTATAGCCCACCACGACCGTTTCACTAAGCATTGTGGAGGTAGCGACAAGGCTAATTGTCATATTCTCAGCAGCCCTCACCGTCTTCTTCTCATAGCCTAACGAAGTGACAACCAGCTCATCACCAACTTGTGCATCGATAGAGAACTCTCCATCAATGTTCGTTATGGTCATCTTCTTAGTACCATTTACGGTAATACTGGCACTGATAAGCGGTTCACCTGACTGTGAATCAACAACTTTACCTTTGATAATAGAGGTCTGCGCTTGTATCGTCATCGCATGTGTAGCGCATGCTTTCTGCACCACGTAAGGGCTACACATAAGAGGGACCGCCAAGAGCAGCGATCGTCCAAGGTTAGTTTTTCTCATAGTTCTCATGTTTTTATAGGTTTTTACTTATATTGTTTTCACATCTCACAACACTTGTGTGCTGTTTAACTTGTCGTAGGTTAGCTATCTGCAAATTTATAGTATTTTTTTTAATTGTAGCCTATTTCAGCTTCTTTAACACGTCTTTATCCTGTTTTTCTACTCACAACTACCCACGACCCACCCATTCACACGCCTCTTGGCAAGTACTAAGTAGATGCTGTCCCCTCCCCTTGTAGAATCGAAACATGCGCTAAAAGACTCCGTGAACTCTGTGGACTCTGTGAGAGATAAAAGTCCTCAGCGAGTCTCAAGTGTTCGTTTTTTCTCACAGAATTACACAGAAGAACAGAACACACAAGCTTTCACAGAGACATTAAGTCAACCGATATCACAGAACCTTACAGCCAATTTTAGCTGAAACGCTCTGTGTTCTCTGTATGCCGAAGGCCTTCTGTGTGCTCGAAACTGTGCGCCAAAAAGCTCTGTGAACTCTGTGTGCTCTGTGAGAGAAAATACTCCCCAGCGAGTTGCTTGTGTGTCATCTCATAGAGTGGGTGCGTTCTCTTTCTCACAGATTTACACAGAAGAACAGAACACACGGGCTCATAGAAGATAGTGGCCCCTCCCCCTTCCCCTCCCCCGAAGGGAAGGGGAGTGATCACCGAGATACCCCTATGGACTGGATGTAGGCTGCTTTTTGCCTCCTTATTGGTATCTTCTTTAGCAGTAACGTTCTGTGTATTCTGTATGCCAGAGGCCTTCTGTGGAATCGAAACAGTGCGCAAATGGGTTCTGTTAAATCTGTGAGCTCTGTGAGAGAAAGAAATGTCCTTCTTGAGAGAAAAAACTCCCCAGCGAATTACTTGTGTATCATCTCACAGAGTGGGTGCGTTCTCTTTCTCACAGATTTACACAGAAGAACAGAACACACGGGCTCATAGAAGATAGTGGCCCCTCCCCCTTCCCCTCCCCCGAAGGGAAGGGGAGTGATCACCGAGATACCCCTATAAGGAGGATGTGCGTCTCGTTCTATTATCTTACTGGCTGTCTTGTAGGGGTAACCTCACATACTACGCCCCTCCCTGCGGGGGAGGGGTTGGGGGAGGGGCCACTATCTTGTGGGCTCAAACTGTGCGCCAAAAACCTCCGTGAACTCTGTGCGCTCTGTGAGAGAAAAATATATCCTCTGTGAGAGGAAAAGCCCCCAACGACCTTAACAAACACCCATCACACGAGTAATTTACTCATCCATACACCCTTTAGAGTTGTCAATAAGAACATAAAAAATCATTACATCTCATCAAGTTAAGGACGCTCAATATAGGAGAACAACACAGCTTTTCATCGGCACTATAACCTACAAGAAATCAAACGATTACAAACACCATTCGAGAACATGCCCTTCTTGCATGAAGAACATGCCCTTCTTGGGCCAAGAAGAGCATGTTCTTGAACGTTGAAGGGCCTCTTCTTCTATCTTGAAGAGCACATACTCCATCCAAGAGGAGCGAAAAATATTGACATAAAGACACGAAGATGGGTGCATGACGTACGTCAAGACGGAGGGAAGACATACGTCGTGCTGACAGAAAACGGGTGTAGTCTGTGTAGATAGTAAGTAATAAGATGTGTGCTTTTAGATAGCGTTACGTATCTCAATATAGTTCTTAAACAGCCAAGAATTGCCCTCGGCGATAACCTTAACAACCTCAGCACAAACGAAGAGGCCGATAAGGACCGAAAGAACAAACGCTATACTGAACCCGAAGAATATCCAGAGATCACCGTCAGCGTACTTCTCTTGAAAACGACGCAGGCGCGAAGACGACTTATTAACAAACTCGGTTGTGGTCTCGGTTGCGTTCTTCAAAGTCTCACCAGCTCGTTGAGACGCTTCAACAAGCTTCTGTCTCATCTCCGCAAGCTTCTCTTTTGAAGGCGTGTGGAGGAGGTGCGTCGGTACAGTCGGTAAGTTTTTAGCCTTCTTAACAACGATAGGTGAGGCCTCAGCCAATGGAATAACGGAGCGAGCATGCGTACGGATAGGTTGCGGTTCATCAAACCTACAAGTCAAGACGTTACCACAATAGGGGCAACGATACTTCATTGTCCCATACTTCTCGGTCTCGGCCACAAAGTCGCGACCGCAGTTATTACATTTGACAGTATATCTCATGATGGGGACAAAAGTATAAAAAAATGTTGAAACAACCGCAAAAAACGATATTATTTATGTGTTGTAAGGCGTTAATTCAGCTTAGAACGAGTAGCCAAGGTTGACCATTATGGAGTTGCTGGCAGCATGATACTTGCCGTAAGCGAGGTTCAGTTTGAACTGTTCGAGGTTGATTCCCGCTCCTACACTGAACCCTGCGCCATGTGCACTGGCGTTCTCTGCCGTTCCGATGGTCATCTCGTCGGCCTTGCGAAAGTTATATCCGCCCCCAATCCATATACTTTCCGATAGCAGAATGTCTGCTCCAAGATTTAAGTGATTGATGAACCGATAGTCATAATGGGTCATATCGACAAGCGTGGCAGACACTCTTACGGGCAAGGCAACGAAGGTCTTGCTCACACCTAACTGTACGTCAATAGGCATCTTACCATAGTCTTCCTCGTAGGCCTTTATCTGTCCACCGAGATTCTTAGCCACTAACGACACCGACCATTGGTGATCTGGCTCATACCAGTTAAGGCCGAGGTCGACACCTACAGCCATGGAGTTGTATTGTCCGATGTAGGATGTGATAAACTTTGCCGTGATACCTCCCACAAGGTTGCGTGCTAACTCGTAGGAAAAGATACCTTCAACGGCAATGTCGCTGGCATTGAACGTACCTGTCTGTACGTTGTTAGCATCGACCTCCTTCATCTTCCCGTAGTTCATATAGAGTACACCGCCAGCGAGGGTAGCCTTCTCACCTAAGGCTTTAGTGTACGATGCACTCATGAAATGGGCTCCTCGCATATAGTTCATATAGTTGAGTCCAACGGTCTTGTCGCTCACTGACGAAGCTAAGGCAGGGTTAGAAAACATCAACGAGGGGTCGTCCTCGATAATTGAAATATTCTCTCCGCCTAAAGCAGCAGCATGGGCACTGACCGGAAGACGCAAGAAGTTGTATTCAGTTTGACTCTCCTGCGCTCGCATAACAGCCGCAAAAAGTGTTAATAGGAGGGTGAAAACGATTTTTTTCATCTGTTCTAAACTAATTTCTCGGCAAAGTTACAGCTTTTTCCGAATATCTTATTACTTTTGTCGTTGCAACCTTTTATATGGCAATAATTAGCCATCTATGGTTTGTATAACGGCAGAAACGAGCGTTTAGTATATCTTATATTGGAAATAAAGAAGTCAAATAGAGCTGATTTAGAGAGTAAACGGTGGGTTGGTTTCCTATTGGGAATCATCGTTGCACTGTCTATTTTCTTTGTTGCCATGGAGTATAATTCATCGGGAACAGAGGACGACTCGGCCAATACCAAGGCCATTAAGAATGTCACACTACACGATATGGACATGCTGCCGGCCATCGACCAGCAAGATTTAGCTAAGACACAAGAGGACAAGAAACCCACGATGGAGGACTTACTCAACCTGAAACGGCGTGATGTACCTAATAAGGTAACACCGCATGATGCGGGGAGTATGAACTCAAACGACAAGAAGACGGGGGCTCCACAAGTAAGTGAAGAACCCATCGTCATGCCTATGGTGACTACAACTCCCGAACCTCCGAAGGTGAAAGAAGAAGCTAAAAAGGAGATGGAGAAGATGTCTGACGATACATCCGACAAGGTTGTAGAACGTTATGACGATAAGGTTAGCAAGCGAATCCTATCCCAGACGCCTACACCCCCAGGTGGTTGGGTGGAGTTTATGAAGTGGCTTACGAAGACATTACAGTACCCTGCCGATGCTAAGGACAATAATCTGCAAGGGACAGTGAATATTACTTTTATCATCAATGCCGATGGTACGGTGCATGATGTGACTGTTAAGAATGGTAAGATACCTGTCCTTAATGCTGAGGCACTGCGTGTCTTGAAGACAATGGGCAAATGGAAGCCTGGCATCGAACGTAATAAACCATGCCGCTCGTTGGTAGAGATACCTTTTGTCTTCCAACTCTCTTAACGCACACGATGGCTGTCTGCCGTCACAACGATTATTCATAACATAACTTTTAACACCTACTCTATATGTACACTGCTGACGAAATCCTATGTAAAGTTAACGAGTATATAAACAATCTGACCTACGATCGCAAGCCACAGAGCTTGTATGACCCTATTAAATACGTACTCTCACTGGGTGGGAAACGCATCCGTCCTACGCTGATGCTCCTTGCCTATAATCTCTTCAAAGATGATCCGGAGACGATACTATCACCGGCTTGTGCCTTGGAGACCTACCATAACTATACTCTCTTGCATGATGACTTGATGGATGATGCACCTCTTCGACGCGGACAGCAGACAGTCCACGTGCGTTGGGATGCTAACACGGCTATCTTGTCGGGTGACTCTATGCTCGTATTGGCCTTCGAACGTATGGAACAGTGTGACAGTAGGCACCTGCGTGAGGTGTTGCATCTCTTCACGACGACGGCACTCGAGATAGGAGAGGGTCAACAGTATGACATGGAGTTTGAGAACCGCAATGACGTAAAGGAGGCCGAATACATCGAGATGATACGCCTGAAGACAAGTGTACTATTGGCTTGTGCGATGAAGATTGGCGCTATCCTTGCTGATGCACCAGCCAATGACGTAGACAACCTCTATAAGTTTGGCGAACAGATAGGACTGGCCTTTCAGCTACAAGACGACTACCTCGATGTCTATGGAGACCCAAAAGTGTTCGGAAAGAAGATAGGTGGCGATATTATCAGTAATAAAAAGACTTACATGCTGATAAATGCTTTCAACAAGGCGAACGTCCGCCAACGTAAAGAGTTGGAGAGATGGATTGGCTGTGAGAACTTTAATCATAACGAGAAGGTGGCTGCCGTCACTGCACTCTATAATAGTATTGGGGTAGACAAGATGGCTATCGAACGTATTAACTACTATTTTGATGAGGCTAATAAATACCTCGATGCGGTGAAGGTGAGTGCTGACAGGAAAACTGAACTGGTGGCATACGCACAGAGAATGCTGCATAGGAAGAGATAACGGGGGACCTCCCCCAGCCCCTCCGAAGGAGGGGAGCCCTAACAGGACAGGCTGGATAAAAGCGAAATAAACGTGGAGTAACTGTTCTCAACATCTATCATTCCTCAGCTTATATACGCTCCTTCAATATCCTATAAACATTTCGTTAACACCCAACACTCATCACCCATCACCCCAACAGACATCACCCAACACCCTTATAAACACCCCATTAACACCCAACACTCATCATCCAACACCCCTATAAACACTCCATCAACACCCAACACTCATCATCCAACACCCCAACAAACATCACCCAACACCCTTATAAACACTCCATCAACACCCAACACTCATCACCTAACACCCAACACTCACCACCTAACACCCAACACCCAACACCCAATGATCATCGACACTCACGCTCATTTAGATGTAGAAGAATTTGCAGAAGACCTCCCAGAGGTAATCAGTCGCGCTCGTGAAGCGGGCGTAGAAAAGATATTCATACCAGCTATCGACCTCAAGTCAATGGACACAGTGATGGCTGTATGCCGTCAGTTCCCTGACACCTGTTACCCAATGATAGGATTACAACCCGAAGAGGTGCGCAAAGACTGGCGTGAGGTATTAGACACAATGCACCAACGTATCATGCTTTCCCTCAAACAGAAGGAGGAAGGAACGGCCTTACCTGGTGAGACAATCATCGCTATTGGTGAGGTAGGACTTGACTTCTATTGGTCGAGAGAATACGAACAAGAACAGTTAGCAGCCTTTGAGGAGGCCGTGAAATGGAGTGTGGAGACACGCTTACCACTGATGATTCACTGTCGGAAGGCCCAGAACGAGATGATACATATCATGCGACACTATGAGAAGGAACTGCCGGGTGGTGTCTTCCATTGCTTCACTGGCAATCAACGAGAGGCTGAGGCATTCCTACGCTTCGACCGTTTTGTATTAGGCGTGGGCGGTGTCTCTACGTTTAAGAGTAGTCATCTTCGTGAGGACCTGCCTGCTGCAGTACCCCTCGATTGCATCGTTCTCGAAACAGATAGCCCTTACATGGCACCTGTCCCCTACCGTGGTAAACGCAACGAGAGTGCTTTCATCGTTGAGGTGATGCGTACCCTTGCTGCAAGCTATGGCCTTGACGAGGCCGAGTTCGCCCAGAGAACCAATGAGAATGTGCGTAGAGTGTTTGGTATTGGGTGATGGGTGTTGAATGTTGGGTGATGGGTGTTGGGTGCTGGGTGATGATGCTTTGATAGGTTGCGAGGGAGGTAGATGCAGCGAGATAAGGTAATGATAAATACGAGAAAAGTAAGTATATGAAGAAAATAACTATCGCCATCGACGGCTTTTCATCATGTGGAAAGAGTACAATGGCAAAGGACTTGGCCAAAGAGATTGGCTATATCTATGTGGACACAGGGGCTATGTATCGCTCTGTAACCCTTTATGCACTCCGTCATAACCTCTTTAACGCTGACGGAACTATCCGTGAACGGGAACTGAAGGAGCAGATGAAGGATATAAACATTAGTTTCCAACTTAATAAAACGACTGGTCGTCCAGACACTTACCTCAATGGTGAGAACGTTGAAAACGACATCCGAACGATGGAGGTATCGTCTCATGTGAGCCCTATCGCCACCCTTGCCTTTGTTCGTGAGGCTCTTGTAGCACAACAACAACGCATGGGTGCAGAGAAGGGTATCGTCATGGATGGGCGAGACATTGGTACGGTAGTGTTCCCAAAGGCTGAATTAAAGATATTTGTCACCGCCTCTGCAGAGGTGAGGGCACAGCGTCGTTACGACGAACTAAAGGCGAAGGGGATGGATGCCGACTATGCCGATATACTCAAGAACGTGGAGGAACGCGACTATATCGACTCTCATCGTGCCACGTCACCACTCCGTAAAGCTGATGATGCCATCGAACTCGATAATAGTAATCTCACAATTGCTGAACAAAAGAAATGGCTTTACGAACAGTATCTTAAGGCTGCCAAGGAATAGAATTCGCTTTACCCTTAGGTCGTTATTAGGGCTAATAGGACTAATAATCTATTAGCCTTATAGGCCCTATAAGGCCAATTAACTATTAGCCCTATAGGCCCTATAAGGCCTATAAGGCCAATAAATGAGCCTAATAGGCCCAATAACAAAGCTCTTTCTGTAAGGTTGAGGAGCATTGTCTTGTCGAATTATTTACGTGAAAAGAAATATTTCCAGTCGTGAAGAAAAATATTTCCAGTCGTGAAAATAAATAATTATTATCGTGTAAATAATTCGCTACGGACAGTTAACACGATAAGTAACGACCGACAATTACATACGAATCATGGATTAAGAAATACTAAAAGAGAGATATTTATACATCCTTCACTCCGCTATCTCAACTTAAAATGTTACCTTTGCAGCTATGAAGTTAATAAGAGTAATATTCCTCATAGCCTGCATCTTCTCTTTTGCAGGTACTAAGGCGCAATATACTATACAATGCGAAGACACCTGCAGGCACATCCACGGACTCGATATGAGCCATTATCAAGGTGACGTATGGTGGGAGACAGTGGCCGAGAACAGTAATCACAAACTCAATTACGTGTACTTAAAAGCTACTGAAGGAGGCTCACGTATCGACCAACGCTATCTTGACAATATCGAAGCGGCACAACGCTACGGTATGAACGTAGGCTCATATCATTTCTATCGTCCGACTGTCCCACAAGAAGAACAGCTTAGGAACTTTCGCATGCAATGCCGCCCACAGGACCAAGACCTCATTCCGATGGTAGATATTGAGACTACTGGTGGACTGGGCCGAGAGGCTTTGTGCGATAGTCTTCAGCGTTTCCTCGTACTCATGACAAAGGAGTATGGGGTCAAGCCGTTGGTCTACACTTACACAAACTTCTATGATCGCTACCTCAGTGGGGCCCTTGATGGCTATAAGCTCTTTATCGCACAGTATAACGGACGAGAGCCGGTACTGCAAGACGGAAGGGACATCTTCGCTTGGCAATACACTGGTAAAGGGCGCATCAATGGTGTAAACGGATATGTCGACAAGTCGCGCTTGATGGGAAGACACAGTATGCGCGAACTAAGATTCCCACGACGACGAAGATAGCCGACAAAGAGAAAAGAAAAAGATAATTATCCAAACTACTATAATCTTACGTTAGATAAATGATCATCAAATGCCCTGAATGTGGCCATCAAGTGAGCGATAAGGCTCCCGTATGCCCCAGTTGCGGTGTAGAGATTGCTGGACATATCATTAAATGTTCTCATTGTGGTGAGTTATACCTCAAGGAAGAGACGTCATGTCCTAATTGTCATCATACGGAAAGTCACTTTGAACCTTCCGAAAATACTACTGAACAGAATTCAAACAAGCTTTCTAACGAACAGGCTACAGCCGCTCCTACTGTCGTTGTCCCTGTCGACAAGAACGAAGCAAACGAGGAGAAGGAGGTTGAACGTCCTGCAGCTGAGGAAGAATCAAGCCATAACAACGTTGAACCACAGCAGCCTTTCGAAGACGAGGGGATTGAGGATGGGACGGTAGATGCCGATTTCATCATGGACAACAAGGCCGATGAGGAGGTGATAGCAAAGGCCGAAGCAATCGCAGAGACCACTGAAGAGGAAGAGGAAAGTAAGTCGTCTAAGGATAACCACCTCTCTTTGGCTGTCTCTTTGCTCATCGCTGCCATCACAGCTGCCGTCTTGCTCTTCCTTTACAACCAAGAGATAGGGTCAAGCAAGGCTAACACTGAGCAGGATGCCTACGCCCAAGCGATTAGTAGTAACGAGGCTACGGTGTTAAAGAACTACCTTGATGGGAACCCATCAGCACCGAAGGCGCATCGTGACAGTATTGCTGCACGACTGAAAGCACTGACAACAACGACGGCAAATGCCCAACAAGCCAATAATGACTTGGCTATTGCCTTAGCAAGCAATTCAAAGGATGTGTTACAGCAGTTCATCGCTAAGTATCCTAACTCTACTCATCGAGGGGAGATAGAGGCTAAGATTGACGAGATAGACTGGGCGCAAGCCGTGGCTAAAAACGATGAGAATGCTTTCCTCGGATACAAAGCTCAACACCCAAATGGCCTCCACAGTAAGGAAGCCGATGAGAAGCTGAAGACGATCCTCGTACCAACTGTATCGGAGGGGGATAAGACGAAAGCTGTCAGTGCGGTACGTCAACTGCTGCAGGGAATGAACAGTAAGAGTACTGACAAGATTTCTGGTGCTGTTGCTTCATCGTTTAATTTCCTCGGCGCGAGCGGTGCCACGGTGAAAGACGTGCGTCGTTACATGACCGACAAACTCTATCAAGCTGACGTGAAGACCATTAACTGGCATCTTGGCTCACCTGCGGAGGTGAAGAAAAGCAGTAATGATGATGACGCAGAACTACGTATTAAAGTCCCTGCCACACTGGACATCGATCGTAAGGGGGGTAAGTCTAAACGTAGCTACGTCATTTCTGCCACCGTAAAGGGCGGCCGAATCACGCAAGTCAACTGGAACCAAATTTAGTCTTAAGGCTGAGCTCGTTGGGAGGATAGAATGGGCTATCCTTCTAAAAGGCTTTGCCTGTCGTATTTCTCATAGCTGTCACAGGGAGACGAAAGGTTTTCTTTTACATCTATAGAGTCCGCAGGCGACCTGTCTCCACTACCCTCTTCCCACTTTATGAGTAGGGGCAACGATTGTAGGAACCAACTATTAGAGGGGTTCCTACCTTTTTGTTTATATCCCCTCGGCCCTCACTCATTCCAAGCACATAACGCCTTCTATCACAACAAAGTCATGTGAACAATCAAGAGTGACGCTACCACAAAGGTAAGACTTACTATATAATAAGGTGTAACGCCCCCTTCTACCAGAGAGCCTTTGCCCCACGACTGCGGTTAGACCTACTATATAATAAGGTGTAACGCTTCTTCTATCAGAGAGCCCATGTCCCACAACTTCGGTAAGACCTAATATATAATAAGGTGTAACGCCTCTTCTATCAGAGACCCCATGTCCCTCTCCGTCTCAAAAGGGCTAAAAACAAAAGGATATAACAAGGCTTGCTTGCTATATCCCAATCGTAATATCGTATGAAGCAAAGGCCGAGCCCTAATTATCTATCTGGTCGATAGTAGGCTTCTTAATATCTGGCACAGGAGCTTTAATAGCCGGCTCCGACTGCCCATCAGGGTTAGTAGGAACGATGACAGGTTCCTCCGGCTCCTGAGACTCCTCTGTCTCAGTCGCTTCAGGCTTATCACTATCCTTCTTCTTCTCCTCTTTTATCTCCTCGTCTTTTACCTCCTCCTTTGTTAACACAGGTATTTTCGGACCATTATCAATACCGATTACCTCACCAGACATGTCCACCTCATACTTACGAGGGGGTGCCATCTGTCGCGTTTCCATAAGAATAGCAAGTACAATAGCCCCGACGAACAAGACAATAGCACAGATAGACACTGGCACTTTATAGGTTGGTTTCTTCTTCATTAGCTTCTTTCTTATCCTTTAATTCAATCCCTTATCGACTTACTCCGTTATCTGCAGGCAGTAAGGCAACGGCTGTTGGAGCGTAAGGAAACTGATGGTGGGCTGATTGTCCTTCGTACATATCAGCGTACTCTTATCCCCTTTCACTGCCGAACCCATGTCGTAGCCCATCGCCTTCACCTGTGCCTGCAGTCCTGCAAAGGCCGTACGATTAAAGACATAGACATAGACCGTCTTACCATCTTGCGCCAGAAGGACCATACTGGAGTTACCACGTCCCATCGCAGTAGGCAAGAAGTCGCTCGTTAAATTCATGTTCTTCACCCAGTTATAGTCTTTTCCGTAAGCGTCAGACGACACACCCTTATAGACATAACCTTGTTTTTCAAGCACCTGTTTGCCCATCTGTAGCGTCTTGGCTTGGAAGATCTTAATCATATCAGCAACCGAGACAACATCTTTCTGAGCATGTGCACCTACCGTAAAGAGGGAGATAGCGAGTAAAAGGAGTATTTTCTTCATTCTTCTTCGTTCGTTTATACCGTATCAATAGGGCCCACCCTCATTTTGACGCAGCCCCACTCCGACACGTTACAAAATTATGAAAAATATGGAGAATGAGCAAGAAAAGGAGGGAAAAAAGGTTGGGGAAGAAGAAAGAACAAGAGAGCCTCACCCCCAGCCCCAGCTGGCCCCTCCCCCAACCCCTCCCCCGCAGGGAGGGGCGTAGTATGTGAGGTTACCCCTACAAGACTGCCAATAAGAGGTATCACGAAGCCAATATCCACTCTATAGGAGTATCTCGGTGATCACGCCCCTCCCTTTTGGGGAGGGGAAGGGGGAGGGGCCAGCTGGCAGTTAGTATGTGAGGCTAACCCTATTGGGCTGCTAACACGGTTCTTGGGTAGTTTTTTCTCTCACAGAACTCACAGATTTAACAGAACCCTTTTGCGCACAGTTTCGAACTCACAGAACGCCTCCGGCATACAGATATCACAGAACGTTACTGCCAAAGATGGGTGTTGGGTGATGGGTGTTAGGTGTTGATGATTAGCTAACGTTGGCTGTAAGGTTCTGTGAAATCGGTTGACTTAATGTCTCTGTGGAATGCTGTGTGTTCTGTTCTTCTGTGTTATCTGTGAGAAAAAGAATATTGGAGAATTGTCGTGGGGAGTTCCTTCTTTCACGAAGGATATTTCTTTCTCTCACAGAACTCACAGATCTAACAGAGCGTTTTGGCGCACATTTCGAGCCCACAGAAGGCCTTCGGCATACAGAGAACACAGAGGCCTCACCCCCAACCCCTCTCCGATTGGAGAGGGGAGTAATATGTGAGGTTACCCCTATTGGGCTGCTTGCACATATCATCGAGTTTTTTCTCTCACAGAACTCACAGAGTTCACGGAGGTTTTTGGCGCACATTTCGAGCACACAAGATAGTGGCCCCTCCCCCAACCCCTCCCCCGCAGGGAGGGGCGTAGTATGTGAGGTTACCCCTACAAGACAGCCAGTAAGATAATAGAACGAGACGCACATCCTCCTTATAGGGGTATCTCGGTGATCACTCCCCTTCCCTTCGGGGGAGGGGAAGGGGGAGGGGCCAACTGGTAGTTAGTATGTGAGGTTACCCCTACTGGCCTACTGATAAAAGGAGATGGGCTGCTAAACATACGGACGTCGTGCAGGGGTATCTCGGTGTTCACTCCCCTCTCCATTCGGAGAGGGGCTGGGGGTGAGGCTTCTGTGGCTGTAACGTTCTGTGATATCGGTTGACTTAATGTCTCTGTGAAACCCTGTGTATTCTGTTCTTCTGTGTTACTCTGTGAGAAAAAGAAATGTCCTCAGAGAGAAAAAGAAATGTCCTCCGTGGGAAAGAGAATTATACTCTGTGAGGGAAGAGACGCTATTCAAAAAGATAGGGACTATCAAGATATTTCAGCAGCTAAGCCCCTCTCTTTTCGAGGACACGCCCCTCTCCATTGAAGAAGACGCCTTTCTGCAATCGAGAAGAGGCCCTTCAAGGGGCAAGAGCATGCCCTTCTTGAGACAAGAAAGGCATGTTCTCGAATGCTACTTGTAAACTTCTGATTTCTTGTGGGTTACAAACTCGAAGAGAGAGGAGAATATACTTCTATTTCGTAGAGCATTAGGTCTATCGCATGTAAAGGTTTTTCACAGCGTTACATATACGAATGAGACGTATAGCGAAACTGACGCTATAAAAATGAGGACCGTGTAGGACATCCCGCAGAAGACAGTATAAGCCGAGAGAAAACCATCCCCGACACAGCAAGGGGGCAAAGGGTAGAAACACAACAAAGGTGTATCAGGACGGAGAAAAACATCCATGATACACCTTCGGTATATATTCTGAAAACCAGTTAACGCACTTTACCGTCTACGTCTTTTAGAGGCTAAACGCTCTTCGCGCATCTTCTCCATCACAGCCTCCTTCTCCTTCGCACGCTGTTCAGCCAGATGAGCAATCAAGCGGTCGAGGTCTAAGGCTATTTCCTTAAATCTATTCAACTCCTCCTCATCCTCAAACAATTTATTGACCATACAAGAAGGGATGTCCTTAGCCTTCTCTTGTAGTTCCTTACCATGCTCGGTCAGCGACACAAAAGTCTCTCTTCCGTCGCGTTCACCTTTGACACGTTCAACCAAACCGAGCTGAGCCATGCGCTGAAGAAGTGGCGTCATCGTGTTGGAATCAAGGTAGAGTCGGTGGGCAAGTGCCATCACCTTCTGATGATCCTCTTCCCAAAGAGCCATCAAAACGAGGTACTGAGGATAGGTGAGACCTAACTCGTCAAGCAATGGATAGTAAGTTTGTGTAACAAGTCTGCTCGCTGTGTACAATCTAAAACAGAGTTGACTCTGCAATTTGAGTTGGTTATATACCATACTTTATTTACTTAATAATGTTCTGTTAAACGTCAAATCCCTTTTTTGGTCTTGAGTTCTAATGTTTCCTAAAATAATCTTTTTCGGTGTACAAAGGTACAATAAATTATATTTTTCGTTAATTGTCTTGCATCTTATTTAACATTAATTACGTTGAAACACGGTAGTTTTAAGGCTTCTTTTGACTTTTTCTTCTAATCTTTCCTCTTATCTTCTCCGAACATAACCCACTTATAGTCAACGTCAAAGCGACATCGTCTATTCCTCTCGCAACCCTCGCCTACCCCACCGCCAACCATCAACAAAAGAGGTGACCACAGACAAGCAGCACTCATCCATGGTCACCTACGATTATTCTAAATGCCGAAGGGCGCTTATTCAAAGTAATAAAGGAAGGTAGCAATACCCTCAAGAGCAGGCTTGCGCTCGCCCTCTATCTCTATTTGGAACTTGATTCCAGCCTTACAAATACCCCTTAGATTCTCGATACTATCGAGTGAAGCGACAAGACGGACACGTGAGTTCACGAGGACAGGACGACCGAAGCGCATCTTATCCATACCGTAGTTGACCATCATCTTTAGGTTGTTAACCTCGATAATCTCCTGCCACATGTGTGGAAGAAGCGACAGTGTCAGGTAGCCATGAGCTATTGTGCTCTTGTATTGGCTCTCGACAGCAGCCCTCTCTGTGTCGACATGAATCCATTGATGGTCGAGTGTCGCATCAGCAAAGAGGTTAATTCTCTCCTGATCGACGAGTAACCACTCGCTTTCACCAAGCTTCTCACCCAGTCGGGCAGCAAGCTCTTCGTAATTGTTTACTGTTAATTTTGCCATAGTTGTTGTTTCCTGTTATTACTACATAACCTTGTTTGATAGCGTTCCTTTACCTTTCATCCCCCTACCTATATATTATAAGGTGTGGAGGGGTGCCCTATCATTTATCGTACAAATATACAAAAAACTTTCTAAATGCCAAAATCTAACGGCCAAGCTGCCCTTTTTAAGCCTCAACAAGATGTACACGCAATTTGTGTTCCATCCCTTTTCTCGATACGTTATTGGCGTTGACAGGCTCAGAAGTGATGTCGATGTAAAATCTATTTTATCGTCACACAACCAAAGATAACACCTTTGTAAGCTACCTTACATGACGAAACTAACGCTGCAAAGGATTGAGTATATCGGCAAAAGATGTAAATGCCCTCCCCTATTCTCAACTGTCAGTAAGATAATGAAAAGTCCTTACATCCCATCAAATAAAATGCCCTTTACATGGAAGTATCTCATCCACTACAAAGCGCACCATAACCCTCACGAAATCAACACATTACATTTAGCTTTCAAGAACATGTTCTTCTTGCTTGTAAAACATGCCCTTCTTAGGGCAAGAAGGGCATGTTCTCGATTGTTGAAGGGCGTCTTCTTCAACAGAGAAGGGCGTGTCTTTGAAAAGAGAGGAGCGTGGCTGCTGAAATATCTTGACAGTTACTATCTTTTTGATTAGTATTTATTCCCTCACAGAGGACAATTCTTTCTTTCACGGAGGACATTTCTTTTTCTCTCTGAGGACATTTCTTTTTCTCACAGAAATACACAGAAAAACAGAACACACAAAGGCCCACAGAGACATTAAGTCAACCGATATCACAGAACGTTACAGCCAATCTTAGCTGAAACGTTCTGTGAATTCTGTATGCCGAAGGCCTTCTGTGGGCTCGAAATGTGCGCCAAAAAAATCTGTTAAATCTGTGAGTTCTGTGAGAAAAAGAAATACCCACAGTGAGAGAAAGAGATACCCACAGTGAGAGAAAAAACTACCCTCAGTGAGAGAAAGAACAACCCAAGAACCTTGTTAGCAGCCCAATAGGGGTAACCTCACATACTACGCCCCTCCCTTCGGGGGAGGGGACGGGGGAGGGGCCGGCTCTTTTCGGTATCAAGAGCCCCCTACAAGGACTCAAACAAAGGAGCAAAAAAAAAGCTTAGGAACCTTATTACTAAGCGTTTCTAAGCTGTAAGTTGCGGGTGCAGGACTCGAACATGCGACCTCCAGGTTATGAGCCTGGCGAGCTACCAACTGCTCCAACCCGCGATATTAACCATTGTCAACCCTTCAATAAACCGTAGTGTATTTCCGAATTGCGAGTGCAAAGGTAGGCATTTAATGCCATACTACCAAAGAATTATACATTATTTAACATACTATCCACTCCGCTCCTGCCGCTTCAAGGCTCTCACGACTCCCATTTCCATAGGTTACTCCGCACGTATGTGTACCTGCATTGCGTCCCATAAGGATGTCGAATTCGGTATCACCTACCACGAGTGCCTCATGCGGTTCGACGTTGAAACAACGCAAGGTGAGGAGTACTGGTTCGGCTGCGGGTTTCTTATTGACCACATTGTCAGCACCAACAAGAAAGCTAATATAGTTTGTGAGTTTCAAATCTGTCATCAGTTTAACAAGCGAACTACGGTTACGACTACTCGCTACCGACATCCTAATGCCCATAGCAATCAGCTTATCAAGCGTTTCAAAGACCCCCGGGAAAATCGTGACAGCCCCCGGCACGTTCTTTATATTGAATATTTCGCTATACACCTCGGCACACTCTTCTGCCTTCTCGTCGCTCATCGGGATAATAGAAGAGAAACATTCTTTCAGTGGAAGACCAATGGTTCGAGCACACTCCTCACGTGTTCGCTTTGGAAGGTGTAACTTCTCGATCGTTGCAAGCATCGTATCAGTAATCAGTCGTTGGGAGTCTCCGAGCGTACCATCAAAGTCGAAGATGACAAGACGTATACCAGCAAGGATATTGGGGTTCGTGAACAGGTCTGGACAACAACGTGGCCTTGCTTCGTCAACGGCCTCAACAGACTTCGACTTGGACAGCTTCTTCCTTTTAAGATAGCCCTTCACCCGCTTATAACCCTCCTTACCAAGAATCGCAACACCAGTGTATTGAAAGGTTTTCGCCAGTCCAAAGAACACGGTGAAGAGTATGCCCTTTGTCGCTGTAGACACTGGAAAAAACACTTGCACAAAGGAGAGTGCATAGAAAGGAAGGCACATCAGTAGTACGATAACCCCTGTGCGAAACGATAGTTGTTGAAGTTTACTCTTGATAGACATATTCTGCTCGAAACATATAAACCATTCTGTCAAAAGTAGACAACGCATAACACGTCTCTTATTGATAATCCCCACCTTGACAGACTTGGACAAATTTCAAGCTACAAAAGTAAGCAAAATCTTCCTAATAACCCCCAAACCTATCCTTATATATAGTAAAAAAGGGAAGAGAAGCACAATTTCTACAGTTGTGCTTTCGCACATTCCAACAATTATTAGTAAATTTGCACGGTAAAAAGTAATATATTCATTTCCCCTATTTATGGCAGAAAAGATTAGGATAAAGGACATTGCAGAACGCGCAGGAGTAAGTGTAGGAACGGTTGACAGGGTATTACATAAACGTCCGAACGTATCGGAAGTAGCACTGAAGAAGGTAGAGAAGGTGCTAAAGGAGATGAATTACCAACCGAATGTATATGCAAGTGCACTTGCTTACAACAAGAGTTACAAGTTCTATTGTCTAATCCCCAAACACAGTAGTGAAGCTTATTGGGAAGAGATAGAGGTAGGGGCTATGAAGGCAGTCGAGGCTCGCAGGGACTTTTATGTTGACTTAGAGATTATGTATTACAGCCGTCTTGACTCCCACTCGTTTGTCGAGACCTATCAAAAATGCCTAAGGAAGAACCCAGACGGAGTAATCCTCGTGCCTACAACATTAGAACTTACACGGCAGTTCACAGAGGAGTTACACGATAGGAACATACCCTTCATTCTGCTTGACTCCTTTATGCCATCGCTGCAACCACTGTCCTTTTATGGGCAGGACTCCATTCAGAGCGGTCATTTCGCAGCCAAGATGCTTATGCTCATAGCACAGAGAGAGGAGAGCATCATGCTCATGAAGCAGACAAAAGATGGGAAAATGGCAAGTAGACAACAGGCGAATCGTGAGGTGGGGTTCCGCAACTATATGCAAGAGAACTATCCTGACATTAAGATACTGGAGGTTAATCTACCCTTGGATGAGGAGAGGAAGCGTTATGACCATATCTTAGAGAAATTCTTTAGTGAGCATCCTGAGGTGCACCATTGTATCACCTTTAATTCTAAAGCACATATCGTCGGTAAGTTCCTACTGAAGACTCGTCGCAAGAACGTGCAGATTATGGGCTATGACGTGGTGCATAAGAATGCTGACTGTCTGCGAGATGGTTCCATATCGTTCCTTATTGCGCAGCATGCCTACCAACAAGGCTACTTCAGTGTAGACTCCCTTTTCCGTGCGTTGGTGCTGAAGAAGAAGGTTGAACCAGTCAACTATATGCCTATCGACCTGTTGACAAGGGAGAACATAGACTTCTATCATAGGGAATGGGGGTAAGTTGGGACCTCCCCCGACCCCTCCGAAGGAGGGGAGAACAAGCCTGACAAAGGCTGAAAGGAGGATGGAAAAAGGTGGAAGGAGATATAATAAAAGATAGTGTAAACGCTTAATGTAAGAGATGGTAACGTTTAGTACGAGAAAAGAGTAGGCTCAGTAGGAAAAGTGTTAGGCAGGAGTACAAAAGCTGTTAGGCATGAGTACAAAAAGTGTTAAGCATGAGTATGAAAGCTGTTAAGCACGAGTACGAAAGGAGGGGACGTCAGATTAGGGCCGTTTCGTAGGTCTTGATAAGACTATAAGACCATCACCATGGATATAAGACTGCCCAGACATGACGCATCAATAGGCGACAGTTGGCACGAGTCAACGACATGTCGTCATTCAATAGAGGGACAAGAACCTCTATAGAAAGCATTAAATACGCAATAGAAAGCATGACAGAAAATAAGAAAGGACTCCTTGCTTTGAGTCCATTGCTGGTATTCATCGTTCTATACTTAGTCACCTCAATCGTTTCAGGCGACTTCTATAAGGTGCCAATAACCGTTGCCTTCATGGTATCGAGTATCTTTGCTATCGCCATATCAGGGGGCTTTCCGCTCGCTAAACGTATTGAGATATACTCTAAGGGAGCCAGTACAGATAACATGATGATGATGTTATGGATATTTGTACTTGCTGGTGCCTTCGCTAACTCGGCAAAGGATATGGGGAGCATCGACGCTACTGTCAACCTAACTCTCTCTGTTCTGCCCGACAATATGCTGCTTCCAGGACTCTTCTTAGCGGCTTGTTTCATCTCAATAAGCATCGGAACGAGTGTAGGAACTATCGTTGCACTAACGCCAATAGCCGCAGGTATAGCCACATCAACCAACAGCTCGCTGCCTTTCGTGGTCGCTATCGTGGTCGGAGGGTCGTTCTTTGGCGACAACCTATCGTTCATCAGCGATACAACAGTCGTCGCTACAAGGACACAAGAGTGCAAGATGGCAGATAAGTTCAAGGTCAACTTCTTCATTGTAGCACCTGCTGCCGTCCTCATCCTATTAGGTTATGTATTCATGGGAAGGGACATCCACACCGTAGGACAGACCTCACACGTCGACTTCTATAGGGTTATTCCTTACATGGCTGTGCTTATCTGTGCTGTTTTCGGTATGAATGTGATGGCCGTTCTGACCATAGGTCTTGTCCTCACAGGCGCTATTGGCATCATTGATGGCAGTTACGACCTCTACGGATGGTTTGGTAGTATGGGCAAAGGTATCACCGGCATGGGCGAGCTAATAATCATCACGATGATGGCAGGCGGTATGTTAGAGATCATCCGAGAGAATGGTGGCATCGACTACCTCATCAAGAAGATCACACGTCACGTCAGTAGCAAGCGTGGAGCAGAGTTAACAATAGCCTTCCTCGTCAGTTTAGTAGATATCTGTACGGCTAATAATACAGTCGCAATCCTCACCGTTGGCGGTATAGCCAAGCAAATTGGCGACCGTTACGGAGTAGATAAACGCAAGGCAGCCAGCATCCTCGACACCTTTTCTTGCTGTGCTCAAGGTCTGATACCCTACGGTGCTCAGATACTGATGGCGGCTGGCTTAGCCAAAATCAACCCCGTTAGCATCGTTCCCTTCCTATATTATCCGATGGCATTAGGCATCACCGCCCTACTATCCATCCTCTTCCATTACCCCCGCCGATACTCATAACATATCATCAACACCCTCCATCAACACCCAACAACACTCTCCATCAACACCCAACACCCATCCATCAACACCCAACACCCATCACCTAACACCCAACTCCATGCAACCAATAGAATCATCTGGGATGGACATCATCCAACGCAACTTCTTTCGTATCCTCTGTTCAGGCGCTTTCGGCACACAGTCGAGCCTCGAACCGATGTCAGCCTTCAAGTGGAGACGACTCATACAGATGGTGGAAGCACAACAGGTAATGCCCATCTTCACCAATGGTATCGCTCGTCACTCCATGGACGAAGGCCTTAACCTACCAGAGAGCATCATTACCGACATCAAAGCAAAGCAAGAAGAGCGCAAGACACTGACTGCGAGAATACCGAAGACCGTCAGACTTAGCAACTCACTACTTAATCGACGACTAAAGAGTCTCATCTATAATGAGCTCCACAGTATCGACACCTCCATCGAAGCCCTCGACCTTTTAAAGCTCATTGTATCCAATTCAGAGACCATGTTCACACGTGGCATGAACTTAGGAGGTATCATCACGATGGGCGAATACCTAAGGATACGTGGCAACAAAGTAGACTTCGTGAAGCTTGAGAACTGGCTGAACACCTTGCAACTAAGTGCGATGGCAGAGCTACAAGGCAATGTACTCATCTCCGTCTTTGGCTTTGAAGAAGACGAGCTACCCTTTGTCACGAAGACTGACCCTAATGCTTATCGACTCACACTACGCAGTATTTCAGACTTGGCAAGGGACACTGCGCATGAATGGCACTTCAAACAAAACGCTGCAGGGTTTGTTCAAAACAACAACACAGTGCTCCAACGCAACGTACGACGCAGTCTTCGCTACGTTAGATATGCACCCATCGAGACGACAAGTAACTTCTTTCGCAACTTCGTTAGAAGCCTTTCTGAAATAGAGGAATAGCCCTGTTCAACCATAGAGAAAGCCTTGCCCCAAGCGGACAAGGCTTTCTTATTTTAGTTAAATAAGTAGTTTTTCTACACTTTTCACCCTCATTAAGCTTTTTATCAGATATTTTTTGTATCTTTGTCCGTGGATAGTTAGAATCCAGAATATAAAAACCTAAATACAAAACATTCGTTTAATCAAGATGAAGAAAATCTTACTATCAGTGGCATTGATGGTAGCGAGCATCTCGCTTCATGCCACAGATGCGAACTATCAGGTAGTTCCTCTCCCACAGAGTGTCACTGCTGAGAAGGGTGCACCATTCGTTTTAGAAGTTTTCACCTCTATCAACGTAGCCAGCAAAGATGATGCGATGCGCCGTAATGGTGAGTTTTTGAAACAGTATATCACGGAGGCTACGGGTATTACTCTCGATGATCAGAACAAGAAGGGGAACACTATCACCTTAAAGCTCAACCCAAAGATTGAGAATGAAGAGGGTTATGTCATCACCATCAAGGCTAACACTATCACCATAGAAGGCAAGACGCCACGTGGTGTATTCTATGGTGTGCAGACCCTTCGCAAGTCTTTACCATTAGAGAAAGCCAAGAGCGTCACCTTCCCTGCAGCCCGTATCGTAGACTATCCACGCTTCGGCTATCGTGGTACGATGCTCGACTGTGCTCGTCACTATTTCAAGATGGACTTTATCAAAGAGTTCATTGACATGTTGGCCCTCCACAATATCAACACCTTCCATTGGCATTTAACAGAAGACCAGGGCTGGCGTGTGCAGATTGATCGCTATCCTAAGTTGACAGAGATAGGCTCAAAGCGTGCGCAGACCGTCATCGGTCGTATGACAGGACTCTATGATGACACACCTTACGGAGGCTATTATACAAAGGACGAGATGCGTGAGGTTGTCAAATATGCTGCTGATCGATATATCACAGTCATCCCTGAAATCGACATGCCAGGCCACATGCTCGGTGCATTGGCAGCCTATCCAGAGCTTGGATGTACGGGTGGTCCATACAAGGTAGCCGAGCAATGGGGTGTATTCCCAGACATTCTCTGTGCTGGAAACCCTAAGACTTACGAGTTCGTAAACAATGTCTTAGACGAAATCGTTGATATTTTCCCATCTAAGTATATCCATATTGGAGGCGACGAGGCCCCACGTGTGCGTTGGCAACACTGTCCTCGCTGTCAAGCTGAGATTAAGCGTTTAGGCTTGAAAGGCTCTAATGGTTTCTCTGCAGAGGCTCAGTTGCAAGCTTACTTCATGAATCAAGTGGCCAAGCACTTGGAGTCTAAGGGTCGTAACATCATCGGTTGGGATGAGATCTTAGAGGGTGATGTAGACAAGGGGACGACTGTCATGAGTTGGCGTGGCGTCAATGGCGGTATTGAAGCGGCTAAGCGTGGATTGGATGCCATCATGACTCCGACCACTTACTATTACCTTGATTTCTATCAGAAGCCAGATAATCGCATGATTCTCATCGGTAATATGCTCCCTGTAGAGACAACTTACAGCTACAACCCAGTGCCTGACGACGCTGCACCAGAGTTGAAGAAGCATGTTAAGGGAGTTCAGGCTAACCTATGGACAGAGTATATCATCGGTCGCGACCTCGCCTTCTTCCAGCTCCTCCCACGTGTTGCTGCTATGGCAGAGACGGCTTGGACGGAGAATAACAAGAAGGACTTTGCTTCTTTCAAGACCCGTGAAACCCGCCTGAACGAGCTTTACAAGCACTTCGGATGGAAGACTTGCCAAGAACTCTACAAAGAAAAGAAGTAATTACGATGGTGTTTTAATATCATCTAATTCGTGTTTTAAGTTTCTCAATAGATTGTGCTGACAGGGTGTGGGGGCTCTCCCCATATCTTGTCGGCTTTCTTTTTGTTTGCTAACAGACTGTTTGTCGATTAGATAGCGACCTTATTAACCACAATGACTGATAGGAGTAATAAATCTTATCCTATCTTTTTCTACTACTGACTGAGGTTTTTTAGCTTTGTATTCAACATTCTCTCATATTAAAATATCCTTACAAAACACACAAGAGAATGCTTGGGGGAAAAGGGTATAACCGCCCCCTTCCTACCACATACAAGTCATTTGTTTTCAAGAAGTTACACGATTGCAAAGGAGAAGGGCCTCTTCAAGGGGCGAGAACATGCCCTTCAGGGGGCAAGAAGGGCGTCTTCTACGAGCAAGAGGGGCGTCTTCTTCAAGATTGTTAAGCCTCTTCTAAAATCAAGAGAGGAATTTTCTTTACAATAGAAGGCGTAAACATAGAGGGAACAGAGGTATCTCTCTGTCTGCACCCATCCGTCAGTAAGATAGTTCAACACTGCCAACACGCAGTAAACAAGCGGTTTATCGTACGACTGTATTAGAAGCAATGGCGTTTAAGGAACTCCTCATACTGATTGCGATAGCCGTTGAAGACATTGATGTCTACCCCACCATGGATGCCACGCACCGTCCCGTCAGGACTCAACTGCCAGTAGGCAAGTTTGAAATTCGGCTTATACTCGCCATAACGAGCTATCCACACGTGATAGTTATCACCTAAGTCGGGGGCTAAGGGCATATAGGTATTGGCGAATACTTGGCTGATATAGAGTATCGGACGCCTACCCGTATGCTTATAGACATAGCTCATCCACGCTCGAATATGATGGAACATCACAGCCGAACCACCCATTGCTGCTATCTGTGCATCAGACGGTTCGACATCTAAGACAGGTGGTAGGTCGCCTTTCAAGAACCTACTGTACTTTAAGAAATACTTAGCTTGTGCTGTACCAGCCGACTTCGTTGAAAAGAAATGGTAGGTTCCTGTACGAATACCATGCGCACGTGCGGCCTTGTAGTCGGCTCCGTAGTAGGCATTCAACACCGTACAACCCTCTGTTGACTTGACGTAAGCGAACGAAACAGGATAGTCTACCCTCCCCTTAATAGTCTTCGTACTCAGCGTACCGAGGTCGGTGATGCGCAGTCTGTCCCAATGTATCTTATAGACCTTACCATGGTCTTCGTGCTGATAGCGCGACAGGTCGATGCCATAGACACGGTCGGGATTATACGTAAGTCGCTCGCCCTTAAACACATTCGCCTTCCATTCGCCCACTTGTAGATACTCATGTGGGGCCACATAGATGCCAAATCCGTTCCGTTTCCCCTCTTTCCAATGACCGTCGTAGTAGCTTCCATCGTCGCCAAAATACTTTCCATAACCGTTGGGCACACCCTTCTCCATCTCGCCCACATATCGGCCGCTTTCAAAACGAACGCCTACTAAGAGATTGCCGACAATACGACTATGACGAGCATAGTATCGTTTCAATGCCGCTAAACCACCCGCTTTCTGCAAAGGAGTGAAGACACCGAGCGGTGTTGACGCATCCTCCGTCTGTAAGAGTACACTTCCTTGCTCCTTATCAGTCTCAAGTCGGTTGCAAGCAACGCCTTTCTCTTTCTTTGATGAGGGCAGAAGGGTGTAACGATTGAGCTGAAGAATACGCAGACGGGCTGAGGTAGCGAGCGTGGAGTCTAACACTTTGATAATTCTTCGTAGTGAGTCCATCGCATGTACGACCTCCGCATTATAGTCGGCAACCTTGTTGTAGCCATAATCCTGCACACTATGAACACGCAGATAATAGCCCATCTCGTTGCGTTTGGTCTGTAGTCCGTCTAACTCTCCGTCCATCTTTGCCACCGTCTGACGCAGGAGTTGCTGCACGCCGACGCCCTTCAAGTTGACTATCGTTGATGGTCGATAGTCCCATCGGATAAGGATACGACCCCGACAAGACGGTATGAGGGGCCAACGGTTGACCCAATAACCTTGTTGTCGGACGCTACGTGTTGGGATAGAGTCCTTGTTCACCGAGCCACTGACAAATGATGAGTCAGCATAATCGGCAAAGTAGGCCACGGTCTTGCCGTTAGCTTCGACAGCATAATACGTCTCTTGACTAACGGATACACCGCATTTATCTACCTCTTCCACTGAAGGAGGCAGACAACGAAAGATGATATATATAAATAGGAGAGTAAGTAAAATACCAGTTCCTACATACTTTATTCGCCTCTGACGGCTCGTACTAAACATTAAAAAAACCTTTAAAAACTTTGCAAAGTTAATGATTATTTCTATCTTTGCAGCCTATTTATGAAGAAATTGGCCAACATATCACTCTCAATCCTGCTATCTGTCATGATACTTTGGATTGGTTCGGGCATCATGGTAATGGTGTGCGAGCATACAGGGAATGTGTCTGTTGCCAAGACGGAGACTAAGAGACACTGCAATGAGAGCAAGGCCGACCATTGCATGAAGTATACTGTAAAGACGCTATCGCCTACGAATACGGCACAGAGTAGCTTCTTTAAGCTCCAACCCTTACAGTTGTCTCTTCTCCCACAGATGGTTAGCTGCAATCAGCTTCTGCCTTTGCCCGTTCTGACAAAGGCACCAGAGAGGGTGTTGTCGTTGCTTTGGCATAGTCCGCCACGACAATATCTTCGTATCCTCACCACGCTTTTAATTTGATTTCTTGATGTGTCTGTTGCCCGCAGAATGGGGTGACAGAGGATTCTTATTACCTGTATCTCAAGTGATTACAGGTGCTAAGGCCGTATCAGTCTACGCCATATACTGATATTGCCCATCTATTCACAAATTCTAAAACATCAAGTAATCAAACAATAATGAATAAGATTATATATTTAGCAGGACTGACCCTATTGTCTGTCCTACCAGCTGCAGCACAGCAGACTGCCCCTGACTCTACCGCAACACTTAAAGATCAGACACTCTCTGACGTGACTGTCACCGCAAGAAGGGCATCAGTGAGATCGCTCGCAGGTGCTATCAACGGGAAAGACATCCTACGAGATGAACTCTTCAAAGCCGCTTGCTGCAACCTTGGTGAGAGCTTCGTAAACAACCCAGCAGTCGATGTTAACTACTCTGATGCGGCCACTGGTGCAAAGCAGGTGAAGCTTCTTGGACTCAGTGGTACGTATGTTCAGATGCTTACAGAGAACCTTCCTAACTTCCGTGGAGCGGCCCTCCCCTACGGTCTCGGCTATGTTCCGGGTAGCTGGATGAAGAGTCTTCAGGTCAGTAAGGGCAACTCCTCTGTCAAAAACGGCTATGAAGCAATGGCCGGACAGATTAATGTTGAATACTTAAAGCCCGAAGATCCGGAGGGAGTAACGCTCAATCTCTATGGTAGTACGATGGGTAAATTCGAGGCAAATGCCGATGGTAACATCCATATCAACGGTAATAAGAACCTTAGTACGGGGATTCTTGCCCACTTCGAGAACAACTGGAGCAAGCATGATGGTAATGGGGATGGCTTCCAAGACGACCCTCGTGTAAGGCAATATAACCTTCAGAACCGATGGTATTGGAAGTCGGGTAGCTACATGTTGCACGCTGGCTTGTCGCTATTAAAGGAAGATCGCACAAGCGGACAGGTCGACCATCATGGCTCTATGACGGCAGGTATGACGCCTTATCGCATCAATATCGGTACGAACAGATATGAGGCTTACATGAAGAATGCCTTTATCTTAGACCCAGCACACGGTACGAACATTGCCTTAATGGGGAATGTTTCTATGCACCAGCAGAACGCTTCGTATGGTATCAAGGACTATTACGTCAATGAAAAGACTGCTTACGCATCGTTGATCTTTGAGACTAATTTCACTGATGAGCATAACCTCTCTGCTGGACTGAGTCTTAACCATGACTACCTGCACCAGAGTCTGACCCTGCCAACCTCTGCTGTGCCTGCTAACTACGGTAATCTCTACCCGCTCACACGGGGTATTGAGAGCGAGACAACACCTGGCGCATACGTGCAATACACTTATAACCTGCATAATAAGCTCATCGCTATGGCAGGATTACGCATCGACCATAGTAATGTCTACGGCACCTTCGCCACTCCAAGGTTTCACTTAAAGTGGGTTCCGACCGATTTCCTCACCCTTCGTCTATCGGCTGGTAAAGGCTACAGGAGTCCTCACGCACTGGCTGAGAACAACTATCTCATGGCTTCTGGTAGACGTCTTATCATCGACAAGCTCAATCAGGAGGCGGCATGGAACTATGGGGCAAGCTTCGCTTTCCTCATCCCTATCGCACAGAAGATGCTGAAGTTGAACGCAGAGTACTATTACACCGATTTCCTTTCACAGACGGTTATCGACTACGATACGAACCCGCAGGAGATTCATGTTACCAATCTCAATGGTAAGAGCTACTCGCATACGTTCCAGATTGATGCGTCTTATCCGCTCTTCAAGGGCCTTGAACTGACAGCAGCCTACCGTTATAACCTCGTGAAGACCACCTACGGCGGTAGACTGATGTGGAAGCCGCTGCAGAGTAGATACAAGGGACTGCTCACAGCAAGCTATAAGACGCCATTAGGTCTGTGGCAGTTTGATGCTACCTTGGCCTTGAATGGTGGCGGACGTATGCCTGAGCCTTACACTCTCGCTACTGGTAACCTCTCTTGGGAACGCAACTATAAGGCTTACGGACAGGTTAACGCACAGATAACAAGATATTTCCGTAATTTCTCACTCTACCTCGGTGGAGAGAACCTTACGAACTTCAAACAGAAAAACCCTATCATTGGCTATCAAAACCCATGGGATAACAGCTTTGAGCCAACAATGGTCTACGGACCTATTCAGGGTGCTATGGCATACGTGGGCATTCGTCTCAATCTCGGAAAACATCAACAATAAGGATATCAAAACACATATTATTAATACATAAAAACAATTCGGATATGAAGAAAACTATTTTCACAATGTTGTTGGTCATGACTGCCATGATCGCAACTGCTAAGAATCTTAAGACCGTTATCTACACGACAACACCACAGATGCACTGTGCTAACTGTGAAGCTAAGGTCAAGAACAACCTCAGATTCGCTAAGGGTGTGAAGGAGATCAAGACTGATGTAAACGAACAGAAGGTCTATGTTACTTACGATGCACAGAAGACTAACGAGGAGCAGATTAAGAAGTACTTTGAAAAGTTTGGTTATAAAGCTGAGAAAACAACTAAGGAAGCTAAGATTCCTGTGCACGAGAATGAGGAGTGCGACAATATGTAATCAACTAAACAACCTCTAAGTAATTGATTGTAAGGGCCATCTGCGTTTACTTGGTGGGACTTAAAAAGCCCTAAAAGTACACGTTCTGCTGCCCTAACAAGCGTTATCCATCGACCATTACACGACTTACATCAGTCTGTGTAATGGTCGATTTGTGTGTTGGGAGGGGTGAGGTAAAAAAGTAACCAGCCGGCCCCTCCCCCGGCCCCTTCCCCGCAGGGAGGGGCGTAGTATGTGAGGTTACCCCTATTGGGCTGCATGCATGAGGCATGGGGAGTTTTATCTCTTACGCTGGGGCATATTATCTCTCACAGAACTCACAGATTTAACAGAACTTTTCCACCAACATTTCGAGCCCACAGAACGCCTCCGGCATACAGAATTCACAGAACGTTATAGCTAATCTTGGCTGTAAGGTTCTGTGATATCGGTTGACTTAATGTCTCCGTGTGACTTTGTGTGTTCTGTTCTTCTGTGTAATTCTGTGAGAAATAGAACGCACCCACTCTATGAGATGACACACAAACAACTCGCTGGGGAGGTTTTTCTCTCACAGAACTCACAGATTTAACAGAACCTTTTTGCGCACAGTTTCGATCCCACAGAACGCCTCCGGCATACAGAGAACACAGAGCGTTACTGCCAATGATAGATGTAACGCTCTGTGCTATCTGCCGGCCGCAAGGCCTCTATGAAACTTTGTGTGTTCTGTTCATCTGTGCTTTTCTGTGAGAAAAAAAACATTACATAAAATCAAGCTAAACGCCCTCTAAACAAGAGCATGGCAACCACTCAAACCGAGCGGATAACCCACAAGAAATCAAAGTGTTACGAATAGCAATAAAGAAGACGCCCTTCTTGCTTCAAGAAGGGCGTCTTCTACATGCAAGAAGGGCATGTTTTGGAATGTTGAAAGGCCTCTTCTATATGCAAGAAGGGCATGTGTTACGTCCGTGAGGGACGAAAAATGTTTACATAAAGACAAGCACGTGGAGGCTTATCGCTGTCCGCTTGTCATCCGCCTCATCAACTGCAACAACGAAGGAACGAAGATGCAGAGTGAGAAAAACAGTCCTCCATACATCATTCGGTCGTCGCCATGGAATAAATCGATGAGCTTTCCATCGTTCATCTCTGGTAGTAAGTTAAACATGAGATAGGCTACACTGTTGTTGACCCAGTGGAAAACGAGTCCTGGGAGTATGCTGCCTGTACGGTAATACATCCATCCTAAGAGCAAACCTATCACAAAGGCGTGGACACCCTGCGCTTTATTGAGATGAATAAAACCAAAGATCAAAGCTGAGATGACGATGGCTATCCAAGGATAACGCTTGCCTAACGCCACTTGCAGCGTGTGCTGTATGGCACCACGAAAGACTATCTCTTCGGCTATCGGTACCATCAAACCTATGGCTACATAACCCCAAGAGACCTTCATGACATCTTCGAACATCATTCTCGTGGTGTCTGGCATGGTCAGATTAATCTTTTCTACAAGGTACTCCGTCGGGAGGATGGAACCTAAAGCTAATAGCGCGGCCCAGACGAAGACGCCCCAAGGACGGCTCCTAAGATAGTTGCGGGAGACAGGTGCCCATCGCATTGCAACGAAAAGGACAATTGTCATAAAACTACTTAGGACTGCTGACACTGCAATACACTCTCCAGAATTATTAGGAATGACGCTATGAACTTTTCCATTACCGCTTAGCAAATTGAAAACATAGCCGCTTCCTAACAAAGAGATAGACTGAATAAAGATGAAAAGTGATATAAACAGTATGATATATAATACTGCGCTCCACACGTTTTTAGTATTCTTTTGCATTATCTTATTGGATATTAATGAGGTTGTCGTCGATATGATAAGACGTATCGAAGAGCTTGTTAATCTGAACTTTATCGTGCTGCAACTGTTCGGCTAAGGCGTCGATAGAATCGAACTTACGCTCGTCTCTTATCTTACTAATAAAACTGACGAGGAGTTCCTGACCATAGAGATCGCCAGAGAAGTTGAAGAGGTTGACCTCCATCGAGGTGGTTGTGCCGTTGAAGGTGGGGCGATGTCCTATGTTCATCATCCCTCGCTTCCAACCAACAGAATCCTTCAAACGCACCAAAACGGCATAAACGCCCGACGCAGGGAGGAGCTGCTGGCAACGTGTCACATCGAGATTGGCGGTTGGAAAACCCATCTTACGCCCGTTCTGATAGCCACTGACGATGCGACTCTCTATCGTGTAATCATATCCCAATAGGCGATTAGCCTCCTCAACCCTACCCTCTCGGAGGCAAGTCCTTATGACTGAAGAGCTTACACGAACGTCGTCAGGCAGGAAGGCATCGGCACGGATGACCTCAATCCCTAACTCCTTACCATAGCGCACATAGTCGTCAAAACATTCCGAACGGTTGTGTCCGAAACGATTGTCGTACCCTATGATGAGTTTTCTTACCTTTAACTCGCCTTGTAGGACGTCTCGCATAAAGTCATGGGCCGTGAGTGCGGCTAAAGAAGCATCGAAGTGCAATACAACAGTATTGTCGACATGCGTCTTGGAGAGCAACAGCAGTTTCTCGTCGAGCGTCGACAGCAAATCAGGCTGATAATCAGTCTGTAACACCTCACGTGGGTGTCGGTCGAAGGTGATTACTGCTGACGACATTCCCGACCGTTGTGCCTCCTCTATGACACGGTCTATCAGAAAACGATGACCACGGTGTACGCCATCAAAGAAGCCGATGGTAGCCACCAATTCAGGCATCTCTCGTGCCTCACCTTTATTTATATATATAATGTTCAATCCTTTTTATCTTATATAATCGCCTAATGGTAAATCCATCTAAACGACATTCTCGTTCCTACTACGAAATCATGAAAGCAATAAAGAACCATGCCCTCCAAAATCGTTCTACGTTTATGCAAAGATACACCAAATCGGTCATAAACCGACCTCGACTCACTCAAAATGTGTTAAAACATTAAATTTCTTTATCATCTATTCTCCTTTTTCCATTTAATTGATTACCTTTGCAGCCGAATTCACGAAATTCAGGACTTGTAGCTCAGTTGGTTAGAGCAACAGACTCATAATCTGGAGGTCCCTGGTTCAAGCCCAGGCTGGTCCACAAATAGGTTTCAAAAGGACGTCAAACAACGCGTCATTTTAGCCTTCAAAACAAGGATAATCGCTGTAAAATCAAGGTTTTACAGCGATTTTTTGTTTTTTATCCATATCCGTTTGACTGCCAAACTATACCTTTTGATAGTCATCATTCGGTCATTTTCTGCTACAGAAATTGCTACACAAAAGCAGGCTCTCAAAAAAATGTAGCAATGAATGGAAAATGACTATCAAATTGACGGCATGCAAAACTTTCGTTTTCAAGAACTTATGTCGAACTTTGTAGCCAAAAAGCTACACTAAAATGATGCGTTATGAAAACAACTTTCAAGGTATCCTACTACCTACGTTCCAACTATGAGAACAAAGAAGGAAAATCACCTGTAATGCTCCGAATATATCTCGGTGGCGAAAAGGCAAATCTTGGATCCACTAAAATTTTTGTGGATAAATCCAAGTGGAGTAACAAAACCAGCAGAATGATTGGCAGAACAGCAGAAGCACTCTCCATTAATGCTTCTATAGATGCACTGACAACAACACTGATGCAGATTTACAGGAAATATGAAACATCAGAAGAACTTTCCATAGACCTTATCAGGTCAGTATTCCTTGGTACAGACAAAGAATATACAACTTTTCTGCCAGTCTTTGATAAGTACATAGACTCCATCACACAACAAGTTGGCAAGACATTAACTAAGTGTACTTTTTATAAGTATAAGGTGGTGAGGCAGAACTTTCAGCATTTCCTACAAGCAAAGTATCATCGCAAGGATATTGGACTGACAGAACTGACAAGTGCCGTTGTTCAGGACTTCGAATTATACCTTACATCTGTTGTAGGTGGTGTGCATAACACAACCACCAAGAAATTGAGAAACCTAAAAACGGTCGTGAACTATGCGAGAAACAGAGGACTTATCATGCATGATCCATTTGCGAATCACAAGCTGCGCTATGAATTGGTAGATCGTGGCTACCTCACAGAAGAAGAGGTACTCCGTATTATGAAGAAGCACTTTGACATAGAACGGCTGGAGTTAGTAAAGAATATTTTTATTTTTTCCTGCTTCACGGGATTAGCCTACATTGACGTATATAATCTTACCTACGATAAAATTGTTACCGTAGAAGACAGACAATGGCTTATCACCAAGAGATACAAGACAAGCGTAGATGAAAACGTCATGTTACTGGACATTCCACTTGCCATTATAAGAAAGTACTACGACATCAATAGAAAAGGGGGGAAAGTCTTTCCTATGATGAGCAACCAGCGTATCA
Source organism: Prevotella sp. oral taxon 313 (assembly GCF_003043935.1). Classification (NCBI taxonomy): domain Bacteria; kingdom Pseudomonadati; phylum Bacteroidota; class Bacteroidia; order Bacteroidales; family Prevotellaceae; genus Prevotella; species Prevotella sp. oral taxon 313. Next base: position 223,596 of record NZ_PYXE01000001.1, read on the forward strand.
ACTCATATTTGAAAGAAATTGCCGACCTTTGTGGCATAAAAAAGAATCTGACCTTCCACATGGCAAGGCATACTTTCGCCACTATGTCTATATCCAAAGGGGTACCAATGGAGTCTGTATCAAAGATGCTTGGACATACAAATATCAGAATAACTCAGATTTATGCACGAATAACAAACAAGAAAGTTGAACGTGACATGGAAGAACTGGCTGGAAAGCTCAGTAAGTTTAATACAGCCATGGGCATATAATATATTAATGTATAACCCTAAAATAATAGACGATTATGGAAACAAAGAAAGAACTATCTTACTTCCGTTTGAAATTAGAGAATTATCTCAGTGAGCATTTCCCCGAAATGCTGAGTGACAAACCATTCATAACGGCAAGAGCCGACGAAGCACTTACCTCCTACTGCGATGCTGTGGCACAAGGCTTCTCGCATCCCGAAGCTGAGACAATGGCAAGTGAAGTCTTATACCAAGGTTTGCACTTTTCCAAGTATGACACGCTTGTATCTGTCTTAGAGAATGAGTTCGAGAAAGAACTCCCTTCTCCTCTTCCTGAAAGACTAACACCAATGCTTCTGAAGAACAAAGCTGTGCAAAGCGTTTTCGACAAGTATGAACTGACGGACGACTTTGGTGCAAGTCCAGAGTATGAGAAACTCTACACCGAACTGACAGGGACAATCGTTCTGATCATCGAGGTTAATAGCCTACCAACAGTCAATAGCGAGAACATGACTTGATGTAACACCATCGGGAGCTTTTGTAGTGTCAAGAGCCAAGATAAACGCTCCGCTCCACACGCCAAGAGTTTGTACAAACACTTGTCTTTGTGTAGCCTGCGCATCTTGTTATTGCTCTTGAAACTATTAAAAGCTCCGATATGAATACATTTATCATGAATCAAGATGTCCACACACCTGCCTTCATCAAGGCAGACGCATCAAACAAAACCGATAATATCAAGCAGCAGCCGATTTCTCCCAAGCAAGTCCGCCGCTTCGGTTGGACACGCTTCATCGAACTCGATATCCTGCTTTCCGTCGTTATCGGTATCATTTGGCTTATCTCAAAGATTGTTACGCCGCAAGTCGTAACTGTCGTCTCTGTCATTGCAGGTTTTCTGATACTACGCTTTATAGTCCGGATAGTTCTGAAAATAACATTTACGCTGCTGAGCATTCTCTTTTGGTTGGCAATTCTCTGTGCCATTCTGCTATGCGTGCTTTGAGAAGCACAGCTCTTTCATGTTATTTCATTAGGTGGTTATCTCGCATTTTGAGATAGCCACCTTTTCTATTTCCCACTACGAGCGTTGCACTTTTGCTTCTTTTCCAATGCTCCACGATATGCGATGACAAGAAGACGGATGCTGTTCCCTTTTTATCCGCAAAGGTAGTACGGGGCATGTGGCTTTCAAAAGGTCTGTGCCGCTTGGTTTGTCTGGAAAATCTCCACACCTACGGGTAGTATTTTCCGACAAAACCTTGTGTAAGCCTGCCCCGCTACCTCTATTTTGCTACAAAAAGGAATCAGCATACTCCGATCTTTGGACGCATAAAAAAAATGTCGCTATGGATAAGCAAAAAGTAAATACAACATCTTCGATGAACAGAAAAGGATATAGCTCCTCCTCTCATTACCGCATTAACCCTACGGCTGAAAAAAGTGAGCAAGTGTTGGCAATTAAGTTTGTACAATGGGACGTTCCCCCGTTGGAGAGCCTTTGTAATAGCAAAGTATATCTCCTGCGTATGAAACTCTATCGTGGCGAAATGATGAGCCGTGAGGAAAAGAATTGGCTATGTGAAGCGGTGAACTCTAATACCTACTTCCGTACTGCCGTTCCCCTACAAGGCTATCGCTTTGACTTCTTCGATGTGCTGAAGAAATACCTTGTCAATCAGTACGGACAATGGACAGAGTATTACGCACCCGACAGAACAAGCCTAAGAGCCTACCTATATGAGCGCATCAATCAGATAGTAGAAATCCCAAAATACTAAGCAATATGAAAGGTACAGAACATTTTACACGGACAATAGCCGAGTATCTCAATCAGCGTGCTATGGCAGACCCATTGTTTGCCCCTAACTTGATGAAACCTAACAAGAATATCGAGGAGTGCATCACCTACATTCTTAATGAAGTGCAGAAAAGCGGTTGCAATGGCTTTGATGATGATGAAATTTTCTCTATGGCTGTTCACTACTACGATGAGGACGATATAGAGGTGGGTAAGGCTGTTTCTTGCCAAGTAGCCGTCAATCACGTTGTGGAACTCACAGAGGAAGAAAAAGCCAAAGCAAGACAGGAAGCCATTAAGCAATATCAGCGTGAGGAACTTGCCAAGTTACAGAGCCGTAACGCACGAGTGAAAAAGACCGAGAATGTAGCAACCCAAGTACAACCATCACTATTTGATTTTTAAGCCTATGAAACCGAGAAACAAATTTGAAAAGGCAGTTTTGGAACAAAGCAAGCATCTTCGCCCGATAACCAAGACACAAAGTAAGTGGGCATTCCGTGAGTGTATTGACCACTTCGCCTACCGCTTGCCAAAAGGTCGCACCACTTGTATGGATTGTGGGCATAGTTGGACAATGGATAAGCCGAAGGACACTTGCACCTGCCCCCATTGCAGGGCAAAGTTGCTGGTCAGGGAAACCTTTGAGCGCAAGTTGCAGCAGAAGCAGTATTTCACCATACTTACTACTTGTGGAGAGTTTCAAGTATTACGTATGTTCCTACTTATCGTGGGTATGGAGAAAGGTTACAAAGCACAGACTTCCATAATAGAGATTGGGCAATATTGGTGGAATATGCAGGGACGAAAAGCTATGGTTGCCATACAGAGGGTTTTGGGACACTATGTTGATACCTTTTCCTATTATAGTCCTATGGCGATACGCAACGATAATGAAGCCTATCAGCATATTGCCTACTCACCCATATATCCGAAGTTCAAGGTTACAAAAATACTTCAGAGAAATGGTTTTAAGGATAATTTCTATGGCATCGTGCCTATCCTGCTTATTCCTGCATTGCTTACAGACAGCCGAGTGGAAACATTGTTAAAAGCAGGTCGCACAGAACATTTACGTTACTTTCTTGGCAACAAGAGGACTTTTGAGGAACTATGGCAGCCCTACAAGATTGCAGTTCGTAACGGCTATGAGATAGCAGACATTTCTCTTTGGAGTGATTATGTAGATACACTTAGAAGATTAGGAAAGGATATTCATAATCCAAAATATTTATGCCCAACAAACCTTAAAGGTGAACACGACCGCAAACACGAAGAACTTCTCAGACAGCGTGAAAGGGAGGAGATTAGACAGAAGCAGCAGAAGGCAATGGAAGACGAAAAACGTTTCAAGGAACTCAAATCCAAATTTTTCGGTATCTGTTTCACGGACGGCACTATCCAAGTCCACGTATTGGAGAGCGTGCAGGAGCATTTGGAAGAAGGTGTATCAATGCACCATTGCGTATTTTCTAATGCATACTACCTCAAGGAGGACTCCCTTATCCTTTCGGCTACCATTGATGGCAAGCGAATAGAAACCATTGAAATGTCTTTACGAACTTTGGAAGTGGTGCAAAGTCGTGGGGTATGCAACAAGAATACGGAATATCACGAGCAAATAGTAAACCTTGTCAATGCCAATCGAGGTCTTATAAGCCGAAGAATGAAAGCGACAGCATAAAGTATGAACCATTAAATTATCAGAGATATGAAGACAGAGATTGAAAACATTATCTACGACTATGCGGATGAGATACCGCATATTCTCATTAGGGTGATTAATGAGATAACCCTATCCGACAACAAAGAGGAGTTAAGGTCGGCTATCAACAAAATAGCCGAAGAAACAGAGCTTGACAAGTTCTTTGCATACGGCTATGGCGCACATCATTTTTGGCTTAAACACCGCAGATTATCCAATGGAGAGCCAAAGGAATACAGGTTATTAAAGGTTGAATTTTAAGATTATGAAGAAGAAAGTTTACAGAGTTCGGACGCAATACATCTTCGATGGAGTGTTTGATGTGGTTGCGGAGAGCAAAGAAGACGCACGGCAAAAAGTCCTGCAAAATTGTGGGTTGGTTATGGGTGGCAGCATTCACAGCACTTTGCCCGATAATGAAATAAACTGGGCATTTGACAGACATCCCAATAAAAGGATAGACAGAATAACGAAAGTGTAGAAATAGTACCTTTAATAAAACTAAGAGCCACGCAAATCGAAAATTTGCGTGGCTTCTTTTCTTTCTCTTTGAACAAGTAGGCGACCAAAGAAAAGAAGCAAAAGAAAGTCGCAGGAAGTTAAAACTTAATACTAAAAAATAAATACCTTTGCAGATGTAATAATAATTTGTATCAATGGAGACTATACATAAACAAGAAGAACTTATCTTCAAAGAATATCAAGCACTTTTAGGTAATAATAGCGAAATCTCTCCAGATGGGTTGCACTATTTGGGAGATTTTTACTATACCAACGATTGCTGGGGCAGAGATTGTGGTGATGAAGAAGAGAAATGGTATCAGTATTGTAATCGAAAACGAGGGTTAGTTGTCCTTACCAAAGAGCTTAACGATGAAAAAGCATGGGATATTAGAGAAGAGCATGCTCGCAAGAATGGAGTTGAAGAGCCAACACCATCCAATCATATATTCTATAGAAACTTACGTAGATGGGTATATGCTCTATTGAATATGGATAATAAGGGGAATATTCCTAATTTTCCTGATATTGAAATTGCTCAAGAATGTTTTGAAACTAAACCCTGGGTAAGAGTGAACCTCAAAAAAGTTCCTGGGGGTAGTTCTATTGATAATGGTCTTTTGGCTCTATATGTCGATAAATTTCGCAGTCTGTTACAGAAACAATTGGTTATATACAAGGATGCCTCTATTTACTTAGATTGCACCCGCCGCTGTGGGATAGATCTCTTGAGAGAATTATATCCAGACATAAAAGCTTTTGGAGATGGAGATGACGAATGGATATATTTCTCGGAAAAGCATCATTTCATTATAGTAAACTCATATCACCCATCATATCCCGTTAGCGGAGGAGAAGAGGCATATTATAACAGGATGAGAAATGCCATACACTCTTTTTTTCAAGAGTATCCAAATTTCTTATAGCAGGAACTAACCTCTTATGGGATATAAAACAGCGCAAACTCAACCTTTCTCCGTTTGACTAACCCACTCAAAACTTTTCCCTTATATCGGCAGAACGAAACATACTCCCGATAGAAGTTTCTGTCTCCAGCTTCTATCTTTCGCAGTAACTTACTCTTGGGGTGCTTGCCATAACCGAGCAATCGCCCCACACCCACATTATAGGCAAGCAATGTAAGTAGCAGCGCATCTTTACCATACCCTTTGAAGTGTTCAAAGCATTTCCAAAGGTCGGCACGGAGCAGTGAGTCCGCCTGCCGTTCTGTCATATCCGCTGTGAAGTGCTCTCCTGGTTGCAACTGATGACCATATCCTACATAAGGAAAATCCTTCGGCTTATTATGGAGTCCCTCAAAGTATTTCACAACAACTACCGCACGCTCAAAAGGTGGCAAGTCTGCCAGCCGCACCCTGCGCTGGGCAAGGGTCGGCTGACAGAACAGGCAGAATACACAAAGTAAAATGAAAGCATTTATCGTTCGCATCAATTACGTTCTTAGTGGCGAGAAGATGCAGGCTTATCCTTGCCCTCTTCTCGCTCGTTGTTGAAACTAAAGGTTAGCTGCTGAACTTTCCCGAAACTATCCTCCACATATACATCAATCGTCTGGCGGTCAGATGACAGCGAAGTGTAGTATAAGCGAAACACGTCCTTTGTAAGCGGATAGCGGTCGTTAGGCTTGAAGACAGTGCCGTTGTCATTTCTTAGCAAGCCCTTGCCATCAGACTGGAAATAACGTATCGTATAGCGAGTGTCGGCAAACTCACCACCTCGCTTCAGCGTGCAGCGTATCTCTGCCGTCTGCCCCCTTATGATGTCCTTCTGAACCGGCATTGTCTCCACCGTAAACGGATAAGACTGCTGAACATCCAAATTCCTATCACAAGCAGATAGGCAAAACACGGCAAAGGTCAGCACACCCATTACCCAAATCGTATTCAATATCTTCTTCATCTTTTCTTCTACTTAAAAGTTAAACCTTAGTCCTGCAGAAACAGCCGGACGAAAACGATGCACGTCCGTTCCAAAGAGGAAACGTCCCTGTGCCTTTACAAGAAAGAGAACCCTGTCCGTTAGGAACACTTCTACCGAACCATGCACGGCACCGCCATAGACAAAGCGGGAACGGTCGAGCAGTGTTGCCCCATCGGGCAGCAGCCTTTTGTCCTCATTCAGTTGCTCGTAGCCACCCAAAGCGGATATACCACCATAGAGAAACACGTTCTTACCTCTGTCGGAGAGAATAGGGTGCATATAGGCCACCTGCAAGAGAGCATCCTTGAGTTTTACGTTATAACTTCTGTACGGCATATTCTGCTGTTCATACTCTGCCATAACAAAGGCATAATTCTCACGACTCAGATATCGGGTGAGTGATGCTCCTATACCGAAATTGTCAGCTGCAAGGAACTTTTCACCCTTAATAAGTGGAACACTCCCTACGATCTCTATTCCCCTTTGCTTGGGTATCAGTCGCTGTGCCTGCGTTGGCAAGCTAAAAGCCATTGCCACCGCTGCACAAACCGATAAAATGATTATCTTCTTCATAATGTCTACCATTTCAGTTTGAGGTTATCAATCTTCTTTGCCAACTGCAGATCTTCCGTCGTTACATAAAAGGTCAGCGTACGACCGCCATTTCTCTCATAGAGTGTCACTTCAAGCTGCTTGTCTTCTGCAAGAGAAAACTGCTCGAGTGCAAACACAGTGTGTTCACTACCCATGCCCTTTACCTGCATCACCTGATGATAGGCACGAAGTGGCTGTAATAGCTGTTCTTGCATAGCGGTACGCTTTGCCATCTTCTTATCTACAACCTTAAAGGTGATAAAATCCACCGAGTACGGCATGTTTGTACCGTTTTCCATTCGAGTGTGGAAATACAGCAAGCCGTTATGGGCATACAAACCACGGAGCAGGAACTTCATGCCGAACTGCTGTGCACCGATATGTTTGATGGTACGCTTGTCGTTCTGATAGATAGTCTGCATCATCAGTTTTACTAATACGGGCGACTCGTTACCGAGTTCCTTAAAGTAAATATCAGAGCGGTTGCTCGGCAGTCTACCTTCTGTTGTAGAGAGAAAATCCTTCATCTCAATGCTGAGCTTCTCCGGCTCATCGGCATACTTCACGTTGAAAGCATAGAAAGAGCCGTCCTCACAGATGACACTCATATTGGTTTCCGTCTCAAAGTCCTTCACTGAAGCCTTTACACGTAGTACGTTCTCTGCATCCTCCGCCTTTCCTGCGATGATGTTCTGTGAACCTAAGTCTACATAGCGGATGGCAGAAGGGAAGATAAGATGCACGGTCTTGTCAAAGGTAACGTCAAGACCATACGGCAGTACGACACGTCCCGTTGGTATGGCACGGCTCATACCTTGAAACAGCTCTCCCGAAGTAAGTGGACGGTTTGGTGTCAGACCATCATTGTTTTCCTGTGCAGTGGCTGTTGCTCCCACCATGGCAAGCATAGCCATTGATAAAATAATTTTCTTCATTGTTCTTTTTGATTTGATGTTATTTTTTACTTATCATTTTCGATTGTTTTATTTGGACTGAACCAAGAAAAGGCGGTAGCCACCCTTGAGCGTTACCTTGATAGTACGCAGTTTCTTCTGAAGCAGCTGACTTGCACCCTGCATCACACCACGTGCAGCCTCTGAGATAATTTGGTCTTTGGCAGAGGAAGCGAAGGTAAAGGATGTGCCCATTGAACCACCGATGTTCGCCCCAACTTCCTTAAGCGCATTGATGTCCTCCGAACCTGGTATATACACGCCCTCCTGTCCGTCTGTGTCATATGCCGAGAGCTTGACAGCTATGATATGGCCGTCCACCTCTATACTTTTGATAAGCAGGTGCATACGGTTACCCTCAATCTTAGCGACGGCTATGAGTCGGCTCTGTCGTGGAATGTGCAGTCCCTGTACCTTGGCAGTTTCAAGCAGACGAAGGACTACATTGTCACCCTCTTTAAGAACAGTAGTCCTGTCCACGACGACTTTCAGCGTATTGCGCATTGTAGGTACAGCCGTGCTTGCAAGCGAATGAAAACCCATATTGCGAGCCTTTTTGCCGTATTCCTCCATAAAGTACACATCGCTCATAGGCTGATCAAGCGAGGATACTATCTGCCTACGCTCTGGCAGAACTTCCATTGCAGGCTTTTCATTCTGCATGATCTTGCCCTTAGCGGCTTCAGAGCCACCTACAGTGTCTTCCGTCTTCTCCTTTCCAGCCGTCAAACCATTATTGAAGGTAGGTGGAGTTGATGCTTTAGGGAGATACTTCGCTGCCATTTGATAGCTCTTTTCCATCAGTGCAAGCTGCCGTTTCTCTTCATTGTCCTCCTTACTATCCTTTTGAGATAGTTCTTTCTTTAGATTATCTATCTCCGAGCGCAAGGCTTCACGCTCCTGCTCGTGTGGTTCGGGAGCGTAAAAAGAGTTCAAGAGCCGATTATTCTCCTCATAGCGATGCATGGAGTTTTCTATCTTTGCCGTAGAAGCAGCTGTCTCTGCACGCTGCTCCTCTGATGGAGCAGTGTTCTGTGCGAAATAGTCCGATAGTCTGCCCATCTCCTCACGGGTCTGTTCTTCCTCGTGTGCCTTGTCGCCTAATTCGTAGGCTTTGAGCTTGTTTTCGGTGAGCTTTTCCGTCGTTGCCTGCGGGATGCTGTCATTGAGTCCCTGCTCCGCAGCAGTCTTATCCTTGCCCGATGGTGCGAAGATAAACCACATCGAAAGGGCAAACAGTAGTCCTAATCCTCCGAAGACCAAGCCTTTCTTCATTTGTTCTTTCTGTTTATTATCCATTTTCTTTGATTGTTTGATGATGTTGTAGGTAAAAATTGCCGTGTAACTCTTGTAAAGTACTGTCCGTCCGTATCGGACTGTCCGTCAGCTTTCCCGTGGGGATGGGTAGTTTTTCCTTCTTTGGAGGAAGGAAAAGCTGCGCTATCATCCAAAGTGAGCAGAGCAGATAGATGAAGCTCAGCCCATAGACGATTTCCTTTCTCTGCCTTATCGTGAGCCTTTCACAACGATGGCGGAGCCATAGGTGAAAGCGCAGATAGTGACGTGAGAGTAAAAAGTTTCTTTTCCTTGCCATAGCCTTATCGTTTATAAGTCTGTATGTCCCTGTTCTCCTTGACAAGGAAGTTCTCCATCAGGAAGCCCTGCGGGTTGTTGTCCGAACGGACTGAGTTCTGCAACGTGCAGGTCGTAATGAGACTGCGCTCTGTAACGTTACTCTGACGGACGATAAACTCCCGTGCATAAGTCGTTACCGCATAAGGGTAAGTATTGAAGTTGCAGTGGATAGAGTCCACCTCTATGCGCTGATTGACATTACCCGATATGGCACGGTTATAATAGCCCTTCTCTGCCAAGTCTTTGTAATAGTTGAAAGCCGACTTGTCACACAGCACAAAAGCACGCTCCATATTCTTTTCGATGGCATCCTTGTCGGGTGCAATGGTGAAGAACAGTTCGTGGAAGCGGCGCACGTGTTCTCTTGCCTCCACGGGACGGTTTCGGCTTGCATCCTGACTGAGGGCAAGCATGAGCGACTTACCCTGATCAAGCACATAGATTTTCTCCCTCTGCTCCTTTGCGAAGCTGTACGAGGCATAGACAGCATAACCGCTTACCGCCACGCAGACGATGGCAAAGACAAAGGCATAGAGTCTTATCTGCCTGAATGAGGTCTCGATATTACCAAGTGATTTGAATTCCATTTCTTTTTTCTTTTATATCTGTTGATTAATTAAGCATAGTTGCTTGATTTCTATTTTCCTTTGAGCAGTGCTCCCTTGATACGTCCACCGACATTTCCCACAGCAGCACCTGCGCCTGCCATAGCAGCCTTGCCACCGGTATATGCACCTTGCGCACCATGCCGTGCTGTCTGGTTGACATTACGACCGTATGAGCCGATACCGCCTCCAGCTTCGATAATCCAGCCTGCCACGGTAGGTACACAGAAGTAGCCTACAATACCGATAAGGAAGAAGACGATGTAGTACCACGTCCCCGAATCAGGCAGGTAGTTAGGGTCACTGAGTGCTTCGATATCCTTCTCTATCATCAGCACCTGTATTTTCGTTAGCAGTGCCGTAAGAATAGAACTGACAGGCAGCCACAGGTAGACAGAGATATAGCGTGAGAACCATGCCGTAAGTGAGCCTGCAAGACCATCCCATACAGCAATGCCGAAGACTATCGGACCGAGAATGGCAAGAACGATGAGTATGAAGGTGCGCAGTGTGTCGATGATAAGTCCTGCAGCATGGAACAGAAGTTCTAAGAGGTCGTGTACCATCTTCATGATCCACTGCTTGGTCTGATAGGCAGCACGCTCGGCATACATACCCGCTATCGTCACAGCATCTTCAGGTCCGATGATGCCCATTTCCTCTATCTTCTCATCGAACTTCTCGTTGGAAACAAGGTAGGCTGTTTCAGGATTTCTAAGGTAGGCTTCCTCTTGCAACTTGTCTCGCTTGGCAGTAAGCTCTGCAAGGTTCCCCTCCTGTTGGTGTACCATCATCTCCGTTCCCTGCACTACGGGCGAGAGAACGGCATTCATCGTACCGAGTACGACTGTCGGGAAGAACATAATGCAGAAGCCTAAGACAAAAGGTCGGAGAAGTGGAAAAACATCTATCGCCTCGGCACGGGCAATGGAAGCCCATACCCGAAGAGCAATATAAAAGAGCGCACCCAAGCCTGCAATGCCTTTGGCAATGCCCGTCATCTGGGCACAGAGCGGCATCATCTCATCGTAGGTCGAATGAAGCAAATCATGTAAACTGGCAAAATCCATAAGCAAAAGTTTTTTATGAAAGTTTTTTCAAGTTCTTTTTTTGTCTGTGGATTTACCAATACCTACTTGCCGTATTACCATAGAGCGCTTTGACAGAAGCAAGGTTGTTCTTCTCCCTTGCACGCACGTAGCTCACGGAAATGTTCTTCCTTGTGTAGTACGATACAAGCGAGCGGTATTCCCTCAGCGTAGTATAGATGCGGTCTATGGACTGCATTCGTTCGTGGTCGTTCATCGAGAAGACATTACTCTTAACGATGGACTTTAGTTCCTTGAGACTCTCACCACTCTGCTCCAAGAGTTTGGCATAGCCCGAAGCCATTGCAGCAAGCTCGGAGGGGCGGAAGTTCTTGTCAGAGAGCATCTTCTTATACGAGGTGACGTAAATCTCCGAGATGTCGCCCACCATCAGGATGCACTCTTTGACCTTATAGGCATCACCAATCAAGTTGTTCACCTTCTTGAGTGCATCGTAATACTTCTTGGTGTCGTTGTAAAGTTTCTCCACCTCCTTGAACCCGTCAAGGGTATTCTTCACCGTCTTGGAGGCGGTGGCTATCTCCTTGACCGAATTGACGATGTTGCCGGCAAAATTACCAGGGTCGGTTACTACCCACTGTGCGTGGGCTTTGGGAACAGAAAGGCTCAATCCTAAGAGAGCCATGAAAATGTACTTTTTCATTGTTACTATAGTTTTGATGGTTTGTACTTATTTCTTTTTATTGTTTCTTTTCTCTATGGCAAGCTGACGGATAGCCGTTTCGATATCACCACCAAGCTGTGCTGCCCTGTTCATCACCTCCACCTTCTCGGTTTCCTCTGTGGTGTAGGTGAGGTATTCCTCCATGCTCACTTCTGTGGCATAGACAGCACTCTGCATACCGCCTAAGCCTATCCAAACCTCCTTGTAGAGTCGGTTCGGGTCATTGTTCTGATTGATGGAGAGTATCTGGCTCTTTTCCTTTTCCGAAAGGCCGAGCATCGCCTGTATGCCATCGAACTTGGTCATATACTTGCGCTGGTCAAGCAGTATCTTGCAGTCAGAGTTGTTGATAATACTTTCCTTGACTATGGGCGACTGAATGATATCGTCTACCTCCTGCGTTACGACAATGGCTTCCCCGAAATACTTTCTCACCGTCTTATAAAGATACTTGATGTAATCTGCCATGTTTGCCGAAGCAATCGCCTTCCATGCTTCCTCAATGAGTATCATCTTGCGAATACCCTTTAATCGGCGCATCTTGTTGATGAAGGCTTCCATGATGATAATCGTGACCACAGGAAAGAGATCTTTGTTGTCCTTCACTTGGTCAATCTCAAAGACGATGAAGCGTTTAGAGAGTAGGTCGATGTTCTTGTCCGAGTTCAGTAGGAAATCATATCGACCACCTTTGTAGTATTGCTTCAATGTCGTCAAGAGGTTGTTGATATTGAAGTCCGAGAGTGTTACCTTGATGTCACGCTTTTCCATATCCTTTCGGTACACGTCCCGCAGATACTCATAGAAAGTATTAAAACAGGGCGTAACGCTGTGGTCAGCACATATCAGCTCGATATAGGAGTTTACGGCAGAACCAAGTTCACCAGCTTCGGTCTTAGTGATATGCTCATCAGCACTTTTCCAAAGCGTAAGCAGTAGCGTGCAGATACTCTCCCTTTTCTCTACATCAAAGAAATAATCATCCGTATAGAAAGGGTTGAAGGATATCGGACTTTCATTGGTATAGGTGAAATACACACCATCCTCGCTCTTAGTCTTGCGGTGGATAAGTTCACACAAGCCTTGATAGGAGTTACCCGTATCGACCAAGAGGACGTGCGCCCCCTGCTCGTAATACTGACGTACCATGTGGTTGGTAAAGAAAGACTTGCCACTACCCGAAGGACCCAAGATAAACTTGTTACGGTTGGTGATGACTCCCTTTTTCATCGGTAAGTCCGATATGTCCAGATGAACAGGTTTTCCTGAAAGGCGGTCTGCCATCTTTATACCGAAGGGAGAGAGCGAGTCCTTGTAGTTTGTCTCTGCCGTAAAGAAACAGAGGGCAGGCTCGATGAAAGTATAAAATGACTCTTCTGCGGGAAAGTCTGCCGCATTGCCGGGAATGCCTGCCCAGTAGAGCGTTGCAGCATCAATGGTGTTGTGGCGAGGATGGCATTCCATAAGAGCAAGTGCAGAGCCCACGTCATTCTTGATCTGGCGAAGTTCTTCCTTGTCTCTACTCCATGCCAGCACGTTGAAGTGGGCACGGATAGATGTCAGCCCCTGTGAGTGAGCAATATTGAGATACTCCTGTATCCACTCCTCGTTGATTTGGTTGCTACGGCTGTAGCGTGCCAGCGAGTGCATATTCCTTGCCTGCTTCTCGAAGCGTTCCAAGTTGACATCGCTGTCCTCGATGAAGAGGTACTGGTTATAGATATGATTGCAGGGTAGCATCAACCCTACGGGTGAGGCAAAGGAAAGACGGCAGTCGCTTCTGTCGGTGGATAACCGCTCATATCAGCTGTCCGTGCTGACGGTTGTAGGCAGGTCGTCCGTGTCGGAAAGAGTATGAAGGCACAGGCGGTTGTCGCCCACACGCACAAGGTCTGCGCCCAAGCGGATGTCCTCCAATGAAGCATGTCCCTCTTCAGAAAGGGAGAAGTAACGGTCCAAGAGACCGCCTTTTTCCTTTGTACCTATCAATTCCTCTTCTGTCATGCGGACAATCCTTATCTGCTCGGTATCGTTGATGATACGCTCGAACTGGTCTACGGCTTCCATGAACTTCATCACCTCGTCCTTGTGGGTAATCTCCTTTGGTAGCAGATGTCCACGGCAGAGCGAAGAGAAATTGCTCTGCTGTGCCATACGCTGCTTGTTGGTCTTGGTCAGGAAGAGATAGACTGAGTGGTGGAGATACGGACGCTCGTTGAAATGCCGTTCAGAAGAACGGGCAAGGAAACTCAGTCCGCCATCGGAGAGCTTTCCTTGATAGTCCTCCTTGATGAACCAGTCCTGCTTGTGCACGATGCTGTAATTGGGTAGCACTTTTATAGCCTTATGCCAGGCAGAGTGCATCGCCTCATACTCTGCAGAAGTGACGGTAAAGAGTTCGGGCAATTCCACACGGAATGCGACCGTGATGTCTGCATCTTTGCTCACTATGCACCCCTGCTCTACAGAGAGTAGCGGAAACTTCGATTCCAAAGTTGTTATCTTACTTTTGTTTCTCATTGCTTCGCTTTTTTGATTGAAGGTTACGGATAAGGTGAAAGGCGGTACGGCGGTTTACAAGGTAGCGTGGGTGCATACGCACTGCTCCCTTTTTCATCAGTCCGTATTGCCCGTACTTTCTATTCATGGTGAACGTTTGCCATACCACAAGGCTGGCACCCACTACACCTATGACAAGACAGGTAACTTGGCTGACTCCACAGAGATAGAGAATGACCACAAGAATAAAGACTGCCAGCAAGCCTCCTGCAAAGAGGAAGAGGTACTGCGCCTTCAAGCCCTTGAACTCTACCGTCCGACCTACACCTTTGTTGATTTCAAATGCAGCCATCGCCTTACAAGAAGAAACTTCTCAAGATAGTAGCAGCCACGATGAGGAAGATACACGCACCGAACCAAGAGGCTGCGGTCTTGCTCGTATCGGGGTCACCACTTGAGAACTTGTTGTACACTTTAATGCCTCCAATCAACCCCACTACCGCCCCTACGGCATAAATGAGTTTCGTGCCGGGATCGAAGTAGGAGGTTACCATTTTTGTAGCTTCATTGATACCGGCAATACCATTGCCTTGTGCGTATGCTCCTATGGTGGCAGTCATCAGCAGGAGCATCATCAGTGTAATTTTTTTGTTCATTTGTATGTTATAATTTTAAGTGTGATAAAATTGCTTGTTCTTAAAAGGAAGGGGAAAGAGAGGCACATTTTCATGTGGAAACCTTGTAGCTGTTAATGAGCCGTTTTCTTTTCCCGCTTCCATCGTTGATTGTTTACAGATAATATGAAAGAGGCTTGTCGTCGTCATTATCGGATGAAGTGTCAGAAGCGCTTGAATCTGCCGGTATTGAGTTTTGAGAAAACGACATTGCTTGTTGCTCGCTTTGTTCTTCCGCTTTACGGATTTTCTCCAATAGCGAAGTTTGCTCACCCTGCATCTTGGCGATGTTCTCCTTGTACTTATCCAATAGATCTGAGTCTTGAAGCTGCCGAATGGTCTCTTTGACTTCTTTCTCATCAGCCTCCTCACAGTTCTTTGCCCATTTTTGCAGGCGGACTAAGTCACGTGCGAGGACGGACTGCCCTGACATCTCTGTTTCGTCTGATGTGGACTCAATGGGCAGAATTAATTCCTCACGGGCGACCTCATTCTCATCAACTCGCTCCATCTCGAAATTAACGTCCATCTCGTTGTCCTCTTCCTTCATGTCCTCTTTCTTTTCGGAGTTCTGAGGTGCAAAATTATTACTATTCTGCTCTGAATTTTCAGATGAAGAAGCAGAGGGAACTTGTGGGATAATAGGGGAAATGGAACGGCTTTTGCCAATCAGCACAAACTCGGCTTGATCTTCTTTTCCTTCTCCTTTTTGTCCGTCTTTTTCCTTCGTCGCTTCATTCTCCTTAGTCTGCTCATTGCCCTTTTTATTTTTCTTGATAAGGATGCCATACGGAGATACATACCGCATATAGAAGTACAGGATACCCAGCATTATCCAAATGATGATGAGTATCAGTATAAAACTGAAAAGTATTGTTTCCATCATAGTGTTATTGTTGTCTTGCGTCTTTGTTTTGCTGCCGCACTGTTGAGCAATTCCAAATGTTCACGCAGGTGTTCCCTAAGAATGTTGTCTATATATGCGGCTATGGAAACACGCTCCCCCAAGTCCTGCAACACGTTGCGCAGGTTCTGCAGCGTTTCCAGATTAATGGAGAAGGCTGTCCGCATTTGGGAGCGGACGGGATGAAAGTACAGGGAACGGTAGTCCTCTATGGAAAGGGAGGACACGCCGGGCTTTTCCATTCTC
The DNA here is from genome assembly GCF_003043935.1 of Prevotella sp. oral taxon 313. NCBI lineage: Bacteria > Pseudomonadati > Bacteroidota > Bacteroidia > Bacteroidales > Prevotellaceae > Prevotella > Prevotella sp. oral taxon 313. The sequence goes on from NZ_PYXE01000001.1 coordinate 239,660, forward strand.
GGCTTCCTTTCCCGTTTCTGTTCCGTGTTCCCCGTTTCCTCTCTTTCTATTTCATCTACCGGTTTTTCTTTTGCTGTTTTCGTTTCTTTCGTCTCTTCTAAATTATTGTCTTCCTCCCCTGATGCTGCAGGGGAGAACTCAGTATCCTCGGAAGGGTCGAAGGAGTTTGGTATCGTGACAGGTTTCACCACGACATTGTCCTCTGCCATTTTCTTCAGTTTGTTTTCCAGCTGTTGCTTTCTTTCCTCAATCGTTGCCATTTTCTGTTTTCGTTTTTAGTTTGAGACGTTGAATTATCTCATTGACGAGTTCGTCCAGCCCTGTACCCATTCGTAATCCCCTTGCAGGAGGCTGATAGGTAGAGCGGAACACTCCGCGCAGTCCGTATGTGGAAAGTTCGTGAGAGAAGCGGTGCGTGGCATATACATAGCCGGGCAGGAGCGTGAGTTCGTATTCGTCGATGAGCTTTGTATATTCATCGATGATGATGTTCCTTACTCTTCTGTCCACCTTATTCCAGAACAGGATAATGTCCTTTATCCGGGAGTCGGACATCGAAACTCCAATCTCCGTGATAGTCTTGGCGTATGCCAGACATGAAACCAGCGACTGAATATCGGCTTCAATCGGAGAAAGGATATAGTCCATCTGAAGGGACAGTTCCATCAGTTCGGTTGTTCCGGCATGTCCCGGGAAATCAAATATAACCAACTGGTACTTCTCGTTGCTGATTCCGTCGATTTTACTTCGTGCAGTCCTGACGGCTTCCTTGGGTGCGGACTTGTAAATTCTATATGCTTTTTTGCCAAGGTGATGAAAGTACTCTTGCATGGATTTGGAAAGTTCTTCGCTCTCCTGAACGATACTTTTCTCACGTTCCCTCAGTTTGTAGAAAGAGTCTTGCGACAGGTCGCAGTCCATCACGAAGAGGTTGATGCCTTGTTCGTAGTACAATATGCTGCTTACGATTTCGGCAAGAGTACTTTTTCCCACTCCTCCCTTTTGGGAAGAGAAGCCCAGAAAAAGGGGGCGTTGTTCTTTGTTCTCCATAATGATAATTTCTTAGTTCATATTATTTGTCTATTTGATGTTTGGATATTCTCTCATTATTAAGAGTCATCAGCAGACAGTTTGCTCTGACTGCGTATGGTTCGGGCGATAGTCCAAAAGGACGATTTCAAGTTCTTACAATTTGTTGTATTGACAATAGTTTGTCATGACAATAAATTGTTATGAATATGTATTGTTCCTTCTTGTCATCTTTGGTGCAAGCAGGCGATAATATGATATATCTTTTGCTTGTGTTATCATACCATTGTTCGCTCGTTCTGATTGCAAAATAAATGATATTTCTGCTGATTTTATTACAGCGATGAAGTGCAGGGAAATACGAGGAAAAAGAGTGAATATCTCTGATAATGAGATATTTGAAAATCTGCCGTAACTTTGCAGGCGAGAATAATACATGGAGGTAACGTCCCGAAGCAGACACCCCAAAAGGGTGGATACTTCAATCGTATCAACTCTTAATATTGGCAAGGTGTGTCTTTGTAACACAAACCGCCGTTTGTACCACAAAGACCCTTGCCCCGAAGGGGAGATGAATTACTCCAAAGTCGTAATTAAGAAAACAGAAAGGATATGAATAAGGACAAGGAACATGGTTCAGAACGAAAACAAGCAGAAAAGCCCCGTTGGGACAACTGGCATGTACGGTTGCCCAACCCCAAAGACCAGCAACGGGCGATTGATTTGTTTCAGCGTTCAGGGGCGCAGACCAAGTCGGATTTTGTGCGTGGTCGTATTCTTGGAGAGAGTTTCAAAGTGATTATGGTGGACAAATCTGCCGTGGAATATTACCGAAAGCTCTCAGAATTGACGGCGCAAATCCATAAGATTGGCGTGCTGTATAACCAAGCCGTGCGTGCCATCAACAGCTATCACAGCATAAAGACTGCACAGATTATGCTTGAGAAGTTGGAGAAATTGTCGGCTCAAATCATTGCCTTGCAAGAACAGGCTATCAATCTAACCATTGATTATAGAAAGAAGAAGTATTGAGAATTTAGTTAGAAAAATGATAGCAAAAATTTCAGCAACGGAGAACCTCGGAGGGGCATTGGGCTACAACTTCAAAAAGGTGGAGAAAGGGGAAGCAAGCATTCTCCTTGCTCAAGGCTTGTATCAAAACAAAGAGGGAACTTATACGATGGCTGAAGTATTTACCGATATGCAAGCACTTATCTCGGAGAAACACCGAACAAAAAAGATGGTGTTCCATTGTTCGCTCAATCCGCACCCAGACGAGAAACTCTCTGATGAAACACTCATGCAGATTGCAAGAGAGTATATGGAAGCACTCGGCTATGGCAACCAACCCTATATCGTATTCAAGCACAACGACATCGCCCGTGAGCATATACACATTGTTTCACTTCGGGTGGACAGTCGTGGGCAGAAGATTAACGACAGATTTGAAAAGCGAAGGAGCAAGAAGATTACCGATGCTTTGGAAAGGAAGTATAACCTTATTCCGAGTTCAAAGGTTAGTGAGAAAGCGGTAACAGAAACGCCCAAAATTGATACTACCCAAAGAAATATCAAGGAGCAGGTGGCAAGTGCCCTTCGCATGGTGCTGAAACATTATACGTTCTGTTCCTTGGGCGAACTGAACGCCATCCTTTCTGCATACAACCTTACCGTAGAGGAAGTCAAGACAGAGTTTCGGGGAAAGAAATATGACGGACTGGTTTATGTCCCAACTGATGATAAGGGTGACAAGGTAAGCACACCCATCCATGCCTCCGACATCGGTCGTGGTGTGGGCTATACTGCCGTACAGAACAGGATGCAAAAGTCGAAACAAGCTATCAAGCCATTGATACCTGCTATCAGGAACAAGGTTTTGCAAACAATGCGTACCTCTCCAAAGACGGAGGAAGAACTTCAGCAAAGACTGGAGGAACAGGGCTTGCGGGTGGTCATCCGAAAGAATGAGGGTGGGCGCATCTATGGCATCACGTTCATTGACGACAAGGAGGGCATTGCGCTCAATGGTTCTCGATTGGGTAAGGGATATGCCGCTAACGTATTCAATGGCTATTTCTCCAATCCAACACATAATCCATTCTTAGATGAAACGCTGTATGGCAGTCTGTCTGCCCGTTTGGATCAATCTGCAACCGTTCACCCTTCGCAGCTAAATACGGAGGAAAGCGACAACCTTGTCGATGAACTTATCGAGGATATGGCAGATGGTTCTTTCCTATCTACGGGCAACGATGATTGGAAAGAAGCTGCATGGCAGCGTAAGCTCCGAAAACTAAGTAAGGTAAATATTAGACGAAGAAAACATTAAATAAACGAGCATTTCTATCTCCCCTCCCTTCGGAGGGTTGGGGGAGGCTACAAAAACAGCATTATGGCACAAGAAGATGATTTAAGGGCATTAGGTAAAGTCATGGACTTTATGCGGGGTATATCGGTGATATTCCTCTTGATAAATTGTTATTGGTTCTGCTACGAGGCTTTTCATGTCTGGGGTTTTACGCTTGGAATCATTGATAAGATACTGATGAATTTCCAGCGTACCACAGGATTGTTTTCGTCTATCCTTTGGACAAAACTCTTTTGTGTGGTTTTCCTTGCCTTGTCCTGCCTTGGGACAAAAGGCGTGAAAGAGGAGAAAATCACTTGGCCAAAGATTTGGACGGTGCTTTTCTCAGGCTTCGTCTTTTTCTTTCTCAATTGGTGGCTGCTGGTACTGCCCATCGGCAAGGTTGGGGCAGCTACTCTATATATCTTCACACTGTCCGTGGGTTATATCTGCCTGCTGATGGGTGGCGTATGGATGAGCCGACTACTCAAAAACAACCTAATGGACGATGTGTTTAATACTGAGAATGAGAGTTTCATGCAGGAAACTCGGTTGATGGAAAATGAATACTCCGTCAATCTTCCTACACGCTTCTACTATAAGAAGAAATGGAACAATGGTTGGATTAACGTGGTCAATCCGTTCCGTGCATCGATGGTGCTCGGCACACCGGGTTCTGGTAAGTCGTATGCTATCGTGAACAATTACATCAAGCAGCAGATTGAAAAAGGCTTTGCCATGTACATCTACGACTATAAGTTTCCCGATCTTTCCGAGATTGCTTATAATCACCTGCTTAATCACTTGGATGCCTACAAGGTAAAGCCGCAGTTCTATGTCATCAACTTCGATGATCCGAGAAAGTCGCATCGTTGCAATCCCATCAATCCTGCCTTTATGACAGATATATCGGATGCCTACGAGAGTGCCTATACCATCATGCTCAACCTTAACCGCTCGTGGATACAGAAGCAGGGAGATTTCTTTGTGGAGTCGCCTATTATTCTATTGGCAGCCATCATCTGGTTTCTGAAAATTTATGAGAACGGAAAGTATTGCACCTTTCCTCATGCCATCGAGTTCCTGAACCGCCCTTATGCACAGATTTTCCCTATACTCACCTCCTACGATGAGCTTGCCAACTACCTTTCACCCTTTATGGATGCTTGGGAGGGAGGAGCGCAGGACCAGTTGCAGGGACAGATTGCCAGTGCCAAGATACCGCTGTCTCGTATGATAAGCCCTGCCCTTTATTGGGTGATGACGGGTGATGATTTCTCGCTTGATATCAACAATCCCAATGAGCCGAAAGTGCTTGTCGTAGGGAATAATCCCGACCGTCAGAATATCTATTCGGCAGCACTCGGTTTGTATAACAGTCGTATTGTGAAGCTCATCAACAAGAAGAAGCAACTCAAATCCTCAGTGATTATCGATGAGTTGCCAACCATCTACTTTCGTGGGCTTGACAACCTCATAGCTACTGCACGAAGCAATAAAGTTGCCGTATGTTTGGGCTTTCAAGACTTCTCACAACTTACCCGTGATTATGGCGACAAAGAGAGCAAGGTAATACAGAACACTGTAGGTAACGTGTTCTCTGGACAAGTGGTAGGAGAAACAGCCAAGACACTTTCTGAGCGGTTTGGAAAGGTGCTCCAGCAACGCCAATCCATGACCATCAACCGCAATGACAAGTCCACCTCTATCTCCACACAGATGGACAGTCTCATTCCAGCATCCAAAATCAGTAACCTCACACAAGGTATGTTCGTAGGTGCGGTATCCGACAACTTCGACGAACGTATCGAACAAAAGATCTTCCACGCTGAGATTGTTGTGGATTCTGCACAAATTTCTGCGGAGATGAAGACCTACAAGTCCATCCCTGAAATCAATACGTTCCGAAACGCAGTTGGCTCCGACAATCTCAAAGAGATTATCGAAGGCAACTACCATAAGATTAAAAGAGAAATACTCTCGCTTGTAGATTCTGAAATCGAACGAATTAAAAGCGACCCTTTGCTTTGTCATCTTATAAAACTGTAATATACCATAAGTGACATTAGATAACACATTGCCAATATTTACTGTATTACTATTTGGATGAAATTATTAATCGAATAAATGCTTATTAGTGAGGGGAAATTGATATTTAGAGGTTATTTGAATGAATGCCCGATACTATGTTTTTTCATCATTTCTATTTCAAAATTAATCTGTAAATACTCCTTTATATCCATATCCGCAAATTGCAAAGAGCATATATTTCCAATCGGTTTGTCTTTATTTTCAATAATTTTCTGACTACATGGACCTATACATTGTGGCAACATTCTACACTTTAAGCATGTTTCGTTCTCAAAAGTGGCAACATTTCTTCTCAATTGTTCTTCTTTTTTCCATTTTATAGTTCCATTAGGGAGGAGAGTTCCTTCTTTATCTTCTTTCTTTAATGTTCTTCCATTACATTTATATATATTTCCATCCCAATTTATAATGGCATAACTATTTATCTCTGCAGGACATGCCACTCTTTTAAATCCAAAAAGTCCATGTCCTACATTATAACCTTTTGAGGCTATATATAAAAGGGCTTCTTTAAGTTTACGCTTTTGGTCTATGTTTGCCTTTCCTATAGTTTGCCAGACTCTTTCAAGTTGAAAAAAAATTTTATTCTTATCTATTCCGTCCAAATCTCTGATTATATCTATTATGTCATCTAAAGTCTCGTCATTATAATTAATTCTTATCGTTATTATATTGCCATTATTACCTTCCCCTTTATTGATTTTTTCTGCTAATAATAATATTATTTTTATTATATGCTGATAAGTACCTTTATTTGACGATTTCCATATCCTTACACTATTATGTAATTTTTCTCCTCCATCTAAAGTTATCTGAAATACAGGATTAAAAGGTGTCAATTCATTTACAATCTTTTCATTAATTAGGCTGGCATTAGTAACGAAAAATGGAATAAAATTTTTGTTATTCTCTATGCACTCTTGCTTTGCATGGACCAACAGTGGATATACTATATCCTTATAATATAAAAAAGGTTCCCCACCAAAGAAGGTTAGCCTTAATATCCTGTTAGTTGAATTTTGGCATAGTTTCGTAATATAACTCTTTGTATTTTCAAGTACTTCTTCAGACATCTTGCTATTAAGAACATGAGTCTCATAACAATACCAACACTTTAAATTACAATTTTGTGTAGGATATACCATTAGATAGTCAATTCCTGGAGAAAGTCTTTCTTTCTTATTTTCATTTCTAATTATATCTAGTTGATCTATGGATTCATCAATAATAAATCCTGAGTTAACTAGTGCTTCAAAAGTCTTACTATGAGATTTTGCAAGTGATTCTATACCTTCATTCTGCAAACTCATATAAGCTTGTGGAGATATTATCACATAGCTATTTGAAAAACTATTAAAGCATAAGACTTTATTTTTATCTGGGATGAAAATATTGTAGAAACTCTGTTTCATTTTACTTGATATTAATGTTTTAAACAACTCTTTAATGTGTGCATATCTTTATAATGAAAACTTATTTATAAAGAGTATGCACACAAAATTTAGATTTTAAATTGATGTAGGAACAAAGATTGGATGTTGAGGTTCAGGGTCAGAAGGTTGCTCTGCGCAGCTTCCACATCCATTACCACATCCGTTACCACATCCTAATCCACAGTTATATGTGGTTTGCTCATGATCATCGTTTCCACCTAAAATGACGAGTAATTCATCGTCATTTAATTTGATTTCTTCTAATTTCATAATAATAGTAAATTAAATTAAAAACTTTTTGAGCCGTTTTGTTTTTGTCAATGAACATATTACCAATATTACCAAACAGATAATTAGGGAGTATTGCTATAGTAGGGGGACAAGCCCTAGTGTTGGCTCTTTGTTATCATTTCATTACTCCCGAATCCCTGTCCTCATTTTGTATTTTATGACGATACTCTTTGTTCTTACCTTTACTAAGGTAATAGCTAATCGTCAAGTTTACATAGTTATTATTGTATCTAACATATTCAGTTGCTTTAGATTGCAATAGTTGGCTACCTAATTCCATTTTTTTAAGGTATGCGTGGGGCATAAATAGATTATTGACTGCCAAGCTGATTTGCAATCTATTTGTTTTATAGTATGTAGAAAGTTGGAAATTACTGTGCTGTGTTGTCTTTACCTGATTGAACAGAAAACGTACAGGTGAAATAAAACTTGCAGCTATTCCCCAATGCTTGATGTCGTAACTTGCAGTTGTTCCCCATATAAAGGCAGTGAAATGATTACTATAATCGTCAGCGTGATTCACATAATGGTTCAATATGCCATAACTGGAGAGACTTAATTTGTCATTAAACAGCTTTTGACTACCATAAAGTCTGGTCTGAGAATGCAGAAAATGTCCTTGATTACTCATAGAGTAAATGAATTGTTCAGAATATGAATCATAAAGAACCTGATTTTCGAGGTATGGAGATGAGTTGTATTGAAGATACGTTGATAAGCTTAGATAAGTTTTATGTTTAATAAAATTCAAAGCAAGTTGGTTGGTATAAGCCTGATACGGCTTTAGATTTGGATTGCCAACACGTACTTCATACTCTGAGATGGGTTGTTTTACATTGGAAAGAAGAGCAAGTTCTGGCTCATTGGGATTGATGCCTAAATAGTACTGGAGCGACCATTCTTTCGAGAAAGCATATCGAAGACTTAGTTTAGGACGAAAATACGTATAATGTCTATGCAAATTATCGTTCTTCAATTTGTAGAAGGCAAAGCCTGCTCCTATAGTATAAGAGAAGTTCCTTAGTCTTCCGGAGAATTCGGAATAATTGTAAGTGTTGAAAAAATCAAGCGAAGATGGATTCCCTAAGTGGTCTATTGTATAGTCATTTCGGGTGGAAGAAAGTTCGTTCCGAGAGCCGATTACCAAGCTGTATTGCTTGGATAATGGTAGTTGGTACTTGATTTCCCCTATTAACGAACGGTGCTGCCCTGTGGCAAAGTACGTGCTTTCGTAATTGTTATAACCTGATTGGTTATATTTTTTGTAATATTTTTGCTGATAGTCCGTATGAATATAAGTCGCCCTTAAATCTGCAACTATTTCTGAACCATTGCTAAAACCATTAGAAAAATAAACATCTAAGGCGGCATTCCGAACTTTATCCTTTTTGCTCGAGTAATCATCGTAGAAAGATTGACCGGCTATAGAAGACGTAGATACGGCTGTAGCAGGATAGGAGCGGTTCAAATCAAAGAACGTCTTGATACTTAAGAAACTATTTTCTTTAAAAGAATGGGTAAAATCAAACTGCAAGGCAGGGTTGAGCAATCGTTGTTTTGAGGAGCTTCCTATGCTCTTGAAAGCTAATAGACGGGTTGGATAATGCAGTTGCTTGTCTATATAGCTGTATATTCCGTTGGCATAATTGTACGAATCAGATAATTTTAATGAGAAATGATCGTGAGAGAAATTTAGGTTAAAGTAGGCATATTGTGAGCCGATGAGCGCAGAGAGAGATTGTGAAACGCGTCCTCCAATTTGCCAGTTCGACATATTTTTTCTTGTTTTTATCAAAACAACTGCTGCTACACCATCGCCATAAATAACTCCCGGATTAGTTATATATTCAATATTGGCTATGTCTTGGGGTTGAATTGCGATTAAATCGGTCTGCGAAGAGATTACACCGTTGATACGAATCTGCACGCTCCCGTTCTTTAGGGACATGAAAGAATGATTAACAATGTCAAACTTTAAGTCGGGCAAGTTCAACAATCGCATAACATCCAATGCGTCCTGACTACTTTGACGTATTTTCTCATTAGGGAAAAATGTTAGTCTATCCACGCCTTGTCTCACATTTTCAGCAGCCACTACCACTTCATCTAATTGATAAGAGGCAGGTTCCATCAATACATCGTTCAGTTTGTAGTCTTTACTTAATCCTATAACAGCAGACTGAAGATTATTGAAGCCAAGCGAAGAAAACTCTAAAAGATAGTCACCCGACCGTAAATGCCGAAAACAAAATTCTCCTTTCTTATCTGTGTGTATGACGGATACCAAACTGTCTTTTTGGCAAAGCCTTATATTAACGCCTGGCATTATTTCTTTATTTTCAGCATTGAGCACTTTCCCTGATATTGTAATATTCTGGGAGAAAATATATAAAGGAAAAAGTACAACCAATAGTAGAAAAAGAATCCTTTTATTCAGTTTCCTACAATTTGTCACTATAAACTCAGAAGTTCTATATTCCTTAAGAGTTAATTCTATTTTATTTAAAAATACCGTAACTTTCATTTAACTATGGATTTTGTAAAATTAGTTCGCTCATATATAATATCCTATTTTGTAAAGTTTTCCCGTGTCATTATTGGAATACAAGAACCTTTAATATTGTAAAAGTATTTATGGTTCTATATTGCCGAGCATCTTTCTTAAAAGATTGCCCGATGAACTTACTATCTGAAAGTCTACCGTCTGGTTTTCCACAGATTTTATCTCAGTTACCTTGAAACGGCAAATGGCTTTCTGACGTTCAAAAGTGTCTCGGACAGGAGACAGGTCTCGTATCTGTCCTGCAAACGTTCTATATGGAGATTGCAGACAAATTATTTGTCCCTTCACTTTGTCAGGACGTTTGTTCTCAAACTTAAGCAAGATGGTTATATTCGTGCTGTCTACCGGTGTGGTTGCCGTTTTGTGTATGGTAGCCGTACCCGAATATACTTGTTTATAGGGTAGGAAATAGGCTACAGCAAAAAGACAAAGCAACACCATTCCGATGGCGGTAATGCCATAACGGATAAGCGAGGAGGGTATCTGTCCCACGATACTACGAACTTTTTCGCTACGAAGTTCGTAACTGCGTTCTTGTTTCTTCTCTTCTTCCATATTAGTTGCCAAGTTCTAATTGATTCTTTACTAAGGCAAAATATTTACCACGTTTGGCAGTCAGTTCCTCGTGTGTACCTACCTCTACAATTTCACCTTCATCCAAAACTACAATTTGGTCGGCATCGCGAACAGTGGAAAGGCGGTGTGCCACTACTACAACTGTTTTTCCCTTGTAGAACTCCGAGAGGTTTTCTGTAATGGCTCGTTCATTGTTGGCATCGAGGGCATTGGTCGCTTCATCCAGAAAGACAAACATTGGATTCTTATAGACTACCCTTGCAATAAGGATGCGTTGTCGTTGCCCTTGACTAATGCCTTGTCCGTCCTGTCCTATCATCGTGTTGTAAGCCAAAGGCAGGGCTTCTATATAGTCGGCTATGTTTGCTACACGGGCAGCATGACGGATACGTTCGATGTCGGGTTCATCGTCAGATATTGCGATGTTTCTCGCAATGGTATCGGAGAAGAGATATCCCTCCTGCATCACCGCACCGCATTGGCTTCGCCACCAGCCGAGGTTGTATTCACTCAAATTGGCACTGCCTATCTGAATACTTCCGTTTAATGGCTCATAGAATCCCAAAAGGAGTTTTACGAGCGTTGTCTTTCCGCTTCCACTCGCTCCCACGATTGCCGTTACCTTGCCGTTGGGAATAGAGAGATTGATGTCGGAGAGAATATCTTTCAGACTGTAGATATCATATTTGAAGGATAGGTCTTTTATCGTGAGGGAATGTCCTTCGGTAGTCTTGTCCGTATAGGCGGTACGTGTCCGTTCGACATTTTCCTCGTTGGTCTCGGTGTGGATTTCGTTCATGCGGTCAAGGCTGATGCTTACGTCTTGCCATGAGTAGATAAACTGAATAAGTTGTTCCACAGGGCTGTTGAGCTGTCCGATGATGTACTGTACCGCCAGCATCATACCGAGTGTCATATTTCCGTGTATTACGGCTGTGGCTGCAAGTACGGTAATGAGGATGTTCTTCACCTCATTGATGGTGATGCTTCCTGCCTGTTGTACTTGTTGCAGATTGAGCGATTGTAGATTGACCTTAAACAGGTCGGCTTGCACGTCCTCCCATTCCCAACGTTTGCGCTGCTCGCATCCTTGCAGCTTGATTTCCTGCATACCGCCTAAAAGTTGGTAGGTGACGTTGCGGTTGCGTCCTGCCTGCTCGAAATACTTATAGTCAAGCTGTCTGCGCTTTTTGAGGAAGAGTATAATCCAGCCTGCGTAAAGCGATGTTCCCATGAGGAAGACAAAGAAGATGCCGAGATTATAGACTGCAAGGACTACACCGAAGACAAGAAAGGTGAAGAAAGAGAAGAGCAGGCTCAGACTACTCGACGTGAGGAACTGCTCCACACGCCGGTGGTCTTCAATACGCTGCAAGAGGTCGCCCATTAGTTTGGTGTCGAAGAACTTCATTGGCAGTTTCATCAGCTTGATGAAGAAATCCGATATGAGCGAGATATTAATACGTGTGGAGATGTGCAGGAGTATTTTGGAGCGGATAAATTCGATGGCGGTACGGCTGAAAAGTAGCATCATCTCTGCCAAGAGCACCAACCATACAAAGCCTATATCCTTTCCTCCTATACCCGTATCAACGATGGCTTGGGTGAGGAAAGGGAAAATAAGTTGCAGGAGTGAACCGAGTAACAAACCGAGAATGAGTTGCGTAAAGAAACGCTTGTATTTCTTGAGATAGTTCCAGAGAAATTTCACTCGCCTTTGAGTCGGCACTGCTTTCGTATCGTTTTGAGCATAGAATTGTTCTGTTGGTTCGAGGAGAAGAGCAATACCTTTCTCCTCGCCATTGTTCTTAGTGCTTATCCAATGTTCGCAAAACTCCTCTTTGGTATAGGTAACATGTCCTTTGCCCGGATCTGCCACATATACGGTATATTTTTCTTTATTATGCTTTTTTATCTTATAGACAACAACAAAATGGTTCTGATTCCAATGGACGATGCAAGGTAGAGGAATTTCATGGGCGAGGGTATTTAAACTCAAACGCCCTCCAATAGTTTTAAGGCCAATGGTCTCAGCGGCTTTACTGATACCAAGAAGAGAGACCCCGTCTTTGCCTAAGGAACAGATTTTTCGTAATTGTTCTATGCTTACATCTTTTCCATAATATTTGACAATCATTGCCAAACACGAAGGGCCACAATCCATTGCGTCTTGTTGTATTTTTAAAATCATGCTTTGCCTATTTGAGAAGATTGAAGAAAAAAGATTTTCCCTATTCGATGATTATGTATTAGAGACCATATAGGCAGATTAACTCCTTAGCCTTATGATTTATTCCACCATAATATTTCAAAATTAGATTGATTATGAGCATTGCGCCAAAAAACGAGTATTTTAAGGTCTTCAGAGGATTTGCTTTGCTCAGAGATCATACGAATACTAAGATGTTTTGACATATTGGCTTCAGTTATCTCGGTAGTAGAGCGATTATACTGGTGAGTAAAACCTATGGCTAATGAAGTCATCGGATTAAATGTAAAAGTTTTGTCAATACTGGCCTTCGCATTGTCAATATCTTGGCGTGAGGACCAACATTTTTAATATTAAGTGGGACAGAAAGTGTATCCTTTGTTTCAGTCCCATAAACTGCTTGCCTCTGTTTTACAGGAGGAATAATCGCACGATAGCATGCGCTATCTTGCTTTGCAGCTTGATGTGCTGTAGATTCTTCCACTACATAAGTTTCATTGCTACCACCCAAAACTGATTGAAGTTCATTAGTTTCAATCAATGACTGAATGGAAGAATTAATTTCAGCATTCATCTTTGATAAAGTCATCTTTTTCATAAATAAACTAGATAAAGTTATAATCTACTCGTATAGCTTTTCGGTTTCCGCTCCTTTTTACAGTATGGTCTGCTAGATAATTATACTAAAATGGTATTTTCCTTTTCTTGTCGCAAATATACAAATAGATATTGTTTATAACAAGAAAATAGTTATTTTATTTTCAAAAATTTGTATTTCCTTCGTATTTTCACTGTATTTGCTATATTATACTATATATAACTCGTTGGCGGGATTAAATTAAAGGATAATTTAATATGCAAGAAAAGCTGCATATAAAAGATGTTTTGTAACTTAGTAATAACCGACACACTAAGTTCAATAATCCGTATGCACAACTTATATGCGAATTTCGTAAAAACTCTTGATATATGCAAGTTTTTTCAAAAGACTTGGTAAATTCAGCCTTAATTCCGCCAACGGGTCAGGGTATGTTTGAAGGTGCAGTATCCGATAACTTCGACGAGCGTATCGAACAAAAGATCTTCCATGCGGAGATAGTGGTGGATAGTACCAATGTCTCTGCTGAAATGAAAGCATATCAGCCTATACCTATGATAGTGGACTTCAAAAATGAAGTTAGCTCTGATAATCTCAAAGAAACCATCGAAGCCAACTATAAATGCGTGAAGCAGAATATATTAGATTTGGTTGCTTCTAAAATGGTGAGAATAAAGAACGATCCGAGTCTCTGTCATTTAATAAAGGAATAAGAAATAATGATTTGTTAACTTAATAACGTTAAGACCTTTTTTTGCTCATATTATAAATATAAAATAGTACAAATATTATATTTCATATTATAAATTTTATTATTTAATTTTTAGAATGCCGTAACTTCTATAAGTTTATCTTTGGTTCTATTGATTGAAATTTCTAACACTGTTTTCTTCAACTTCCTTGGTATATGCTCGCTCTATAGGATCTTTACCATCTAACTTTTCAAAGATCTCTCTAAGTTTTGTCACATGCTTACGGTCTCGTCTTAGGCGCTTATCAAGCATTGTAGCAACATCATAACCTCCATTTATAAGTTTCTTTACTGGTGCTATATAACCAAAATCTTTCAAATCTCTCCTTGGCATGTTACTTGAAATTTGGTCAACATTAACCCTATATTTCCCCCATACTACTACTTCGTTAAGAGTATTTTCTGATGGATATAGGAACATTGTGTCGCGTGGTACTTCATTTTGGTAGAGAGTTTCTAGTAAATAACCATTAGATCTAAAACTCACAACATTAAATGTCTTTGGTAAAATTATTTCTCCTAAATAAGATGTTCTTCCAACTAATATTCTATCAGCCTTTACTTCCACATCTTTTATTGGGAATCTAGTAACAGCATCACAAATTAATATTTTCTGAGCATTTACTTCTGATGAGAAGGAGCAAATCAAACATAATATCAATGTGAAGATTCTGACCTTGTTGAATAAAGTATTCTTAGTCTGATTTGAAAGAGCAGGAATATAAGCCTTTGGTGGAGGAAACTTATATGATGTTAACTTATCCTTTACCATAATCCTCAATTTTTTATAAACTCCTAAATTATGATCTTTGCAGATTTCTCACTTCTATGATTACTTACGGAACCTAGACGTATTAATTACCTCACTATTCTTAGCTTTATATCCTCCAAACTTGACTGTCAAGGAAACTCCAAATTCACGATAGCAGCTAAAGTTCATCTTCATATACTGTCCTTTGAAATTAATACGGGGATTGACGGAAGAAGTCTTGAACAAGTCATTACAGAAAATATGCAGTATAGCTTGTTTTTTCCAAAATTGCCAGCGAAGGCCAATATCTAAGTTACCGGATCCAGGTAAATCATAAATAGCCTGATGAGCTTTGCTACGTATCATCCCATCAACTGTCAGCGACAAATTGGACTTGGTATTTAGTGTGATAACATTGCTCACCTGTGCCATTCCATATAATATGGCTCTATTAAATGGTAAATCATAAAAGTCATCGCATTTCTCATGCATCCAAAGCCCAGTTAATGTTAATCGGGAGTCTAACCATGAACCGAACTTATGAGGAATAACAGCCTGCAAGAAGGCTTGATGCTGGTAATTAAGATTTACATACTTAAAAGTTGTAACCAAACGGTTTGGACGCTGATATGGTGTCTGTATGAAATAATCGTCAACATAGTTGAACCCTGCCACAAAATGATACTTGTTTTTCAGTACCCATACTATATTTGTTTGGTATGATTTAGCAGGTTTAAGATATGGGTTACCCGTAATCTCATCATATCCACCATTACTATATACTGTAAAATTATTCATTGTCCAATATTCTGGATAAGTTCGGTCGGTTGAGAAACTTAGTATCCATATATTGCTAGGATTGTGAACATATGTCAGGTTCAGTGTGGGATATATATTCCATTGATGCCATTGCGGTGAATGATAATATTCCGCTGCTAAAGAAGCGTCTAAGATAAATTTGTTATTCCAATTCTTCCCTACTCCAATATAAGTGTTGGCTATATCTTCTCTTTGGCGTATGTAGTTGATTACAGATAGGTTTTGATAAAACTGTAAACTATGGTTAAGAGACTGTTTATACCAAACTCCATAATTCAAGTTCCAATTATATTTTAATTGATGTTCCTGAGATAAGTAATAACGCCAAACATTTACACGCTGGTCATTATCGACGAGGAAATTAAGATTCCCAGTAGGTGTAACACTTTGCAGATCTTGTTTCTCGGGATCATGATAATAGGTAGTTTCAATACCTGCTTTTAAACCAAATGGAGCCTGATAGTCTAACTTGATATTGTGTAGCCATGTACGGCGTGTTGATAAGGTTCTACCAACGATGTCACCAGTATAGTTACCATAGATATCACGATTACTGTAATTTGTCAGATATGACAGTGACAGGTTATGATTTTTTGCAAATTCATATTCAGTGCTTATGCGATAGTCGTGCCCAAATTGCTTGACAAGTTGTGCTTGCTTATCTTTTATCTCATGGATTGTTCCATTATTGAGGCTGTGCCGAGAATCTTCATCAGTAATCTTAAAAACTCTGCCATGACTATGTAGATACATTGCATCCATTGTAAACTTCCCTGTGTGGTAAAGAAAGGATGCACGCTCACCGAACATAGCATGATGTGTCTGATTATAGGCTACATTAAATTCACCTTGCAAAGGCACTTCTGATTGGGCACCATTTTTTAATTGTATGTTAATTAGGGCGCCGCGAATCTGCGACTTTGCTGGAGCAGAATACATTACATCAGCCCTTTCAAGTCGACTGGCAGGCATACTCCTCAATAGCTGAGTTATCTGGTCTGAAGTCAAAGACATAACTTTCCCATTCAAAGCTATAGTCACATTTCTATTTGCCAACTGGTATTTGCCGTCTTTCTCAGTAATTCCTGGAAGTTCTTTGATTGCATCAAATACATTATCCACACCTTTCTTCTCAATTATGCGAGGCAAATCATAAGTTATAGCACTTCCATGAACCACTGCCAATGGGTGCTCACCTTTTATCATTACTTCAGGAAGCTGCCTGATAAGACTATCAGCCCCCAGCGAATCTACTACGTTTTGTGCAGAAACTGATTGACAATATATAAATATTATCGAAGATACAAATATGATTACACCCTTTCTCATCTTCACTTTCCCATTTACTTACTTTACTAAAATCTCTATAAGATGGTGTATCGAAAAGGTACACCATCTTATACTATTTAACAAATTGTTATTACTAAAATCTTACACCATTTGTTACTCCAATATCACCAACATCTCTGATAGTAGGTTGGACATAAAGAACAGCATCACTTTCGGACTCATTAAGTCCACCGTTAGTCATCTCATCAAGATAATCCAACGAAGAATCACTAATAATGTTCATTTTATAAAATATTTAAAGTGTTAATAATTGAGATGCATTCTTTGGATTGTTTTCCGACATATAAAAGCCCTACATCTCTTAATTCGTTAATTTGTTTTTTAATCATATCAATATCAACGCCTAAAATCTTACCTAATTGCTCAATCGTTATAATACTTTTGTTTGATAATTCGAGGACTTTCCAAGCCAAATCTGAACGATTAAAATCTATAATTCTAATTGAATTCGAATTATAATATTCTGTATATCTGATAATCTCGTTAGATACTTTTGTGAGCTCGTATGAATATTTGTTTTGGGCATAGTGGCTTTCTATACTAACAAAATAATCCCATGCTATAGCCTGAAATTTTCTCACATATTGATAAATACTTAAACTTTCTTCAAATGGCAAAAAATCATCTGGTAACATTTCTTTTACGGCATCTGAATATGATATTTGGATTTCTGATTTACTTACACGATTAAAATATCTTGAGGCATCGTTGATTGCTAGCGATGAAATTTCATGTTTATATTTATTTCCTAATTGGTAGAATCGCATAAAATGAAGGTTTTGTACACTTTCTTTAATATCTTCTAAATTCTCTTCTAAAAGGCCTCGTAATACATTCATTCCTCCAACATTTATGTTTAATTCATGTGCCCATTTTATGAAAAACAAGTTGCTTGCAAATGAGTTTTTCTTATCTATTTTGTATAGAAGAGTATCACTAGGTGATTCATATCCAATTTGAACATGAAAAAATCCTGCTATGTGCATTTTCTTTATTGTCTCAAAATCAATCCCACGAGTAATTATCTCTGCAAGCATAACTCGAAATTTAGGATAATTGTTCTTTATTTCTATAAGTTTGTCTAAGAGGAAATTGAACTTTTCTCTATCCTTTCCAATAACATCATTATCCAGAAAAGTAAAATCGTAAACAGAATATTTTTTTATGTTATACAAGATTTCTTCTTTTATAACCTCAGCACTCTTTCGACGATACTTATATCCTTGATTCAAAAAACAAAAATGACACCGATTCCAATGACAACCTCTTGCGCCCTCTATTGGTATCATTACGTCTTTTAATCTTCCCTTATAGCTTTTAAAAAAATCATAAAAGTCAGAATATTGTAATTTGTCTAAATCTGCATATTCTTTCTTTATGACAGTGCTTCGAACAATACTATCATCTTTGCGAATATAACACTGAGATAAAGTACTTAAATCTTCTCCTTTTAATTTTTTGTTTGCTAAATCAGAAATGATGCTTTCACCCTCTCCCCAAGAAGAGAGGTCTATATATTTGAAATTTTTGATATATGCTTTTGCTTGCTTTGGATTACCTATGCCACCAGCTGCAATAAATGTATCAGGGTTCAACCTTTTTATAATTATCCCCAAGACATATGCTGGAACCCATTGAAACAGGCTCATATGCATGCCAACAAACAAGCTTTCCTTCACATTATGTTCATTGCATATATTAATTATGGTAGTTTCTAATTCGGATATGCATTCGCGAATATGTTTTTGAAAATTAAAGTTATTGTTTGTATATTGGGGTTTTAAAGCTCTTAAATATAGTTCTTGCTTAATTAACGTATTTTTATCATTGCATTCAATTGCAATATAGGCATAAAATGGACCTAATATTGCAATTTCATCATTTAATACCTTTTTTTCGTTAAAAAAATACTTTAATAATATTTTTTCTAATAATATATTCCAATATATGATCTGTGCATCAAAGCCTGAATCTAATAAAGTTTGCTTTAATACGGTCATAGAAGGAGATGGTAAATATGGTTTAGCTGGTGGCAGCCAACATAATGTTATTCTTGCTTTTTTCATCAATCTCAATTTAAAATTTTAAAAATCATAAATTAACTCCATCTTACTCCTCTATGACATTGGAGAATTTAGACCAATTCTGTGTTTTACGATAAATAGCTGCGGTGCCTTGAGGCACATAGAGAGTACAACCTTCAACTGTAGGAATTATGCGAATCTCAAGAGGCTCTAACCATTTAAGGTGAAGTTTTGAAACAGAACAACCTAAGAAGGTTTCAACTCCCATATTAACAACTGTAGCTGGAATTGTTAGTTCATTCAATGTAGATTTTGTCGTGAAAGCTTGATTTCCAATAGAGGTAAGGCTTACGTTGGATGCAAGCTTGATTTCTTGCAGTCTAATACATCCATAAAATGCTTTACTATTAATTTCCTCTACATCAGCAGGGATATCTATTGTCTTAAGGCTTTTACACCCAGCAAAAGCAGAATAACCAACTATTTTCAGATTTTTAGGGAGAATAATGCTCTTCAAATTAGTAGCATTGCTGAAAACTCCCGATGGTATCTCATCATACATAAAAACATCTTCAAATATTTTATATGGGTGCCAACCGAAATACTCATATGGATTTTGATTACCTGCAACTATATTACATTCAGAGAGGTCTATATCTACAGGATATTGGTATAGGCTTTCATTTGTATCCATGAATAAATTTCTCAACAAGATAAAATCAAGACCATTAATATTACCTATTAGTTTAAGTGATCTGATACGTCGAAGATTGGTTAAATCATTTCCCATGAGCACTTGTAAACAGCCTGGCTTCTCACATATTATGGTCGTTGTGTTAGTAAAAGGTGCAGGCTCCTGAACCAGACATGGGCCACAATCCTGATTTGCAGTTTTCCCATTGACTTTAAAATCAACAGAAGCAACTCTACCTAATCCCTCATTTTTATCAATGGCAACCGTTATTGCATATTCATTGTCACCACTTGGAATAGTCTTAACCACTTTTGCCCACTTACAATCAGTAGGATAAATTCCTGCGGATAACTCTCCCTTTGCTTTTACATGAATTTCGACATTACCACCATCAGCTCCTTGATAATAGATTTTTTTATCTGTACTAACTTTTGGATTACCATCTTGAAAAACCTTTATAGTAACAATCGTTCCCTGCACTATGAAAATAACATTTCCCTCTCTTGATGAAAGAGTATTATTTTCCAATATTTCAATGCTCAATTGCCCTTTCCCGTCAGAAAAAATAACGGTCGGTTTTATCCAGTTTTCACTTGATGAACTTGATATCTTGATTTGAGTATCCGCAGAGAAATCAAGAGAGATTGTTTTATGTTCAAAATCAGTCTTGATGCCACCGTGAACTATTCTTGCTGCTTCTTGTGTCCAACTAATATCTATTTCCTGCCCATTATTATGGCAGGCTGTCATAATAATTGCACTCAATATGAGTAATAATTTTAGTGTTTTGCGCATAATAATTCTATTTTATAGTAAATATCTTTCAAGTGGGATAAAATATTTTACCCCACTTACTCGCTTAGAGTCCTATAATTGTATAGTTTTGAAGTATCATAAGAGATATTTTACGTTTGGGAAGTGAATCTACCCAATCCCTTATTCCATAATAATCCAATACTTCGTCTCCATACTCTGGATCGTACAGATATGAAAAGGCTATTTTTTTAGAAGAGTCATAGATGTATCTCATATTTGAATTTGGATCTTCGAATAGAGTCATTTTACTCTCATCAAAACCATCCATACGGATGCATAGAGGCTTACGAACATTGGGATTATATGTCGTATTGTAATTCGTTGAGAAGGTTAAACCTTGAAAGAACATTTTTTTCTTTGTGAAAATTTTTTGGACTTTACCCATCATTGTCTGATTATCGTTATTTGCGCGCAATTCGGAATCAGAAGCGTTAAGATATGTCCCATCACTGAGAATTATTTTATCTCCCTGTCGTGTATTTAAAATTGCAGCAATCTCGTATAACTTTTCTCCTGTAGATGTTGTCTTCGCTAGGACTTTCACAATCTCTATTTTAGGATCTTGAACCTCACCAAATGACTCAAGGAACCCATTTGTTGTGTCATCCAGCCTGTATCGAAAATTCTTTTCTAACACAAAATCAGACAAGGGATATAGACCGCCCTCTCCCTCGTTGAATCCAGAAGTAATATCTATAATTGTATAAGAGTTACGATTACTGAGAGAATTAAGCCAAGAGGACAAATCGACAGAAAGATTGTCTAATTTTTGGGGAGCAACGATTACTCTATGTGCGGGGTCTCCTCCAAAAGTTTCAACATAAACTTCTGTCTCCTGAGTTTCATACTGTGAGGAACTTCCAGAACCTGTGTTTTTACCAAAAGAAAGATTTCCTGATGCAGAGTTTGATTTCCAAGTGAAAGAGGCGTTAATATCATTAGTCAACCCCTTTTCTTTACTTTCGGATGAAGTACCTTTTGCAGATCTACCAGAATAAAAGGCAGTAGCCTTACCTCCTGTGATATAACTTCTTAAAACAAACGGTCCATATACCTCAATAAGATTTCCCATAGTTCCTCTGTAAAGATCTGTAAGAAAAGTCTCACTTAAACACTCTCGGGCATAAATCTTCCTTTTTGCTGCTGTCGTCAAAAGTTCATATTGACTTCCTTTAATTTCCAAGTTTAATTCACCATAAACGCAATTAGATTCTGAAGAAAAACTAGTCTTGAACAATTCTGTCATTTTTTTCTCTCTTCCAATCTTGAACAGACCTAAATTTAGGCTGAACCCCGCTTTTACAGTTCTCGATACTTGACTGTTTGTTTCATACCTCGACATCCCATTATACGAAAAAGCATAATTACCTGTGGAGTTTAACTGCTTTCTTGTTATTGAAGTGGAATACTTCGTCTTAATCTTGTTAAGGTCTAAGACTGGGAACTTAACGTTTTCTATAGAACCAACTATTGAATTCCCAACTGTATATGAATAACCAAGAAGTATTTCCGAATCTCCAATCATATCATTATTCCCAACATAGCTGCGTGTTTGCTTTTTATTAATTGCCCTAAAAGGCATATTTTTAGCTTTAGGAACTGAAGTTGAGCGCTTTTGAAGAATAATATCCTCTGCCCAAGAATGACTCTCGATAGATGGTACGACATCTTCGTTGGAGCAACTATTCATAATTGTAATGAACAGTATACCCATAAATAAATAATATAGCTTATTCATAATTATGGCTTTATTACTATTAATATATAGCTATCTTTGGAGTGGCAATGTTTTTTCCAAAATTATATCCCCGTCCGAATCAAGGGGCGTGTATGTAATTGATTCTTTCGGTCGTACTTCCTTAGGATCTTCAATTATGCTGCCAGTCCATGTTCCTTTTAAGATACATTCACGAATATTGCCATCAATTGTGCATTGAGCCTTTGCCGTATACTTTATAGTTACATTATATTTAACAAAGTTCAATGTAACTTTTGCTATAGAAGAAGCTTTGCATCTAATAGGATAGGTATATACAACATGTCTATTAATATTTTGATACCCATTACTTAAGAATAGAGCATCTTCTGACGAATTCACATCTGGAGATACGACATTACCGCTTATAACAGAAGGGCGTTTAAACTTGATATTCGGATTACTAAAATTCAAATTAACATTCCAAGAATTCCTATTAAAAAAAGAATTTTCCATTTCATAAAAGTCAAATGGAACATTTATACTTTTTTCTTGTGAAGATGTGTTTTTTACCGTCATTACTTTGGAAAAAGTTGATTTACTGACAGAAGGTGAAACTACATCGTATTCTAAAGATATAATATCGAATTTTGCATCTGGAGTTATTATAAATTCCTGCTGGGCCTTATTGTCAACCCTTTGAGCATAGCGAACCTTATTTCCACTTGCAGCTTCAAGAACATAATAGAAAATTGACCAAGAATTATTTGGATCAGACTGCCCCAAATAGATTTCACTTTGAATTGCATAATAGTTTTTGTAGGTATTTGACCGAAGTAAATCCCATCCCGCACTCATTAATGAAACATTTTCTTCCTTTGCTGCCATTAATATCTTCTCATCTGGCTTTTTAGTATAGTAACCTACGGTCAAAGGAGTCCCTGAAGATGTAGAATAGATAAGGTATGGTATTCCTGTAGAAGCGGGAAGAACTTTAATGTAAAAACGATTATTCCTTGCATCATTAGAATTGTTCAGAGATACCTCTGCCCCTTTTCCTTTACAATAAAGGTTGACGTATCCACTCGTTGATCCATTTGTAGCTATAGAACGAACCTTTATGGTTGCTGGCATTTCACGAATAGCAAACATATTACTCCAGAAAGTATCATCATACGAGTTGTAATCCTCAAAGCGGGCAAGTGCTATTTTGGATTGTGAATGAGTTCTATTATACAATTTTTTCATCTTCTTCATATCTTCTGAAATGACAAGTTCTTTAGGGGTTCCTTCCAAAATCATTTCTTCAGATATTGCACGAGTACGTGCTACTTGCGTCTCCATAAGGTCATCATGGGAAACAACATTTTCCATCTCATCAGTGCATCCACTTAGCAGCATGACTGTTAACATTGTAAAATTTATAAGACGTAATTTCATAACGATATGGATATAAGTTTTGACCTACTCATATAGCTTTTCGGTTTCCGCTCCTTTTTACAGTGAGGTCTGTTTTGTAATATTATGTCAACTAATTATCTTATCGATGCTGCAAATATACATATATATATTGTTTATAACAATAAAAATAGTTTTTTTTTTTTTTTGAATTTTTATTTTCTTAGTATTTTAGCTATATTTGTAGCATTATTTACTATCTATATATTGTTTATATAAAAAAAAGATTTATTACATTAAAAGATTTCGAGATTACTCCAAACGAGAATGTTATTGAGTGGAATCCAAACTTCTATAGTTGCATAGATAAGATGAAACAGTTTGGATGCAAGAGTTATAGGGGCAAAGTTGAGTGGCTTTTCAAATGTCAAAATATCTGTAGAAAGAGAATCTGACAGCCCATTCCCGCGATAGTCAATTTCACAAACAAAAATGGTTTCGATATTCTCATTGAGACTATCGAAACCTACTATTGCGAAGTAAAAAAGAGCATTCTCTTGCTTGTGTGAGGCAGTAGAAATTACATCAATAAATGTTGTAGAATACTTTCTCCTTTTGAGTGAGGATAGGGCATCAAACAGATGACTAACAATAAAACTAGGAATATAGTAACGATTATAGCAGTACCCCATCTTACCAGCGATGGTGGTATTTCTCCTAATAGATTACGGACTTTCTCAGAACGCTGCTCTGTATATCCATCAGATTTTTCTTTTTCCATTTGTATCTTATTTAGTATAGTTTATTTTTTATGTCCTTTTGAAAAATCCCATTTCTCTTAAATGCATCATTAAGAGAATCGAAAATCTTTAACAATTCTACACCTTCTGTTAAATCTGTTAAATTCATTGATGCCAGGCTATCAGGGAGTTTGTGATCCTTAAAAATTTCCATAGGATTTTTGAAATCTGATATAACCTCATCAACGGTTCCTTTATCATATATTTGCAATAGAATCATTCGAGCATCTTCTACATCATAACCTTTCTTCTTAAGAAAAACAAACTTGGCTGCAACAGAGAAATATTTTTTACTCTCATGAGAAATAGAGGCTAACGACCTTAATAAAGAGGTTGTTACATCATAATCTCCAATCTGATATGCTAGCATCATTACCAGTTGCAGTATATTTAATCCTCTTATATCTGAAGATTTTTGATACAAAGCATATGAAGTGAGATCTATTTGCTGCAGGTTTTTATAAGGTATTTGTATGAGCATCTTATATAGGTCTTCAATTTCATCTGAGCTAGAGCTTGGTATTTTTCCTAAACCAGAAAGATCAGTCTCAAAAAAGAAACGGTTATTGTTGCAAAAATGAGTGGCATTATCGTATGGAGTACTCATGCCAGGTATATAAATATATAATGCAGGGATATTGCTAGCAGTATTATCTCTTATATATACATTATAACCTAACTCGCTTATGATTTTGAAAGCAATATTAACGTCCGATTTATTGTCGTCCCCATATACGCTAGGATACAATGAACCTTTATATGATGCTTTTTCATAAAGAATCCAAGATGGCCAAATACCAGAACTATTCTTGATTATATTATTAAAATTGTCATACCAATATTCCTTGTCGCATTCTTTCTCATCCAACCAAGGATTATTTAAAGATAGTCCTCGGAAGCCTTCGGCTGATTGGAAAGCTTCTGTCAAACATCTTTCAAGGGCAATATCTTGAACAAAATCAGAACCTACCTTGAAGTTGTAAGTGGAATTATAAGGATTTACAATATACGCGCCAACTACAGGCAACCCTATACCCAGAGAGCAGTCCTTGATAATAATTCGATATCCAAGAGATATCAGTTTGCGATACATTTCGGATGCTTTTGTCCCCATGAAAGCCTCAATAGGAAGGGTTGGAGGGGTTATTTTACTAAAAATAATCTTACGCACTGCATAACGTTCAAATATTTCGCAAATTCCTTGTAGAAACGCCTCCTGATATGAATTTCCAGCACACATTCCGTTTGAGCCTGAAGCACAATAGCAAAGTTCTACAGGTAAAAATATCTCTTTATCATCTGTTACAGAGTAAAAAGGTATCATAATAGAATCGGCGTTACTTAGGTTCTGTAATACCAAATTTTCAATTTTTTTATTATCTTCAGGTTTATTTGAAAACAATAATACATCATTATCTTTAATTTCTTTTATAGCTATCGCTGTCTTTTCAAAGCGTTCGTGAGGATCGAATATAAACTCGGATCTGATCCCTATGCCTCTGAGAGCAGAGCATAATGATGAGTTTTCTTGATGCAAAATCTGATGAATCTGATGGATAAAGGAAGGCTCAAGTAAAATCCTATTTTGAAATCGCTCCATAAATTCTCCGTACCCAGAAGCAAGTGCATATTCGTATGTACGACCTTTTCCATTTGTTCCTATGTCAAAACAAGAAAGACCAGAATTGGACAATGTGAGTCTGCATGCATAAAAATCATGCTTACACCAAGATTGTTCTCGTAGTAATACATTTATATTAGAAAGAAAATCCCTAATATCACGAATTGTATCTTGTGGAAATTTTTCTTTATATTTTTTTTTCATTTTATATATCAAAATCTTGAATAGTTAGAGTTTTTATTGATGAAATATTCATTCGACTCAAGAAGTCATTTTGAATGTGTTTAATCAGAAGAAATAAATCAAAACAATATACTGAAGGATTAGTAAAGCCACGTCCTTTGGAGAAACGATGTGCTAGCATTCCACCACCACATACACTTTTGATACAACATTTTCTGCATTTCTCAGCTAAAAAATTTTCTTTGTGAGAATTGTAGTACAATTCAAAAATTGGATTATCGAAGATGTCATCAAGATTATTTGATAATACGGATATGTTTTTGGGGGTGCAATTTTCTCCACAAATCAGCATTGTGTCTGGAATGGTAATGTCTCCGTTGGGAGTAATATCAATTACCCCATTCTCAGAATTTCCTAATATTTCACCTCCTATCTTCAGAGTTGGATTGCATAGCAAACGTATGATTGACTCAAATGTCCTTATGGATATACGTTCTTTGTCATTTATCCATATGTCATATAGTTGACAAAGCCATATTCCAACTCCCCTGTTATCACTATTATAAGTTTCATAAGTAGCATCATGAATCAAACAATCGAGATATTGGATGCCTAATTTTTTGAAAAAAGAATAATAAGCGAGTGGGCTTGTATTTACTGGGATAACAGATAGAATACCAATATCCATTTTTCTGCTAAGTGCAATTTTAATGCCTTTTAATGCCTGTAAAAAAGCTGGCTTACCAGACTTCATGATTCTATCTTTATTCGCTTCCTCATCACCGTCAAGACTCACTCCTATAAAGACATTATGTAATCTAAAAAGATTTATCCATTCGGAATTCAATAAAGTGCCATTTGTTTGAATACTATATATTATTCTACCGGAATGAATGTGTTTATTTGCAAGAGCAAAGAAATTACGATAAAAATCAATACCTGTAATTAAAGGTTCGCCTCCTAAGAAAGTCAGTTCAATTGATTTTCTTTTAGTTTTTTTCAGATATTCCTCTATTCTGTTTAAAGTTGCCACAACGACTTCTTGTGTCATTATGTTTGAAAATTGTAGATGAGACTTATCTGATTTGTTGAAAAGGTAACAGTATTTACAATTGAGATTGCAAATAGATGAAACTTTAACTATAATACTTGTTATGTCCATCGTTTTCTTCTAAAAAGTGCCAAACCCTGCAACTCATGTTATTGAATTGCAAAATTTGACACAGTTCAATAATTAATTAGTTAAAATTACTATTTTGTGGAGTGAGTTGGAATAACTCTTCTGTAGTAGATGCTGTCGTTTTTTTCAGATTCAGTTTTGGTAGAATCTGAACTTTCGGACAAATCTTCTTGACATAAGTTTTCCGACATACCACCGAGAATAGATTCAAGATTGTTGTCTTGAATCATGTTCTTCAAAGAAATTTTTTCTGATGAAGAACTTTGTGAAAAAAAGATTTTTTTCATTGTAATTTCGAATAATTGTTTTGCCTCCCATTAACGTAGATCGGCTTCTACGGCATTGCATGCATTATGCTTTTATATTATATCATTAGAATCTATTCATTTCTGCTTCTGAAGCAACTTTACCTTTATACTTGCTTTTTTGAGGATGGAATTGATATTGAACACTTAGGGTTATCCCACGTCTGTCATAACTCTGATATTTATTCATCAGAATGCCGTATGTATACATGCTCCAATCGTTATTACGGGTATTAAAAATGTCGGTAGCTGTCAGTTTTATGGAGAGAGTTTTTTTCAAAAACGTCTTTCGTACGCTCATATCCATTATAAACCAAGAGCCTGTAAAATGATTGGTGTGCATATCACCACGACTTTGACCTCTCATGTTTGCAGAGACATAAAAATCTTTAGGTAGGGAAATCGAGTTTTGAAAATTATAGGAATATATTGGTTTGTTATAACTGTTGCTGCCAAGTTTCATCCACGGTTTTGACATTCCAAGAGTAACCTCGGGACGCCAAAATTTTATTGGATGCCCCCATATAAGGCATGTGCTCAATTCAGATACATTGACATTGACAGGATGAAGAAGCATTTGGAGCGTCGATGCGGGATAAATCTGTTTTACGAAAGCATAGGTATCAAGGCTTCTTATATAGTCCACTTGTAACATAAAGTCTTTCCATTGTCCGAACAATTGAAGATTTTGCATTTTTTCATCACGCAACATCGGATTACCTCCCTCTATTTCGTGTTCACCGGCATAGGTTGTCCCACTCGTTAATTGTGAATAAGGCGGCTTGACAGTAGCCATCTTATAGCTTAGATTTACCATAAAGGTCTCATTGAAAGAATAACTCAGTGATATATCTGGTGTGAAGAAATGATTGGTGCGGCTTACATCAGTATCCTTTTCCCCATCAACGGTGAAAAGATAATCAACATACTCATATCTCAATCCAGCGGACAAACTGAATTTTCCGAACTGTCTTGACCACGAAGTAAAAGCTGCCAAAGAAGTCTGCTTTGCATCGGTAAGAGAAGAAGGGATATAAGTTTCCACTGTTTGGTTAAGCATTCTGTAATCCAGTTTTGTATGGGTATAGGAATCCTGTGTTCCTACAGTTATATTTCCTCCAACGAATGAAAAATCAAGATATGCTTTACCTGCCCAAAGTGTACTAGTTTGGTTTTGAACTGAATTTACATTCTGTCGTTGATAACTCTTGTAGCTCGTTTCATTGAATTTGTCATCATTTGAGCCCCTGTAGTTTCCGTCAAAATGAAAATGTTTGTTTCCGACAAACATGTTGTCATAGTAAATGGATATGAGATGGTTGCGCATGTTGCCTTCACTGGATATTTTGCGAGAAAGAAGGGACTCTGAGTTCATCCATTCGGTTCCAATATTTAACGGATTGGTATGAGAATACATAAAGCGGTAGTATGCACCAAAAGATTGATTCCCCTCTGAAAAATTAAAGCCAATCTTCCCCATTGCATTATTTTCAGCGTATTTGCTACTAAATGTCGTACCAATCTCTGTCGGTATTGCTTCGTAGGTTAGTCTGTTTATTGTCGAGCCTTTTATCAGACTATTGTCATGGTCATAATAACCAGTGCCGAACAGCTCCAACTTAGCAGAATGATAACTGAAATCGAGCATATCATTCATAGACCATTTACGTCGTATACGTGTTTCGATCTCATTACTTATACTGAGTCCATGTACAAATTTCTTTCTTGTTGAGATTTTAAGTACAACTTTTGTGGTGCTCCCATATTGTGCGCCAGGGGCAAGTATCAGTTCTACGTTTCGGATATTTGTAGATTGTAACTGCCGTAATTCGGTATTATCACGTAAGGGTCTTTCGTCTATATAGATAACAGGTACACCTTTCCCTGTTACAGAAACAACGTTATCATCAATGGTAAGCAAAGGTAGTTGCTGAAGAACATCAAGAGCATTCCCTGCATTTCGTAAGTTTGAACCTGCAATATTTGAAACAAGCGAACTACCAACCAGTTTTGTTGCAGTCTGTTTTGCTTTGACTACAACTTCTTGTAACTTGTAATTTAAAGAATCATTCTGTTCGATTTCTTGTGCATAAATATTAGTCCATGCAAATAAAATCAAGATTAAAGATAAGTGTTTACGCTTCATTCTGTTAAATTTTTATGTTATAGAATTTACAAATTAACTACCAAGTTCAAGTTGATTCTTCACGAGATTATAGTATATACCACGCTTTATTGTGAGTACTTCGTGGTTACCGATTTCCACTATCCTGCCTTTATCCAGCACCACTATCTGATCAGCATTCTTCACCGTACTTAATCGATGTGCCACGATAATTACAGTTTTCCCTTTGTAGAACTCGTCCAGATGTTCCACAATCATGCGTTCATTGTTGGCATCAAGAGAGTTGGTGGCCTCGTCAAGGAAGATATAGTCGGGGCTCTTATACACGGCTCTCGCTATCAAGATACGTTGTTTCTGCCCTTGACTCAAACCTACCCCATCGCGCCCAATCTTTGTGTTGTACTTTAGCGGCAGTCCCATTACATAATCATGAATACAGGCTATTTCGGCAGCTTTCTGCAATCGTTCCTTGTCTATCTCCCCATCATCTACGGCTATATTGCGAGCTATCGACTCAGAAAATATTATACCGTCCTGCATCACCACGCCACATTGTCTGCGCCACCACTTTTTATTAAGCGTGTTTATATCTGTTCCACCAACGGTGATTTGTCCACCCAGCACAGGATAATAACCCAGCATAAGTTTGATGAGCGTGGTTTTTCCGCTACCCGATGCTCCGACAATGGCTGTTACCTTGCCTTTTGGGATTGTGAGGCTTACATTGTCTATGATAGTTTTCAGTGCGTGTGGATCGTATTTAAAGTTTACATTTTCAAGTTCTATTCCCTTACTTTCTTCTTTCGCAGCCGTTTCCAATCCTTGCTTTCCATTTTCATCATCCATGCGATGTATCTCATTGATACGCTCAAGGCTTATCTTAACATCCTGCACCGAATAAAAGAAACTCATCAACTGTTCCACTGGTGAATTAAGTTGCCCTATGATATATTGTACGGCAAGCATCATACCCAGCGTGAGTTGTCCGTGAATGACGGCTGTTGCCGCCACCACCGTGATAACGATGTTTTTCAGTTCGTTGATAAAGATACTTCCTGCCTCTTGCGTCTGCTGGAGTTTCAGCGATTTCATCTGCACTCCGAAGAGGTCGACTTGCGTATCTTCCCATTCCCAGCGTCTGCGCTGTTCGCAGTCTTGTAGCTTTATCTCCTGTATGGAGGTGATAAACTCGTAAGTCTTGTTGTTGTTGATGGCTTGCTGTTCAAATAATTCGTAGTCGAGTACCTTTCTGTGCCTAAGAAATAGCGCAAGCCAACCGCCATAGAGTAGGCTGCCGAGCATAAAGATTGTAAAGACAAGCCAATTATAGGACAGCAACACAATACTGAACACCACAAAGGTAAAGAGCGAGAACACGATGCTGAGCGTTTGCTGTGTCAGGAACGTGTTCACACGGCTGTGGTCGCTCATACGCTGCATAAGGTCGCCCATCAGTTTGGTGTCAAAGAACGACATCGGCAGTTTCAAGAGTTTGATGAAGAAATCGCTCACCAATGAAATGTTGATGCGTAGCGAGATGTGTAGCAAGAGCCAACGGCGGATAAAGTCGATTGCAGTTCGACTTATGGTAAGCATCAGCTGTCCCAAGAGTATCAGCCATATAAAGTCGATGTTCTGGTTCTTGATGCCAACATCCACAATAGATTGCGTGAGGAAAGGCAGAATAAGCTGCAATAGACTACCCACTAACAAGCCTAAGGCTATCTGCCCGAAGTACTTGCGATATTTCTTAATATAGCCAAAGAGGAATTTAAACGAGCGTTCCTCTGTTGGCTGTTCATTTATCTGCTTTTCATAAAAAGCAGGAGTTGGTTCCAGAAACATGGCGATGCCTTTTTCCTCACCATCCAACTGCATACTAATCCAATGCTTCTTGAACTCCTCAAGGTTGTATTTCACAAGTCCTTTTGCTGGGTCGGCGATGTAGAAGGTCGTTCCTTTCTTTACTTTATACAGCACCACAAAGTGGTTTTGATTCCAATGGAGGATACAGGGGGCGGATATGTTTTTTATTCCATCAAGATTTATCTTACCACACTCACAATCAAACCCCAGTACATATGCGGTATTCCTGATGCTCAGCATGGAAACGCCTTCTGTTGTTGGACGACAGATTGTAGACAGATAACTTGCGGAATATTTTTTATTATAATATTCACAAATCATTTCTAGGCATGCTACGCCACACAACATTGTATCATGTTGTAATTGTTTTTTTAATTTATGTTTTTTATTTAAGAATGCCATCCTCGTCGTCAATATTTTGTATTTTTTTCCTCAATGTTTGAGATTTGTGTCCCTTATTGAGGTTTAGCGAAACTTGTATATACACCATATTAGCTTTGTCTGCATTCCACGATACAATATTTTTATTAAATTGGCTATTAATATTTTTTCTCTCAGAAAGTTTAATCTTACTTCTAAATGGATCCCAAATACCTGCGGTAAACATCCATTGTTTTAGATGATAAGATGTGGAGAAATAGACGGCATTTTCCTGTGCTAAGTAAAGATTACCTCTAAGTTCCTTACGATTATTAATAATACCGAAATTCATACTCAAGTTCTTTGTTAAGTTCAAGCCAGCTTGTACATAGTAGTTCCAGATATTCTTCGTGTATTCAATATTGTCCTTCTGAAATAAAGTTTTTGAAAACGTGCAGGCTCCCGATAGCGTTAACCGGTTTCTAATAACTTCATAATTGACAAAGGAACTTAGGGCATGAACTCGACTTTTATTATATTCATCTGTAATATAATAAATATTACCATTATCAATATAGCTGTTCGGGGCAAAAGGATGACGACTAAAACTATACAAATAAGCTAACTGAAAATATAATCTGTTGATATTATAGGCGACATCAAATTTATTGTTATATTCTACGTAAGGACGTAAGTCAGGATTACCTTTTTCAATCTCAATGGAATTCAACTTTCTTGTGACATTTGCCATATCTGCCAACTCTGGTACATGGGGAATAAGTTCTGCATTGAAAGAGAAAGTAAAATGGCTTATTGGCGTATATGAAAATTTAATCATGGGTCGCATAAATCTTTTTGTATAGGAGATACTGTCCTTGCTATAGCTAACAATATTCCCTCCAACCCCTATCTGATAACTTAGATTCTTATAGCGACCAAGCAATTGTGCATAACTAAGTATGTCATAGCTATCAGAGTGGTCTTTCTTCATTATATCTTGACTATAGTTGTTATTTGTTCTGGCATAATTTATTCTTACTCCTACAGTAAGATTGTTCAGGTCACTTATCTTATGTTCATATAAGAGTTCTGGAATAAACGATAACCGTTTACCGTGCACATCATACTGATAGTTAAATAAATTCATGGAGTGTTGATTTATCTCCATAAAATTATAACGATAATTACTGGTTCTGTATGTGGTCAGCAAGTCAAATATCAGATTATCCTTTTTTGCAATATTTTGAGACGCATATATGTCTAATGAATATAAATTAGATTTGTACTTGGGTGTTAGAACGGAGTTACCTATGAGGTTATCGAATTCATATACTTTCTGTAAGGTTTCATCTCTGTCATTATTGTAGAATACTGTATTGAAATTAACATTCAAAAGAAATGATTTTGCAACATGACTATACACAGCTTTAAGGCTATGTTGCTGATAACTATAAGGCGAGTCATCTCCTTCTTTTACAAGTGAGAGAGAAAGGGGAACAGATACAAGCCTTGTGTCATTTCTGTTCTTGGTATAATGCCTGAACTTATTGTCATAGATAAACGTAAATTGATTCTTTACGTTATTCAGTTTTAGAAAAATATTATTTTCACTTGATAAAGTCGTGACAGCATCCATCGTTTTGAATCCGAGCCCATAGCCTTTTATTCCGTCTTTAGTTTTTACATTAAGGATTCCGCCATAATTTTGAGTAGCATATCTAACGCCAGGATTATCTATAAACTCAATTGACTTTATCTGGTTGGGTGAGATTGCAAGATATTCTTCAGCAGTAGCTGGCACACCATTTATTTGATAGGCAACGCTTCTTCCATCAAACATAGTGATTCCAATTGACTCTTTGGAAACAATAGCATTAGGCAAATGAAGTCTATCAAGCACTCCCCATACATTGTTGGAACTTTCTCTAAGTTCTTTATTTGGATATATTATTAATCTATCCACCATTTTCTTGTATCTTGGGCCCTTGACAACAACCTCTTTAAGCACTTGAGTTTCCTCCTCTAATATGATATTTACAGAGTCCTGTCCATCATATAGCCATGTTTTAGTTTTATAACCAATAGAGGAAAATGTTAATATTTTTCCTTGGGTAAGATCTTTAATAGTGAATCTTCCATTTTCATCTGTTGCCGTTCTTCCCAAAGGTATAGTGCTATTCGGTGCATATATTAAAATATTCGCGAAAGGTATTGCTGCTTGTTTAGCGTTTATTACTCTACCTTTAAGTTCTTTACCAAAAGACGTAAATGATATAGCTCCAAAAAGGATTAACAGAAGATATCTCATAATATATGTATTAAATTATTAATAAAAACTTAAGATGCTTTTCTTGTTTAACTTTTTCTTGAAACTATTGAATTATTCAATAACTCAATGATATAGTCAACTTTTGAATAGCCTTGTTTCAATACACAAAACTCTTTCGGATCATCTAATAGAGACTGAGAACAACGTTTAGAACAGACAGGGAGCATATCACAATTTATGCATTGTTCCGGAATCTGTAATTTCATCCTGTTCATTAATTTTGTGTAATCCCATATTATCACACCATCTTCTCTAAGAAACCCACAAGAATTAGCTTTGTTAAATTTTCGAGCTGTACACTTATAAACACGACTATCATAATTAATCACAACTTCATTTAAATTGTCGGCATAACAACTGCAAAGTTTATATTTCAAGTCAAGATATGTACACACAAATCCTCTTGTCTGACATTCTTTTACAAAGTTATTTATTATGCAATCGTCTATTTTCTTTTCATTTACTTGCCACACTTTATGTACGGCAATTGTTGCCTTTTGCGGATCAACGAAAGGTTCTATATCAGCAACCAGCGATTGCAATCCTACACTGGTCTGTGGAGAAATATTTATGCGCAATAATAATTCATAATCAGTAAGATGTTCTTTTATTAAAGATAAGGATTCTAAGATTCTGTCATATGAGCCGATTGCTTTCTTATCTTTGTACTTTCTGATTGTATTGTGAATATTTCTACATCCATCGAGAGTTATCTGAAATGTAGAATGGTATCCTTTTATCGCATCTAAAAAATTTTTTGTTAATAGTGTAGCGTTTGTGGTAAAATTTATGGTTATTTTAAACCCTTTCATACCAGCAATAGGGTTTATTAGGGATAGTAAATGTAGAATCTTCTCTTTATACAATAAAGGTTCTCCTCCGAAAAAGCTCAAAGTCAACAACTCAAAGGGTGCTTTGTCATATTTTAATTCTATGTGCTTTATAATTGAGGAGATTGTATCTTTTCCTATCACAGAATTATCAATATGGGTTTCATAGCAGTACCAACATCTTAAATTACAATCCATGGTCATATTGATAATCATGTGGTAAGTTTTGCCCGAGAATTTTCTGTCCATGACATCGCTAATGTAAGTTGCTTTTTCATCAAAATAATCTGGAATAAGCATACCTTTTCTACACAAATCATAGAATAGTTGAGGCTGTTCTTCCTCTAATTCTTCAAGATTTTTCTTTAAAAGAAACTTATTTATGTCTCTTTTCTTTGCAATTAAAAAGGATACGGTATATGCATTGAAGATTATGCATGATTCTCCTTGTTCTATATAATGATTATATTTACTGATATTCATATTGGAACAATTTTGATAAGTGCAAGAATATCTTGCACTTATCAAATTAACACTTCTGCCTGTTAGCAGTTACAATTGTCTAAGAATGGGTTTTCAATAGACGAGCTATTTGTTTTTGGACATGAACAATTATCCAAGAACGGAGATTCAAATTCTGTCCGGTCGGATAATCCTCCGAGCGTTTCAGAGAGTAAATCATCACTAAGAATTGTGATTTTATTAATCTTCTTCATAAGTTTGATATTTAGTTTGCCATCTTTTAGCTTCCGGCATTGCTTTGTAATGTCTGTTCAATAATATTGTCGACAAATTATCTTCTTGACGCTGCAAATATACAAATCTATATTGTTTATAACAAGAAAAATCGGTTTTTTTTTTTTTTCAGAATTTGTATTTTCTTAGTATTTTAACTATATTTGTAGCATTATTTACTATCTACACATTGTTTATATGAAAAAAAGATTTATTACATTAAAAGATTTCGAGATTACTCCCAACGAGAATGTTACTGAGCGTAGCCAAAACTTCCAAAGTTACATTGATCAGATGGAGCAATTCGGCTGCAAGAGTTATTGGGTTATGGGAAAAACAGGAGTTGGAGCCAAGATGCAAATCGAGGGCTATAACGGTGAAGTTTCAGCATACATTTCCAACGATTATTTAGGCATGTCACAAAGGGCTGAAACCAAGGAAGCTGGTATAAATGCCGTCCTGAAATATGGCACAGGGGCAAGTGCCGCACAAGCCATCGGTGGCTATTTAGACATCCATCAGCAGTTGGAACAAGGCATTGCAAAGTTCGTTGGTCAAGAAGATGCCATTCTATTCTCATCAGGTTTTGGTGCCAACGCTGGTCTGCTTCGTGCTATATTGGGAAAAAATGACATAGCTTACATAGATTCGTATATCCATACCAGTGCCACAAGTGGTTTAATTGGAACCAATGTAAAGCATATAGGACACAACGACATTGACTATCTTGACATGATTCTTGAACGGGAAACGGGAAAATATCAGACTCGATTGGTCATCATTGATGGGGTCTATTCTCAAAATGGAGATTTATCAAAACTTCCAGAGTACATTGCAGTATGTAAGAAACACGATTGTCTTCTTATGATGGATGATGCTCACGGTATTGGAGTTATGGGAGAAAATGGCAGAGGAACAGCCGACTATTATAATTGCTTGGGACAAGTAGATATTATTACAGGAACTTTCAGTAAGTCTTTCGGATGTGTCGGTGGTTTTGTTGCCGCGTCAAAAAAACTGATTCAGTATCTAAGATATTATGCTGACAGTAATGTCTTTTCCGCTGCAATGACTCCACAGGTAGCAGCATCTTCATTAAAGGCTTTGGAACTTATACAGACACGTCCTGAAATTCGCAAGAAATTGTGGACCAATGTCAATTATCTGCGTAAACGACTGACAGAGGAAGGCTTTGATATAGGCTGTTCGGTATCAGCAATATTCCCTATTATGGTAAGAGACAATAAAAAAGTATATGAAATAGCACGTGAATTACAAAAAAGATGTATCTTTGTAAGCGGTATCACATATCCTGCGGTAAGAACCAAAGAAGCACGGCTTAGAGTTAGTGTATTGGCTTCTCACGAGATAGAACAGTTAGAGCAATTAGTGACTGCTCTTTTGGAAATCAGAAAATCAATTCCTTTTTAGATGGCAGAAGAAGAAAATAAACCCAAAAGATACAGAAGGACAAACGTCGATATACAGGCAGACATTATCAAGGCAGCAGAAAGTCTGATCAAGAAAAAAGGCTTTGCATCAATGTTGGTAACAGAACTTATCAAGAAAGCCAGAATCGAACCACTTGTCTTTTATAACAGATATGATAATCTTAGTGAGTTTTATGATGAATTTGTTAAGAGATACGACTATTGGTTTAAGGATGTCCTGACTGGTGTTCATTTTCCGACAGATTCAGAATTGGGCTATATCAGTATTTTCAAGGATGTACATAAGGCACTTCAGGACAAATCCGTAATGTTGGAATTACTGCGTTGGGAAATAGCAGAAGGAAATGAAACCACGGTTCGTACAGCTATGCTCAGGGAAATGCACACATTACCTCTTGCCAATTCCTATGAAGAGAAATTTAAAGATATTGACATATCAGCCATATCGGCATTGATTATAGGTGGCATATATTATCTCAATCTCCATCGCGACCGTTCAAAGTTTGCCGATATTGACTTGAATACGGAGCAAGGCAGAAAACGTATAGAAAAAGCCCTGGAGGAACTTGGACACATGGTATTCCACTGCCATGAAACAAATAATTATAAGCAAGCCGTTGCTGAAAGAATGAAAGAAAACGGTATCAGCGATGAAATCATTAAAAGGTGTCTGAATTAAAAGATACATAACAAGGAAAATTCCCAGTTATCCAGCAGGTAATTGGGGATTTTCTTATTATAGCAACTATATCTTACTTAGCAAAGCGGCATTTTAGAATTCCTGTAAGTAAGATATTACAACGCACAAACGACTATTTCCTGTAATCTCCCTTTATTTCCTGCTTTTCCCAAAAACTTTTATTTCTCTTTATATACCTATAATTTAGCAGCTTGATAACAGTATTCATCATTAAAATTATCAAGCAATGGAATCAAATAACAATGACAATTATGTGCTGGTATTGGAAGACCGCACGGAGGTAAAGAACGAAAAGGAAGTGGGTAAATTGTCCGTCATTTCCAGTGTTGACGACAAGGGAAACCTTAAAACAACAGAGGCTGCCGCTGCCAACCAAGCGGCATTCTTGAAGTTCAACAACAAGGACGGACTTCTGAAGAACTTCATGACTAACTTCCTCAAACAGTTCAATAACCCAACTCACTTTGGACTGTACAAGGTATTGGCAGACAATGTGGAGCAGGGCGTGGACAATCTGCGCACCATGCTGCAAAGCCGTGAAAAGCCCGAAAGCAAACAGCAACTGGCTGAGATGGGCATTCCCTTTGGGGACTATCTGCCCCAGCAGAAGAATGCTACTGCCATCGATGAGTCGAAGATTGATTGGAAGCAACTCGATAATCTCGGACTTACCCGTGAGCGATTGGAGCAGGGTGGAGAATTGGAAAAGATGCTCAATTGGCAGAAGAGCAATCTCGTAACGCTTGCCGTACCTATTGGAGACACTACTATCTACACTGAAGCACGCCTTGCGTTCCGTACGGACGATAACGGCAATATCGGTTTGGCAATTCATCCTTTGAGAAAAGAACCACAGCTTGACTTTCCCTATATGGGCTACAAGTTCTCTCCCGAAGAAAAGGAGGCACTACTTGCTACGGGTAATCTTGGCAAGACCATTGAGGTAACACCTAAGAACGGAGAGTCTTTCTCTGCCTACGTATCTATTGACCCGCAGACGAATGAAATCATAGCCCTGCGTGCCGACCGTGTGAACATCCCTAAGGAAATCAAGGGCGTAACGCTCTCTGATGCCCAGTACAAAGACCTTGTGGAAGGCAAGGCCGTGAAAGTGGAAGGCATGACTGCCAAGAGTGGTAAGACATTCAGTGCAACTTTGCAGGTCAATGCCGAGCGAAAAGGCATTGAGTTCATCTTCGACAATAACCGTGGATTTAAGGAACGGCAGCAGCAGACACAGCAGCAAGGCGTACCGCATAAGCTCTGCGGTTTGGAATTGTCAGAAAAACAGCGTGAGGCACTTGACAGCGGCCGCACGCTCTACCTGAAAAACATGGTGGATAAACAGGGGCAATCTTTCAACGCATACGTCCGCATGGACAAGGAACAGAACCGCCCACGTTTTTACAAGTGGAATCCCGATAAGAAGCAGGAAACCGGCAAAGAAAAGGTGGTTGCCGTAGCCGAAGAACACAAAACGCAGGTAGCCGTGAACAACCACGGCAAGACCAACGAAGCCACCAAAAATGTGAAAGAACCACTCAAAACGGGACAGACACAGCCTACTGCTGAGCAGAAGCAAAAGCAGGACGAGAACAAACAGAAGAAGTCTCGTGGACGTAAGATGTAACCCTTAATTCTATTATCGACTATGACAACTTGTATTATCGCCGAGAAACCCTCGGTAGCCAGAGATATTGCCCGCATCGTAGGGGCAAAGAGTAAACAAGAAGGATATATGGAAGGCAGCGACTATGTCGTTACATGGGCAATGGGACACCTCATCGCCCTTGCCATGCCCGAAACCTATGGTTTTTCTACCTATAAAGCCGAAGACTTACCCATCCGTCCCAATCCTTTTCAGTTAGTGGTACGACAAGTACGCAGGGACAAGGAGTATGTATCAGACCCTGCGGCATTGAAGCAACTCAAAGTGATACGCTCCTGTTTTGACAAGGCTGACCGCATCATCGTTGCCACCGATGCAGGCCGGGAGGGTGAGCTTATCTTCAGATACATCTATTCCTATCTCAATTGCCATAAGCCTTTCGACCGCTTGTGGATTTCCTCCCTCACCGATAAGGCTATTTGTGAGGGACTTTCCAATCTCAAACCTGGAAACTGTTACGACAATCTCTATCATTCTGCCAAGGCAAGGAGCGAAGCCGACTGGCTCGTGGGTATCAATGCTAGCCGTGCCCTGTCCATTGCTCGTAAGGGAGGCTATTCTTTGGGACGGGTACAGACCCCAACACTTGCTATGGTCTGCCGTCGGTACATAGAGAACCGTGATTTTTCTTCCGTACCCTATTGGAAATTATCCGTTCTTACAGAAAAAGAGGACTTATCGCTGAAAACCGTTGGCTGTAAAGACTATGAGAGTGAAGCATCAGCACAGACTGCTCTCGCTGCACTCCGCAGTCAGAGCCAGCTTACGGTAGAAACGGTCGTAAGAAAGGTGGCTGGTACACCGCCACCACTCTTGTACGACCTTACTGCCTTGCAGAAGGATGCTAACAGACACCACGGCTTTTCAGCGGACAAGACCCTCTCGATAGCCCAGAGCCTCTATGAGAAGAAAATCACGACCTATCCCCGCACAGGCAGCCGATACATCAGCGAGGATGTCTTCGAGGAAGTCCCCGCCCTGCTACGCAAGATAGGCAAGACACTATCCAATCCACTTAACCGCCATTCTGTGGACAATGCAAAGATTACTGACCACCACGCCATCATTCCGACTGGTGAAACACCATCTGGATTGTCGACAGATGAAATAACTATCTATCAAATGGTAGTTAATCGCTTCATAGAAGCCTTTTCCTCCGATTCCGAGGAAGAGCGTATGCAGGTACGGTTCACGAATGGCACCAACACCTTTACTTGGAAAGCGTGTAGGCAGATCTCCTTGGGATGGAAAGCCGTGCAGAAAGACAAGGCAACAGAAGCAGATAAGAAAGAAGATAGTGATGAACATATTTTGTCTTCATTGCCGAACTTAACAGAAGGTGAAGTCCTATCACTTGTCAATGCAGACATCACCGAGCATAAGACCAAACCTAAACCTCTCTACACAGAAGCGACACTGCTTTCTGCTATGGAGAACGCTGGAAAAGAGGTTGAAGATGCTGAAAGTAAGAAAGCAATGGCAGAGTGCGGTATCGGTACACCAGCCACACGTGCCAACATCATCGAGACACTTATCCTCCGTGATTATATTTGTAGGGAGAAGAAATCCATCATACCTACCGAGAAAGGTCTTGCAGTCTATGAGATTGTCAAAGATAAGAAGATTGCCAATGCGGAAATGACAGGCAGTTGGGAACTTGCCCTTGCCGCTATTGAAGCAGGAAAGATGCCATCTGATAAGTTTGCACAGGGCATCAACTCATACGTGGGAACAATCTGCGAGGAACTCCTTTCACTTTCTTCAGAGCAGAGGTCCTATCCTGTATACCGCTGCCCAAAATGCGGACAGCAGAGTGTCGGCATCTATGCCAAGGTAGCCAAGTGCAGGCATGAAAGCTGTGGCTTTCACGTGTTTCGTGAAGTCTGCGGCATACTTCTCTCTGAAGATAACATCCGTGACTTGATAAGTTCTGGTCGTACGCCTATCCTTAAAGGGCTAACCAGCAAGGCAGGTAAGAAATTCAATGCCCGACTTGTTCTGGGCGAAGACTACGCCACTTCCTTTGAGTTTGAGAACAAGAAAGGAAAACAAAGAGGAAAATAATCCCGACAGAAACGGAGATTTACAGATATAGATCGGGAGGTAATACTTATATCTCCCGACCTTTTTACCTCCACTTATTAAAAGAAAACACTATGGCATACAATAAGAAAGAAGTCCTGCAAGCCAACACGGAAGCTATCCGTATGGTCTTGCGATTAGAGAAAGAACGCCGTGAAGCCACCGAAGCTGAGAAAAGTATCTTACGGAACTATCAGGGCTTCGGTGGCTTAAAATGTGTACTCAACCGCACAGAAACCCCCGATGATATACGCTATTGGAGTAAGTCTGAGCAGAATCTCTTTGAACCTACCCAGCAGCTCAAACAGATGATTTATCGTGAAGCCGTAGATGCCAACACCGCCAAACGGTATTGGGAGAGTATCAAGGCAAGTGTACTGACCTCCTTCTATACCGATACTCGTATTGTCACCGCCATTACCGATGCTCTCACTTCTGTAAATGTACCCATACGCCGATGTTTGGACCCTTCGGCTGGCATGGGAGCATTTGCTGAGATCTTTGCAAGGCAAGCGGGAGTTGTAGATGCAATGGAGAAAGACCTGCTCACTGCCCGCATCAGCCAAGCCCTACACCCTTATGGCAAAGGCAACATTTTCGTTAGAAACGAGCCTTTTGAAGCTATTGGGGAGTTAGAAAACAAAGACAAATACGACCTTATTACAAGTAACATTCCTTTTGGAGATTTCATGGTCTATGACCGAGAGTATAGCAAAGGCAAGGACACTCTCAAGCGTGAGTCCACACGTGCCATTCACAATTACTTCTTCGTGAAAGGTCTGGACTGCATCAAGGAAGGTGGCTTACAGGCATTCATCACCTCACAGGGTGTATTGGACAGTCCCCGCAATGAAGCCATACGCCGTTACCTCATGCAAAACAGCCGCCTTATCTCCGCTCTCCGACTACCATCGGGTATGTTTTCAGACAATGCAGGTACGGACGTGGGCAGTGACCTCATCGTCCTGCAGAAGCAGACAGGTAAAGAAATCAGCAAGGGAATTGAGCAGCAGTTCGTAGAAACTGTTTCTGTTCCCAAGGAAGAAGGCTCTTCTGTCGTCTTCAAGCATAACTCTCTTTTTGTAGGAGATTGGAAGGACATATCTCATCGTACCATTGCCACAGAGCGCATAATGGGTACAGACCCTTATGGAAGACCTACATGGGAGTATCGGTTCACAGGAGGGATTGAGGAAATGGCAGAAAGTCTCCGAACACAACTCTCCCTTGAAATGGAACAACGTATCGACCGTAAACTATATGAGACCGGTATACCGATGACAGAGGCAGAGCGAGAGGCGGAAGCAGAGAAACAGCTTCGCAAGTTGGGTATTACCATAAGTCGGAAAAAAGAAACAGAGAAGACAAAGACTGAAGACAAGGGAATAAACGATGCCTATAACCTCATGCCCGACAGTATCAGGAAGCAACTACCAAAACTTTACAGCACGGAAAAGGAACTCATAGGCGATAAGATAGCCTATGCACGCTATTTCTTCCCTATGGGAGCATACACAGCCTACCTTCTGGAATATGACCCTAAGAGCCGTATTGGTTTC
This sequence comes from Prevotella sp. oral taxon 313, assembly GCF_003043935.1. NCBI lineage: Bacteria > Pseudomonadati > Bacteroidota > Bacteroidia > Bacteroidales > Prevotellaceae > Prevotella > Prevotella sp. oral taxon 313. The sequence continues at coordinate 282,891 of NZ_PYXE01000001.1, forward strand.
GGTGCTGTCACGATGGGTTATGGCTGGGAGCTTGGCAATATGTCCCTCGATGAGATGGAAGGCGTAAAAGTAAGAGGACTGGGCATTGAACGTGACCTGTACTTCTCTCCTAAGAAATTGCACGAGATAGCCGAACTGGAAGAAATAGTCAGGGGACAATATACTAAAGAAAAAGTGGTGGCAGAGGAAATCAAGGAAGAAGCGGTAATAAAGACAGAGAATAAGGTCAAGGAGACTGTAACCATTGCTTCTGAGAACAATACGCAGATAATGGAAAATACCGTTCCTAACGGCGAGACAATTCCATTACAGCCGTCATCATCAGAGTCTGACCCACAACAATTAGTATCAGAACAGCTTTCCATAACTGTTGAACCTGCGCCCGAAGGCGTACCCGCCTTGACACTTCATCATCAATACGAGCAGGAACCACAGGAAATCCGTACGGATATTGAAGCCCCAAGAGAGATGAACGGGCAGACGATATTCTTTGACGACGATCATCATCCGGTGGTGGACAATAACATGGAAGACATCGGACAACCGGAGCAGCTGTCACTATTTGCCCCAGAGGAATACAGCCTTTGGACAAGAGAGGTCAGCCGTGTGAACAATGAAATCAAAGAAAACACAGGAACTTCACAGGCACGCCGTCCTATAACACAAACTGCTCCCCAGAAACCATCGGAGTTCAAAACGCAAAAGGCAGCGACCATTCCTCAACGGCGTACCCGTGGCAGCAGGAAAGCGGCTTTTTCCTCTTCACGTGAGCCATCCCTTTTCGACTTCATGAACGAAGCCGAGGAGCGCAAGCCGCAGCCGATAGCAGAAGTCAGAAAAGAGTTTGACGCTTCACCGCGCCCTTTTCTCTCTTCGCCGGACTCTCATCTGAGAGACGGCTCCATTGTCGTGCAGAAAGGTCAGGTGGGGTTTCTTTCTGACCTGAAGCGACATCCGACCTTCAACCCGATGGACTTGCCGTATGCGCAGCTTTCCCGTCTCAAAGCCTATATCGAGATACGGGAGTGCTATCATCGTCTTTATGACTACGAGGCAGAGAACCATGCAGAAGACAAGGAGGATCGCAGCAGACTCAATCACTTGTATGATGACTATGTTGCACGCTGGGGCTACTTCAATCAGAAAGCGAACACCGACATCATCAAGATGGATGCTACAGGCGTGGAAATGCTCTTCTTGGAACGCTCCGAAAACGGCAGGTACGTCAAGGCGGACATCTTTGACCATCCTACGGCATTTTCTACTACCGAACTTTCCATTGCTGCCGACCCGATGGAGGCATTGGGTGCATCGCTCAACAAGTACGGCGCAGTGGAACTTGACTACATGAGTTCGCTTTTACCTGATATGGAGGAAAGCGACATCATTTCTTCCTTGGAAGGTCGCATCTATTACAATCCCGAAGAGAATGCCTATGAAGTGGCGGACAAGTTCATTTCGGGCAATGTAATAGAAAAGGGGGAGCGTATCGAGTCGTGGCTCTTGGACCATCCCGACCACGAAGAGGCAAAGCAGAGCCTTGCTGCCTTGCGTGCAGCCACGCCAACACCCATTCCTTTTGCAGACCTTGACTTCAATCTCGGTGAACGCTGGATACCTGCCAAAGTCTATGGCAGGTTCGCTTCGGAGTTCTTCGGGACGGATATTAGCGTATCCTACCATTCCAACATGGACGAGTATTCCATTGTCTGCGACCGAAAGAATGCTAATATCTGGCACAAGTATGCCGTACAAGGTGAGTTCCGCCGCTATGACGGCATCAATCTCCTGAAGCATGCCCTGCACAATACCATTCCCGACATCAACAAGAGTAAGGAGGTGACGGACAAGGTTACGGGAGAGACCAAGACCATCAAAGTAAGGGACGGACATGCTATCCAGATGGCAAATGCCAAGATTGAGGAAATCAGGCAGGGCTTTGTCGATTGGCTCGGACGCACACCAGACACGTTCAAACAGCAGTTATCCGACCGTTATAATCGTCTCTTTAATTGTTTCGTGCGCCCCAACTTTGACGGTACGCACCAGACGTTCCCCGACCTTGATCTCAAACGATTGGGTATTGATGACCTTTACAAAAGCCAGAAGGATGCTGTGTGGATGCTCAAAACCAACGGTGGCGGCATCTGTGATCACGAAGTGGGTGCGGGAAAGACACTCATCATGTGTACGGCTGCCTACGAGATGAAGCGATTGGGACTGGCAAACAAGCCGATGATTATCGGACTGAAAGCAAATGTTTTCGACATTGCCGACACGTTTAGGAAAGCTTATCCCAATGCTAAGGTACTCTATCCAGGTAAGAACGATTTTAATAAGCAGAACCGCCAGCGTATTTTCAACGACATCAAGAACAACGACTGGGACTGTATTATACTTACACACGAACAGTTCGGTATGATACCGCAGGCCTTGGAGATACAGGAAGCGATTATGCAAAAGGAACTGGACTCCGTGGAAGAGAACCTCGAAGTGTTGCGACAACAAGGAAGAGACATCTCCCGTGGGATGCTCAAAGGCTTGGAAAAACGCAAGCAGACACTGGAAGCAAAGCTGCAGAACATACAGGACAGCATCGCCGAAAGAAAAGACGATGCCGTGGACTTCAAGATGATGGGTATCGACCACCTCTTTGTAGATGAATCACACCAGTTCAAGAACCTGATGTTCAATACCCGCCACGACCGTGTGTCGGGCTTGGGCAATCCCGATGGCTCACAACGTGCCTTAAACATGCTCTTTGCCATTCGTACCATACAGGAGAGGTCCGGCAAGGATTTGGGAGCCACTTTCCTTTCGGGAACGACTATTTCCAACAGTCTGACAGAATTGTATTTGCTCTTCAAATACCTCCGTCCGCAGGCTTTGGAGAAGCAGGGTATCAACAGTTTTGATGCTTGGGCAGCGGTCTTTGCCAAGAAATCAACTGACTACGAGTTCTCCATCACAAACGACATCATTCAGAAGGAACGGTTCAGAACATTTATCAAGGTGCCAGAGCTGGCTGCTTTCTATGCGGAGATTTGCGATTTTCGCACTGCCAAAGACATCGGTATTGACAGACCGGAGAAGAATGAGATACTGCATAACATACTACCGACACCCGAGCAGGAAGTCTTTATCGGCAAGCTGATGGAGTTTGCCAAGAGTGGCGATGCTACAATCTTAGGACGTGCACCTCTGAGTGAGAGTGAGGAAAGGGCAAAGATGCTGATTGCAACAGACTATGCGAGGAAGATGAGCCTTGATTTACGCATGATAGATGAAAATGGGTACTCAGATCATATCGACAACAAGGCAAGCCATTGTGCTAAGATGCTCAATGACTATTACCAAAAGTACGATGCACAGAAAGGGACGCAGTTCGTTTTCTCTGATTTAGGTACTTACAAGCCCGGCGAATGGAATGTCTATTCGGAAATCAAGCGTAAACTGGTAGAAGACTTTCATATCCCGTCCTACGAGATACGCTTTATTCAAGAATGCAAGAACGAGAAGGCCAAGAAAGCGATGGTAGATGCTATGAACCGTGGTGACATTCGCATTATCTTCGGTTCTACCTCTATGTTGGGTACTGGTGTAAATGCCCAGCAACGTGCCGTTGCGATCCATCATTTGGACACGCCCTGGCGACCATCAGACTTAGAGCAACGCAACGGACGAGCCGTGCGCAAGGGGAATCTTATCGCCAAGGAATTTGCGAACAACAAGGTCGATGTAATTATCTATGCTGTAGAGCGATCGCTAGACAGCTACAAGTTCAATCTGCTGCATAATAAGCAGCTTTTCATCAACCAGCTGAAGACAAACACGCTCGGCTCCCGTACCATCGACGAGGGCTCGATGGACGAGGACAGCGGCATGAACTTCTCAGAGTATGTTGCTGTGCTATCCGGTAATACAGACTTGTTAGAGAAAGCCAAACTCGACAAGAAGATTGCCACCTTGGAATCCGAGCGTAAGAACTTTCTCCGTGAGCGTGATGCCGCAACAGGCAAGTTGGCTGAGATTGAGAGTTCTGTATCCTTCCATACGGACAAAATAAAAGAGGCACAGTCTGATTTAGCTCTCTTTGAGAAGCGTGTGGAGCGTAATGATGAAGGTACACCTATAAATAAACTGACAATCAAAGGTGTGGAAGACAGTACCGACATCAAGGCTATTGCTGCACGTTTACAGGAGATTGACGAAAAAGCTCGCACCAAAGGGGAGTACAACAAAATTGGCGAAATCTATGGTTTCTCCATTATGGTCAAGACAGAGAGCACTTCCAAGGATTTGTTTGACTGTTCGGTGAACCGCTTTTTTGTGAAAGGGCAGGAGAGTATCTACTATACCTATAATAATGGTAAGTTGGCAATAGACCCGAAACTTGCCTGTCAAAACTTCATTAATGCCTTGGAGCGTATTCCAAAGGTGATAGAGTCGCATGAGAAGGAAATGGCAAAGGTCGTGGCCAACAAAGACGTTTACACCAACATTGCCAACAGTTCTTGGAAGAAAGAGGACGAGCTTCGTACGCTCAAGGGGAAGGCAGCAGAGCTGGACAGAAAAATAACCTTAACACTTTCACCTCAGGAAGAGGAACAAGATGCAAAGGATGAAATGAAACAAGGAGAGGGTCTGTCCGGCAACAATCATTCTGTCGGGAAAGGGAATGATAACCTTTCTGTTCAGGATGCAAAAGAGGAGAAACATTCGCAGAGTTTCAAACCGAAATGGCGGCATTATCCTTAACGTTATTCCTTAGTTCTCTCTATTAGATTTTGGCAAATAACGCTTGTTATTGCCAAAATCTAATAGATTACTTGTGTTGTTTACTATTTGCTTATCCTAAACCTTTCTTGAAGTTCGGATAGTGCATCTAACAGTTCTTCAAATGAAGGCTTTTTGCCATAAATCATTGATTCCATCATTGCCTGATAGTCTGATTTCCATTCTTCAAGAATATCTTTCCGGGGGACAATCCTGAGACGTTTGCGTACATCAGGAGTATAATCCACATCTTTCACTGAAGTATAAATTTCTCTATGATGACGAATAGATTCCCATAATGCATCATCTGCAATGGCTTTCTTTGCAAAATCTTTATTCATCATGACGTAAAGGTCATAAAGATGTCGGCTCTTGCGCTCTGCTATCATTCCGTGTCCGGGAATGGAGAAGAGTTCGTGAAGCAAAAACGCCTTTTCAAGGAATGTCTTTGCGGGAATAGCAGTATGAACGGCACTGTCAGCCAATGGTGTAATCGGAAGATGCTCTCCAATAATACTTTTAATTTGTATTGATTCTGTCGGTTCAAGCAATGAACGTGCACTCACTTCCAATACAATATCAGGGCGGAGATATGTAAGCTCCTTGTCAAAAACTGATTTATAGTGAAGATAAATCTGACGTGGTTCGGGATAGGTGGCGTCACCTTCGCCATTGGGTTGGGCATTAACTGTGATAAACGACTGCAAGCCTTGTCTTTTTAGTTCTTCACAAATCATAGGGGTTAGTTCCTCTAAAACAAAAAGCGATGATGCCTTGCGCAATTTCTTGATTTGTTTTTTTGTGAGATCTCCTTCAGGAGCACCAAGAAAAACAGGATTGACAGCAACATCTATATCTTCCGAGAATCGCTCTATAAGTTTCCAACCTTTGCTCAGACTTGTGCCGCCTTTGAAAACAAGATGCTCTGCTATAGGAAGTGAAAAGATAGTTTGCAAGATTGCAGTTACCCAAAAATCTTTCTCAATCACTTGTGCGGGTAACCCGACTTTATCTGCAATTGATTCATAGACGCTTTTCCGTTGTGAATCGGATAATCCAAGAAACCTATTCATATAGACCAACTATAAATTCCCTTACCTTTGAAGGCATCAGTTTGAGGTCGGCAACTTGAAGGTGAGGATTTTCGTTTAACTTCATTTTAATGGTAGCAACCTGCTCATCAGTCAGGTTCTCTACTTTCCAGTCTTTAAGGGCTGTTGTTAAGAGAAGGGCCAACCGGCTACGGATGGAGAAATATCTGGGAGAGACGCGCTTGAATTTTATGTTTTTCCCTCCGCCAAGATTTATAGTACGTGAGACGCCATCGGTTAAGTAAGCTATGTTCATCGGTATCTGTTGAGTCAGTCCTAACTGGTATTGGGCATAAAGCCCCGTTGGGACAATTCTTGCGCCATCCCTTTTTGCCATTGCTTTGGCAATATCCTCAAGCGATGGAGGAACCATACCCAGGCCATATACTTTTTCCATTTTGGGGTAGCAATAAATGCCACGTGCAACCCTAAGCATCTGCCCTTTTTCTACGAGACGTTCCAAAGCCTTATTAACGGCATCTCGATTGCCATACGAAATAAAATCTCCCACAAAAAACACAGAACCACGTCCGCGCTTCTTTGATTTTATAAGTATTTTACTTTCAATGCTTTTTGTCATAATTATAATTGTATTTTGTCGTGAAATAATGCATTATTCACGACAACAAAGGTACATATAAAATCTCATAATCAGCACAAAAAACAGAAAAAAGTACGAGCTTAGCGAGCTGTGCCCGTATTAATGTACGTATTTTCAATTTTGGGTTCTGCGGGATTTAGTGTGAATTAACATGCCGTATCCCGCATTAAGCGGCACGAAATTCGTATCTTTGTAGTCTGTATGAAGAAATCAAGACCATCGGCAGAGGATATGGTGCTGCCGAACGCTATCGGATAGCGATTCTATTCATCTATGGTGATCTAGACATATGTTAACTCACACTAAATCCCGCAGAACCCAATTTTGTAACCGTTATTTTGTAATGTAACTGCTTGCATTTACACAACAAAACAACAATAAAAACCAACAAATACGCATCACCAACTATCTCGCCTTCTCAGCATCTCGTCAATCTCTTCCCGGAGAAAAAGTAATCGTCCATTGGCTTTGAGATAAGGAATTTTTCCTGCCCACACCCAATTATAGATGGTCTTTTGTTCTACTTTGAGTATCTTGGATACATCTATGATATCCAGATATTCCGGTTTCAGGGGAGGATGGACGGTTGTGTCAACAGATTGATCCTGCAGGACAAGCAGGCGGTCGAGTTTATCCTCGACGCTTATCAGCTTGTCGAACAGGCGTTTTTGCCAAATGTCTTCGGTTTTATAATCTATGTACGGCATAGTTCTCCTTTTTGATAGTTACCATTGGTATCTTGTGCCAAGATACGTTGTTCTTTCATATAGGCGATGTATTTCTTTGCAGTTCTGTCCTTGATTTCCATTTCGCGCATCAGAACCTCACAAAGTTCTTGGTAAGTGAGCTTGAAAGAATTTCGGAAGGCTTCTTTGACAACGGCAATGAGTTCATCAGTCTTGCGCTTTTCCTTGTCCTCTTTAGATTTCTCGCCACGATAGACGTGCATGTCCTCAGCCTTATCCCAGCCGAAAAGCATCATCGGTACGTCCAACGGACTTCCGTCACGGACTTTCAATGCTTTTACGACCGAGTATTCGGGATTATCGTCTTTCTCTATAGAGAGGATACCTGCTGCCTTGCGTTGAAGTTCTGAGCCGATATGCCCACGGAGTTTAATACCATTCGGTACGAAGTGTAGCACGCATATGATACAGGTATTATAAATCCCCGCCAAGCGATAAAGCTCGTCCACAATGGCAATACTTTCCGTTTCATCGTTGGCAGAACGTATTAAGTCGGCTATTCCGTCAATCACCACAAGGTGGATGCCTCCATGCCTGTGATGGAACAAGTCCATGCTCTCACGGATAAGGTTCAGTCTGTCCTTACGAGACAGAGAGGCAAGGTACAGAGAATGGCAAAACTCCGGTACTGCCGTCAAAGAAGCCCTACGCAGTGTCTTACCCAAGTTCTTGTGCAACTGTGCCTCGGACTGTTCCGTGTCATAGTGTAGGACCGCCAAGCCTTTGGGATTGGGGGTAATCTCTAATCCCAAGGTCTTCTCTATCGGCAATCGTTTTTCTCCCAATGTCCCAGCAAGGATAGCACCCACATAGTTGCTCTTGCCCGTACCCTCACCTCCGGTAATGCAGAACAGATTGTCCTGCGTTCCTAGTGGAACACCATTCACAGCCACAACCGATTTGGAAATGTCTGGTGGATTCTCATAATCAATCTCACAGGAACGTAACATCATCATGGTTTGACTATATAGATCAGAGAACATCTTGGCAAGCAGCTCTTTCAGTTCCTTTGCCCCGTTGCCTAAGGCAAAGAAATCTGAAATGTCTTTTTCGGACTTCGTGCCACAGAGTGGAAGTGAAAGGTTCAAGACCTTGTATTCCGCCAGATGTTCAGACTGTTTATGTGCCTCCCGTACACCTGTTTCATCCGCATCATACAAGAGTATTATATGCCTAAAACGAAGCTGAAGGCTCTCAATGATACTTGTCGGTATCTGTGCCGTTTCACTGTTGAAACAAATTGCATTGAAGCCGTGTGCATACAATGAGAGTACATCCTTTTCTCCACCTGTAATGAAAAGCATATCTCCTTTGGCAGGAATCTGCTCCATTCCGAAGCAATACGTGGCAGGCATCCGCCCACCATAAAGAAAGCGGATTTTTGGACTGTGAGGTCGGTATATCTTTACATAGCCATTTCCTATATAGGCAAACATAGGTTCCGTAGGTGATCCATAAAGTTCAAATTTCTTACCTTCAGCAGATACACTTTCATAGCGTTTAAGACTCCGTACACGAAAGCGACGGAGTGTATCCTCATGGATGCCGTAATGCGCCCAATAGTTCAGCAGACCATCGTCAAATGGCTGTATCTCAAAACTATATGGACGTTCTTCCGTACACTTGGTTATATCAGCCTTAGGAGTGGGAACAATAGTTTCTTTATATGCTGACGTGATATGGTTGCTATGCTTTTCACCATTACATAAAGAATACAATCCAAGTTCTTGTACAATCGTTTCCAATACTTCGGGAAAACTTGTTTTCAGGTTCAAATTACGGAGGGTTGCCACAAACCAGAAGCAATCCCCTGAATAGGTAGTATCTCCATGATCATAGAATTTGTAAGAGGAAGTTTTCCTGTCGTAGTAGATATGGCAGGAAGCCCGCCTGTCGTCATAGAATGGACTGCGGAAGTTTCGGTGAAGGTTCACCTCAAAGCCAAGGAAATGGGAAAATACATTCAGACCTCCTTGTGTAAGCAAAAGAATCTGTTCCTTTTCTATCATAATTGTCGGTTTTTAGGATTAATACATGAACTCATGATGAGATTGTCCTTGAAACGGTTGAGCCGACCAAGAATCTCGTCGTTTCTCATACCTGATACGCGGAGCCGGTTACACTTCGTGGCTATCACGATAGACTTGAAGAAGTAGCGTACATCGCCACCCTCCGTGTAGCGATACCGTACCAACTGCTTCTTGCGCCAGCGGTAAAGGGTGGACTCTGAAATATTCAGAGTCCCGATTAGGTCTTTCGTGGTCATCTCCAGCTCGTCGTCAATGTCATGAATAAGACGGGAGGTGCGCTCAACATACTGCTCAATACGATTGAGCTTGTCTATCAGTTCTTGATAGGCTTGGCTTTCTACTGCTATTATTTCCATCAGCGTAATCGTTTGGTTTTAATTGTTACATGTTCTATTCCAAGTTCACTGACTAACTGTGAAAGTCTTCTGAATGCTTCCTCAGTAAAAACCTCCAGATGAATTTCTGCTATAGGTAAAGGACCGGGCTGCCCATTACGTGCAAGAAACTCAAATATTTTGGTAGACGGGATGCCCACCTTTGAAGCGTACATCAGAATTTGGTCAAGAATCATTGCTGTCTTTCCTCTTTCCCAGCGCGAGATCCGACTCGAACTAACTTTCAGAATAACAGACAGATACTCCTGCGAATAACCATTTTTCACTCTTGCTGACTTCAGCATTTCCAATAACTTTTTCATACTTATAAAGTTACTAAAGCACCGTTACAAGAGCAACCCGCCACATGCAAATGTTTGCACACTATGCAATCCGTCTTGCAGACGGTGCAAGTTTGTTTGTTAGTAGCGGAATACACAGTGTACCAATAAATATAACGAACTAAATCTAAAACATTTTATTACTCTTATATCTTTGTATAATTATTATTGTTTTGTAAAACTCCAGTGCAAGGTGCAAGTCCCTTTATATATAAGGGCTTGCACCTTGCACTGGAAAATGTAGCAGTAAAATCTCTAAATATTTATGGCACAAAGATTTGGAGATATAAACAAAAATATCTAACTTTGTACTCCGAGAATGGGAGTGAGCGTGCTTTCAACAGATAGTCAAAATAGCGGTCATAAACCAGTCAGTTTGCTGCTACATTTCTGCTACAGAGACTGTCAGTACAAAAAGGTAAATATTTAGCTAACAGCGATAAGGACATATTGTGGATTAGTTCAGGCTGGTCCACAAAGGGTAAGAAGAGCTTTATACGATGCTGTAAGGCTCTTTTTTTCTTATAGATGATTTGTTATGCCACAGACGGTTTAGGAGGAGAGAGACTGGGACGATATTAAAACGAAGGTGTATGAAAACAAGATATAAGATACTGATAGTACTTATACAAGTGCTTGCTTTCTTCAGCTATATAGGTTGCTTTGTCTATCTAACTTATAGCGCTGATAAAAGGCTGATATACGTAGATATTCCTGTGAAATATACTCGTGATGCTATTACAGGGAAGGAATATGGAATAACCATCACGGGGAGCAGGGGGAAGCACACAGTCAACTTAAAATCAGATAGTTACCCTGACAAACGCTTTGAGGCCAACTACTTTGGGTCTCTTCCTTATCCACAGCGTTCATTTGATAGTATAATAGCCTCCCACCCAACGTCCGTGGGATGCTACTTAGAGCCCGATTTCAAGGAGAAGCAGCAGGTGTACACTCCTTTTGTTTATGCTGGGCAACGAGAGAAGACGTCGGTTTACTACCTAAACTTAGTATCTTTTGTCAAATACGAGTATGGCTTTTTGTGGTCTTTCTTCAGTCTCTTTATAGTACTAATGTGCCTATTTACCGAGAAGATAGACTCGTCTATATTAGCTTGGATCATGGTTTTAAGTGTTATATTTAGTATCCTCACATAACGTAAAGGAGCGTCTTACAGACAGGTAATAGTTGTCGACCTCACGCCACCTCCTCCCACTCATTAATCAAGAAAAGATGATGAAACATTATTATTCATTACTCCTCACGATTGTCTTATTGTGTTGCGTGAACCTATCTTATAGTAGGGTGCTACCCCACAAGGCGGTGGCTTCCTCCCCACAGCACGCAAGTAAGCACATAGAAATAGCCACTTTCGAGAAGGCAGACCACTGTGTAAGCTACCTCTACCACGTAGATAAGCGTGCAAAGCGGGTAGTTTATAAGATTTATTGTGACGATGGAAGCGATATAACCGACTTAGGTAGCTACAAGCGTAGCGGTAAGTCATTACAAATCTATGAGATTTATAATGCATCAGCCGACAGTTATCTCTACGTTATATACGATGCCTCAACCGATAAAGGCTATCTTACACGAACCAGCTCCATGGAGGCAACGCTCCTTAAATCGTCCATCAACCTAAGCGAACCGTCTCTCTCCGTGAAGATGAGGGGCACTAACAGGGTGGTGAAGATTAAACTGAAAAGAGTATTCTAAGCCAAACGGAATATCCGAACAGGAATATTACGCATGTCACTAACCCACTCCACCAATCGTGCTAAACCCTTCTGACGTTTGCAATAAGGCTTTTTCCCATCCGTATTAACCCTTCGAACCATTTTTGTTAACCCTCAAAACCTTTCCAGTTAGCCCTCCAAACCATTTGTAACCGTCCATTGAACCATTTGTAACCGTTCATTGAACCATTCTTATTAAACCTCAAAACTAATTGTATTACCCCTCCGAGCCATTCTTGTTGACCCTCCGAACCACTCTTGTTATCCCTCTGCTCACACCCATAAAACCACAGTAAGCGTTGTCCAGTTAGGTGCCCCACTCCCTTCCGGAGAGGGTTTGGAGGAGGGGACCACACCCACCTCCGTTCAAGAACATGCCCTTTAACGATGAAGAACATGCCCTTCAAGGGGCAAGAAGACGCCCTTCTTGATGCAAAGAAGGCGTCTTCTTCAACACTACTCATAATATGCTGATTTCTTGAATGTTACACACTCTATCACAGAAGATATTACAGTCCTATTCAAACGGTCATTAGCACGGCTTTAACCGATACATCTTTATATTTTTACCTACTCCCCAAAGTAAGAGAAAAAAAGGTAGTTCCCCTCATTTGCGTCCTCAGCCAAGGTAGCTCGACATTCTTACTCTCACAGAGCAAGACCGATTTTTGTATGGGCCCATGCCCTTTCAACCACACTAAAGAAACCCAAAGGCAAAGAAAAAAGCTGATGCTATCATTGTAAGAAAGGTTAGTCACATTGCCCAAATAGGCGAATAAAGTCTAAAAAAAAGTTCTATTTCTCATCTTTCCTGTCCTCCTCTTTACTTTTCGTTTAACTTACTTTCCTATTTAGTGATTATATTTAGTATAACTTTTCACGTTTGAAAGGCTCTTTAACTTAGAATTTTACCAATATTAAGAATGTCAGATTCGTAAATCTTTATTAGCTATTTTTATCAATAAAAGTATAATTGTCTATACGCTTTTTATATACCTTTGTCACAACGAAGTTAAATAAAAGTCAATAAAAAGACAGGTAGTAAATCTGAATCGAGTGTGATTATCTTAATATAATAAGGTGATTACTACGAGTTAACTTATAAACTCAGCCTACTTATCAGATTCTTCTTGCTCAAAAAAGTGTTTAGACCTCAAGAAAACTATTCATAAAAATATATTGAAATAACCAAAAAGTGAACTAAAATGAAAAATTATTTGAAACCGTACACAATGTGTACAAGGGTAGAGAGTGAAGGCTACTTGTTAGCAGGCACGGGTCAAGCAGATGCTGGTCAGTTCTCGCAAGGCGGTAGTGGTAGAGGTTCTGGCACTAGAACAACTACTGCAAGCGATGAAGAGAAATTGAAAACAGAAGGTTATTCTTCATCTGCTAAGGGGGTCTTCTTTGAGAGCGAAGATTAAAGACCATGGAAACCAAATTACAAAACTAAAGACTTAAAGAGTATGACCATTAAAAGTTTTTACACACTATTACTAAGTGCAACCACTGTAATCCTTGCTTCTTGTTCAACAGAGACAGCCGATGAGCGTTCGGCTACAACTGGTTCTGAAACTCGACCCTTTGTCATTACAGAGGTGCAAAAGCCTATGACGCGTACAAATGTGGGTATCAAAAAGCCTACAACGTGGAATAAAGGCGACCGTTTTTTTGCTTATAACATTACGTCTCCACGCGCTGATTATGATTATCTAACGATGACTGGCGAAGGAGTCACAGCTAAGTTTGTGGGCGATGTACATTGGAGTGAAGGCGACGAGTTGGCGACGTTCTATCCTTATATATATGAGAAGAGGGACAATCGCATGGGAGTTATCACCTTAGGCTTGGAAGAGAACACCGTTATGGACCAAGGCGAAGCCAGGAAGGGGCACCAGAACGGTACGCTTGAGAACCTACGATTCTTCGATTACTCATGGACTAAGATAAAGAATATCCAGTCTACTGGCGTCAACGCCTTAGCTAAAGTATCCTTTGAGAAACAGTATTCTCTCGTAGGCTTTAGCGTACGCTACAAGGGAGAACCAGTAAAGAAGATTAAGCGTGTGACGCTAAGTAATGTCTACACCGAAGCTAGGTTCGACCTTGCAACAGGTAAGATGGACTATAGTCCAAAGGGTAGACTGACCATTACTGCCGACTCGCCTGTTGATACCTTCTATGTTGCACTCTTCCCAGACGAGCATTTTGCACCACAGTTTGAGATTGAGACGGTCAATGGCGAGAAATATTACTCTGCCGTGAAAGCGCCTTATAACTGTCAGCGAGCAAAATACTACTTTGAAACACTCGAACTGACGACATGCCCATGGGTTGACATCGACGGCAAGAAATGGGGTAAGTACAACCTACAATACGAACCATGTACCAACTTAAAAGGCTGGGAACCTGGCTACAGATTGGCTAAGCAGGCTTGGGACTACTTCTATACCAACCCTGACCCATTCAATCTCTATCCCGACTTCCTCCCTCGTGCATTCAACACGTCTGCTTTCGACCATTTCCGTTGGGGTAACATCGCTGCTGCCCACAACTATAGCTACTGCTACTCACGCTATTACTCTTATTATACGGGTAATCTTCAAGCAGTGATACAGAACAGATGTTATGGCGACCTCGCCTTCTATGCTTCACAAGGTAAGTGGATGTTGCCAACAAAGGCCGATTTCGATAAGCTCATGGCAAAGACTGGCGAGTATATAGGCTACTATCAAGATGGCTGTAACATCATCGTGGGCGTACTCTTCGACCCAACTGTTCCTGCATGTAAGAAGGGTAAGGTGCTCGACAAGAACGGCCGTATCATCGGTATAACAAACCGTTCTACAGGTATCTATGTAGGTAAGTATAACAACCGTAACACACGTCTGAAGAATTTCTCTAAGGACGATATTGACAAGGGCGTGTTCCTCCCATTCGCAGGAGCCTACACCGAGTATAACGATGGTGCACCACGTCTTCAGCGTCCAGGTGGCCAAGCCTACTATTGGACCTCAGATGCTAACCCTTGCAACTACGCCCAAGCAACCGCCTTCTCGGCTTACTACATGAACAATGGTTGGTTCTATCCGGGTACTGTCAATGCGTGTGGAAGTGCACATAACCCTAAGTATAACATGTATAACATCCGCCCTGTCTATGCAAGTTGTACTAATGAGGGAGTAAAGACAAAGAATACCAAGTAAGGAAGATTGACGAGTTCAGTCGTCTACAAGTTTACGAATAAAAAAAAGCAAGTTGATGAGTTAGCTATAAACTTATCAACTTGCTTTTTTTAGCTCTGTGCTATCTCCTCCCACACAGCTATCCCTCTGTACTTTATTACAGCGTCGGCTTGATGCGGTAAGAGCCATTACGACAAATAAATTTAGGCTGTTGAAGGGCGTTACTCACTATGCTCAAACACCCCATTGCTTGAAGACCTTATCTCTGTCACGAATGTCGAAGAGCGTTACTCACTGTGCTCAAACACCCTTCTCGACGAAGAGACCCATGCAGTCAAACCACCTTACGAATAGAGAAGCCGAACGCCCTTGGATTGAGGAGGACCTGTTCAAGAAAACAGAAAAAGTGTAGTAAGTAATAGGGAGGCATATTTGCATACCCTAAAACTTACTACACTTTCCTATTATTTATTGCTTATTCGAACGTTAACTCACCAAAGAAGGTAGGACAATGGAAGTCGGGAGAAGGCAAGGCAATGGGATTCCAAGAAAGGAAATGAGGCTGCGATGTCTTGTCACCACACTTATAGAAATTGGCTCTTATCGTCTTTCCTGAGAGATTCTCCAGTGTATGACGGAAGTAAGAACTAACAGGAACAACGAGTGCGAGTTCCCATGTCTGTCGTCCCTCTCTCATCTCGAAGGGGTCACGACCCAAAGATGCCCAACGATCAATCTGCTCTAAGGCGGCTGCTGGAGCATGAGTACGATTCTCTCGTCCCTGTCCATTGCATAGCAATATCGTACCGATACAGTTGCTTTCAAGGTTATAATAGCCGCCTTCTTCATCAGGACTGCAGAAGAACTCACAGCATGAGTCCTGCCAAACTGGACCTAAGTCAGTGCCAGCTTCTGCACGCACGCAGTCTTCTTCAACTCGATAATGCAACAGAATGGCATCGCCTTTATGAGCAATAGCAAACTCAACCTGTGGACAATAAGGGAATTCTGCTGACCAGTCTACTGTGTCTATCTTATTATAAGACACACCATTATCCTTGAAAAGGGCTGGAATGTCAACAGCTTTCACTTGCTGACACTCCAAACGTTTTACCTTTAATTGTTTCATTGTTTCAATGTTTTCTTCACAAAGTCAGCCATCATCTGGTCATGACGACGTACGTCACGATAGAGCAAGAGCTGATTACGTGAGCGAACGAGATTATGCTCTGGGTATTTCACCTTGAAATAAACGTCTCCGTTGATGTAATCTGTCAAGAAACGAACGCACTGCATGTATGGGAACAGTGCTACAGCGTATGGAAGATGACTTGTCTCTACAGGGGTAAGGAAGTTGCCTGCCGTACTAAGATAGCCTTCAGTGAATGAGCAGAAGACATCTTCTTTCAGTCCGACAGCATCGTAATTGTCGCTATCCTCAGCCACGTGGTTAGCACCAGTACGCAGGAAGTCGCCATAATCAGAGAAGATAAAGCTTGGCATTACGGTATCGAGGTCGATAACACAGAGCACCTTACCATCCTTATCAAACATCATATTGTTCACCTTTGTATCACAGTGGCAGATACGCTTAGGCAATGCGCCCTCACGATAGAGGCGTTCAGCAAGGCACATCTCGTCTGCATAGCTCTCTAACTCAGCAATCATATCCTTCACAGAAGCCACTCTACCAGCCTTATCAGCACTTACCGCCTCACGCAATTGGCGCAGACGAAGTTCCATATTGTGGAAGTCTGGGATGGTTTCTCCCAATGGTTCCTTCAAATCAACCAACATATTCTGGAAGTTACCGAAGGTTTCACCACAGCAGAAAGCGCTCTCTGGGTTTACTTCCTCTTTTGTAACAGCATTAGGAATGAAGACACTCACACGCCAGTAGAGGTTGTCAGCATCCTTGTAGTAGGTCTTACCGTCCTTAGCCTGTACGAAACGCAGACACTTACGTTCGATATCTGTCTCACCCTTCTCCATCAACTTGTGGCGGATATGGTCAGTTACAAGTTCGATATTATGCTGCAATAGGTCTACATCGGTGAATATAGCGTTGTTAATACGCTGTAAGATATAATCAGGCGTATTAGCATCTACAGTTTTTACACGCAGTGTTTCATTGATCAGTCCATTACCAATTGGATTTACACTCTCAACAGTTCCCTCAATACGGAACTGTGATACAACATCATTAAAATTCGTCATAGCTGTTTATTAGTATTAAAGATTGATACACTATTAGGAGTGAAGGAGTTAAGGAGTTGAAGGGAGTTAAGACAAATGTTATATGGATAAAAATCTGATGGCTTCAATATCAACGTAATGTTTTTTATTAATATAGTCCAACAATACATTTGTCTTAACTCCCTTCAACTCCTTAACTCCTTAACTCCAAAAACTTTTAGGGTCTATCAGCAGGCTTAACACCAAACTGAGAAGGCTTGCTACCCATTACAAACTCAAGTGTTCCACCACGTTTGATGTCCTTGAAGTCGATGTAAGAACGGGTATAAGGCTTGCCATTCAACTTAGCACTCTGAATATAAATATTCTTATCGCTGTTGTTATGAGCCACAACACGGAAGGTCTTACCATCTCCAACGTTCACCGTAGCCTCATCGAAGAGCGGTGTACCGAAGATATACTTGCCACCTGCAGGCTCAACCTGATACATGCCAAGAGAGGAAAGAATGTACCATGCAGACATCTGACCCACATCCTCGTTACCACTCAAACCATCGAAGTTGTCGTGGTATAAGTTCTTGAGTACATAGCGAATCTTATCCGCTGCTTTCCAAGGCTGACCCACATAGTTGTACATATAGAGGATATGATGGCTTGGCTCATTACCGTGAGCGTACTGACCAATCAGACCAGTGATGTCTGGTGAAGCCTCTGCTCCCATATCACCACTAACGATGAAAAGGGAGTCGAGCTTTGAAACAAATGGCTTCTCACCACCAAAGGCAGAAACAAGACCATGTACATCGTGTGGAACAAGCCATACATACTGCCATGCATTACCCTCTGCATAGTCGTCCTGACGATGAACAGTACTGAATGGATCGAATGGTTCACGGAACTTACGATCAGATGTTACACCACGCATAAACTTCGTCTTCTTATCGAAGTAGAAGTCACGATAAGACTGACTGCGCTTTGAGAAGTACTTATAATCAGCTGTCTTACCCAATTCCTTGGCGAGTTTTGCAATACATGCATCAGCCAAAGCATACTCCAATCCCTTTGCTACTGTCTCATGCTCTGGGTCGAGATCACAAGGAATATAACCATACTTCTTCAACAATCCCATACCACGTTCATCAAGCATAGCAGAAGCCTTAGCAGCCTCAAAGACTGCATTCTTATCTACATCAAAGCCTTTCAGTGCGATATCAACGAGCGCAGGAACGCCTGGGTTGCCAATCATACAGTCGGTTTCGTTACCCACAAGGTGCCATACTGGCAACTTACCCTGCTCCTTAAAGATATGAAGCATCGTCTGTGCGATGTCGCGTTGCTTCTCTGGATGGATAATCGTCATCAATGGATGCGCTGCACGATAGGTGTCCCAAAGTGAGAAGGTGGTGTAATCAGTGAAGTCACCCTTATGCGTCTTACCGTCTGCACCACGGTATTCGCCGTTTACATCATTGAAGACAGAAGGTGCAATCATTGAGTGATACAATGCTGTATAGAATATCTTTCTTGCACTCTCATCCTGAGTTTCGATAGCAATCTTACTCAACTCACGGTTCCATTCATCCTTTGCCTGAGCAACAGCATTGCGGAAGTCCCAACCAGGAAGTTCCTTCTGCATATTCAATCGAGCGTTCTCAACACTCACTGCAGAGATACCTACCTTCACGAGAAGTGGCTGCTCAGCATTGTCGAAAGCAAAGACACCAATCGTATCACGCTCGTTTGACTCCAACTTAACAGGCTGTGAGAACTCTGCTACGAAGTAAACGCGCTGGTCTTTAGCCCATCCTTGTGACATACGGTAGCCACTGACGGTCTTAGCTGACTCCTGCTTGAAACTGCAAGAAGTCATCTTGTCCCATCCGATACCCTGTGAGAGGTTCAAAATAACGTAACCCTTTGTTGCATCAGCAGGAAAAGCGTAACGATGGAAGGCTACACGCTGAGTCGCAGTCAACTCTACACGAACCCCAGAAGCCAACATTACAGAATAGTAACCAGGGGTTACATGCTCGGCACGATGGGCAAACTTCACCTCACGCTGTGCTGGATTGGTAGTAGGGAGGAGTGATACATCACCCAAGTCGCCAATACCCGTACCGCTAAGGTGCATCTGTCCGAATCCGATAACTGTTGAATCGCTGTAATGATAACCAGAACACCAGTCCCAGCCCTGCTTCTTCTGTGTAGGACCAGCCTGAATGTTACCGAATGGAACATTAGCTCCAAGGAACACATGTCCGTGTCCGCCTGTTCCAATAAATGGGTCAACATACTGCGTATAGTCCTGCGCAAAAGCGAAAAGACTGGTTGCAGCAAACGCCATTAAAGTTAAGAACCTTTTTTTCATATACTGAATTGTTTTAATCTTCTTGTCTTATATGTCTTGACAAAGCCGTCATTCAACGGCTCATCAAGTATTCGTTTACTTCTGATTGACGATGATTTCGTCTGTGAAAATCCATGCGCCTTTCTCGCGAGGGAGTGCCTTCACACGCACATAACGACCTTTGACATCTCCTTTCCACTTGTAAGGATAGACGAGATAATCCTCTGAAGCCTTAATACCTGGACGTACTGTGTCAATCGTCTTGAAGTCCTTACCATCGTCTGACACCATCAATTCGATTGTTTCTGGCGTATAGATAACAGACTCATAGAGGTGCATAAAGTCAACACGAACGTCACGTATGTCCGTAACCTTACCCATATCAACTACTACATCCACACCAGTACTGTCGATGAAGCCCTGCCAACGACCCTCAAGATAGCCCCAATCACCACGCAAACCATTGGTCAGCGTGTTGTCGCCTTCGGCACGATACTTCTCTGCATAACGTCCTAAGTAAGTGACAGGCTTACCCAATGCCTCATGCTGCACGATGGAACGACTTTCAGGGCGTGCGCCTTTCTCTTTTCGAATGTCGAAAGCATTATAACCAGCACGCTTGAGCGCATCAGTTGCCGTAATTACTCGTTGACGGAAGTCGGCATAGCCTGTACGTTGCTTCGTCCATCCCGTCTCGGCTAATGCAAGCAATCGGGGGTATATCATATACTCTAAATGGTCAGGCTTCTCTATAAATTCCGTCCATACACAACCCTGTACACCATCGATATATTTCTCCAAAGACGTACCCTTATAAGCCGCTGGGATAGGGTCATAGTTGTAAGTCTTCTCCAATCTCGTATATCCTCCTTGCGCCTTTGGTTCCGTCATTGGGTCGTCCTGATACATATTCAAATAGCAGAACTCTTGCGGTGCCATGACCACGTGGTGCCCACTCTTAGCGGCAGTCAATCCTGCTTCAGTGCCACGCCATGACATGACAGCGGCATTGGGAGCTAAGGTGCCTTCCATGATTTCATCCCATCCGAGAAGCTTTCTGCCATTATCGTTAAGGAAGCGTTCTATGCGGTGAGTGAAATGACTCTGTAACTCGGCTACGTCCTTTAGATGATAGTCCTTCATCACACGCTGACAATCGGGACAGGTCTTCCATGTGCGGCGTTCAGCCTCATCGCCTCCTATGTGAATATACTTTGAAGGGAAGAGTTGCATTACCTCCTTCAATACATTCTCCATGAAGGTATAGGTCTGTTCTTTCCCTACGCATAAATCTGACTGAGTATAGGGTTTACCCGTACATGACAACTCAGGGTAAGCATAGACAACCTCATCACTATGCCCAGGCATTTCAATCTCTGGTATGATGGTGATATGGCGTGCAGCGGCATAATCGACAATCTCTTTAATGTCGTCCTGCGTGTAATAGCCACCATGTATATTCATTCCCTTCCAACATACAAGGCGAATAGGATCAGGCGAATACTGGCGGTCCTTTCCGTTCCACCACTTCGTCCAGTCAGATTCTGTTCTATAGGCAGTCTCCTCTGTTAGGAGTGGATATTGCTTCACTTCCATGCGCCATCCACCGCCGTCAGTGAGGTGCCAGTGGAACCTGTCGAGCTTGAAGTACGCCATAGCGTCCAGTTGCTTCTTGATTTCATCTTTCGACCAGAAGTGTCTTGAGCAGTCTATCATCAGACCACGATAAGCGAAACGGGGTGTATCTGTTATCTTTACGCAAGGAATCTGGCGGTCCTTCTCCAGCTGTCGCAGTGTTTGCAAACCATAGAAAAGTCCCATAGGAGTTCTCGCCTGTATGGTCACTGCTGTTGGCGTAACATTTAACTCATATCCTTGTAGGCTTACGCTATCTGCCGCCATCGCCGCCTCCTGTTCCGTACCAGTACAGATGAGGCGCAAGGGTGCATCAGCAGAAGGCTTCTTTACGGATGAGAACGGGATACTCATTATATCTGAGGTGTACTGATTCAGTATCTTGAAGGCCACTCCTTTAAGATTGGTCACACCTTGTAGCCCCTTAGCCAATGTGAAAGTGCCTTGCTGACGAGTGATACTCTCGGGTTGAGGGATAATGCTCTGCGCACTGACAGGTTGTGTGATTGACGCTGATAACAGCAAGAATACTGCGCCTATAAATACTTTTTTAATCATGAATATAGTGTCGTTGTGGTGGGATATACGATAGGTATTAGCCTCGAATGCCCCACCTTATTTCTTTAAATAAAACTTTAATACTCCGCCCTTCAAGAGTTCATCATTCGTGATGCGATAGCGGTTCAATGGCTTACCCCCTAATTCTATCTTCTTAATGATAACAGCCTCATCATTTGGACGAACAGCCTCAATCAAGAGGTTATCTCTGCCCCACTGTGCCTTATCCAAACGGATAGTAACCTTATCAAAGACTGGTGAGGTGAGCGTGTAAGATGGGTCGCCCGGACAATCAGGATAGAAACCTATCATATTGAACACAGCCCAAGCCGACATTGTTCCAGTGTCATCATTACCCGGGATGCCCTCTGGTGCATTCTTAAAATACTCCTTCAAGAGTCTGCGTGTCTGTACCTGTGTACGCCACTCGTCGCCCTTGAAATAAGAGAAAAGGTAAGGATAAGCAATATCAGGCTCATTGGCAGGGTCGTAATAACCCTTGTCGAACACACTCTGGAGCTTGTTTACAAAGTTTTTCTGTCCTCCCATGAGCTTTGCAAGTCCCATAACGTCATGCGGAACATAGAAAGTATAGTTCCACGCATTACCTTCGTGGAAGCCCGGAGATGGTTCGAAGTTCTCTCCCTGCTTTGGATCGAAAGGCTTATAGAAGGTGCCGTCTGGCATCAATGGGCGCAACAAGCCAAACTCCTTGCTGAAGTAATGGCGATAACCCAAAGCACGGTTGTGGAACAGGCGGGCATCATCTTTCTTACCCAATGCCGTAGCCAAACGTGAGAGGGCATTGTCGGCAATGTAGTATTCGAGTGCGTGAGAAACAGAATTGTCGAACTGCTCGTGCAAAGCAACATATCCCTTCTCCATATATTCGTCATTATCTGGGCGCAGCGGATTCTCGCTTCCCTTTGTCAAAGCCGACTTGCGGAACGCCTCGTAAGCCTTATTAATATCGTAACCACGCAGACCTTTCAACCAAGAATCAGTGATAACAGGGATAGCTGGGTCACCTTCCATCGTGTAAGTCTCACGACTAAAGAGTTCCCACTTTGGCATCCAGCCATGCTCCTCGTACATCCCAATCATCGAACGAATCATGTCGCGTTGACGATTTGGATAAACCAACGTAAGCAACTGATGCACATTGCGATAGGTGTCCCACAGAGAGAAGACCGTATAACGGTTGCCCTCCTTCACCGTTCGAATCTCATCACCCTCCATGGCAGGGTACTGTCCGTTGACATCCTGCAGGATATTTGGATGGATAAGCGTATGATAAAGAGCTGTATAGAAGATTGTGCGCTCTGTCTTTGTACCACCCTCAACGAGGATGCGAGAGAGGTCATCATTCCACTTAGCACGCGCCTCAGCACGAATAGCGTCGAAGTTCTTTCCACGCTGTTCGGCATCAAGGTTCTCACGGGCGTTTGCCATACTTACGAATGACACACCCATCTGTACCTCTATCTGCTCGTCAGCCTCTGTGTTGAAGTTCATCCATACACCGATATCATCGCCAGAGAGTTCCTTGTTATAGGTCTTATAGAGCTTATACTTACCATTGTCGACATCCCACTCAGCTTCTACGCCTGTCATCGGACGCTGTTTCTTCCAATAACCAGCCTCTGTAGGCTTCTTGCTGACGCGCATCACGAAGTAAATTGGGAATACAGCCTGAGGGTTATAACAGAATGTACCCTGCAGCTTTACGCCCTCATACTCTGTGTCGCTTACCTTCTTCACCATGGCACCCGACTCATTAGTGAGTCCTTCACCGAGGTTCAGCAAGATATGACTTTCTCCTTTCGGGAATGTGAAACGTGCAACAGAACTGCGAGGAGTAGCTGTCACCTCTGTCTTCACATTATACTTTTTCAGATAATTAGAATAATAACCGGGGTGCGCAACCTCCTTTTCGTATGTACTTCCGTACTCCTTATAGTCTACATTCAGCTTTCCTGTCGTTGGCATAAGCAACAATGAGCCTACCTCTGGGCAGCCCACACCACTCAAGTTGACGTGAGAATAACCAGTGAAAAAGACGTTATGATATTCGTAAGGAGTTGACCACCAGCGTGCATCCTTGTCATATTTATTCAAATCGGAACCCATTACGTTGAATGGTACGACTGACATCAGTCCGTTAGGGCATACTGCTCCCGGATTGGTTGTACCAAAATTAGATGTTCCGATAAAAGGATTGACAAGGTCAACAGGCTCTTCCCCACCCTTACTAATCGCCTTCAGCGAGAGGAAAGACAAGGAAAGAAGTAGTACTAATAGGAATTTACGATTCATTTGGGTGTTGGATGTTGGATGTTAGGTGGTGATGAATAGTAGGTGATAGGTAGTGGGTGTTAGGTGGTGATGGGTGATAGGTGTTGGGTGGTGATGAATTGTGATGAAGCTATCATTATTTACTTCTAAGCAATTCATCAACACCCAACACCTATCACCTAACAAATCATCAACACCCAACACTTAACACCTTATAAAATACTATTGTTCTTAGTGAACTCTACAATCTCTTTAATATAGCCAAATGCCATACCAACGACGGTATCAGCTGCACCATAGTATACGGCTACACGCTCGCCATCCTGCAAAGCAGCACATGGGAAGACAACGTTTGGTACATCACCTTGCAACTCGTAGGTGGCAGCTGGGGCTAAAAGATATGGACGAGTACGATAGAGAACCTTCTCAGGATTGTCCTTATCAAGGATAGCTGCACCCATTGAATAGCGGAAACCATTACAGGTGTTGATTACTCCGTGATAGAACAAAAGCCAACCCTCATCGGTCAAGAAAGGAACTGAACCAGCACCAATCTTCGTACACTGCCATGCACTCTCTGGGAATGGAGTCACCTTCATTACGCAACGATGCTCGCCCCAGTACTTCATATCTGGGCTGAAGCTGATATAGATGTCACCGAAAGGAGTGTGACCATTGTCGCTTGGACGACTCAACATCGCATACTTTCCGTTAATCTTCTCTGGGAAGAGGACGCCATTACGGTTGAATGGAAGAAAAGCATTCTCACACTGATAGAACTTCTTGAAGTCGAAGGTGTAAGCAATACCGATTGTTGGTCCGTGATAACCGTTACACCAAGTAATCCAATAACGATCCTCAATCCATGTAACACGTGGGTCATACTTATACTCAGACTCAATCATTTCAGTGTTACCAGCCTCAAACTTAATAGGCTCGTGATTGATTTCCCAGTTGATACCGTCCTTACTGAAACCAGCAAAGATGTTCATCTGTACCGCCTTGTTATCGCAACGGAACACTCCTGCGTAGCCGTCTTCAAAAGGAACAACAGCACTGTTGAAAATACTGTTTGATGTTGGAATATGATAACGATCGATGATTGGGTTCTTTGAATAACGCCACATCACATCTTTGCATCCTTCTGGACGGTCCTCCCAAGGTAGAATATCTTTTAGACTTTTCATTGTAATTATAGTTTTATGCTTTCAGTCTTATATATGTATTTATACAATAATTACAAGCAAAGTTAGCTTTTTACTTCAACAAACACTAAGTTTTTATTATTCGTTAAATAGGAAAAACACTTCTTAACAAGAACTGTTAAAAATATGTTATTTAACCAACCGAACTTATTATTAAAATAGCCGTAATTATCGTTTAACCCAGTTCTGCACTTCCAATCCTTCTATACGTGCAAGGTGTTTTACATTCTCTGTTGCCACTGGAATCCCCAACGTAAGTGCCGTAGAGGCAATATAAAGGTCATTATCTTCTATCATTTGTCCCTTTCTTCGCAATACTGCTTTCTGACGACAGAACTCTTCGATACAAACAGAGAAAGGGATTATCTCAAGTTGGTTGAGCAAGTCTTTCAAAAGAGTACGGTTCTTTTCTGGATATGCACTACATTCTGCTCCATAAAGCAACTCGACAATAGAAATCTCAGACACACAACAGTTGCGCCACCCTATTTCCAAGATGTGCTGCCGTACACTTTCATTCTTACGTAGGAGATGAATTAGAACATTGCTATCAAGCAAAACCTGACCATGTTGGCTCTTACTTTTCATACGCCTTCAAAGCTAATTGGTTCACTTGAACTGGAATTCTGCTTGATGATACCCATCAATTCTTCAGCAGTTTCGTTTCCTTCCCACTTCCCAAAAAACTTATTAAGCATTTCTTCTGTATAGGCTTCGTCGGACATTTCCTTGCGTTCTTCCTCAAGTACAGAGTTAGTAAGTTTCACAGCTAAGCCCAACCGAATGTTCTTACTCATCGAACGCAATGCGTTCCAATACATGCGTATCGTATTGTTCTCGATGTTTGTCATTGTGCCTGCCATAATTATACCTCCTGTTTATATTTTTCTGCAAAAATAATGCAAACGAGAGCAAAGAAAGCTTGCTTTCAATTTGCCGAGTGCAGCTTATTTTCTGCAAATATAACGTTTTCCAATGACAACTCCAAATCTACATCTTGGTTTTCACATTCTTATTGCAACTAATAATAGGCGGAAGGAGCATTACACTATTACCCTCACTACATAAGAGAATAACGGACTTAAAACCAACAATATTTTTATTTTCAGTTTGCTGTCATTTTAACATTTGGACAGAAAAGCCTGTAAACTAATCTGTTATGTCTTCAATCAGAGTGACAGAAATGACAGGAAAATTATTATTAGAATCGTGTTCCACATTTGAAAAGTCTAAGGAGGAATGGATATTTCTCTCTAAATATAATGGATCTATAACAAATCGTTTGGGTAATTATAGAAAACTCAGATAAAATTATTACCTTTGTTTTATGAATAGTATCGAGATATTTATACAGGCTTTAGGCCTATCAGAAGCAACTTGTTAAAAGGAGGGCAAAGGGATTTGTAAATGCAGAAAACTTTAAGTATATGGTCTATTTCATAACAGGGGATCTTAGGTGTAGATATTTCTATCTACAAAAAACAATATTAAGATGAAAAAAATATTCACTTTAGATCTTGATGGACTCACAATGATCCCATCAGAAGAAGCTGCCCAAATGATAGGCGGAGGCGGAGGCTCAAATGGTACACAACCTTCACCTACATTACCGCCAACAACTGGTTGGACGGTTACCCCTTTTGGTTCGGTGAACACGATGAAAGGGGAAGGAACACTGGGTATAGGTCTCTCGAAAGGGAACTCAAAAATGGACATGTCTCTTGATAGCAACAAAGGAAACTTTCCAAACGCAGGTTTCGGATTTACACAAGGATTTAATCATTTTTATGGAGGAGAAAAGGTAAACACAGATGGAAGTTTTTCTCTTGTTGGTGGGTATAAGAATGGTAACTTTAAAGCAGAACATAGTGAAAACTTAAAAAATTGAGAGTATACTGGTAGTAAAACAAGCGGCAGTGTAACTGTTGGTGCTACAACAATTACCAGAAGTATTACCACAGATAAGCATGGCACTCCTACAGGTTTTGCAGTAGGAATTACAGTTGATATTAACAAGTAGAATTATGTAATATAAACATAGGATATGAAATATTTACGCCTATTTATTTTATTGACCACTCTTGCATTATCTCGACCGAGCCTCGCACAATTGCAAAAACAAGCACAATTAAGTCGATTTTTCGATGCTTTAAATTCTGGCCGATTTTCAGAGTTGGGGCAAATATATGCCCCAACGGATTCAGTGGCCCCTTCCGTCAAGTTAGCAATTCAAGCTTTTACAGAGGTAGGTAAGAATCGCTATGATTTGGCAATTGATCTGTTGTGTAAAAACCTTAGGACTAATTGGAGATTGTATGGTGATGAAGCACTGTCGTTTTCAAACCTTTTGATGAATTTGTATGTTGCTGAAAGGAGGTATGATGATGCAGAATGTCAGTATGATTGGCTGAAGAATACCTATGCACCTGCTCAGCTACAATATTATCAGAACCTAACACTTAATAACGCGGTTAGCAAATGTATCGAAGAAACATATAAGTTCTTAGAAGAAAATCGTAAGATACCACAAATGCGCATCGTATGCAAGGGTGAGCCTAAGCCAATAAAGTTCATCCTTGACAGTCATATTAAAACGCGTTTGAAAATCAATCAGACTTCGGAAATGTTTTTATGGGATACTGGGTCAGAGGGCGCTTTGCTAATACCTCATAGATATGCAGATGCCTTAGGTCTTGATTACAGAAATAAGAGCGTTAATTCTAAGGACGCACAGGATCCGCTTATTATTGTAGATTCTCTAATAATTGGCAATTTCACCCTTTACAATGTTCCGGCTTTTATTCATGATATGGTAAATCCTATTCCAGCCTTGTATGACCGTCGTGCATCTGAAAAAGAACTTCATGATGCTTTAATGGTGTATGAGGCCTCGAATATTCCCATAATAGGGTTGCCAGTCATTAAGCATTTGGAGAAGCTAGGGATAGACTGGAAAAATAATTGCTTCTTCTTTCCCAAGAAGACCTTACCGGCCCCTACCTTGCAAGAACAAATGTTTGTTACCGGTGTCAAGTATTCAAAGTTGATAACACCATTTTCCATAAATTCTGTAAGGGCATTAGCAATGATTGACATAGGCAGTACAACCTTTGCAGATATGCATAAAAATTTGGTAAACGCTTATCCCAAGCGGTTTTCTACAATAAAAGATGTAAATGCTCATTCCTATAGCCTTACTTTGTATGGGGTGAGTGATACGACAAATGTGTTCTTAGTAAAACCTTCTTTAACTTATGCCAATCAATTACTGTTGCCTAAGGAAAGATTAAAAGTAATAGGCTATAGAGATGAAGACCAAGATATGAAATCCTGGGATGTACAATTGGGATACCCTTTTTTCAAATCCTTGGGAGAAGTAATGGTGTTAGATTTTAAAGAGATGAAATTAAAGATCTGGAGAAAAAGTGATGCTATTCACTTGCACTAAAGAATAAAAGTTTTCGAGTGGAATTTAAATAAGTTATAAATAAAGAGTATGAAGAAATTTAGCTTACTAACATTAGGGTTGTTGGCTTTATGTACAATTTCCACGATGGCACAAAGCTATCAATCTAAAATGGAACGATATGGTGGGCTCATCACTGAGGGAAGATTTTTGGAAGCGTGTCAGCTGTTCACTGACACAGATTCAGTTTCACCTTTTATCAAACTTCATAAGCAAATACTGGCAGCAATCGCCCAAAATCAAAATCGTTTGGCAATCAGCTTGATAGATGAAAATTTAAGGTATAACTGGATGGCATATGGTGCTGATGTGTTGTATCTTTCTCGTGAACTCCTAAACCTCTGTAAGGCAGAAGGAATGCATGATAAGGCTGCATCGCATGTAGAATGGCTGAAACGAGAATATTATATTTCCCAAAAGGCTTATTATAATGATGCGGAATATAATAAATCGGTTGAAAAGCTAATCTCAAGCGGAGAACAACGCCTAAGAGAGCGGAACTTATTACCGCCAGTACATGCAATTCGCAAAGGTAAAAGCCAAACCATCAAGTTTACTGCAGTGCCACTTCTCAAGACACCGATTAAAGTCAACGACAAATCTTTAGAAGGCTTATGGATGACTGCGACACCTTATCCAATGATAATAACGCATCAGGTTGCTAAGCAATTGGGATTGGTGGTGGGTGCGGATAGTGTAGCAGGTTTCCCTGTTGTTTACTTAGATTCTATTCGTATTGGCAGTATTCTATTTAAGAATGTACCTGCGTTAGTTTCGAAGGTTGCCACCCCTATAAAAGGCATTGATAAGCATAAGTTGTCAAAGAAAGAGGCAAAAAGAATAAAGGAGATTTATGCTGAAGCAAATAAACCAAAGATAGGACTTCCTATTATCAGGCAGTTAGAAACGATAGCGATAGACTGGAAACGGCAGGAGATTAGTTTTCCTGTAGATAGTCTTCCAAATGCAGATGTAGAAGAAAAAATGTATTTTGCATATGTCGATTATCCTTATTTGTTTATGCCAATTACGATAAGTAAAAAAACAGCTATTGGAAAGATAAGTACAGGTGATGTTGTTTATATTAAGATGTGTGACAAGTTCTATAAGAAGCACCAGTTTCCATCGGAAAATTGGAATAAAAGCATGTATGTAACAACTGATGGTAATGCTGTTTCTATTCCGAATTTAATATTAAAATCACCTTCATTGACTATTAATGGTAGGCCAATAGATACAAAGGAAAAAATAGACATTGTACCAGAAACAACAACTAGCTATGATGTTCTATTAGGCTTGACTTTCTTCCAATCAATAGGACAAACTATAGTCTTTGACTTTAAGCAGATGAAGATAAAAGGTTGGAAAGAAGGAATATCTGCCAAATAGAGTATTTTAGATAAATCATAAAAGATGGAGTCAACCAAAGCGATTACTGTTAGCGCAAGTTCAACATAGAACTACAATTGCATATTAAAGACTGTTACGAGCATATCAATCCTCTTGGCATTACAGCTCCTGTCCTTGTTAGTCAGAAAGGTACAGTTTTCACCGTGCAACGTATCAACGTAATACTCAAAGAACTCAAACAGAGGTACAGACTGAAAATAAAACATTTCAGCTGCCATAGTTTGAGAAAGACATTTGGAAGATAAGTTTATAACATGAATAGTGACAATGCAGAACTGGCACTAATCAAGCTAATGGAGCTTTTCAACCATTCATCTGTAGCTATTACCAAACGCTATCTTGGATTACGTAAGGAAGAAATCTTGGAAACCTACGACTGTCTTACATTCTAAGCAATGACATTTTTCAGAGAATAATTCTTTTATACACCCTATACTAAAAATGTCATCACATACTGAATAATAAACAAAACACTCTTAAATTAGAGAAATTACTCTGTTACACAAACTTTTTGCAAGAAAGAAACATTTAATAAGAAAATTTATCTATCTTTGCAGTGGACTTTCAGTACATCTGTGTGCAGATATGCGTTACAAAGAGTTCAACTTTTAAAAAGAGCGTTTGCTTTAATTATCCTTCCTCTGAAACGTGGAAAATTTCAATACTGCAAGGATGATGACAGCAAGGCTCACGCTTGGGATTATTGTACCCTTACCAATGGGAATAATATACCTCAATGCGTGGGCTATTGTTGATTATCTGCAGTAGGTACTTTCCACGACCACAGAGGAGATAACAGCAATAGTTCCCACGCTTTTTCCATTTACCTAAATAGTAACCGCTTACTTCTGGGAAACAGTTGGCAAGAAACTTTTTCTTATGAATAAGATATGTTTTCAAATTGGTAGTACAGGAAAAGAAATTGAATTTTCTGTAGAATGGGAGTTACCAAAAGAAAGAATTAAAGCAGAAACAGCTATAGCATTGAGTATTCAGCAGTTCTTAAGTAATATAAACAAATGTAAACCTACAAACATTTGCTTTAAGGATAAAGATGGTAATATTATTGCTGATAGAATGGAATTAGATAAATATATGAGTTTAAATTATAATGAAAAATAGGGTTATAAGAGATATAATATTGGTTACACTATTAGGTATTACTTATTATAAGTTCTGGTCAAAATTTCAATTCTACATTAGAGCCAAATTTACAACAATGATGATATTTCCTTTGCCAAGTTTGTAAATGGAAAGAATCAGCAGATAACCCCTTTACAGATATTCACCTTTTATAATGCCATAGCCAATAATGGTAAGATGGTAAAGCCTACTTTTCATAAGAGGGATACCACTATTATAAAAGAACAACTTGCGAGTAAAAAAAACATTGCCATCATTCAGCAATTACTTGTGCAGAAAGTAAAAGATGGTCTTGCACATCAAGCACACTCTAATAAAGTGAGCATCGCTGGTGAACAAGGAGCTGTCGCTGCAAAAGACGATAGAGATAACACAGTTTACTGCTTACAGTTCTGTGGCTACTATCCATCAGACAATCCACAATACAGCATCATCGTTTCTTTGAATAAGAAAGGATTACCAGCAAGTAGTGGAATGGCAGGAGAAATAACAAAACAAATAGTAGAAACAAACAACTTTTTTTGATAGTATAAATATCTATTTAATAAACCCTAAGTGGATTGATTCCACTAAATTTCATAGTTTTCTTGAGATATTAAAGGTAAAAACAATAATCAGTTTTATAAACGAGGAAGATTGCACTAAAAATTTACTGCCCAAATATACAGCAATAAAAGTTCTTGATTTCGCTAAGACTCCATTAAGGATGTATGGTAATAACTTTGAGTATAACAAAAAAATAGTTGATGAGTTCTTACAGCAGGCCGTATATGAGTTTATTAGCCCATTCTCCAAATTAGCGAAAGATACTAAAGGGAAGATTTCAATATGCAAAGTAAACGATGCATATAAGCAAAGCACATTTAATAACCCTATCTACAATATTGAAAAACTTAATGATCCTAATATGTTGATTCTTTATAATAGTTATAAAAATGAGCATCCTTTGTATCGTGCTGTAGCAAGATTCAAAAGATATGCTTTTAGCATACTTGACAAATATTGTCCACAATTTGATTATAAACATAGAATCGCATTCGTCAGTTTTGATGAGTTCTTATTTTCTAATAGTGTATTCTCTTCTAATAGTGTATTCTCTAATAGTGTAGGAAATTCAGATTATTTATTCAGGACAAGGTATTATTCTATATATTCAGCAAATAAAATAGATGATTTATTCTGTCCAATGCTTGTTTATCTAAATCTGAAGGCAAATCAAACCCACTATAAAGAACAAACACTACAAGAACTTTTCTTGCGGGATGGTGCGAAACGAGCTATGGAGAAATTTGTTATTGAAAGCCGTGATGCAGAATTACTAAGCAAAAGTTGTAGTTATGATTGCGATGATTCTAACGATTGGGGACAAGAGGGTGAGTTAGAATATATATATGAGAATGGCGGAGATTGGATATTAGATTAACAAATAATATAAAATATATGAAAAAGATAGAAACGCAAGAAGGTGTTTACATCATTCAAGAGAGGGAACACTATGGCATCATCAACGAAAATAATACCATAATAATTCCTTGCATATATGAGTCTATAGAATATATTCCTACTGACAACATATATCTCATAAGACTAAATAAAAAGTATGGTGTTCTAAATACCAATTTTAAGACTATAGTTCCACCTGTTTACTCTGGATTATACCTATGGGGGAAAAAGTTTATTGCAATCATTGCTGATGGACTTTCTGAAAACTTCAACTGGCTTTGGGTTTATCAAAAAAGAAAAAGTCACAACGCTTTTTATAATCCTAAATATTCACTGTTAAATAAAGATGGACAAGAAATCTTCCATCCACGCTATGACGCAATTACACCTATTGACGAATCATTTGCTACAGTAACACTTGGAGATTATATCGGCTTGATAAATAGTTGTGGAATAGAAATTATCCCTCCTATATATGATATGGAGAAAGATTCTATGATAGAAAAAATAGCAAATGGAATCGAAGAACTAAAGGGTAGAATTCATAATAAAAGCAATAGATATTATCGCTGGGAACTTACCGATGGAAAAATAAGAGAAAAGAGAATATTTTGTTTTTCCCAAGGGAATACTTTATACGTCATGGATGAAGAAGGTACTGTTTTTGGTAGTCAACAATACTTAATCATCCCAAGGTTTGATAAGACTGATATTATTTGTAATAAAGACATCATAGATTTGTTAAGTAACAATGAAACAGAAAAAATACGCGCACAGGATTTTGATTTTAGCAACATAGAACTATTCCGATAAGGGTATTCCAATTAATAGGGTTGTTTGCACCATTTGAGCAATCATTTGGTACTTTTAATTTTATTCTCTTGCCTCTCTCAAAAGAAAAGACTATATTTGCAATATAAACAAAAATATAGGAGGATATGTAATGAATACAGATAGTACACTGACAGACACCTATTCCTTGGAAATACCCAAGGCTGATACATCGTTATTAAAGTCGCTCGTAAAGCGTATGGGGTGGACGATACATAAAACCACAACTAAGCACACCGCTTACGAACAGGCACTTAATGACAAAGAACAAGGACGTGTCAATGAGTATGCCAGTGCAGACGAATTGTTTTCCAAATTAGGCATCTGATGGCATATAAGCTCTTGACAACACACCAGTTTGAGAAAGACCTCAAACGATGCAAGAAGCGTGGGTTGCCAATGGATAAACTCAAAGAGATTATCAACGAATTGGTTACTAACGGTAGAGTTCCTGCCCAATTCAAACCTCACATGTTACATGGTAATAGGGATGGGCAATGGGAATGCCATATACAACCTGACTGGTTGCTTATATGGGAGCAGAATAATACAGAGTTGACCTTACTCATGATGAATACAGGAACACACGCTGATTTATTTGGCAAGAAGAAACGATAAAACCAAGTGATAAATCATTTCGTACTATTGTACTCACTTTTTGCTTTACCTATTTATATAAATAAGACAACTATGAAATTGAAGATTAATCTACTACTCATTGCGCTCACCTTGTCGCTATCTGCAAATGCACAAGAAATGAAGGAACAGGATGTTTTTAAGCACACAGCAATCGACACAACGCAGCTGATTGTTTCTTATGACCTAACCGTTAAATATGACCTATCAGGACAGAATAATCCTGACAATGAAAAAGTATATACTTACATCGGACGTAAGGTGTGCCAAAGTTTTGTGGAGAGCGAGCATAATGCCGACCTGCGCATGGCTAAAGCCTTTCTACGTAATGGGAAGCGTGGCTCAAGAGCATCTATGAAACTCGTCGCTAACATTGGTGAAACCTATATTGGCTATCCAAAGGGAAAGACAACAGTTATTTACAATATGGACGGGGCTGGCTCTTACCTTTATCAAGAAGCTACTCCGAAGATGCAATGGAAGATTACAACCGAGCATAAAACGCTTTTAGACTACGATTGTACAGCCGCAACCTGTTCTTATCGTGGAAGAAATTATAAGGTATGGTTCACTACCAAGATTCCGCTTTCCTATGGTCCGTGGAAGTTTACAGGACTGCCTGGCTTGGTTATGGAGGCTGAAACCGAAGAGGGAGATTATCATTGGACGGTTACTGGCATAGAAAAGCCTAAGACAGCAACGCCTATCTATTTCCTTGACAGGAACTATGTAAAGACTTCTCGTGAGAACACACGAAAGCAAGAGAGGCTCTTGCTGAAAGATCCTGCAGGCTACCTTGAGAGTTATGGTTACAACTTCACTACAACTAATTTCAATGGACAAGTTGTGAAACTAACGCTCTTTACATTCGACAATCCTTTGGAACGAGAATGATAAGACGCCTACTTATCTTACTATCGTTTATCGGCTTATTGTCTATAAACAGTATGGCTCAGAATAGTCAGGGAGACTCTCTGACTATTACTGGGCGTGTGGTTGATAATAAACATCAACCTATGGATGGTTGTATTCTAACCATCATACAAGAGAAGGACTCTTCCATTCTTGCGAGTAGCGTGACCGATGATGGCGGCAGATATTCTATCAGTTACCCAAAGACCACAGACAACCTTCTTTTAAGCCTGACAGGATTCAATATAAAACGGCAGGTGAAGCGGATAACCCCTATAAGTCAAACCGTTAACTTCAATGCTGTCTACGAGAGTATCACACTGAAAGAAGTGGAGATAAAGGCAAGAAAGCTATGGGGAAGTAGGGACACACTGAACTACTTGGTCTCTGCCTATATGAAAGGACAGGACAGAACCATTGGTGACATTCTCAAACAGCTGCCAGGTATCACGTTAGAAGGTGGCATGGTGAAGTATCAAGGTGTACCTATCAATCATTTCTATATTGAGAACATGGATATGTTTGCGGGCAAATATAGCATCGCAACGAATGGTATTAAGGCTGAGGATGTCAGTACGGTGCAGGTGATGGAAAACCATGAACACATCAAGGCATTGCAGGATCAGATACCACCTGAATCGGCAGCTATCAACTTAAGGCTAAAGAAGAAAGCAAAGGGCAGATGGCTAAAAACCATAGACTTAGGGGTAGGCTTCGATTCCAACGGTTTACTGAGAGATATCAATGCTGCCCTTATGTACTTTGCACAAAGACAACAGCACGTTTTCTATTACGAAACAGATAATATCGGTTCAAGTGTCAACTGGCTTAAGTCGTACTATGGAGAGCATAATATTAGACCCTCCAACCTTACTTCTATTATCTTTCCAGGCTCTTCTCCTGTCGGAAAGAGTCTACGTAACAATCAACATAACCTCTGTTTCAGTAATCTCAACAAACTGAGTGAGACGGCGGAAATAAAGTATAACATTACTTACAGGCACGATATCCAACGGCAAAGTAGCTATTCACAAACCACTTACCTACTCCCCGACGCAAGTACTCGTATGATATCAGAAGATATATCAGCCCGTAACACAACGAATGCGACCACAGTGCAGTTGCATCTTGAGGATAATGGCAATAAGACTTATCTTAAGAACACACTTGACTTAGCAGGGAATTGGAGCGATGACAACGGACTGGTTGTAGCTAACAAGGCCAGTTTTCTGCAGCATGCCTTTAACAGGAACTTAGGACTGAACAATCATACAGAATGGATCCAACGTACAACCAATGGCGGAGGTTTCTATCTAAAGACAACCAACTTTGTACAGACAAATCCACAAGCACTCGCCATTGAAGGGGATATGCAGGCAAGACAAGATGTAAGACTCTCAAACATGGGAAGTTACAACAGTCTTACCTTAATAAGAAACATCCGAAAACACAATTGGACCATTGCGCCTTCCGCAGAGTTTGATATTGAATATGTGAGACTGAGAAGTCTATTAAACGATACAGCTGTGATGATGGCGACGAGCGGAGACATGGGTTACTTGCAGATGAAAAGCAACTTGGGAGCCAACCTACAATATGTCAAAAACACGTTCCGTCTATCGTTCAATCTACCTTTATCACTCAACTACACGAAGGTGGATAACGAACCGATAGCTAACGAAACGACGACGGGAAAGCGCATGACCCTACTCTTCTCGCCTTCTTTTACAATGCTTTGGAAAGCAACAGACAATTGGACGCTTTCTGCAGGAGGGAGTTATGGTATGTATCCTACGAACTGGAGAAACCTAATGACTGCTTATCTGATGAGCAACTATAGGACATTGAACCGCTACAAAGTAAACCTATCCGAAAACAAATCGGCTACTATACATGGGAAGATACACTACAAGAATATCCCTCATCAGTTCTTTGCCTATCTCTCTGGGGCGGTTAGTTGTTCATGGAGTGACATCCTCTATGGTACGACAATAGACCAGAATGCACATACACTATTGCAAGCTGAATATGCTCCAAACCATAGTAACAATTACTCAATAACGATAAGCACAAGAAAGGAAATCGCTTGGCACGATACGAGTATTGGCGCAACAGCTGAATACTCCACTAACACAAGTAAGATACTACGCCAGTCTGTCATCACCAACTATCAGTTTAATAGCTTCTTTATCTCTGCTAACCTTGCCTTTAATCTTATCAAGTATATCCGATTGACAGATAACTACAGGTGGACTATCTCCCAATCAAAGGCAGGTAACTACATAAATACTATTCGCAACGTCAGCAATGAGACGTCTCTTGACGTGACTTTCCTCCCTGATAGACTACTGTTGAATACGACCTTACAATACACACATAACAGTGGTTTTACCGATAGAAAGGACTATACCTTTATGACTCTTAGCATCACCTTCAAGCCAAGTAAGAAGGTGCAACTCGTTCTTAACTTCGATAACATCCTCAATACGGACACCTTTGTCTATCGTTCTAATAGCAACCTCACCGAAGGCTACACCCTCTACCAGCTCCGTCCAAGATGTGTGATGCTTACTACTCACTTTGCTTTATGATATATGATGCAAGCGTGCCTATCCCTTTCTTGACAAGAATAGGAGAATACTGTCAACCTCGAATATTGTTTTTTGGAACTTCCGAAATATAGAGTGATAATCTAAAACTCTTACATAATAAGGCACACAGAGGCACGGAGTGGAAGGAGAAGAGCGCTATGTCAGGGAGGTGCCAATGGCACAAAGAGCGACAGAGGTGTAGCATACAGATTCTTGACATCATTTGAGATAAATGCTTTGGGCATAGAATCTCAAATAAAACTGGCAAATAACCTCCGTTGCTCTACGCACCGACGGTGCCTCTGTGACTACCATTACTTTGTATGTAATAATCCTCCGTCTTCTCCTTTTCTCTGTGTGACGTTTCTTATAAGTCCTAAACTCAGGTGGTCCTTATCACTCCAAATCCCCGAAGATATTGATTTCTCTCTATTAAACCACCCCTACTTATTTCCTAAGATATTATCAAGAACGGGATATATCTCCGCTTCTCTCTCGTATGGATAAAGCTTGAAGCGGGTGTTGCCATTCAACATTGCAGAGACATTAGCTTTGCTTTTATCATAGAAGATGTGCACTGGGATATTACGAGCCTCAGCGTATGCCAGTTCATAACCGACGCCATGAGAGGGGTTCGTACACTCTGCTATCAACACATCAGACGCCCTAATCCACTCTGTATCACGCTCATATATATGCACATCATCCTCTTTTGTACGTGTCTTCACGCTTAGGTTTCCTAAACCGATGTGCTCCGTAAGTACTATATCGGTCTTGTTGATATAGTCTATCATCCGCTTATACACTGCAGCATCCTCTCTACCGCCACGGATAGAACCTGCGAAATATACCGTCTTCTTCATTCTGTAACACTTTCTTTGGTAACTAATCAACGAAAATGAAGAGAAATCGAAGCTGACATAAACAAACTGATAATGAGGAATGAACGGAACGATTTGCGTAGAAATGCTCTTTTCAAAAAGGGCAGAATTCACCGATTATATCTTACTACATTACTACAATAGGAGTTAAAGCGGTGAAAGAAAAAGGATTAACGTGTAGTAAAATACCCGAAACAATGGTACTACGCAGTAACTACATCTGCCCTTCTTCTTTCACCGCTTGATTACGATTAAAAAGGAAATTATATGCTGTTTGTTATTTGCCTGCCAATCCTCTGAAGCACGCTTTCATTGCTTACAAGTATGGAGGCTGTACCCGTCATTCCACTGATAATTTTATACTTGCAATCTGTTACTTTTACCTGTGCTGTGAACACGTTGCCTGCTGCCGTTTGTCGGGGCGTATGCATTGTGGCTGTTATCATGCCATTGGCTGCACCATACATTTCTGTATTGTATCCCTCCAACTCGATGCTAACGTTCTTTCCTTTTTTTACAGTATTCACGTATTTATAAGGAATATCTACTGTGCCTTGTTGCCTGTTGGTCATCTCAATTCTTGCGCTGATGGTTTCGGGATAAGGTATAAAATATGCACCTACTAACAGTACTAATAACACAATGGTGATGATTGTGATACCATATCGTACAATTCTTGATGGTATCTCGCCGATGATATGCCTTATCTTCTCGCTGCGGAGTTCTATCTTGTCGTCTGCCATAGTTGTCTTTCCTTTACGTTAGTTGCCTAACTCCAATTGATTCTTTACAAGATTGTAGTATGCACCACGCTTTGCCGTGAGTTCCTCGTGGTTGCCGATCTCGACCACCTTGCCTTTATCCAGTACCACTATCTGGTCGGCATTCTTCACCGTACTTAATCTGTGAGCCACTATAACTACCGTCTTGCCTTTGTAGAACTCGTCCAGATGTTCCACAATCATACGTTCGTTGTTAGCATCAAGCGAGTTGGTGGCTTCGTCAAGGAAAATATAGTTGGGGTTCTTATAGACGGCTCTCGCTATCAATATACGCTGTTTCTGCCCTTGGCTCAAGCCCACACCATCGCGACCTATCTTAGTATTATACTTTAATGGCAGCCCCATCACATAATCGTGAATACAGGCTATCTCTGCAGCTGTCTGCAATCGCTGTTTGTCTATCTCCTTATCGTCTACGGCTATATTGCGTGCTATTGACTCAGAGAATATCACGCCGTCCTGCATAACCACGCCACATTGTCTGCGCCACCACTTCTTATTGAGCGTGTTTACATCTGTTCCTCCAATATTGATTTGTCCGCCCAGCACAGGATAATAGCCCAGCATGAGTTTGATAAGGGTGGTTTTTCCGCTACCCGACGCACCTACAATAGCTGTTACCTTGCCTTTGGGGATTGTGAGGCTAACATTATCTATAATAGTTTTCAGTGCATGCGGGTCGTATTTGAAGTTTACGTTTTCAAGGTCTATGCCCTTATCCTCTTCTTTCACAGAGGTTTCCAATCCTTGCTTTCCGTTCTCATCGTCCATACGGTGGATTTCGTTGATACGTTCAAGGCTTATCTTTACATCCTGTACAGAGTAGAAGAAACTCATCAACTGTTCCACTGGCGAATTGAGCTGTCCAATAATGTACTGCACGGCAAGCATCATACCCAGTGTTAGTTGTCCGTGAATAACAGCAGTTGCTGCCACCACTGTGATGACGATGTTCTTTAGTTCGTTGATGAAGATGCTGCCTGCCTCCTGTGTCTGCTGGAGTTTCAGCGATTTCATCTGCACTCCAAAGAGGTCTGCCTGCACGTCCTCCCATTCCCAGCGTCTGCGCTGCTCGCAGTCTTGGAGCTTTATCTCCTGCATGGAGGTGATAAACTCGTAAGTCTTGTTGTTGTTGATGGCTTGCTGCTCAAAGAGTTCGTAGTCGAGTACCTTTCTGCGTCTTAGGAAGAGCGCAAGCCAACCGCCATAAAGCAGACTGCCGAGCATGAAAATGGCGAAGACAAGCCAGTTATAGGATAGCAATACAATGCTGAACACCACAAAGGTGAAAAGCGAGAACACAATACTGAGCGTTTGTTGTGTCAGAAACGAGTTTACACGGCTATGGTCGCCCATACGCTGCATAAGGTCGCCCATTAGTTTGGTATCAAAGAACGACATTGGCAACTTTAAAAGCTTAATGAAGAAATCACTCA
Source organism: Prevotella sp. oral taxon 313 (assembly GCF_003043935.1). NCBI lineage: Bacteria > Pseudomonadati > Bacteroidota > Bacteroidia > Bacteroidales > Prevotellaceae > Prevotella > Prevotella sp. oral taxon 313. The sequence continues at coordinate 323,538 of NZ_PYXE01000001.1, forward strand.
CCAACGAAATGTTTATACGCAATGAGATATGGAGCAACAGCCAACGGCGGATAAAATCGATGGCAGTTCTACTAATGGTAAGCATCAGCTGTCCAAGGAGTATCAGCCATATAAAGCCAATGTTTTGGTTTTTAATGCCCACATCCACGATAGATTGTGTGAGGAAAGGCAGAATAAGCTGCAATAGGCTGCCAACGAGCAAGCCTAAAACAATTTGACCGAAGTACTTGCGATATTGCTTAATGTAACCAAAGAGGAACTGGAAAGACCTTGGGCTGCCGTCCTCTTCCTCATTGTCCACCTTATGCGAGTAGAACTCCAGTGTGGGCTCGAGAAACATCGCTATACCTTTCTCTTCTCCTTGAGAAGCAGTGCTTACCCAGTGTTTCCCGAACTCCTCAAGATTATATTTCACGAGTCCCTTGCCAGGGTCAGCCACATAAAAGATACGCCCTTTCCTCACCTTGTAGAGCACGACAAAGTGATTCTGATTCCAATGGAGGACGCAAGGAAGAGTAGCCTTGCTCAGAGTATCAAAATCGGTTCTTGCACACATTGTGCGTAGTCCGAGCTTATTTGCAGCTTCATTGACACCCAGCATCGAAACTCCCTCTGATGTCGCAACACAAAGTTTTGACAATGTACGCAATGAGACTTCCCTGCCAAAATGTTTACATACCATTTGCAAGCAGGTGATGCCGCACATCATACTGTCCGACTGAATTATACACTTGAAGCTATCTTTCATGCTAAAGCCTTTTACAACCTTGACTTTTCATCATTACCGGCACCTGTTCCCTTGTATTTGCCTTTTCCTGTATTGTTGAAATTGTAAGACACAGAGATACCAATGACCCTAGTATAGCCGTACGAGTCCTTAGTCATAGTAGCCACACTGTAATAACCCGTCCAACGGTCGCGCTGCTGCTTGAATATGTCGTTGGCATATAGTGAGACGGTCAGAGATTTCTGTAGGAAATCCTTTTGCAATCGGAGGTTGACGCTAAACGAATGCTTGTTTCTGGTAAATCCATCATCATAGCCTGACCTGTACCTCAAATAGAGCATTGCCTTGCAGGTATTGTTTATTTCAAACCAGTTGCGGAAATCCATCTTCCACAAGGGCTTGTTCAGATCTTCTGATACCCCATATTGTTTCATATCAAGGAACTGCTGCCAGTAGCCTAACAGGAGTGAAGGCTTGTAGAATCCGAATTTCGGCGACAGTGTAATGGAGGCGTTGAACGACTGCTGTTTGTCGAAATTCTTATTTCTCCAGATAGTAATCTCAGAGTCCTCCTGATACAAATCTGCAAATGAGAACCGTGCATCTTTCCGGTAATTGTACCCGGCTGCAAGATGAAGCCATGAATAAGTAAAAAGCAAGTCAACGTTATGTATTATTGTGGGTCTCAGCAGCGGGTTGCCTCCCTCATACTCGTAGCGGTTGTCATATTGCACATTGGAGCTAAGCGACTGATAACTAGGCCTGCTTATGCGCTTCCCATAGCTGAACTGCACCTCGGCCAGCCTGTGGTGCCAGCCAATGGAGACATTGGGGAACAGATCGTTATAATCACGGCTCTGTCCTGTCTGCAATTCCCCAAATGAATAGTAGTAGGATTTCACATCCTCATAACGTAATCCAGCAACGATATTGAAATTTCCAAAAGGAGCACAGTACTCGGCAAACAAGGCAGTGTTGCTCTCGCGTATCTCGTCATCCGATGACGTGAGTATTTGCTCAACATTGTTGTATAACCCATGTGTTTTAGTATGGGACACCTCACTGCCGACACTTACCTCTCCCTTCCATATGGGATAGGTAAGGATGAGCTTTGCAGCCAACATCCTGTTCCTGTTGGTACTTGAAGAATGGATGAGACGGCCCTCTAATTCCTCGCTGCTTTCTGCCGACATCTGGTTGTGGGAAGACTTCTTCCACACCCATGTACCATTTAGGTCTATGCCAAGCATCCCCACTTTGCCCAGGTAATACAAATTAGCCTCGTGTTGTGGGTTTTCGTTTTCAAGAATGGTCATCTGCTGGTCAACATAGCCTTCCAATACTTGGTTTCTCGTTATGGTCTGTTGCGTGTTAGCGTGTCCTCCCTCGTATATAGAGCCATCGAGTTTGTAGGACAGCCCAATAAAGTTGTTCCCACCGATGTCATAGCTTGCCCCAATCTTCCCGTCGGCGATAGTATACCAGAAATCATTAGGGCACACTTGTAATATATTAATATGGTTGCCATTGCTCTTAAAGTCATCTGTGATCGTTGCATCCGCAGCATTATAGCCATTTGTAAAAGATAAGGCCCCAGTCACTTCAAGACCACCTGTATGATACTTGATGGCAGCGTCATCGTAAGTGGTCCATTTCCGGGCATACTCACCTTGGCCGAAGGCTGTCACGCCGATGCCGCTGCTTGTGTTCTTAATGGTACTTATACGAATGACCGAACCCACTTCCGAGTTGTATCTTGCCCCCGGTGTCGTGATGATGTCTATACTTTTTATCTCATTCGATTTCAAGTACTTGAGTTCGTTGGCATTCTGTACCTTCCTGTTGTTGATGTATATTTCAGGTGTGCCTTTGGCAAAGACCGTGAAATTGCCGTTATTACCTTCAATGCCTGGCAGCATAGAGACGACATCGTTTGCCGTTCCCACATCCTTCAGTAAGGAGTTATGAATATCAATGTTCAGTCCACCGGCAACAGCCTTATATTGTGGTAAAGAACCTTTCACGATGACCTCAGCAAGGGTTCGGTTGCCTTCATCCAATATTATATCCCCGATATTACTACTTTTGAATGCTATCAGTGTTGTCACATATCCTATGCTCGACACTTTCAGAATATTGTTAGAGCCCCCTGTCTCCAAAGAAAAAGAGCCGTCTTCCTTAGTCACAGTCCCTGCCATGAAAGTGGAATCCTTGGCGTTGAGCAGCACAACATTGGCAAATGGTATGGGAGCATGATGAGTATCCACTACTTTGCCCATCACGCTTTGTGCGTAAGATAGGACAACAAGCTGTGACAATAAACATATCAAAAGTATTCTTCTCATAGTTCTTTACCGTTTAAACTGTTAATCAATAGCCTCCAAAGAGGTTCATCAGTCCTTATAACCACCAGTAATGTCAAAATCTTCTTAATATATTCTTGACGGAACTCGCAAAACTCCTTTTGGGGACGATTAGTAAAACATCCTTTTTTCTCGTCATAAAAACACTCTACGGTACAGCCGCCACATAGATTCCTGCACCAACAATTAACACAGTCTTGGTTTTCCTTGTTGACATGACTAATTGCATATTTGAACTTTTGCATATCAGTGTATAAATTAGCACCCGCAATGTTACCTAAACTGCAATTGGACTTCTCATTTAATAGATGGCAACCATATATTTCTCCGTTTACAGAAACAGATATGTTGTTGAAGCCAACGTTGCAAAAGAGATTGTTATTCTTCTTGATTAGGTGCTCCAAAATGTTCCAAAATTCAGTGGGCAGACAGCGAAATTCACTTTCACGCATTTGCTCTCTTGTGATAGAATCAATATAAGATAACGCATAACCTTTATCTAAATGAGAATCATTAACAATGGCACCTGAAATTCCAAAAGAACTTTTGAGATACTGCTTTAATTTCATATGCTCGAAGCCTTCTTTTATTGCTTTTTGTGTAAAAGTAGCTTCATAAGATAACTCTATAGTTTTTATTTTCTTAATTTCTGCAATAAAATTGACAACAGAGCTGTAGCTTCCTTTTCCATTCGCACGAATTCTATTAAAGTCATGTATAGTTTCAGGTCCATCTATGCTAACGGTTATACTACTAATATATTTCCTAATGACCCCAAGTAATACGGGATTTAGGATAGTTCCATTTGTTACAATGCAAAATTTTGGAGTTTTGAGTTTTTCCCCTCTGTACATATTGGTTATTTCTTTACATACGAAATCAATAACTTTCTCATTGAGTAAAGGTTCGCCTCCAAAAAAAACAATTTTATTGATAGAATCAAAATTACTTTTGCAAAAGGATATAAAACTCTTTGCTGTATCAATTGTCATTAGAGATCTTACGGCACCATAATCACCTCCTTGTGCATAACAATATTTACATCTCAAATTGCAATTATTAGAAACACATAAAGTAATTCTATTTATATCCCTATGGGGTTCTGTGTTGTTAACCTTTGTTTCTATACAAGGGGCACCTAATATAGATTTCATCTTTTTACTATCGAGTTTTTCGGAAGAAGATTTCATCAAAATCAAAGACATGCTCAAATCATTGTAAATGAATTTCTTATCCCCAACCTCAAGTTCCTTGTATCTTGTACTCTTCATCTGCTTTATATTTAATAAATAGTATCCACCTATCTAAAGGTAGGTGGATACATTTTCTATCTGCTATATCATATTTTTTCCACACTGGTAGAACCGCTACCGCTACCGTTACAGCAATTGAAGCCGGCTGCTTTCCCCGCTTCTGCTTGCTCACCGAATCTTTCACCTCCGCACAAGTTTTCCAATTCATCGAAATTTAAAATTTCAAATGAATCAAAAGATGCAATCTCATTGTTCTTCATTTTTATTTCTTTTACAATTTACTTACTCGTATAGCTTTTCAGTATCCGCTCCTTTATGTTAAAGTTCAGTTTGGTCTGAATTTGCCATCCTATAGCTTCCGGCATTGCTCCTTTAACCAGTTAGGTCTGTTTTATAATCTTGTCGACTTGATTATTTCTGTTGCAAATATATTTATATCTCCAAATTATATCGTTACACTTTTGTGTAATTCTGAATTTGTTGTCTGAAATATTACACAAAAGTGTAATCATACAGCCTTGCAGAGTTCACCATACTTGGAAAAGAAACCCATAATACCTCTTTTGCTAGAACACACAGGAATGGTCTCCGATGTAAGGTAGTCTATGGATTTTCCGATCTGACGTGTGCCAAATCCCAATGCTTTCATTACTTTCAATAGTTTGCTGTCAATCTCTGCAATCATATAACTGTACTTGTCCTCTACTATCGGCTTTACAGCCAATGCCATTAACCGCTTGAACAAAGTCAATGTAGATATTCCCGAATCCTTTGCAACGGCAAAACGTCCAATATGCCAGTAGTTATATTTTCCTTCCTCATGTACTGCATTCAAAGGGTTTATACCATAGACTTTTTCTATCGGAAGAGTCTTGTGCTTATCCCAATGGAAGCTTCTGATGCAACCAATCATTTTCCCCAAATAGTCCCTTGCAATATAGATGCGAGATTTGTTATCATACAGATATTCCTCTTCTTCAAGCACAGATTTGATATCTTTGTTTATCTCTTCCTCTGTAAATGAAGATAAGTGATGAGAGTAATTTTCCTTGACCACAAACTGTGCTATTTCCAACAGACTCGTTTTGTCTGCCATGAAGATGGCGTAGTCCTTAAATGTTGCAATCTGTTTTTCCATAATGCTTTTTGTTTCTTGATTTATATGGCAAAAATACTTCTTATGCAAATATCACCTATTACACTTTTGTGTAAATCTGCATTTCTCTCTTTGTTTTTTACACTTTTGTGTAATCTGTTTGCGGTATTCCGCATTAAAAATGTACTTTTGTAGTGAAATATATCAGAGGACCTTAACATGTTTAGCATATATGACAGACATAAAAGATTTCTTTATAGCATCGAACACCGTGCGCAACGCACCTGACTATGATTCCAATGTACTCTCTACATTGGCGCAAACCGTAGAGGCTTTTGCTCGTGTTACCTATCAGAGTGTTTACTTGATAGACTATTACAGGCAGGAATTTCTTTATGTGTCGGACAACCCTTTGTTTCTTTGTGGACATACGGCAAAGGAAGTGAAGGAATTAGGCTACAGCTTTTACTTGGAGCATGTACCAGAGGAAGAACAAAAAATGCTTGTTGAACTGAACAGCAGTGGTTTTAAGTTCTTTGATACTTTCGACAATGTTGATAAATACCAATGTTCCATGTCCTATCACTTTCATCTGAAGAGTGGAATAAAAAGTAAGTTGATTAATCACCAGCTTACTCCCATTCTATTGACAGATGAGGGCAAGATATGGATAGGTATGTGTGTCGTATCACTATCTTCACATAAAACAGTGGGACATGTAGAGTTTCACAAAAAGGGTAATCTTAACTATTGGAAATATTCTTTCGAAGGGCATCGGTGGAAAGAATGTGATGGAATATCACTCAAAGAAGAAGAACTTGAAGTGCTACGGTTGTCAGCAGCAGGACTTACCATGACGGAAATTGCGAACAGAATGTGCCGCTCGTTAGATTCTATCAAAACCTATAAACGCCACGCCTTTGACAAATTAGGCGTGACGAATATCACCGAAGCTATTTCAAGAGCTACCTTAAACAAACTCTTCTGAAAATAATAACTTACGGTAAAAGCGAAGAGAGATAGAATTTAGGAAAATAGTTCACAGGTTTTCCTGTAGCAAGATTGTACATTGCTGTTGTACACAAGCCTGCTGCAATCCATGATGCTATGGACAGTTGCGGAGGTGGGAGCATTTCGTTTTCTTCCCTATATTGAGTAACTATTTTATCCAACCATTCCTTTGGCTGATTCCAGAAAGCCCCATGTCCGGTAACATACTCAGCAACCTTTAATTCAAATCCCTTTGGCTCTTCAGTCAGTTCAGATAAAGAATGCCCCAATGGGTCTACAATCGTAACAAATCCTGCCCAACCAAAATTGTATGGGTGCAGTACTGGGATTTTTCTTTCCTTGCATATTTCATCAAAGACGAATGGAGTTTTATCCTTAAAGTCCAATGCATTGATGGCTACATCATGCTCATTCAGCATCTCTTCGATGTTATCAGGAGTCAAAAACTCTGTATGGAAATCTATCTGTGCATCAGGATTGATGCTTAGCAAACGCTCAGCCAAACATTCCGCCTTGTATCTGCCAATGTCATTCTCTGTATAGTTCTGCCTGTTAAGGTTGCTTTCCTCCACCTTGTCGCCATCAACGATGGTGATATGTTCGAAACCAAATCTTAAAGCGCATTCAGCGATAATGCTGCCAATACCAGCACCACCAAGGAATATCTTATAATCCTTGATGATGCTTTGTTCTCTTTCGCTCACATAGAGCCTGTTTCTGCTGTATCTTTCTTCCATAACAAAATAATTATTTTAGGCAAAAGTAGATGTAATAATACATATATGCATTACACAAAAGTGTAATAATCAATCACATTGTTGATTATTTTAGATTTTATAACATATTCAGAAGGTAATATGTTTGCGTTGCTACTCCTTATAGTTATCCTCCAACATCCTTTCCAAGTCGGAAGCCTTATAGAGTATCTTCCCTGCAAATTGCGTGTAGGGAATAATCTTCCTGTCCCGATAGTCTTGCAACGTGCGCGGGCTGATATACAGCCGATTGCATACTTCCTTACCTGTGAGGAAGTGCTCACCGCCAAAGAGCGGCTTGTGTGTCTGTGCTACTTCCTTAATTCTCTTGCTTACTCCGCTGATAGCGGACAGCACCACTTGCATATCGTCAGCCTCCATGTTCAAATCTCTTACCTGTTCCATAGTTCTCTTGTCTTATTTGTTGTTCTTGGATTTGTCTGTGTTTGATTTCACAGATTTGGTTTCCAATAATCGGCCCACATCCTCACGCTTGTAATAGCACTTGTGCCCGATTTGGGAGAATGGCAGCACGCCTGTATCCCGATAGTGCTGCAAGGTACACTTGCTGATATTAAGCAACTTACACACACCACCATTGTGTAGCCACTCAGTGTGCTAGCTCTGTTCTCCAAATGAAATGCCTTGTAGCAGGTTTCTGTCAAAATTACCATGTGCTTATCATACTACTCTTTCTCTTCATAATTTCACTCTTGGAAATCAACCAAGCAGATAATGAAAAGAATTGCAGATAAAGGTAAACATACGTTCTTTGTTAGGCAGAAAACAGCGAAGCCAAGTAGCTCGCTCGTTCCTAAATCGTTACCTATTTACTTTTACCAACAAGGTAACTTCTTTATTTTCAATTAGATATATTTTAACAATTATCTTCTTTGGTAACTTTAATCTTTGTAACACCCGTCCACAAAGATAATACTTTATACCGATAAACGAATTAAGCATACTATAAAAAGCTCATAATCACAATGTAATCAAACGAGGACTATGGCAAACTTCATAATAATCATCAAGGGAAGAGCCATTTGAAAACACTATATCCTCATGTTTCTCAATCCCGTAAGCAGAATGAACATGACCAAACAGATGATATTTAGGTTTCGTTCTCATCACCTGACTACGAAGAGGACTATTCCCCCAATGTGTGTTGTTGCTTTCGTCCAATATCATAATTGGCGGTTCATGGGTCACAAGAACGTCTATACCCTTGGGTATCAAGCTCTCTGAATGATTATATCCTAATCCAAAGAACTTGACACCCTCTATCTCACACCCACGGTCTTGAAGAAAATGAACATTATCCGGCAAGTCTTCTATCCCATCTGCTTCCCACAAGCAAAGGTCGTGGTTACCAACAATGAATATCTTGTGCGAATAAGGTAGAGAGATATACCAATTCAGAAAGTCGAGCACTTCTTCTTCCGTACCCATATCGGTGAAGTCACCGCAATGGACAAGGACATCGGCTGCAGGCATACTGGTCAACCGTTGATGTCGGTTGTGTGTATCAGAGATTTGAAGTATTCTCATCGTCGTGTCGTAGTCCTTTAATATAATAGGTAATAATAGTTTATCTTTTAAGAGAGCGTTTATATCACGGTTGTCAGCATCCCCAAGACATCTTCTAATCGTGCAACAGCCTGCTGCGCAATTGTATCTTCCTGATTATCTTCGGCTTGATTTAGTGCAACAGGCTGTTGCACTATTTTGTTAAGCTCACTTGTTAGACCCACAATATTCTCTATTGTAGGCTTCTTAAGCAAGTCGTCAACATTACTCACTACCTTAAGAACCTCCATAGGATAGGCACTGCAAGCATACAGAAACCTATCATGCCACGTTATATTGATAGTTCTTCTAAGATATTGCAGACCTACTTGTTAAATAATAACCCTATCCTGCCACAACCTCATTTCCCTCCGCATATTGTCTGCAACAACATTAAGTGGAAACATCTTGTTCCTTCTATTCGTCATTTCTGACATCTTATGTAAAAAGATAAAAGCAGGGATAAATTTATTACTTACCTCCCATTGTCTTGAAGGATGAACCACACAAACGGCTGGTATCTTATATATACGACCGATTTGAGCTGCTCTATTGCTAAACACATGAGTATATTCTATGGCTGTATCAGACGCTCCACTATTCTCCTTCAACGCCATAAATGCATTTTTCCCCAACAAAACAATATACTTTGGTTTGACTATCTCTATCAGCTCTAAAGTACTTTTTACGCCCTCTGTCATTAGTTCTTTATAAAGGTCCTTATGTCCATTAGCTGAAACAAAAGGACTGAGATTAGTCCACACCGTCCTCTGATCATTATCAATACTCTCTGGATGATAGAAATGGTCATAACCCAGAAACGTATGAGAACCAGCAAGAAACTTCTTCCAATCAGGGTTGATACTACCATCAGCAAGGAACCTTTTTGCCCAAGTAGGGTTCCCTTTTAAGTAATCATCAGCACTGTCAAACACCCTCTCACCACCACCTAAACAGCCTTTCGGGTTTATTCCAATAACCATTGTATCCACATTCCCCTCAACAACATTCAAGGGTGATTGCGTGTAATAGGCGGTTTGATACTTCTTCGACAATTCATTAAATTTAGGTACATACTTTTCTGCCCACTTCTTAACCTCGTCATTCATTGCAGCCATGTCTGTCTATATTCTGTGAATAGTTTTATTATAGCATTAAGTTTTTATTTACTAAAATCAAAAGCACTAATAGTCTATTGCAAAGATAGTATTTTTATCCGAAGAATTACAAGTAATCTTTGATTTATTCGCACAACATTATTGGCGTTCGCAGCACTTGTCTGACAAGTTTAGAAATATCTTTACATATTTAGAGGTGAATTATCTAAAATAAAGAAATGACTGTGCACAAAGCAAATCTATATCCACAAGGAGATAAGCGAGTTATGGACAGCAAAGAAAAGGAGGCCTAACTGTCTTTCAGAAGAGTATCTTCTATGAGCAAGAAGGGTTATCTCAGTCACCGCAATGGATAAGAACATCGGCCTTAGGCATACTGGTCAACCGTTGATGTCGGTTGTGTGTATCAGAGATTTGAAGTATTCTCATCGTCGTGTCGTAGTCGTTTAATATAATAGGTAATAATAGTTCGTCATCGTCGCAAGCCTCTTCTTACAACCTTGCATCAGCTTCTTTGTGAATACATATAACCTCCTTTGGATGCATCATACCGATAACTTTCTTTATCGCATCTCTATCCACATGTCCAGAAGTATGTATATCCACAACGTTATGGAACATCTCTCGAAACTCCTTGTACTTTGCGTTCGCCCTCACCTGCTCCTCTCTCATGTAGTATCCATTCCAAGAAGAGTAGATGAGGATAGTCTCCTCTTGTGGAAGTCGGTTGAGAAGAGCCTTTACCTTGTCGCCATGTGACGGTCCTACAACCATCGTAAAGCCTTTATCTCTCAGTTTGCTATACAGTCTATCAGTATAAAACAGCGGTGAGAAGGAGAACAGACCCCTCCCCAGATTGCCCTCTCGCTCAGTAAAGAGCTCCATCGTTCTTTTCATAAACAAGGACATAATACACAAAGGTTTCTTCGTCTTCTTGGTCGCATGATTTATACTTCCTAATCGTTCTATATCCGTGGCTGAGGCCAAAACAAAGACATACTTGAAGGCTTGCATCACATCTATCATCTCCATCGACACCCTATACTCACTAATAGCTTTGTCTTCTCGGCTTAGCATCGTACCCTCTGTAATCAGCACATCAATGTTTGTTGCGTATTTTCTCAGCATGAGAAACTGTCCTTTACTCATGTAGCCATGTCCACGATAATCGCCTGTATGCCAGAAACGTTGCCCTTCGGCTTCAATGAGAAACATGTGTGCATCATATATACTATGGCAGCAGAAGAAAGGAGTTATCCTAATATTCCCCACCATTATAGGCTTAGGATAATCCCCACGGCCTGTTCGCTTCCAAGTTCTGAACGTCTCTAACTTGTCTATAAGTGTCTTTGTTCTGCGACAACACTCCTCAAGTCGTTCCTCTTCTGACCTATCGGGCGCCCGCTGCCGACCACACTTTTCTCTTGCTATCTCGTATCCCTCCAGTAGAGTCTTATATTTTATAAGTAAAAGGTCCTTACCTCCTTCGCTAATAAACTGGTCAAATGGGATATATGGAAACAAACCTACATGGTCTTCGTGAGCATGCGTATAGAATACTGCCTGGTGTTCTTTCTCATTATTCTCGACAATATCAGCAACCATAAGAGCATCTTCTTCAGGAGTTGTTGGCTTTCCATTGCCTGGCAAATTCTGCCCAAAGTCAATGAAGACTCTGGACGACTCTGTCCATATCTCGGTTATGCAACCTCCTATCTGGTCAAGTCCTCTATGTATTTTTATCTTCATCATACGTCTAAAATGATTTGTACATTATGCCAGACTATCAGTGGCTCAGCCATTCCCCTCGCTTTTGCCCATTCTTGTGCTTTCTCTCCTTCCATCTCTAAAGCCCCCCTTTCTTCGCTTCCTCGGCAGGCAAGGATTAGCATCATACGTGGTGTAGCCGACAAGTTCAACCCTGCATCATCGCCCTCTAACAGTCCTAACGCTACCTTCTGACGGATGATACGTTCCACATCCGCCCTTAGAACGGCACAAGCCTTGGGACTTTTCATAATTTCGTTAGTCTTTTCTATATGGGCGACTATCCCCGACTTACCTCCTGTCGCTCCCATTCCCACCTTTAATTCACCAAGATAAACATCATTCTCACCCCTTTCGTTTCTCTTCGTATCAACCACGACGAGGTCAAATCTCGTCTTGATTATTCTTTCCTCTTTCTTGATATCCGACTGTGGGAGCTGCCACTCCATATCTACAACAACGAATCTGTTGCTAAAACTACGGTTTCCCAAAGCGATATTCTGCTGAACCTCAAACTCCTCCCCCACTTTGTAACTACCGACCAGCCGCTTAGCTTCTCTAAAGTATTGCCTTAACTGACTCTTATCTCTTAGTGTCTGTATCAAATCTCCATCCTCGAAAGAGACAGAAGGTGGCGTAGCGTTCTTGTAATACTTCTCTGATAAGGTGTCTATAGAAGGCTTCCCTTTACAGTAACTTATCGTCAAGATTCTATCCTTATGATAGTAAATCATGACCTTGTTGTTCATTCTGATTTCAAAAGAAAGCGCTGGGTCCTCCTTGATGACATCGAACAATTTTTGTAGACATCCTCCTTCTTGATAAGCCTGTAAATGTTCGTCTGTAATGGTTCTCATATTCTTCTTCTTTTAATCGTTAATACTTTATTGTTATTATTCGTTGTAGACTATCCCTCTGTTCATCTTACTTATTTGTATGGGTAAACCTACTTACTCCTCTATATAAGTGAGGTAATACAGACTGCTGACGGACTATACCTTCCTAAAGGACCGCATATCAAAGCCTTACAACCACCCTGTCAACTACCATTACAGCAAGCGCTTATCGTCTCAAGGGGATAGTTGTCGTTGATATAAGGAGCTTTTCTGCCCACTCCTTAACCTCGTCATCCACTGCAGCCATGTCTGTCTATATTCTGTGAATAGTATTATTATAGCATTAAGTTTTTATTTACTAAAAATCAAAAGCACTAATAGTCTGTTGCAAAGATAGTATTTTTATCCGAATAATTACAAGTAATCTTTGATTTATTTGCACAGCGTTATTAGCGTTCCCTGCACTTGTTTGATTCATTTAGAAATATCTTTACATATTTAGAGATGAATTATCTAAAACAAAGAAAAGCCTGCGCACGAAGCAAGTCTATATCCGCAAGGAAATCAGAGAGTTACGAATAGCAAAGAAGAGGAGGCCTTACTATCTTCCAGAAGGGCCTTAGTAAGGGGCAAGAAGGGCGTCTTCAATGAGCAAGAGGGGCGTCCTCTTCAAGCTAACTAACGCCTTTCTTCTTTCGTGTTTAGAATTTTCTTTACAACACCCACACCCACCAAAAGCCTCACCCCCAGCCCCTCTCCGAATGAAGAGGGGAGTGATCACCGAGGTTACCCCTATTGGTTAGCGGCCCCTCCCCCTTCCCCTCCCCCGAAGGGAGGGGCGTGATCACCGAGGTTACCCCTACTTCGCTGCTTGTGTCTTGATAGGAACGTTGACTCACCCCGATACCTCTATAGCTAATCATTAACACCTAACACCCATCACCCAACACCCATCAGAAGCCTCACCCCCAGCCCCTCTCCGAATGGAGAGGGGAGTGATCACCGAGATACCCCTACGTGTCCTCCGTATGTTAAGCAACCCTTCTCCTTCTATTAGCAGGCCTGTAGGGGGTAACCTCACATACTACTCCCCTCTCCATTCGGAGAGGGGCTGGGGGTGAGGCCTCTGTGAATTCTGTATGCCGAAGGCCTTCTGTGGGTTCGAAACAGTGCGCAAAAAATTCTGTTAAATCTGTGAGTTCTGTGAGAAAAAGAAATACCCTTTGTGAGAGAAAAACCTCCCCAGCGGGTTGTTTGTGTGTTATCTCATACGAGTGGGTGCGTTCTATTTCTCACAGATGAACACAGATGAACAGATTTAACAAAGGTGCACAGAGACATTAAGTCAACCGATTTCACAGAACCTTACAGCCAACGTTAACTAATCATCAGCACCTAACACTCATCACCCAACACCCTTCTTTGGCTATAAAGTTCTGTGAGTTCTGTATGCCGAAGGCCTTCTGTGGGTTCGAAACAGTGCGCAAAAAAATTCTGTTAAATCTGTGAGTTCTGTGAGAGAAAAACCTCCCCAAGAACCGTGTTAGTAGGCCAGTAGGGGTAACCTCACATACCACGCCCCTCCCTGCGGGGGAGGGGTCGGGGGAGGGGCCACTCTCTTATGGGTTCGAAACTGTGCGCAAAAATGCTCCGTGAACTCTGTGCGCTCTGTGAGAGATAAAACTCCCCAGCGAGTCACATGTGTCTCATCTTTTAGAGAGGGTGCGTTCTTTTTCTCACAGATTTACACAGAAGAACAGAACACACAGGGGTCAGAAAAATAGCGGCCCCTCCCCCTGCCCCTCCCCCGAAGGGAAGGGGAGTAATCACCGAGATACCCCTATGGCTAATCATCAACACCTAACATCCACAACTCAACACCCCTCCTTGACTAATCATCAACACCTAACACCCATCACCCAACACCTCTTCTTGGAGAAAGAAACGGCCTGAAAAGGGCAGATAAAAACACCCTCGCACGATATTTATACGGTTTACTCTTGGCAGTTTGATAATATATTATTACTTTTGCATCGGTTTTCAGAATGGAAACTAAGGGGTGCTTGCCTGTTTGGGCTTGCTGAGATTATACCCATTGACCTGATACGGATAATGCCGTCGTAGGGAGATTCCCCCTTTATCTATTATCTTCAATCATCAACCTGGGATATGAAAAGAACTATCCTGTTTACTGCTGCACTTACGTGTGTGGCGTCGTTAAGGGCACAGACTGTGACAGACACGCTGAAACAACAGCATCTCGACGAGGTCGTTGTGGCAGGTGTACGTGCGCCGAAGAGTGCTCCGTACGCTGTATCTAACATCAAAAAAGCAGAGCTTGAAGCCTTCTCGAAGAGTGGACGCGAGCTACCTTTCCTCCTCTCACAGACGCCAGGCGTGTTGGCTTGGGGCGAGAACGGACTCGGAACGGGTACGGCTGCAATGCGCATCCGAGGTGCTGCGGGTAGCCGTATCAACATCACCTTAGACGGTGTGGCACTCAACTCTCCAGAGGACCAGACGGTGTTCTGGGCAAATATGAACTCCTACGCTTCCCTGATGAGTAGCGTACAGATACAGCGTGGTATCGGTACTTCTACCAATGGCGACGGTGCTTTCGGTGGTTCGGTGTCGTTGGCTACGAGTGCACCGAGCACGAAACCGAGTGTTGAGGTGAGCGGTTCCTACGGTTCTTACCATACGTATAACACTGGTGTAAAGTTCTCTACGGGTCTTCTCTTTAATCATCTTGTCTTCGATGGGGCCTATCACGAGACCGCCACTGACGGTTATGTTCACGGTACGAGCGGTCGGTCGGGTTCTTACTATGGTGGATTAACATGGTTGGGCGATAACTTCCGCATCAGTTATAAGAACATTGGTAACTTTGAGAAGACTGGTCAAGCATGGAACGGAGTCGTTACGGGGAGTAATGACCTTAGTCTGATGGATGGCACCTACGGCTCTAAGACAGGTATCACCACTTATAAGGATATGTATGAGAGAGGTTTGGGCAAGTTCAACCAGCTCTATGAATACCTGCAGACCGATGCTAACGGGGCCTTTGTTAAGGATGGGAATGGTAACTACGAGACGGCACGTTACACAATGCGCGACGGCTCTTTCTGGAACAAAACGACAGATAATTTCTATCAGAACCATAACCTCTTGTCGTTTGCTTTCCATCCTTCTGAGCACTGGAGTCACAATGTAACACTGCACTACACCTACGGCTACGGTTATTACAGCGAACTTAAGCCTAAGACAAAGTTTGCTAAATTCGGCTTGACGTTCACCGATAGCAATGGTAACTTCGTCAAGAAGAGTGACTTCGTACGCCTGAAAGGATTGTCACAGCACACCTACGGCATTGTCTACACAAGTAATTACAAGGACGAGAGTTGGGATGTAATGGGCGGACTGAACCTTCAGCAGTTCCGTGGCAGCCACTTTGGCTACCTAACTTATATAAAGAATGAGGAGGCAGATGCGCTGTATCGTGCGGGTGGCAAGGACTATAAGTACTATGACTCCAAGGCTCATAAGTATGACTACAGCGGCTTCTTCAAGGCAAAATATAACTTTGCAGACTACTGGAACGTGTTTATGGACCTGCAGATACGCCATGTGGAGTATATGACCGATGGTCAGAACGACCGTTTCTATAAGGTGGCTAATGGCTACAAGAACCAGCTCTTAGACATCAGCGAGCGTTATGACTTTGTCAATCCGAAGGCAGGTGTAAGCTACTACCGTGCTGGCCATAAGGCTTACGCATCTATTGCATACGCTAACCGAGAGCCTGAACGCAACAACTTCACCAATAATGGTAGTTATCCTGCACCATCGCCAGAACGCATGATGGATATCGAGATGGGCTATCAATACAATGGTCATAACTGGAGAGCGGGCGTTAATCTCTATTACATGGACTATAACAACCAGTTTGTACAGACGGGTGCGCAGAGTGATATAGGCGAGAATCTGACGACAAACATCAAGGACAGCTATCGTATGGGAGCTGAGCTGGAGGCAGGATGGAGTCCTCTGTCATGGTTGACGGTTGAGGGTAATGCTGCTTTGAGCCGTAACATCATCAAAGACTTTGACGAGATGGCAAGCGTAGACTGGGAGTCTTCGTTCCGTAAGATACATTATAACCACTCTACTTTGGCCTTCTCTCCTTCCGCTATCCTCAATGGTATGCTCACTCTCCACTATAAAGGGCTTGAGGCAATATGGCATACTAACTTCGTGAGTCGCCAGTATTTAGACAATACTGAGAATAGGACACGGTCGTTGCCATGCTATTCACAGACGAATGTCAACCTCAGCTATACCCTTCACCCAAGTCGACTGATTGCTGGAATGAGGGAGGCTGTCTTCGGTTTGAACCTCAACAACATCTTTAATCGCCATTATGCAGCCAGTGGATGGGTGTATAGTTCCATCCTCGACCACGACGGTCATCCTAATGAGAACCGTTATACGCAGATTGGTTTCATACCGATGGCGGGCTTTAACATGATGGGGAGTGTTACTCTGAAGTTCTAAGACATCAGGACACCGACCTCCTCAACTGGCTCCTCCCCCGTTCTCTTCCCTGCAGGGGAGGGGCGTGTAATGTACTGTTTACGCAGGGATTGGTAACTAAAAACATCCTATTAAAATAGTGATGGCCCTTATCGACAACAAAGAGATAGGACTCACAGACTACTTAACACTACTTTTCTATAAGCGAAGTAGCCGCAAGCAAAGTCTAAGTAGAGTATCAGCCATCAAGAAGTAAGAGCCTGGGCTCATATCAGTAATTAGTATATGCCTATCGCTAAGTAGTAGGGGTATCTCGGTGATTACTCCCCTCCCTACGGGGGAGGGGTTGGGGGAGGGGCCGACCGTGGTATTACTACATTATCTTATTGACTTATGACATTAGACATGCTGGGCTGCCTTGTCGGCCTTATTTACATCTATCAAGAATACAAAGCGAGTATATGGCTTTGGCTGACGGGTATTATCATGCCTGTCATCTATATGTTTGTCTATTACGAAGCAGGACTGTATGCCGACTTTGGGATGCAGATCTACTATACATTGGCAGCCATCTATGGGTTCTTGTATTGGAAGTTTGGACGGAAGAAGGGTGCGAAGGAGATACCTATCACACACTTTCCTCGGCGGTTGATACTCCCCTCACTGCTTGTATTCTTCCTCCTCTGGGGCGTACTCTACCTCCTCCTCGTTCGTTTCACGAACTCTACTGTCCCCGTGTTAGATAGCTTCGGCAATGCACTCAGCTTCATCGGACTATGGGCATTGGCAAAGAAATACATCGAACAATGGTGGATCTGGATTGTTGTCGATGCCGAATTGGCTGCTCTCTACCTGTATAAAGGAATCCCATTCACCGCTGGCCTCTATGCTCTCTATGCCGTTATCGCTGTGGCAGGATACTTTAAGTGGAAGAGAGAGGCGGCCTCCCTCAACCGCTCGAGAGGGTCTGCTAATGGGGACCTCCCCTAACCCCTCCGAAGGAGGGGAAGCCTAACGGGACAAAACCTCACCTGTGACTCCCCACATAATAACCATTGATTGGAGTAAAAGATATAGATTTAATGAAGATTGTTATACGCTATTACATCTATTTATAACACTCGATAGTGGTATAAAAGAGGATTAAAGCGATGATTAAGAACAATCCATAAAACGCATACAAGTGCTTAAAGCGATGATTGACAACAATCAATAAACCGCATACAAGTGCTTAAAGCAATGATTGACAACAATCCATAAAACGCATACAAGTGCTTAAAGCAATGATTTACAACAATCAATAAACCGCATACAAGTGCTTAAAGCAATGATTTACAACAATCCATAAAACGCATACAAGTGCTTAAAGCAATGATTAAGAACAATCAATAAAAAGCTAATAAAGTACCTTGAAAGAGAAGGATAATAGTAGATAAAACTAAAACAGATGAATATCAACAACAAAGACAACAATAAGGAAGGGCGCAACCCACACATACCAAGCGAGTACCCCTACGTCCCCAGCGACCATCCACACGCTCCCAGCGAACATCCATACATCCCCAGCGAACACTCCGTTAGGCTTTCCCCTCCTTCGGAGGGGTTAGGGGAGGTCCCTTCCCACAGCCCCTTCTCGGCCGTTATCCTGGCTGCTGGCGACTTTCCCAACCATGTTCTGCCCCTTCGCATCCTACGTACTGCAAAGAACCTAATAGTCTGTGACGGTGCTTTGGAGGAACTCCTTGATTATGAGATAGCGCCAACAGCAGTGGTGGGTGACGGCGACTCACTCTCTGAAGAGTTGAAGCAACGTTATGCACACATCTATCATCCTATCTCGGAGCAGGAGTTTAACGACCTTACCAAGGCCACTCTCTTCGCTCGTTCACACCTAAAAATGGACGCATCAACCCATACTCGTCCTCGATTCTGCTATCTCGGAGCGACTGGGAAGCGTGAGGACCACACCTTAGGGAACATTTCTCTCATGCTCTACTACTATCGGCAGTTAGCTATCGACCCTGTGATGATTACCGACTATGGCTATTTTGTAGTAGCATCGGGACCCATGCGCTTTGCTTCCTACCCCGGTCAGCAAGTCAGCATCTACAATGCTACCTGCAAGGAGTTATCCAGCAGCGGACTAAAATGGGACATCTACCCCTTTAGCGAGCTGTGGCAAGGAACACTGAACGAAGCTTTGTCGAGCGAGTTTACGGTCCATGCGGATGGAGACTACCTTCTTTACCGAACGCATAAGGTATAACAAACCTTTTTCTACAAGCCAAAAGAGCCATATCTTCATCTCCTAAAAGATGTCGATATGGCCTTCTTTTTGTAAGTTAGATTAGTGGAGTAGTACCGAATATATTAGTTTATTTAATCATTACCTTTACGGTCTTACCGCCTTGACGCTTTACATACACACCTGCAACGGGCTTCTCTACCTGCATGCCACCTAAGGTGTAATAGCTTACAGGAGCCTCACTTGTCGTCTCCACAGCATTGATAGCAGTTGGGTCAACCTTAGTAAACGAAACAGTCATCGCTGCAACGTCAACCGTAACATCGTATGTAGCCTCCTCTGTGATATTCCATTTATTATCGTTACCACCAAAGACTATCTTCCCCTCATCGGTCACGTCGCGCAGATAGAACATCTGGTCGAAGCCTGCATAGACATTCGTACCGAACTTCAATTCGCCTGGCTTCAATTCTGTTCGTGCTGAGAACTTAGCAGGATTAGTTGCATCTTGCTTCATCACAGTACCTTCACCGATACTCCAACCGCCCTTTGTTGCACTACCAATCATCCATAAAGCAGTGTGCTTTAAGGCTGTTGCTTGATACGTAGCCTTGGTCACGACAACCGTCTTCTCGGCCAAGTTACATACGACATCATAGTTGGCTGACTCGCTAACAAAGAACTTCCCGTCCGTAGGCTCATCTTCGCTGCTCACCAACGGAGCCTCAACACCCGACTGCAAGGTGACAGGACCAGCACCAGCACGGTACTCTAAATTACCCCAACCAAGCTCGGTAAGGAACTTAAACTCCTTATTTGCATCTAAATGAACGGTTGCCTTGAAGACATCAGCGTTCTCGTCAGACTTCTGCATAACGGTAGACTGACTAAGATTCCACCCACCCCATGTAGCGTCACCAACAATCACCAAGCGGTCAGCAGCATGTGCGGTTAATGCGCCAACAACGTAGAGTGCGCAACATAACATAGACTTTGTAAATGTTTTTAATCCCATAAAGACTTATATTAAAAGGTTATTAAAATCAGATCTTGCCTTATTAGGCACTTCAAACCTTCTTTTTTAATTACGAAGATTTAGGTTTCTTATCTTTCTTTTTCACGTACAATATTACGAAGAAAAAGCGAAACTAAAATCGAGTACAAGCTCTTGTCCTCTATAATATAAGTCGTTTTATTAGCCCTATAAGGCCCATAAGGCTCATAAGGCCCTATTTATCAATAGATTACCAAATAGCCCAAAACCCTCCCCAACACCCTCCAATACAAAAAAATATAAAGCTTTGAATAACCTTATAAAGCACTCAACCCTAAGAAAACGGGCACGCCAAAGCCCCAAAACCACATTTTTTAAGGATTCTTCGAGGCTATCACAGGCAACTTGATACCCACCTTATAGAATCGAACATACCCCGACACCTTTTCAAATTGTGGCTCAGCTGTCCTTGTAAAGGTGAACCTCTCTTCTTGCTCTTGGTCCGGATAGATGATTAAACACTTAATAGGAGCAACCGCATCAGCGTCCATGTCCAACTCACTATAGACCCAACTCAACCGAGCATAACCACTTACTTCCCTCGCATCGTCGATGCTTATGTCCTCACACTCCCCATAACGTGGTTTATACTTAGCATCGACAACGTAGGGCTCGGCCCACTCCGCAGGCTTTAAGAGGTAGTCGAGCTCTTGACGACGTTCTTTCACATGATACTGAACCTCCTTTCGTCCAGTAAATACCGCCCTTAACTTACTGTATACATATAGTTCGAAGAGCTTACTCATGTCTATCCAGAACGGCGGTGTGTCTATCTCTTTCTTACCAGCAAGGGTAATGTCATAACTGAAGCGCCTCAACAGCAACTGCGCATACTCAACTGCCGTGTAGTATTCCTTGTACACAGGATTACCCTTAAACGTCCTCATTGACTTGACACTTATCTCATCGCTCACCCGCTCAAAATAAGGTTTTATCTGTCTTATCTTCCTCTCCAAGACGCTTGTGTCAAGTGCATTACGATACACCCCCACCTGTTTTCTACAAAAGGCAAGGGCTTTCTTGAGTATTCTGTTCTCTGGTGAGTCGATGTCATAGACCTGATAACGACATACATTATCCGTTATCCGACCCTTCGCAAGACTGCGTTGTATCGTTCTACCCACCTGTATGCGTCCTTTAACCTTATTATTTAACGTCTCTTCAACCCTATAGTAGCTCCTCTTCAGCCCCTTTCTCACGATACGATGAAGGATATTCAAATACTCAGTAATCAAGAAGATACTCAACAGGTCTTGCTGCTGACTGATACGGATAGACGGCTTCTCGAAATGAATTGTCAGTAAATCCTTCAGATGCTTGTAGTTGTCTGTCTCGGTCAACGCCTCGTTTAGCATACGAACATAGTCTATCTCAAAACCATCATTCAGCTTAGGACTGACCTGCACAGCCACGTCCTCTTCCTTTATCCAGTCTACTCCAACGAAGTAAGAACCGGTAGCACGGACTGCATCTGACTCACGTGTTAGCCTAAGACAAAGCTCCTTCTCCTCACGATCTCGCCTGACAGTACACTCCACCTCTGCCCCATCATCCATATAGGGGAGGATAGCCTCACACTCCGACTGCCGAAGACAAGTGTCTTCCAACAGCTGTTCTTGAAGTTGCACAACCCTCATGACGCTGTCGCCTGCTTATACAGTTTGTCGATAACCGCCTGTGCATCAGCCGTCAAGACACCGTCCCGAACATATTCCTCTAAGAGTGGGATAAGCTCATATAAGATACGTTCACGGGAGTTGTCTACTCCCTCCTCGTCTTGCATTAAGAAATAACTATGCCCTATCCAGACGTCTTCTGGCTTATACTCATCGCTTAGCGTGTCGGCAGGAAGGAGTCGCATCGTTGCATCCCAACCACTCGCTTTATACGCATCAAAGTTCTTAACAAACAACCGGCTGACCTTCTCAAACAATTCTGCATTGAATCTGTCGTCCACTAAACCAATGGGTCGCTCCGCAATAAAGGCAAACCGACGTCGAATAGCATAATCTAACGACCCTAAAGAGCGGTCGGCTGTGTTCATGGTTGCTATCAGATACACATTATCAGGGACGTGAAAGGTCTTCTTAGAATAAGGTAGTTTCACACTTTCCTCATTCTTACTCCCCTTTCGTTTGTCTGCTTCAAGCAGCGTTATCAGTTCACCAAACACCTTTGAGACGTTCCCTCTGTTTAGCTCATCAATGACCATAACGTAGGGTTTATCGTCCTCCTTCTGCTCTATAAACACTCCGTACTTCTCAAGGATGGCCTCTACATCTTCGACATGTATCGACTTCAAACGATAGACAGTAGACTCTACCATCTCCTTACCATCGTTTGTCTCCACGATATTCTCTCGCTTACCTTTTATTAGCCAGTGTACTGGTCGGATACGCTTATAGGCTGGTAGGCTTTCATCATACCGATAGTCATCCGTGATAACACCTATCGCATCTATCTCTTTACTTGAATAACAAGACATTACAATATCCCCTACTTTCATCTTATTGATGTAGGCATCTAATATCAGCTTACCCTTCTCATTGCGACTACTACCATCTGTCTCGTCTGAAATGTCAGTTCCATACTCATCCCAACCGATACGGATATAGTCATTCTCCATACAGTCTTTGCGCACATCATTGTCTCCTGTCCGTTTAAGCGAAACCTTCCAAACGTCAGACTCCGAAGTGATACCGTACTGATTACCCTCGAGTTTAGAACGTTCGGCAGCCTCGCAAAGCCTCTTGAACACACCGTTCTCTATCTCGTAGGTCACCTGACTCGCCTCGTTTACCACAGGGCGCAATCCCTCAATCCAGTCCTCATAGTCTAAAGACTGATGGAAGGTAGTGAACATAAGGCGCCCATCGTCCTTAAGCTGATTGTATCTGCTTACTATCTCCTCCCTACTCCGTCCATTGCTCATAAAGCTTGGGTCGCATAGCCGCACAGCCAATTCAGGTACATCGTAAGTCTTACCTGTACCCGGTGCACCGTGCAAAACGATGTTCTTACGCCGTCTCCATATACCGACAATATCGTCATACCGAGTACTTTTTGAGCTATTATTTGTATCTGTATTCATCTTCTTATCCAATTTATCTTGCATATAGTCTTTCATGCACCAGAATAAAGTCTGAACCGCAAGGTTGAGTGGTTTGTTTTTGAATCGTTCGATTTCTTTCAGCATAATCTGCTGTATCTCTTCTCCATAATGTTCTACAAAGCCATTAATAAGTTCCATAAAATGGACATACTTCTCCCCTGCCTTTCGAGGAGTATAACCAAAATAGCGCCAAATATTACGATAGATTTCATCCTTATAGAAGGTGTATTTCTCTGGATAAACACATGTTAGCAAGGCTGCGGCTGTACGTTCATCATTTGCATTGTTCTTCCATTTACCTGAACATAATGATTCCATCTCTGACTTAAAAGCAGCCAATCGAGTCGTCAATGGGATAGACTCGTTAATCAAATGTTGACAACAAACACTTGTCTTGTCGGCTTCATTATCCACCAAATACTTAATAACAGTATCAACACGAGGGTTGTCTACTATGTTTTCTCCCCTAAGAGAGTCAAAGACTTTAAGAACTTCTTTTCCCTCCACCCTATCGAGTAAGTCCCATTTATAGTATTCTCCATATTCTATAAATAGCTTTTCTTTCTCAAAGATGTCGATGAGTTCTTCCATAAGATAGACTCTGAAAGCATCTACAAGTTCATCACGCATCTGCCATAGGAAACCTTGTCTTGTCTCCCGACCTTTCTTCATTGCAATGCACCAGTAGGTTTCTTTATTATCTGCCCCTACTACTCTAAATCTATTTAATCGCCTTTGTACCCACTTAGAGAAGTTATATACCTTACTGTTATAGTACTGGGCAGGTTTTCCATACTGTTTAGAGACCTTTGTACAAGTTGCCATATTCCCATCTTGACGTAGGAAACACAGCAATGCTTCATGATATGGCATCGACCGCTCATCACGTAATATATCAAGCCACTCAGCCGTAGTGATTCCTATATCACCACAACTATAATCTCCGTTTGTATTGACAGTTTTATATAATGTCTTTATTGCCATAACTCAACAATCGTATGTTGTTTATTCATTTTATTATCGTTTCAGACCCAAGATTAAAATCATCAAGATAGAAAACAGCCCACCATCAAGCAATTAAATGTAGTCCTCTCTCACAGCATTTGGCTATGGGAAGAGCGAGAGGAGGGCTGGGGGAAGAGGCCACCCAGCCTATTCTTTCTCCGAGGTGGTAAGCTTCTTTCTATTCTGAATCCACCATTTCACTGCGGCTTGCATGATAGCTTGCATACCATTGCAGATTTCGTCGATATTAGCTTGCGTCAGTTCACCATTGCCCTCGCCACCCGCATGCTTCAAGATGAAGGTCTTGTCTTGTAGAGAATAGCCACAGAGCGAACGGCTCTTCACCTCCTTCAAGTCTGCTTCGAAGCGTTCTGGCGTGGTGTGTAACACTTGTACATTAAGGCGAGGCCACGTAGTGCACTCAATTAACTCAAACTCTTTTCCGTCTACTTCACGAACGGAATAATGGAAATCAAATGTTTTCATTGTCTTATTTTGTCTTTATTAAACTCATTTTGTCGCCTGTTCTCCCTTGCTTCCAACGCTGGTGTTCTCCATAAACTCACAAGAGTTACAGCAGTACTAAAGCCCATCCACAAAGTAGCAACAGCCCATGTATGTAAATATTTTTCATCCCCTCCCTATCAGTGTACGCCCTTCTTGCTTCAAGCGGACGCCCTTCTTGCCTGCAGAACATGCCCTTCTTGGGTATTGCGAAGGCCCTTCTTGATGCTTACTAAGGCCCTTCTTGCATCGAGTTTATAAGTGATTGATATCTTGTTAGTTGCGATTTCGGTTTTTAATCATATCACTCTAAATTCATAAGGGGTTTCTCGTGCGCTTTTGTCAGGTTTTTTCATGAACTCTGTAAAACCCTTGGAGTTTTTTCTCTCACAGAGTTTAGAACGCAAGAGGCTCGTTAGGTATTTTGTCTCTCACAGATTTTCACAGATGAACAGAAGCCTTTCTGCGAACGTTTAGAACTCACAAACGCCTGCAAGCAGGCGACAGATATCACAGAATTTACTGCTAACGTGAGCTGAAAGGCTCTGTGTTTTCGGTTGACTTAATGTCTCTGTGCACCCTTGTAAGTTCTGTTCTTCTGTGTAGTTCTGTGAGAGAAAGAACGCAAGAGGCTCGTTGGATATTTTATCTCTCACAGATTTTCACAGATGAACAGAAGCCTTTCTGCGAACATTTAGAACTCACAAACGCCTGCAGGCAGGCGACAGATATCACAGAATTTACTGCTAACGTGAGTTGAAAGGCTCTGTGTTCTCTGTATGCCGGAGGCCTTCTGTGGGCTCGAAATGTGCGCCTAAACGCTCAGTGAACTCTGTGCGCTCTGTGAGAGATAAAACTCCCCAGGTTGAGAGAAAAAACTCCCCACGCCTCATGCAAGCAGCCCAAAAGGGGTAACCTCACATATTAACTGCCATCGGCCCCTCCCCCATCCCCTCCCCCGAAGGGAAGGGGCGTGATCACCGAGATACCCCTATAAGCTGGATGTAGGCTTCGTTATGCCTCTTATTGGTAGTCTTGTAGGGGTAACCTCACATATTACTCCCCTCCCTATGGGGGAGGGGCAAGGGGGAGGGGCCTGCTGGTTTTGCACCCTCTACCACTCGTTTACAGTATCATTTCACCCTCAGCAAGAGGAACAAAAAAAGCCTGCTACGACCATGCAGCAGACTTTCAAACTAATACCTTATGCTTTTAACTTAAACGAGTTTTCAATACTTGCGAGCTCAGCATGGAAGCCCTTGTCAACCTTCAGACGGTCTTCTATCTTCGAACAACTGTGGATTACGGTGCTGTGGTCGCGGTTTCCGACCAGCTTACCGATACGGCTTGCAGGCATCTTAGTGTATTTCTGCGCCATATACATGCTCACTTGGCGTGCCATCACTATGTCTTTCTTACGCGAACGAGAGTTGACAGCTGTCATCGTAACATTATAATGCGAGCAAACCTTATCTAAGATATCATCGATGGTCAGCGGTTCATCATCAATCTTCACGGCACGCTTGATGACACGCTCAGCCAGTCGCATATCAATATTACTGTTATAGACAACGCTGTAAGCAAGGAGCGAGTTGATAACACCCTGCAGATCGCGCACGCTACCATTAGCTGTTTCGGCAATGAAGCGCACCACGTCCTCTGGTATATTGAGTCCGTCGCGTTTTATCTTACTATGGAGAATATCCACACAGAGCTGTACGTTAGGTTTTTCTAACTCTGCTATCAAACCACAAGAGAAACGTGTTAGCAGGCGGTCGTTCATTCCCTTGAGGTCGACAGGTGGTCGGTCGCTTGCTAAGATAATTCGTTTACCGTTACGGAAGAGGTGGTTGAAGATATGGAAGAAGGTGTCTTGCGTCTTCGTAGCAGTAACCCATTCCTGTATGTCATCGACTATCAAGACATCAATCGTTTGATAGAAATTAATAAAGTCGTTGGTAGTGTTCTGTCGAACAGAGTCTGTGTACTGCACCTGAAAGAGGCGAGCAGAGACGTATAACACACGTTTCTGCGGATAAAGCTGCTTAGCTTTTAATCCGATAGCATTAATAAGGTGGGTCTTACCGCAGCCCGATGGACCATAGATGAACATAGGGTTAAACTGCGTTGTGTTAGGGTGCTCTGCGATAGAAAGGCCGATAGAACGAGGTAGCTTATTACTGTCACCTTCCACATAGTTGCTGAATGACTTATGAGGGTCGAGTTGTGAGTCGAGGTCCTGTGGTACAGTGTCGAGCACTGTTGGGCTCTGGTTAGCCCGTGCGGTAGGGCGTTGTGAAGCCACGTCCTCGATGGTGTCCTGCTCTAAGTCTTGTGATAAGTGATTTTCCTGGTCAACCATCACGCGGTAAGTAAGCTGTACTCCCTGTCCAAAAACACGTGTGAGGACCTTACGTAGCAAGTCTACGTAATGTCCTTCCAGATACTCATATACGAACTGACTTGGGACCTGCACTAACAAAGTCTTTGATGCTGGCTTGTACGATTGGAGTACAATCGGACGGAACCAAGTGTCAAATTGCTGCTCGGTCACATTCTCCTTTATGAGCTGGAGACAACTATCCCAAAGTGTTTTAGGACTCGCGTTCATAACTGGTTGTCTATCGTTTCTATGTCTTTCTATGGGCTATTGGCATGCCAACTACCCCTTGTTTATTATTTAATAGTGCAAAGATAGTAATTTATTTATAAAGAGAACTATCGCTAACTCTATACCTCTTAATTATAAAAAGGTGTAAAACGTTATATTTGTGGACTTTGCGTCATCTTGTATCTCAGGTAGCATATAAGCGTAGTTGTGTATTTCTAAGTATTTGAAGAACAAGTACTTTACTACTGCTAACCACAAAAACGACCCAAGTAGTGAAACAATAGCAAGGGAGACGGGAAGGAGCTGATACTCAAAAGGCTTCAACACGCATCCCTTGTGTGTGAAACATCGACCGTTCTATTTAGACCTTATTTAAATTACTTGTCCTTTCTTCCGAATAGAGAGAAGTGTACATAACGTTTCGGATGAGCCTTGACATTGATCAAAAGACTATCTGCTGTGCGCACTGTATTATTCAGATTATTATACAGATTAGCGTCGTTAAGCATTAAGCCTAATGTTCCCTCGTTGCTATTCAGCTTAGCTGTAAAGGCGTTCATATTGTCGATAGTAGCGTTCACCTTAGCCATTGTCGTCGCAATGTCAAGTTCGTTCACCTTATTATTAAGGTTGCCCATCATCGTGTTAGCACCACGGATGGCCCCACGAGCCTCTGTTATGCCCTTGTTAGCATTGAGCATTACGCCGTTGGCATTGTCCATCACTCGGCCAGCCTTCCCTACCACAGTAGGCAAAGCACCATTGGCTTGTGCGAGCAGTTGGTTGAGTTCGCGAGAGGTGGTGGTGAGGTTGGTGGTTATATCTTCCACATTATGAAGCGAAGTACGCAGGGCTGGGTCGGCAAGGAGGCTGTTCACGCTTCCAAGGATGCTATCTACCTTAGGTAACATCTTCTGAATAGCAGGCACCATACCCTTTATGTCGCCCAAAGTACCATCGTTGATGCACCCATCTATCCACCCATTAGCAGCCAACAACTTCTTGCTGTCGCCAAGTTTCAGGACTACCTTCACATTACCCATAATGTCGCTAATAATCTCAGCAGTAGTACCTTCTGGCACCTTCATGGTCTTGTCTACATCGATATCAACGGTGATAGACTCGCCTAACTTATCATAGTTGTAGTCGATATCACGCACTACACCGACCTTAAAGCCGCGAGCGTAGACAGGAGTAGACGTGGATAAGCCCGTGATATCATTGAACTTAATCCTATAATGCGCATCATTCGAGAAGAGAGACAGACCTTTCAGGAACTGGATCCCAAAGAACAATACAACGATCGCAAGTAGTGCTACTACGGCAATCTTTACTTGTGGCGTAAATACTTTCTTCATATCTTGTTTACTTTACTTATTCTTTTTATTCCTTAGAAACTCTGATATCGCTTGGTTGACATCCATTCGTGAGCCGTCTTTATAGGCAATAATAAATGATTGTGGGAAGTCTTTTAATAGATTGTTACGCATGCGCGCTATCTCATTATAATTCGTACTTGACCCTACCGTGTACTTATAATAATTGCCCTCTTGCGTACAGTTGATGTCTGTGCGGCCTCGGAACAGCGGACTACCAGCGCGTAGCTGTTTGTTGGAGGCCATGACCTGTATCTTAAACACTGGTACGCTCGTCTGGGCAGTAGTACGGTCGTCGCACGTCGGCAGGAGGTCTTTGATAGCAGCCGATATCCGCTTCTTAGCCTCTTCCACCTTACTCATACGACGGGGCTTCTCAGTCTGTGAGACAGTCTGACGTCGCTCCGTTGGCACAACCGTACGAGGTTTGTCGACAGGGGCCGTTGGGATGACACGATCGATGACTATCTTCTTATTCTCAACAGGCCGGTAAGGGACAACGATGCGGGTGTCGTACTTGTTCTTATACTGTACGAAAGCATTGTAGATACCCTTCGCCATGGCATCAATACCCTCTGGTGAGTTAAGATACTCCTCCTCGTCTGCGGCAGTGATAAAGCCTAACTCTATCAGACAACTCGGCATATAACTCTCACGAAGGACGAGGAAACCAGCCTGATGAACACCCTTGTCGATACGACCAGCCGATGAGCAGACAGCGTTCTGTATCATTCTTGCCAGCTCAACACTCCTTTCCATGTTCGCATTCTGCATGAACTCGAACATAATATAGCTCTCTGACGAATTAGGGTCAAAGCCCTGATAGGTCTGCTGATAGCCTTTCTCCATCGAGATAACGCTGTTCTCTCGCTTAGCCACGTCAAGGTTATCCTTCGCACGGTGCATACCTAAGGTGTAAACTTGGAACCCTTTCACATACCGACCAGAGGCAACTGAGTTCGTGTGGACCGATACAAAGAGGTCGGCCTTTGCTTTGTTGGCTATATCAGCACGCTGATGTAAAGGAATGAACACATCGCTCTTACGCGTATATATCACATTGACGTCGGGCATATTACGCTCTACATAACGCCCAAAAGCCAAGGCTATATTCAAGTTGATGTCCTTCTCTTTGGATATAGCACCTATCGCACCAGCATCATGACCACCATGACCGGGGTCGATAACCAGTGTGAAACGCCCGTTTGCAGCCCATGTAAGACCAGCAAACATGACCAAGAAGACAAAGAGAAGCGATATTTTCTTAAACATACTTAATTCTTTAGGGAACAAAGATACGGCTTTTCGGTGGGAAACCATGGCTCTAATCTTTGGTTTTATCATTTATTAAGTGTAATTCAACGCCTGCCCCTTCACTATCAGCACCCATGGGTGGGTTTTTCTTGACTATCTTTAAGTCGATACTACTTATCTCTGGGAAGGCGACTGACAGCTCTTTAACAAGGGAACCAGCAGCTGACTCTAACAGACGGGCGGGTCGGCTCATCACTTCTCTAACGATGTCGAATACCGTTGCATAGTTCAGCGTGTCGGCAACATCATCGCTCTCCATGGCCTTAGCAAACGGATAGCCTATACGGAGATCGACAACATAAAGATTACCAACAACACGCTCCTGCGCTCCAACTCCTATGCGAGCATGGAAGTGGAGACCCTGCAGAAGAATGTAACTTGTCATTATTTTCATCATTACTTACGAGAAATGAGGACAAAAGAAGGCCTTTGTCCTCTGGGTTCATACTGACTGCTATCCGCAACGTGAGGCCCCACAGTTGGTGCAGATAAGGCAGCCTTCTTGATAGACAAGGGTCTCCTGCCCACAAACAGGACATTTTAAGCCTGAAGCACTGGTCCCATCAGTGACGTACTTCTTCAACGCGCGCTCCACACCATTCTTCCATGTATTAATGCTTTCACTCTTTAGTTGCAACGAGCCAACGAGCTTGATGACATGATCGATTGGCATTCTGTAGCGTAAGACACCAGAGATCAGCTTCGCATAGTTCCAATACTCTGGATTAAACTTCTCTGATAAGCCCTCGACAGTGGTCTTATAACCACGCTTGTTCTCAAACTGAAAGTCGTAACGATGCGTACCGTCTTCTGCGGTCTGCTTGATAATCTTACCCTTTGTAACGCTCTTTGGCAGGGCAATACCCTCCTCGTCATCTTGCAAGCCCGTGAAGATCTCGTAGGGATAACCATCTAACAAACCAACGAAGGCCACCCATTTCTCTTTGTTGTTTTGGAACCTCACGACATCACACTCCAGTTCCTTTGGTCGTACCTCAATGACTTGTGGATGATTGCAGATGTGCTCGTGATGCTCTTCGGCTGAGTTTAAGTCCTTTGCCTTCTCCTCATCAGCAGGCTTGTCCTCCTTGGTCTTGTCTTTCTTTGACACTGATATCATCACACCCGAACGGCTTCCATCACGATAGATGGTGCAACCCTTGCATCCACTACGCCATGCCTCGACATAAAGCTTATTAACCAGAGCCTCATCAACTTGGTTAGGTAGGTTCACTGTCACGGATATGGAGTGGTCAACCCATTTCTGTATCTCACCTTGCATACGCACCTTCATCAGCCAGTCGACGTCGTTTGCCGTTGCTTTATAATAAGGAGAGCGTTTCACAAGTTCGTCTATTTCTTCTTGGCTATACCTCTTTTGTGTGTCAATCCCGTTCACCTCCATCCATGTAAGGAACTTACGGTGGTAGACTATGTACTCTTCGAAGGAATCGCCAACCTCGTCGACGAAGTCTACATGTACGTCTGTATCATTAGGATTAACCTTACGACGACGCTTATAGACAGGCATGAAGACTGGTTCGATACCTGATGTCGTCTGTGTCATGAGCGAGGTTGTACCCGTAGGGGCTATCGTCAAGCAGGCTATATTCCTACGACCATACCTCTTCATATCCTCGTAGAGCTGCGTATCGGCCTCCTTCAATCGTAGAATAAACGGATTGTTCTCCTCACGCTTAGCATCATATATCTCGAAGGCACCACGCTCCTGTGCCATTGTCACTGATGAGCGATAAGCATTCAGGGCTAATGCACGATGAATGGAAACGGAGAAATCGGTTGCTTCCTGCGTTCCATAACGTAGCCCCATAGCAGCTATCATATCGCCCTCGGCCGTGATACCCACTCCTGTGCGTCGGCCCAGACAACTCTTCTTCTTTATCTTCTCCCAGAGATGATACTCTGCACTCTTCACCTCATCTTGCTGTGGATCGCTCTTAATCTTCGTTAGGATGAGGTCTATCTTCTCCATTTCAAGGTCGATGATGTCGTCCATGAGTCGCTGTGCGAGCTGTGCATGACGTTCAAACAACTCTTTGTCAAAGCGTGCATGGTCTGTGAATGGATCGATAACGTAGGAGTAGAGGTTCAATGACAAGAGTCTACAACTATCGTAAGGACAGAGGGGTATCTCTCCACATGGGTTTGTTGAAACGGTCTGGAAACCAAGGTCAGCATAACAGTCGGGGATACTCTCACGGATAATCGTGTCCCAGAACAGCACGCCTGGCTCGGCACTCTTCCATGCGTTATGTACTATCTTCTCCCACAGTTCCTTGGCCGATACCTCCTTGGTAACGGCTGGCTCATCGCTATCAATAGGGAACTGCTGTACGTAAGGTTTACCTTCAACGACGGCTTGCATGAACTCGTCGGTTATCTTCACAGACACATTAGCACCTGTCACCTTACCTTCTTCCATCTTGGCATCGATGAATGCCTCTGAATCGGGGTGTTTGATACTTACCGAAAGCATCAAGGCTCCACGCCTACCGTCCTGTGCCACCTCACGTGTACTGTTTGAATAACGCTCCATGAAAGGGACAAGACCTGTAGAGGTCAGGGCTGAGTTGTTCACTGGCGAACCTTTCGGACGAATGTGAGAGAGGTCATGACCAACGCCACCGCGGCGCTTCATCAACTGTACCTGCTCTTCGTCGATACGCATGATTGCACCGTATGAATCGGCATTACCGTCTAAGCCGATGACAAAACAGTTAGAGAGCGATGCCACCTGATAGTTATTACCGATACCAGTCATCGGACTACCAGCTGGGATAATATATCTGAAATGGTCTAAGAGGTCGAACACCTCTTGTGCCGTCAATGGATTCTTATATTTCTGCTCAATACGTGCTATCTCGTTAGCTATGCGCCAGTGCATCTGTTCTGGCGACTTCTCGTAGATGTTACCATAGCTATCTTTCATCGCATACTTATTGACCCACACTCGAGCAGCAAGTTCGTCGCCACCGAAATAAGCTAAGGTAGCTTGAAAGGCTTCGTCGAAAGAGTAAGTTTGATTGGTTGTCATTATCGCTGTTTTAGATTTTTTTCGTCTGCGAAGTTACGAATTGTTTTCCAAAATAGAAAACATTTACTTAACTTTGTAGCATTAAAATCATCTAAAATGGAAATGTTTAATAACAGAAAGACTATAAGGAAATATACCTCAAAGGAGGTGTCTGAGGATTTAGTAAGAACTTTGTTGGAGAAGGCGGAACGTACCCCTACAATGGGTAACCTGCAGCTCTACTCGGTTGTCATTACTCGGGAGACGGAGAAGAAGGCGCAACTTGCACCGGCTCACTTTAATCAACCGATGGTAACTGGGGCTCCAGTTGTTCTCACATTTTGTGCTGACTTTCGTCGTACTACACTCTGGGCGGAGAACCGTAAGGCAATGCCTGGCTACGACAATTTCCTTTCGTTCCTCAATGCGGCTACTGATGCGCTGCTCTACTGTCAGACCTTCTGCAACCTTGCCGAGGAGGAGGGATTAGGCACATGTTTCTTAGGAACAACCATCTATAACCCACAGTCGATTATTAAGACGCTCGGTCTGCCTCGCCTTGTGATGCCTGTTGCAACCATCACCCTCGGTTGGCCTGATGAAAACCCACCCCTCACCGACCGCCTGCCTATCGATAGTATCATCCATAACGAGACTTACAACGATTATACTCCAGCCCGCATTGATACGTTCTACACCCCTAAGGAACAACTCGAAGAGAATAAACACTTTGTGGAAATCAACCATAAAGAGACGCTCGCACAGGTGTTCACTGACCTAAGATATACTAAGGAGGCGAATGAAGCAATCTCGGAAGTGTTACTGAAGACGCTGAAAGAACAAGGTTTTATGTAGGATTAACAACCCACTAACAGCCCACCTTCAACACCCAACACCTAACACCCATCACCCAACAGAGAACCTCTCCCCAACCCCTCTCCGAATGGAGAGGGGCGTGATTACCGTGATACCCCTATTTACTCGATATAGTTATCCAAATTACTCTCCCTACTTTTCGAGAGAGACGGCTATTATTATGCTATCTATCATCCCATACTTTACACACTACCAGACAATTACAACGCCATCCCCTACCCTATCTTATTATTACACCAATACTCCGCACGTCACATAGTTACACCCAACATTCTCCGTGCTAAGACCTAACACATCATGTACCAATATCCTGCACGTACTTAGTCAATGTACTTAACACCACCTGTTAACAACCAACATTCTGGTAGCTAATATCTAATACGTAAGCCACTAACGCTCCCCTCATATTCTATTATTGTCATCCGTCAATATTCTTAACCAACTACTCCTTATTATATATAGCCAAGTTAGGGGTTGAGTGGTGGGTGTTAGGGGTTGAGTGATGGGTGTTAGGTGTTGAATGTTGGGTGTTAATGATTAGCTTTGGTGGGTGTTAGCTGTTGAGTGTTGGGTGTTAATGAATAGCTTTGGTGGGTGTTAGGTGTTGAGTGTTGGGTGTTAATGAATAGCTTTGGTGGGTGTTGGGTGATGAGTGTTAGGTGCTGATGATTAGCTAACGTTGGCTGTAAGGTTCTGTGAAATCGGTTGACTTAATGTCTCTGTGGAAACCTGTGTATTCTGTTCTTCTGTGTCTTTCTGTGAGAAATAGAACGCACCCACTCTATGAGATGACACACAAACAACTCGCTGGAGAGTTTTTTCTCTCACAAAGGACATTTCTTTCTCTCACAGAACTCACAGAACCAACAGAACCTTTTGGCGCACATTTCGAACCCACAGAAGGCCTTCGGCATACAGAGAACACAGAACGTTACAGCTAAAGGTGGGTGTTGGGTGTTGGTTGTTAGGTGTTGATGATTAGTCAAAGAGGCGTCAGAGTAAATGCAAGTTCCTATCACGACACAAGCAGCGAAGTAGGGGTAACCTCGGTAATCACTCCCCTCTCCATTCGGAGAGGGGTCGGGGGTGAGGTCCCAGAACGCCTCCGGCATACAGAATTCACAGAACGTTTCAGCTATCGTAAATACCGATAAGGGGCAACAAGTAGCCTACATCCAGTCCATAGGGGTATCTCGGTGATTACGCCCCTCCCTTTTGGGGAGGGGACGGGGGAGGGGCCAGCTGGGGACGGGGGAGGGGGCCGCTATTTTTCTGACCCCTGTGTATTCTGTTCATCTGTGTTTTTCTGTGAGAAATAGAACGTACCCTCTGGATGAGTAAAACGCTAAACATTCAATAGGGATTGTCAAGATATTTCAGTTGTCATACCCCTCTCTTTTCATCGAAAGGCCGGGCTTGATGCAAGAAGAGGGCTTTCAACGTTCGAGAACATGGCTTTCTTGTCCCATGAAGGGCGTCTTCTGCAAGCAAGGAGGGCATATACTCAAATGCTAAATGTAATTAGCTGATTTCTTGTGGGTTATATGCTTGGTTGTAAATGATGATTTTTGCTTGTCTTGTGGTAGTTAGTTTGATAATGTGTAATGATTTTTCACGACAGGGAAGAATTGTTGCATGGAGAGGAAGGGGGCTACGAGGCAGTGTCTCGGAGGTCTGAACAGCAGGACACGGAGGGGTGAATGGCAGGGGTCGAGGGAGGGCAAACCTCTCTCTATGAGCCCTGTGCGTTCTGCTCATCTGTGTTCTCTGTGAGAAAAAGAACGTTTTTGAGATTCGCTGGGGAGTTTTTTCTCTCACAGAACTCACAGATTTAACAGAACATTTTGCGCACAGTTTCGAACTCATAAGAGAGTGGCCCCTCCCCCAACCCCTCCCCCGCAGGGAGGGGCGTGATATGTGAGGTTACCCCTACAAGACCGCCATTAAGGGACATAACAAAACCTACATCCTTTTTATAGGGGTATCTCGGTGATTACTCCCCTTCCCTTCGGGGGAGGGGAAAGGGGAGGGGCCGCTCTCTCTCTCATGTTTTCTCTTTTCTTTCTCTCACAGAGTTACACAGAAGAACAGAGCGTACAGGGTTGCACAGAGACATTAAGTCAACCGATAACACAGAGCGTTTAAGCTAATCTCAGCAGTAAATTCTGTGATATCTGTCGCCTGCTTGCAGGCGTTTGTGGGTTCCCCCTGTTAGCAGAAAGGCCTCTGTTCATCTGTGAAAATCTGTGAGAGATATAATTTCCAACGAGCCTCTTGCGTTCTTTCTCTCACAGAGTTACACAGAAGAACAGAACGTACAAGGGTGCACAGCCCCATTAAGACACAAGCAGCGAAGTAGGGGTAACCTCGGTGATCACGCCCCTCCCTTCGGGGGAGGGGAAGGGGGAGGGGCCGCTAACCAATAGGGGTATCTCGGTGATCACTCCCCTCTCCATTCGGAGAGGGGCTGGGGGTGAGGCCGATTGGGGGTCGGGGGTGAGGTCCTTTATAGCTTCATTCAATTTTACTATGGCATTTTCTCCTATCTTTTTTACCCCAAATCACTTGACAATCAATATTTTTTTATATATTTGCGACATCTTTGAATCTATTATAACAACAACCTAAAAACTTCGAATTATGGAACACATTCCACTAGTCTTTTGGCTTATTCCCATCGCATCGGTGTGCGCCTTGGGGATGGCATGGTATTTCTTCAAATCTATGATGAGGTCTGAAGAGGGCACACCCCGCATGATTGAGATTGCTGAATACGTGCGTCGTGGTGCTATGGCCTACCTGAAACAGCAGTACAAGGTCGTATTGATTGTCTTTATTATCCTTGCGATTGTCTTCGCAATCATGGCTTACGGCTTCAATGCACAGAACGAATGGGTGCCGTTCGCATTCCTTACTGGTGGTTTCTTCTCTGGTCTTGCAGGCTTCTTCGGGATGAAGACTGCCACCTACGCCAGTGCCAGAACGGCCAATGCAGCACGTAATGGACTCAACGACGGACTCAAGATTGCCTTCCGTTCGGGCGCTGTCATGGGTCTTGTTGTCGTTGGATTAGGCTTGTTAGACATAGCCATCTGGTTCATTGTCCTCACTTGGTTCTATGCTGACAAGATGACGACAAGCGAGATGCTCATCACTATCACGACTACGATGTTGACCTTCGGTATGGGCGCTTCGACGCAGGCGTTGTTTGCTCGTGTGGGTGGTGGTATCTATACGAAGGCTGCCGATGTGGGGGCCGACCTCGTTGGTAAGGTGGAAGCAAACATCCCTGAAGACGACCCACGCAACCCGGCTACGATTGCCGACAACGTGGGCGACAACGTAGGCGACGTCGCTGGAATGGGTGCCGACCTATACGAAAGCTATTGTGGGTCTATCCTCTCTACGGCTGCCTTGGGTGCAACGGCTTTCGCAGCATCGTCAGGTGATATGCAACTAAAGGCTGTCATCGCGCCAATGCTCATCGCTGCAGTCGGTGTCTTCCTTAGTCTCTTTGGTATCTTCCTCGTGAGAACGAAGGAGGGAGCTACGATGAAAGACCTTCTCCACGCTTTAGGTCTTGGTACGAATACGGCGGCTGTACTCATTGCAGCTGTTAGCTTCCTCATTCTCTACCTCTTAGGACTGGAGAACTGGCTTGGTGTTAGCTTCTCGGTCATCACGGGCTTGGCGGCAGGAGTTATCATCGGACAGGCAACGGAGTACTATACCTCACAGAGTTACATGCCTACGAAGGCTATCTCTGAGGCCAGTCACACGGGTGCGGCAACGGTGATTATAAAAGGTATCGGTACGGGTATGATTTCTACTTGTGTCCCTGTCCTCTCTATCTCAGTGGCTATCATGCTGAGTTATCTCTGTGCCAACGGCTTCGATATGTCGATGTCAGCCCTCTCTATTCAGCATGGCTTGTATGGAATAGGTATCGCTGCAGTCGGCATGCTATCTACTTTAGGTATCACCTTAGCGACAGATGCCTACGGACCAATTGCTGATAATGCAGGCGGAAATGCGGAGATGAGCGAGTTAGGAGCGGAGGTGCGCCATCGCACTGACGCCCTCGACGCCTTAGGTAACACTACGGCTGCTACGGGTAAGGGCTTTGCCATCGGTTCGGCAGCACTGACGGCTTTGGCGCTGTTGGCCTCTTATATCGAAGAGATAAAGATTGCCATGGCACGTGTCGGTACACAGATGACGAACGTTGCAGGCGAGACCATCGATGCCACAAAGGCTACTATCCCTGACTTCATGAACTTCTTCCAAGTGAACCTGATGAACCCGAAGGTGCTTGTCGGTGCTTTCATCGGTGCGATGGCGGCCTTCCTCTTCTGCGGACTAACGATGGGCGCAGTGGGTAGAGCTGCTGGTAAGATGGTGGCAGAGGTGCGTCGTCAGTTCCGTGAGATTAAGGGTATATTAGAAGGAACAGGTACACCAGACTACGGCCGATGTGTGGAAATCAGTACACAAAGTGCTCAACACGAGATGATTATCCCATCGCTCTTGGCCATCATCATCCCTGTCATCGTGGGTCTTCTGCTCGGAGTGGCAGGCGTATTGGGTTTGTTGGTAGGCGGTTTGGCCGCTGGCTTCACCCTTGCTGTATTCATGTCGAATGCTGGTGGTGCATGGGATAATGCAAAGAAGTATGTCGAAGAGGGTAATTTCGGTGGTAAAGGCTCTGATGCTCATAAGGCTACTGTGGTCGGAGACACCGTTGGCGACCCCTTCAAAGACACTTCTGGGCCATCGCTCAACATCCTTATTAAACTCATGAGCATGGTCAGCATCGTCATGGCGGGTCTCACTGTCGCTTGCCTCTAACGGTCTGCTCGGATTTATTTTCACGAGTGGAAAGATTTTTTTTCATGAAAAGAAATATTTTTCTTCACGACAAGAAATATTTCTTTTCATGAACATAATTCGTTGTGATGTTATTTTTCTACGGTCAACATCTTTGTTTTCAGCATACTGCCGACAAAGTTCTCAGACCGTTAAGGGGCTTGTTATGCCTCTAAAAGAGAATATGATAAGAACTTAAAAACTTTTCTCTGAAATATTTGCGAGCATCGTCTCCTTTCCTTATATTTGTACGCAACATTGATAAAGAACCTAAAAAAGAGTCATCATGAGAAGAGTTATATTCCTTCTGTCTATTTATATCCTTGGCCTTGTATTACTGTTATTAGGAACAGAGGGCAGACTTTCTATCCCACTCATTACTTTAATCATAATGAGTTCGTTTGGTACGCTCTACCTTATTAGGCATCCTAAGAAGGACAAAGAGGCTTAACGAATAAGAAAGGAGAAATCATGAACCGTCACTAAACGGCTCATAACCATGCAATTATGATATCAGCATCACGCTTATCTATAGCATTCTGACAAGCGTCAAAGTCCATGAAAGGTTTGATGAGTCCCTATTCAGTCAGGCCCATCAGCTGCTTTGCTGCCTGAAGAATCTCTTTATGGTCGAACGCTAAGTCGGGTAATTCGGTCAAGAGGAACCACTTTGCTTGTGCAGCATCATCCAAGCCGCTGACCTCCGCAGGCTTATCAAGTATCGTGTAATAGGCCACCGTGATAACTCGCTCACGTGGGTCGCGGTCGACAGCATCATAGACTCCCACACGGTGAAGGTCTTCAACGATTAGTCCCGTCTCTTCTTTCAACTCACGACGAGCAGCGTCAGCGGTCGTCTCGTCGATATTCATAAAGCCACCAGGGAAAGCCCATTTCCCTTTACAAGGCTCGTTTCTACGCTGAATAAGCAACAACTCCAAGCCGTTTTCAGTGTGTGCAAACACCAAGCAGTCGGCCGTCACTGCTGGGTGTGGATATTTGTATGTGTACATTTCAGTCCTCTTTTGTTTATAAAACACCTTTCTCTCAACACATGTCTGTTAGGTTATCCATCATATAAATCCGTCTATGTGTTATCACTTGTTACGATAGCTTCAATATAACTGACAACTACACGATTTGTAAAGCGACACCTGTAAAGGCTAATTGAGCCACAACGATATACGAACTAAGATTTTCGAGCCTAATAGTAAGGCAAATATACAAATAATATATGAAATGATAACACATCCAAGAGATTATTTACAAAAGGGAAATATTTAGACAAATAAAAGTATTCAAAATAATCTTTAAGGATAAACATTCTCTATTTATTTTCGTTAACTTTGCGTCTATGGAATTTAGGACCATTGTCAACATCCCCCGTCCGACATTCGAATTGGAGCCTTGCGAACGCATCCTTTTCGTCGGATCATGCTTTGCCGATAATATTGGCAAGCGTTTCGAAGAAGAGAAATTCCGTGCTGTGGTAAACCCCTTTGGCGTGATGTATAATCCTGTGTCTGTGCTACATACAGCAAGGAAGATGGCAGGTACGCCGTTCGACACAGCCGTCTTCACCTTAGGAACCAACCATGTCTATGTGGAGCGAGCCACAGGCGAGATTGTAGACAACTGCCAGAAACGCCCTCAACGAGCATTTGAAGAGCGCGAGCTAACGATTGACGAGTGTGCTGATGCGCTACGTGAGGCCATCAGCCTATTGCGAACAAGTAACCCGAGACTTAGGGTTATCCTTACCGTCAGCCCTATCCGCTATGCCAAATATGGCTATCATGAGAGCCAACTATCGAAGGCTGTGTTGCTGCTTGCTGCCGATAAGCTAACGAAGGAAGCCAGTGGGGAGGTCTATTACTTCCCTGCCTACGAGATAGTGAACGACGAGTTGCGCGACTATCGGTTCTATAAAGCAGACATGCTCCACCCCAACGAGCAGGCAGTGGCTTATATATGGGAACAGCTGGTGGCAACTTGTTTCTCTGCCACAGCCAAGCAATTCCTCAAAGAATGGCGTCCCATCAAAGAAGCCTTAGCCCATCGTCCATTCCATCCAGAGGCCGCAAGCTATCAAGACTTCCTAAAGAAGACAAAAGAAGCAGCACGATTACTGAAACAAAAATATCCCAACTTGGAACTGAAAGAATAATTATGGAAGAATTAAATGATAAGCAGACAGAACTGCTACTTAAGGAACATGGCATCAGATTGACCGCTAATCGCATACTCATCGCACGTACCTTATCCACAATGAGCTATCCTGCATCAATGAAGGAACTGGAGGCTAAGATTCAGACAATCGATAAGTCAAATATCTTCCGAACCTTACTACTGTTTAAGCAGCACCATCTTGTTCATCAGATGGAGGACGGCAATGATGTAGTACGCTTCGAACTCTGCCAGAGTCAGGACGAGAATACCGACGACGACATGCACGTACACTTCTATTGCGAACGCTGCCAACACACCTACTGCCTTAGTGACACACCCATTCCACAGGTCGAACTACCTGCAGGATTCGAACAGTCATCCGTCAACTACATGGTGAAAGGACTCTGTCCTAAGTGTTCGCACAGATATTATCTTAAGTGAAATGACAAAAAACAGCCCATAGAATAGGCCTGTCTTAAGACTTTT
This sequence comes from Prevotella sp. oral taxon 313, assembly GCF_003043935.1. Taxonomy (NCBI): domain Bacteria; kingdom Pseudomonadati; phylum Bacteroidota; class Bacteroidia; order Bacteroidales; family Prevotellaceae; genus Prevotella; species Prevotella sp. oral taxon 313. The sequence goes on from NZ_PYXE01000001.1 coordinate 365,215, forward strand.
CATTACCTTTGCAAGAGATATAAAAAAATATAAATAGTAATGAATTATACTATTGAGAAAGTAACGACGCTCATCGGCGCACGCCGTTATGGTGACCAGGACGCAAACATCAGCTTTGTACTTACCGACAGCCGTTCTCTTTGTTTCCCTGAGGAAACACTCTTCTTTGCCCTCAAGTCTGAGCGCAACGATGGACATAACTATATCCCAGAACTCTATGCAAGGGGCGTGAGGAACTTTGTTGTGGAAGTAATACCAGATGATTGGGCTACACGCTATCCTGCTTCTAACTTCTTAAAGGTCGTTGGCTCGTTGGAAGCCTTGCAACGACTGGCTGAACGTCATCGTGATGAATACTTGATACCGATAGTCGGCATCACAGGTTCTAACGGTAAGACGATGGTGAAAGAGTGGCTTTATCAGTTGCTCTCTCCGCAGATGATTGTCACACGCTCACCTCGTAGTTATAATTCTCAGATAGGTGTTCCACTGTCTGTATTGCTCTTGAACGAGAATACACAGGTCGGTGTCTTCGAGGCGGGAATAAGTCAACCGGGCGAGATGATGGCTTTGCGCGATATTATTCAGCCTACCATTGGTGTGTTCACTTCCCTTGGTACGGCCCATCAGGAGAATTTCTCTTCTATTGAAGATAAGTGTAACGAGAAGATAAAACTCTTCCATGACACGGAGGCCATTGTCTATCCTGCTGATGAAGAGGTCATTACACGCTGCTTAGCACCCTACGATTATAAGGGAAAGAAGCTGGACTGGTCTGTAAAACAGCAGCAGGCAGCTTTCTTTGTGACGTCTATTGAGAAGAAGGACATAGCGACCACGGTCTCATACGTGTGGCAGGGAGAGACGAAAGGACAGTATATACTACCGTTCATCGACGATGCCAGCATAGAAAACTCAATCACTTGTGCGGTCGTCTCACTCCATCTTGGTATTACGCCTGCCGTCCTCAGCGAGCGAATGGCACAATTAGAGCCTGTTGCCATGCGCCTTGAGGTGAAGGAGGGCCAGCATGGCTGTACGCTTATCAACGACTCTTATAACTCTGACTTCAACTCCTTAGACATAGCACTCGACTTTATGAATCGTCGTCCCGACCACAAGGGTCGCAAGCGCACATTGGTGCTTAGCGACATACTACAGAGTGGTGACACGGATAAAGACCTATATAATAAGGTGGCATTCCTATGTGAGAAGCGTGGTGTTGAGAAGTTTATCGGTATTGGCGAGGGCCTGTTGTCACAGCGTTCTGCCTTTAAGCACCTGAGAGAGAAGCATTTCTTCGCTACGGTCAATGCCTTTATTCATAGCGACATCTTCGCTAACCTCCATGACGAAGTAATCCTATTAAAGGGCGCACGACAGTTTGGCTTCGACCGTCTAACAGAACTCTTGGTGAAGAAGGTACATGAGACTGTGTTAGAGGTGAACCTCAATGCCGTGGTTGACAACCTCAACTGGTATCGCTCTTTCCTCAAACCTACGACCAAGTTGGTATGTATGATAAAGGCCGATGCCTATGGGGCTGGCGCCGTAGAGATAGCCAAGACTTTGCAAGACCATCGTGTCGACTATCTTGCTGTGGCTGTGGCTGATGAGGGTGTGACACTCCGTAAGAATGGTATCACAAGTAATATCATGATTATGAACCCAGAGATGACGTCCTTCAAGACGCTCTTCGACTACGACCTTGAGCCTGAGGTGTATAGTTTCCGACTCCTCGATGCGTTGGTGAAGGCGGCCCAGAAGGAGGGTATCACGGGCTTCCCTGTTCATATCAAGCTCGATACAGGTATGCACCGATTAGGGTTTGACCCACAGAAGGATATGGACGAACTCATTAAACGGCTGAAACAACAGAACGCTATCATCCCTCGTTCGGTCTTCTCTCACTTTGTTGGATCTGATGCCGATAGCTTCGATGACTTCTCTGCACGTCAGTTTGCACTCTTCGATGAGGGGAGTAAGAAACTGCAAGCTGCCTTCAGCCACATGATCATACGCCACATGGACAACTCTTCTGGCATTGAGCATTTCCCTGAACGTCAGATGGATATGTGTCGATTGGGCTTGGGCTTATATGGTATCAACCCACGAACGAATAAGACAATCAACAATATATCTACCTTGAAGACGACCATCCTTCAGCTACGTAACGTACCGGCTGGCGACACGGTGGGCTATTCTCGTAAGGGAACCATCGACCATGACAGTGTGATTGCAGCCATCCCTATCGGCTACGCTGACGGTTTGAACCGCCATTTAGGTAATCGTCACTGCTATTGTTTAGTGAACGGTAAGAAGGCAGAATACGTCGGTAATATCTGCATGGATGTAGCGATGATCGATGTCACAGGCATTGACTGTAAAGAAGGCGACAGTGTTGAGATCTTCGGCGACCACCTTCCTGTGACCGTCCTCAGCGATGCCCTCGACACCATCCCTTACGAGGTTCTGACCACCATCAGCACCCGCGTGAAGCGAGTTTACTATCAGGACTAAAAAAGGAAACACCATACTATCTGGCCCCTCCCACTTCTCTCACAGGGAGGGGTTCAATCACAGGGATGTTCCCAATCACTGGAAGAAATGCTGGGGGCTATCTTTTCTCACAGAGAACACAGAAGAACAGAACCTACAGACGTCTTTCACAGAGCCCTAAAGGATACAGATTTCACAGAACATTACACCCAAAACAAGGAACGACACTACCTACAACCGATACTATACATATAACCTTAGCTCATTTATCATGAAAGAGAACGATATCACATATCGCATTATTGGTGCAATCTACAAAGTTTACAGAGCCTTAGGACCCGGCTTACTTGAATCAATCTATGAAGAGGCTTTAACCTATCAGCTGGTGTTGGATGGTCTAAAAGTTGAACGACAAGTGAATATCCCTATAATATATCAAGGTAAAGAACTTGCTGATAAACTAAAGTTAGACATCTTAGTTGAAGACCAGATTATCGTAGAATTAAAAGCTGTAAAAGAACTATTAGATGTACATTATAAGCAGTTACTGACTTATCTCAAACTTGCTAACCTCCATATTGGGCTACTTGTAAATTTCCAAACAGCAAATATTCAAAATGAGATTCATAGGGTTATCAATGGCTATCGATAGTATCCTCACAGCTTACACCCCGTTAGGCTCTGTGACATCTGTATCCTTTAGGGGTCTGTGAGGGACTTCTGTAAATTCTGTTCTTCTGTGTGCTCTGTGAGAGACAGAAACATCCAACGCATCCCATGTGCGTCACCTCATAAAGAGGAAACGCCTCTCTCTCACAGAGTAACACAAGGGTATGAACACAGGCAGGGGCAAAAAGAGATCTGCACAGGCACATGAGAGCAAAGAACTCCATAGCATTAAGAATGTTATTAAGGATATTCACGCAGCTTGCACCCCGTTAGGTTCTGTGACATCTGTATCCTTTAGGGGTCTTGTGAGGGACTTCTGTAAATTCTGTTCTTCTGTGTACTCTGTGAGAGACAGAAACATCTAACGCATCCCACGTGCGTCGGCTCATAAAGAGGAAAAGCCTCTCTCTCACAGAGGAATGCAAAGGCATGAACACAGGCAGGGGCAAAAAGAGATCTGCACAGGCACATGAGAGCAAAGAACTCCATAGCATTAAGAATGTTATTAAGGATATTCACGCAGCTTACACTCCGTTAGGTTCTGTGACATCTGTATCCTTTAGGGGTCTTGTGAGGGACTTCTGTAAATTCTGTTCTTCTGTGTGCTCTGTGAGAGACAGAAACATCTAACGCATCCCACGTGCGTCGGCTCATAAAGAGGAAAAGCCTCTCTCTCACAGAGGAATGCAAAGGCATGAACACAGGCAGGGGCAAAAAGAGATCTGCACAGGCACATGAGAGCAAAGAACTCCATAGCATTAAGAATGTTATTAAGGATATTCAAGCAGCTTGCACCCCGTTAGGTTCTGTGACATCTGTATCCTTTAGGGGTCTGTGAGCGACTTCTGTAAATTCTGTTCTTCTGTGTGCTCTGTGAGAGACAGAAACATCCAACGCATCCCATGTGCGTCGGCTCATAAAGAGGAAAAGCCTCTCTCTCACAGAGTAACGCAAGGGTATGAACACAGACAAGGTACAAAAGAGTCCTGTACAGGCACATGAGAGCAAAGAACTCCATAGCGTTAAGAATATTATCAAGGATATTCAAGCAGCTTACACCCCGTTAGGTTCTGTGACATCTGTATCCTTTAGGGCTCTGTGAGCGACTTCTGTAAATTCTGTTCTTCTGTGTGCTCTGTGAGAGACAGAAACATCCAACGCATCCCATGTGCGTCACCTCATAAAGAGAAGACGCCTCTCTCTCACAGAGGAATGCAAAGGCATGAACACAGACAAGGTACAAAAGAGTCCTGCACAGGCACATGAGAGCAAAGAACTCCATAGCGTTAAGAATATTATCAAGGATATTCAAGCAGCTTACACTCCGTTAGGTTCTGTGATATCTGTATCCTTTAGGGCTCTGTGAGGGACTTCTGTAAATTCTGTTCTTCTGTGTGCTCTGTGAGAGACAGAAACATCCAACGCATCCCATGTGCGTCACCTCATAAAGAGGAAACGCCTCTCTCTCACAGAGTAACACAAGGGTATGAACACAGGCAGGGGCAAAAAGAGATCTGCACAGGCACATGAGAGCAAAGAACTCCATAGCATTAAGAATGTTATTAAGGATATTCACGCAGCTTACACTCCGTTAGGTTCTGTGACATCTGTATCCTTTAGGGGTCTTGTGAGGGACTTCTGTAAATTCTGTTCTTCTGTGTACTCTGTGAGAGACAGAAACATCTAACGCATCCCACGTGCGTCGGCTCATAAAGAGGAAAAGCCTCTCTCTCACAGAGGAATGCAAAGGCATGAACACAGGCAGGGGCAAAAAGAGATCTGCACAGGCACATGAGAGCAAAGAACTCCATAGCATTAAGAATGTTATTAAGGATATTCAAGCAGCTTGCACCCCGTTAGGTTCTGTGACATCTGTATCCTTTAGGGGTCTGTGAGAGCATTCTGTAAATTCTGTTCTTCTGTGTGCTCTGTGAGAGACAGATAGACCCTACGACACTCCTAAGATGTGAAGAGGACTCTATTCGGCAATTTGTTTTTTTGAGATTATTTATTATTATTATAGCACTATGTCTATCTTTTATTTCCTTATCGGTATCTTCATCGGCGCAATCATCATGCTGCTGTGGATGAAGAACAAATCAACACAAGACTTGAGGACGGTCAGCGAGCAACTGGCTGTGGTACGTAACCAACTCGAAACGGAGCGGAAAGGCGTCGACGAACGTATCGCTGCGGTGAAAGAGGCGGCTCGACAACAATTAGAGGCAGAACGGAGACATGGCGAACAGCTGCGTGATGAACTGCAAAAACAGGCTGAAGCGAAGAATAAACTCCTGCAAGAGGAGGTGCGCAACATGGCTGCAAAGATGTTAGATGAGAGTCGGGAGAAGATGAATACGGCTGACAAAGAACGCTTGGATGCCCTCCTCTCACCACTGAAAGAGCGCTTAGAGGCTTTTAATCAGACTGTTACGAACAACAGCAAAGAGAATACTGCGAACAAGACGGAGATTAAGACGACCTTTGAGGAGGCGATGAAACGACTTCACACAGAGCAGGAGATGACCATCAAGACGATGCGTGAGGACCAAGAGCGGGCTGTGAAGGAACTGCGCGAACAGACGGAACGTATCGGCAATGATGCTGCCTCGCTCACTCAGGCCCTCAAAGGCGACTCTAAGATGCAGGGCGATTGGGGTGAGATGATTCTTGAGAAGACCTTAGAAGACTGTGGACTCACGAAAGACTCGGAGTATTTCTTGCAGAAGAACTATAGGGACAATGACGGTAATAACTACCGCCCAGATGCTGTGATAGCCTTCCCTCACAACGAGTGTGCCGTCATCGACGCTAAGGTTTCACTAACGGCTTACCAGGCGGCCATCAAAGAGGAGGATGCTGCGAAGCGTGAATGCTACCTGAGAGAACACGTCGCTTCTATCAAGAAGCATGTCGACGAGTTGGCAAAAAAGGACTATGAGAGTCTTGTACCGCATTGTATCGGTTACGTACTGATGTTCGTTCCTTACGAGAGTGGCTATTCTGCGGCTTTGAAGAGTGACCCATCCATCCTTCAATACGCTTATCAAAAACATATCATCATACTGAGTCCGAGCAACCTGCTCATGGCCTTGCAACTTACACACGCCATGTGGCAGAATTTCCGTATAACAGAAAACGTAGAGAAAATACTCAATGAGTCGAATGAACTGTATAATAAGTTTGTCAACTTTGCTGAGTCTTTCGTTAAGATAGGTACAAACATCGAACGACTACAGCAAGATTTCAATCGTGCAAAGGGCCAGCTTAACGAGGGCAAAGGTAATATCGTTCGCCGCTTGGAGGGCTTGCGCACATTGGGTATCAACCCGAAGAAGCAAATACCGGAGGGGTTGTAACTTTCTTTCTCACTATTTATTTATCTTCGTTTTCTCACAGAACAACACAGATAAACAGATTTCACAAAGGTGCATAGAGGACTATTTTCTTTGTATTTCTGTGTTACTCTGTGAAAGAAAAAACATTGGAGACTCGTCTGGGGAGTTCTTTCTCTCACTGTGAGTATTTCTTTCTCTCACTGTGAGTATTTCTTTCTCTCACAGAGCGCACAGAGTTCACTGAGCCTTTTGGCGCACAGTTTCGAGCCCACAGAACGCCTCCGGCATACAGAGAACACAGAGCGTTTCAGCTATTGTAGATACTAAAAAGGAACATAACGAAGCTTCCATCCACTCTATAGGGGTATCTCGGTGATTACTCCCCTTCCCTTCGGGGGAGGGGAAGGGGGAGGGGCCAGTTTCTCTCTGCGTGCTCTCCCTATTAGCAAGTAGGCTTCTGTTCATCTGTGAAAATCTGTGAGAGGGAAATTTCCAACGAGTAGTTTTAACCTATGAAAAAACTTAACAAGAATACATGCAAAAGTCCTTACTATGAGAGAGAGACATGAGCAAAGGCCAAGAACGCAACTAACAAGATATCAAACAGATACAGAACCGAAAGGAGAAGGGCATGTTCAAGGGTGAAGAAGGGCCTCTTCATGGGGCAAGAAAGGCATGTTCTTGAACGCTGAAGGGCCTTGTCTTGCACACTGTTAAGCCTTAGCAATAATAGAGGAGAGGAAATAATTTTACAGTACCAAGCCCTACCTGTAAAACTATCTACCATTAAAGCCAACGATGACCCTACTTCAACAGATACTTTCTTCTCGACTCAATAATATCATCCATGTTCTCGCTCGCCCATGAAAGGAGGTTATCAATAAGCGGCAGAAGACTTTTCCCCTTCTCTGTAAGCGAGTACTCGACACGAGGCGGCACCTCTGGGAACACTTCACGATGGATGAGTCCATCACCCTCCAGCATCTTTAGTGTTGTCGTCAACATCTTTTGAGAGATGTCTGGTATATTGCGTTGCAGCTCCTTAAAGCGTTGGCAACGGTTGTTTTCCAACGTGAAAAGCACCAACATCGACCACTTGTCTCCTATTCTCGACAGTACATTTCGAACAGGACAGTTTGGGTAAAGGGCATCTCTGACCTCATTTCTATTCATACTCATAAACTCTTTTGGACATATTAGTAAACAAAAGTAACTATTAAAAGCTAAGGTTCGCATCTTAATGATGTTAAACTATGTAAAACATCCACCCTTCAACCACCTTATTTTCAGCATTACTTACCTCGAAGTAACCGACTGACATTTACGTGCCTACTTGTAGAATCGCTTGAAGATCAATACCTTTGCAACATCAAAACAAACAAAACAATAAAACAAAAAAGAATTATGAAAACAGTTGAAACAATTCAGAGCGGCAAGAACTTCACAGCAGTTAACGTTGGTAAACTCAGTGATATCAAGGATTATGTACTCCCTTTCGGAGACATCGAGATTCCTGGTAAGGTATTCGTTGGGCAGACATTACAGGCAACAGGGAGTGAACTTTCATTCCAGACTCTTGTTCCTGGGCAGGATAGCGGCTTCCTTCACAGCCACAAGACACACGAGGAACTTTACTTTATCCTCCGTGGTCAGGGTGAGTATCAGGTAGATGGTGAGGTCTTCCCAGTGACAGAAGGCAGTATTATTCGTGTTGCTCCAGAGGGCAAACGTGCGTTGAAGAATACGGGAAATGACGAGATGTTAATGCTTTGTATTCAGCATAGAGCAAACAGCTTTGGCAAGGACGACACACCAGCAGATGACGGTGTGATACTGAATGAAGAACTGAAATGGTAATAGACCCACTGTTTCCAACGTGTCCGATACGTAATATTCTCTCACGGATATGCGTTGCGGACACGCTTTGCCTTATCCAAGCGCTTGGTAAGAGAGGCAGAGCAACTTACGAAGAGTTAAGGCATAACCTGCCCGACTCTTCCTTATCCACCTCGCTAAATGTACTAAAAGAAGATCGAATTATCGTTGAAAGCGACAAACAATATATGCTTTCAAACATTGGGAAAGAGCTTTTTCCACTCATCTCAACGCTCATCGCTTGGTGTGAGAGGAATGTTTCCCCATCTCTAAGGCAATAGTTCAAATGAAGTGTAATATTGTATTTTGCAACATTTCAGGCTTTCACGAAACGAAAAGGAGTGAAAGAAAACGTCGTTTCTTCCACTCCTTTTTTGTTATATAAATATAGTCTGTTAGCTAAAAGATCTATCCGTTAAAAATATAGGATAACAAAAGCGCTATAGCTATATGCTTAATATACTTCTTATCATTTGTCAACCAGCACTATTTATAGACCCCTTGTCTAATAAGAAATCATAGATATCTATAAATAAAATACCATCTTCATTCTGATAACGAGGACTATGATCACCAATTATAACCACTTTCTGAAACGAATCATCAATTCTTCTAAGTGATTGTAATTCTTGGTCACGTTTCGTATCGTCAGGAATACTGAAAGCAGACTGGATATAAGCTCTCTTATAACCTTGGTTACAAACAAAGTCTACTTCAAGTATCTTTCTAATCTTCTTCCCATCTTCGTCCTTAGTATTCCAAATAACCTCACCTACATCAACAGCCATTCCACGAGTACGTAATTCGTTGTAGATGGCATTTTCCATCAAGTGAGTTTTTTCTACTTGTCGGAAATTAAGAAGCGCATTCCTCAGTCCTAAGTCTTCAAAATAAAACTTAGAAGGCGTATCTATATAACGTCTACCCTTAATATCATAACGTAGAGCGCGTTCAATAATAAATGCATCTTGCAAGTAATCAATATAAACTTTGATGGTATCTTGACTAATCGTACTTTTCTTTACTGTTCGGAAAGTATCAGCAAGCTTTCTTGGATTAGTCAAGCCACCCACTGTAGAAGCTAACGTGCTTATGAGTTCTTCAAGATCACCATCTAATTTTATATCATAACGCTCCTTAATATCCTTTAAATAAGTATGCTTAAACAAACTTTTTAGATAGACTACTTTCTCTTGAGCGGAAGTCATTGTGACTACTTGTGGTAATCCACCATAAGTCATATATTCCACCCAAAGATTCTCTACAGGTTCATCTGGTCTTGCATCACGTATTTCAAGAAAAGAAAGAGGATGTACTTTAATCTCTAATCCACGACCGCGAAACCCAGTTACTATATCCTTAGATAAGAAACGAGCATTAGAACCTGTGACATATAGATCAGCATTCTTTACCTGTAAGTATGAATTAAGTACGTCTTCAAAATCACTAACAAGTTGCACTTCATCAAGTAAAACATAATGCATCTGATCATCCTTCAATTTACTATCAATATATTCAAGTAACTTATCAGGGTCTCTTAACACTTTGTTTCTGCGGTCTTCAAGATTTACCATAACAATGTGTTCATCACTCACACCTTCAGCTTTTAGAGCCTCAGAGAATAACCTAAAGAGAAGATATGATTTACCACATCTCCTCATACCAGTAATGACCTTAATCATTCCATTATGTCTCAAATCCATCAATCGTTTGAGTAATGCATCACGTCTTATCTCCATTCTATTGTATATTTTTGCACCTATCCGCATTTTTATCGACTACAAATGTAATCAATTATTGAGATAAAAGCAAATCTATTTTAAGATAATTCTAACGTATGAAAGAAAGTATCTGCTTTGTGTTACATACATAAATAAAAGACTTCATGCACTGCATAGCTGAAATAGAACGACGAGTGGATGCAAATATGATTCGAACGGATTACAGACAATTAGTAAGAACGCAAAAAAGATAGGGAACGACAAATTGTGATTCCCTATCTTTTTATTTATAAAATGACTATAATAAGCTATTTACTTCTCCAATACTTTGAACTCAGCACCTGTTGCGAAGTCCTGACCCGACTGTTCGCTGAGGGCAGTCAGACGTACGAAGCGGGCCTTGACAGGGGTGGTGAGGAGGACGGTCTTTTCTTTTCTGTTGTTCTCAAACTCACCTTCTGCAACGGCTTTGCCCCATGTCTTGCCGTCATTACTTACTTGTATGCTATACTTCTTGATGTTACCATTATTGCTGTCTTGGCGTGGCAGATAGGTGAAACCCTTGATTATCTTCACGCCACCACAGTCGAAATCAACCCAGTGAGGGTGGTTCGCTACCGTAACAGAATACATGGTGTGCCAATAAGTACTTGGGTCGCCATCGGTGAGGTGGCTTGCGTCGCCCTCACCACTCTCCTGACTTGATGCGAAGACAACCGATAGTGGGATGCTCTCGATGCGTGAGAAGGATTGAGAAGCTACGAGCCAGTCGTTCTCCTTGGCCCAAGCTGAGATCGTTCCACCCTCGCGCAGGCTGACAGGACCAGTGTATTTCACGGCCTTCTTACTGCCATTGACACGATAGAAAATGTCGTCCTTCGCACCGTTCGCATTGATTGTCACATTGCCCTCAGCGTCACGCACTATGGTAAGTGGCGTTGAGCCGTTCAGACTAACGTTCGCATTGCTAACGAGGTCATTGGTCTCAACAGAGTTCATTGGACGTATCATGTAACCGAAGGTATGTGGCGTTGCCATCACACGGTCGCGCTGTAACGGTCCACCCTGCCCACAGCTGTTACCACCAAGACCCGTGATAGCCATGTCGAGGTGTAGGTAAGTGTAATCACTCTGAGGCAGTTCGTGTGGGTGGTTAGCCATAGCGATGGTGTTATCCGACCATGGAAGGGCAGAGAAACTCATCTTGTCTTTGGCCACGAAGAGGGCCCCATAGAGCGCATCCTGTCCACCATTGCCAGCGAGCGAGAGCCAACGAGTGTCCTGATGGTTACCCGTGTCTTGTGGTTTAGGGAATGCCACAAACTCTTCCTCCACGTCCTGCTGCTCATAGATACCAATCATCTGGCCCGTCTTACGGTCTGGATAGTTATCAATAGTACCACGTCCATAGTAATTCAACAGTCTGAGTGCCTTTGGAAGACGTACCGTATAACCGAGTTTAGCGAGCGTCAGATTAGGCTTGTTGCTGGTGATTGCGCTCTCACTCTCAATACTTCCATCAGGGAAGATGGTGTAGACAACCTGCGTCGTAAAGCGGAAGTCGTCCTTACCGAAAGGCTTTTCTTTGTTTTCGATGAGCTTCTTCCAGTTGGCATTACCGCCCTCAAGGCGATAGCTATAGGGTGCTTGCGACTCTACGTTGCACACAACAGAGACAGAGCCGTTGGCATTAGCGTGGGTAGTATAGCTCGTACACTTGTGTTGAAGATTATTCAATCCGTTCGCATACCATCCTTCGTAAGCCCAGTTATCATTGTTGACCCATGCACGGAAGGCGTTCAACTCTGGTCCACAACCGTCTGGAATGATGGTCTTACCATCGTACTGAAGGTTATAGATCGTACCCTTCGTGAGGTCGAAAGTGGTTGTGAAGGCTTTTCCAGAGAGCACTATCTTATTGTCCTTCACGGCCGACATGTTCACCTTACCAGCCGTTGCGATAGCTGGACGAGCTGCTGCTGCCTGCACAGGAAGCTGCTCCTCGGCCTGAATATAGCCCGCCTTCGCCCAAGGCATATCCTCTTTAAGACGATAGACAATGTGTAGGAGATACTCCTTATTAGGGTCGAGACCCTCGTTGAGACCCGTGATGGTGATTGCCTTATGTGTCCTTGCGGGTACGCTACCCAAGTCAAGTTCGCCCTTCTTAACGGCTACTCCGTCGGCAGTCAGCACGTAAGACATAGCATAACCACTGAGGTCATCTGTGTAGTAGTTCTTATTAAACACATCCAACGTGGCCGTCTTAGCATCCTTCCAACTGGTACCAATATACTGATAGACCTTCTTCACCTCGTAATACTGCGGTTTAGGCTGCTCGTCACCGAAGATGATACCGTTCATAACAAACTGTCCGTCGTTAGGCGTATCACCAAAGTCACCACCGTAGGCAAGGTATCTCTTGCCCTCTTTCGTGTAGTTATACATACTCTGATCAATCCAATCCCAGATGGCACCACCCATGAAGAAGTTCGTAGACTCCATCGCTTCCCAGTAGTCAACGAGGTTTCCTACGGCGTTACCCATCGAGTGAGCGTACTCAGAGATATGGAAAGGATACTTAATGCCCATCCTTCCCTTGACCGCATCACGGGTCCATGCGATACTTGGATACTGGTTAGAACCCATGTCGACAATGTCGTTGTTGCGCTCATATTGTACTGGTCTTGAAGCGTCGTAAGCCTTCAGAGAGTCGTAGGCAACAACGAAATTATGACCAGGACCAGCCTCATTGCCTAAGCTCCAGATAACTATTGAAGGATTATTAACCAACTGATGCGCCATTGTCATCACACGGTCAACATGCGCCGCTTGGAACTCTGGCACATGAGACAACGATGCCTTCCCATAGAAATATTCGTGGCTTTCGATGTTGGCCTCGCTCTCTAAATAGATACCATACTTATTACAGAGATAGTAGAAGTAAGGATCATTAGGATAATGCGAGGTTCGGATGTGATTGATATTAGCCCGTTTCATCAGCATAATCTCATGTTCCATCTGCTCACGAGAGATGACCTTACCCGTTAATGGGTTCGTATCATGGCGGTTGACACCCTTGAGTTTGACGGGTTTACCGTTGATGTAATAGTATCTTCCAGCCAGTCCGAACTCGTCCTGACTTGCTGGTGTATCCTTAATCTCCACTGTTCGGAATCCAGTTTGGAAACTTATCGTCTCAAGAACTTTCTTTCCTTGCATCAGTTCACCCACGACAACATACACGTTAGGTGCTTCTGCGGTCCAGGCAGCCACGTTGTCGACCGTTAAAGTCTGTCGGATAGCAGCCTGACCCTTGCTGTTACAAGTCGCTTTAGCCTTAGCATCCTCGAAGGTAGCCACCAACTCGTTGTCATCCGCAAAGAGTCTGTTCTTATAAAGACTCCATCGTATGTGCAAGTCCTTGGCTGTCTTCGCTGTAAGGTTCTGCAGTGTTGTGTTGAGGTTCACGGTTCCCTTGCCGTCAGTATATGCAGGGATAGCCTTCACGTCGGCAACATGTACCTTCGGAGTAGCCGTCACGCTGACATTACGGAAGATACCCGGAAGGCGGAACATGTCCTGTGCTTCGAGGAAGCTACCGTCTGACGAGCGATAAACCTCAACTGCTATCTCGTTCTTACCCTTGTTAATATAAGGGCTGATATCGAACCGTGCCGTGTTACGAGAGTTCTTTGAGAAACCAACATAACGGCCGTTAATCCACAAATAGAAGAACGAGTCGACACCATCAAAGTTCAGATAGACCTCCTTACCATCCCATGTAGCAGGGATGTCAAAGCTCCTTCTGAACGAGCCAACCTCGTTTCGGTATTCGTAAGTGGTGTAGTTCTTTGGCGGTTCACGCATAACTCCCTTCTTCCAGTCGCCCGGCTCGATGTTATACTTGAATATAACCCACTGATTAACATAGATAGGTACACCATACTTCAGCGTACCGTCCTTCTGAATACCCGCCATATTCCAACTTACAGGCACCTGCAGACGGTCCCACCGACTATCATCGTAGCCCCTTGTGAAGAAGTCTTTTGGACGCTCATCAGGGTTCTTTGAGAAGTGAAAACGCCACTCTCCGTCAAGCGAGAGATAGTCTTTTGCAAACTCTGGTAATACCTTCCTCGCCTCGTCGACCGATGAGAAAGAGGAGAATAACGCACGTGCTGGCAACTTGTTATAGCCTAACTCGCCCGGAGCCTGCCACTCATTACCAGTTGGTGCTGCCGCCTGTCCGAAGAGATAACCACCTGTTGGGTGGTCGTCAGCATGCACAGGTGCAGCCATTAATGACGATAATAATAATCCGAATAAAAATTGTTTATGCATAATAGTTAGGTGTTATACTTTATCAGATTGCTCTTGCGCCCTATCGTGACGACCCTCCTTAGCCTGCTATATCGACACTGCTTACACGCTACATCGACTCTGCTTACACGTCTCATCGACATTGCTTACATGTCACATCGGCACTGCTCAGCACGCTATAAGGTCGTGACTCAGAACACAAATCTTACCCTTCTTCCATCGAAGGCAAAGTTAATAAAAAAAAACAAATATCCCACATGAATGAAAGGATATTATGTAAATAATACACTGTAAAGCACTCTGTCTACAAATAAATGGCTTTGTGTCGTTGATAAGGAGGCCTCTTCTTTACAGATAAACGCAGAGAATTACAACGAGAGAGAACCCAAAGTAAGAGAGGGAATCTCTCCTCCATACCCATCCCCAAAGGGAGAAGAAACATCCTCTCCAGCCCCTTTCCATTCGGAGAGGAGTTGGGAGTGGCGTAAAAAAGGTCCTTGTGACCAACCGATAACACAGAGCGTTACAGCTAACGTTAGCAGTAAAGTCTGTGATATCTGTCGCCTGTTAGTAGGCGTTTGTGGGCTCTAAACGTTAGCAGAAAGGCTTCTGGTCAATCTATGAACTCTGTGAGACAAAAAAATCCCAACAAGTATATAAAGTCGTAAAAAGACATTACATAACACCCTGCTAAGCACCCACAAAACAAGAGCATATCATCGCCCATAGCCAAACTCATAACCCACAAGTATTCAGCCTATTACAAACAGCGATTAAGAACATGCTCTTCTTGCATGAAGAAGACGCCCTTCTTGAACGTTGAAAGGCATGTTCTCGAACATAGAAGGGCCTCTTCTTGCTTCAAGCACAGCCCCTTCTTGAAAAGAGAAGGAAGCTCTCTGTAAAATATCTTGACATTCTCTGTTTATATAGTTAGTATTCTGTCTCTCAATGATGACCTTTTTTCTCTCACAGAAGAACACAGAAGAACAGAACACACAAAGGCCCACAGAGACATTAAGTCAACCGATATCACAGAACCTTACAGCCACCTTTAGCAGTAACGCTCTGTGAACTCTGTATGCCGGAGGCCTTCTGTGTGCTCGAAACGTACGCCAAAAGGCTCAGTGAACTCTGTGCGCTCTGTGAGAGATAAAACTCCCCAGCGTGTTGTTTGTGTGTCATCTCATCAAGTGGGTGCGTTCTATTTCTCACAGAAAAACACAGATGAACAGAACACACAAAGGCCCACAGAGACATTAAGTCAACCGATTTCACAGAACCTTACAGCCACCTTTAGCAGTAACGTTCTGTGAACTCTGTATGCCGGAGGCCTTCTGTGGGATCGAAATGTGCGCCAAAAACGCTCTGTTAAATCTGTGAGATCTGTGAGAGAAAAAACTACCCAGCAAGCCTCATAGGCCTAATCTCATCGAGAGGGTGCGTTCTATTTCTCACAGAAGAACACAGAAGAACAGAACACACAGCATTCCACAGAGACATTAAGTCAACCGATTTCACAGAACCTTACAGCTAACGTTAGCTAATCATCAACACCTAACACTCAACACTCAACACCCGTCTTTAGCTGTAACGCTCTGTGATATCTGTATGCCGAAGGCCTTCTGTGAGCTCGAAATTGTGCGCAAAGAGGTTCTGTTAAATCTGTGAGATCTGTGAGAGAAAAAACTCCCATGCATAAGAGAAAAACCTCATAACAACCCATGCAAGCAGGCCAGTAGGGGTAACCTCACATTTCACTCCCCTCCCTGCGGGGGAGGGGTTGGGGGAGGGGCCAGTCGTTTCGGGACGAGGGGCCAGCTGCTACCAAGTTTATACTCACCTCTTTAACCTCACCCACGTACCCTTCGGGAGGTTATAACCAGCACAGATACCCATGCCATTGAGGACATTGCTGTAGGTAGTACGGATTGAAGACAGACCTGCCTGGGCAAGGGAATTGTTAGAGACATCGTTTAACGCTTGTAGGAAACGGTAGTATTCGGGTGTGAGGTGATAGAACTCTAATATGAAACCCTGCTCTATTCCGTAGCGTTCCTTCATCTCTTTCAGAGCCTCATCAGAGAGGTTCATCAACGCAGTGTTGGGTTGAACGTTCAGGTGGAGTGTGTATTCTCTGCCGTTGATCGTAGCGTCATCGAAGATATAGAAGTCCTGATAGAAGTCACTACTAAAGTCGAAATCATCGTCAATGTCCGACAATGGGTTGAGTAAAGGTTCACTTGCCGTATAGATAGGTATGTCATCCTCTTGCAAGAGGTAGTTGACCGCCACCGAATCCCACTGTTCGTTCTGCCGCACCTGCAAGTAGTTATCATAGTCGAAGAAGGTAGCCACCTCGTTAAAGTCGCCCACAATGTCCCTACGGAAACAGTCGATACGACAGCTCATCAGACGTTTTATCTTGACACGCACAGCATAGTAGTCGTGCGACTGAGCAGGGTCGGTGAAGGTGGCCTGCACCTGCAGGAAGTCTCGCAAGTAGGATGAGGGATCTTCCTTCATCCTCACCATACGTGTAGAAGTACTGCTGATGGCTACTGGTTGAGGTATCTCAGTTGTCGACTCAACCGTCTCCAATCCCTGCGCCTCAACCTGTAAGTGCACCTTATCACCCGCCTTCTGCTGTCCGACGACATAGTATCGTCCTTGTCCCACGGCCGTTACAGGCAACGACTGTCCGTTGAGTTGATAGCTGATGTTGGCATCGTCGATAAGAACATTCGGTTGTGTCGCATTATAATGCTTCAAGGGAACACTCCGCAAGACGGTGATATAGGTGGTATCGGCAGTAGAAGGCATACAATAGACCACCATCTTTGGTTTCGCATCGGGGAGGTTGCTAACACTAAAATCGTCCTTACACCCTGTCATCAACAAGGCGAGGAGAAGGAAAAGATATATCTTTCTCATGTTCAGAACTTAAAATTTTATGGTGTAACTAAAGGACGGTATCACTGGGATAAAGGCATTATTCTTTATCATAATCTTGTTTTCACTATTGACTTTCACACGCACCCAGAGTGAGTTCAGATGACAATAAGCGTTATAGAGACTAATGTTCCAGATGCGCTCGTGCCCCTTCTTGGTGGTATGACGGAAGTCTATGCCTAAGTCTAAACGGTGATAAGCCGGCAAGACAACGTTGTTAGGCTGCTCGTAAGCAAAGTTTAAGAGATTGTCATCGGGCGAGGTAAAGGTGATGCCCCCGCCAGTCTGTGCCGGAACCGTTGGCAGACCGATATACTGAGTAGGGACAGTCATGCGGTTACCCGTATGGAACGTCCATGCAGCGAAGGCCGAAATCTTCTTCGTAATGTTCCATCTTCCACTGAGCGTAAGGCGGTGTCGGTTGTCAAACTTATCATAGTACCAATCGTTATGGAAGTCATCAAACTTCTTCTCGGCCCATGAGAGGGTGTAAGAACCGTGCAGGGCAAGGTTAGCGATGGTGTAGTCGGCATCCAACTCTACGCCATACGAGCGTCCTTCTCCCTCCATTACCATATAGTCCCAGTTGGCTGCGGGCGGCTCTAATCCAGCCCAGCTGGCATACTGAAGGATATGACTTGAGTGTTTATAATAGCCCTCTAAGGTCAGCAACCAGTGAGCGTTAGGTTTCAGATAAGCTCCGGCAGCCAACTGCCAAGCCCGCATAGGATGGAGGCGAGCTGTGGTTGGCACCCAATAGTCGGTTGGGAGGTCGAGAAAAGAGTTCGCTATCTTATGCACAAATTGGCTCATAAGGGTGTAGCTGGCCTTGAACGACAGGCGGTCGGAGGGTTGGAACTTCATCGACAGACGTGGACTAAGCGTTGAGAAGGTCTTACCACTAATACTGAACAGGTCTACGTTCAGTCCGCCATTGACGCTCCATCGTTCGTTGAGCGTCATCTCGTCCTCGGCATAGAGCGTCACTTGGTGGGCGATGTTCTTGTTATGACTATGGATAGCAATCGTGTCACCCTTCTCTTCTCGACCGCCTTGATAGCCGTCGAAGCGGTTGAATGTCTGTGGTTGGAAGCGATGGTAGGTGTACTCCTGACCGAAGAGGATGTGGTGACGAGGCGTGGGTCGGTAGTCGAAGGCGGCCCGATAGCCGATGTCATCGATAGCCGAGCGGTAGCCATGCGACGTCGTTGTCAACTGGTCCTTACCATCAGAACGCCTCACAGTCCACTCGTCCGAGCTGCTTACCGACGAACGGTTATGGGTGTAGAAGGCTGTGAAATTAGCGAAGAGCTTCGGTGAGAACTGGTAGTTCCAGTCTAAGGCAGCATTGAAGTTACCCCAGTGGAAGGAGTTCTTATATATGTCGTATTCACCGTATCCATTGTCGTCTCGGTGGTCGCCCCACTCGTCCTTTGCGTCTAAACGGTCTTCACCAGAGTAGACACTCAGCGACATTCGCGAGCGTTCATTGAAGATGTTGGTCAGTTTCAGGTTCATATCATGGAAGAAATAAGCCATACTAACCTTGTCTTCGTTGTCCCTCCGACTATTAATAATCGCAAAAGCAGGCCGTGTGAGGAGGTCTAACCAACTGCGTCGTATGCCGATGTTATAGGAAGTCTTACCTTTTCTGAGGGGTCCTTCAAGGTGGACTGATCCGTCTAAGAGACCGATACGGTAGCTGCCGTGTGTGTGATAGAGGTCGCCATCGGCCGTGCGCACATCCGTGACACTCGATAGTCTACCGCCATAACGGGCAGGGAAACCACTCTTATAGAAGTCTACGTTCTTCACTACATCTACGTTGAACGAAGAGAAAAGACCTAAGGTGTGATTGGTATGATAGAGCGGTGTACCGTCGAGCAAGAAGAGGTTTTCATCGTTGTTACCGCCATGTACGTAGAGACCGCTGGTCAGCTCCATTCCTTCCGCTACTCCACTCGTACGCTGTAAGGTCTTGATAACGTCAGGACTACTCATCAGTGCGTACTCAGTCATGATGTCTTTCTGTGAGAGAGAGAGCTTACCTGTCTGCGTCTTCAGTAGTGGCGAGTTCAAGTCGGTCGTCACCACCACCTCAGTAAGCTCTGCATCGTTCTGCAGCGTGATGTCATAGTTTCGATTGGCCGTGAGCGTCACCGCATCAGTCAGCGTCTTATAGCCCACGTAACTACATCTTATTTCATGGTTGCCCTCGGTCAGTGTGAGTGAGAAATGGCCGTATGCGTTCGTCATCGTACCCTGTCGTGTGGTGAGGTCGTAGACAGTTGCGTTGATAAGCGGTTCCCCATTGCGGTCCTTAACATATCCACTCAGCGTGAAGCGTCGCCGCCCCTTGTCCTCATCAGTAGATTTGCTTGTCGTCACGACCATCTCCTTATTCGTCATGACCATCGTCTTATTCGTCGGGTTTGTATGCTTCCACCCAGCCGTTTCATGTGCATATAGCATCAAGGGGGACAGCCAGATGGCAGCCAATAATAATGGTTTGTTCATAAGATATTAATTTGTTTAGGCTACAAAGATAAACATTTTTTCCGTTTCCAGCTGCTTTTCAGGTAATGTTTGGGTATTTTTTTTGGACAGAAGGGAGATGGGCTCAGTCCAAGCCCCTACTGGCCTCACCCCCAGCCCCTACTGGCCTCAGCCCCAACCCCAACTGGCCTCACCCCCAACCCCTCTCCGAATGGAGAGGGGAGTGATATGTGAGGTTACCCCTTTTGGCCTGCTGAAAGAAGGAGAAGGGATGCCAAACGGACGGAGGGAGAGCTACGAGGCAGTGCCTCGTAGGCCTGAACAGCAGGGAACAGAAGGACCAGCGCTTTCTATGAGCCCAGTGTTCTCTGTTCCTCTGCTACCCTGTCTCAACCATACCCTATCCCTGTCTTAAACATACCCTGCCCCTGTCTCAGACCTCTGTTACTCCCAGAACCTGTTCATCTGTTACCATGTCTTTCTCATACCCTGTCCCTATCTCAGCCCTCTGTTACTCCCAGAACCTGTTCATCTGTTACCCTGTCTCCTATTACAAGCAACTTGTTTACCCGTCTACTCGTCCACCTGTCAACTTGCCACGTTACCTTCTCTTTCTCATACCCTGACCCTGTCTCAGCCATACCCTGTCCCTGTCTCAAACATACCCTGCCTCTGCATCAGCCCTCTGTTACTCCCAGAACTTGTTCATCTGTTACCTTGTCTCCTATTACAAGCAACTTGTTTACCCGTCTACTCGTCCGCCTGTCAACTTGCCACGTTACCCTGTCTTTCTCATACCCTGACCCTATCTCAAACATACCCCGTCCCTCTCTCAGCCCTCTGTTACTCCCAGAACTTGTTCATCTGTTACCTTGTCTTTCTCATACCCTGTCCCCTATCCTCCTTACCCTATCCCCTTATCCACCTTACCCTGTCCCTATCCTGTCACAAAAAAAGTGAAGCCTTACAGCTTCACTTTCTTTTTCTTTCCGCTACTCTCGTTACTCATACGGTCGAGGGCAGTGACAACAAAGACGTATTTCGTTTGTCCACCTTGATAGTTGAGACGCAGTCTATTCTCGTAAGGCATAGCGACAATCTTCGACGGGTCGTCGAGGTTGATAGGTTCATGCGGTTGGAAACAATAGACAACATATCGGTAAGGAGCATCATTCCAGCCCTCTCCCCTTGGAGCCTTCCATGTGAGGTAATAGCCATCATCCTCATGTCGAGCCTTCACCCGCTTAGGTTTTGACGGAGCATCATCGTCGATGAACGGCATAGAAGGCTGCAGAGCAGGATAGCGCCAGTAGTTCGTGCGCAAGAGCGTACCGTAGTTACCAGGGTTATCGACCACCGACTTCGCATACCAAAGGACAGTACCATTGACGTTAGCCGACTGCTGATGCAAGTGACGTTTCGCTGGTAGCTGATTAGAGTTAGGGTTCTGTGGGTCGGCAAACTTCACCGTGCGCAGCACATCCTCACCTATATATAATGGTCGCTTAGCCGCATTACGGTTCCACCAGCCAATGAGCTCCTTATAGTCAGCAGCCTTATTACCAATCTCCCAATAGAGCTGAGGCACACAGTAGTCTATCCATCCGTTGTTAACCCACTTAAGGACATCGGCGTAGAGGTCGTCATAGTTCTGCAAACCATTGGTTCGACTGCCAATGCGTGGGTCGCTCTTTTGGTTGCGATAGATGCCGAAAGGCGACACACCAAACTTCACCCAAGGCTTACGACGATGGATAGTTTCGCCCAACTGCTTGACGAAGAGGTCCACATTATTACGTCTCCAATCATTGATATTCGTAAACCCTCGCCTGTCACGTTGGAAGTTCTGCTGGTCGGGAATGGTCTGTCCTGCAGCCGGATAGGGATAGAAGTAATCGTCAATATGGAGTCCGTCGACATCGTAACGGCTCACGATATCATCCACCACCGTACAGATGTAATTGCGATTCTCAGGTAGGGCCGGATTGAGAATATACTGCCCATCGTAAGAGAAGACACGGTCGGGGTGGGTTATGGCAACATGGTTGACAGCAAGCTGATTGGTGTTCTTCGTCTTAGCACGATAAGGATTGATCCACGCATGTAGCTCCATACCCCGCTTGTGGCACTCGTCGATCATCCATTGCAACGGATCCCAGTAAGGAGAAGGAGGTGTACCTTGTCGGCCGGAGAGGAACTTGCTCCACGGTTCATACTTACTCGCATAGAGGGCATCACACTCCGGACGCACCTGAAAGATGATGGCGTTGACCCCATCCTTCTTTAGTTCGTCTAACTGATAACGTAACGTACGCTGCATCTCCTGTGTGCCGAGTCCTTGGAACTGACCGTTGACACACTGAATCCACGCACCACGGAACTCTCGTTTCTTAGGCTGTGCCTGTGCGGATGTGGCATAGCTAAGGCCGATGAATACTACTGCGGCAATCAATAATCTCAATAGAGAATTAAACTGTCTCATGTCTTTTTAGCATTTATAAAGAGTAGCCTTGCTGCCTGTCTCCGCTCCGTAAGAAGCTGATGGTGCGGTATTTACACACCGCCACAGGGCATCAAGGCATTGAAATCACATCTACTTGTTTCTTATAACCTATTTAATGGTTCTCCCGTCGACCCTTTCCTTCTCCAGCCATCTTCCTAAACATCTGTCGATGGAAGCGCCGTTCGGCCTCTAATATTTGGAGTAGTTTGTCGGCAGGTATCACCTTTAGCATCTCTACATGATAACGTTGTTCTATATGCTTTAATTGTATTTCGAGCATATCCGACTTTGTTATGATGTCACTTGCCTCTCGTGCCGACTTCGGTTTGGTGTTATGAAGGGTTCGAATGCGGTCGAAATAGACTCGTTGTTTACTACGCATCTCATCGTAGATGAGGAAGAAGCGCGACGCTTCCTGTGCACTTAGATTAGCCTCTTTTGTAATGAATTTATGCGTCTCCAATCTTACCTTGTTCGGGTCGAAGCGCCCTTGTGCACAGACAAAGGCTGCATTGAGGATAAGACAAAGCATAAGGATTATTCTTTTCAGTCTCATATTGGTATCCTCCTTTCTATTGATTGTTTTCCATGTAAGCATACATATCCGACTCGTCAATCATGAAATAGTCGGCAGCCTGGTCGAATCCGTCCTCTGAAGTGGCCGAAAGTGCTGTCGATGCCTTCGTCCCATTGTGTCCAGTCAATGCGCTCTCGTCCTGCTGACCCTCGAAGGCATGATAAGAGAGGAAGCCGACCAATACGATACCCACCGTCACGGCTGCGGCAGCCAACGGACGAAGATAACGGAAGGTGGTATGTTGAACGGTCGTAGGGTGTGTAGTCTCCTTCTGTTCCACAGCCGACAGCTGCTCCATCACACGTGTTGACAGGTCAGAGAAATAACCGTCAGGCACTGTGAAAGGGCGTTTATTGCCATATTGCGTTTGTAAGTGATTCGTTGATTCCATAAAGTTTTTTCTTTGATATAACTTAGACTACAGAAAGAAGAAATGGTTTAATCATTAAGGAGAGAATATTACTCATTGCGTTTCAGATAGTCTGTAACCTTCTGTACGGCAACATGATAGGAGGCCTTTAACGACCCCTCACTCGTCCCTAAGAGCTCGCTCATCTCCGAATACTTCATCTCGTCATAGTAACGAAGGGTGAACACCGTACGTTGAACATCGGGGAGCATGGCTATAGCCTGCTGTAACAAAGCCTGCGACCTATCGCCATCAAAGTAGTTATCAGCCATGAGCTGGTTGGCAATAGTCAGGTCGGCATCAGCACTGGCAAGCGTCATAGCCTTCTGACGACGTAGGAAATCAAGGGCCTCATTGATAGCGATACGATAGAGCCAAGTAGACAGTCTCGACCGTCCTTCGAACGTAGGAAGATTCTTCCAAGCCTTTAAGAACGTGTTTTGCAATACGTCATCGGCATCGTCATGAGTAAGTATAATACTACGAATCTTCCAGTACAGCGGCTCACCGTACTGGTCAACAATCATGGGGAAAACCTTCCGTCTTCCTTCAGGACTCGCCAACAAGCGAATCACTTCATCTTCATCAAGGGAGGACACTGCGCTTCAGATGTCGGATAAGAACGTGTGTGGACGTATCAGCCGTTTATCGGATAGAGACCTTACGTACTACGTTGCCCACCTTAACAATATAACAACCCTTCGGGAAATTGAGTGTGTAATGCTTATCGCCACCGTCAACTTTCACGCTCATCACGCGTACTCCCGTCACATTATATACTGACAGTTGTTCGTCTTCGGCCCCTACGACATGCAAGACGTTGCCGAGGACAGAGATAGAGATTGTCTGAACATCTAAGTCTATCAGGTCTATCGCTGCGCGCGCCTGTACTGTTGAGGTGAAGCCAACAGATAGTAGTAATGTGAAAAGGAAAGGAGTAAATATCTTTTTTATCATAGATTATGCTTTTATGTCAGCCACAAAGATAGTAAATTTCAAGTAGATAATGAGCTTTATTGCCTTAGAGGGGAAAGATTTAATAATTATTAATAAACAAACACAATCCTTCTCTTGTCCTTCTAAACTCCCTCCTGCGTTCTCCTTGACACCTTATTTATATTATCAGCATTGCCTTATTGCATTATCAACATAGCCATATTGTATCTTTAGCATATCCTTATGATATTATCAGCATAGCCTTATTTGTGGTTCTTCCGTTAAATGTGTAGATTGTTAATAGAATGAGATTAATCCACATACATGGTAAGCCTACCTCCAATAAGATTGTTTTATAAAGGGGGTAAACTATATGATAAATGTGGTTCTACTGTAATTAGTGTGAGTTAACATGTGTCTAGACCACCATAGAAGAATAGAATCGCTATCCGATAGCGTTCGGCAGTACCATATCCTCTGCCAATGGTCTTGATTTCTTCATACTGACTACAAAGATACGAATTTCGTGCCGCTTAATGCGGGATACGGCATGTTAATTCACACTAAATCCCGCAGAACCATGATTAAAGACTACGAATTTCGCAAATTACACGAACCATTGTCGCAACAAATAACTCGTGAACTTGTAAACTTGTTAACTCGTAAACCAATCAAACTACACAAACCATTATCGCAACAAATAACTTGTAAACTCGTTAACTAAACAAACTACAAAATAATTATCACAACAAATAACTTGTTAACTCGTTAACTTGTAAACTCGTAAACTAAACAAACTACAAGAAAAAGTTTTATTCTTATTTGCTGTCATTTTTAACATTTCGTGTAACCCAACTGTGTACTAACGAGTTAGATGGAGGCAATGGCTGACAGGAATGACAGGAAACTTCGTTTTGACTGAATAGCATCGTTTAGACAGGATTAACCGAGGACAGGATACGGGAAGAGACAGGGTAACAAAGTGAACGGATTGTAGACAGGGTACGAGAAGACAAAGTAACAGGGTTAACGCCTTTTGGCGGAGTAACAGATTTCTATAACCAATTTAATATTGTAAGGGGTGAGTAACTTTATCTATTACAATCAACCTTATATATTTCTCCAACTCATACCACATAACAAAAACTTGGTTATTCAGAGTTTGGGAGTGATAATGATTCGCCTAAGCATAAGTCTCTGACGAAATGTCACACAGAGAAATGGAGACTACGAAGGGTTATTAAAACAAAACATTGGTAGCCACGAAGGCACCGTCGGTGCCCGGAGCGACGGAGATTGTTTGCCTGTTTTATTAGAGATTCTATGCTCAAAGCATTTATCTCAAGAGTTATTAGGAAGCTGTATGCTACACCCCCATCGCTCTTTGTGTCATCCCCACCTCCGTGACATAGCCTTTATCTCCATCCTCTCCGTAACTCTGTGTGCCCTATTATATACTACTTCGCAACTACGTTTTACCTTTTCCTTTCATTGCCTTATCCTACTTACGATGATTTAAAAGAGAACTATATTATATTTGTCATTCGCCTGATAATCACTTGTAGTACGCTTTCATTGCTGACAAGTATGGTTGCTGTACCTGTCATTCCGCCTATGAGTTGATACTTGCAATCCGTTATCTTTACTTGCGCAGTGAACACACTGCCTTCTGCCAAATGGTGGGGAGTATGTGATGTGGTTACTATTGTGCTACTAGCAACTCCGTAGGTTTCTGCATCATAGCCCTCAAGCTCAATATTGGTTGTCATTCCGTTTTCTATCGTATTGACATACCTGTAAGGAATGATTAGTGTGCCTTGACGGGTATTTGTCATTTGTACCTTTGCACTGATGGTTTCTGGATAGGGGATAAAGTATGCACCTGCCAATAATCCTAAAATCACGATAGTAATAATTGTGATACCATAACGCACGATGCCTGAAGGAATTTCGCCAATGATATGTCTTACCTTCTCGCTGCGGAGTTCTATTTTGTCATCTGCCATAGTTGTACTTTCTTTATATTAGTTTCCTAACTCCAACTGATTCTTTACAAGGTTATAGTATGCGCCACGTTTCTGTGTAAGTTCCTCGTGGTTGCCTATCTCTACCACCTTACCTTTATCTAATACCACTATCTGGTCGGCATTCTTTACTGTACTTAATCGATGTGCCACGATAACCACTGTCTTGCCCTTGAAAAATTCATCAAGATGCTCCACAATCATACGTTCATTGTTGGCGTCGAGCGAATTGGTGGCTTCATCAAGGAAGATGTAGTCGGGATTTTTATACACGGCTCTTGCTATTAGGATACGTTGCTTCTGCCCTTGACTCAAGCCTACACCATCACGACCTATCTTGGTGTTGTATTTTAAGGGAAGTCCCATTACATAATCATTGATGCAAGCTATCTCGGCAGCTTTCTGCAATCGCCCCTTATCAATTTCCCCATCATCCACGGCAATGTTGCGAGCTATCGACTCGGAGAAGATAGCGCCGTCCTGCATAACCACTCCACACTGTCTGCGCCACCATTTCTTGTTAAGTGTATTTACATCAGTTCCACCGATATTGATTTGCCCGCCCAATACGGGATAATAACCCAACATCAGTTTAATGAGCGTTGTCTTTCCACTGCCCGACGCACCCACAATGGCTGTTACCTTGCCTTTGGGAATGGTGAGGCTTACATTATCAATGATAGTTTTCAGTGCGTGAGGGTCGTATTTGAAGTTTACGTTTTCCATGTCTATACCACTATCTTCTTCTTTCACTGAAGTTTCCAATCCTTGTTTTCCGTTCTCATCGTCCATGCGATGTATTTCGTTAATGCGTTCAAGACTAATCCTCACGTCCTGCACAGAATAGAAGAAACTCATAAGTTGCTCAACAGGAGAATTGAGCTGACCGATGATGAATTGCACGGCAAGCATCATACCGAGTGTGAGTTGTCCGTGAATAACGGCTGTTGCCGCGACTACTGTAATAACGATATTCTTGAGTTCGTTGATAAAGATGCTGCCTGCCTCCTGTGTCTGCTGGAGTTTCAGCGATTTCATCTGTACTCCAAAGAGGTCTGCTTGCACGTCTTCCCATTCCCAACGACGGCGTTGTTCACAGTCTTGCAGTTTTATCTCCTGCATAGAAGTGATAAACTCGTAGGTCTTGTTGTTGTTGATGGCTTGCTGCTCAAAGAGTTCATAATCCAGAACCTTTCTACGTCTAAGGAAGAGCGCAAGCCAACCACCATAAAGCAAGCTGCCCACCATAAAGATGGTAAAGATGAGCCAATTGTAAGAAAGCAATACGATGCTAAATACCACAAAGGTAAAGAGCGAAAACACGATACTGAGTGTCTGTTGGGTCAAGAATGTGTTTACACGGCTATGGTCGCCCATACGCTGCATAAGGTCGCCCATCAGTTTGGTATCGAAGAACGACATAGGGAGCTTTAAGAGCTTAATGAAGAAGTCGCTAACCAAAGAGATGTTGATGCGCAAAGAGATATGCAGCAAGAGCCAACGACGGATAAAATCAATGGCAGTACGGCTCACGGTCAAGACCAGCTGCCCCAAAAGTATCAGCCATATAAAGCCGATATTCTGATTTTTGATACCCACGTCTACAATGGCTTGCGTGAGGAAAGGTAGGATGAGTTGCAGCAGACTGCCCACGAGCAACCCCAAGACAATCTGTCCGAAGTACTTGCGGTATTGCTTGATATAGCCAAAGAGGAACTTAAACGAGCGTTCCTCCGTTGGCTGTTCGTCTATCTGCTTTTCATAAAAGGCAGGGGTGGGTTCTAAGAACATAGCGATACCCTTTTCCTCACCTCCCGATTGGGTGCTAATCCAATGCTTCTTGAATTCCTCAAGGTTGTATTTTACAAGTCCTTTTGCAGGGTCGGCAATATAAAATTCTTTTTTATGATTAACTTTATATAATACAACAAAATGATTTTGATTCCAATGCAAAATTGAACATAATTTATTGGACATCAATTCGTCTAATGTTATTTGAACAGAAACAGAATCAAGTCCTATAGAGCGTGCCGTTTCCGCAATAGCTTTTAATGAAACACCTTCCTTGGTCGCTTTGCAAATTTTATAAAGTTCGGAAGTGTCGTATTCTTTATCAAATTTTTTACACACCATTGATAAGCAAGATATACCACATTCCATTGAGTCATGCTGTCTTACATATTGTATCTCGTTCATTACATGGTACGTTGTATAATACTTTCATTCTTCCTGCTTGTCCTGACACTCACTTCTTTATTGAAGATTGTGTAAGATATTGTGAGTTCCACGCCTCGCATATCATTTTTACCTCTCGTTCCCCAATCTATATTATTGAAGTGATATAGAATGTTGTTGTAATTAGCCTTTCCCAAAATATCATTTACAGCTAAATTGATATTCAGCCTGTTCTTCAGCAATGATGCTGCAACACCCATATTCCAACTATGAATACTCTTCTGATTATACAACAAATACTCATTTCTGCCTTGATAAGTATAATCTGTAAACAAATAAATACTCGGTGTCAGAGCATAATTGATATTCACCTGCCCATTGAAAGCAACTTTGTCATTTCTGTATTCTTGTTCTTTAAACACATATTCTCCATGTGGGAACACCACTTCACTCTCGCATGAGAGTTCAATATTACCAATAGCTTTAGAATAATTCAATATCACCCTGAAATCGCTTGCTTTCTTCATATTCATGGAATAAGAAGAGAGGATATTGCTCGTTGCATCTATCTGTTCAAGCACACTCACAAGCGGATTCTTTCTATAAGTATAGCGCAATGAAAGGGTTAAATCTTTCCATGTAGAACTTAGTGTGTAGCGATCCATAGTTTCGTTTTCAAGATTTGTATTTCCCTTGCTGTATAGAAGTGAATCCTGATAAACAAGTCCAGAGTTTAGTTGGGCAAAGTTAGGTTGTGTAAGATTTCTTCTATAATTAAACTGGAAGAACCAATTATCATTCGGTCGATACTTTATAGTGATTACAGGGCAGAGCGTAGAAAAGTGTTGTTTGAATTGATTTGCCACCGTGTTTGTTCCCGAAACACTGCTAATGGTTCTATGCACATACTGATAGCGCACCGCAGGCATGACTGTCCATTTGCCAAAACTTTTAGCGAATGACAAATAGACCTGCGGATTTGATTCTTTTACACTGATATCGTTGATATAACTATGCACATTCAAATACGGTATTTCTGAATTTGTTTTGGACTTTGAATCCACATAATTATATAGAACTCCCGCCATAGCACTGATGTTCCATGGAAGTTTAAATCCATTGTCAATACTTGTTGTATAGACAGTATAACGGCGGTTGCCATGACTCTTGGTATGCGAAGACAAGCTTGCATCGCTTTCCAAAGTTTGCAGATTATGATTAATATTCGTGGAAGCTATTTCCTGAGAAATGTCAAGATTATAATTATTGCTTGCATAAACATATTGCAACGTTCCGCTATGTATGTTCTCTAAGTTTCTACCTTGTCTATCTATGTTCCTCCATTGCTTTTGTTGCTGTTGCCAGCTCGTCAAATTTGTGCCAAATGCCTTATTATCCTCATCGCTGAATTGATAGAAATAATAAAGCCCTAATCTACTTTTGGCATTCAACTGATAATCCGCAGAGAAATTTACCTTATGAGCTAAGGTTGTTATAGGCGTTTCTCGCTTTTGCTCAATGGAGAATATGTCATCACGATAGATGTTGCGAAAATATGTTTCCTTATTCTTGTTACCATCTTTGCCACCCATATAGGATAGGTTAGCAGAAAAGTCCTTATATTGTCCCATCACATTGAGAATGCCTACATCTGAAAACATTCTTGTTTGTTTCAAGTAGTTGCCAACGCTAAGAAATATAAAATCATTAATATGCTTAATGGTTGTAATGGTAATAACGGGTTGTCCGTTGGGACTGTACTTTACAGAGGGGGTTCTGTCTATCTCTATACTCTTAATATTGTCGGCTTGCAGCGTGGACAGAACCTTTGCATCGGACAAAAGTCGTCCGTCCAAAACATAAATAGGTTCGCCCAATCCATTTACTTCTATATTGTCATTAACCGAATGCAGACCCGGTGTATGCGACAACATTCTCATTGCCGTACCCATTTTCGATAGCACAGTATTGGCAACCTGAATCTTGGAAACGCTCCCTTTGGTTTTCACACGTGGCATATGTCCTTTCACCACAACATTGTCCAATTCTATGGTTGTAAGAAAAGTACTGTCTTTTATTTCGTCTTGACCGAAACAAAAGGAAAAGTTTACACAAAAGGCTAATAAGGTTAATATCTTTTTCATCGACTTGAATATTTATACATATAAAAATCTGGAAGGATTTCTGATAGATTCCTTTTATACATTGAACAGTATTTTTTATTTTTCCCCCAATTCTTATTTCTATCAATGGGACAACCTCCTCCACATATAGGAAATACATTGCAATTGACACATTCATCAGAATCAAAAGGGTTGTGACCAAACATTGTTTCTGATAATTTTTCAAGGGATAGAGTCCCTTTTGCCAAGTCTCCAACTTTATTATTGGGAACTCCTAAATGTTCTAGACACTTATATATATGTCCTTTAGAATCTATTGCCAATGAATTTTTACATCTAAACATACATGGCATGGCTAAATTTGGAAGTTCAGGATATACTAATGCTTTCTCTTTATTCCTAAGTGCATCTTGGTCTTGCTTTAATAAATCTTCATGCGTAAAGCAATTTCCCGATTTATCAAAATCTGTACGATCACGTACATAATTATGACTGATTGCTATTTGTCCCTTTCTAAGATATTCTGAAAAATTATTATTGAAATAATTTGTAATATCGCTAAGCGAAGTAGGATTAGTATGATCCATCGTAACCTTAATGCTTAGTGGAATATCTGTTAATGATACTAATTTCCTAATATTTTCAATGATTAGATTAAAAGAAGGTGCCCCATTGTTAAATATCCTACGTTTATCATGAGTTTCTGCAATACCATCAAGACTAATTTGAATATATTTTAAATTTAAAATATCCAATTTTTGTATAATAGACTCATTTAACAAACTACCATTTGTAATCATATCAGACGCAAACTTAATTTTTAATTGTCTTAAATGCTTACAAATTGAGTAAATTCTATCAAAACCAAGTAAAGGTTCTCCTCCAAACCATGTAATATGAATTTCTTGCTGTCTATGTAAAGATATAAATTTAATAAGTCTACTTTCAATATCATCGGACATTAAGCCAATGTTTTTTTTACCGTCTTCGAAACAATAAAAACAATTGAAATTACATTTCATCGTTGGGGCTATTGATAATATCAGCGAAGAGTTTTGGAACATGCTGCTATAACACTTGTATTTATAAACATTTAGTTCATTATAATCATCATCTACTAAGATGCCAGCATTCTGCAAAATAGCACATACTTTATCTTCAATAACATTGCCTTTCTTTTTGATATTTTCATATATAGAAAACCATTGCTTTGTTTCCATTTTGACAAATCCTGTTGTCAAAGTATTATAAATAAATGTGCTATTATTGCAAGTGTTTATAACATTGAATTTAGATATTTTCATACATAATTTACATAAACAACAAGTGAAAAAGAACCTATTATTATTATCCATCATAAGATGATGGATAATAATAGTAAATATAGACCTAAGTAATGAATATAATACGCTTTAGTAAGTGAATTATATTAAAAACTATGGTTTTTGAGAGCCGACTTGTGTATTATTCGAAGTTGGTGGTTGACTTACATGTCCATTATCATATCCACAATCGCATTTAGTTCCATACAAAAGACTGTGTCTATAACCTTGATCACATTTGGTTGCACCACCAAGAATATTTTCCTGCTCCTCGGGTTCTAGAATGTTAACATCTGAGTTAACACCACTCTTCAACAAAATAATGTTTGAATTTTCCATAAATATTGTTTTTAATTAATACGTTGCAAATATACAAAATCTACAGAAATATGCAAGAATATATATGTTATCCTATTAAAAAAAGACTTTTTTAACATTTCAGGTATAACAAATAGCACAGAAGTGAACAAAAATCTGTTTCTTTTGTTTTGATTACTTACCATTTAACCCAAGTTTAACGGGCATAATTATTTTTCATAAATTTTCAGTATTTTTTGAGGGTTTCAGGTTTGCTAAGTACTTAATAATCAGCCGTAGCGTTTTCTGAATACGGACTAAATCTGATTTGTAGGACACCAGCATATCAATTTTTTTGTGGTTCTACTATAATTAGTGTGAGTTAACATATGCCTAGACCACCATAGAAGAATAGAATCGCTATCCGATAGCGTTCAGCAGTACCATATCCTCTGCCGATGGTCTTGATTTCTTCATACTGACTACAAAGATACGAATTTCGTGCCGCTTAATGCGGGATACGGCATGTTAATTCACACTAAATCCCGCAGAACCATAAATGTAATTAGGTGTGATGTCTATCTGTCGTCAATAACCTGCTTATTCCCTTATTAAATCATGTTTGTAAACTATTTTTATACAGCTCAGACCCAATACATGCTCTTTTGGCTTCTAAAAGACGCCCTTTTGGGTTGCAGAAGATGCTCTTTAAGACCCTTGCTAACGCCCTTTTGAAGTCCAACTAAGCACCTTTTACTTTACACCTGGTAACTAATTGATATCCTGTTGATTGCAAACCTGCTTCATGTGTGTATTTTTGTCGTTAGTTATAGGTATTTTCCTTGAAATTATGTAATGATTTTTCAACCCCTTATCTACAGATTTTCGAAGTCTTAAAACGAAAAGATTTTCAATGAAAGAGGATGAAAATAGGATAGATAGTTGACTGTCTCAGCCATATTTTTGTTTAATGAGTAACTTTGGCTCTTACGTTAAAGCACTACGAAAAGCGTCCACACATTTAACGGAAGAACCTTATTTGTACTATCACCATAGCCCTTTTTGTACTATCAGCATAGCCTTATTTGTATTATCACTATAACCTTATTATATTATTAGAATAGCCTTATATTTATCATCATCACATTCTTATTTATATAACTATCCCATCTTTACCTCTCTGTTACTCCCCGAACTTGTTCATCTGTTACCCTGTCTTCTTTCACAAGCAACCTGTTCACCCGTCAACTGTCAACTTGTCAACTTGCCCTGTTACTCCCCGAACCTGTTCATCTGTTACCTTGTCTTCTAACACACGCAACTTGTTCACCAGTCTACTCGTCAACTTGTCAACTCGCCATGTTACTCTCCGAACTTGTTCATCTGTTACCTTGTCTTCTTTCACACACAACTTGTTCACCAGTCTACTCGTCAACCTTATTAACTTACATCGTTACCCTGTCCCTCGTTAACTTAGTCACAAAAAAAACGGAAGAGCGTTAGCTCCACCGTTATCTCCGAATTACCATCGTCTCACGACGCTGATTTTTCTCAATCTTTACCTAAAATATAACTAAAAACCTAAATCTATTACTAACCTAAACAAATCTTCTTTCTAACATGAATAATCCTGAGCAATCTTCAATACCTGTAAAAGACTAAACCTTGTAATCAGCTATGTCGCTCTTGAATTACAATGCAAAGGTAGGAATAATACACATATCATCAAAATTAAACAGCAAAAAATAACAATCTATCAGTTAATTCTTGATTTACATCAAAGGCGATGTGCAATTATAGTAGACTTTTTCTTGTTTTCTTATATTATATCCCCTCATTTCCTTATAATATATAAGGTGGAACAAATCGACCGTCTTTACCCCACAAGCAAAGCAGACAGAGCAAGGCCGAAGAGATTAGGAAACAAAAGAGGAAAAGACCACCTCGCAGCAATAAAACCCCTTGAAGTAGGACAGGCAACCATCGACAGGTGAAAAAACAAAAAACAACTTTCCTGTCATATCTGTCACGCTATAACCTTGTCTAACCCATTCACTCACAGTAGGGTTACACGAAATGTTAAAAGTGACAGCAACTTAATTATAAAAAAAACTCGTATATAAGCTGTAATAATTCCTCCTTTTCTTTGGCACCATCACCCCCTTCATAATTCAAAAGAATCAAAGGCTAAAATCCTCCCCCACCCTTCATCGCCCATCACAACAATTCATCACCACCCAACACTCACCACCCAACACCCAACACCCACCACCCAATAATTATCCCCCAAAATGTTTCTTTTTATAAGAATTATTGTACTTTTGCATGCTAAAAGATACAAAGGACGTTTATAAGACATTCTCTTATAGACAGTAAGAATTGCTTTCAGATAACAGACAAGACAATGAGCAAGCAAGTATTTCAGACAGACTCCCGTCAGCGTTGGAGTTATTTTAAGTGGACCCTACGTGTAGTCCTTACGATTCTCTCACTCTTTGGAATCGTTTTCTTAGCAATGTTTGCCTTGGAGGGTAGCCCGCAGATGCCTTTCCATCACGACTATCGAAATGCGGTGTCAGCCTCATCTCCTTATACCAAGGACAACAAGACGGCAACACTCTATAAGTCGTTTCGTGACTTCTTCAAGGAGAAGAAGATGCATAATAACTATGCGAAAGCTACCATCAAGAAGCAACGATTTGTGGGGAAGGCGGACAGTCTGACGCAGAAATACTTTCGGGAGTGGGACGACCCACGGATTGGTGTGCGCTCGGCATGGTATGTTAACTGGGATAAGCACGCTTACATCTCTCTGAAGAACAATATACGACACCTGAATATGGTGTTGCCTGAGTGGTTCTTTATCAATCCTAAGACCGACAAGGTGGAATATAGGCTTGACAAGCAGGCGCTGCGCTTGATGCGTAAGGCTGGTATTCCTATCCTTCCAATGCTCACGAATAACTACAACTCCGACTTCCATCCAGAAGGTATCGGACGTATCATGCGTGATAGGAAGAAGCGTACAGCACTCATCAATGAGATGGTCAAGAAATGTAAACATTATGGTTTTGCAGGTATCAACCTTGACTTAGAGGAACTCGACATACAAGACAACGACCTCCTCGTTGAGTTAGTCAAAGACTTCGCACGTGTTTTCCATGCAAATGGACTCTATGTAACACAGGCTGTAGCACCTTTCAACGAGGATTATAACATGCAGGAACTGGCTAAGTATAACGACTATCTCTTCCTCATGGCCTACGATGAACATAATATGGGGAGCCAGCCAGGAGCTGTCAGTTCGCAACGTTGGGTGGAGAAAGCTACCGACTGGGCGGCTAAGAACGTCCCGAATGACAAGATAGTACTCGGTATGGCAACTTACGGATATGACTGGCCTAATGGGGAAACGGCTTCGACGGTATCATTCGACCAAACAATGGCTACCGCACTGGATGCAGGAGCAAAGGTAAAGTTCGATGATGACACCTACAACGTTAACTTCTCGTATCAAAACACTGATGATGGAAAGATTCATCAGGTGTTCTTTACTGATGCAGCGACCACCTTTAATATCATGCGCTTTGGTGCTGAATATCATCTCGCAGGCTATGGTCTGTGGCGTTTGGGCACAGAAGACAAACGTATATGGCGCTTCTACGGTAAGGATATGTCGTGGGAGAATGTGGCAAGGATGTCTGTTAAGAAGCTGATGCAGCTTAACGGCACCGATGATGTTAATTTCGTTGGATCTGGAGAGGTGCTGGAAGTGACTACGGAGCCGCACCCTGGAAATATATCAGTGACTATAGATAAGGATAACCGCCTTATCTCTGAGGAGTATTATCACTCCCTTCCGTCAACATATACCATCCAACGACTTGGTAAATGTAAGGATAAACAACTCGTTATCACCTTCGACGACGGACCAGACAGCCGCTGGACACCTACCGTGCTGAGTACGCTGAAGAAATATAATGTACCTGCTGCGTTCTTCATGGTGGGACTGCAGATGGAGAAGAACCTGCCTTTGGTGAAGCAAGTATATGACGCCGGGCACACTATCGGCAACCATACCTTCACCCACCATAACATGATTGAGAACTCCGACAACCGCTCTTATGCTGAGTTGAAGTTGACAAGAATGTTGATAGAGAGCGTCACAGGACATAGTACAATCCTGTTCCGTGCTCCATACAATGCCGATGCCGACCCGACAGACCATGAGGAGATATGGCCAATGATAGTGGCAAGTCGACGCAACTACCTCTTTGTGGGTGAGTCTATCGACCCTAATGACTGGCAACAAGGCGTAACGGCTGACCAGATTTACCAACGTGTCATCGATGGTGTGCACCATGAAGACGGACATATCATCTTGCTCCATGATGCGGGTGGTGACACACGTAAACCTACGATTGAAGCCCTCCCTCGTATCATTGAGACCCTACAACATGAAGGTTATCAGTTCATCTCTTTGGAACAATACTTAGGGATGAATAAGCAAACCCTGATGCCTGCTATCAATAAGGGAAAGGCTTACTATGCCATGCAAACCAACCTTTGGCTGGCAGAGATGATTTATCATGTATCCGACTTCCTCACGGCTCTCTTCCTTGTATTCCTTGTCTTGGGTATGATGCGCCTCGTATTCATGTACGTGTTGACGTTCAGAGAGAAACGAGCAGAGAACCGACGCAACTATGCACCGATTGATGCTGCTACGGCACCAGCTGTTTCTATCATCGTACCGGGATATAATGAAGAGGTGAATATCGTGCGCACCATCACTACGCTCAAGCAACAAGACTATCCGAACCTACATATCTACTTCGTCGATGATGGTAGTAAAGACCATACCCTCGAACGTGTGCGTGAGGCTTTCGATACCGATGATAAGGTTACTGTACTTGCTAAGAAGAATGGCGGTAAGGCTTCGGCACTGAACTATGGTATCGCTGCTTGTCGCTCAGAGTATGTGGTTTGTATTGATGCCGATACTCAGCTGAAGCAGGATGCCGTAAGTAGACTGATGAAGCACTTCATTGCCGACAAGGATAAACGCATTGGTGCTGTGGCAGGAAACGTGAAGGTGGGTAACCAAAGGAATATGCTCACCTACTGGCAAGCTATTGAATACACCAGCAGTCAGAACTTTGATCGCATGGCTTACTCTAACATCAATGCCATTACCGTTGTACCTGGTGCTATCGGTGCATTCCGTAAAGAGGTGATTGAAGAGGTGGGAGGATTTACCACTGACACCTTAGCAGAAGACTGCGACCTGACGATGAGTATCAACGAACATGGTTACATCATTGAGAACGAGAACTATGCTGTGGCAATGACAGAAGCCCCTGAGACACTCCGCCAGTTTGTTAAGCAACGTATTCGTTGGTGCTTTGGAGTGATGCAAGCCTTTTGGAAACATCGCTCCTCACTCTTCTCTCCATCGAAGAAGGGCTTCGGACTATGGGCAATGCCTAATATGCTTATCTTTCAGTATATCATCCCAACGTTCTCACCATTGGCAGATGTACTGATGCTCATAGGTCTCTTCTCTGGCAATGCCTTGCAGATATTCTTCTATTATCTCATCTTCCTTCTCATTGACGCAAGTGTGTCTATCATGGCTTACATCTTTGAAGGCGAGCGGTTATGGGTACTCCTATGGGTTATCCCGCAACGTTTCTTCTATCGTTGGATTATGTATTACGTCCTCTTCAAGAGTTATCTCAAAGCAATTAAGGGCGAGCTGCAGACATGGGGTGTCCTCAAACGCACTGGCCACGTTGGTGAGTAGCAGCCTTACCCTTGCTGCTAAGGGTGGTAATCCATAAGTGTCTCCATACAAACAGGGGGGAGGGCTTTTTATTAAGCTATCTACGACAAATTACTTATTCTCCATGGTTTTTAATCTGTCCTCCATCTCTTTAAGGAGCTGTTTTCGCTGTTTCATGTTCGTTATTGCCTGTTTACTACCATCTTCCAAGCTCGTTTGATGAATATGGACATTGTTCTTTTCATCGTGTTTCACGAAGAAGACGCCACCAAACCGTTGATACACATTGATTGGGAAGAACTCTTGTAAGACATGATAGGCACCCTTAAAGCGTATCGGTATCAGTCTGTTGAAAGCAGGAGTCATGGGGAGATAGACAGAAGCATCGGTCGAAGCGTTAAGACAATACTCTAAACTATTAGCTGGTGCTTTGTTTATTGCAGCGTCCTTCATGCCGAATGTTATATCTGTCGCAATCGCATCGCCACCTTCTGTGACGAGGAGTAAGGGACAATAGTCGTCGCCATACGCCTTTCGCAGATAACTTCCCATAGGCAAGCAAGGTACGGCAGGATAGGTCGACACGGGGTTTACATGTGCAGCATGGGAATAGATAAACACCTTCTCACGCTTATCTTTGGCACACCTATCTATTAAGAACTTCGCACAGAGAGCCATCGTAGAGTCACGCTGGACAAACCTTTCAATAGAAGGAGTCTGCTGATGCTGTACATTCAGCTTTAAGATAAAGTCAAAACAGGCCATTTCGTCATCTGAAAGTAGCTTAGCTATTTCCGCACGGTGCTTATCAAGATAATTGACAGCGTCAGCCAGTTTATCTTTCATTATCATTACAGCGAGTCTGTCAGCCTCTGGGATGTGTTGTTCCTTATTTAGTGCAGCGATGAAATCAAACAGATGGAGGGTAGACGACATACTTATCGTCTTTTGATGTGTATAGTCAATACCAAACAACCGCACCTTATCACTATCTGCCCTACCCCGATTATAAGTCCTAAGTACGTTTAAGAGTGTACTTACTGTTGGGTGTGGTATCAAGGAGGAGTCCATTGTGAAGCTGTCATCTTGTATATAACGATTAAAGAAGAGTGATTTCCCTAAGGGGAACTCCATCAAGACCAATCTACAATCATGCCGTTTGACAGACGCTTCAATCAGTCTGGTAACAAAGCTTTTAACGTCAGAGTTACCATGTAAAGACTCTCCTAAACCAATTATTCGCTTGTCTCTAAGTCCGTCTATCTGTGCCAGGTCGAAACAATGATTACTGTCCTCACGAATAAGGTTGAGACCACCCTCCACCCTCAAAGGAGCAAGTGTCCTAACGGGATAATCGTCGATAGGCTTATTATCAAGTGTCACCTTCAGTTTTGAGAAGGCGATATACGCATCTTTCCTCTCCTCGCCTAAGACGTTGATACCTATATTCAATGAAGACGCATTAGTCAGGTTAATATGTGTCGAATATGTTTTGAGGACAGAGTCAGGCTTACAGATGAATGAACCTGTTGCCACCACCTTCTCTTCTTCATCAATCGCTTGCAGCGTTAGGACCACACGCTTTAGTCCACTCCCCTTACATTCAAGGCCTACCACACCCTCTTTAAGATTGTCGTGGGGCAAGAGGATTCTATGAGAGATCTCCGTTCTTAATCTGTCTACAATTGGAATTTCCTTTATATACCGCCTTGTGTACAACGTTCGCATTGGTCCTTTAACATCCCAAGGTATTGTGTAGAGCGCAAAGGCACCGTTCTCTATCCAGCGATAGGGGCGCAAAGAGTCTGGTACCATCTTAAAGTCTAAGTCATACGCCCTTGTGTAGTTTTGCTTTCCCGACTGTGCTATACATGGTATTGCAGTGCTGATAAGGATTAATATCACTAAGAGCTTGTCTTTCAATGTAATATTTCTAATATTCATTTTATGCTATTTATGTATAAACGAGTAGCTTAGCAGACCTTACCCCCAGCCCCTCTTCGAATGGAGAGGAGAGTGATTACCGAGTCCTCCATGCGCTTGTCTATATCCTTCCTTGTGTATCAGTTTATGCACCGACAGGCCTCCCTGTGCGTTCAGGGAGGACCATTGTCAACGGCAGTTATCATTCTTTTATGATGCTGATAGGCCTTCTGTCCGTAGCATTACTTTATCTTGAAAACCGAAGCACCCGTTATATAGTATTCTTTCTCTTTAAAGGTTCCTACGACAGGGTGCACTGGCAGCTTACATTTAGAGTATAGTCTCAGAATCTCATAAATCTGCTCATGGGTTAAGTACTTCGCTGTGCTGCTCATCATTTTTATCTTTACAAACCTCTTCTTGCTATTTATAAAGACATAGAACTTAGACCACATAATATTACTTTTCTTTCCAATGAGGTTTAAGAGTTTCTTTTGTTCTTCTGTAAGAACCGCACTTATGGACTCAGCAAAGCATTCGTCGATTAAAGGTAGTGACACATTATTGTAAGGTGTATATCGTTTCTCATAGGCAGGCTTCCAGTTTCCTTCCTTGATAAAACGTTCTGTACTAT
The DNA here is from genome assembly GCF_003043935.1 of Prevotella sp. oral taxon 313. Taxonomy (NCBI): domain Bacteria; kingdom Pseudomonadati; phylum Bacteroidota; class Bacteroidia; order Bacteroidales; family Prevotellaceae; genus Prevotella; species Prevotella sp. oral taxon 313. The sequence goes on from NZ_PYXE01000001.1 coordinate 405,796, forward strand.
CCGCATCTGCAGCAATGTAGTAGGTCATGAAGGTGTCGCGCTCCCAAGTTGAAGGGAGGGACTCTTGAATGAGTTTCCCCACCCTTGTAATCTTCACATCATTTTGTCCCCATGTAGGAAGGCAAAACAAGAATGCTAAAAGAAAAGCATAACAAATGTTCTTAATTCTCTTCATATTCAAACTTAGATTAGAAGTTAATAATTAAAAAACAACTTGTTCCAATGAGATGTCGCTCTGCTTTTCTCTTGAAGACTCCCCTCCACCCTGCTTAGGGTGGAGAGGAAGACCCACCTCTGCCCTCTCCGTCCCATCCGTCAAAGACCGAAGGGAACAGTGGAGAGGGACAGTGATTATCAACAACCCTCCTTCTCTTTTTCTATAACATTATTTCTCTATATCCTTTCTTGTGTATCAGTTTATGCGCCGACAGGCCTCCCTGTGCGTTCAGGTCAGCATCGTCAGCTGCGGTTATCATTCTTTTATCCCACCAACAAGAGCACAGTGAGCGTGATTCAGCCCCATCCGTATTACCCGAGGAGCGCCCACTAATTGAACCATATCATCCCCTTCAGCTGAGCAAGATACTTGTTAAGGTCTTTTGCATTATCGTCCGTTAAGAAGAAATACATAAAGACAAATCTATAATCCTTACCTATCACAACACAACGAGCACGGGTGAACTTATCCCTACACTCCTGTTGTTTTGTGTCAATAGGATACATCAGCATATAGTCAGCATTAAAGTACTGCTTGGCAAGAGAGGCTGGATAGTCAGTGACAAGCATCTTTATTTCGTCAACCTCACACGGTTCAGCAACTTTACACATCTTATCCACCTGCCATTTCAGGTCGCACTTAATATCGCTGTAGATGTCCATATTTATCTTTCCACCCGTAGGGAGCGGTGTGAGGTCAGCCCCACTGTCCACACTCCTAATCGATGTCTTCAAATAGAGCTCACAGTCTTTATCTTGATGAACGATACTGGCATCCGATTGAGCAATAATATGTCTAAATATACACCCCTTAGTGTCACAAGGCAGTTGACTGGGTACGTATCCCCTACTCCTTATCAGTTTGTAAGGTTGTTTGATGTTAAGTCTGATGTTCTGCTGTTCGCACTTGCCCTCTATCGTGGGTGGGAACGTTTTGAAAAGTTCTACGGTATCAAGGTCTTCTACTGTCACCTGTGCCCAAACAGTTGGTACACAAAGGAGTTGTAAAAGGATAATACAGACAGCTTTCATCCCTCTTGAGCCGAAGAATGACACAAGTCTTGTTCTGAGATCTTTCTTCATAACCATAATGTATTAAGTTAATAAGGCAATTGTCTTAATTATTCTCAATTACAGAAGACTACTTTCTCAAGTCAGGCTTCTTCGTTGTAGCATCTTCGATAACGAACGACTTGCCCTGTTCCTTCACCTTAATATATACCACCGTGCGCTTTGTTCCCACATTCTTATAAGGTGAACTCCACAGAAAAGAGACGCAGAGCCAATCATTATTCAGCGGTACAACCTTCAGTGTTCGTATATTTTCTTCAATACAGTCCTGCGCATCGATAAGGACATCAGCGTCCATATCAACACTCTTCTTCATGACCGATGGACTAACAAACTTCTTTGCAATCACCATGTAAAGGTCTGAGAGCTGAGAATAGATAAGGCTGTTCATATAGGTTTTGTAGAAACCATAAGCAAACAGCTGTTTCTCCTTTTGGGTCTCATTCAGCTTACATACTGCAGTCTTTGACTTGCCCTTCTGTGCATAGAGGGTCTGGGGTGCAACAGCCAAGCATAGCGCTAAGCTTATTGCAAGATACAGTTTTCTGATCATTGTGTATAGCATTAATATTGGTAAAAATTGTCTGTATTCTTTCTCAAGTAGTATTACGACAGGCACGTAAAGGCTTAGCGACACGAATATAACTATCCGTCTTCTATCTCACTGACCACCGTCGAAATCATTAATCACCTTAGGTTTTTATGTTTCTGATTGTTTATTCGGGCCAAAGATATAAAATTAAAATACGTAAAACAAATTTAATGACAATTATTTTCGGGTGGGAGAGGAAATTAGAAGGGCAGGGGGAGGAGAGGAGGGAAAACCGGGAAGGAAGACAGGGGCGGCTGAGGTCGAAGCCTACGAGGCACTGCCTCGTAGGACAGGGGCAGCTGGGAACGGACAGGGGACAGGTGGAGACGGAGGGAAGACAGGCTGGGAACGGGAGCAGGGGCAGGCTGGGAACAAGGGCAGGAACCGCTGGCGACGGCCTGCGCCCACTATCAGCTGTCCCCTAAAAGCTCACGACAAACGAGGAGCCTAACTCTAAGGAATGGAAGCAAGTATGCTTTCCTAAGGCACGATAAGGCTGGAGGTTATAATCTACCAAGAAGCGAACACTGTAATGCTGGCGTGCTCTGAACATCAGTGACAGACCTGTTCCGAGACCCATGCCATGGCGCGAATCGATCAACTCGTCCGTCAACTGTATATTAGGATAGAACACTGACGAGGCTAAGAGTTTACTTCCAAGGAGCCAGCGGGACGTTAGCGGATAAGAGAAATAGGCACCACCGCCTACTTTCCACGTATCGAAGACATTATCCTCGGCCTTGACACCATCGACGATAACCGATGTGCGGGTCACTGAGAACCGTCCACCAACACCGACATAGGGGTTGAAGAAATACGCACCCTCCACTGCTGACGTACAACCACGTGACACTTTAACATGCGACCCCTTCCCATCAGGATACTTCCCCAGCGGTTCGTTGATAAGAAAATTCAGTCCGATGAACGAGGGACGATACTTCTCTTCAAACGTCTCCTCCGTTGTAGCCTTGTTCAACCCACGTTGCTTAAAGATAAGATCAGTAAGATAATAACCCATCTCAGTGGCTACGATGCCCACGCCAGCCCCTGTCATCACATCACTCAACCAGTGTTTGTTATTTGCCATACGCATAAGACCAGTCGCAGCGGCTACGCTGTAGGCTCCAATACCTATCCATGGACTCCGATAACCATACTCCTTATTGAGCATGGTGGCGGTCATGAAGGCGGTGGCGGTATGACCAGATGGGAACGAACGGAGGTCGGTTCCGTCGGGTCGCTCTACCTGTGCCGAGTATTTCAAGGCGTTGACAATTCCTGCCATCAACGCTACCGACATGGCATGAGAGGCGAGCATGCGCCCCCAACTGCTCCTTCCCTTCACCCCTCCTAACTTGAGTCCTAACATGACGGCAGCTGGGAGATACTGCGTGTAATTGTCTAATCGTCTGTCGAAACGTGGTATATAGTCGTTCCGCAGACCACGAAATCGCTTGCTCTCGCTACGCATGAGAAGTCCGTTGAGGATAAGGGGTGCACAGGTGTAGACGACCCTGTCGAGGCGTGTGTCATTCTTGTATCTTACCTTCTCACACGCCTGTCTGACCGTAGCTGCCGTGTCGGCCACGGCACATGTGTCTGCCGTCACGCCCACGCTGTCGTCTACTGCGATGGAGGATGTGTGCCGTAGGCTATCAGACAAGGCAACAGAGGCCTCAGCGGGATGGCTAAGACTTACGAACGAGAGGATTACAAGGGTTGTTCTCAGGACTTTTAACTTTGGGCATGAAGCACAGAACGCAAGTGACAAAACGTCGAACATGGGAGTTAGAGGTTTGAGTATTGAGGTTTTAACATTTCTATCTGTGGGGGACATGATACCCCCAGAGATACTAACGGATGGGGTAGTAAGATTATTGTGAGACGATAGTAGAAAATATTAAGAGAACAGGGGACAGGGTATGGGGGGACAGGGTATGGTTAAGACAGGGTAACGAGGCAAGTTGACAGGTGGACGAGTAGACAGGTGAACAAGTTGCTTGAGATGGGAGACAAAGTAACAGAGGAACGGAGGAAAGTAACAGAGGGCGTTCTTTCTCTCACAGAACTACACAGAAGAACAGAACACACAAAGACGCACAGAGACATTAAGTCAACCGATAACACAGACCGTTACAACTAATGATGGGTGTAACGTTCTGTGATATATAGCTATAACGCTCTGTGATATCTGTCGTCTGCTTGCAGACGTTTGTGGGTTCCCCCTGTTCGCAGAAAGGCTTCTGTTCATCTGTGAAAATCTGTGAGAGAAAAAAGAACCAACGAGTCTCTTAGGTGTATGAAAAAACTTAACAAGAACGCACACGAAAGCCACTACGCAGGGAGGAAGGAAGGATGTGAAACGGAACTTGCAACTAACACGAAACCAAGCAGATACGGAGACGGGAGGAGAAGGGCGTGGTCTTGAACGTTGAAGGGCGTGTTCTTGGGGCAAGAAGGGCGTTGTCTCGAACGTTGAAGGGCATGGTCTCCAACGTTGAAAGACGTGTGTCGGATTTGAGAGAAGCGAAAATAACTGACAAAAGGGGAGAGAGGATGAGGAGGGAAAAGAGCTGACTACGAGGCAGTGCCTCGTAGAAACGGACCAAAAGAAACAAGAAACAGACCGAAGAAAACGAAAGAGCAGACCGAAAGAAACTAAGAAACGGACCGAAGAAAACGAAAGAGCGAACCGAAAGAAACGAAGAAGCGAAACAAAGGGAACGAAAGAGCGGAACAAAGGGAACGAAAGAGCAGACCGAAAGAAACGAAGAAGCGAAACGAAGGGAACGAAAGAGCAGAACAAAGGGAACGGAGGAGCGGACTGAAAGGAACGAAGAAACGGAACAAAGGGAACGAGGAAGCAGACCGAAGGGGACGGGAGAGAAGATTGCTGGAAACTAAAAAGCGGACTGATGGAAACAAAAAAGCGGACCGCTGTGGATTGGGAAGCGGTCCGCTGAAAACGGGAGGGGGGATAAGGGATGAGGGGTAAGGAGACAGCTGGTGGGGCGAGGGGCAGCTGGTGGGGGATGATGATTGCCACCAGCTGCGGGTAGGTTTTGTGGTTCTACCCTACTCTACCTTTGCTACTCTACCCTATTCTCCCCTCTCATCTCGGCTTATTTACCAACAACAACCTTCTTGCCACCAACGATATAGATGCCGTTAGGTAGGCCTTCGAGGGCTGTCTCTGGGTTCACCTTACTACGAAGGAGGGCACCATAGATGCTATAAACATCGACCTTACCACCGTTAGCCTGAGCTGAGAAGGTCTTGATACCTGTTGTTGGAACAGTACCTGGGTCAACCTCAGAACCGTCTGAGCCACATACCTTAACTTGGATGTTATTCCCTGCAGCCTCCATCACCTTCTTAGGAATAGTGAATGTCTTGGTGTTCGCAAAGTACATGAGGTTACCCTTACTATCGTAGATCTTGAAACCTACCACGTGGCTGTTCTTAGCCTCCATAGTATAGGTGCGACGGCCATTAACGGTCTTCTCTTCCTTAACAACAGCCCAGCCCTGTCCGAGACTATCCTTCTTAAACTGGTCCCATGAACCGAAGTCGCCCATAGAACCAATGCGTACGGCACCATTGAAGTCCTGACGCATTGTGCCAGGGGCCGCATTAGGATAGATAGCTGGGGTAGGACGGATATGATCATCAATGAAGATCATATTGTTCGCAGGCCCCTTAGGGAACTTCTGCATGAACTTCTTCGCCTCATTCCACTGTGCTCTTGTGGTGTACATGGTTGTGTTACTGTAGTCACCGATGACAGATCCGTTCACATCATAGAAATGTCCCCATGCTTCAAAGAAGCTTGAAAGGTCTTGCTTGGCTGCTACACAACACGCTTTAGCAAAGAGTAAGTAGTCGTTCTGGCCCTGACAGTTGGCTGTACCCTGTCCTTCAAGACGGTTCTTACGGAGATAATCGAGGCAATTATGCCAGAACTGATCATCAAGACCAGTCGCATGGAACATCATATAGAGCTTGTAGTACATCTGCGTTGTGCCCCATGTGCCATATTCAAACCACTTCTTCTTGTTAGCAAAGCGGTCAGCATAGGTTGAGACAGCACTCTCGCAAACCCCATCATACTTCTTACCATCAACATCTGTATAAGAACAGTTTTCAGAGCGGCTGGTTACGCGACCCGAAGTAAACATCACCATGTTAGAGTACATATTGACCGAAATCTCCGTCATACCAGCCGTATTAAACAGCTGCTGATGGTTATGACCGAACTCGTGAGCAGGACCCCAGAGTGTACCATTGCCCCACTTCACCTTATCATAGTTGAGTACATCAGCCAAAGTGTTGTAGTTATAATAGGTACCACCGGTCGTAGCATACATATAACCATGGTCGACAGCAGTCGCATTGAGCACGTTGTTGCACTTATCACGCTTAGCAGCACGGAAGCCCATGAGGTCGTCCTCACGCTGAACGATGCTGTTCCAGATTTCAACCAACTCCTTCATGTGAACAGGAGTATAGCGTTTGCAATCAGCACCAGGCATGTTCATAACAACCAGTTCGCCCTTCATATTGAAAGCCTTAGCCCATACAAGGCCGTCAGACTGCATTGTCTGCCAGTCTTCATTGGTGTTACCCTTAGTGAGGTCGAAGTATCCATTCACCTTACCACCCTCGATGTGGATGTTCATAGGCTTATAGTCTTTGAGAGACTTACCGTTGTTGAAGGTACGACCGATATAGTTAACAAACACGTTGTTCTCGCCCTGATTGAGGATAATGTTCAAGCCCTTCTTCAAGCTATAGTACTTGCCAGCACTGCGTGTACCCAATGGTACGAGTTCGATCTGTACCGTTGCATTCTGTGGAATATCATCGCCAAGGAAGATGAAGAGGTCCTCGCCATCACGAGCCGTGATACCTGTTGGGTTCGTCATACTACCATAATCGTAGCCGATACCCATTGAACGCGCCCAAGCACCATAGTTATTCTCGCTGTAAACCTTATAGTCAGCGATGCGGAAGAGCTTCTCCCAGTTGCGACCACTTGGATAACTTGTCCAGCTCTGGTTCTTTATCTTCAACACAACCTCCTGTAGTCCCTGTGGCACACCCTCGGTAGTCATCTGAGCCTTCAACGCCTCATCAGTCATCGCCTTAGTAGCGGCAGTAACCTCCGTAGCGGCACTGTTAGTGAAATACTTAGCCACCTTCTCAGCATAGACATCCACATTCTTGGTCAAGTCGACACGAGTCTTGTAAGCATCCTGCTGTTCCTTGAGCTTAGCAGGGTCGAGTGTAGCCTCCTTAAAGACCCACTTATTAGCCTCGTTGTGCGTGTACCAGCCAACAGGATGGTATCCCTGACTCTCCGCACAATGGATACCAACATTATTGGCATCGACCATCTCGAAAGCCAACACGTATGGATCGTCCGTGTTACGTTGGAGGTCAAAGCCAGTGCCCTTCCCCTCAGCTGTCGTATAAGAGCGACTTGTCTGCCCATTCTGAGGAACGATATACTTTCCTGTCACGGCATTCTGGAACACGTAGCGGCCGTCAGCCAACCTTTCTAACTTCCAATAATAAGAGTAATCACTGCTGTTAAAACCCGAGGTAGACAATTCGCCAACTATAAAGTCCTCACGCATCGCCCTGCCATAAGTGTCAGAAACAATCTGATAATACTTTGTGAGGTCCTTTGTTGGGTCTACCACCTTGGTCAGTTGAGCCAGACGGGCAAGCACCTGCTCGTTTGTAAGCGTCGTCACAGGGTCGAAGCGGAACTCACTTGGGCCGAGTGCTGTTATACCATTGTCTCTCAAAGGATACCAACGAACGATATCCTTCTGAGCATCGAGGTGCCAACACCATTCTTCAGCATTACTATTATAGATATTGAAGTAAGACTTACCTGTCCCACTTGACTCTGTCTGATAAATAATCCTGAACTTGTAAGCATCATCGGCTGTCTTATAGACCTCATTATTTTGACCCACACTCTGAACGTACTTAGCGTCCTTCAGACTCTGAATGGTGTACCTGTCGCCCTTAGCATGTAGTAAGAAGAGATCAGAGAAATCGGTTGATGGACTGCTATAATGCTGCCCATGTAAGGTGCCTTTACCATCGACAAAGACATGAAGATCAGTACCTTTTTGACGCTTGTCATTAACAATGTAATAAACTCCTGGTTTGAGTTTCTGATTCTCTCCATCAGCAGTTGGCGCCGCAGAGAGCATCGAAGCTTTCGCAACACTTGGCACAGCAGCGGTCAGAGCCAGTGCTGCCATGAGTGTCTTCTTGCGTAAAAATCTTTCGAATAACATAGATGTATTTAATAAGTAGTTGTTTTTTAGGTTTCTCTTCGGTAAGTATCAAGTTTGCTTTCACCCCTTTTTAGGACAGTGCGGAGGCTCCGCACCCGTGGTGTTCACGCCCCGCACCTTTCGTGCGAAGGTGTAGCACATCACCTGAATAGTATATTAACGAAGACAACCCACTGGCATAGGGGGACTATGCCAGTAGGTTGGTAAATAGAGATTAGAGACCTAACTGCTCCTTCTTCCAAGCCTCATCGTGATAAACATAGAGGTGGAGTTCAGCGAGATACCAGTAAGATGAGCCACCACCATTATTGATATTCGAACCATTCTTACGCTGTGTAGGTTCGAAGCGGATATGGGTGATAGTAGCACCATTGGTCTTTGTGTAAGCGAGTGGTTCGCTCACAGCATTCGCAGAACGGTAGTTTGTCTGTGTTGAAACAGGCGTAGCAGCAGTGATGACATCTGATGAAGCGTAGATATTAGCACGCTTAGGGTTGCGGTCGTTACTGCTAACTTTATACTCATCGAAGCCAAGGTAGAACGTACCATTGATACCTTCGTTCAGCGTAATATCAATGTGAGGACGTGGATCGCTCGTGTTTCCGTTGCTCTTCGTCTGGAAGTAAGTAGTCTTATTACCATCGACAGCAGCGCCAATCTCGTGCCCTGGCTGCATAGAGTTAGCTGATACCATAGCCGCAGTGAGCGGTATCTCAACAGACTCAGACCACTCGTTAGCCTGAGCAGTAGCTGTTGCAGGGTCGTGGGTGTTCTTACCTCTGAGGCCCTGGGTCGTCACAGTGATGGTATAGTCGCCTGCAAAGTTGAAGACATCATTGAGAACACAAGACGTCTCGTTCGCTGCTACCTCCTTTACTGACTCTGGTACACCCGGCATATTACTCTTTGCTCTAACGATAACCTTCTCATAGTTGACCTCGTCAGGAGCCTTCCATGTCACAGTGAACTGGCCCTTACCAGGCGTAACGTTCACATCGTTGACACCAGTAGGTACGATGTCTTGGAACGGCTGTTGGGTCACATGGATAGTGAAAGGCTGTGCGCTGCTATTAGAAGGCTTACAAACCACATCACAAGAACGTGCGTTATCAGTACTGTTGAGCGTTGCAGTGAAGTCAACCTCCGCACCAGAGATATATTTCTTAGGTGATGAAAGCCAGCTCTTAGCCTCCTCAGGGATGATAATCTCATAGTTACCATCAGCCGTAGAACGCTGGAATGGTACACGATAAGTACGACCGAGGTCGACCATCTCAACGGCTGCCTCCTTCGTCTCCATAGGATAGATAGGACGCACCTTATAGCCCTTAGCCGACTGCTCGATGACATACTCGATAGAAGCATCCCAGTTGTCAGAACTCTTCAGACGAACTGTACAGTAGCGAGTCTCGGCAGTTGTGTTAGCATCCATGTCGAAGTGAAGCTTCACAATACCATTCTCTTTGACGGTCTTCGTTGTGTCCAAGCGAACAAACGATACTGTGTCAGGAACAATGATATGGTCGAGATGGAGGTTGGTCTCAACTGGTACGTCGATACTTGTCACCTTACTCTCAAGGAGAGAATAGAACGTACCCTCACGATTGAAGAATGGGTTCTGCTCAGGAATACGGAGAACACTCTCGTAACCCATCTGTGACACCTTAATCTCATAGGATGCACGCTCGCCATGAGAGATAGTTACTTTTGCCTCACGAGCCTTGAAGCCATCGTAAGCCGGAGCCTTAACCGTAACGCCCTTACCGTCAGGATTCTTCGTGACAGTGAGCCACTCGGCATTACTCTCCGCCTTCCAGTCTTCCAAAGCTACGTTTGTCTCTACAACAATCTGCTGTTCACCGCCCTCTTTATTGAATGCTATCATTCGTTGGGAGGAATGAGGAACCTCAAGCTCCTTGCTTGTAAAGTCTGTGTCATAGTCAGCTGCACAGGATGCGAGGCCTAATGTCCCCACAAACAGCACTGACAGTATGAATAGGAAATTAATCTTCAGTTTCATTATTCGTCGTTATTTATACGGTTAAAGTTTGTCTGCTCTTGGGTTATACTGGTAGCGCATCTTTGCTAACACTTCCTTCCATGGGCCAACCTTCCATGTTCCATCGCTCTGCTTAGCGTTCTTCATCACGCGATAACGATAGTGGAGGCGGAACTCCTTAAAGTAGGTTGGATTGGTTGAAGCACTACCACCTAACTCATTAAGCAAGAATGTGTTGTTATACTCACCAACTGGAGTAAGCATCTCTACCTCGAGTGAGTCCTGCTTGAAAGGCTTCAGTGTAACGTTGTAAGCTGAAGGATTAGTAACAGTCTTTGAACCGATAGTAGCAACGATACTCTTCACATTAATGTCATGGAGCGCCTTTTCGTAGTTATCCCACTTCTCGTCACCAGCAAGGAAACGAACAGCATTAGCCGCTACAGGGAAGGCACGGACAGTATTGGTAGGTCGAGTGGTTGACTTTGTCTCAACGTTTGTCACCTGAGAAGATACTAACTGGTAGTTCCAATTCTCTGCTGTTGAGCCGTAATTGTTCTTCCATAGAATCTTAACCAGTACGTGATTCAACTGAACACCTAACTTATTATTGTCGGTTGCGATTGCACTTGCATCATGGCTGACAATCTTGTAGTCGAGGAAATAGACACTGTCAGGAGACAGAGTACCAAGGTTCTTCAACTTGATATCAAAGTAGCACTTGTTTGACCCAGCTGGGATAGTACCCGCCATCTGTGGGTCTTCATAGCAGTCGGCTGGGAGAAGACGCGCAAACTTAGTACTGTCGATATCGAAGTTTGATTTGTTATACGCATTGAAGAGTGAGTCGTCATGAGCGATAGACACGTGATAGTCACGGTCGGCAAGCTGTGAACCACTCAAGTTAGCCACTAACTTGACAGAAGCCGTCCCCTGCTCCACAGCAGAGAGTTCTACTGTGGTGCGGTCATAGATACGGTTGGAACCTGCCATCAAGCCTACCTTGTGAGGATAGAAGTTCTGCTCAAAGTCATAATTGTTACATGATGACAATGCTACAGCAGCCAAGGCACATCCTAATATATACTTGTATTTTTTCATAAATAGTTACAATATTAACGTTATTAACGATCCCAACCTGGGTTCTGATCCATCTTAGGGCTCTTAACCAACTCACGATGTATGAGTGGAAGGAATACCATTCGTGGGAGAGCCTTACGGTCGCGGATATTCTGTTCGTTGATAGTTACGAGGTTGAAGAATGGACCATCGTTGTTACCTTTCTTCTCGCTGTAAACATCAAGACCACGCCAATTAGAGCTGTTAGCGTCTTCGGTGAAGTAAGTACCCCAACGACGTGTGTCGAAGTAACGATGACCTTCATTGAAGAGCTCAACCTGACGTTCGTTCTTGATAACCTCATCGAAAGCATTCTCAGAGCTGAGTGTAGCAGCCTCAACACCTGGCAAGCCCACACGATAGCGTATCATATTGAAGTAACGGGCCATAGCTGCCTCGTCACGGGTCACTGCTACGTCTACGAGACGACCGTTTGCATCCCATGTCTTCACATTCTCTGAACCTTGAACATGGTTGTCGGCCTCACAGAAACTCAACAGTATTTCTGCATAACGGATGATTGGGAATGGCTTAGGAATAACCGAAGCACCATCCTTACCATGCCAAGAGTCATCTGGGTGGATGTACTTGAATGGTACGTAACCACTGATACAGTAGTCGTTAGGGTTGTTACCTGCTGCGTTCTTACCAGCCTTAGAGTCATCAATAGAGTACCAGAAAGTCTGGTTGTTATAACTTCCATCGGTGGTAGAGTTCATCTTCCAGATACGACCAGGGAAGCCAATGCTTGCATAGAAGCGTGCTGAGCGGTTTACGTAGGCTAATGGTGTTCCGTTGGCCATGTCACAATCGCCGATAGACTTCTTCTGATTGATGTGCTTGGTTAGGTCGGATTCATAGAGTGGAGACTCTGCTGGCTTCTTACCATCCTTCATCAAGAAGCAATCAATCACACGCTGAGGTACTGACATACCGCCCCATCCACCATAGTTAACAGGGAATGAGTGACGAGAATAGGTCATTACAGGACCAGAGTACTCATCAGCCCAGATAAGCTCACGGTTTACCTTTGCTGTACCCTCGCCATTGAACATATCAGCAAAGGAATGATATGGGTCGATACCACCAGCACCATCAGGGAACTTAGCCGTTGGAACTGATGCGTCGAGTGGATATGGATTATCCTTATCAGCGTCGACTGTGTAAAGCGTATAGTAGTTTAGGTCGATGACCTGCTTTGCTGCGGCTGCAGCGACAGCCCAACGCTTTGCGTCGTAAGTCTGGTTTACATAATACTTGCCATCGCTCTTACGCTTCCACTCACCAAAGCAACGCTTAGCGTAAGTACCACCATTGAAGGTTGGTGAAGCCTGCAAGAGGCGAAGACGTGCGATAAGTGCTAAGGCAGTACCCTTTGTTGGACGACCGAAGTAGGCTGTTGACTGCTCACTTGGACGTTTCAAACCCGGAAGTGACTGTGCAAACTCATTACAGATATAGTCGATTGACTCATCCATCGTAGCACGCTCACGGTCGTAGTACTCGGCCTTCTCACTGGTAGAGATTACCTCATCATTAACAATAAGACAAGGTCCCCAGTTCTGCAACAATACGTAGTAAGCATAACCACGGATAAAGTGAACCATTGCCTTATAGTCTTCTTTATCATTGGTAGACATGTCAGCAATCTTGTCGACATTAGCCAACATACGGTTACAACGGTTGATAACCTTATACATCTGGTACCACTGTCCCCAGTTAGGAACGTTCTCCGCATTGACGTTACCTACTGTGAACTTTGCTCCCCAGAACTCGTTGGTCTGCCAACGTACACAGATCTCATCAGAGGCTGTCTCACCTGGATTCCAAGAGTTACCCCAGATGTTACCAGCTGACGGGAACATCGTTGGTGTAGCAAAGAGATAACCATTTGCATTCTGGGCTGAGTGGAAGACAGAGTCTTCCTTGAAGATAGCATTAAAGTTGTCGTCTTGGTCCAAGAAGTTACATGACGTGAAGGTCATTCCTGCGAACAAGGCTGCAACAGTGCCCAAAGCTAATATATGTTTTTTCATTATTACAATCTAATTAAAGAGGTGGAACCTTTAGAATCTAAAGTACATTTGCAATGAGTAGGTGGTTGGGATTGGATAAGCCGCACCATTGTACCAAGCCTGCTCTGGGTCGAAGTACTTTGCACTGTCGATAGTGAAGAGGTTGTTAATTACAAAGTCACACTCTAATGAACTAAGTCCTGCTGCGCGCAACCACTTACGATGGCGGAATATATAGCGGAAGTTCAACTCTTGGAAACGAAGGAATGAACCGTTCTTCTTCCAGAATGTGGAGAGTTGTGAGTTGTTTGTATTTGAGCCGTAAGACAGACGTGGGAACATGGCGTTAGGGTTCTCCGTTGAAGGATCGCCTGAGTACCATGCTGGTATCCAACGGTTCTTTGGATTGTTCACCATCTTCAACACATTACCCATCTCACCATTATAGAATGGAATCCAGCCTGCGTCGTGACCCATACCTACACGGTAGTAGTTTACACCGGTGTTACCTTTGAAGAGCAAACTTACGGTAAAGTCCTTATAGTTGAACTCTCCACCAATACCGAACATGACACGAGGAACGTTATTACCGTAAGATAGTGGCACACGGTCGTCACTGTTGATGACACCATCACCATTCACGTCGCGGTACTTGATATCACCAGGACGCACAACGCCGAAGGCTGCTGTCTGGTCTGGGCTCTGACGAATATCGTCTTCATTCTTGAAGAGACCCTCAGAGATGTAACCACGCAATACACTGTAAGGCATACCAGTTACGCTCTGATAATCGTAAGCAAGCTTATTCTCCTCGAAGTAGTCTACAATATTCTGTGACCATGTATAGTTAGCACGAACAGTATAGTTCATGTCTTTGCTTATCTTGTGGAAATAAGAGATGTTTCCATCTGAACCAAAAGAGTGCATACGACCCACGTTAGACTTTGGATAGGTCACCATACCAGCATACTCTGGCAATGTAACACGGTTCTGGAAGATGTGGTCACGTGTATCACGGAAGAAGTCAACTGTCAACTTGATGGCATCGTTGAAGAAGTTAGCATCGATACCGACGTTCAATTTCTTAGCAACCTCCCACTTCAAGTTATCAGCACCTGTCTGCTTCTCAACGATACCTTGTCCGTTATAACCCCATGTAGTACCAGCGTGGTTATTAATAATGGTCAAGTATGGGAAACGAGAATCTTTATCTGCAATCTGGTCGTTACCTGCAAGACCGTATGAACCACGAATCTTGAAGAAGTTAACGAATGGGAGGTGTTGCTGTACCCACTTATAGGATGTTGGAGCCCAACCCACAGCTATTGATGGGAAAAAGCCGAAACGCTCACCCTTAGGGAAGATGTCTGAACCAGTGTAACCGAAGTTAGCATCTACGAAGTAAGTAGAGTTATAACCCCATGACAAACGACCTGATACGTTCTGACGACGCTTAGGAATAGCTGCGATACCGAGTGCATCACCATTGCCCCACTCTGACCCCTTTGTGTCTTCCATGTAATAGAAGAGGAGCGCACCGAGGTTATGAGCACCGATACTTGTGTTATAGTCTAACTTAGCCTCCATGTAGTACTTTCTCCAAGATTCATTGTCTGAAGAGTAGAACATATCTTGCTGCTTAGAACGTAAGGTCTTGATGAGGTCACCTGTTGATGTACGACCTGTTGCACGATAGTAGTCTGGCCTAACGAAACGGCGCTCACTGAAACCTGATGTGCGGTCATTAACAGCCTGAACAGAACCCACGAGTCCCTTGAGAATACCACCGAAGCGGTGTGTGAACTTCAAGGTAATCATGTTACGGGTATTGTCAGATGATCTGTAACCCTGATAGTTAAGGGCAGCAAATGGAGAGATAAGGTCGTTCTGACCGTATGTTGGCAATGTTCCGTCAGCGTAAGTAACAGGGAACATCAATGGATTCAGCTGGAGTACATCCTCCCACACTTGGTTGGTATTCTTACCTCCCGGAGTTGTATAGTTTGATATGCTACCATCAACACCAAAGTAAAGCTCAGAACGCTTGGTGAGGTTCATGTTAATATTTGCACGATAAGTCAACTGATCGTAGGACAATGGCTGATGGAACTGGTTTTCTTTCTGACGATAAGCAGCACCCTCATGGCGATAACCTACTGATACGAAGTATTGTGCAACATCTCCACCACCACGTGCACTGGCGTAGTAGTTTTCCTGCAAAGAGTTCCTCTTGATAATCTCGTCAATCCAGTTTACGTTTGGATAAAGCTCTGGATCGAGGTTGTTCTTGATGATATCCAACTGAATTGGCGTATAGATGTCGGCCTCTCCTGACATTGCACGTGCCTCATTAGCCAACCTTGCATAGTCGTAAGACGATAGATACTCTGGTAACTTATTGAGATGTGAGAGCTTAACGGTCGCACGAGCTGTAACCTGTATCTTCTCCTTTGAACCGCGCTTGGTAGTTACCAATACAACACCGTTAGCACCACGCACACCATAAACGGCTGTTGCTGCAGCATCCTTCAATATTGAGATGCTCTCTACGTCGTCTACATCAATATCATTGAGGCTACCCTCGATACCATCAATGAGGACCAAGGCGCTTGCACCAGCACCAAAGGTTGACACACCACGTACCCAGAAGTTAGATAGGTTCTGACCTGGCTCTCCTGAGAGCTGCATGGTGATCACACCTGGCATACGGCCTCCAATCATGTTCACAAGGGAGGTTCCTGGCGTGCGCAACTCATCCATATTAATAGTAGAGACAGCACCCACTACTGACACCTTCTTCTGTGACACAAGACCAGTAACGACCACTTCGTCGATAGCATTGGTCTTGGCTACCTTGAACTTCACCGATAGTGAAGGCTCGTCCTTAAGGATTGTTCGCTGCACAGTCTCCATACCTACGTACTCGAACTGAAGTGTAGCACCTGGCTTAACCTTAATAGCAAACTTACCATCCAGGTCGGTTATGGTTCCTGTTCCTGGTTCGTTCTTTACACGAACGGTAGCACCAATACATGGCTCACCCGTATCATCATAGACGACACCTGCTACCGAGAACTGCTTTGCAGTACTATTATCTTGCGAATAGGCTTGGACTCCATAAGTTAATAGAGCCAACATGAGACACAAGACATATAATGTTCTTCTCATATATATCTATGTTTGTAGTATTTATTAGGCTTTTAGCTATTTGATTGATAACTCTCGTATCACTTGGTTCTTCGAGTCGGCGACATAGACCGTACTCCCGTCGGCACTCACCGCGACGCCCGTCGGCCAATTAAACTTGGCTAACTCGACACCACCATCTTGGAAACCTGCACTCTGTGGAACACCGATTGGGGTGGTTACACGTGCGTTCTTGCCTTGCGTGGTATCAATCATACGGATACACTGGTTACCTGAGTCGGCAATATAGAGCTTGCCGTCCTTGGTGAAGGTCATCTGACGTGGATAACAGAACTTGGCATTCTTCAATGCTCCATCTTCCCATCCCTTACCTTCGGTGACGTTTACTGTACCGAAAGAAGAAATACCTGCGTATGGCTCACCTTGGTAAGTCAGAGAATCCTTGTCTGACAACTGGTCTACATCAACATACCATATCTGATGGGCATCAGTGAAGGAGATGAACAGACGGTTAGGCTGTGTAGGGCTGAATGTACAGAAAGCATCTGAACCACCTGAACCCTTAGGACCATCCTTACCTACACGCTTCAACAACAGCTCAGCCTTACGTGTTTTAGGATTAATACGGATAAGCTGACCCTTAAACATCACAGAGTAAATCATCTGGTCGTTCTTATTAATCACGAAGCAGTACTTCCAGTTGCTATTATCAAGGTCAGAATAACCGTTAGGATTAATGAACTGCTGCTTGTGAACGGCATAGCCTTGGTCTTTCAACAAACTATAATACTTACGCCCACTATCGTCTGGTACGTAAACACCCTCATAACCATCAAGTGTTGAGTAAGCTGGTGCATTAATCTTGTCGCTATTCACCTGAAGGATAGAAACCTCATCCTTCTTCAAGTTAGCCTTCAATACCATACCACCAATATTCTCATTCTTCTCATTACGGCACTGAATATCACAGTTTGTACCGTTTGCGTTAAGACCATCATTGAAAGTATGCTGTACAACAAAGATATTGTTATCATTGTCGATACAAAGGTAAGCAGGAGCTGAGAGGTTTGAAGTCAACAGTTTGTCAGCCTTTGTAGCATGTGCATCACTTGTCTGTGTACCCACGATAGTCGTTACGGCAGTCTGTGTGATGTACTTAAAGTCACGGTTTCCTTCACCTTTAATAGTGTCGTTACCGTTCGCACGTGTCACTTCAAGCTTGATGTTACGCTTGTAAGTCAAACCGGCTGGCACATAACAATAGAGCTTCTCGCCATTAGAGGATACAAGTCCACCTCGGTGACGACCTCCATCTTCATCAACATACCATAGTGAAAGACCAGTGGTATCAGTACCAAAGTTCTTACCAGTGATAATCATTGGCGTAGCAATACCACCACTGTCGGGATAGAAATCACTAATGACAATTGGCTGTGAAGGGTCAAAGGAGCCTCCAACACGACCCCCTACTTCCTTATCAGAACAGGAGGCCCATGCAAGTGAACCCAATAAGACCATCCACAAATAAGATTTGAAAAGTCTCTTCATAGAAATGGTTTAGTTTAATTGATTATTGTTTTTAATTATTTCATTGCTTCTTTTTAGGTAAGTTTCTGCCTTTAAGTAAATAGTCAGTACTTTATCTTTTTGAAGGTTGACAAATTTAGAAAATAATTTTAAGATATGTATTCAGTACAACTATTAATTAACTATTTTTAATCAAATAACCCACTTTTCCGTGCATATCCACCTTATATATCGTATGCTTATACCAAAAAATCCTAAATTAAAGGGTGTGGAAAGGACCAGAGGACAAGGTGGCCTCACCCCCAGCCCCTCTCCGAATGGAGAGGGGAGTAGTATGTGAGGTTACCCCTACTGGCCTGCTGACGTGATACGTGGGTAGGTTCTTCTTTCACGCTGGGGAGGTTTTTCTCTCACAGAACTCACAGATCTAACAGAGCGTTATTGCGCACAGTTTCGAACTCACAGAACGCCTCCGGCATACAGATTTCACAGAACGTTATAGCTAAAGAAGGGTGTTGGGTGATGAGTGTTAGGTGTTGATGATTAGCCAAAACGGGTGTTGGGTGATGGTTGTTAGGTGTTGATGATTAGCTAACGTTGGCTGTAAGGTTCTGTGAAATCGGTTGACTTAATGTCTCTGTGGAATGCTGTGTGTTCTGTTCATCTGTGTTCTTCTGTGAGAAATAGAACGCACCCTCCATGTGAGAAAGGATGCTTGAGAGTTGCTGGGTAGTTTTTTCTCTCACAGAGCGCACAGAGTTCACGGAGCTTTTGGCGCACGTTTCGAGCCCACAGAAGGCCTCCGGCATACAGAGTTCACAGAGGCCTTTCAACTAAGATTAGCTGTAACGCTCTGTGATATCGGTTGACTTAATGTCTCTGTGGGCCTTTGTGTGTTCTGTTCTTCTGTGTTATTCTGTGAGAAAAAGAACATTGTAGGTGTGTGTGGATAGGTTTTTCTCTCACAGAGCACACAGAGCGAACAGAGCCTTTTGGCGCACGTTTCGAGCCCATGAGGAGGTGGCCCCTCCCCCAACCCCTCCCCCGCAGGGAGGGGCGTAATATGTGAGGTTACCCCTATTGGCCTGCTAACACAGTTCTTGGGGAGTTTTTTCTCTCACAGAACTCACAGATCTAACAGAGCGTTATTGCGCACTGTTTCGATTCCACAGAAGGCCTCCGGCATACAGATTTCACAGAACGTTACTGCTAAAGATGGCTGTAAGGTTCTGTGAAATCGGTTGACTTAATGTCTCTGTGGGCCTTTGTGTGTTCTGTTCTTCTGTGTTTTTCTGTGAGAGAAAGAAAGGTCCTTCGTGAGAGATATAATGCCAACTATGCAAACAAAGAATGTCAATATACTTTACAGACTGTTCCCTTCTACAATCGACAAGGGACTGAGTATGAATCAAGAAAAGGCCCTTCTACGTTCGAAAACATGCCCCTCTTGCACATTGAAAACGCCCTTCTTGAAGCAAGAAGGGCATGTTCTCAAATGCTATTTGTAACATTCTCATTTCGTGTAGGTTACAAATGTAATCGCAAAAGACGTTATACTTTAATTTAGGGGGATTTTTGCTCTACTCAATGTAATGATTTTTTATCATTCTGTAAACTCTCCTCTTTCTCAGATTTCACCCCATTGATAGCTGTAACGCTCTGTGAACTCTGTATGCCGGAGGCGTTCTGTGAGTTCGAAATAGTGCGCAAAGAGGCTCTGTTAAATCTGTGAGTTCTGTGAGAGAAAAAACACCCCAACAACTCTCAAGCGCCCTTTCTCTTACAGTGGGTGCGTTCTATTTCTCACAGAAAAACACAGATGAACAGAACACACAGCATTCCACAGAGACATTAAGTCAACCGATAACACAGAACGTTACAGCCAACTTTAGCAGTAACGCTCTGTGAACTCTGTATGCCGAAGGCGTTCTGTGAGCTCGAAATGTGCGCCAAAAGGCTCAGTGAACTCTGTGCGCTCTGTGAGAGAAAAAACCTCCCAAGCAAGTCTCAAGCGCCCTTTCTCTTACAGTGGGTGCGTTCTATTTCTCACAGAAAGACACAGAAGAACAGAACACACAGCATCCCACAGAGACATTAAGTCAACCGATAACACAGAACCTTACAGCCAACATTAGCTGTAACGCTCTGTGAACTCTGTATGCCGGAGGCGTTCTGTGAGCTCGAAACGTGCGCCTAAATGCTCCGTGAACTCTGTGCGCTCTGTGAGAGAAAAAACCTCCCAAGCATAAGAGAAAAACCTCCCAAGCGTGAGAGATAAACCTCCCAAGCATGAAAGATAAACCTCCCCACGCCTCGTATTGGCAGCCCAATAGGGGTAACCTCACATATCACTCCCCTCCCTACGGGGGAGGGGCCGGGGGAGGGGCCAACTGGTGTAGAGTGTAGTGCCAGCGTGTTTCTGGCGCAGTGCATTTACTTTATCTCCACCTCCCTCAACTCTTTATCCACCAACAAGCCCTTGGCTGCTGTGTTCTTAACGGTGAATGGCTTAAGTGCCTTCATACGGATAACGAGGAGATCGGCGTCGCCATTGAGCGTTGGGTGGTCGCCCACGTTCACAAAGGTTGGGTAGAGCACCTGCGAACCATCGCTGTGATGACGGTCGTAGGTGAGGTTGCGCATCACCATTGATGGGTCGGTTTCAACCTTAACGAACTGCAATTCCTTCGGACTATATGGGAAGATAAGGTTGAAGGCATTGACTGACTGCAGGTCCTTACCCTTCACCTTGATGATGACATCATCGCCTGCAGCGTAAGACTTACGGTTGTATTCGTAATAAACCTTACCACCAACAGGGACTAAGTCATCGTCGTTCCAACCACCTTCGAGCTGTGCAGCAACATTCGAAATGTCGTAGGCATCAATCATGCCGTTGCCGTTGATATCGCCACCAGAGATATAACCGTCGAAGTCGGCATCGCCCTTCTTAAGACCAGTATAGTTCATATAAGAGGTGAAGTCGTTCTCGTCAACCTTACCATCGAGGTTGATGTCGCCAGGAAGGATAGTCTTTGTGCCAGGCACCTTGAAGACATAGAACTCACGACCAGAGCCGAAGTTGCCAACAGCCTCCTTCACACTCACCTTCACATAACGTGCTACAGGATGGGTAGACAGCGTCACCTCCTTCGTTCTTCCGTCTCGTGCCCATTGCTGCGGACCGATTTCTGTCCAGTTTCTACCGTCTTTGCTGACAGCGATGTCACACTTGGTTATCGTACCGTTACCGCCATTTGCACGTGGAACATACTGCAGTTTGTCGAGCGTGTTAGTGCTATGTAGGTCGACAGTAAAGTCGAATGGCACTGCCTTCGTATAATAATAGGTGTGCCAAATGTCGCCAGTTGTACTGAAGTCAACGAGTCGATGGATTTCAAAACCTTCCATATCACGGGCCGTTGAGGTAGCGGTAAGCCCCTTGATAGCGTACTCCAACGGATTGACAGCCGTCTTCACGTGTAGGGGCGTCCATTCGCTCGCACCCTCACTATTGACCGCCCGCACCTTAAAGTCGTAGTCGGTAGCAGGCTGAAGGTCGTCGAAGAGGAGCGAGTTGTGGCGGATGGTGGTGTAAGTCTGGCCGTTGAAGGCTATCTCATAGTAGTCAGCATTCTGCACAGGAGCCCACTTCGGTGTGACACTATACGACTGGACATCAGCCTCAAGCAGGTTGGGAGCAGTCAAGACACCCTTCTTTCGCAAGGTCTCGTTTGACTTTCTCAACTGCTCAAAGCCGTCCACACGGAGCGTCACGGCCTCCTTCGTGATGTCGCATGACGCCAAGCGCACGATGATTTGGGAATTTTTAGTTACCAGTAGGCGTTCCATCTCGCTGCCAGCCGTTGCGAAACGATTGATGTTAGAAGCCTGAACATACTGCCACGTGTTGTCGCCCTGCTCTGCTTCTGTTAGTCGAATCTTCTTTCCACCGACAATGGCTATGACCTTCTTAGGCTTTGCGTTGGTGTTCAGATAGAAAGTTGTCGACTGATTTTTGACCATTCCATCGAATGTTCCCACGGTTTTGTCGATGCTAACCGTCAGCACCTTCTTGTCGTTAAGGTCGGAGGTAATGAGCGTAGTAGCCCCCTCTCCGTTGAGATACTTCTGTGTCGTACCGTCGTCATCATAGAGGGTAAAGGTCGTCTTACCGTCTGGATAGAGTTCAAAGATGCGTCGACTCTTATCGACCTCAGAAGGGTTATTATTCGGATTGACCATCGGAATGATAGCACCCGACTTGACTAAGACAGGCAACTTCCATATCGGTGCGAAGTAGTCGTTCAGTATGCAACCTCCTTCGTAGGTAGCTCCTGTGAAGTAGTCGTACCATGTTCCCTTCGGTAGATAGATGCCATTGCGCACGTCGTTGCCCTCCTTATCGGCCGAGGTGTTCTGATAGACGGGTGCAACAAGGAATGATGGACCGTACATATATTGGTAGCGTGTGGCACTGCCGTGGGTGTAGTCGTTGCTATCATCAAGGAACATCGCACGCATGAGGGGCTTTCCTGTCACGGCCTCATGGGCACATGAGTAGGTATAAGGGAGTAACATCGACTTGAGTTTAAGGTAAGAACGGTTGATACTCGTCGCTGGCTCGCCCAAAGCCTGCGGATACTTAGGGTTACTACCCCATCCATCCATATTCAACTGCATAGGTGTAAAGGTCTTCCATTGGAAGTCTCGGATGTTTACCGAGAGGTTTTTCCCACCAAAGATACCGTCCATGTCACTCGTGATATTGCCCATTCCGGAGAGGCCTGAGCCTATATAGGTTGGGATATGGAAACGAATATACTCCCACTCGCCGCCGGTCTGGTCGCCCGACCATACTCCGCCATATCGCTGTGTACCTGCCCATCCGTCCAAAGTGATGATGAAGGGACGAGCATCGCTGCCGTAGTAAGGCATGATATGGGCCACATCGGCGATACCATTCAGACCAAAGGAATAGCCTGCACCAACCCATGCTACGTCGGTCTTCAGCACACGCACGCCCGCATCACGCACCTCCTTAACGATGTCACGTTGCAGGAGAGCTGAGATACTGTCCACTGGATGGAGGTTTGACTGGGTCCATAGACCTATCTCAACACCGTTCTTACGGGCATAGTCGCCTAAGCTCTTGAGATTGGCAATATTACCATCAAGGGTCGTTGTCTGCCCATATCCTGCCCCGTAACCATCGTTAGGAAGAATCCATCCTAACGGCATATCGTCTTTCTTATAACGGTCGATGACGGCACGAGCAGAGAACTGATAGTTCTGCTTCTCACCATTGAGGCTCTCCTTGATACCGCCATTGTCTTTCTGACTCTCTACATATCTCTTTCCGTCTTCGAAGCTTATTCCCTTGCCTTCCTCGGTGGTCTCCTTCCAATAGTCACGATTGTAGGCATTGAGGTGGCCCTCATAGAAAGCAAACTTAGGCAATAAGACGGGATTACCGGTCAGTTGATAATAGTCGCGAAGCAAAGCGACAGGGGTCGTATCGACCATCAGGAAGAGGTCGAGATAGGGCATGTCATGACTGATCGTCACCGTGTTCTTGTCCGTACTACCAAAGTCGTAAACACCGGGAGCAAACGTGTAAGGCATGGCCGCATAGCCCCCCGTCGACCAATAGAACGGTGCTGGCGAAGCCACACCACCATCGGTCCAACTGTTGGTATTGACGATCTCGATGCGTTTACCACGATGAGAGAAGCGTCCGTTCTGTACTCCTCCACCATAGAAGAACTCTCCCACGGCATTACGAAGCGTCACCGTAGTGCGATTCTTCTGAAAGTCAACACCCTTAACCTCCTTAATAACCTCCTTACCATTGCGAAGGTCGGTGACAGTCATGAGTCCTGTGCTGCGGTCGAAACGCACACGTAGCTCGGCAGTAGACACAGCCACATCGGCATCCGACGCATTGATACTCAGCTGTCCTGCGTCCTTACGTGGGTTGTCAACGAGGATTTGCGCTGGAGGAGTGCTGGATGGGTCGCGCACAATGCCCCCCTTAGGGTCGCGGAAAAGGCGGAAGACGTTCTTACCATAGAAGTCAACCGTCATCACACCACCATCGCTGTAAGTAATCTCTACCGTTGTTGGGTTGATTTGTCGAATACCGCTTACTACCGTTCCATCAGCAAAAGCGGTCTCGCCCACTGCTAATAACAGGGCAGCAAGCAGCATCTTTGCTCTTTTCTTTTTCATCTTATAGATCTTCGTTTTCGTCCTCCAAGCGTAGGTTTAGGCCTGGTCAGCGAACTACTTCTGGTTTTTAGCTTATGATTGTTATTGTTACGTAGTGGCAAAGGTACACCATATTTTTATAATTTACGATGTTTTAACCAATAATTTTCATACTCATCAGCTTTTTACGTCCTCCTCCCCCTTCCTGCTCCCGATTGTCTTCCCCATTCTTCCCCCACCTTTCCTCCCGTCCCCTCCCCCCTTCCTTGCCGTCAGCGACAGCCTTTCCTGCTATCTGCTCCGCCCTTTCCTACTATCTTCGCCACAGTATCCTGCCAGCTGTCCCAGCCTTTCCTACAGCATGCGTCACACTGTCCTCGTTTCTCACATGCCCCGAACGTGTAAACATTTTTCGTCTCTCTCCTATCCTGTCTACGCCTTTCTACACTCAAGAACATGCCCTTCAACATCCGAGAACATGCCCTTCTTGATGCAAGAAAAGGCTCTTCTTGATGCAAGACAGGCATCTCCTCGCTCCATACTCATAACCATCTGAAAACGTGCCGGTTATATTCAAACTTCTTACCAACATTCCCATCGTAAATAAAGAGCCACCTCGCCGTATTTTATAAATATTTTTCATAAAAGCTAAGAACAATCGGTGTCACCACGAAAAGGTTCATTCGCCGATTCTTGGCTTAGCTTCCTCACTCGTTGGGGAGTTTTTTCTCTCACAGAGCGCACAGAGTTCACGGAGGTTTTTGGCGCACAGTTTGAGCCCACAGAACGCCTTCGGCATACAGAGGTCACAGAGGCCTTTCAACTAAGATTAGCTGTAACGTTCTGTGATATCGGTTGACTTAATGTCTCTGTGGAATGCTGTGTGTTCTGTTCCTCTGTGTAAATCTGTGAGAAAAAAACGCTTGAGACTCGCTGTGGGGAGGTTTTTCTCTCACAGAACTCACAGACTTAACAGAACCTTTTTGCGCACTATTTCGAACTCACAGAACGCCTCCGGCATACAGATATCACAGAACGTTATAGCTAAAGGTGGCTGTAAGGTTCTGTGTTATCGGTTGACTTAATGTCTCTGTGAAACATTGTGAGTTCTGTTCTTCTGTGTTTTTCTGTGAGAGATAGAACGCACCCACTCTATGAGATAACACACAAACAACTCGCTGGGAAGTTTTATCTCTCACAGAGCGCACAGAGTTCACGGAGGTTATTGGCGCACAGTTTGAGCCCACAGAACGCCTTCGGCATACAGAGAACACAGAGGCCTTTCAACTAAGATTAGCTGTAACGTTCTGTGATATCGGTTGACTTAATGTCTCTGTGAAGCTTTGTGTGTTCTGTTCATCTGTGTTTTTCTGTGAGAAATAGAACGCACCCTCGCTATGAGATAACACACAAACAACTCGCTGGGGAGGTTTTTCTCTCACAGAACTCACAGATTTAACAGAACTTTTTTGCGCACTGTTTCGAACTCACAGAACGCCTCCGGCATACAGATATCACAGAACGTTATAGCTAAAGGTGGCTGTAAGGTTCTGTGTTATCGGTTGACTTAATGTCTCTGTGGAATGCTGTGTGTTCTGTTTCTCTGTGTAAATCTGTGAGAAAAAAACGCTTGAGACTCGCTGTGGGGAGGTTTTTCTCTCACAGAACACACAGACTTAACAGAACCTTTTTGCGCACAGTTTCGATTCCACAGAAGGCCTCCGGCATACAGATATCACAGAACGTTATAGCTAAAGGTGGCTGTAAGGTTCTGTGCTATCTGTTGACTTAATGTCTCTGTGAAATGCTGTGTGTTCTGTTCTTCTGTGTTCTTCTGTGAGAAAAAGAAAACACTTGAGAGTCGTGGGGAGATTTTTCTCTCACAGAGCGCACAGAGTTCACTGAGCATTTTGGCGCACATTTCGAGCCCACAGAAGGCCTTCGGCATACAGAGTTCACAGAGCGTTACTGCTAAAGAAGGGTGTTGGGTGATGAGTGTTAGGTGTTGATGATTAGCCTTGTTGGGTGTTAGGTGTTGAATGTTGGGTGTTAAAGAATACCTATAGAGGGGACAAGCCAATGGCACATCCCCATCACGACGCAAGCAGCGTAGTAGGGGTAGCCTCGGTGATCACTCCCCTCTCCATTCGGAGAGGGGCTGGGGGTGAGGCTCCAGAACGCCTCCGGCATACAGATTTCACAGAACGTTATAGCTAATGTTGGCACGAATAAGGGACAACAAGTAGCCTACATCCTTCTTATAGGGGTATCTCGGTGATCACGCCCCTTCCCTTCGGGGGAGGGGAAGGGGGAGGGGCCATCATCTTTCTGAAACCCTGTGTGTTCTGTTCCTCTGTGTTCTCTGTGAGAAAAAATATGTCATTCCTTATTTGTCATTATGTCATTCTGTCTTACAAAAATCACCAGTTTCTCCCCGTCACTCTGTTATTCTGTCTTCAAAAAAAACATCTGTTTCTCTCCGTCACTCTGTTATTCTGTCTTCAAAAAAAACATCTGTCTCCCTTTGTCATTATGTCATTATGTCTTCAAAAAAACATCTGTCTCCCTTTGTCATTATGTTATTCTGTCTTCAAAAGAACATCTGTCTCTCTCTCAGTCACTATGTTATTCTGTCTGAAAACGCCCCAGTTGGGGACGGAAGCGGGCCCAGCTGTTGTTATTGTTATTTCTTTTCTTTTTGTCTTATATCAATATTTCATAAGCTGTGCTACGTCCTCCCCCACTACCTTTCTTCAATATATTCTTTTTGACAAGGTCGTTGAGATCACGAGTTGCGGTATCTTGCGAACAGTGAGTTATCTTGTACCACTTAGAGGAAGTAAGCTTTCCTTCAAAACCATCGAGGAGCATGTTGAGTACCTTTCTTTGTCGGTCGTTTAGTTGAAGGTCCTTATGTTCATCCCAAAAGCGCACCTTACGGATGATGCCCTCCGTCTTTTCAAGTGCAGTATCTAAAGCCTTACGGAGTGTTTCAAGGAACCATACAATCCATTCTGTGATGTCTAATCCACCGTGTTGTGCCTTCTCTAATTGTAAATAGTAGTCTTTTCGATGGTTGAGAATCTCAGACGAAAGGCTATAATACCTTTGTGAGGTGTTGTCAGCCCTTGATAGTAACATCTCAGTTACCGTACGGCAGAGTCGTCCGTTACCATCGTCAAAGGGGTGGATGGTGACAAACCAGAGGTGAGCCACTGCTGCCTTTATTAATGGATCAATACCAAGTGTTGCGTCATCAATCCATGTCAATAGCTGTTTCATCAGCTGTGGCACATCACTACTTGGTGGTGCTTCATAATGCACTTTCTCTCGTCCCATAGCTCCCGACACTACCTGCATCGCCTCTTCACCCTTTCGCCAATCGCCCACGGTAATCTTATACATTCCACTATATCCTGTTGGGAATAGGGCAGAATGCCAGCCAAAGAGTCTCTCTTTGGTAAGTGAGTCTTGGAAATGCTGGGTAGCATCAAGCATCACTTGTACGACACCCTCGATATAATGGTCGGTCTTGGGTAAACCATCATGTTCGAGTCCTAACTGTCGAGCGACAGACGAACGTACACTAACCCTATTAAGGTTTTCTCCTTCTATCTCAGATGAATGAATGATCTCCTCCGTTAGCGAGTCCAACATAGACTCTCCTTGCTCCTTAAATCCGAACATAGAAAGTCTACCGAGTAAACTTCCACGTCGAAGACTTACCTCGGAGATAAGTGAACTAAGGGCGTTGTCTTGCCATGTCATCTTACGCAAATCCGTGTTCTGCCATATATATTGATGCTTCATAGACCTCTGTTTTAGTGCAACAAACTTACAACTTTTTTGCTATAATGACAAGTGTTTGCGGAGAAAAAAGCAGTTATTCTCCGCAAACTTGCGGAGAATATGCTTTCTATTCTTGGTATGAGAGTGAGTAGACGAGTGAACGAGTGGACAAGTTAACCAGCTGATTGTAGACAGGGGAAATAAAAGACAAGGTAACAGGAGAACGGGAGCTTTAGAGGAGACAGGTAACGAGTGGCAAGTTAACCAGCTGATTGAAGACAAAGGAAATAGAAGACAAAGTAACAGGAGAACGAGGGCTTTAGAGGAGACAGGTAACAAGTGGACAAGGGAGCCAGTTAATTGTAGACAGGGGAAATAGAAGACAAAGTAACAGGAGAACAGGGGCTTTAGAGGAGAAAGGTAACGAGTGGACAAGGAAACCAGTTGATTGTAGACAGGGGAAATAGAAGACAAAGTAACAGGAGAACGGGGGCTTTAGAGGAGACAGGTAACAAGTGGACAAGGGAACCAGTTGATTGTAGACAGGGGAAATAGAAGACAAGGTAACAGGAGAACGGAGGCTTTAGAGGAGACAGCTAACAAGTGGACAAGGGAACCAGTTGATTGTAGACAGGGGAAATAGAAGACAAAGTAACAGGAGAACAGGGTCTTTAGAGGAGAAAGGTAACGAGTAGACAAGAGAACCAGTTGATTGTAGATAGGGGAAATAAAAGACAAAGTAACAGGAGAACAGGGGCTTTAGAGGAGACAGGTAACGAGTGGACGAGTTAACCAGTTGATTGTAGACAGGGAAATAGAAGACAAAGTAACAGGAAAACAGAGGCTTTAGAGGAGACGAGTGAACAAGTTAACGAGTTGACCAGTTGTTTGCGACGAAAAATCACTGCTAATAGTAGTAATAAGAATTGGTAGTTGACGAGTTACGAGTGGACAAGTTAAGCAGTTGCTTGCGACTATAAAACACAGCTAATAGTAATAAACATAATAATGAATAATGACTGATGAATGGAGAAAAGATTGTGAATTATGGTTGAATTATGGACTACAAAAAAGCCTCCGAAGTAAGGAATACTTCGGAGGCTAAAGCTGTATGCGCTACTATGAGCGGATAGAAGTTAACGCTTACTCATAAGTTCCAATCAAGATACTCGTAAGCACCAATCTCACCAATCAAGAAACGTGGGTTCTCGCTTGTGTCAAAGCTCTGGAGGATTGTCAGCTTAACAAACTTACATGTTACTGGAGTATTAAATACAATTGGGAATGGAGTATCATCATCATAGGTTGAGGCTGCAGTGGCAGTACCCATGTTTGTCCATGTCTTACCGTCTAAGCTGGTAGCTACAGCCACCTTCTTCACACCATATCCGTAGCTTGTGTAGTTGCAAAGGATACCAACACCAATCAGTTCCTTTGTGCTATTGAATGCCATTGTAAACTCTGGCTCATAATAGGTATATGAATACACATAGGTGTTGTTATCGCCATCATTCAACTTTGCTGCATTAGAACTGCTGAGTGTAGTTGACATCTGATATTCGTTCAATGCAATCTGCTTGTCTGCATTGAGCGTACCAGATGCATTGATGTTATCGAAGGTGAAGTTAGTTGCTACAACCACCTTAGTGTTTGTCTTTGCTGTTTCTGCACCATCAACACTCTTCATAACAACAGATGTCACACCGTTCTTCAACATTGTCAGATTCTTGAGTGCATCGCCATTGACCAACTTAACAGTGATGGGTTCAGAGGTCAGCTGTCCCTTTGCGATGGTAACAGATGTCTTGTTAAGACGGATTGCGTCAGTGCTCATCACCTCTTCGCTACTGTTAGCCTCAACACCGTCAGATGTAGCAGCCAATGTAACAGTAACATCCTTCTCAGATGGAGAAGACAGTCTTACGTAGAACTGTGCGCTATCACCTGTCAAGGTAACAGCTGTTGCCGACTTCTCACCTGCAAGCGACACCTTGTTGCCCTCACTGCTACCAGTGTAGAGATATGCCTTTGCAGAGTAGTTTTCTTCTGCAGTAGGGTAGAGCGTGCTACCAACTTCTGGCTCGCTCTGACATGATGCCAGTGTGGCAGCAACCAAAGAGGCTGCCAACACTGACTTGAATACGTTTATTTTCATATTTGAGTTTCCTTTTGACTTATTTACCATCAATTCTTACGTTCTGCTCCCAAGTAGGAACAGCTACACACTTACCTGTGTTGTTATGACCAGTAGCGTCCTTGAAGGTATCGCCCTGACCCTCGTTGAGCTTCCAATAAGCCTCCAAGTCGGTGCTCTTAGCGTCACAAGCATACATGTTATTAGCAATCTGAGCCTGTGTACGAGCCACTGTCCAGAAGCGTAACTCGCTCACCTTCACGTTTGCCTTGAGGTAGTCTGTGTTACCGAAGTTAAAGGTGTTGCTGAGGTTAGTTGTCTTACCAGGGAGGTCCATAGAGTTATCAAGCGCACCGTTAACATAGAGGTAGAGTTTTGTACCTGTGCAAACGAATGCGAGGTGATACCACTGGTTCTCGTTGAAGAGCTGCTTACTGTTCATCTGTGTACCTTGCGTCTTAATCTGCAAACGGTTACCCTCGATAGGAGCATCACCGAAACGAGTATAAATCTCGCCCCCATCGTTACCCCAAGCACCGAAGAGCGTCTGGTTGTTAAGTTCGCCAAGCGCCTTACCGAGCTTACTGATGTTCACATTCATCTCGACAGTCCACTGTGAAAGGTTATAGGTCTGACGCATTGCGAAGTGAATGTTATGCGTAGCGTTAACGATTGGCACAGCCTGATAAACAACCTGATCAAGGACGTAAACCATAGTACTACCAGAGTTCAAGACGTCATACTTACCATCTTTACTCTTCAGACGAAGGGCAACAGCATATTTCAGACCGCTGTCCTTCAGTGCCTGTGTCAATGGGTTGATTGTCAGTGTCACCTCAGAAGAGACCGACTTACCATTCTCAATCGTCACCTCATTAGAAGAGAGAGAGTAGAGATTAGCAGGCAGCGCCTTGTAAGAAGTCTCGTTACGCTGGTTGTATTCAGCCAGAGCTGTTGTGTCAGCAACAATCTCGAAGGTATAGTCCTGTGTAGCAGGGTCGGACAGACGCACATTCACAGAAGAAGTGACAGCCGACGTACCGATAGTAATATTCTGGCTTGAGTTGCCGTTAGTATTGGTCTGTGCGATATACGCCTGATTAGAAAGAGGCGAATATTCAGCATTGTTACATGCGCCCAGCAGTGTCAGAGAGGCCATAGCCACAGCTCCGACGAAAAGCTTAGAAATATTGTATTTCATAATTTGAATATCTTGATTATTGGATTGATGGGTTCATAATCTGAATAGCCTTACGCAAGAAAGGATAGTTGCCAGTCTTTCCAGACACGTTATATTCGTACTCCATGTGATAGGTTCCTACACCACCCTTGCGGTAGGTTACGTTATTGTAAACTGGGTTCCAGTAGGCCATACCTAAGAGTGAAGGAACAGCCTGACCATTGTCTAACCAGAAGTTTACACCACCCTTACCAGCATAGTTCTCAAAGTTCTCGCAGACGATGAGCTTCTTAGCCACCTGCTCTGGTGTGAGATACTGCTGGAAATGAGTAGCCTGTGTAGCAAAGCGACTGTTCAGATCACTGTTACCAGAAGAGCTATAAGCCTGAAGGATGAAGTAATTGAAGTATTCGCCATACTCAGCAGCCATAGCGTCAGGCTCACCATCGATAACGAACATCTTATCAGTACCCGACTTAGGACCGATGCGCTTGCCCATAGTCTTTACGAAAGCCTCCATCACCTTAGCGTTCTGCCAAAGCTCCTTATCGGTTTGGAAAGGCTGAGCGTATGAAGGTTCAGCATCGAGGTCGAAACCGTCATAGCCATACTTAGCGATAGTATCGCAGATAGCATTTGCATACTTCTCAGTAGCAGCAATCTGTGAAGCCTCATCATTGCCCCATCCCCAGAACTTATGACGCCACTCTTTCCATGTGAGGGTAGAGTCTGTCTTGGTTGGAGTAATCTGGTCGCCAATGTCGAAAACAAGGCAGCTGATGAGCACCTTCGTACCCTTAGTCTTCTGAACAAAACGCAAGTCTTTCAGCATCGCCTCAGAAGGGTTTTTCCAGTTACCCCATAGAGAAACGAAATCAGTACTATCAGGAAGACCCGCCAAAGAGTTCTCGTGGGTAACACCAGAGCCTGTCCAGTTGCCAAACCAACCGAAAGCAACAGAGTGGTCAGTCTTCTTATAGTTACGGAGTTGCGCATAGTAAGCCTCCGACTTATTTGAGTGAGTAAGGTCAGCTCCGTCCTTAGCCTCAGTTTCAGTCCAATCGCTGCAGGCTGTGAAAGCCGTTGCAGCGCAGGCTGAAAGCAAGAATATCTTTATTAAATTCTTCATTTTTTATCGAATGTTTATTATATAATAGATAATGTATTAACGCTGCCACCACATCTTGGTTGCATAGTCGTCATTACCCTTTAACAGCTGTACAGCCTTAATATAGTTTGCCTTGTTATTGGTAGCCTCATCAATATCAAATGGGATACGATTGGCAACTTGGATGCTATAGTCTGTTGACTGTGCTAAAGGGAATACCTTTGGATAGCCTGTACGACGGATTTCGCTCCAGCCTTCCTGTCCGTTAGGGAACATTGCAATCCATTTCTGGGTAATCAGACGCTCCATCTTCTTCTCGTCAGAAGCTGAGTCGTCCCACTTGATTGTGATATTGCTGACAGCATTAACATTCCCACCGTAATCGCTGATTGGGTCGACATAGTTTGCCTCAGTTAATGTGTTATTGGCCAAGTAGGTCGTTGCATCGCCAGCACCCCACTGTTCGAAGGAGAGTTTCACACCCTCTTCATAGAGACTCTTAGCGGTACCACCCATATTACTCCATCCTGCCAACGCACCTTCTGCACGACAGAAAGCCATCTCAGAAGCAGTGAGCCATACGCCCTTGCTGTCTATCTTGATGTTAGCAGCAGAGTAAGCCTTACCTGCAGTGGTCTTATTACCAATCTTTGCAGCGGCACGACAGCCGATAATAGAACGGCTGCCAGCCTCTTCTGTTGGCTTAAAGAACTTTGTCAGACGTGGGTCGTTGTAACCTGTGAGGTAGCTCTCAAGGTCGGCACAAGCACGGCTATCGCCCCACTCTACGGATGTCTTATACTGTCCGTTTGGTGTGTAAGCTATAGCGCAGTTGTCATCGTTGCTTGTGATGACGCCGTCCTGTACTGCCTGCTCACCTAACTGCTTAGCCAATGTTGGCTCAACATAGCGGATGCGGATAGCAATACGGAGCTTCAAAGAGTTCGCATACTTCAACCATTTAGCCATCTTACCCTGATAAACCTTGTCTAACTCTTCTGCAATAGTAACATTAGGGTTAGAAGCAACCAATGGTTTGATGACGTCTGTAGCCTTGTTGAGGTCAGCGATAAGGCTCTTGTAAACATCCTCTTGAGAAGAGTAAGCATTACCGTCAGTAGCATCAGCACCGATAGGAAGTGGTCCGTACATATCTGTAAGACGCATGAACGACTGTGCACGGAGAATCAATGCCCAAGCATAAACTGGTCCTTCGCCCTTTGTCACATTGTCAATTGCCTTGAAAGCAGACACCGTCTTTGTCATAGAATCCTTGAACGGATAGCGTACCCAACCATTAGGAGCATTGAGACGAGCAAAGTTCTTCTCAGCGAAACCATTGTTAGCATAGGTCATGTAACGACCCAAGTAGTTACCGATAAGGTCTTCGTTCATCTGGTAAGCAT
This sequence comes from Prevotella sp. oral taxon 313, assembly GCF_003043935.1. Lineage (NCBI taxonomy): Bacteria > Pseudomonadati > Bacteroidota > Bacteroidia > Bacteroidales > Prevotellaceae > Prevotella > Prevotella sp. oral taxon 313. The sequence continues at coordinate 439,626 of NZ_PYXE01000001.1, forward strand.
TCTCCTGCTCAGGGAAAGCCTCGTTCTCCATCTGTACGAGGAAAGAAGAGGTTTGATAGTTGTCGCGCGACAAGTCTTCGAGAGAAGCACCCGTTCCAGGACGGTTTGCCTCCTGAAAACCATCTGTACAAGATGGCATTGAGATTAACACCGCACTTGCGAATGTGCAGGCAGTGATGGCTTTATATATATTAATCTTTTTCATTTATATTTCGATTAAATGAGTGGAATTAGTTTTAGAATTTCAGCTTCACGTTGAAACCAAGTGTGCGAAGGCTTGGCTGCATGAGGTAGTCGAAGCCCTGATAGTAGGTACCTGTTGATGCTGTTGCCTCTGGATCGAATGGTGCCTTGTTGTAAAGCATGAGGAGGTTGTTAGCTGTCAAACCGAGTGTCAGCTCCATACCGCCCAACATTCGACGTGGGAAGGTGTAAGCGAGGTGTGCCTCTTGGATACGTGCGTTGGTTGCACTGTAGATATACTCTGACCAGATTGGGTTCTCACCACCTACTACAGCATAGTAGTTTTCTGCTGATACCAAACCATTGTTTACTGCGATACCGCCCTTGTCGCGAGCGTCAGCAGATGCCTTAGACACACCGTAAGCGTCCATCAACGCCTGTGTCTGTGACATTACGATACCACCGAAACGTGCAGTTACAACGAAGCCGAAGTTGATACCCTTCCAAGAGAAGTCGTTAGAGAAACCAATGTTACCCTTTGGAAGTACTGAACCACGATAAGATGGATTAGAGAGGTTCACCTGTGATACAGCTCCGTCTTTTACAGCGATGTTGCCTTCTGCGTCGCGCTTGAAGTCGCTGGTCATATAGAGGTCGCCCATCGTACCACCCTTCTTAAGGATGATGTTAGCACCACTCAAACCACCTTGGTTGATAACCTCGTTTGGATCGTCGAGCAACTCAACAATCTTGTTGCGGTTAGCACTGTAAGTGAAGTTGGTGTTCCATGCAAAGTCGCCCCATGAATGGCCATAACCCAATGAGAGCTCAATACCACGGTTTCTTACGTTACCCGTCTGAACATACTCTGAAGAGTAGCCCTGACCGCCTGTGATAGGACGAAGGAAGGTCTGGTTGCGAGTGTTTGACTGATAGAGTGTGACGTCTAAGGTCAATGCGTTATTGAAGAAACGTGTTGTCAAACCAGCCTCCCAAGAGTTGGTACGCTCTGGTCGGAAATTGGATGGGAACTTATAAGTTACGGTGCTATAAGTACCTGACGCTGGGTTATACTGATAACGCCATGGTGAGGTGATGTTTGGAGAAATAGCTGAACCTACTGATGCCCATGAACCACGAACCTTCATGTAGCTTATCCATGATGGAAGTGTTGCCATCTGTGAGATGACTGCTGACATACCTACTGATGGGTAGAAGAAAGATACGTTGTCGGTACCGTCCAAAGCTGAGTCCCAATCGTTACGACCTGTTACAGTCATAAACAGCATACTGCGCCAGCCTAACTCGACATTAGCAAAGAGTGAGTTCACCTTGTGAGCATTGTCGGTAAAAATAGGACGGTTGTCGGCTGTTGCTGTACCGTAGTCGATTGCGTTTGGAGTGAACAGGTTAGATGGTGCCTTCAAGCCGCCTTGGAATCCTGTTACATTATACTTATGGCGTGTGAACGAACCACCGAGGTTGGCTGATACTGAGAAATCGTTTAATGTCTTGTTGATATTAAACATCATATCACCATAGAGTGAACGGTCGTTCACCTTATCGTAACCATAGAAGCCATAGTTTGAGTGTGCGAAGAGATTAGTCGTTGTTGCGTAACGCTTGTCCTGCTGTTTTGTGTTAGCATCGTCCCAACGCAGACGACCCACAACGTCCATCCAATCGAAGATCTTATACTTAAGACTTGCACTAACCATGTAACGGCTACGATTGTTTGAACGAACCATACGGTTGGCTACCCAGTATGGGTTCTGCATACTCAACGCATCACCGAAGTTCCAGTTCTGAACATTGATACCTCTGGCTGCATCATAAAGCTCGTAAGTACGAACGGCATCGAAGCTCTCACCACGTGGGAAGAGATAAACAGCGGTCAATGGGTTGAAGTACTGGCCCTGAGCTGTCAAGTTCTTATCGTGCTCCTTGATGTAGTTGAAGTTGAAGTCGAAGGTCATCTTGTCGTGCAAGAACGTTGTTGTATTGCGGAATGCAAAGTTGTAACGGTCGTAGCTGTTATTAGGAATGATACCCTTTGCATTGGTTGTACCTACTGAGATATAGGTCTGGTTCTTGTCTGTACCTGCTGTCAGAGCTACGTTGTTCTGAATGTTCGTACCAGTATTGAAGAAGTCCTTTGGCTCATAGTTTCCATAGACTGATGGAGTCTTTGCACCCCATGACTTCACTTCGCCAGCACGGTTTACGTATGAGTTCTGGAACTCTGGCATGATAAATGGGTTAGCAAACTGTGAACTGTTACTTACTGTCACGCTTACCTTACCCTCCTTACCTTTCTTCGTGGTAATCATGATGACACCCTGCGCAGCAGCTGAACCGTAGAGGGCAGCAGCAGCAGGACCACTGAGGACGCTGATTGACTCGATATCCTCTGGGTTGATATCGGCAATACCTTCTGAACCTGGCTGTGAACTGAACGCACCACCAGAAATCTCTCCTTGACTGGTGTTGTTGATTGGCACACCGTCGATTACATACAATGCTTGGTTGCTACGGGTAATTGACTTAGGTCCACGCATCACAACACGAGCGGCACCACCCATACCGGTTGATGACGCATTGATGTTCACACCGGCTACCTTACCAGCGAGGGAGTTCATGAAGTTAGGGTTCTTAACCGTTGTGAGGTTCTCACCGCCTACCTTCTGAACGTTATAGCTCAACGCCTTCTCTGAACGCTTGATACCCAAAGCGGTTACCACAACCTCCTCAATCTGATGAGCCTCAGCCTTCAAAGTGATGTTCAATGGGGCATCACCAGTTACCTTCACCTCCTCGGTGTTCATACCGATATAGCTGATGATAAGGGTAGCACCCTTATGAGTCGTAATCTCAAACTTACCATCGAGGTCGGTGGTTGCACCATTCTGCGAATCCTTTACGCGGATAGTAGCACCAATGACAGGCTCTCCGGAGTTGTCAACGATTGTTCCGGTAACCTTCACGTCACCACTTGATTGCTGTGTCCCCATTACCTTTGCGGCATTGGCCTTGGTAGCTGCAATGATTACGTTCTTGCCAATATTATCAGACGAACTGACGTGATTGCTGGCATAAACGCTCAAACAGCAGCAAGATAGGAAAACACTTACTGGTAGAATCTTTCCTTTTCTCATTAGTTATTTTATATATTTGTTGATAATCTTATTCTGACTTAGGTAAACCTATTTATATCTTCAGGGCTTCCCTCCTCCACTAAAAGCTCCCCTCAACATAAAGAACTCGCACACTGTAGAGGTCCACCTTATATATATTGGAACTCCATGTTATATATATTAGGACTCCATGCTATATATATTAGGACTCCAGCTTAATATATATTAGCATTTCATCTTATATACATATCAGTGTAGTTCTCATTCTCTTTACGGTGTCCCTTATGGTAGAGGTATTCCCTATACTAAATAGGTATTGTCCAAAAGTTATCCATGACTACTCATGCGCTTACGGTTTTTTCTGTAGCTTTGTTATTACAAAGATAACACTTTATACAGCTATAACACTTAATCTATATCAATACTTTAACAATAATAAACACTATTATCCTGTTTTTTATTCCCTTTGCGAATAGTTAACACTATCCTGTAGACAGAATAACATTACTCGAATTACCAGATTTGCTAGTCATGCTAGCCCTGCTAGTCCCGCCAGTCCTGCTAGCCCCCGCCAGTCCTGCTAGTCCCGCCAGAACAGCCACCCACCCCTTCTAAGCACTGTTAATACTAATTATTCGTTGTCTAAATAGGTCTGTTTATGCGAAAAAAACGACCGTTAACATTGACAGTTTGGAAAATAATCTCTACCTTTGCACTCGCAAGATTGTAATGATTACAGGGTATAAATATCCCATATATAGAGTTGAAAATCAGCGGATATTAGTCTACACGCTCGTGATAAGCGAAACAAGAAATAACATTTATAATACAAAAACATTATGAAAAAGAAATTTATTTGCACTGTTTGTGGTTATATCTACGAAGGAACAGAGGCACCAGCAGAGTGTCCAGTATGTCACGCTAAGGCAGAGAAGTTCAAGGAGTTCGACCCAGAGGCATTGAAGGGTACTAAGACTGAGCAGAACCTCAAGACTGCTTTCGCTGGTGAGAGCCAGGCTCACACTAAGTATCTCTACTATGCTTCAAAGGCAAAGAAGGACGGTTTTGAGCAGATTGCTGGTTTCTTCGAGGAGACAGCACGCAACGAAAAGGAGCATGCTAAGATTTGGTTCAAGTTCCTCCACGGTGGTGATATCCCTACAACAACTGTAAACCTCGCTGACGCAGCAGCTGGTGAGAACTATGAGTGGACTGATATGTACGAGCAGATGGCTAAGGATGCTATGGAAGAAGGCTTCCCAGAGTTGGCTGTTAAGTTCCGCAGTGTTGGTAAGGTTGAGAAGCACCACGAGGAGCGTTACCGCAAGCTGTTGAAGAACATCGATGACAAAGTCGTATTCTCACGTGACGGCGACTGCATCTGGCAGTGTCGTAACTGCGGTCACATCGTTGTTGGCAAGAAGGCTCCAGCTGTTTGCCCTGTATGCAACCACCCACAGAGCTTCTTCCAGATTGAGGAGACAAACTACTAATACAACGCAAGCATAATTCCAAAATGCGTTTACCATATCATGCCAAGGTCCGTAAGGGTCTTGGCATTTTGTTTGTCCCCTCTCTCCCACATATCTCGTATTTCTTTAATTAATCGTTTTAATCTACTATTCTTTATTTCTCCAACCCATGAGGATAGCATGAACCTTCCTTTCCCATCGATACGATAGCTCTATTTCCAAAGAATGCCTCGGTTAAACATATTAACGTATTTCATTCCACGCATAGCCTCAGCAATAATTGGATTACGATAATCATTGACCGTAGCGAAGTTTTCAGGATGAGACTCTCTATAACTTTCTTTTTTTCATTTATGCTTATTCTTTAATATACCACCTTCTTCCCATCAACAATATACACACCACGGTGCTGGAGAGAATGGGGACTGAGACGCTGACCATGGAGGTTATAAATGGTATGGGGAGCGGTGGAGAGGACAGGAGCGAGGCGGATGGCATCGTCTGTCTCGTGATAGTCAGTGGGCTCAATGAACCATTGGGAGGCATCAGAGGTGATGGTCCATGCGACGATGTTACCGTTGTTATCGGCATGGATGGCTGGGTAAGCCGCTTGGGCAGGGTCCATGCTCTGTAGATAACTGCGTCCGTCTATCGTCGACACGATGGTGTATCGGCCCGCATCAGCCTTATTATCAGTTACTAACAGCGGTGTGTTCGTTCGTAGCGTAGGCTTAGCGAACACCTTATGCTTCGCATTCTTTATCGTCCAATACCCCTCGGTAGTCTCAATGAACTGGAAGAGTACGGCCGGATCGGTCGGTGATGTACTAACAGAACCCTGCTTGAGTTGCGTGCCATCCGTCGTTAGTACCACATTACGCTTTAGGTTGTTTGTCAGTCGATACCACCTCCCACGCTCAATCTTCACACGTGTCACACCGCTAAGGAGCTGCTTTTGTGCTGCAGCCATCGCCTCTTGTGCATGAAAGTATGCTGTCTCATCGCCACCTGTCGCAGCCGTAGCGAGGGCCGCACCGACCCCATCGAGCGAAGTCTCAACGCCTGTCAATCCCGCAGCCACAGGCATACCGACATATTTCCCATTAGCCTGTCGATAAGTGTGAACACGTGAGCGAAGCATTTCGGCAGCCTGTTGGATATAAGGACCACGGTCGACAGTGTGGTCGATGACATATCGTCCGTTCGTCAAGTCCTCCAAAGGAATCTGCTTGAAGATGATGTTATATCCCCCGATACCGCCTGTTGCCTCCTCCTCGTAGACGTATCCTATCTTATCATTCGACAACAGTTCCATCCCCGTATAGCATGATCCAATCTGGCTCACCTGCTTTCCTTTGTGCCAATCAGCTGCTAAGGCCGTCGCTGTAGCGTAACTCTCGTAGTTAGCAAGTTCCTTGAAATACACGCCCACACGCTCTCGTGCCGTAGAATGGGTGATACTCTGTAAGGCTACAAAGAGTTTCCTGCCATCCGACACACGCCGTGCTGGGACAATGAGTATCTCGCCATTGACCGCATTGACCGCATTGTTCATCGCTTCAGCATTCGTTTGAAACTCCCATCGGCCCTCTCCTTTGGCGATGTCGGTATAGGTGAAGAGACTATACCCACGTGAGTTTGAACCACGATTGCGCACACTCACCAGCACACTACCGTCTGGTAACTCCTCTACCTTAGACTCGTCAGCGCCTGCACTTGGCAACTGCATCGGTCCACCGAGTAGTTTCCACGTTGCACCGAAATCGTCGGAAAAGACAACAAAGGTGGCGTTCTGCTTGGTATTATTCGTTGGATAAGCGATATACAAACGGTTATAAGCCCCCTGCTTAACGTATCGGCTCTGCATAATCTTCCCACTTGTCAGGAACAGACCATTCGTCTTACCGCCCAAACTGTTCTTTGTCAAGTTGTATATCTGGTAGGTCAACGAGTCCTTCGTCCATGTTTCTCCACCGTTACTACTATGCAATCGCACCACATGTTGGGGTTGTTCGTACCGACTATCAAAGAAGCTTGTGTGTCCACCGACGCACATCACGAGTACATTCTGCGGATTGTTCCGATCGACAACGATAGAGGGATCGCCAAAGCTGTAAGTCCACTGCTTCGAACTATGGTCTTGTTGCGCATCACCAGCAGCGATGGTACGATAGTTAGCATCCCATGTTGCGCCATGGTCTGAGCTGGTTTTCATAACAATATCGTTATGTCCATTCCCCATACCGATGTCCGACCCCGTCCGACGGAGGTCTACCGCCACAAAGAGCTTACCGTTGCCATCCTGCCCCAGAGCAGGGATACGATAGCCAAAGGGCGACTTCGTGTTATCAAAGACGATTGCTGTCTGATATTTCTCATTGTCGGCTATCTGCTTCTTCAGCACCTCCCCGACGGCAGGGGCTATCTGTATCGTCAGCTGTTGGATATGGGCTGCGTCCGTCAACACCTGAAACGGAATACTCTGCAAGGCTATGCCGTCCACCGAGAAAATCTTTGCAGCGGTCTTCGTTGCCGTCTCTGTCTTCGCTGTCGTCACATCCTTTACCGTCGTCGAAGCCGTCTCTCCTTTGAAAGAAAAGCTATAGCCCGTAATGACATAGCCTTTCTCCACTGAGAGCGTATAGTTCTGACTATTCTTACTTGAGATGATAATCGTCTTTGGCGACGTCGCACTGCTATATCCGATATTGTTTTTTCCATTCGCATTGGCCAAGGTCACGACCGGATCACCAGCGTTAGAAATGAGATAAGTGTTCCATGCTTGTCCCTTTGTCTTCCTGTCTTGTCGATAGAAAGTGGCGTTATCAGGGTCGAGCACACGTGCCTCAAGCACCGTCGCAAAGGCAGGTTCGATGAGAACCGTCGACCCATTGTCCTTTCCACCAGTCCAGAAACAGATCTGACCCGACTGCCCGCTGAGGTTTAAGGCGTATCCATTGGCATCTCGCAATTGCATATAAACAGGGTCGGTGAAGGCTGAAGAGAGGTTGGATGATGCCGAGAACCACCACTTAGCACACTTCGTATTACCCTCCAACGGCTCCATCGTTGCCTCAGCCGTATTCGTTGCAGGGGCCACAGCGACAAGTGCTTTCGTCGTACCGAAGGCTTTGTTGTATAGTGTATAGCCTTCCTGCTCATTACCAACAAAGCACCAAAGCTGATTGTCAGGCTGCTGCGGCATCGTGCGGTCCACATTCCCCGCCGTTGCAGCCACCTCACTGATACTCCCATCAGCCGCAGCAACGGCCAAGGTGGTGTTCTTGAACTTCAATGTGTACCATCGTGTGCCCTCCGCAAAATCACCTCCTACAATGGTTGTGGGCACAAAGGGATGAAGTGACGACGCTCCTGCCGCCTGCACACTCAGCCCATTAGTCATCATACGCTCCCCTGTCATCATCTGAGTCTGCCGATAGTTTGCGTGTAGCAGTAGCCCATTCGCCATCTTACTCTCCCCTGTCATCATCTGAGTCTGCCGATAGTCTGCGTGAGTCCGTTGGTTATTAGTCCTCATGCGCTCCCCTGTCACGATCCGAGTCCACGTTCTGTCCCTCCTCCTTTGGGCAACAAGCAGAGAAGACCATACATTCCCTTTCCTGCTCAATAAGGCTAATTGAGGCTCACAACTACTGACCGCAGTGGGCATCCCCACCCCATCAGACATCCGAGAAGAACACGTGTTCGAGGCCCAAGAAGTTGTAGTAAGGCCACAAAGGACGATTGCTATAAAATGTTTATACATCTACTATTTAGTTTGTTTTTAGTTTGCTGTCACATTTAACATTTCCTGTAGCATCCTATCTCACAGTCTGTTACGAGCGAGAAAAGATGACAGAAGTGACAGGAAAATCGAAAGTTATATTTTAGAAGATTGTTTCTACATAGGATGAAGGGCCTGTTAAAACACATCATCTAAGAACTCCTCCATCCTTCCCTCCTTAGCCGCTGGCAAGCTATCGCCCTGCCTCAAGTGATGATCAGACGCTGAGATATGGATTGTCTCATCAAATCCATGGATATAGCGCAGGGCGATACGGTAGATACACTCGGTTGGGGCAAGTCCATACACTTGGTGTTTGAAGATATGGCGGATACGTTCCTCCGAGTCTGGATAAGCCTTTTTCATACCCTTACTGTTATAGAGTCTCTTCACAATCTCAGTAATGTATTGCCCCGACTTCATATACAAGTCGGCGAACGTCTTACGTGGGTCATCGAAGCAGCCGGGGTTCTCCTCTTCAAGTAAGTCTACCATTCTGCGTACCGTCTCCTTAGGTGTGAAGATCTGATTCGTACGTTGTGCGGGGATGTAATTGAATATATCTTCCTCGTTGGTAGGCTCGAAGTAATTGGCTAAACGCCTCCGCAAGGCCATGAACTCTTTAACGGAATCATTAAAGACCACCTCATCGAAGAAGTGACCCCTACTGTGTTCCTTCTCGCCAGTGTCCTTATTAATATAGTCGCCTCCGTCTCTCAACAATCGAAACTCCTCTTTCGTCACACTCGTTACCTCTAAGAACACCTCCTCTGGAATATCCTTATCAAAGTTCTGCAAGGTTGTTTCTTCATTACCATAGGCCATCAAGAACGATGGTATCGTACGTGAGAAGCCTCGTAGATGATTACGAACAAGCTCGTTCACATCCCCCTTCTTCTTGTCAATGCGTTGCTGCTCATAGACCTCGGCAACGATTTCCACACTTGCATTCAAGAGTTCTGTCTTCTTCTCTTGTACCTTCTTTTCTAACCTGTCGTCGATAGTCTGCTTCTTTGCATCATATCTCTTCTGAATATCGTCTTGCTGTTGTGTTGTCTTCCCGACACACTCCTCCTTACACCGTAGGTCTAACTTATTCTTATCAACGGCTGCTTGATAACAGTCTTTACCTATCTGCTCGTTTACAGCCTTTCTTATTCTCAAGGCAGCAACACCCTGGTTACGCTTCGTGAGGGCGTCCTCCTTCGACTCCTCGTGTGTCTTAGCATGGGTTATCACTGTGCCTGTCAGGACTTTAGTATAATTGTCTATCAACTGTTCCTCGGCACTCTTTCCCTTCTTCTCCTTTGCTTCACGATATTTTTGGAGCGTTTCGTTAATCTGTTGTTCTACGTCTTCATCGTCACCGAAGATCTTTTCTCCGAACAGACGCTGCTGTCTTTCAGCTATTTGTTCAGCACTCGGTTGTGCATTACCATCGGCATCCACCTCACGAGACAACTGCTCTACATCGTTCGTGTCAATGCTCTTATTCTTTGCTTCCTTTACGTCTTCAAACTTATTGATGATATTCATCAAGCCTGGAGAACTACTATATATATTAGCGATATTAGCGAAGAGGAAGTTACTCATAAAGCCACTTCTCACCACCTCCTTAGAGCGTATTCGTCGAGGGATGAGCATCACCTGTTCGGCATCCAACTCCTCCATCTCTCCCTGCTCATCCTCGCCTATCACGGGGAAGAAGTTCAGCAACTCTCTAATATGCGCCTTTCTCGTGTCTACATCACCACCCCCCGAAGCCGTGTCAACCGATAGTCCGTTGGCCATCTCCTCATAGATTGTCAGCGTGCGGGCTGGGTCAAAGTCAAAGACGTAGGCATTCTCTTTCCTATGATACCGTCCGTCAGTGTCCATATAGAGGTGGGGCGTCTGTGCTCGGAAGGCTGTTTGCATATATTGTGCAGGGCTTTTGATATTACTGAGTATCAACACAGCCGTCCATTCAGGGACTGTTACTCCCGTCGTCAGCTGACCCACAGAGAGGGTTATCGTCCCTTGTGGATGCTCCTCAATGGCTTTGCGCACACGAGCCAATGAGCTCTCGTCTTCTATAACCTCGTCTTCATCACTCTTGCCATCACCTGCCGCAACAACTATCTCAATGCTTGCGAACTCTGGATGTCGTTGTGTGTCTCTTAGCTTCTTTGCCAATGTCTTGGCCGCATCAACACGGTTTAATAGCCAGAAGCTATGCCTTATCTCTTTGCGCAAAGCCTCGGTTGAGAAGGGATAACGGGGTTGACGGCTCAGAGCGTCGAGCCATTTATCAACCGACTCATCATGCACAAAGCGTCCATGCTCTACTCGGAAGAACTCGTTAAGGTCGAAGGCAAAGGCCTCCGTGTCGCCATCTATCTCCACACCTTGGCTCACCTTCTCTATGACGATGTCGCTCATTCGATAGGTGTACATATTGAGTCTTGGCAGCTCTATATAGGGGTTATGACCCTTTGACTCGTCCCACTGTGCCTTAGCACGGCACTCGTCAGCATAGGTCCAATTGAAGATTGAGCCCGGAGGGAACTTGTCGTTAGCCAGTGCCTTGAATGGAGTTCCACTCAAGTGGAGCGTATGCTTGCGGTGTATATGGTCGAAGGCTACATCGGTCTTATAGGTGTCTACGCCTTCATGGGCCTCATCTATAACCAGCAAGTCCCACGTTAGTTGGGCCACTTCCTCCAGTTTTCTATGACTGCCACCAAAGTCGATTGAGCCCTTCAAGTCCTGTAGACTGACAAACTCAATACAGTTCTTTGTACCCTTACCATGCTTTATCTCCTCTACATACTGCTGACGAGTAAGACAGGGCTTAGGCTTGCGCTGTAGCAATGCCTGCACACGACTCACAAAGAGATATTGCTCTTCACCGACAAACTTTAGGTAGTCAGAATACCATGAGTCGGCAATGGCTGGGCGATTTGTCACGACAAGCACGTTACGAAACTGCATCTTCATGCAAAGGTCATAGACGGCGAGTGTCTTACCAAAGCGGGGCTTTGCGTTCCAAAGGAACTCCGTCTCAGGACAGTGCTTAAAGCTGTCTATCGTCATGCGCACAGCCTCTCCCTGGCTGTCCTCGCGTAGTTGATATTGCTGTATGGCCTTTCCTTTGACAATACCACGGTTCTCTCGGAACTCATAAAACTTATACTTCGACTCGTCCGTACCAATCTTAAACCACTCGGTCAGCGGCTCTTGCGCATAACCTAACTTGCTTAGATAAGAATGGAAAGCCTTGTCTAAGAACGTCTCGTTCGTCCCTTCATACACAGCATTGCCCTGCCACGCTAATATCCAAGCGATATTAGCCGTGTGACACTGCTGTCTGATTCTATCTTCAACACTGTCTTGTTCGGTATAGCCAATCTTCACCCAACCATCATGGTAAGTAACTCCAGGCGTAGTGTAAGCATATATCTTAGGTAAGACAACGTGGCTGGTCTGTATCTTAGGTGTTCTCATTAGTCCATCTCCTTAACGTGTGTTTCAATAAAGTTGCGCTCCTCCTCCGATAGTCCATACTTATCATATAGCTGCAAGTCTATCGATGAGATAGACTGCGACCAGTCGATGTCAGAAGACATAGTAAAGTCTTGGAGGGGGACATACTTGAACTTAGACGGATTTATCTCTTGCGTTACTTTTAATATACTAATCAATGTTCTTACAAACTTTGTAGTAATATATTTTTGACAAGATAGTGCTTCTTCCTCCGTATCAAAAGCTCCTATACTAATAAAGGACTCAGTCGTTCCCTCTTTAGGACACTCTATAAGTGATTTGCCAATGACCCTTGCAGGGATAGGTTTACCTATAGTTCCCGCTGCACCATCAGCCTTAGATAGGACTACCTTATATTTATCTACATTACAGATCCTACTTGTGTTAACATAATCTCGACGTATAAACATATATTCTCTCTTACCTTCTTTTCTTCCTAACATCCGAATATACTCATTATCGTCACATGGTTTTTCTCCATAAAAGACTTGTGGCAAAACATCAAATACGTTTGAAGACATATCATAAGCATGCCCTTTACTTAATTGACCCTTTGCTTCTGGGAAATCTTCATGAAGCTTATCTGTTAACCTATATATCGTCCTTGTAATAACTATGTCTTCCATGGACTTAAACTCTAAGGAGGTATTAACTTTTCGAAGGATACTATTTAGTTCTTCGTAGGCAGCAAAGACTCCAATCGCTCCAAAGTCTTTTGTAGTATCATGATATGATATAACAACACCTCCAGTTAATTCTATTCCAGGGAAAACACTGGCGGCATTTGGATAGAACTCAAGTACTTTAAATGATTTATCCTGTAGCATTTTACGGTTCCACTCTTTCGGTGTTGAGCCTGCATCAAATAGGAATCTTGCAGGATGAACCAGCTCTACTCTGTCTGATACCTTATATGATGCATCAAGGAAAACATGATAGATTTGAGGAGCAAAAGAAGTATTACCTCCTACTGTCTCATCCTGATATGGTGGATTTCCAACGACGAAATCAAATCTCATAAGCCATTTTCTTTTATGGTATGTTTTATGTTTTTTGGTAATAAAGTCCGTGTAATTGCACTCGAAACTGTCGGGTGTCTCTGTTGCTGATGGCAGCCATCTACGCAGTCGACATTGCTGTCCGTTATGCTGTAAGACATCGTCCTTCAGACAACCTGCGCACGGTGTGATGGTCTCAATGGTCTCAAACAATCCCGCCTCAACCGTCTTCTCGTCATGACAAGAGGCTGGGACAACGGCTTTCAGACCGTCCATCTGCCATACGTTCCATGCTATTATCTCTGCCGCCTTACGGATGATGTCCTTTGCTGGTCGGCATGAGAAGCGTTGTTCGTGATAGTCTACAAAGGTGGCAAGGAGGGCTTCACGTGCCAAGAGGAGGTTGTCGCCTTGCCACTCATAACCGTAGACATGTGCTAAGGCAAGAAGTGCCCAACGTGTCCATTCGGCATCGGTAGCGAACGTGTTCACCCTCTGCAACTTGCGGTCTAATAGTCCGACACGCTCGTCAATAGGGATAGGCTCGGCCGTAACAGTGTCGTATCGGGATGTGAGGAAAGGTGCTTCGCCACACGAGATCTCCAACTCTGTAGTCAGAACATAGCGTTGCCACGGCTCCAACCCGTCCTTCGGTCCGTCCTGTGCACGATTCCATTCGTCGTCGATAGCGTCGTTCATCTTCTTAACGAGCCATGCAGGCGTGAACACCTCAGCCATCTGTCGCGAGCGTCGCAGCTGTTCGTCCTTTGTCTTCAAGGCTCTTGGCATGATAATACTACCATGCTTGCCCGTGATAGCCGACACGGTGATACTATCGTGCCAACCGTAGCCATCGCCCTCAGCGACGTAACTATCCGTAGCCCAAAAGATATTCTTTTGAGTGGAATGGTCGACTAAGAGCACTTCAAGCAGCCCCGGTTCGTCTCGTAGCAATCTATCTTCAAGGATGTCTATAGGTTCTGACATGATGTTATTAAAGATTTGTTTCCTGCAAATTTACAACTTTCTTGGGAGTTATGCAAGAGTGGAAAGGGGTCTGATGGGTGTTGGGTGTTGGGTTATTGGGTGTTGGGTGATGGGTGTTAGGTGTTGATGAACAGCTAACGTTGGCTGTAAGGTTCTGTGAAATCGGTTGACTTAATGTCTCTGTGGGCCTTTGTGTGTTCTGTTCTTCTGTGTAAATCTGTGAGAAATAGAACGCACCCTCGCTATGAGATGTCACACAAACAAATCGCTGGGGAGTTCTTTCTTTCACGCTGGGGAGTTTTTCTCTCACAGAACTCACAGATTTAACAGAACCTTTCCACCCACGTTTCGAACCCACAGAAGGCCTCCGGCATACAGATATCACAGAACGTTATAGCTAAAGGTGGGTGTTGAGTGATGGGTGTTAGGTGTTGATGATTAGCTAACGTTGGCTGTAAGGTTCTGTGAAATCGGTTGACTTAATGTCTCTGTGTACCTTTGTGTGTTCTGTTCTTCTGTGTAAGTCTGTGAGAAATAGAACGCACCCTCGATATGAGATTAGGCCTATGAGACTTGCTGGGGAGTTTTTTCTCTCACAGAACTCACGGATTTAACAGAACCTTTGCGCACTATTTCGATCTCACAGAACGCCTCCGGCATACAGAATTCACAGAACGTTACAGCTGATGTCGGGTGTTGAGTGTTGGGTGTTAGGTGTTGATGATTAGCTAACATTAGCTGTAACGCTCTGTGTGATCGGTTGACTTAATGTCTCTGTGGAATGATGTGTGTTCTGTTCATCTGTGTTTTTCTGTGAGAAATAGAATGCACCCACTGTAAGAGAAAGGACGCTTGAGAGTTCTTGGGTAGTTCTTTCTCTCACAGAGCTCACAGAGTTAACAGAGCCTTTTTGCGCACATTTCGAGCCCACAGAGGGCCTCCGGCATACAGAGTTCACAGAGCGTTTCTGCTAACGCTGGGGTGAAAACTGTGAGAGGTGAGGCGCAGTAGAACGATAAAAAATCCTTATAACCCACCAAGCTGACCACTCTCGACACACGCATATATCATCGCCTACAACCGAGGATGTAACCAACAAGAAATCAGCGTGTTACGTTTTGCGTTCGAGTATATGCCCTTCTTGCTCGTAGAAGACGCCCTTCTTGACGCAAGAAAAGCATGTTCTTGAACGCAGAAGGGCATGTTCTTGTTGCATACTCAGCCTTTTCTCGAATGTAGAAGGGAATAGTGTGTAAAATATCTTTACACCTTCTATTTGAATGATTAGTATTCCTGCTAATGGTGGCCCCTCCCCCTTCCCCTCCCCCGAAGGGAGGGGCGTAATCACCGAGATACCCCTATGGCTAATCATCAACACCTAACAACCATCACTTAACACCCATCTTTAGCAGTAACGCTCTGTGAACTCTGTATGCCGGAGGCCTTCTGTGGGCTCGAAACGTGCGCCAAAAAGCTCCGTGAACTCTGTGCGCTCTGTGAGAGATAAAACTCCCCAGCGAGTCTCGCAATTGTTCTTTTTCTCACAGAAGAACACAGAAGAACAGAACACACAAGGTTCAGAAAGATGATGGCCCCTCCCCCTTCCCCTCCCCCGAAGGGAGGGGCGTAATCACCGAGATACCCCTATGGCTAATCATCAACACCTAACAACCATCACTTAACCCCCATCTTTAGCAGTAACGCTCTGTGAACTCTGTATGCCGGAGGCCTTCTGTGGGCTCGAAACGTGCGCCAAAAAACTCCGTGAACTCTGTGCGCTCTGTGAGAGATAAAACTCCCCACTGTGAGAGAAAGAACTATCCAAGAACCATGTTAGCAGGCCAGTAGGGGTAACCTCACATACTACTCCCCTCCCTACGGGGGAGGGGCCGGGGGAGGGGCCAGCTGGTGTAGAGTGTTGGCCAGCTGTAGTTGTGTGTTGGCCACTATCTTGTGTGTTACAACTCCTACCTCACCTTATACCCTGCAAGCCCATAATAGAGGATAAAGAGGAAGCAGGGGACGCTGACCCAATAGGAGGTTTGATAGGAGAAAGCGTCTTGTACGAGTCCTTGCACCCATGGCATGACGGCACCACCAGCGATGGCCATGGTCAGTAATGACGAACCTGCCTTGGTGAACTTACCAAGGTCGGCCATTGCCAAAGGCCATAGTGCAGGCCACATCAACGAACATCCTAAGGCCATGAGGAAGATGCAACAAACCGAGAAGACGGGGTTGGGGACTACGGCTACGGCTATACTACCCACAAGGGCGATGATGGCACAGATGCGCATGGCCGCTGCCTGAGAGAGATAACGTGGTATGAAGATGACTCCACAGATGTAGCCTACGATCATTCCCACGGATGGGATAAAGCCATAGTTATCGCCTTCTATGCCCAAGGACTGTGCATAACCTGTCGCTGTGGCAAGTGATATCGTCTCGACACCCACGTAGAGGAAAAGGGCCAGACAGCCCAAGAGGAGGTGAGGGAACTGAAGGATGCTCGTCTTACCATCAGCGTAAGAGTTAGAGCTGGCCGTTGTGTCGCTCTCGTCCTCGCCTGCTGCCTTCACGTCGGGCAGTGGTGCTAAGAGTGCAATGACGCCTAAGAGGAGGAAGATAGCGATGATGATGGTGAAAGGCAGGTACAGGTCGGAGAGCTGAGTGTCGCCAATTCCCTTTCCAATCACCAAGGTGATGAAGAGAGTCGTCACTGGCCATGCGAGCTTATTACTGATACCCATGCACGAGATACGGCGTGCGGCAGAGTCGAGCGGACCCAAGATAGTCACGTAGGGATTGACCGATGCCTGCAAAACAGCATTGGCTGCGCCACTGACGAAACTGGCGATAAGGAACCACGTCAGCGAGTTCTGCTTCGCAGCAAGGATGAACAAAGCGAAGGCTGCAGCAAAGATAGCAAACGAGAGTGCCATCGTACGCTTGTAACCTATCAGTCGGATGCAATGCGTAGCAGGGATGCCAAAGAGCAAGAAGGGAATGAACGTTGCTGCAAGCAACAGACTTGACGCTGCACCAGAGATGTGCATAGCGTTCTTCAAGACTGGCATAAGATAGGAGTTGATGCCTAATGCGAAGCCAATAGAGAAGAAGAAGAGGCCGATAATGGCCAATGGAAATAGATAGTTATTCTTTTGTGTCATATTAGATAAACATTAGTTTAGGTGAAAAATTGTATTGTGAGCTTGTTTATAGCTTGTTAAATCGAAGAGAGTCGGACGACAGATGGACGTCCGACTCACCTCGAGGAGTGTAGAGGGAGCGGTCTACTGACATGGAAATCAGTTGGCTCTGACCTTCCCACCTTGTATATAAAGCCCCTTGGCAGGTGCTTGTGCGAGTCTACGACCAGCGAGGTCGTAGACTTGCGATGCGTTTGTAGTGTCGGTGTTCACGGCAGATATTCCGTTAGCAGGATTATCTGCCGTTTCTAAAAAAGGGATGAAACGCACGGTATTAACGTATTGCTTACCCTTTTCGATGGTGTACTTGGATAGAGGACCTGGTCCACAAGAGCCATTACCGAGTCCACGTTGAATGGCATCAAAGTGGGCTACGGTGCGATTAGACGTTGGTAGCTCCCATTCGTGGCGTGATGTGCGCAATTCAGCATCGCTCCAAGGGTTGAGGGAGAAGGCTACGTCGCCCGCAGTCTCAATCTTCATGCCCGTACCATCAGCCTTTGTCAGCGTCAGCCAACGCAGTCCTACGCGGTTACCATTGCTCTGTGGGTGTGCGAAAGGCTCATACATATCCTTCACGTCAGCCTCATAGATACCGTAGTCCTCGCCATCGAGGCGGTCGATATAGCTTGCTCGTGGACCACGTGCATAGTAGCGTACGTTCGTCAGGTCGGTTGGCAGGTCGACAGTGAAGCCCAATCGTCTTACGCCATCAGCCTGCGCTTCAAACGTACTGGTGAGGTCGATAGTGCCATTCGCATATACCGTGTATTGATAAGAAGCCTTACCATACTTGCCATTCTGGTTCACGTTGACCGTAGCCGACTTGCCGTCAGCAGCGAGTTGGAACTTAGCTGTCGGCGCTGTCACGCCATTGTCGGTAGCAGCATCGCCGTAAGCCTCCATCGGACCATCGTTCTCAATCCAGCGATAGCGGTCGAATTGTGGTCCACTGTTTGGTCGGAAGACATTATGACCATCGTAAGTCCAAAGCGTGATATTGCCCTGTCCGTCGAAAGTAACCTTCTGCTTATCGTTCATATAGGTATATCCACCGTCATTGTTCTTCGTAGCGTGGAGGGCAGCGGCCTTATTGTTATCCACCTTGGCAAGGGTCTCTGTGCGTTGAGCCAACTGCTGTTGATACTCCGCAACAGGATAGTTAGCGGCACACCAGTTCGTTGCCTCCTTCGTATAAAGGCCGATGTTAAGGAAGAGTTCCTTATTCGCATATTTCGAAGGGTTATACTTCAAGACGACTGTCTGTGTACCGCCAGCAGCGCAGTTCAGGTCCTTGAAAGTGCCATCCTGTACCGGTTTACCATCAGCAAGGAGCGTCCATTTAAGATAGAACTGGTTGAGGTTGCGGTCGAGATACTTATTTGTCAGTTTGACCTGACGCTTCTCAGTATTCAAGTCGAAGCCCACCCACTGATAAACACGCTTCACCTCGTCGAGCTCAGAACTCCATGCACGATCGGCATTGACCAGTCCGTTGTTAACGAAATTATACTGGTGAGGACCCGGACAGTCGTATCCCGTGATGTAAGCAGGGAACCCATTCTCAGTCAGCTTATTGTTCTTTATAGCGTCGAAGGAGTAGATGCTCTGGTCAACCCAGTCCCAGATGCATCCGCCAACACCCATCTGAGAGCCCTCCATAGCCTCCCAATACTCACGCAGGTTGCCCACGGCATTACCCATAGCATGGGCATACTCGCACATAAAGTAAGGCTTGTTCGTGTTTGGATGGTTCACATCAGAGGTCACCGGACCCGTTGTTCCGCTGCGCCAAGCATCCATTGCAGGATACATAACAGAGTGGAGATCAGTGCCCTCAGCATTGTCTCGCGTTGCACCCTCATAGTGGATATAACGGTTATCGAGCTTACGAACGGCCTTGTAGGCCGCCATGATGTTCAGACCAGAGCCACTCTCGTTGCCAAGACTCCAAAAGACAACACTCGGATGGTTGCGGTCACGGAGCGTATTACGTACGTTTCTGTCGACGATAGCACCTGTCCAATTAGGGTTGTTGATGATGGTCTTTGGTCCATCCCAGTTCTTATGCAACTCCATGTCAGCCTCATCAACAACAAAGAGACCGTAGTAGTCGAACATAGCCATCATCTTTGATTGACGAGGATAGTGGCTGGTACGAACGGTATTCATGTTACACTGCTTCATCATCGTTATATCCTTTAACATAAGGTCGGTGGTGATGCTGCGTCCATGCAATGGGTCGGTGTCCTGCGTGTTAGCCCCTTTAAGATAGGTGCGGCGGCCGTTCACCTCAAGATACCCCTTACTGAGGTCGATCTTCCTGAAGCCATATTTCGTAGAGAAAGCCTCCTCCTCGTTGCCATCTTGCGACTGACTGAAAGTGAAGGTATAGAGCGTTGGCGTCTCAGCCGACCATAGTCTAAGGCCAGAGAGAGTTCCGAAATCGATGGTCTTCGTCATCACGCTGTCGCCAGCAGCAAACCGAAAGTCGGCTGAAAGGGCCTTTATTTCCTTCCCAGATGGGTCGTAGAGCGTCACAGTAACGGTCTTCTTCGCAGCGAGTTTATCACGATTGCAGACAGTAAGGTCTACTGTTGTAGCCGCACTACCCAGCCCAGCAGTTGTCAAGCCCGGTGTGACAGTCGACTTAATATAATGGTCGGCAAGATAGGTCTTAGGCGTTGCCACGAGGTAGACATCACGGTGAATACCACTCATGTGCCACATGTCCTGTCCTTCAAGATACGACCCATCGCTCCATCGAATAACCTGTACAGCAACATTGTTCTTGCCTGCATGTACGTATCTCGTTATATCAAACTCACTGACGTTATTAGCTCCTTGGGTGTAACCCACCTCATGTCCGTTGACATAAACGTATGCTGCCGAGTAGATACCATCAAAGTGTAGGAACACACGCTTGCTCTCCCAGCCTGCAGGTAGGGTGAAGTCGCGACGATAAGAACCCACGGAGTTGGTCAAGCGCGGCTTCATAAGGATGTGAGGTTGCTTATCAACAAAAGGATAGTCAACGTTGACATACATCGGTTTACCGTATCCGTTCATCTCAAGACAAGAAGGGACTGTGATGTCGCTCCATGCTGAACCGTCAGTGTTAACACCATCGCCCCAACACTCGTCCTTGCTTAAGAGCACAGGCTTAGGGCCTTCGCTCCACCGCAGTCGCCATGTTCCATTGAGGCTGAGGTAGTTTGCCCCCGTTGGTTCCAACCATGGTTTGTCATAACGCTGACCGTCGGCCTTCATCGCAGCCGTTGATGGGTAAGGCATGTAAGTAGCGTGTCCCTGCTCCTTATTGCGCTCATAGACGGTAGCATTCTCCCAGTCGGCTGCCTGCGGAATAACGACTGGTGCCACCTCTTTGAAGTGTGCTATGGCAGCGCTACTCGGGTTTCTTTCCCATCGACAGTACATGATGTCGTATCCTTCTTGCGTCCCTGTTGTCACATAATAGGTCTGACCATTCCTACCAGAGACGGCACTCAGCTGATAGCCATTGCCTTTCTTCGTGATGTAAATCTGCTGGTTAGGATTCGTAATGGTCTGATCCCACATACAAGTGTAGCCCGAAGCCTGTTTAGGATCATTAAGTGCCATGTCAAAGGCCAGCTCGCCCTCGGCATTAACCAACTGATAACAGTCCTGCTTATTAGGCACTTCAACGAGCTTCCACTTCTGTTTGTCTTTGCCATCGATATACTTCTGGAACGCTATTCGTGTCTCACTTTCCCAATAGTACTTGAAGGGAACGAGCACGTCCTGCGTGTTCTTGCCCACAGAGATGACGTAGGTCTTACCGCCTTGGGGCTTCGCATCCCACGCTTGTGCCCATAGCACGGAGGGTGCTAAGGCCATAAGCGATACGAGAAGACCCATTTTTCTGATTGTTTTCATATCCATGAAAGATAATAGTTGTTGTTAGATGAACCCACACTCGGGCCTGTGCCGGAGTGTGGGTAGGATATTTTACGTGTGATTAGTTGATTACCTTGGTTGTAGACGTCGTACCGTTACTATACTTCATCTGCTTGATGTAGACCCCATGAGAGGGTGTGCTGTTGGCCTTTGCACCGTTAAGACTGTAATAGCATACGGTGGCGATGTTGCTCTCTTGGCTGCCTGTGACAGCGGCAATAGCGTTAGAGGTTGTTGAGACGATGATATACTTGCCTCCAGCAACGGTTGGGAAGCTAATCTCATCAGCACTGATACGCTTAGTCTTCACACTCTTTCCGTCGGCAGTAGTCACCTTATAGTCCTTTGCAATACCTGTATATTTAACGACGCAAGGGGTTCCTACGTTTGAGACAACCCTTATCTGCGTTGCTTTCGCATTGTCCCAATCAATGTCAACAGTGAAGTTACCAACCGCCTTAAGGCCCTTCACTGAACCTTTCTGCCAGAAGCTGGTAGGCAAAGCAGGGAGAATAACGAGCTTGTCGTTGTAGCTCTGTAAGAGCATCTCAGCCACACCCGCTGTGTAACCAAAGTTACCATCAATCTGATAAGGCGCATGTGCGTCCCAAAGGTTCTCATAGATACCTCCTGCAGCTTCGTTAGTTCCAGTGTCCCAGGTCTGCTGCAAGGCTCGTTTGATGAGGTTATGACAGTGGAAACCCTCGTAGGCACGGGCATTGAGGTTTATCTTATGGCCCAGTGACCAGCCTGTTCCATGACCATCACCACGGGCTATCAGCGACTGACGAGCTGCCTCAAAGACGGTCTTATCGGCATCTTCACTGATCTGAGAGCAGGGGTAGAGGCCCATTAAATGGGAGATGTGACGGTGTGCCTTATACTCGTTAACACCAATCTTACTTGGGTTATTGAACTGTGAAGAGTATTTCCACTCACGGAGATAAGTCTGTCCATCAGTGGGATTAACCTCTGTATGACACCCGTCATCAAGCTTTGCAAAGTAAGTGGAGAGCGAGTCTCGGAACGACTTAGACACCACGTTATCACCGAGAACAGCAATGGCTTTGCGCGTGTTGTTGAAGAGGTCCCATACTAACTGTTGACTGTGTGCGGTCGCATTCTCGGTTGGTCCGTGTTCAGGCGACCATTCGTCAGGACATTCGTATGTGCCGTCAGCAGCCTTGACAAGTTTCTTAAACCAATAGTCGACAGCCGTCTTCATTGCTGGGAAGGCCTTTGTGCGTAGGAACTCCTTGTCCATTGTGTAGGTGTAGTGCTGCCAGAGGTGCTGACAATACCACGCATTGGCAACGGTATAGGTATTGGCAAAGGTAGTACCCGAGCCATAGATGTTATTCTCCGTTGGTAGTGTCCATCCCGTGTTGACGTGTCCCATGTCCTGTGCAAAGCGTCTCCATGTAGGTTTCACACATGCTTCTCGATAGATGTAATCGAGGAATGGGCGATGAAGCTCAGACAGATTGGTAGGCTCAGCAGGCCAGTAATTCATCTGTACGTTGATGTTTGCATGGATATCTGAGTGCCATGCTGGGGTGTTATTGTCGTTCCATATACCCTGCAAGTTGGCTGGTAGCGACACACCACGGCTTGAACTGATAAGGAGGTAACGCCCGTAATTGAAGTAGAGCTCCTCTAAGAAGAGGTTGTCATGTTGGTTGTCACGATAGTTGCTGATGAGCTGTGGCGTTGGGATAGTGTTCTTACTATCAGCGAGGGTCAGCTGACAACGGTCGAAGAGCGACTTATAGTCGGCTTTATGGGCTGCTAACAAGGCATCGTAACCCTTGTTCTCTGCATTGTTGACGGTCGCTGCGGCACGTCCTGCAAGACGGTCGGCTCCTGAGACATACTCGGCTGCGTCGGGGTCGAAATCGGTCAGGCCACGGAGATAAACAGTCATACTATTAGCGCCACTGACCTCTATCAAGCCCTTTGCATTCTTAGTGACACTACCGCCATCGGTCACGATGCGCGCTGCACAATAGTAGCTCTCTGGGGTTGTCGCACCCTTGTCATTCTGGCGTGCCACCTTCCCCTCAAAGGTTATTGTGGCCTGATTGTTATTATCAACGGTATAGTTAACGTTCTTACCGTTCTGATTCTTCAGTGTGAGGGTGGTATTGATTTTACCCTTCTCTGAGGCTGTGTAGCGGATTACCAAGCAACTATCGGGATTGGTAGCAAAGTAGGTTCGATGGTAGGATACGCCATCCATCGTATAACGCACACCTGCTATGGCATCGTTGATATCAAGGTAACGCACGTAGTCGGTCACCTTCGTCAATTCACGACTGCGTATATATAGGTTACCAAAGTTAAGATAATAACCGTAGGCTGCCGTACTTGTCAGTCCTCCGAGCTTTCCACTCCATAGCGTTTTATCGTTGAATTGTACGTCGTCAATGGCTACATCGCCCATTAATGTGGCTCCGAACTGTCCGTTACCAATAGGAAGACAGGAGGTCATCCAGTTGGTTGCGGGCTTTGTGTACCATAGTGTGTATTTGTTGGCAGGGTTGAAGGTAGTAATACCAGACACGGGTACCATCTCATCAGAGGGTACGAAGCGCACCACATTACCGCCATCGCCTAAGTCCCAGAAGCTGATGTACTTACCATCGCCTGCCCCTTGGAACATATTAAAGAAATTGCGTCCACTGGTAGACTTACCTATCTCGAAGCCACCCAACGTGTTCTTCGACTCTACCATCGTAAAGAGTGTGTCCTTCACGGTGCGGCTCTTGGTTGCATTCACGTATGAATCGCTGACGTAGAGTATCTTTCCACTCTTGCTGACAAAGCTGTACTTACCATCTTTCTCGGCCACTCTCCACAGCATATCATCGGGATTACCATTATGCAATGACGCTGTCTGACAGGTAGCCTTCTCTCCCTTAGCACTTAGAAGCCAGTTGCCTGTCTGGAACTGAATGTAGTAATAGATGGGGTGAGCCGCTGTTGAGAGTACAGGCATCGTATAAGGGAACACCATCTCGTCCTTATCAACAAACGAGAAGAGGTTGTTGACGTCGCCTATGGTCCATAGTCCTAACTCCTGACCGACCCTTATCTCAGCCACTTGGTTCATGGCGTTGCTGCCTGTGGAGTCTGGCGCAAGCTCTAACGCACCCTCCCCATAACTGCTGTTCGTGCTCTGAAAGATGTGGAATGATTGGATATCTGTAGCCTTAGTAGCCGCCATAAAACGCGAACTATAAGGATTTGTGCCATTGACATAGAGCGTGCGACCGCTCTTACTAACCAACTGGTACTTCTTATTATGGCTAAAACCCTCTGCCTCAACAACCTTCCATAACTGGCGGTCGGCGCCCATGACCTGTGGAACAGCCGTGCGACAACCTTGCTTATCGCCCTTCTCTTCCAACACGTTATTAGACCGAAGATACTTAACATAGTACCAATGCTCATTGCCTACGGTACTAACACGAGGGTAGCCTTGTGCCATCACTTGTCCTACACAGACTGTAGACAAGAGGAAAAAAGCACAAATACGCTTACAGATATTCATAGATATATAATAATGAGATATGTTGTTATAATTATTTACGTTTGAACGATAAGACGAAAAAGGGGGTTGTATCAAAATCGTGTCAGTGGTCAACAACAGGACTGCACACTACGTGCTCCTATGCTTTACCTGCTGACAGGGCACACACGCTGGTACGCCCTTGCTTTTGATACAGCCCCTTAACCCTATCAGTCGGTCAACAATGCGGTAATCACTCTTATTCTTTGCACTGCTTCCCGACCGATGAGAGTTAGTTTATTCATTGTGAATTACTTCACAACAACCTTCTTGCCATTTACAATGTATAAGCCCTTTGCAAGACCATTAAGGCTCTTTGATACCAAACGACCATCGAGGGTGTAGACATAACCATTTGCCTGCTTGTCCTGTACCTTAACGTTTGAAATGCCAGCAGCTACTGTTGCTGCGTCTGAAGCCTGTATCTGTTCCGCGCTCAATATATCAGTGATTGGGACGAACTTGAGGGCGTTGTTAGAGTCATTTACCTTCCACTTACCCATGAGATGGTGCCATGCTATGTTACCCCAAGCGTTGAGGAAGTTGGTAGAATTCCTATCCTCGCTATCACCAATAGAGTAACATTCACTGCCCTGGTTGCTATCGAAGATATGAAGAGTCTGTGGTTCGGTAGTTGCCATGAAAGCTCCTGTCATCTTACCGCCTCCACTCTTGCCGTTACGAACCCATTCACCAGCCTCGTTCTTCTTATACATATCGTTACCACCAGGCATCTCTGTTGCCAATTCAGCGTACTTAATATACTGACCAGCCTCGTTTACGAGAACTATCTCCTTTGTTGATGCATCGAATGAGGTTACATGCCATACCTTAAATCTAAAGTCTGGGTCGTTTTCTATCAGTTGATCAGCAATCAAAGTATCCTTGTCTACAGAGAGGATCAGCTTATCACCTGTGAGGCCCTCCAAGTTTGTTGGGCCATTCTCAGGCTTGTTTGCTGCAGCTCTGTTGAACTGAATGAAGTAACGAGTACTGTTGTCACCCTGCTGGAAAATATTAAAATTGAAATTCCAAGTAGGAATCTCTACCTCAGAAGCCTTGACAAAGTAAACCTTAGAACCGTTGTCACCATCAGCCCAAGGACCAAACTCACTGCCTAAGCTCTGTCCTCCGAAGATGTTAACGTATAAGTTTCCACTTTCGCCCGCCTTCATCTTGATAGCACTGTATGCATTTGAAGGATCGTCATCATGAGCTGTAATAGTGAAATCCTTGAAGTTTGAGCCTGGATCAGTACCTGCTGCAAGACGTTCACCTTCGTTTGTGTACATCGTCCACTCCTGCCCGTCAACAGTAACAGTGAATTTCCAAACATCATTCTCGCCCTTTGTACAAGTCCAAGTCTGCTTTTCCTTGTCACCTTCTGTAGCTGCCTTAGCTGTCAGCTTACCGCCGTCTTCATTCGCAGTGATGTAACCCACCTTGTTGTTACCTACTGCAATGTAATACTGTTGACCACTCTCAGGAGTAGCAACCCAGTCCTGTGCGAATGTTGACAACGCAACAAAGCACAATGAAAGTAGTGTAAAGATTTTCTTCATAATTGTAATAAATAATTGGTTTTTGTATATTTTTAATTACTTTTAATGCCAACTTTTAGGCGTTCTAACCGTTTACTTTTTAGGTTTATGATTTGTTCTGTTATTAGGTTTTATGCTTTAGGCTTCTTTAAAGGAGTCGTTTTCCTCTTAAAGTCGGTCACAAATATAAACATATTCTTTTGAATATTCATTGTTGACTATACAATATTTAATATATTTAACACTTTCCTCTCCACCACTGATGGGTGTTGGGTGAATCAGTGGAAAGTCCGGCCTCACCCCCAGCCCCTCTCCGAATGGAGAGGGGAGTAGTATGTGAGGTTACCCCTACAGGGCTGCTTGCATACTTCGTAGAGTTTTATTTCTCACAGAACTCACAGATTTAACAGAACATTTCAACCAACGTTTCGACCCCACAGAACGCCTCCGGCATACAGAATTCACAGAACGTTATAGCTAAAGGTGGGTGTTGGGTGGTGAGTGTTAGGTGCTGATGATTAGCTAACGTTGGCTGTAAGGTTCTGTGAAATCGGTTGACTTAATGTCTCTGTGGGCCTTTGTGTGTTCTGTTCATCTGTGTTTTTCTGTGAGAGAAAGATTGTTGGATACTCGCAGTGGGGAGTTATATCTCTCACAGAGCGCACAGAGTTCACGGAGCCTTTTGGCGCACATTTCGAGCCCACAGAAGGCCTTCGGCATACAGAGAACACAGAGGCCTTTCAACTAAGATTGGCTGTAACGTTCTGTGTTATCGGTTGACTTAATGTCTCTGTGAGATGCTGTGTGTTCTGTTCATCTGTGTGCTCTGTGAGAAAAAGAATATTGGAGAATTGTCGTGGGGAGTTTCTTCTTTCACGAAGGGTATTTCTTTTTCTCACAGAACTCACAGATATAACAGAACATTTTGGCGCACATTTCGATCCCACAGAACGCCTCCGGCATACAGAATTCACAGAACGTTACTGCTAAAGCTGGGTGTTGGGTGATGAGTGTTAGGTGCTGATGATTAGCCATAGGGGTATCTCGGTGATCACTCCCCTCCCTTTTGGGGAGGGGACGGGGGAGGGGCCTCTTCCTCACATGGGTATCTCGGTGATCACTCCCCTCCCTTTGGGGGAGGGGTCGGGGGAGGGGCCTCTGACCCACAGAACGCCTTCGGCATACAGAGAACACAGAGCATTTCTGCTGAAGATTGGGTGAAAATTAGGAAAGAGGAGAATTTATAGAGTAATAAAAAATCATTACATTGTAGTGAAAGAAATTTCCTCTAAATAAGAATATAACGTACCTTGCGATTACTTTTATAACCTTCACGAAATCAGAACGTTACGAATAGTGTTTGAGAACATGCCCCTCTTGCTCGTAGAAGACGCCCTTCTTGTGGCAAGAAAGGCATGTTCTCGAACGCAGAAGGGCCTCTTCATGCTTCAAGCTCAGCCCGTTCTCGATTGTAGAAGGGAACAGTCTGTGAAATATCTTGACATTTCCTGTTTGCATGGTTAGTATTCTTGCTAATGTTGGCCCCTCCCCCATCCCCAGCTGGCCCCTCCCCCGTCCCCTCCCCCGAAGGGAAGGGGAGTGATTACCGAGATACCCATGTGAGGAAGAGGCCCCTCCCCCGTCCCCTCCCCAAAAGGGAGGGGAGTAATCACCGAGATACCCCTATGGCTAATCATCAACACCTAACAACCATCACTTAACACCCATCTTTAGCAGTAACGCTCTGTGAACTCTGTATGCCGGAGGCCTTCTGTGGGCTCGAAACTGTGCGCAAAAAACCTCCGTGAACTCTGTGCGCTCTGTGAGAGAAAAAATCACCAGCGTGAGAGAAAAAACTCTCCAGCAAGTTACATGCGTCTCATCTCATAGAGTGGGTGCGTTCTATTTCTCACAGAAAAACACTGAAGAACAGAACCTTTTGGCGCACTTTTCGAGCCCATGAGGGGGAGGGGCCAGCTGGGGAAGGGGGAGGGGCCAGCTGCTATTAGTACGTGAAGTTACCCCAACAAAGTGGCTAATAAAAGGAGAGAAAACTTTGTTTATTGTTTGTAAGTATTACCAAAAAATAATAACTTTGCATCAAACAATAATATTCTCACGTAAGACGAAGCTATCAAAAGGATTAAAGGTTGCCCGCTGATAACTTACACTTTTAAGCCTACACCAGACAGTGTTAGGCAAAGTCATGTGTTTTGTTCACGATAGCTAACAAGCAAAGCTATTCGAGATGGGCTGAGACTATCATTTAATCTTACCAATAGTAGATACATTAGTATAATGGAGTGTTCCTTATTCAAGAATGATTATCTGAATTATAAGTTCCCAGAACCACAGTACTTGGGCGCGAAATACATTCATAGGGCATGGATTGCACAATTCATCCCGACTGACTCGTGCGTTGCTCTTGACGCTTTTGGAGGCTCACAATCCATTGCTTATCTGCTGAAGCAGATGGGGAAGACTACCTATACTAACGATTTCTTGAATTTTAACTATCAAATTGGTAAGGCACTGATAGAGAACGCTGGGAACGTACTTAACCAAGAAGACATTGACATCCTATTCTCTCCTAATCAGAACCCGACGGAATATAACCTGATAGAAAAGCTATACGCAAACCTCTTCTTCTACCCAGAAGAGGCGGCTTGGCTCGATAGCTTTAGAAGTAATGTGCCTCGTCTACAAAACACATTCAAGCAGTCACTGGCCCTGTCGGTCATGTGTAGGAGTATGACAAGGAAGGTTACGATGGGCCACTTTGCCCATACTCAAGCATTAACCTACGCTGAAGACCCTGCAAGAGTGAAGAGAAACCGCAGCTTAATACGCCCTTTAAGGGACATCTTCCTTGATATTCTGCCACACTACAATGCTGCTGTTTTTGATAACCAAAAGGCCAACAAAAGCTTTCAAGAAAATATACTGGACCTACTGCCGACATTGTCTGATGTCGACTTAGTCTACTTTGACCCACCTTACTGCAATAGTCATGCGGATTACCAGTCCTTTTATCACCTCCTTGAGACCTTCGTCGAGTATTGGAAAGACAAACAATTCGTCAATGGCATCAAGCGTTATGAACCTAAGAGATATAGTGGCTTCGATAAAAACAGTGAGGCTATTAACAGCTTAAAACTGTTGTTTGAAAGGGCACAACATATCCCCACTTGGCTTGTTAGCTATAATGACCGAAGCTACCCAGACATAAATACGATGGTGAACATGATTGAACCTTATAGAAAAGTTAAGGTAGAACATAAGAGATATACCAATGGTAGAGGCGGGAAAGGTAGCGTTGCGGGGAGTAGTGAGATTTTATTATTCTGTAAAAGCTCCCCTTCTTCGTCCAAAACCTTTGTCTATGACAAATGAGTTGAAGGTGGATTGCAAGTGGTGCCTTTCCTCTCATCGCCCCTCTCCAAGCACGAGAAAGAAGCCCTCATATCCTCTTCACGCCAAAACAATAGGCCGAATATGTAAACTATTTTCGTCACTCTCCCATCCTGCCCATGCCCTTCAACGTTCGAGAACATGCCCTTCTTGCACGTTGAAGACGCCCTTCTTGATGCAAGAAGGGCATGTTCTCAATTCGTGTTCGTAACTCTCTGAGGACGTGGTGGTTATATTCCACTTCCTTATCAATATTCCCATCGTAAGTAAAGGGCGACCTTGTCGTGTCCTGTAAAGGTTTTTCACGCAAGTTAAGTATGACTCACATCATCACAAAAGGGGTCGCTCACCGATTCTTAGCTTAGCTTCCTCCCACGTTGGGGAGGTTTATCTCTCACAGAGCACACGGAGGTCACGGAGGTTTTAAGCGCACGGTTTCGAGGCCACAGAACGCCTCCGGCATACAGAGTTCACAGAGCGTTACTGCTAAAGCTGGGTGTTGGGTGATGAGTGTTAGGTGCTGATGATTAGCTAACGTTGGCTGTAACGTTCTGTGAAATCGGTTGACTTAATGTCTCTGTGGAACGCTGTGTATTCTGTTCTTCTGTGTTATCTGTGAGAAAAAGAATATTGGAGAATTGTCGTGGAGAGGTTTTTCTCTCACAGAACTCACAGATTTAACAGAACCCATTTGCGCACTGTTTCGATCCCACAGAACGCCTCCGGCATACAGAGAACACAGAGCGTTTCAACTAATGTGGATACTAATAAGTAGACAACTCGAAGCCTGCATCCTTCTTATAGGGGTATCTCGGTGATCACTCCCCTTCCCTTCGGGGGAGGGGAAGGGGGAGGGGCCAGCTGGGGTCGGGGGAGGGGCCGCTATCTTTCTAACCCTGCCTTCTTCTCCACAAAAAAGGGGACAAGCATTATTGCTTATCCCCTTTTGTGGTTAGACTCAGTCCGTGCACGGTGTGCGACGACCGAGTGATTAGTTGTTTACCGAACCACCCATGATATCGAGCAACTCAGATGTGATGGCTGCTTGACGCGACTTGTTATACTGCAAGTTGAGTGAGCGAAGCAGGTCGTCGGCGTTATCCGTGGCGGTCTGCATGGCAACCATTCGTGCTGCATGCTCTGAGGCATTACTGTCTAAGAGGGCAGTGTAGACCATGAGATGTAGTAGTTTCGGTACGAGTGATGTCAAGACAGTATGCAAGTCGGGCTCAATGATGAAGTCATCATTCAGAGGAGTGACAGTCTGACTATTAGACTTCTGTGTTCCAGTCTGTCCCTTCTTCTTAAGGTAGTCCTGCGCTGCTTTCGTCGAGATGTTCGAAGAGAGGTCGCGCACAGTATCCTCATTAAGTTCCTCTTCAAGGTCGATAGGTAGGAAATTCTTACGTTGTAAGACCTGGCTACCAGCACTTTTGAAGTGATGGTAGATGATTTCCACCTTATCGAACTCACCTTTAAGCCATTTCTGTCCTAACTCTTTAGCGATATTACGGCACTCCTCAGAGTTAGGTTTATCAGCGAGTTGCGGATAGGGATAGACACATTCATATCCACGCTTCTTCGCTGCCTCGAACACTTTTCGGCCTACGGGGTAGATGACAATATCCTTGTCGGTCAACCCTTTAGCATGATACTCGTCGATAGTCTGCTGTAGGAGCTTGATGACATTGGCATTGAATCCCCCACAGAGCGAGCTGTTAGAGGAGAAAACGAGCAAGGCAACACGCTTGACAGGTCGCTCTTCATCGAACGGAGTGTCCGTATCGGGTGTAGAGACAAGGAACGTCTTTAGAATGTGTTCGAGCATCGCCTCGTAGGGAAGCATACTCTCGATAGCATTCTGTGCATGGTGCAGCTTACTCGAGGCCACCATCTTCATGGCACTTGTAATCTTACGCGTGCTCTGAACACTGGCTATACGAGTCTTGATTTCCTTTAAGGATGCCATTCTTTATAGTCTTTATTTGAATTGTCCGGCAATATTGCCCATGACCTCTTCGATTACCTTGATAGATGTATCTTCAAGCTTACCAGCAGCCAAGTCGTTGATGACGTCGGCATGAGTGGTGCGCATGGTGTCGAGGAACTGGTCCTGACAAAGGCGAACCTGGTCGACTGGTACGTCACGCATCAAGCCATGTACACCGCAGTAGAGGATAGCGATCTGCTCTCCTACAGGCATTGGGCTATACTGTGGTTGGATAAGAAGCTGGTTGTTCTTACGTCCACGGTCAAGGGTCATAGCGGTGACCTTGTCCATGTCAGAAGAGAACTTTGAGAACGCCTCCAACTCACGATATTGGGCCATATCAATCTTCAACGTACCTGCAACCTTCTTCATACTCTTTATCTGTGCAGAGCCACCTACACGCGAAACGGAGATACCCACGTTGATAGCTGGGCGGAAACCTTGGTTGAAGAGGTCGGTTTCAAGATAGATCTGACCGTCGGTAATAGAGATTACATTGGTAGGGATGTAGGCTGACACGTCGCCTGCTTGGGTCTCAATGATAGGCAGTGCGGTGAGCGATCCACCTCCCTTTACATGTCCCTTCATACACTCTGGCAGGTCGTTCATCTTCTCTGCAATCTCCTGCTGGTTGTTGATGCGCGCTGCACGCTCAAGTAGTCGAGAGTGGAGATAGAACACATCACCAGGGTAGGCCTCACGTCCTGACGGACGACGAAGTATCAGTGATACCTCACGATAAGCCACCGCCTGCTTTGACAAGTCGTCGTAGATGACGAGAGCAGAGTAGCCTCGGTCGCGGAAGTATTCGCCGATAGCCGCACCCGCAAACGGTGCATAGTACTGCATAGCAGCTGGGTCGGCAGCCGTTGCGCTCACGATGATGGTATAAGGTAAGGCCCCACGCTCCTTGAGGTTCTGCACCAGTGTAGCCACGGTAGAGGCCTTCTGTCCGATAGCAACATATATACAATAGACAGGGTTGCCCTGTTCATAGAAGCTCTTCTGGTTGAGGATGGTGTCAACAGCAATGGCTGTCTTACCCGTCTGACGGTCGCCAATGATAAGCTCACGCTGTCCACGACCGATAGGTATCATGGAGTCGACCGCTTTCAGACCTGTCTGAAGTGGTTCCTTAACGGGTTGACGATAGATAACACCCGGTGCCTTACGGTCGAGTGGCATCTCGAAAGCGCCGGTGAGGTCTATTTCCCCCTTGCCATCGATAGCCTCTCCAAGCGGATTGACGACACGTCCCAAGAAGTTATCATTCACTCGGATAGAGGCAATGCGGTGGGTTCGCTTCACGCTCTGACCCTCTTTGATGCCCTCAGAAGGACCAAGAAGGACACAACCAACATTGTCTTCTTCCAAGTTCATGACGATAGCCATGGTGCCATTCTCAAATTCAAGCAACTCGTTGGCTTCAGCGTTTCGAAGGCCATAGACACGTGCCACGCCGTCACCGACGGTCAGTACGTTGCCGACCTCATCAAACTTTTCCTCGGAGTTGATGCCTTGCAGTTCCTTAATAAGGATTTCAGACACCTCACTTGGTTTAATTTTATCTGACATGTTTATTATTCTAATTACTGTTTTAATTGTGTGAGGATAGCATTCAGTTTGCTCTTCACGCTGGCATCCATCCGATAAGTGTCATACTCAAGGATAAATCCACCGATGAGTGAAGGGTCAACCTCAGTGTTGAACTCAACTGTTCCCTGCGCTCTGGACTGTACCATCTCCTTCATCTTGTCCTCTGTCTGGGCAGAGACAGGCGTGGCTGTGACCACCTTCCCACGTATGATATGCTTCAGCTTACGGTAAAGCGTAACATAGTCATTCGACATGAGCTGTAGCAGGTCCTCTCTGTCTTCTTTTAAGACAAGGTCGAAGAAATTCTCAACTAACTTAGGACAGTCGCCACCACAGGCTACTTCCAATAGCTTGCGCTTCTTCTCCTTCGGAAGCATCGGGCTCTCAATCGTCATGCGGAGGTCGGACACTTGGAGGTAGCTCTGGGCAAGTGTCTGCATAAAAGCATACACCTTGTCCTCGATACCCTGCTCACAAGCAGCCTTCAAGAGCGCACGAGCATAGCGAACCGATATTACACCTGTATTCATAAGCGATTATTTACTTTCTGTTCCGTTAGTAGAAGTAACGTCATCCAATAAGCGATCGATAAGCTGAGTCTGCTCGGCTGATGTCGACAACTCCTTCTGCAGTATCTTCTCAGCTATCTGTACAGAGAGCTCGGCAACCTGTGCTCGGATGTCGCGGATGGCAGCCTGCTTCTGACTCTCTATCTCTGCCTTGGCTTCTGAGAGGATGCGAGCACTCTCTTCGTGTGCTTTCTCCTGTGCCTGTCCGACTATGGTATCACGTGTCTCAGACGCTTCCCGAAGGATTTGCGCCTGTTTCTCACGTGCTTCCATAAGCAGCTCCTCACCTTGTTTCTGAATGTTAGCAAGCCTCAAGTTGGCTTCCTCGGCTTTGGCAAGGCTCTCGTCAATATACTCCTTACGCTCGTTCACCATCTTGATGATAGAAGGGAAGCCCCATTTCCATAAGACGAAGAAGACCACTAAGAAGACGAGTGTCATCCAAAAGAGTAAGCCACTATCTGGCAATAATAATGACATAAGCTGCTAAATTACTTTTCTTACCAATTTTGATTCAATTATTCTTCTGCGCTGTTTAGAATACACAGAGGAGCGCAATGATTGCAGCAAAGAAGGCAACACCCTCTACCAATGCCGCTGCAATAATCATAACAGAACGAAGCTCACCGATCTTCTCTGGCTGACGAGCCATGGCATCCATAGCCTGACCACCGATACGACCAATACCAAGACCTGCGCCTACGGCTGCGATACCTGCACCGATAGCGGCGCCTAACTTTGCAGTTTCTGCTGCTAATAACAATGATGTCAACATAGTTTTTTGCTTTTTAATTATTAATTGTTTTTTGTTTTCTTGTCGTGAAGTGGGTGACAAGGATTGCTTATCGCCCACTGTTTGTTTACTGCTGTTTATCCTTCTGCCTCATGGACACGTGCCAAAGAGATGAAGACGGCACTTAACATCGTGAATACCAGGGCCTGAATGAAACTTACAAGAAGCTCCAAGAGCATCATGAAGATACTCATTGCCACACTCACCACCGTCATGGACGTACTAAGGACTATACCCATCGTAGCCATGATGAAGATGATACAGGTCAGTGCCAACGCTATAGCGTGTCCTGCCATCATATTGGCAAAGAGACGCACCATCAATGCGAAGGGCTTAGTAAAGATACCGAATATCTCTACCACAGGCATCAAAGGCACCGGAACCTTCAACCATGCGGGTACATCTGGCCAAAAGATATCCTTCCAATAATGCTTTGTTCCTGAGAAGTTGGTTATTAAGAAGGTGCAAACAGCTAAGAAGAAGGTAATAGTGATATTACCTGTCAAGTTACCACCCCCCGGTGGGAATGGTACGATACCCATGATGTTAGCCACGAAGATAAAGAAGAAGCAAGTCAGAAGATAAGGTGCATAGCGATCGGACTCCTTACCTAATGTTGGCTTGATCACCTCATCGTAGACATACATCACAAACATGTGCATCAAGCCAGTAAAGCCTTTTGGGGCCTTATCGGTCACCTTATGGCGACGACACCAGCGTGCTGGTATCAAGATACATAGCATGAGAATGATGGCATCAATGAAGAGTACGCACACCGACTTAGTGATTGAGATATCGAAAGGACGCACTTCTGTGCCATCCTTCTGTATCTCGACGATACGTCGTTCATAGTTTCCTTTCGTCGCAATGAACAGGTCGGGGTTGTTCTTACAAGGTCGATAACCCGCATGCGGACCACTCTCTAAGGGCTCCTCAGCGAAGTCTTCAGCCCAACCCATGTACCAGCCGTTTGATGTCTTCACAATGACTGGCAGATTGATGATGATAGGCTTATCTCCAATATTGGTTACATGCCACTCGTATGAGTCCTTGATATGTCCCCACAATATCTCCTGCAGGTTTACTCCCTCCCCTTTACTCTCTGACGCCGCAGCACCAGGTAGCAACAGGAAGAGCATCATCACCATGCAAATCAGATGCTTGAGATATTTCATTCGTTATTTATTAATTTTATTGTTCTTTTCCACTTTGTAAAAATAGAAGGTATCGAATACCAATAGTATAAGGTAGAATATCATGAAGATAACGGCGAAGCTGATCAGTCTCGTACGGTCCTTCACCACAAAGGCATAGACGACTATCACCATGAAAGCCAATAGCATCCGCAGTCCTGACGCTGCAAGATAGAACTTATTGAGCACTGCTGGCGACTGACTGACGATGGCCTTCCACGCACCTCCATAGACAGAGGCTGTGACAACGGAGAAGACAGCACTAATCGTGAGCATCGGTATGTAGGAAAAACGCTCTGTCAGCTGTACCACAAGTATCCCAATAAGATAGAGCGCAGCGGCAATCCACAGGCTATACTTATAGTATTTCTTATAGACTTTATCGTAATCCATCATACTAACTATGCTCTCCGTCGATTATCTTACTTAGATTTCTACACAGAGGTCGACGTTATTCTTCTTCACCTCGACGAACCCGCCTACTATCTGAAGCTCTGTCTTCACTCCTTTTACGGTATAGGCTACCTTGCCTTCAACGAGCGTTGAGATGATAGGAGCGTGATTGTTAAGGATTTCGAAAGGTCCTACTGCTCCTGGAACCATCACACTATCCACCTCACCTGTGAAGACAATCCTTTCGGGAGAAACTATTCTAAGTGTCAACATAGACAATTCAATTATTATTCTATTTGTACAAGAAGATGATTACTTAGATGCTTCTAACAGCTGCTTAGCCTTCTCCTTGACATCTTCTATCGTACCAACGTTCAAGAAGGCCTGCTCTGGTAGGTCGTCTACCTCACCATTCAAGATGGCATTGAAGCCCTTGATAGTCTCCTCGATTGGTACCATAACGCCCTTAACACCCGTGAACTGCTCAGCAACAGTAAATGGTTGAGAGAGGAAACGCTGCACACGACGCGCACGGTTTACCACCTGCTTATCCTCATCAGACAGCTCGTCCATACCTAAGATGGCGATGATATCCTGCAACTCATTATAATGCTGCAACAGCTGCTTTACTCTCTGCGCACACTCATAGTGGTCCTTACCAACAATCAGCGGGTCGAGGATACGTGAAGTACTGCCCAGTGGGTCTACCGCAGGATAGATACCAAGCTCGGTGATCTTACGACTCAACTCCGTTGTTGCGTCCAAGTGAGTAAAGGTAGTGGCTGGCGCTGGGTCGGTCAAGTCGTCTGCTGGCACATAAACGGCTTGTACAGAAGTGATTGAGCCATGCTTCGTTGAGGTAATACGCTCCTGCATAGCACCCATCTCACTGGCCAATGTTGGCTGATAACCAACGGCTGAAGGCATACGACCCAACAGTGCTGACACCTCTGATCCGGCCTGTGTAAAACGGAAGATGTTATCGATGAAGAACATGATATCTGCTGCCTCACCATTCTTACCACCATGGTCACGGAACTCCTCAGCAACGGTCAGACCTGACAAAGCCACGGAAGCACGTGCCCCTGGTGGTTCATTCATCTGTCCATAGACAAGAGTAGCCTGCGACTTCTGCAACTCCTCTTGGTCAACAAGCGACAAGTCCCACTTGCCTTCATCCATGGCTTTGCGGAATTTCTCGCCATAACGGATAACACCTGACTCCAACATATCACGTATCAAGTCGTTACCTTCACGCGTACGCTCGCCGACACCGGCAAAAACAGAGTATCCATTATGACCCTTAGCGATGTTATTAATCAACTCCATGATAAGCACCGTCTTACCTACACCGGCACCACCAAAGAGTCCAATCTTACCACCCTTCATATAAGGCTCCAATAGGTCGATGACCTTAATACCCGTCTGAAGCATCTCCTTATGCGTAGAGAGGTCTTCAAACTTCGGTGCCTCACGGTGGATAGGGTATGCACCTTCCATATTCAGTGCCTTCATACCGTCGATAGGCTGGCCTATAACGTTCAACATACGACCCTTAATCTGGTCGCCAGCGGGCATGACGATAGGACTACCCGTTGGTACTACCTCAAGGTCACGTTGCAAACCATCCGTATTGTCCATGGCCACACAACGTACAGTGTCCTCTCCGATGTGTTGCTGTACCTCGATAATCAAATCCTGCCCATTAGCTCGTTTAACACGCAGAGCATCGTGAATCTTTGGCAGAACCTTCTCAGGATTCTCGCCCTTAGTATCAAAGTAAACATCGATAACAGGACCGATAATCTGGGAAATGCGCCCATTAATCTGTGACATAAAATATCTTTCTTGTTTTTTTATTATTACTTCTTCTATATATATAATAAGGTGGAAGTGGTGCACTTAGATACTCAACTCGTCGAGTACCTTGATGAGTTTCTTGTCGAAAGGCTTGTCTGAACGGATTGCCTCAGACAATGGGACGTAGACTACCTCGTTGTTTCTCACACCTACCATAATATTGCGCTGACCCTGTATAATGGCTTCTATGGCTCCAACACCCGTACTACTTGCAAGGATACGGTCGCGAGCTGATGGCCGACCACCACGCTGCAAGTGGCCAAGAATTGACACACGAACATCATAATCAGGGAACTCATTGCGCACACGGTCGGCATAATACATCGCACCACACTTTGGACTCTCTGACACAATGACGATACAACTTCTCTTAGACTTACGTATGCCGCGCTCCATGAAGCGTGCCAACTGGTCGACATTCGTGGAGTCTTCTGGGATGATAGCGGCCTCAGCACCACTCGCAATAGCCGAGTTCTGAGCTAAGAAACCTGCATCACGACCCATCACCTCCACAAAGAAGATACGTTCATGGCTCTGGGCAGTATCACGAATACGGTCTACACACTCCACTATCGTGTTCATCGTCGTGTCATAACCTATCGTACTGTCCGTACCATAAAGGTCGTTATCTATCGTACCAGGCAAACCGATACAACAATAATCAAACTCTTGTGCAAACAACATAGCACCCGTCAGCGAACCATTACCGCCGATGACCACCAGAGCATCAATACCCTGACTAACAAGGTTGTCGTATGCTTGCTGTCTACCCTCCTTTGTTGTGAAACCTTTTGAGCGTGCCGTCTTAAGAATCGTACCGCCCTGACCGATAATGCCACTGACATTCTCGGTCGTAAAAGGCTTTATGTCACCTGTTATCAATCCTTCGTAACCTCTATAGACGGCCTTTATCTCAAAACCGTTATATATGCCTGCTCTGGTCACAGCACGGATAGCTGCAT
The DNA here is from genome assembly GCF_003043935.1 of Prevotella sp. oral taxon 313. Taxonomy (NCBI): domain Bacteria; kingdom Pseudomonadati; phylum Bacteroidota; class Bacteroidia; order Bacteroidales; family Prevotellaceae; genus Prevotella; species Prevotella sp. oral taxon 313. The sequence continues at coordinate 478,736 of NZ_PYXE01000001.1, forward strand.
TCATACCTGGGGCATCACCGCCTGAGGTCAAGATACCTATTGTCTTTATCTTACTCATAACATTATGTATGTCTTAGACTCCCTTTTTACGAAAATCTACTCAATCATCCGCAAAGATAACAAATAAATACATATAGACAAAGCCGAAAAGAAAAAAAGTTGTGAATTATGTCAGAAAAAGAAGATAAGGAAGCCCCCCTCACACAACACCCGACACAGAAACAAGCGGCCCCTCCCCCGTCCCCTCCCCCGTAGGGAGGGGCGTGATTACCGAGATACCCCTAACGGCTTGCCGCTCGTTGCTTACGGTGCTATATGCGGTTGTATCATACCTTGTTCTGCACACTCTGTATCTTATTTGAGGTACATTAAAATCCTTGTTAATGGTGTATATTCTGTCATTCTTTGTCACTCTGTCATTATGTCTATAACCATTAAAAACACAACTCAACATGTTCTTTCTGTCATTCTATGTCTTTATGTCATTCTGTCTATAACCATTAAAAACACGACTCAACATGTTCTTTCTGTCATTATATGTCTTTCTGTCATTCTGTCTACAAACATTAAAAACACGCCTCAACATGTTCTTTCTGTCATCTTATGTCTTTCTGTCATTCTGTCTATAACCATTAAAAACACAACTCAACATATTCTTTCTGTCATTATATGTCTTTATGTCATTATGTCTTTGTATATTAAATTCTCGTTCAGTATGTATGTTTCGCCTGTCTCTGTAACCTACATGAAATCAGGAGGTTGCAAGTTGCGTTGAAGAAGGGCCTTATCAAGCATCAAGAAGGGCGTGTTCTTGGACGTAGAAGGGCATGTTCTCGAATGGAGAAGGGCATGTTCTTGAAACGAGCGGGGCTGAGAATGAGTGTTCTGTTGGCTGTAAGGTTCTGTGAAATCAATTGACTTAACGTCTCTGTGGGCCTTTGTGTGTTCTGTTAATCTGTGTTTTTCTGTGAGAAAAAGAACACACCCTCTCTATGAGATAACACACAAACAACTCGCTGGGGAGATTTTTCTCTCACAGAGCGCACAGAGTTCACTGAGCATTTTGCGCACAGTTTCGAGCGCACAGAAGGCCTTCGGCATACAGAGGTCACAGAGCGTTACTGCCAAAGGTGGCTGTAACGTTCTGTGAAATCGGTTGACTTAATGTCTCTGTGGAATGCTGTGTATTCTGTTCTTCTGTGTACTCTGTGAGAAATAGAACGCACCCACTCGTATGAGATAACACACAAACAACACTCTGGGGAGTTTTTTTTCTCACAGAACTCACAGACGTAACAGAACATTTCAACCAACGTTTCGAACTCACAGAACGCCTCCGGCATACAGAATTCACAGAGGCCTTTCAACTAAGATTAGCTGTAACGCTCTGTGAAATCGGTTGACTTAATGTCTCTGTGTGCCTTTGTGTGTTCTGTTCATCTGTGTTTTCTGTGAGAAATAGAACGCACCCACTATGAAGAAAAGATATGTGAGGTTACCCCTACTGGCCTTCTGATGATAGGAGATAAGCTGCTAAACATACAGAGGACATACAGGGGTATCTCGGTGATCACGCCCCTCCCTTTGGGGGAGGGGACGGGGGAGGGGCCGCTTGGGGGAGTGGCAAGCTGGGGAGTGTAGTATGTTCAGCGGCCCCATCCTACCTCAACTCATGCACTGCATACGGTGCACCAGAGGTTTTTACCTTGAGGGTCTCGTAGGTGGAGGTGGCTGGATGGTAGATGGAATAACCCATTCCTTCGTCAGTAGACATACCGAAGATGATGTCATTACCCGACTTACAGATGGCTGCGGCCCACCCTGCTGTGGCGGAGAGGTCCAACTTCTTGCAGGTCATATTGTAGAGATTAATCTCGAAAGGTTGGAAGCATTTATCGTGGACATAGTCTGGTGGGTTGCTTGCTGCACCTGGTATGTTGAGGTAAGCATACACCTTTCCGTTGCCGCCATAGACCTTCACGTACGCATACGACGTCTTATTACCTTTGACACCCACTAAGTTAACATCAGCAAGGGTGAAGCAGTAGGATTTATCAAAGTCTGTTTCTCCTTTCTTAATACGCAGGAATCCCTCCTTGACACCCGGTTGATAGCCGAACATCGCTACACAGTAAAAGTAGATATCGCCCTTCTCATCGATGAAGGGGTCGCCGGCTGGCGACTCACCAGAAGCCATTGAGACACGAGGATCACTGACGACTTTGATTGGCTTATCGGTCTTTGTGTCAATCAAAGCCACGTAAGCACCCGCCTCACAGGTGTAGGCTGACTTCATCTGACTAAGTGCCACGTAGAGTATTCCGTCTCTTATGACAGATGCGGCAGGCTCTGGATTATTGTCACCAACGGCTTTCCCCAAGGAATACTCCGCCAAGTCAATCTCTCCAACCTTCTCCATTGTGGTAGGGTCGATGATGATCACCTTTCCTAACCCATGACAAGAGACGTAGGCCTTATGGTCGGAAGCGAAGGTGATGCACATTGCTACCGCTCCACTGGGTAGAAGGATAGTGTTCCCTTCCTGCACGAGTTTACCCTCTTTCTGGGCATATTTATAGATGTGTTCGGTGTCGGTAATATACACTTTCCCCTTATATACGAAGGAAAAAGCACCCTTTGGCATCACCAGCGCATTATCGGTATTGAGCGAGCCAACGTTCATGTCTTTGAAAACACTTACGTATGTATTGTCTCCGATGTTAACACTATGGACGAAGCCCATCTCCGTCTTGGCCGGTGTAGGCGGTGTGTCAGATGAGTCTTTGTCGCAAGATAGTAGTCCGACGGTCGTGAGCAGCATGATAGCTGCGGTTAAGAAATAATGTTTCATTGTGTTTTGATTAAAGAAGTTAATAATTATAAGCTCATTGCCCCACCTGCCAGTTTGTCTCTGAACAGGTTGAAGCGTAGTTTTGCCTTTAATGTTCTTCCGGGCAGAGGCATCTTAAATTCCATGTAGTTCTCCTTGTTGAAGACGTTTTCTAACTCAAGGCTCAGTGACATGTTATTATGCCATAAAGACTGTTGGAGGCCTATCGTGAAGACATCATTGGATGGGATACGCCATTTCCTACGCTCCTCTGCAAGCGAACTCATCTGCCATCCCCAGTCAAACTCGCCCACATGCGACACGTCGATATAGACTCTCGACAGCTCTCGGCGCCCTATCAAGCCCTCTGCATGGTACTCCATGCCATAGTTATAGTAGAAGGCAGGGATGTTAGGGACGTGCTTATTATAGGTAGGGTTGCTCGTTCCTTGTTCGTCATTAAACCATCTTTGCTTGTCTCGGATGTCCTGTAAGGTCAGATTAAAGTAGAGATAGACATTGCGTGTGACATCCACTTTCACGTCGGTGTCCATTCCGATGGTCCTTGTCTTCCCTAAGTTCGTATAGATAGAACGTGTGTCAGCAGGGAAGAGTCTTATCATGTTCTTCATCATCATATAGTAGAAATTCGTCTCCCACTGTACCCTCATGAGTCCGCACAGTCCTCTTCTATCGACGATAAAACCAAGGTTCAGATTATTCCCCACCTCTGGCTGCAGGTTGACCGACGGTTTGATGCTTACCCCATTACCAAAGAGTTCGCCCGTATCGGGTATCCTCACGTTATGCGAGAACGACAGCTTCACCCGCACATCCTTCCATAGTTCATAGCTGAAGCCCTCACTGAAGCCATAATACGACCGTTCCACACGGGTCTGCTTCGGTGCTAACTCGTCTGTTGCCTGCCCTTTCGCCAGTGCGTCACTGGTTCTGTAAATCCTCGAGTTAAGGTAGTAGATGCTGAGAGTCAATGCGTTTTGAAACCGATGATTAGCCGAGACAAACAGATGACTGAGGCCGATGTTGTTAGCAGTCATCCTGCTTGGATAGGCACTGGGGTCAAAGCCAAGATAGCCTTTCATGCGTTCGTCCTTAGGAGTATAAGCCGAGTAGGCGTATTGGTCATTGAGATTAAGAGTGTGCCGACCCCGTGTATATTTCAAGTTAAACTTACTCCTCACCTCAAACTGCCGATCATGCGACTCGTTGAACAGGTTGTCATCCGTCTCTCCTACGGCTTGCGTGACGGTTCCGTCCCATTGTCTCCTCGTAGTGGCGGTGTCTGTCATATTCGAGCGGATGATAGGTGTGACGATAGCATACTTCATATCTAATCCTTTAACGAGGAAGTCTTGTTTCTCCAACACGAGGTTTGGCATGATATTTATCCCTTTTGTATAGGCATGACGAGCGTCGAAATTAAGCGACTGTATCCCCTTCTTGTTCTGATAAAAGGCACATTCTAAGTCGAACTTATCAAAGTAGAGCTTCCTAAACCCTATCCCCACATGATAGAAATTGGCTTCGTAATAGTCGTTCCGACGTCTCACCTTTCTATAGGCCGACGCTGGCAGATTGGTCTCGAACACTGGCCACGACATCATATAGTCGTTTTTCGACTTATTCTTAAAGAATGCCACGTTAAATAATATCCCTGGTCGGCTAAAGAGCTTTTGTCCACTTACGAGCGTCTTCACCGTCCCAAAGGATGCCAACTCCTGTGTGAAGCCCACCAAGTCGCACTCGTCTTCTCGTGTGACGATGTTGATGGCGCCTCCTAAACCGTCTCCGCCATACTCCGCAGGGACAATTCCTTTATACACCTCGATATACTTGATGACGTCTATCGGGATGTCGTTAATATCGAAGGAACCGTCAGGACTGTTCAGTGGGAACCCATCGATATATACCGCCACACGCTTCCCTTCTAAGCCATGTACCGAGATGCGCGATGCACTACCCAGTCCACCTGCCTTCCGAACCTTAATTCCTGATGTCCTCGTCAGTATCTCCTCAATGCTACTCGACCGTCCTCTCAGTTTCGCACCGTCCACAACTGTCACGGCCATAGGGCTTTGTCGTATCTGGTTTATCTCTGCACTCTGTGCCGAACTCCGCACGACAACCTCACGCAACGAGGTCGATGAGGGTTCAAGATAGTAGTCTCTTGTCACATCACCACCCGCTGCAACGACCTCCCTCAGCCGTTTGTAGCCTACTGCCGACACCTCTATCGTGTAAGCACCCGCTGTGGGAACCGTCAGCTGATAGTCGCCAGCCTTGTCAGAGAGGGTCTTCTGCTTCGTTCCCTTGACTGCTATGCATGCTCCACAGATAGGAGTCGACGTCTCTTTCTCCATGATCTTACCCCTTAGCAGCCGTTGGGCCGCCACGAGCAGAGGACACAGACACACGATTATGATAAGGATTAATCTCTTCATACCTACTTATTGTTTTATGAGTTCCTGCCACCCAGCCGTGTTGTAGCGTATATATTCGGTCAGAGCCTGCCTCACCTCCTCTTGCTGAAGGTCGGGTCTTGACACAATCTCACCGATAATCGTCAGCCATGTAGAGGCGCTGATACGAAAGAAGAGGGGCGACACACTCGTCTCCACCTGCTCCATGTAAGTCCTACTTATCGCCACTTGTTCGTCGATAAAGGTCTCACGGAAATTCTCTAAGGAGGTGCCCTGCGATTCAAAGAGCAGTAGCCTCAACTCCTCCTTATATAAGAAGATGATGCGAAGCATACTCGATAAGAATTCCTTCTGCCGTTGTCGAGAGAAGTCAAGACGCTTTTCCTCGTGCTCACCCTTGCTGTGCTCCGCCATACGCTCGCCTATCACAGAAAGCAGCGGACGAAGAACAGCACAGAAGATATCGTCCTTTGTCTTAAAATAGTTGTATATATTCCCCAGCACAACACCAGACTTAGCCGAGATTGTACGCATCGATGTCTTCCTATAACCACACTTAACAAACTCACTGCGGGCGGCCATGACAATCCTACTCCGCACGTCTTCTTTTAATGTTTTCATAATAGTCTTATTAACGGACAATGTCTTGTTTTGTTCATAAAAAAAAGCGTATTGCATTCAATCTGCAATACGCTTTCTTCCACTTGACGTTCTATGGCATTCTAATCGTTTCTCCATTCTGTCGACTTTTGCTGCAAAGATAGGCAAAGATTTCGGTCTTGTCAATACTTACTAATAGGTATTTTAAGTCTCTGTCGCTCTGTTGTAATGTGGTTGACGGTGTAGCCTTAACTCTCTTTCATTCCCCCTTTCTCCCAACCTCCTCACCCGCTTGTCAATAATTTTCGCCTGTCATCAAGGCAACACATGCCCTTCTTCATTCAAGACCATGCCCTTCTCCATTCGAGAACACGCCCTTCTTGCGTGCAGAACACGCCTTTCTTGGGGCAAGAAGGGCGTGTTCTCAAACGCAACTTATAACCTTCTGATTACTTGTGGGTTATGAACTCTATCAAAGGAGGCTCCACCCTCTCATTTTAAGGATAGTTGGCTCAGTTATATGTAAAGGTTTTTTACGCTCCGAGTTGGGATACATGCAAAGGGGATAGAGAGTTTTTTCTCACGCTGGGGAGTTATTTCTCTCACAGAGCACACGGCGGCCCCTCCCCCTTCCCCTCCCCCGTAGGGAGGGGCGTAATATGTGAGGTTACCCCTATTGGGCTGCTAACACGGTTCTTGGGTAGTTCTTTCTCTCACAGAGCGCACAGAGTTCACTGAGCATTTTTGCGCACAGTTTCGAGCCCACAGAACGCCTTCGGCATACAGAGTTCACAGAGCGTTACTGCTAAAGGTGGCTGTAACGTTCTGTGAAATCGGTTGACTTAATGTCTCTGTGGAATACCGTGTGTTCTGTTCATCTGTGTAAATCTGTGAGAAAAAGAAGGTACCCTCGATATGAGATTAGGCCTATGAGACTTGCTGCGGAGTTTTTTCTCTCACAGAACACACAGATTTAACAGAACTCATTAGCGCACTGTTTCGATTCCACAGAACGCCTTCGGCATACAGATATCACAGAACGTTTAAGCTAAAGGTGGCTGTAAGGTTCTGTGATATCGGTTGACTTAACGTCTCTGTGGGCCCCTGTGTGTTCTGTTCTTCTGTGTTCTCTGTGAGAAAAAAAACATTTGCGAAACTCGCTGGGGAGGTTTATCTCTCACAGAGCGCACAGAGTTCACGGAGGTTTTTGGCGCACATTTCGAGCCCACAGAGGGCCTTCGGCATACAGAGTTCACAGAGCGTTACTGCTAAAGGTGGCTGTAAGGTTCTGTGAAATCGGTTGACTTAATGTCTCTGTGGAATGCTGTGTGTTCTGTTCTTCTGTGTTTTTCTGTGAGAAAAAATATGTCATTCTTCTTTTGTCATTATGTCATTATGTCTAAAAAATCACACCTGTCTTCTTTTGTCATTATGTCATTCTGTCTTAAAAAAAACACCTGTCTCCCTTTGTCATTATGTCATTATGTCTAAAAAATCACACCTGTCTTCTTTTGTCATTATGTCATTCTGTCTAAAAAATCACACCTGTCTCCCTCCGTCTCTCTGTTACTCTGTCTTAAAAACCACCCCATCTGTTACTCCTGTCTTACTCTGTTACCCTGTCTCCCATACCCTGTCTCCCTCATGCCGTGTGTTCTCCTGTCTAAAGATGTATATGTTTGTATTTTTTATAAACTATCTATTATTTCGTTGCACACTCAGTTTTTTTTATTAAATTTGCACAATTAATACAACAGTTGATTAACGGAACGAATTAAATTGATCAATCCTCTTGCGATAAGAAAGGAGTTTTCTTGTAATAAAGGAGCAATCTAATAGAATGAATAAAACCAGAGTAAATAAAAACAAAGTTTATGAGTAAAAAGTTACTTATTTGTTTTGTCATGCTGTTAACCTACGTTTCAACAGCATTGGCACAAACGAAGATTTCGGGAACCGTGGTGGGTGCCGAAGATAACCAACCCGTTATCGGAGCCACCATCATGGTCGTAGGCACCAAAGCGGGTGTAGTGACCGATGTCGATGGAAAGTTCTCGCTGACCACTGACGTTGCTAATCCTCAAGTCACTGTGGGCTATATCGGTATGGTCTCACAGACGTTGAAGGGCACTACCGACATGAAGGTGGTGCTTAAGTCGAGCACACAAGCACTGAAGGAGGTGGTTGTGACGGGTCTTACCCGCACCGACCGCCGTCTCTTTACAGGTGCTACAGACAAGGTAGATGCCGACAAGGCTCGTCTAAGTGGTGTGGCCGACATCAGTAGATCATTAGAGGGTCAGGCCGCTGGTGTGTCTGTTCAGAATGTCAGTGGAACCTTCGGTACAGCGCCAAAGATACGCATCCGTAGTGCTACCTCTATCTATGGAAGTAGCAAACCACTATGGGTTGTCGACGGAGTCATCATGGAAGACGCCGCTAACGTGGGTGCTGACGACTTAGCATCGGGCAATCCAGAGACCCTCATCTCGTCGGCCATCGCAGGACTCAACGCTGACGACATCGAGAGTTTTCAGATACTTAAGGACGGTTCGGCCACCTCTATCTATGGTGCAAGAGCCATGGCTGGTGTGATTGTAGTGACCACCAAGAAGGGAAAGCAGGGTCAGGCCCACATTAGTTATACGGGTGAGTTCACCTCACGTTTGGTTCCTTCGTATCGTAACTTCGATATTCTCGATTCAAAGGAACAGATGGGTATCTATCGAGAGTTGGCCGATAAGGGTTGGCTAAACTTCTCTGAGGTGCTCAATGGCAGCGAGTATGGCATCTATGGAAAGATGTATGAGCTGATAAACACGTATTATCCAACCACTGGTCGCTTTGCTTTAGAGAACACGACCGAGGCTCGCAACCGTTATCTCCAGCGTGCTGAGTTCCGCAATACCAACTGGTTTAAGGAGCTGTTCTCGTCAAACATCATGCAAAGTCACTCTATTAGCTTAAGCGGAGGAACGCAGAAATCAAACTACTATGCGTCGTTCAGTGCATTGTTAGACCCAGGATGGTATAAGCAGAGTAACGTCAACCGCTATACTATCAACGTCAACCTTACGCATCATCTGGCTGATAATCTGTCGTTGAACCTCATCGGTGGTGCCGCTTACCGTAAGCAACGCGCCCCAGGAACATTAGGTCAAGATGTCGACGTAGTAGGTGGTGAGGTGAAACGCGACTTTGATATCAACCCTTATTCATACGCCAGCAACACCTCAAGAGTGCTGGATCCGTCGGCAACCTACGTAGCCAATTATGCGCCATTCAATATCTTCCATGAGTTAGACAATAACTATATCGACCTGAACACACTTGATGCTCGTTTTCAGTTAGAACTGAAGTATAAGCCACTGAAAGGCTTGGAGTTGTCGCTCTTGGGTGCTTTTAAGTATATGACCTCCACACAGGAGCATTATGTGAAGGACGACTCCAATCAGGCTTTGGCCTATCGTGCGATGGCAAACGGTATTATCCGTGATGCCAACAAGTATCTCTATAAAGACCCCGACAACCCTTACGTACTGCCAATGAGCGTCTTACCTTACGGAGGACTGTATCATAAAGGTGATAACCGCATGAGTGATTACGACGTGAGAGCCACTGCCAATTACAGTCATACGTTCGCTGAGAAGCATATCATGAACCTCTTTGGGGGTATGGAGCTGACCAATATCGAGCGTCAACGCAATGCCTTCGAGGGTCCGGGACTACGTTATAATGCGGGTATGGTACCTTTCTATATCTATCAATACTTCAAACGTTCGTTGGAGTCGGGCAACACCTTCTATACTATCACACCTACTAACTCTCGCAGTGTAGCGTTCTACAGCAATGCAACCTACAGTTATCAAGGACGTTATGTATTCAATGGTACGCTGCGATATGAGGGTTCTAACCAGATGGGAAGGAACCGTAGTGCACGCTGGATGCCTACGTGGAACGTGTCAGGAGCATGGAATGTGCATGAAGAGAACTGGTTTGCAAAGCTCTCACCACTGTCTCGTCTGACGCTGCGCGCCTCATACAGTCTGACAGGTACACCTCCTGACGCCTCTTATAGTAACTCAACAGCTATCCTCACAGCCTCAACACCGTTCCGACTCTTCGCTGAAGACCAAGAGCCACAACTTGAGATTAGCGAGTTGGCAAACTCTACCTTGACCTATGAGAAGAAGAATGAGCTAAACCTTGGGTTTGATGCTTCGTTGTGGAACAACCGCTTGGGCATCACATTCGACTATTATACACGTAAGAACTTCGATGAGATAGGACCGATGGTGACCGCTGGCTTGGGTGGTGAGATTATACGAGCTGCCAACGTGGCCGAGATGAACTCGAATGGTGTTGAGCTCAGTCTCTCCTCTGTCAACATGCGTACAAAGGACTTCACATGGACCACCAACTTCATCTACTCGCATGCTACGACGAAGATAACAAAGCTCTTTAACCAAGGAAACGTCATGAGCTTGGTCAGTGGTAACGGTTTTGCAAAGAAGGGTTATCCTGCTCGTGCACTGTTCTCCATACCTTTCGTGGGACTGAACAACGACGGTGTGCCTATGGTAATCAATGAGAAAGGACAGGTGACTACCGATGATATCAACTTCCAAGAACGTACACAAACAGACTTCCTAAAGTATGAAGGGCCTACTGACCCTACACATACAGGATCATTGGGAAATATGTTCACTTACAAAGGACTCCGTCTGAACGTCTTCTTTACATACGCCTTTGGGAACGTCGTGCGCCTCGACCCTAAGTTCAGAGCACGTTATAACGACCTCGTTTCGATGACGAATGCGTTCAAGAACCGCTGGATGGCATCAGGAGAAGAGAAGGAAACCAACGTACCAGGTATCCTCTCTAAGAGCCAGTATATGGCCAACACGAATGTGCGCTTGGGTTATAACGCTTATAACTACAGCGATGTACGTATCGCAAAGGGCGACTTCATTCGTCTGAAAGAGATTTCCTTAGGATATGACTTCCCTGCTGCAATGTTCCAACACAGCATGATCAAGAACCTTGCCTTGAAGCTTCAAGCAACCAATCTCTTCCTCCTTTATGCCGACAAGCGCCTCAACGGACAAGACCCAGAGTTCTATAATGTGGGCGGTGTAGCATCTCCTATGCCAAAGCAATTTACGTTAACAGTGAAACTTGGACTATAATACTTACGAAGATGAAAGTCAATAAATATATTACCTACTTGCCAGTAGCTTTGTTATCACTTGCCTTTACGGCGTGTAACGATTTCTTGGACAAGTATCCCGACAGCCGTATGGACCTTAAAACGCCTACGGAAGTGAGCCAACTCTTGGTGAGTGCTTATCCACAAGCTCACCCTGCTTATCTCACAGAGATGTACTCTGATAATACTGATGAGCAACTCCATAGTACGTGGAGTGCCTTCGATAGATTTCAGGAGCAGGCTTATCAGTGGAAAGACATCGATGACGTCAGCAATACGGAGACTCCTTACCAGCTGTGGTCGGCCCACTATGCAGCCATCTCAGCATGTAACGAGGCCATAGAATACATCGATAAAACCGTTAAGGACACGCAGACTGAAGAGGAGTATAGCGCACAGTTGGGCGAAGCCTTGCTCTGTCGTGCCTTCTCAATGTTTCAGTTATCAACCGTCTTCTGCCAGGCCTACGACAAAGCCACAGCCGATAAGCAGTTAGGACTGCCTTATCCTACACAGCCTGAGAAGGTCGTTGGACGCACTATGGAGCGTGGCACGTTGGCCGAACTCTACCAGAAGATAGAGGCCGACATGCTTAAAGGCATATCACTCGTTGGTACGAAGTATGCTAAACCAAAGTTCCATTTCACCAAGCAGGCCGCTTACGCCTTCGCTACTCGCTTCTATCTCTATGCTCAACAGTATGATAAAGCGGTGATGTATGCCAATAAGGTATTAGGCGAACACCCTACTGACATCCTGCGTAACTGGGCTGAGTGGAACCGCTTAGGACCAAGTGGAAACGTACAGCCAAACGCTTTCGTGGCTGCAAGCGACAATGCTAACATCCTCTTGTTGACGGTTCCTTCACAGTGGGGAGTCATCAGTATTCCTATTCTCGCTGGTAGTAAGTATGCCCACGGAGAGCTGATTAGCAAGAACGAGACCCTCCAAGCACCGGGACCATGGGGTGACAGCGGTTCGACACTGAACTATACTGTCTTATATAATAATGGTGTGTCAAAGTATTGTCTACGTAAGATTCCATACGTACCAAAGGTGATTGACGCTACAGCCGAGATTGGTGTGCCTTACGGAGAGTATGCTGTCTTCAACACCGACCTCACCCTCTTGGAGCGTGCCGAGGCTTATGCCCTCTCAGGACAGTATGCCAAAGCGTTGCAGGACATCAATAGTGAGCTATCTGTCTTCTCAAAGAATAGGAAGCAGTTGACGCTGGCCGAGATACAAGACTTCTATCGCTCAATGGCCTACTACACGCCGACGAAGCCTACTCCAAAGAAGGCTCTTCACCCATCGTTCAGTATTGAGTCGACAACACAAGAGCCTCTCTTGCAGTGTCTCTTACAGCTGAAACGACTCGTGACCATCCACGAAGGACTCCGTCTGCAGGATGTGAAGCGTTACGGAATAACCCTCTATCGTAGGAAGGTAGACGTTCAGTCGAACGTGACAGCCGTCACCGACTCTATGAAAGCTGGTGATCCACGACTCGCTATACAGTTGCCTCAAGACGTTATCACGGCTGGCATCACAGCTAATCCACGTAATAATTAATAAAGAAAGGTTATGAAAAAGTATTTATATTTGGTCGTTACCGCACTTGTAGGCTGTGGTGTGCTACTGTCATCATGTAGCGATGACAAGATTGAAGGCGACTCTATCTTCTCGACAGCACCCGTGCATCGCAACCCATTCGACCAGTGGTTGTATAAGAACTACACCATGCCTTATAACATAGAGTTTCAGTATCGACTCAAGACAGAGGAGACCGACCAAGCTTATAACTTTGTTCCGGCCGACTCAGCAAAGTCGGTTAAGTTGGCTATCCTCACGAAGTACATGTGGTTTGACGCTTATGCAGAGACCGTTGGACTTGACTTTGTCAAAGAGAACTCGCCACGTATCATCGTTGTCACGGGTACTCCTGGCTACACACGCTATCGCACTGAGGTCATCGGTAGTGCTGAGGGCGGATATAAGGTGCGTCTCGGTAAGGTCAATGCACTCACTGATGACCAGCTGAAGGACTATGGTAGTATGACAAACTACTATTTCCATACCATGCACCATGAGTTTATGCACATCTTGAACCAGAAGAAGCCGTACGATGAATCGTATGATAATATCTCTCGTTCGGACTATGTTAGTGGCAACTGGACCTCTATCCCTGATAAAAAGGCACAGAGTATGGGATTTGTTTCGGCCTACTCTATGGAGAACCCTGCCGAGGACATCGCCGAACTCTACTCTATCTACGTGACGAGTACACCACAGGATTGGGCCACTATCATGCGCAATGCGGGTAATAAAGGTGGCTCTATCATCAACAGAAAACTAAAGATGATACGTGAATACATGAGTAATTCATGGAATGTAGACATCGAACTGCTGCGCAACGCTATCCTCCGTAGAGGTGGGAAGATTGGTTCGCTCGACCTTAACACGCTGGAGTAAGAATGGTGTTGTACGTATATTATCAATAAACTAACAATCAAGGGGTTACGACCTTAGCCTCCTCTCCCACAAAGGGACTGCCGATGGGCAAACAAGACGGCCCACGGCTGCCGAGAAGACAAGGCCAACTGACCCAATAAAAGGAAATGGATAAGCAAATGAAAAAGGTATATTTACTGTTCATGGCTATCATGCTGACGCTCTCTCTGCAGTCGTGTCTGCATGACGATAAGACCACCTTCGACCTCCCAGCGGCCGACCGCATAGAGAAGAAAGTTGCCGATTACAAAGCACTCTTAGAGTCGGCTGACGACGGATGGGTGATGCAGTATTACACAGGTAAGAACTATAGCTATGGCGGATATACGTTGTTACTGAAGTTCAAGAACGGCAACGTGACCGCTATGGGCGATGTGAAGGATATCGAAGCACAAGCTACTTCGGGCTACGATGTCGTGAAAGACCTCGGTCCGACACTCTCTTTCAATGGCTATAACGCTGTCATTCACCCCTTGGCGGAGACCTGGTTGGGTAGTCCTGACGGTGCGCAAGGCGACTATGAGTTCTCTATTCTCCGTGCAACAAACGATAGTATCTTCCTTAAAGGACGTAAGTGGCACAACGAGATGCTCCTCACTCGTCTGCCTAAGGGTACTAACTGGGAGGAATACATGCTCGGTCTTGCCACGGTGATGCAGGGGATGAACGTCGAGACCTACGACTTTGTCTTGGGCAATGACACCCTCGCTCAGGGCACACTGACGCAGGAGGTGAGACGACTCAACGTCACCATTGGCGACTCTACATGGTCGATGCCATACTGTACCACCAATACGGGTATCGTACTTCGTCAACCGCTTGTCATCAAGAACAAGAAGTATCAGCATTTTACATGGAATGAGGAAGACCACTCGCTGACGCAGGACGACCTCAAAATCATACAGTTCTTGCCGAAGAGCCATAAGGATATCGACTTCTGGATAGGTGAGTGGCAACTCAAGACGAGCCTCCGCAAACGTATCAGACTTACCTTGGAGAGGGGCACGGTGGCTAATACACTGAAGGGAAAGTTGAACCTCAATAACGTCAACTACGAGATTCTCCTCACCTACGACCCTGCCACAGGCCACTTGGAGTTGCCGGGACAGCCTGTTACCGACCCTACTTATAAGTATCCGGCAGGTATTCTTCTGATCCCAGCATCCGCTAAGGAGGGTAAACTCTTTGGTGAAGGAACGGGTAGTCTGTTCTTCACTTGGGACGACGACATGGAGCGTGCGAAGGCTGAAGACAGTGGACAGATAACGGGTCACACGGTTGACTCCTTCTTTGGAGTGGCTTACGGCGAAGACCTCCAACCGGTCACTGACGCACAAGGCAACTATGTCTATGCCTTCACGCTACCTAATATTCAATACATGACGAAAATTAATTAAGGATGAAAAAGTATATTTCTTTATTCATGATCGCTGCTGCGGCCGTACTCGGAACGGCTTGCAGCAACAATGAGAACGAACTGCCGGAGTATGCCGCTGGGCTGAATGTCGTGAAGGCGGAGACGGCCTTTAATGTCGTCGGGGGTACAAAGGAGGTGAAGATGACGTCTGAACCGGCCAAGGCTTACGCTCAAGACGCCTGGCTGACGGTGACGAAGAAGGCTGAGACGCTCCTCCTGACAGCAACAACGAATACGAGTCCACAGAGCCGTAACACGCTCTTGGTCGTTAAGAACGCTCAGGGCGACTCTATCACACTGAATGTTCAACAGGAGGGTATCACCTTTGGACTCCCTGCGGGGCAGGATATCTACACTGACGACAAGGCGGTGCAGAAGACTATGATTGCTACTGCAAACCTGCCTGTGACCTATACGACAACTGGCGACTGGCTTTCTGTGGACGAACAGAGTGGTGAACTGACCGTGAAGGCGACGGAGAACACTACGGGTAAGGCACGTGTGGGATGGGTCATAGCAAAGGCTGCAGGACTGGTCGACTCGCTGAAGGTGGTACAGGCTGCTCTCTCCGATTTCGTTGGCGACTATGTTCAGACGGCGAAGATGCGTGACGCGAACCGTAACTTGGTTCGCAAGACGTCTAACGTACGCATTGAAGCGACAGGAACGAATAAGGCGAACTTCATTGTCGACAATAAATACACGTGGCCAGTAGACTTTATTCCGGGCAAGGGCTTTAAGATGACGAATGGTAAGGTGGTCTTTAAGCATGAGGTGCAGACTGGGGTTTACGAATACTACATCTCTGTCATCGTGGCTGATGACTTTAGTAAGGAGCACGAGACGGCTATCAATGGTACGCAGGAGAGTATCTTCTTGGCTATTGACAATGCTGGTAAGCTGGGCTTCAAAGAGTACCAGAAGCTGGCGTCTGAGCAGACTTTCTCTTCTTACGGATGGAACCGTTTCTCTGATTCTAAGCCTGTCATGGGGGCCTACCGTGGTATCGGGGAGGTCTATGTGGAGCCGACAATAGAAAAGACAAATTGATTGATTGGTTGACGAGTTGACGAGTAGACAAGTTAACCAGTTGCTTGTAAAGACAAAGTATTTGTTAGACAAAGTAACATGCGAACTGTCCCAGTAAACAAGGGAATGGTTAGACAGAGTAACAAAGGAACGGAGATTAGTAACACGTTAACAAGTTAACGAGTCTGCCATGGGCTTGCTGAGACAGAGTAAAAGTAAGACAAAGTAACATGCGGACGTGTCTCAGTAGACAAGGAGATGGTTAGACAGAGTAACAAAGGAACGGAGATTAGTAACACGTTAACAAGTTAACGAGTCTGCCATGGGCCTCTAACGTAGACTGAAACGTATGGCAAGTTGACAAGTTTACGAGTTTGACGAGTTGACCTGTTGCTTGTTGAGACAGAATAAAAGTAAGACAAAGTAACATGAGGACCTGTCTCGACAGACAAGGGAATGGTTAGACAGAGTAACAAAGGAACGGAGATTAGTAACACGTTAACAAGTTAACGAGTCTGCCATGGGCCTGCTGTGACAGGATAAAAGTAAGACAAAGTAACATGTGGACGTGCTACAAGTTAACAAGTTGACCTGTTTGACGAGTTTACAAGTTGCTTGCGAAAAGCGAAAGAATATACTGACATATTTTAGTTGACGAGTGAGTGAGTTTCTAAACTTGCTCGCTCGTTTTCTTTTAACTGCTTCTCATCAACATTATCTATTAACCCTTCTACTCGCAAACCCGTTTACTTGTCAACTTGAACACCCAAGCCATCAACCCACAAACCCGTTTACTCGTCTACTTTAACAGCCTCCTCACCCACACTATCAATTAACCTGTCAACTCGTAAACTCGTCTACTCGTCAACTGTACTCCCCCTTTTACAGAAATAGAAAAGCCTCTTCTCCATTCGAGAACATGCCCTTCTTGCATGCAGAACACGCCCTTCTTGAGGCAAGAAGGGCATGTTCTCAAACGCAACTTGTAATATTCTGATTTCTTGAGGGTTACAATCTCAATTTTAAGGGATATCACACTACCTTTTAGATGGTAATTCAATTGAATTTATGTAAGGCTATTTTACCGTCTTTCTAATTCCTCTAAAAGGTGGAAGTAATCATGGAGTAAGTCTTTGGGGAGTTTTTTCTCTCACGGAGGGGAGTATTTTCTCTAACATAGGGGAGTTTTTTCTCTCACAGATCTCACAGATTTAACAGAACCTTTTTGCGCACTGTTTCGATCCCACAGAACGCCTCCGGCATACAGAATTCACAGAACGTTACTGCCAAAGATGGCTGTAAGGTTCTGTGAAATCGGTTGACTTAATGTCTCTGTGAAACATTGTGTGTTCTGTTCTTCTGTGTTCTCTGTGAGAAAAAATATGTCATTCTCACTTTGTCATTATGTCATTATGTCTTAAAAAAAACACCTGTTACTTTTGTCCTCATGTTACTCTGTCTTCAAAACGACCCACCTGTTACTTTTGTCTTCATGTTACTCTGTCTTAAAAACCACCCCGCCTGTTACTCCTGTCTTACTCTGTTACCCTGTCTTCCTTACCCTGTCTCCTCCCGTCCTCATGTTACTCTGTCTTAAAAACCACCCCATCTGTTACCTCTGTCTTACTCTGTTACCCTGTCTTCCTTACCCTGTCTCCCCTGTCCTCGGTTATTCTGTCTTTCAAGCGGAAGCAAGAGGAGAAGAAAGCGGCAAGTCTTTTCCTGCGCATGGGGAACTTTAATGAGCGGCAAGCACAGATTATCAAGCTCTTTGCTGATGAACCCACTGCAATGGTGACCATCAAAGACTTGGAGGTTAAATTCGGTGTTAGTCCAACGACAGCCAAGTCGGATATCATCGGTCTGTTAGGTGAGAACATTGTCTCGGAAATCTCATTAAACTAGGTGAAAAGGGCTTATATCAAAGGAGATGGCTTAGACGAAATACTCTCTAAAGTGTAGGAAGCATCGTTGTCAATTCTTTCCAATTCTGCAAACATTGGAAAGAATTGGAATACATGACGGCTTTATTCAACCTTTGTGAGGTGCCTTTTTCGTTCTGAACACGTTTTTCATGAAACTTGATTAGGGTTACAACGCCTTAAGCCTTTTGTTCGGTAGCCATAAACAGGCACTCATCGGAATTACATCAGGCGGTCGCCTCCGTTCTGAGGCAGTATTCTGAATGAGGCGTTAGGGGCTGGGGGCGGTTCCCACTCATACACTTCATGCTACAAGTGGGTTATAATGATTACAGCTACAAGCGGCTGTTCTGGGTCGGCACTTATACACATCAACAGACAAGTGGACGGTGAATATTACTGTTATTAGGGCAGAGTTCGATTCTACACATACAAGATTAAGACTCGAGAGGATACAAAAAAAACCTCGGTAAATACCGAGGTTTAAGCGGTGCGTACGAGACTCGAACTCGTGACCTCCTGCGTGACAGGCAGGCATTCTAACCAACTGAACTAACGCACCAAGCATTACAGAAGGGGTTTCAGCGGTGCGTACGAAACTCGAACTTGTTTCTGTAACACTCTGTATCACAACTATTTTTATCACTCTCTTTCTTCTATGTAGCCAATTTGTAGCCTCAATAGAGTATTTTGAGAGTACTTAAATAATTTGCTCTCCTGACATCAGCTATGTCATTTCGGGTACAAAGGTACATAAAAAATGAACTACTGCCAAATATTTGAGTGAAAATCTTTTAGAAAAATTCTGGCTACAATTTCAGTGCACGGTGCAAGTCCTTATATATAAAAGGGACTTGCACCGTGCACTGATGGTCTATGCCGTAGAAAAGCAATTAAAATTGCAAATGGTATTATATTACCAACATTGGCAATCTAATATTCTAAAAAAAGGTTTATTTCTTTAGAACTTTGCACTTGGAAATCAATTTAATACACAAAATGGATAAGAAGATGATACCTCAAAAGGGAGAGGGACGCTTATTTATCGTGCTTCCCACTCTTGAAACCATGCTGTCTTCTTGCGATAACAGCAAGATGCGAGCCCAAGGTGCCGGTATGGAGTATTCCAATTTTAGGAAACATTGTAAGATGCAGACGGATTTGAGAATTGAGACCTATACCAAATGTGCCTCCGCATTCGATATGGATGTGCTTCTTTTGCATCTTCCCAAAGGAATGATAGAATCTTTGGTGCATACCACTGAAGATAAAGACCATAGTTTCTTTACAATTGAAAAAGAAGATCTCATCTTTTTATTGAACAAGCTCTGTCATGTAGATCACAAAAGAATGATTCAGCATATCATATTTCTAGCCAACCGTATAGTAAAAAAACAAAATAATATGTCTGAATTTCGAGATATGATGGAAGCTATTGAGAAACTTATTAAAAAACTGATGCATAATGACAGAGAATAACATGCTTTCTGCCACTCTTTTGGAAGAGATACATTCCTTGAAAGAAAGTATAGATCAAATTGCAGGCTTCATTCTTGAACTGAAACAGAATTATGTTGTTTTGGAAGAAAAGATTGAACTGAACTCTTCTGATGTATTGCGCCTTCTCGGTATATCCAGAGCTTCACTGGCACGATGGAGAGACAGTCAGGTAATCCCTTATCGTTATGTTTCCTGCAATCATGTGGTCTATCCTTTCAAAGGATTATATATTGCAATCAAGACGGGACGTGCTTCCTTCAAAGGTTTTCGTAGAGTGGAAGCTCTTCAAAGGCTCAATGCTTACAAGGACGGTATCCTAAAAGGATATATGGGAGACTCACAAATTTCGTTTGAGGAGCTATGAACATTAAGGAAGAGATATTGGAACACACAAACAGGGGACTGGAAATTTTTTGTTTCTATATGCCGATTGATTTCGTTCCCAAACGGAATTTCCGGAATCCACTTTATAAGGACAAACGGGCATCCTGCAACATCTACCTTGATACAAAATCGCAATGCTACCGCATGAAGGATTTTGGGAACGAGGCATATTCGGGTGATTGCTTTTGGTTTGCAGCAACGATGCTTGGTCTCGATGTTCGATCGGATTTCAAGAAAGTCTTATTGACTATCATACAGGATTTAAATCTCAATATCACCATGGATTTTAAGACTGAAGAGAATAGAAAAACAAAATCTTTCAAGGATATTCGTCTTGTTTCTTCAACATCAACCAATGTAAAAGAAGAACTTTCCGAAAAGAAAAAGATATTTAAGCTATACGAACAACCTTTCAGGGCAGACGAAATCGCCTATTGGCAACGTTATGGAATAACTGACAAGGTTTTACAAAAATATCATGTGAAGTCACTGTTCCGTTATGAGACAATTTCCAATCAAGGGAATCCTTTTAGTCTAACCTCTACTAAGAATGAACCTATCTTTTGTTATGTAATGGGCGATTTTGTCAAGATATACCGCCCAAACAGCAAGTTACGGTTCCTTTATGGAGGGAATAAATCGAAGGATTATATCTTTGGTTTTGAACAGCTACCAAGTAAAGGGGATATTTTATTTATCACTGGCGGAGAGAAAGATGTATTGTCATTATCTTCGCACCATTTTAATGCAATCTGTTTCAATAGTGAAACAGCCTCCATCCCTGAGCCTATTATCGAAAGTCTGCAACTAAGATTTCGACACATCATTCTGCTTTATGATACGGATGAAACCGGATTAAGAGAAGCAGAGAGGCAGGCCAAGCAGTTGGAACCATACCATGTATTTTGTCTGAGTCTTTCTTTGCAAGGAACAAAAACCGAAAAGGACATTTCTGATTTTTTTGCTTTGGGAAAGACGGCAAAGGATTTAACTTCTTTGTTAACAGACAAGCTGTCAAGTATATATACCCATACAATTATGATGCTACAATCATGTGAAATAGACTATGAGAATCCTCCTGATGCTTCAAAGTCCATCGTAGCAGTAAATGGTGTGCCGCTGGGTACGCAGGATAATCTGCTTTGTATTACAGGGGGCGAAGGAACTGGCAAAAGTAATTATGTGGCTGCCATTCTTACTGGGACATTAGGAACAGAACGGTTACCTGCCGAGAGGACATTGGGATTGGAAATTACGCCCAACCCTAACGGCTTGGCGGTATTACACTACGATACGGAACAGTCCGAGGCACAACTGCATAAAAACTTGGGTAAAACCTTACAACGCGCTTCACTGAAAAATGTGCCGAAGTTTTACCATTCCCTATATCTAGCCTCGCTCTCACGCAAGGACCGCTTGAAACTTATCCGTGAGAGTATGGATTTGTTTTACCACAAACATGGAGGTATTCATCTTGTGGTAATAGATGGTATAGCCGACTTAATACGTTCCGCCAACGATGAAACGGAAAGTATAGCCATTGTTGATGAACTCTACCGATTAGCAGGAATATACAATACTTGCATCATCTGTGTGCTTCATTTTGTGCCTAATGGTATAAAGCTACGTGGGCATATAGGATCGGAACTTCAACGCAAGGCGGCGGGCATTCTCTCCATAGAAAAGGACGACAATCCTGAATACTCGGTCGTAAAGGCATTGAAAGTCCGTGACGGAAGTCCGTTGGACGTACCGATGATGCTTTTCGGCTGGGATAAGGCTGAGGACATGCACGTCTATCGTGGCGAGAAGTCTAAAGAGGACAAGGAAAAGCGCAAGACTGATGAACTCATTGCCGTTGTCAAAGAAACCTTCCGAAATTCTTTCAAGCTCACTTACCAAGAACTTTGTGAGGTTCTGATGCGCAAAATGGAAATCAAGGACAGAACTGCAAAGAAATATATTGCCTATATGAAAGAGCAGCATATTTTGATACAAGATACAAGTGGGAATTATCAAAAAGGAGAATTATGCCATACTTAGATCAACAGCCAGAAAATGTATGGCAGAAACGCCTGTTTGATAAACTGAAGAATATGGAAGACAAGCTCGACCGTCTGCTTGTCCTACGGGAACAGGAAGTAGATACGACCATTCACCCTCCATTGAAACCCGAATACTTGGATATCATAGATGTCTCCAAAATTTTGAAGGTGGAACAAAAGACTATATACAACTGGGTTTGGGCAGGAAAAATTCCCTACCTTAAAGCCAATGGCAGGTTACTTTTCCTTCGGGAAGAGATAGATGAAATGGTACGGAAGCGAGAAGGGTGGTAGAAGTCAGTTCTATACAAGTATATTGGAAATGCTCATTTTTTATTTCATTCTTTTTTTTTCACTATGGTTGAAATATTATCCTGCAAGTCAACTATTAGTTTACTTTTGGGAAAATAATTCAACCAATCGACTGTAATTAGTAAAGTCTTTTGTACCTTTGCGGTTGGTTTTAATTACAGCAAGTAAACTATGAGTATACTAAAAGGAAAAAAAATAAACCAAATGCTTCAATCCGGGCAAAAGAACGGATTGCTGTTTGCGACATGGCTCGTAAAGCATGGCTATTCCAGGCAGTTGTTGAGCAGATATCGTTCTTCCGGTTGGTTATCCTCTCTATGTAAGGGAGTCATGTACCGCACAGGCGACACGCTGTCCGCTTTTGGTGCTTTGCAGTCCTTTAACGAACAAGTAGGAAAGAGTTTTCGTGTTGCAGCGCATTCTGCTTTGGAGCTTTGGGGTTTCAACCATTATGTTCCTATGGGCAAACCCCTGTTAATGGTATCAACGGCAAGTGATAAAATGCCACAATGGATGAAGCATGACATTTTCGACCGTGAATTTAAGTTTTTCAAGACAGAGGTGTTTACCAGTGCACAGATAACAACTTTAACATACTTGGACTGGAGGCTGCTTATATCCTCCCCTGAGCAGGCCTTTATGGAATGTCTGTTGTTAACTCCACGCCAATATAACTATATGGATCTATTTTATATAATGGAACAGTTGACCACTCTGCGTCCGAATGTCGTCCAATCGTTATTGGAAACCACAAAACATTACAAAATGAAGAGGCTGTTTCTATATATGGCTGAGAAAGCGGGGCATTATTGGTATGAAGATTTAGACCTTACAAAAATAGATTTGGGGACACATAAACTCCAACTCGTCAAATCTGGTATATATATCAGCAAATATAAGATGATTATACCAAAAGAATTAAACGATTATGAATGATCAACAATATAAAAAACAGGTGGCATTGTTACTACGCATTCTGCCTTTGGTTTACAAGATAACGGACTTTGCTGTTCATGGAGGTACGGCTATTAACCTGTTCCACCAGAATATGCCGCGTTACTCGGTTGATATTGACCTTACCTATATTCCGATAGAGCCACGCACGGCGAGTTTGGAAAAGATAAATCAATATCTCGGAAAACTGAAAACAAGTATAGAACGTGCCATTCCCGGAATACATGTGGAACATAAATCCGAAGTATGGAAATTGCTGTGCACACATGATGGCGCTACGGTGAAAATAGAGGTAAATGGTACAAAACGGGGCATACTTGGAGAGGTTGAAATTATGGAACTCTGTTCGAAAGCGATGGAAGAGTTTCAAGCCAGCTGTAAGGCACGTATAGTTCCTTATGCTCAACTTTATGGGGGGAAGATTACAGCTGCCCTCAGCCGCCAGCACCCACGTGACATGTTTGACTGCAAATACATGAAAGACCAAACACTTGAAGATGTAAAAGACGGGCTTATCTTATGCTTATTGGGAAGCGACAAGCCTATCGTAGAATCTCTGTCTCCTAATAGCATAAACCAAGAGGAGGCACTTGAAAACCAATTCAAGGGAATGTCAGATATTCCATTTACCTATACAGACTATGAGCAGGCTCGTGAATCCATTATTAAAAAGGTAAATGACAGCCTTACAAATACAGACAAGGAATTCCTCGTTTCCTTTGAGGAGGGAACACCACAGTGGGAGAAATGTTGCGCAGGTGATTTAAGCCAATATCCATCTGTACAATGGAAATTACTGAATATAGGTAAACTTAAGAAACAGACTCCCGATAAGCATAAAGAAGGAATAGATAAGCTAAAAGGTTATTTGCAGGTATAATGATAAAAGTCAGACATTCAATACGGATGTCTGACTTTTATTTAGCCCCTCGGCATGTGTTTAGTGTCTCCATTTGGGTCTAAAACTCTGTAAACGGCTATTATCTTCTCTGTCTTGGACAAGATAGCTTTCGTTCTTTACTCCTCCAGAATGATAATGGTCGGATAAACCCTCTCCTTGCTTCATTTCTTCTGTTTCCTCTTTTTCCTCTTTTTTCCCCTCTGGTGGAGCAAGGGTAAGCGCAATCTTTCTGTCCAATTCAGCAGCTTCACTTTTAAGTGAGCGAAGCTCATCCTCTTTTTTCCAAGAACTGTTGGCAATGTTAGTGTAAACGTCTTTGTTGGCCACAACCTTTGCCATTTCCTTCTCATGCGATTCTATCACCTTTGGAATACGCTCCAATGCGTTAATGAAGTTCTGACACGCAAGTTTCGGGTCAGTTGCCAACTTTCCATTATTGTAAGTGTAGTAGATAGACTCCTGTCCTTTCACAAAAAAGCGGTTCACCGAACAGTCGAATAAGTCTTTGGAAGTACTCTCTGTCTTGACCATAATGGAGAAACCATAGATTTCGCCAATTTTGTTGTACTCTCCTTTGGTGCGTGCTTTTTCGTCTATTTCCTGCAGACGTGCAGCAATGATCTTGATATCAGTGCTGTCTTCCACACCTTTGATAGTCAGTTTATTGACGGGAAATCCTTCCGTATCACGTTCAACACGCTGCTCAAATAGAGCCAGGTCTGACTGTGCCTCCTTTATTTTGTCTGTATGGAAGGATACAGAACTCTCAATCTCTGCCAACTTGCCGTTTGCTGTATCACGCTCACGGAGAAAGTTCTTGCGCTCTGATTCCAAGGTGGTGATTTTCTTGTCAAGTCTTGCTTTTTCCAAAAGGTCGGTGTTACCTGAAAGTACTGCTACGTATTCTGAAAAGTTCATGCCGCTGTCCTCATCCATTGAACCCTCGTCAATGGTACGGCTACCAAGCGTGTTTGTTTTTAGCTGATTAATGAAGAGCTGCTTGTTATGCAGCAGGTTAAACTTGTAGCTATCCAAGGAACGTTCCACGGCATAGATAATCACATCGACCTTGTTGTCCGCAAATTCCTTGGCGATAAGGTTTCCCTTGCGCACCGCTCGTCCGTTACGCTGCTCTAAGTCCGAAGGTCGCCAAGGCGTGTCCAAATGATGGACTGCCACGGCACGTTGCTGAGCATTCACACCAGTACCCAACATAGAGGTAGAACCGAAGATAATGCGAATGTCACCACGGTTCATCGCATCCACCATCGCCTTCTTAGCTTTCTCATTCTTGCATTCCTGAATGAAACGTATTTCATAGGATGGAATATGATAATCCTCTACCAACTTTCTCTTGATTTCCGAATAGACATTGAAATCTCCACCGGGCTTATAAGTACCTAAATCAGAGAAAACAAACTGCGTTCCTTTTTGTGTATCGTACTTTTGGTAATAGTCATTGAGCATCTTGGCACAGTGACTTGCCTTGTTGTCTATATGATCTGAGTACCCATTTTCATCAATCATACGTAAATCAAGGCTCATCTTGCGCGCGTAGTCTGTTGCAATAAGCATCTTTGCCCTTTCCTCACTCTCACTCAGAGGTGCACGTCCTAAGATTGTAGCATCGCCACTCTTGGCAAACTCCATCAGCTTGCCGATAAAAACTTCCTGCTCGGGTGTCGGTGGTATGTTGTGCAGTATCTCATTCTTCTCAGGGCGGTCGATACCGATGTCTTTGGCAGTGCGAAAATCGCAAATCTCCGCATAGAAAGCAGCCAGTTCAGGCACCTTGATGAAGGTACGGAACCGCTCTTTCTGAATGATGTCGTTCGTGATGGAGAACTCGTAATCTGTGGATTTCTTGGCAAAGACGGCTGCCCATGCGTCAAAGCTGTTGATACCTTGCTTTTCCAAAGCCTGCGGACGAAGATACTTGAACAGAAGATACAACTCCGTCAGACTATTTGAAATGGTCGTTCCCGAAAGGAAAGTGGCTCCCAAATCCTTGCCGGACCTCTCCTGTATGGTACGAATAGCAAAGAGCATGTTTAAGGCACGTTGTGAGCCATCAGGATTGCCCAAGCCCGACACACGATCGTGGCGTGTGTTGAACATTAGGTTCTTGAATTGGTGCGATTCATCTACAAAGAGGTGGTCAATACCCATCATCTTAAAATCTACAGCATCGTCCTTACGCTCTGCAATGCTATCCTGTATGTTCTGCAACTTGGCTTCAAGCGTCTGCTTGCGCTTCTCCAATCCTTTGAGCATCCCACGAGAGATGTCTCTTCCTTGTTGCCGCAACACTTCGAGGTTCTCTTCCACGGAGTCCAGTTCCTTCTGCATAATCGCTTCCTGTATCTCCATGGCCTGCGGTATCATGCCGAACTGTTCGTGCGTAAGTATGATACAGTCCCAGTCGTTGTTCTTGATATCGTTAAAAATACGTTGGCGGTTCTGCTTATTAAAATCGTTCTTACCTGGATAGAGTACCTTAGCATTAGGATAAGCTTTCCGAAAAGTGTCGGCAATATCGAAGACGTTTGCCTTTAGTCCGATAATCATCGGCTTGTTTGAGAGTCCCAATCGCTTCATCTCGTAGGCTGCCGTACACATAATGAGCGTCTTGCCCGCTCCCACCTCGTGGTCGCAGATGCCGCCACCATTGGTTTTGAGCATCCACACGGCATCTTTCTGACTCTTGTAGAGGTCTGCAATACCCAATCGTCTGAGGTCAAGATCGGGAAACGTCTGGTGCGTGCCGTCAAAGTTGGGGCGAACGAAGCAGTTGAAAAGGCGGTTATACCTGTCTGAGAGCTGTTGTTTGAAGGTGTCGGGCGTGCGCCCGAGCCAATCGACAAAGCCCTGTCTGATTTCCTCTATCTTGGCATTTGCCATCTGGATGGCATGTCCGTCCCTTACTTTAATGGTCTTGGTCTCTCCCGTAACCTTGTCCGTAACTTCCTTGCTCTTGTTGATGTCGGGAATGGTATTGTGCAAGGCGTGCTTCAAGAGATTGATACCGTCATAGCGGCGGAACTCACCCTGTACGGCATACTTGTGCCAGATATTAGCATTCTTTCGGTCGCAGACAATGCTGTACTCATCCATATTAGAATGATAGGATACGCCAATATCCGTCTCGAAGAACTCCGAGGCGAACCTGCCATAGACTTTGGCAGGTATCCAGCGTTCACCGAGATTGAAGTCAAGGTCCGCAAATGGAATGTGTGTCGGCGTAGCTGCACGCAGGGCAGCAAGGCTCTGCTTTGCCTCTTCGTGGTCGGGATGGTCCAAGAGCCACGACTCGATACGCTCCGCCTTTTCTATTACATTGCCCGAAATGAACTTGTCCGCCACCTCATAGGCATTCGTTTCAGGATTAAAGTAGATACGACCTTCCAAGGAAGAAATAATGTCGTTTTCTTCCATATCAGGTAAAAGCGAACTCATGTAGTCAAGTTCCACCGTACCGTATTTGTTGAGCGATGCACCCAATGCCTCCATTGGGTCTGCGGCAACGGTCAGTTCCGTGGTGGAAAATGCCGTCGGATGATCAAAGATGTCCGCCTTGACGTATCTGCCGTTTTCGGAGCGTTCCAAGAAGAGCATTTCCACACCTGTAGCATCCATCTTGATGATGTCGGTGTTCGCCTTTTGGTTAAAGTAGCCCCAGCGTGCAACATAGTCATCATACAGGTGGTTGAGCCTGCTGCGGTCCTCCTTGTCCTCTGCATGGTTCTCTGCCTCGTAGTCATAGAGACGATGATAGCACTCCCGTATCTCGATATAGCTTTTTAGACGGGAAAGCTGCGCATACGGCAAGTCCATCGGGTTGAAGGTCGGATGTCGCTTCAGGTCAGAAAGAAACCCCACCTGCCCTTTCTGCACGACAATGGAGCCGTCTCTTAGGTGTGAGTCCGGCGAAGAGAGAAAAGGACGTGGGGAAGCGTCAAACTCCTTTCTGACTTCTGCTATCGGCTGTGGCTTGCGTTCCTCGTCTTCGTTCATGAAGTCGAAAAGGGATGGCTCACGTGAAGAGGAAGAAGCTGCTTTCCTGCTACTACGGGTACGACGTTGAGGAGAGATTACTGACTTTTGTATATTGGACTCCGATGGTTTCTGGGGAGCAGTTTGAGTTATAGGACGGCGTGCCTGTGAAGTTCCTGAATTATCCTTGATTTCATTGTTCACACGAGTAACTTCTCTTGTCCAAAGGCTGTATTCCTCCGGGGCAAACAGTGACAGTTGCTCCGGTTGTCCGATATCTTCTATGTTATTGTCCACCACCGGATGATGATCGTCGTCAAAGAATATTGTCTGTCCGTTCATCTCTCTTGGGGCTTCAATATCCGTACGGATTTCCGACCTTTCCTGTTCGTATTGTCGGTGAAGTGTCAAGGCGGGTACACCTTCGGGTGCAGGTTCAACGTTTATGGATGGTTGCTCTGACACAGATTGCTGTGGTACAGACTCCGATGATGGTGGTTGCAACGGAGTGGTCTCTCCATTGGAAATGGTATTTTCTGTTGCCTGTACCTTGGTAATGGTAAAATCGTCCGGTTCTATGACTTGCCCGACATTAATTTCTGTTTCAGTTTCCAACTCTTCCTTGGATATCTTGATTCCAGAAGTACCGTTCACAGTCTTCTTAACCGTGTCTTCTGTATTTGTTACCGCTTCTTCCTTGATTTCCTCTGCCACCACTTCTTCTTTGGTATATTGTCCCCTGACTATTTCTTCCAGTTCGGCTATCTCGTGCAATTTCTTAGGAGAGAAGTACAGGTCACGTTCAATGCCCAGTCCTCTTACTTTTACGCCTTCCATCTCATCGAGGGACATATTGCCAAGCTCCCAGCCATAACCCATCGTGACAGCACCGAAACCAATACGGCTCTTAGGGTCATATTCCAGAAGGTAGGCTGTGTATGCTCCCATAGGGAAGAAATAGCGTGCATAGGCTATCTTATCGCCTATGAGTTCCTTTTCCGTGCTGTAAAGTTTTGGTAGTTGCTTCCTGATACTGTCGGGCATGAGGTTATAAGCATCATTTATTCCCTCATCTTCAGTCTTTGTCTTCTCAGTTTCTTCTTTCCGACTTATGGTAATACCCAACTTGCGAAGCTGTTTCTCTGCTTCTGCCTCCCGCTCTGCCTCTGTCATCGGTATACCTGTTTCATATAGTTTACGGTCGATACGTTGTTCCATTTCAAGGGAGAGCCGTGTTCGGAGGCTTTCTGCCATCTCCTCAATCCCTCCCGTGAACCGATACTCCCATGCAGGTCTTCCATAAGGGTCTGTACCCATTATGCGCTCTGTGGCAATGGTGCGTTGAGAAATTTCCTTCCAATCTCCTACAAAAAGAGAGTTATGCTTGAAGACGACTGAAGACCCTTCTTCTTTGGAAACAGAAACGGTTTCTACGAACTGCTGTTCGATGCCCTTGCTGATTTCTTTACCTGTCTGCTTCTGTAGGACGATGAGGTCACTGCCTACGTCCGTTCCTGCATTGTCTGAAAACATACCCGATGGCAGGCGGAGGGCGGAGATAAGGCGACTGCTCTGCATGAGGTAACGGCGTATGGCTTCATTGCGGGGACTGTCCAATACGCCCTGTGAGGTGATGAATGCCAAAATTCCACCTTCCTTGATGCAGTCCAGACCTTTCACGAAGAAGTAATTGTGGATGGCACGTGTGGACTCACGTTTAAGAGTGTCCTTACCTTTGCTGTATTCTCGGTCATAGACCATGAAATCTCCAAAAGGAATGTTACTTGTTACAAGGTCGTACTTATCCTTGTCTTCCAGCTCTCCAATAGCTTCAAAAGGCTCATTTCTGACGAAGATGTTCCCTTTTCCATAGAGGTGCAGGGCTTGGCTGATACGGGCAGTGAGCAGGTCCTTTTCCATTGCATCTACAACTCCCGCTTGCCTTGCAAATGCCTCGGCAAAGGCACCCATACCCATAGAAGGGTCTAAACATCGTCTTACCTGCAGGTTTGTGGAGGCAAGTGCATCAGAGATGGCAGAAACGATACGGGTATCGGTATAGAAGGAGGTCAGTACGCTTGCCTTGATGCTCTCCCAATACCGCTTGGCGGTGTTAGCATCTAAGGCTTCACGATAAATCATCTGTTTGAGCTGCTGTGTAGGTTCAAAGAGATTCTGCTCTGACTTGCTCCAATAGCGTATATCATCGGGATTGTCTGTGCGATTGAGTACACATTTCAAGCCACCGAAGCCCTGATAGTTTCGTAAGATACTTTTTTCAGCTTCGGTGGCTTCGCGGCGTTCTTTTTCCAGGCGCAAGACCACACGGATAGCCTCCGTGTTGGCTTGCAGGACTTCTTTTTTATTGTATGCCATAAGGTATAACGTATTCTATTATGGGAATAATCACTCTGACACCTAAGCTTGACCGTAATGCCAGACTTTAGTATCAGAAATGAAGTTGTATGCTATTTCCGTTTCTTGTTTTGTTCAAACTCAAAGGTGGTGGTATAATCATCCTTCAGAACAAGTCGGGCATTGAATTTCTTGCCTGCCTTGCTGGTCAGCCCTTTAAGGATAGGCGTACGACCAGAACTTATCAAATCACAAATATTATCTTCAGAGAGATGTATGCCACAGACTTCACGAAACACGTGGAAACCACAGGTTTCATGCCTGCACTTGGCTACCTTGGCATAGATGCCGACACTCTGCTGTCCGCATTTTGGGCATCGGTAAACAGGATAGGACTTCTGATCTGAAGAAAGCGAGAGGAGTTCCTCGCAGATGGTGCCGACGTATGAGTTGATGCCTTGTGAAAACTTATCTGCAGGCATCTTTCCCGCTTCAATAGCAGCAAGAGCAAGTTCCCAACTGCCTGTCATCTCAGCATTGGCAATCTTCTTATCTTTGACAATCTCATAGACTGCCAGCCCTTTCTCGGTAGGTATGATGGCTTTCTTGTCCCTTCGGATATAATCACGGAGAATAAGCGTCTCGATGATGTTGGCACGGGTGGCAGGTGTTCCGATGCCATATTCTGCCATTGCCTTGTGCTTATCGTCTTCCTTCACATCCTTGCCTGCATTCTCCATAGCAGAAAGCAGTGTTGCTTCTGTGTAGAGAGGTTTAGGTTTGGTCTTATGCTCGGTGATGTCCGCATTGACAAGTGATAGGACTTCACCTTCTGCTAAGTTCGGCAATGAAGACAAAATCTGTTCATCACCATCTTCTTTCTTATCTGCTTCCGCTTCTTTACCTTTCTGTACAGCTTTCCAACCTAAAGAGATTTGTCGGCATGCTTTCCAAGTAAAGGTGTTGGTGCCATCCGTGAACCGCACCTGCATACGCTCTTCCTCTGAATTGGAGGAAAAGGATTCGACAAAGCGATTGACCACCATTTGATAGACAGTTGTTTCATCTGTCGACAATCCTGATGGTGTTTCACCTGTTGGAATAATGGCGTGGTGGTCAGTAATCTTTGCATTGTCCACAGAATGGGGGTTAAGTGGATTGGATAGTGTCTTGCCTATCTTACGCAGCAGGGCGGGTACTTCCTCGAAGACATCCTCACTGATGTAACGGCTGCCTGTGCGCGGATAGGTCGTGATTTTCTTCTCATAGAGACTTTGGGCTATTGAGAGGGTTTTGTCCGCTGAAAAGCCGTAGCGTCTGTTGGCATCCTTCTGTAAGGCAGTAAGGTCGTACAAGAGTGGTGGCGGTGTACCAGCCACCTTTCTTACGACCGATTCCACTGTAAGCTGGCTCTGACTGCGGAGCGTAGCGAGGGCTGTCTGTGCCGATGCTTCACTCTCATAGTCTGTAATGCCAATGGCTTTCAGCGATACGCCCTCTTTCTCTGTAAGGACGAATAATTTCCAATAGGGTACGGAAGAAAAATCACGGTTCTCTATGTACCGACGGCAGACCATAGCCAATGTCGGGGTCTGTACCCGTCCCAACGAATAGCCTCCCCTGCGGGCAATGGACAGGGCACGGCTGGCATTGATACCCACGAGCCAGTCGGCTTCGCTTCTTGCCTTGGCGGAATGATAGAGATTGTCGTAATAGTTTCCAGGTTTGAGATTGGAAAGTCCTTCACGAATAGCCTTATCGGTGAGGGAGGAAATCCACAAGCGGTCGAAAGGCTTATGGCAGTTTAAGTGTTGGTGGATATATCTGAAGATAAGCTCACCCTCTCGCCCTGCATCGGTGGCGACAATGATACGATCTGCCTTATCAAAGCAGGAACGTATCACCTTGAGCTGTTTGAGTGCCGCTGGATCGGATATATACTCCTTGTCCCTGCGCGCTTGTCGTACTACTAACTGAAAAGGATTGGGACGGATGGGTAAGTCTTCGGCTTTATAGGTAGAAAAGCCATAGGCTTCGGGCATGGCAAGGGCGATGAGGTGTCCCATTGCCCAAGTAACGAGATAACCGCTGCCTTCCATATATCCTTCTTTTTTACTCTTTGCCCCTACGATGCGGGCAATATCTCTGGCTACCGAGGGTTTCTCGGCGATAATACAAGTTGTCATAGTGTAGAATGGTTTTAAGGTTACATCTTACGTCCACGGGATTTCTTCTGTTTGTTCTCGTCCTGCTTTTGCTTCTGCTCAGCAGTAGGTTGAGTCTGTCCCGTTTTTAGCGGTTCTTTCACGTTCTTGGTGGCTTCATTCGTCTTGCCGTGGTTGTTCACGGCTACCTGCGTTTTGTGTTCTTCGGCTACGGCAACCACCTTTTCTTTGCCAGTCTCCTGCTTCTTGTCAGGATTCCACTTGTAAAAACGTGGTCTATTCTGTTCCTTGTCCATACGAACGTATGCATTGAATGATTGTCCCTGTTTGTCCACCATATTCTTTAGATATAGTGTACGACCGCTATCCAAGGCTTCACGCTGTTTTTCTGACAGCTCCAAGCCGCAGAGCTTATGTGGGATGCCTTGCTGCTGTGTCTGTTTGTGTTCCTGTCGTTCTCTTAAACTCTTGTTGTCGCCAAAGATAAACTCAATGCCTTTCCGCTCGGCATTGACCTGCAGGGTTGCATTGAATGTCTTACCACTCTTGGCAGTCATGCCTTCCACCTTCACGGCTTTGCCTTCCACAAGATCTTTGTACTGGATATCAGAGAGAGATACGCCCTTGATTTCCTTAGGGATGTTCACACGGTCAGCACGCAGTGCTATAATTTCATTGGTCTGCGGATCAATAGAAACGTAAGCAGAAAAAGGCTCAGCCTTCTTAGGTGTTACCTCAATAGTCTTGCCAAGATTACCCGTAGCAAGGAGTTGCTCCTTTTCTTCGGGAGAGAACTTGTAACCCATATAGGGAAAGTCAAGCTGTGGTTCTTTTCTCAAAGGATGAATTGCCAAACCGATATTGCCGTTATCGTCCGTGCGAAAAGCAAGGCGAGCTTCGGTGTAGATGGTTGTGTCTCCAATGGGAACGGCAATCGTCAAAAGATTGCTCTTCTGCCAATTGAGCATCTTTTCCAATTCTCCACTCTGCTCCAATCGCTCACGGGTAAGTCCGAGATTATCGAGTTGCTTCCAATCAACCTTCGACTCATCGATGGCAGTAGCATTCTTCTGCTGGGGCAGATAGTCCTCAAAGGGAATGCCTATCTCTGCCAGCTGCTGTTTACTTTCAGACTTCTCACGGCTTTGTAACATAGTACGCAGGTTGTACACGCCCTGCTCCACATTGTCTGCCAATACCTTGTACAACCCGAAATGAGTCGGGTTATTGAACTGTTTGAGGAAGTTAGTCATGAAGTTTTTGAGAAGTCCATCCTTGTTGTTGAATTTCAAGAACGCTGCCTGATTGGCAGCGATTGCCTCGGTGGTTTTAAGGTTTCCCTTGTCGTCAATACCCGACACAACGGACAACTTGCTCGCTTCCTGCTCACTTTTTACTTCCGTGCGGTCTTCCAAGACCAGCACGTAATTGTCATTGTTATTTGATTCCATTGCTTGATAATTTAAATGGTGAATACTGTTATCAAGCAGCTAAATTATAGTAACATTCTTAAAGATTTAAGAGTAAAGGAATTAGCGGGAATAGTCAAGAAATAACAGGAAAAAGATGGACATATAAAAAATAAAGAAGAATTTGTTTGCAGCGTCGCTAAAAATCAACTACTTTTGCAAACGAAAGTTAATAACCTTGTAGAGTTATAAAATCAAATTATGGCTGTAATAAATAGAATTAAAGCTGTCTTGGCTGAAAAGCAGCTGACCGGCAAGTGGCTTGCTGAAGAAATAGGAAAGTCTGAAAATACCATATCAAAATGGTGTTCCAACAAGGTACAGCCCCCATTGGAAGTGCTTTTAGAGATTGCTACACTACTTAGTATAGATATCCGAGAACTCCTTATCTCAACGAAACCTCTGTAAATACGAATGATTCACATCTTTTGAATTTGTCACATGAAAAAAATAACTCTCGCCATTACGGGGCTTCTAAAATTCAATATTAGCAAATATAAGCGAATCACTTTTCTGCTTTGTATCCTGTTATTGAGCATACATGTATCCTATGCTCAGACTAAAAGTAATTCAGTACAGCAGATAAACGAACTCAATGACATGTTTGCTCGCATTGCTGCGAGTAATTCTTATGTGGAGGATTTGAATTATAATGATGCAGAAGCCATAAACCTTCCTCTTGGTTTGAAACGAACAATTGGTGGTATGGAGATAACGATTGCCATCAGTCGTTTTGCCTTGCAGACTTCTTCTACAGAGCTTGGCGTTTACGCAAAGGCGGTCATTCCACAAGGAACAAAAGGCGGGCGTACAGTGCTTTTCTTTGGGGCAGAAGGAATAAAAGGAACACATACTGGTGGTCTGGCAGGAGAATTGAAGCTTTCGCTCCTGCACGATGTCGAGATACCTTTCAATCGCGGAAATACAAAGATTGTCCTTAAGGGTAATGGACTAAGCAAGGACAGGGGTATTTCTCAAAGTGACACCTACATGACCATCGGCTGTGATGGTTTCCATAATTTAGCCATTGACGCAGAAGTACACTTTCCAACCTCCCTCATAGTCAGGGCCGGGGGACAAGATACTACAAATGGCAGTACTTATAAACCAGCTACAAATAATATAATTAAGGATAGGAATTTATCAAATCAAGTCATAGGTCATTTTAATACTGTTATAGAAAGTTGGAATGACCTTCTTGTGTCTTTAGACCTACCAAATTTTGAAATCAAAGGACTGAAAGACTACGTATTCTCATTGAATAACGTCATTTTAGATTTCAGTAGTAAGCGGAACGCCAAAACGATAAGTTTTCCAGAGGAATACCAGCAATATTATCTTCCCGATGAACAGGTGCTATGGAGAGGGATATATGCAGAAAATGTCTCTGTAACATTACCGGAGGCTTTTTCACGAGCTAGTTTCTCGGCTAAGGGATTGTTAATCGATGATTATGGTATAACGGGGCTTTTCTCTGCCGATAGTATTCTCTCGCTTGATAAGGGCAGTGCTGACGGCTGGCGGTTTTCTGTTGACCATTTTGGACTGAACCTTATGGCCAGTGAACTTGTCGCCGCAGAATTCACGGGGCGACTAGGCTTGCCGTTCAAGGGTAAAAATACTACCTTGGGATATGAAGGATACCTGCAACCTAATAATGAATATACGATGCGGATTAAAAATGAAGATGCACTTGATTTCTCCATTTTTAAGGCAAAGGCTCATCTCGAAAAGAATTCCAGTGTCACTTTACGCTTAGTAGAAAATCGTTTTATCCCAGAAGCAATACTTCATGGATATATGACTCTTGGAAAAGAGGGAAACAGCGACTCCACATCACAAACAAAATTTGATAAGATTAGTTTCCGCGGTCTTAGACTCACGACAGTTGCTCCTTACATTTCCGCAGAATACTTCGGTTATGAAGGAGAGGCAAAATTGGGACACTTTCCTTTATCTATAAATAAACTTGCACTTAATCATTCAGATACACAGCATGTAAGATTAACAATAGGGGCAGGGATTAATCTTGGGAAGAACTTATTTTCCGGAGCAACGGAATTAAACCTCCTTGCAAAATATGAAAATCAAACTTGGGTGTTTGATAAATTAGAGGTAGGTTCCATTGCTGTAAATTCTGTTATCGCAGGTGTTATAACGCTGAACGGGCATCTCAATTGGCATAGAGGTGATGCGATTTACGGTAATGGGTTCGCCGGTGATGTAACTCTTGGGTTTTCTTTTGATGGCAAGGTAGAAAAAGATACGAGTATAAAGTCAAAGCATGATATTTCCATTACTGCTCGAGCTGCTTTCGGAAGAAAAGATGATTTCCGCTATTGGTATGCTGATGGAATGGCAACTTTCCATCCAGGCATACCAATTATCGGAGCACTGACTCTTAACGGAATAGGTGGTGCTTTAACATCAGGGGTGCGTGCTGAAGGTAGAAGTCCGGAAGGTGGGCGCTTTACCAGTTCAAACTATATCCCTGATGCCTCTATGGGCTTTGGATTCAAGGCTTCTACTGTTATTGAAATCGGTAAGGTCG
Source organism: Prevotella sp. oral taxon 313 (assembly GCF_003043935.1). Taxonomy (NCBI): domain Bacteria; kingdom Pseudomonadati; phylum Bacteroidota; class Bacteroidia; order Bacteroidales; family Prevotellaceae; genus Prevotella; species Prevotella sp. oral taxon 313. The sequence continues at coordinate 515,327 of NZ_PYXE01000001.1, forward strand.
CCTATGGCGAAGCTGCTTTTGAAATGATATTTTCAAAGGCAGGTGGATTGGCATCTGCAGGATTCTATGGTTATGGGGAATTTCCTAACAGGGGAGGAGGCGGAGGTAATACCTCTGTCAGTGACAAGCTCGAAAAACAACAGCAAACATTCCCAGCCAAGTTATCGGAACAGTTTAAGCAAAATGACTGGGCACAGTTAGCCAAGGCCATCAAATCTATTCCAGGAGCAATTAAGGATATGGGACTATCAGGAACATTATGTATCCAGATGGATTTCCAAAACCATGTACTGCATGCCAGTTCTGAAGTTTATCTCAATACTCCCGCAGAATTCATTCGTGGTGTGGGAGAACGAGGTCAGGCCGGTTGGGGAGTTCTGCATATAGACCCCAAAGAATGGTATTTGCATTTAGGCACTCCGTCCAACAGGCTTGGCGTACAGTTGGCAGTAGGAAATATTCTTGCCATAAAGACTGGCTCTTATTTTATGGCAGGAAGCCGTATTCCAGATATGCCGGCTCCCCCACAGGCTGTAGCCGACATATTGGGACAAGACCTAAACAGGCTGAGTCTTGGACGGAATCTAAATGCACTAAGTACGGGGAAAGGATTTGCATTCGGATCAGAACTATCCGTCAAGACCGGTGATATTCAGTTCTTGATAATGTATGCTAATTTCGATGCAGGTTTGGGTTTTGATGTGATGCTCAAGGATTATGCACAGGCACAATGTCGAGGCCGTTCCGGTATTATCGGTATGGACGGTTGGTATGCTATGGGGCAAACCTATGCCTATTTACAAGGAGAATTGGGCGTAAAGGTAAAGTTATGGCTTATCCGTATCCGTGTACCGGTAATCAAGGGCGGTGCAGCAGCTCTTTTGCAGGCAGGACTTCCTGATCCAACCTTCTTTAAGGGCTATTTAGGAGTGAATCTCAATGTGCTCGGATTGATTAAGGGTAAGGCGCGTTTCAAACTTTCCATCGGTGAGGAATGCGATGTTGTAATACCGGGGAGTTCTCCGATAGAAGAACCAATGATAAATGATTTGGCTCCTGCTGATAAAGAGAATGAAGTCAGCGTATTCTCCGTTCCTCAGGCAACTTTCAACATTGCAATAGGAAAGAGTTTCGAAGCGACCACTGATGCTGGAGAAACGACCTATTACCGCATCAATCTCAAGGAATTCATAGTCAAAGATAAAAAGGAACATGTCATACCGGGTAAGCTCCTTTGGGGAAAAGATAAGACGGATGTTCGTTTCCAGTCTAAAGAAATTCTTCCTCCTAATACAGATTTGACGGCAGAAGTCCGTATTGTTTTCGAAGAATTGAAGAATGGTGTTTGGAAGCCGGTACTGACCTCAGGGAAACCAGCCTTTGAAGAAAAGATAAATCATTTTACGACAGGTGGCGCGCCGAGTGACATTCCTATGCGGAATATTGTCTATGCCTATCCAGTGATAGGGCAGAGATACTTCCTTCCCAAAGAATACTCCAAAGGCTATGTGCAACTACAGTTTGGACAAAAATACCTGTTTGAAAAAGGTTTTGACTACAAGCTTAGTTTTGTAACAAAACAGAATGAGCGTATATCTACAGATTTCAAATATAACGAAGCAGAGAATCGCTTAGAGTTTACTCTGCCGGAATTGAGAAGGCAGACAGAATACAAATTAGATTTGGCGTATTCTGCAGCACAGAAGGATATGGCAAACGACAATAAAAAATCTTCTGAAATTAAGGAAATAAAAGACAAAGATGATTTCTCAGGACAAATTGGTGGCGACAAAGCTATAGCAAAGATTTCCAATGAGATGGAACAATCGATTCTGAAATATGATTTTACAACCAGTCAGTATGCCACTTTCAGAGAGAAGATGCGAAGTGTCAAGGTCCGTGATAACCTTGCCATAGATGCAGGTGTTGCGCTGTTGCTTGGAGCTAATGTACAAGGTAAGGAAGCCTTCGACGAAGCTGAAGTCATCGGTGTGGAGAAGACTCAATACAAACCTTTGCTCACTCTTCGCTCCGACCTCAAGGAAGAATATTTCAGAGGTGCAGTCTTGCCACTTGTTTATGAAGGATACCCTTATGGAAATATTCATCTCTCCGAGAGGGAAGAACAGCCAATCGGCGTCCCTCCCTATAGAGCTTTCTCACCAAGCCAGAACTACCTTTCAGCTTTACATTCAGAATCGGTGAACTTATCTTTATATCACTTCCCCTTTACATTTGATGCTTCTTTGGTATCATACAATGATTATCGAGACCTTCAGAATAGAATCATAAATAGTAGGGATGCTGTTACCCCGCAGGTTTACAATCGGTTTGTCATGGGCTCTTTGCCTGTTTTGAAAAAAGGCAAGTATCAAACAACTATCAGTTACGTATTGCCTGATGGAACAGTAACAAACAGTGTAGACTTCATCTATACAAACCAACTTAATTTGAACAAATAAATATGCGTTATATTAAGAAGACTCTTTTTCTGTTCGCTTTCTGTATTTACGCCCTTATTGGAATGGCACAACAGAAATTGACATCCAATATCAGAACCCGTGCAGAAATACATTCTGACCGTATTCTCTTGCGTTGGATTCCAAGTGATGCGAAAAGTTGGGACTTGCTTAATCAATATGGTGTTCGTTTGGAGCGTTTGACAGTATCACGTTCTGGTGTCGTATTGGATAAACCTGAGTTGAAAGTTCTTTCGGAAAGGTTGAAACCAGAAGCGACAGATACATTAAAACGGATTGCAGCACAATATCCGATGGGAGCAGTCATTGCACAGGCTGTCTTTGGGGAAGACTTTGAAGTCAGTTTGGGTAATAATCCTATATCTAAGGCCATTTCCCTTGATGAAATGCGGCAGCAACGCTATTTATTTTCTCTTTATGCCGCGGATCTCTGTTTCCCAATGGCTAAGGAAATCGGCTGGGGATGGGAGGATAAGGATATAAAAAATGGTGAACGGTACTTGTACCGTATTACTCCTCTTGTACCTAAGGGAAAGTATCAAATAGGGCAAGGGTCTGTTTTTACCATTGTCGGTGATACAGCTAAACTAATTCGTCCCGTCGGATTGTCTGCCCGTTTTAGCGAAGCCGGGGCTTTTTTATCGTGGGATTATAATACGCTATCCTATCTTTATTCTTCTTATTTTATTGAGAAGAGCGAGGATGGTAAGATTTTTAAGCCAATTTCAGACTTGCCCGTTACACGCATTGCAGATGTGGATAAGAATCCTTATGCTCCGATTACCTATTTGGATAGTATCCCTGAAGGGAAGGCCATATATTATAGGGTTGTTGGCGTAACGCCTTTCGGCAGTAAGGGGGCGTACAGTGATATTGTTTCCGGGATTGCTTATCCTGCTTTGAAGGCTATACCGATGATAACAAGTTCCTCATTTGACAGGAACGGTGGAGCAGACATATCTTGGCAGTTTGATGGTGCATCACAGGAGTTAATCAAAGGCTTTAATGTTCTTCATTCTACTGACGACAAGGATTATACCATTCTTATCGGCAACCTCAATCCACAGCAGCGGAATTATCATATAACGAATATTGGAAGGCATATCTATTATAAAATTGAGGCAGAAGCCAAGCAAGGTGCTTCTACCCGTTCTTTACCGGTACTTATCCAGCCCGTGGACAGTGTGCCGCCGGGAATACCACAAGGTTTATCTGCACAAATAGACAGCCTCGGTGCCGTGCATTTGTCATGGAAGCCCAATTCTGATGCTGATATTTATGGTTATCGGCTATATCGCGGACAAACAAAGGGAGAGGAACTGATTCCCATTACGGATTTAGCCATCCGTGAAACAGCCTATACGGACAGTATAAACCTTGACAACCTAAATAATAAGGTTTATTATGCTTTAACAGCCCTTGATGAACGATATAACCAGTCTGATCTGAGTGAGACGATAGAGGTTATTAAGCCAAATGTTATTCCCCCAACGACACCTGTAATTGTCGGGTGGAAAGCAGAGAATGGGAGGAATATTATTGAATGGACCCAAGATGAAAATCCCTATCTTGCCGGATTTATTGTGGTACGTACTGACGTGGAGGACAGAACTCGTCTTGTTGCTCGGCGTGTTGAAAGTCCCATAAGTATGAGGTATGAAGATTATGACATTGAATCAGGGAAAAGTTATCTCTATCAGGTGATTGCTTATACCTCTAATCAGTTACGTTCTCACTTATCCAATCCTATAATATTGAAATCTAAGATGCAAGGGATGGACAATGATTCGATTAAATTCGACTTGGAAGCCTTGCCAGAAGGTATCGCTATCAAATGGAATATACACTATAATGATTTGATGTCCGTAGCATTATATAAGTTAGACGATTCCAAGACAAAATTCCTTTATAGAGAGAATCTACCGGCTTCAGGAGAATTTGTAGATAAAGAAATCTTACAAGGAAAAGAGAATGAATATATCTTAGTCGTTAAAGCAAAGAATCATAGCTCAATAAGTCAAAAGAAGAGGCTCAGATTATGAAACAAATAAAATATTTCTTATCAATATTGCTCTATTCAATATGTGCATTTCCTATGAATGCACAAGTAGAAGGGGAGTACCAATTAACAATTTCATTTGGCAGAATGAGAAATTCAGGAAATCCAATGAATTCTACAGAATATAGCATCTCTAGCGTATCCAATGTTGGAACTAAATTCTTAAGATATTGGAAAACTGGTTCTCTTGATAAGGGAGAGTATTTTAATGCCCCCTCTCCTATTATAAGTAGATTTACAAAAAAAGAAAGACCCTATAAGTTATTATTTTGGGGGAAACGTACATGGGGTTGGGTAATTCATCATTCATCAAAAGGGGATAATGAATTGTTGATAGATAGTAATACCCCCTATCTGCATAGGGTAGTTTCTCATGGAGATGATGGGAAAGACTTCTTTCCTTTAGTACAAACAATATTGACAATAGAAGTCCTTCCTGTTTTTATCCATCTCCATTACTACACCGATAAAGGTCAAGGAACGGCGTCCTCTTTGAACTTGCTGCCGGACAATGATGTTATCACGTTGAAAGCAACTAAGGGATTTGTGGAATCCACCTATAAGTGGCAATATCAAACAATAGGCGAGAGTATATGGCATGATATGCCTAATACAGTATCTTACAGTGAAGGTAAATCTGTTGTAACATTCAAGGGGACAGACCTGTATGCACGAAGTGCATTTAACGAACTGGTAAGGCAAGGGAAGAATATTCTTTTCCGTATCAATGCTATAACTGACGAAACTAGAAATGAGGCTGACTATAAAAAGATTATATTGACACCGACCTATTCTGCCCCTCATATTCTATCCCATGATATAACATTGGAACAATGCCATCAATCTGGTGATGCATCTTTACGTGTATTCCTTGACAGACCACTCTGGCCGGGAGAAGCTTTAGCTGTTTTTAAAACAGGAGGCACAGGTTCTAATATAGATGCACTTGATGCTGAAAATAGTTTTCGAATTAACGACCTTGCTGCAGGTGCATATACGTTCCAATTAAGGGGCACGCACAGTAATGGTCAAAATACTTATCGTGAAACTTCGAAGCATATTTTAAATGTAACGATAAATGAACGGCCTGCCATCACCCACTCCTTTATCCAAAAGAATATCAGTTGTTTTTCCGGTCATGATGGAGAGATTATGCTGACGGCATCCGGTGGAACAGGGAATTTCACCGCTACACTTACAGATGCAGGCGGTTCTGTTGTGCAGACACAAACATTCAATACGGGCAATGTAAGTTTCAAACGGCTATCAGCTGGCAATTATACCTTACGTGTGCAAGACAGCAATGGTTGTGTTGCTAAGACATCATCAGGAGAAGAACTTATCCACCAAGTGATACTTACAGAGCCAAGTGAGGCTGTAAGTATTACAGAAAAGAGCAAAACCAGCCCTTTGGCCTATCAATCTTCCGATGGGGCTATTCAAATAGCTGTTTCCGGTGGCACCCCTTCCGCTTCCGGATATACAGTACGTTTTGTGCGGAAGAGTGATGGACAAGTCTTTGCACCAACAGATTCGCATTCGGATGGTAATCAATACATCTATACACTTCGCAATATTCCTCGTGGCGAATATACTGCTATAGCTGAAGACATGAGATTTGCTCTGTTAGGGAATGAAGACAAACAGGATCCCTGTGGTTGCCATGCGCAATTAGCAATGACACTTTCTGCACCGCCTCTTTTAACTGTAGATGTTGAAGAAACACATTTTGTCAGCTGTCATGGTGATAGTGATGGGGAGTTGACTGCTCATGGAAAAGGTGGTAAACCTATTATTTCCGCACAGCTTCCCTATACTTATGCTTGGTATAAAATATCAGGAAGTACAAAAGAACAACTTCCGTTGCAGATAGACAGTGTTGCCCATAATCTTTCAACGGGGCAATATCAAGTTAAAATTACAGACAGCAATGGAATATCCGTAGAATCGGCTGTGTTTGAACTTAAACAGCCGGACTTGCTGTCACTGTCATTTACAACACGCCCACCTTCATGTAGCGGAGGAGCAGGACTTATTTCAACAACCGTAACCGGTGGTACGGCTCCCTATACTTATGAATGGAACAAGGAAGGAGCAACGGAAGCAAATCTCACCATCAATGAAGCAGGCAGCTTTTTTGTCAGAGTTGTAGACAGTCGCGGCTGTTCCATTACCGGGAATGTCGAGGTAACAACTCCTGAAGCCATTTATATCAAACCAACGATTACCAATCCGACTTGTTACGGTGCAGACAATGGTGCAATATCTCTTGAACTGTCAGGAGGTACGGCTCCTTATACCATACATTGGGAAGATGACAATACCATATCTACACCTAATCGGGAACATCTCAAAGCAGGAGAGTACGTAGCTGTCGTTAGCGACCAAGCCGGCTGTTCCCTCCATTATCGTGTTGTCTTGGAACAACCGGAAGAGATGACGGTAAAACTTAATGGCGGGTTTACACTTTGCCATGAGCAATCACGTAAAATAACAGCCATACCGAGCGAAGAAAATGTCACCTATCAATGGCTGCATGACGGACAAGTCCTAACAGAAACCGGCAAGGAACTTATAGTAAGCAAAGCCGGTCATTATCGAGTTGTTATTACGAATGAGAAAGGTTGTACGGCAACAGCTGAGGTTGAAATCAAAGCCAGCAACACAGAATTGCCTTTGGATATAACCATACCGTCATCTGTCACAGCTGGTTCTCCTATTCATGCTGTCAACATCAGCCGTATAAGGGCAGACAAATTAGAATGGTCCTTGCCCGACAATGCTGTTATTACAAGCAAGTCCAACGAAAGTGTTGTCTTTACCATTCCAACACCCGGTATCTATGAAGTAACACTCACAGGATATTTGGGTGACTGTTCTACGGTTGTCAGCCAAAGATTAGAAGTCCTTGGTGAAGGAGGAGTAGTTTTGCCCGATGGAAAAGGAGATGCGATCAAACAGTTTTTGGTTAGCCCTAATCCGACTACAGGGGATTTTAAAGTATATGTAGAACTCAAAGAACCAAGAGATTTTACACTTAGACTCCTCTCTCCGACATCTGTTGAAATGGATAAAAAGGAGATTAAAAACATCCAAAAGCATACTTTTGAGTATGAATTGCGTGGTGATACGGAAGGAGTATTCAAAGTGGAGCTGTCTGTTGGAAACGAGAAATCCACACTTAGAATCACGAAAAAAAGAAAATAACAATTGATAGGACTCATGATAAAAGCAGGTCATATGAACAGACAACATACTCATTTCTATTGGCGTTTTAAGGTTTTATTGATTTTCCTCATCCTTTGTTGGGCAGGAAAGCAGCAGGGGTATGCCCAGTACTATCCTATCCATGCCACCGTTCAATGGCCGTCTCCTCAAAGTCCTTACTTGTCGGATTATTATAGCGGAAGCCGTGACAGACTGATTGTCAATCTGCTCAACCGCGACCTGCAGCAACCTTTACTCTTTGCCAGACTACGCATTAAGATTAAGAGCACAGGTTTTCTTGCCACCAGCCGTGAGGAAATCAGCTACCCGATGCTGGAGCTCAGTGCAAATGTCCCGACCCGCCTGACCAATATAGACCTGTCCCCCTATCTTCAACCACAGAACCTGCAAATTAATGGCAGTCTGCGTAACGGACAGTTACCCACCGGATATACGGAGTTCTCTGTGCAAGTGGTAGACTATTATACTGGACGAACGCTTTCTGATTGGCATACGGGACGTTCCTATTTGGATGTGAAGAAACCTCCGATTCTCAACTTTCCTGAAAAGGATGCCCAAATTGGAGTCACAGAGCCGCTCTATCTTCGTTTCCAATGGATGCCCCGTCATCAGGGACTTGCAGGCACAGAGTATGAGTTTGTGCTCAAAGAACTTCCCAATAACGGAGCTGCTCCACAATCAGCCTTTGCCTACGGCAATGAAATTTATCGTGTCCGCACGCGCAATACGACTTTGAATTATACCCATCTTGAACCAGTTCTCTTCCCTAACCGTTGCTATGCATGGCAGGTGCAGGCCATAGCCCGTGACGGTGTTGATGAAGTGGGTATGTTTGAAAACGGCGGTTATAGTGAAATCAACTGGTTCTATCTTAATGACAACTGTCAGGCACCGACGGGTTTGAGAGCCCTTCCCCGTTTTGCCAAGGTGGATCTTTCATGGAACAAAGTTATAGGAACCACTGGCTACATTGTGGAATGTCGTCCCAAGACCAAGCTCAATACTTATGAATGGAGCAGAACCCGGATAGCAGGTGAACACCTTACACTGTCCCAATTGAAATTAGGTTGGACATATGAATGGCGTGTGGGGACGCTTTGTACGGATGACCGTCCGGTATTCTCTGGTGTCAGTGAGTTTACACTCAGCAAACAGAATGATGAGCTACTGGCTGACTGTGGAAAGGAACCTGTGAGGAAAGACCTGTCGCAGGAGCCGAACTTACGGATAAAGGCAGGGGACATCGTTACTATTGGTGGTGATTATCCCATGACCATCATCGATGCTGTTCCCCTGGGGGATGGCTGGTACTCCGGACGTGGCAAGACCCGACTGAAAACCATTATTGACGCTCCTGTTGCGCTTCGTTTTGACCGTCTACGCATCAATGTGGATAACTTTCAGATAGACGGTACGGTAGAAGCGTCCTACGATGAGAAGAAGGGGAAGATAGCCAACCTTGATTATGTTGATGATGGCGGTAAGGATATAAAACCTGCTACTATCCGTATGCGTGAACATAAAATGGGCTTTACACTCCCCGATATACCACAATTTATATACAATCCCAAGACAGGAGAATTAGAAACAACCGATGCTGATGGTAATCCACAGACCATAAAAGTAGATGTGCCAGAGAATGCCTCGTATGAGCGTATTTTCCCTATGCTCGTTACTGACAAAAAGGGAAATACCTATCAGATTAGCCCGTCAGAACAAAATACCGAAGGGACTGGCAATGATGTCGAAACGGGGAGAAAGGACGAAAAGATAGAACTTAATTGTGAACGTGTGAATCGTGTTGGAGATTTCAATACGGAATCTCTGTCAAGCAAGTATGGCTATATACACTTTAAGCCTGGAGAGGGGAAATATGCCTTTGATGATGGTCAGGAGAAATGGTACAAGAAGAGTGTTAAGGTAGACCGCTTTTACAAGCCATTTGCCAAAGGCTATATTGCACCTTGGAAACTTGTTCCTGTGGGAGAGAATGATGTTGTTACGGCAAAGTATGATGGCTTGAGGAATATTGACTTGAAAAAGGTTCACTTTGCCTCTGAACCCAATACTGCTGCACTGCCGGCAAAGCTTAATGAGGCAGAACAGACATGGACGATTAGCCTGCGTTCCGTATCGTCTGGTGCAAGTTATGATGTTTTTGCCGTCTACGAAGGAGTGGTTATCGGCAAACTCCGTGTGGTGAGCTATACGAAACAGCAGCATAAGGTAACTCTTGTTCCGATAAACGAAGTTAAGTTAGATAAATCTGCTATTGAACAGCAACTCAATACCATCTATAATCCTGTTGGCGTGCAGTTTACAGTGAATGTGGATGAAAGCATGCGCGGCAATTATGACTGGGAAGTAGAAAGTGAAAAGGATGGACTGCTGAGTACGGTCGGCAAGTCTTTCTGGGGCTATGACAAGGAACTCAAGGAGAGCCAAGAAATGCGTAACCTGCAGAAGACTTACCAGCAGGAAGCAGGGACACCTGACGGCGTCTACCTATTTGTTCTTAATGGAGCCAAGGGGTTTGAGGGACAAAAGGAAGGTTTACTTGGTGAAATGCCTCGCAAAAGTAGATTTGGATATATCTTTGCAGATAATGGTGTCAAGGTAAATTCATTGGCTCATACCATTTCCCATGAATTGGGACATGGCATTTTCACACTTCAGCATACTTTTGATGCTGAATATGGGAAAGGTACGCAGGGAACAACAAACAATTTGCTTGATTACACTGAAACGGGAACCGACCTTGCTGCTTTCCAGTGGAATATCATGGCCAATCCTGCAGTATTTACCATGTTTGACAAGAGTGAAAAAGTCAACTTGACAGAAAAGGTTGCAATGGTCTCTGGTAGCAATTTGGGAATAAGTCCATCTGGACAACTCATCTATCGTGTAAATACTCCTGTTCGTGACGGGACTATTGTGAAAATCATTCATATTGGTTCTAACCGTATTTGGGGATATGTACTCTATGGTGGGGATGGAAAGCTAATAGATAATTATTCATGGAATAATAATGTAAAAGACTATGTTAATCAGAATGGGGTTAAAGCAGGAGATAGCAAAGCGAAAAATATCAAAATATTTTATAATACAACATCAGAACCAAGTGAAGTTATAATCTATAAATATCAGGGTGATGGTTGTGTTTATGCATATGCGACAGCTACTTGTACATCCAATCCTATAACAGGAGAAGTACATCTTCTCAATCAAAGTGAATGGAAAACAGAAATACTTTGGAATGCAGATGTCTCATGCCGTAGTGCGTATACGGGGAAACAGGTTAAACTTTGTCCGGATGAGAAGTTAAAGAGTGATAGCATATCTCTTTCCTCACTTAGTAATAAAACAGATATAAAGATTGTTAATGAAGTCATAGATTCTGTTTGTATTACTTCCCTGAGGACTTTGCCATACAATAGAATAATCGACTTAATAGAAATAATTGTTTCATCAAAAAATATAAAAGAACCTTCAGAAAGATCTATCTTACGTCTTCTCTCTTGCATAAAAGGACAAGATTATTCAACCTTTTTTGTAAAATTAGAAGAGAATGAAGCGTCTTTGCTAAAAAAATTGATAGCTGGAATGGATGATGTGAGAATTCTTCCTTGGGAGGGACGGAATTACACTCGATTCATAGACATATTAGTATCAATGTATTTGGAAACACCAAAATTTTATAGTTCAAGAATCGAGTCACAGAGTTCTGTACTAGTTCTAAATTTGGAGCCAATTCGACTATCAGAGACAATGGCTGGATATACACAATATGTGTATAAAGGGGAATTAACAGATGAAGGTAAGGTTGATATTAAACGTAGGACTGAGCATATAAGTTATGTAAGAAACATAATTACTTCTAACCAACAGGATGAAATTGTTACAAAATTATTACCCTTTTCACCTATTTTACTTTTGCCTAAAGATTTAGAAATTGATTTAATAGGAGAAGCTTTAGGGGGACAGCTCAAAGACTCAACATATTATATTGTACCAGCTGTTTTTTTACAGTATTATAATGATAAGCTGTTTAACGACAAAGTAGAAAAAAACTCTTTACTTGCAGTTGATATTGCTACAATTGCTCTAAGTGGAGGAACAGCGTTAGCTACAAAAGTCCATTGGGCCCGTAGACTTTGGGCAATGGCTGAAGTTGCAGGAGCCGTTGGGAATATTGCGATTAACACACAGATGATTAGTAGCCCTAGAGTGAAAGAAGTGGTGGAGATTTACAACGCTGCTATGGGGCTTATCGGTTTAAAGAACCTAGGACAAGGTGGCTATAAGTTTGTCAAAGAGTTGCCAGAATCGTTGAATCAAAGTTTTAAAAACCAATTAGTATCTAAATATTTAGATTATCGAATAGCAATAACTAAGTTGAAGAACTCCAATGATTGGGCAGAACTCTCTGCAGAGGTAAGGCAGAATGTAATAAAACAAGAAAAAAGTTTTATAGCTTTTGCAGACGCTAAAAATCTTCCAAATGATAAATGGGGAGCACCTGATGATATTTTTATCAATGGTAAAACCAAACAGGATATTTTAAGTATCAGGAAGGGGGAACGTCCAGCACCTGAAACCTATTTAAAGACACGTTATATAAAAGAGCATTTGGCTAAGTTTGAAGGAGAGGTTTCTTGTCTTTCGTTTGAGAAATCTGTTAATACTTATGGACAAATAGGAAGAGATGATGGATTATTTATAATGCCCAAAATAGAGATGGACAAACTTTTACAAAGAACGGGTAAAAACATTTCACAGATTGAAAACGAATTGGGTATTCCAGAAGGTTCATGGTCTTCAAAATTACATCAAGGTGATAAATTGATTAGAGTTGATATTAAAATTAACACACACTCTAAATTAAGAATACCATCAGGTAATGAAATAGGGGCTGATGAATTGCTATGGATTCCTGGAGGCAAGACTTTAGGAGGTTTCTCAGAGGCAATTATAGAACCCATAAAAGTAAAAAATACGAATATATACACAACTCAAATAATTATCCAATGAAAAGAGAAGATGAAATAATCAAATCATTGAACTACACGAGGTGTTCAAAAGAATATAATATTGTTAAAAAATCTGTTTTTGACGGAAATCTGATAAATATTATAGTAGCAAAGCATTATGATAGTAATGCCGAGGTGATTGATTGTTCAAATATTGTATGGGCTCTGCATGCAATGTTAGTGGATAATGAAGTAAGCCTTGACAGAATAAATAAAATAATTAATGATGTTGAAGTAAACAGAAAAAATGTTTGTAGGATACTATACTTCATTTATCTATGTAAAATAAAATTATATATAGATCGCTATTTGGTTTTTGATTATAGTAATCTCTATGAAAGGATAAAACAAAAAAAAGAATTTACTCAGTTGAGATGCTATAGCACTTTGATAAATGAAATAGAAGATTTCCAGAGATAGTTCGATGTTAAATATATGCTGCAAGTGTCTGGAAATACTGCCTTACCAACAGAAGCTATTATTAAAACGGAAGGTATGATAAAAGATATTGATTACAGTGTTAAAGAGATTTTAAGATGAAGAAGTTAGTGCAAAAGAAAGATTGGGATTATTCTATATATAATGTAAATGGGGTAAAAATCATTAGTGTGGTTTTTTACAATAGTTTTGTGGATTACTCGCGAAGTTTTCTTTTGAGGAAAGAAGAAGAGTGTTATAGTTTTGAAGAATTTGCTATATTGGCCGAAAAAATTAGAGATAATGTGACTATATACGAAGATAGAGAGATTGTGCCCACATTATAAGTTGTCAAAAAGACGAATATTTTGGAGAATATTAATCTAAAAATAAAATTGAGGAGTTTGTAATTCAGTCCGAAATCAAATTGACAAGAAAGGTAAATTTGAAAACAGGCAAAATAATAACGTTTAAATAAGTTAATATGAAGAGAATTAAAATTATTAGTTTATTAGCGACATATATTTGTCATGATCCATTTGCATATGTCAAATAAAGAATTATGGAAAAGGGATTAATGAAGAAAGTATGGAACTATGCCTAGAGTTACTGGTTTATATGTTCAAAGATAATTCATATATAGAAGAGAATCTGCATGGTGCATGGTATAACAGAATATCAAATAAGGAAAATGAATAATGATAATATCCCATTTCGTTCAATAGTAATATTGCTTTTTACAGTTTTATTATCGTCTTGTCTCAAAGAGACAGCTGTCCCAATCGAGTCTGCATTCTCAATCGAATCATCAGAAGATAAGACCTCTCCTGTAACCATCCAATTGAAAAACGAGTGTTATGGGGCTGATGCATATGAATGGACTTTTGAGGGTGGCACCCCCAGTAGTTCCAATGAGAGAACTCCGGCTAAGGTCGTGTTCACTCAGGCTGGTGAGCACAAAATAACTTTGCGAGTGTGGAATGCTGTAGAGGAAAGGACAAGTCAGCAAACCATCAGGGTTGATTCCGCCATGACTATAGACTTTGATTTTTCAATCGCTCTCAACGACATTGCCCCGGGCATGGTATCTATTACCAACAAGAGTAAGGGTGGAAGTCAATACGAGTGGACTTTTGAAGATGGTATTCCCTCTACATCCAACCTACAGCATCCAGGCACGATAACCTTTGCGGATGGTGGGGAGCATAAAATCCATCTGAAAGTATTCAATGGCAGTAAATATGAGGAACTAACTAAAAGTCTGACCCTGCAACCTCCTATACAAGCTGATTTTTCGTATGAACCTCTACCTGTAGATCAGGATTGGGAAGCACCACTTACGCTGGAAACGACCAATTTCACCACTGGTGGGTTATCTTATCGCTGGGTATGCGCAGGAGCCAATGTAATGTCTCCTACAGACGAGACGACAACAATTCGATTTGAACATGCTGGTACTTATAAAGTACAGATGATTGCCGGCAATGGTAAAGAAGAAAAAATAGTAGAGAAAAGCATCATTATCCAACCAAACAGTGGCATTATCAAGCAGAATAATCTAAAATTCGGTATCAATGAGGCAAAGAACAGTGTAGGATGTTTTTACTCTGCCAAAGAAGGTGGTGTGGTAACATCAAGTAAGATTGTGGAGAAAAAGTGTGGAGCATGGATTGACTTCGGTTTCTTTGCCCTTAACTCCTCTTTCAATTACTGCTACTTCTTTGCACCCAATCAGGCAGAAGCCAATTCTTTCCCAAAGATAGACAGTGCCCAAGGAGCTACATTCATTAACAACCCCAGTTCTATGGGAATTAACATTACCAATGCCGTCTTTGACAACATCAAAAAGCCTTCCGACCTGAATCAATTCACAAAATGGTCGGAAACAAATCAGACAATCTTCAATAAAACCAGCGCACCACATTTCGTGCTGGTGCGTACTGCAGACGGTAGAAAGGGAATCATCAGAATCAAGGAGTTCGTCAAAGATGGCTCACAATCCTATATTATAGCAGATGTCAAACTCGAAAAGAGAGCTGGGGAATAACAACATACACATATAAGACATATGAACAGACCTCATATTATGCGTATAGCTTTGGGTATCTTCATGTTTATAGCATGGAGCAACGCCGTATCAGCCCAAAATGTGGAGGAGATACTGGAGTTTCGCAAGAAGAAGCCGCTAAAAATCAGTGGTAGCATTTCAGCGAATGCTACCCAATTCAACAGTACGCCCAAACAATCCCGTCAATCCTTTACTTATCAACTGTCCGGTTCAGTAAACCTGTCGCTATATGAGTTGTTGAACATTCCCTTATCGTTCAACCTGAACAATTATGGTTCAAACTTTTCTTACCCATCATTACCTAACAGACTGAGTCTTCATCCTTCTTATAAGTGGATACGGGCACATATCGGTGATGTGTCGATGAGTTTCAGCCCTTATACGCTTAATGGTCATCAATTTACAGGTGTGGGGATAGAACTTTCTCCTGCCAGATGGAGACTTTCTGCAATGGGTGGACGGCTTTTTAGAAAGGTGGATATTGATGCTTCTAATCCTGCAATCCGTCCTAATTATGAGCGTTGGGGATACGGTGTTAAAGCCGGATATGATGGAGAGAAGTTCTCCGTCGGCGGAACAATCTTCACTGCAAGGGATAAACAGAGAGACATCTCTTTCGATTCAGATGCTTTGGGAATATATCCCAAAGGCAACATTGCCATAGGAGTGGAAGGAAGTCTGAATGTAATCAAAAATCTGAAGCTATCCTTGGAATATGGTCTGAGTATTATGCAACGCGATTTAAGAACGAAGGAGAGAAACCACTACCATGCTTTCAAGGCCGACCTGACATATAGCCTTTTGGGAAATACCATCGGTGTTGGTTACGAACGAATCAGTCCTGACTACGAAACACTGGGTGCATATTACTTCAACAACGATTATGAGAACGCAACACTCAACTATAGTCGTAATTTCTTTAAGGACAGACTGAGCCTTGCACTTAGTGGAGGTGTACAGAGAGATGACCTTTCCAACCAAAAGCAGGAAAGGAACAAGCGCTTTGTGGGTTCTGTCAATATCAATTTCACACCCAATGACAGGTTCACTGCTTCGATTTCCATATCCAGCTATCAAGCGCACCGTAATATTAAATCCTCATTTGACTACATTAATGAGCGAACACCATACGAAAACCTTGATACCCTGCGGTTTACTCAGTTGAACAACAGCATAGACATGAATCTGAACTGGCGATTGCGAAACAGCGAGACACAATCTCATACACTTTCTGCCAATGCAAGTTATCAGGAAGCCGCAGACAAACAGGGGCGTTACATCATGCCGGGCAATCTGACCAGATTTATGAATCTTGGCGCCAATTATGGCATAGACTTCACACCTTTGGATTTCTCTGTGACAGCAGAAATAAATGCCAGCAATAATTATGCATCACGCAAGAATGTTCTGACGATAGGCCCAGCCCTTACCTGTTCGAAACATCTTTTTAAGAAAGCCTTAACAACAGGACTGACACTATCTTTCAACCAAACTCAGGAAGCGGGAAGGAAGTTGGCAACAATCTACAATGCACGGTGGCATGCCAGTTATCGTTTTCTCAAACGGCATGGATTAAATGCCAGTATTGCCTATCAGCACCGCTCCCTGTCAGAAGCGACATTAACAAATTCTTCTTCTCTGACCAGTCAGATAAGCTATAGTTATTCATTTTAAAACAAATGATTTATGCGAAATAATATAAAGTCAAAAGTTTTACTTCTTATAATGGGAGTTATTTTCGTTTCTTCCTGTCAAAACGAATCCGTAGAACCGGTAGGAAATATAACGAAAACGTATGGGGACTCAATAGCAGCCCGCGCAGCTGTGAATGAACTTTATACCAAAGGTCTATCACAACTTTATCTTTCTACGGATCAAGATAACGGCATACCCTTGGCATGGGGAAGTTACCTGTCGGGACTATTTGAAAGTGAGGCGACTCAGGGCTATTACCCTGCACTTACAATGCAAAATATGACAGCCTCCTCTGTCAAGGATTTGGCTAAGCAAATATATTCCACCTGTTTTGATGGAATAGAGGCAGCGGATACCATCATCCAACAAATACCAAATACGTTAGGATTAAATCCGGCAGAACAGGTAAGACTTATAGGTGAAGCTAAATTTTTCCGTGCCTTCAACCGCTTTTATCTTATCCGTGTTTTCGGGGCGTTCCCTAATAAACGGACAGACTCCTCATACCTCAGCATGGAAGCATCTTATGCCAAAGTCGAGAAAGATTTGCTTGAAGCCATCGCGACTTTACCGGATAAAAGTTTTGTTGAAAACAAATCGCATGTGACATCTTTGGTCGCTCGTGCCTTGTTGGGTGATGTCTATCTGCACATGAGTGGCAGACCGTTGCAAAAGGACAAATATGTTCAGGCAGCAGAAATACTGCGCCCTATTATCAAGTCAGGCAAGCACCAACTTGCTTCCAATGGCGTCCGCGAAGACCAATCCGCTTTCAATATGCTCCGCACAACTCCTACTAATGATGAATATCTATATGTCATTTATGGAGAAAATACGCTCTCGCGGGCTTCTTTTGCATTTCCGAAAATAGCCAAGAACTGGGATAATGTCAAAGAGCATGTGGCTTTTAACGCTTTTCGACCGACACGTACTCTTTTAGCTTGTTATGGTGATGAAGACTTGAGAGGAAAAGATCACCAGTTTTTCCATACTTTTTTCAAGGTAAAGGATGATGGTAAGACCATTTTTGAAATCTTTTCCCCAGCTCCATACTATTGGCTTTCCTCCGGTACGGAGATAACTGCACAGCCAAAGCAATATGTCGGTGTCTATCGTTATGCAGAGATTCTGCTCATGGCTGCCGAAGCGATAGCTCGCAGTGAGGGTGTTACCCCAGAAACAGTAAACTATCTGTCCCAAGTCCGCACACGTTCTATCCCTACCAAGTTAGTAGAATTAGAGAAAACACTTTCGGTATTGACCACAGATAAGTTTTTGGAGGAAGTTTGGTTGGAGCGTTTAAGGGAATTACCGTATGAGATGAAACAACTTTCAGACATTGTACGTACAAACTACTATCCGGTCTACAAGGACAGTATATTACGGTTTGTCCCGCTTCAAGAAGCAGTCACTCCTCAAGGCAAATTATTAGAGAAACAATCTTTCTTTCTACCAAGACCTACTCCTTAATTAAGTGGGTAAGTTCTGGAGTGGCTTTTATTCGTTCTATCTCAGAATTCACGAGAGAGAGTATCTCTTGTTTTATTTTACGGTAGTTGGCTTCGATAGTCTCTTTGAGATTGTCGGAGCCATCTTCATTTATGAAGTCTGCGATTATGGGGATGGGTTGATAGGTTTTCATTTCTGCCGATACCTTAGCACTATTCACGACGATCTCTGCATGGAAGATTTTCTGGTCAATACGCTCGTCAAAGTTGTCGGACACAGCACCGACAAACATTCCCTGTGTGAGGTTACTGATTTTGGATGCAGGGATAAGACTGTCCATCTGTGTGGAGATAGAGGTGGATTTGTCATTACGGTTGATAGTCATTGATTGACGTTGCTGGAGTACCTTTCCAAACCGCTCAGAAAGAGTCTTAGCTGTTTCTCCTACCACTTGTCCAGAGAAAACGTTACCTACAGTGTTCTGTATTACCTTGCTCTCCTTGTCTCCATAATCACGGGTAAGTTGTGAGAAGTCCTGAAAGCCCAAACATACGGCAACTTTATTGCTTCGTGCAGTAGCAATGAGGTTGTCAAGCCCACGAAAGTAGATGGTTGGCAACTCATCGATAATCACTGAGGATTTGAGTTGCTTCTTCTTGTTGATGAGCTTCACAATACGACTGTTATACAAACCGAGTGCTGCCGAATAGATATTCTGACGGTCGGGATTATTACCAACTACAAGGACTTTCGGCTCATTAGGGTTATTGATGTCAAGTGAGAAATCATCGCCTGTCATCACCCAATAAAGAGCAGGTGAAATCATTCGTGAAAGTGGTATCTTGGCACTGGCTATCTGTCCCTGCAACTGGTCCTGCGCTCCGCCTTCCCAAGCATCCATAAAGGGTGAAAGGTAGTTGGCAAGTTCATCGTAGGAGGTGAGTATCGGGAATATCTGTGCGTAGGGACGGTTAAGGAACTCGATGGCATGAGGAAAAGTACAATACTTACCGTTCTCATAGATTTTTAGAAACCAAATGATGGCTGCCAGCAAGATAATTGGCGACTCCACGAAGAAATCTCCCTGCTTCTGTATCCACGAGCGGTTAAGGTTGAGCATGATGGTATAGGCACTCTCGTAGGCATCCGATATATCTGTCATAAAGGCAGGATTGATAGGATTACACCGGTGCGACTTTCTCGGATCATCGAAGTTGATTACATAGAACTGCGGCTTTACTTTATATGCATCCAAGTGATGAAGCAGGTGATTGTAGGCTATCTCCGACAAATCGGGGAACTTATAATCGTAGATATACATCGCAAAGCCTTTCTCTATCTGCTGCTTGATGTAGTTGTTCACGATAGCGTAAGACTTACCCGAACCCGGTGTTCCAAGTACCATTGAGGCACGGAACGGATTGACCACGTTAATCCAACCGTTGTTCCATTTCTTCTTATAGTAGAAGCGTGTAGGAAGATTGACGGAGTATTCATTTTCCATCAAGCGCGTTTCCTGCATGAAACTTTCGTTCTCCGTGTTGAAAACATCGTCCATAAGGTTGTTTTTGAGTAGTCGGCTCATCCATACACCTGCCATCAGCAGGCAGATATAACCCACGGACAGTGTGAAGATATATAAAGTAGCTGCCCCGATCTTGCCGATGGGCAATACCAGCAGCCACCAATTAAGAAAGAAAAAGACAAAGCCTGAGAAAAGTACCGTCCAAATCTTTGGCCAAGTGATTTTCTCCTCTTTCACGCCTTTTGTCCCAAGGCAGGACAAGGCAAGGAAAACCACACAAAAGAGTTTTGTCCAGAGGATAGACGAAAACAATCCTGTGGTACGCTGGAAATTCATCAGTATCTTATCCACAATGCCGAGCGTAAAGCCCCATGTATGGAACGCCTCGTAGCAGAACCAATAGCAGTTAATGAGAAGGAATATCACCGATATGCCTCGCATAAAGTCCATGACTTTACCTAATGCCCTTAAATCATCTTCTTGTGCCATAATCGTATTGTTTTAAAGCCTCCCCCAACCCCTCCGAAGGGAGGGGAGATAGAAATGCTCGTTTATTTAATGTTTTCTTCGTCTAATATTTACCTTACTTAGTTTTCGGAGCTTACGCTGCCATGCAGCTTCTCTCCAATCATCGTTGCCCGTAGATAGGAAAGAGCCATCTGCCATATCCTCGATAAGTTCATCGACAAGGTTGTCGCTTTCCTCTGTATTTTGTTGTAAGGGATGAAGGATTGATGGTTCCAAACGGACAGACGGACTGCCATACAAGGTTTCGTCCAAGAATGGGTTATGGGCAGGATTGGAGAAATAGGCATTAAAAACATTGGCGGCATATCCCTTGCCCAATCGTGAGCCATTAAGAGCAATGCCCTCCTTGTCGTCAATGAACGTGATGCCATATATTCGCCCGCTTTCGTTCTTTCGGATAAACACACGCAAGCCTTGTTCTTCCAGTCTTTGCTGAAGTTCTTCCTCTGTCTTTGGAGAGGTACGCATTGTTTGTAACACCCTGTACCTTATGATTGATATCAATGGCTTGATAGCTTGTTTGGACTTCTGCATCCTGTTCTGCACGGCTGTATAGCCCACACCACGTCCAATGTCCGATGCGTTGATGGGTGTGCTTACTTTGCCTCCCTTGTCATCAGTCGGAACATAGACAAGTCCGTCATATTTCTTTCCCCGAAACTCTGTTTTGATTTCCTCTACGGTAAGGTTGTATGCAGAAAAGATGGCGTTCAGCTCGCCCAAGGAGCAAAAATGATAATGTTTCATTACCATTCGGACAACATTTGACACCTGCTCCTTAATATTCCCTTTACCAATATCCACCTTGGGCGTTTCTTCCACCGCTTTGTTAGCAACCTTTGAACTTGGAATGAGACCAAATATTCTTTCCAAGGCATCAGTAATCTTCTTGCTCCTTCGCTTTTCAAACTTGTCGTTGATTTTCTTTCCCTCACCGTCCACCCGAAGCGACACGATGTGTATATGCTCACGGGCGATGTCGTTGTGTTTGAACACGATATAAGGTTGATTGCCATAGCCGAGTGCCTCCATATACTCCTTGGCTATCTGTGTGAGCCTTTCATCGGATAGTTTCTCGTCTGGATGCGGATTGAGGGAGCAATGGAACACCGTCTTTTTTGTTCGGCATTTCTCTGGAATAAGTGCTTGCATATCGGCAAACACCTCTGCCATCGTATAATTTCCCTCTTTGTCCTGATACAATTCAGCGGCAAGGAGAATGCTTGCTTCCCCTTTCTCCACCTTTTTGAAGTTGTAGCCGAGTGCTCCTCCAAGGTTCTCTGTACTTGAAATCTTCGCAATCATCTTTTGCGGTAATCTATGGTAAGACTGATAGCCTGCTCCTGCAAGGCGATGATTTGAGCCGACAAATTTTCTAATTTTTCAAGCATAATCTGTGCGAACTTGACCGAATGATAGCTGTTGATGGCACGCACGGTTTGGTTATACAGTACACCAATCTTATGGATTTGTGCCGTAAGTTCTGAGAGCTTTCGGTAATATTCGACGGCAGATTTGTCCACCGTAATCACCTTGAAACTCTCCCCAAGAATACGAGCACGCACGAAGTCCGACTTCGTTTCTGCACCTGAACGCTGAAAGAGATCAATCGCCCTTTGCTGGTCTTTGGGGTTGGGTAACCGCACATGCCAGTTGTCCCAACGAGGCTTTTCTGCCTTTTTTCGTTCTAAACGATATTCTGTACCTTTATTCATATTCATTTGGTCTTCTAATTACGACTTTGGAGTAATTTATCTCCCCTTCGGGGCAAGGGTCTTTGTGGTACAAACGACGGTTTGTGTTACAAAGACACACCTTGCCAATATCAAGAGTTGATGCAATAGAAGCATCCACCCTTTTGGGGTGTCTGCTTCGGAACGTTACCTCCATGTATTATTCTCGCCTGCAAAGTTACGGCAGATTTTCAAATATCTCATTATCAGAGATATTCACTCTTTTTCCTCGTATTTCCCTGCACTTCATCGCTGTAATAAAATCAGTAGAAATATCATTTATTTTGCAATCAGAACGAGCGAACAATGGTATGATAACACAAGCAAAAGATATATCATATTACCGCCTGCTTGCACCAAAGATGACAAGAAGGAACAATACATATTCATAACAATTTATTGTCATGACAAACTATTGTCAATACAACAAATTGTAAGAACTTGAAATCGTCCTTTTGGACTATCGCCCGAACCATACGCAGTCAGAGCAAACTGTCCGCTGATGACTCTTAATAATGAGAGAATATCCAAACATCAAATAGACAAATAATATGAACTAAGAAATTATCATTATGGAGAACAAAGAACAATGCCCCCTTTTTCTGGGCTTCTCTTCCCAAAAGGGAGGAGTGGGAAAAAGTACTCTTGCCGAAATCGTAAGCAGCATATTGTACTACGAACAAGGCATCAACCTCTTCGTGATGGACTGCGACCTGTCGCAAGACTCTTTCTACAAACTGAGGGAACGTGAGAAAAGTATCGTTCAGGAGAGCGAAGAGCTTTCCAAATCCATGCAGGAGTACTTTCATCACCTCGGCAAAAAAGCATACAGAATTTACAAGTCTGCACCCAAGGAAGCCGTCAGGACTGCACGAAGTAAAATCGACGGTATCAGCAACGAGAAGTACCAGTTGGTTATATTTGATTTCCCAGGACATGCTGGAACAACCGAACTGATGGAACTGTCCCTTCAGATGGACTATATCCTTTCTCCGATTGAAGCCGATATTCAGTCGCTGGTTTCATGTCTGGCATACGCCAAGACTATCACGGAGATTGGAGTTTCGATGTCCGACTCCCGGATAAAGGACATTATCCTGTTCTGGAACAAGGTGGACAGAAGAGTAAGGAACATCATCATCGATGAATATACAAAGCTCATCCATGAATACGAACTCACGCTCCTGCCCGGCTATGTATATGCCACGCACCGCTTCTCTCACGAACTTTCCACATACGGACTGCGCGGAGTGTTCCGCTCTACCTATCAGCCCCCTGCAAGGGGATTACGAACGGGTACGGGGCTGGACGAACTCGTCAATGAGATAATTCAACGTCTCAAACTAAAAACGAAAACAGAAAATGGCAACGATTGAGGAAAGAAAGCAACAGCTGGAAAACAAGCTGAAGAAAATGGCAGAGGACAATGTCGTGGTGAAACCTGTCACGATACCAAACTCCTTCGACCCTTCCGAGGATACTGAGTCCTCCCCTGCAACATCAAGGGAGGAAGACAATAATTTAGAAGAGACGAAAGAAACGAAAACAGCAAAAGAAAAACCGGTAGATGAAATAGAAAGAGAGGAAACGGGGAACACGGAACAGAAACGGGAAAGGAAGCCGAGAATGGAAAAGCCCGGCGTGTCCTCCCTTTCCATAGAGGACTACCGTTCCCTGTACTTTCATCCCGTCCGCTCCCAAATGCGGACAGCCTTCTCCATTAATCTGGAAACGCTACAGAACCTGCGCAACGTGTTGCAGGACTTGGGGGAGCGTGTTTCCATAGCCGCATATATAGACAACATTCTTAGGGAACACCTGCGTGAACATTTGGAATTGCTCAACAGTGCGGCAGCAAAACAAAGACGCAAGACAACAATAACACTATGATGGAAACAATACTTTTCAGTTTTATACTGATACTCATCATCATTTGGATAATGCTGGGTATCCTGTACTTCTATATGCGGTATGTATCTCCGTATGGTATCCTTATCAAGAAAAATAAAAAGGGCAATGAGCAGACTAAGGAGAATGAAGCGACGAAGGAAAAAGACGGACAAAAAGGAGAAGGAACAGAAGATCAAGCCGAGTTTGTACTGATTGGCAAAAGCCGTTCCATTTCCCCTATTATCCCACAAGTTCCCTCTGCTTCTTCATCTGAAAATTCAGAGCAGAATAGTAATAATTTTGCACCTCAAAACTCCGAAAAGAAAGAGGACATGAAGGAAGAGGATAACGAGATGGACGTTGATTTCGAGATGGAGCGAGTTGATGAGGATGAGGTCGCCCGTGAGGAATTAATTCTGCCCATTGAGCCCACATCGGACGAAACCGAGATGTCAGGGCAGTCCGTCCTCGCACGTGACTTAGTCCGCCTACAAAAATGGGCAAAGAACTGTGAGGAGGCTGATGAGAAAGAAGTCAAAGAGACCATTCGGCAGCTTCAAGACTCAGATCTATTGGATAAGTACAAGGAGAACATCGCCAAGATGCAGGGTGAGCAAACTTCGCTATTGGAGAAAATCCGTAAAGCGGAAGAACAAAGCAAGCAACAAGCAATGTCGTTTTCTCAAAACTCAATACCGGCAGATTCAAGCGCTTCTGACACTTCATCCGATAATGACGACGACAAGCCTCTTTCATATTATCTGTAAACAATCAACGATGGAAGCGGGAAAAGAAAACGGCTCATTAACAGCTACAAGGTTTCCACATGAAAATGTGCCTCTCTTTCCCCTTCCTTTTAAGAACAAGCAATTTTATCACACTTAAAATTATAACATACAAATGAACAAAAAAATTACACTGATGATGCTCCTGCTGATGACTGCCACCATAGGAGCATACGCACAAGGCAATGGCATTGCCGGAATCAATGAAGCAACGAAAATGGTAACCTCCTACTTCGATCCCGGCACGAAACTCATTTATGCCGTAGGGGCGGTAGTGGGGTTGATTGGAGGTATTAAAGTCTATAACAAGTTCTCAAGTGGTGACCCCGATACGAGCAAGACCGCAGCCTCTTGGTTCGGTGCGTGTATCTTTCTCATTGTGGCTGCCACTATCCTGAGAAGTTTCTTCCTGTAAGGCGATGGCAGCATTTGAAATCAACAAAGGTGTAGGCCGGACGGTGGAGTTCAAGGGCTTGAAGGCGCAGTACCTCTTCCTCTTTGCAGGAGGCTTGCTGGCAGTCTTTATTCTTGTGGTCATTCTCTATCTCTGTGGAGTCAGCCAAATTACCTGTCTTGTCATAGGTGTAGTGGGTGCCAGCCTTGTGGTATGGCAAACGTTCACCATGAATAGAAAGTACGGGCAATACGGGCTGATGAAAAAAGGAGCAGTGCGTATGCACCCACGCTACCTTGTGAACCGCCGTACGGTCTGCCACCTTATCCGTAACCTTCAACCAAAAAAAGCGAAGAAATGAGAAATAAAAGCAAGATAACCACCTTGGAATCAAAGTTCCCGCTGCTCTCCATCGAGCAGGGCTGCATGGTGAGCAAGGATGCTGACATCACGGTGGCTTTCCGTGTGGAGCTACCCGAACTCTTTACCGTCACTTCTACAGAATACGAAGCAATGCACTCTGCCTGGCATAAGGCTATAAAAGTGCTACCCAATTACAGTATCGTACACAAGCAGGACTGGTTTATCAAGGAGGACTATCAAGGAAAGCTCTCCGATGGCAGCCTGAGTTTCCTTGCCCGTTCCTCTGAACGGCACTTCAACGAGCGTCCGTATCTCCACCACTCGGTCTATCTCTTCCTTACCAAGACCAACAAGCAGCGTATGGCGCAGCAAAGCAATTTCTCTTCGCTCTGCCGTGGACACCTGCTGCCTAAGGAAATCACCAACAAGGATGAGGTGATGAAGTTCATGGAAGCTGTAGACCAGTTCGAGCGAATCATCAACGATACCGAGCAGCTAAGAATTGTCCGTATGACAGAAGAAGAATTGATTGGTACAAAGGAAAAAGGCGGTTTCTTGGACCGTTATTTCTCCCTCTCGGAAGAAGGACACGCCTCGTTGGAGGATATTCGCTTGGGTGCTGACCTTGTGCGTGTGGGCGACAATATGCTTTGTCTGCATACACTTTCCGATACGGACGACCTGCCTACAACAGTCAGCACGGACAGCCGATATGAGCGACTGTCCACCGACAGAAGTGACTGCCGTCTTTCCTTTGCCTCACCCGTAGGGTTGATGCTACCCTGTAACCATATTTATAACCAGTACCTCTTCATAGAGGACAGCGACGCCAATCTTGAACGTTTTGAGAAGCAGGCAAGGAATATGCACTCGCTGGCACGCTACAGCCGTAGTAACCAAATCAACGAGGAATGGATACAGGAGTATCTCAATATCGCTCACTCACAGGGGCTGACATCTATCCGTGCCCACTTCAACGTGTTGGCATGGAGCAGCGATAAGGAAGAACTTCGCCAGATCAAGAATGACGTGGGTTCGGCACTTGCTCTTATGGAATGCCACCCTCGTCACAATACCATTGATGCGGCAACGCTCTACTGGGCGGGTATTCCTGGCAATGCGGCAGACTTTCCCGCAGAAGAGTCATTCTATACTTTCATCGAGCCTGCCCTCTGCTTCTTTACGGCAGAGACGAACTACAAGGATTCGCTCTCTCCCTTCGGTATCAAGATGGCTGACCGCCTTTCAGGAAAACCTGTTCATCTGGACATATCGGATTTGCCGATGAAAAAGGGAGTCATCACCAACCGTAACAAGTTCATCTTGGGTCCTTCGGGTAGTGGTAAGTCTTTCTTTACCAACCACATGGTACGCCAGTATTACGAGCAGGGGGCGCACGTCCTCTTGGTCGATACGGGTAACTCATATCAAGGCTTGTGTGAACTTATCCACCGCAAGACCAAGGGCGAGGACGGCGTGTATTTCACCTATACCAATGAAAGTCCGATTTCCTTCAACCCTTTCTATACGGATGATTACTTCTTCGATGTAGAGAAAAGGGAGAGTATCTGTACGTTGCTGCTCACGCTCTGGAAAAGTGCTGATGAGCATATCACTAAGACCGAGGCAGGTGAACTTGGTTCAGCCGTAAACTCCTATATCGAGCTGATATGTGCTGACCACAGCGTTACACCCTGTTTTAATACCTTCTATGAGTATCTGCGGGATGTGTACCGAAAGGATATGGAAAAGCGAGACATCAAGGTAACGCTCTCGGACTTTAATATCAACAACCTCTTAACGACATTGAAGCAATACTATCGTGGTGGTCGATATGATTTCCTACTGAACTCGGACAAGAACATCGACCTGCTTTCTAAACGCTTCATCGTCTTTGAAATTGACCAGGTGAAGGATAACAAGGACCTCTTTCCTGTGGTAACGATTATCATCATGGAGGCCTTCATCAACAAGATGCGCCGATTAAAGGGTATCCGCAAGATGATACTCATTGAGGAAGCATGGAAAGCCATTGCTTCGGCAAACATGGCAGATTACATCAAGTATCTTTATAAGACGGTGAGAAAATATTTCGGGGAAGCCATTGTCGTAACGCAGGAAGTGGACGACATCATTCAGTCGCCCATAGTCAAGGAAAGTATCATCAACAACTCTGACTGCAAGATACTGCTCGACCAGCGCAAGTACATGACCAAGTTCGACGGTATACAGGCGATGCTCGGTCTTTCGGAAAAGGAAAAGAGCCAGATTCTCTCCATCAACCAGAACAACGACCCCAACCGACTCTACAAGGAGGTGTGGATAGGTCTGGGCGGTATGCAGAGTGCCGTCTATGCCACGGAAGTGAGCATGGAGGAATACCTGACCTACACCACGGAGGAAACCGAGAAGGTGGAGGTGATGAACAGGGCAGCACAGCTTGGTGGAGATATCGAAACGGCTATCCGTCAGCTTGCCATAGAGAAAAGAAACAATAAAAAGAAATAAGTACAAACCATCAAAACTATAGTAACAATGAAAAAGTACATTTTCATGGCTCTCTTAGGATTGAGCCTTTCTGTTCCCAAAGCCCACGCACAGTGGGTAGTAACCGACCCTGGCAATTTTGCCGGCAACATCGTTAATTCGGTTAAGGAGATAGCAACAGCTTCGAAGACAGTGAAAAACACCCTTGACGGTTTTAAGGAGGTGGAGAAACTCTACAACGACACCAAGAAGTATTACGATGCCCTGAAGAAGGTGAACAACCTCATCGGCGATGCCTACAAGGTCAAGGAGTGCATCCTGATGGTGGGCGACATCTCAGAGATTTACGTCACCTCGTATAAGAAGATGCTTTCGGACAAGAACTTCCGTCCTTCAGAACTCGCGGCGATGGCTTCGGGCTATGCCAAGCTTCTGGAGCAGAGCGGTGAGAGTCTCAAGGAACTAAAGTCTATTGTCAAGAGTAATGTTTTCTCGATGAACGACCATGAACGAATGCAGGCCATCGACCGTATTTATACCACGCTGAGGGAAAACCGCTCGCTTGTATCCTACTACACAAGGAAAAACATATCCGTGAGCTACGTGCGTGCAAGGGAGAAGAACAACCTTGCCTCTGTTAAGGCGCTCTATGGTAATACGGCAAGCAGGTATTGGTAAATCCACAGACAAAAAAGAACTTGAAAGAACTTTCATAAAACACTTTTGCTTATGGATTTTGCCAGTTTACATGAGCTGCTACGCTCAACCTATGACGAGATGATGCCACTCTGTGCCCAGATGACAGGCATTGCCAAGGGCATTGCGGGCTTGGGTGCACTCTTTTATATTGCTCTTCGGGTATGGGCTTCCATTGCCCGTGCCGAGGCGATAGACGTCTTTCCGCTTCTCCGACCTTTTGTCTTAGGCTTTTGTATCATGTTCTTCCCGACAGTCGTACTGGGTACGATGAATGCCGTTCTCTCGCCCGTAGTGCAGGGAGCGGAGATGATGGTACACCAGCAGGAGGGGAACCTTGCCGAGCTTACTGCCAAGCGAGACAAGTTGCAAGAGGAAGCCTACCTTAGAAATCCTGAGACAGCCTACCTTGTCTCCAACGAGAAGTTTGATGAGAAGATAGAGGAAATGGGTATCATCGGACCTGAAGATGCTGTGACGATAGCGGGTATGTATGCCGAGCGTGCAGCCTATCAGACCAAGCAATGGATTATGAAGATGGTACACGACCTCTTAGAACTTCTGTTCCATGCTGCAGGGCTTATCATCGACACACTACGCACCTTCATACTCATCGTTCTTGCCATTCTCGGTCCGATAGTCTTCGGCATTGCTGTATGGGATGGTCTTGCTGGCTCACTTACGGCATGGTTCTCACGCTATATCTCTGTCTACCTGTGGCTGCCTGTTAGCTCTATTCTTACGGCACTGCTTACAAAAATACAGGTGCTGATGGTACAGAAGGATATCGAAGCACTCAGTGACCCTAACTACCTGCCTGATTCGGGGACATGGTATTACATCGTCTTCTTCCTCATCGGTATTGTAGGCTACTTCTGTGTACCTACCGTGGCAGGCTGGATTATCGAAGCTGGAGGCGGTATCGGCTCATACGGTCGTAATGTCAACCAAACAGCACAGCATGGTGCGCAAGGCGCATATACCGGTGGCAAGGCTGCTATGGCTGGCGCGGGTGCTGCTGTGGGAAATGTCGGTGGACGTATCAAGGGTGCACTGCTCAAAGGAAAATAGAAATCGAACAATAATGCTTAATTAATCAACAGATATAAAAGAAAAATGGAATTCAAATCACTTGGTAATATCGAGACCTCATTCAGACAAATAAGACTCTATGCCTTTGTCTTTGCCATCGTATGTGTGGTAGTAAGCGGTTATGCCGTCTATGCCTCATACAGCTTCGCAAAGGAGCAGAGGGAGAAAATCTATGTGCTTGACCAGGGAAAGTCGCTCATGCTTGCCCTCAGTCAGGATGCAAGCCGAAATCGTCCCGTAGAGGCAAGGGAGCATGTACGTCGTTTCCATGAGCTGTTCTTCACCATCGCACCCGATAAGGATGCCATTGAGAAGAATATGGAGCGTGCCTTTGTGCTGTGTGACAAGTCGGCTTTCAACTATTACAAAGACTTGGCAGAGAAGGGTTATTATAACCGTGCCATATCGGGCAATGTCAATCAGCGCATAGAGGTGGACTCTATCCACTGCAACTTTAATACTTACCCTTATGCGGTAACAACCTATGCACGGGAGTTTATCGTCCGTCAGAGCAACGTCACAGAGCGTACTCTTGTTACGACCTGCACGCTGCAGAACTCTGTCCGTTCGGACAATAACCCACAAGGTTTTCTTATGGAGAACTTCCTTGTGAAGGAAAACAGGGATATACAGACCTATAAACGATAAGGCTATGGCAAGGAAAAGGAACTTTTTACTCTCACGTCACTATCTGCGCTTTCACCTATGGCTCCGCCATCGGTGTGAACGGCTCACGATAAGGCAGAGAAAGGAAATCGTCTATGGATTGAGCTTCATCTATCTGCTCTGCTCGCTTTGGATGATAGCGCAGTTTTTCCTTCCTCCAAAGAAGGAGAAACTACCCATCCCCACGGGAAAGCTGACGGACAGTCCGATACGGACGGACAGTACTTTACAAGAGTTACACGGTAATTTTTATCTACAACATCATCAAACAATCAAAGAAAATGGATAATAAACAGAAAGAACAAATGAAGAAAGGCTTGGTCTTCGGAGGATTAGGACTGCTGTTTGCCCTCTCAATGTGGTTTATCTTCGCCCCTTCGGGCAAGGATAAGACTGCAGCGGAGCAGGGGCTCAATGACAGCATCCCACAGGCAACGACGGAAAAGCTCACCGAAAACAAGCTCAAAGCCTATGAATTAGGCGACAAGGCACACGAGGAAGAACAGACCCGCGAGGAGATGGGCAGGCTGTCGGACTATTTTGCACAGAACACTGCTCCATCAGAGGAGCAGCGTGCAGAGACAGCTGCTTCTACGGCAAAGATAGAAAACTCCATGCATCGCTATGAGGAGAACAACCGGCTCTTAAACTCTTTTTACGCTCCCGACCCACACGAGCAGGAGCGTGAAGCCCTGCGCTCAGAGATAGATAACCTTAAAAAGGAACTCTCTGCCAAAGACAGCAGGGAGGACAATGAGGAGAAACGACAGCTTGCCTTGATGGAAAAGAGCTATCAGATGGCAGCGAGGTATCTTCCCAAGACTTCTGCAGCTGCACCATCTTTGGGTAATGACTTTACCGAGGGTAAAGGGCAAACGGCAACGAACAAAGGTCAGGGTATGGGCAGTAATATAAGCGGAGGTTCGGCCGACTTGCCTGCAATGGAAATCTTGGTGGAACGCAAACAGGTAGTGTCCTCACTGGGGCAGCCGATGAGCGACGCTGACTTCATCAAGGAGTATGGCACGAAAGCACGCAACTTGGGCTTCCATTCGTTCGCAAGCACGGCTGTACCTACGATGCGCAATACGCTGAAAGTAGTAGTGGACAGGACTACAGTTCTTAAGGAGGGTGACAATGTCGTGCTTCGTCTGCTGGAAACTGCCAAGGTACAGGGACTGCACATTCCACGGCAGAGCCGACTCATAGCCGTTGCCAAGATTGAGGGTAACCGTATGCACCTGCTTATCAAAAGCATTGAGGTGGACGGGCATATCATAGCCGTCAAACTCTCGGCATACGACACAGATGGGCAGGAGGGCGTGTATATACCAGGTTCGGAGGACATCAATGCACTTAAGGAAGTTGGGGCGAACATCGGCGGTTCAATGGGCACATCCTTTACCTTCGCTTCCTCTGCCAAAGACCAGATTATCTCCGAGGCTGCCCGTGGGGTGATGCAGGGTGCAAGTCAGCTGCTTCAGAAGAAACTTCGCACCGTCAAGGTAACGCTTAAGGGTGGCTACCGCCTTTTCTTGGTTCAGTCCAAATAAAACAATCGAAAATGATAAGTAAAAAATAACATCAAATAAAAAAGGAACAATGAAGAAAATTATTTTATCAATGGCTATGCTAGCCATGGTGGGAGCAACAGCCACAGCACAGGAAAACAATGATGGTTTGACACCGAGCCGTCCGCTTACTTCGGGAGAGCTTTTTCAAGGTATGAGCCGTGCCATACCAACAGGGCGTGTCGTACTGCCTTATGGTCTTGACGTTACCTTTGACAAGACCGTGCATCTTATCTTCCCTTCTGCCATCCGATATGTAGACTTAGGTTCACAGAACATCATCGCGGGGAAGGCGGAGGATGCCGAGAACGTACTACGTGTAAAGGCTTCGGTGAAGGACTTTGAGACGGAAACCAATATGAGTGTCATCTGTGAGGACGGCTCTTTCTATGCTTTCAACGTAAAGTATGCTGATGAGCCAGAGAAGTTAAGTATCGAGATGAAAGACTTTCTCTCCACGACGGAAGGCAGGCTGCCAAGCAATCGCTCTGACATTTACTTCAAGGAACTCGGCAACGAGTCGCCCGTATTAGTAAAGCTGATGATGCATACTATCTATCAGAACGACAAGCGTACCATCAAACATATCGGTGCACAGCAGTTTGGTATGAAGTTCCTGCTCCGTGGTTTGTACGCCCATAATGGCTTGCTGTATTTCCACACTCATATGGAAAACGGCACGAATATGCCTTACTCGGTGGATTTTATCACATTTAAGGTGGTTGATAAGAAGATGGCAAAGCGTACCGCTATACAGGAGCAACTGTTACAGCCACTTCGTGCCTATCATCAGGTGATGCAGGTGCGTGGCATGGGTAGTGAACACACTGTCTTTGTGCTCGAGCAGTTTTCTCTTGCAGAAGACAAGCAGCTTGAAGTGACACTCTATGAAAGAAATGGCGGTCGTACACTGACCTTTTATGTAACGGCAGAAGACCTGCAGATAGCAAAGAAGATTGATAACCTCAAACTGAAATGGTAATGAAGAAGAACAATATCATTCTGACAGTATGCGTTGCGGTGGCTATGACTTTCAGTCTGCCATCGCAGGCACAGCGACTGATACCCAAGCAAAGGGGAATAGAGGTCGTGGGGAGTGTTCCGCTTATCAAGGGCGAAAAGTTCCTTGCTGCTGACAATTTCGGCATGGGAGCATCACTCACCCGATATCTGGGGTGTGAGAACTATACCTTTGTTATGGCAGAGTATGAACAGCAGAATATGCCGTACCGAGATTATAACATAAAACTCAAAGATGCTCTCTTGCAGGTGGGTTATATGCACCCTATTCTCTCCGACAGAGGTAAGAACGTGTTTCTTTATGGCGGCATATCCGCTTTGGGTGGCTACGAGCAACTGAATGAGGACAAGAAGCTGCTGCCCGATGGGGCGACACTGCTCGACCGTTCCCGCTTTGTCTATGGCGGTGCCGTGCATGGCTCGGTGGAAGTGTTTCTAACAGACAGAGTTCTCTTTCTTGTAAAGGCGCAGGGACGTTTCCTCTTTGGCTCGGACGTGCATTGTTTCCGTCCGGCTGTTTCAGCAGGACTAAGGTTTAACTTTTAAGTAGAAGAAAAGATGAAGAAGATATTGAATACGATTTGGGTAATGGGTGTGCTGACCCTTGCCGTGTTTTGCCTATCTGCTTGTGATAGGGAATTGGATGTTCAGCAGTCTTATCCGTTTACGGTGGAGACAATGCCGGTTCAGAAGGACATCATAAGGGGACAGACAGCTGAGATACGTTGTACACTCAAACGAGGTGGTGAGTTTGCTGACACTCGCTATACGATACGTTATTTCCAGTCTGACGGCAAAGGCTTGCTAAGAAATGATAATGGCACAGTCTTCAAGCCGAACGACCGCTATCCACTAACAAAGGATGTGTTTCGCCTATACTACACCTCGCTCTCATCTGACCGCCAGACGATTGATGTATACGTGGAGGATAGTTTCGGTAAGGTTCAGCAGCTGACCTTTAGTTTTAACAACGAGCGAGAAGAGGGCAGGGATAAGCCTGCATCTTCTCGCCACTAAGAACCTAATTGATGCGAACGATAAATTCTTTCATTTTACTTTGTGTATTCTGCCTGTTCAGTCAGCCGACCCTTGCCCAGCGCAGGGTGCGGTTGGCAGACTTGCCACCTTTTGAACGTGCGGTAGTTGTTGTGAAATATTTTGAGGGACTGCACAGCTGGAAGAATTATCCGTATGTTGGATATGGGCATCAGCTGCAACGGGGAGAGCACTACACGGCAGATATGACGGAACGGCAAGCAGACTCATTGCTCCGTGCCGACTTATGGAAATGCTTTGAACACTTTAAAGGCTATGGTAAGGATGCCCTGCTGCTCAGCCTACTTGCCTATAACGTGGGTGTGGGGAGATTGCTTGATTATGGTAAGCATCCCAAGAGCCGATTATTACAAAAGATTGAGGCAGGAGACAGAAATATCTATCGTGAGTATGTTTCGTTCTGCAAATACAAGGGAAAAGTTTTGAAAGGATTGGTCAAGCGCAGACAGGTGGAGTTTACCCTATTCTTTATTCCTTGATTTTCCAATCAATCTTCCTGTTTGTTTAATCAACTTGCGAGTGAGTTTTATTCCCGTTTTTCGTATTTGTCACTATTAATAAGTAACTTTGTAGAAATTTTAATTAATGAGAAATGCGATGGCTACACTTCATATAATTGGCAATGGCTTTGACATTCATCATGGCATAGCTTCTTTGTATAGTGATTTTAGAGAATATGCATGGGAACATTCTGGCTCAGATGGGTATTGGTTAGGGCAGTTAGAAACGTGTTATCCCACGAAGAATAAAAAAAATGGAGAACTAGAACTATGGTGTGACCTTGAATATGCTTTAGGAAATATTGATTTTCAGAACGCATTCGATGAATCGACAGAAGATATTGAATTGGAGGAAGACCATGAAATGCGGTTTCAAGCTCAAATGGAGGACGCCCCCAAATATCACCTAGAAATGATGTTCGAGGCTTTCCATGGTATATTTGAAGAGTGGGTTAATCAAATAGATATAGATGCTCAGCCTGTAGTCTTGCCACATTTTGACAGAAATGGCATGTTTCTATCTTTCAACTATACCGAAACATTGGAGACCCTTTACAGAATTCCAAAGGCACAAATCAATTATATACATGGAAGGCGAAACTGTAATCAAAGATTAGTTGTTGGGCATATAAACAACCTTAATGGAAATGATTTCCTTTCAGAAGATCCAATGATTTATGAATATGAGGCATACGATAATATTGCTGAAGTTGTAAATGAGCAGCAGAAAAATATTTCTGAAATAATTAGCGACAATGCTAAGTACTGGAGCAGTTTAACCAATATAGATAAAATCGTCATTTACGGACACTCTTTATCTGATATTGATTTAGATTATTTTGTAGAGATAGCTAAACATGTCACACCAGATGTTCAGTGGTTCTTTTCCATTTATTATAATAATCCACAAGAGCGTGACAAAGAAATTTCGAGAGTAAAAGACTTTATCTCGAAGTTAAAACTTGATGCTTCAAATTGTCAAACGTTTACTCTGTAATTAAACCTATAATGCAATTCTTGCGACTTTCTTTTGCTTCTTTGCTTTGGTCGCCTACTCGTTCAAAGACAAAGAAAAGAAGCCACGCAAATTTTCGGTTTGCGTGGCTCTTGGTCTTATTCAAGACACTGTTTCTACACCTTCGTTATTCTGTCTATTCGCTTGTTGGGGTGTCTGTCAAATGCCCAGTTTATCTCATCATCGGGCAGGGTGCTGTGAATGCTTCCACCCATAACCAATCCACAATTTTGCAGGACTTTCTGCCGTGCTTCCTCCTTGCTCTCGGCAACCACATCGAATACGCCGTCAAAAACATATTCCGTGTAAACTAAAAATCTCTGTTTCTTCATCATTCCTAATCTTAAAATTCAACCTTTAATAATCTGTACTCCTTTGGCTCTCCATTGGATAATTTGCGGTGTTTGAGCCAAAAGTGATGTGCGCCATAACCATAGGCGAAAAACTTGTCAAGTTCCGTTTCTTCGGCTATTTTGCCTATTGCCGTCCTTAACTCTTCCTCATTGTCGGATAGGGTTATTGCATTGATAACCCTGATGAGAATGTGCGGTATCTCGTCCGTGTAGTTATAGATGATGTTTTCTATCTCTGTTTTCATATCTCTGATATTTTAATGGTTCATACTTCATGCAGTTGCTTTCATTCTTTGGCTTATTAGTTCTCGATTAGCATTAACAAGGTTCACTATCTGTTCGTGATACTCCGTATTCTTGTTGCACACTCCACGACTTTGCACCACTTTGAGCGTGTCCAGATTGACCTCAATCGTTTCTATCCGTCTGCCCTCAATGGTTGCCGAAAGGATAAGCGAGTTTTCTTTGAGATAGTAAGCATTGTCGAACACGCAATGGTGCATTGATACACCTTCTTCCAAATGTTCTTGCACGCTCTCTAATACGTGGACTTGGATTGTGCCGTCTGTGAAACAGATACCAAAGAACTTGGATTTGAGTTCGTGGAAACGCTTCTCTTCCTCCATTGCCTTTTTGCGTTTCGCCGCCTTTTCTTCCTTTTCCCTTTGTCTGCGGAGTTCGCTTTGTCTTAGGTCGTGTTCCCTATGCAGGTCGGTGGGGCAAACATACTTCGGGTTGTGTATGTCTTTATTCAATCTGCGGAGCATATCCACATAGTCACACCATAGAGAAATATCCTCTATCTCATAGCCGTTGCGAGTGGCAACTTTGTAGGACTGCCAACAAGCGTCAAATGTCGATTTGTTGTTGAGGAAATAGCGTAAATGCTCCATTCGTCCTATTTTTATCAATGTTTCCACTCTGCTGTCAGAAAGCAATGCAGGAATGAGTGTTGTCGGGGCAATGTCGTAAAAATTATCCTTGAAACCATTCCTGCGGAGTGTGTCTGTAACCTTGAATTTAGGATATATCTGCGAATAGGCTGCATATCGGTAGGCTTCATTGTCGTTACGGATAGCCATAGGGGTATAGTAAGAAAAGGTATCAACATATCTGCCCAATGTGCGTGGAATGGCAACAATGGCTTGCTGTCCTTTTGTGTTCCACCAATACTGACCGATTTCAAGTGCATGATATTGTGCCTTACAGCCTTTCTCTATTCCCACAACAAGTAGGAACATGCGCAATACTTGAAACTCTCCACAAGTGGTAAGTAGGGTGAAATAATGCTTCTGCTGCAACTTGCGCTCATAGGTTTCCTTGACCTGCAACTTTGCCCTGCAATGAGGGCAAGTGCAAGTTTCTCTATGTTTGTTCATTATCCAACTATGCCCACAATCCATACAAGTGGTGCGACCTTTTGGCAAGCGGTAGGCGAAGTGGTCAATACACTCACGGAATGCCCACTTACTTTGTTGCTTTGTTATCGGGCGAAGATACTTGCTTTGTTCCAAAACTGCCTTTTCATATTTGTTTCTCGGTTTCATAGGCTTAAAAATCAAATAGTGATGGTTGTACTTGGGTTGCTATGTTCTCGGTCTTTTTCACTCGTGCGTTACGGCTCTGTAACTTGGCAAGTTCCTCACGCTGATATTGCTTAATGGCTTCCTGCCTTGCTTCGGCTTTTTCTTCCTCTGTGAGTTCTACAATGTGATTAACGGCAACTTGGCAAGAAACAGCCTTACCCACCTCTATATCGTCCTCATCGTAGTAATGAACAGCCATAGAGAAGATTTCATCATCATCAAAGCCGTTGCAACCGCTTTTCTGCACTTCATTAAGAATGTAGGTGATGCACTCCTCGATATTCTTGTTCGGTTTCATCAAGTTAGGGGCAAACAAGGGGTCTGTCATAGCACGCTGATTGAGATACTCGGCTATTGTCCGTGTGAAATGTTCTGTTCCTTTCATTGTCGTATATGTTTTGATGTTGTTAATACTTGGGAATTTCTACTATTTGATTGATGCGCCCATATAGGTAGGCTCTTAGGCTTGTTCTGTCGGGTGCGTAATACTCTGTCCATTGTCCGTACTGATTGACAAGATTTTTCTTCAGTACGTCAAAGAAGTCAAAGCGATAGCCTTGTAGGGGAACGGCTGTGCGGAAATAGGTGTTTGAGTTTACCGCTTCGCATAACCAATTCTTTTCTTCACGGCTCATACACTCGCCACAATTGAGTTTCACACGCAGGAGATATACTTTACTGCTACAAAGGCTCTCCAAAGGGGGAACGTCCCATTGTACAAACTTAATTGCCAACACTTGCTCACTCTTTTCAGCCGTAGGGTTAATGCGGTAATGAGAGGAGGAGCTATATCCTTTTCTGTTCATCGAAGATGTTGTATTTACTTTTTGCTTATCCATAGCGACATTTTTTTTATGCGTCCAAAGATCGGAGTATGCTGATTCCTTTTTGTAGCAAAATAGAGGTAGCGGGGCAGGCTTACACAAGGTTTTGGCGGAAAATACAACCCGTAGGTGTGGAGATTTTCCAGACAAACCAAGCGGCACAGACCTTTTGAAAGCCACAAACCCCGTACTACCTTTGCGGATAAAAAGGGAACAGCATCCGTCTTCTTTATTTCGCATATTGTGGAGCATTGGAAAAGAAGCAAAAGTGCAACGCTCATAGTGGAAAATAGAAAAGGTGGCTATCTCGAAATGCGAGATAACCACCCATAAAAAACGCTCATTACTGGTCAATAATGGACTAGGACTTTACCTTTTTGGTAAACTTCTACAATATTCTCTTACGAATTCCCACTTACCAAAGCGAAAACGTGTATATGCACGAACATGCACAGGCTTTCCGTTGCAGCACTGGACTGTTTGGTGATTTTGAGACAGAGCCTCGTTCTAACAGTTCTAAAAAGAACGAAGATGTCTATTCAAAATTTTAATCATTTTATTTAACCAAAGTAGTTTTACCTATTGCAGTTAGCAGCTAATAGGGCTACTTAGGAAATACAAAGATAATAATTACATGTGAAATACTGAGCTATAATGAATTTTTAAGTTTTAATAACGGCTATGCGTGCTTCTCAAAGCACGCATAGCAGAATAGCACAGAGAATTGCCAGCCAGAAGAGAATGCTCAGCAGCGTAAATGTCACTTTTAGAATTACCCTGACTATAAAGCGTAGTATCAGAAAACCTGCAATGACTGACACGACAGTTACGACTTGCGGCGTTACCATCTTCGAGATAAGCCAAATGACACCGATAACGATGGAAAGTAGGATTGCGAGTTCGATAAAGCGTGTCCAAGAGAAGCGGCGGACTTGCTTGGGAGAAGTCGGCTGCTGCTTGATATTATCGCTTTTGTTCGATGCGTCTGCCTTGACGAAGGCAGGTGTGTGAACGATTTCGTCAAGCCGTGAGGACAATGGAAGCTCGCTTCTATTGTCTCGGCGAGAAATCGCACTTTTAAGAGCGTCTTGATTCATGATGATTGTATTCATATCGGAGCTTTTAATAGTTTCAAGAGCAATAACAAGATGCGCAGGCTACACAAAGACAAGTGTTTGTACAAACTCTTGGCGTGTGGAGCGGAGCGTTTATCTTGGCTCTTGACACTACAAAAGCTCCCGATGGTGCTACATCAAGTCATGTTCTCACTATCGACGGTTGGCAGGCCATTAACCTCTATAAGCAGAACGATTGTCCCTGTCAGTTCGGTGTAGAGTTTCTCATACTCTGGACTCGCCCCAAAGTCGTCCGTCAGTTCATACTTATCGAAAACGCTTTGCACAGCCTTATTCTTTAGAAGCATTGGTGTTAGTCTTTCAGGAAGAGGAGAAGGGAGTTCTTTCTCGAACTCATTCTCTAAGACAGACACAAGCGTGTCATACTTGGAAAAGTGCAAACCTTGATATAATACTTCGCTTGCCATCGTCTCCGCCTCGGGATGAGAAAAACCTTGTGCTATAGCATCGCAGTAAGTTGTCAATGCCTCGTCTGCGCGAGCAGTTATAAACGTATTTTCATTCACTCTCTCTGAAAAATGCTCTCCGAGATACGCTTCCAACTTCAAACGGAAGTAGGAAAGCTCTTTCTTTGTTGTTGTCATAATCTTCTTAGTTTAGGATTGTACATTATTTTGAGTTGATGCCCATGGCAACATTGAACTTGTCTAACTTGCCAGCCAACTGTTCCATATCGTGTTCTATTTTCTTATTGGTAATACGGGCATAAATTTGTGTCGTTTTAATGTTGGTATGTCCCAACATCTTCGACACACTTTCCATAGGAACGCCCTTGCTGAGCGACATGGTCGCAAATGTATGGCGAGCCATATGGAAAGTAAGATTTTTGACAATACCGCAAATATCAGCTATTTCTTTTAGATAAGCATTCATTTTTTGATTACTTAGTACAGGAAACAGTTTTCCTTCACGATAAGTATTATTGTTATATTTAGCTATAATCTGCTTTGGAATATCAAGAAGAAGAATATTAGATTCTACATTCGTCTTCTGTCTCTTCGTCATAATCCACTGTTTATCGTCCATACTAACTAAATGTTCTGGTGTGAGATTGGCAACATCTATGTATGATAGCCCTGTGAAACATGAGAAAATGAATATATCACGGACAAGAGATAAACGAGGTATCGTAAGTTTTTTATTCACAATTTTGAGAATTTCTTCATCAGTGAGAAATCCTCTGTCGACAAGCTCCAAGTGAAAATGGTAATTAGCAAACGGATCATGGTGCAGCACACCCAATTTCCGACCTAAAATGGTAATTGTCTTAAAAATCTTCATTGTCTTTGTTGCTGTGTTACGACATTGTCCGGCAACTGTTTGAAGATAAAGGTCAAAATCATAGATGACTGTATAATTTAATTCACACAACTTTATATCTGTCCGACCATATTTCTGCTTCAGAAACTCTGCAAAGTGACGCTTGCATAATTCATACTTTCGCAAAGTAGTAGCAGATACAGAAACTCCTACTTGCTTTCGGAAGTCTTCATTATGCTTCTCGAAAAGAGCCATAAACGTATCTATGTCCCCTTTCTTTCCTAAAAACTCTTCTTTGATTCGTTCCAAACACAAATCATCTGAAAACTCCAAACGTCGGAAGATATTAAGCAACCCATTACTGATATTATCGAGTTGCAAATTCGTCCTCAGGACTTCAGTTGTTCGACCTTTGAGACGTTCTTTGTCAATATCCCAAAGAGACTTCAAAACAGAGATTCCCGTTGATCCAATCGAGAGACGCTCATTATTGAGATAGATTCTCAACATCACTGGATTCTTCCCTTCTTTGTTCACATAATTACTTCTAAGATAGAATGTTGACTTAAAAATTGACTTCATAAATACTTGTTTTTAATTGTAGCCATAGTATGGATTTTGTGTAGCCAAAACTAAAAAGTTGTGTAGCCATTTGTATCCACAACCATGCTGCAAAGTTCAACATAATTTTCAAATGATGAGCAATTCTTACGTACTCTTGATGTACTCTGTAGCCACTCTTGGCTACAATTTTTGAAATTCAAGAATTTCTGTAGCTGAATTGTAGCCGTTGTGGAGTATTTTGGGATATTTTTGTGTATCTACACATACTCCGAAAAGAGGAAGTGATACAAAACAAAAGTATCATAACTCCTTGAAGTTATGATACTTACGATTTTCTTTAGAAATCTCTGATGCTATTTTCAGAGTACTTAAAGCGGTGCGTACGAGACTCGAACTCGTGACCTCCTGCGTGACAGGCAGGCATTCTAACCAACTGAACTAACGCACCCAAATGAAGGCGTAAAAACCCTTTTTCTGTTTTGCGAGTGCAAAGGTAATAATAAAAATCTATACCACCAAAATTAATCAACGCTTTTTATATAAAAAGTTACATTACCCCTCTGCACGCATGACAACCATCGCGGAATATCCACTTCCCGATAGTCTCTTATCTGTAAAACACTTTGATTGTAGACGCATAAATATCCTCAAGCACTATCAACGTCCTATATATAATAAGGTAAAACACTCCTGTGCTCTCGTCACAAGTCCTAAAGAATATCCACACTCAGATAGTCTCCTATCT
Organism: Prevotella sp. oral taxon 313; assembly: GCF_003043935.1. Lineage (NCBI taxonomy): Bacteria > Pseudomonadati > Bacteroidota > Bacteroidia > Bacteroidales > Prevotellaceae > Prevotella > Prevotella sp. oral taxon 313. Next base: position 557,542 of record NZ_PYXE01000001.1, read on the forward strand.
AAAACACCTTTGGACAGGAGGCTGATAAAAGTCCTCAAGCGCAGACAAGAGGCTTTAGATGAACAGTTGCATTACCCTTGCATCCTTATAACGACCATCGCAGAAGATCCACTCCTTCAGTATTGCGCCCTCTGTAAAACCAATTGAAAGGAGGCAGTGGTGGGACACCTCGTTATCAACATCGACCACTGCATAGATTTGTTTAAGGTGGAGCATGTTACGACTGTAGTCTGTCAGCATCTCAATAGCAGCCTGTGCGTAGCCCTGTCGACGAAAGGCTTTCATGATGATGATACCCATCTCCGCCCGTTGATGCTTCGGATCGAAGTCTACAAGGTCTATCACTCCCACCGTCTCCTGCTGTTCGTTCTCGATAATCAATCGCACCTGTCCGTCGATATAGATATCGTTCTTCGCATCAGCAATATAGTTATGCAATGCGTAGCGACTGTAAGGAACATTCGTGGCACTGACGTTCCAGAGGCTACGGTCGTTCTCTATGTGATAAAGCATATCGAGGTCTTCTGGCTCCATCGCCCTAAGTCTTACCCTCACATGTCGTTTTTTTTCCATGTCTTAACCTCCTATTATCTCAGTCATCGTAATGACTCTATTGTCTTTTGGATGGTAGAATCCGATGTGTACATTGCTGATGGGCTGGCGTGCGAAGGCGTTTAAGATGTCTTGATAACGAAAGCGACTGGTGTCGTAGGCCACACAGTAGGGTTTACTCTGTCGTCCTATCTGTTGGAGTATTTCGTCATGAATCTTCATCAATTCGTCCTGTTCGGCTATGTGATACTCTGCTGTCAAGGCGTTATCGGCTGCGAGTTGTTGGCAGGCAAGCGTCATCTCCTCACTTCCCACAAAGATATAACGAGGGTAAGTGCGGCTCTTTGCGGTGCGGAAGCCCAATTTCTTTCTCACGGCATGGGCTGTGGTACGCATCAGCGAGGCAAAGGCTTTCAGATAGATAGCCCCCTTGATGGGCAGTCGCCACAGTGCGTTCATACCGCCATAATGCTTGCGGAAGAAGATGAGCATGGCATCATAGAAGACGTGGACATATCGGAAGCTCGACTTCTGGGTGCTCTCTCCCTTGTAGTGGAGGATGCGCACGGGCAGATACCAGTTCTCGTAGCCGCCTTTGAGCAGTCGATAACTGAGGTCGACATCCTCGCCATACATAAAGAAGTCCTCGTCTAAGAGGCCTATCTGGTCTAAGGCCGACTTGCGAAGGAAGCAGTAAGCACCGCTGACGACCTCTATCTGTCCTGCAACCTCCCATGAGAGCCCCCCCATATAATAATGTGCAAAGCGACGACTCTGTGGGAAATGCTTACACAGACCGACCATCTTATAGAACGAGACCATCGGCGATGGTAGGCCACGACGGCTTTCTAAGGCTCGGCTACCACTATCGTTAAGCATCTCAACACCATGCCCGCCTGCCTTTGGATGGCTGTCCATAAAGTCGAGCGACGCACGGATAACATCCTCGCCCACAACGGTGTCGGGGTTTAAGAGGAGTATATACTCACCCTGACTCTGCCTGATTGCGATGTTGTTACCCCCTGCAAAACCTAAGTTATGAGCACTGGCAATGAAGCGCACAGTAGGGAAGCGGGGACGAAGATAGGCTATCGAACCATCACTCGAATGGTTGTCGACCACAAACACCTCGGCCTCTATGCCCTCTAAAGCACGCTGCAGACTCTCTAAACACTGCTCGAGATAGTATTTGACGTTATAGTTTACGATGATAACACTCAGTTTCATTTACTCGTGCTCAGGGTTGTCTAAGGAACATTCATGCTCGCATCGCTTCTTGCTGGGATAGACGAAGAAGAGACTTAACGCCAATATCACAGCGAGATAGAAGAAACTCACGGCATCACCAAAGGCATAATAAAAGAAGATGTTGGCTATCATTGGCAGACAGAGTAGCATCAGACGGACGCTACCCCACACAAGGAGCTTACGACTGACATGGCTCTCATCCGACTGCAAAAGCGTCTGCACGTAGCCTATCTTGAAGAGGAAGAGGGCAAGAGGGATAGCGGCAAGGGTCAAGAGTTGCATCAGGAATTGCAGACCGACCATCTTTGCGCTCTCTATGTCGGCCCAGTTGCCTGGGAGGACGAGCCGAAGTTCGTACACTCCAATGATTATCAGCGTGATAATACACGCACCATAAAACTCCGAAAGGAGTATTTTTCTTGTTTTATCCATAGGTTTGTTTAAGATTCAAGCGGGGTGCGGTTTAGGATACTACGCCCTAAGGTCACCTCGTCAGTATATTCAAGTTCGTCGCCAACAGAGATGCCGCGTGCGATAACCGATAGTTTCACACCCGTCCCTCGCAGCTTGCGTGAGATATAGAAGTTGGTCGTGTCGCCCTCCATCGTACTGGCTAAGGCAAGGATAACCTCCTTCACTGTGCCGCCCTTGACGCGTTCTACAAGCGAGTCTATCTCTAAGTCGTTCGGACCAATGCCGTCCATCGGTGAGATAATACCGCCTAAGACGTGATAGAGGCCGTGGAACTGCTGGGTATTCTCTATCGCCATGACGTCTTGCACATTCTCGACTACGCAGACCACCGAGCCGTCGCGACGTGGATCGGAGCATATTCCGCAGACATCATCATCGGAGAGATTATGGCATACCTTGCAATATTTCACGTCATGTCTGACCCTTACTACGGCATCGGCAAAGCCATCCACATCGGCAGCCGACTGTCGGAGCAAATGCAAAACAAGGCGTAGAGCGGTCTTACGCCCCACACCTGGCAACTGTGAGAAGGCCTCTACGGCCCGTTCTAAGAGTTGGGAAGGATACTGTTGCATGCTTTTGAACGATTCTCTCTGACCAGAGAGACGAAGGGAAGAGACTACCGTGGCAATCCGTTCCGCTGGTTTCTAATAGTCGTATCAACCATCGGTCGACAAAGGATACACGCTCAGCCTATCCCCTGCCGACTGATGGCTATTCATCTTACAGGCTTGCCTATCTGCTTAATCGTCAAAGAGATAGATACCCAAACCTATCTTCAAACCAATCGTTGAATAGTCATGATCCTTAAACGACTGGTCGAAGTAGAGAGCAGGCTCTATCGTCACCGAACGATTAACGAAGAAGGCATAACCCAACTCAATGCCTGGCATGAGGTCGTTATAACTGTGGTTGGCATGGAGCAGTTTCACACCAGCACCCAAGTAGAGGCCGTTCTGTGTGATGTAATAGCGTCCACCAACACCCACACTGATATGGTCGGCAACAGCCTCTGAGCCATTATGCACCGCATCGACATTAGCCAGTACCATCACATTGTCCCATGGGAAATAACCAGCCTTAGCCTGTACGCCTAAGTTAATACCGTCCTGACCATTATAATGCAAGTCGAGTCCTGTCAGAGAAGCACCCAAATAGCCCTTCCCCTCTTGGAACTGTGCAGACGCACAAAGGCTTACCATCATTGCTGCAACGAGCAGCATACATCTTTTTATCATTCCTTTAATATGAATATAAGTTATACTTTAAGATTGACAAATAATTCTATTACGCTTCTGTCAACATTCTTAGACAAAGGTAAGGATAATATTTGGATAAAGGAAATAATTGACATTCTTTATAAAATAAGGTGGGGGTGGAGGGCAAAAGATAGCGGGCAATGGTCCAACCCCAGCTGGGCACAACACCATCCCCAGCTGGCCCCTCCCCCTTCCCCTCCCCCGCAGGGAGGGGCGTGATATGTGAGGTTACCCCTACTGTGCTGCTGACAAGGGTCGTGGGAAAGTTTTTCTCACACGGAGGATATCTTGTTCTCATACGGAGGATGTCTTTTTCTCTCACAGAACTCACAGATTTAACAGAATCTTTTTGCGCACAGTTTTGATCTCACAGAACGCCTCCGGCATACAGATTTCACAGAACGTTACTGCTAAAGAAGGGTGTTGGGTGATGGGTGGTGGGTGCTGATGATTAGCCTTGGTGGGTGTTGGGTGATGGTTGTTAGGTGTTGATGATTAGCTAACGTTGGCTGTAAGGTTCTGTGAAATCGGTTGACTTGATGTCTCTGTGGAATGCTGTGTGTTCTGTTCATCTGTGTTATCTGTGAGAAAAAGAACATTTGCGAAACTTGCTGGGGAGTTTTTCTCTCACAGAACTCACAGATTTAACAGAACTTTTCCACCAACGTTTCGAACTCACAGAAGGCCTCCGGCATACAGAATTCACAGAGGCCTTTCAACTAAGATTAGCTGTAACGTTCTGTGATATCGGTTGACTTGATGTCTCTGTGAACCTTTGTGTGTTCTGTTCTTCTGTGTTTTTCTGTGAGAAATAGAACGCACCCTCTGGTTGAGATAAGACCCATGAGAGTCGCTGGAAAGTTCCTTCTCTCACAAAGGGTATTTCTTTCTCTCACAGAGCGCACAGAGTTCACTGAGCCTTTTGGCGCACGTTTCGAGCCCACAGAAGGCCTTCGGCATACAGAGAACACAGAGCGTTTCAGCTATCGTAGATACCGATAAGGAGACAAAAAGCAGCCTACATCCACCTCACATGGGTATCTCGGTGATTACTCCCCTTCCCTTCGGGGGAGGGGAAGGGGGAGGGGCCGCTATCTTTCTGGCCTTTGTGTGTTCTGTTCATCTGTGTTCTTCTGTGAGAAATAGAACGCACCCTCTCGATGAGATTAGGCCTATGAGACTTGCTGGGGAGTTTTTTCTCTCACAGAACACACAGATTTAACAGAACCTTTTTGGCGCACGTTTCGAACTCACAGAACGCCTTCGGCATACAGAGAACACAGAGGCCTTTCAACTAAGATTAGCTGTAACGTTCTGTGTTATCGGTTGACTTGATGTCTCTGTGGCCTTTGTGTGTTCTGTTCTTCTGTGTTCTTCTGTGAGAAATAGAATGCACCCTCTGGTTGAGATAAGACCCATGAGAGTCGCTGGAAAGTTCCATCTCTCACGAAGGATATTTCTTTCTCTCACAGAGCGCACAGAGTTCACGGAGGTTTTTGGCGCACATTTCGAGCCCACAGAACGCCTTCGGCATACAGAGAACACAGAGGCCTTTCAACTAAGATTAGCTGTAACGTTCTGTGATATCGGTTGACTTGATGTCTCTGTGAACCTTTGTGTGTTCTGTTCTTCTGTGTAAATCTGTGAGAAATAGAACACACCCTCTGGTTGAGATAAGACCCATGAGAGTCGCTGGAAAGTTCCTTCTCTCACAAAGGGTATTTCTTTCTCTCACAGAGCGCACAGAGTTCACTGAGCCTTTTTGCGCACATTTCGAGCCCACAGAACGCCTTCGGCATACAGAGAACACAGAGGCCTTTCAACTAAGATTAGCTGTAACGTTCTGTGATATCGGTTGACTTGATGTCTCTGTGAACCTTTGTGTGTTCTGTTCTTCTGTGTAAATCTGTGAGAAATAGAATGCACCCTCTGGTTGAGATAAGACCCATGAGAGTCGCTGGGGAGTTCCATCTCTCACGAAGGATATTTCTTTCTCTCACAGAACTCACAGATTTAACAGAACATATTTGCGCACTGTTTCGAACGCACAGAACGCCTCCGGCATACAGAGAACACAGAGTCCTTTCAACTAAGATTAGCTGTAACGTTCTGTGATATCGGTTGACTTAATGTCTCTGTGAAATGCTGTGTGTTCTGTTCTTCTGTGTAAATCTGTGAGAAATAGAATGCACCCTCAATGAGAAAAGGGACGCTTGAGGCTCGCTGGGGAGGGTTTTCTCTCACAGAACTCACAGATATTACAGAACATTTTTGCGCACTATTTCGAACTCACAGAACGCCTCCGGCATACAGAGTTCACAGAACCTTTCAGCTATTATCATTACTAATAAAGGACATAATGAAGCCTACATCCTATTTATAGGGGTCTCTCGGTGATTACGCCCCTCCCTTTGGGGGAGGGGAAGGGGGAGGGGCCGCTATCTTTATGAACCTTTGTGTGTTCTGTTCTTCTGTGTTCTTCTGTGAGAAAAAGAAAACACTTGAGAGTCGTGGGGAGATTTTTCTCTCACAGAGCGCACAGAGTTCACTGAGCATTTTGGCGCACAGTTTGAGCCCACAGAACGCCTTCGGCATACAGAGAACACAGAGCGTTTCAGCTATCGTAGATACCGATAAGGAGACAAAAAGCAGCCTACATCCACCTCACATGGGTATCTCGGTGATTACTCCCCTTCCCTTCGGGGGAGGGGCCGGGGGAGGGGCCAGCTGGGGCCGGGGGAGGGGCCGCTATCTTTCTGACCTTTGTGTGTTCTGTTATTCTGTGTTCTTCTGTGAGAAATAGAACGCACCCTCGCAAGAGTAAGACGCTAAACATTTCAACAGTGATTGTCAAGATATTTCAGTTGCCATGTCCCTCTCTTTTCATCGAAAGGCCAAACTTGGAGCAAAAAGATGCTCTTCTTCATTCGAGAACATGCCTTTCTTGCACGTTGAAGACGCCCTTCTTGGAGCAAGAAGAGCATATTCTCGAATGTTCTTCGCAACTTTCTGATTTCGTGTGGGTTGTAAAAGCAATCATAAAGTACGTTATACTCTTATTTAGAGAATATTTAGCTGAATGAACTGTAAGGTTTTTTCATTTCTCTATTAACACCTAACATTCAACACCTAACACCCAACAGAAGCCTCACCCCCAGCCCCTCTCCGAATGGAGAGGGGAGTGATCACCGAGGTTACCCCTCCTTCGCTGCTTGTGTCTTGATAGGAGCGTGAACTCACTCCGATACCTCTATAGCTATTCATCAACACCTAACACTCAACACCCAACACCCATCTTTGGCAGTAACGCTCTGTGTTCTCTGTATGCCGAAGGCCTTCTGTGGGCTCGAAACTGTGCGCCAAAATGCTCAGTGAACTCTGTGTGCTCTGTGAGAGAAAAACCTTTACGAAGTATGTAAGCAGCCCAATAGGGGTAACCTCACATATCACTCCCCTCGCCATTCGGAGAGGGGCTGGGGGTGAGGCTAAGTCCAATAGGGGTAACCTCACATATCACTCCCCTCCCTACGGGGGAGGGGAAGGGGGAGGGGCCAACTGGGGCTGGGGGTGAGGTCACTGTGAGTTCTGTGAGAGACAATGTGTTTTTATCATCGAAACCATTTAAAAAAAAGAAACGGCCGAGCACACGCTCTACCGTTATCTCCGAATAATTATCGTCTCGCGACGCTAATGTATCTACAATCTTTACCTAAAATATAACTAAAAACCTAAATCTATTACTAACCTAAACAAATCTTCTTTCTGTATGAATAATCCTGAGCAATCTTTTTATTACCTGTAAAGACTAAACCTTGTAACCAGATAATTTTCTCTTGAATTACGATGCAAAGTTAGCAATAATACACATAACTTGCAAGTCAAACGACATAAATTATCTCTTTATCGACTAATTATTGACTTATATCAAATAATAAGTCCGCCTCCTGTAGTACGCTCAGAGCCATTCTGAGCAGCACCACAAAGGGCGGACAAACATGTTAACGACGGCGGCGCCTAATCTCTAAACGCATTGGGTCTTGTATCTTTGCATCGACAATCAACTGCAGGTAGCGTTCACGGAGGGGCCCCACTCGCACGTTCTTGCGGGCCCGAACGGATGATACCACAGACGAGGGATTGCACGGGACACGCACGTGGAGCACACGACAGATGTGCCACACAATCGACTGAAAGTCCATCAACCGACCCTGATGGTCGGTCAGCTGACCTGTCTCCCATACAATGTGAGCAAGTTCGATGAGGTCGCACTTCAGTCCTGTCCAATACAGTCCTTCTTCTTCGCTCCTATTGATAAGGTCGCAGAAGTTATTCACGAGCTTTCTTATTAGCTGTTCCTCGTCCTCTTGACTCCAGAGGTGAGTAGTCTTCATCATAGTTTTCGCTCTCTTCATCATTGCTTTTAGTGTTTTTGATTGTTATATAACTGTGTTTCATCTATCTGCCTCCTCGTTTAGTCGTGACACTTTGTAGGTCAGTAGGAGAAGTCGGCGAGCGGCAGTGGCATCGTCCCTCACCGCAACAGCCTACTGGGGAGAAGACTGTTACGTAAGGTTGCTGCAAAGATAAATGACGCTTGTGCAATAAATGTTCAATGCTGAAAAAATTTTACTTAAATAATCGTAACGGGGGAAGAAGTTCACGAGTTGACCATTTGAAAAGTAAACAAGCTATAGGTGCTGCGCCCCTTCACGTCCGCCTTACATACTCTTTTCGCATCGAAAAGTCGGTCTCCCACTCGCTTTCAAACGCTTGGGTCGGCACGTGGGGGAGGTGGCCCCTCCCCCAACCCCAGCTGGCCCCTCCCCCTTCCCCTCCCCCGTAGGGAGGGGCGTAATATGTGAGGTTACCCCTACAAGACTGCCAGTAAGAGGTATCACGAAGCCAACATCCACTCAATAGGGGTATCTCGGTGATTACGCCCCTTCCTTTTGGGGAGGGGAAGGGGGAGGGGCCACTACTTGCTTTGAACCCTGTGTGTTCTGTTCATCTGTGTTCTTCTGTGAGAGAAAAAGAGGTCCTCCCTGAGTAAAAGAATACTAACCATGTAAATAGAAAATGTCAAGATATTTTGCAGACTGTTCCTTTCTCTTTTCGAGAAAAGGCCGAGTATGCAACAAGAGGAGGCTCTTCTACGTTCAAGAACATGCCCTTCTTGCGTCAAAAAGGGCGTCTTCTACGAGCAAGAAGGGCATATACTCGAATGCAAAACGTAACACACTGATTTCTTGTGGGTTATATCCTCGGTTATAGGCAATGACATCTGCTTATATTGAGGGTGGCTAACTTGGTAGGTTGTAAGGGTTTTTCATCATTCTACTGCGCCTCACCTCTCACAGTTATCACCCCAGCGATAGCAGTAACACTCTGTGTTTTCTGTATGCCGAAGGCCCTCTGTGGGGCAGAGGCCCCTCCCCCTTCCCCTCCCCCAAAGGGAGGGGCGTGATTACCAAGATACCCCTATAACAAGGGTGTACGCTTCGGTTTATCCTCATATTGGCAGCCCCATAGGGGTAACCTCACATTTCACTCCCCTCCCTACAGGGGAGGGGAAGGGGGAGGGGCCACCTCCTCATGGGCTCGAAACTGTGCGCAAAAAGGGTCTGTCAAATCTGTGTGCTCTGTGAGAGAAAAAACTCCCCAGCGTGTTGTTTGTGTGTTGTATCATACAGTGGGAGCGTTCTATTTCTCACAGAAATACACAGAAGAACAGAACACAAAGGGTTTCACAGAGACATTAAGTCAACCGATTTCACAGAACCTTACAGCCAACTTTGGCAGTAACGCTCTGTGTACTCTGTATGCCGGAGGCCTTCTGTGAGTTCGAAATAGTGCGCCAAAAAGCTCCGTGAACTCTGTGCGCTCTGTGAGAGAAAAAACTCCGCAGCAAGTCTCATAGGCCTAATCTCGTCGAGAGGGTGCGTTCTTTTTCTCACAGAAAAACACAGATGAACAGAACACACAGGAGGCAGAAAGATGATGGCCCCTCCCCCGTCCCCTCCCCAAAAGGGAGGGGCGTAATCACCGAGATACCCCTATAAAAAGGATGTAGGCTTCGTTATGTCCCTTAATGGCAGTCTTGTAGGGGTAACCTCACATACTACTCCCCTCCCTACGGGGGAGGGGCCGGGGGAGGGGCCACTCGTTTCGCGGGTGAGGCCGCTGTGATTTCTATAAGAGAAGGAACTGTCCTGCTTTTTTATCATGTTACTTTTTTGTCGCCAAACAACGCTCTTCATAAAACGAAAAAGGTTACTAATCTGTCGCACCACAGGCTATTTATTTGACTTAGAACACATTGCAAAGACAAATAAAAAGGCCAAATAAAGTGGGAAACAAATTAGTAACCGATAAAAGAACACTATAACAAAGCAAAAACAAGATAATTGTAAAGAAAAGAGACAACACACCCCTCTTTCCTCCCCAGCCGTCGCCTTGCACCTCCCTATTTGTCGACAAAACAGGAAAAAGCCTCCCTTATTGTCGCACATAAACTACGATACTGTCGGGGAAAACCTCCCATAAAGTCGCACATAACCTACGTTTGTGTCGGTCGACAGCTTCATAACCGTCTGTGATAGAAAGAGATACAACCAACCAACTAAGTCTTATAAGTGACCGATAACGACTGTCTAAGTTCAAGACAGGTGTGTTGTTGAAGCGTTTTAAGTATATGATACACTATACAACCAAGTCTTCTAAGCAACCGATAACGACTGTCTAAGTTCAAGACAGGTGTGTTGTTGAAGCATTTTAAGTATAAGATACACTACACAACCAAGTCTTCTAAGCAGCCGCTAACGACCGAACAGACTTAAGACGAGGGAGTTGTGGGTGATTTCTACATACGAGATTCACCACACAACCACGCCTTGTCGGCAATTGCTAACGGCTGAACAGACTCAAAACGAGGGAGTTATGGATGCGTTCTACATACAAGAAGTAACGCCCAAGGTGGTTGCCAACGCTGTAAGAATAGTGATAAGAATATGCAAGATATTCTTCCAAACTGGTTTATTCATAATTGTAAACAATGGTTTTGAACAATTCCTCCATGCTTGTCGATGCTCGTCACGTCACATGAAACGCTCTAACTCATCCCGTAAAACGGTCCATCACGATTCACAAAACATTCTAACATGTCTCATAAAACGGTCCATCACGATTCATAAAACATTCTAACATGTCTCATAAAACGGTCCAACACGATTCATAAAACATTCTAACATGTCTCATAAAACGGTCCAACACGATCCATAAAACATTCTAACATGTCTCATAAAACGGTCCAACACATCCCAAGAAACGCTCTAACACGCTCATAGCGAACGGACTACACCGACACATCACAGGCAGGAACTGTAAGGTTAATGACGATATATTAATAAGGAGCGGAGGAGCTTCGTCGGCTCTCCCCCACCCCCTTTCGCTCGGTTGCGACCGTCGTTCAACGCTCAGCCTCAACGACTTAGCGACCCAGAACGGCCACTACATCCATCGGCTCAAGCCTCATCGACTACGCATGAGACTCGCCCGTCGGGGTAGACTCACCAGCCACAGGACCCGCTGATGGCGTTGAGGTCTTGTCCTTACCGCCCTTCTTGCTGCCCTTCTTAGGCTTGGCAGCAGCGATAGGCGAGTCATACTGCTCAGCCTCCTGCACTCGCAAACCGTCGAGAAGTTTGTTGACACGACGATGAGAAGCGTCCACCCTCACCGCAGGGACAAAGATAACGTGAGCACCAAAGATGTCGCGCTGTGGATTGAAGTCCTTTGCCTTCTCAACACCAGATGAATGGATGCCCACACGAAAGGTTCCCAATCCGTCGAGCTTCACACGGTTACCGGCCTTGAGCACCTGGTTCATTTCGAACACCAACGCACTGATAACTGCCAGAATATCAGGCTCTGTGACGGTGCAACGGGCACTCACACGATTAGCAAGGTCTTTCACACCAACAAGGTCGGGACTGATTGCGCGAGCATACCAATACCCCTTGTGCTTACTGTTACTACGATTGTCTTGATACATACGGAATTTGATTGACATAACTTGAATGATTTTAATAAGTGAAACAATTAAATTAAGGACATCTATGCATAGTTCATGACCTATTCTAAACAATGGCTTGCATGCCTGTCATCTGCCTCTCCACTCCGCCCTCCCCTCACCACGGATTGAGGGGAGGGACATCTGCACGGAAAGTAACTGCGACAAAAAAGTGTAAAATTAAGTAAACAAGTGAACAAGTAAACATGTAAATGCGTAAACGAGTAAACAAGTAAACACATAAACAAGCGAACAAGTAAACATGTAAAAAGACAAATAACTAAACAAGCAAAAGCCTAAAAACGTATAAAAATATAAAGGTAAAAGTTGGAAAACACAAAAACGTAAAAACATACTTCACCATAAACATAAAGGATTAAAAATATGAAAAGATATTCACGTAAATAATTAAAATATTACTGTTCAGCGTCTTGAAGGGCCTACCCCACCGTTTCGGCGACAAAAAAGTGAATTGTTTTGCCCTCGCTCTGACGCCTATTTCTCCCCGAGAATCTGGTGTCTGTTCCTCCCATCCCGCCTATAACTGATGTGGATCCATCGCTTACAGGTGGCCTCCAACGGCTCCAAAATCATCTGATCGAAGTCTGTTTGACGAAGTATAGCAGCGTATTTTCGACACATCTCTGCCCCTGTGACGTGGATATCCACCGCCTCACCCCGCAGGTGTTGGGAGTCGAATGCCCCATGAATGGCCTTATTCAGCACCGGCGAACGGTAGCCACTCGTGACAATAACACGGCCGACACGACGACGGAGGGGTTCGAGCACACACGCACAAAGGGCCTTGAGATTTTCCATCACCTCCTCGCGAAGCACCTCACCATCGCGCCCCTCCGTCTTAGGCACGTTCTTTATCCGCCGCTTCACGGCCTCACCCGAGCGCATCATCTCGCCCACCGTGAAGTGTGGTGAGAGTCGTTCGCTAAGGTCTATCTCGCTAAAAAGATTATCGTTCATCATATACCTTATATATAATAGATTGTTTGACTTCTCATAGTCTGGTCCATCTCCCACCGACAGCCTCGTCCTCCTCAGCCCCGCCAGTCGTCTGATGCCCAGCCTGTCACCGTTTTCATTCCTGATGACGATGCAAAGGTACAACACAAAAAAGCCGATCGCAAGCAGGATATATGTAGTAATATAAGTAGCCAGACAAGGTATTTCTTGAAGACAGAATAACAGGGGACGGGGGGAGACAGGATAATTCTTTAAGACAGAGTAACATAAAGACAAAGGAGACAGGGTAATTTTGAAGACAGAGTAACATGAGGACAGGAGTAACAGAAGGGGTGGTCTTGAAGACAGAATAACAGGGGGACGGGGGGAGACAGGTGTGGTTTTTTAGACAGAATGACATAATGACAAAGGGAGACAGGGTATGGTTTTGAAGACATAATGACATAATGACAAAAGAAGAATGACATATTTTTTTTCACAGAAGAACACAGATGAACAGAACACACAAAGGCCCACAGAGACATTAAGTCAACCGATTTCACAGAACCTTACAGCCAATGTTAGTTGAAAGGCCTCTGTGACCTCTGTATGCCGAAGGCGTTCTGTGGGATCGAAATAGTGCGCAAAAAGGTTCTGTTAAATCTGTGAGCTCTGTGAGAGAAAAAACTCCGCAGCAAGTCTCATAGGCTTTATCTCATCGAGTGGGTGCGTTATATTTCTCACAGATTTACACAGAAGAACAGAACACACAAAGGTCCACAGAGACATTAAGTCAACCGATTACACAGAACCTTACAGCCATCTTTGGCAGTAACGTTCTGTGAATTCTGTATGCCGAAGGCGTTCTGTGAGATCGAAACTGTGCGCAAAAATGCTCTGTTAAATCTGTGAGTTCTGTGAGAAAAAAACCTACCCAGCGAGTCTCGCAATTGTTCTTTTTCTCACAGAGAACACAGATGAACAGAACACACAAAGGTCCACAGAGACATTAAGTCAACCGATATCACAGAACGTTACAGCCACCTTTAGCTTAAACGTTCTGTGATATCTGTATGCCGAAGGCGTTCTGTGAGTTCGAAACGTGGGTGGAAAAGTTCTGTTAAATCTGTGAGTTCTGTGAGAGATAAAACTCCCCTGCGAGTCTCATAGGCCTTATCTCATCGAGTGGGTGCGTACTTTTTCTCACAGATTTACACAGATGAACAGAACACACAAAGGCCAGAAAGATAGCGGCCCCTCCCCCGACCCCTCCCCCGAAGGGAAGGGGAGTGATCACCGAGATACCCCTATGGGCTGGATGTAGGCTGCTTTTGCCTCCTTATTGGTATCTTCATTGGCAGTAACGCTCTGTGATATCTGTATGTCGGAGGCGTTCTGTGAGTTCGAAACTGTGCGCAAAAATGCTCAGTGAACTCTGTGCGCTCTGTGAGAGAAAAAACTCCCCAGCGTGTTGTTTGTGTGTTGTATCATACAGTGGGAGCGTTCTATTTCTCACAGAAAAACACAGAAGAACAGATTTCACAAAGGCCCACAGAGACATTAAGTCAACCGATTTCACAGACCCTTACAGCCACCTTTAGCAGTAACGCTCTGTGAACTCTGTATGCCGAAGGCGTTCTGTGAGCTCGAAACGTGTGCCAAAAGGCTCAGTGAACTCTGTGCGCTCTGTAAGAGAAAAAACCTTTACGAAGTATGCAAGCAGCCCAATAGGGGTAACCTCACATATCACGCCCCTCCCTGCGGGGGAGGGGTTGGGGGAGGGGCCACCTCCTCATGGGCTCGAAACTGTGCGCAAAAAGTTCTGTTAAATCTGTGCGCTCTGTGAGAGAAAAAACTCCCCAGCGAATCTCAAGCGTTCTTTCTCACATGGAGGGTGCGTTCTCTTTCTCACAGAAGAACACAGATGAACAGAACACACAAAGGTCAGAAAGATAGCGGCCCCTCCCTCTACCCCAACCGTTCACCCCTCCGTGTCCTGCTGTTCAAGCCTACAAGGCACTGCTTCGTAGTCCCCTCCCTCTCCCTGCAACAAGTCTTCTCTGTCGTGAAAAATCATTACATATCACCAAACTAACTACCTCAAGACAAGTAAACATTATCATTTACAACCAAGCATATAACCCACAAGAAATCAGCGAATTACATTTAGCATTTGAGTATATGCCCTCCTTGCTTGCAGAAGACGCCCTTCATGGAACAAGAAAGCCATGTTCTCGAACATTGAAAGCCCTCTTCTTGCATCAAGCCAGGCCTTTATTTGAAAAAAGAGGAGAATGGTTAGCGAAATATCCTTACATTTTCTATTTACATAGTTAGTTTCCCGTCTCTCACAAACGACATTTCCTTCTCTCACAAACGACAATCTTCTCTCTCACAGATTTACACAGAAAAACAGAACAAACAAACTTTCACAGAGACATTAAGTCAACCGATTTCACAGAACCTTACAGCCATCTTTGGCAGTAACGCTCTGTGAACTCTGTATGCCGAAGGCGTTCTGTGGGCTCGAAACGTGCGCAAAAAGGCTCAGTGAACTCTGTGCGCTCTGTGAGAGAAAAAACTCACCAGCGAGCAAGTACAAGTGATAAGTAACACGTATAAGCCCATATTCGGGGCATTAGCGTAATTCGTAGTAACACGTATAAGGCTCGTATTCGGGGCATTAGTGTAATTCGTAGTAACACGTATAAAGCGCATATCGGGGCATTAGGGGTATTTGCAGACATATACATTAAGTATTCGTGGATTATATATAGTAAACTGTATATAACATAGGTATTGGACATCAACATGTAAGACAAAGAGGATGTTGTCAGGATAGAAGCGAAAAAAGATTGATTAATGAGGAAAGAGTAGGCCCGTAGGGACTGTTCTAACCAAATATAATCCATTACAGAAAATAATCATTAAAATCGCAGGGACTGAAGGATTTTATTTGTACTTTTGTCCTGTCTGTGGCTTAATCTGCACTCATCTCCATCATTAAGATACGTGACTGCTGCGACATGGTAGACTCCAGAGCAACCTTTCCGTGGCTCATGTACTGAGTATTAAAACTTAAATCAAAATATTACAAAGATAAATACATATAGACAACTCGCTACGACAAGACGAGGAACTAATAAGGATAGGCTTACATTCTTCGAGAAAGTAAAGTTCAAGATCAATTTTCCCAATAAATGAAACGGATGATACAAACCAAGGAAAAGAATGGATGTAAAAACTGAGTATTATTGGTGAAACAGCAAGGTCGCCATTAAACCTCACGATAAAAGCAACGTTTACAATCCTATTCTCGAAGACAACTGTGCCTAAAAAGAATTCTTTTAGAAAATAATTTAAGAACCAATTAATTATGGATTTAACGAAAACAAGCAATATTGTAGGATACTCTAATCCTATTGAAATGCCTGTAAGTGAGTTATTAACAGGCAGCTTCAGCTTCTCCATTCCGTCGTATCAACGGGGATATAGATGGGAATCATCAGAAGTAGGAGTCACAAATAATGCTGTTAAGCAAGTTGACGACCTACTTAACGACCTCACTTCCTTTGTGAAAACGAACATAAATAAGAAAGCCAATTATTATCTTCAGCCGCTTATGGTAAAGCCCAAAGTTGTCCAGGGCGGCAGCTACGAGTGGGACGTATTAGACGGACAACAGCGTTTAACAACAATGCTTCTTATTTTGAGATGTATCAAGGAGAAGTTATATGCAAATTCCAACCTCCCCCTTTACACCTTGAAATATGAAAACAGAAAGCAACTTGATTTCTCAAAAATATCCTATAACCCATCCTCCCCAGACTACAACTACCCTTCCCCGGCACATAACTTAGACAGCTACTTTATTAGAAAAGCCAAGGACAGGATTGAACGATGGTATAATGATGAGCTATCAAACAACCAAGCTCTGCAAGACAAGATAAAGGAGCTACTCGTCTACGAAGACGCATCTCGCGGTTCGTCTACTCCCCCTAATCTACGAGCCATCTTCATTTGGTATAATGTAGAACCTATCACTACGCCAGATACGACATTGTCAGGAAGTCACATTCACGATATTGAAGTCTTTAACCGACTAAATCGAGGAAAGATTAGTCTGACAGATTCCGAACTCATCAAAGCCCTTTTCCTACTCTGCATCAAGTTATCGCCATCGTCAGGAAGTTCGCTCATGACTTCAGAGACACTCGTAAGGAAATGGGACGAAATGGGGAAGAAATTCCAAAATGATGGTTTCTGGAAGATGATCTCGCCTAAAGACAAAGATTACAGCAACCGTATGGACCTGCTCTTCGATTTCATAAAGGACTGTAAGGGTGGTAAGACCAGCACTTCATATCGCTACTATTATGACAAGATGCACAATCTTCTTACCACACCTAACCCTGCACAGGTAGAGTCACTATGGACTGAAATCAAGATGTTTTTCGATACACTCTGTAAGTGGCATGAAGATGTTCATAAACACAACTATATAGGCTATCTCGTTGACTGTGGAGAGAAAATGTCAGAAATCTACAATAAATTGAGTCATTCTCAAAGCTTGACAGATCTTATCAAGGCCAATCTAAAACTTTCCTGTATAGAGGATTTAGAAGAACTAAGCTATCAAGAACGTGAATCTTTTAATAAGATTAGAAAGATATTACTCCTCTTTAATGTCCTGACCTGCGACAAGTTTGGACAAAAGTTCCCTTTTGACCTCTACCGTGACAATTCTTATGACGTAGAACATGTGAACTCGCAGACGGATAATCCTATCGAGAAGATAGACGAAAAGAAAGGATGGATCATCGAACATGCCATCCCATGCTTGTGGGTTGACCGCAGAGAGACGGATGCCCAAGGTCATTTCACCCAATCAGCAGTTGCAGCAAGGGAACTCATCATCAAGGGTATCCTGCTACTAAAGGATTTCAAGAAAAATTGGAACAAGGATGTAGGGAACAAATTCAAGCCTTACAGAACAGAAGTGGAGAATTACTATGCTTGTGGTGATAGTTCAAAATCAATGGCCAACAAGGATTCTATAGGAAACCTTACGCTTCTTAACTCATCTATCAACAGAGAATATAAGAATGCACTCTTCCCAAAGAAGTTGCGCACAATAAAAAGAAGTGATCAAGAAGGAGCATACATCCCTCTGTGTACAAAGTATATGTTCTTGAAATATTACTCAAATCCCCAGAAAAATGTATCTGCCTTCAGTATGATGCGATGGCAGGCCGAAGACCAGAGAGATTATACCAACGCAATAAAAGAATCAATTAAAATAATCATCTGATATGGCTTATTATAATTTACAAACACTCCTTCACCGTACTTTTTCATGGACTATGACCTTACCAAATGGTCAGACACAATCAGGAAACAGTGTACGCAATATTCCTGTACGAATACCAAAGATTCAACGAGACTATGCTGAAGGACGTGAAACAGAATCAATTGAACGAAAGAGGCATAGCCTTCTCAATGATATTTTAGATGTCGTGTATGGCCTCCGACCGAGCCTGTCTTTTGATTTCATCTATGGTTACATGCGTTCTAATGGTAAGAACTTATCTGGAAATGGGTGGCAGAATACTCAATTACATCCCCATATAGCATTCGAGCCGCTTGATGGACAACAACGTCTGACTACATTATTCCTGCTATACTGGCTGTTTGGCAGGAGTGCTGACTTGTGCGACAATCATCACTCACTCTTTATTTATGAAACACGTGACACCAGTGAGGAATTTTGTCATTGGTTAGTAAACCAACAAGCAGATACTTTGATTTCAGAATGGGAAGCTAAGCGTAAAGAAATAAAAAGCTTTAACACCCAGCAAAAAGAGAAGTGGAATTCTGCAAAAGATGCCAATGGACTTGTGGACCCAATCACAAACAGATTACGTTTCCCATTATTACCGATACCGTCCCTATTCGTGTATATGCAAGCCCTCAGCACATTCAAATGGGATTGGCATGATGATCCTAACATCCGTTCTATGATTAAAGTCTTGGAGACAACCGTTCATTATCTCCATGAACGCGGATTAGACTATGCTTCAGGCATCGAGGCTAATGCAAGACTTGATGACATAACCTTTTTACTTCTTGACAATCTCGATTGTGACGGCGACCAGCTTTTTGAGAAGATGAATGCACGTGGCAAAGCACTTACCAGTTTTGAAATCCTCAAGTCAACACTTGAAGAAGAGATGGAGCAACAAGGCTTACCAACATCACACGATAAATTAGCAAATGATTGGAGGAATGCTATTGACGGAAATTGGATAGACTACTGTTGGGATAACTCAATGATTGGTCCTTCTCCAAAGCTCGAGAATGTAAGAGAAGTTGAGAAGAAACTTGAGAAACTCCTCATCCGAATTGCTGGAAAGTCTTTTTTCGCAACGAACATAGAAGGAACACAGGTTAATAACACTACTGTAAAAGATTATAAGTCATTGTTTGAAAATTCTATTTCAGGACGAGGAAGCGTTAACAAAGTCATTGACAGATATGTTGAATATGTGCGATACGAACGCTCCTTAGAGAATACGAATTTTTCTAAGATGGACTTTCAAAGCATATATAACGATATGCAGAACCTGCTCTATGAGGATTCAAAAGGATGGCATGACGCTTCTTACCTCCTTCCACAGCTAAACAGAGCAAACACCTCAACATTAATGGACATGTACATGATTGACAGTCCTACACATAATACACGTGTCATGATTTATGCTATGTTAGCTTATCTACGTATTGCACCATCTCAAGTTATAGACAAGGACACCACGGAGAAAGCTAATTTCATAGACTGGATGCGTTTTATTCGTAATGTATATAATTCTGATAACAAGAACTCAGGATTAGATAACTTTAATGATGTTAGAACCTCAATCACTGCTATTGACAAATGGCTGACGGAGTATGAAACGAATTATAGGACTAATAATAAACAAGACATCCTGTTATTAATCAAAGACTATATAAAGAACAATGCCTATAGACAAGAACAAGCACGACTTGACGAGGAAGCAATCAAGGCTGAATTAAGGATTAATGGCACAAACGGAGTACCTGCAAGTGCTTGGGAGGAAAGTATCCTAAAAGCCGAAAACAATTTTTATTTATGGGGACAAATAATAGCTCCTCTCTCATGGTCATTCAAAAACCAATCTTATGACAAGACTGCATTTGATGAATATGTCGACCGGCTTAATCAGATTTTCTTCAATCCTTTACCCGAAGAGGGTCCTGTTGATGCACTACTTTTTCAAGCTATGCTTTGCCTACAGGATTATCGTCACAACCTGAGAAACCATTTAGGCAGTCTGGGCAGATTGAACAATAATAGAGATTTCAGCTGGAAACAATATCTACGAAGACTTGACCCTTCTACAAAGTGTTACGGTAGATTGTTTAAAGAGATGATTGATTTATGGCTACAGCCTACAAACACGCATCGCTCATTTGAGGATTTATTAAGAGAAATCATTAAAACAAACAAGACAAAATACAGTGTATCTGATTGGCAATATTATATCGTTAATATTGACAATCCAAAGACATTAATAAACATTTTCAACTTTGTTCGTACCAATGGCAGATATGTGTACACGGCACCAGGAGGCCATGCCTATTATTTCCGGTCAAATACATTTCGGACAGTTTATCGCTACGAATTATTAACAACATATCTCGCTTATGAGAAAAGATTACTGACAAACGGAGTTACCTCTACTTGCCTAACCTCTACAGCCGATGAGCTTGGGGCACACGTTGATTTCATCATGCCTAATGGCAACCTCATTCGATTAACGGCAAGTGATGGAGCTTTATATAATATCGAACAGCAAAACAATGGAAAACAAACACCGATATTACTACATAGTAATATAAATATCAATAATGTTGAAACCGAACTCATCAACCTTGGAGTAATATCTTCCTTATAACAATATTCCTCTTCTCAACAATTTGAGAACAAGATATCCGTCTTATAAGGATTGACAGCCTAAGAGAAAGCCCACTGGTATTTAGCAAATTCGCTAAACAGCAGTGGGTTACTCGCTATCCTCCTCCAACGACTGTAGTGCCTCAACACTCAACTCTACCACCACCAGATTCATACACAACCGAAAAGGAGTTGGGACAATCCAACTCCTCTTCTATTCCCATCAATTGATTTTAGGCGACTGATAAGCCACGATTTTTGGTGACGAAGCTATTCATAGTGCACATACGAGGCTGTCTCACCATTATTTTTAACATCATTCTTATGTGTATTCAACATTAAAGATATGGAAAAGAGTTAACACTTTTGTTTGGCTAACCTACCTCGTGAATTCAACAAGCAAGTGCAAATTTACTTAATTAGTTCGTAAAAGCAGTCCTGTGGTGTTCTAAAAGGCAGATTCAACAAGTAAGTACAAATTTAAGTATTCTTTTTATAAAAGCATTGAACTGGTGATACAAACTTCAAAAAAAATTCTTAGTTTCATGTTAATCAGCTACATGATTTTTCTCATTTCTGATGTAAATATTCTTTGAAACAATTTCCTTAAGCTATATACTATCAGATAAGTCCATTCTCGTTTACAATAGCTCCTTTCTGTTTTGAGGCTTAACTGCCTACGATGTAGACTTTCGTGTATTGCCACCTTGGTTATTATTACATGACAAGCAACGTTTAGTAGCGTTATCTGTCGTCATTGTTTTAATATACTTTTTATACGACATAAGTATCTTAACAACCATTTAGGCTATATCCTTAGCATACTTTCTTTTGTCACGTTTTCTCATGTAAGCATATTTGTACTTTACTCTATCGTTTCAAGCATATAACCCACAAGAAATCAGACTATTACACATACCATTCGAGAACATGCCCTTCTTGACCCAAGAAGAGCGTCTTCTCGATGCAAGAAAGGCATGTTCTCAAATGCAGAAAGGCCCCTTCTTCTACCTGCAGAACACTAATAGCATATCGGACGCAGCCGCCTTTTGTTGTGAGAGCCCATCATGAAGAGTATTACAGTCAGCACTAATGCGTTTACATGTAGCGGCATCTGTGATGACAGCAAGCACTCTCAGAACTTATGAATAATAAATCTGATGACCTTTAAGACAAATGGGGCAAGAATAGCAATCAATATTAACCAGCGATTAATTAGGATATTCTTACGGTTCGATGCATACTGGTCAGCGATCTGCTTCCCTAATTTCTCTATGGCAACCTCGTTTTTACTTATATTCCTTTTGATATCTTCTGTTTGAATAAAGAGTCTGCGAAACTCCTTACTCATAGCATCAGCGAGCATAGTCCTACTGGCTTCTACCCTCTGTGAAAGGTGATCACACTGCCTGGAAATACTTTCTGAACTTTCTTTCAGGCTATTATGGATGGAAAGGACATCTGTAGAAATCTTGTCCTGCTTGGTCTTTAATGCAGCTGTTATTTCTATTGTATGTTCTAATTTTGTAATTAAGTCAGCGTTCTGCTTACCTAAATTCTCGATGGCAACCTCGTTTTTACTTATATTCCTTTTAATATCTTCTGTTTGAATAAAGAGTCTGCGAAACTCCTTACTCATAGCATCAGCGAGCATAGTCCTACTGGCTTCTACCCTCTGTGAAAGCTGATCACACTGCTTGGAAATACTTTCTGAACTTTCTTTCAGGCTATTATGGATGGAAAGGACATCTGTAGAAATCTTGTCCTGCTTGGTCTTTAATGCAGCTGTTATTTCTATTGTATGTTCTAATTTTGTAATTAAGTCAGACGACATGTCTATCGACTGTTCTATTTTCTTCTTGAAAGTGTTTAATACTTCACTACTTTTAGCAAGCTTATTATTCTGCGAAACAAAATCAGCAAGTATGTCAGAAGTATCTTTCTTGAACTCTGTAATAATGGTGTTACAATTGGCCTCTATAGCAGTAACAGCCTCTTTAATTTCTGTTACTTTCTGATTTCCCATCTTACCGATTTCCTCTTTCAGGCGTAATGTTTCCTGTAGGACATCATTAATAGATGCAACATAATTATTGACAACGTTCTGTAGTTGTGAACTTGCGTTGACCGTGTCTTCAACCTGTTGCTTAGCAGAACTGATGTCTTGGAGATTCTTCTCGAGTCGCTCTAATGCGACATTTATGTCGTATGCCATAGTTATTTATTTAAATATTTCTTCGTAATCTTATTAAAAGTCTCTTCATGAATGAAAAGCATAATAGTGTCCTTACCTTTATCCAAGATTTCGTCTTGAATGTAAGCATCGTGAACTTTTGTACGGAGTTTTTTATTAAACACTTCAAGTAAGGTCCACATATCATTCCCTATGTTTCTGTAAAGCGTCATAAACCCTTCAATATAACTGTTATAGGCCGTTGATTTTAATGTTTCATTGTTTCCAGCACCAAGGAATGTGATACAATAAGTAAGCAATAACTGCAGTGCAGCATTTTCAGGATGAGCACGCAGGCAAAGTAATGTTGCACCATAGAGATGTTTGACATTATCGACCTCGCTGCCAGATCCATCCTCCGTCATGGCCCGTATATATTTCTCTACGACGTCAAAGCCATCCAGTCCCTGTTCGTCAGTATCTTCCATAAGCGAATAATGCCTATTCCCAAACTTGTAGCCTTTGCGTGCATATTTAGAGTTAAAGTACAGATGAATGAACTCCTTCAGCCATTCATCATTGCCACTATTATGTCTCTCGGTGATACTATCTTCGCAGGCAATACGCATATCATCAATGGCACGATAACGTTTCTTCTCCAAGTTAGTATAGACAAAAGCCGTCAGATAGCCCAAACACTTATCGAGGTAGTTACGTCCATTCTGATTATCAATCTCAGCGACCTTCTTCTCAGCTTGCTCCGAAGAGTAATATTTCATGAAGAAATCGAGCATACACTGCCGGAACTCTTGGTCTGAACGGTTACGTATCTTAAGCTCATAGGTTTCTGAAAGATAGTCAATGGTAACGTCCTCCACCAGTCCTATACAACAAAGTCGATAGATAGCCTTATCGGTATCGTCTTTGTCTCGCTTCTGGTAAAAGATAAATTTTAGTTTCTGATATGTAGCCTTGTCAGCATGATAACATAACCATCTTGGGTCGTTGGAACATTTTGCAATCTGCGTAAGCAAATCGTTGAAGTCCCCTATCTTATTTGTTTGTAGTGCTCCATATCTGTTTTCATCTATGTCTTTCCAGTTTTGTTTCTTAGCAATATTTGTAATTTCAGCTTTCAACATTGCGTCGAAACTATCTGGGGATTGTTTTATTTGATTTTCCCATGATACCGTTACATAGACATACCCATCTTTGTCAGCTTGAGACATAGCGTGGTAAATACCAGCCATTAGGTTGCTTCCCCCCTCCAATGGAGTGAGAAGTCCTGTTGCTGAATGGTCTGAGTAAGTTGAAAGAATATTAATAAGTGCATTTGTAACGTTTACACATACGCCATATTCAAACCCAACATAATTGTAGGACGGACGCAACGAATTCAAGAAGACATAGCCATACTGTCTTTTACTATCTTCCTTAGAGAAAATAGTGATAGTATCCTTCTTCAGATTAACCTTCAAGCAGATGTCGTCATTACCCATGATTTCACGTAACTTCCCTTGTATCTCCACGACATAAGTTGGCTTTATATTCAAGATGCGATCAGTCAGTTCATGGAGAATAACTTTCTCCTTCAACAAGCCTCTGAATGAATTGTTATGGAACCACAGGTCGATGCCTTTATCAACATTCTCAAGATAACCATTCCTATGAATTATGTCGACAAGCTTCTTAACCTGTTCGTCCGTTCCCCCTGCCTTCTTACAAAAGGAAGGGAAATCATCGGAAAGAACATATCGATTATTATAATTCCAAAGCCAACGAGGGTCATCCTCTCCCATATAGAATCGGATGTCATTTATTTTATCCATGGTCAGATGGATAAATTCCGTAGGTTCGTAAAGAATATAAGAAATAGCATTCTTCTTGTCGCGCCCCCCACGTCCAGCTTCTTGAACATAACTTTCTATGGACGAAGGATGGTTAACGTTAATGGTAAAGCGGATGTTTGGTTTGTCAATACCCATACCAAAGGCCTTTGTGGCTACCATTAAATTCATGTCATTATTATTGAATGACGCCATAGCTCCAGAAGGTTTGTCACCCCCCACGAAAGTACCAATCTTTAACTTCTCCTTTTTTGACTTTAGGACATTAGAGATACCTGCTCGAGTTCCCTTATCATTATCGTTTACTCCAAAGGTTCCCTTAGCATGAGGACAGAAAATGATTCCTGCATAAGGGTATTTGTTTTCTTCGTCGGAATTATAGAAGCTCTCTTTATCGAAACACTCCAGCGCACATTCTGCGTTGTGTCTGTTCATTTCCTCGAGTTGCGAAGGTATGGTATCGAGAAGCACAGACATCTCTTTTATCTTAGCGTCGGCTACGATATCTCTGAGTTTCCACTCATCAACATTCGCATTCAGTAAATAAGGATTTTCATCTTCTTTTATCGAGTCAAAGTTTGCTTTTACCTCTATGATACGATAGGTCAATTCAGGGCGTGCGTCATTCTCTGGTCGGACAATCGCTTCGCTGTCAATTGTCAGATTACCCCCTAAAGTAAGTTCCCGTTCGACATCGGCTAACACATCAAAAGAGGCCGTCGCAGTAAGTCCGATGATAGACAACGGGCGTTTAGACTTTGTGTGCATGAAGTTAATCATGTTCCTGCCCAAATGAAGATAGGATGTGCGGAAGTCATGACCCCACTCTGAGACACAATGCACCTCGTCTATGATACCATAAGAGAAATAGACATGGTTCTTCTCGGTCATTGAAACCAAACTTTCTCGGAAGTTTGGCATCATAAACCGCTCAGGAGATAGCAACATAAATAGTACGGCTCCCCGCTGCAACATATTCAGCTTTTCGGCTTTCTCCCTACTACTCATACCACTGTTAACACATTCGCAGGCATCTATTCTAACACTGCGTAATCCCCTAACTTGGTCGACCATCAATGATACTAATGGGTCAACTATAATCGATACACCGGGTTGTAATATACATGAAATCTGATAAGTCAGAGATTTTCCACCACCCGTAGGAAGTAGTCCGATAGTCGTTTTGTCTGCCAAAGAATGACTGATAATCGGCAACTGTCCTGGTCGGAAGGAAGGTTTACGGAAGATGTCACGTAGGAAATAAGTCAAGACATTTTCACGTTCTGGTATGTTAACATATTTACCAGTAGTATCTTTGACTACCAACGGAGGATATTGAATGTTCTTTGCAGAACAGATAGTTCGATGTCTCTTCTGATAGTGAGAAGAACGAACGATATAAACAGCATCAGCCTTGATAGTAAGTGGAAGGGCATCAATATTATCACGCAATAACATAGAGATATCCACGCAAACATCAAAATGTTTGTGGGGTATCTCCAAATTAACCGTCTGCTCCAAGTGTAAGGGTGACTCAGCAAACTCAGCAGTAGAGACAATACAAAGATTAATGCTGGGCAAAGGATTGCTTTTCCCTGATAGAGAATAGATGTTCCTAATCTTTTCTTGCAAAACCTCTACGGCTAACGCCGCACAAGGTAGGTCGCGTTCTACGACAGCAACATTCCACTCTGTAGCGCCTTTCTTAAGACATCCTGCCATTAAAGCCTCTATTAGGACTCGTTCAAGTCTTGCTATTGCCAACGGACAAAGCACAATCTGTAGGGTTTCATTCCACGTCCCAGACAATTCTTTCTTGCAATTTGCCTCTAATATCTGCAGATACCGACCCGTTGATTCCTCTTTTCTCCAACTGTGAAGGAAAGAATTAGCCTTCAACTCTTTTATGTCGTATGTCCTCTCGCCTTGTGTTGTAATATCATCGCCCTGTTGTTCATCACGATGCCGTTGGAAGATATTACTGTGATAAAGCTTACCGCCTTTCTCTATTATAAAGCCTGTAAGAGACTTGCCATACGGTATATTCATAGCAAAGTCCACACATTGTTCTTTGTGAAAGTTGCTGTCAGGAATGTCAACAATTGTCGAAAGAGGACGATGAGGTTCAAGAACCTGTATCAAATACTCGTTTTCACTGTTCTTTAAGGTATGCTCAATGAAGCCTTTTTCAAAGCTACTTTCCAACATATCTCCATTATAGTATTCAGTATTAAAACGTGGGTCTATAATGTGTAAGGCTTCATAGATTTGTTCAGAAGAAATAGAATGAGTTGATTTATAATTAAGTATTGCCCCTTCTACAGGTTTTTGTGAAATACCAAATAAGCTTGAGAACGTGTCTTCTACAAATATAGGAGCTTTCGTCGGAAGGCCACGAGAAACAATATTTGCCAGTACTGCCAATTGAGCATCACACTTATCATATACACCCAACTGAATGTTTGATTTTACATCGAATACGGATAATGAACGATAAAGACTCTCTGCCTCGTTAGAACCTTGAGCATCTTGATATTCTTCGGCTACTGCATCCAATACGTAACCCGCAAAGAACTGATCTTGTTTGTGGGACTCCTCAATACGTTTTCTAATATCCCTAATAGCCTCTACACGCTCGAAAGCCTTATCAAATATACGCAAAGAGATTGTCCATTGGTTTACCCATTCTCCTCTATCCTTGTCCATTATCGCAAACATCTCGTCAGGATCAGTTGCAGCAATGAACTCGCTAATCCTTCGGGAGTTTGAGTAATAGGGACCAATACAGATGAATGTATTGGCTGCATTAAACGATTGTTGAAAAAGAAGGATGAATTTAGCTAAGTCGAAGCCCTCTACATCCAAGATATTACTGAATAAATGGATCTTTCTATGATTAGATTTCTCAAAGTCATCCACACATAGACTATCAAAATCTTTCGTAATAGTCTTGACAGTATAATTAGGATTAATACAAGCTATAACGTCTGATGCACGTTTAACAGCAGCCTTAGATGGTTCTATCAGATTAATGTTTAATAACTTTGGTGTAATCTTACAAGAAGATAGAAAATCTAAAAGACATATAGTTGCCGTACCTTGCCCACAACCCCAGTCGTAGATTTCAAAGTCTTCTGATAGTAATTGCACAAAATTGGGTATAGCATCAAATGCAACATCAAGCTTAGCTTTGTGCATCTTTCCAAAGCTATGCAAATACATATTCAGGTGGGCCTCATCGTCCAAAATCCCTTTACCCCTGTCTAAATCGTGGTAAAGTTTGTCGCATTCAACCCGCTCCACAGGAAGGAGAGACTCCGCAGTTTCTCTCATTCCTATGAATGATAAATTACCTTTTTCCTTAAACAATCGTATAAAGTCGGACATAATTATTTACCTGTAATTGTATCTGCGTTCCTATTTTGTTGATGTCGCTTCCAGTTTTCTATAGCACGTTCCTTGGTTGTATTGGCATAACAATATTCACAAAGATGTGGACAAGTGTTATACTCACCGATATCCTTTGCTGCCATACAACCGCATAAAGCCCTTTGACCAGGATCTTTCTTATGCATACTAATAAAGTATTGATTATGAGGAAGACGAATGGCTCCTTCAGGAAGCAAATCGTCAGCATCGTCAAACAAGGAGGGGGAAGGCATTGGCTTAACCTTTACCTTCATAAAGTCCATCAGCCTTTTATCGTCCCATGCTAAGCGAGTTATGAGGTCTGCATCAATACAACGGTTATGGAGAATACCATATTTCTCAATATCAATCTTCTCACTGCAGGTTGCCAGCTGATAGTTCCATCCACGTTCTCTATTCATTTCAGAGAGTTTTGCAGCAAACTCCTGCATTTGTTCCTCGGTCCACTCATGATAGGGAACACCGCTTTTCTCTAAGTTGTATTTAACTTTTTTGTAGGTCGCGATGTCTGCATAAGAGAACACAAGTTTCTCTGTATAACCCAATAAAGAGTCACCTATACCTTTTACTTTATCAAGTAAGGTCTCTATGGAAATATCATCTGTTAGAATCATTGGGTCGAATCTCCAAATAATACTCCCAACTCCTAATTCCTTAACTAATAACTTAAAGGTCTCAATACGGGTGGAGAGAGGAGGAACTTTCTCTAACTGATAGCCCTCATAATCATTCAGTGTATATTGAATGTAACATTTAATATTACGCTCCTTCAGTATAGGCAAGTATGGCAATAAAGGACGTGGATTCTTCGACCAGAACACAATAAAGCGTGTATTCTCGTAAGAAACATACGACTTAACACCATTAAAAGGGTTTGTCCATGCGGAATATCCCTTCTCTAATCGGTCGAAGAACCAATCTGCATAGAAAGCCGGAATATCCGTACTTCTACTTGCAGATATGATAATGGGAGCCTGTGCCTTCACCGTTTTGCCATCAATTACAATATCAGTATGCTCCCAAGTTGCCATTTCTAAATCTTATTTTAGCATTCATTTCTATCCTGGATTGACACGTTCTTCAAAGCGTATAACTCATATAAACATCTTAGAACTGTTAGAGATAATAAAAGAATAACATTATTAGTCGAAGTTAGAATCAGTGCTATACTTGCTCTTATCAAAATAAGGGACATGGAGGGGTGCAATATAATTATGCCCATATATCTCCATTATATATCACCGTATAAGGATGATCTGAGTGTAACACTTATAGATTTATACACACAAAGGTACACAATACTTTCCTTATAATGGAAGATTTGGAGGGGATTTTTTATATTACTTTAATATTTACTAAACCTTTGATCTGCTTCTATTTTATTTGTTTCGCCAAACCGCTATTTAGTCTCTGGGGTCATAAATTATATCTTTCTATCATACTGTGCACTTCTATCTTGTAAGTGTACGTGCTATATACAGCCACATTTCGTAGCATCAGCGTAATTCGTAGTAAAACGTATAAGGCCGTATTAGGGCCATCAGCGTAATTCGTAGTAAAACGTATAAGCCCATATTCGAGGCATTAGCATAATTCGTAGTAAAACGTATAAGCCCATATTCGGGGCATTAGTGTAATTCGTAGTAAAACGTATAAGCCCATATTCGAGGCATTAGCGTAATTCGTAGTAACCTATACATTAAGTCTTCGAGGAAAAATATAGACCTAAAGAAACATATAAATGGCTGAACCATATTATCCTCTTAGAGGTTTGTTATATTCAATAATTTACTTATCTTTGCGATTGAAAAGTTATATCTGTAAAATTTATAGCCATAACATTTTATGAAAAAGTTCTATGATAGAGTACGCGAGATGACCGTTCTTAGGGATTTACAGGCTCAGGCATACAACGATTATTCCCGCTTTATTGTGCTCACAGGCAGGAGGCGCGTAGGTAAAACAAGCCTTATATTCTATCAGTAGCAGGCTAATAGGGGTAACCTCACATACTAACTACCAGTTGGCCCCTCCCCCGTCCCCTCCCCCGAAGGGAAGGGGAGTGATCACCGAGATACCCCTATGGGCTGGATGTAGGCTGCTTTTGCCTCCTTATTGGTATCTTCATTGGCAGTAACGCTCTGTGAATTCTGTATGCCGAAGGTGTTCTGTGAGATCGAAACTGTGCGCAAAAATGCTCTGTTAGATCTGTGAGTTCTGTGAGAGAAAAAACTCCACAGCAAGTCTCATAGGCCTAATCTCATATCGAGGGTGCCTTCTTTTTCTCACAGATTTACACAGAAGAACAGAACACACAGCATTCCACAGAGACATTAAGTCAACCGATTACACAGAACGTTACAGCCAATCTTAGTTGAAAGGCCTCTGTGACCTCTGTATGCCGAAGGCGTTCTGTGGGCTCGAAATGTGCGCCAAAAAACTCCGTGACCTCCGTGTGCTCTGTGAGAGAAAAAACTCCCCAGCGAATCTCAAACGTTCTTTCTCACATGGAGGGTGCGTTCTTTTTCTCACAGATTTACACAGAAGAACAGAACACACAGCATTCCACAGAGACATTAAGTCAACCGATTTCACAGAACCTTGCAGCCACAGAAGCCTCACCCCACTGCCCCACTCATTTCAAGAACATGCCCTTCTCCATTCGAGAACATGCCTTTCAACGTCCAAGAACATGCCCTTCTTGATGCTTGATAAGGCCCTTCTTCAACGCAACTTGCAACCTTCTGATTTCATGCAGGTTACAGAGACGGATGAAGCATACATACTGAATGGAAATATAATGCTTGTAGGCATAATGACACAAAAATATATAATGACAGAAAGAACATGTTTTGTCGTGTTTTTTATGTTTATAGACAGAATGACAGAAAGACAAAGAATGACAGAATATACACCATTAACAAGAATTTTAATGCACCTCAAATAAGAAACAGAGTATCCAGTACTATGATATACACAACTGCAAATAACACCACAAGCAACGAACAGCAAGACGGTAGGGGTAGCTCGGTGATCACGCCCCTCCCTGCGGGGGAGGGGTCGGGGGAGGGGCCAGTTGTTGTTGAGAGAGGGGCCGCTCATTCCTTTATATTTATAGACAGAATGACAGAGTGAGCTAACTTGCTTTATTTACTGGGTGTCCTCAATTCCTCAATGGCTGGTAAATTGTTGGCTGACCAACGAGGCGGAGATTATTACATCTACCTCGAGTATATACGCAACCAGCCTATTCCTATTGCGATTTCCAGGCAGTAAGAGGAGGTAGCTCAGCTCGTCAGAAGCATTACGAATAAGATTCAGGCAGGAAAAACAGTGAAACGAAACAAGAAAAAGTTAGTCAGATAGTTCCCACACTATACACATAATCTACCCGCACTATTTACTGATTAATGCGTATTTACGCCGAAAAAACGAATAGAATATTGATATTGTGAGAAAATGAGCCATACCTTTGTAGTCGCAAAGACTGCGTTTTTACGCATAAATAACTAATAGGAATGAATATAGAACGACCCATTTATCTACAAAGGCTAATGGACCGACGCCAGAATGGAATGATATAGTTCATTACAGGATTGCGTCGGAATGGCAAATCGTATCTACTCTTTACACCGTTCTACGAGTATCTTCTCAACACATCAACACGATTCTCAACTCAGAACAAGTAGCCGTATTTGAAGATATTTTGGTCTCATCCGAAATATGGAGTGATAAACTAAAACTCTTACATATAAGGCACACAGAGTCACAGAGGGGACGGAGGTAACGCAATGTCACGGAGGTGCGAGGGCACAAAGAGCGACGGAGATGCAGCATACAGATTCTTGACAAATATTTTGGAATAAACGTTTTGTATATAAATTGCTAATAGAATTGGCAAACAAGCTCCGTTGCTCTATGCACCGACGGTGCCTCTGTTACTACTATAGCTTTGTATTTAATAATCCTCCGTTCTCTCCGTGTCTCCGTGTGACATTGCTTCAAACTCTAAACACAAGTGGCAAACCTTATCACTCCAAAATCCTGAAGACCCATATTTTGGTCTCATGTCTGCTCTTTAATATTTCTAAGCGAAACAAGAAACCAAAGTTCTTCAAACAACAAAGTTCATAGGCAAGTCACCTCGATTTTAATATGTAGCATTGCGGATATAACCTTAAGCACTCTTGCCTTGTCTTTTGTTGTCGTTGGAATCGTCACCCATCTATTGTCACCTATCTGAACCTGATACTTAGTCTGTTGTGTAGAAGTAATGAGATCATAATTACCCCATGGGATATGCTTGCGCATAATGGTTTCTACGCCCAACTTCTTTATCGTCCCAAGATAGGTTTCCGAGGCTCTTACACTATCAAAACATTCACCATCAGCAAACCTTACAATAAGACGATCTCGTGTCCGCTGCCTCTTCTCCTTCGCAGATGCGGCCTGCACCTCAAAGCCTACACCCATCTCTAAGACGAGCCCTAAGGAGAGTTGCTGACTGATAGAACGAAGTTGCATATAGCGTGTCTCGGTGTCAGCCTGTGTATTAAGATACCAACCGTCGCAGATGGGCTTCATCCACTCCTTATACTGTGGATAGATGGTCTTAGATAGTAATGGGAGGTGACACATCGTCATTTCTATTGAGGGGAACCGCTCGGCTCCTATCTCTACCAAAGCCGCTATCATCGTGTTTACAGATTTGCTACAACAGATTACCTTCCCATCAGGAAAGGTGACACGAAGTAATTTCTTCTTTGCTCTTTGACGTAATCTTTCTACTTCCATCTTTACTTAATAAGAATTAGAAATTAGTTAAACGAATATTTACTGCAGAAACCTTATTGCCCTACAAGGATAAAATAACTCTACAGGTTGACTTTTTATCCTACTCCTAAGATTGAAAAAAGCTCCATATCACTTTTGTGTACAGCTCATCACATTCTCTTAATATCGAGAAAACGATTCCATTTCTATAATAAAAAGGATATTCTATCTATAGATTATAGCCGTTTAGTTGTAAGCATAGGTCTTTGTTGCATACAAATATCGTAATTATATTTTAATTACACAAACTATCATCTGCCTTTTTTGCGTCAAAACAAAAACCACGAGCCGTTACTTACTTGGTCTGCATAACCTACTCAAAAAAAAAGAGCCGCAAGGATGCGGCTCTATATAAGGTAGGACGGCTGCGGAGCTTGAAGTTATCGTACTTATATGCAGACACTCATCCTACTGTAAAGATATAAACAAAATTTATTAAACGATGAAGTCTCAGAGTTGTCTTCACAAAAGTTTCTCTTTCTGATAGCATTTCTACAATACTCTTAAACCCATCAGACACTTGCTTAGGAGTCTTATAAAAACACAACAGCCAAGGATAAGTTCTTGACTAAGACTATCCTGTTTCGCAGTTTGGTCGCAGTGGTCATATCTCCCACAGCACAAAGATAAGTATGATTTTCTAAATGAGTAAATAATATAAAAAGGATTACAACTTTTATCTTATAGCTAATATAAGTTTACAAGTAAAAAAGTTTACAAGTGGACAAGCTAATAAGTTAACGGGATATACACATCCACGTTTTATTCATTAAAAGAATAACTCTATTTTTCCTACCCTCTGTACTAAGGCTACTCAGTCTTGCCATATTCTCATGCCTTTCGCTTTTATCGAATTTAAGTTATAAACTCGAGCATAAGTCCCCAAGCTGTTTCCTTATCGTTTACAGCCTTTTAAGGCTTGCTCATTCTTACCGTCTTCTATTCTAAAACGGTTTGTACGTAAATCGATTAAGTATGTATTTGTATCGTCAGCTTGCGCACTTTCTTCGTCGAAAGTCATCATAACAGTCCATATCTTGCGTTGACGTATATTGATGTAATAAATCTGTTCATAACAAGAAAGTGTATTGGCATTATTGTAATATTCATAGCATAGAATCGAGTCAGTGACCACGTTGTTCACAGATAACAGGACATAGGCACTTATATGTTCCTCCGTACTATTTTTTTTCTTATATATTTTGAGTGATAGCTGATGAGTCTTATCTAATTTCAGAGCCGAGCGAGACATCCTTGAAAGTATGCTGTAATAATTTATTGACAGTTTTTCAAGTACACAACCATCCTTTCCTCTTGCACAAGAGCTATTAACCTGACTTGGAAAAGTAGTATCGGCGACAAGACTATCACCAAGTAGAAATCTTTCCTTCGTGGCCTTTGAGCCGAAACGCTGACACGTTTGCGACAGAACCTTCTGCTGAGACGAAAACGAGAAAAGTAGTAAAATAGACAGGGCTATGACCTTTACAACCATTTTATTAGAGCCTGATTGTAAACGAGAAGCGCATAGTGTTCTTCCTTTCCCTTGGGTAGCATCGCTAAACACGTTACTGCCCCTACTACCCATTTGATGATTGTATCCAATTATCTTCATTGCTTATTTGTGGATAACAAAACCGTTTTTTACTTATCTGATCATTAATACGTAAGTTAAGCCACCATAACCTCTCCACGTTTCTGCAGGCATGAAAGACACGCAACGAGTAAATGGCTTACATGAGAAATAACAGATTTGCAGGATGTTAACAACGACAAACTAATCAGTTGAATGAGACAATCAACTTGTCTACCCGTCTACTTGTCCACTTGTCAACTCATTCTTAATGTGTCTGTGTTCTTATCCTTACCAATACATCCTGTTGATCTTTTTCTAATTTGAACTTCTCAACAAAAAAGTAATCTTTGAGTTGATTAAGTAGCAACTTATTCTCCTGCTGATACTTCTCTCCCTTCTCAAGTGCCAAGGAGTAGATATCCTTATATTGCTCAAAAGGCGCGTAAAACTTTCCCAATAGTTGCTGGAAATGTGTCTTAAAGTATTCTTTATCATCAACACCAGTCTTAGCTTTGATAAAATAGAAGTCATAATCCTCATCCAACCATTTCTGTATCTCTTTACAAAAACACTGTCTTACCTTCATTTTCCACGCAGTCTTCTGACTTTGATTATCTCTCGCATACAGTGAAAGAACGTAAAGGAAGTTCACATCATAATGGGACAGCAACAGTGTGTCACGGTCAAAGAGTCGGTTATCAAACTGTACCCGCTTGTGCCTGTTTCTCTTTCTGTCGGTTTTCTCTATATTGTCATCGTCATAACTGAACATTTCATTCAGCTTTGCCGATATAAAGAAATTAGGTAGGATATTATAGCCTTCTGTCACATCATCTCGCAGGCGAACACCCGAAGATGGCTTATCACCATTGCTAAAAATATCAATGTTCCATTGTATAACATTCCGTGCATAGGTGTATTGCTTATAGATTGACTGACTTCCTAACTCATGACCAATCTTATAATACTTACTATCCCCGATATAATACGTTTGCTCGTTCTCCCCAGCAATAAGACTCTGTGACGTGAACAGATGATCAACGATTTTCCCATCCTCTTGCTGTTTCTCCATACCATCTGGCAATGGGTTATCGCCTATCAGTTCATCAATAATGGCTTCAAAAACAACATAGAAGTTTTTAACCAACAAGTAGTCCCGTTGTTCAGTGGCAACCATCACCTGCTGTGCTTCGTCGAAGAAGTTATAACACAAATGCCATAGCTGTAAGGCTTTATCAGAGAAATACTTATACTTTATCTGTCGTAAACGTGTCTTACCAAATCCATTGAGATAGGTATCAAAACGCTTACCGGTAATGAGCTGGAACTGGCAACAGATATCCTTCGGAAAACCGTAGGTGTCACCAATATAATTTAGGATGGAAAAGAAGATGATGAGTAGTTCTTCATCAAAGTTTATCTGCCTTCGCTTGTTAACTGGGTTTAGATAGACAGCCTGCTCATTCTGAATAATAGCAGTCTGTGTTGCTATCGTTCGTTGCCAATTAATCTTGTTCAGACCACTATGCAGATTTTTTATGATAAAGAAGAAAAAACTTTGATTGTCTTGATTGAATTGTATCAGCGACAGAAGAATATCAAGGTAGGTATTACTCTGTCTGCGTCCTCGATGACACATCTGTGCTATATATGATTGACAAACTATTCTCGTATCATTACGTCTATCATTCTTATAGACCACAATGGCACGATATATCCACACAGCAAACTTATAAAGAAAACTACGCTCTTTGGAGTCGAAAGTATCTAAGTTGGCTATATCCTCTGGCTTATACTTTCCAAAAACAAGTTCCTGACCGTCAACATCCTTCAGCAAAACCTTAGGAAGAATAAAGACACAATCCTTGAGTAGCATATTATAATAATACCCTACGTAATGGATAGACACCCTACCCTCCATATTCTCTAAGGCATCAATACCATAGAGAATGTCCCTGACCTTAGAGACATCGTACTGATATTCTTCTATAAGGATTCGCATAACGAGTGTCTACTGCTGCTTTGAATACTTAACAAAGACCTCACGCATACGAAGTATTCGTGTAATAATAAGATCGAAGATGGTAGTCCAATGTTCCTTATCCTCAAAATCTATATTGTCTATCCGCTCTACAATCGTACTTGATTTCTTTTCTGGATTCTCACGCCACTCATACGTTGTATCCATCTCTGCTTCAATATCCTTTTTCTGATCAGCAAGATGATAATAAGTATCTGTGGTTCTATCGAAATATACTTGCAGTGCAATAGCACGCTCCCAAAGTTTCAGAACTACAGACATATAGAAATCAGCACCAGACACATAGAAATTCTTCCAATGATCCTTACCAGCCTTCTTGGTTCCTCCAAAGTAAGTCTTAAAGTCGTCATTCTTTTGTGCATAGGCTAAAAATGCCTCCCAAAAATCATAACGCTTTCGTTCTGACACCGACCATGTAGCCCTTGGATTCTCGGAGTCATCGGTATTCTCTGCCTGTCCGTTATATTCCTCTTCGCTTTCCTCAACTGGTGTTAAGCCTAAGTTACCAAGGAACTGTGCCACTTTCTCCGCCCTTACCTTGGTCTTCATTTCGCCCTCAGTATAGAACTTTGCAAACGTTAGTTTTCCACCTTCAACTGTATCATCAAAGATAGGACCTACTAAATCGAAGTCCTTAAATACATCATTCCAAAGGTAGAAGACAACCTTACCCACAAATGTCTCTGCGCTAATAACGCCTCCATGTGCCTTACAAAAGAAATAGCCCAACTTCTTATCCTCTGAATTGGTCGTGCTCTCTATCTTCTTGTTTATCTCCTCTAAGAACTGCCACCAGTCATATCGACTGCCCGCAACATCAATGACATAACCTTTCTTTGCATCCGATATTGGCATATAGCTCCAATCCCAACGACGCTTAAAGGCTGAGTCTATAGGGAACAAACTCTGATCGCTGGTATTCATCGTTGCCCAAATAAACAGATTACTTGGTAACAGAAGAATATTTCCCTCCAACACCTCGCTCACTACATCACGACCACCATAAAGGCTATTGATGGCACCTGCTTGAGGAATAGTCAATCCCTTTAGTGCTTTAGCCACATAACGTTTCATATCGGTATCTGCTTTCACAGGATAGTCAGAGAAGCCGCTATGGTTGCGATCTAAGAGCTGAAACAAATCACCAAAGATCTGTGCACAATTACCTCGATTAATCTCTTCTATCACTAAGAACTGTCGCTGTGGATTGCCTTCGTCACACGCAGCATACTTCTCCCACGCAGCAATATATGCTTGTAGAAAAGCCTGTGGAACAAACTCATAGACAATCTTCTCCTCCGTCAGTATCTGCGCATGCTCAATGACAGGATGTCCCGACAAGTCACGCATCGTTATCTCTCGCGTCGTCGGCTTATATGCTCCCACAAAAGAAGAATAGTCACTATCAGGATGGAATGTAGTACGGATGACATCCTCCCCCTTTATCTCCTGATTGATTGTAAATGACTTACCAGTACCAGGTGCACCGTAGAAGATTTGCTGGCGGGGGAGACTGCTTACGTTATTCTTTACTTTATGAGTTGATTGAAGAACCATTTGAGCCATTACCGACAGTGTTGACGTATAACCATACTCAAACTTATCTATCTCACTGCGCCCAGACAATGCTTGTCTTGCAGATTCAGATGTAGCATCAGAATGCTCACTCCAATAGTTTACATATTCTTCCAACAGACTCTTTGAGATGGTACGTAAGCCTGTAGCACCTTTACTTGTTGACCTTACCAAATAACATAATCTGTCTTCATCA
This sequence comes from Prevotella sp. oral taxon 313, assembly GCF_003043935.1. Taxonomy (NCBI): domain Bacteria; kingdom Pseudomonadati; phylum Bacteroidota; class Bacteroidia; order Bacteroidales; family Prevotellaceae; genus Prevotella; species Prevotella sp. oral taxon 313. Next base: position 595,745 of record NZ_PYXE01000001.1, read on the forward strand.
ACTATCTCTACCTGCCCATTGTTTGATACATCACCAATCTGTAATCTGTTATTCAACCCCATAATTTATATTCATTTAGCCTAAGATGATTTAGTTATATCCTATATCTCGATAATGATAATGAGCCATATAACTAAGTAATATACGTGTTTTGTCATCGACTTAGAGAACCGTATTCTTTCACTCTTACCGCAGTAATTCTATGTGATTACATTCTCCTTGCTCTGTACACAACAGTGTTATATATACTCTCTGCAAAGATAATCATTTTCAAACAGAATGACAAATAAAGACAGAAAAAACAAAGGAATACAAAGACAAAGGAACAGAAGACAGAATGACAGAAAGGACAAAAGTCATAACGAAGCGAAAGCCATAATGACATAAGGGAAAGAAAAACAAAATGACAAAGCCCCCCAACCAATGGTCACTGACCGAATTCGTCATTTAAAGTTCCTATGAAAAAAAGAAAAGGCTCCCAAACCCTTCCCTTCGGAACTGCAATCCGACGCGGTATTTGTGAAACCTTTCCTATTTCTGTTGCAAAGATACAACTTATCCAGCTAAAAACAAAAAGGAGTTAGGAAAAATGCCCCAACTCCTCTTCTGTTTTTATCAATTGATTTTAGGTGATTTATAAGCTGATGTCTGATACCAGTTCGTATCATGCTTATATCTTGATACCGCTATAGACGGACTGACGCCATGCCGTTTAGCCTCTTTTGCTATAACACTGACAACCTTATGTGGAGACAAAATTTTACAGCCTGCCCCAATAATTTTATTCCATACATCATCAGGAATGAGTTGCTGCCTTGCAAAGGCATTAGCTTCTTTTTCGCGTGGATCTTTGGAATAAAGAGTTTCTTCTGTAGATATAAACGCCTGATTATCTTCCGAAAGATGCCTTTCAATATGACACAACTCGTGAAGAACATCAAAAGCTAACTTATCCATATCATTATAACGATAAGTAACCGTGATTACAGGACAGCCATCTACCAATGTAGAATAAGCATCAACAGGCGTTTTATCTAATTTCTCAACATAAAGATAGGCGATTCCATACTCATTAAGGCAGTCCTTTATACCTTGTGTCGAAAGTGTACCGTTATTCGCCATATGTGCAATCTCACTTGCTGCCTTCAATCCATTTCCCTTTTGATACTTCTTATCTATTGTTGCACGTGATATTTCCAACCAATTAAGAATAAGCCAAGTTTGCATATTCTTCTCATCAATGTGTACTTTCTCACTATGCTTGTAACGACCAACTACCTGCAGACTCAACTCTTTAGATGACAGTAAATCAAAATCGAATAATGCTTTTAATTTCGTTACTCGCTCAATACATGAAAGAAGTGACAAGTTTAACCGCTTATAAAGCTGCTTTAAGTTAAAAATACCCGCACACGATTCTTCGTATTCACGAGCTTCTTGTTCTTCGCTTTGCTTTTCATCCATAGCTTTACGGTCATACATATAACCGCTATGCAGGTTCATCCAGGTTTTATAGGGTATTCCTAAATGACTCTCTAACTTCATTGCCAAATCATCATTCAGGTTTCGTTTACCGCGTATAAAGGCATTCAGATGAGTTGCCTGCACACCAATCTGCTTTGCAAAATCCTTTTGCTTGATACCACGTTCCCGCAACTCTTCACGCAAGATTTCTCCTGGGTGGATTGCCCTGACAGGAACTAATCTGTTATTTCTTGTTGCCATAATGTGTACTATCAATTTCTATTAATTCTACTTCAATGCCATCGTCCGTCTCTGAAAACAGCAGCCGCTCAACCAATCCGTTTACAAGTCGTACAGAACTGATAGGCTTGTCCTTCTGGTGTCTGAGTTTCTCATAGTGTAAGAAACTAAATGCTTTTAGTTCTTCAGTTGACTCAACGTTATAGATCATACTAACGGCACGGATATAGCCTCCTATCAAGCGTTTGTTCTTACAAAGTTTCTTGTATTTTTTATCATTGGTCTTACCGGTTTCATATAATTCGGACAAGGCTTCTTCCTTGAAAATTATATTCATGCGGTGAAATGCTTCAATTATATAGTGCAAAGATAGAATAAAATTACCAAAAAAGGTAATTTAGAAACGACGTTAACACTTTTTTATAAGTATCTTTATCCCATATCGTCCATTAGAGCCTAATAACTTATATGGCTTTAACCCAAGAATACAAAAAGAGCCGCAAGGATGCGGCTCTATATAAGGTAGGACGGCTGCGGAGCTTGAAGTTATCGTACTTATATGCAGACACTCATCCTACTGTAAAGAAGGCGGTACAGCATCACTGTTAGAAATCCTTTCCAACATAGCCTCTGTGTTCTCTACTGCAAAGATACAATTTTATCAACCAAAATACAAGTAAAACTCATGGTTTTTCTACATGTCTGTATATTCCAATTCACTCATCTCCGTACTTTCTCCCCCTACATATTTAATGCTAAAACGTTGACTCAATAGCTAAATACATTACCTGCAAACATTCCTTTTTTCGTCTACCCTCCGCACTTATCCAGCCTGATACTTATCATCAGATAGCTATTAATTCTTAATATATGGCTGCAAATTCTGTGTCCTCTGTCGTCTGCTTGCAGACGTTTGTGGGTTCCCCCGTTAGCAGCTTGGCCTCTGTTCATCTGTGAAAATCTGTGAGAGATAAAACTCCCAATGTCTTAAGACGTTCGCAGAAAGTCCTCTGTTAAATCTTTGAACTCTGTGAGAGACAAAACTCCCAACAACTTAAGACGTTCGCAGAAAGCCCTCCGTTAAATCCGTGAACTCTGTGAGAAATAAAACATACCACGACCTAAGACGTTCGATGAAAGTCTTCTGTTCAATTCATGATCTCTATGAGAGACAAAATTCCCAACGAACCTCTCATCTCTTTTTTGGTTCTTACGAAATATGGAGTAATAAACTAAAACTCTTATATAATAAACCACACAGAGACACTGAGGGGACAGAGCTAAAGGCAATCTCACGGAGATGCTGACGGCACATAGAGCGATGGAGCTGTAGCGTACAGACTCCTGACAGCTCTTGGGATAAACGCTTTGGACATAAAGTCACTAATAAAACCCGCAACCAACATCCGTCTCTCCACACACCGTCGGTGCCTCCATGCCATCACTTGCTTTGTTTTAATAATCCTCCGCACCCTCCATTTCTCTGTGTGACATTTCGTCAGAAACCTAAGTTTAGGCGGATCATTAACACTCTAAAATTATGAAGAACGCAATTTGTATCAGTGTCTCAAACGTAAACTAACGATGCGATACCGAGGTCAGCGACTGTTTCGTTAATTCTATATCGTTTGTATATTGACCATTTTACTTGTTTTCTGTAGCCATATATCTTTGCGTAGGTGCAGTTTTGGCTTCCTGCAGCGCACACAGACTTCCATCTTCCAAAAGTGAATCTATATAGTTCCGCTTCATATAATAGCGGTCTGATAAGTTCAACTCCCTTGCTATCTCAGCAAGCGTCCGTGGACTCTTACAGAACTCCAAAATCCTTATCTGTTTTTCTTCCTTGTGCTTACTCCTTGACTTTTCATCAATTACTCCTTGACTTTTACTCCTTGACTTTTCATCAATTACTCCTTGACTTTTACTCCTTGACTTTTCATCAACTACTCCTTGACTTTTACTCCTTGACTTTTCAACTTTTCTAAAGTTCTGATTAACCCCATAAGAAGTCCAACGTCCTCTGCTTTCTGTAACAAGAATGTTCCTTTCAACCAACGAGTATAAGAGTTTTCCTACTTGTAGAGAGTTTTTGTCTAAGAGAGTTTGTATCAAACTATTCTTTACAGTTCCTTCTGTCAAAGCCACTGAGAGAATCAAGACTTCTTCGTTATCAAGCGACTGAAAGACTGTTTCACCAAGAATAGTACGTAGCTGCTGTATACATTCTTCTGATATAACAGATGTCATAGAAATTGTCAACTCTACTGTGTGTAAATCATTAGATTCACAGAGTAATGGCTTTCTCCAGTTTTCTTTCTTACAAGCATCTACAATAGTCGGGAAACCAGAACCAATATTATCACCATAGCCCAGCATACGTAGCATAGATTGGATATGAGGGTTACGTGCTTTAGAATTTCCTCCCTTGTAGATATCTGCAATAGGCAGTTTCAGAGAACCTGGGTTGGAAAAGTAGAACCGATCATCATGCTTCTCAACTCTTAATACTCCTTCTATCATATAATCTGCATGGATTACCAGGTTGGTCAATGCTTCACGAATGGCTTTATGTATCGGCGTATCGTCTTCTCTTTCTGTACCTTTAAGAATAAATGGGCGTCTTATGTCACGTACTAATTTTGCTAACACACGGGTAAAGAAATTATAGAGATTGTTCTCCCAACTACCATCATAGGTCATCCTGTCGCTCCAACGACTATCTGGTTGTAGGTTTGTCATATCCAAATAGTCCAAACGGATATTATCAAAACGCTCTCTTATAGCTAATCCCTTTCCAAACATAAAAAGACCAGCCAAGGTCAGTCCCTCTCGCCCAGTTGCTCTATCCTTGGTATATCCTCCTAAATTTCTAAGAAACTACTTGTCATCATAATCGTTTAATAAATGTTCTGGGTGGGCAGAACGAAACCTATTGCGAAAAGCACTCAGCGTGGGAATGTCTATATCTTCCATATTATAATGGTCTATCAAGATACCATCGTTCCCAGCATCATTAGAGTCGCGTATCATTGCTTTTACCTCCTCCTCGGTGCAATGATAATCTCCTTCATGATTCCGCTTATAAGTTCCTTTGTTTAGGTTTTCATTTAAATAAATAGGACGTTGTCGATAATCTGCCTGAGGAACATGTATAGACAACAGACATCTCCCTTCATACTCCACAACCTCCACATCTGTGTCAGTCAGAATGTTGGTACTGACTTTATCACTGTTTAATGTGTCAAAAAGTTCCTTCTTTAGTTTCTCTGGATTCTTGATACCCGTTGTCGTGTAGAGTAGATTTCCTTCTCTTCCTTTTTGTTCTGATATCCCCAAAAGAATATAACCACCAATCGTATTGGCAAAAGCAGAATAAGTCTCCCATACAGACTTTGGGATACTATTCTCTGCCTTTTTCGTCTCAAAATTGATTCGCTCTCCCATTAAGAGTAACGTGGTAATATCTTTTGTTTCCATATTCAATTGTTTGCTGCGAGTAAGCTTTTAAGTTCCTTTATCTCATTGTAGATCTTCATCTGCTTACAGGCTCAGTTAGTAAGTGCAAATTTAGGCAATCTTTTCATAAAAGCATTGAACTGGTGATGCAAAATTCATTTTTTCTTGGTTTCATCCTTATCATATACACAATCTTTGTGGTTCTCCCGAGATATACAGTAATAACAAAAGTCCTTACATAAAGGCACATAGAGACACCGAGTGGACAGAGGTAAAGGCAATATCACAGAGGGGCCGATGTCACAAAGAGCGATGGAGGTGTAGCGTACAGACTCCTGACAACTCTTGGGATAATCGCTTTGGGCCATAAAGTCACTAATAAAACCCGCAACCAACCTCCGTCTCTCCACACACCGATGGTGCCTCCATACCATCACTTGCTTTGTTTTAATAATCCTCCGCACCCTCCTGCTCCCAGTGTAATAATTCTTCAAAGTTCTAAACTTAGGCGGCTCTTTTCACTCGCAAATCTCTTAAAAGGCCCCTTTTTCTCACAGAACTACACAGAAGAACAGAACTCACAAAGGCCCACAGAGACATTAAGTCAACCGATGACACAGACCCTTTCAACTAAAATTGTCTATAACGTTCTGTGATATCTGTCGTCTGCTTGCAGACGTTTGTGGGTTCCCCCGTTAGCAGCTTAGCCTCTGTTCCTCTGTGAAAATCTGTGAGAGATAAATTATCCAACGATTCACTTATCTTAGTTTTCTCACAGAACTACACAGAAGAACAGAACTCACAAAGGCCAACAGAGACATTAAGTCAACCGATGACACAGACCCTTTCAACTAAAATTGTCTATAACGTTCTGTGATATCTGTCGTCTGCTTGCAGACGTTTGTGGGTTCCCCCGTTAGCAGCTTAGCCTCTGTCCATCTGTGAAAATCTGTGAGAGATAAAACTCCCAACGCCTCAAGACGTTCGCAGAAAGCCCTCCGTTAAATCCGTGAACTCTGTGAGAAATAAAACATACCACGACCTAAGACGTTCGATGAAAGTCTTCTGTTCGATTCATGATCTCTATGAGAGACAAAACTCCCAACGAACCTCTTATTTATAGACTCAGTGAGAGATAAAATTTCCATATAGTCCCCTCTCCCAAAGTATTACTTCCCACAGTTCAAACCCCACAATCATCAAGAAATCAGACCGTTACACATACCATTCAAGACCATGCCTGTCTTACTTCAAGAAGGGCGTCTTCTCCATGCAAGAAAGGCATGTTCTCAAATACAGAAAGGCCCCTTCTTCTTTTTTAATACGCACGCATTGCATTCATGTGGGGCAAAACAAATTTACATCAAGATAAAATACTCCTCCCCCTCACATGCCTTCCATTCTCCCCACCCGTTTCCTTTCCACCCCCACTCCACTCCCTTTCCGTCCCCAGCCCACTCTCCCCTCTCCGTTACTCCCCGAACTTGTTCATCTGTTACCCTGTCTCCTCTCGCATACAACTTGTTAACTCGTCTCCCCATCAACTCGTCAACTTGCCCGTTACTCCTCGAACTTGTTCATCTGTTACCCTGTCTCTTCTCGCCACCAACGTGTTCCCCTGTCCCCCTTTCTCCTGTCTTCTTACCCTGTCAACACCATCTATTAGCCCCTTATCCTGCCCTTACTTGTAAACTATTTTTATCATCTTACTTTTTTGTCGGTACTAGTCTAAAACACTGCAACGCTAATTCTTCCCTTTTTGTCACCCACTTCTACCGTCAAAAAAATAACTATCAGTAAAACAAGTCATTAACATGTCACACAAAAGAAGAGGATAAGGTAAGATTTAGAAGTCCAAAGCCACGAACACAGACAACACACAGAGAGAAAAGAAACAAAACCCCTCAAAATTCGACTTATTTGTATATTTATTTCACAACAACCCACGATTCCCTCCCTATCCGTCGCAGTCAACCTCCTAACTTGTCGTCTACACCCCCCAAGTAGCTACTAAACTGTCGCACCATACTTACCTTTCTGTCGCATCATACTTACTTATCTGTCGCCGCTAACTTACTAATTTGTCGCCAAACATCCTTGTAACTCGTTGAGTGTTAAATGTTTCAACGGTCCTTACTAAATCTTATAAAGATTGTATAACGATAATCTAACCTGAGAAGAAGTTTTTTAATTTAAAAGTATATAGAATTTCTTGCCGTGTGTGAAGACGATTTTAAACAAATTTCTAATGCACCCTCCCTTTTTGTCGCACTTGTCTTCTCGCCCCCTCCTCACGCCCCACCCTCCGTTTTCCGACAACGTTCTCAGACGTTGGGCGGCGCGGATGGCCCGATACGTATAGCTCATTTCGATTTTTTCGGCACCTTTTTCTTATCCTTTTTCAGCCTTTTCTTTCAGTTTTTTCATGGCTCGTTTTCCCATAATTGTAGTCCATGCAAGATGCGCTCCCGAGCCCTTTTATCTTCTGTCTCTTCGTCCTTTCTATGCTTTTTGTCGCCTTTCAGTGTGAACAAACATGATATTTTAAGTGATTATAAATGATTATAAATATATCTTTATATAATTAATTACTATTATATTAAGTGCTTATAAATCAACTAAATACAATATTTACGGTTATTCATAGCTATTAAGAATTATACTACTGTTAGTTTTCATTTGGTAAGAAATATATAAAAATGTATCTTTATAAGAATATCTTTATATCTCTACCCTACCCCTCTACGTACCAACTCAGTTTTTCTTCTTTTTGTTTGTTTACTTTTCAAGTCGTTTGACCATAATTTTCTTAGTCGTTGTTCATCGTCGATTTGTATTCAGTTTACTATCCATTTCGTGTCCTCAAGCAGCTCTTCACAACCCCCAAAAACGGCAGAAAGCGACCTCCCTTTTTGTCGTCTTTCACTCTTCACAGCGGTCGAGTTTTTCCTCCCTTTTCGTCGCTTCTCATCAATCCTCGAGTCTTTACGCCAGTTATTTGCAGCTTCTTCGCCTACAAAGTACGTGCGACAGATAGGGAATGTATTTTTAACTGTCTCCTACCCTATCAGTGTTCTAACTCGTTAATAATAAGCATTTTACGCAGAAGAATAGCGTTATTTACGTAGAAGAAGTAACAAAACTTGTCACTTTTTTGTCGCACTTTACTTTCATCAACGCTTATAGCCTCACTGATTATCAGTCTTTTATCGTGTTTTATTAAGTGTTTTCTAAACATTCCCAATATGTCGTCTTCCTCCCTGAAGAGGTCATGTTCCTTATTTGTCGCAGCCGCTTTGTGCTTCTGTTCAGTTCGTTCAGATTGCTAAGAAAGAAAGATGTTCCTTTTTTGTCGACATAACCTGCGTGTGTATCGTCAGTTTTCTCTCCCTATTTGTCGCACTGACACCTACTAAGTGGATGGCTGTCCCCAGTTCTGTAAACATTTCTTACGCTTTCTTTCGAGTCTTAAATAGCTTATAACCCCCTGTGTTATTGAATTTTATGTATACTCTTTGTGTTTATAATAAAGTAATTAGACCCTTCAATGTATAGTCTTTTCATGTTTTATCATTCTATGTGTCCACCCCGTAAAGCCACTTGCACGGCAGCGAAAGGCCTCTTGCACCTGGTCTAAAAACGGTGACGAAATATGTTTCTATTACCAAGACGCTAACCATAGAAGTGCTAAAAATGACGTAGTCGACTGCTGCTTAATTCCCACATGATGGCTTTTGGCGACTAATAGGGAGCTTATCGATTCTGTCGGATAGGCTACTAAAGTTCGATATGTGAGCCGTTCGCACATCATCTTGTTCTGTGTTCTTCTGTGAGAAAAAGAAAGTACGCTCTCTATGAGATAACACGCAAACAAATCGCTGGTGAGTTTTTTCTCTCACAGAGCTCACAGATTTAACAGAACCCATTTGCGCACAGTTTCGAGCCCACAGAAGGCCTCCGGCATACAGATATCACAGAGCGTTAAAACTATCGTAGATACTAATAAGGGACAACACAAAGCCGATATCCTTCTTATAGGGGTATCTCGGTGATCACTCCCCTTCCCTCCGGGGGAGGGGTCGGGGAGGGGCCGCTATCTTTATGGGCCTTTGTGTGTTCTGTTCTTCTGTGTTCTTCTGTGAGAAAAAGAACATTGGAGACTCGTGGGGAAAGTTTTTATCTTACCGAGAACACAGAGCGTTACTGCTAAACTTGGCGATGAGGTTTGGGATAGATGAGAGTTCATAGGATGATAAAAAAATATTACATTGCTTTAAGAGAGACTTTTTCTAAATATGAGTATAATGTGTCTTGTGATTGCATTTATAACCTACACGAAATCAGAATGTTACGGATAGAATATGAGACTATGCCTTTTTTGCTCCAAGAAGGGCGTCTTCAACGTGCAAGAGGGGCATGTTCTCGAACGTAGAAGGACCTTTTCTCGGCACATGCTCGCACCCCTTTTCGAATGTAGAGAGGTTGGTTAGCGAAGAATCCTTACATTTCCTGCTCGCATACTTAGCATTCTTGCTGATGGTGCTCCCTCCTCCGTCCCCTGCTGTTTAGTTCTGCGAGGCATTGCTTCGTAGCCCCTCGCTCGACCAGCGGGGCAAAAGAGGCCTCGTCCCAGTCCCTTCCACGAACGCTTGATACAATAAATAGCAGGGGTGTTCGTTATGTTTATGATGATGTTAGGGCTGCGTATGGATGCTTGAATGGTAAATATAAAGTACAAAACACAGCGAAATTATTGAAGAAAAATCATACGTTTTGCGCTGATACTGGCACCCTCTTTTGCCCAGACCTAACTCTGTAAAAGTAGAAGGAGCGGACAATCAGCTATATATAGATAATGTTTGTCGTGGGCAGCCGAGCCTTGAAACAAACAAGACGGAGTGGGAATGATGAATGGGGCGTACTTTGAAGCATGCTAATAAAATGATTTATCAGAAGATGAATGATGCGGTGATGACATCAAAACAGGTTATGTAACCGATATGAAAGTCGCATAAACAATTAGAAAACCTATGAGACGAAGGTTTAGATAGGCTTGCACTTTACACATGAAATATAATTATGAACACAGAAGAAAATAATAAACAGATAGCTGAACTTGTGCAGCGACTAAATATGAAGTTTCCCAGTTCGTATGTTGATTTCCTATCCGAAATCGACAGAGGAGATGTGTTTGAAATAAAAGGAACAGGAATATGTATGTATTCTTACGCTGATCTGGAGGAAAGAAACCTGACGTATGAGATTGAAGCGTTCGAACCTAACTATTTTATGATTGGTCAGGACGGCGATTTAGCCTACTTTATTCGCAGAGATAATCCCAACGACGACTCGATATATTCAAATGATCTTGGAGCATTAGGGGCATCGGAGATGAAAAAGGAGGCTGATGATATTCTTCGTTTCATAGCTTTAGTCGAGGAGAAATAATTGTTTTGTCGATGTTTTAGGCTATTTGGAATAAGACGTAAAATACTGGGGGAGTATCTGACAACCATCTTAGTTCTGCACTGACGAATGGTTGTTTATGCCTTTTTCAAGCGGGGTGGAATGAGAAATTTACAAACGATACCTCTTTAATGGGTTGGCCCGATGAGCCTTACCGATGGTTTCTCTGATGCTAAAAAAAAGGCGATAAAAAGGGTGTCAAGAGTATTAACAGGCATTAGAAAGGAGACTTCTGTGCTAAGCGAAACTTAAGTAGGTTCGGATAGGGAGGAGCGTTCTATAACAGGTTGGACTTTGGAAGTATATAATAGTTAAATATCTGATATACAGTAGAGTATCGATGAGTAATCAAAAAATAACATGATAAAAGTGACATGGATAAAGAGCGTATTATAGAAAAGTTAGATTGGCTGTTTAAGTCGGCTTTATCAGCACCAGACCCAACCTCAGAGGAGTTTAAGGAAGAACAGTTCCTTTTCTTCGAGAACTATGTTCGATTTCTGCAAGATAACGGTTTTACCACGCGGGTTCTATTAAAGGAAAATGAAAAGGCGACGACTGAGTCGCAAATAAAAATTGGTGATTTGACCCCTGAAGGGTTGAAGTTTTATTTCTATGGGATAAGGAAATGGAGAGAGAAATACGACCGTGCGAAGGATAAAAAGAAAGCTATTAATGACTTTAATTTTATCGAGAAGAAACTGAAACAGTTTCGTGAACAATAAACTGAAAGGACTCGGAGACATTAACACCTTATTATATATAGTCGGCGTATCGGTGGGCATCACTTGTATTTAACCCTGTGTGTTCTGTTCTTCCGGGCTTTTCTGTGAGAAATAGAAAACACTTGAGAGTCGTGGATAGGTTTTTCTCTCACAGAGCGCACAGAGTTCACTGAGCCTTTTTGCGCACATTTCGAGCTCACAGAAGGCCTCTGGCATACAGAGTTCACAGAGGCCTTTCAACTAACATTAGCTGTAATGTTCTGTGAAATCGGTTGACTTAATGTCTCTGTGAAAGTTTGTGTGTTCTGTTCTTCTGTGTTCTTCTGTGAGAAAAAGAAAACACTTGAGAGTTGTGGATAGGTTTTTCTCTCACAGAGCGCACAGAGTTCACCGAGTCTTTTGGTGCACCTTTCGAGCTCACAGAACGCCTCCGGCATACAGAGTTCACAGAGTGTTTCAACTAATATAGAAACCATTAAGGGACAACACGAAGCCTACATCCTCTCCATAGGGGTATCTCGGTGATCACTCCCCTTCCCTCCGGGGGAGGGGTCGGGGGAGGGGCCGCTATCTTTATGCACCTTTGTGTGTCTGTTCTTCTGTGTAACTCTGTGAGAAATAGAACGCACCCACTCTATGAGATGATACACAAACAACTCGCTGGGGAGTTTTTTCTCTCACATTAGTTTTGTATGCTAAAGTCGCAGGGTATATTTTTCTCTCACAGAGCACACAGATTTAACGGACCCTTTTGGCGCACTGTTTCGATCCCACAAGATAGTGGCCCCTCCCCCAACCCCTCCCCCGCAGGGAGGGGCGTAGTATGTGAGGTTACCCCTATTAGGCTGCTAACACAGTTCTTGGGTAGTTCTTTCTCTCACAGAACTCACAGATTTAACAGAACTTTTTGGCGCACAGTTTCGAGCCCACAGAAGGCCTCCGGCATACAGAGTTCACAGAGCATTACTGCTAAAGAAGGGTGTTGGGTGATAGTTGTTAGGTGTTGATGATTAGCCATAGGGGTATCTCGGTGATTACGCCCCTCCCTTCTGGGGAGGGGAAGGGGGAGGGGCCTCTTCCTCATAGGGGTATCTCGGTGATTACTCCCCTTCCCTCCGGGGGGAGGGGTCGGGGGAGGGGCCGCTTCTTTTCGTTCGATAGTTCCAGTGCACAGGGTGGTCCCACATCATTCGTTATAGAGCCTATTTCTTCCGTTGAAATAATCCTGTGTCGTCAAGAAAATATCTTACAGTCTCCATACGAACTTTGGGATTAACGACACCTCCTATGATATCACCATTCTCATCAATCTCAACAAGGGTCTTATGATATTTATGTAACGTTATTACAAAGTCCTTTGTTATGGTGAAATCATTATAGTACATAATTTCAGAAATGAACCGACTGTCTAATAAGAGTCTGTCAATAAGTTTATTATTCTTATATGAGTTTATCTGAATATTAAGAAAGTCAATGTCGCTTTCTCCCGTGTAGTTGTATATAATTATTCTACAGACTATATCCTTATATACAATAGTTTTTATGGTATAATATGGTATCTTTTCTTCTGATTTGACATCAAATATGTTTTCTTTGATACCATTACACAGTTGGTCATTAGGCATAAAAACAGCCATTGGCAATGAGTCTGTATTGCAACAAACATACTTCACAGAGTCAGGAGTCATCTGGTAATATTGTTCAGCATCCTTAGAAGCGAACATATATTTCTCATTATGGACTCTGCTCTCTCTCCCCTTTTCTTTCGCAGCATAGCAATTGTAGAAGGAGAACAGGATTAGTAAAATAAATAATATATTATTCCTCATTCCTTAATGATATTTAAGTTGGGTGAATATCCTTGTAAATGTAAATGGTGATGATGGTTAGGGTATTTCTTAGTATGGGGTAGATCATATATGTTCCCACCTATCTTATAGGGCCAACCTCATAAACTTTTCCAACCAAATTTATATAATGCTTCATTCCATGCAATTTGTCTTTTTATATCAAGTTCGTGTGGAGTAGCGGTAAGGCCTAATATCTTTCCACTTCTATCTTTACGTAAATATCTTTTATCACAATTCTTCCCATTTAGATGGGAAGGGCTTACCACCGGCGAACCATCAGACATACTGAATCCATTACAAACAATATCATCAAAGCAGACCTCTAACATTTCACCTAAAAGGCTTGCCCATGTTTGCTCATTCGCGTAGGCTCTTTGTGAACTTATCGTTAGTTTATAATGCTTATTTCCATCTCTATATACGTCCTGTACACATCTTAAATCGATAAGATTAACAGTCCCACTTTTCGCTCCATACACTTTTGTAGGTTTAATACTCACAAAGCCAATTTCATACTTCTGTCCCTTTTCATCATGATAGATATACTTGTATTTATCCTCATATCCTTTCTGTATTGCTCTCGGAATATGTTTCTCTATTCTTCCATCCCAATAGACATGATATGTAACGATGCCTGGCACGATAGCTGTAATTGTTATGCTTCCCACTGTCTGTGGACGCTTATTCCACATCCATAGTAATCTACGTTCTATATTGAGCCACCTATTGATAGACATTTCATTGGAGAGATCTGAACGTAAGTGGTCATTTCTTCTTCGCAATGGGGCTTTCCTCCGTCTTCACCATCAGCTCCAAAATGATATTATCGGAGGGGGTATCCATCAGCATACGCAATGTCATTCATCAGCTAAAGACTACTTTGAGAAGGCTTTCCGGCCAACAGAAATTTCAAAAACAATTGTTGAACAGCCTGATAACATAGCTTTGACCATTAAGTATCAGTGATGTTTTATAGACATAGGTCTTGTTTATTTGGTTTCTGCAAAGATAGTTTTTTCTTTCAGAAATGCAAAGACATAAGAGAATAAATTACAGATCATACGGAATTAGGAGTAATAATTGGATGGGAACATGACTTGAGACTCCCCAACCGATAAGCTCCACTCGAGTCCAAAGTAGTATCTGCTCATTCTGTGTCCACTGTGAGAGATAAAACTCCCAACGAGTCTCTTGCATTCTTTTTCTCACATAATTACACAGGTGAATAGGTTTCACAAACCTACATAGATAGTGGCCCCTCCCCCAACCCCTCCCCCGCAGGGAGGGGCGTGGTATGTGAGGTTACCCCTACAAGACAGTGGCCCCTCCCCCAACCCCTCCCCCGCAGGAAGGGGCGTAGTATGTGAGGTTACCCCTACATGACTGCCATTAAGGGATATAACGAAGCCTACATCCTTTTTATAGGGGTATCTCTGTAATTACGCTCCTCCCTTTTGGGGAGGGATCGGGGGATGGGCCACCTGGTTGTTAGTATGTGAGGTTACCTTTACTGGCCTGCTGACACGAGGTGTGAGTAAGTATTTCTTTCACGCTGGTGAGTTTTTTCTCTCACAGAGCGCACAGATTTAACAGAACCCATTTGCGCACAGTTTCGAACTCACAGAACGCCTCCGGCATACAGATATCACAGAGGCCTCACTCCCAGCCCCTCTCCGAATGGAGAGGGGAGTAGTATGTGAGGTTACCTCAATTAGCCTGCTAATAGAAGGAGAGTGAATGCTAAACATTTGGAGGACATGTAGGTGTATCTCGGTGATCACTCCCCTCTCCATTCGGAGAGGGGCTGGGGGTGAGGCCTCTGTTGGGTGTAACGTTCTGTGAAATCGGTTGACTTAATGTCTCTGTGGAATGCTGTGTGTTCTGTTCTTCTGTGTAAATCTGTGAGAAATAGAATGCACCCTCGCTATGAGATGAGACGCATGTAACTCGCTGAGGTGTTCTTTCTCTCACGAAGGACTTCTCTTTCTCTCACAGAACTCACAGATCTTACAGAGCATTATTGCGCACAGTTTCGAACTCACAGAACGCCTCCGGCATACAGATATCACAGAGCGTTATTGCTAATGTTGGCTGTAACGTTCTGTGAAATAGGTTGACTTAATGTCTCTGTGGAATGCTGTGTGTTCTGTTCTTCTTTGTTCTCTGTGAGAAAAAGAACAATTGCGAAACTTGCTGGGGAGTTCTTTCTCTCACAGAGCTCACAGATTTAACAGACCCTTTTAGCGCACAGTTTCGAACTCACAGAACGCCTCCGGCATACAGAATTCACAGAACGTTTCAGCTAAAGACGGGTGTTGAGTGTTGAGTGTTAGGTGTTGATGATTAGCTAACGTTGGCTGTAAGGTTCTGTGAAATCGGTTGACTTAATGTCTCTGTGGAATGCTGTGTGTTCTGTTCTTCTGTGTCTTTCTGTGAGAAATAGAACGCACCCTCGCTATGAGATGATATACAAACAAATTGCTGGTGAGTTTTTTCTCTCACAGATCTCACAGATTTAACAGAATCTTTTTGCGTACAGTTTCGAATTCACAGAACGCCTCCGGCATACAGATATCACAGAGCGTTAAAACTATCGTAGATACTAATAAGGGACAACACAAAGCCGATATCCTTCTTATAGGGGTATCTCGGTGATCACTCCCCTTCCCTCCGGGGGAGGGGTCGGGGGAGGGGCCGCTATCTTTATGGGCCTTTGTGTGTTCTGTTCATCTGTGTAAATCTGTGAGAAATAGAATGCACCCTCGCTATGAGATGAGACGCATGTAACTCGCTGAGGTGTTCTTTCTCTCATGAAGGACTTTTCTTTCTCTCACAGAACTCACAGATCTTACAGAGCATTATTGCGCACAGTTTCGATCCCACAAGATAGTGGCCCCTCCCCCAACCCCTCCCCCGCAGGGAGGGGCGTAGTATGTGAGGTTACCCCTATTAGGCTGCTAACACAGTTCTTGGGTAGTTCTTTCTCTCACAGAACTCACAGATTTAATAGAACTTTTTGGCGCACAGTTTCGAGCCCACAGAAGGCCTCCGGCATACAGAGTTCACAGATCATTACTGCTAAAGAGGGGTGTTGGGTGATAGTTGTTAGGTGTTGATGATTAGCCATAGGGGTATCTCGGTGATTACGCCCCTCCCTTCTGGGGAGGGGAAGGGGGAGGGGCCTCTTCCTCATAGGGGTATCTCGGTGATCACTCCCCTTCCCTCCGGGGGAGGGGTCGGGGGAGGGGCCAGCTGTGTTAGGTGTTGTGACCTCTTTCTTATAGGGGTTTCTCGGTAGTCTTTTCCCCCACCCTTCTCTCTCCTTCCTCCTCTTACTGTTTGTCAATATTTTTACTCCTCTCAATCTTCCCACATGCTTCTCTTGATTTAAGAACATGCCTTTCAACGTTCGAGAATATGCCTTTCTTGCGTATTGAAGGGGCCTTTCTTGTATCAAGAGGGGCGTCCTCTTCAATACTCTACGTAATTGTTTGATTTCTTGTGAGTTATATGCTTATCTCTTTGAGGTAATTACGTCTCTCAATGATGTAGCTTTAATCGAAATAATGTAATGATTCTTTCCGCTTTTGTAAGTTGTTTGATTGTAAGCGAATCGGTTTCATAACTACTCGATTGAGGTACATGCACGTCTTATTTAGTTTTTCATTTCTCATGCTCAAGTATTCATTTTTGTTATCGTTCAGTTATTTTTTTTCGCCGCACATTCCCGATTTTTGTTTACGTGAACAACCCCCAAGAATGTTTTTATACATATCTAACGAGCGTAGAACACTCTTTCTGTTGTGTAAAAGATAATCCATCATTATACGAGTCCTCACATTGTTCTGTTTATTCAAGTATTTTTGTTCCTCCCACAGTCCTTTAGTCTCTGTGATTTCTGTTCCTTTTAGGGTTCTGTACAAGCCCTCTGTCAATTCTGTTCATTTGTGAACTCTGTGAGAGATTAATATTTCCACGAGAGTCTTATATTCCTTTCTCTTACATTGTATTACAGAATTTTGTTCACAAAACGAGTTCACAAAATGAGTTCCCCTCACCCTTTTCTCCTCTTCACCCTTTTACTGTTTGTCAATATTTTTACTCTTCTCAATCTTTCCATGTGCTTCTCTTGATTTAAGAACATGCCTTTCAACGTTCGAGAATATGCCTTTCTTGCGTATTGAAGGGGCCTTTCTTGTATCAAGGGTGACGTCCTCTTCAATACTCTGTGTAATTGTTTGATTTCTTGTGAGTTATGTGCTTATTCTTTCGAGATAATTACGTCTCTCAATGTAGTAGCTTTAATCGAAATAATGTAATGATTCTTTCCGCTTTTGTAAGTTGTTTGTTAGTAAGCGAATCGGTTTCATTACTACTCGATTGAGGTACATGCACGTCTTATTTAATTTATTATTTCTCATGCTTAAGTATTCATTTTTGTTATCGTTTAGCTATCTTTCTTTCGCCGCACATTCCCGAATTTTGTTTACGTGAACAACCCCCAAGAATGATCCTATACATATCTAACGAGCGTAAAACACTCTTTCTGTTGTGTAAAAGATAATCCATCATTATACAGGTCATAACATTGTTCTGTTTATTCAAGTATTTTTATTCCTCCCACAGTCCTTTAGTCTCTGTGATTTCTGTCACCTTTAGGGTTCTGTGCAACTCCTCTGTCAATTCTGTTTATTTGTGAACTCTGTGAGAGAAGGAAATGTTCAGTGCTTTTCTTGTTTATTATCTCATAAAATAATTACTCGTTTTTGTCTCGTCAATTAGTACAGATTTTTGTGCATCCAAAGAGCTGACAGAGGTATTTAGAGTTATTCTATCCCTTTTTTAAGCTGCCTTTTTCCTATCCATCCCACCCATTACAACTGTTCCCTCTTTTATTCTGTTTCTTTTTTAAGCAGCTTTTTCCCTATCCATCTCACCCGTTACAACTGTTCCCTCTGTTATTCTGTCTTCTTTTTAAGCAGCCTTTTCCCTATCCATTTCACCCGTTACTACTGTTCCCTCTGTTATTCTGTCTTCTCTTTAAGCTGCCTTTTTCTTATCCATCTCACCCGTTACAACTGTTTTCTCTTTTATTCTGTCTCCTTTTTAAGCAGCCTTTTTTCCTATCCATCTCACCCGTTACTACTGTTCCCTCTGTTATTCTGTCTCTTTTTTAAGCTGCCTTTTTCCTATCCATTTCACCCGTTACAACTGTTCCCTCTTTTATTCTGTCTCCTTTTTAAGCAGCCTTTTTTCCTATCCATCCCACCCGTTACAACTGTTCCTTCTGTTATTCTGTCTCCTTTTTAAGCAGCCTTTTTCCTATCCATTTCACCCGTCACAACTGTTCCCTCTGTTACTCTGTCTTCTTTTATCCACTCTCTCACCTCCCCCACCCAACCATCGTTACTGTTTCTTTTGTTACTCTGTCTTCTTTTTATCCTGTCTCTCACCTCCCCCACCCAACCATCGTTACTGTTTCCTTCTGTTACTCTGTCTCCTCTTACCCTGTCCCTTTTTCACTTTTTTGTCGCACTTTCTCATCGTTGCTTTTCCTTGTTATTTCTCCTCTACGAAAGCATATTTTCGTTAAGTGTTGACCTTATTTTTTTGCTCTATTCTATCCCTATTGTCTATTACAAAACCATTTATTTATGTCTTTATCTGTACATATTTTCATATTATTATCTAAGTATATAAAAATACTTTTAGTCCTTTAATGATTTGCTTGTTTACTTACTTTGTTTTTATTTTTGCTTTTTATTTATGTAAGTAGACTTTTGTTTTATTGTTTAATAATATAAATCACTATTTATATAAGTATAGATTATTGTATTTAATGGTTTATGTTCAGTAAATATATAAATACGTAATAGTATATATAATACCATATTTAATTAACTATATAAATATATATTAAGCTGCAAAACTTAGTTTTCATTTGCGATTAATATATAAACATATATACAAATATATGCTTTTATTACCTACACAATATTACTCATTACGTCGTTCTTTTTACGTCTTTTTTTATACATTTGGATTTGTTCTTTCTTGATAATTTAGGTGTTCTTTCTTTTCAACAGGCGCCGAGTTAGTTCTCCACCCTCCCCTACTTTTGTTTTTGTCGTCCCACGTTTTGACTCTTTTCATGGTTTCATCGCTCCACTTTTCGCATTTATTGTAATTTGGAGAGGGATCTCTTAGTCACTGTGCTAAAGCATTTTTGTTTCTTTTTAACCGTTTCCTACGCTTTTCACAGTTCTATCCTTGTAACCTATTGATTGTAAGAATTATATATATCTATCTAAATCACTATTTATATCTTTACTTCTTTCTTTGGCTAAAAGTTATAGGTTTAGTTATAGATGTTTATTTGCTGACTTCCTCGTTACAGTCTTTATTTTCGTTTTAGTCCGATGAAATCGCTTAAATTTGCTGTTTTTCTTTGTTTGAATCTTGTATTTGTACGACCGCTTTGCATGTTTTTTTAGAAATAATTAGTTGTTACTCTCTGATTTAGAGTATTCTGCATTTTTATATATTCAACTATATATATGAATGTATTTTTACCCCATTCTATCGCTAATCTAATCCTCTCATTCTACTCTTGTCTTACTTTTTTATAGACTCTTTGTTCTCAGTTTTTATCATTCTGAATGCTCATAACTCGTGAAGGAGGTTTTCCCTTTATTCGCTGAAGATACCCTCTTTTTCCCTTAAATACGTATATAACTGTTTCTTTATTTATGTATATGACTGATTATACTATTATACATGTAATTAAATATATATCTATTTCAGTTGCAGGATATATGTTTGTAAACAAGTAAATATATAAATATATTTTCCTTAATGAGTATCTTTTTGATTGTTTCCTAATATTTTGTTAGTTTTTAATCGATAGTTTTATAAATTTATTAGATGTGTAACTACATAAATATATATAAAGATTAAGACTTAAAAGAGTATTTATTTTATTGTATTTATGCCTACTTGTCTTTTTATTTTTCTCATTAAAAATGTTTAGATGTATTTGTTTCTTTCAATAATTAGGCGTATATTTGCAAGTATAAAAATATAACCACATCATTATGTGTGTATTTGTTTGAATCTATTTTAATATAATTATATATGAAATTAGGTACTTTTTCGGTTTCATCTAAGGCGGGTGAAGTACTGAATTGGAGTATGGGTTTATACCTTGCTTTTAGTGGTCTCAGTCTGATAGACAACTGGACGTCGGCCCCCAATGAGGGACAGGGATTGATCACTCAGGCCTTTGCTACTTTTCAGAGCAGCTCCATGATTCAAGTGATAGAGGCCGTTGCACTTCTCGCGACAGAGTTAACAATGTTGGAGGTGTTCCGCAGGTGTCTGAGTCGTAACAAGCATTTCACTGCACAATTGGCGGTCATCGTTGTGATGGTCCTAACGTTCTTGATTGCTGCCGCATCCAATCTCCCTATGTTCTTATGCACGCCAGAGGAGATGAGCAGCGGGGTATCGGGAGTAGCCTTAAGCAAGTTCTCAACTTTCTCAATTGCCTGTGGTCTTGTACTCTTCCTTACCAACCTCGTTCTCTGTATCCAATTAATTGTGAAATATGCTGGGAGAATCCGTCTTTACGGTGCTTCTTTGATAGGATGTGACGTGGCAATTTCGCTCGCCAACATGGTTTACGGCTATATATATAATAATGTGGGCGGTGTTACGATGGACCAGATAACGACCTACGGTACGATTGTTTCTATCCTTAGCTTTGTTCTTGGCTTAGCACCTTACTGCCTTCTGCGCAGAACAATGGTTGCAGCAGACTAACAGAAAGCTCATTATTAATAAGGTAGTAGGACCTAATCGCATTTTTGCCCCTCCCCTACCCCACTCTTGATGACGTCCGATGCTGATAGTATAGGAAATCTTTAATAATAGAGGCTCATAATTTGAGTATTTGTGGGAAGGGACACGAGTGGTTGAGAAAATCGACAAAATGAGAGGGGTTAAAGGTGGGTAGATGTGACAAAAAGTAAGGAGAAGAATACCAATTGGCTTTTATTTAGTCTATAATATTGGCCTAATGTGTCATATTGGACTGATAAGGCTAATAAGAAGATAGCCTATCGGCTTCTAAAAAGGTAGACTAAAAAGTGGGAAAGAGAGGCAATAAGGCCTCAGATAGCTGTTCTTAAGGATAAAAACCATAAAAAGGAGCTTTCTTGGACCACATTAGGCGGCATGAGCCTCGAGACAGGCTCGGGAGATACAAAACATCGAAGAGTGACAAGACAGATATGTAATCCGATTGAAATATATATACGTAAATAGCTTAAAGAGCTAAAATATAAATATTCGAAAGCATAGATACGTAAATAGACAAGTACGGAAAAAAGTAAAAACATAAATATATAAACAATGAAGAATAAGAAGATCGTTTTCGCAAATCAGAAGGGTGGAGTAGGGAAGAGCACGTTGTGTATACTCTTTGCCAACTATCTTGCTGCAAAGGGTAGGGACGTTTGTATCATTGATACCGACTTGCAGAAGACTATTCTGATGCAGCGTCGGAAGGACAAGCTCATCTACGAGGGCGAAGAAGAGCCTTACAATGTGCAAGACTTCGACGTGACAGATGTCGAGACTATGCAGTCGTTGGTTGATTCAGCCTCTCAGGTAGAGGGCTACGTACTATTCGACTCGCCTGGTAACATCAGCGAAGACGGTTTAGCACCACTCTTCGTGGGGGCCGACTACATCGTCTGTCCTTACGAATACGAGGACAAGGCGCTGGACTCAACGGGCGTCTTCGTGCAGGTGCTCAACGTGCTACGCGAGCATAACCCACAGATGTCAGCCAAGCTCTTCTTCGTCCCCAACCGCATCGACCCACGTATCGGTACGGCTGAGGAGCAGGAGATGTGGCGGCGAACAGATGAGGTGTTTGGCAATTTCGGACTTGTCACACCCGTCGTCAATAGCCGTGCAACACTGAAACGCACAAACACCTTCGAGCTGCTGGGTACGCAGCGCGACGCTGTTAAAAAGGCGTTTGATTATATGCTGAGGAGGATGAAATAAAAACCTCCCCCCAGCCCCCTCCGAAAGAGGGGGAGTGCCTAACGGGATGAAGTTGGATAAAACAGGTTAGATAAACGAGATCTAATAACGCAGATTAGATAAATGATGTCTAAGAAAGCAGGTTAGATAAATAAAATCCAATAAGGTTGTTTGGACAAATGTAGTTAGACAATACTAATCGAAAAAGACTTCGTGAGGGCGCGATAGGGGAGAGAGGATGACGAAAGGACATATCAAAAGAAGGAAATGATAAGTCCACGTTTATATATAACAAAGTAAAAACAAAGAAACAAAGATACAATGGCTAAGAAGAAGAAAACAATGGTGGTGATGCCAGGTGCGATGACCGACTTGGCGCATAGGGTACAGAAAGGACCACGACCAAATCCTATTACTAATTCAGAAGAGACGGCGATGGATGAGCAGGAGGCTACCGAGCCTGTACAGTATGATACGAACAACGTTGAGCAGGAGGTGCGTTCTCAGGTTGAGGAACAGCAGCCAGAGGAGTATGCTGAAGCTATTGCAGATGTTGATGAGCCAGCAGCAGCACCAACGGCCCCTACAAGTTCGTTCCGTCGGGTAGAGCCCAAGCAGGAAGCAGTCGACCGCAAGGACCGCACCGCACCGGCTGCGAAGAAGCTACCAAAGGCTGAAGGCCGACAGCTCGCACGTGAGTATTCACTCGCAAAGGACAGCGGTGAGGACAGTTGGCAGATTTTCCTCGACCTGGCACGCGACTATAAAGCACGCGACTCACGTCTGGCCACGGTCTATATCGACTCCGATCTCAAGGGCGTCCTCGACCGTCTGAAGTCTGCTACGAGTGTGAAGCTCCCTTCAACAGCCCTACTGAGTGCCATCGTTGCCCGCTTCGTCTTCGAACACGAGAAGGATATCAAGAACGCAATCTTTGGTGAGAGCTTACTGTAAGAACTATAATAAAAGAACAAAACAGCAGAACAATAGTAGGCCCAACTGGCTCCCCCTCTTCGCCGAAGAGGGGGGAGTGAAATGCGAACTAACCCTTGTGGTTAAGTTGAAACTACGAATTCCTCGAATGACACGAATGTTTATATCCTTTGAGGTATGAACTACGAATTTCTCGAATGTCACGAATGTTTGTGAGCTTAGCACT
The DNA here is from genome assembly GCF_003043935.1 of Prevotella sp. oral taxon 313. Classification (NCBI taxonomy): domain Bacteria; kingdom Pseudomonadati; phylum Bacteroidota; class Bacteroidia; order Bacteroidales; family Prevotellaceae; genus Prevotella; species Prevotella sp. oral taxon 313. The sequence goes on from NZ_PYXE01000001.1 coordinate 619,162, forward strand.
ACAAATTTCTCTAATGACACGAATGTTTATAACCTTTGAACATTGAGATTGAACTACGAGTTCCTCGAATGACACGAATGTTTATAACCTTTGAACATTGAGGTTTGAACTACGAGTTCCTCGAATGACACGAATGTTTATAACCTTTGAACATTGAGATTGAACTACGAATATCTCGAATGTCACGAATGTTTATAACCTTTGAACATTGAGGTATGAACTACGAATTTCTCGAATGGCACGAATTATTTAGCAATAAGGATTCGCACAATTAGAGAAATTCGTAGTGCTGTATTGGTAGTTTACGAGTTTACAGGTTTACGAGTAGACAAGTTATTTGTAGCAATAGACCACAGTTTACATTAGTTTTCATAATAATGGCATACTGATGAGAACTTCGTTCGAATAATTATACGTATTATGAATTATGAATTACCAAAGGATTATGAATTGTTTTTTAATAGCCCTCATCGCATAAAGGAATATACTGAATGAAGTCATTGATTGTAAGTACTGTTTTTCTCTTAGGGCTTTTAGGACTGATCTATACGGTTAATTATCTTTACTATCGTTTCTCCCCAGTTCGTTCATTCCCGAGTGTTACCACCCTTTCTGCAAGAGCTCTCTTGGGGATGTTCATAAGTGGAGTAGGTTACTTCGGTACGCTCTTTTGCTTGGTGTCCTTTGATAGCGAATTAAGATTAACCCATTCTGTCTCTCTGCAGATATATCTATGTATTGGAGTGTTTCTGCTGTTGATAGCAGCGATAGTAGGTATTTTTCGATACGACAAAGGTGTTTGGCTTCGTCGTAATCCTAATCATAGCAGACTTTTCCTTCCCTCGTGGAATGAAGGATCTAAGAATATGGGTGTTTCAATAAGCAGGGTTGATGATATCAATTATGGTCGCGGCGTAAGTTTCTCATGGTTTGATGGACGTTTTATTACTGCAGGAAGACACAGCGTAGCGTTTGAATACTATGAATATAATTTTATGGCTCACCGCTCTATACGTAAGATTATTTACAAAAAAGAGATGAGTTTTAATTTCAAAGCAGGTGCGGTATATGTGATAAAGATAATTCCAGAGAGGCAAACCTTCCAAATCACACAAGATACGACAGTTAACTTTGGCCTTTGAGACTTGAACTACGAATTCCTCGAATGGCACGAATTATTTTAACCTTTGAGCATTGAGTTTTGCACATTGAACTTTATGCTCTGTACGATTAACGACTACGAATTCCTCGAATGGCACGAATTATTTTAACCTTTGAGCATTGAGTTTTGCACATTGAACTTTATGCTCTGTACGATTAACGACTACGAATTCCTCGAATGGCATGAATTATTTTAACCTTTGAGCATTGAGTTTTGCACATTGAACTTTATGCTCTGTACGATTAACGACTACGAATTCCTCGAATGGCATGAATTATTTTAACCTTTGAGCATTGAGTTTTGCACATTGAACTTTATGCTCTGTACGATTAACGACTACGAATTCCTCGAATGGCACGAATTATTTAGCAAAAAGGATTCGCGCAATTAGAGAAATTCGTAGTGCTTTGTTGGTAGTTTACGAGTAGACAGGTTGACGAGAGACGAGTTACTTGTAGCGATAAATCATAGTTAACATCGATAATTATGAGTGGTAGTTGACGAGTAGGCAAGTTGACGAGTAGACAAGTTATTAGCATCGATAAGCCACAGCTAACTTCGGTGATAAAGCCACAGCTAACTTCGGTAATAAAGCCACAGCTAACTTCGGTGATAAAGCCACAGCTAACATCGGTAACAAATAAACAGCTAACCATTCTTCCTCTATCATCTTGTTTTGTAAAGATAATTCATTGCTTGAAAATAAAAGGGCGTTAATACCATTCAAGTTAACGCCCTTTTAGCTTGCAAAAGACGCCCTTTAAGCCCCTTGCTAACGCCCTTTTGAACCCTTAGTAAGCATCTTCTAAACCACACGTCTTCAACTGTCTGATAGAAAAAGACTTACGATGGCTCTGAGACCATGAATTCTGAACCCTGTTTCCACGTTCTGTAAAACCAAAAAGTAAAATAAATTCAAATGACGACTACGAATTGTGATACTTTGAACTACGAATTCCTCGAATGACACTAATCCTTGCAAACCTTGACCTTTGAACTACAAATTTCTTGAATGGCACGAATTATTTAGCAATAAGAATTCGCGCAATTAGAGAAATTCGTAGTGCAGTATTGGTAGTTTACGAATTGACCAGTTATTTATAGTTCTTCCTTAAACTAAAATGCTTATATAATAGGGCACACAGAGTTACGGAGAGGATGGAGATAAAGGCTATGTCACGGAGGTGGGGATGGTACAAAGAGAGAGGGAGGTAAATGCTATGTCACGGAGGGGGGCACACAGAGCGTGGGAGGCGTAGCATACAGCTTCCTAATAACTCTTGAGATAAATGCTTTGAGCATAGAATCTCTAATAAAACAGGCAAACAATCTCCGTCGTTCCACGCACCGACGGTGCCTTCGTGGCTACCAATGTTTTGTTTTAATAACCCTCCGTAGTCTCCATTTCTCTGTGTGACATTTCGTCAGAGACCTATGCTTAGGCGAATCATTATCACTCCCAAACTCTGAATACCCAAGTTTTTGTTATGTGGTATGAGTTGGAGAAATATATAAGGTTGATTGTAATAGATAAAGTTACTCACCCCTTACAGTATTAATTTGGTTATAGAAATCTGTTACTCCGCCAAAAGGCGTTAACCCTGTTACTTTGTCTTATCGTACCCTGTCTACAATCCGTTCGCTTTGTTACCCTGTCTCTTTCCGTACCCTGTCTACAATCCGTTCACTTTGTTACCCTGTCTCTTCCCATACCCTGTCTACAATCCGTTCGCTTTGTTACCCTGTCTTTTCTCATACCCTGTCTACAAGCTGTTCACTTTGTTACCCTGTCTCTTCTCGTACCCTGTCTACAAGCTGTTCACTTTGTTACCCTGTCTCTTTCCTTACCCTGTCCTCGGTTAACACCGTCTTAACAATGCTATTCAGTCAAAACGAAGTTTCCTGTCATTCCTGTCAGCCATTGCCTCCATCTAACTCGTTAGAACACAGTAGGGCTACACGAAATGTTAAAAGTGACAGCAAATAAGAATAAAACTTTTTCTTGTAGTAATGTGTAATAAATCCATTCTTGCGTTGAAAGCCTTTGCTCTCCATGCTTTGAGAGAAGAGTAAGTTTTTTATTTTAATTTTTCTTTGCCTTTTCTTTGTGGGATTTAATATTTATTTTTATCTTTGCACCCAGTTAAGTTAAAATTAACCAGTATTTCAAATGGAAATGATAAAGAATATTATTACGGCTATTGGATGTGACCTCCTCACAAGAGGTGCACAGACATTCTGTGGCGTAATAGATTCTTTAACAAAAAAAGATAGAAAAAAGAGCGAGAATTATTTGGTAGTTCCAAATAATTGTGTACTCTCTCTCTCTCTCTCTCTCTCTCTCATAGGCCAGGCCTAACCTCCCCACTTCTTTCTTCATACGCGTGCGCGCGAGGAGCGCCGTGTGAACCCATGTAGACAAAGGAATTGTAGTGATTTCCCTTTGTCTTTTTTCGTGTGTTGTTTGCTTGATGGCAATAGAGAATTTAGGCAAACAAGTGGTGGGAAAGTAAGACGATAACCCCAACAAATAATCAACTCATAACGATAATCAAAAGTAGAATAAAATAAACATGATGCACGAAGGTGTATCGCTAAACTCAAATGAAAATTATGGAAAAGGTAAAGAGGGCTTACGCACAGCCTGCGTGTGGATTTGTCTGCACAGAAATTGAGACTTTAATGAATCAGGCAAGTGGTTCTGCAGGAACTATTGGTCATGGTAGTCAAGCTGGCGATGCCAAGCAGGCACCGGTCTGGATGGACAATGAAGAGGATGAGGAAGAGGAGAAGTCTTCATGGGTCTCAACGAGAAGAAGCGATTTATGGGATTAATAAATTAAGTAACTAAAGAAACAAAAAGGGAATAATTATGAATAAATCAATGAAACAACTAACGCAATTTGCTGCGTGTGCAGTAGCTGCTCTGTCTGTTGTGGCTTGTTCAAGTGAAGACACCGCACAGCAGGACAATGCAAAGCAGAATACCACTAAGGGAGTTGCTACTTTTGATGGTTCACAGCCAGGTGATGATACACGTGCGTTGACACGTACAACAGCTACCTATACACTTGGTGGCGATGCTAAGGTGTTCTGGACGTTAGCTGATAAGATTTTCGTACAGGACGATGCGAATACTTTCCACCAGAGTGGTGCGGCTAATCTTTATAACCCATCCAATAAAGCAAAAGCAACATTCAGTCTTGCTTCTGGTTCATTTACATTGAACAACCGCGAGGTGCGTTATACAGGTGAGAATGGTACAGACGCTAACACTGTGACCATTGCAACCACACAGACACAGACCACAGCCAACGACTTTAGCCATCTTGGTACATCAGGTGATTGCGGTACTGCAACAGCAACAGGCAGCAATGGTAATTACACCTTTACACTCAACCATAAAGCCAGTTACCTCTGCTTCGTACCACGTTGTATGAATACCGACCTTGGTCCAAATATCAAGTTGACAAAGATTAAGGTAACAGCCGATCAGCCTATCGCAGGTAAGTATGACTTCTCTACAGGAAGCCTTGCACAGAAGGCAGGTGAGACTTATTCAAACACCGTTACGCTTAATACAAGCGACTTCTCACTAAATACAACCACTTCATCTCTCGCCACTAACGGAGCTTATATGGTTGTTGCACCTGGTACCTATAACTTTACAATCACTTATACGATTAAGGACCCTGCTACCAATGTTGAGGGCGATATCGTTAAGACTATTGCAAGTTATAATTGTCAGGAGGGTAAGATAAATGATATTACTGCTAACCTTACTCCAGAGGATTATTCTTCTTTGAAATATTATATGTGGGATGCACAATCTCATTATTGGTTGGGACATGAAGGTGTACAGCCATATCTTAATAAAGCATCTGCAAGTGGCTACCCTACTGCTACTGATGTAAATAGATATTATAACTCAGCTCATTATCCTGCACAAGCAACTAATTCTTGTGCGAACTGTCCAAATGTTAATGAAATAGCATGGTATGTCGATAGGGGGAATCCTCATTTTGAGAGAGTTACTCTCTGGTCTATGCGAGGACATCTTTATATTGGAGGACTTTGGTTGTTGCATAGAAATAATATACCAGGTTTTAGTTCTGTGAAAGCACCAGATGGAATAGATTATGTACACTCTAATACAGATATGTCATTAATGAAAACTCCTACACAAGGAAAGCCAACCAATCTTAGTGATTATTTCTTTTTACCAAGTGCTGGTTATTATGGTAATCCTGAAGGACGTTTTGACGGAATCACTTATGGTGGTTGGTATTGGTCTCGGTCAACATATATGGATACTCCATTTGTAGAATCATATCTATTGCATTTTAGAAGTACTAATCTAAATGTTATTAGATATCAAAGACTTTATGGCTTTAACACGTGGACTGCTCAATAATGATTTATGCCTAAGTTCTTTGGAGTAAATTAGATCTTTGTTAAAGAAAAGCAAACTTTCAGAACTTTATCAACTTATGTGATACTTACATTAATAAAGCATTATATTAACACTTCGGTAATTTAATTTTCGTTTTCTTGCCTCCTAACGTTCCCGTAGCGTTTTGGGGGCAGGTTTTTGTTATGTGGTATGAGTTGGTGATATATAAAAGATAGATGGTAATAGATTAGTCTACTCACCCCTTACAGTATCGGAAGTGCACACTGCCCCCAATGCTTTTTGCGTATTATTATATGAGGTATAAGTTTTTCGTCCTTAAAAGAATCTGTTTTTATCCGATTGCGTTTAACCCTGTTCAAGTATTTTCTTGTCTGTCAAGAAATCCAAGAGTCCGACAGTCAATACTCCGAGTTCGTCTTCCTTGCGGTGGATATCATCACCTACAATGACAATCTTACGGAAGTGGTCATTGATTGACAATAAAGGACGTCGCTCTTGCTGTTCCTTTTCTGGCGTAGGCATGTGAAAGGCTGACTGGATATACACTCTGTATGGAGGGCGGTTCACCACAAAGTCTACCTCCAACTGTTTTCTGACAAACTTACCGTTCTCATCCTTGCCACCAAGTTCAACCAATCCTACGTCCACATTATATCCTCGACTTCGAAGCTCATTATAGATAATGTTTTCCATAATGTGCGTTTCCTCTTGTTGGCGATAGTTGAGAATGGCAGCACGTATGCCGATGTCTGCGAAGTAGTATTTCGTCTCGGTACCAATATATTTTCTTCCTTTCACATCATAGCGCAAAGCTTCTTCTATCAAGAAAGAGTCTTTCAGATAGTCAATGTATTGTTTTATAGTGTCTCTTTTTATGGTTACCCCTTGTGAAGATTGAAAAGTATTGGCTATTCTCGTTGGATTGGTTGACGAACCAATGCCCGAGGCTATTACACGCACCAATTCCTTCATTCCTTCAGGATTACGCAGATGGTTGCGCTCAATTACGTCACGCAGATAGGTAGTTTCATACAGACCACGCAAATAGTCTGTTTTCTTTTCTTCCGTTTCAAGCAAAGCCACCTGTGGCAGTCCTCCAAAAGTATAGTAATCCAACCAAGCTTTGCGTATATCTCCACCAATACCACTAAAGTATTCGTCAAAGGTGAGAGGCCATATGCGTATCTCGTCCCCTCTACCTCGGAACTCAGTCACAACATCACTTGATAGGAAGCGAGAGTTTGAGCCCGACACATACACATCTACATTCCTCATGTGTGTCAAGCTAAGAATAACCTCCACAAATTCTTCTACCAACTGTACCTCGTCCAAGACAATATAATAAGGTTTGCCATCATCCACAACCTTTGAATCTATATAGTCGAGCAAGGTATCAGGCTTCCTCAACCGCCTGTTTCGGAAATCATCAAGTTGTATCTCAATGATGTGACTATCAGTTACCCCATGTTCCAACAGCCAGTTATGCCAGATGTCAAACAGCAGGAAAGACTTTCCACATCGTCTGACACCTGTTATAATCTTCACAAGTCCATTCCCACGTCCTGCGATAAGTTCATCCAAATATTTCTTACGTTCAAATATCATATTAGAGTACTATTTTTGATATTAGTATCATATTTTACACCACAAAGATAACTTTTTTATTTCGAAATACAGCATAACCAATGGAAAACTGCGTTTAAGAAGTATAAAAATGTGATAAAACAGTATGATAGGCTACATTTCTATTGGTTCTTATAGAATAAAAAGGGATGATTGGCAATCATATTCTTTAAGGTAGTCGTTTCAACCGTACCCCTTCATAAATTTCGTCATATAACTTCTATTCACCACATTACGGGGTCGGTTTAAAACGGGGTCTTCAGGATTTTGGAGTGATAAGTTTTGCCACTTGTGTTTAGAGTTTGAAGTAATGTCACACGGAGGCACGGAGCGGACGGAGGATTGTTAGACACATAGTGATAGAAGGCACGGAGGCACCGTCGGTGCATAGAGCGACGGAGCTTGTTAGCCATTTCTATTAGTAATTTATATACAAAGCGTTTACCTCAAAATAGTCATCATGAATCTGTACGCTACACCTCCGTTGCTCTTTGTGCCGTCGGCACCTCCGTGACATTGTGTTACCTCCGTCCCCTCCGTGCCTCTGTGTGCCTATTATATAAGGCTTTTAGTTTCACACTCCATATTTCGGAAGAACCTACCTTATCACTCCCTATTTCGGAAGAAGCTCGTTTCATTCTTTGTTATTAGAGATAAATTCAGTACTTTTGTAACTACATTATAATAGGAGAGAATTATGGAACCATTGGCAGAACGGCTGCGACCACGTAGGCTTGAAGACTATATCGGACAGGAACACCTTGTCGGTGAGGGTGCTGTGCTGCGTCGGATGATTGATTCGGGGCGTATTGCGTCGTTTATCCTATGGGGACCTCCGGGCGTGGGGAAGACCACCTTGGCACAAATCATAGCCCAACGGCTGGAGACACCATTCTTTACGCTCTCGGCAGTGACGAGTGGTGTGAAGGATGTACGTGAGGTTATAGAGCGTGCACAGAGCAATCGTTTCTTCAATTCGGCCTCACCGATCCTCTTTATCGACGAGATTCATCGTTTCTCGAAGTCGCAGCAAGACTCGCTCTTAGGGGCGGTGGAGAAGGGGACAGTCACCCTGATTGGTGCCACAACAGAGAACCCTTCCTTCGAGGTGATACGTCCGTTGCTCTCTCGCTGCCAACTCTATGTGTTGAAATCATTGGAGAAGGCCGACCTGCTGAAGCTCTTGCACCGAGCAGTGACGGAGGATGTCGAACTGAAGAAACGGCATATCGAGTTACGGGAGACGGATGCCATCCTGCGTTATAGCGGTGGTGACGCTCGTAAGTTACTGAATATTCTCGACTTAATCGTGGCTGCCGAGACTGGCGACGACATCGTTGTGACGGATAAGATGGTGGAGGAGCGACTGCAAGAGAACCCCCTGGCCTACGATAAGGGCGGTGAGATGCACTATGATATAGTGTCGGCTTTCATCAAGTCGATACGTGGCTCCGACCCCGATGCGGCCCTCTATTGGATGGCTCGTATGATAGAAGGAGGCGAAGACCCTAAGTTTATTGCGCGTCGTGTCGTTATCAGTGCGGCAGAAGACATCGGACTGGCTAATCCGAATGCGCTTCTTTTGGCCAATGCGGCCTTTGATGCCGTGACGAAGATTGGTTGGCCCGAAGGGAGAATACCCCTGGCTGAGGCGGTGGTCTACCTCGCTCGTTCGAAGAAGGACAACTCTGCTTATAAAGCCATCAATCGAGCGATAGAGTTGGTGCGCCAGACTGGTAATCTGCCTGTGCCTCTCCATCTGCGTAATGCGCCTACTCTGCTGATGAAGGACTTGGGCTATGGCGATGGATATAAGTATCCTCACGACTACGAAGGACATTATGTCAAACAGCAGTATATGCCGGATGAGTTGGTAACCGACTCCACACAGGGACCCCTCCCTAACCCTCCCCGAAAGGGAGGGGACGCCTAACGGAGTGGGACCTCCCCCAACCCCTCCGAGAGAGGGGGGCGCCTAACGGAGTGGTACCTCCCCCAACCCCTCCGAGAGAGGGGGGCGCCTAACGGAGTGTTATCTCCCTATGTTTCCCCTTATGATAATAATAATGTGTAACGAAGGCAACCAAGTGGTAAATCGAAGCCTACCACGTTGTAGCGTAAAGTCAATCACGTTGTAGTCTGAAGCCTATTAAGTGGTAAATCGATGTCTATCACGTTGTAGTACGAAGACTATCATGTTGTAATGCAAAGCCTGCCATGCGGTAAATCGAAGCATATTAAGTTGTACCCCAAACCCAACCAAATTCTACCTCAAACCCAACCAAGCTGTACCCCGTTAGGCACTCCCCTCCTTCGGAGGGGTTAGGGGAGGTCCCCATTGGGGAGGGGTTGGGGGAGAGGTCCTAACACCCAATAAACATGAAAATAGTAATTCTCGACTGCCATGCAGTCAACCCTGGCGACTTGTCATGGGAACCCATCAAAGAGATAGCAGACTGCGTTGTTTATGAACGAACAAAGCAGGATGAAGTCGTTGAACGAGCTAAGGATGCCGACGGTATCCTTATCAATAAGGTGAATATCACACGTGAGCTACTCGACCAACTGCCCCGATTGAAGTATATCGGAGAGCTTGCAACGGGTTATAACAACATCGATGTTGAGGCCGCTCACGAGCGTGGCATCGTCGTTTGTAACATCCCTGCGTATAGCACGGACAGCGTGGCACAACACGTCTTCGCCCTCCTCTTCAACGCTACGACACATGTCGACCACTACGCCGAGGCTGTGCGTCGAGGCGAATGGAGCAAGCAGAAGGACTTTTGTTACTGGGATACGCCCCTCATAGAACTCTCTGGTAAGACCTTAGGTATCGTTGGCTTGGGCCATATTGGGCAGAAGGTGGCTGGGATAGCACATGCGTTAGGGATGGACATCTCGGCTTGCACGAGTAAGAACAGTAGTGACCTTCCTGAGTGTATCCGTAAGACAACCCTCGAGGGACTGCTTAGCACGTCGGATGTCATTACCCTTCATTGTCCGCTGACAGCTGCCAACACACGTATGATTAATGCCGAAACGCTGAAGAATGTGCGCCGAGGTGCAATCTTGATCAACACTGGCCGAGGTGGACTCATCGACGAACAAGCTGTTGCTGATGCTCTGAAGAGTGGACAACTCAGTGCTTACTGTGCCGACGTGATGACCGATGAGCCACCACACAACGATAATCCGCTCTTCAATCAGCCGAATGCTTATATCACTCCTCATATCGCTTGGGCTACACGCGAAGCACGCGAACGCCTCATGAATATCTGTGTTGAGAATATAAAAAAGTTCATCGAAGGAGAACCACAGAATAGGGTTTGATGAGTGATGGGTGTTAAATGTTAGGGTGATGGGTGTTAAGTGTTAGGGTGATGGGTGTTAAATGTTAGGTGTTGATGGCTTGCGATGCAGCTTTCCGCTGACAGGCTTGTATACCCAAAACACCCTGCTGTTAGGGTGATGGGTGTTAAATGTTAGGTGTTGATGGCTTGCGTTGCAGCATTTTCCCGTCCCCTTTCGCTGAAATAAGGCCTTTAAGGCATCTTTTAGTTAGTTTTCATAGACAAAAATGTTATACACTGACCCACATCTTGTCCGTACGCTGCAGGTGATACTGGAGTTTCTTGGGACATTTGCGTTTGCCATATCGGGTATCCGACACGCCGCACAAAAACACTTCGATTGGTTCGGAGGGTATGTGTGTGGCTTTGCCGTCGCCATCGGGGGCGGTACCATTCGTGACACCATGTTAGGAGTACGACCCTTCTGGATGACTAACATCATGTATGTGCTATGTACGGGTCTGGCCCTCTTCTTGGTTATCTTGTCACGACGATGGATTAAACGACTTAGCAACGCATGGTTTGTTTTCGACACACTCGGCCTTGCCCTCTTCACGATAGCGGGTATTCAGAAGACTGTCGCACTCGGTTATCCCTTCTGGGTGGCTATCATCATGGGCTGCATAACCGGTGTGGCGGGTGGTGTCATCCGTGATGTACTCCTAAACAATATCCCTGTTATCTTCCACAAGGAAATCTATGCCGTAGCAAGTGTGGGCGGTGGACTCATCTATTGGGGCCTCTTCGCGCTCGGTATGTCGCTTCCTCTGACCGTCATCATCACCTTCGTCGCCATCTGTATAATTCGTTTTATTGCAGTGGGTTACCATATCTCGCTGCCAACCCTGCAAGATGAAGATGAAAAAAAAGAGTAAAAAAGATAGTAAAACATTTGGTGGTTTGGGGAAAAAGTCCTACCTTTGCACTCGCAATTCAGCAATGAAGCCATTCATTACTCCACTTGCAACCATAACAATGGTTCCGTAGCTCAACTGAATAGAGCACTTGACTACGGATCAAGAGGTTACAGGTTTGAATCCTGTCGGAATCACTTAAGGACACTCGTAAGGGTGTCCTTTTTTTTGTGTGGGTATAAGGAAGCCTCACCCCCAACCCCTCTCCGAATGGAGAGGGGAGTGATCACCGAGATACCCCCATGCTTAGCTAAATTTAATCTTTAATTTCGTTGTAACGATTTTTCGCTTCCCTAACACGTAATACATGCTTTTGATGGTTATAGAAGAGGCTTTTCTACGTTTGAGAACATGCCTTTCTTGTCACAAGAAGGGCGTTTTCAACGAGCAAGAAGGGCATATACTCGAACGCAGAACGTAACAAGCTGATTACTTGTGGGTTATATCCTCGATTATAGGCGATGATAGCTGTGTGTTGTGAGGGTGGTCAGCTTGGTGGGTTGTAAGGATTTTTTATGGGAGTTATCATGCTAAAATACATAAAAATAAAAGCAGAGTATATTGGTCAGTTGGCAAGTTAGCGAGTAGATAAGTAGATATGTTGTTTGTAATAAGAGACAGGATGATATAGGAATAAGCTTTTTTATTTAACTCATCAAAATGCTCATAAGTGAACTGTTTATATGTTTCATTCTTATTATTTCATTGTTTTCTGCAAGTCAATTTATTCCCTTTATATCAAGCAACTGGTCTACTCGTCCACTGGTCTACTCATTGGTTTGTTTTTAGTTGAATATATTAAATACCAGTAAATATTTATCTTATCGCCAAAGCGGTTCGTTGTCCCATCCTGTTGGGAAGCCCATTGCAGCTACATCTACATTAGGATAGGAAATCAGTAGTAGCTTTAGTTGTTTTTTGAAACTATTGTTTGGGTGAATAGTATTTTGTAGGTATGCTAAGCAACAAAGCTGAGCATACAATTTATTATTGGAGACTTCGGTAGGATTTATCCAATCTCCATTAAGCGTTTCTGGTAGTTTTGGCTGAATAGGATAAGCTCTATTCCAAGTCCTTGAGTGATGAGCCAGATTGTTGCGGAGAGTAACTGCACATTTACACCAGCTTTCTAATATCTTGTGTTGTGGTAAATTAAACTCTCGTGCAATGCTTTTTTTTATCTTTGTATTCGATAGATTGCATAAGATACGTGATAGAGTACCGAAGGAAACCACCTCTAAACTCTTCCAAACAGGAGGTATTATTGGGTTAGAGTATTTGTTTAAATGCTCCTGTATGAACTCTTCTTTTGAGCGGAACACTTCCTGTTGGATGCGAATAGAGCAATCGGTGAAAACCTTCTTGTCTGTAAATAGCTCCCTATCCAGTATCCAAAAAGCACCATAAGCCATCGAGAAGTGATGAATAAGTTTTGATCGAAGGGCTATTTCAAAGCTTTGTATGGCAGTGAAAAGCAAAGCTCTTAGTTGCTTATCAAAGTGATAAAGCTTGATGGCATTATCGAAATGGCTGTTAGACTTAAATATGTGAGATGCTTTATCTTGCTCCATTGGGCGGAGATAGTTCGCCAAACGGAAATAACTCATGATTTGTAACTGTGTCAAAGCTTCATTATCATTTTTAATGATAAGCCCTCTATCTTTCAGCATCTGGAGTATCTGAAGATAATCCAAAGGTTGTTTTGTGTAATTCATAAGCGTATAAAAAGCAAAAGTTCCACCCTGGTACGCATTCTTAAGAGGCGTGGTGGAAACTGTCGCTGCAAAGATATATCTTTTATTTTAGTCTTGCAAGCGTTTTAGAATAAATTTTCGAAAATCAATGAATTAGGTGGGTTGAGATGGTATTGGCGTGGTTGTGTTTCTACTAATCACGTTTATTTGTAAACTGTTTTTATGTGTCTTGCATGGAGTATATGCTTTTCAAGATAGAAGAAGAGGCCTTTCTACGTCTGAGAACATGCTCTTCTTGCCATGAGAAGGGCGTTTTCTACGAGCAAGAAGGGCATATACTCGAACGCAAAACATAACACGCTGATTACTTGTGGGTTATATCCTCGGTTGTAGGCGATGATAGCTGTGTGTTTTGAGGGTGGTCGGCTTGGTGGGTTGTAAGGATTTTTCGTCATCCTGCTGACTTGTTTCAGATAAGGGAGTAGTATGTGAGGTTACCCCTACTGGCCTGCTTGTGTGGGGCATGAGAAGGTTTCTCTTTCACGCTGGTGACTTTTTTCTCTCACAGAGCGCACGGAGGTCACGGAGGTTTTAAGCGCACAGTTTCGAGCTCACAGAACGCCTTCGGCATACAGAGTTCACAGAGCGTTACTGCCAAAGATGGCTGTAAGGTTCTGTGATATCGGTTGACTTAATGTCTCTGTGGAATGCTGTGTGTTCTGTTCTTCTGTGTTTTTCTGTGAGAAAAAGAATGCACCCACTCTATGAGATGACACACAAACAACACGCTGGGGAGTTTTTTCTCTCACAGAGCGCACGGAGGTCACGGAGGTTTTAAGCGCACAGTTTCGAGCCCACAGAAGGCCTTCGGCATACAGAGTTCACAGAGCGTTACTGCTAAAGGTGGCTGTAAGGTTCTGTGATATCGGTTGACTTAATGTCTCTGTGGAATGCTGTGTATTCTGTTCTTCTGTATTCTTCTGTGAGAAATAGCACACCCCTCTCTACTTCTGATGTTTATATACAACGTAGAAGAAGATACATAATGCGATGTCAGAGATGAGGCTCCCAAAGGCGCTAAGAAATGGTGAATACGTATATACTAAATTCAGTGGGAAGAAATCAAAGGTATCTACAAAGAATGAAATGATACCTGTGTTGTAGGCCAAAAAGTAAAGAGAAATCACAAGACTGGTGATTGCACCAATCAAGCCAATTAATGTTGCTGTTTTAATTTTCATATTCTGTTTGTTTTAGTTAATATCTTCTCAGCCTCAAAGATGGGTGTTAGGTGATGGGTGTTAGGTGTTGATGATTAGCGATAGAAGCGTCGAAGCGGGTCCACACCTTCATCAAGACATAAGCAGCTTCATAGGGGTATCTCGGTGATCACGCCCCTCCCTTTGGGGGAGGGGACGGGGGAGGGGCCACTATCTCATAGGGGTATCTCGGTAATCACGCCCCTCCCTTTGGGGGAGGGGACGGGGGAGGGGCCACTACTCCATAGGGGTATCTCGGTGATTACGCCCCTCCCTTCGGGGGAGGGGACGGGGGAGGGGCCACTGCTAATACACCTTACGTCCTCTCCCTTCCTTATCCTTCACGATAACTATCTGGCGTCGTCCTGTCTGTTGAGGGTTGGTTTTTATGCCAGAGAGGGTGTAGGCAGCAGACGGCTGAGCGGCATTGTCAGCAGGGAGCGAGGTGATGGCTGCAGTTGTATTCAGCGGTGTATAGCGGAAAGAGATAGTGTTATCGTGGTTCTTCGCAATCCCTGTTATACCCGCTAAGTCCGTCACTCTATAGTTCGTATAGAAGCTAAGGCGGGGGTCGGTAGTGCTCGTCAGACTATTGTTCAAGGCCGTTGGGAAAGGGTCATTGTCCTGTGAGTCACTATCGAGGATGCCATCCGCAGGCACTATCGTGAACCGTGGATGACGCTGAGAGGCAGCCGCATTGAGATTGTTCATCCTCCACGCCGCCGCATCATAGTCCACATGGAACACCATCAGGCCGTGGGCAGGCAGCTCACTGTCCCATCTGTAGGGCGTACGGTTCTCTAAGATATAATACTCATCCTTGTTGTCAGGGTTATAGAGGACGTACGCCTCACCACCTTCCGACAGTCCTTTCATATCCTTCACGTCCACGGCAGCATTGCCGAGGGTGGTAGGCTTCAGCCAACCCATGAACGCCTTCTCGTAAGCATCATATCCTGCAGGCACCGTGCCGATACCCGTTCCACCATAAACATTTACTAAACTCTCTGGTCCACCATTGTAGCTACCGCCACACATAAGGTCGTATCGTCCCGAGCCAACGTTCGTTCCGCCCCTTGTATCATAGAAGTCAGGGAGCCCTAAGCAGTGAGAAAACTCATGACAGATGGTTCCTATGCCCGAATAATACAGTCGTTGCATACCGTTGACTTGTGCTCTAATAATCTCATTACTACAAGCGTAGGTGTCAATCGTCTGTCCATTGAAATGGAGCGCACTCAGTCCTGCGTCCGTGAGCGAATACTTATGTGGCCAAACCGTGTCTGCATTGCCACCCGTAGCCTCGCCTTCACCCGCATAGATAACGTAGACCTGTTCCACTTCTCCGTCTCCGTCCCAGTCGTAGCGACGCCAGTCTACCTGCTCTTTGACGGCTTTACAAGCGTCGATAATCATCTGTGGCGCATTAGCATCGTTCATGTTCTGCGTGTGTTCACCGTAGTATTTATGCGGATGAGCCAACTTCACGGGTCCAATGACATCAAAGGTAAGGTCGAACCTACCGTTGCTCTGGTCCTTGAAATAGTCGTGCACACTCCCGATAGCACCATTGTCGTTCTTATACCCCTCCTCGTTAAGCATCTTCTCATAGAGGGTCTTGATGTCAGACTCACGTGGTCGGAGTGTGAGAACATTCTGTGGATTGGTGAAGGACTTGTCTGCGAACTCCACCAAGATGACGAGTCCCTTCTTACTTCCCTCCCATGTCGTCCCATCACTGAGTCCGAAAGGCTTCGAGCTGACCTGCTGTTCCTTGTTTCTCTGCAGTTGTCTTACCTCCTCCAGAGCGGCCGCAGCGAGGTCCTCACGGCCGTGTCTTAGTTCTTTATTATGTGCCAGAACCGCCGAGGCCACCAACTGCTGGCCAACAATATGGGCATAGTAGTAGTTGCCACGATAGGGCACAAGGGGAATACCATCCTCTGTCATGGCATAGTTAAAATGCTCATCACCGACGGTCATCACCTTCAGTAACGTGCCATCGGCCTGCTTAACTGTTCGCCAAATCGCCATCGCTGGTATGGCAAACGATGATGACGCGATGAGCAATCCAGCAAGGAGTGTAAATATCTTCTTCATCTTCTTGTCCTTAAAATGATTTCTATTAGATTATTGATAAAATGTAACTATCTCACAATAGATGGCTACAAAGATAAAGAAAAATATAGAGAAAGGAAAGGATTCGGTATGGTTTTCTGATGGGGAGGGATGTTGGGTGATGGTTGTTAGGTGTTGATGATTAGTTAAAGATGGGTGGTGGGTGATAGGTATTGGCTGTAACGTTCTGTGTTATCGGTTGACTTAATGTCTCTGTGGGCCTTTGTGTGTTCTGTTCTTCTGTGTAAATCTGTGAGAAATAGAACAATTGCGAGACTCGCTGGGGAGTTCTTTCTCTCACAGAGCACACAGAGTTAACAGAGCCTTTTTGCGCACAGTATCGAGCACACAGAAGGCCTCCGGCATACAGAGTTCACAGAGCATTACTGCTAAAGAAGGGTGTTGGGTGATAGTTGTTAGGTGTTGATGATTAGCCATAGGGGTATCTCGGTGATTACGCCCCTCCCTTTGGGGGAGGGGAAGGGGGAGGGGCCTCTGACCCACAGAACGCCTCCGGCATACAGAGAACACAGAGCGTTTCAGCTTTCGTTGGGTGTGATGTATGTGAGAGAGGAGAGTTCATGTGATGATAAATAATCCTTACAACCCACCAAGCTGACAACCCTCACAACACGCATATATCATCATCTACAACCAAGGATATAACCCACAAGAAATCAGTGTGTTACGTTTTGCATTCGAGTATATGCCCTTCTTGCTCGTAGAAGACGCCCTTCTTGACGCAAGAAGGGCATGTTCTCGAACGTAGAAAAGCCTCTTCTTGTAGCATACTCAGCCTTTTCTCGAAAAGAGAAGGGAATAGCCTGCGAAATATCTTGACATTTCCTATTTACATGGTTAGTACTCTATCTCTCAAAGAGGACCTTTCTTTCTCTCACGAAGGACCTTTCTTTCTCTCACAGAGAAACACAGAAGAACAGAATACACAAAGGCCCACAGAGACATTAAGTCAACCGATTTCACAGAACCTTACAGCCAACGTTAGCTAATCATCAACACCTAATACCCAACACCCAACACCCACCTTTAGCAGTAACGCTCTGTGACCTCTGTATGCCGGAGGCCTTCTGTGGGCTCGAAACGTGCGCAAAAAGGCTCTGTTAACTCTGTGCGCTCTGTGAGAGAAAAACTCCCCAACGATTCTCATGGGTCTTATCTCATAGCGAGGGGGCGTTCTATTTCTCACAGATTTACACAGAAGAACAGAACACACAAAGTTTCACAGAGACATTAAGTCAACCGATTTCACAGAACCTTACAGCCACCTTTAGCAGTAACGCTCTGTGAACTCTGTATGCCGGAGGCGTTCTGTGCGCTCGAAACTGTGCGCAAAAAGGCTCTGTTAACTCTGTGCGCTCTGTGAGAGAAAATACTCCCCAGCGAGTTGTTTGTGTGTCATCTCATCAAGTGGGTGCGTTCTATTTCTCACAGAAAAACACAGATGAACAGAACACACAAAGGCCCACAGAGACATTAAGTTAACCGATTTCACAGAACCTTACAGCCACCTTTAGCAGTAACGCTCTGTGTTCTCTGTATGCCGGAGGCCTTCTGTGGGTTCGAAACTGTGCGCAAATGGGTTCTGTTATATCTGTGAGTTCTGTGAGAGATAATATTCCCACCGAATTAAGCTATGCATGGATAGGCTCTGTTATATCTGTGAGTTCTGTGAGAGAAAAACATCGATACACCTCTAAATGACGCTGAACAAGGTGCAACACGAAGTCTACATCCAACTCATAGGGGTATCTCGGTGATTACGCCCCTCCCTTTTGGGGAGGGGATGGGGGAGGGGCCAGCTGTGGACGGTGTTGTGGCCGCCTGTGGAGTGCAGTGTGTCCTTCTTTCTCTTTAAGATTTCTTTTCCCCTATTAGTTTGCCATCTAACCATTTATGCCTACCTTTGCAACCGAAAAGAAAGGGGTAGATTATTATTAAGACAATCACGTCATATCATCAAACTTATATATGAAGAAACTCATTTTACTTACGTTCCTTTGTGTTATAACGATTATTTCACAGGCACAAACAAGTCTTGTTGACTATCTCACAACGGCTATGCCTAAGCGCGAGACACGTGCCGTCTGGTTGACAACACTCGCCAACCTCGATTGGCCAAAGACCTACGCTACATCGCCTGAGCGCATTGAGCAACAGAAACAAGAGCTCGTCGATATCCTCGACAAATACCAGAAGGCAAATATCAACACCGTTCTCTTGCAGGCACGAGTGCGTGCGGCAACGATTTACCCATCCGTTCTCGAACCATGGGACAAGTGTATTTCGGGCGTGGAGGGCGGCGTGCCGGGTGGTGACTACGACCCGCTGGCCTTCGCAGTGGCCGAGTGTCACAAGCGAGGGATGGAGATTCACGCCTGGATAGCCACTATTCCGGTAGGTGCAAAGAGTTCGCTTGGGTGCAGAACACTGATGAAAAAGGGCTTCCGCATACGTAGCTTCTCCACAGGATCGTATCTCGACCCCTCCGACCCGTCTGTGGCTCCCTATCTGGCAAGCATCTGTGGGGAGATTGTAAGGAATTATGATGTCGATGGAATCAACCTTGATTACATCCGATACCCCGATGGCTGGCCCCGTCCTTCCTATCGTCTGGGCGACACACCCGACCAGCGTCGTAGCAACATAACGGCCATCGTCAGGGCTATCCACGATGAGGTGAAGGCCATCAAACCATGGGTGAAGATGTCGTGCTCGCCCATCGGGAAGCATGCCGACCTCGGTCGATATAGTTCAAAGAATTTCAATGCACACGACAGGGTGTCTCAGGAGGCACAAGAATGGCTCCGACAGGGGTTGATGGACCAGCTTTATCCGATGCAATACTTCCGTGGTGACAATTATTACCCGTTCCTTGCCGACTGGATGGAGAACCGTTATCAACGTGAGATCGTCTCTGGCTTGGGTACTTACTTCCTTGATCCACGAGAGGGAAATTGGACTTTAAGCGACCTGACTCGCCAGATGTACGTCAGTCGTAACCTCGGTGCGGGACACGCTCATTTCCGTTCTTTCTTCCTCACAAGCAACAAACAGGGGGTCTACGACTTTGAGAAGCAGTTTAATGCGGCGTTGGCTCTCCCTCATGCGATGGTGACGACTGCGCCAAAGGGTGCTGCACCGGTTGCGGCAGGGGCGTCGCTGGTGGTGAGAAACGACGATAAGTCGGTGGTAATAAGGTGGAAATCGGTGGCTCCATACTATAATATTTACGTCAGCAACACCTACCCTGTCAACACTGACGACCCTCGTAACCTGCTCTTCGCACGCTATGTCGGACAGTCGTTGAGGCTGAAGAATGTTGGTTCTGACCTCTTCTTCGCTGTGAGGGGAATGAGTCGTTATGGCGTTGAGACGCCTGCCTTGCAGGAGGTTGATAATGCTGTTTCGCTCGCTCCGTCGCATGTCTCCTTGCTTGCTAACGATGGTAACACGCTCAGTCTGCCTGCTGCTGCTAAGCTGACGGATGCCGACCATTATGTTGTACTTACCTTGCAGGGGTCGGCTGTGCGCTCTGTCAAGGCGAAGACCATACATAATAACCAGCTGAACATCGCCTCGCTGCCCAATGGCATGTACTCCCTCCAGGTCTGGGGACATAAGAAACGCAGCTTCCGAGTGGGATATTTCATGGTTAGACGGGGTAGCTGAGAGACAGGGGAACCGTGGGTAGGAGAAGACAGGGTAACAGAGTAGGGGAGACAGGGTAACAGAGTAAGGGAGAGAGTACGACTGGCCCCTCCCCCGAAACGACTGGCCCCTCCCCCGGCCCCAGCTGGCCCCTCCCCCGGCCCCTCCCCCGAAGGGAGGGGAGTAGTATGTGAGGTTACCCCTATTGGGCTGCTTGTGTGGGGTGTGGGGAGGTTTTTCTCTCACAAAAAACATTCTTATCTTTCATGGTGGATATTTTTTCCTCTCACAGAGCGCACAGAGTTCACGGAGCTTTTTGGCGCTCATTTCGAACCCACAGAAGGCCTCTGGCATACAGAGTTCACAGAGCGTTACTGCCAAAAAAGGGTGTTGGGTGATAGTTGTTAGGTGTTGATGATTAGCCATAGGGGTATCTCGGTGATCACTCCCCTTCCCTTCGGGGGAGGGGACGGGGGAGGGGCCAGCTGGGGAAGGGGGAGGGGCCAGCATTAGTAGGAACACTAACCATGCAAATAGGAAATGTCAAGATATTTCGTAGGCTGTCCCTCTCTACAATCGAGTCGGGGCCGAGTATGAAGCAAGAAGAGGCCCTTCTGCGTTCAAGAACATGCTCTTCTTGGTCCAAGAAGGGCGTCTTCTACGAGCAAGAAGGGCATGGTCTTATGTGCTAAGTATAACTTTCTGATTTCCTGTAGGTTATAAAAGCAATCGCAAGGTACGTTATACTCTTATTTAGAGGAAGTTTCTTTCTTTACAATGTAATGATTTTTTATCACTCTATAAATTCTCCTCTTTCCCAATTTTTACCCAACCTTCAGCAGTAACGCTCTGTGAACTCTGTATGCCGGAGGCGTTCTGTGGGCTCGAAACAGTGCGCCAAAAAGCTCCGTGAACTCTGTGCGCTCTGTGAGAGAAAGAAATATCCAGCATAAAAGAAATGACTCCCCACGACTCTCAAGTGCGTTCTTTTTCTCACAGAAAAACACAGATGAACAGAACACACAGCATCTCACAGAGACATTAAGTCAACCGATATCACAGAACGTTACAGCTAATCTTAGTTGAAAGGCCTCTGTGAACTCTGTATGCCGGAGGCGTTCTGTGGGTTCGAAACTGTGCGCCTAAAAGCTCCGTGAACTCTGTGAGCTCTGTGAGAGATAAAACTCCCCAGCGAGTTGTTTGTGTGTTGTATCATACATTGGGAGCGTTCTATTTCTCACAGAAGAACACAGAAGAACAGACCACACAAAGCTTCACAGAGACATTAAGTCAACCGATATCACAGAACGTTACAGCTAATCTTAGTTGAAAGGCCTCTGTGAACTCTGTATGCCGAAGGCCTTCTGTGGGTTCGAAACTGTGCGCAAATATGTTCTGTTAAATCTGTGTGTTCTGTGAGAGAAAAAACTCTATGACATGTGTAAGCAGCCCAGTAGGGGTAACCTCACATACTACTCCCCTCTCCATTCGGAGAGGGGTTGGGGGTGAGGCCTCTGTGCGCTCTGTGAGAGATAAAACTCTGCAGCGAGTTGTTTGTGTGTCATCTCATCAGGAGAGGTGACTATAAAGTTCTTAGATAGAACCTCTTTTTTATTAATCAAGTCCTATCACTTGATTCCTCAAAAATGCCATGAATATAGCGAAAGCTCGTAAACTTCGACTTACGAAACGGAGCGTTACCTCCTTCCCCTCACATATCTCTCATACAGGGGACGGAAGGTGGGGGGAATGGGGTGGGTCTTGGCTTGTTGTGAGAGGAACTCTATGGCTGCTTCTCGGTTGAAGGAGTCGGCTGTTGGGGAGAGTATCTTTTGGAAGAGCTGAAGGCTCCATGGGGAGGGATAGGCCCATAGCAAGGGGAGGATACCACCTACGTAGGCGTCTTGCTGACTGAGGGCGGCATGGCAGGCAGACTTGGCATACCACTCAAAAGAGGGGTCGTTCCATGTGGTGACGGCCTCACATCCTGCGTCGCTGGCCATTCCCTCTCGTTTCATATTGGCTTTTAGCAACCTGTTCATACGCTCGCGGTCGTTCGGATTCTTATACTTTGCGAGGAGAGGAAGGACGGCATCGTTGCCTTTGTCGGCCTGCTCAACAACCGTGGGATAGTAGGTCTTTTTGGGTTTGAAGTCTATTACCAACCCGTCAGCAAACCCTTGTGGCTTCGAGTAGTCGAAGAAGATGAGGCTATCGAGGGCGTTACGTAGGGGGGCGGAGAGCTTGAGCTGGCTGTGGTCGTAGCCGTAGACGATGATAGCAGCACGGTTATAGGGTTCGTCGTAGCCGCAGCAACCAGACATGAAGTCTACGTGTGTCGTGTCGCTAAATGCCTGTCTCAATACGTCAAGTGCTTGGTTATCACCCTTATAGAGTAGGACTCGGAAGGCCCACAGGCGTGCTATGTGGGATGTGTCGGTGTTGGCAATGTCGACTAACTGGTCGGTTGTGGTGTGACGACTTAGTTGGTTGGCATAGACAAATTGCTTGGATGGTGTGCCAGCGACGCCTATCCCTCGTGAAAGAGCCATGTAACGGCAGCGGTGGAGGGAGTCAAGAGCTATCTTGGCGGTGTCAGACAGCTGTGCAGATGGTCGTGCACAAGCGCTATGGCTACCGACAAAAAGAGCCAAAAGGAGCAACGACAGGATAGCGTGGGCAGCCCTCTTGAAGACAGAATAACCCGTGGAAAGATGGAGACAGGGTATGGGAGACAGGGTAACAAAGTAAGACATATTTAACAGAAGGGGATGTTTAGAAGACATAATAACATAGTGACAGATGGAGACAGGGTATGGGAGACAGGGTAACAGAGTAAGACATATTTAACAGATGGGGTTTATTTTGAAGACAGAATAACATAGTGACGATGGTGACAGATGTTTTCTTTAAGACAGAATAACATAGTGACGATGGGAGACAGATATTCTTTTCAAGACAGAATAACATAATGACAGATGTAGACAGATGTTTTCTTTAAGACAGAATGACATAATGACGATGAGAGACAGATGTTTTCTTTAAGACAGAATAACATAGTGACGATGAGAGACAGATGTTTTCTTTAAGACATAATGACATAATGACAAAAAGAGACAGATATTCTTTTTAAGACAGAATGACATAATGACAAAAAGAGACAGATGTTTTCTTTAAGACATAATAACATAGTGACAGATGGAGACAGATGTTTTCTTTAAGACAGCATAACATAATGACAAATGGAGACAGATGTTTTCTTTAAGACAGAATAACATAGTGACAGATGGAGACAGATGTTTTTTTGAAGACAGAATGACATAATGACAAATGTTGAAGGAGTATAACTATATAATAAATAAGGTGGAGATGTTGAACAGATAAGGTGGGGATATTGAACAGATAACGTGGGGGACTTTAATAAATAAGCTGGTGATGTTGAACAGATAACGTGGGGATATTGAATAGATAACGTGAGGGACTTTAATAAATAAGGTGGGGATGTTGAACAGATAACGTGAGGGACTTTAATAAATAAGGTGGAGATGTTGAACAGATAGTGTGAGGGTCTTTAATAAATAACGTGAGGGACTTTAATAAATAAGGTGGGGGTCTTTAATAGATAACGTGATGAAAGTAGGAAGAAGAGTTTTTCCAACCATATCAAACTATGTCCTGTTGGGGGCTCCCCTCCTTCGGAGGGGCTGGGGGAGGTCCCTCATCTCTCCTTCTCCCCATACTTATCAATGAGGGGGCGGAAGGCAGTTGGGACCGCATTCTGTTCTGCTTTCTCTCTTAGGACGTTCATTACAACATCCTTGATGGTGAGGGGGTCGTTCCCAGAGAGTATCTTCTCGAATAGATGATAACTCCAAGGTGCGGGATAGTCCCACATGAGAGAGATGTAACGAGGGTCATAGTACAACCCCTTATCCTTGTCGGCTGCAAGACAGATAGTCTTCACATACCATTCAAAGTCGGGCTTCTTCCAGATGGTCTGAAGCATGTAAGCCATGTCAGTCTGCTTCCCCTTCTTCTTCAAGTCGAGCCTCAGTAGTTTGTTGATACGGCCTATGTCGTTTGGATTCTTGTATCGAAGGAGGAATGTCAACACGTCTGTGTTTCCCTTATCGGCCTCTTTAATAATGGTGGGGTGGTAGAGCTTGAGCGGACGAAGGCAACCAAGGAGGCCGCCCCTATACCCATATCGCTTCATGTAGACGAAGAACAACAAATTGTCGATAGGTGTCTGCATCTCTTCTGGCCAATTTGTGCTGGCTTCATTATAGTATCGAAAGGCCAAGCGGTTGTATGGTTCTACCTCATATACTCCCATTCTCGACATCAGCCAGACGCTTGTTGTGTCGTTGATAGCCCTTCTCAGTATGCCAAGCACATGTTTGTTAGGTTCTTCTGATAGGAACCGTAAGGCCCAGAGGCGTGTGATATGCGATGGACTCGATGTGGCTAACGCTACCAGTTGGTCGGTAGTAGCGTTGTAGTATATCGAGTCTGCGTAGTCAAACTGTTCGAGTCTATAGGCAGGGTCAATGCCCTTCTTCTCGCTTTCGGCAAAGTAGCTCTCTTTGTTTAAGGCGTCAACAGCCATCTTAAGAACCCTCCGCGACTCCTCCGTCTGTGGTCTTCCACTTCTGACACTACGCCTTTTTTGCATGTATCTGTCGTATAGTGATTGGAAGAGAGGAGGCACCTCACCCTCGTCAGCTCGACTTTTCATGTATTCCTTATAGTCCTCGATGTCACTGTATCGGTCCTTTCCTGCGAGTACGTTCTCGATGAGTTGATAGCTCCAAGGTGCTGGGTAACGGAAGAGAAGAGGCAGATAAAAGTCTGCGTTATAGTCTTTTGGCTTACCGATAACAGCCTGGCAAACATGCTTAGCATAGTCCTCAAAGTCGGGCTTGCCCCATGTCTCGACAGCATTACAGCACATTGCAGACACCTCCCCCTCCTTTTCAAAGTCGGCCATAAGCAGTCTGTTGATACGCTGACGGTCGTTAGGATTCTTATACTTAACCAAGAACGGCAAGATACCCACCCGTCCACTGTCAGCAGCTTCGGCAGCAGCAGCATAGTAGTTCGGCTTCGGTTCAAGCTGTTCGAGTATCTCTGTGTCATAGTCATAACGCCTCATAAAATCAAAGAAAGCCATACTGTCTATCGCCTCCTGCGTCTCCTTCGTCTGAACATTCTCCTGATCGAAGTAATAGTTCTTAAAGGCAGCGAGGTTGAACGGCATGTTTGAGTAGAGACAGCCATATCCTTCTTGCGTCTCAGTGGTGTCATTGACAGCCGCTTTCAGCACGTCGACCACTTGTGGATGAGGTTCCTCCAATAGCAATCTGAGTGCCCAAAGGCGTGTGACAGGGCTTGAGCCAGTCTTAGCAATCGTCGCCAACTGGTCGGCAGTGGCGTTTCGTCTGAGCCAATCAGCATAGTCATATTGTGCAGACGGCGTCCCATTCGTCCCCAGTCGGTAAGTTTGTGCAAAGAGTCCAAACTTGTTTAGTGAGTCAACGGCCATCCGAATACTATCGGGCAAGTCGTCCCTGTCGGTCACCCCACCCCTGAAGCTACTGCCAAGGAGGGTTAGAGCGAGGAGAGTCACTACGAGGTAAGCATGTTGTTTAAGTGCGGGATAGTTCATCATTGTATGTTTTCTTCTAAGTAATCTACCAGTGAGAGGCCGATTTTAAGGTTGCGTCTGCGGGCAAGTTGTTCCACTCTTTTCATCTGAACCGAGTCTAACGGGTCGTCAGTGAGCTGTTCGAGTACACGGATAGGACCAATGTGATTGTTGCCAAAGGGGCCTTTCTCAATGTGAGGCGAACAGTAGAAGGCGATGGCATTCAGCGACTCGTACACCTTTATAGAGTCGAGACTCGCATAGCTATAAGTAGACTGTAGCCTCTCCGTCAGGCCCTCCACTTTATAAACCCCTATCTTTTTATTGTCGAAGAAATCGTACGTTCGTCTTACGAGGTAGTCTCCGTCCTTACAGTAACAGGTGGCTGGGAGAAAGATGTCGGCCCCCAAGAGTTGACAGAAAACGGACATTAGCCACAGCGCAAAGGCCATCAGTGCACTGTAAAGACGTATATACAGTTTCCATCTACTCTTTCGTGCGGCAATCATGAGGGCGAAGGGCGACAGTAGGGCAGTCCATAACAGTACGTAACCCAGTCCCCATCGCAGGTGGATGGCGTCATACATTAATATAAATATCAGTCCGTAGAGCCCTGCCGAGACAAGTTGTATCAGCATTATAATCGTTAGTTCCCAGCTCCACGTCCGTCCTTTCTGTCCTTCACATTGCTGTCTCTGCATCTTGCTAATGGTAGTTTCTCCGCAAATATACGGTTTATTTTCTTAAAAAGCAAGGGAGGGGAGGGAAAAAAGAAGAGTGAGCAAGACTCTACACTAGGTGGCTCAACACTCTACACCAGCTGGCCCCTCCCCCGACCCCTCCCCCATAGGGAGGGGAGTGAAATGTGAGGTTACCCCTATAAGCCTGCCAACAAAGAACATAACGAAGCCTACATCCTTTTTATAGGGGTATCTCGGTGATTACGCCCCTCCCTTTGGGGGAGGGGAAGGGGGAGGGGCCTCTGACCCACAGAGTGCCTTCGGCATACAGAGTTCACAGAGCGTTACAGCTAAAGACGGGTGCTGAGTGTTGAGTGTTAGGTGTTGATGATTAGCTAACGTTGGCTGTAAGGTTCTGTGAAATCGGTTGACTTAATGTCTCTGTGGAATGCTGTGTGTTCTGTTCATCTGTGTTCTTCTGTGAGAGATAGAACGCACCCTCTCTATGAGATGAGACGCTTGTAACTCGTTGGGGAGGTTTTTCTCTCACAGAGCCCACAGAGTTAACAGAGCTTTTTGGCGCACAGTTTCGAGCCCACAAGATAGTGGCCCCTCCCCCAACCCCTCCCCCGCAGGGAGGGGCGTGATATGTGAGGTTACCCCTATTAGGCTGCTAACACAGTTCTTGGGGAGGTTTTTCTCTCACAGAGCGCACAGAGTTCACTGAGCCTTTTTGCGCACAGTTTCGAGCCCACAGAAGGCCTCCGGCATACAGAGAACACAGAGCGTTACTGCTAAAGAAGGGTGTTGGGTGATAGTTGTTAGGTGTTGATGATTAGCTAAAGAAGGGTGTTGGGTGATAGTTGTTAGGTGTTGATGATTAGCCATAGGGGTATCTCGGTGATTACGCCCCTCCCTTTTGGGGAGGGGACGGGGGAGGGGCCTCTTCCTCATAGGGGTATCTCGGTGATTACGCCCCTCCCTTTTGGGGAGGGGACGGGGGAGGGGCCAGCTGGGGACGGGGGAGGGGCCACCATTAGTAGGAACACTAACCATGCAAACAGGAAATGTCAAGATATTTCACAGACTGTTCCCTTCTACAATCGAGAAAAGGCCGAGTATGCTACAAGAAGAGGCTTTTCTACGTTCGAGAACATGCTCTTCTTGCCACAAGAAGGGCGTCTTCTACGAGCAAGAAGGGCATATACTTGAATGTAAAACGTAAGGTGTTGATTTCGTGACGGTTATAAAAGCAATCGCAAAGTATGTTATACTCTTATTTAGAGGATGTTTCTTTTTCTACAATGTAATGATTTTTTATTACTCTATAAATTCTCCTCTTTCCCAATTTTCACCCAACCTTCAGCAGTAACGCTCTGTGTTCTCTGTATGCCGGAGGCCTTCTGGAAGCCTCACCCCCAGCCCCTCTCCGAATGGAGAGGGGAGTGATCACCGAGGTTACCCCTCCTTCGCTGCTTGCGTCGTGATGGGAACGTAGATTTACCCTGATACCTCTTTGCCTAATCATTAACACCCAACATCCATCACCCAACACCCTTCTTTGGCAGTAACGCTCTGTGTTCTCTGTATGCCGGAGGCCTTCTGTGGGCTCGAAACAGTGCGCCAAAAAGCTCCGTGAACTCTGTGCGCTCTGTGAGAGAAAGAAATATCCAGCATAAAAGAAATGACTCCCCACGACTCTCAAGTGCGTTCTTTTTCTCACAGAAAAACACAGAAGAACAGAACACACAGCATTCCACAGAAGGCCTCCGGCATACAGATATCACAGAACCTTACAGCCATCTTTAGCTGAAACGCTCTGTGCGCTCTGTATGCCGGAGGCGTTCTGTGGGCTCGAAACGTGCGCCAAAAAGCTCCGTGAACTCTGTGCGCTCTGTGAGAGAAAAATCTCCCCAGCGAGTTACATGCGTCTCATCTCGTAACGAGGGTGCGTTCTATTTCTCACAGATTTACACAGATGAACAGAATACACTGCATTCCACAGAGACATTAAGTCAACCGATTTCACAGAACCTTACAGCCAACAGAGGCCTCACCCCCAGCCCCTCTCCGAATGGAGAGGGGAGTGATTACCGAGATACCCCTATATGTCCTCCAAATCTTTAGCAGCCCATCTCCTATCATTAGCAGGCTAATAGGGGTAACCTCACATACTACTCCCCTCTCCATTCGGAGAGGGGCTGGGGGTGAGGCCTCTGTGATATCTGTATGCCGGAGGCGTTCTGTGGGATCGAAATAGTGCGTAAATGTGCTCTGTTAAATCTGTGAGTTCTGTGAGAGAAAGAAATATCCAGCATAAAAGAAATGACTCCCCACGACTCTCAAGTGCGTTTTTTTTCTCACAGAAAAACACAGATGAACAGAACACATAGCATCTCACAGAGACATTAAGTCAACCGATATCACAGAGCGTTACAGCGAATCTTAGTTGAAAGGCCTCTGTGAACTCTGTATGCCGGAGGCGTTCTGTGGTATCGAAACAGTGCGCAATAATGCTCTGTTAAATCTGTGAGTTCTGTGAGAGAAAATACTTTCCACGAATGAATAAGTGCACTTAAAACCTCTGTGACCTCCGTGTTCTCTGTGAGAGATAATATTCCCCAGCGAATCTCAAGCGTTCTTTCTCACATGGAGGGTGCGTTCTATTTCTCACAGAAAAACACAGATGAACAGAACACACAGCATCTCACAGAGACATTAAGTCAACCGATATCACAGAACGTTACAGCTAATCTTAGTTGAAAGGCCTCTGTATTCTCTGTATGCCGGAGGCCTTCTGTGGTATCGAAACTGTGCGCCAAAAAGTTCTGTTAAATCTGTGAGTTCTGTGAGAGAAAAAACTTTCCACGAATGAATAAGTGCACTTAAAACCTCCGTGACCTCCGTGTTCTCTGTGAGAGATAATACTC
Source organism: Prevotella sp. oral taxon 313 (assembly GCF_003043935.1). Lineage (NCBI taxonomy): Bacteria > Pseudomonadati > Bacteroidota > Bacteroidia > Bacteroidales > Prevotellaceae > Prevotella > Prevotella sp. oral taxon 313. The sequence goes on from NZ_PYXE01000001.1 coordinate 648,622, forward strand.
CCCAGCGAATCTCAAGCGTTCTTTCTCACATGGAGGGTGCGTTCTATTTCTCACAGAAAAACACAGATGAACAGAACACACAGCATCTCACAGAGACATTAAGTCAACCGATTTCACAGAGCGTTACAGCTAATCTTAGTTGAAAGGCCTCTGTGAACTCTGTATGCCGGAGGCGTTCTGTGGGCTCGAAACGTGCGCCAAAAAGCTCCGTGAACTCTGTGCGCTCTGTGAGAGAAAAATCTCACCAGCGTGAGAGAAAAACCTCCCCCCACACGTTTCCAATATTCTTTTTCTCACAGAGGAACACAGATGAACAGAACACACAGCATCTCACAGAGACATTAAGTCAACCGATCTCACAGAACGTTACAGCTAATCTTAGTTGAAAGGCCTCTGTGAACTCTGTATGCCGGAGGCGTTCTGTGGGCTCGAAACAGTGCGCCAAAAAGCTCCGTGAACTCTGTGTGCTCTGTGAGAGAAAAAACTCACCAGCGTGAGAGAAAAACCTCCCCCCACACGTTTCCAATATTCTTTTTCTCACAGAGGAACACAGATGAACGGAACACACAGCATCTCACAGAGACATTAAGTCAACCGATATCACAGAACGTTACAGCTAATCTTAGTTGAAAGGCCTCTGTGAACTCTGTATGCCGGAGGCGTTCTGTGGGATCGAAATAGTGCGCAAATGGGTTCTGTTAAATCTGTGAGTTCTGTGAGAGAAAGAACTCTCCAGCGTAAGAGAAAAACCTTTACGAAGTATGCAAGCAGCCCAATAGGGGTAACTCCACATACTACTCCCCTCTCCATTCGGAGAGGGGTTGGGGGTGAGGCAAACTTCTCCCTCTTCCCTCACAACCCCCTATACAATTCGATATAGGCTTGGGCCACCTTGATAAAGTCGTGGTGCTTGCGGACATACTCATAGCTTTGGCGGCGGAGAGAGGGGACGAGAGAGAGGTTGTTGACCAGCTTTGTGAGTTCTTCTACGCAACTCTCGTAGGTGGGGAGGACGTTGATGATGGGGTGGAGGGCGGTCTCGTTGAGGATAGCATAGTTCTCTGGTTCGCCGCCACCGATACAGATAATACCGTGGGCCATCGCCTCTAAGGGATTCATCGAGGGCGTGTAGCTGTAGAGCTGGTCCATGATAGCATCCGAGCCCAGCATCGTTCGCACGTATTCATCAAAGGGTAAGCCCGTTACAAGCTTAAGGTTGAGTTTGTCAGGATACCGTTCTTTCACCGTCTCGGCCGCTCGCAGCATGATATCTGTACCTTTATAAGCCGACCGACTCTTACTAATTCCGATGAAGAGGTTTAGTCGGTCTGGTGGTGTGTCGGGTATGTTGGGCCTCTCACCCACCACGATAGGGAAGGGGATAAAGACCGTCTTCTTCGGGAAATGCGGTTCGTAGCATCGCCAGTATTCGTAGAGTCCTGTCACGATAGCGTCACACTCATTCGCCATCAGTATGTTAAGCCGTTCCTTCTCCGTACCGATCCAGTCCTTGCGCTCGGCCTTAGCCTCCTCGTTCTGGCGCAGTCTGCTACCGATATTAAAGTCGCTATACCGCAAGGGCATCGTCGTCGAGCACGTATCTACCCAATAGTAATCCATTCCGAAACCACAGAGTATCAGCTTCTTATTATGCTTCTTCAGATAACGGAATATCGAGCTGAGGCGTTCGGCTTTAAGTTCAAAGAACATAGGGTTGATGAACTGTACGACATCATAGCCTCGCAGGCGTGGCAGCAAGGTATAGATTTTAGCCAATAGGCGCAGTCCACCGAGTCGACCAGAGGGTCGGGCTACATCGATGTCACGTGGGTAGTTCTTCCAGAAGTCGCCATTCGAGACCACAGTCACCGTGTGTCCTAATTGGCGCAGACCCTGTGCCAGTGTGTTGTGTACGTTACTATATTCGCCTAAGAGGAGTATTCTCATTCGTTGTGGATGTTCTTTCGCTGAGGGAGAAGGGGTTAGTTGCTTTTTAGATCGTCCTGTCCATGTGTTCTTATTAGGCCATCACAGATGTCTTGGGATAGGACAGGTGTAAGACAGTCAGTCCCCTTCTCGTAGATAAAAATTACCGTTTCAGACGTAAAGTCATTAGTAGTAATCTACGTCCGAAACTACTGTTCGTCATTCTTCTAAACCATTTATACTTACTTGTATAATCCTTGTCAGGCAGCGGGAAGAGTCCGTGCTGCGAGAGACGTTGGAGTACATGGTTGAGATGAGTCTCGTCATGTGTGAGCGTGATGACATTGTAGATCAAGTCCATTGACAGTTGTGCGATGCGTCGTTCCATAGCGATACGCTCCTTAACAGGGAGGTGGTCCACCCCTTCTTGTAGTCGGTAGATAACCTGTTCGGCGTCAGCAAGGCGTCTGATGCGCCACCGTCTGTCACGTCTGTGCATGATTGAGCCCTCGCGTTTACGGTAGTAATAAGCCTTGTTATGGGTTGTGTAGATGTTTTCAGCACGTAGCATGAGTTGTGGGGTAAACTCTTCATCCTCATGGAGCGTACCCTTCGGGAAGCGAAGGTCGTGTAGTATGTCCTTATGAAAGAGGAGCGTACATACCGAGCCGTGTATATTGTTGTGTGTCATATACTCCGTTCCACTAACCGGACCCTGTGCGTCAGCGAGCGGTTTGACCGTCGTCTTATCCGTAGACTCAAACAGAATCATGTCGGCCTCTTGGTATCTAATGATGTCAAGGCACTGCTCGTAGGTGCTTGTCAGCAACATATCGTCGCCATCAACGAACTGAACAAAGCTGCCTTCAGCCAAGGCCAATCCCGTGTTTCGGGCCTGTCCTAATCCTTGGTTAGGCTGTCTGACGTAGATGATGTCGGCCGATAAGGCCAGTAACTCATTGATAGGCGAATAGTCGGCACCGTCATCCACGACGATAATCTGGCGTTCGGTCTCATTGAGACTCAATGCCAAAATACTGTTGACACAGTCTCTTAGTATATCAATAGACTCGCTATAGTAAGTGACAATGAAGCTTACTAATGGCTTATCTTCCTTATTTTGTGAATAAACTGGTTGAGTTGACATAAGCGTTTTAATCCTATTAGGTGGAGAATAAAGAGTTTCAAGGTTCCTTTGTAGGGTAGGACGGGTAGGAGGGGAGCGGCCTGTGTGGTCTCATAGACATCCAACTGAATGTTAACCAACGCCTCGTAATAGGCAGGAGTCAGTTCTCCCCATAGATGAAGGTGCTTGAGATGCGCCTTGAGGAGGTCGGTCAGTTCCTTTCCCCCAGCCTTTGCGGTGATGCCTCTGTCGTTCTGACAGTAATAGTACAGGCCCACGGAGGTAGTTGCCACTACCTTTGCCCGTTGCAGGAGATAAGGATAAGTATAGACATCTTCGAACACCTTGCCCACAGGGAAGCGTATCTCAGAAAAGAGATCACGTCGGAAAACTTTATTACAAGCGTAGGTGTGGAGGTGACCACCTCGTAGCCAATAGTCGCGAACAGAGTCGACTGGTGTATCGTCGAAGGTCAGCAAGCGTTCTTTCGACGCACATCCATAGTGCAGCAAGGCAGGATATTCAAGGATGTCGTAGTCGGGGTGAGCAGCTAACACAGCCAACAAGGCCGTATAGGTACCCTCGGCAACGAAGTCATCAGAGTCGACAAAGGTAAGATAGTCGCTTGTAGCCACGTCTATCCCTGCGTTTCTTGCCGCCGAAAGACCCCTATTTGTCTGGCAGATAAGCTTACAGTTCGCCCTGTCGGCCGTCATCTCCTCTGCAATCAGCCGTGAAGCGTCCGTCGAACCATCATCAATGAGCACCACCTCCATCCTGTTGTCTATCTGAGCCAACACACTCCTCAAGCAGCGACGAAGCGTGTCTTCAACGTTATAGATAGGTATGATAATAGATAGACTCATGTGATAATAGTTTGATGCAAAAATAATAAAAAACTTTGAAATGCGTTAGTTATTATGATGAAAAAAGCCTCTAATACTGACAGCTACCTACATATCTTAAAGTACATCAGCCTCTTTGGTGGTGTACAGGTGCTGAATGTGCTGATTGGTATCGTCCGTAACAAGTGCGTTGCAATGTTACTTGGACCGCAGGGAGTCGGTCTTATCTCTCTCTTTAACTCGTCAACAAGACTCATAGGCGACGCTACGAACTTCGGTATCCCTATGAGTGCTGTGCGCAATCTGGCTGAGGATTACGACAAGGGCGACGAGGAGAAGCTGACGACCGACATCGCTGTCGTGCGCTCATGGAGCTTGCTGACGGCCTTGTTAGGTCTTTTTATCTGCATAGCCCTCAGTCCGCTGCTAAGCCGTTACACCTTCTCATGGGACGGCCACACGCTTCATTTCGTACTGCTCTCGCCTTGTGTTGCACTGACAGCATTGGCGGGAGGCGAACTGGCCATCCTTAAAGGCATCCGTAAGTTGGGTGCTTTAGCGGCTATCTCGGTCTATAACGTCCTCGCAGCCTTGGTTCTAACCGTCCCACTCTACTATCTTTTCGGCGACACAGCCATTGTCCCTTCGTTGGTGTTGATGGCCTTGGTGCAACTACTCCTAACCATTGTCGTGTCCTATCGGCTCTATCCTCCACACGTCTCCTTGCGTAAGTCGCTATTAGACAAGGGTTGGGGCATGATACGTCTGGGCACAGCTTTCGTCCTCGCAGGCATCTTAGGCTCTGGAGCCGAGCTGATCATACGTAGTTATCTGAACAATGTAGCCGACCTGTCGACCGTTGGCTTCTATAATGCAGGGTTCATGATGACGATGGTTTATGCTGGTATGGTGTTCTCAGCGATGGAGACCGACTACTTTCCTCGGCTCTCTGGTGCAAATAGCTTACGGTTCACTTTCAACCAGATCGTCAACCGTCAGATAGAAGTGACGCTTTTGCTCATCTCGCCTCTACTGTCTTTTTTCCTCTTGTTCTTGCCCCAGTTGATTCTCTTCCTTTATTCTGATAAGTTCCTCCCAGCCCTCGGTATGGCACAGGTGTTGGTCCTGGCGATGTATGTACGGGCCATTCGCCTACCCGTAGAGTATATCCCTTTGGCCAAGGGCGACTCCCGTTCTTATCTAATCTTAGAGGGTCTGTATGACCTCCTACTTGTTTCTCTCGTGCTACTCGGCTTCTGGAAGGGACAACTCTTCGGTGCTGGATTAGGCGTAGCAGCGGCAGGAGTGCTCAATCTCGGCTGTGTCTACGGCTATACGTACGTACGTTACGACTATCGACTGTCGTCTTCCGTGGTGGTCTATACGCTCATTCAGATGACTATTGGCCTCCTCGTCTTCTTTTGTGTACGTTCTGAACATGACAGTCTACGCTGGGGAGCAGCCCTAACGTTGTGCCTCATCAGTACGATAGTCTCCCTTCGTGTGTTGAGATCGAAGTCGGGACTGTGGAACGCTTTGATTAATAAGGTGAAAAATAAGTTTACTCGCCATGCCAAAGATTAGTATTCTCGTTGCCGTTTATAACTCGGCTGCCTACTTGCCGCAATGCCTTGACTCCCTCTTAGGGCAGACTTTGCACGACATAGAGGTGCTTTGTGTCGACGACTCATCAACCGATAACTCCCTTGCCATCCTACGAGACTATGCCGAAAGAGACACTCGTGTGAAGGTGTTTGCCCTCGATGAGAACCATGGGATAGCCTTTGCTCGCAACGTGGCACTGTCGAACGCTTCGGGCGAGTTTATCTGCTTTGTGGATAGCGACGACTGGTTGGGTCCCAATGCACTTGAGTCTGTTTGCAAGACCTTCACCGACGAGGTGGATAGCGTACTCTTTCAGGTTGTCCTCCACTATGCTGATGGGAGCGAGAAAACCTATCCCATGCCCCCTTTCGAGGCCCTGTCGGGTGAGAGAGCATTTGTCGATAGCCTTACATGGAAGATACATGGAGTCTATGCCATCAGGGCAGCTATCCACCATGCCTATCCTTACGACGATGCCCTACGGACGTATAGTGACGAGAACATAACACGTATTCATTATCTAAAATCCCGTAAGGTAGCGGTCTGCGAGGGTGTTTACTACTATCGGCAGCACTCTTCTTCTACCACACACAGGGTCAGTGTGCGTCGTTTCGACTATCTCTTAGCCAACGAGCGTATGCGTTGTCAGCTTGTCGCCATGGGTACCTCCGAAGCCAACCTCCGTTGTTATGAGACGATGAGATGGCAGAATTTAGTGGGGTTATACCTCTTCTATTATCTTCATCGGCATGAGCTCTCGTCCACCGACCGCCAAGAAGCCTTGTCAATCATGCGCCACGTCTGGCAAACCATCCATCTTCAGCAGGTGAGTCCGTCCCTCCGCCGCAAGTTCGGCTATATCCCCTTTCGTCCCTCATGGCTCTCCCACCGCTCCTCATGGCTCCTCTTTCGTCTTCAAGAAGAGCTCTACTTCACCCTCCGCGCGCTTGTTGGGAGGAATAAGGAGAGTAGGTGAGGTTCCTGTTGGCTGTAACGCTCTGTGTTATCGGTTGACTTAATGTCTCTGTGCACCTTTGTATGTTCTGTTTTTCTGTGTTCTTCTGTGAGAAATAGAGCGCACCCTCGCTATGAGATGTCACACAAACAAATCGCTGGGGAGTTCTTTCTTTCACGCTGGGGATTTTTTTCTCTCACAGAGCTCACAGAGTTAACAGAGCCTTTTTGCGCGCCGTTTCGAACTCACAGAAGGCCTCCGGCATACAGATATCACAGAACGTTATAGCTAAAGGTGGCTGTAAGGTTCTGTGAAATCGGTTGACTTAATGTCTCTGTGGGCCTTTGTGAAATCTGTTCTTCTGTGTTCTTCTGTGAGAAATAGAACGCACTCACTGTAAGAGAAAGGGCGCTTGAGAGTTCTTGGGTAGTTTTTTCTCTCACAGAGCCCACAGAGTTAACGGAGCCTTTTTGCGCACGTTTCAAGCCCACAGAGGGCCTTCGGCGTACAGAGAACACAGAGCGTTACTGCTATTGCTGAGGTGAAAACTGTGAGAGGTGAGGCGCAGTAGAACGATAAAAAATCCTTACAACTCACCAAGCTGACCACCCTCAACACACGCAGATATCTTTGCCTACAACTGAGGATATAACCCACAAGAAATCAGTGTGTTAAGTTTTACGTTCAAGTATATGCCCTTCTTGCTTGTAGATGACGCCCTTCTTGACGCAAGAAGGGCATGTTCTCGAAAGTAGAAGTGCCTCTTCTTGTTTCAAACTCGGCCTTTTCTCGAAAAGAGAAGGGAATAGTCTGCGAAATATCTTTACATTTCCTGTTTATATGGTTAGTATTATGTCTCTCACTGAGGACTTTTTTTCTCTCACAGAAAAACACAGATGAACAGAACACACAGCATTCCACAGAGGTCTTGCGGCCGACAGATAGCACAGAACATTTCAGATAATATTGGCAGTGAGAACAGTGCTATTTGAATAAGACGTTTATCTCTTCATCGCAAGCCGATGTGTGAGTCGACTATCAATAAGACTGAAAAGAGAAAGTGTTGATAATGATACACCCTCTTTTCTTATGCCCGACGCAAAAATAATTGTGCTTTCGCTTTTGTTTTCACAGTAAAAGTCTTATATTTGCAACGTATTTGTTTTATAACAAACACGAATGGTTATGAACATAGTTTTAGATATCACTCGCAAGCAAGTAACGACATCAGAACTCCTTAAACATAGACCAAACCTGCGAACAGGTTTCTTGTCATCATTAGGACTGACGTCTGTAAGACGATTTGAACGTTATTTGCAAGGGAACGACAGAGAAGACCTCCAGCGTGATGCAAAGGTTATTGCAAGAGATATGAACATTGCTATAAAATACATCACAAATGGAAGAAAGAAATAAAAAGGACGCTGAGAACTGATTTCCTCTTCGAGGTAATAACATAACAAAGGAGGGTGTGTCATAATAGACACATCCTCTTTTCTGTTTTTTCTGTACTGTCTTATCTAAGTTCTGTATCCTCTGATGGCCTACATAATGACATAATGAGAAAGAGAGACAGATGTTTTTTTGAAGACAGAATGACATAATGACAAAGAGAGACAGATGTTTTTTTTGAAGACAGAATGACAGAGTGACGGAGAGAGACAGATGCTTTTTTGAAGACAGAATGACATAATGACAAAGTGAGACAGATGTTTTTTGAAGACAGAATAACAGAGGGACGGAAGGAGACAGATGTTTTTTTTGAAGACATAATGACATAATGACAAATAAAGAATGACATATTTTTTCTCACAGAAAAACACAGAAGAACAGAACACACAAAGGCCCACAGAGACATTAAGTCAACCGATATCACAGAGCGTTACAGCTAATGTTAGTTGAAAGGCCTCTGTGAACTCTGTATGCCGAAGGCGTTCTGTGGGCTCGAAACAGTGAGCAAAAAGGCTCTGTTAACTCTGTGAGCTCTGTGAGAAAAAAAACTCCCCAGCGTGTTGTTTGTGTGTAGTATCATACAGTGAGTGCGTTCTATTTCTCACAGATGAGCACAGAAGAACAGAACACACAAAGCCCCACAGAGACATTAAGTCAACCGATTTCACAGAACCTTACAGCCACCTTTAGCTATAACGTTCTGTGATATCTGTATGCCGGAGGCGTTCTGTGGGTCAGAGGCCCCTCCCCCTTCCCCTCCCCCAAAGGGAGGGGCGTAATCACCGAGATACCCCTATGGCTAATCATCAACACCTAACAACCATCAACCAACACCCGATATCAGCTATAACGTTCTGTGATATCTGTATGCCGGAGGCGTTCTGTGGGTTCAAAATAGTGCGCAAAAAGGCTCTGTTAGATCTGTGAGTTCTGTGAGAGAAAGAAAAGTCTTTCGTGAGAGAAAGAGACGCTATGTAGCGGTGAGCATATCTGGCTTGTGGTGACATCGGTTATTCTTAAGCTGCATGAAAAACATTTACAAAGAGTGATGAGATAGACTTTTATTTACGATGGAAATATTAGCAAGAAGGAAGAACGTAACCAGCATGATTTCAGAGAGTTATGAACACGAAACGAGTATATGCCTTTCTTGCATCAAGAAAGGCCTCTCCTTGTATCAAGAAGGGCATGTTCTCGAACATTGAAGGGCGTCTTTCGCAACCTTTAATGGCCTCCCTTATATTTAAGAACTATGAAAATAGCTTACAAACACAGCCTGCTTAATCCACCAAAGCAACCCTGCCTCGTCCACAACCCCACTCTGTAATGTCCACACCTCCTGCTTGTATCACCACAAACCCATTTCTCTTCGTCCACGAAATCATGATTACTCACCACCAACCCCAATCTCTATCGTCCACAATCCCACTCTACACCGTCTACAAGCTCATCCTGTATCATCCACTAAACCCATGGTTTTTCGTCCACGAACTCACTCTGCGCTCTCTCCAACCCCTCCCTACATTGCCTCCACCCCAATGTTCTCTACTCGTTCGCCCAAGGTCTTCTTCTTCACAACACACAAAAAAGAAGAAGCAAAAAACTACTGTCTTTTACTTCTTCTTTAATCTCTATTTCTCGTCCTACACCCCTTATGCGTGATTACCCATAATTAGGTAGGTCGGCATTTATTCCCTTCTACCTTTGGAGAAAGGATGGGGTGAGTCCGTTTGTCTTACTGTCCTACATAGATAGGACGGATGCTGTGCATATTATTCTTGTTAATCAAAGCTTTCTGAGTAGTACCAGAGAAGCCCTGATAAACACCCAAAGAATTGCTCATTATCTGTGGCATGAATGCTGCAGCATTGTCATTACCAGTATTACTTGTTGAGGTCCAGTATCCAGCCTGACTACCTGGCTTATCAATAGCACCAGTATAAGTATAATATATACCAGCCATAGGGAAGAACAGTGCATTGTCAAAATCTGACTTAACAAACTGTCTCAAGTTGTTACCAGCATCAAATATAGAAGCCGTATTACTTGGATTAAGTTTTTTATTGTTCTTATCTAAGACTAAACCCTTAAGCTTATCTGGCACGTTTGGATCAAACAATACGCCATAAACCTTGTTGCCATTATCATCGATAAAGTAACCGACATACTCTGCAGTGGCTTTCATCAGATTATTGAAATCCGTAGCACTTGGAAGTTTCCACTTGTTGTTAGAAGCGTATGCAGCCAAATCACCATGCTTCTTGTCTGAGCTAATAACCCCTTGTATATCTCTTCTTTCAGTCCAGAATTGTCCAGTCTTTGTATAGTCGTAAGCATATTCAATATCACCCCATCTAAAGTGATCAAACTTAACATCATTTGGATTATAAGTAGGAAGAGACATTTGTAAATCCGAAAGTGGTTCTGTAATTTTCGAAGGTGTATACATATAATAGTCCCAAGGATTCTCTGCAAGGTGATAACCATCTACCCAACCATTTATTTTAGTACCTGTAGAATACTGGAGGTTATACTTACCCCACTTAACACCATTAATAGGAATGTATGGACTGTCTTCCTTAACTTGCACTGTGAAAGGATAAACCTTAGCAGCAACAAGATTAAAGTTTGGAGTGCTTACAGCGAAACGATAGGCCTTATTATCTGTTGTGTACACTTCAAATGTAGGGCTGAAGTGGTTCTGTGGCAATATAGCTACATATATCTTCTCAAGTGATACTGGTGAATTAACTTCTATCTTACCAGTTTCAAGACTCTCTAACTGATTGCTCTGAATATTATAAACAGCCTCTGTAAGAACATTAGAAAGGACGAGCTTCTTGATGTTCGTAAGCTTAGTACCGCCGACTGTGAAGTCTAACTCTAAGACAGAATACAACTTTTTCATATCAACGCTACCTGATGCAGAAGCACCATTTACAGTAACCTTTCCTTTTCCATAGCTATAATCAAAGTACTTTAGATTCTCCTTAGAACCATCTTGACCCTTATTACTATTGATATAACTTTTAGTCATAATTACTGGCATTTTGCCTTGATCAAATCCTGTAACGTATGAACCAGGATAGAAAATGCCTAACTCGTCACCATTCTTACATGCAATCACACCATCAAGTGTTGTTCTTGTACCAGTGCTACTTGCAGTTAACACGCCATAACGAGACTCAGAAGAAGAACCCGTAAAGGTGCGGTTAAAAGCCATAAATCTATCACCAGTAACCCACTTATTATCAGCATCAATATTAACTTCTGAACGAGTTTTTGCATCGCCAGTAGAGATGCTCAGTGCACGCTTCGCTGTCTCATTAGGACTAACAGGAGCTTTCTCCTCGTTATTCAAATCGCTTGAACATGATGTCAAGCCTGCGACAATGACACCAAGGATAAGACCGTAAATCTTCTTGAAATTCATTAGTTTTTCTTTTTTAATGGTTTAATTTACTCTTCATCATAATCGAATGGGTTTTTCTTAGCACCACCTCCAGCCGTAGAAGGGCCAAGTACGATAGGATCCGCCCTCTCAAAGTTTTCGTTTGTAATACGAAGACCTTTATCACTTCCAGCCAACATAACCTGCTCAGCAGCCATGGCTATACATGAACTGCATGGCTTCACATAATCTTTTTTCATTTTAATTGAGTAATTTAATCTTATATTTTTGGATGAATTGATTTCTTAAAGCGTATCGTTTTTAGTTTAAAACATTAATATTTCAAAGTGACATAAACTGATTCTTGATTATACTTTGCGTGATCTTTAATTTAGTAATGCGGCACAAAGGTACGATAAAAGTATCAGAGAAGAATAGAAATTTGGTAAATATAATAAAGTTAACATACTTTTAGTGAAAAGATAACATTCTGTTACACTTCTCTTTAGACCATGTTATGAACTCTCTTGGGTAAATTGTTAAGATAATAGTTAAGGCAACAAAATGTCGCAGAAGGTTTTGTTGTACAGAATTATTTACCTGTCTTTAGATTGGAAACGGTGATCTTTAATCATGCTGTAAATATGGTCTTAGTACGTGGGAGTAGTGATAATAGTCGTTTCTTGAGGGGTTACGCTAATAATAGTGAGAATTGATAAGTAGGGCGTAATTATCCTTTCCCAAGCAGGTACATGCTTAATAAGGTGAGTCATTAGGCCACAATTGAGGCGAGTCTGTCGTAACCTAATGCGGAACAGCCTGTTACGCTGCATGGAGAGGGCCGCATTAATACGCCTTTCTGAAAGTGATGATGTGTAATAGTGTCGTTATCCAACATGGTAGAACCCCTCTTAAGCCTTTATAAGATATCGTCTTCATTCTCAATCTCTTTGCCGCTTTCATTATCAACACGTAACGTCGGAGGTTGGTTCTTGTCGTTACTATTTGTCGTGTTATTATTATTATTTGTATTACCCAACAGTGCACCTTCTTCGTTCAGAGGGTAAACTTCACAAAAAGGGCTTGTATAATTCTTCTTTCTCATTACGTTATATTTTAAGTGTTTATTGTCAAATAAGCTGTAAGAACGATAGGGAAGGGAGGTCTGCAGATAGTCCATAGATATGCCGTCAGACAACCTTAAATTCGTAGACAAAGTTAATTAATATTTTTGAAAAAGCACTATATTTATTAAAGTTATGGAACTGCATAGCAAAAAAAGGCCTAAAATTATCTTATTAGCTATATTCTGAAGCAGTTATTAGGTCATTCTTCTTTTGTTTTATAGTAGAACAGAGTGTTTTTTTAACATAAAGGTTTGCAAGTATAACATGATAGAAGAAATAAAGAAAAAGAAATGAGCTCGGTAAGAAACCGAGCTCACAACCAAATTAATTAAGCATGACCATTGGCAGTGCCTTAGGCATGTTTCCTTATTTAAGACCTATCGATTTGCGTAGATTAAGATAATCTTCGTCTAATGTAGGATTATCACTGGTACCATCACCAGAGTCCCAAACTGGGCGGATAGCCTTAGCTTGTGTCTTAGGGTGTTCTGCCCAGTTCCATTCAGCTGCGCCAAAGAAGAAGTCAGCTGAGCGGTCATTCCATTTGCTATCGTCAGTTGTCATGTATTGACCGTATGCGTTACCATCGCCTGATAGGTCTCTCATCTTCATACCAACAGCACCAGGGTCACGCAATCCGGTATATGGCAAGAACAATCCCTTGTTAGCTTGCACAAGCGCCGTAACATTGGTGTAGTTATCTATTGACCTTACAAAACGTTTTGCAGGGAAACGACGATGGCCGCCACTGGTACTGGTTGTGAAGTAAGCACCATAAACTTTAGTACCCTTATCTGTGTAGCAATAAGCAGGGATTGCACGTGCTTCTGTGTAGAGCTTCTTCATTTCGTCACCAGATGGCATACGATAGCGTTGATGCTTGCCCTTTGTATAATACCAAGCAATGTCACCACGTGTTGCGCCAGTTCCATTTATGTCCCAATCAGTATAAGAACCAGGGCTTGAAGGATAATAAAGTTTCTTACCTGCAACACTATATTTAAATAGATCACTATTCTTCAAATCCAATGCCTCTTTAATAAGTCCATATCGGAAGAGGTCAACATCCTCTGCCTTCTGAGTTGGAAAATTAGCAAACTGAGAAGTAGTGTTACCAGCATTATAATTGGTAATATTTCTATTCCCATCTAAGGTCACTGCACGCTGTGATATCCACCACTGCGCTGGAGCAATACCCCAGTATTCACCATTGGCAGGACCATAGTGTATAAAGTTACCAGTAGCCCATTTCACGCCTTGCACCTCAACCCATGGCTTTGGATATACAGGCTTCATGTGAAGGATATCAGTATGGTAAACCTTATCAGCGGCGAGCGTTACGTTGTCATAGTCCTGCTCATACTTCTTTCCATTAGCATAAACCATGATATGTATCTGCGTGTAGTTGCCAGGTAACAAGGCTACGTAAGTGTACTGATTATTAGCAGAAGTAAACTTCGTACCTTTTGCTGGGACAACAGCGATAGCTCTACTCTCTTCGTATGCATCGTCATTAACAAAGCTGTTATTCGTCAAGTCAAGTACGCCAGAAGCCTTGATATTTGAGACGTAGACAGAGTCGATGTTTGAGAGTTTGTTGTTATTCTCATCAGTGAAGCGTAAACCCCAGAAAGAAACGAGTCGCTGTAATGTTCCAATCTTGACGTTTAGCTTGTCACCTTCTACACTCTCAGGGTGAGCACTCTTAGTCTGATAATCGAAACGACTACCGAGTGTAGCTGCAGTACCATCTTGGCGACTAAGGTTGAGACTAACGTATTTTTGTGCTTTAGCACTTGGAACGTATGATATAATCTTTGATACAGTACCAACTGCTACACTCTCCTCTTTCCTTTCAACTGGTGTGATGGTTTTGTTAGCACCCTTTAATGCCACAGCAGGGTAAAGGAAGCTAATGTTATCACTTGTTGACATAGAGCGACCAGCTGCAGCAATGTCGCCTTTGAAGCTTGCGGACTTGCCACCTCTGGTTGATGTCAATACAAAATAGTTGTTTCGTTTGCCTTCATCGCCATTGACGAATGCGGCTAACTCGTCGTTTTCTGCCCACTCAGAAATGAGTCTTTTCCCATTAGCTGGGTCAACAGCGAGGGCACGAGTGGCTGTTCCTGAACCTTGAGCAGGCTCGGCTGATGCAGTGACATGATATACCTTTGGGGTATTGTCAGTCCCTGCTGTTTCTGATAGTTCGTCAGTCTGACAAGCAGACAAGGCAATTGTGACAGTGCCCAAAAGGGCAATTGCTATCTTACTTGATTTTCTCATAAAATCGGTAATTATAAGTTAAATATATAAGTTGTTATACTGAAGTACATCTTTTTGTACTCGTCTTCATTTCCTCCTTTAATCATCTTTACCGTTTAAGTTTATGCTTTTGTGTTCCTTAGATGTCCCACTCTCTTTCAGTCTTCGCCGAGCTTTGAAATGGGTTGTTACCACTGCGGTTCTGATGTGCTGGGTCACCACCTTCTTCTGGGTCTGATGTACCTGCAGTAATGTTTGATTCTCCAGCTAAAAAACCCTCTACACGCATTGCATAAAGCTTCGTTTCTGGTTCTAAATAAGTTTTCTTCATCGCTATGTTATTATTATTTTAATTTTAATAATTAGTTACCATTTTCCTTGCAGAAGTAGTTAAACTTGCTTACAAAGTAGAATACAAAGTTAAATATAATATTTTATAGATACTAATGGTTTAACCTTTATTTTCATGAATAGGGCTTAAAAGATGTAAATAAGTTTAGTATTTTTACAAAAATAACTATATTGTCGTGCGTAAAGTGGGGTCTCGCAAATGTAAGACAAGGTATTTTTAGACAGAATGACATAATGACACGCTTGGGCAAAATGACATAACGACAAAAGGAAGACAGGGTAACAGGGAGACAAGCATGGCTTTTAGTAACACTTTCGGAGGGCGGATAGGGGGGATAGAAGGGGATGAGAAAAAGGGTTCTTCCGTTAAATGTGTAGATTGTTAATAGAATGAGATTAATCCACATACATGGCATGATTTCATCCAATAAGATTGTTTTATAAAGGCTCAACACCCAACAACCATCACCCAACACTGGTATAATTACCTCCAATAAGATTGTTTTATAAGGGGGGGGTAAACTATATGATAAATGTAATTAGGTGTGATGTCTATCTGTCGTCTATAAACAATTTATTCCTATTAGCCTAATTAGGCTATTTAGTCCAATTGGGCTAATTAGGCTAATAACTTATTATTCTGTTATAATTTTTCACATCATAATTTTGAATACATGCTCTTTTGGCTTCTAAAAGACGCCCTTTTGGGTTGCAAAAGATGCCCTTTAAGACCCTTGCTAACGCCCTTCTGAAGTCCAACTAAGCACCTTTTACTTTATACTTGGTAACTAATTGATACGCTGTTGATTGTAAACCTGCTTCATGTGTGTATTTTTGTCGTTAGTTATAGGTGTTTTCTTTGAAATTATGTAATGATTTTTCAAACCCTTGTCTGCAGATTTTCGAAGTCTTAAAACGAAAAGATTTTCAATGAAAGAGGGTGAAAATAGGATAGATAGTTGACTGTCTCAGCCATATTTTTGTTTAATGAGTAACTTTGGATCTTACGTTAAAGCACTACGAAAAGCGTCCACACATTTAACGGAAGAACCATTTTTTAGACAGAATGACATAATGACAAACTTAGACAAAATGACATAACGACAAAAGGAAGACAGGGTAACAGGGAGACAAGCATGGCTTTTAGTAACACTTTCGGAGGGCGGATGTGGGGACAGAAGGGGATGAGAAAAAGGGCGTGTGATAAACAAAAGAGCGACTCATTGAGCCGCTCTTTGTATGGTTAGAAAGCCTCACTAATCCTTACTATTACCATGCAGGACTTTTCAGCCAAGGGAGGAAGTAGTGGGTGTATCGCTTGTAACGAGGCCAATTGGGATATGTGTTTGCATTCTGTGTAGCACCATTAGGACTGAGGTCATTATATTCTGATTGCTTTTCGTATGGGTTTGTTGCATTCTTAGTATTAAGCCAATAAGTGCCTAATTGGAATGTTCTTACAATGATGTCGTCCTTGCTTAATCTCTTCCAAAACTCTTCGTGGCACATGTAATAACCTGCTACATTCATGGATAAGTTATAATTCGGACCTAAATAATAAGTCTCTACCTTTATCTCACCAGATGTTGCCTCAGGAGTTGGGAACGTCATTCTGACAGCTACTTTATAATTATTTGTACCATTAGCGTCTATACCACCAAACGCTTTAAAGTACATAATGGCATACATGACTCTATTTCCTTGCTCAGTGCAGAACCAGTTAGAAAACTTTCTTTGCTGTCCATTGATGTCTACGTAATCACCATGACTGTTTGACGATATTGCATATCCATATTCTTTTCCGATATACGATGGCTGTACAGGACCTAATTTCTGATTTTTGTTTAACTGTACCTTTGGGTTGTTAAAGATAGGAATAAACTCAGAGTACTTAGGTAGTCTGTACAGTTTACTATTCAGAGAAGGGTAGTAATTATCGGTTTGCGTTCCCTCAGCAATACCTTCCGCATCAGCTCTTCTCTTTTGTTGCATAGCGTTTCCCTGTCTATAAGCCCACAAACGCTCAATAGGCAAGGTTGGACGTACTATTCTTAGTGTCACATCATAGCTGGAACCTTTCTTGAGTTCGTCGCTGAAGCTGGCTAAGAGATAACGGTTGCGCATATCAGGAGCCCATGTCTTTGGGTCTGTAGTGTAGGTAGAGACATTATTGGTGAAGTTTTTTCTTTCCGCATTAGTCACGTCTACCTTACCGAAAAGCAAGGTTTCATTGACAATACCACCAGGGTAATTACTTGTCTTCGTATAGTCTACAGGCATCAAGCAGATAAGGAAACCGCGGTTGGTCTTTGTGTTTGAAGCGGCTTGCCCTGACTTCTTATAGCTATTAAAATAGATGTAATTGTTGAGATCGCTTTGTCCTTGACGAAGTGAACCATCATCCTTAGCCGACTCATAGTTTAGCTTGATATTCGTTGTATAATGTTCTGCGTTATACTTCTTGTACTCAGCCGAAGTACGCGTAATAGCCTTTGCGCTGTTTGGCTCCCAGTAAGAAGATGCCAAGTCGGCATCATCAGAAACATCATTGCCGACGTTGAACTTATATGAACCAGAAGAGCAGAACGCATTACTCTCTAACGTAACCTCACGATTAACCTTTGTGTTAAGCCCTACACGGTTCTCCAAAGACAGAACGAGGAATACTCCCTGTGGCTTGAATACCATCTTCTTGGTCTCATTATAGAGTTTCAACTTATTTCCTTGCTTAACGATGCGGCGCCAAGTAGTTGCGAAAGGACACGAAGTTGTAAACTCCTTACCCTTTTCTATCACGTTGATAGTAGTCTCGGTGTTCACTTCTAAGTCGTCACCTTTCTTCTCTCCACCGCCCATAAAGGCCATGATATACCAATCGCCACTCGCCAGATTGCTCGTAGTAGACAATTGGTTAAGATGGAACTTCACGACGGAACCTTCTTTTTTGACGGTCCAGTTGGCCTCGACAACTTCTTTTTTATTATGCGTCTTGTCATAAAGCACGACAACCGAAGGCATTGTCTGCTGTGTGATATTCAGTTTTGGATATAGCACAGTCTTCCCACTAATATTCTCCTCGCTGACCTTGAAAGGCATATTAGCCCTTGTCTGTGCTTGGTTTTCGGGATTGTCAGTGCTTGCTTCTATGTCTACGTCGTATGTCTTTACAGCTCCCGTAGAAGAAGTAGTACCTGTGTTTGAATTGTAGTCTACATTTGTTTCGCTACACGATAGGCATAGCAATGAGGCTAAGATAGCCATTGAAAAAACTTTTATGGACATTGTTTATCTCTTTCTAAGTATTGTTATAATAGTCTTACTCGTTATTAAAATCACCTGTCAGCGTACATTCTTGTGTGCTGCATGAGGATTATTGATCGTCTATGTCGTCCGTCAAACTTCCGCCATAGTTAATATCCTCAATACTTGCATCTGGTCCTGAACCCGCTAATAAAGTTACTGTCTCAACAGCAATGATGCTTACACACGGTGTAACATACTTCTTACTTCGGTTTGCTGATACTCCACACATCTGAGCGTCTTCGTTTTTTTGAAACATAATAATATCGTATTAAAATTTAATCGTACATTTATAGTAAGCGCAACCACTTGTTGCTCAACTCTCTTAATTCGTTCACTCTCATTCGGCTGTAAGTTAGTCTTTTGAGTAGTTCGGTCTGCAAAGTTACGAAGAAAAGGGGAGATAGCAAAAGGATTATTACACTTTTTTATATCTAAAACGCTTTTCTTCTTTTAGTCTGCACTATGACATGGGTTTTACACAATCTGTCCAATAATAAAACAAAAGGTTCTTCCGAAGTATGGAGTGATAAACTAAGGCTCTTAAATAATAAGGCACACGGAGTCACGGAGAGGACGGAGGATTACTAAAACAAAGCAATGGAAGTCACGGAGGCACCGTCGGTGCATAGAGTGACGGAGCTTGTTTGCCAATTCTATTAGCTTAAATACAAAGCGTTTATCCCAAAATAGTTATCAAGAATCTGTATGCTACACCTCCGTCGCTCTTTGTGCCATCGGCACCTCCGCGATATTGCGTTTACCTCCATCGCCTCCGTGACTGCCAGTGCTTTGCTTTGATATCCCTCCGTACTCTCCGTGTCTCCGTGTGACATTTCGTCAAAGTTCTAACCTTAAGTGGCAAACCGTATCACTCCAAATTCCTGAAGTCCCCTTATCAACTGAAGTTTGTAAATTATTTTCGTGCGCATCAAAACCAATACATGCTCTTTTGACTTCTAAAAGATGCCTAATTGAAGTGCAAAAGATGCTCTTTTGAAGTCTAACTAACGCCCTTTTGGAGTCCAAGTAACGCCCTTTTATTTTACTACTTTATAACTAATTGACTTACTGTTGGTTGCAAACCTGTTTCGTATATGCATTTTTGCCGTTAGTTATAGCTGTTTTCTTTGAAATTATGTAATGTTTTTTCAATCCCTTGTCTGCATATTTTCGGTTCTTTCAAAATATACAGTGATAAACTAAAAGTCTTATATAATAGGCACACGGAGTCACGGAGGGACGGAGAATTATTAAATACAAAGCTATGATAGGCAACAGAGGTGCATGGAGCCAAGGGGCTGTTTGGCAATAGAAACGTTACACGGAGGGACGGAGATAAACGCAATGTCACGGAGGTGCCGAGGGCACAAAGAGCTACGGAGGCGTAGCGTACAGATTCTTGATAGCTTTAGAGGCAAATACTATGACGCGAAAATGTCTAATAAAACTGGCAAACAAACTCCGTCGCTCTATGCACCGACGGTGCCTCCGTGACATTGCGTTTACCTCCGTTCTCTCCGTGTCTCCGTGTGAGATTTCGTTAGAATCCTAACCTTAAGTGGCAAACCTTATCATTCCAAAATCCTGAAGACCCAAAGAAAAAGAGTTGCATCAAATACAAAAATACAGTATTTTCTTTGAAATCATGTAATGTTTTTTCAATTCCTTGTCTGCATATTTTCGGTTCTTTCAAAATATACAGTGATAAACTAAAAGTCTTATATAATAGGCACACGGAGTCACGGAGGGACGGAGAATTATTAAATACAAAGCTATGATAGGCAACAGAGGTGCATGGAGCCAAGGGGCTGTTTGGCAATAGAAACGTCACACGGAGGGACGGAGATAAACGCAATCTCACGGAGGTGCCGAGGGCACAAAGAGCTACGGAGGTGTAGCGTACAGATTCTTGATAACTTTAGTGGCAAATACTATGACGCGAAAATGTCTAATAAAACTGGCAAACAAACTCCGTCGCTCCATGCACCGACGGTGCCTCCGTGACATTGCGTTTACCTCCGTTCTCTCCGTGACTCCGTGTGACATTTCGTCAAAGTTCTAAACTTAAGTAGTAAGCCTTATCATTCCAAATTACCGATGCGCCAAAGAAAAAGAGCTGCATCAAATACTAAAAACAGTATCGACGCAGCCCTTTGAGTTTGTCAAAAGCGATAACCCTTAGGTTATCAATCTTTCTCTTTCGCAATTAATCATGGTGTATGTCCGCTGAAAGACCCTTCTATTTGAACTCCATTACGGGAAATGCGAATGTGTGGAAATCAGTCGCAATCTCTATAGAACTGTTAGAGAATTCCATATAATACGCATTACCTCCTATAAATGCACTTGATGACCAATAGAGTCCTTCTTCGGCTAAAACTCCCAGTAAACCAGTATCATAGTAGCCTAAAGCTGGCAGGTAGAAGTAGTCGGCTGGAGAAGGTACGCCCATCGTTATTTGGTTGTTTGTCATTTGCTTATCCGTTGTACGCAGGTCAGTAGTGCGGTCAGCTGATATCTCTGTAGAGTAATTATTCTCTTTTAACAAGACCGCTTTCTTCTTAAACCACATACCGCCTTTATACAAGTGCCCCATGGTCGACCATAGCTCGTCAGCATCCCAATGTGGGTCGCCCTTCATCGCATACCATGACATTTCGTTGACGTTAGGCATTTTGGCGCAAGAGTTTACTGCCGTGCGTGAATAGTCGTTCTTGTGTCGAGGATTGCCCTCTTCTATTCCATAAAGATAAGTATACTTATCATTATGATTATAAAAATCTTCAGGCATTGTACTATTTTTTGTTACCTGCCAAGGCGATGCACTGTTCCATTCATGTCCAAACCAGAAGTTTTCTTTTGCATCCCACAGATAATACAAGCCGGCATAGTCCTGTGGATCGAGGTTGGCGGTTATGTCGTGGATTGTTCCCGGTTTACAGTCGAGCGTAACATACTTCGTTACTGTACCTTCAATCGTACCATCATAATTGTCCGTGGCGTTGCTAAGCCAGTAGCGAATACGGAATGAATGTTTACCCGGAGCAACAACGGCATAGGTTGCATTCTTGCTCATGTCGTCGGCTTCATTGTCGAGTGCAAAGCCCGAACCTGTTGTAACGGTGATTGTCTTCGAACCGTTAGAAGCAAGGCTCAGCGTGCCGTCTGCTGCCATGTTGTATTGTCCTGCAATATTGTTGTCGGCTACGATTTCCACCTTTATAAGTTTACTACGCTTTACGAAGGCATTGCTTGTTCGAGGGATAAGACAGAGATAAGATGCCTTGTGTGAGAGTGTGAAAGCATAGCCATCACGAGTCTTTGAGGCTGTAGCAATGCCACAGTCACCTGCCTCGCCCGCATGATCGAAGTTGTTAGGGGCTGTCTGTGTCTGTGCTGTCTTTATGTCTACTTGTGCCTGTGAGCCAGTCACCGTCGTGTTTGTATATAGAACGTCATGTGTCAAACCGGTATAAGTGCCAGTGAGTGCAAACTGTCCTCTTGCCTTGTTGGCGGCTGTAGGGAAGGTTACGGACGCACTCTGCTTCCACTGTCCAGCATCGTTCTTCACCCATATCTTGTCGTTATTGCTCCAGTTGACAGCCGCTCCGCCAGCCTTTGTGTGGTTGAGGATTGCCGTACGTGTGGTTGCCTCTGGTAGTGAATTGCCTATGAAAGCCGTTGCACCAGCAGGCACACCAATATTATTCTCTTTGTCGTCTGCCGTCGTGTTATCGTTCGTACAGCTACCTGCAAATAGCAAGAACGCACAACCGTAACAGAGGGTTCGCATGATTGCGTTATTGATCATTTTATGTTTAAATGTTCTCATCTTGTCTTGTTTGATTATAGTCTCAAAAGTAGATAATTCTTTCTTTTTAGTTGTTAATTATTGGAATGACTCCGCTTCCCAGTCTTCTTCGTCATCCATGTCGTCCCACTCTATTGCTCGCTTAGCGTCGCCTACTGGCACGCTACCTTCGAGTGTACCTGCATTGCCACTCGCATTCTCCATCAGCGCTTCTACATCTACGGCAAAAACACCAATCTGAGGTTTTTGATAAACTTCCTTTTAAATAACATAATTTCGTTTTTTTTTTGTTTTGAAGGAACACCGTTATCGTGTTCCTAATATTGTTCAACTCATTCTTGTTTATATTGTTTTTATATTGATTACTTTCAATAGTTCCTCGTCGTCTCCACGTTGCCTCCTCGGCACATCTACATGCTTGCTTAGGGTCGCAATGCTCACGCTCGTTGCTTTTATATGCTCTGCTGTCATCTCTATGTGCATACGCTCGTACCTTTCTACGCACACAATCTTTTGCCCGCAACTGTGGCTATAACAAGCCGTAACATACGAGGCGTTCCTCATCAGTCACTTTGCATTACTCACATAAAAACCTGTTGTTATACTGTTAACAATAGATACCAAACACATACAACTGCAACTGCTTGTTGCTCATTCGAATACAGTTCTAATAAATACAGTTTTGAAACTGTTTACAAAGGTACAACTTTGTTTTTATATACACAAGAGAAAGGGGCATAAAGTGCTCAAAAAGAGGCGAAAAGGGAGCAGACAGCTGAGAAAGAAGGAGGAATACCCCTTTCTTTGAATACTGTATGCCCCGCCTTCATCTCCTTTATTCTTCTTTCTTCTCTTACTTTTTGCTTTCTTTGGGGTCTTCAAGGATTTGGGGCGATGAGGTTTGCCTTTGGGGTTTAGCAGTTTAAAGAAATGTCACACAGAGGGACGGAGCGAATGAAGGAATATCAAAGCAAGCACTGGTAGGCGCACAGAGGCACCGTCGGTGCGTGGAGTGACGGAGCTTGTTTGCCAATTTTATTAGCAATTTATATACGAAGCATTCATACGAAAAGAGTTATCAGAAATCTGTACGCTACACCTCCGTCGCTCTTTGTGCCACCGGTACCTCCGTGATATAGCCTTTACCTCCGGCTTCTCCGTAGCTCTGTGCGCTTTATTATATAATCGTTTTAGTTTATCACTCCATATTTCGGAAGAACCCTTTTTGGGTGTTTGCTTTGCGATTTCTGTTTTTGGTTTTACTACTAGTTCTTGTGACATAACATTAAAAATCTATTGGAACAGACTATTCCACATATTAATTCTTAGGAATTACAGACTCTTTTCAAATTGTCTTATAAGACATTTTAGATTCTCTTATAGGACATTTCTAATTCTCTTATAAGACATTTTTAATCCTCTGATAGGTTCAGATAATCAATCTGTTGCAAACGCTATTTTTTCTTCTGAAAATAAAACTGATGTGCAGAATATGAAAACTCTGCACATTAAAGTATATTTAAATATGAAAAAAGCCTTAACTTGTTTTTAGAAAAAGGATTGATTTACATCAATAAATTCTTTGTTTAGCTGTTTAAAAGAAATTATTTTACCTAAACTTTGTTATATATTTATAATTATATTACTACCTTTGCAGTCCTAAACTAACTATTTTTTTTGATTTTGTAAAAACAACAGTAATTAGGATTTTATAACGTAATAGTTGAATTGAATTTTTTATTCTGAAGCTGAAAAAGTTCTGCCCTTAAGGCTTGGCAGAGTATGAAACGACTTAATTATAGTATTAAACAAATAATAAAATGAAAAAAAACTACGTTCAGCCCGATTGCCGTAGCATTCGGTGCTTAGAAGAAGCCGCTATCCTTGCAGGTAGCCCTGGTGATAAGAACATCGGTAAAAAAGATCCGAAACACGAGACAAATGGAGAAGATGAAGTGCTTGCTAAGCCTTCATGGGAGTTTGACAACTAAAGAAGCGAAATTAAAAAGTAAAATTAGAATGAAAAAAGACATTCTTAAAGCCACCGCTGTGGCAATATCGTTACTGTCATTAACGGCATGTAGCGACAATGAAGAGATAAATGGCGGCACAACTGAGCCAAAAAGTTACACCTATGACCTCAGTCTGAATGTTGGTGACAGTAAGAGTGGAAACTCATCACAAGGTAGCACTCGTTCTCTGAAGCTTGATGGCAATAACAATGTGGTATCAGGGTGGGAAGATAAAGATAAGATGTTCGCATATAACCTCTCTGACAAAGACCAAAGTGCAGAGTCTGCTTATAGTATGATTGATATCAAAAGCTATAAGAATCATTCGGCTGTCTTTACAGGTAAGATAAAGAGTGTAAATCCTGTAGTAGCAGGAGACAAGTTTGTTTTGTTCTATCCTGGAACAGCTCTTGAGGATAATTATACTGTTGAGCAGGTAGACCCTAACATCTTTAATGAAGTAGATAAGAAAAATGATATTGACCTTAAATATCATGTTTCGGAAAAGGATGACAAGAGGGTAAACATCAAGAGAACCGTTTCGCTTAATATGAAGGAGCAGGATGGTCTTCTTAAGACAATAGACAAGAAATTCGACTATAACTGGACTGTAGCTACGGTTACGAAAACGCCAGAAGCTAATAAAGAGGTTGAACTGAATGGAGACCTTGAGCGAAAAGTTTCTCTATGGGGTATGAAATTCAGGGATGCTAACGGAGCACCAATAACGGATATCTATAAGGTAAGGGTTAGTGGTATACGCTCTTATGATGTTCTTGATATGTCGAATGGTAGTTTTGTAGGAACTGATGACGAGAAGGAATATACTGTCGACGCATCCATCACGGACAAAAAAGCAATCGCTTCACAGGGTGGATATATCTGGCTTGCGTTCCTGGCCGACAACAAAGAAACAGAATTTACCATTACTGTTTATACGCCAAATAAGCTGTATACAAAAACTGCAAAGAGGGTGATGAACGTAGGTACCGACTTCCGTACAAGCATTACTGTAGATGCCATCAAGCCTGAACCTTACGTTACAGTAAATAACGTGAAGTGGGCAACTGGAAACTTTATTCACTATAAAAAAGGTTCGCAGGAGTACTGGGGTATAGCTCCAGCACAATGGTGGATAAGTAACTATGCTGACGCGCCAAAAGTTGATAATTCTTTGGGCTCTACGCAGATTAATTACGATCCGAATAACCTTGGCTCACAATTCTGGTATATTGGCAAAAGCAATGGAAGGTATACGCAGACAAATGAAGACTTCGATCTTTTCCGCTGGGGAGACATTGCGTATATGATGAATTTCTCAAGGCAACTTGGTTACGCAGGCTTCGCAAACACAGACATCAAAGGCAATTATTACTATAACAGAATAGCTCCTGGATTCAATTACACAACAGACAGGAATAAAGCATGGTATGGCGATTTTGTTCTATATCATACAAATGATGGAAAGCATAATTACAGATATGCTTATCCTAGCCTTAAAGAGCTTGAGAGTCTGACAAAAAGCAAAACCTTTATTCCTGGTTTCTGCTATACCGACAAGGGTAACAAGGTTTATGGTGCTTATATCAGCGACTATCCTTATCCAGGAGCGGCAGCGAAATTCCCAACAGGAAAGAAGCTGTGGAAATACCAGGATGTAACAGGACTTGTTCTGGCTAACAAAGGACTGTTCCTGCCTATTACGGGTTACCGCGAAGATCATAGCGCAACAACAGTTTATCGCTATGTAGGTCAAGGCAGTGAGTTCTATTCTGTATACCAGTGCTCTTGGGGAACTGCTGCGACATCTACCACGCGCGGACTAAAGTTTGGCTCACAATCCAGTGCGAAAATGGGCCCAACGCAGAGGCAAGCAGCCTCTCCTATCCGCCCGGTACTTGTAGATGACAATGTAAAAGGCAAGCCTGTTGATGCAGCAAACTTCACTCCTTTCAATCATATCATCCGACCTGATGCAAGACTGTATTAAAGGCTTAGGAATAATTTGATTTTATTCCCGAATACCCATAAAAAAGTGCAGAAGGATGTATGAAGAATACGCTTTCTGCACTTTTTATTTCCAAAACAGAATACCCCCACCATAGATGGATGAAAGTCCAGCTGTGGTGGGGTTTTTCGTTTTACCGTAAACGGGTCATCAGGAACAGGTTATTTGTGGTTAATGGTGTAAGCTACGGAATGATAACCATTTTCAGACATCACTTTCTAATAACCTGAACTCGGGTTAAGTATCATACCACTCTTCCGTTTGATTTAGTACAACGTCTCTTTAGGCTCAATCTTTTGATTGGGCCTAAAGATAATAATAAAACAGATTACTTTAGAATAATGTAAGCTTCCCTGAATGTTGCTCTATAGCAAAGTCTATATTCACTGCTGGCTTCTTCTCAAAGAAGCTGTAGGCTACAATAGCAGAGAGAACATTCATTGCGAAATTTAATATGCTTCTATGCCTTGAATGCACTAAATGAGCTACATTTTATGATAGAATTCTTTTAAGGAAAAGATCTGTAATAGAGACTATCAATGATGAGCTAAAGAATGTAGCTCCTTCTCCGTAGCTCTGTGTGCTTTATTATATAATCGTTTTAGTTTATCACTCCATATTTCGGAAGAACATTACTTTGTTACCCTGTCTCCTTTTACCCTGTCTTCCCTGTCTTCCTCTGTTACCCTGTCTTCTTTTATTCTGTCTCCCTTCTGTCTTACTCTGTTACCCTGTCTTCTTTTATTCTGTCTCCCTTCTGTCTTACTCTGTTACCCTGTCTTCTTTTATTCTGTCTCCTCTGTCTTACTCTGTTACCCTGTCTACACTTATTCTGTCTTCCGTGCGCAAGTCATTAAAACGAGAAACCCCACCACAGTAGGACTTGCGTCCGTATGTGGTGGGGCTTATAGAGCCTTGCTTTTATGCGTATAAAAGCATAAACTAAACTTTCTTGTTAGGCTTTAGACAAAGCCTTTATGCGTGATACTTTTGCCTTATTTGATGTTGGCAAATGGCGCATAAACAGGATCCTCTTGTTCATCATCATGAACCAATACAGGGCGGATAGGGCATGCCTGACCCTTTGGTGCTCTGTCAAAGTTCCACTCTGAAGGACCAAAGAAGAAATCATAACACATTACTAAACTTTCAGAACTCATATACTGTCCATAAGCTCCTCCGGTGTACAACATGTCTCTAAAGCCTATTTCATCTTGTCTTGCAAGACGTCTACCAGTAACAGGTAGGAACAATCCCTTATTAGCACGGACTAATGCTGTTACATTAGTGTACTTGTCAAATTTCTTTGCTTTTGTTGGGAAAAGTTTCTTCTGTCTTGCAGCATCTGTACTCCTGTGGGTAGTAAAGAATCCGCCATAGACTACTGTACCCTTATCTGTATAACAATATGCAGGGATAACATTTGCTTCGTTGAAAAGCTTTTCTAACTCTGTCTTATTTGGCATACGGTATTGTCTATGCTTATTTCGAGTATAATACCAAACAATATCACCATATTTCCCGTCAGAGCTAATCTGCTGGGAGATGTCACCAGTCTGACTCCAAGAGTCTCCACCATCACCGATTCCTATAAACTTAAGAGCTTTAGCAATAGAGCCATAACGGAAGAGATCAACGTCTTCTTTTGTCTGAACTGGACCACTTGCAAACTGTGATGAAACGAGTTTATCACCAGTAGCTACCTCCTTACGTGAACTATTTATGTATATAGCACGTTTTGAAATCCACCACTGTGCAGGAGCAATACCCCAATACTCTTGTCCATTCTCCTCATAGTGGATGAAGTTACCAGTAGCCCATTGTACATCTTGTACATCAACAAACGCCTTCTGCTTAGTATCTTCCATCTTCAATATATCTGAACGATAGATTTTACCAGTATCGAAGTTGAGTGAGTTATATGACCTTTGTAGAACTTTTCCACCTACATAGGCTGTTACAACAACATCTGTGTATGTACCAGGGATGAAGGCTACATAAGTATACTTGCCATCTTTAGAACTAAACTTCGTACCTGTTTTTGGCTTGAGGATAATGTTCATAACCTCGTCTTCTTCGTTCTTATCAATATATTCTCCACTATTGAGGTCGAAGATGTCTGAACCTTTTACGTTTGAGATATAGATTGAATCGATGTTTTCAAGAGGACGATTGTTCTCGTCTGTGAAGCGTAATCCCCAGATAGTAACGATACGCTTAAGCTCGCCAAGGCTTACGTCGACTTTCTTTCCTTCAACCTTCTTTGGCTTCTGCTTAGTCCATTGGAAGTCGAAACGCTCACCGATTGTCTCTGCAGTACCATCTTGCTCAGTAAGCTTTAACTCAACACGATCTTGTGTTTTGTCGCTTGCCTCATGGTAAAGACTACTTCTATCATCGCTTTTAACAACAGGTGTAATGGTTCTGTTATTGCCTTGTGCAGCCTTACCAGGATAGAGGAAAGCAATCTGGCTATTAGTAGTGAGTGCCTTCTTAGAAGCGATATCTCCGTCAAAGCGGCTTTTACCGCCTAATTTCTTATTTGTAATATAGCTATAGTTGTCGGCTTGAAGACCATCATCGCCTACTACATAAGCCAAGATATCATCTTCTCTACCCCATTCAGACTTAATCTTATGGTCAGCATCTTCACTCAGAACACGTGTAGCAGGTTCCTGCTGCAGTGCGTTTGTACCATCAGCAACGAGGCTATAAGTATGGATAGTTGTATTCTCGGCTGTAGAGTTGTCTGCATCGTCATGACAGCTTGTTAGCAGTGGAGCAGCCATCAAGAAGCATGCTACAGGAAATAAGACATTCTTTTTCATTATCTTCATTTCTAATCGTTATAAATAAAATCTTTAGTTATTCCTCTTGTGAAAACCAACTTGGCTGCTCCTTGCTCTTAGCTGTGCTACTTGCAAATGGGTTTGGTATAGAGCCATTACCGCTACCATGTGTTGGGTCACCTCCTTCAATAGGGTTTGTTGTTGTCGCACTAATCACTAAAATGTGTGACTCAGCTTGTACGTTAATACACGTACAAACAGGCTGAAGATAAGATTTCTTCTGTGTCGTTACATTCCTTTTCATAACTTAATATCGTTTTTTTATTTCGCCTAAAAATAGTAGTTACTTATCTTATTTTCTACTAATTTCTTTATATCAATCTACCGTTTCTTAGTTTTCGGTGCAAAGTTAGTACTTTGTACTGATATTAACAAATATTTAGCCAATAATGTTGCACAAGACTATTAATATCCATTTGTAATTGAAAAAAGTTACTGTCTTAGTATTCCATTAACCATCTCTTACAGTTTGTCCTTGCCGAAGCAGTAAGAAGAGGAGGAGAATAATCAGAAGAAACAACAACAACGAGGTGCAATCAAAATAATTTTTCCTGTCATGTCTATCATCCTCATTCTGCTTATAGTACACTAATATCCAAACAGTTATGCAAAATGTTAAATGTGACAGCAAATGATTTTAAAACTATTTTCCTTATTAGTAACCTTCCGATCACCCAACCTCAGCCCCTTTACCTCTCTCTATTGAGCTTTATACCCACCTATGCTTGCGACCGCCCCTCTATATAATAATGTGTAATCAAGGTCCTGCTTGTTTATCTGTTCCCCTACCTTATTTTACTCTTAACTTGTTCCCCTTGTTTACTCCTTAACTTGTCAACTCATTATGTGTCATGTCATCTATATAAATTAAAGTGTTACTACGGCCTCGCCTGTTCATCTGTTACCCTGTCTCCCTTTACCCTTAACTCGTTCTCCTGTCTCCCTTGTCTCCAGCATACAGAGTAACATGTTACTACAGCTTCGACTGTTCATCTGTTACCCTGTCTCGCTTTACCCTTAACTCATTCCCCTGTCTCCCTTGTCTCCAGCATACAGAGTAACATGTTACTACAGCTTCGACTGTTCATCTGTTACCCTGTCTCGCTTTACCCTTAACTCGTTTCCCTGTCTCCTGCCCCTATTCTCCAGTCTTTTTCCCAGTTTTGAAAATTTTAACTGAAAACATTGAGCATTTAATAAAATTATTGTTACCTTTGCATCCGATAACAAAGAAAATGACTATTAGATTAATTTGTATGAGTTTTAGGGTATGGTCGTCTTAGGCGAATAGCTTGAGGTGTCTTATACAAAATCCGCTTATTTATTTAAACACAGTATTAATAAAATGAAGAAAAATGTTTTGAAAGTATTCGTGTCGGCGTTAATGGTGATGGCTGCCGTAATGAATACAGGATGTAGCAACGAAGCCGGTCTTGCAAGCGATGTACAGCAAGAGCAGGTATCAACAGAAGGTACAGAACTTTCATTCAACTTTGATCTTGCTGGCTATGGCAAAGAGCAGTCAGTGGCAACCCGTGGTGTTGCAGGAGAGGCAAAGGGTCGTGTGATTGCCAGCTCTGTATCAAGTTTAGGTGATGGTCTTGAGGCTTACACAGAGGTAGTAGAGGATACGAAGCCTCAGACACGTGCTGGTAACACAGCAGCTCCAGCACAGAACTACACTATTCTTGCTTATAAGGATGGTCAGAAGAAAGGTGAGTGGGTAGGCTCATACGATGGTTCAAAGTTTACGCCTAAGGCAGGTTCTTCTTCTATCCAGGCGTTGCAGCCAGGAACCTATACATTCTTTGTCTTCAGTGATCACTTGGCATACAAGGATGGTAAGATTATCATTGATATCAATAAGGGTTCTGTCAATGCACTCTTTAATAATCAGCAAGTAACAATCCAGGCACAGAAGAAGCAACAAGTTGACTTCCATCTTTTTTCACCATACGCAAGAGTGAGAATGAAGATTAATGGTTTCTCAAGTCAAGCCTTTGAGGGTTCTATCAATGGTGCACTGACGTATCAGGCAGCTGCTCCAACTGATGAAGGCGGTGTTAAAGAAACCTGTACTATTGAACCATCTGTGCCATCAGCTGTTTATGCTAACGTGACAAAGGCTGGTCAGCTTAAATATCAGCATTTTACTAATAATATTGAGGGGCCTCAAGAGAATGGCGTTATAAAGACATCTTACATTATCACTCCAGAAGATGCAGGCGTTTATTTCTTGGCTAAGACACGCTTAAATAAGTTGTCATTCCAGTTTGCTCCAGAGGCTACTGGTACTATCTATAAGAAACCAGTTGCTAATAAGGTGCTTCCTCTTAATCTTAATGATGTAGAGTTGAAGATTGGAACAAGCTATACTATCTCGCAGACTATCTATTATTCTGCTGATTATCTCTTCAATGATGGAACAGTAGGTACATTGGTTCCTAACTTGAAGGCAGGACGCACACCAGTAGCACTTGTCGTTGATAAGACTCGCAGAGTATGTATGGACCTCAATGAAACTGGTGAAAAGCAGTGGGCAATAAGTGTTGGTGTACAATGTAAGCAAAACGAAAATCAGGACGAAAGTGGCTTGAGAGCGACTATTGCAAGATATGATGGTTATGACCAGACATGGGAAAAAGGCGTTACATGGGGAATTCCATTGCCTAACTACTCTTGTAAGGCAGATAAGTGGCAGTGTCCAGCCTTTAACGCTATGAAAGATTTAGGCGAAGTTAATAGTAATAAGTGGTATGTACCTGGTGCTGGTGAGTGGGATTCTGCTCTCAAGTATCTTGGAATAGATGATCCAGCACATGGTTTCGACTTCAGTAGTCAAGAAACAAACGCATGGGGTGGCAGCTTGGGATATCGTCTTCAGGAGGTTCTCTTCTATCAGGCAAATGGAGTTCCATTGACAGGATGGTATTGGGCTGCTAACGATTGGAAAACAGATAATATACATAAAGGTATCACTGTAACAGCAGGTGCTGAAGGTGCACATTTTGGTGGTGCACGTAAAACAGATAGGACCAAAGTTAGACCATTTATCAACTACTAAGCGTAATCCTTACGAGGATACATTAATCAAGAAAGTAGAAACTTAGAATTATATTTTATGAATAAGATCGAAGCAAAGAAAAGCTACTTAAAGCCAAGTGTAGCGTTGGTACACGTTGAGGCGATGAGTATGATCTGTACGAGTGTAGAGCCTAAAACGATAGTGAAAGAAGATTTTGAAGACGGAGGCGAGCACAAGGCAGAGAATGTTGAGTGGTAAAAGGACTTAAAGCAATAGTTCTACCTCTAAGCATCAAAACAATATAGATGTGTTCGTGATGGCTTACCTATAAGCTGCAGAATACGGACTGTTGATTATAATATAATGCGGACGAAACCCATTGGGCGAGTTAAGTATGTGTTGTTCCTTAAAGGAATTATGACACGAAATACTTAATCCCTCCAATGGGTTTCTTTTTGATAGAAGGGGAAAGCTTATTAGCCTAATTAGCCCAATAGCCTTATAAGCCCAATAAGCCTAATTAGCCTTGTTGTGAGTGTTTATATTTGTTAAATATCAATTTTTGTGTAAGTATTTTAAATCTTTAAGTTGTTTGAATGATAGGTGTCATTAGACCAATCTTCTGAAGCATAATGGGAGTAAGTAAAGTGAACAAGAAGTCCCAAATAACCGATGCCTTACTATATAATAAGGTGTAACAAGATGGAATATTGACAATACCTAAAATCAATTGAAACAAAATTAGGAAAATAAATAAATAAAAGTTTAAAACCTAAACCTGATGAGAATCTTTAAAGAATCAAAGCAGAAGCATCTGTACTTCTCGGCTGCCTTTGCTCTATCATTAGCATTGGCACCAACAGGTGTCTACGCAGGTACAAACACCAGTGCTGCAGTACAGGCTGTACAGCAAAATGGTAATCACAAAGTGACCGGTCGTGTCGTTGACTCTACCGGCGAACCGCTTATTGGTGCTACTATCCTTGTTGAGGGTACCACTAATGGCACAGTAACGGATATTGATGGTAACTACACCCTCAATACCACTCCAAATGCGAAGCTTGTCTTCTCTTACATCGGTTATGCCGCACAGACCATCCCTGTTGGTGGTAAGGGCACTGTCAATGTAACATTGAAGGAGGAAGCTAACACCATGAACGAGGTCGTTGTTACCGCCATGGGTATTATGCGTAAGGAGAAGTCTCTTACCTACGCTACCCAGCAGGTAAAGGCAGAGGACCTCATGAAGGTGCAGGATCCTAACGCTGCTAACTCACTCGAGGGTAAGGTAGCTGGTATTACAATTACACCAAGTGCTGGTGGTGCTGGTGGTGCTTCAAAGATTGTTCTTCGTGGTAACCGCTCTATCCTCGGAAACAGTTCTCCACTTATCGTTGTTGACGGTGTACCAATGAGTAATGGTATTCGTGGTCAGCAGGGCATGGGTGCAGAGGGTTTCGGTTCAACAGGAACTTCTGAGGGTTCTGACCCATTGTCATTGATTAACCCAGACGATATCGAGTCTATCAACGTCCTCAAAGGTGCTAACGCAGCTGCGCTTTACGGTTCACGTGCTGCCAATGGTGTTGTGATGATTACCACCAAGCGTGGTCGTGAGGGTAAGGTTGATATCAACGTTACTTCAAACGTCACCTTCGATTCTCCATTGTTGACACCAAAGATTCAGAAGACTTATGGTGCAGCTTATGACCAGGCAACAGGTGCGTTGTCATTGAACAACTGGGGTGGTAAGCTCGCAGACCGTGCAGACAACGACCTCGTTGTACGCACTCCATTGGATGAGCGTTGGGTAGGTTATCCAGAAGAGCAGATTGGTACAGACGCAAGTGGTAATCCAATCATGGCACGCCGTCATAACGTCTATCTCCGCAACCATGCAGGTAACGATGTAGACAACTTCTTCCGCACGGGCGTTACGACGAACAACTCTATCTCACTTTCAGGTGGTACAGAGATTGCACGTACCTACGTGTCTGTAGCAAACAGCCATGCAACAGGTATGATGCGTAACAACTCATACAACCGTAACTCTATCAGTTTCCGTCAGACTTATAATTTCTTCAAGCGTTTGCACATTGATGCATCATTGAACTATACTGAGTCTAAGACTAAGAATCGTCCTGGTGGTGGTACAGTAGGTAACCCTCTCTACCATCTTTATACTGCCCCTCAGAACATTGATATGGATTACTACCGTGACCACTACATGAATGCAGAGGGTAAGTGGCTTTCTAATCCAGGTTCATATTACAAGCTCAATGGTTCTAACTTTGCTTGGGCAGCAGGTCAGCGCACAACTCTGACGGGGCCACAGCAAGAGTGGGCATATCTCTCTCATCCTAACAACAACCCATATTGGTTGATCAATTCAGGCAACAGCCAACAGAAGGAGAGCCGCCTCTTCGGAACCTTGCAAGCAAATGTTGACATCTATGATGGTTTGACTTTCCAAGCACGTGTCAACTACAGCCAGATTCGTTTTAAGAATCATGCAACTCGTTTTGCTACCACTTTCCTCCCTGCATCGATGGAAGACTACGGTCGTCTTTGGGATTCAGACGAGAAGACAACAGAGTTCTATACCGACTACCTCTTGTCATATAACAAGACCTTCGGTGACTACTCTGTATCAGCAACAGCAGGTTATGTAGGTCATACCATCAAGGGCGAGACAAAGGGAACAGACGCCGTAGCAACTTACTATGATCGTCTTATGCGTAAGCTCCCAACAATGGTTAACTATTTCGAGACCAGCGCAGGTGGCTATGGCGTAACAAGTACTTCAAAGAGTTCAAACTGGGACCGCTCATACCTCTTCACAGCACAGTTAGGTTGGAAAGAGACCGTTTACTTCGATGCTTCTTATCGTCGCGACTGGTATCGTCCATTCCGCTACTTCAAGCAGTTGGGTAAGATTGATACCGATAACTACGGTTACTTCGGTGTTGGTGCCAACGCTATTGTAAGTCAGTTGGTGAAATTGCCAGACTGGTTTAACTTCTTGAAATATCGTGTTTCTTACTCATCAGTAGGTAACTCTATCCCTAATAAGGCATACGGTGCAATGAGCCGTAACCTCCAGACAGGTGCATTGTCAGGTAACAAGTTGCTCGACTTCTCACCAGTACCAGAGGAGACAGGTTCATTCGAGACAGGTATCGAGTCATTGTTCTTGAACAACCGTTTGAGCTTCGACTTCACCTTCTATAACACTATCGTTCGTCACCTCTACATGGAGCTTGGCTCATTGGGTGGTAACACCGAGTTGCTGAACTCAGCAAAGGTGCGTAACACTGGTTTCGAGACAACCGTTGGTTACGACTTCAAGTTCGGTAAGGACCTCCGTTGGCGTACCTCTTATAACCTCTCATACAACGACAATGAGATTCTTGAGACAGGTTATGATAAGGACGGAACATCACGTAAGTATCAGCAGACTGTAGGTGAGGCAAAGGTAATCTACCAGAAGGGTGGTGCTATTGGTGACATCTATGCAGGCGACTTCATGCGCGATGCAAATGGTCATATCGTATTGACAGCTAAGGGTGAGCCAACATTCGACAAGACAGGTTCAAACGACCGCTTCCTCGGTAACATGAACTCTAAGTGGCAGATGGGTTGGACCAATACCTTTAACTATAAGGAGTTCCAGCTTTCATTCCTCATCAACGGTCGTATCGGTGGTAAGGTACTCTCATTGACAGAGTCATATCTCGACTATATCGGTGCTTCAGAGCGTACAGAGGCAGCTCGTCTCAGCGCAGAGCGTAACAACATCGTTGCAACCAACTATGGTAACGTACCAGGTATGGAACTCAATGATGGTAGCGGTCGCATCGTTCCTATCCAGTCATATTATCAGGCATTGGGCGCATCAAGCAACCCATCAACCTATCTCTACAACGGAACAAACTTCCGTCTTCGTGAGCTTTCATTGGGTTACACCTTCCGTGACCTCTTTGGTATGAATCGTAACTTGACCCTCTCATTCATCGCTCGTAACCTGTTCTTCATCTATAAGGATGCACCAACAGACCCAGACGTATCTCTGTCTACACAGAATGGTCTCGGCGCATTTGAGAGCTTCAATATGCCATCTTCACGTTCATTCGGTTTCTCATTGAAGGCTAACTTCTAAGAGAAAAGGAGTGAGAAAGGAGTGAAGAGTGTGAAAGGGAGTGAGAAACAAATGTAATGTTTGACGTCTTGCTCCCCACGTAACACAACCGTTACAACACATCTTTAGCTCCGAATAAGCTTAAACAATACAATAATATTCAAAAGATAAACAACAATGAAAAGTAAACATATAATCGTACTCATGGCGATGGCATTGCCAACACTGGGTCTACAGTCATGTCTTGACTATGACAACCCTGGTGATGAGTTCAACTCAACAACCAAGAATGTTGAGAAGGTGACAAGCCGTGGTGACGTAGATAAGATTCCTTTCCGTCAGGCTACAGATGCTGCAGCAGCAGATGAGGCACTCAATGCAATGCAAGACTTGCTCGATGCTGGTGTTGGTGGACAGTTCTCTATGCGTGGTGGTAAGAATGGTGAGAACCCTGGTCCACACGCTTATCAGTATCAGTATTCTCTCGGTGTTGACAACTATGCTGAGTACACGGTTGTTCCTCATACTTTCTTCCAGTATTCAAAGATTCGTTTGGCATCGTCTTATGCTATCGACCAGAAGTGCTATGGTGGTGCATGGGGCTCATTCACAGAGATGAAGACCTCGCTTGTGCCTATCTTGAATAATGAGAAGGTAAATGCTGTTCCAGAGTTGAAGGCAGCTTATTTGACTCTTTTCAACCAGCAGGCTGTTGAGGTAGCTGACGTTTATGGTCCAATGCCTTACCGTGAGTTGAAGACTAACTTGCAGGTAGGTCCTTACACCTATAACAAGGTTGAGGATGTCTACAACGATGCTGTTGCCAACCTCGACACAGCCATTGCTTGTTTCCATTACTTCGATCAGAAGCCAGCTGCCTACAAACAGAAGATTAAGAGTGCGTTTGTTGATCGTTTCGTAGTTATGACCGATGGTGGTGCTGCTGACGGAACGTTGAAGGCATGGGCACGTTATGCCAACTCATTGAAGTTGCGTATCGCTATGCACATGGTAAAGAGCGACCCTGTTCGTGCACAGAAGTTGGCTGAGGAGGCTGTTGCTGATGGCGTTATTGAGAATGAGGCACAGAGCGTTTCAATCCGTCCAGGTGTGATGGGCTTTAGTAATCCATTGCCAGGCGTTGAGAATTGGGGTGATGCTCGTATGAGTGCAACAATGGAAATCACATTGAAGACCTTCAATCACCCTTGGTTGAAATATCTCTTCAAGAAGAACGACAACGTTATTAAGAACAATAAGACAGGCGAGACAACACCTGCTGACAGCCGCATCTGTGGTATCCGTACCGGTACACATCCAGGTGAAGGTCAGGGATATGATGAGAACCAGTACATCGCATTCAGTAAGCTGAACGAGCAGTACTTCAACTCTGCACCACTTTATTTGATGAAGTATGCTGAGGTTTGTTTCCTCCGTGCAGAGGGTGCACTCCGTGGTTGGAACATGGGTGGTTCGGCTCAGCACTTCTATGAGGAGGGTATTCGTCATGGTAACTGTGAGGATCCAGAGATGAAGTCTATGGACGGTGAGGGTCCTAACGGACAGCAGAATGTAAACTGGTATGACGCTTGGATTGACACTTATATGGCACAGGAGAACCCAGTAGCTTATGTTTATAAGGATCCAACAGGTGATACACCAGACGCTGCTTCACCAATCCATGTTGGTGTAAAGTGGAACGACAGCGACTCACAAGAGACAAAGCTCGAGAAGATTATCACTCAGAAGTACCTCGCTACTTATCCTAATGGCTTCGAGGCATGGGTTGACCTCCGTCGTACAGGCTTCCCACGTATGTTGCCAGTATTGAACATCGATGAGGCTGATGGTAGTTTAGTTCCTGGTGATATCATGCGTCGTCTGCCATTCCCTGGCACAAGCGACATCGCAACAAAGCAGGATGTTGACAACACAGGTATCCCAGCATTGGGCGGTCCAGACAAGATGGCAACTCGTCTCTTCTGGGATAAGACCACTTCAAACTTCTAAATGAAACTCTGAATTGAAACAATAGCCCAGTAGGGTGGCATAAAACGTCACTCTACTGGGAACTAAATTTATTAAGTATTAATTACAAAACCTAAATTACATGAATAAAAAATCTACTCTTAGTGCATGGATCATAGCAGCTATGATGGCTATGGCTCCTGTAGGTGCTAATGCACAAACATACTCTTCAACAGCTTCAACACAGGTGTTCGACTTGTCAAAGTTGGGCGATCAGACCCTTCTTGAACATTTTGCAGACCTTCTTGATAACGGCAAGAAATATCCTACTGATGCCGACCTTACTGCATGGGGCATCAAAGACGAGGTAGAGTTTATCCGCTCACACGTCAGAAAGCGTGCTATTGAGTCACGTGCTGACCGTCTTCTCCAAGATACTTACGAGAATCGTAACCTCTTTATGAATATCCCTGGTGGTGCTGGAAAGAACCTCGGTGGCTATCCTTCAAAGACATTTGCTAACGATAACTTCTCAATGTGGAACTATACCAACCTGTTTGGTGCCTGGAACTACGGACTTTTCCAAGCACCAGGTTCATGGGCTGATGCTGCTCACCGCAATGGTACAAGCATCTTCGCTGGTATTAAGTTCTTCGATCATACAACGGGTGGAGCTGCTAACAGTTGGGCAAGCTTTATCATGACTCGTAATAGCGATGGTAGCTTCCGCTATACGCATCCTATCATCAACTGTATGCGCTTCCTCGGTTTCGATGGTATCAACTATAACTGGGAGAATACAACAAAATACCAAGATGACGATAATGTAGCTTTCCATAAGGAACTCTATAAGATTGCGAAGGAAGAAGGATTCAACGACTTCAAGATTATGTATTATACAACGAGTTCAAGTCTGACATCATATAACTCAAAATACATGTGGGGTCAAGACAAGGACAATCGTATCTGTGAGGTGATGTTGAACTATGCTAATAGCGACTTTAGTTGGTATATGGATAGTTCTGTAAAAGAGGCAGAACGCACTATGGGTTCAGCTGATGGTCTATACGCTGGTGTATGGATTGTTAGCATGAACAGACGTTGGAATAACCTCAATAAGAACGAAGAGGCTAAGCGTTGTGGTATCTGTCTGTGGGGTGAGCATGCAGAGAGCCGTTTCTGGAGTTATAACACTGGTGGCGACGCTATGTCTCGTATGTCTAACTATCAGGAGTATCTTGAGCGTGCTTTCTCTGGTGGTAACCGTAACCCATTGTCACGTCCAGAGATTAAGAACTATGGTAATGAGGTTGAGGCACAGGGAGGTAATCCTCCATTGGCAAGCTTCGCTGGTCTTGCTTCTTGGATTCCAGAGCGCACAGCTATCTCAGGCAACCTTCCTTTCGCTACCCACTTCAACACTGGTAATGGTGAACGCTATAACTATAAGGGTAAGAAGACTGCAGGCTCATGGTATAACATGAGTAGCCAAGATGTCGTGCCTACTTATCGTTGGATGGTTGTTAAGCCAGAGACTGAAGTAGCCAGCACTGACGTACAGCCTTCATTCACCAATGAGGATGCTTACACAGGTGGTGCAGCACTTCGCTTGAAGGGTGTCAACAATGCAACTGCTACAGACGTTGTTCTCTTCAAGACTAACCTCACTCCTTCTAAGGGTAAGGTAGTTGCTAAGGTAGCTATCAAGACTGGCAAAGAAGGCAATAACGACTCAAAACTTTCTCTCATCGTACGTGTGAATGGTGCTTGGAAGGCTTATGCTTTGGGTAACACCGAGAACGCAAACTGGACAGAGAAGAAGGTTGAGTTGAATGATATCACTGCTGGTCAGAAGATTGAGCGTATCGGTCTGCGTGTGAAGGATTCAGATGCTGACTATAATGTACTTGTTGGTAAACTCGAACTCAACGACGACGTGACAGCAACACCAGCTAACGTGAAGGATTTGACCGTTCAGGTGAAGGAAGAAACAAAGAATTCTCTTTCTGTTAAGGCGGTATGGGGAATTGATAAGGACCCAGGACAGAATCCAACCGTTTATAACGATGAGGCAAATATCGACCACTTCGAGATTCTCTATAAGAACGGTGAGAATGGTAAGGTGTCTGAGGTAGGACGTACATCACAGTGGGCTACACTCGTTCCTAACATCCAGTTCACAAGTGTTGACGACAAACCTTTCATCGGTGTTCGCTCAGTAAGTACTGACCTTAAAACCTACTCAAAGACACAGTGGATTGCTGTGCCACGTGCTCAGCAGTCTGAACTCCCAGAGGCACAGGAAGAGGGCTACGGAACAGTTGAGCTCGACAATGCTGCTGCTGGTGCAGAAACAGCTCGTAAGATTCGTTATGTTCAGAAGTTCCAGACAGAGGGCGGTACAAAGAATATCGATTACACTGCTGAGGGTCCTGCAGGAAACGAGACGAACTATGTTGATGCTACGAGTCAAGAACTCGAAGTGGCACAGGGTGCGACTGTGAAAGTGAAGATTAAGGGCTATGAGGCAACTCAGATCAAGGACCAGAGCAATGACGACCTCCGCTATTGTATGGGTAAGGCTTGGATGGACTTCAATGGCGACAAGCAGTTCAACCCAGAGAATCTCTCTGAGAATCCTAACGAGGGTGAGTGTGTTGTATTCTTTGGTCAGGTTCGCAAGGGCGTTCCTGCACAGGTACAGCAGTTGAATGAGTACACCTTCAAGGTTCCTGAAGATGCTAAGCCAGGTCAGAGCCGTCTCCGCCTTGTCTTCTGTGACGCATGGTTCCAGGGCGGTTTGACACCAACTGGTAAGTTCAATAAGGGCTTCGCTATCGACTTCAAGGTGACTATCACTGGTTCTAATGCTGCTCGTGGTGCTAAGGCTGACACCCATGATAAGGGTGTTGCTGACGAGCCAGAGTTGCTCGAGGGTGGTTCTACTAATATCATATCTGCTAATGTAGGTGGTGCTTCACAGCTTACTGTTGTTGGCGGTAAGGTGGTATTCGAGAATGTTGAACGTGCATGGGTATTCTCTACTGACGGTCAGACTGTAAAGAGCTTGGTTAATCCAAAGTCTTTCAATACAAATGAGTTGCCAGCAGGTGTTTACCTCGTTAAGATGCAGAACAACAATGTTATCCGTACACAAAAGATTACGATTAAGTAATAGGTGATATAAAATGAGGTTATCTGACTTGATTCTATCGAGTCGGGTAGCCTTGTTTTGTTTGGTAGGTAAGCTTTCTGATAATAAGTATGTCCGATAAAACGTGGCTTTTGTTAGGGTAGTGCATCCCTCGTCTTATGAACAGTGGAATGTTCCTTTAGCATCTTTTTTAATGGTGCGGAGCATCCGCACAAGTGGTGTTAAGCCTTCGCACACGATGTGCTAAGCATGAATACGACGAATGGAAATGAGAGACGTGAGGCACAGTTGACATCTATAAAGCTATCGAATGACAGGTAAAGTCTACTAAGCGGTACCAACGAAGGATACAGTTCTCGGGCAACGTCTGTTCTCCTAACGAGTGGAGGCAGATCTAAACGGTAATAAGATTTATAATTATTCAATAACATTAAAACCCAAATCAATTATGAGAAGAATTAATTTACTTCTTTTTGGTTGCTGCCTAATTCCATCAACCTTGATGGCACAGGAACTTAAGAGCAACTACATTCAGTGGGGCTTTGAGTCTCAGCAGTTCCCAGGTAAACTGCAGAACTGGTCAAAGTCGAACCCTAAAATCAATGACGATGATAACTTCTTCATCTCTCGTGTAAAACC
Source organism: Prevotella sp. oral taxon 313 (assembly GCF_003043935.1). Classification (NCBI taxonomy): domain Bacteria; kingdom Pseudomonadati; phylum Bacteroidota; class Bacteroidia; order Bacteroidales; family Prevotellaceae; genus Prevotella; species Prevotella sp. oral taxon 313. Next base: position 690,572 of record NZ_PYXE01000001.1, read on the forward strand.
AAAGCAGCGTTTCCGTTATACGGACACGCAGGTTCGTACAGACCTTACAGATACGAACGACAAGAAACTCCTTGCTTGGTTGCCATGGAACGTGCCAAGTAAGAACGCCCTTCCTGATGGTGTCTTCGATTCTGAGGTGTTCTCAATGTGGCCTTACGTAACTCACTGGGGTGACTGGAACTGTGGTTTAGGTCGTATTCCTGCAGCTTTGTTGGACGCAGCACATAAGAATGGTGTGCCTGTATCTTCTGTTGCTGGTATTCCATATGGTGGATTGTCTGGTGCGTGGAGCAGTGCTTTAGAGCAACTTGCTACAACAGATGTGCAGAAGGCAGCTGCTTACATGAATTACTTTGGTTATGATGGTCTTGGCTACAACTCAGAGTATTCAGAGTATTTTGGTGCTGGTCGTGTAACAAGAAAGCTAAGAGATTTCCATGTGAATCTTAACAAAGCAATCAGACCAACCAACCCAATCTATGAGAATATATGGTATGATGGTACCAATGATAAGGGACGTATCTCTTTTGACCATGGTTTGAATGAGACTAACAAGAGCATATTTGGTGCAAAAGACCAAGAGGCTGCTAACCTCTTCTTCAACTATAACTGGAACTCTTCAACATTGTTGCAGAATACAGTTGAGATGGCTGAAGAGATTGAGCGTAACCCATTAGACATCTATGCTGGTATCAACATGCAGGGTGGTGAGCCACGTACAGGTTCACGTTGGACTTTGTTGAAGAATTATCCAATCTCTATCGGTCTTTGGGGTGCTCACTCACAGAACATGTTCTTTGAGAGTCGTGGTGAGAAGGGTAGTGATCCTGAGACACAGCAGCGCACTTATATGTTGCGTACTGAGCGTTGGTTCTCAAGCGGTTCACGTAATCCGGTTAACTCTCTCCAAATCAATAACAGCTTGAACTACAATGCTGATAATACAGACTTTGCTGGTATGTCAGCGATGATGACCGCACGTAGTTCTATGTCTTGGGACTTGACACAGGAGCCATTGATTACTTACTTCAACCTCGGTAACGGTAAGTTCTTCAACTACGGTGGTGTACGTCAGAACGATCGTCCATGGGCTAACGTAGGTGTACAGGATTACTTGCCAACATGGCGTTGGTGGTTTGCAAGCAAGTTGCTCGGTCGTACCGCTGCTGATGTTCCTGCAACTGGTCTTGATGCAGAGTTCGTATGGGACGATGCTTACATGGGTGGTTCTACTGTTCGTGTACATGGTTCTACTCCTAAGGAGTATCTCCACCTCTTCAAGACAAAGTATGCTTTGAAGACAGGCGACGTTATCACCTTCCGTTATAAGGTTAAGGGTGGTAAGGCTGATGCTTCTTTGGTATTCGCTACAGAAGATAATGTAAACGCTGAGAAGGCTTATCCAGTATTGACAACTGCTGATGAGGCTGATGAGGACAAGTGGGTTGAGAAGACTATCACTGTTGATGGTACTTTGAACGGTAAGACACTTGCACTCGTTGCGCTCAAGATGGAGAATGCTGCCGACTTGAATCTCTACCTCGGTGAGTTCTCAATCGTTCGTGGTAGCTTCGATGCTCCAGCACAGCCAATCGATGTAAAGACAACCTTGTTGCACGCTGCAAAGAATGGTGTTGATGCTAAGATTATCTTCAACATGCCTAACACTAAGGGTCAGGGCGAGCCTTGCTACAACACAGACGTGAAGACTTCTCTCTTCAAGCTCTGGGCTAAGCAGGAAGGTAAGGAGCCAATCCTCATGGGTGTAACTACTTCATGGGCAGGTATGTTCTATTCTGTTCCTGTAGACCTTAAGGGTCAGGGTAAGGTGAAGTTTGGTGTATCTGCAGTATCTCTCGATATGAAGAAGGAGAGTGCTATCGCTTGGGGCGAGGATCACGAAATCTTCAATAGCTACGAATATAGCGACGAAATCAAGGCAGACAAGTCTGTTATCAAGCCAAACGAGGCTTTCACTATCGCTTATGTTGACCCACGTCACGAGGCAGGTAACTGGAAGATTGAGCACAATGGTGCAACTGTAGCAAGCAGCAACAATGCTAATGAAATCAAGGTTGAGAATGGTTTGAGCCAGACAGGCTTCTACGATCTCGTTCTTACAGGTGCAGTTAATGAGAATGGTGCACGCGTTAATAAGGAGGTAAGATATGCTAACTACATTCAGATTACTTCTGATGCAGTAGGCGCTGTTCCTCATATCAACAAGCTCACAGCTAACGACAGCGAGACTTCTATCGAGGTTGTTGCTAACAGCGAAGTAACAATGAAGTACGAGGGTAAGAAGGCTGACGGTTCTGGTTCAAGAGGTATCAAGACTCTCGAGAAGCCAGTAGGCGTTAAAGTTTCTGAGCTCGGTTTCAACAGTACAAGCAAGAACAATATGGCATGGTCACTCGCATTCTGGGTTAAGTTCAATGGCTTCACTGGTGGTACTCAGATTATCGATATGCGTGACCCAGGTACAGGCTGGCCACAGAACAACTGGGGTACAATGTGGACTACATACGATCCTAACACAGGTGTTTATGAAGTGACACTCCGTGAGAAGAATGCTGGTGGTGCTAAGGAGTACAAGCAGCGTTGGGAGGTTGACTTCGTTCCAGGTGCTTGGACACACTTTGTATTAGCTATGGAGGGTAATGGTACTACAACCAAACCGATGGTTTATATCAATGGTAAGGCTGCTAAGGCTCATAACTGGGAGTACGATGGTCGTAAGGGCGATGGTATTAATCCAGATGGCTTTGCTAACAATGCTTGGTGGGATAATAATGTCCTCGGTATCAGTCTTGGTCGTGCCGGAGCAGCTGCTATTAATGGTACTGTTGATGATGTTAAGTTCTTCAACAAGGCGCTCACTGCAGCAGAGGCTGCTCACACAATGATGTCTACCGATGCTAATGAGGCTGGTTTGAAGGCTTATTGGGACTTCGAGACTGACGCTGATGCTAACCACTACTTCACAAGCAAGGTGGGCACTGCTAAGTTGGCTCACGGTGAGTTGAAAGCTGGTGAGGGTGAAGGCGTTACAACACTTGTTCCAGATGCTCCAACTTACGATGCAGGTAGCGCATTCGTTTCTGGTACTTTCCAGGTGAAGACTACTGCAGAGTGGACAGCTAAGAAGGCTACTATCGTTTCACAGGATGGTACTGATATGGCTGGTACAGCTAAGTTGAAGTATGCTAAGGCAGGTGACTATGAGGTTACATTGACATTGAAGAACGCACATGGTTCTGACACTCGTACCTTCCAAGTAATCAAGGTGAAGGCTGATCCAACAGGTATCAACGGCACTGAGGCTGCTGACATGAAGGTTTACGCTATCGATCGTGATGTCCTCTTCGACGTTGAGACACCAGGTAACTACCTCGTTCAGGTATTCTCTACCAATGGTCAGATGGTAGCAAGCAAGGCTGTTTCTGTCAATGGTGCAGAGTCTGTACGTCTCCATCTTGGTGCTCAGGGCGTTTACGTTGTGAATGTCAAGAAGGACGGTAAGACCCTCCGTACAGTTAAGTTTATCTGTAAGTAAATAATTCTTTAAGTGCTGGAAGGAGCTAATCTCCTTCTGGCACTTTTTGTTTTATCCTTTTATCTATTAAGAACATTTAATCTTTGAACCCGAAAGCATAGCTAAATAGCATAATTGCTAAACAGAGACAAACCTTATATAGTTATATGCTTATAGCTGTATAAACCTAAAATTATTTATAAACTAAACATTTATTATTCATGAAAAGGATTACTTTATTTGCATCCTTGGCATTGGCAAGCTGTCTCACTGTGAGTGCACAGCGTACGCCAACACATCCATTGGACATCCAGGATGCTAAGTTTGAGAACCTGCCTAACTACCTTGAAGCGTGGCTGAAAGGTGAGATGAAGCAACCACAGGGCGTCAGCGAGATTGACGACCAGTTCTTTATCTCACGTGTTCGTCCACTCGAGCGTATTAAGGATGGCGACTATCAGGTTCATTCAAATGTGAAGCGCGATCGTAAGATGTGTCTGTGGACACCGCTTGACGACCCTACCGCTCAGTGGAAGGCGCTTCCTCGTTATTGCTTTGAGGGCGATAACTTTAGTTTGTGGTCATACATTGACATCCACGGAAACTGGACTTCACCTTGGATTCGTTCTACTGCAGGTCTGACTGACGTTGCTCATAAGAACGGTGTTAGTGTGGGTTGTGTGATGTCTATACCTTACGGCAATACGGTTTACCCAAGTCGATGGAGCTATGACAACTATGGTCGAATTTTATACCAGCTTACTCAGAAGAAGAACGATAAGTTCGTCTATGCAGAGCCATTGGTTCGTATGATGAAGTTTTATGGTATCAATGGTATTGGTTTTAACTCTGAGTTCCATACCAGCTCTTCAGTTATGACACTGTTATCAGACTTCTTTGTGGCATGTCATAAGGAAGCAGAGAAACTCAACTGGAAGTTTGAAGTACATTGGTACGATGGTACAGGTGATGATGGACATATCCACTTTGATGGTGGTTTGGGTTATCATAACCAGAAGATCTTTGGTGATAAGGACAACATTGCTACCGATATGCTCTTTGCTAACTACAACTGGGGTCCAAATCATTTGAGTGGCTCAGTGAGTACAGCTAAGCGTTTGGGTCGTAGTAGCTTCGATTATTATGCAGGCTTTGACATTCAAGGTCGTGGTTTGCGTCAGGCAAGTTGGAGCGCATTGTTAGACAACGATATCTCTATCGGTTTCTGGGGTGCTCACAAGCAGAGTCTTATTCACCAGAGTGCTACCGACAATGGTACATCTGACATTGCTATCCAGAAGACTTATCTGAAGAAGCAGGAGCTTATGTTTAGTGGTGGTTATAACAACCCAGCTTTGTTGCCAGCCATCAATACGGATTGCAATTTGGCTAATGCAAGCTTAAAGAGCTTCCACGGACTTGCTACCTTCCTCACAGCGAAGTCTACTATCCAGCAGGTTCCATTCGTTTCACGCTTTAACCTTGGTAATGGTTTGAGCTTCCGCAAGGATGGTAAGGTTACCTTCAACCACAAGTGGTACAACCTCAACACACAGGATTACATGCCAACATGGCGTTGGTGGATTACTGATGGTGCTGATCAGGTAAACACAGGTAATATCAATAGCCTTGCAAAGGCAGAACTTACCTTCGATGATGCTTACTGGGGTGGTTCATGTTTGTCAATCTCTGGGCAGACAGCATTTTCACGTGTGAAACTCTTTAAGACAATGCTTGAGGTACAGCCAGACTATGAGTTCTCTGTTACCTATAAGACTATCGCAGGCAAGGACACACATGCTAAGTTCTTTGTAGCCCTGAAGGACCACGTCACCGAGTACAAGGAGGTGGCATTGCCAGCTGTTGAGGCAGTAGGCGAGTGGAAGACTTTCAGCGTAAAGGCTTCAGACTTAGGTTTGACTGCTGGTGATAAGGTAGCGATGATGGGACTTGTTGTTGAGAACACTCCAGCTAACTATGAGTTGCGTGTTGGTGAGATGGCACTCCGCGACAATGCAAAAGCCTTCGCTACAGTGGCTCCAACAATCAAGAAGGTTGAGATTCTCCGTGGTCGTTACAACGCTTGTGACTTCAAGATGCAGTATGCTTCTAAGGAAGAATCAGGCTGGGAGAAGACTTATAACGATGAGGTAGGTACATGGTATTATGAAATCTACTTCCAACAGAAAGACCAGCCAGTGCAGTTGCTTACCGCTACAACTTCTTGGGCTGCATACGTTGTTGATGCTCCAATGGTATCAGGTGCTGACAAGCGCGACTGCCGTTTCGGTGTACGTGCCGTATCTCCTGATGGTAAGAAGGGTTCTGACATTGTTTGGTCAGAGTATAAGGAGGTTGCTTACAACCAGCCATTGAGCGATGTCGTTGCTGACCGTCCTGTTATCAAGCCAAACGAAGAGTTCACACTCAAGTATCTTGATGACATGGTTCCTGCCGCTCAGTCATGGAAGTTGAAGAATGCGGTTACTGGTGCTGTTGTTGCTCAGGGCGAAAGCGGTACAAGTGCTAAGTTCACTGTTCCAACAGAGGGTACATACGACCTCGTTGTTATGGATAGCAACGGTAAGGAAGGTGTTATCCGTGGTAAGGTAAAGGTTACTCCAGAGGCTACTGGTGCTGTTCCTCAGATTACCGATATCACTGCTGACAAGACAACAGAAGTGACTGGTAAGAACGTAACTTACACTTACGAGGGTCGTCTCGGTGAGGGCAAGGCGTCACGTGGTCTTGAGATTACCGACCCTAAGATGTTCCGCATCCCTGGTGATGTTCAGCAGGGTAAGTCTTATTCATACGCTCTCTGGTTCAAGGCAGACAAGTTCAGCCATGATAGTCAGGGTACAAACCTTATCAATAAGAACTCTATCCATGACAAGTGGCCACATAACAACTGGGGTGACCTTTGGGTAACTATCCGTCCAGAGTGGCAGGGTCATAGAACGAAGCATGAGGCGAATGAGATTTCGTTCAACACTATGGGTTGGACAGCTCACGATAATCCTTACGAGGACATGATGTCTACTGGTTACAATGTTACTCCTGGTGTATGGAACCATATCGTTGTAACACAGGATGATGGAAATATGCAGAAGATCTACTTCAATGGTCGTAAGGTGGCTGACCACAGCTTCACTGAGTCTAAGCGTCGTGAGGATGTAGTACGTACCGATGGACGTATTGATATCAGTCAGGTAGCTGACATCTTCATCGGTGGTGGTGGTGTCTACAAGAGTGGCTTCAATGGTGTCATTGATGAGGTGCAGGTTTGGAACAGACCACTTACAGACGACGAGGTGTTACAGGCGATGAAGGGCTACAAGGAAGGCGAAGTTCCTGCTGACTTGAAGGCTTACTTTACCTTTGAGGAGGTTGACGGATTGAAGTTTAAGAACCTCGGTACTGCTGGTAGAAACTATGACGGTTCTGTTGTCGTTGTTGCTGGTAGTGGTGGCGAGAACACCTCTGGTGCTTCTTATGTTGACCAAAAGCCAAACAACGATGTATTAGGCTTCCCTGGTGTTGTAGGTACATACGAGATTAAGACTGTTCCTACTTGGACTTTGGGCGATGGTGTTATCTCTTCATCAACTGATAAGACAGCTGTCGTTACCTATGCTGCTCCTGGTAAGAAGAATGTAACCCTGAAGTTGAAGAACGGTTGGGGCGAGGCTGAGAAGACTGTAGAGGAGATTGTTGAGATTACCTCTGAGGCTAACGCTATCGATGCTGTCGATGCTCAGCTTGGCTTCGCTGTTTATCCTAACCCATTCGTTGAGAGCGTAAATCTGCGCTTTGCTGAAAATGGTCGCTACACAATCAACGTTCTCGGTACAACTGGCGCACTCCTCCAGAGCAATAGCTTTGAGGCTGCACAGGGTCAGATAGTAAACGTAGCTATCACTGGCACAAAGGGTATGTACCTCGTTCAGGTGCTTAAGAATGGTAAGGTTTACAAGACCGTGAAGGTTGTGAAGAAGTAGAAAAGCAACCACGACTGGCCCCTCCCCCTTGCCCCTCCCCCATAGGGAGGGGAGTGAAATGTGAGATACCCCAATAATAGGGGATGCGATTCTCCAGTGAACTAATCTTTACTGATAGATGGGAAGTACTGGGAACAACTTGCTTATGAATAGCAGAAAAACATTTCCTGACTAATAGGGGTATCATGCATTCTACTCTCCTTCCTTTGGAGGAGGGGTCGGGGGAGGGGCCGGTTGTGTTTATTTGTGGCTTGTTGTGACTTGTTATTCTCCTTTTATTATATTATGGAAATAATCACTCAATCAAATTACAAGACGACGACGTGGGAGGGTGGGGTCACACGTCAGGTGTTTATATCACCTGCTGATGGTGATTTGTCGGCACGGTGTTTTGACGTGCGTATCTCTTCGGCCATCATTGACAACGTGGAGAGCGAGTTCTCTGATTTCTCTGGTTTCACACGGTATATCCTACCTTTGGAAGGTGAGATTACACTGATAAAAGATAATCAACGTATTGTGCTGTCCCACAATGCTCTGTATGAGTTTGAAGGACACGAACGTGTCTGTTCGGAGAATACGCGAGGAGCAGTGGACTTCAATGTTATTGTGCGCCATGGTGTGACTGTCGATGCTCGTATCTTGTCAGACGAATCCTTCGTTGACAGCCGTCGAACGATCCTCTTTGCCCTTGAGGATTGCTGCGTCAATGCCATTCCCATCCACCGACATGATACTGTCCTCCTCGATGGCCCTTTCTCCTTAGAAGGTAAGGCGGTCGTGGTGAGGGTAGGGGGATAATGTAGCCTTACCCCCAACCCCTCTCCGAATGGCGAGGGGAGTAGTATGTGAGGTTACCCCTACTGGGCTGCTGATAGAAGGAGAAGAAATACTATACGTACACCAAACATGTAGGGGTATCTCGGTGATTACTCCCCTCTCCATTCGGAGAGGGGCTGGGGGTGAGGCCTCTGTTGGCTGTAATGTTCTGTGTTATCGGTTGATTTAATGTCTCTGTGAAACCCTGTGTGTTCTGTTCATCTGTGTTCTTCTGTGAGAGAAAGAACATTTTGAGACTCGCTGGGGAGTTTTTTCTCTCACAGAGCGCACAGAGTTCACTGAGCCTTTTTGCGCACGTTTCGAGCCTACAGAAGGCCTCCGGCATACAGAGTTCACAGAGGCCTTTCAACTAACATTAGCTGTAACGCTCTGTGATATCGGTTGACTTAATGTCTCTGTGAAAGTTTGTGCGTTCTGTTCATTTGTGTTTTTCTGTGAGAAATAGAAAACACCCTCTCTATGAGATGAGACGCATGTAACACGTTGGGGAGTTTTTTCTCTCACGAAGGACTTTTCTTTCTCTCACAGAACTCACAGAGCTAACAGAGCCTTTTTGCGCACAGTTTTGATTCCACAGAAGGCCTCCGGCATACAGAGGTCACAGAGGCCTTTCAACTAAGATTAGCTGTAACGCTCTGTGATATCGGTTGACTTAATGTCTCTGTGGAATGCTGTGTGTTCTGTTCATCTGTGTAAATCTGTGAGAAATAGAAAACACCCTCTCTATGAGATGAGACGCATGTAACATGTTGGGGAGTTTTTCTCTCACGAAGGACTTTTCTTTCTCTCACAGAACTCACAGATTTAACAGAGCCTTTTTGCGCACAGTTTCGAACCCACAGAACGCCTCCGGCATACAGATATCACAGAGCGTTACTGCTATTTTCAATACTAATAAGGGACAACGTAAAGCCTACATCCTTTCCATAGGGGTATCTCGGTAATTATGCCCCTTCGCTTTGCGGGAGGGGAAGGGGGAGGGAGTTAGTATCTTATCTGCGTGTTCCCTCTGTTCTGTGTCATCTGTGAGAGATGGCCCCTAACGACTTGTTGTGTGTTAACTGTGACGGTAGAGAGTCCCATGTGCTTTTCTTGTTTTTATGAAAAACCCTGACAAAATACTATGGAAGAATACTTAATTGATGAGGGGAATATGAATAAGAAAGGAGTCTACAATTGGCAGGAAATCACGGGGTTGTGATGGGGAAAGAAGAGGAGCCCTAATAAGCAGCAAGAGGGGCGTCTTCAAGCAGCAAGAAGGGCGTGTTCTCCATAGGAGAAGGGCGTGTTCTTGACGCATGAGGGGCATGTGTTCGTTAGGAGGGGATGAAAAGAATTTACATTCCCCCTCGTCTGCTACTACTTTTTACGCCTTGTTCTTTGGCTTGGAAGAAGTGCGGAAGCGGGTGTGTTGATAGCCTGCTATTTCCTTTTATATCCTGTTTTTTGGTAGGAAAGGGGTGCGGAAGCGGATGTGTTGATAGCCTGCTATTTCCTTTTATATCCTGCTCTTTGATAAGGAAGGGGTGCGGATGCAGGTGTATTGATAGCCTGCTATTTCCTTTTATATCCTGTTTTTTGGTAGGAAAGGGGGGCGGATGCGGGTGTGTTGATAGCCTGCTATTTCATAGAAACAGCTTGTTTACTCGTTTACTTGTAAACTCCTTTCCTGTTTGAACAATTAACTTGTTAACTCGTCTACTACCCAGTCAACTCGTCAACTGATACCATCAACTCGTTAACTTCTCCGCTTGTTAACTTGTCAACTGACTCTGTCACCTCGCCAACTGATACCGTCACCTCGCTAATTGATACCATTAACTCGTTAACTTGTCTGCTTGTTAACTTGTCAACTGACTCTGTCAACTCGCCAACTGATACCGTCAACTCGCCAACTGACGCAGTCCACCCTTTATTCCTCCTTCTCCGGATAATTGAGATTAGCGTCAGTGATATTATTGAGTACCTCGGTAAGGAATTTTCGTGACTCCCATTTAGCCATGGGGAGGTCGTGAAGGAGGTAGTTACCACAGTCGCGTGGCGCAGCACCAGGGATGTCGCCTTCGAAGTCGGCAACGAACTGGAAGGTGCGACGCATGAGGTCTACGATATCTTTTGAGGCCAAGTCACCACGTAGGATGAGGTAGTTACCCGTCAAGCAACCCATTGGTCCCCAGTAGATAACACGGTCTTTCCACTCGGGATCGTTGCGTAGGAAGGTGGCAGCCAAGTGTTCGATAGCATGGATAGCACCGACATGCAATACTGGTTCTCGGTTTGGTTCTTTCATTCGGATATCGAAGGTAGTAACGGTCTCGTTGCCCACCTCGTCCTTACGACTTACATAAATGCCACGCAGCAGTCGCTCGTGGTCGATGGTGAAGGAAGGAATTTTATTCATTGTCTTTTGTTTTTTGATTCTTAATTTGATTGTTGCTATTGGGCTAATAAGGCTAATGAGGCTAATAGGGCCAATAAGGTTATTGGGCTAATAGGGCCGATGGGGCTAATAGGGCCAATAAGGTTATTGGGCTAATAAGGCTAATGAGGCTAATAGGGCCAATGGGGCTATTGGGCTAATAAGGCTATTGGGCCAATAAGGCTAATAAGGCTAATGAGGCCAATAGGGGCAATAAGGCTAATAACACCCCATCACTCAACACCCATCACCTGCTTCAATCCCCTCTACAAACCGCCTCGTGACCTCGAAGCTACCGTTAGCGATACGCTCCCAGAAGTCGTAGTACTGGCTGGCTTTATGGTCTTTGAGCGGCACATCACTGATGACACGGAAGGAGACGAACGGTGTCTGATAGATATGGCATACCTGCGCAATGGCACAACTCTCCATGTCGACGGCCGTTGCCTCAGGGAAATGCGCCATTATCTCACGCATCTTCTCACGTGAGTTGACAAACCACTCGCCACTTACGGTTAGTCCGGCCTTGATGTGAAGGCCCTCACCGTCCGTCTGACTATTCAGTGACAATGCCCGTTCGATGAGCTTCGAAGGAGCCTTGAAGTGTGCTGGCATACCGATAATCTGACCGTAGGCAACCTCGTTGCCACAGTAGGCATCGTGGTAGGCACACTCCTTCGCCACCACAACATCGGTCACCTCTAACGATGGGTCAGCCCCACCAGCACAGCCACTGGAGATGATTAAGTCGGGATGAAAGCGGTTAATCATCTCGACAGCACCGATGGCTGCGTTCACTTTACCAATGCCACACTGCTGAAGGATGACAGTCTTCTCTCCCAACTGGCCTGAGACGAAGTCTTTATGATTGAAATGCTCCGTCTGAGAATGAGCCAAAATAGCTTTAAGTTGCTCGAACTCTTTGTCCATCGCAACGATGATTCCTATTTTCATAGTGCAAAGGTACGAAAAAGTTATAAGCTGAATATTGTAAGTTATTAGTTTTTTGTATCTTTGCAAACATTATCTTGTACATCCGACAAAAGTAAAATAAATAAGAATGAAAACTTGGAAAAGATATCTACCCGATGTAGTGGTAGTGGTGGTGTTTGCGCTCATCTCATTCGCATACTTCTTTGTTCCCGTCACTCAGGGTAAGATTCTCTATCGCCATGACGCCTCAGCTGGTGTCGGCTCGGCGCAGGAATTGACAGAGTATCAGAACCGTACAGGGGAGACAACACGCTGGACAAACTCTATCTTCGGCGGTATGCCTACCTATCAGATGTCGCCTTCTTACCAGTCGACCGACGGCTTGTCGCAGGTGATGAATGCTTATCACCTGTGGTTACCAGAGAATGTATGGTTCCTCTTTGTCTATCTCTTGGGCTTTTATATCCTCTTGAGAGCCTTCGATTTCCGCCAGTCTCTGGCCGCATTGGGCAGCGTCATGTGGGCTTTCTCGTCCTATTTCCTTATTATCATAGCTGCTGGTCACCTCTGGAAGGTAATGGCTTTGGCCTATCTGCCGCCTATGATAGCGGGTGTAGTACTGGCTTATCGAGGGCGTTACCTGTCTGGTTTCATCGTGACAGCCATCTTCACTGCCTTTGAGGTGAAGGCTAACCATGTGCAGATGACCTATTATTATCTGTTCATCATACTCTTTATGGTCATTGCCTACCTTGTTCAAGCTGTTCGACAGAAGCAGCTTATGGGCTTCCTTAAGGCTACGGGCGTGTTGGCAGTGGCTGCTTTGATTGGTGTATTAATCAATCTCTCAAGCCTTTATCACACCTGGCAGTATCAGAAAGAGAGTATGCGTGGCAAGAGCGAGTTGCTGAAAGCCGATGGAGCCAACCAGACGAGTTCGGGCTTAGACCGTGACTATATCACGCAATGGAGCTACGGTATTGATGAGACAATGACCTTACTTGTGCCCGACGCAAAGGGCGGTGCGAGTGTTCCTCTTAGTAAGAGCGAGACGGCAATGGCTAAGGCTGACCCACAGGTGCAGTCGATGATACCGCAAATCTACGATGCTTTCCCACAATACTTTGGTACACAACCGGGTACGAGCGGCCCTGTCTATGTCGGTGCGTTCGTCCTCTTCCTCTTCATCTTAGGCCTCTTCTTGGTGAAGGGGGCTACGAAATGGGCCCTTGTGGCAGCCACCGTACTGTCTATCCTACTCTCATGGGGACATAACTTCATGGGCTTCACGAACTTCTTCCTCGACTATATACCGATGTATGCAAAGTTCCGAACGGTGGCGAGTATCCTTGTCATTGCCGAATTTACTATCCCTCTCTTGGCTGCCCTGACGTTGAAACGCCTCGTGGACGAGCCCGACCTCTTGGGAAAGAAGATGAAGTATGCTTATATCAGCCTTGCTCTGACAGCTGGTGTGGCCTTCTTAGTGGCTTTGTTCCCCGATATGATGGGTCCGTTTGTGAGCGATCAGGAACGCCAAATGCTTGGTAGTGTGCAGGGAATGGACGCTAACACGGCTGGTACTATCCTTTCTAACATCTCAACGATGCGTGCGGCTATGGTCAGCGCTGACGCTTGGCGTTCGGTTGTCATCATCCTTATCGGCTTTGCCCTACTCTTCGTTTATAAGATGAAGAATCTCCGTGCCGACTATATGGTGGCTGCTTTGTTAGTGCTTTGTCTTGTGGATATGTGGCAGGTGGACAAGCGCTACCTCAATGACGAGATGTTTGTACCGAAGAGCGAACGTGATATGCCACAACAGCCAACGGCTGCTGACACGGAGATAAATAAGGATAAGAGCCTTGACTATCGTGTATTGAATTTCGCTTCGAATACTTTTAACGAGAACGAGACCTCTTACTTCCACAAGAGTATCGGTGGTTATCACCCTGCTAAGCTCCGTCGTTATCAAGAGATGATCGATGCTTACATCGCTCCGGAGATGCAGAAGGCGATGCAGGCCATTGCTGCTACGGGCGGTAACATGCGTGCGGTGGATGGTGTGAAGACCTTCCCTGTGCTGAATATGTTGAATACGAAGTACTTTATCTTACCTTTGCAGGGTGGTCAAACAGCACCTCTACTGAACCCATACGCACAGGGTAACGGCTGGTTTGTCGATAAACTAACCTTTGTCGACGATGCTAATGCGGAGTATGCAGCGGTTGGTAAGATCGATGTACGGCATGAAGCGGTTGCTGATAAGAAGTTTGAAGCAGCGTTAGGACAGGCGAAGGCGAACGACTCAACGGCCTTCGTTAAGCTTGATAAGTATGAACCAAACAACCTGCAGTACACTGTTTCGTCACGCAACGGCGGTGTGGTAGTCTTCTCTGAGGTCTACTACCCTGGTTGGAAGGCAACTATCGATGGTCAGCCTGCCGAGATTGGCCGTGTAAACTATATCCTCCGTGCTGTGAGTGTGAAGCCGGGTAAACACACTGTGGTGCTCGATTTCCACCCAACAAGTATCTCTACCACTGAGACCATCGCCTATATCGCTATCGTGATCTTGCTCCTCGCCATCGCTGGCGCTGGGTATGTAGAGTGGAAGAAGAGGGGGAAATAGCAACCCCAACAGCCAAGGGGGTGGCCCCTCCCCCAACCCCTCCCCCGTAGGGAGGGGAGTGATCACCGAGATACCCCTTAGGTCCTCTTAAGGATTGGAAGGGGTGGGGGTGAACGGTGGTCGGCGATGGGATGAGCGTAGATTGGTGTCGTGATGGCACAAGCAAAGGGTCTGGGGTTGTATATATAATAAGGTATAGGCCTGCAAATCATGTTCAGATAGTGAACTGATGTGGGTCTGGGGCTATATATATAATAAGGTATAGGCTTTCAGCTTACGGTCGGGTAGTGAACTGATGTGGGTCTGGGGCTGTATATATAATAAGGTGGACGCATGTTGCTGGGGCCTGTTGTGGGTTGTATCGGCTGTCGCGTCCACTATAATGAGTTTGCTTCTTGGAGAGGAGTGACGATGAGTCAGGATAATAAATAGATAAGGCGTACTATGGTGTCCTTGTGGGGATTGCAATAAGTAGTACGCCTATTAATAAAATAAACACATTTATGATTATGGATACATATATGTTTCTGATCCCTGTTGTGGCGATTATTATCATTTGTCTAATAGTGCTCTACGCACGTTATGTGGGTAGAAAGAGTAGGGGACGGTATGCTGCTGCGGCAATGCGCTTTATCGAAAAGGACTATCCAGAGATTGACATACGGGATAAACGATACCTGTCAACACGTGTCGACTATAACATCATTAGTCGTCATGTGCCTGTGCTCGTGGTCTATAACAGCCATGAACTGCATCTCGTACCTATCCATGCCTTGGCTATCCCGCCTTTCTATAACATCCGACATAATGATCACCATGCGAAGGACATGGAACATCTGCTCATGGACGACGTGAAAGCGATAGTTCTCGACCGCCGTGGACGACTACATATACAGCGGGAAGAGGGTAACGACATCGTCCTCAAAGTGGGCGAAAACAATGTCTTCCACGAAAATCAACACGAGGAGGCTGTGCACTTCTTGGCTACGTTGAAGAAAGCAGCGGATAAGGTGGTGTTGTAAAAGGGGTGGAAACAGGCGTAGATTGTAGCGGCCCCTCCCCCGGCCCCTCCCCCGTAGGGAGGGGAGTGAAATGTGAGGTTACCCCTATTGGGCTGCTTGCATGGGGCGTGGTGAGGTTTTTCTCTCACGCTGGTGAGTTTTTTCTCTCACAGAGCGCACAGAGTTCACTGAGCAATTTTGCGCACAGTTTCGAGCCCACAGAAGGCCTTCGGCATACAGAGTTCACAGAGCGTTACTGCTAAAGGTGGCTGTAAGGTTCTGTGAAATCGGTTGACTTAATGTCTCTGTGAAACTTTGTGTGTTCTGTTCATCTGTGTTTTTCTGTGAGAAATAGAATGCACCCACTGTATGATACAACACATAAACAACTCGCTGGGGAGTTTTATCTCTCACGCTGGTGAGTTTTTTCTCTCACAGAGCGCACAGAGTTCACTGAGCAATTTTGCGCACAGTTTCGAGCCCACAGAAGGCCTTCGGCATACAGAGTTCACAGAGCGTTACTGCTAAAGGTGGCTGTAAGGTTCTGTGAAATCGGTTGACTTAATGTCTCTGTGAAACTTTGTGTGTTCTGTTCATCTGTGTTTTTCTGTGAGAAATAGAATGCACCCACTGTATGATACAACACATAAACAACTCGCTGGGGAGTTTTATCTCTCACGCTGGTGAGTTTTTTCTCTCACAGAGCGCACAGAGTTCACTGAGCAATTTTGCGCACAGTTTCGAGTCCACAGAACGCCTCCGGCATACAGAGAACACAGAGGCCTCACCCCCAGCCCCTCTCCGAATGGAGAGGGGAGTAGTATGTGAGGTTACCCCTTTTGGCCTGCTACTGATAGCAGATGGGCCGCTAAACATCTGGAGGACATATAGGGGTATCTCGGTGATTACTCCCCTCTCCATTCGGAGAGGGGCTGGGGGGTGAGGCTTCAGAAGGCCTTCGGCATACAGAGTTCACAGAGCGTTACTGCTTTCTTTGGGGTGATGTATGTGAAAGAGGAGAGTTAATAAGATGGTAAATAATCATTACAGCCAACTAAGCTAAACTCCCTCACGTGAGGGCAATAAGGTCCATAGTATCGATTTTTATAACCTTCAAGAAATCAGAAAGTTATGTGTTGCGTTTGAGGACATGCCCTTCTTGCATGAAGAAGACGCCCTTCTTGAACGTTGAAAGGCATGTTCTTGAACGGAGAAGGGCCTCTTCTTGTATCAAACTCGGCTCCCTTTCGATTGTAGAAGGGATTGGTTAGCGAAAAAAAATTACATTTCCTGCTCGCATAATTAGCACACCTGCTGGTGATGACCCCTCCTCCCTCCCCAGCTGTTCAGTTCTACGAGGCACTGCCTCGTAGCCTCCGACCCCTGCTGTCCCTACTCTCGTCGCCTGCTGTTCAGTTCTACGAGGAACTGCCTCGTAGCCCTCCTCTCTCCTTGAAACATATAAAAAAGCATAAAAAAGCACAACTAAACGCACAGAGATTTGGCTATTCACATTTTTATATGTACCTTTGCAAGCCGTATCAACTTAGGATAACGGAATATAGCTATAGTTTTAGGAGGAAATAGTAAACCATTCATGAGACAACTTAAGATTTCAAAAAGTATCACTAACCGTTCCAGTGAGGCACTCGATAAGTACCTTGTTGAGATCGGACGTGAGCCGATGATTACCGTTGACGAGGAGATTGAACTGGCACAGGAAATCCATAAGGGCGGCCGAAAAGGCGAACGCGCGAAGGAGAAACTGATTAAGGCTAACCTCCGTTTCGTCGTCTCTGTGGCTAAACAATACCAACACCAAGGTCTCTCCCTGACCGACCTTATCGACGAGGGAAACATTGGTTTGGTTAAAGCGGCCGAGAAGTTCGATGAGACTCGTGGCTTTAAGTTTATCTCGTATGCTGTCTGGTGGATCCGTCAAAGTATTCTGCAAGCTATCGCTGAGCAGAGCCGTATTGTGCGACTACCGCTCAATCAGGTGGGTGCTATATCTAAGATTAATCAGGTGACGAACGAGTTTGTGCAGCAACACAACCGTCGTCCTTCTATCCACGAGTTGGCTGAGTTGACTGGTATCGACGAGGCTCGCATCCGTCAAAGTCAAAGTGCTGACAACCACCACATGAGTATCGACGCTCCTTTCAGTGATGATGACGATAACTCAATGAGTGATATGCTCTCGTCAGGTGACGACTCTCGCACCGACCGCAGCGTCGATTTCGAGTCTATGTCAGACGACCTTCGGGCCGTTCTACAGAACACTCTTAAGGATAGAGAGATAAAGATTGTCACCGAGTGCTTCGGTATTGGCTGTCAAGAGAAGGGTCTGGAAGAGATTGGAACAGAGATGGGTCTTACCCGTGAGCGTGTTCGCCAGATTCGTGAGAAGGCTATCGAGAAGATTCGTGAGAGCGGTAATGCTCGCGTACTCATGAAGTACTTGGGCTAAGAAAGGCTACAACAAAACATTAATGATAGATGTGGATGTGTCGAATAGGGCGCATCCACTTTTTTTGTTTAGGCTGATGAAGAATCGTGAGGGGCGAAGGGAGCTTTGCAATAAGTCTTTCTCTTCTAAGCGACTGAGTAGGACAATAAAACCAAAACACCATCGTTATATAAGGTATGAAACGTAAGGACATTCAGAAATACATATTACTACTTTTGTTCATCGTGGCTGCTCAGATAGCAGTTGCACAATCATTTACGCTACAAGGGAAGGTTTCTGACAAGGACGGGAACCCTATCGAGTTAGCTTCAGTGATGGTTGTTACGCAAGGAAAACTGTCGATGACCAACCTGAAAGGTGAGTTCAATATGCAACTACAGAGTGAAGACTCTGTGAAGGTGCGCTTTTCTATGATTGGATACAGGACTAAGACGAGGATTCTCGTGCGCCCAAAAGGGAAGCAGACAATGCTCGTTCAGCTTGCTGACGACAACGAACTGCAAGAGGTGGTAGTGCAAGGAAAGACCAAGCAGCACGGTACGACGGAGGAGTTAGACGTTCAGAAGACGAAGCAAGGACCCTCTACTTCAGGCAACGCTGTCGAAGAGTTAGTACAGACACAGGCGGGTGTTTCGACCCACTCTGAACTCTCCTCGCAGTATAACGTGCGTGGAGGAACATTCGACGAGAACTCTGTCTATATCAATAACATAGAGGTGTTCCGCCCTTTCTTAGTGCGAAGTGGACAGCAGGAGGGACTCTCCATCATCAATCCCGACATGGTTGAGAGTATCGGATTCTCAACGGGTGGCTTCGAAGCAAAGTATGGTGACAAGATGAGTTCGGCTTTAGACATCACTTATAAACGGCCGAAGAGGACCGAGGCAACGGTTTCGGCCTCTCTCTTAGGGGCTTCGGCCTACCTCGGACTGGCTGCGAAGAAGTTGACGTGGACCAATGGTGTGCGTTATAAAACTAATCGTTATCTCCTTGGATCACTACAGACAAAGGGCGAATATCGGCCGTCGTTCCTCGATTACCAGACATATCTCTCATGGAAACCCAACAAGCGTTGGCAGGTGGACTTTATCGGTAATATATCAGAAAACCGTTATGACTTTGAGCCAGAAGACCGAGAAACGAACTTTGGAACGCTTCAGAACGTCAAGAAGTTCCGTGTCTACTTCGATGGAAAGGAACGAGACCTCTTCAGAACCTTCTTTGGTTCGTTGGCGATCACACGCCATTTGAGTGCTCACACCGACCTTTCTCTCCTCGCTTCGGCCTTCACAACGAAGGAGCAGGAGCGTTATGACATCCAAGGACAGTACTGGCTCACACAGACGGAGACGTCTGAGAACCTCGGGGTGGGTACGTATATGCAGCATTCCCGCGACTATCTTAATGCGAATGTGCGCAGTTTGAAACTGATGATGCAGCACCGCATGGGTAAACACAGGCTCGAAGGGGCTGTGACTTATAAGCTCGAACGCATCAAGGAGAACTCGGCTGAATATGAATACCGTGACTCGGCAGGGTATAACGTACCGCATACTGGGCGCGACTTAAAGATGATCTATTCGCTTCGGGCTCGTAACGAACTGAATGCGAAACGCTTCGAAAGCTACTTACAAGACACGTGGAACTTCCAAACACGTGACTCTGTTCCGACGTTGTTCACGCTGAACTATGGCGTACGCTTTGCCCATTGGGACTTTAATGGGGAGAGTCTGTTCTCTCCTCGAGCCTCGTTGACGATCACACCGGGCAGGAACCGCAACCTAAGTTTCCGTCTTGCTGGGGGCATCTACTACCAGGCTCCGTTCTATAAGGAGCTCCGCGACACGTCAATCGTCAATGGTGTCACCTACGCAACACTGAACCAGAAGATACGAGCACAGCAGTCTATCCATGCGTTGGCAGGCATGACTTATCGCTTCGAGATGATGGGGCGGCCGTTTAAGTTCACTGCTGAGGCTTATTACAAGGCGCTCTCACGGCTCGTCCCTTACTCGGTCGACAATGTGAAGGTGACTTATTACGGTGAGAACACAGCCTCGGGTCATGCCACAGGTCTCGACCTCAAGCTCTTTGGTGAGTTTGTTCCGGGGGCTGACTCATGGCTGACACTTAGCGTGATGAACACGAGTATGAAATTGAATGGTAAGCGTATTCCACTCCCAACCGACCAACGCTATGCGCTAAACCTATACTTTACAGACTTCTTCCCAGGGACTACACGATGGCGTATGTCGCTCAAATTGGCCTATGCCGACGGTCTGCCGTTCTCTGCACCACACAAGGAACTGGAGAACAACACCTTCCGTGCACCCGCTTATAAGCGTGCCGACATCGGTATGAGCTACCGACTATTAGACAACCATGACGGTCGCAGCAATACAGTCTTTAAGAACATCTGGCTTGGAATAGACTGTTTAAACCTCTTCGGGATAAACAACGTCAACTCATACTACTGGGTTACCGACATCGCCGGACAGCAGTATGCAGTGCCAAACTACCTCACTGGCCGACAAATAAACGGTAGGGTCACTGTGGAGTTTTAGGGGAGAAGGAAGCAAAACAGCACCAGGTGTCGGCCCCTCCCCCGTCCCCTCCCCCAAAGGGAGGGGCGTGATTACCGAGATACCCCCATAGTCTGCAAAACGCTTCGGCCTTTTGTTATTGATATACTCTCATAGTTTGCGCAACGTTTTAGCCTTTTGTTATTGAGAAAATCTCATGGTCTGCGCAACGTCTCAGCCTTATGTTATTGAGAGAGCCTCATAGTCTGCAAAACGTTTCAGCCTTTTGTTATTGAGAAAATCTCATGGTCTGTGCAACGTTTCAGCCTTTTGTTATTGAGAGAGTCTCATGGTCTGCGAAACGTTTCAGCCTTTTGTTATTGAGATACTCTCATAGTCTGCACAACGTTTCAGCCTTTTGTTATTGATAAAACCCCATACTCTACGCAACGTTTCAGCCTTTTGTTATTGAGATACTCTCATAGTCTGAGTAACGTTTCAGCCTTTTGTTACCGATATACTATCATAGTCTATGAAGCGTTTCAGCCTTTTGTTATTGAGAGAGTCTCACGGTTTGAGAAATGTTTTAGCCTTTAGTTACTAAGATACTCTTATTGTCTTCGTAACGTTTTAGTTTTCAGTATATTCTACAAAAGTAATCTGTCTTATTGTTCTCATGCTTTCTCTGCGTACAGTAGGGTATGGGCAGCTTATTATCCTTATATTTTCTTCATCCTTTTAAGACCTGATTAACGAACAAAACACAGCGATTCAATCCACGATATGAGTTGACTAATCCCACCAAAACCCCACCCCCTCCTTTTGTTTTCTCCCTTCTCTCTGTTATTCTCCTTCATCTACATTACACACTCCAATCCCCCTCTACTTTATTTCCCATCCCTTTCACCCTCTGTTACTACCCCCCGTCCTCATGTTACCCTGTCTCCTCTTCCCCTGTTACTATCCCCTGTTCCTTTGTTACTCTGTCTCCTCATACCCTGTCTCTCCTCTCCTCATCCCCTGTTACTACCCCCTGTTCCTTTGTTACTCTGTCTTCTCTTACCCTGTCTCTCCTCTCCTCATCCTCTGTTACTATCCCTCGTTCCTTTGTTACTCTGTCCCCCTTTTACCCTGTCTCCCCTTCCTGTCGTGTAAAGAATGTTTACCTGTCCTTTCCACAGGGGCCTTTACTCTGTCCAAGACAAGGCCTTTCAAGCATGCAGAACATGCCTTTCTTGCCCCTTGAAGACGCCCTTCTTGCCCCTTGAACATGCCCTTCTTGGAGACACGTGTTCAAGTCTTTGATAGTAAGTAGGTTACGATAGTCAGATAAACGGATATGAAGAGCTTTTCTAAGTGGTTCGGTTAACGTGTCTGTAAAGATATTTCATAGTAACAGAACCTTGCGATTTTCATGGAAGAAGAGTCCCCACACAGGCCGTTCCCCCAGTCCTATCCTCGTGTAGAGGGAATGAAAAGACACAAAGAAACCCCTACAAGAGCACTTACACACACATACAGTGCACCGTAAGTCAATCTCTTTGTAGGGGTATCTCAGTAGCGTTAGCGTTCAAGCCTTATAGTCCCTTATTGCGAATAGGGTCATTATACTGCACCTGAAGCTGCAGGAGTTGCTTCTTCAAGTTCTTTGTTAGCTTCTCCGTACCAGGTTTCCCGTAGATATTATGCATCTGTTCAGGGTCTTTCTTTAGGTCGTATAGCTCCCAAGAGTCGATATCGTTGTAGAAATGAATGAGCGTGTATCGCTTCGTACGAATACCATAGTGGCGGCAAACAGAGTGCTCGGCAGGGTATTCGTAGTAGTGATAATAGAGCGACTTGCGCCAGTCTGATGGCTTCTTACCCTCTAACAGAGGTAGGAACGAACGCCCCTGTATATCGGAAGGTATCTTTGCGCCAGCCACATCGAGGAATGTTGGAGCATAATCGATGTTCTGTACCATCTCGTTGATAACGCCATGCTTACCCCCAGGGAAGTAGATCAATAGCGGCGTGCGGAACGACTCCTCATACATAAAACGCTTGTCGAACCATCCATGTTCGCCCATGTAGAACCCCTGATCAGAGGTGTAGACGATCATTGTATTGTCCAGTAAGTTATGTTCACGGAGGTATTCAATGACACGTCCAACGTTACGGTCGACAGAATGAATTACTCGCATGTAGTCGTGCATATAGCGTTGATACTTCCATTCAGCCAGTGCCTTACCAGAGAGTTTATCCTCCTTAAACTTCTTGATGATAGGGTCGTAATAGCTATCCCACTGTGCACGTTGTGAAGGCGACATGCGGTTGTAGTTCGCACGTCCCCATGGTTCAAGTCCTGTAGTAGTATGGATCTCGTTCTCTTTATCGGCCATCTTATTATCGTAGACAAGGTCCATATCCTTGATGATGCTCATCTTCTGCTTCTGAGCAGCAAGTCTTCCAGCATAGTCATCATAGAAGGTTTTAGGCAACGGATAGGTCACGTCGTCATAAAGACGCAAGTCGCAAGTGTCAGGATTCCATACTCTATGAGGCGCTTTATTGTGCATTAGCAGACAGAAAGGCTTTGTCTTATCGCGTTTATGCTCCATCCAGTCTATCGCCATGTCTGCAATAATATTCGTGACATAGCCCGAACGGCGTATTCTCTTCCCATTGCTAAGGAAGTCAGGGTTGTAGTAGTCGCCCTGTCCGATGAGGATGTCCCAGTAATTAAAGCCTGTTGGGAGTGAGGTGAGATGCCATTTTCCAATCATGGCAGTCTGGTAGCCCTGCTTCTGAAGCAGCTTTGGGAAGGTCTGCTGACTACCATCAAAGGTCTTGGTGTTGTCGGTGAAGCCATTAGCATGGCTGTGTTTACCAGTGAGCATACAAGCACGTGAAGGCCCACTAAGCGAGTTTGCGACGAAACTCTCTTGGAACTTCACACCGTTATCAGCCAGCCAATCGATGTTAGGAGTACTGATAAACCGTTTGTCATACGCACTGATCGTCTGATACGAATGGTCATCGCTCATAATGAAAACGATGTTCATCGGTTTCTTCTGTGCCTGCGCAGGAACGACCGCACCCATTGCCAGTGCCCCTGTCAAGCCATATAATACTTTTGTTTGCATATATATAAAGTTGTTTATCTCTACTTGTAGCGGTATAACGCATGCTTCCTTACACCCAAGAAGACAGTAGTAGATTTAGACATAAATGCTTTGATTTAGGTTTACTGGTGCAAATATAACACTTTTTTTATAGTGTACAAAGAGAAAGGAGGTTTTATTCATGATGAGAGGGAAGTGGTGGCCTAACACTGACCCCAGCTGGCCTTGCTCTTTTCCCCAGCTGGCCCCTCCCCCAACCCCTCCCCCGCAGGGAGGGGCGTAGTATGTGAGGTTACCCCTACTGGCCTGCTTGCATGGGGCGTGGTGAGGTCTTTCTCTCACGCTGGTGAGGTTTTTCTCTCACAGAGCGCACAGAGTTCACGGAGCTTTTTGGCGCACATTTCGAGCCCACAGAAGGCCTCCGGCATACAGAGTTCACAGAGCGTTACTGCTAATGTTGGCACGAATAAGGGACAACAAGTAGCCTACATCCTTCTTATAGGGGTATCTCGGTGATCACTCCCCTTCCCTTCGGGGGAGGGGACGGGGGAGGGGCCACTACTTGCTTTGAATGCTGTGTGTTCTGTTCATCTGTGTTATTCTGTGAGAAATAGAACGCACCCACTCTATGAGATGACACACAAACAACTCGGTGGGGAGTTTTTTCTCTCACAGAACTCACAGATTTAACAGAACCTTTTTGCGCACTGTTTCGACTCCACAGAAGGCCTCCGGCATACAGAATTCACAGAACGTTACTGCCAAAGACGGCTGTAAGGTTCTGTGAAATCGGTTGACTTAATGTCTCTGTGGAGACCTGTGTATTCTGTTCTTCTGTGTTCTCTGTGAGAAAGAGAACGCACCCTCTCGATGAGATAAGGCCTATGAGATTCGCTGGGGAGTACCTTCTCTCACAGAGAACACAGAACATTACTGCTATCGGAGGAGGTTAAGTCTTTGAAAGATGATATGCAATGAGCCAATAAAAAAACATTACATTAATTGGCTTCTAACTCCCTTAATAAGGAGGAATAATATCTTCTGCTATGATGTTCGTAAACTACATGAAATCAGAAGGTTATGAGGTGCGTTGGAGAAGGGCCTCTTCAAGGGGCAAGAAGGGCGTGTTCTATAGGCAAGAAGAGCATGTTCTCGAACGTAGAAAGGCATGGTCTTGAAGCTTGAAAAGCATGTGCTGGAAAGAAGGAATGCGAAAGATGTTTACAAGTTTGGACTTGCGTAGTGACAGGTAGGTGCTTGCGTAGTAGCAGGTTGAGTTGAGAGTAGTGACAGATAGGTGCTGAAGTCGTGATAGGTTGGGTTGGGTGTAGTGACAGGTAGGTGCTGAAGTCGTGATAGGTTGAGTTGAGAGTAGTGACAGATAGGTGCTGAAAAAGTGATAGGTTGGATTGGGTGTAGTGGCAAGTAGGTGCTGGCGTAGTGACAAGTTGATGTGGGCGTAGTGACAAGATGGGGCAGGGTAGGGGACAAGTGAGGATAGGACTCGTTGGCTATCAAGGCCATATATTGTGCTCTACCACATGTCGCCTATACCATAGGGCTTTGTTTCGTTGATATTTCTCTCCCATGCTTCCGTTAAGAAGGGATAGACTAAGACGGGTTTGCTGACCAATCTGCCGTCCTTCGTAAGTTGCTTTTCGTCAGCGACAGAGGCCTTGGGGATGTAAATCTTCAGCGGTTGGTCTACGTTAGGGGAAGGCAATGAAAGGAGGTAGACATCCTCTTCTAATAGTTTGCCATCATGGAGTAAGGTGAATTGATAGGATGTGTTCGACTTTAAGGAATCGATGGGCAGCTGGCTTATTGTGGGCGTGTGCCGATAATTAGGGTAGTGTTTACGCACCCATGCAGGGAGCTGCTTGTGGATAAACAGCCAGTCGTTCTCTGTGAGTGGGAGGGGTTGTGGATTTAAGAGCTTATATTTCCCGATAATCTTATAGCCCCTATCCAACCAACTATCGACGACTACGGGACCCATACCGTTCGTGCATACATACGTTGGTCTTGTCGTTTTCCAAACAAGAAAAGCGATAATGAGCGTGCAAAGTATCGACGAAATGAAAAGAAACTTTCGTGGTAATCTATATAAAAACAGCATCGTTTCTGAGATTGATAAGTCTTTTTTAGCTCCTAATTCCTCACTGACCTGAATGGAGAACACATAGAAGAATCGGTACAAAAGGGGGCTGCTCGGTGGCTTGTCATATAGTGAAATCCACTTTGTTAAGCGTTGGAAACAAGCGAAACAGACTGAGCACCGACTTGACAAATGTACGAATAAAATTCGACAATAGCCTTGCTTTGGACCGAATATTTCCTGTCATGGGTGGTCGGAGACGGCCGTCAGTATGCTTGTCAATAAGATGCTCGGAGCGTGAGGGGCATTGTAAAGTAAAAGAAATGGCGAGATAAACGTCTTAAAATCAGCCGATAACGCAGGAAGAAGGCGTACGACAGTAGGGCTGTAGATCTTGATGAACAACATCGTTCAGCCTGTTTATGTGCCCATTCTCACCATCGGTAGCAGATAGACAATCGTCTTTTCGAGCCCATAAGATAGTGGCCCCTCCCCCAACCCCTCCCCCGCAGGGAGGGGCGTAATATGTGAGGTTACCCCTATAGGCCTGCTTGCATACTTTGTAGAAGGTTTTCTCTCACAGAACTCACAGATGTAACAGAACCTTTTGGCGCACAGTTTCGATCTCACAGAAGGCCTCCGGCATACAGAATTCACAGAGCGTTACAGCCATTGTAAATATGAATAAGGAACAACAAAAAGCCTATATCCACTCTATAGGGGTATCTCGGTGATCACGCCCCTTCCCTTCGGGGGAGGGGACGGGGGAGGGGCCAGTTGGGGACGGGGGAGGGGTTTATACCTTTCTTCTGTGTTCCTCCGTGAGAAGCAGACGTTTTTCTGTTTCGTAATAAGAGTTTTATAACTTGTGTAAATACTATAGTTTCATATACATAGAGTACTAAAAAAAGTAGAGTAACACGCTCATCTGTTACTCTACTCTTTCTTAGTTCATCTGTTACTCTGTCTTTCTAATATCCTGCCAGAGCACATATTTTGTCGACTCGTTACCTCGTCTACTCATCAACTGGGTACTTGTTCTCCTGTTACTCTGTCTTTCTATACCCTGTCTGAGCACGTATCTTGTCGGCAGGCCACCCCTGTCCCCCTCTTACTCTGTCTTATTTAATGAGCAACTTCTTACCATTACGGATGACAATACCTCTGTGGTTTTTGCCAACAGAGCGGCCTGTTAGGTCGTAAGTGGTAGTGGCGTCTTGTTGAAGAGTCAGACCGCTAATACCCGTAGAAGTCTTTTTAACTTCTGTAGGAACGAAGGTTGAGCCACCATCCTTACCCCCTGTCCAATAAGCGAGGTTGTTATTAGCGCGATAGTTGAGGCCGTAGCCCTCTGGATTACAGATGTAGAAACCTGCCTCATCATTAGGACTAACATTCAAGAACCAGCCACTTGTGTAGCCTGTAGGAAGTTCGCTTGCTGACTCAAGGGTAGCGTAGGTGAAGCCACCAGCATTACCCGAGCCCTTTGGAGACGCCGACGCAAGCACGTGTGTAGGTCCTACTGCCTTATTAATAAGGTGGAATCCGCCGTAAGGGTCACCTGTCAATGCCCAGAGCGCAGCATCCTTGTCAGTGTCAGACTGGTCTATGAAGTAGACATTCGGAGCGTAGGTTCGTGAAGAGACCCACTTTGGCTGTGAGCTAACCTTTAGGTTATACCAAGTCGTATCAGTAGCTGTTGCAACCTTCATCGGACCCGTCCACACGGCGTTAATACGTACGGTGGCAGGGAGAGAGGTAACGGTCTGTGTATCAGAAGATAGTTCTACGAAATCTCTGTTGAGGCCTTCTGGAATCGTCACCGCCCCCGTCTTGGCACCATTGACAACTGTTGAATATACAAACTCATTGTTGAAATAAACCTCGTAGGTTAAGGTTGTCTTCGCATCTATGAATATTCCTTCAAGCGAAACATCGCCATCAACCATCTCAGCAGGCAGGGTGAAGGTGCCATCTTCATTGAAACGCTCACGTGGAACGAGCTCATCAACATACTGGTAGGTGCCGTGGCTGAGGCTGTCGCCTGTGAGGTTGTAGCCATGACGTACCCTTAATCCATTGAAATTGAACCCGTGTTCGGGCTTCATCTTGATGGTGAAGGGTTGTCCGAATGGTATGCTGAGGTTGTTGAGTTCGGTGTCATCGGCCGCAACAACCTTTCCGTTGAGTGCCCCTTGGGTAATCGTCACATTGTCACCATGCACATTAAGGCGAATGTCCATGGCTCCTCCGCCATTATTAATAATGTGGTTATTAGTCTCGATACTACCTCCTGCATCCGAAGAGTTCCAATCCACCTTGTAACGCATGCGGTAGAAACCATGCTGAAGGTTGTCGGGAAGGGTGAAGGCCGGCATGACGAGCGTGTTACGACCATTGCCTGAAATCTCCGTACCGGCACTGTTAAAGCCGCTGTTCTCGTCAGATGCGGATAGGAAAGAGTAGGCCATCAATTCGTTACCAGCGTCAGGAACAATCTGTCCTGCCTCCACCTTCGGTTCAAAGCGCCCGTTGTTGTTCAGGTCAACATATACATAACTGTGCATCCAAATGCCCTTGTACTGAACAGCCGGGGTGAGTGTCTCGCCCGGTTTGGCCCAGAAAGCCCGCTTGCTGAGGTAGGTGTAGGCTGGAGTAGACGACGAGATGTCGCCATAGACAGCTATGGTTTGGTTGCCGAGGCTGATACCCTTGAGTCCACGATCAGTTCGTGTGCACTTCTGATCTTTGTTATAATTCATCGGATAGTCCTCACGGTTGGTTGTTGTGAAGACCTCGTTGTTCACGACAATATTATCGATATAAGCGAGGAAATCATCTTTAAGACCGTTGGAGTCCTCACAGTCGACTACAACTACAAGACTATGGATGTCAATACCACCTGCCCCTTTGACTGGGAAGACCGCATCTACCCACTTGTTAGGCTCAATCTCCTTTGTAGAGAACTCCCAGAACTGCTCTGTATCAGCACTCTGACCGGGCCGGTCGGTACGTTTTCCGAGTCCGATGAGCATGGTGCGTCCCGCTTTCGGCTTATGTATCATCACATGAACATACTTAGTTTCCTTGGTCAAAGCGAAGGGCTGCTTTAGATCTATGCGTGCACCGAATGTGTTTGAACCGTAGCGTGAACGCTGGAAGCCCAACACCTTGTCTGAAGTGTTCGGTGTTGACTTCAACACATCATCATAGTTTTTATCGATGTTGCTCACCACCTGCACGTTACCTTGCAGTGTTGCGGGCTGTCCGTCATGGCTACGGAAAGGCGACTTCAGCCATGTGTCGTAGACACCAATAGCCTGATAGTCTTGGTTCTCGAAGTCTATTCTAACCTCATCTGTGGTCTGTGCGTGAAGTAATGAGCTGCAGAACAATAGGCCACAAGCTGCTAATATATTCTTTTTCATACTGTTTCTCATGTCAAAGGATTAATAAATGGCAATCTCACTCATAACAGGACAAGCCTTGGAGTCCTTGATGTGTATGCGAATAGCACGTGCTTCATAGCCCGAACCATAGCTGTTTGCGGTGCTTCCATTGAGCGGTATGATGCGCTTATAGCCTATGGTGGTCTGCTTCACCTTATTGGCAAGTGGCTTCCATGTGCTGCCATCGGTGGTGTACTCAACTGAGAAGCTCTTGACACGTTGCCCAAGTCGAACGTACTCTTGTAGTGTCACGTAGCGAACAGTCTGTGGATTGTTCCATTTCAAGGTAAGGGTAACATCCTTCACGTCGTCTTCTGCGGCCCAGTAAGTGTCTGGGTTTTCGTCAATAAGGTTGTTTGCTGCGTAGGAACGGGTTGCCCCATGGGCACGAGTACTGCTTGCCTCGATAGTAGCCGACTTGGCAAGGTTGGTCTGGAAACGGCTCTTTAGCATCTTACCGAACTCTTTCAATCGGCTTACTTGGTCTTGTGGGAGTTTACCACTCCTGTCGGGAGGACAGTTAAGGATGAGTGTTGAGTTGCGACCCACCGTCTCTAAATACATCTGGAACGTGCGTTCTGCCGTCATCGGCTTGCTTTTTTGACTCCAAAACCAGCCAGGGTTTGTAAACTTAGCATCGCTCTCACCAGGCAACCAGAACCATCCGTTCTCCGTACCATACATACCATTACGCTCAGGAGCAACACCTCTATTCTCGTTACACCAGTTGGTCTCGCCTGCCCATCCGTCTTCGTTACCAATCCAACGGGCCTCGCCACCGACACCCCAAAGGATGATGTTCGGGCTAAGCTTGTGTATTGAGTCACGGAGGTTAGGCACGTCATAGTAGGTGGAACGGTCTATGTGGATGGTAGTATTCTTACCTCCATAGTAGCCATCACCGCCGTTAGCACCGTCAAACCACATCTCGAACTGGTCTGACCCATACTTTGCCAACTCAGCACACTGCTTTAAGAAGACGTCCTTCACATAGCTGTCAGTACCGTACTGACCGTTGTTTCTATCCCAAGGCGACACGTAGAAGCCATATTTCATGTGTAGTTCTTGTGCTGCTTTGGCAAATAGTTCGGCAATGTTAACGCCTTGTGCGTTAGGACTCGACGAATGAGATATATTATAATCGGTAGACGCTGTGGGCCATAAACAGAAACCATCATGATGCTTAACGACTGCAATACCACCCTTCATGCCGGCTGCCTGCACAGCCTCCAACCATTGTCTTGGGTCTGGTTTCTCAGTCGGAGCAAAGTTGTTAGGGCTCTCGTTGCCCTTTCCCCACTCCTCATTAACATAGGTATTCATGCCATAATGGAAGAAAGCATAGAACTCTGTCTGCTGCCACTGCCATTGTCTGTCAGAAGGAACAGGGAATACTGGACGCGGCTCGTTCTCTGGGTTCGGAGCAACTTGCGTCTGAAGCGTCATAACGGTAGGGTTCTGAGCATAGCTCGTAGCCGTTGCCGTTAGTGCAAGTGCGGTTAGCACACCGTGTAGAAATCGGTTGTTCATATTAGGTTTATTAGTTATGCAGCACCTTGAATGTTACATTTTTATAAGTATTTGATTGACAATGTATAGTTTAGGTAATATCGTCATTGGGAGTAGCTTACATGCCCCCGTGCTGCTGTATGAAAACATTAAGCCACTCAAAAGATGTCCGCAAATATACAAATTAATTCTTATATTCGTGTCATTAGGACTATAATTTATTCAAGGGGAGGGCAGCCTCACCCCTAAGCCAGCTGGCCCCTCCCCCTTCCCCTCCCCCGAAGGGAGGGGAGTAGTATGTGAGGTTACCCCTACAAAACTGCCAATAAGGAACGACAAAAAGCCTACATCCACTCTATAGGGGTATCTCGGTGATTACGCCCCTTCCCTTCGGGGGAGGGGAAGGGGGAGGGGCCAACTGGTAGTAAGTATGTGAGGTTACCCCTACTGGCCTGCTAACACAGTTCTTGGGTAGTTCTTTCTCTCACAGAGCACACAGAGTTCACGGAGCTTTTTGGCGCATATTTCGAGCCCACAGAAGGCCTCCGGCATACAGAGTTCACAGAGCGTTACTGCTAATGTTGGCACGAATAAGGGACAACAAGTAGCCTATATCCTTCTTATAGGGGTATCTCGGTGATCACTCCCCTTCCCTTCGGGGGAGGGGACGGGGGAGGGGCCACTACTTGCTTTGAATGCTGTGTGTTCTGTTCATCTGTGTTATTCTGTGAGAAAAAGAACATTGTAGGTGTGTGTGGATAGGTTTTTCTCTCACAGAGCACACAGAGTTCACGGAGCTTTTTGGCGCACATTTCGAGCCCACAGAAGGCCTCCGGCATACAGAGTTCACAGAGCGTTACTGCTAAAGGTGGCTGTAAGGTTCTGTGAAATCGGTTGACTTAATGTCTCTGTGAAAGCTTGTGTGTTCTGTTCTTCTGTGTTTTTCTGTGAGAAAAAGAAATGTCCTTCGTGAGGGAAAGAAATATCTATTGCGAGGGAAGAAACAGTAATCAAAGAAATAGGAATTGTAAGGATATTTCGCTAATCACTCTCTTCTCTTTTCGAGGAAACGCTGTTCATGGTTGGAGAAGACGCCCTTCAAGGGTCGAGAACATGCCCTTCTTGCGTGTTGAAGAGGCCCTTTTTGATGCTTGAAGAGTCCCTTCTTTTACGGAGTTCGTAACCTTTTGATTTCGTGTGGGTTATAGACTTGTTTCTTGTGGGGGTGGTGGTGGTTTATAGGTGGACTTTTACATGGATGATGTAAAGAACTTTCTAAACCGCTAAAGACTGCAAATTTGTCGAAAGACTACGAATTACTCGAATGGCACGAATGCTGGATGGGACGAAAGCACATAGTCTTGGAAATAGAAGACTACGAATTACTCGAATGGCACTAATGCTGGATGGGAGGAAAGAACATAGTCTTGAAAATGTAAGACTACGAATTACTCGAATGGCACTAATGCTGGATGGGAGGAAAGAATATAGTCTTAAAAATAGAAGACTACGAATTACTCGAATGGCACTAATGCTGGATGGGAGGAAAGAATATAGTCTTGAAAATGGAAGACTACGAATTACTCGAATGGCACGAAGGGTGGATGGGATGAAAGAACATAGTCTTGAAAATACGAGACTACGAATTACTCGAATGGTACTAATGCTGGGTATGAAGAAAGAACATAGTCTTGAAAATGGAAGACTACGAATTACACGAATTGCACGAAGGGTGGATGGGAGGAAAGAATATAGTCTTGAAAATGTAAGACTACGAATTACACAAATGGAGCGAATGTGAGTTACGAGGATACTTGTGTGGGGGTATCTCGGTGATTACGCCCCTCCCTGCGGGGGAGGGGACGGGGGAGGGGCCAGCTGGGGACGGTGGAGGGGTTAGCAGTCGTTGGTTGGTTGAGGGCTTACCATTTAGTGTGTTATATAGTTTTTATACGCTGTCTTGGTGCTACTTAGCCTCCTTTTCATTATATATACACAATGGGAAAGGCTGCAGCAAGATAGGGTGGACCTAAGATGCTGCAGCCTTATTATCCTTTTTGTGTGTTGTTCTTTTACCTTGTTGACTATTTACTCATGTTGTTATCACTTTATTGGGTTGCCTTTTTCATCCTTTCTTGACAGCGAGGCAACCTTGACTTCAAAGTCGGCAGTGGTGTTGTTGTCGTCAACAAACTTCTTTCCATCCCACTTTCTCACTAAGGCTAAGCCCGAAGAGATAGGGTAGTCGCTTTGTTTCAGACCAGAGAATGAGTTGTCGGTAACGGCGTTGTAGCCCCTGTCTAACTTACTTGGACGCATTTGGAACATACGACGTGGACAGATGGTGATGCAGTCGATGACGCACTCGAAGGGTACTTCTATGGCATAGAAATCGCCGAAAGCGCTACTGGTGACGGTGATGTAATGCAGATAACCCTTGCCGTTCTGAGTGTCGGCATAGTTCTTTTTGAATTCCTCTGGCGTCCAAGGGAGTTTTATCAAGGCTATACCGTTGCTTTCGGACACATGAGAGAATTCATAAGAAGGTCCGATATTACCGCTGGCGTCGGTAGATGTGAGGATAGCACACATATCAGGAACGTCCGGATTGTTCTTCTTTCCAGGGTCATAGTTGATGTTTGTCCATTCAAAGTCGGCTTTGCTCAAATCCAAAAAGGCATTCAATCCGCCATACATACTTAGGTCCTCGCCCTCTAACTCGGCTTCGAACTTAGCTTTATGGTCGATGGCATACTTTGCGACGATGATGGTCTGGCCCGGTTTGACAGGATAGTCATTGCCCTTGCCAGGGAAGTAAGAGATACCAGAAGCACCATAGTAGCGATTGACGAAATCGTCTTTTGGTGCGAACTGAATGGCTCTGCTTGGGTCAATGGCATTGTCACACAAGGCTAATCCGTCAAGGTATTTCACTTCGTCGGTAGGGTTGTATATGGCGATATATTGGTCGTCATTGTACATTTGGTTCTGATTCTTCATACCCCAAGCACGTACATCACGATACCAATAGTGGCCTACATAGAACACTTCCTTTATGATTAAGTGGTCTAACTTAGTCTTAGATGTTGATTGCTTGACGGGCATCTCGTTACGTGTACAGCTACTCATCGCTACAAGTGTTAGGCCGAAGAGTAGGCACGCAGCTATCTTCTTTTGTATCATTTGTTTTCTTCTTTATATGTTTATATAATTGTGAGCAGTGGGAGGGACGGTTGTCACGAAGGGAAAAGATTGTGAGTTACAGACGTCGTGTTACTTCCTTATCGTCGAGACCACCCACTCCCGCTGTCTATGTTACAGGAACCAGTTGCCGAAACCAGAGCCACCACCAATGCCGTGGGTCTGTACATTCTGCGAAGCCTCCAATGCATCTAATGGTGACAGGCCTATCTCATGTCCTAAATAGAAGTAGAGAGGGTCGTTGGGGTCGATGGTTGTTGGGTCAGTATCAAAGCTACTGCAGAAGACCTTGATAGGAATATTAAAGCGGAAGAGCTCCTTCCATTCTGAATCAGCTCCATACTCCTTTGGTTCGTCAGGGTTATAAAACTCTGAACAGATGTAGGGACTGCGGAAGACGTAGGTGGAGTGGCGGCTAAGATACTCGTCCTTCGGTATTAGGGCCTTCTTTCCTTTCGGACACTTCATCACCCTAACCGACAGATAAAACTTGGGTAAGAGATAAGACGGACGTGTGTAATGACCAGTCTCACCCGTCGCTGGGTCCAAACGGCGTGTTATCTCTAATGGCCACTCCTCATGGAGAGCATCGTTCTCATCGGCTTCAATGTCGAAGTTAAAGTGCCCCTTCAGTCCAACACGGTCCTGGTCGTAGGGAGCAACAGCCCAGTCAGCATCCTCACGGGTCAACGGCGGCAGTAGACGTTGGTTGAATAACTCACGCGCACCATCAGCCATTGCGTTATGAATCCACGTGTCTCGGTAGGTATATTCAAATATCTTCGGGGTGCGTTCGGCCCTTTCTTTCCACGTAGTCGTATTTGCGAAGAACGGTGAAGGTACTGGTGTCGTGTCTATCGTACCGCCTTTCTTCCAGTCACCAAACTTGTTCTTCTTCGGTTTCCACGTACCACGGCAGTCCATCACCTCGTAAGGATTACCCTTGTCGTCGACCTCGCTCACCGTAAAGAATATCTGATACTCATCAGAGTGGTCGAGGATATCATCGTTCATCAGCTTTCCCTCCTTATTAAAGAAGTAGAGGCAGAGTCCCCAACGCTTTAGTTTTCCACCGATGATGCGGATGTAGTCGGGGCCAGTCTTGCCATCGCTCTGTTCAAGATACGTCACTGTGCTCTGGCGTTGCACCTCAACAGTAGGCCACTTAGCTGTGTTGTTGCGAATGATAACGAACTCCTCCTGCTTCCAAGGGGCGTTATGGTAAACGAAATTACCGTGCATCATACCGTCACCGTGGGAGTGTCCCTCCTTAAACATAGCCAGACACGTGGCCCAACCATTGAAGGCTCCGTCTGGATCAGGGTTGTTTACCTGCTCAGAGACCTTTATCTTCGACAGACTATCTACATATCTGTCAGCGCCACTACGTGCTAATCCCTTACTCTCTAAGGGGTTCTCGTTATAATCAACATGTACATTGCCAAAGACAAAGTCGTCGCATGAGGCGAAGACAACGGCAAGGCATGATAATAAAAGGATATTCTTAACTATCTTATTCATGTTCCCAATTCGTTATTACATCAATACTACGTTCTGTCTGTACTGTGTGAAGAAGTCTTGTGGACGTGTTAGCATACGCCAGAGCTGTGCCTTGTCGGCAGCAGGATAGAATCGCTTAACATCCTCAAAACACTTGTCTTCACCGTCCTTGGTATTGGCTATCACACGAACAGACAGTGGATAGTCGATATCAAAGCTATCCCAACCGGGTTGTAACTGGTTGAAGTCCCATAGGAAACTATGCTCGCTATTGTTCGTATTGCAGTACTTTGCAGGCTTTTCCGACTCTCCTACGTGCTGCTGTCCTTTGTTAAGAATATGGCAGATGCGCACCTGCAGTTGGAAAGCAATGTCTGACTTGTGGAACTGCATGACGCCCTTAAAGCCCAAGCGGTCTAAGTCTGAGCCGACGTCTAAGCTGCGTTTCTGATGCAGTAAACCCACAGTATGACCATAACGTTGGCGTGGTGCCTCGGTATCTGGGTCGGTGAAGTCATCGTTATAAGCCTCTGTAAAGAGTTTTCCGAGTTCCTCCTCCACTGGATCAGTGTCTCTATACTCGTAGGTAAAGACCTCAGGTGTAATCTTATTCAGCTCCATTGGATCAATAGTCTTGTAGAGATGATAAGTCTTCCCACCAAAGGTAAAAGGCTGCAAAGCCTCTGGCTTACCCGATACCTCAATCGCTCTCCAAGCCAGTTCACTGTTAAACGGTACCTGGTTAAGGCCGAACGTGTAGCCGTCAGGCACATAGATGTTAGAAGTAGAGAACTTTGTAGCTGCATCCATAGCTCCCCCTTGCTCCTTGAAGGTGTATCGGTCATAATAAGTAGGTATTGAAGCCAATGAGCGAGGATAGGCCATTTGCAGTCCTTGAACCGCTTTCTCGTGTCCAGAGGAGGTACTATCAGCCACCAACTTGTCTAAGGAAGCGTTGCCAATACCGAAGAAGTGTTGGTGAACAAGGAGTGTTGCGTTGTCTTCATCAGGCACGTTATAACCTTCCTTGTCCTTCATGAAGGGATAACCAGAGAACTGATGATTGATAAGCATACCGTTCTGATCGTAGTACTTCAGCTCCAATCCATAGTAAATATCGTCTGAAGCAATCACGTCAAAGCAGTCGCGTTCGGTCGTGATGGTCATCTGTCCGTCGTCATCCTTGGCTATATCAATCTCTTGCATGACTGGTATAGAGGTCGAACTACTGACGAGGTGGTAGGTGTTATAGGCTTGGATAGAGTCGTTACCATCAGGTCCTACACCAATCATCCCGCCCTTATAGCCCATTCTCAAGATGGCATGAACGGCATAAATCTGCTCATGTCCCTTCACATCTCGCTCTATAGAGGAAGGAGGGGCTTGTATTATCTTCTTGAAGAAATCGTCAACTTGGTCGTTAGAGCAACTTCCGAAGAGAAGTCCCACTGCTGCCGTGGCAAGTATGAGGCGTATGTCTTTATATAGTTTCATATTCTTTTTCAGCTAATTAGAACTTAAACAATGTGCGTAAAGAGAAGTTTGCGCCACGCTCATGGGCGTAGTATCTGAAGCGGTCGGTGTACTCCTTATAGAGTGCATTGAGTATGTTATCACCGACAATCATAAACTTCAACTCTTTATTCTGCGGCAGTCCGATACGCAGTTCAGCTGTCCCGTTCAGTAGGAAATAGGCTGGTGGCGAGTCAGGAACGAGGTCTTTATCAGGGTCGAAGCGGGTCTGCTTGGTCACATAGATACCTGATAGCGACAGCGACGAACGATACTTCTGTGGCTTCTTCAGCGGCAGCTCGTAGGTAGCAGAGAGCCCGTAACGGTCTGAAGGCATGAAGGGTAGCCAGTCATTGTGGGTTAGGTTGCGTGCAAACATCCATTCTCCCTTACCGACAAAGGTAAGTCCACGTACAGGCTTCACGGTTGCCTCGATATCACCACCATAGAGTTTCACATCGTCTTGGTCGTAGATAAACTTCGGATACTTACCACTTGGGTGGTTATGGAAGCGGTCCTTGCCTTCTCCGATATGGTCGTAGATATAGCTGTTGATGCGTTGGAAGAAGAAGCTGGGCTCTACCGAGAACCAAGTATTCCTATATTTCGTACCTAACACGAGCTTATAACCACGCTCACTGGCAAGGTTCTTATTGCCTACTACCCAATAGGAACCGTCTTGCAAGCCAATGGCATAGAGCTCATTGATATCTGGTGGGCGCCATGACCAACCGATATTTGCACGTGCATCCCACTTGTCACTGAACTGATAGTGGGTAGCCAGGCTCATTGTGAAGTTACTATAGAGTTTGAAATCATCGTAATAGGTGTAGTTGCTGAGGCTGCTGTAGCCATTAACCGACAGTACACGGAAGTCGTAACGCATACCGAGAGCACACTGCAACCTGCCGAACTCTGCCTTATGAAGGAAATATCCGCCCATCGAAAGGGCTGCGAAATTAGGGACGAAAGCCGGCTGCTTCGTACCAGGATAGTTGAAGTTCGTTTGGTAAGTATTTGAGAGACCAGCGTCGGTGGTCATCTTCCATAGTTTCCATTTAGCTTGCCAAAGTACGTCAAACTTATAGGTTTTCAGTATCAAGTCCTGCATTGGGATCCAACTCCACTGTGTCTTCTTTCGGTTCTCGAACTCTTGACGGAGGTTCTCTTGGAACGACAGCGTGAGATTTAGGTGATGGTTGGGGTTAAGCTCCCACTTGAGTTCACCCTTCAACGTCACGTGTTGCGACTGTTGGAACGGTGGTTTGATATCGTAAGAGAAGGGTTTAACAGTCTCTGGGTCAGGTCGTCCGTACTCAAAGCGCTTTATCAACTGTGATAAGTCGGATATCTTACTGGCGTAATAGATGCCGCTTCGCTGATAGTAGATACTTGAGAAGAGCGTTGCTGTCAGTTTTCTTCCTTGCCAACCAGCTAAGGCTGAGAAGCTGATAGTGTTATATCCCGTGTTATTCAACACGTAGTCGGCGGTATGATAGTCGCCTCCTTTGGTGTACATACCGTGTAGGCGCAGGCCAAACTGCTTATAACCAGTCTCAACAGTACCTGATCCACTGAAGCCACGAGCATTGGTGTCGTAGCCTACATTGACGTTTCCGTTGACCTTAATCTTCTTGTTTTCGTAGGGTAGGGGCGCATCGTTTAGGAGTACCACACCACCCATTGCACCGAAGCCATAGCGAATACACTCGGCTCCCTTCACTACTTCTACCATACTCGACCCTGTATAGTCGAGCTCTGGTGCGTGGTCGGCACCCCAACTCTGGCTCTCTAATCGTACACCATTGTTCATCAAGAGGATACGACTACTGTGCATACCTTGAATAACAGGCTTTGCTATCGTGTTTCCTGTACTAATAGAACTGACGCCGGGGATGGTCTCAAGGAGTTTTGCCAATGACGTTGCACCACCTTTCTCTAAGGCTTCTTGACTGATGGCAGACGACTGCTGCAACACTGTCGTGTGCCGTTTCAGGGCTGTAACAGTGACATTATCCAACTGCTTGGAGTCATCCTTTAACTGTAAGGTTATCATGCGACTGTCAGGAACATTAACGACACGGGTCACAGACTTATACCCTACGTAGGTTACCGTCAGTTTTATGCGGTCGGCAGCACGCTTGAGTTTAATCGTACACTTACCATCGATGTCTGTCACCGAGGGGTTTGAAACACCTTCGCAACGTACGACAGCACCGATGAGCGGCTCCTGCGACTGTTCAGAAACAACCCGAACGGTTACAGATGTTTTGACATCTTTGTCCTCATCCTCAACTGTTTCCTGCCCATGCACAGACGTGGCATGGACGTAGGTGGGCGGGAATAAGAACAAAGAACTTAAGAGAGTGGCGGACAGATAGTATCTGACACGCCTTTCATAGTTCACTTTTAATTTGTTCATATATACTCAGATTACAAATAGGTTTTTAATGAGTAGACACTAATCTCTCCCTACTTTCGCAGCAAGAGAACCGAGTCCATATAGTTTACCCAGGCTTAAGACTAAGTCACAGGTGTCTGCAAATAAAGTCAGCCTTGTATCTTCTTTTTTTACGATAAGCGTCTGCAAAGGTATAGAAAATATATATATCGTCCAATACTTACTTTTAATGAATTTGCGAAATCATCATTTTTAGGTAGTTGAAGGGGTAATAGAGACCTCTCCCCCAGCCCCTCTCCGAGTGGAGAGGGGAGTGATTACCGAACACACAGCACTCAAAGCAAGCAGTGGCCCCTCCCCATTTCCCCAGCTGGCCCCTCCCCCTTCCCCTCCCCCAAAGGGAGGGGCGTGATCACCGAGATACCCCTATAAGGAGGGTGCACGCTTCATATTATCCTCTTATTGGCAGTCTTGTAGGGGTAACCTCACATACTACGCCCCTCCCTGCGGGGGAGGGGTTGGGGGAGGGGCCACCTCCTCGTGGGCTCGAACTGTGCGCCAAAAAACTCCGTGAACTCTGTGCGCTCTGTGAGAGAAAAACCTATCCACACACACCTACAATGTTCTTTTTCTCACAGAATAACACAGAATAACAGAACACACAGCATTCAAAGCAAGTAGTGGCCCCTCCCCCTTCCCCTCCCCCAAAGGGAGGGGCGTAATCACCGAGATACCCCTATAAGAAGGATATAGGCTACTTGTTGTCCCTTATTCGTGCCAACATTAGCAGTAACGCTCTGTGAACTCTGTATGCCGGAGGCCTTCTGTGGACTCGAAATGTGCGCCAAAAAACTCCGTGAACTCTGTGTGCTCTGTGAGAGAAAAACCTATCCACACACACCTACAATGTTCTTTTTCTCACAGAATAACACAGAAGAACAGAACACACAGCACTCAAAGCATGTAGTGGCCCCTCCCCCTTCCCCTCCCCCAAAGGGAGGGGCGTAATCACCGAGATACCCCTATAAAAAGGATGTAGGCTTCGTTATGTCCCTTAATGGCAGTCTTGTAGGGGTAACCTCACATATTACGCCCCTCCCTACGGGGGAGGGGTTGGGGGAGGGGCCGTAGTTTGCTCTGTGAGAGAAAGATTTGTTCTATGTGAAAAAGATACGCTAATCAAGCAAACAGGAAATGTCTGGATATTTCACAACTCATATCCGTCTCTTTTCGAGAAAACGCTCTTTTTGAACGAAGAAGACGCCCTTCAACATTCGAGAACATGCCTTTCAAGGAACAAGAACATGCCCTTCTTGATGCAAGAAGGGCATGTTCTTAAACGCTGTTTATAACGTTCTGATTTCATGAAGGTTATAGCGTTGATAGTGGAAGATGCTACGCCTGCCTCATGAGGGTGATTAACGCTATTCGATGTAATGATTTTTTACGACCTAATTAGCTCGTCGAAGAGGGGGAGACGATTACTAATCAGCAATCATCAATAACTCATAAAGGAGAATAAAACACACCGCTAATGAGAGGAAGGGACTAAGGATAATAGTACTAAAAAGTCCACACACTACGCTCGCATATCTATCCTTGTAATAGAAAGGAGCTAAGGAACATGTAGTAAAAAGTCCACACATCACCCTCGCACACCTATCCTTGTAATAGAAAGGAGCTAAGGAACATGTAGTAAAAAGCCCACACACCACCCCTGTACCCTTATCCTCGTAATGGAAAGGAACGAAGATATGTGTAGCAAAAAGGGCACACACTACTCCCGCACACCTATCCACATAATGGAAAGGAACGAAGAAAAAGTGTTGCAAAAAGCCCACACACTACTCCCACACACCTATCCACACCGTGGAAAGGAGCGAAAGGGAGGTGGCGATGAGACAGGCATCACCACCTTATTATATTATATATAGTGTCTGACGAAGCGGATTACTTCCAGCTATGTTCTACTAATTTAGACACGGAGTTAGTAGTCATTACGGCGCCCATCACCTTTGACTTGATAGAAGAACTATACTCTGTGGCCCAGCCAGAAGGGAGTAGACGGGTCGTAATCGTACCGCTACCGTCCATTTTTGTTAGTCCCATCTTCTTCATCATCAACCATCCTTGCTCGAACTTAGCTATCATCGACTCGTCAGAACCCATCAGTTTCATCTTGTCAATGAGGAAGCCTTTCACGTCGTCTTCGCTCATGTTGTTCTGTGTCTTACCTATGATGACAAGCTCGTTAGGCTCCTTAGTCACCTCGTAGGTGACGATTGACTTTATTCCTTGCTGATTGACATCCTCTTTGTCACCTGTCTTTAGCGTCTTACCAAAGAGGTTGAAGAAGGTAGAATGTTCCATTGTCTCAATGAAAGTCTGCTTGGTTAGCATGTTGTTGAGCGACATCGCCATCTTATATTTAGGCAGGCCCTGCTCTAACTGAGGCTTTTCTTTATAGATAGAGTCGATGAACGCCATCACAAGCTTGCTCACACTGGCCTGCACCTCCTCAAAGTTTAGGATGTCGGTCACCTTTCCGTTGGCATCAGTCTTTACTCGCATAGGAACATTACCAAGGTATTGACTCAGCATGTTCCTCGTCTGCAAGGCAGTTGACTGGTCGCCTTCAGTATTAATGTCCTTGGTTATCAATTCGATAACATACCCATCCGCATTGGCCTCCTTCACGGTGATGACGGTGTTACTACTCGTCTTGACCGACTGGTCGCCACCGCCCATAGGTGTTGAGATCTTCGTTTCCGACACAGTCGAATAAGTAGCTTGTTCGCCTTTCTGAAACTTAGCCTTGATGAGTGTCTGAGCGTTTAATGCTGTCAGAGCAAGGAGGAAAACAAAAGTAAGAAGTGACTTTTTCATAATTGATAATGTTTAAGTTAGTTGCTATGAATGTAAGGGCTGATTGGCTCGATAGGCCTTTCTGCCATCCTCTCAAAAGCAAAAACCAGCATTACCGAGGGCTATAAAAACCCTCGACAATGCCAGTTTTCGTTTATTAATATGACCTTGCGATGATGACACGATACTTAGCAGGCTTGCCGCTAACCATGTCGACGCCTGGAGTCTGCTCGAACATATAAGGGACACAACGGATGGTTGCCTGCGTGTCTTCCTTAATCTTCGCCTCAGTCTCCTCTGTTCCGTCCCAGTGACAGAGGAAGAAACCACCGTCCTTCACTCTCTCCTTGAACTCGTCATAGTTCTCACACTCATAGATATGAGCGTCGCGGAAGTCCTTGGCCTTCTTGAAGATATTAGCTTGAATGTCGTCGAGAAGGTTCTTGATGTGCTCTACGATGCCATCAAAACTTAGGCTTTCCTTCTCAAGCGTATCACGACGCATCACCTCAATGGTGTTGTTCTCTAAGTCGCGACCACCCATTGCAAGACGTACAGGTACACCCTTAAGCTCATAGTCAGCGAACTTGAAGCCTGGACGCTTATTATCGGTATCGTCATACTTAACGGTGATTCCCAACTCACGGAGCTGGTCGATGACTGGTTGCAGCTTGGCTGTCAGTTCCTTCAACTGCTCTTCACCCTTGAAGATAGGTACGATAACCACCTGAATAGGCGCAATCTTTGGAGGGAGAACGAGACCGTTATCGTCAGAGTGGGTCATGATGAGCGCACCAATCAATCGAGTACTAACACCCCATGAAGTGGCCCATACATACTCTGGCTTGTTCTCCTTATTAAGGAAGGTGACGTCGAATGACTTTGCAAAGTTCTGTCCCAAGAAATGAGAAGTACCACTTTGAAGGGCCTTACCATCCTGCATCATGGCCTCGATGGTATAGGTATCCAATGCACCCGCAAAGCGTTCTGTCTCGCTCTTAACGCCCTGTACGACAGGAACAGCGAGCCATTTCTCAGCGAAATCAGCATAGACACGCAACATTGTCTGTGCCTCCTTCTCAGCCTCCTCACGTGTTGCATGAGCGGTGTGACCCTCCTGCCATAGGAACTCAGACGTGCGAAGGAATGGACGAGTGCGCATCTCCCAACGCATCACATTACACCACTGGTTGCACATCAACGGCAGATCGCGCCATGAATGTATCCAGTTTTTATAGGTGTTCCAGATGATTGTCTCACTTGTAGGACGTATGATCAGTTCTTCCTCGAGCTTCGCATTAGGGTCTACCTGTACGGCGTTGCCATCTTCAGTAGCCTTCAAGCGATAGTGAGTAACCACGGCACACTCCTTGGCAAAGCCCTTCACGTGTTCAGCCTCACGTGAGAGAAAGCTCTTAGGGATTAACATTGGGAAGTAAGCATTCTGTACTCCGGTCTCCTTAAACATCTTATCAAGCTGCGCTTGTATCTTCTCCCAGATAGCATAACCGTATGGTTTGATAACCATACAACCACGTACAGCAGACTGTTCAATCAAGTCTGCCTTTATTACTAAGTCATTGTACCATTGAGAGTAGTTGTCGGCTCTCTTGGTAAGTTCTTTCAGTTCTTTTGCCATAAATACTTTATTCTATTCTTTTACTTTACTCTTTTAGGGGATTTCCCACGTTGTTATAGGTGTTTCCCTTTTGTCATTATGACGTGAAACACTAACTTTGCACACAGATGCAACTGGGATAAGCGAGCCTACGGGAGTCTTTCTCCCATCTATTTCGGCCAGTCTATCTATTGCGAAAATAATGCAAATGAGTGCAAACGAAGTTTGTTTCTATTTGCCGAGTTGGCTTATTTTCTGCAAAAATACAAAAAAATGTTGGCAATAAGGGCCCTATGGCGTATATTTGTTTAACTTTGCATGAATTAAAATGAATTAAGGCACGGTCGTTGACCATGCTGAATAAGGTAAAAGATAATAGTCATTTAATACGTTTGATTATGAAGAATATGAAGATGATGGCAGCAGGAATGTGTCTCCTCACTGTCGTAAGTTGTCAGACAAAACAAGGTACTGGTTCATTAATCGGTGGCGGTGCTGGTGCAGCATTGGGCGGCATCGTCGGTCAAATAATAGGTCGTAACGGTAAGAGTACAGCTATTGGTGCAGCCATTGGTGGCGCTGTTGGTGCAGGAGCGGGAGCCCTCATCGGTCGTCACATGGACAAGGTAGCACGCGAGGCATCGCAGCAGTTGCCTAATGCACGTGTCGATAAGGTTACTGATGCGAACGGATTAGACTGCGTGAAGGTTACCTTCGACTCAGGTATTCTCTTCCCTCTGAATGGTTCAAACCTAAGTGCTTCGGCCAAGAACGACCTCACGAAGTTTGCTTCCCTCATGCAACGCAACTCTAACTGTGACGTTGCTATACAGGGATATACCGACGCTTCAGGTAATGACAACATCAATGTCCCATTGTCACAGCGTCGTGCTGAAGCTGTGTCATCCTATCTGAAAGGTCGTGGAGTGAGCAGTCGTCAGATCCGTTCAGTACAGGGCTTCGGTAGTGCGAACCCTATTGAGAACAAGACAATCAGCCAGGCTAACCGCCGTGTAGAGGTCTACCTCTATGCATCCTCTGAGATGGTACGTCAGGCAAACAACGGTTCTTTATAAGTAATCAATAGATACAACGGGACAGTCGTCTCTCGTCTGTCCCAATAAACTTTGCTAATAAAATCTTTTCTAAGGGATATTGCCGAGGCAGTATCCCTTTTTCTTGACCAAAAAGGAGGGAGAAA
The DNA here is from genome assembly GCF_003043935.1 of Prevotella sp. oral taxon 313. Classification (NCBI taxonomy): domain Bacteria; kingdom Pseudomonadati; phylum Bacteroidota; class Bacteroidia; order Bacteroidales; family Prevotellaceae; genus Prevotella; species Prevotella sp. oral taxon 313. The sequence goes on from NZ_PYXE01000001.1 coordinate 735,383, forward strand.
AGGATGAGAGAGGTGGCCCAACTCCAGTCTACAGCTGGCCCCTCCCCCTTCCTCAGCTGGCCCCTCCCCCTTCCCCTCCCCCATAGGGAGGGGCGTAAAATGTGAGGTTACCCCTATCGGTTGGGTGTAGGCTATAAGGCTTATTAGGCTTATTTGCCCCTTATCGGGCCTATTATCATAACTCAACAACACATAGGGCCCCATGCTTATTCCCCACGAATATGTAAAGAGTTTTCGCCATATTTGAATCCAGTATATGCCCTTCATGCTTCAAGAACATGCCCTTCAACGTTCGAGAATATGCCCTTCTTGACCCTTGAAGACGCCTTTCTTGATGCTTGATAAGGCCCTTCTTGCTTCGAGCCTATAAGTGATTGATTTCTTGTTAGTTGCGATTTAGTTTTTTAATCATACCACCTTATATCCGTAAGAGCTTTCTTGTACGTTTTTGTCAGGTTTTTTCAAGAACGCAGGAAATCTATTGGGTATTCTATTTCTCACAGATTTTCACAGAACGTTACAGCCAACAGAGGCCTCACCCCCAGCCCCTCTCCGAATGGAGAGGGGAGTGATCACCGAGATACCCCTCCATGTCCTCCAAATGGTTAGCAGCCCATCTTCTATCATTAGCAGGCCAAAAGGGGTAACCTCACATACTACTCCCCTCTCCATTCGGAGAGGGGCTGGGGGTGAGGCCTCTGTGAACTCTGTATGCCGAAGGCGTTCTGTGGGCTCAAAACGTGCGCAAAAATGCTCTGTAAACTCTGTGGGCTCTGTGAGAGAAAAAAATATCCAACATGAGAGAATGAAATGTCTTCTGTGAGAGAAAAAACTCCCCTGCAACTTTCAAGCATCCTTTCTCTTACAGTGGGTGTGTTCTTTTTCTCACAGAATAACACAGATGAACAGAACACACAAAGTTTCACAGAGACGTTAAGTCAACCGATTTCACAGAACGTTACAGCCAACAGAAGCCTCACCCCCAGCCCCTCTCCGATTGGAGAGGGGAGTGATCACCGAGGTTACCCCTCCTTCGCTGCTTGTGTCGAGATGGGGATATCTACTCTTCCATCAGCTTTCTGTAGCGTCCCTTCTTAATCTCCTCGTTACCAAGGCGGCGTGCTTTATTGATTTCATAATCGGAGAAACCACCCTCGAAGAATACTACCTCACCATTACCCTCAAATGCAAGGATATGCGTACAGATACGGTCAAGGAACCAGCGGTCGTGGCTGATGACTACTGCACAGCCTGCGAAGGCTTCAAGACCCTCCTCCAAAGCACGCAACGTGTTCACGTCGATGTCGTTAGTTGGCTCATCGAGAAGGAGGACATTACCCTCTTGTTTCAATGCCATAGCCAACTGCAAGCGGTTGCGCTCACCTCCTGAGAGGACTGAACAAAGCTTACTTTGGTCGGTTCCAGAGAAGTTGAAGCGTGAGAGATAGGCACGTGAGTTGATGTCACGACCACCCATACGGATGGTGTCGTTGCCCTGTGACACTACGTCATACACCGTCTTATTTGGGTCGATATCCTTATGCTGCTGGTCGACGTATGCCAATTTAACTGTTTCGCCCACCTCGAACGTACCGCCATCGGCCTGTTCTAAGCCCATGATAAGGCGGAAGAGCGTTGTCTTACCAGCTCCGTTAGGACCGATAACACCCACGATACCGTTAGGAGGAAGCATGAAATTGAGGTCGTTGAAGAGCACCTTCTCACCAAAAGCCTTCTTCACATGCTGCGCCTCGATGACCTTGTTGCCCAGACGCGGACCGTTAGGGATGAAGATCTCGAGCTTCTCTTCACGCTGCTTCTGCTCCTCGTTGAGCATCTGCTCGTATGAGTTCAGACGGGCCTTACCCTTGGCTTGACGCGCCTTCGGGGCCATGCGCACCCATTCCAACTCACGTTCTAAGGTCTTACGACGCTTCGAAGCCGACTTCTCCTCCTGCTCCATGCGCTTTGTCTTCTGGTCGAGCCATGATGAGTAGTTGCCCTTCCATGGGATACCCTCACCTCTGTCGAGCTCAAGAATCCACTCGCTAACATCGTCTAAGAAGTATCGGTCGTGCGTTACAGCAATGACTGTTCCCTCATACTGCTGCAGGTGTTGCTCCAACCAGTCGATACTCTCGGCATCAAGGTGGTTGGTTGGCTCATCGAGCAATAGCACGTCTGGCTTCTGAAGGAGCAAGCGGCAGAGTGCAACACGGCGTCGCTCGCCGCCAGAAAGGTTCGTTACAGGGAGGTCGCCCTTAGGACATCGCAGCGCATCCATGGCCCTCTCGAGTCGAGAGTCTATGTTCCAAGCGTCTGTAGCATCGATGATATCCTGCAACTCAGCCTGTCGCTGCATCAGTTTGTCCATCTTGTCAGCATCAGAGTAATACTCCTCCATACCGAACTTCACATTGATGTCGTCGTATTCCTTTAGTGCATCATAGATATGCTGCACCCCTTCCATGACATTCTCTTTGACGGTCTTGGCCTCATCAAGCGGTGGGTCCTGTGGCAGATAACCCACGGTATAACCCGGACTCCACACTACCTCGCCTTGAGTAGGCTCTACCAAGCCTGCTATAATCTTCATTAGCGTAGACTTACCTGCGCCGTTAAGACCGATGATACCTATCTTTGCGCCATAAAAGAACGATAGGTAAATGTTCTTCAGAATCTGTTTTTGGTTCTGTGGGATAATCTTTGAGACCCCAACCATTGAGAAGATAATCTTCTTGTCGTCTACTGTTGCCATTATGTCTTACGTTTGTTTTGTAGGCAAAGATAACTAAAATAATTCATATTGGCAAATAGAGACAGAATAAGAAAAGGATAAAGTAGATGGGTGGGTGGGGCGGTTTAAGACAGAGTAACAGGTGGACAGGTGGGGTGAGTGGGGCGATGTAAGACAGAGTAACAGGTGGACAGGTGGAGACGGAAGGATAGAGAGGGAGAAAAGACAAAGTAACAAAAAGAACAGAAGGTAAAATAACAGAAAGTTAGTGCACTTTGTGAACAACTGAAAAAAGGCACATAATCTTTTATGTTCTTAATGTAAAGCGACAGTTTGGGTAATTGCTACAACCCCAAAAGCTACCGTACCGCCCTTCTCTACGCACAAGAGTACCACCGCAACGAGGACAAACACCTTCCTTAACAGCCATTTTGTATGATGCGATATTAGCTTTTACTTGAGCCTTATGTATCGATACTGTCTCACTTGTCTCAAAGCTGGAATAACTTAATCTAACGATTGCATCTGCCAATATACTTTCTGTAAACACTACCTTCTGATAAGCTTCTATTGTACTAATCAATTCATCTATGTAAACAACATGATGTTTAGAATAATCTCCTAACAGCTCAGCTCTATTTGTAAACACGACAATCGGGATAAAATACTGCATTGGAAAGCCATACAAAGAGTATAAGGCTCGTACATGACTATAGTTTTGTAACAAAGGGTTATAGAACTTATACTTTGTACCAAACATATCCTTAGTCCAATATTGGGCTTTTTCACCACCATAAATCAAGCCACTATAATTCTTTGTCTCAATAACAAATACACCGTAAGGAGATAGGACTACATGGTCTATTTGGGTACTCTTATCATTCTCCAATAGGTATACATCATTGAAGATAGTGTATTCATCTGGTAGTTGCTTAAGTACTTTTGCAACCTTTTTCTCACCATGTCTACCTCTAAATTTAGCTTGCTTGTGAACAATGATTATACGAATGACATAAAGTAAAACCAATATAGTGACGCAAGCAATGATGAAATGTATTGGATTCATCTGTTTTGTACAAGAAAATAATTATTTATTAAGAAAAGAAAAGACTATTGTAAAAGCTCTCGATTACCATTACTTTCAAGAATCTCCATCTGATGTATGGCTATCTTATTTAGTTTTAAGAGCCTCTCTCCTTGTGATATATTATCGTTGATAAGCACCGCATTGATATTTTCCATATTTGATAAGCATATCAATTCATTAACAGAAGCATAGTCACGGATATTCCCTTTCAAATTAGGGTTAGCCTCTCGCCATTGTTTAGCAGTCATTCCAAACATGGCAACATTCAGGACGTCGGCTTCTTCGGCATATATAATGCTTGCTTGGGAAGCCGTAACTTCATTAGGTATAAGATGAGTCTTGATAGCATCTGTGTGTATTCGATAGTTTATCTTAGACAATTCTCTTTTCGCTGTCCAGCCTATCAACTCTTGTTCTTTAGCTTTCAAACGTTGGAACTCCATAATAAGATAAAGCTCAAACTCGACCGAGACCCAATTAGCAAACTTGAAAGCAATATCGCGTTGAGCAAATGTACCACCACCGGCACCACTCTTTGTGAAGATACCGATTGCTGCTGTCAACTCCACCCACCTACTTGGACTCATCGTAAAGGAGTTGCTGCCAGCCTCTGACAATAAGGGGTTGAATTCGACCCCTTTGAAGTTTGGGTTATTAAGCTTCTCCCACAAGCCTAAATACTCAAGTGTGTTCTTTTGTCGCATCCAGTTTTTAACGACGTCTTTAGGCTCTACGGCGTTCTTCTGTCGGGCTATGTCCGTAATACAAATATAGTCAATTCCGTCCTTCGCCATCGTCCTAATGACCGCTTCTTTGACGTAGATTTCACCTTTCTTTACCATAGTATTGTTATTTAACGAATATATCTGCAAAGATAGTATAAATTCTGCAAGACGAAAGAAGAAAAGGGGAAAGAATCACTCGGAGGCTCTTTACGTGGCCTTTTGATAATTCTATAGCATCTTGACGAGTAATATATCTATTGTTGTAGAGATAGTGAAAGATGTCATAAAAGATAACAAAAGGATAACAAATTGTCGTTATTCAGTGCCTTAACTGATTGATATTCTGATTATTATTAGCCTCTTTTGAGTAACTCAGAACCGTTTGGACACATGGTGGGAGAACTCAAAAGTGTGCATGCTAAGCATTAGATAGGAAAGTGTTGGGCATCCTTATAATACGGGGATGGGCTGGGGGTGAGGTCTCTTTTGGTTGTAAGGTTCTGTGTAATCGGTTGACTTAATGTCTCTGTGAAACCCTGTATGTTCTGTTCTTCTGTGTTATTCTGTGAGAAATAGAACGCACCCACTCTATGAGAAAAGAACGCACTTCTTGAGAAATAGAATACGTTTCTGTGAGAAAAAGAATGCTGATTGTTTCTTTAGAGATTGTCAGGATATTTCGCTAATCATTCTCCTCTCTTTTAGAGGAAAGGCCCAACTTGAAGCAAGAAGACGCCCTTCACCATTCGAGAACATGCCCTTCAAGGGTCAAGAAGACGTCCTTCTTGATGCTTGAAAAGGCCCTTCTTTTGTCTATCTTATAACACCTTGATTTACTGATGGTTATTATGACCTGTCTCAGCTCTCATATTCATCCCCCAAGAACGAATATAACAAGATTCTATGTAAAGACTTTTCATAACCAATAAGAGCTAATATCTCTTTCCTAACCTTTATGGTCTGTGAAGTAGAGAGTACGAAAAAAGCTGCATCAAAATAGGGTTCAACCTAATTTGATACAGCTTATTCAAGTAAACTATAGCAAGTACAGCATTACACTGCTTGCTCTGTAGCCTTCATGTTATTTCTCAGCAACAGGTCGAACAGCAAAGCCGTAGGTGCGAATGTTGCGGAAGAGAGGTTTAATTTCAGTTTTATTGAAACCCATAGCACAACCATTGTTGTAATCTTGTGGGTCAGCAGACCAATAATTACCAGATGTTAATGCATCTTTGAGGATTGCATCTTTTGCGTTTCTGAAGCCTGAAGCAGGGAAATAGATACTTTCAGTATGACTACTGTTCACCCAGAATATATGTCCAGAATTTAATTCAAATGTAGCTGGAACATTAGTACCATTAGTCGTACTTGTTGTGAATCCTGAGAAAGCTCCATTCGTTGGAACGTTGAAACCTACTGGACATGGGTCGTAAATAGTCTTAACAACATCAATGTTGTTTGGAGCATTTATGTCACCACGTCGGTTATTATCCATTGACCAGAGATTGTAGAAATAATGTAACCTTGTCACACCATCGTTCTGAGCAATGGTTTCATTAGCGAGAATGTTGGTCGTGAAGAAGTAATTTGGCTTCTGAATCTTGTTGTTCATGTCAATATCTTCTCTACTACTATAGATGATACCCTGTGGAAGAGATGCATCTGTGCCAGGGAAAGCATTGTTGCGTCCCCACTGATAGAGTGTTGTCGTACCAGTTTTCTCTGTAAGTCCTGCATTCTGTGTAATGGTAATTGTAGCATACTGCTTGTCGCCATTATTGCCAATAACCTGCTCTACTTTCACCATAACAGTACGTGGAGTAGAGTAAGAGGTACCAGTCCATTTGGTTGGTTTCCAACCTAAGGTTTCTCTTGTGAAGTCGTAATTCTTTCCTTGATTGTTGGTAACTGTAATTTTATCAAGTGCGTTCTTTGGTGCAAACCACAGATGCCATGACCATAGAATAGTAGTTCCCTTCTTTACAGAGATAACCGCATTGCCGCTCTTAAGATTGCCCTTTTTAACCTCAAACTTGACGAATGCGTTTCCACTTGCATCATGATAAATAGGGCTATTAGCAAGTTCTACAAGGTTGCTCTCATCTGACCAAGTAACCTCTGCACCATCAATACCATTGTTAGCTCCGCCATTTGTCTTTTCAATCCATGGGCTTGTAATCTTGGCACTCTGATGATCTACGAAATTATGGAGAATTACATCCTTAATAGTAGTAGTAGTTCCAAATTGAAGCTTTGTAACTGGTGCGCGACTTATGTATGCATTGCTATTGATCTGACTATTCTTAATAGCATTACCATATACCAATGGAATCATATAATAACCAGGTGCAGAAATGACATAGCAGTTAGCTGTGTTTTGTACAGCTGCAGCACCAGTAGCGTTTGAGAGATTATAGTATGTAGATGGTGTACCCAATGGAGTTGCATCTTGAAGTTCCTTGTTGCGCTGTGCAACGAGGTCTACAATGTCAGTACCCAAGGTAGCTGTAAGCGGTTCAGCAGCTGTTCCACCATTGCTCTGCTCCTTGCTAAGGCTCTTCAACCATGATGGTTTAGTAGTAGTCCATGTCGTTCCGTTGTCTACACTATATCCAACAACCTTCCATGCAACAGCTTGCTTGGTACCATCAGGTGCCTGGCGGTAGCTTTCAATCTGATAAGTAGCTTGCGTCTTGTCGTAGGCAACAGCCGAAGGACTTATTCCGTTGAGTGTATATACCCATGAAGAGTTCTTCTGACTCAGCTTATATGTACGTGTTGTACCTGCCTTCCAAGAGCCTTTGAGAGGTATGGTAATCTTACTGCCATCAGTAAATTCCACCTCAGCATCAACCTTATTGTCAAGGTCCTGTGGTATCATATAGAAGGTGTAGTTGTCCTCCAACTTTGTAGGGTCGGTTATGTTAGAATTACTATACCTGCTTATATCTCTTACAATACTGTTAGCATTCTCGTTGGTTTTATAGTTCACGTTGCTAAGCTTTACGTCTCCTCGTTCTGTGTTCCCGCTATAATCCCATGCAGCACCAGCTCCGTTGAGATTATTAGGGAGTATGTATTTACTCTTCAGTAATACGTTCTTGAGCGTAATATCCTTGATAGTCTTGTCGAATGAGAGGTTTTGTCCCACCGCAAAACGTATGGCTGTCAATGCATGACGGAACTTAAGGTCGGTTCTTGGGGCCTGGAAACGTGTGGCATACTGTACGTTACCGGAGCAAGCAGTCATTAGGTCTACTTGTTGTCTTACGTCTTTATTTACAGTAAACACAATGCTTGGCGCTGCTGTTCCATTTGGTTTGGTAAACGTGATACCATTGCTATTGTTCTTACTCTCAGGGTAGACGGCGTAGAAGCGGCCGTAAGGCTGCAGCCATGACCAAGAGATTGGAGTATAGAGAGTTCCATCTTTCTTTGTCTTCTGCTCTTCGAACCATCCTGTATTAATCGCATTTGCTGCAGTACCACGAACTCCTGTAGATGAGAAGTCGCTGAGGTTTTGTGTAGTAATGATATTTGCACGTGTGCCTGGTTCCTGTTTCACAGGGTTGACACCCTCCACTGTTGTTTCAATTAAGCATAAGTTGAGGTTCTCATTGCCTTGTATCTCTAACTTCTGACCGTCAAGGTCTTTGTTAGTTAAGCCTTGGGTGATAGCTCCACGTGTCATTGCTCCTCCACGAGTAAGTGCTTCTTCCTGTGCATCACCTACGTTAAATTGAACAACAGCACCCTTGTCACCATTGTTGGTGTTCTCTCCCAAATCATCGTCCGCACAAGAGACAGCTGACAAGGTCATACCGCCTACGAACAAAGCAGAGAGTGCATGATAGAGAAAAATATTCTTCATTATTATTTACTTTTTATCTTTTTCCTTATTTAATTATCCTATTAACTCATCATTATCATCGCCAACAACAGGGGTAGGAGGCTCTACAGTGACGGAACCACCCTGACCTCCTCCAGGTTGTACATTAGGGCTTGTGGCCAAGATATAGCTTTCCTCCATGACATTACATACCGATACAGTCGGTTTAAGATAGTTTTGTTTTTTCGTTTTTATTGTTTTCATTTTTTGATAAAATTATCTTGACCCACAGAGATGTGGGCTGTGAAAAAAATAAGACAGAAAGTAGTGGTCATGTATTTATCGTCTTATTCCTAATAAGATAAGACCCAACACGTCGTTACTCAATGCTATTCAATCTTTTTACCTATGATATTTATAATTGTTGCAAAATTATAAATAATATTGTAATTAGTACTCTTTTGTCTTATTTATTTAACTTTTTTTTAGTGCAGCGCCAGTGAGCTTAACGTGCACAAGGATGTTGAAGCAACGAAGAAAAACTGTTATCAAAGAAGCTGTTAAGTCTGATACAGGCTCAAAAGCGCATTGGATAAAGAAGATGGGAAAGGTATGTTTTAGTCGCAAGTGTCACATTGTAATAGGTGGAAAGGGAATGGTACTTGATGAAAAAAGGTCGGTTGACAATGAAGGCAATAGTAAACACCTTAGGAAGACACCTACTTGTAATGGTCTTACTAAGCTGCTAAAAGTTTATTGAAGATTAGGGGTTATGGGAGATGGATGCGTTAAGATATTTCTTGACAGATAAGGGGTGACTACTTGTTCTGCTTTTCTTTATCTAATAACCAGGCTTTTCGGGCCGTTCCACCAGCGTAACCGCCTATCTCTCCGTTACTTGTGATGACTCTATGACAGGGGATAATGAGCATTAAGGGATTGTGGTGGTTGGCGTTGCCAATGGCACGTGCGGCCTTTGGACGGCCTGTTTGTCTTGCTAAATCAGCGTAGGAGAGGGTCTCACCGTAGGGGATCTGTTGTAGCCCCAACCATGTAAGACGCTGAAAGGGAGTACCGTTTAGGCGCAAGGGAAGACGGAACACCTTGCGAGTACCAGCAAAGTATTCTGTTAGTTGGCGGCAGGTTTCAGTCAGGACAGCGTTTTCCTCCGACTTATCCTCCTCCCATGTAGCCATCATTCGTTCGTCAATTGTATCTTCCCAGAGGCAATAGACGACAGCATCCTCCGCCCCAGCAATCAACAGATTGCCGAGGGGTGATGAGTAGCGGCAGTAGTACATGGGTTATTCCTCTACTACCTCAGCATCCTCTATGCCGTCAGTAACCATCTTGTCGCCTGTCACAACCTTTGCAGCCTCAGCCTTATCGTAGGCTTTGCGGACAAGATACATGCGGATAATCAGTACGAACTCTAAGACGCCATAGTACATAAAGGCCCATCCAATAACCTTTAGTGTGAAGAAGAGAGCGTCAGTTTCTATCGGTCTACTGATTAGTAAGATGGCAACAACCATACTGATAGTAGGGAAGATCCACATGTACACGGGGACACGGGCGTACTGGCGCGAGCGAGCAAGGTTCATAAACTGGTTGACAGCACCAAGGATAAGCAGTGCAGAGAGGATATACACCATCCAAGTAGTGAATGTGTTGGGCATGACAGCAAGGATAATACCCAAGACGATACTACCCACGCCCGCAATAGGGAAGGAGGGTGACTTGAGGTCTTCTTCCTCTTGCTGACCCTCTTGCAGCGCAGCCTTGGCAGTCTTCTTGGCCACTTTCTCCTTTTCAAAGTAGTAGACCATACATGCAACGAGTCCTGAGATGAGGAAGAGCACACCCACGGTGATGGTCATCCAAGTCATAGTATCTTCGCGATACTTGACGAGGAGGAAGCCAGTCACTAATACGATAATAGCCCTTACGGCTGAGATTTGAAGTACTTTCATGGTTACAAAAATACAAAATAATCCTTATTTCAAGGGTTAACTACCTGACTTTTTATTATTTTTGCAGTAAGAATGAAGATGTTATGACGATATTGTATCTTGTTAGACATGGTGAGACGGTAGATAATGCCCATCATATTATGCAAGGTCAGACGCCTGGTGAGCTGAATGAGAAGGGTGTTCAACAGGCGAAAGAGCTTGCAGAGCAATTGAAGGATGAGCCGATAGATGCTTTTGTATCAAGCGACTTACATCGAAGTATCCATACTTGTGAACTGATAGCGGCACCGCATGGGCAGGTAGTTGCGACTACTCCGCTGTTGCGAGAGCGTGATTGGGGGTCGTTTACAGGCAAGTATATTCCCGAGTTGGCCAATCTCAATGACCCCTCTCAATGGCCCGATGACATCGAGAGCTTGGACGCCTTGAAGGCTCGTGCTAAGGAGTTCCTTGCATGGGTAGGGCAGGAATATGCAGGAAAGAGGGTGGTTGCCGTGGGACATGGTATCATCAATAAAGCTATCCAAAGCGTTTATTATGACAAGCCGATGAATGAGTTGAGGCCAATGGGCAATGCTGAGGTGAGGAGATTGGCCTTATAGGGCCTCATTGGGCTAATAATCTTATAGGGCTGATGGGCCTTATTGGGCTGATAAGGCTAATAATCTTATAGGGCTGATGGGGCTTATAGGCCTTATAAGGCTAATAATCTTATTGGGCTAATGGGCCATATTGGGCTAATAAGGCCAATACCCAAAAAGCGAAAAGGAGCTTCACATCACGTGAAACTCCTCTTCTTCTTCATTTAAATAACTCTCTTTTTTGTTACATCTCTAATTTGGTCTGAATGCAGTCTATACTCATTGGTTTGCTAACTGCTTTACAATCTTAATACCTTAAAACGTCTAACCTTAAACCTTTTATCTTAGTGCTTAGTATTTAAACCTGATTAAATCAATGTCTATTTATTATTATTATTATCTATGTCCACCGAAAGAACTACCTCCATTTGATATGTTTCCGCCATTTGAACGGCTTCCACCGAAGGAAGGACTTCCGCCACCAAAGCTGTTGCTTGGCGCACTGAATGATCGACTTGGCTCAGTGCTTCTTGTTGCACCACCAAAGCTTCTGTTGCCACCGAAGCTGTTGCCGTAGTTAGGTTGTGTCACCGTCGTACGTGTCGAACTCCCTCGTGGGGCATAGTACTCGTTGTTGCGAGGTCCATCAAAGTTCCATCGTTGTTGATTACCGAAGCTTCTTGGACGGTCGTTCTGGTACGTTGGCCCATTATTATAGTAGTAGTTACCTCCTCTATAGTAGTCACCACGTAAGTAGTTGTCCCTCATTCCGAATCGACTATCACGTCCGTAGAAGATTTCTCTACCGTTATACCAGCTTTGTCCGCCGTTCATACGCCAGCTATGTGCGCCATTGTAAACGTTATAGAACGCTGGTCGTCCGAAATAGTAGTAGTCGCGTCTTGGATAGCGAGCGTAGACTCCGAATCTCCAGTAGCCTCCGTCCCATCTCAAAGGACGGTAGAAATAAGGTGCATCGATGAATGCCCGATATTGCCAATCATAGAGTATATAGCTCAAGTCGACGTTGCGATGCGACCAGTAAATGCCGTAGAGGTCGTCAACAGTATTAACACTCATGAGGTAGTCGAGGTTTATCTCGTAGGCAGCCTCATATTGTGCTTCTGTCAGATTTAGCTCGTAAGCCATCTTATCTGTTAGAAAGAGTGCTTGTATTCGAGCCTGCTCATAACTCATTGCACTTGTTGTTGCAATGCTGACTATGAACGATGCGATGAGGGTTAGTACTATCTTTCTCATAATCGTTACCTTTATTAAGTTCTTATTCAAGTCTTGGAGTGCTCCGAGAAGCGTCCCCTAACTTTCATGATGCAAAGGAACGAATAAAAAAAAGACTATGAAAAGGATTTCCCCTACATGGTGGGGGATTTTTCCTAAACATGTGTTTAGTGTGATAGAAAGGTGTTATTTTTCTACCTTATTATAGTGTTTAGTTTTAATATAAAGCTGCCGTCATCTTTCGATACCCCGTTTAATCGTATGTAAACAAGTTAGCTGTTTGCCTATGAAAGATGTCGGCAATGAAAGGGAGGTTAGTTTTAATGGAGTCACTTTATAAAAGTTTTTGCAAGTAAAGTATCATTTCTAACTAACTTCTAAGTTGTTGCAAATGTTATTCTTGCAAACGACTCAGTCGTGACATGATAAGTTCTTGATATGCTTTCTTCATATTTTCGTCAAGAAAAGAGCTCTGTATGAGGACTTGCCATTTAGGGAGAGCTTTTTGAAGACCGTTTATGAGGCGTAAGACCACACTTTCTTCGAGTCCTATTGTCCTTGCTGTATTTAAGAAATCAGCCACACGCAGTTTTGTTTTTCGCCCAGAAAGAGGCAGCGCTAATTCTTCTTTGTCCTTAGGATTTACTATCGTAGTATTGAGAAGGTCGTATGCTGGAGCCAACAGATAATCCTTCTCGGGACGGTAAAGGGAGAAGTTCTTTAGGTGCATATCATTGTTACCTGTAACAAAGCAGTAAAGCAATAACTGCATGTAGTTCGTTAAGTCGAGCTTGGGTGTGCTACTATATTTCGTTATAGTCCTTGCTATCTGTTCATACGAGCTTTTATACTTATATTCTGTAGGGTGTAATGTCAATTGACACATATCCTCCATATCTATCTTCTCCCCATTTTTTGTTCGGTCAATACGCTTGGTTATATACCCCAGCTTGCCGTCAGACAGTCGAATCAGGCTGTGAGGCACAACCTTTATCTTTGCTGCTTCTGCAAGGTGCATGGTTAAGTCTTCGTTTTCGGGTAGCTGTGGGTAGGCTTCTGTCTGGGGTTTAAAGATATAATCTCCCCATAGGCCCACAATTGTAAGACGATTACAACCATCATGTTTATTGAGGTTTAAGGATAGTTTAGGCTGGACACCAGTTAAAGAAGTTTGCGCACGGATAACCTGTTCAGCCAATTGATTGAGGTCGTCGTGCTTATATTCTAATATAGGTGCATCTTTTGTGCCAAAGAACTTACGTGCACAATTGGGGTGAAAGTCTCTCTGACCTTCTTCTAATCGTTGGTAGCAATACAGGCATTTACACATTACATATCACCTCCTAATTATTGTTTTGGTACGACACTAACAGAACCTATGCACTCTTTACAGCATAACAACAATAATGACATGCGGTCAAGTACACTTATGTCTGTGTTGCGAAGTGCCACGTCAAGCAACCAACCTTCAGGTATAAGTCCGTCAAAAAAAGGGAATAATACGGGACTTACAAACGGTTCCGTTTGTAGTGGCAATGTCAGACTAATAGGTTGAGCATCTTCTCTAACGAGATACATCTCATCATAACAGAATCGGTATTCACCGTCATCTTCTGTCAGAATACCAGCAAAGAGGCCTTTTCGGTAGATTTCTGCTTGTTTCATTGTTTCTTGGTTGGCGTAAGTTCGTAGTTAAACAAATCGAGGAGCTGGTTCACCTTATCCATCTTTAGCGTTTGTTTTCCTTGCTCTAAATTGCGAACAAAGCACAGTCCTACACCAGACTTCATGGCAAGGTCTTCTTGTGTAAGTCCATATTCTTTACGCAAGGCCTTGACAACCATCGATAATTTAGTTCGTTCCATATTAATTATATTACTTCGGATGTAAAGGTACAAGTTTTTCCTTAAATTATATCATAACGAATATAAAAAAGCAAGATAATAATGTTTTTATATGCTTTCGACTATAAAAAGGGGCGTAAAACAGCGTGGTTACGGGTCTTGTAAGTGGCTTTTTGGATGCTAAAGGAGGGCGAACAGATAGTGTGGTCATGGGCGGCAGTATTCGGAAGGGGCCGTTTTGGAATTTCTTTTCATGAAGAAAAATATTTTTTTTCATGATAATAAATAATTATTTTCATGAAAATAATTCGACGACAACGGCGTCTTTGGTGAAGGAGAAAACGCTGAGAGCTGTTGTGGACTGTGTTATTTGGACTCGGAAAGCTTACTTTCTACGGTGCAGTACTTTGTTTTTTACGTTCGGAAAGCTTGTTTTCTAAGTTGCAGTATTTTATTAAAAACATTCTAACACTTTGTTATTCAGATTACACGACAGAATGGCATACGGGATAACAGCTAATTATTTACATTCAGCAGGCGTGTTGTCTATATTATAATAATGTGTATTCACTTGCAGAGAATTAAGTTGGCTAATCGTCTTTTTTTTATTATCTTTGTGGCTGATATTAACTTTTATAATGATGAAGAAGTTACTTTCAACCTTGGTAGGCATGTTGATAGCATCGACAATGCAGGCTCAGTATCAAGAGCCCGTACGTCGCGACACGTCAAGGTTGCAGCCATTAAAGGGCTTAGAATATAAGGTGGAGATGCAGGGGAGCCTTGCCAAAGGGCGAACACCCCTCTGGCTCAATGCCAATAAATACGGACTGAGTTCGCTGGAGACGGCGAACGGCTATGTGCGGGGCGGTATAGAGCGACCTCTGCAGACGGACGAGGGGAGGAAATTCGGCTTAGGCTATGGCTTAGACGTTGTACTGCCTATTAACTATACGAGTAAGGCTATTATTCAGCAAGCCTACGTCGAGGGACGATGGTGGCACGGAACACTGACCATTGGAGCGAAGGAAGAGCCGATGGAACTCAAGAATAATGAACTCAGTTCGGGCTCGCAAACGTTGGGAATTAATGCCCGCCCAGTCCCACAGGTGCGTTTGGCACTGGCAGACTATTGGACACTACCGTTTGCGAATGGCTGGTTGCACATGAAAGGACACGTCGCCTACGGAATGACAACCGACCAGAATTGGCAGCACGACTTCACTGCTAAGCAATCGAAATATACCGACCGAGTGCTCTATCATTCAAAGGCAGGCTATCTGAAGATAGGTAACGAAGAGGTGTTCTGTCCGTGGTCATTAGAAATGGGATTGGAGATGGTGAGCCTTTTCGGTGGTACCTCTTATCTCTCAGATGGGCATGGCGGTATGCAGAAGATAGAGAATGGGAAAGGACTGCGAGCCTATTGGCATGCCTTTCTACCAGGTGGAGCCGACAATGGCGAGACCACCTATCAGAATGTACAGGGCGACCAGTTAGGCAGTTGGGTGATGCGTCTGAACTATGATGGCGACTGGAGCGGTTTTTCCCTCTATGCCGATAAGTTCTTCGAAGACCATTCTGCCATGCTTCAGCTCGACTATGACGGCTATGGCGAGGGTAGTGAGTGGATGGAGAAGAAGCAGCGTCGCTATCTGATCTACGATTTCAAAGACTGGATGTTAGGCTTTGAATATCGTTATAAACCCGATAACTGGCTGAACAACATCGTCGTTGAGTATCTTTACTCAAAGTATCAGAGTGGACCGATATACCATGATCACACCATAACGGTGGCCGACCATATCGGAGGAAAGGACAACTACTATAATCATTATATCCTTCCTGGCTATCAGCATTGGGGCCAAGCGATGGGAAACCCGCTCTATCGGTCGCCTATCTACAATGAGGATGGGACCATCTACTTTAAGGACAACCGCTTTGTGGGCTTCCATGTAGGAATGAGCGGGCACCCTTCTGAGTGCTTCAAGTGGCGTTTCCTCGGTACATGGCAGGAGGGCTTGGGTACTTACGAACAGCCTTACACGAAGAGACGACACAACGTCAGTCTGATGGGGGAGGCCACTTACACGCTACGAGGGCAACGACTGCCAGCATGGATGCGCAACACTGATGTGCGGATGGGTGTCGGCGCCGACTTTGGGTCAATCCTTGATGGGAATAACTACGGACTGCAATTGACCATTGCGAAGCGTGGTCTCTTGGGAAAGCGGTAGTCTGCTGATTATGAATAAAGTAAGAAAAAAGAAAATGAAAAGAATAAAGATATTATCTTTCGTCCTACCTCTATTAATGCTGCTATGCTCCTCTTGTTCGTTAGAGACCGATAACGACGCAGGCAGATTAGAGGGTATGTGGCATTTGGTCAGTGTCGAGACGATCAGTACAGGAGTAACGGAGGACTTGAGTGAACAGGTTGTCTTCTGGTCGTTTCAAGCCAAACTCTTACAGATGGAGGATAAGACAGGACAGATCAATAGCTATCTCTATCGTTTTCGCATTGATAACGACCAACTGAGACTGTCGTCTCCTTACCTCTTCGACCGTGAGAATGGCGACCATCCCTTGACTGCTTATGAAGCGACATTGGGTCGTTATGGCATTAAGAGTCTTACTCCCACGTTCCGTATTGAGAGGGTTGACAGGCGTAAGTTGGTGATAAATGACGGTACGGTAAGGCTCTACTTCGATAAATTCTAAGGGATAGTCGAAGGCTGAATACGGTAGATAATCGACGAAGCAATAGTAGTCTGCGATGCTCGTAAGCAATGATAATGGTGTCTCTCTGTACTCTTCAATCTGTTTGCGGAGGGCTGGAGGATAACGTGTTGAGGCTTGATGCCTGTTTTGTTAATGTCTGATACATAATGTGTTAAGACTCGATATAGGATGTGTGGAGGTTTAACATGCGGGCTGTGGAGAGCGGTTATGTCGTAAGATGTTGCAGTCATAGGAGTATGCAGACGGATAGTAATCGAAAGAGACGAGTTTTTTAACGGTCATGAGAATAAAACGAGAAAAGGTAGGCCTGCGCCTACCTTTCTGCGTATAGAGAATAATGTCCTGTTCTGATTACTACCGTTTCTTTCCATCCTCCGCATTTACTCCGTAAACGGCAGTGCTCCCCTCCTTCTGATAAAGGAGTCGAGTGTGTAATGGAAGGCGATGTAGATAACGACATCTATCGCAATAATCCATGTCACAAGCAAGTGATTGAAGAGCGACAGATTGATGATGATAAAGAGAAAGGACAGTGCAATAACACTAATCAACGTCTGATGCTGAGTTAGTCCTGCACGTATCAACTTATGGTGGATATGGTTCTTATCCGCTCTGAAAATCGGCTTGTGGTGCAATAATCGTACGATGATAACCCTGAAAACATCAAAGGTTGGTACGATAAGTAAGGTGACGGAGAGGAGTGTAGCCCCCTTCTGATAAGGCATGACATGAGGGTTATACATACAGAACTTAATCAGTAGTACGCCAAGGATATAGCCAAGCGTCAAGCTACCAGAGTCGCCCATGAATATCTTTTGGTTCTTCTCCTGCTTTCCCCAGATGTTATGATAGAGGAAAGGCACCAAGACTCCCATCAAGCCAGCGATGAGGATGCAGTAAACCCATATATGTTCGCGATGGAAAACATAGAAAAGACCCGACAAGGCAATGAGCGTCAAGCTGGCAGAAAGGCCGTCGATGCCATCAATCAGATTGATAGCATTCATGATAAAGACCAGTACTCCAACGGTGATCACCATCCCCACGAGTGCTGGTATCTCATAGATGCCCAAGAAACCATAGAGGTTATTGATGTAAAGATAGGACATCGGCAACAGACTGGCAACCGCTATCTGTACAAGAAGTTTCAGCTTAGCCCTCACACCAAAGATGTCATCGAGTACGCCTGTTATATAGATAACGGTGATACCCACGCCAAAGAAGACGCTCCATGGGCTAATCCCAATCTTACTCCCTGTACTGGTATAAACCCACGTCAGCAGGGCCACGAGTGTAGCCACCAGCATACTCGGCATGAACGAGACGCCCCCTAAGCGTGGAATAGCATTCTTGTGTATTTTTCTGGCATCTGGTGTGTCATATAACTTCCGCTTTTTACAAAACGAGAGTATCTGTGGTATCATAACGAAACCACAGGTCGCACTCATGGCAAAAGCAAAGAAGCTGATTAAAGTGTATGTCGACATATCATTTGTAATCTTGTGTTTAATAAAACTCAATAATTGTGATAATATTGTATTCGAGTATTAGAAAAAGTAGAATAAATATCTTCTAATAATTGTTTTTACGAAATCTTCTTACCATGAATGGTTGTTTGTTATTTTCTTTTTGTACATTTGTAGCTAAAGAATACTAATGGAGTCGTTGTAAGGCTTAGGCTGTGAACGGTTCTTTTAAGTATTTTTTGTAAAATACATCTTAGATATCAATGTGATGGAACGTATTGACATATCAGTTTTAATGGCCGTTTATAAGAAAGATAATCCTGCTTTCCTTCGTGAGAGTTTAGAGAGTATCTTTACGCAGACTGTGGAGGCTGGTGAGGTTGTTCTATTAGAGGATGGACCCTTGACAGAGGCGTTGTATGATGTTATAAAGTTATATCAGTCAAAATATCCGGCGTTAAGAGTGGTGGCGTATTCCGTGAATCGTGGGTTAGGAAAGACCTTAAATGATGGGTTACAGTTATGTAAATACGATATTGTAGCTCGTATGGATGCGGATGATATATGCAAGTCTAATAGATTTGAAACAGAGTATAAGTGGCTTAAGACACATGAAGACTATGATGTGATAGGCTCTTGGGTTGATGAGTTTACCAAGGATAAGACGCAAGTCAGGTCGATAAGGAAAGTGCCTGAACAGTACGAAGATATAAAGAAGTATGCTCGTTATAGATGTCCAGTTAATCATCCGACAGTGATGTATAGGAAGGCTGCAGTGCAGGCAGTAGGAGGCTATCTCACAGAGTATTTCCCTGAAGATTATTTCCTTTGGTTGCGAATGTTAAAGAACGGCTGTAAGTTTCATAATATTCAGCAGTCTTTGTTGTGGTTCCGATATTCAGAAGAGACCGTGGCAAAGCGTGGTGGCTGGTCTTATGCTTGTGATGAGGTACGCATATTGGTAAGAATGCTGAAGATGGGGTACATCCCCTTTCATATATTCTGCCAAAGTGTTGTTATTCGATTCACCACTCGCATAATGCCTTTACCTATCCGTCAGCGCCTATATAATCTGATAAGAAAGACATAAGACAGCCTTATTGAGTAAACAAGGAGGGCGTCAATGACATCCACAAAGAGTTAGCACAATAAAACAGCTAACAATGCGTTACTATTTAGATGTTACAGTTAATGGTTAAAGATAAATACAGAATAAATTATAGATTCAATGGAAGACAATAAGAAGGAGAGTGTTGCAGTCAGTTCCTTTCTCAAGAAGCTCAAGCATGATTGGCTACGTTATCTAATCGTGTTTGTCGTTGCTTTGATAGGTTCTATCTTAGTGATTCTACCTGTCCCACGCTATTATAAGTGTGACATATCACTTGCTCCGGAGATGGATAATACTGAGAACGGGGGGAAACTAAGCTCTATTGCCTCTTCCTTTGGCGTAGATCTTGGTGATGTAGCATCTGGTAATGCCTTGCAACCCAGTCTTTATCCAGACTTGATGAAGTCGAATGAGTTTATAAAGAGTCTGCTACAGATTCCTGTAGAGACAAAAGATGGGTCGGTGAAGGCAAGTTACTATGATTATCTTTACAGTCATCAGAAAGACTCACCATACGGTAAGGCAATCGGATGGATAGCGAAGACGTTTGGTGATAGCGATAGTCTTACCACTGCAACAGAGCCTGTTAACCCCTTTATGCTCAATAAGAAGCAAGACGAAATATTCTCAAAGATAAAGGGAAACATTGCATGTGACATTGATATCAAGACTGGTCTGATAACGATTTCGGTGGAAGATCAAGACCCATTGATTAGTGCAACGATAGCTGACTCGGTACGAGCTAAACTACAGGACTTCATCACCAACTATAAAACCAACAAGATGAAGAATGACGTGAAGTACTATACAAAGTTGGTAGCAGAGGCAAAGAAGAAATATGAAGCCGCCCGTCAGAAGTATGCAACCTTCTCTGATGCCAATCAAGATGTTATCTTGCAAGAGCTTCAGTCACAGCGTGATGATTTAGAGAATGATATGCAGTTGAAGTTTAATGCATATAGTGCGCTGAGCACACAACTACAGAATGCACAGGCAAAGTTACAGGAGCATACCCCTTCCTTTACCATTGTTCAGAGCGCATCAGTGCCTGTCAAGCCCGCAGGACCTAAGCGAATGGCCTTTGTCTTCATTGTTGTTTTCCTCAGTATGATGGTTACGTTCGTTGTATGTAACTTCTCATTGTTGTTTGGTGGAGCAAAGGGCGAATAGTTGATGATAACAGTTAAGGATATAATAACGCGTATCAACTCGTCTTCTATATCTCGAAGAATGGGGAAGGGACTGGTATGGTCGTTTACAGGGACGGCTTTAGCGAAGTTCCTTACCTTAGTCGTTGGTATCATCTGTGCCCATATCTTGCAGAAAGAGGCATACGGAGAGTTCTCTATGGTGCGCTCCACTATTAATATGTTCATCGTCCTTGGCTCTGCAGGCTTAGGTGTTACGTCAACGAAGTATATAGCAGAATATAGGGAGAATCAGGCTGATAAGATTCCA
Source organism: Prevotella sp. oral taxon 313 (assembly GCF_003043935.1). Lineage (NCBI taxonomy): Bacteria > Pseudomonadati > Bacteroidota > Bacteroidia > Bacteroidales > Prevotellaceae > Prevotella > Prevotella sp. oral taxon 313. The sequence goes on from NZ_PYXE01000001.1 coordinate 756,175, forward strand.
GCTGTCTATGCTGCAACAAACTGCTTTGGCCTTTTAATGGCTATCATCACGGCAATCCTGATACTGTTAGGTGCACCGTTCATTGCGAATAATATCCTTCACCATGCAAGTATTGTGCTACCAGTAAGGGTAGGAGCGGTGTTGTTGTTCTTTTCTATCATCAATGGCGTACAGAACGGAGCCTTGATGGGCTTCGAGAACTTTAAGGCTATTGCTATTAACACACTGTTGGGTAGTATCTTGGAGTCGGTCTTGACCATCCTCGGCGCTTATTATTTTGGGGTAAATGGAGCTGTACTTGGTTTCGGGATGGGTTTCATCTTGATTTTTGTTATGAACCATCTCTCCATTAATAAGAATTTCTCTGCTATACAGATAAAGAAGTTAAGCATAAAGAACCTCCGTCTGAAGGATTTCTCTATCTTGTACACTTACAGTCTGCCAGCGGCACTCTCTTCCCTGCTTATTGCTCCTTCCTTCTGGTTGATACGTTCTATACTTGTTAGGACAGATGGCTTCCGTGAGCTTGCAGTGTTTGAAGCAGCCGACCAATGGAAGGTTATTATCTTGTTCATTCCCACTGCCTTTAGTCAAATAGTTCTTCCTATCCTGTCCAGTCTACATAAGGAAAAGACCTCCTTTGTGTCTACTTTGAAGTATAATATGCTGATAGTAGGAGTTACGGCATTGTTATTGGCAATAGGCGTGATGCTTTTCGGTGGTTTTATCATGCGCCTGTATGGTACGACCTATAACAATTCAGCCCCCTTACAGATACTGGCTATCTCAACAATCTTCTCTGCTTTAGCTAACGTTCTTGAGATGGCTGTATATAGCTTAGGCAAGATGTGGCAATGTTTTGGTATCAATGTCGTGTGGGCAATATTGATGATAGGATGCACCTACATCCTTTGTCAGAGAGGTAGTGGGGCTAATGGGCTTTCTATGGCAGTATTAGTTTCCTATATCGTGTCCTTCTTCATGTTCTTAGTTTACACATTCTTTGTTGTTAGGAAGGAGGTAAAGTGATGTCAGAGAAGGTACGTTATACGTTGTTTGCACTCTTTCTTTTCCTTACACAGATACTGGGTACGGGTATTGTTCCTATGGGGTTATTTGCCCTTTCGTTGTTAATGATACTCTCGCCCACCACCTTCTTAAGAAATCTAAGGTACACTCCAATTTTCTTTCTGTTTATTTGTCTATCCTTGGGAGTCGGGATCTATTTCGCATTATGCAATGGTCTGAAGTCTTGGAATATAGCTTATTGGGGACAGTTCTATTTCCTTTGCATCCTTCTCATGGGTGTTAAGGATAAGAAATCGTGCTTGGAGGCATTGCGCATCTTCGTCTTTATCATCTTTATCCTTGACTTTGGCACTAATCTCTTATTCCTTGTAGGAGTGAATGTACCATGGACTGAACTGCCACCAGTGCGCCCTGGCGAGGCACTTGCACGTTTCCCAGGTTTTAAGGGAAATGCCTTATATTCGGGAAGTGTCACCTTCGTGAGTGCTTGCTATATGCTTAATCAGAAGAAGGTGAATAAGCTTGTCTTCTACATAGGACTTGCGTCGATGGTAGGCAACCTTATCTTATCTGGTTCTTATCGCTATCTTATCATCGGAGCGGTTGTTGCAACGATGTATTACCTACGTTTGTATAGAAGTAAGATAATGATGATCGGGATGTATGTGTCAAGTATTATCGTTGTGTTTATGGCAACACTTGTCACGATGTTCTCTAATCTAAGTAACTTCTATCGGGCGTTTATTTGGTTCCATTTCATAAAGGAGATAGGCAAAGACCCATGGATAGGACATGGCTTCTTCAATATCCATTTGGATGAAAACCAAGACTTTAGTACACCTTCTCATTTGATAGCTAATGGCGTGACCGAGTCATGTATCCTAACTATTGGCTATAGCTTTGGTGTCATAGTATTGTTATTTTTCCTCGTAAGTATTGTCAAGACATTATTAAGATATAAGGCATACCGACGTTATTCAGTAGAGTTAGGATTGTTTATCGGTCTAACCTTGGACCTTTTCTGGGGTGGAAGTTTCGATAACACCTATACCTTTGCGTTATTGTTATTGAGTTGGTATCTGATTAATGAGACTGCTTGTAAAAGAGAACTGAATGAAGACATTCACGATAATAATACCGACGTATAATAATCTCGACCTTTTCAAGAGTGCGTATAGTTCTGTATGTAAGCAGGACTTCAAGGACTATGAGATTGTAGTAGTAGATGATTCCGAAGATTCATCTATATCGGATTACGTGTCAATGGTCAATGATTCATTTCTTGTTTATCGGCATCATGTGCCCTCAGCAGGTGCTGTTAATAATTGGAATAGTGGCTTACAGTTAGCAAGTGGTAGGTTTGTTATTGTGTTACATCACGATGAGGCTTTCGAAGAAGACGATTATCTGACTTCATTAAATGAGCATTTCCAAATGGGATACGACGTAGTTGTGACTCGTGTAAAAGTATTCAATGGTGGAGAACTTAAGCCTAATGTATTCTCAGAAGCTGTGATGAGGCTCTTCACAGGCTTTCCTTCGCTCCTTTTCCTTTGTAATGTCATCGGTCCTTGCTCTTGTGTCGCTTTTAGACGAGAGCATCTAACCTACTTTGACAGCCGACTCCACTGGCTTGTGGATGTTGATTGGTATTATCGTCTACTAAAGGGAAGGCACAGGACGTTCGTAGACAGTCTTCATGTTGACTCTTTTAATGATCATGACGATAAGATAACTAACCGGATAGATATCAAGCAAACCGAGGTAGAAGATATCTCTGTTCTTAGTTCAAAGTATAAGTATCGCCTACTGCTAAGATGTTGCTTGTGGGTCAATAAGGTCGTTATGCACTCTAATCTGAAATGTATAATAAAGAAAATAATGCGCAAATGAAGATAGTAAAGATATTAGGTGGCTTAGGCAATCAGATGTTTCAGTATGCTCTATACCTCTCCCTGCAAGAGTCATTCCCAAAGGAGCGGGTGGCGCTCGACCTTTCTTGCTTCCATGGCTATCACCTACATAATGGTTTCGAACTGGAGCGTATCTTCTCATTGACCGCACAGAAGGCGTCTGCGGCAGCTATCATGCGCATTGCCTATTACTACCCCAACTATCTTTTATGGCGTATTGGCAAACGTCTTCTACCTCGTCGTAAGACAATGTGCTTGGAGAGTTCTACCTTTCGCTATGATGAGTCGGTGTTGACAAGAGAAGGAGACAGATACTTCGATGGCTATTGGCAGGATGAAAGATACTTTGTAGCGTGTCGGGAGAAGGTCTTGAAAGCCTTTACTTTCCCAGCATTTAAGCGCACAGAGAACCTATCTTTGCTAAGGAAATTAGATAAGAACAGCGTTGCAATACACGTGAGGCGAGGCGATTATATAGGTAATCAACTTTATCAAGGTATTTGCGATCTCGACTATTATCGGGCTGCGATTGAGAAGATGTGTACGTATGTCACGCCTTCCATGTTTTGTATCTTTAGTAATGACATAGCATGGTGTCAGACGCATCTTCAGCCTTATCTGAAGGCTCCAGTAATCTATGTGACATGGAACACAGGAACAGAGAGCTATCGAGATATGCAGTTAATGTCGTGTTGTGCACATAACATCATTGCAAACTCTTCTTTCTCATGGTGGGGCGCATGGCTCAATCAGAATAGCGCAAAGGTTGTTATCGCTCCTAAACGATGGTTGAATATGGACAACTGCCAGTTCCCCTTACCAGCGTCTTGGGTTAAGATATAATCTACAAGAGCATCAATATTTTTTGATAGGTTTGCTTTCTACAGGCTACTCATTGCTTGTATGTCATAGTGTCTACTATTAACAGCAAAGCAAACTACCCTTTTCTTTTATTGTCCGGAGGCCTCGGACAAGTTGTCCGAACGCTTCGGACATGTTGTCCGGAGCCTCCGGACAAGTCATGTGAATGATGAATATCAATAGCGTGAAGCCTTTACTCGGTATTAATAAGGTATGATGTATCGTACTACTTATCCTTATAACGCTGACAGAAATTGGTTGACAAAAATCTTCATCCCCTTTGTCTGTGTAGGATAGGGGGCTTGAGAGGATTTGTTCTCTTGCCAACCTATCTCTTTAGCGTATTATTGTCAGATTAATGAAAAACGGTAGATCAGTATGTATTATACTGGTCTACCGTTTCTCTATCAGTGCCTATTGTGACAGCAAAATAGCTGCCATACCCTTTCACCTCTTACTTTATCAAGTTTGCAATCGTAGCTATGACGGCTGCGATGCTGGCAGCACTTGAGCCGACACTGAGGGTTTCAGCAAGGCTCATGCGACTTTGTATCTTTGTAGGAACAATGATCTCGCAGCCAGGACGTACCTTGGCATTGTGGCCAACCTTTGCTAACATACCGTTCATGTATAGGATATAGGTGTTACTCTTCTTGGCATCGCTGGCAAAACCACCGGCTTGATCGATATAGTAAGCAACACTCTTACCCTCAACATAACCGACAGAGTTAGGGAACATAACGGCACCATTGATCTTAACCGTACCATTGTATTGTGGAATAACAATGCGGTCGCCCTCACGAAGGACGATATCTGCATCGCTTCCAGGCTCTGCAATCGCTTTATCTAACTCTATACCAACAGGGTAGACATCAGGTACTTGGAATTTCTCCTCTAACTTCTTGTTGTTATCTTGTATCGCTTGAAGCACACCAGCATCCTTTGTTCTGATGGCTAAGTCCATCATGTTCTTGCGTTGTTGGTCTAATTGCATCTTATAAGCACTCTCCATTCGTAGGCGTTCGGATGGGGTAGGGCGTCGTTCTAAGCGTGCTCCTTTGATATAACCCAGCTCTGTTGCACCGCCTGCAGCCTTATAGATGTCGCTAAGGCGCATCTTTCTTGAGGTCAGTGTGTAGTTTCCTGCGAACACCACCTCGCCTTCTATGCTCACATTCTGTTGGTCGGTCGTACCCGGACTCTTGCGTACATAGACCTCATCGTAGGGTTCAAGAACGAAGCCCGGAGCACCATCAATGACGAAGCCATCGCGCAATGAGAAGGAGTAAGTGCGTGCGATGATAGAGTCAGGGGTAAGTGCTTGCGGATTGGTGATACGTCGTGACACATCCACCTTAACTGTGGAAGCAGTCTGTTTCAGGCCACCTGCCTGCAAGATAAAGTCTTCTAACGACTCATTATCAGCATATTGATAGATACCCGGATAGAGCACCTCGCCATGAATAGTTATCGTTCGCTGCTCTTGTGCATCGGTGCGAGTAGGAATAAACAGTACATCCTCGTTTTGTAACGGTATGTCGGCAACACGTCCGGTGAGGATACCATCTACGTCGACAGAGATAACCTCGAGTGTACGGTCGGCCTTTCTACGGTGTAAGACGGCGTGTGGCGCAAAGGCCACCTCGGTCAGTCCGTCTGCAGCCTCAATCAGTCCACGCACACTATTGATGCGTCCTCCAACCTCGTACATGCCCGGACGGAACACAGCACCCTTGATTTCGACCATGTTCTCATACCTTGGAATGACTGAGTCAACGCTGATGGAGTCCTCATCGGCCACTCGGAAGCTACGCATATCAAACTCGTTGACATTAAAGATAGAGTATTGACGACCCGTCTTCCTGCGTACCCGGACCGAACGGGTGTAGGCATCGCCAGCGAAACCACCTGCATAACTAATCAAGGTACCCAAGCTCTCGCCTCGTTTCATCTCATAGAACATTGGTCGTTTGACCTTTCCACTCACTTGAGCGAGCATCTCGTAGGGACCAACGACGATGACGTCATTGTCTGCTAAGCGTACGTTACCACTCAGATGGCCTCGACGAAGGAAATCGTAGACGTCGACTGTGCTAATCAGCGTTCCTCCTCTATACACCTTAATATTACGTAGTGTACCCAAGTCTCCGATACCTCCCGCCATATAAAGGGCATTGAAGACAGTGGCAAAGGCAGATAGTGTATAGGTACCAGGGGTCTTCACCTCACCAACCACGTTGACCATGATAGTATGGGTCTGCCCAACAGAGAGGCGGATGTTCGAACTGCTGTATCGTTTACCTATCTTTTCACGGATACGATTATTAGCTTGAGCGACCGTCAGTCCGCTTACCTGAATAGGTCCGAAGCCTTCCAAGGTGACGTAACCATCTGGGGCAACGGTCGTCTGGTAGGATTTCTGCGATGCACCATACACGTCGATAAACACAGCATCACCCGGTCCTATGCGATAGTTACGTGGTAGTGCCATGTTCATATTAGGTTCGAAGGACAGACTCTTATTGTTGAAGATGTCACGCCCCCACACCTTCTTGCGGTTCCTACTGAGTTGTTTCAGAAGGTTCTCATACATTGCTGCGGTGTCTTGCGGCATCCAGTCGTTCATCTCGGCTTGCATCTTCAGATACTCACCATCGTTCTCATCGTAAGTGTTTGCCCATGAGCGGTTAGGCGAAATGCGTCCTTCAGAATATCGACCCACCTCCTGTTCGTTGGCGTCATAGTCGTTGAGCGTTGCATCAGCTATCTGTCGCTTACTCTTTCCAGGCGTTGTTTGTCCGTTGTTCGTACGACTGCGGTCGGCTGTTGTCCCTTCCTTTGTAGCCCCGAAAGCAGCATTTCCTTTCTGCATCTTCTCGTATAAGTTCCTGACACGGCGTATCTGCGAGATGTCAACACCACTCTGCATGAGCTTGGTGACAATCTGCGACTGTGGAGTACCTTTCTTATGCTCTTTCTGCACAAAGTCCATAACCTGCGTATCGGTCATTGACGACTGTGCAAACCCATTGAGGGAACATAATGCGAGTAATACAAATAGAATATATTTCTTCATTGTCTTGTTTAGAATTTCTTACCTGTAAGGATGTTGACGACCGTTTTAACGATGATTGTAAAGTCGAGCCATAGCGTCCGATGTTCTAAGTAATGGATGTCCATCTCCATACGTTTGAGCATCTTCTCCATCGTGTCTGTATAGCCATTATAGAGTGTTGCCTCCGACGTTAAACCTGGTTTCATCTCATAGATGAGCTGATAGCGGTCGGTATGTCTTAGTATTTTGTCGATAAAATACTTACGTTCAGGACGCGGTCCCACGAATGACATGTCGCCTCTGAGCACATTCCATAGCTGTGGCAGTTCGTCTAAGTGATGGCCACGCAGGAACTGTTCCAATCGAGTAGAGTTCGAACTGTCGCATTTAGCAACCAGTTGTGGGCCCTCTTCCTCCACGATGCTGCTCATAGTTCGGAACTTAAAGATAGCAAACGGACGACCTTTATATCCAATGCGTATCTGTCGGAAGAAGATTGGTCCGTTGCTTTGATAAGTAATCAGAATACTGATGACGAGAAATAAGGGCGAACAGAGGGCCAGGCCGATGAGGGCACCAATAATGTCAAAGGCACGCTTCATTCTGTGTTGAAGCTTCCCCATGGCATCAAGACTCCCTTTCTCTTTCATTGTTTCTTCCTACTTTTAGTCCTTTATTGTTATAATAACTCTATTTTTGTAATTTTGTTGCAAAGGTACAGTATTTTATTTATTTTTCACTTAGAAATGCTTATCTTTCCCTTTGTCGTCGTAACTTTGTAAGGGAAAACGAGCTGAATATGCGTAAAATAATCCATATTGACATGGATGCTTTCTTTGCTTCTGTGGAGCAGAGGGACAATCCGGAATTGCGAGGCAAGCCTATTGCGGTTGGCTTCGACGGACCACGTGGCGTGGTGTCTACGGCCAGCTATGAGGCACGCCCATACGGTGTACACTCAGCTATGTCTATGGCTCAGGCGAAGCGGAGGTGCCCACAGCTCATAGTTGTCCCTACTCATTTCGAGAAATATAAGGAGGTTTCACAACAAATCCACGCTGTCTTCCATGAATACACAGACTTAGTAGAGCCGATATCACTGGATGAAGCGTTCTTGGATGTTACCGACAACAAAAAGGGGATTGAGCTGGCGGTTGATATCGCTAAGGAGATTAAGCAGAAAATACTTGAGCGTACGTCGTTGACGGCTTCTGCTGGGGTTAGTTTCAACAAGCTATTGGCGAAGATAGCATCTGATATGCGCAAGCCGAACGGTATCTTTACGGTGCATCCCGACCGTGCGCTCGATTTCATTGGGAGCTTACCAGTGGAGAAACTATGGGGTGTCGGACCGAAGACTGCTAATAGGATGCATGAGATGGGGGTGTTCACGGGAGCACAGCTGCGGCGCATCTCGTTCGAACATCTCGTACAGGTGTTTGGTAAGATGGGGCGTGTTTATTACGACTTCTCACGGGGTATTGACAATCGACCAGTCGTTGTTGCCTACGAACGTAAGTCAGTAGGATGCGAGCGCACGTTCCTTGAGGATTTACACATAGACACGAAGATTATCATCGAACTCTATCATATTGTCTTGGAATTGGTTGAACGCATTGAACGAAAGGATTTTAGCGGGCGGACACTCACCTTGAAACTGAAGTGGGATGCGACGACTCAGATAACACGAAGCCTTACACAAGAGAAGGTGTTACGGACGAAAGACGACATTCTGCCGCTTGCCAAACGACTACTGAAGGATACGGAGTATCATGACCGACCCATCCGTCTGATGGGACTCTCGGTCTCTTCGCCTGAAACAAACGATAAAGAGGGACAAAACCGACCGCAATGGGTGGAGGGTTTCCTGCCTTTCAGCGACGATAAACACAAGAGATAACAGACTGCTGAAAGTCATTGGGGAACAAGGCAGAACTTTCCTTGCCGAATTATCATCATGAAAAAAAAGAATTATTATCATGAAAAAAAATATTTATTGTCGTGAAAAGAAATATTTTTCTTCATGAAAAGAAATTAAGACGGTCGGTCTTCTGTCATGGAATACTAAGTTAGATGCTAATCGAAAGTTCGTTAACTTGCCCTTAGAATATTGCTTAAAACATTTCCAAATATCAAAGAAAAGTATTAAATTTGCACTTGATAATCTGGCGTATAACGCCAAGGATATGTTTTGTCCTTTGTTCTCTTTAATCATTATTATTAAGAAGTCATAGCGTATGCAATATAATGTAACGTGTAACAAATGCAATCGCACATTTACTATTACGGCTAATGGTGGCGAGAGTTTACAGTGTACTTGTCCTTATTGTGGGCAGTCGTTGTTTGTCAACTTGCCTTCACAGGTAAGCCCTGTGTCCCCTGTTGCACAGCAACCTATCAATGATCAGCATGACAGCGGGAACCAAAATTCAATGCAAAAAATACTTCTTACGATTCTGATTGTACTTATCTTAGGTGGCTTGGCCGTCTTTGGTTTTATCTACTGGCAGAACGAGAAGGAGGCTGCCCAGATGGAGTTGCAGGCACAAAGGAAGGCTCATTCAGACTCGTTGATGCAGGTGCGTGCACAGATGGAGGCTCAAGAAGCAGCCGTACAAAAGCAGAATGAGAAGCGGAAGGGGATATGTAGTTTCCTAACATCGTTCTATCAGAAGGCCGTTCTGGTAGATGATGCTGACGCAAACTTCTATAGTCGTTACCTTACCGACTACTGTCGTCGAATCGTCTTCGGTGTGCCTGATGGTTATGATGCGGATGTTGAAGAGTCGACGATGTGGTGGGGAGCCTTCGGAAACACTGCTACCGAGCCCGACCTCTCACAGCTTTTGCGCAATCTGACAGTGGTTCCTATAGATGACAACTGGTATAAGGTAAGACTGTCACAAGATGGAGAAACGGAGTATCGTCAGGTGAAGGTGCTATCGCAAGATGGTCATATCCTCATTGACGACATAAGATAATAAAGACGAAAGGAGGTTAGAATGCAATTTCAGATAGCTTGCAAACATTGTCATCGTCCCTTTGTTATTCAGTCGGAGGGTGGCAACACGCTAAGATGTAATTGCCCCTATTGTGGTGAGAGTATGACGGTGGCCACCCCACAGATGGGTGCCCCAGATGGCAGTCGGGCTGAGACGACGGCCACAGTGAGCCACGTACAAGTGGAGCGGGATAACATGAACGTACAAGCCAGACCTACGGTGGAGCGAAAACCATCGAAGGGTGGACTGGGAAAGAAGGTAACAATCATCTTTGTTGGCTTCTTGTTATTCGTTATTCTCATGTCGTCACTCTTATATATAATATTCTCAGCGATGTCAAATTAAACTTTTACACACTCAAATTTATGAAACAGACAAAGATAGTATGTTCTATTAGCGACCGTCACTGTGATGTTGACTTCCTAAGAAAGCTGTTCTTCTCAGGTATGAACGTTGTGCGTATGAATACAGCTCATGCCAGTCAAGAGGGTATCAGACAGATTATTCGCAACACAAGGGCTGTGTCGCAACACTTAGCCTTGCTCATTGATACCAAGGGACCAGAGGTGAGAACGACCGCATTGGACGAGCCTATTCATTATAAAGTAGGCGATATGGTTAAGATCATTGGCCGTCCTGAGATGGACACAACCAAGGACATCATTAATGTCTCTTATCCTGACTTCGCTCGTGATGTGAAGGTTGGCGACCACGTCTTATTTGATGACGGTGCATTAGACATGCTTGTTGTTGAAAGCGATGGCCCAATGCTGATCGCACAGGTGCAGAATGAGGGCGATCTTGGCTCTCGTAAGAGTGTGAACGTACCGGGTGAACATATCGAACTCCCTGCCCTTACGGAGAAAGACAAGAGTAATATCTTGTTGGCAATAGAGGAGGATATCGACTTTATTGCCCATTCTTTCGTTCGCTCAGCGGCTGATGTTCTTGAAGTACAGAAGATACTTGACGAGCATAACTCTGATATTAAGATTATCTCAAAGATTGAGAATCAAGAGGGTGTAGACAATATCGACGAGATTATCGATGCTTCTTACGGTATCATGATTGCACGTGGTGACTTGGGTATCGAGGTTCCTATCGAGCAGATTCCTGGTATTCAGCGTAGTATCATTGACAAGTGTATCTTGAAGAAGAAGCCTGTTATCGTGGCTACTCAGATGCTTCATACGATGATTAATAACCCTCGTCCTACACGTGCTGAGGTTACCGATATTGCAAACGCTATCTATAGTCACACCGATGCACTGATGTTAAGCGGTGAGACAGCAAGCGGTAAGTATCCTGTTGAGGCTGTTCAGACGATGGCTCGTATTGCGGAAGCGGCAGAGCAGGACGCTCATAAGCGTGGACACATCACTGTGCCGATGATTAATCAGAATGATCAGCGTGAGTTCTTGTCACGAAGTGCTATCGAGGCTACCGAGCAGTTGGGTGTTAAGGGTATCATCACCGACAGCGAGACGGGTCAGACGGCTCGCAATCTTGCTGCCTTCCGTGGTCCACACCCTGTGTTGGCTATCTGCTATAAGGACAAGGTACAGCGCTGGTTGAACCTTAGCTATGGTGTTATTGCTGTCTATCAGCATCGCCATAAGTCTAATGAAGAGATGTTTACAGCCGCTTTGCGTATGCTTCGTCAGAAGGGTTACATCGAGTTAGAAGATAAGATAGCCTACCTCTCTGGTACGTTTGGCAATGGTGGCGGCACTACTTTCCTTGAGATAAACAAGGTGGGTGATGTCTTCGCACGCAAGTATCGCTTCCATCTCCCAGAGGGTGTGAATACGGGTGAGGAAGAGGCTTAATGCTTCTTGAGCCTTAACAAAAGGATTTATCATGGTCGTTCCTGTCTTGGAGCGACCATTTTTCGTATTATACAAACGGTGGATACAGTTGGTGGAAAGGGCTTTGTGAGGGCTTGAGCGATAGGGGAATATAAAATGAAGAAGCCTTCGTTGATGGGTTTATGTTGTTGACTTTCTGTTAAAATTAGCTTTTAGCGGTTGGTGATAGTACTGTTAGTTATGGGTAGATAGTACTATCAGTAATGAAAATGCAATACTATTAAGGGAGAGGAGATAATGTTCTTAGTTTGGGAGGATGCTTCTTTCAAGTGAAGAAGATAATCCTTTCAATTCGGAAAGGTTAGTCTTTTTAGGGTAAAATGATAGTGATTTCAATGTGGCAAGAGCGTGTTATTTATTCGGAAAGGTTATCCTTTTATATGAAGCTGATAGTGCTATCGGTCCGGAAAGGCCAGTCTTTTAGATGTAGTCGATAGTGCTATCGGCTCGAAAGGATGGTGTTATCAATTCGGGAAGATTATTCTTTTAGGTGAAGCTGATAGTGCTATCGGTCCGGGAAGGGTAGTCTTTTAGATGTAGTCGATAGTGCTATCGGCTCGAAAGGATGGTGTTATCAATTTGGAAAGGCCATTTTTTTAGGTGAAGCTGATAGTGTTCTTAATCTGGAAGGATTGTGCTGTCAAAACGGGAAGGAGGTGCTTCTAAGTGGAGGCAGAGCCAGCCATTAATAAAGAAAGGTAAGGACTAAAATAAACAAAGGTGCCAGAAGAATTTCTGAACACCTTTGTCATAATGCAACTTATATAATTTTTTTTCCCTTGATGGGCTAATCCTAATCGTGTTGAAGAGGTATCTTCTTAACACGACGTTCGTGTCTTCCACCTTCAAAGCTGGCTTTGAAGAAGGCGTCGAGTATCTTTTCGGCTGTCTTATTGTCGATAAATCGACCAGGGAGGACGATGACATTCGCATCATTATGCTGTCGAGTCAACTCGGCAACATCCTTGTTCCATACCAAGCCAGCACGTACGCCTTGGTGTTTATTAAGTGTTATGGCCATTCCTTCACCGCTACCACAGATCGCAATAGCCGGGTACACCTCACCACTCTCTACGGCTTCAGCCAATGGGTGAGCATAGTCAGGATAGTCGCAACTTAAGTCACTATTACAGCCAAAATCCTTATATGCATACTTGTGGTTCTCCAAATACTGGATTACGAACTGCTTTAATGGATAGCCTGCGTGGTCGCAGGCAACTCCTACTGTCTTAATTTCCATAAGCTGTTTAGGTTTTATGAGTCCCTTACTGCCGTGAGGAAGAAGGGACGTCTGGTTAAACGTTTATGCTAAAAACTCTTTTACTTGCTTATATACGTTCTCGGCTGTGAAGCCCAACTTCTCGTCTAACACCTTATAAGGAGCTGAGAAACCGAAGCTGTTGAGGCCATATACCTTGCCATTAGCACCCACCAAGCCCTCAAGGGTCACTGGGAGACCTGCTGTAAGACCAAATATCTTTGCGTCTCTTGGCAGGATCTGCTCTTGATACTCCTTGCTTTGGCGACGGAAGAGACCCTCTGATGGAGCACTCACAACACGTACCTTAATGCCGTCTTTGCGTAGTAACTCAGCACCTTCAACGCAGGTTGATACCTCAGAGCCGCTTGCAACGAGGATAACATCAAACTGTTCGTCAGAGCCAGTGACGATGTATGCACCCTTGCGAGTCAACTGGTAGTCTGTTCCCTCTGGTAGGCTCTTCACATTCTGACGTGAGAAGATGAGCGCTGTTGGCGTGTCCATGTTCTCCATAGCCATCTGCCAACATACGGTGGCAGCGTCACTGTCGGCTGGACGAAGCACTCGTACTGAGTCTTGGCCAGCATGGTTCTGCAGCTTCTCCATCAAGCGTATCTGTGCTTCCTGCTCCACTGGCTCATGCGTAGGACCGTCTTCACCAACACGGAAAGCGTCGTGGCTCCATACAAACTTAACTGGTGTCTGCATGAGGGCAGCCATGCGGATGGCTGGTTTCATATAGTCGGAGAAGACAAAGAACGTTCCCATTGCAGTGATAACACCACCATGTAGCATCATACCGATACACATACAGGCCATTGCCAACTCACTAACGCCTGCTTGGAAGAAGGCTCCACTGAAATCATCACGTGTGAATGCGTGTGTCTTATTTAGGAAACCATCAGTCTTATCAGAGTTGCTTAGGTCGGCAGATGATACGATCATGTTAGGAACCTGCTCTGCAATGACACCGAGACAAGCTGCTGATCCATTGCGGGTAGGGATGTCACGCTTTTGTACAAGTCCACTCCAATCAATCTTTGGAGCCTTATTAGAGAACCACTCGTGCATCTGTTCTGCCTTCTTAGGGTTCTCTTTTGCCCATAACTCTTCGGCTGCATGACGCTCAGCAACAATCTTTCTGAGTTCTGCGGCACGGTCGTCATAGAGCTTCTGTACCTCTGGGAATATCTTGAATGGGTCCTCTAAGTCACCACCAAGGTTCTTTACTGTATTTATGTAGGCGTCACCACCCAATGGTGCACCATGTGTCTTAATACTGTTTTCGTAGCTACTGCCGTCTGCTTGCAGTGCTCCCTTCGCCATAACAGTCCTACCGATAATGAGCGTAGGGCGGTCTTCCTCCTTATTAGCAGCTACCAATGCTTCACGGATAGCGTCTGCGTTGTTGCCATCAATCTCCAGTACGTTCCATCCCCAAGCACGGTATTTCATGCCGGTGTCTTCGTCCATGACGTCTCCACATTCAGTAGAAAGCTGAATGTTATTAGCGTCATAAAACATAATAAGGTTGTTGAGTCCTAAGTTACCAGCTAATCGTCCTACCTCTGCACTAATGCCTTCTTGAACGCCACCGTCAGAGATAAAGGCGTAAATCTTGTGTTGCATCATGGTATGACCAAGCCTTGCTTCGAGGAACTTCTCGGCTACTGCTGCACCAGCAGCGTATGCGTGGCCTTGTCCCAATGGTCCTGAAGAGTTCTCAATGCCATGTTTAATGTCTCTCTCAGGATGACCTGGCGTGACAGACCCCCATTGGCGGAATTGCTTAATATCGTCAACAGTGAACTTTCTCTGTAGTGTCAGTGCAGCGTAGAGCATTGGCGACATGTGACCTGGGTCGAGATAGAAACGGTCACGGCCTGCCCATTCAGGTTGATCAGGGTCAAAGATGAGAAATTCAGAGAATAAAACGTTGATAAAGTCGGCGCCACCCATAGCGCCACCAGGGTGCCCTGACTTTGCTTTTTCAACCATTGACACTGCGAGAAGTCTGATGTTATCCGCGGCTTGGTCCATCAATTGCTTGTCATTCATAAATAGATTGGATTTTTGAAATTATAATGCAAATATAAAGATAAATATGGATACATCAAAATAATAAACTTACTATTTTCTCAAAATATTGAAAATTGCCTAAACGTAGGTATTTGTCTTACTTTGTTTCGTTGGTGTTTAGTTGTCTTGCGCTTGGTTTGTTGGTTTGCTGTCTTTGCTTGTGTAATATTCTGCTTAGCTTTGAACGCCGTCTTATCATTGGTTTTTTCTGTGTGTTTTAAGGTCTTATTATGTTTGTGTATAGTTGTTCTTTACTTTGAGGTGGGACTGTATAGAGGGTTTGTTAACGTCTTCTTTCGTCGTAGGAATAGTCGTAAAGGGTCGGTAATGTCCTATCATTGAATGGAGTAGGGCATTCGCAGGATTCTTCTCGTAGCCGATGACGCATAAAAGAAGGCCTTAGGGCGTATGTGGTTGATGGATAGTAAGATAACAAAAAGGGCACATCAGAATATAGATCCATAACGTTTCTACATTCGATATACCCTTTGTAAAAATGGTTTTAGTAGGATTCTTCTATCAATCCCCTATTATAATAGGTTATAGTGAGGCCTCAGCATAAATTTCTTTATTGATACGATACAACGCAGCACCACGTTTGCTTGTCACCTTATCAATAAGGTCTGTCTTCTCAATAAAGTCTATCTGCTTGATACGCTTGCGGAAATTACGTTTATCAATCTCAACTCCTAAGATCGCTTCGTGTACGTTCTGCAGCTGTGTGAGGGTGAATAGCTCTGGGAGAAGATTAAATCCAAGAGGGTCTTTGTTGATGAGTTTGCGAAGTTGACTTAATGCTATCTGTACCATCTCGATATGGTCACCATATAAGTCGGGTAGGTTGTTGACATCAACCCACTGCAAGTCATTCTTCTCTAAGAGCTTACGGTCGTAGTCAGAGACATTGATAAGTGCGCAATAAGCGATTGAGATAACACGGTCACCAGGGTCACGATCGGTCTCACCGAAGGCTCCCACCTGTCGCATATAGATGTTATTGATGCCAGTACATTGGTATAAGACTCTGTTAGCAGCCTCTTTCAAGCTCTCATCCTCTCTAACGAAGCCGCCATAGAGAGAGAGTTTTCCGCTGTAAGGTTCGACTACACGCTTACCAACGAGTAGTTGTAACTTCTTGTTTTCAAATCCCAATACGATGCAATCGACTGAAACTAATAGTTTAGGTTCTCCTTTGTAGTATTTGTTCATATTTTAGGTTTTGTTTAGAGATGTTTATTGTTTTGATGTTTGTTGGTTGTGTTGGAGTATCTCTTTGTTGTGCAAAGGTGATAGTTTAAGGTTATGTCTTGTGTTAAATACTTGGTATTCTTCTTTTCCTTAGTTCTTAGATAAGGGCCGAGCAGTAGGCTTGTTCGGCCCTATGTCTAATATTGTATTTGCGGGGAGTGACACCTCGTGAGATGCCACCCAGTCATTAGCAAACCTTGTGAGAGCCGTCGCTGATAACCACAGGATAAACCTCTGGTGCGTGACCATACTTCGCATTGAATTTCTCAGTCACGTCAGCAATGAACTTATCGTACACGTTGTCCTTAACAAGGTTGATGGTACAACCACCGAAACCACCGCCCATAATGCGCGAGCCAGTCACACCATTCTCCTTAGCAACGTCGTTGAGGAAGTCGAGTTCTTCACAGCTTACCTCATACTCCTTGCTGAGTCCGTGATGTGTCTCGTACATCTTCTGGCCAACAGTCTCATAGTCGCCAGCAACGAGGGCGTCGCAAACAGCGAGGACACGCTCCTTCTCACCGAGAACAAAGTGTGCACGCTTGTAGTCCTCAGCACTAACCACATCCTTGACAGCCTCTAAATCGTCCCAATTAGCATCACGTAATGTCTCGAACTTCCTGTCTGGGAAATGCTTAGCCATAGCTGCAACAACATTCTCACAGCTTCTGCGACGGTCGTTGTATGGGCTACCAACGAGTTCGTGCTTTACCTTTGAGTTAACAAGAACGAGCTTGTAACCCTCTGGATTGAATGGGAAGTACTCGAATTCACGGCTGCGGCAATCGAGGCGCATCAGCTTACCTTTCTGTCCGAAGACGCTTGCGAACTGGTCCATGATACCACAGTTCACACCGATATACTTGTGTTCTGTAGCCTGACCAGCGAGTGCGATGTCCCACTTTGATATCTTATTATCAGCAAACAAGTCGTTCAATGCGCATCCGAAGCAGCTCTCCATAGCGGCAGAAGAACTCATACCTGCACCGAGAGGAACGTCGCCAGCGAAAGCAATATTGAATCCCTTTACGTCGACACCAAGTGCCTTGAACTCCTGTACCATACCATAGATGAAGTGTGCCCATGTCGCACGTGGTCCTTCTGGGTCGTCAACCTTGAACTCTACACGGTCCTTGAGGTCGATTGAGTAGCACATAATAGTATTTGTACCGTTAGGACGAACCTCCGCCATGACGCCCTTGTCTACTGCACCAGGGAATACGAAGCCACCGTTATAGTCGGTATGCTCGCCAATAAGGTTAATACGTCCTGGTGAGAAATAAATGTTTCCAGTCTGGCCGTCGAAGTGCTTTACAAAACGACTTCTTACAAATTCTATGTCCATGTTAGTAATGTTTTTAATTGATAGTTTGGGTTTTATGTTTATATATCAATATAATGGCAAGCACCATGCCTGCCATTATAAAAGATGTCTGTTTAAGCCTTCTTTGAAGGATGTGAGCCAATCAAAGCATAGAAGAGCATGTAGGCTAACATGCCAACGATAATCCAGTAGCTCTGGATGTCGCCTACCTTTGTTGCCATGAGGTTCTGAATGAATGGCATGACGCCACCACCTACGACCATTGTCATGAAGAGACCAGAGGCTGTAGCGGTGTACTTACCAAGACCTTCTGTCGCAAGGTTGAAGATTACACCCCACATAACAGAGGTACAGATACCGCAAAGAATGATGAACAACACCTTTGTTGGCACCTCTACATGGTCGAATGTGCTCTCTGCAAGGTTAGGGATTGAAAGGCTCATCTTCACGTCCTCTGGCATAAAGATTGCCACGAGCAAGAGGAGAAGGGCTACGGCAGAAGTAACGGTCAGCTGCATACGAGATGAAACCTTGCCACTGATGAAGGCACTAACGAAGCGTCCAACGAGCATCAACATCCAATAAACACCTGCAATAAGACCTGCTGTGGCAGCACTACCGAGTACACCACCATTTGCAACTGGCTCACTGAGGTAGAAGAGGAGCTGTCCTGGGATACCTACCTCGATACCTACATAGAAGAAGATGGCGATGATTCCGAGCTTCAACTGGCGATAATGCAAAGCCTCCTTGACACCACCAAGGACGTCGGTCTTCTCTGTCTCTGGCTCTGTCAGCTGTGTAAACCAAACGATAACGAATGATACTGCGAAGATAATCAGTGCTATCAGCAACAAAGGTCTTACTGCGTTGAGCGATGTATCCTTTGTTATCTCACCAATCAGAGAGCCTGCGAACATTGGAGTCAGCGTTGCTGCGAGTGAGTTCAACGAACCACCTGTCTGGATAAGTTGGTTACCACGGTTACCACCACCGCCAAGAAGGTTCAACATTGGGTTTACAACGGTATTCAAGATACATACGCAGAAACCGCAAACGAAGGCTCCGAGCAAGTAAACAATGTAGGTGATGATAGCGTTTCCGTCCATCGCACTTGAGCAGAACTGTATTCCGATACCTACTAAACCAAGTGCTAAGGCAACAAGAGCAGTCTTCTTATATCCGTATTTCGAAATCATCAAACCTGCAGGAATACCCATGAAGAGGTAGGCCAAGAAGTTCATCATGTTACCCATCATACCTGCCCATTCGTAGTGCTGCTTCCATATTGTGCCGAATGGGGCGGCCATGTTGGTAACGAAAGCGATCATTGCAAATAGGAACATCATGGTGATAATGGCCACCAAAGTTCCTTTTTTGTTAGTTTGATTTTCCATCTTTTGTATTACTGTTTTTTATTAATTATTCCGCTGTTAGTATTCTACTTCTCTACACCAAACTTATAGATTGTCTTCTGTGTGTACTCCTTACATGGCTCTAAGATGACCGATGGGAAATAAGGATGGTTTGGACTGTCTGGGAAATGTTGTGCTTCAAAGCAGATAGCACTGCGACGTGGGAAGGTTGCACCATGCTGACCTTTATAGCCGTCGGCCCAGTTGTGTGTATAGACCTGTACGCCAGGTTCGGTTGTAAAGACTTCCATCGTTCGGCCACTCTTAGGTTCTTTGATGCGCGCAGCGAACGACAACTCGCCTTCCTCCTTCTTGTTAAGAACGAAACAATGGTCGTAACCTGCGCCATGCTTAATCTGTTCGTGGTCGGCGTCGATGTCCTTGCCCACTGCCTTTGGTTCACGGAAGTCGAATGGAGTTCCTGCTACCTTCAAGATCTCACCTGTCGGGATAGAAGTCTCGTCGATAGGGAGGTAGAAATCTGCGTTAATCTGACATTCTAAGTCGTCAACTGTTGGTGTTGGATTAGCTATACCAGCCAATGAGAAGAAGCCATGACTTGTAAGATTGATGATGGTCTTCTTGTTTGTCTTTGCTGAGTACTTGATAATAAGCTCGTTATCATCAGAGAAGGAATAGGCTACCCATACCTCAACCTCGCCTGTGTAACCTTCCTCACCGTATGAAGAAATGTATTTCAATACGACAGCGTGGTCGTTAACTTGTACTGCATCCCACACCTTAGCATTGAAGCCCTTCTTACCACCATGGAGTGAGTTAGGACCATTATTGATAGCCAGTTTATACTCTTTCCCGTTCAATTGGAAGCGACCTTTGGCTATACGGTTGCCATAACGACCAATGAGTGTAGAAAGATAAGGCTCTGGCGAGCTGATTACCTCTTGTATATTGTCATGTCCTTGGATGATATTAGCCATGTTACCGTCCCTGTCAGGAACCATAATAGCAACAATCGCACCACCGTAATTAGTGACTGCAACCTCATTACCCTTGGCATTTCTGAGTACGTATAGATCAGTCTTCTTACCGTCTATTGTCGTTTGGAAGTCTTCTTTCTTCAGTCCACACGCGTAGTGTGTCTCTTCGGTATTTACCATGATGTTTCTGTTTTTAGTTACTTATCAAGGTTTGCAAAGTAAATAAAAATAAACGAAAACTGCAAACTTAACCCTGAAAATAATAGTGTATGGTGTGTTAAAAACAATTAACATTGCGTCTTTTGTGTCCTTGAAGGGAGTAATAAATGTAGGCTTTTTCTGCTTTCTTTTTTCTTTATTAGTGGTGTAATCCGTATCAAATAACCGTGGCGTGCATGCGAAATAACTTTACAATGATAGAAGCGAAAACCTTCTCTTTATCCCGCTGATAGTGTTTTCTTGTCGAGTTGTAACTATCAAGTAATCAAACGGTTAAACTGCAGCTTAGGAGAAGGTGCCTTTCAAGTGTCAAGAAGGGCGTGTTCTTGGGTGTTGAAGGGCGTCTTCTGCAAGGAAGAAAGGCCTTGTTTAGAACGTAGATAAGCCTATCCTACCATCCAGCATACAATATTTCTTTACAAACTTTCTGCCTGCCATGTCTCCTGCTCAGTCTTTCCATCCCTTTTCCTATCCGTTTTACAACGTACGAGTGAGGGTTTTCCTGTTCCGTTCCATGTATTGCCATCCCTTTTCCTGTCCGTGTTGCAGTGTAAAAGAGTGGTTGTTCATGTTTCGTTCCTCGTATTGTCATCCCTTTTCCTGTCCGTTTTACTACGCTCGAGTGAGGGTTTTCCCGTTCCGTTCCTCGTATTGTCATCCCTTTTTCTGTACGTATAGCGGAGTAGGAGTGTGGGTTTTCATGTTTCGTTCTTATTATTCTTATCTATTTTCCTGTTCGTATAGTTGTGTACGAGTATCGCTATTTTCGCTGTCTTCTTGGCTTTGCTAATTGGGCTCGTCGGTGTAAATAACAAGTCTGTCTACCTTTGATATTCTATAAGCATTCCCAATGTTTGTAAGTTATATGTGCTCTGTTGTATCTTATTGCAGCGTCAATAGCAGCACAATTCCCCTTCGTCTTCTATATAGCAATGCACATCCTACGGATGTCCTATTACCTTTTAAGTTTATTTCTTAGACAATTCTCTCCGCTCAATCGGCTACTTAGAACCCACTAAAAGTTCTTCTCTTAATTTTCTTTGAACTTAAGTATGATATTAGTTCTTTCTTGTTTTGCGAGTATAATATTCTGGTTTTATATTTATAAAAGGGTAAATGAGTACGGTCAAGATGTATATTATATATGTTGTTTTTCATGAAAAAGCCAAAAATGAACCCTTTAAGTGCATTTTATTAATAAAGACTTGGATTATTCAATTAATTCTTCTATCTTTGCAATGCTAGAACCCGCCAAGCCTCTCAACGATGCTCAAATGTGCGGGTCGTTTTTTATTATATCATGATATCACATACAGTACCTTTTGGCAAAGGCTATACAGCAGCTCGAGACCTCGTTTCTTTGTTGCAAGAAAGAGGCCTTTTTGTCTCAAATACATCAAGAGCTGAGCATTTCTTAGAGCATATCGGCTATTATCGCCTGTCTGCTTATATGTATCCATTACTAAAGATACCAAAGAACCTCCACCTTTATAAAGAAGGAGCAACATTCGAACAAGTCATGATGCTGTACCGTTTTGACAAAAAGCTCCGCGTGTTCTTGTTTAATGAACTCGAAAAAATAGAGGTCTTCAGGATTTTGGAGTGATAAGGTTTGCCACTTGTGTTTAGAGTTTGAAGTAATGTCACACGGAGACACGGAGAGAACGGAGGATTATTAAATACAAAGCTATAGTAGTAACGGAGGCGCCGTCGGTGCATAGAGCAACGGAGCTTATTTGCCAATTCTATTAGCAATTTATATACAAAGTGTTTATCCCAAAAGAGTTACCAGAAATCTGTACGCTACACCTCCGTCGCTCTTTGTGCCCTCGGCACCTCCGTGACATTGCGTTACCTCCGTCCCCTCCGTGACTCTGTGTGCCTTATATGTAAGAGTTTTAGTTTATCACTCCATATTTCGGATGAGTCATCATTAAGAATAATTAATGTACAAAAGTATGTTGTATAAGGTGGAAAAACTATCTTTACGCTTAATTTATTCACAGATTGATAAAGGCGGGAAAGTTATATATAGAGATTGAGGCAGCTCCAAAGCCAACTATTACTCCAATGTCAAATCAGTTTAGGTTTAAAATATAACAGTAGCATGAAGAGATTAGCATTATATTTCGTAGGTCTGGTTTGCATACTTTGTAATTGTACAGCGCAGACGGTATCATCGGCGGCAAAAGATAATTCACAACAAAATCAGAATAAGCAACTGCAACAAAACGTCAAAGGGCAGAAGTCTACACCAACTTACAGCATTATATCTGTAGAAAACACTTATAAACTTCGATGGACAGGTAAGGCTTTTACTGGTCTACACAAAGACAAAGCAAATACATGGCTTATCAAAGCTGTGGTGAAAGGGTTGGATGCCAAGTGGCTTAAACATCCTTTTTCGATCACAACAAAAGATGTATGGCTGCTTAAAGACAGTCTACAGAAAGATGGTAGTAGCAATCGTTGCCTTGGAGTCTGCAGAGGCGAGATGGAGTTTTCATGTCATCAACAAGGAGTATTTCATGATAGAAGAATGCGAGGCTCCCTTGTATGCTGTTCCATATTTTATAAACGGCAGAGTCTACATTATTTGTCTTACACCTTCATTTCAAATCAAAGGAGATGAGATGTACCCCACTATTGATAGAAAAGAGCTGCAAGAAAAGGTATTGATTCCACTGATGCAGTCTTTCAAATAGCATATTTGTAGTGCTTATCAAAGATCTTCTCTTGTTTTTTCTTTGAATTTAATCATATATTACTCTCCTTTTCGTTTTTCAAATATAACTCTTTGTATTGATATTTATTAGAAAGTAAATGAAAAAGCAGCAAATGATTGCTCACTTGCTGCTCTATAGTAATAAGGTTTTCTGTATAAGCCATCGAAGTTTTCCTTGTAAGTTTCTGTTCCTACTCTTATTTCTTTGTCAGATGAACATACAACAAGTAAAAATATATGGTGTGGCTTAGGAAAACCATTGTGTCCATTATTTAATGATTATCTTTTTACCATTGACGATATAAACACCCTTAGGCAAAGCATTAATTTCGTCAGTGCTTGCTTTACTTAGCCGTCTTGTTCCATCTATTGTATAGACATCAGCAAGTCCTGCTTTATTATAAACAGTGTTTGTAATGCCAGTAGTACTACCTTCTATTAAGGAAAAATCTTCCCATTGGTATGCTTGTTTATATGCGTCAAGACTATTCTTAGGAACAATAAGTTTACATTTAGATGTATTTATGTAGAAAAAAACACCTGATTCACAGGTTGGAGGTACGACTGCCTCACTTGAAATCTGTGTTATATTGGTACATTTGTTAAATGCGAATTCTCCTATAGTCTTAACACTATTTCCGATATTTACTTTTTGTAGGTTGGTGCAATCGCTAAAAGCTTCGCTACCTATTGTCGTAACACTATTAGGAATGGTTACAGAAGTTAGAGAACTGCAACCCATGAAAGCATTGTCGCCAATTGTAGTAACACTATTTGGAATGGTTACAGAGGTTAGAGAGCTACAAATACTGAAAGCCCAAACTCCTATTGTCGTAACACTATTGGGAATGGTTACAGAAGTTAGAGAGCTGCAACCGCTGAAAGCCCAACCTCCTATTGTCGTAACACTATTGGGAATGGTTACAGAAGTTAGAGAGCTGCAATTGTCGAAAGTATACTCTCTAATTGTCGTAACACTATTTGGAATGGTTACAGAAGTTATAGAGCTACAATCGCTGAAAGCCCAACCTCCTATTGTCGTAACACTATTGGGAATGGTTACAGAAGTTAGAGAGCTACAACCGTTGAAAGCATTGTCGCCAATTGTTGTAACACTATTGGGAATGGTTACAGAAGTTAGAGAGCTACAACCGTTGAAAGCATTGTCGCCAATTGTTGTAACACTATTGGGAATGGTTACAGAAGTTAGAGAACTACAATTGCTGAAAGCATATTCCTTAATTGTCGTAACACTATTGGGAATGGTTATAGAGGTTAGAGAACTGCAATAGCTAAAAGCATACTCTCCAATTGTCGTAACACTATCACCTACTATAATTCGTTTAACACCAAAGTATCTCCATGGTGCACTGTTGTATGGAACTGAATAATCATACATTTCCCCTTTTCCTGTAATGGTTAAAACTCCATCATCAGTAAGGTGCCATTTTAGATTAGGTCCACAAGTACCAGAGCTTTCTGCTTTAGCTGATAAGCCCATGAGTAGGGCTATTAACAAGATGTAAATTTGTTTCATGTTAGTATTTTTATATAAATAATACTTTTTTGATTTACGGAAGATTAAACACAAAGATAAACAAAATTTATTATAAAATGTTTTTCTATAAGAAGTTTATGTAATATTTTGCTTTTTTCAAGATAGTTATTGTTGAGAGATGGTCGTGAAATTATGAAAATCAATTTTCCTGTCACTTCTATCACTTCTTATATGCTTATAATATATTGAGTATAAGCACATAAGAGGAAGTGTTAAAAGTGACAGCAAACTGAAATTAAACTTTATGTCGTGATATGGGGTTAATGGAGAAGGGACTTTTGCTACTTCTTTTGTAGGCTTGTCAGCAAGTCAGCAACCACGTAGCTGGAGCCACCAACGAAGATGAAATCGGATTGGGCGGCATCATGAAGGGCGGCTTGGTAGGCTTCGAGGACGGTTGGGAAGACCTTTCCGTGCAGGTCGTAGTCGTCGGCTGTTGCGGCAACCTTCTCTGCTGGGAAGGCACGATGCGTACTCGGTTGAGTCCAGTAGTAGATAGCATCGTCAGGTAACATAGCCATGACGGTATGTAGGTCTTTATCATCCACCATTCCAAAGACAATGCGCTTCTGCGTACATTGCTGACGGTTGATTTGTTGGGAGAGGTAAGTCCATCCTCCAGCATTATGTCCTGTGTCGCAGATAACCAATGGATTCGTTTGAAGTCTCTGCCATCTACCCATCAAGCCTGTCAGTTCGCAGACGTTGGCAAAGCCTTTGGCGATACTTTCAGCGTTCTTGATGACACCTTTATTATATAGCTGCATGACAGCAGTGAGCACCGTATTAGCATTCTTCTCTTGGTAGCTACCACCCAATTCGCCCACGATGTTGCCAAAGAAACGAGTCTGATAAGCGATACCACCATCAGGGTTAGGATGAGAAGAAAGCACAGTAGGGATGTCTTCAGCAAAGACAATGAGTGCATCTTCTTTCTGTGCTTTAGCCTTGAAAACAATCTGCGTCTCTGGTACAGCCTCTCCAATAACGACAGGTACACGATGTTTGATGACGCCAGCCTTCTCTGCTGCGATTGCTGCGAGCGTATTCCCGAGGAACTGGGTGTGGTCGAGTGATATATTGGTGATAATCGATAAGATAGGAGTGATGATATTCGTGCAATCGAGTCTACCACCTAAGCCCACTTCGATAATGGCGATGTCTACCTTTTGCTCAGCAAAGTACTTGAAAGCCAAGGCCGTTGTGAGTTCAAAGAAAGAAGGGTGGAGCGGCTCGAAGAAGCTGCGCTCCTGTTCAACAAAGTCGATAACCTCCTGTTCAGAAATCATTTCTTCATTGATTCTGATACGTTCGCGGAAGTCAACGAGGTGAGGACTGGTATAGAGCCCGACCTTATATCCTTCAGCTTGGAGTATGGCTGCTAAGGTGTGGGAGCATGAACCTTTTCCGTTGGTTCCTGCAACATGAATAGAAAGGAAGTGGGTATGTGGATGTCCAAAGTGTTCGTCTAATGCTTTTGTCGTCTCAAGTCCCTCTTTGTAAGCGGATGCGCCTACATGTTCAAAGACGGGAGTGCTGTTGAATAGATATTCTACTGTTTCTTGGTAGGTCATAGTGGGTGATGGGTGATGGGTGTTGGGTGATAGGTGTTGGGTGTTGATGAATTGCGATGATAGGATGATGAAGGGTGATGATAGGTGATGAAATGATTTAGCCCCATTAGCTTAAGAAATCTAATGGGGCATATAATCATTATCTCAATTCTATTTGTAAACTCATTGCTTATTAAAGACTCGTTCACTTGTCAACTCATTTAACTTATTTACTCGTAAACTCGTTCACTCGTCAACTTCTTCAACAAAACAACTTCTTAAAGTTCTCAAAGATAGAACGTTTGGTAGAGTTGTCACCACGGAAGTTTTCGCTATCGCGTAACTGTTCGATTAGCTTCTTCTCTTCCTTGTTCAGTTCCTTAGGGACATAGATGCTGATATGAACCACCAAGTCGCCTGTACCACTACCATAACCTTGTACTGCAGGAAGTCCTTTACCACGTAGGCGGAGTGTCTTACCAGGTTGTGTACCGGGTTCAATCTTAATCTTTACATTGCTACCGTCGATGGTTGGGATATCAACCTGCCCACCTAATGTAGCTGTTGGGAAGTCGAGAAGGAGATTATAGATGACATTCTGTCCGTCACGAACGAAGGTATCGTTAGGTTCCTCTTCGATATACACTTGTATATTACCAGCCACACCATTGTGTCTACCAGCGTTACCCTTGCCAGGAACATTGACCACCATACCTTCAGCAACACCTGCTGGGATCTTGATTTCGACAACCTCCTCGCCCTTGACAACGCCTTCGCCTTGACAATGAGTACATTTGTTCTTGATAATCGTACCCTCACCATTACATACGTGACAAGTGGTCTGGGTCTGCATCATACCAAAGATACTCTGTTGTGTACGGATTTCAACACCCGAACCATGGCAGTTAGGACAAGTCTCTGTGCCACTTCCTGCCTCAGCACCAGACCCATGGCAGTGTTCACAAGCCACGTCTTTACGTACCTTGAACTTCTTAGTAACACCTGTCGCAACCTCTTGCAATGAGAGACGAACCTTCAAACGGAGGTCACTACCACGGAACTTAGGTGCATGACCGCCCCCTCCGAAGCCACCGAAGCCTCCACCATGTCCACCGAACACATCGCCAAACATAGAGAAGATATCGTCCATAGAGAAACCACCAGCTCCACCGAAGGGATTACCACCACCAAAGCCACCACCAAGAGCGTCAAAGCCAAACTGGTCATACTGCTGTCTCTTCTGTGGATCATGTAGTACGTCGTAGGCTTCAGCAGCCTCTTTAAACTTCGCTTCAGCCTCAGCATCACCCGGATTGCGGTCTGGGTGATACTTAATAGCCAGCTTTCTATAAGCCTTCTTTATCTCGTCTTCAGAGGCACTTCTGCTTATTTCGAGTACCTCGTAGTAATCTCTCTTCTCCATTGTTGTTTATTGTCCTACAGCTACTTTAGCGTGACGTATCACCTTATCGTTGAGCGTATAACCTGTTTGTACGCAGTCGATAACCTTCCCTTTCTTGTCGTCGCCCATACCAGGAACCATGGCTATAGCTTCATGGTAGTCGACATCAAAGTCGGCATCGTCGGTCTTAATCTTATGTACACCAAGTGTCTCTAAGGCTTTCACAAACTTCTTGTAGATGAGTTCAAAGCCCTCTTTGATAGCCTGTGGGTCTTCTGTCTTATCTGCAGTGGCACGTTCAAAGTCGTCAAGGATAGGTAGGATAGCTGCAACGGTCTTCTCACTTCCATTGAGAATCAGTTCCGACTTCTCCTTCAACGTACGTTTCTTGTAGTTATCAAACTCTGCCACTAAGCGGATATACTTATCCTTCCACTGCTCAGCTTCAGCCTGTGCAGCTGTCAAGGGGTCATGTTCTTCCTCTGTAGAAGCCTCCTCTTCGTTGGCTTCTACCTCTTTCTGCGTGTCAGCTTCATGCTGAGTTGCCTCTTCATTGTTCAACTCCAGCTCTTCGCCTTCAACCTTTATATTTTTCTCTTTCTTATTCATAATTTTATTGCACTATTTGTCATGGCATACCCTTGCAAATAGTATGCCATGTTTTGACAATCTTAGTACATTCCTGCTTTTTGCTCCTTAATCTGCTCATCATGGATGTAGTCATCGTAGCTCATCAGCTTGTCGATGGTACCCTTTGGAGTCAACTCAATGATACGATCAGCCACGGTGTTAATAAACTCATGGTCGTGTGAACTGAAGAGGATATTACCCTTGAAGCCAATCAGGTTGTTATTAAACGCCTGAATACTCTCCAAGTCAAGGTGGTTGGTTGGCGTATCAAGAATCAAGCAGTTGGCATTCTGAAGCTGCATACGTGCAATCATACAACGCATCTTCTCACCTCCAGAGAGTACGTTCACCTTCTTCTCAACCTCTTCCTGCTTGAACAACATACGACCCAAGAAGCCCTTCATAGCCACTTCGTTACCTGGTCCGAACTGTGACAACCAGTCAACGAGGTTCAAATCGCAATCGAAGAACTCGGTATTATCCAATGGGAGATAAGCCGTAGTGATTGTCACACCCCAGTTATACGTACCAGCATCTGGCTCACGATTACCATTGATAATCTCGAAGAGCGCAGTCATAGCCTTTGAGTTGCGAGAGAGGAAGACAACCTTCTGTCCCTTCTCAATATTGAAGTTCACATTATCGAAGAGTACTGTTCCATCCTCATCAACAGCCTTCAAGTTCTCAACCTCAAGAATCTGATTACCTGGCTCACGCTCCATAGAGAAGATAATACCCGGATATTTACGGCTTGATGGACGAATCTCCTCTACGTTCAGACGCTCCAACATCTTCTTACGTGATGTTGTCTGCTTACTCTTAGCCACATTGGCAGAGAAACGGCGGATGAATTCCTCCAACTGTTTCTTCTTCTCCTCAGCCTTCATCTTCTGGTTCTGAGCCTGACGTAAAGCCAACTGTGAACTCTCGTACCAGAAAGAGTAGTTACCCGCAAAGACGGTCACCTTACCAAAGTCGATATCAATCGTCTGTGTGCTGACTGAGTCGAGGAAGTGACGGTCGTGCGATACCACCAAAACTGTCTGATGCTCATCAATCTCACCGAGATAGTCCTCTAACCACTCAACAGT
The DNA here is from genome assembly GCF_003043935.1 of Prevotella sp. oral taxon 313. Taxonomy (NCBI): domain Bacteria; kingdom Pseudomonadati; phylum Bacteroidota; class Bacteroidia; order Bacteroidales; family Prevotellaceae; genus Prevotella; species Prevotella sp. oral taxon 313. The sequence goes on from NZ_PYXE01000001.1 coordinate 785,349, forward strand.
CTCAAGGTCAAGGTCGTTGGTAGGCTCATCGAGTAGCAAGTTCTCTGGCTTACCAAAGAGTGCCTTAGCCAACATCACACGCACCTTCTCAGTGTTAGAGAGCTGTGACATCTGCTTCTCATGTAGGTCGTCTTTGATACCGAGGTTCTGAAGCAACTGTGCAGCATTGCTTTCTGCCTCCCATCCATTCATCTCAGCAAACTTCAACTCTAAGTCGGCAGCACGGTTACCATCCTCTTCTGTCATCTCTGGTTTGGCGTAAAGTTCCTCACGCTCTTTCATGTTCTGCCAAAGTGATTCATGTCCCATGAGGACTGTGTCCATAACCTTATACTCGTCATACTTAAAGTGGTCCTGTTCCAACACAGACAGACGCTCACCTGGGCCTAACTCTACTGTACCCTTATTTGGCTCTAAGTCGCCAGAAATGGCACGTAATAAAGTTGATTTACCAGCGCCATTAGCACCAATGACTCCGTAAATATTACCTGGTGTAAACTTTAGATTAACGTCCTTGTATAGAACTCTCTTGCCGAATTGGATAGCAAGGTTTGAAAGTGTAATCATCTTTTTCTAATACCTTATTATATAATAATTTGGCTGCAAAGGTACGATATTTATTTCAAACAACAAAGAAACAAGGATATAGAAGCTCATGTTCTTTCCTCATTGTGCTACTCGTTTCTGTCCTTACGACGACTCGCCTTTTCCCTTTTTTATGGCTTTGTAAATTCGATTGGAAAGTCTCGAAATAAGGACTGAAAACCAGTCTTGAATAAAGGGGATGATTACGCATATATTACAAGAAAAGTTTTATTTTGTTTTGCTGTCACTTTTAACATTTGACGTAACTGCTCTGTAAATTAGAGAGTTAAGTCTTCAAGATAGATGACAGGAGTGACAGCAAATTTTATTTTGCCCGAATTGCTTTACTTTTGAAACCTTCTTCATACATGATTAGGGATGGACTAAAACACTCAAAACGCAAGAGGCTTTTCTCTATCAGTGTTCATAGAGAATGTCTTTGGACTGCGGAGGGGTGGAGCCCGACAAGAGACAGTGAGGTTGCGACATCACGTAAGACGGTAGACAATTGAGGGGTAGAGAAACAACAAGGAGTTTTGTCGCTTTTTATTCAAAGTCTTGTGAGATTAAAAGGATTTCATTATCTTTGCAACTGATAAAATTCAAATTAATTACTAAAGGATGTAATCAGGGGATAAAACCATTAGAGAATGTGTACCACCTTATATTATATAAGGTACGGAGGCAATGAGATGCTGCGTAAGGTTCTTTAATTAGGATAACGTAGACTGTTATAAAACCCATTCTAATTCACCCTCATACTCTCACTTTACCCATGTGAGTGTAAATACCTTTCGTCCTGTCAGTAGTGAAAGTATATTATTAAAATAAGTATTCAGTATAGTATATTATACAACACGTTATGAAACATAATACGAATAAAGCAACTTATAAGAAACCCTATACCGTGATGATGTGCGTTAGCAACGAGACATATTTGTTAGATACTTCGTTTAACAGTCAGCACAAGCCCGGTCGTCATAAGTCTGGACCTCAGGCATCTAATGCAAAGCAAGGCTTTGACTGGTATGACGACGATGATGAGGTCGCATCAGACAAGGGTACTACTTCGTTATGGAGTGACTAATCTAAGGAGAGTGTATATAATTAAGTAATTAGCATAAAAGGGCAATATAAATAATGAGAAAACATAATTTTAAGGTGCGCCTACTGTCATTCATAGCATTGTGCGGCATTGTGATGGCATTTACCGCTTGTTCTAATGAAGATGTGGCACAAGGTTCTGTAGAGACAAACACGGCGAACAACGATAATCTAACAACATTCGTAACAGGCAACCCAGCAACTCGTACCTCACTCAACTATGATGATGGTGCTTTCTTCTGGGAGTCTGGTGACTATATCTATGTGAAGGATGACAATGGAACATGGCACAAGAGTAGCAATGCTCCAACGGAGAAGACGGCCAGCTTCAAGTTCAAAGTGCCTGGTAAGTACACTGATCACACATCCTATAAGGTGTATTACCCTGGCAAACAAGGCAATAACAACAGCGTAACCATCTCTTCCTCACAGCTTCAGAAGACCCCTAACAGCACCGCTCATATTGGTGAGGCAGGCGACTGTGGTACGGCTGATGCGACAGGTGGCAACGGTGTGTTCAATTTCCGTCTCGACCATCAAGCGGCCATCCTCGTGTTTCAGCCGTTTACAGAGAATGATGCTGTAAAGAACTGTTATCTGACTAAGATAGAGGTGACCTCCGATAATGACATCACTAATACTTATACTCTTGACACAACGTCAGGTGAGTTGACAGGCTCTGGTAGCGGTAAGACGATTACAGTGACTACCAAGGGAGATGGCTCCTATGCCCAAGGTTTCCCTTTGAAAACCAGTGCTGCGAACGTAGCAACGAATGGTACGTATGTCGTGATACGCCCTGGCACACATGCCCTGACCGTTCGTTATTGGATAAAAGACTATGTTACGCAGGTTGAGGGAGCTGTTACTAAGACCTACCCAGCGTTCGACTACGAGAAGAACGACTACTATGATATGACGGCCAACCTCAATGTAACTGATTATGACGGTAGGAAATATTATATGTGGGACGCTAAGAATAATTACTGGAATGGTCATGAGTGGAACTCTGCTGCCCCTTGGCAGCCTGTGCTAACGGGTAAGGACAACTCAAACTACCCTAAGTCTGATAGTGATAGTTACTATCGTAGCACTGAAGGATTGGGACGTGATGACGCAAAGTATTCTTGTAAGAATATGCCTAATGCTAATGAGTTAGCGTGGTATGCTGAGAAAGGAGATGCTCGCTGGGACGGCGAACGTATTTGGACAACTATGGGACATCTGTACAAAGGTGGTATGTGGGTTAAAAACAAAGCATTTATTAAATTAACAGAATCCTTTTCCGAAAGTTATGGTCCTGGATTTTATGGTGATATGAGGGAAAATTGGGGTATGATAAGTAAGTCAGTAACACAAGGTGCACCTGTGGGTTTCTTTGCGGAACGTTATTTCTTCCTCCCAGCATTAGGCTTCTATAGTGGTGGTTATTTGTGTGAAATAGGTGAGAAAGGTTGCTACTGGTCGTCAAGTGCTGGCAATAACAATGGTAACTGCGGTTATATGTTAGAATTCGATAAGAATACTGTTTCTGTTAATACAACTAGTAGTGAAGTTGGATACTTTGTAATGGAATTTGAATAACCTGCTTCTTAACTCTTTTCTTTAAGAATTTCCTTTCTTAAAGTTATGGGTTTGAGAACATAACCTTGCCAATGCACGTCCTGTATAGAGTTGTTTTTGGACAACTCTGTGATGTGGGATGTCGTTGGCAAGGTTTGTTTTGTGTAATCAAATTATGATAATACGATGTTGTTGCAGCTTATTTCAGAGGATAGGAACGGAGTCTTTTGTCAGACTATTTCGTTTCTTGTCTTTCAGAATACGCCTAACTCGTTTCTGAAAGGTGCTTGATTAGCTTACACCTAACCCTTGAAAATAAAGATAATCTTATGCTGATGGAAACCACTTGATAGTGAGGAGGAAACGTCAAGATTAACATAGAATTTTTCTATTCGTACAGAGTTATAATATACATATTTATGTAGTAGTCCATTTCCTAAAGTATTATCCGATTTTGATGTTGATAATATTGGATGGCTCAAGAAGTTATCTATTGCGAACAATGTCTGTCAGAAATGAGGAAACCGGCATCTTTACAGTCGTCGACATTCCCATTTAGCAATATGGTTAAGTGATGGTTATATTTCCTTTCTATATCGGTTATAATATGCTACATGCTATTACTATTGAATATTTTCCCATAAAACATACTGTTGACCATTATATTCTTAGCTCTGCAAAGTGCCATTCTGAAATCGAATGGAAATGATAAGGCCATAAAAAAAATACGTCGAAGAATTTGGAAATATGGTAAATACTCGTTATTTTTGCATAAATAACCGACTTAATGTATGTTAATAAGCGATAATGAAAAGAAGGTTGTTGATATTCTAAGGGGCCGTATTGATGAAGCTGACACTGGTACGTTGTTCTTTAACAATAGCTTCCCAGAATACAACGATGAGTATGTTGGCAAAGTCTTATCGGATTTTGTCCGGCAGGGATTATTGTTAAGACTATCTCGTGGTATATACCTGAAAGCGAAGAAAACCAAATTCGGTATAGTTTACCCTACTACTGAGGAGTTTGCTCATGCGATTGCAGAAAGAGACAATGCGGAGATTCTCCCGACAGGAAGTACGGCGTTGAATATGCTCGGACTGTCAGAACAAGTGACTATGTCTCCCGTCTTTCTTACCAGTGGGTCTGCAAGAAAAGTCAAATGTGGCAATAGGACTATCACTTTCAAAAGGGGAGTACCTAAGAACTTTGCCTTGAAAGGACAGGTTACTCGCCTTTTGGTACAAGCAATGAAGGCTATTGGAGAACGAAACTATAATAATGAGTGGGAAAGCGCAATTAGTGTAATACTAAGTAGATATCCAGAGGACAAAACCATGACGGATGATCTAAAGGTTATGCCTACATGGATAAGACGAAGCATTATAAAGATTTTAAATAGCAAGCATGAGTAGTTGGCAAAGTCATAGTAATGACGAACGCATAGCAATGATACAGTCGGTCGCCTTGAAAAACAGTATCGAAGATAATGCCGTAGAGAAAGATTGGTGGGTAACAGTAGTTCTCAAGGCATTGTTCAATACGTCGTGTGGGAAGTGGCTTCTTTTCAAAGGAGGAACTTCGTTGAGTAAAGGATGGAACCTCATCAACCGCTTCAGTGAAGATATAGACATTTCCCTTGACAGGAAATTCTTTGAGAGTGTCCTTAACTTGACATTTGCAAAGTGCGAAAACAACAATCAGGTAAAGAAACTAAGGAAAGCATCACGTGACTATATTCATGGGAAACTTTCTGCAGAACTTTCTGCAGAACTCTTTAAAATGGGAGTCAAAGGGTATTCTGTTCAGAATGAAACAATCGCTGGGGTACCTCCAAGACCTATAGACCATGATAGTGATCCGACTGTATTTTTTGTCAATTATCAAAGCATATTGCCGTCTAGTATGCGGCTTATTGATACGAGAGTTAAAATAGAAATAAGTTATCTGTCTATGTCTGAGCCTCATGAATATTGTGAAATTCACTCTCTTATCTTCGATAAGTTCCCTGAAGAGGATGATGAAATGACCGCATCAATTAAGACTGTAACGCCATCAAGAACATTTTTGGAAAAGGCATTGCTACTTAATGAAGAGCTTCAAAAGAAGGAACCGAGATCCCTACGTATGTCTCGACATCTTTATGATTTGGATAGATTGATGGATACGGAATTTGCCCAGAAAGCATTGAATGATGGTAAACTCTACAAGGCGATTGTAGAACATCGTCGTCGGTTTTATCATTTGGGATATGTGGACTATGATAAAGATTATCCCACTATGATTAATTTTATCCCCCAAAATGAACTAATGAAGGCTTATCGTCTTGATTACGAATCAAATATGGTAGATGGCTATATATATGGTAAAGCAAAAGCCTTCGACGAGTTGATGGATAGGATGGAGAAATTACTTCAACATTTCAGACAGATTGTAATATCTTAGCGTAAGAGTTTTTTAGTATTTGTCGTAGGTGTTGTGATATCACATGAAGTGTTTTCCATAGAATAGGTTGGCAATCTTCTCTTTAAGACAGTGGATCATTCGTCAAAAAGAATGTTTTAGTCGTAATTTTTGTTATATAACTCCAATATATAATATCATCACTCCTAACTCAAGAGACTCACCTTGTTTATTCGCTTTATCTTTAAGAAATTCATTTGTAAAAGTTTAGAACTTGAGAATATAACCTCGCCAACGCACATCCTGCATAGAGTCATTATCGGACAACTCTGTGATGTGGGATGTCGTTGGCAAGGTTTGTTTTGTTTATTCGAATCATGATAATATGGTGTTGTCGCATCTTGTTTCAGAGGGTAGGAACGGAGTCTTTTGTCAGAATATTTCGTTTCTTGTTTTTCAGTATACGCCTAACTCGTTTCTGAAAGGTGCTTGATTAGCTTGCAGAAGACGCTTTTTAAGTATCAAGAAGGGCGTCTTCTTAGGCCTTGAAGGGCGTCTTCTTGAAGCGATGTTGTAATGCTTTGAAATTCAGAAGATTATAGATTAATTTTGAACTTTGTGTATCTGTTGTCTTAAGGAATGGTATGTTGTTGTTTTGTAAAGATATTTCTTAGTTCTATTATATTATCAACAACAGCTGTAACGCTCTGTGTAAGCTGTTGGACGAAGGCCGTTAAAAGCCTCACCCCCAGCCCCTCTCCGAATGGAGAGGGGAGTGATCACCGAGTTACCCCTATATATTCTCCTATTTTGAGCAGCCCTGTATGGGTAACCTCACATACTACTCCCCTCTCCATTCGGAGAGGGGCCGGGGGTGAGGCCAGTAGGGGCTGGGGGTGAGGCCCCCTGTGCGCTACCTCTCCCTACAAGCCTGTTACGCATAAAAAAAATACCAAACCCGTGATGGTTTGGTACTTCTTACTCTTGTATTGTACTATTATTATGGTAAAATAATTAGTTCAAGGCTATCAGATTTGACTTTCACTTTGAGCCAGTCATAAAGCTGTTTTCTGTTGTCTTTGGCAAGTGTCTTGTTTGTTTTGACTATAGCCACGATGTGACTTTTAATTGAAGCAGAATCAACGAAAGACTCAGATGCTTTTGAAAGCATAATACTCTTTGCCGAGGGGCATACGACTTTAAGTTCTTCTTTCATGTCGTTTGCAAGTACTGGATAACGTGTATAAGAAGTTAGTTCCTTCTTTAGCACATCGTTGTTATATGCAAGTTCTTGCCATTCAGCCGTATTTTTTTCTCCTACCATCAACTGACCTTTATTCTTGTGCTGTAGGAGTAATAAGCTATCAGAGTTAGATCCTTGTATCACCTTTAGTACGTAGCCATCAAGCTGATAATTAGTCATCGTTTTTTGTGCTTTAGCTATCGAATCAGTTGATATCGGATTGCCCACCGCTACCACATGGAGGGTTTTGGTTTTTAGGTCGTATTGGTGTGAGAGAATGTTTGTTCCGCTATAATTAAGTTCCTTTGTAACGAAATTCTCTATGTTATTTTCAAATACACTTTGCTTAATGATGTTCCATGTCATGTAGCTTGCAGGGATAATTGTGATAATGATAATGCTGACGATGTAAAAATTTACTCGTCTCATTTGTTCACGATTGATAAACTGCTTTCTATGAAAATGCAGAAAGCGTACACCAAGACAGGTTGTAAAAGCAATGAAAACAGTATTGATGAAATAAAGGTAAAATGCCCCAAGGAAGTAGGATGTGTTTTGTACGGCAAGTCCATAACCTGCTGTACAAAGGGGTGGCATTAAGGCTGTGGCAATGGCAACACCCGGCACCACGTTGTTTCTTCCTTTTGTTGACATAGCTAAGAATCCAGCAGCACCACCAAAAAGAGCTATCAATACGTCATAAAGTGTAGGCGATGTGCGTGCTAAGAGTTCGGATTGAGCATCCGTGATAGGTGAAAGTGTAAAGTAGATTGCTGCAGTAACAACGCTAATGAACGTACTTACCAAATAGTTTTTTATGGACTGTTTGAACAAGTCCAAGTCAGCAATTCCAAGAGCTAATCCCATACCGATGATTGGTCCCATCAGTGGAGAGATGAGCATAGCACCAATAATTACTGCTGTTGAATTGACATTTAAGCCTAAGGATGCAATAAATACGGCAAAGATAAGTATCCAGAGATTAGAACCTTGAAAGTTGATGCCATTAGTTATTTGTTTAATAACATATTTTTCGCCGTCTTTGTCAGGTAAGACATTGAAATAACTCTTAATTATCTGCCATAAAGTTTGATTGTTATTTTCCTGCATTTTGTTTTTTTTGCAAAGATACTGAATTTAAAGGAAAGTTTCAAGCAGTTTCTTGATTAACAATTAGGGAGTGAACTGGTATTTGTGAGCGTACATTCTTTTCGTTTCACATAAGAACAAGATTGGTAAAGATAAGGCTCCGTTGTAGTGTACAGCCGATATGCAATTACGATAGTCCTATATATGAATAGGTGTTCTGATCAACAAAGTGCTAAGAGAATAAAAAAAAGAGTACCAAGAAAACTTGATACTCTTTTTATTTATGTTAGATTTTAGTGCGCAAATTACTTGCCACCTTCCATCTTCTTCTTCAAGTCAGCAAGTACGCCGAGGTCACCGAGAGATGTACCTGCAGCAACGTTGTTGATAGCAGCAGCGTCACCCTTTGGCTTGCCTGGAGCTGCTGGACGCTGGCGACGTGGCTCTTCCTTCACCTCCTCGAATGTACGAGAGTGAGAGAGGATGATGCGCTTAGTGTCCTTAACGAACTCGATTACCATGAATGGGAGAACCTCACCAAGCTGAGCCTGTGTACCGTCTAACTTAACGAGGTGCTTTGGAGTAGCAAAACCTTCGCCACCCTCAGCGAGAGAGATTACAGCACCCTTGTCCATAGCCTCGGTGATCTTACCCTCATGTACAGAACCTGGAGTGTAGATCTTCTCGTACTCATCCCATGGATTAGACTCAAGCTGCTTGTGACCAAGGCTCAAGCGACGATTCTCCTTATCGATTTCGAGGACAACAACCTCAATCTCAGAACCCTGTGAAGTGAACTCAGATGGGTGCTTAACCTTCTTTGTCCAAGAGAGGTCGCTGATGTGGATAAGACCGTCAACACCTTCCTCAAGCTCTACGAAGATACCGAAGTTAGTGAAATTACGAACCTTAGCAACGTGCTTAGAACCAACAGGATACTTCACTTCGATAGTCTCCCATGGGTCTTCCTTAAGCTGCTTGATGCCGAGAGACATCTTACGCTCGTCGCGGTCGAGTGTGAGGATAACTGCCTCAACCTCATCGCCCACCTTCATGAACTCCTGTGCTGAACGCAAGTGCTGGCTCCAGCTCATCTCAGAAACGTGGATCAAGCCCTCAACACCAGGCTGAATCTCTACGAAAGCACCGTAGTCAGCCATAACAACTACCTTACCCTTAACGTGATCGCCAACCTTAAGGTTAGGATCCAAAGAATCCCAAGGGTGCTGAGTGAGCTGCTTGATACCAAGAGCGATACGCTTCTTCTCCTCATCAAAGTCGAGGATAACAACGTTGATCTTCTGGTCGAGTGCTACCACCTCATGTGGATCACTTACGCGACCCCATGATAGGTCTGTGATATGAACGAGTCCGTCAACACCACCGAGGTCAACGAATACACCGTAAGAGGTGATGTTCTTGACAGTACCCTCAAGGATCTGACCCTTCTCAAGATGAGAGATAATCTCCTTGCGCTGTGCTTCGAGCTCAGCCTCGATAAGTGCTTTGTGAGAAACGACTACGTTACGGAACTCCTGGTTAATCTTAACCACCTTGAACTCCATAGTCTTACCAACGAATACATCGTAGTCGCGTATAGGGTGAACGTCAATCTGGCTGCCAGGAAGGAATGCCTCGATACCAAATACATCAACGATCATACCGCCCTTAGTGCGGCTCTTGATGTAACCCTGGATAACCTCGTCGTTCTCCAAAGCCTTGTTGATGTTCTCCCAACTCTTCTGTAGGCGAGCCTTCTTATGAGAGAGTACGAGCTGACCACGCTTGTCTTCCTGGTTCTCTACATACACCTCTACCTTATCGCCAGGCTTGAGATCTGGGTTGTAACGGAATTCAGAAGCAGGGATAATACCATCGCTCTTGTAGCCGATGTTAACAACTACTTCCTTCTTGTCAACTGAAATAACAGTACCTTCAACTACTTGGTGCTCCTGGATCTTGTTAAGAGTTTCGTCGTAGGCCTTGGTAAGATCGTTCTTACTTGCCTCAGCGTGTGAGCCGTTCTCGAACTCATCCCAGTTGAAGTCAGCTAAAGGCTGTACATTCTGGACGTCTTTGAAATTTGTCATAAAGTGTTTAATAAAATAATTTAATTAATAAAGTTCGACTTTATATTACCTTTAATATGGGCATAATCTGCCCAAATCGGGCACAAAGTTACGAATAATATTCTGTATATTAGTGCTTTTGCTTCTGTTTTTTTGTTTTTTTCTTTCTACTTCCGAAAATATCGCTCAATCGGTTGAAGTCCTTCTTTAGAATCAAGCCTATACCTTGCGTTGTCAGTGAGTTACGTGTGAAATAGCGGTCGTTGGTCTGGTTGTAAACATGGAAGGCTACGTTTCCGCTTGGGAAGAGGAGATAACGGATGTCGAAGTCGCCTATGAAGGACGATTTATTCTTGGCTACATTGTTGCGATAACCGAACTGTCCGTTGAAGAGCAGACGGTTGTTAAGCATACTTCCTGACAACATTCCTTCGTATTCGGCATTGTCGAAGCCTTCATTACCTGTGGCAATGTTGGCACCAAAGTTCCAATTGTTGTCTTTTACAACATTAGACAGTACGGTGTTGATTTGCTGTGAAATCGTACCGGAGAGGAGGCTCTGCATGGCAAGAGAAGTGCTACTTGGTGCCTCGCTGTTACGTGCTGTACTGTTGTTGTTGCTTTGTGGATAGAATCGTCCAACAGCCAGTAAGTAAAGTACTTGCTGGTTAAGTTCTTGCTCGGAGTTGAGGATTGAGCGTATCATCTGTTGTGCGTCAGGCGAGAGGGTAGGGAGGTCGAGTCCGAAGGAAACGGTCGGTGCACCTGGTGTTCCTTCAATGTTTAGTAGGCAGTTCACCTTTGTGTTATTGGCAGTGAACGACCTACCCATCCCGAGGTCGCCCAGGGGAACGGAGTTGATGATGTAGTTGGCCTTCAGATTAAGCGCCGCATTGAAGGGGTCGCCACCGAAGGCTATCGTAGAACCGGGCTGGAAGACAAACTGTTTCTTTATGATGTTCTGAATGGTAAGGTTATACTGTCCATAGTCCACATAGTAGTTTCCGAAGAGATTGAACGCTCCCTTATTATAATAGGTGGCCCGAATCATACCCGTTCCGTTCAGTCGGATGTTGTCGCCAGTGGCGTCATCGAGGAGAACGCCGAGTGTGAGGTTCGGATTAGCATGTACGAGGAAATTGATATGTAGGTCGCTTGGTATGTTGTTAAAGTGGTAGGCCTCCTCCTTCTTGTGCGTAGGCTTAGCTGCATGAAGGAGCGAGTCAGGCACTTCAGGAATCAACACCTGCGTACTATCCTTCGGTAGGTTAATCCATCGAATAAAGTTATTTGTACCCGCATCATTGGTTGATGAGGCATTATAAGTTATAAAGGTGTTCTTATCAGGTTCCATGTCTATGTTGATAGACGTTTCCCCTGGGTGTCCTTTTATATTACATTTACCAGTTCCATAAACGACACCCCAGAAGGAATCCTTCCCTTGTCTCTTAGGGAAGTTATAGGTCAGGAGGTTCTGAGCCTGTATATTGATATCGTAAGAGAGGTTGGTGAGGTTCTTATGATATAATCCTCCTGTGACAATGCCGATGTGTCCTTGTGGGTCGGTGATAGTATCTTTCTCAAGGATAATCTCATTTGGGATAATTCGGACACGAGCGTTACGCATCTTATAGGCAACGGCAGTAGGCTTCACGAAGACGCTACCATCCACCATCATATCACCTTCGAGATTGATGGCGCTAAGGGGTCCGACGACCTTACACCAGCCATTTCCCTGTGCTTCTATATTGTCCATAAAAGAGCCGCAGAACGTCTTGAGGAAATAAAGGTGGGTGTTATGGGCAAAGATAGGGAGGTTAATATAACTCTTCTTGATGTCTACATAGCCGTTGATATCAGTATGTGCGCCATCGTCAGCATCAGCATGAGCATCGATATTAATCTTCCCCTCCTTGTCATTATAGTTCGCTTCAGCGTAGAGCGTACCCATATCTCCGTTCTCAAACTTAAAGTCTTGCACCTCAAGTTTCGCTTGCATCTGTAGATGATGGAAGAAGGATTTGATAGAAGCCACGCCTGAAGCGGTACCAGCAAACTCAACACTGTGGAAGTTGACGAGTTTGAGGATATACGGAACATTGATGTCCTTGAAGCTAACAAGGATAGAATCGTTCTGATTACCAGAGGTTTGTCCGTTGGCAATGATATGCTGGTTGCGGTTAGAAAGCTCGAAGTGTTCAATGTTAAGATTGTTCCTATGATAGGAGATATCAGACGGTTGCACCTGTAAGGCTATCGAATCGAAATTGATGGTAGAGGGGTTAAGATGCAAGTGGGTCACTAAGTCGCCATTACGACGGGAGAATGAAGCCACGCTATTGACGTCGCCATGTACGGAAGAGAGTCCTGGGATACGGAAAGAGATGTCTGAACTGATAGTGTTATCAGCAATAAGACCCTGTGCATTGATGAGTAGATGCGGTCCCTTCTCACCCTCACGTTCGCCAGAGATGGTCGTGTGTAACCCTTGTGGTCCACTCGTTATGTTCAGGATAAGGTTCTGAATATGTTGCTCCGCGTAGGTAATGTTCGGTGCATCAATATGTAAGTCGATTTCGTTTTGACGCTCCCTTACCATTCCTGTCAACCTTATGGCATGAGAAGAGGAGAGGCTTGTCTTAAGCAACTGATTGATAATCTTGGTGTCAGCTAAGCGCAGAGCAAAGGCATAGTTAGCCCTTCCTGTGATAGCATTAAACCGTGAAGGCGTGTGGAAAAAACTTGGGAGATAATGTCCCAAGATACGCCTTACGCTTTCTGGTATCTGTGCGTAATCGTACAGTCCAGCGAGGTGTAGCTCTCCAAAGTCGGTTTGAGCATCAAGAGACTTACCTAAGAGGCCGTTGTGAGTCTTGATACTTAACTTATTCAAGGAGATGTTCTGTCCTTCTCCTGTCATAGCGAAGTTGTTGACATCCAGGTTACCTATGATATCATTCAGGCTTGTCCCTTGTCCTTTAATCTTAGAAGTAAAGGAGATAGTCCTATTCCCTAAGGCCTCTGTAAGCTGTAGTTTGTGTAAGTTGACAGCATCCGCAATAATAGAGATGTCGGTAGAGAGTTTCCCCTTATGTTGTATGAACGCCATGACGTTAGCAGCTTTTCCATCGATATCCAGTCTGCCGTTAGGGTCGTTGATAGCTGCCTTTCCTGTGAAGATATCGTTTTTATAGCTTCCGTCAAGGTGTATGTTCTTGTAGGTGTAACCCTTATAATAAAAGGAGGAGATGTCACCCTTGGCAACGATATGGGATAGGTCGGTGTTGCCCTCGACCCTGATATTCGTACTCAAGTTGCCAAAGTCTTTATTGTCAAGTACTTTCGCAATATTTAGACCCGTTGTGTTGATGGTCCCTTGGATGTTCTTTCCGTGAACAACCGTGGATAGACGAAGGGCTCCAGCATCTGTCTTTAGCTGTCCTTTGGCTATGTACTTCCCTGCAGTATGGGCAAAGGTACCATGGTAGTAGACGTTGCCTATGTTGTTCAATACCTTAGGAAGCGGTTTATGGGTTAGCTTAGCAACAGTCTGAAGGGTATTGCTACTAATTTTTAAGGGCGAGAAAGAGAAATCCCAAGTGGGCTTCTTTTGTAGGTTGCTGACCCATCCTTTGGCTCTTATTTGCGTTGAGAGGGATTGGTCAGAGATGTTAATTTGTTTTACCTTTATCGACCGACTTGTCCCTTGAATATCTAAGGATGCTGTGTAGCTTGCTGTTAATGCCTTAAGCTCGGGGAATATTGACGTGAAATCAGAAGGCTGAATGAGTGCCTTAAAGTTCTTGATGTCGTATCGTAAAGAGTTGATATCAAGCTTCTTATTGTTCAATTTATAGGAGGTTTGTAAGGTGCTTAATCCAATCTTACTATTGGTGCTGTTGAACACAAAGTCACGCAACGTGGCTTGCTGTTGATTGGCTTTTAAGTCGAAAGCCAACTGCTTCACCTCTAATCCCGCAGCCTCCTTGAAAGACAAAGTACGAAGGTCAACCCACACACTTGTGTCATTCAGCTTGTGAAGAATGAGATATGACGAGATGTCACTGAGGTTGATATGGTTCAAGTTCAGCTGGTTAGGCGTGGATGGGGAGTCTAAACAGTCATACTTAATACGGCCATGTCGGATGACAAGACTATTGATTGACAGGTGCAGAGGGGTGTGACGTGTAGTGTCTTTCGATGCTAATGAGTCTAATGCAAATTGATAGTTTGGTTTGGAATCCTTGCTTTTCTTGTATAGTTCTGCTTGTAAACCAAATACTTGAGCAGACGAGATGTTTATTTCTCCCGTCCGTAGAAGATGAAGGAGATCGACTCTCGCACCGACACGTGATGCCGATAACATCTTCTTGTGACTTTGGTCATAGATGAGAATATCGTCCAATACAAAGCGATTGATAAAGCCTAAATCAATGCGCCCAACACGTACTTCTGTTCCTAACTTGTTGCCTGCTGCGTCACTAACCTGCTGTGCAAGGAAAGTCTGTACTGCTGGTATATGCAGCAGTACGATAATGGTTATGTAAAGACCCGCTATGGTCCATATAACCCATCGTATAATAGTTCTAAGTTTCTTCAATGCGTCTACAAAACTACAAAAAAACCGTTTTATACTGAAATTATTATATATAAATGTGCCAAATCTGCTTAATTTTTGCTACATTTGCACAAGATAAGCTACGTTTGGCAAAGTTAAGTGACCCTTCTTTGCCCTCGTTTGCATTATTTAAGCACAAGATAAGCTACGCTCGGCAAAGTTAAAGTGACCTTCCTTTGCCCTCGCTTGCATTATTAAAAGCTAAGGCTAAGTTTCGTACAGCAAGACAAAGGGATGAGTAACGCTATGTTTTGTTTAGCTTGTTAAGCATTGAAAAAGATTAAATAGAAATAATTAAAAACGCATTATCATTGTTATGGCAAATGTAATTAAGTTACGAAAGGGCTTAGACATTAACCTTACAGGACGCGCTCAGGAACAAATGTTACCTATGATTTCACCAACGGAATACGCTGTTGTTCCTGATGATTTCCCAGGGCTAACACCGAAGGTGACAGTTCGAGAAGGGGATCATGTCCGAGCTGGTGACCCGTTGTTTGTTGACAAAGGGTGCACTGAGGTTAGCTTTGCTTCTCCTGTTAGTGGTACGGTAACAGCCGTTGAACGCGGAGAAAGACGTAAAGTGTTACGTGTGAAGATTGCTCCTGATGCGCAGCAAGAATATGCTGACTTTGGTGTAAAAGATGTTGCTGGCTTAACTGCTGACAACGTCAAGGAGTCTTTGCTTCAAGCGGGATTGTTCGGTTATATCAACCAACTTCCCTACGCTGTTGCGACACGTCCTGACACTGCTCCTAAGGCTATCTTCGTGTCTGCTCTTCGTGATAAACCTTTACAGGGTGACTTCGAATATGAGTTAAATGGGCAGGAGAAGGATTTCCAGACGGGGCTTACTGCACTTTCTAAGATTGCTAAGGTCTATTTAGGGATTGGTGCTAAGCAGACAGAAACGGCGTTGACCGCTGCAAAGGATGTGGAGGTAACCGTTTTCGACGGACCTTGTCCAGCAGGTAATGTGGGTGTACAAGTAAATCACATCGACCCAGTCAATAAGGGAGAAGTGGTTTGGACCGTTGACCCAACAGCTGTGATCTTCTTCGGACGATTGTTCAATACTGGTAAAGTAAACCTCACTCGTCGTGTTGCCATAGCAGGTAGTATGGTGAAGCAGACGGGTTATGTCGATGTACTCGTAGGAACTCCTTTAAGTCTAATCTTGGCAGGTAACATAGCTGATGGCTGTCATGTTCGTATCCTCAATGGTAACCCTCTCACTGGTGTCATTGCCAATGACGAGTCTGTTATAGGGGCACATACATCCGAGGTAACGTTAATCCCAGAGGGTGACGACGTACATGAGATGTTCGGTTGGATGCTTCCTCGTTTCAAAGACTTCTCTACTTCTCGCAGTTACTTCACTTGGTTGCAGGGTAAGAAGGCTTATAACCTCGACGCACGACTCAAAGGTGGTGAGCGTCACATGATTATGAGTGGTGAGTACGACCGTGTTCTACCAATGGATATCTATGGTGAATACCTCATTAAGTCTATTCTCTCAGGCAATATCGACAGCCAGGAGCAGTTGGGTATCTATGAGGTTAGCCCAGAAGACTTCGCCCTCGCTGAGTTCGTAGACAGTTCTAAGCTACCATTGCAGAAGATTGTGCGTGAAGGCTTGGACATCCTTAGAAAAGAGAATGCATAGGGGTCATGAGCCCACAATAACTTTAACTATAGTTTCAAACAACGTTTCTTAGAATGTTATCAACGGTCAGTCAATCGGCAGTTATGGACCAGAAAGTACGTAATCCGAGTCTGACGAGAATCTTACAGAGGCTTTGTGACAATTTTAGAGACAGAAACTTTGGACTTTAAGAACCCTATAATAAAAGTATTATGAGTTTAAGAAATTATCTCGATAAGATACGCCCAAACTTTGAGGAGGGCGGAAAGCTTCACGCTTTCAAGAGTGTCTTCGATGGTTTCGAGACGTTCCTTTATGTTCCTAACGAGACATCAAAGAGCGGAACTTCTATCCATGACGCTATTGACTCGAAGCGAATAATGAGTATAGTAGTACTTTCGTTGGTACCTGCTATGCTCTTCGGTATGTATAATATCGGCTATCAGAACGCATTAGCAGCTGGTAAGTTGGCTGATGCTACCTGCTGGGGAATGTTCCTCTATGGTATGCTTGCGTTGTTGCCAAAAATCCTTGTATCTTACATTGTCGGCTTAGGTATTGAGTTCGCTTGGGCACAATGGAAAGGTGAGGAGATTCAGGAAGGTTATCTTGTATCAGGTATTCTGATACCATTGATTATCCCTGTGACCACACCTCTTTGGATTCTTGTGCTTGCAGTGGCCTTTGCTGTTATCTTCACAAAGGAGATCTTTGGTGGAACAGGTATGAATATCTTTAACGTAGCATTAGCTGCACGTGCCTTCCTCTTCTTCTCTTATCCAAGTAAGATGACTGGTGACAGTATCTGGGTGGCAAAGGATGCTATCTTCGGACTTGGTTACACCTTGCCTGATGGCTTCACTATGGCAACCCCATTGGGTGAGATTGCACAAGGGACAACGGTGAACACGCCTATCTGCGATATGGTAGTAGGACTCATCCCAGGCTCTGTTGGCGAGACCTCTGTTATCGCTATCGCTATCGGAGCAGTTATCCTTCTGTGGACGAACATCGCCAGTTGGAAGACAATGTTCAGTGTTTTCCTTGGTGGAACAGTGATGGGACTTCTTTTCCAGTCAACTGGTGCAACGCCAATCCACTGGTATGAGCACCTTGTCTTGGGTGGTTTCTGTTTCGGAGCAGTCTTTATGGCAACCGACCCAGTGACCTCTGCTCGTACAGAGACAGGTAAGTGGGTATATGGTTTCTTCATCGGTGCGATGGCTATCATCATCCGTGTGTTAAACCCAGGTTACCCAGAGGGTATGATGCTTGCCATCCTCTTTGGTAATATGTTTGCCCCCCTCATCGACTACTGTGTAGTTCAGTCAAACATCAGCAAGCGCGCTAAGCGTGCTAAATAAATAAGGAGGACGATGAAAATGAAAACTAATAGTAATTCTTATACAATTATCTATTCTGCCATCCTCGTGCTGATTGTAGCCTTTTTGCTTGCTTTTGTGTTCCAAGCATTGAAGCCTATGCAGGATGCTAACGTACAGCTTGATCAGCAGAAGCAAATTCTCTTTGCGCTCAATCAGGACCGTAATATGAGCAACGAAGAAGCTGTTGAACTCTGGAAGAAGATTATCGTGGCCGATGACATTATCGATGCTAATGGTAAGGTAGTTAAGGCTGGTAAGCAGGGTGGCGTTGATGCTGGTTTTAAGTTGAATAGTAAGGATGCCAAGGAGGGCAAACTTGCCTTGTTCCGCTGTAAGGTAAACGGTGAAGATAAGTATGTTATCCCTGTTTATGGTAATGGCCTCTGGGGACCAATCAATGGTTTTATCGCCATCAATGGAGATAAGAAAACCGTCTTTGGAGCCTACTTCAATCATGAGAGCGAGACTGCTGGTCTGGGTGCCGAAATCAAGGACAACAAGGCATGGCAGGATTTGTTCAAGGGTAAGCACCTCTTCTCTGGCAACGACACAAAGAAGATTGCCCTTTCTGTAGAGAAGAAGGTTGAAGACCCATCGACACAGGTTGATGCCGTGACAGGCGCTACGCTTACCAGTAACGGTGTGACAGAAATGTTCCATGCAGACAAGGGTGGACTTCAACCTTACGTCAAATTCCTGAACAGCAAATAACATTCTAATCTTTAGAACATAAGAATATGGATTTATTCTCAAAGCAAAATAGAGAGGTGTTCAGCAACCCTTTGAATTTGGACAACCCTATCATGGTCCAAGTCCTCGGTATCTGTTCTGCCCTTGCCGTTACTTCACAGCTGAAGCCGGCGATTGTGATGGGACTTGCCGTTACTATTATCACGGCATTCTCAAATGTTATTATTTCATTAATCCGCAACACCATCCCTAATCGTATTCGTATTATCGTACAGTTAGTGGTTGTGGCTGCGTTGGTAACGATTGTTAGTCAGATTCTTAAGGCGGTAGCTTACGATGTGAGTGTAGAGCTTTCTGTCTACGTAGGACTTATCATTACCAACTGTATCCTTATGGGACGTCTTGAGGCGTTTGCCATGACCAATAAGCCATGGCCAAGTTTCCTCGATGGCGTCGGCAATGGTTTAGGTTACGCTATGATACTTGTTATCGTGGGTGCTATCCGTGAGTTCTTCGGTCGTGGCTCATTGCTCGGCTTCAAGATTTTGCCACAGAGCTTCTATCATGCGGGTTATATGGACAACGGAATGATGTCAATGCCTGCCATGGCACTCATCCTCTTGGGTTGTGTTATTTGGGTTCATCGTGCTTATTTCTATAAAGAAGACAAGAAGTAATTATGGAACATCTTATTAGTTTATTCTTCCGGTCCATCTTTGTGGACAACATGATATTTGCGTTCTTCCTCGGTATGTGTTCTTACTTGGCCGTTTCTAAGAGCGTGAAGACATCATTGGGTCTTGGTGTTGCTGTGACTTTCGTTTTGCTTGTGACCACACCTCTCAACTATCTCTTGCTGACTAAGGTCCTTGGACCAGACTGTCTTGCAGAGGGAGTCGACCTTACTTATCTTAGTTTTATCCTCTTTATTGCCGTCATTGCAGGTATCGTGCAGATTGTGGAGATGGCTGTCGAGAAGTTCTCACCATCCCTTTACGGCGCATTGGGTATCTTCTTGCCGTTGATAGCCGTTAACTGTGCTATCATGGGTGCTTCCCTCTTTATGCAACAGCGTATAGGACTCGACCCAGCAAGCACCCAGTATATCGGAACTGTATGGGATGCACTTGTCTATGGCACTGGTTCTGGTCTCGGCTGGACACTGGCCATCGTGGCAATGGGTGCTATTCGTGAGAAGATGGAGTATTCTGATGTACCAAAGCCTTTACAGGGTCTTGGTATTACATTTATTACTGTAGGACTGATGGCAATGGCTATGATGTGCTTCTCAGGACTTAAAATTTAAGTAAACAATGGGACAATTCATAACAATAAGTATTGTGGTATTCCTTATCACCATCCTCGTGTTGGTGATTCTCCTATTGGTGTCTAAGAAGTATCTTAGCCCAAGTGGAAAGGTGAAATTAACTATTAATGGTGATAAGGAGATGACCGTCGATCAGGGTAGCTCGGTATTGTCTACGCTGAATGAGAACGGTGTCTTCCTCCCTTCTGCCTGTGGTGGTAAGGGTAGCTGTGGGCAGTGTAAGTTGCAGGTAGTAGAAGGCGGCGGTGAGATTCTCGACTCTGAGCGTCCTCACTTTAGCCGTAAAGAGATCAAAGACCACTGGCGCTTGGGTTGTCAGTGTAAGGTGAAGGGTGATATGTCACTCAAGGTTCCTGAGTCTGTCATGGGCGTTAAGGAGTGGGAGTGTACTGTTATCTCTAATAAGAATGTGTCAAGTTTTATCAAGGAGTTCAAGGTTGCCTTGCCTCCTGGCGAACACATGGACTTCATCCCAGGCTCTTATGCACAGATTTCTATCCCTGCCTACGACTGCATCGACTATGATAAGGACTTCGATAAGAACGATATCGGGGAGGAATACCTCGGTCCTTGGAAGCAATTTAATCTCCTTTCTTTGAAGGGAAAGAACCCAGAGCCAACTGTTCGTGCATACTCTATGGCGAACTATCCGGCTGAGGGTGATATCATCACACTGACTGTTCGTATTGCTACACCACCATTTCTGCCACGTCCGCAGGTTGGTTTCCAGAACGTACCGACTGGTATCGGTTCTACCTATATCTTCTCTCTTAAGGAGGGTGATAAGGTAATGATGAGCGGTCCTTACGGTGATTTCCATCCTAACTTCACCTCTGGTAAGGAGATGATATGGATTGGTGGTGGTGCTGGTATGGCGCCTTTGCGTGCGCAGATTATGCACATGACGAAGACACTCCATACTCGTGACCGTGAGATGCACTTCTTCTATGGTGCGCGATCACTCAGTGAGGCGTTCTTCCTTGAGGATTTCTGGGAGCTTGAGAAGGAGTATCCTAACTTCCATTTCCACCTCTCTCTCGACCGTCCAGACCCTAAGGCTGATGAGGCTGGAGTAAAGTATTACACTGGCTTTGCAGTTAACTGTATCCGTGATGAGTATCTTAAGAATCATGAAGCACCTGAGGACTGTGAGTACTATCTCTGTGGACCTCCAATGCTCATCAAGACTGTGACTGATTATCTTGATAGTATTGGTGTTGATCAGGATGCTATTATGTACGATAACTTCGGATAATCCAATCTTATCAATCATATTCAGCGAGGTTCCTTGTGGGGTTCCTCGCTTTTTTTGTTGCTTTGTTCGATGCGTGGGGGTGGTCGAAATAGATGTAAAAAATCCTTACATCTCTTCAAGTAATGCACCCTTGGGATAAGGGTGTCATGTCCTTTCTTATCATGTCTGCAACCTACACGGAATCAGAAGGTTACGGATAGCGTTTGAGAACACACCTTTCTTGCCTCAAGAAGGGCGTCTTCTTGCTTCAATAAGAGCATGTTTTCGTTTCAAGAATGGCATGTTCTTCAATGTAGAAGAGCCTCTCTACGATAGGAGAGGTGGGTGGTTTTGTGAAATAGCTTTACACTTTCTGTCCTCAAAAGGTATCACTGAAACTAGTGGCCCCTCCCCCTTCCCCAGCTGGCCCCTCCCCCTTCCCCTCCCCCGAAGGGAAGGGGAGTGATCACCGAGATACCCCTATAAGAAGGATGTAGGCTTTGCGTTGTTCCTTATTAGTATCTACAATTGCTGAAACGTTCTGTGAATTCTGTATGCCGGAGGCATTCTGTGGAATCGAAACTGTGCGCAAAAGGGTTCTGTTAAATCTGTGAGTTCTGTGAGAGAAAATGCACCCTACGACTTTTGCATACGTGCGCTCTGTGAGAGAAAAGCCTCCCCCAACTGCTCTCAAACATTCTTTTTCTCACAGAATAACACAGATGAACAGAACACACAGCATTTCACAGAGCCCTTGCGGGCGGCAGAACTCACAGAACCTTACAGCCAATTTTAGCAGAAACGCTCTGTGTTCTCTGTATGCCGAAGGCGTTCTGTGGGCTCGAAATGTGCGCCAAAAAGCTCCGTGAACTCTGTGCGCTCTGTGAGAGAAAAAATTTCCAATGAACAAACGCATGCGCCAAAAACGCTCTGTTAAATCTGTGAGTTCTGTGAGAGATAATACATCCCAGTGATTTGCTTGGGTGTCATCTCATAGCGAGGGTGCGTACTTTTTCTCACAGAATAACACAGATGAACAGAACACACAGCATTTCACAGAGCCCTTGCGGGCGGCAGAACTCACAGAACATTACAGCCAACAGAGGCCTCACCCCCAGCCCCTCTCCGAATGGAGAGGGGAGTGATCACCGAGATACCCCTACATGTCCTCCAGATGTTTAGCAGCCCATCTCCTTTCATCAGCAGGCCAAAAGGGGTAACCTCACATACTACTCCCCTCTCCATTCGGAGAGGGGCTGGGGGTGAGGCCTCTGTGAATTCTGTATGCCGGAGGCCTTCTGTGGGATCGAAACAGTGCGCAAAAATGTTCTGTTATATCTGTGAGTTCTGTGAGAGAAAAACCTCCCCGGCGAGTCTCATAGGCCTAATCTCATAGCGAGGGTGCGTTCTATTTCTCACAGAGTAACACAGAAGAACAGAACACACAAAGTTTCACAGAGACATTAAGTCAACCAATATCACAGAACCTTACAGCCACCTTTAGCTATAACGTTCTGTGAATTCTGTATGCCGGAGGCGTTCTGTGGGTTCGAAACTGTGCGCAAATGGGTTCTGTTAGATCTGTGCGCTCTGTGAGAGAAAAACCTCCCCATGCTTCGTATCAGTAGTTCAAAAGGTGCAAGCTCACCTATTTTTAGTATTTCAGGATTTGATTTTCAAGGTATTAGAAGAATGTTTTTAGCTAATGTAGACAGGTAATGTGCGATACAGAAAGATGACGAAAAAGAAGAAGGGACACACACTGTGCGCCCCTTCTATTCGACTTATACCTTCTGTGGAGTCTTTCTTTCTACCTCCGTAAGGAAGCCACTTCGATAGGCATAGAGGAGTTCCTCGAGTGCTTCTATCTGTAAGCGTAGCTCTGTACCCTTATCGGTATCTTCTACACGCAGCCTTTGTTGGTTCATCTCAACAATCTGTGTGGTCGAAACAATGTCTGTTCCTCGCTTGATAGCATCCTCAGTTGAGGTGAAAGGCTCGTGCTGTACGAGTTGGAAACCACGTGAGTGGAACACCAATGTATAGCCCGCAATACCCGTCTCCTTATGGTAAGCCTGTGAGAAACCACCATCAATCACCATCAACTTACCGTTTGCTTTGATAGGGTTCTCGCCCTTGACGACATGAACAGGCATGTGACCGTTGATGATATGACGGTTAGGCTGAGGCACATCGAACTCGTCTAAAATCATGTCGACAATTTCCTCGTTGTCACGCATCTCAAAGTAATATCCTTTCTTCTCGTGGTGTGTCTCCTTGTCGGCTATGAAATAGCGTTCGAAGGTGGCCATCTTAGCCTTGTCAAAGAGCGGACTGTCTGGTCCTGACCATAGGTAGAGGAAGAAGTCGATAGCGTCTTGTCGTTGCTCTTCTGTCTGTAGGTCGTTGTTAGACTGGAATGCCGAACGAATCTTCATACCTGTCTGATAGAGCAACTCCTTACCCTTCAGTTTCACACCCGGTTCTATCTCAACCTCCTTTAGTTTCCCTTCTTCGGTGAGCGGGATAGACGCATGGAAGAGAAGGTTATGGTTGAATATGTTATACATACAGCCATGACGGAGCAGAGAGCGGATATGACTACGTAGCTTCTCACTACCCGTGAACGACTGATGAAGGCGGTCGATGAGAGCCTGTTCAGCCTCAGTCAGCTTGTCGGGGTGCTTAGGGTCGATGGTAGGGAAGTTGCATGAGCGCATCTGATATTCCTTGCCATCAAGTTTAATCGTACCCTTCTTATAGTCAATCGCATTGAGGAGGCGGCGGTCATCCATCTTCCAAAGTGGGTGACGGCTTATCATCTGCGACTCAATCTTGAACTGAATAACACTGATAGCCTTGTGCATCTGTGCCGTAAGAGTCAAGCTACGCTCGTCGAGCGGATTATCTTTTGACACCTTCGGGATGAACTCCTCGCATGGATCGTCACCATAGACATCCATTGCGAAGGTGGCCAACTGGATAAGATTAATACCATATCCGTCCTCGATAGTAGCCATGTTAGCATAGCGAAGAGCAATACGAATGACGTTACAGATACAAGCATCGTTACCTGCAGACGCTCCCATCCATAGGATGTCATGGTTACCCCACGTGATATCCCAGTTATGATAGTTCTTCAAAGTGTCCATCACGATGTGAGCACCCGGTCCTCTATCGTACATATCACCCAAGATGTGCAGCTGGTCGATGACTAATCGCTGGATAACCTCGCATATAGCGATGATAAAGTCGTCGGCCCGTCCGGTGGAGATAATCGTCTTGATAATCGCACTCACATAGTCGGTTTTATCCTTGTCGTCGGCATGTTCGTGTAGTAACTCTTGTATGATATAAGAGAAATCGGCTGGTAATGACTTTCTCACCTTCGAGCGAGTGTATTTACTGGATACGTCACGACAAACCTCAACGAGGCGGTGTATTGTGATATGATACCAATCCTTGATGTCTTTCTCTTGCTTTTTAACGAGCTCTAACTTCTGTGCTGGGTAGTAAATCAAGGTACATAGTTCCTGTTTCTCCACGTTCCTCAGTCGCTCACCGAAGAGTTCGTTCACCTTTCTTTTGATGTTGCCAGATGCGTTCTTCAGTACGTGTTGGAAGGCTTGATGCTCTCCGTGAATATCAGCAAGGAAGTGTTCAGTACCCTTAGGAAGGTGTGCGATGGCCTCAAGGTTGATAATTTCTGTAGATGCTTCAGCGATGTTTGGGAACGATTTAGCTAAGAGTCGTAGATATCGTTCATCCTTTTTTAAGTCGTATTTCTTCTTTGTCATGTTCAATGTCTTTGTTCGAAATTGTTTCTTATCATGCCCTTTGTCTTCCTATCATTGCGTGGAGGGAAGGGCATAAAACCCTCTTTTAGGAGCGTCTTCTCCGCCAGTAGTTGTATCATCCGACATGAATAGCGATAGAGACGCAGGTGGCGAAGCACTTCTGCTAAGCGGTCTTCGTCGTAGTCATTATACTTTATAACTTTGTATAAATCAGTTAGTAAGCGTAGTGACAGTCTCTTTTTCCGTTCTATCTGACGTGTGTTTGCAATGATGGTAGCTATCTGCTTGAAGATAGCGTCTTCTTTGCTTGTATAGTCATCAAGCCTTTGACGGGTCATGGGGAGGTTCCCAACGAGTTTGTCAGTGTCCACCGACGTTGTTTCCTTGGGTCGTAACAATGGGAAACGACGGATAACTGCGGTGTCGATGGCGGGTGCGTTGAGTTGTAAACGGCTGATAGCACTATCGACAATCTCCCTTACTCCCTCGTCATCAGCATAGAGTAAGACTCTTCTCCATTGTTCTGGGTTGAGGCTTCGTAGGTTGAGAAGCTGGTCACTCGGTAGGAGGTTGTGTATAGACTCCTCTGCTAAGCCAACGTGAAGGAGGCTTGGGATGGCGTCTTTCTCCATTGCCGTCATGACAAACTGGTAACGTGTGTCGAGCACCTTACGATAGAATGTTATCGTCTGTTGTGCCATCTCGTCATCTGTCAACGTACTATTTAATACGCTATCACGCACGATATCAATGCGTTTCGTCCATCCCAATGACAGTATCTCTTGCTTTTCATGCTCGTTGCTGACGAGGAGAGCGTCAGTTGATTGCACCATCTTGGCTTGATAGAGTAGGGTCTTAACCTTCTTCCTCATGCCCTGCTCCGTTGTTCTTGCCCGTTCGTTAAGTTCCCAATGCGGTGAGAAGACAACGGCACAATGCTTCTTTGCAGCCCAATTAGCGTAGGACGCAATATGATACTGCCAGCAAGAATGAATATGAACGATGTCGGGTCGGAAATCAGCAAGGAGTTTCTTGAAATCACCCTGTTGTGTAATCGTTTTAACATCAGCATATTCTTCCTGCGCAGAGGTGAGCCGCAGCAGTTGATCAGAGAGCAGATTGCCTGCCTTTATACTGTCTATGTAATGGATAATGCGCATTTATAGTTTGTGAGAGATGAAGTCATACTTGTCTGCACGATGGTATTTTAGCTTATAACCAAGGTGCTTCCATGCAATGGCAAGCTCGTATGGGATAATCTTCCATGCTGGGATGTCTAAGTCGAAACGGCGTAATGCTTTCTTACCGATGGTTAGTCGGAGGATAAGGGATAGTATAAGTGCCAGTCCGGCAGCTGCTGTAATGGTCCACATACCGAGGAGGTAAGAGACAGCGAGTGCTGCACACTGCAACACATAATTGCCATGTAGTGCCGTCTGGTCGATGTAAGGGAGGAGACGATGGCGTGTTGTCCGCTCAAGGTGTTGGCGATTCTCCATATAGAAGAGGTGTCCTCCGAGCCAAACCTTATCTGTTGGTGCCTCTTCAATGAGCGTTCCTTCATCCGAGTTCTCGAACGTCAGGTTATCAGCCTTCGCATACTTATTCACCATGAAGTCGTATTCTCCACGTATATACTTGAGGTTTCCACGAAATCCCTCAGCCTGTAAGAAGGTCTTCTTACGGAACACTAAGGCATTAAAAGGGCATGCATAGGCCCTGTTATGCTGGTATTCACGCATGAAATAGCGGGCTAAGTAATGACGCTCAAAGCGTCGATAGTCGGGCGTCTCATCCTCGTATCGGGTGTAGCCGACAACGAGCTCTTTCCCTTCTTGGCAGTTTCTTGCAAGGGCTTGCAGCCAGTTATCACCCGTAGGAAAGCAGCAGATGTCAGCCATTAAGACCCAATCATACCTTGCAGCCTTAACTCCTAAGGTGATGGCAAGCTTCTTCTTGCTCATATAACGAGACGATTCAGGGATGAAGGTGGTGTATAGATGGGTGTTGGAAGCAAAGCGCTTGAGCACATCACTTGTCTCATGATCATTCTGAGGGGCCACGACAATCACCTGAAAGTCTGTTGGATAGTCCTGATTCAGATAGAGTGGGAGGTTCTTTGCAAGCTCTTGTGCATTGTCGTGGGGCGTGAAGATAATTGAGATAGGGGGTAGTGACGGGTGTTCCTCAGCCTTGTCATCAAGCTCCGCTATCGTTTCCTTTCCCTCTTCCTCAGGCTCCTCTTCTGTGCTTGTATCGTCACTTTCGTTGGTAGAAGATGGTAAACCATACGCAACAATCCCCACTCTTCGAAAGAAGGGATTGAACAATGAGGTCAGTACTGCTACCAGTATCAGCACTACTGAGGCTATGATGGTTGTATTATCAAAAGTGAACATTGATTTAATTCGTTATTGTTTATAGTTCGTCGGAGGTGTAACCAGCAGGCAACTTCCTACAGTTATATTGCGAAGCCATGATTTCTCCGTATGCACCAGCAGACCGCATTGCTATCAGGTCACCCCGATGTACGGTGTTGAGGGCTATTGCCTTTGCAAAAACATCACTCGATTCGCATATCGGACCCACCACGTCATAGGTGGACAAAGGGCCGTCGTTGGATAGATTCTCTATCTTATGGCTTGCTTGATAGAGGGCAGGTCGAATCAAGTCGGTCATTCCTGCGTCTACGATAGCGAACTGTTTAGCCATCCCTTGTTTGACATACAGCGTGCGAGTAATGAGACTTCCCATCTGTCCAACGACTGCTCTTCCTAACTCAAAGTGTAACTTCTGTCCGTCTCTTAACTTTAGATAGCGTGCGAAAGTATAGAAGTAAGACTTAAAGTCAGGGATGGGGTGGCTGTCAGGCTGGTCGTAGTCGATACCCAATCCACCGCCAACATTGATGTTCTTAATCGTTATATTCTCCTCTTCCAGATGGTCTTGTATCTCGTTGATGCGGCTGCAGAGGTGGCGAAAATCCGTCATTTCGAGCAGCTGAGAACCGATGTGAAAGTGCAAGCCAATAAAGTGGATGTTCGGCATCCTGCTTGCTTCAAGGATGGTAGGGAGCATGTCCTGCATCGCAATACCAAACTTATTCTCAGCCAGACCAGTGGTGATCTTCTCGTGTGTATGTGCCCCTACGTCAGGGTTAATACGGAAGCAAACATTGGCTATCTTGCCCTTCTTGGCTGCTAACTCATTGATAATCTCTAACTCAGCGACACTTTCTACGTTGAAGCAGAAGATGTTCTTGTCCAGACCAAGGTTGATTTCCCAGTCGGCTTTACCCACACCAGCATAGACAATCTTGTCTGCTGGGAAGCCACAGTCTAAACTTCTTTGTATCTCACCACCACTGACACAGTCGGCTCCCAGTCCTGCCTGTTGGATAATGTTCAGTACTTTAGCGTTCGCATTGGCTTTAACAGCATAGTGAACGACGAAGTTCTCATACGTCTTCAACTCATTGTTAATAGCTTGCAAGGTCTCCCTTAGGAGGTTGCAGTCGTAATAATAAAATGGAGTCTCCATCTTATTAAACTTATCAATAGGGAATTCTTGTGTCATGTGTGTTGTGTCGTGATGTAGTGTTTATCTGAGTTATAGAGGAGACATACGCCCTCGTATGTCCACTTGTCTGCTTTTGTCATGAACAGGCGAGGGCGTTCATTCCTTCGGATAAATACTTATTGTGAATTTATCAGTTCTTGCCTTAGTTAAAGAGTACGCTTGAGAGCGACTGCAAGGCACGTTTCTTATCTTCTTCACGGATAAGGAAAGAGATGTTGTAGTTACTGCCACCGTAGCTAATCATGCGTACAGGTATGTCCTTCATTGCGTCAGTTGCCAACGTCTCAAAGCCTACATTGCTCCAGTCGAGGTCGCCCACCACGCATACAATACACATATCTGTATCGACGGTCACAGTGCCATACTTCTTCAATTCATCTACTATCTCAGACAGGTGGCTATCGTTCTCTATAGTCATAGACACGCCCACCTCGCTGGTAGTAATCATGTCGATAGAAGTCTGATAGCTCTCGAAGATTTCAAACACCTTACGTAGGAAGCCCGAAGCACCAAGCATTCTGCTTGACTTAATCTTGATGGCTGTGATATTGTCTTTGGCTGCCACGGCTTTAATCTTCCTCCTTACCAATGTGTTATTGATGATAGTTCCCTCCACATCAGGGTCCATCGTGTTCTTTAAACGAACTGGGATACCCGCATACTTAGCAGGTTGAACACAGGTAGGGTGTAGAATCTTCGCACCGAAATAAGCCAACTCTGATGCTTCTTCAAAGTTCAGTTGGCGCACAGCCTCGGTCTTCTCCACCACACGTGGGTCGTTGTTGTGCATACCATCGATGTCTGTCCATATTTGAATCTCCTCAGCGTTGATAGCAGCACCTACGAGTGAAGCCGTATAATCAGAGCCACCACGCTGCAAGTTGTCCACCTCTCCGTAGGCATTACGGCAGATGAAGCCCTGTGTGATATATATCTGATAGCCCTTGTTCTCGTCCATGATGGCTGTCAGATGCTCTTTGATATACTGTGCGTCAGGCTCCGCATTCTTATCAGTGCGCATGAAGTCGAGTGCAGAAAGTAATGTTGCTTTAACGCCTTGTTCCTTTAGATAGTTCACAACCATATTGGTTGAGAGTATCTCACCTTGTGCTACAATGCTCTTCTCTTCGAACGAAGTGAAGAGATCCTTGGTGAATGTGCGTAAGTAGTTGAACTCTTCATTAAGGAACTGGCGTGTCTTCTGTTTGTATTCCTCAGTCGAATACAGCTCTTCAACGTGTCCGAGATATTTTTGTTCGAGGCTGTTGATAAGTTCGTTAGCACCCTCTGGGTTCTTGCGATAGAGGTAGTCAGATATTTCTATCAGTGTGTTTGTCGTTCCACTCATTGCTGAGAGCACGATGAATGTTGGCTCTCCTGACTTTGTTATCAAGGCGGCTACGCTCTTCATTCGTTCTGGTGAACCAACAGAGGTACCTCCAAATTTCATTACTTTCATCATCTTCAATCTTTCTATATGTGGATTTTTGCTGAGCTCTACGGGCTTAATCGTTTGGCTCTTGTTCGTCAATAGTCTCTACAGGGGCCGTCTCTTCGGCTAATTCGCACACCTGCTTCTTGTCGGTAAGGAGGGTAAGCTCGCCTTCATGACAGCGATAGACCTTACCAGGGAATTGGTCGAGGAGGTTGATGTTATGGGTTGACATGATAACTGTCGTCCCTGCCTTGCAAGTGTCTTTGAGGATACTAACGATGTTGGCAGCCGTCTCTGGGTCGAGATTACCAGTCGGTTCATCGGCAATGATAATCTTTGGAATATTCAACAAGGCACGTGCTATGGCAATACGCTGCTGTTCTCCACCAGAGAGTTCACTTGGCATTTTGGTCCGCTTGTCGGTCATGCCCACCTGTGCTAACACCTCATCAATACGGCGGTCAATCTTTTGACTGTCGTTCCAGCCCGTTGCCTGCAAGACAAACTTGAGGTTCTTTGCTACAGAACGGTCATGTAAGAGTTGGAAGTCTTGGAAGATAATACCCATTTGCTTACGTAGGGAAGGGATGCGACTACGCTTGATATTGGGCATACTCTCCTCAAGTACGACTGCCTTCTCTGCGTCTTCACTGTCAATGTCCAGCTCGCCATAGAGTGTTTTCAACAGCGAACTCTTACCCGAACCAACCCGGCCAATGAGATAGATAAACTCTCCTGTTTCTGCTTGAAAGTCAACGTCTTTCAGAATTAAGCGTTCATCTTGATATATGTTTACCTTCTTGTAGTCTATTAACATGATTATCTCTGTATGATTTATTATTGTCGATTGATACTTTCGTCCGTTGTCTCTTGACAAGGATTTATTCTGCAAAGGTAGTAAAAAACACTGTAATAGCTGCAGGAAATAAGAGGTTTAACGCATTTACACTTTATTATGAATATGCAAGAACAGCTTTCACAAACCATCACGGCTGTGAAAGCTGATAGAACCCCTACTGTTAGAGGCTCTTAATCGCTGAATACTTGTCTTTAGATGAGTTTAAGATGTAGTCTTATTTGTGTTTGGTTTGTTGGCGAAACGCTGCTTTCAGCTTATTAGAGAAATCTACTGACTGTGCCGAATCATTGAAGTTAATGTAGATATCTTCGTTGTTCTTTGTCGTGATATGTGTCACATTCGTATCATCAGAATGTAAGTATAATAGCACATCCTGCCCTTCTTCGGTCTTGAAATGACCCATATTAATTTCGCCAAGTGACATCCCGTTTGTTCTTACCCCAATGGGTGGCACGGTAGCGTTGCCGTCTACTTGTGTAATACTTGCTATCGGTATTTCCTTAGCATACGACCCTTCAATAAACAGCGTATCATTTCTAATCATCGTGTCGTTGTCGTTCCCTGTGATTGGGAGGGCTGCAATGAGAGGGATCATACCTAATATCACAATGATCGAAAGCATGAGCACGAGCAAGCTTTTCCCTTTCTTCTCTATCATGTACAGTTGTAACAGCATGTAAACGATAGCTGCTATCTCAGGGATGAGTATGACGACAAGTTGATAAGTTTCCCAATGAAAGACAAAACAGGTGAAGCCACCGACGAGGATGATGCTACCAGCTAATATTAGTGCTATCTTTATCCTCCTCAGCCGTTTAAGTCCTTCCTCACTTTTAAGTTTCGCTTTCGGTATTCTTGACCCAAAATTGATAGAAGAATCAGGTCCGATAGTGCTGCCGATAACGATTAGTGGTAAGCTCATCAGTAATATTACAATGATGTCCATCATATCTTTTCTTGGTTTAAAGTTATTTTTCTACGATGTTCTGTGCTCCTAACTGCATTCTATCTGACGGTATTATCTAATCTATTGCAAATATATAATAAAATTCAATACGGCGCAACTATTTGAAAAGAATAAATCTTTCTACATTGATGAAGATTGATGTTCTCTTACAAAGAATAGTGATGACAGAAGATAACATCATCACCTAACACCCAACATCCAACACCCCCCGGCCCCAGCTGGCCCCTCCCCTTCCCCTCCCCCGAAGGGAAGGGGAGTGATCACCGAGATACCCCTATAGAGTGGATATAGGCTTCGCATTGTCCTTTATTAGAAGTCTTGTATGAGTGTCTTGGTGTGTTTTTTCTCACAGATTTACACAGAATAACAGAACACACAGGGGTCAGAAAAATAGCGGCCCCTCCCCCGGCCCCTCCCCCGAAGGGAAGGGGAGTAATCACCGAGATACCCCTATAAAAAGGATGTAGGCTTCGTTATGTCCCTTAATGGCAGTCTTGTAGGGGTAACCTCACATACTAATAACCAGTTGGCCCCTCCCCCGACCCCTCCCCCGAAGGGAAGGGGAGTGATCACCGAGATACCCCTATAGACAGGATGTAGGCTGCTTTTTACCTTCTTATTGGTATCTTCATTAGCAGTAATGTTCTGTGAATTCTGTATGCCGGAGGCCTTCTGTGAGATCGAAACTGTGCGCTAAAAGGTTCTGTTAGCTCTGTGAGTTCTGTGAGAGAAAAAACTCCCCAGCAAGCCTCATAGGCCTAATCTCATCGAGAGGGTGCGTTCTATTTCTCACAGAGAACACAGAAGAACAGAACACACAGCATTCCACAGAGACATTAAGTCAACCGATTTCACAGAACCTTACAGCCATCTTTAGCTGAAACGTTCTGTGATATCTGTATGCCGGAGGCGTTCTGTGAGCTCGAAACTGTGCGCCAAAAGGCTCTGTTAAATCTGTGAGTTCTGTGAGAGAAAGACCTCACCACGCCCCATGCAAGCAACCCAATAGGGGTAACCTCACATACTATGCCCCTCCCTGCGGGGGAGGGGTTGGGGGAGGGGCCAGTATCTTATGGGCTCGAAATAGTGCGCCAAAAAAATCCGTGAACTCTGTGTGCTCTGTGAGAGAAAAAACTCCCCAGCGAGTTGTTTGTGTGTTATCTCATACGAGTGGGTGCGTTCTATTTCTCACAGAGAACACAGAAGAACAGAACACACAGCATTCCACAGAGACATTAAGTCAACCGATTTCACAGAACCTTACAGCCATCTTTAGCTGAAACGTTCTGTGATATCTGTATGCCGGAGGCGTTCTGTGAGTTCGAAAAGTGCGCCAAATGGGTCTGTCAAATCTGTGAGATCTGTGAGAGAAAAAACTCCGCAGCGTTTTACTTGTGTGTTGTTTTATTGAGAGGTAAACATATTATGTGAGTATTCCTAACGTGCTGTCCGATGAACTGGAGGACATTTATAAACACATATAATCTGCTTGTAATGTAAAGAAAATTCACTCCTCGGTTTGAGAATACGCCCCTCTCCCTTGTAGAAGACGCCTGTTTAGCAGGCAGAACACGTCCTTCTTGCATGCAGAACACGCCCTTCTTGAACTTAGAAAAGCGTCTTCTTCTTTCGTGTTTAGCAAGTTGTTGATGCTGTGAGAGTTACGGTAATGATAGAGAGGAGTGGCTTAGGCGGTTTTAGTGGAACTTATCACATTATTATGTAAAGATATTTCACTATTGAAAAGGTGATGTTTTTCGAGAGAAGAGCAAATAAAAAAGCGGTATAAGGACGCCGAGAATGTACGTCTTATACCGCTTTGTAAGATGAGGCTATACCCACGTTTCGTTAGGAGAGGGGATGTCCTCTCCTACGAATTACGATTACAACCATCGTTGGTAGAGCCGTGATATGTATGTGTAGGATTACTTCTCGCAGCTACAGCCAGTCCAAGGCTTCAGCTCTTTGAAGAAGTCATGACCCTTGTCGTCGACGAGGATGAAGGCAGGGAAGTCCTCAACGGTAATCTTCCAAACCGCTTCCATACCCAACTCTGGATACTCTACGCACTCAATACTCTTGATGCTGCTCTGTGAAAGGACAGCGGCTACACCGCCGATAGTACCGAGGTAGAAGCCACCATGCTTCTGGCAGGCATCTGTCACAGCCTGTGTACGGTTACCCTTTGCAATCATCACGAGTGAACCACCATGCTCCTGGAACTCATCAACGTATGGGTCCATACGGTTGGCAGTGGTAGGTCCCATTGAACCACATGGGTAGCCCTCTGGAGTCTTGGCTGGTCCTGCATAGAGAACAGGGTAATTCTTGATGTAATCAGGCAATTCCTCGCCAGCATCCAAACGTGCCTTGAGCTTAGCGTGAGCAATGTCACGCGCCACGATGATAGTACCCTTGAGGTTAACACGTGTTGAAACAGGATACTTTGTCAGTTCAGCACGAACAGCATCCATACCCTTGTCGAGGTCGATCTCTACGCCCTTCGCACCTTCTCCAGGCTTGCGATACTCTTCAGGGATTAGTTCACCAGGGTTGGTGTCCATCTTCTCCAACCAAATACCGTCCTTATTAATCTTTGCTTTGATGTTACGATCGGCAGAACAGCTAACACCCATACCGATAGGGCAGCTTGCACCGTGACGTGGCAGACGGATGATACGGATGTCATGAGCCAGATACTTACCACCAAACTGTGCTCCGAGACCAATCTTATGAGCCTCTTTGAGGATTTTCTCCTCGAGGTCGAGGTCGCGAAAAGCACGTCCTGTCTCGTCGCCAGTAGTAGGGAGATTGTCGTAATATTTGATACTTCCGAGTTTAACAGTGAGGAGGTTCTTCTCTGCAGAAGTGCCACCAATCACGAAGCAGATGTGGTATGGAGGGCAAGCAGCAGTACCGAGGCTCTTCATCTTCTCAACGAGGAAAGGAACAAGAGTACCTTCATTCTGAATAGTAGCCTTGGTCATTGGATAGAAATAGGTCTTGTTGGCAGAGCCACCACCCTTAGCTACCATGATGAAACGGTATTCAGCACCCTCAACAGCCTCGATGTCGATCTGTGCAGGGAGGTTACACTTCGTGTTAACCTCGTCATACATATTCAGAGGAGCGTTCTGTGAGTAACGTAGGTTCTCCTCAGTAAAGGTGTTGAAAACGCCACGAGAGAGTGCTTCCTCGTCCTCGAAGCCTGTCCAAACCTGCTGACCTTTCTCGCCATGGATGATAGCCGTACCCGTATCTTGGCAGAAAGGCAACACGCCCTTCACGGCCGTCTCTGCATTACGAAGGAACTGAAGCGCAACATACTTGTCGTTCTCAGAAGCCTCTGGGTCGGTCAGTATCTTCGCAACTTGCTCATTGTGTGCACGACGAAGCATGAACTCACAATCGTGGAAAGCCTCCTGTGCCAACAAGGTAAGTGCTTCCTTGCTCACCTTCAAAATCTCTTTACCTTCAAACTCACCAACGCTGATACCCTCTTTAGATACGAGGCGGTACTCAGTGTCATCTTTGCCCAATTGGAACATTGGTGCATACTTGAACTCTGCCATAATGTTTTGTTTAGCTGTCTGCCCTTTGTTGTTAGGGCAGACAGGTTTTGTTCTATTTGTTTATAATATGTTTTTGTATTCTGTTCTTACTGTTTATTAATAGCCGAAAATCTCTTCTGTTGTCACTTTCTTGATAGGTGCAATCTTTTCTAAGGCCTTGAGGTCAAGCTCTTTCTCGTTACCAAGGATGATATACTTGAAGGTCTTGTTAGCAATATACTCCTTCTCGAAGTTGATAACATCCTGCAGTTGCAGACTTGGAAGGGCCTTGTAGATCTTTTCACTCAATGAGCTATCGAGGCCTAAACGCTGTAGAGCAAGATAAGCGGTCAGTACAGAGTACTTTGTTGTACGCTGTGAAGCAAGGTTCTTCATCAAGCTCTGCTTTGCAAGGTCGAAACCACTCTGACGTACAGGGACGTTATTGAGGAGCTTATTGAACTCGCCTACGCAGTCCATCATCTTATCGTTTTGTGTGATGATATAGGTGTAGAAGCTCTCACTATCGCCCAAACGGGTTGGCGAATCATACTGTGCATAAGCAGAATAAGCCAATCCGCGTGCCTCACGTAACTCTTGGAAGACGATGGCATTCATACCTCCTCCGAAATACTCATTGAAGAGTGCGATGATAGGAGCACGGTCGGCAGACCACTGCTGGTTCTGGTTATGGAGTTGAACCATGTATATGTTCTTCGCATCGTAAGGTGCAATGATAACCTCGTTCTTAGGAGTTGTCTGCTCTGTATAGCGTTTTGCAGCAGGCACCTCAGCAAATTTCTTAGGCGACTGAATAGTCTTGCTGACAAGAAGGTCGACCTCTTTCAGACTTGAAGGACCATAGTAGAGTACGGTCTGCTTGTAGTTCTTTAAGCTCTTCAACACATTAAGGAACTCTTGTGGGTTCATTGCTTTCAGCTTCTGTTCGCTGATGATGTTACGTGTTGGGTTATACTCACCGAAAGACGCATAGTTTCTTAGTGCAGAGAAGTTAGCCTTCTGGTTTGCTTTATTGTCTTTGCGTGCCTTGACAACTTGGTCAACATAAAGCTCGTAAGCCTCTTTGTCGACCTTAGCATTGTTGAGTAAGTTGTTCAACAGAGCAAGTGCTTGTGGCAAGTTAGCGTTCAGTCCGCTCAGTGTGATGTATGAACGGTCATAGCTCTCACTGATGCTATAATCGCAAGCAAGCTTATAGAATAGCTGTCTTACCTGCTCGTTATTGAGCTTGTTAGTACCTAAGTAATCGAGATAACCGCTTGCATAGCTGAGCATTGGAGAGTGCTCAGAACCGAAAGGAAGTACGAAGCACATTGTAAAGAGGTCGTTGCTTGTGTTCTGCTTATAGAGAACAGGCAAGCCTTTCTTGGTTGTTGCCTTCGTAAGGTCACGCTTGAAGTCAACAAACTGTGGCTGAATAGGCGTTGTCTTGGTGTTTACAATCTCCTTAAGGAAATCGCTCTGCTTGTCGTTATTGGTAGGGATAGGTGTGATAGTAGGCTTCTCAACCTTCTTGATAGTGGTGTCGTTGCCCTGTTCCTTGTAGACACAAGCGAAGTCGTTACGGAAGAATTGATTAGCAAACTTTACTATCTCGGCCTTTGTCAACTTTGAGATGCGATTGAGCTTATCGACCTCCTGCTTCCAGTCTTTGTGGTTGATGAAAGCATCCACATACTGTTTCGCACGGAACTGATTGTTATCTAACTGCGTATAGTAGTAGCGCTTGTAGTTGTTAACGATAGATGGCAACAGATCATCAGAGAAGTTTCCCTTCTTAAGTTTCTCTATTTCATCCAAAGCAAGGCTACGCACCTCCTGTAAAGTCTGTCCGCTCTTAGACTGTCCATAGACATAAAAGACGGAGTAGTCGTTCATATCGGTCACTCCAGCCTCTATCTCTTGTACTTTCATCTTCTGACTGAGGTCGAGATCGAAGAGTCCTGCCTGTCCGTTAGACAAGAGTTGTGCTACAATCTCTAATGTATCAATCTGTTGAGAATTGCTTGGTTCAGCGCGCCAACCCATGAAGAGCATAGGAGCTTCCTTACCAATAACAGTCGTGTCGACGGGTGCTGTGAGTACAGGCTGGGCTGGGAACTGTGGTACGTCGATGTGAGCACTTGGCTGCCAGCTGCCGAAGTACTTATCAATCGCTGCTACTGTCTTGTCTGGGTCGAGGTCGCCTGAAAGACAGATGGCGATGTTGTTAGGTACATAATACTTCTTGAAATAGTTCTTGATATTGGTGATTGAAGGATTCTTCAGGTGCTCACCGAGTCCGATAGTTGTCTGTGTACCGTATGGATGGGTAGGGAAGAGCTTTGCGAAGAGGGCTGCATAGACCTTACGCCAGTCGCTTGAAAGACCGATGTTATACTCCTCATACACCGCCTCCAACTCTGTGTGGAATCCACGGATAACCATGTTCTGGAAGCGATCGGCCTGAACTCTTGCCCAAGTGTCTATCTCGTTGGATGGAATATTCTCTACATAACACGTTACATCATTTGATGTATAAGCGTTAGTACCCTCACTACCGATGGCGGTCATCATCTTGTCGTACTCATTCGGGATATTATAACGAGCTGCAAGTTGTGAGATAGAGTCAATCTGATGGTACCACAGCTTGCGAGCAGCAGGGTCTGTGATACGGCGATATTGCTCGAAACGAGCCTCTATAGAGTCGAGGTAAGGGCGTTCTGCCTCTACATTAGATGAACCAAAGTGGGTAGTACCCTTAAACATAAGGTGCTCTAAGTAGTGTGCAAGGCCTGTTGTCTCCTTTGGATCATTGCGAGAACCAGTGCGCACAGCGATGTATGTCTGTACACGAGGCTTCTCTTTGTTGACGGAAAGGTAGATTTTTAGACCGTTCTTCAGCGTGTAGATACGTGTCTGCATCGGGTCGTTCGGTACGCTCTCATAGTTGTAATGCTGCGCATAGACCGTCACTGATGCAAATAGGAACATTAGTCCTAAGCTTAGTCCCTTGATAAGGGAACTGTTGAGGGAATGTTTTTTCATACAATCAGTATTTGTTTATTATTATAATAAGGTAGTGAATGTAATGCTAATTCTCAAAGTCAACCTCATGGTCGAGGCTGTGGACGAATGATTCAAAGACCTCTCTGTCTACATCACCCATCTCATATTCCTTCTCGGCATCCTTCTTTATCTCAGCTATCCATGCTCGGCGAGCTTCGATATAGTCTTGTTTGATACGTGCATCGTACTCTGGAGTGATCTCGTTGATGCCGTAGTATTCCAGAATCATGCGATAGGTCCATGCCCATTGATAGATGCGATAGTTCTCGTTAATCTCTTCGAAGCGGTTAACTACTTCTTCTATCGTTTCAAGACAGCCGTTCTTTACATCCTCGATGAGGCGCCGCTCCTCTGAAACAGGGAGTAGAAGGCCAGAGAGATCATCCCATCGTCCGAGTCCAACCTCGGTCTGTGGCTTACCAAAGAAGCCCCATTTATGTGCTCGTTTCAGTACCGCTCCCATGTAGATGCGCAGTGCGATGTCATAATATTTGATACCTTTTCGTAGACTGGAAGCATTGATGACGTATTCATGATAGTTATAAGATGAAACATTGTCACCACTTGCCTGACGTAGATTCTCAAGTATCTTCTTACCTTGTAAAATCTCTCCAACAGAGTAGGGGGATAGCCAGTCGAAGTTAACAATGCTCTTTTGTGTCTGCTGTGGACGCATGTCACGCTTCGGCCATTTGCGTATGTCACGATAAAGACCAACTGTTGTGATGTTGCGACCAGGCACGAGATACATCTTGTCGGCCTCTGCTATGAGGTAAGAGAAAGGTAGGGCAGTCGTGTTAGGGTGGTGCATCAGCTTACCGAAACATACGGAGAACGTACCGATAGTTGCTGGCATAAGCAGATAACTACCACTGGCTGTCTTCGTGCCACGCTCTAAGATGCCCCAATGCATGGGTCCCATCT
The DNA here is from genome assembly GCF_003043935.1 of Prevotella sp. oral taxon 313. Taxonomy (NCBI): domain Bacteria; kingdom Pseudomonadati; phylum Bacteroidota; class Bacteroidia; order Bacteroidales; family Prevotellaceae; genus Prevotella; species Prevotella sp. oral taxon 313. The sequence continues at coordinate 824,485 of NZ_PYXE01000001.1, forward strand.
TATACGCATGATTAGAGAAGTTGGTGCCAGAACCAGCGTTATAGAAAGAGAACATACCACCGATAAGCAGTGAACTCTTGTGATGTGAGGCACAAAACGGGCCACAGAAGGCAGCGCAGGCCTCACCGTTTGACATAAAGGAATTGGCGAAGAAGACGCTCTGTGAGGCTGTGAAGCCATTGCTTATCTGGCAGGCTTCACCCACGAAGCAGTCTTGCATCTTCACACTATTTACTATGCTCGACCCATCAGAGATGATAGAATTCTCGCAGATGACGCCCGTTCCGATGTAGACGCTGGCATACTCGGAGCTGAGGATGGTACAGTCGCTCAGACGACTGGCTCCTGATATCTCGCAATCGGTCTGAATAACAGTGTTGGTAATCTCCTTTGTGTTGACAATCTTTACGTTGTTACCTATCGTACCACGCTCAGGATTGGTGCGGGCTATCTCCTCCTTGACCAGTCTACGTATGGCATTCTTAAGGTCTTTGTCGTTGAAGTGCTTCACCATAAAGGCTGCGAACTGGCTATTAAGGTCATGGAAGAAGATGACATTACCGTCTCCTACCTCGTTCAACACCGATATAAGGTTACCTTCACCGTATGTTGCTCCCTCCGTAGTCTCCATGACAGAGATATTAGAGATGAGGCAATCGTCCCCAATAGTATAGTTATTAATATAGTTGCCGACCTTCTCTATCAGGCAGTTATTACCAACGGTTACATTACGTAGGGTCGCATCGTTGATACCAGAATGCTTGACAAAGCCTTTTGTTATCTCAACTTCTTTCTGCACACAACCCAACTGTATGTCTCCATAGAACATTACTCTATGGAAGAACTTGGCTTGAAATCCATCCTCAGCAACCTTTACTCGGTTCCAATCTTCCGCCCAACAGCTATTGCTCTCGAGGGTTTCTATCTCTTCAAAGGTAAGGGAACGATATTGCATAAACTATCTCTTTTGGTTGTTTTTATTAGGCTTATTGGCCTTATAGGGCCTATTGGGCTAATAAGGCCAATAGGCCCTATCGAGCAATTAGGCCTATTGCCTATCCTCATTATTCCTCTTCAATATTGTAGAGGAAGTCATTATAAGGATATTTCTGTACGTGTAACTCACGTACCTTCTTATAGAGAACCTCCTTGAACTCGTCGATGTTCTCCTTATTCTTAGCCGAAATGAATAGACAATTGTCGTGTTCTTTGGCCATCCAAGTCCTCTTCAGTTCGTCCAAGGTCATATTCTCCTTCGTAGCAGGGGTGAGGTCGTCTTCCTCTTTCTCTATCCAATGATAATTGTCAATCTTGTTGAAGATAAGCATAGACGGTTTGTCAGCACAGCCCAGTTCGCTGAGTGTCTGGTTGACGACCTGTATCTGCTCTTCAAAGTCAGGATGTGAGATATCCACAACATGCAAGAGTAGGTCGGCTTCCCGCACCTCATCGAGTGTAGACTTGAATGAATCGACCAAGTCAGTGGGCAACTTACGGATAAAGCCTACGGTGTCAGCCAACAGGAAAGGTAGGTTATCCACAACGACCTTACGCACAGTAGTGTCGAGCGTAGCAAAGAGCTTATTCTCTGCAAACACCTCACTCTTAGCCAGAAGGTTCATAGTAGTAGACTTACCCACGTTCGTATAGCCCACTAAAGCGACTCGAATCATACGACCACGGTTCTTTCTCTGTGTCACCTTCTGCTTGTCTATCTCTGCAAGACGTTGCTTTAGAAGGGTCATACGTTGCAAGATAATGCGTCGGTCCATCTCTAACTGCGTCTCACCCGGACCACGTAGACCCACCGAGCCCTTACCTCCTCCAGAGCCAGAACCACCTCCTTGTCGTTCGAGGTGAGTCCACAGACGTTGCAAGCGAGGCAGCATATAACGATACTGCGCCAGCTCCACCTGCGTCTTGGCATTGGCTGTCTGTGCGCGCATAGCAAATATGTCGAGGATGAGCGAGGTTCGGTCTAATATCTTGACACCGAGCTCCTTTTCGATATTACGTATCTGTTTTGCCGACAGTTCATCGTCGAAGATAACCATACCGATAGGCTCCTCCTCCTCGTCCTTTAGTTTTATATAGTCTCTAATCTCCTCCAGTTTACCCTTGCCGACGTAGGTGACAGCACTTGGACCCGTCACTCTCTGCGTGAACCGCTTCACAGTAACCGCCCCAGCAGTATCAGCGAGGAACTCTAACTCATCAAGATATTCCTTCGTTTTATCCTCGTTTTGCTCCTTGGTGATGAGACCTACGAGTACTGCTGTTTCTGTTTTTACATCAGATATGATAAATTCTTTCATTCAATAATCCGTTTATAACTTGTTTGTGTGTTGTGAAGTGTAATTCTCTACGGCTTAGGTAAGTGCACACTGCCACATGGCAAAGTTACTCATAAATTCTGAAAAATGCCAATGATAAGCCCCTTTTTATGCACTTAAAGCGAAAGTGTCCGATTGTTTTCACAAACCTGTCGTATCCGAGTAGTATTCTTCTCTTCTTTCTTCAACCGTTTTCTTCTATTTTACCTACGCTCTATCACCCAAAATGAAAGTAACACTTTGAAGATTGTAAGACCAATATATATTTGTAAACATTAGTCAATCAGCGACTTATCAATGACCTTGTAAAAACCGCTAAAGCTCTATCTCTATCAACCCAACTACTTGTCAACCCATCCACTCGTCAACTTGTAAACTCGTCAACTTGTCCTCCTCCTCGTGAACCATTAGTATTCAAAATAGAAAAGTGGAATGAACACCGATGGTTAACGGCATTCATTCCACTTAATAAGACGTGTTAAGTGATAGCTTATTTATCTTGTTTATACTGGCTTTCCCAGTTAGCTTCCTCTGGTTCCTCGCCCTTTCGGCCCTCTAACTGTATCACAAAGCTCTTTGCAGGGAAGTAAGGAGTGATGTGGATGTCCAGTAAGACACGGTCCTTCTGATTAGGGTCTTGCTCAATTCTGATGACCCTAAACTTCTCAATCAAGCGTGTAGGACCTTGGATACTATCAAGGAATTTAACAATCTGGCTCCTTAAGTCGGCCTCAGTACGGGTGGTCCAGTTCTCGAAGGCACGGCGGTTTAGGAAGTCGAAGAGCACCTTAGAGATGTAATCGAACACTCGAACAACTGAGTAAGTCTGCAATCCAAGGTTGTCACCATTGAAGAGTGTCTTAGCAGAGAAGGCCATCACCTTGCTATACTCATTAACCATCGGTACAAGACCCATGCGTTCAATCTCCGAAATCTCACTCTTCTTCAAGTCGAAATGGACACTCTCAACATCGTTCAGACCGCCGAACTTCTTACCAGCAACGACCTGTGACATCAGTGTACTGTATATCTTTCCAGCAAGAGCAGACGAACCCGGAACATAGAGGTTGTCCTCTTCTCCTACCTGAACAACCTTCTGTCTACCTAAGAGCCAGTTACAAGTCATGATGATATTCGACTTATAGATGTCGCCACCAGAGTGGTCGGCATTAAAGAAGATGTCTACTACATCATCCGGAGTCTCCAAGTCTTGGAAGTCAGTAAGGAGCATTACCTTATTGCTATGAGCAATCTTTCCCCATTTGTCAAGCACTGCGTTTGAGCCTAAGTAGCCTGGGATGACAAGCAGAGAATAGTTACGACGCAGGTCTAAGCGGTCGAAGTTCTGTTTCAGTTCATTACTGATATAGTCGATGAAGAGCGGGTTGTCCAAGTCTGTCAACTGGTCCATCTCGGCATTGACAATCGTGATGTTCTTCACCTTCTGACTCTCCGTGTTACGATAGAAGAGGGCCACTGAGCGATAAGCCGTCTCTAACTCACGTGTACGAGCAAGAACTTTATTAAGGTTCTTATTCAGTAAGTCCTCAACGTGAAGGGCTCTTTCTTTCGCCTTATCTCTCATCTGTTCAGCTGATTGACCAGACTTTAAGAGGTCGATCCAGACCTCCAAACGATTGGCCAGAACCTTACGTTCGTTCTCCCACTGCGCATCAGAGAGGAAGATGTTACGGCGTGCTTTGCGTGAAGGGTTGAGATTAGAGAATCCGTCAATGATATTTTCTAAGAAGGTAAAACCGCCGTATTCCTTCAGTTTATCAAGTGCGGCAGCAGCAGACGAGGTACTTTGTTGTGCAACAGTCGACTTATTTACAACAGGAGCCTGCTGTTCCTTCGCTTTTATTTTATTATTATCCATTTCCTAATTCATTAAGATGATTATTTAGCATCAGCGTTATTAACCTCGTCAAGTGAGCTCTGTAACAAGTCTAAGATGGCTTGTCGTGTTTCAGGATTAGCCAAGGCTTTCAGCAAGGCTTTGTTTGATGACAGCTGACGAGCTATCTTTATATTCTGTTCCTTTTCAACATCAAGCTTACTAAGGAAGTCACTGTTCTCCTTTAACTTATCTGCATTGAAGTCGCCTAAGTTCTTGAATCGCATCGTCTCAAGTACGTCCTCGCCGTTGTCGTCCTGCATTTCGACATTAACAGATGGTGAGAAGTGCTCGAAAACATCCTCTACAGTCTGCAAGCCGTACACTGTTTCAGGACTTACAGGAGCCTCGTCGGTTAATTTCTGTACTAATAAAGTTCTGTTGGAAGGTATGTCGGCAATTGACTCATTAGCGTCAACGTTTACCTCATTACCACCAATTCCATAATCGTAAATGGCCATGTTTTTTATGTTTAAGTTTTATATTAATCCTTTACAAGAATGTTTATAATCAGGCACAAAACTATAAAATTTACATGAAAATATCGTAATTTAAATGTGAAAAGAATTTTATAAGCGTTTTTTTTATCATATTTTATTGATTGTTTTTATTTTGAACATGTATTGAGCTATTGGTCCCCACGGGGTTTAGAGTTTTTTAACTATGGGCGACAGATGGTGGGGGTTGGGTGTTGGGTGTTAAGTGTTAGGTGTTGATGGATTGTTTTGTTGGGTGTTGGGTGTTGATAGTTGGGGTGTTAGGTGATGAGTGTTAGGTGTTGATGGTGTGCTTTGTTGGGTGTTAGATATTTACTATTGAGTATTAAAGTCTACATGTTAGTAATATCAAATTAAACATCCACAACTACAAACGTCATTGGTTTTCTCATAGCAGCTTGGGGCTCCCCTCCTTCGGAGGGGTTGGGGGAGGTCCCCTCTACCCACCTATCCTCTTGTCATTTTTTTTCGCTCTTCTATGTTCGAGAACACGCCCTTCTCCGTTTGAGAACATGCCCTTCTTGGGGCAAGAGGAGGCCCTTCTTGAGGCAAGAAGGGCATGTTCTCGAACGCTGTCTGTAATGTGTTGATTCCTTGTAGGTTACAAGCTCGATGCAAGAGGATATTATACGCTTGTTTTGATGGTGAGTTGCTTGATAAGATGTAATGATTTTTTTGTGGTTCTATGAGGCTTTGGGAACGGGGAAAGGACTGAAGAGATGGGCGATGGGAGAGGTGGATAGGGTGAGAGGGGAGGCGCGACGAGTCGTTAGCAGAGAACGATGTTCAGTGTAGGATAGAGCGATGCCCTATATATAATAAGGTGTACAGAGATGATAAATAATGATAACACGAGCTGCAGTCATACTCTCTTTGCAGAAAGGTAGTAAGTATTCAAAGTGTTGAGAGATAAAGTTTTATAACAAAAGCAGCTGTTCAGAAGGTCTAACAGGATTAGTAATCAAATACTTATAAATCATTAAAATCCTAAAAAAAACACCTATATCTATTAAAAATAATATATATTTGCACAACAATTAAAAGCGTAGAATGAACTATCTAAAACTGCCGCTGGATTTGTCAGGGGCCTTAAATGGTCAGATTCAACGATGTTCTTATGAGGAATCAATAGCGCAACATCTGATGATGTTGGTTGTTTCCCGGTGTGGTGAAGTAGAGGGAAGGGAAGATTACGGATCGGTTATTTGGGACTTAGAATTTAATCAAGTCTTAAAGAACGAGGATTGGGAAGAAAAGGTCAGACAGTCACTTGAAGCCACCATAACTAAGTATGAGCCTCGTTTGAAGGATGTTGAAGTAAGAGTGGAACTAACTGAAGTAGAGGAAGACATACGTAGTAAGTTCCCTAACGCTCGTAAACGTGTACGTTTATGGGTCAAGGGTCTTATCGTCAGAAACGACCAACAGTTTAATTTCAGTACACATCTTTATATTAGTCCGATATCACAATAGGGGCGACTGACAGTGAAGAGGAAATAAGACAATGGGACGTTTGATAGCCTTAAACGATATAATACGCTCGAAACAGTATTCTTGTTGTATGCTGCATGCGGCTAGGACTGTTATAGGCAATGCTGAAAAGGGCGCTTTCATGTCTTGTTGGGCAATCTTCTCCGATGCTTCATGGTGTTTTACTGATGAGGCCCCATGTAGTCAACCGATGGTGGACAAGGATAGACATCATTGTTCGTAAGATAATAGTAAAATGGTAGATAAAAGACAACAGATAATAAAGGATCGTCTAAGAATGTTCGCAATGGACTTGTGGAACATCACAGACTTAAGTCAGATAGACCCTGTTATTGATCTCATACTTGACGTAATAGCTTATAACAGTAGCCGTCTCCATCAGAGTATAGTAGACTCTGATGCCGACATCCTAAGCCGTTTGGCTCGTTTGATGGTACCTTTGAAATGGTCGCTCCCTTCTCCTTCTCATGCCTTGATGAGTGTTGACCCTAAGTTTGATGAGGTGAAACAGCTGACGACCAACGACTGTTTTTACGCAAGGAAGATGATGTTTGAGAAGGGATGGCTCGAACTTTACTTCTCTCCTCTAAGCAATTATCCATTGGTGAACGCCAAGATCAGAGCGATAGCCTTCGACCAACAGATCAACTATTACACTGACAGAAGCGTGGACAGGCCGGTCATTCCTGACGTAGAGATACCTTCAGAAGAGGGGACAGTATGGATAGGTCTGAACATGACACAAAGCGTGTTGCGCTCAACGAAGCGTCTTGTCTTGTGCATCCTACCCGAAGATGGCAGTCTCTCACCGTTCTTGCGCGACATAGAAGTCTATGACGGGCAGGGCGAACAACTAAGTGTATCGGTGCCAGAGTTCCCCCTCGAGCAGTGCGAACGCTATCATTACTTTGATGAGATAAGTAGTTATTATGCCGACAACTTTATCCAGATAGACCTTAACTCCCATTTCCTATCGACAAACCCCTTCTCTACTTACCCCTCAGCGTGGGAGACGAGTGAAGGAGAAGAGAAAGAAGAGTTAGTATGGTTACAGTTGAAATTCCCAGTGGTGTTCAATCGTGTCGACTTTGCGAAGGTAAGATTCCTACTTAACACATACCCCGTGGTCAACCGCAAGCTCGTCGCGATGCAACATGACTACACTCGAAGAGGAAACATCGTAGCCCTCCCTTGTGAGGACAACCGCTTCTTGCTCAACATAGAATCCTTCCAAGACGATGGCAATCATCAGTATATAGACGTGGGACAGTGCTATGACGAGCATCCTGTCGGGACTTATAGCCTATACTTTGGAAACTTAGAGAGATTTGACTCAGACAATGCGCGCACATTAATTCATAAGCTTATTCAACTCATACATGAGGATGGTAGTGCTTTTGGAAGTCTACAGATAGACACGCTCTCAGACCAGTTGAATAATCTCTACAATAATATTGAGAACATAGAAAAGGGTGTCTTCGACTTTGTTCAGGACAAGAGTATTCCCCGTTCGTTCCTCTTTACGCAGCCTTACAAGCGTACGGCAGAAGCCGAGGTGCGCTATTGGATAACCGATGCCGACCTGGCTAACGGTTTAGACAGTCGAACGTCAGTATATCAAGCAGAGAACGAACGTTTCCTATCAGAGAGCCTTTCTTTCCAGACAACAACCAAGTGTGGTAATGCACACGACACCGAACGTGAGATTGTCAATCGCCTCCGTTATGGCTTACTAACGAAGGATAGGATCGTAACACGTGAAGATATAAAGAGCTTCGTATTATGTTGTTTGGGTCCACAAGCAAAGTCAGTCGATGTAAAAGACGGTATTGCTATCTCCAAAGACGTACGTCGTGGTATCATCAGGACGACAGAGATAAGAATAGCCCTCTCTCGTTCAGGCAGAGAAGAGGGTATCGACTTACCGTCCATGACCTTGTTCTTAGAGCGAGAACTGACCAAACGCTCTGTAGATAAGACCCCTTATAAGATTTATTTCGTATGAACACACAGAATTACAGCAACAGTCTTGTAGCCGCTATAAAGTTGGCTAAGGCCATGGCCCACCAAGATAAGCACCTCTCATTTGGTGTAGCTCATTTAGTCATAGCCATGTTGACCGAGCAAACAGGTCTGCGTGAGATACTCAACTCAATGCAGAAAGAGGTGGCGTATGTCAGCGATTGGTTTGAAACCTATCGTGAGATGTATGTCGGTGTGGAGCATGATGCAGGCGAGATAATCCCTGACCGTGAGGTGGAGACGGTGCTCGACGAGGCCGAACGGTCTAAGATAAAACTCGGAACAGACTCGGTTGATGCCTTGTGTGTATTCGCTGCCGTCGTAAGAGACGGTGTTGTCTACTCTCATCAACAGATAGAATCGATCGGAGTGACCGAAGATGAGATAATGGAATACTTTGAGGCATCAACCTCACCACTATCGCCTGTCTCTGAGATGGATATGGGTAGTTCTATTCAATACGTGTCCGACCTCCGTCGAGCAGAGCTTCTTGAAGAGGGTAAGTTGATTATCGGGCGCAGTAAAGAGATACGTCTTATCTTGGAAACACTGGAGCGTTCGGAGCGACAAGGCATCCTCCTTGTTGGTGCACCAGGTGTTGGAAAGACGGGAATCATAAAGGCTCTTGCCCATGAGATGGAGATCAATCAAGATGAAATAATCAATCAGACATCGTTGGTAGGCCTGAATACGTCGAAAGTACTTGCACAGTCGGGCAATGAGACGGAAGTAACGCAGAAGATGACAGCTGTATTACAAAAGATGAACCAGGCTAAGAGCCGTGGAGTATTGGTCATTGACGACCTGCAGCTACTGCTTGAAAGTGGCAATCCCACAACGGCCACCTATATTCTCAACAATCTTGACGCACAGATATGTGACGGTTCTGTCACGTTGTTAATGGTGCTCTCGATGGATGCCTATCGTAAGCATGTAGAGAAACATTCCATCGCTAATAAGTTGAACATCATTAATGTAGAAGAACTTGAGCCTAACATCCTTCGCAGTGCATTGTTAAGACATAGGCCAACACTACAAGCCTTTTACAGTCTGGCTATGACGGAGGAATCGTTCATCAGCGCTTATAACCTTTCTAACAGATATTATAAGGAGAAGAGTCAACCAGCCTCAACATTAGACTTGATAGACAGTACGGCCGCTTCAGTGCGATTGAGCAACAAGAATGCGGTAGGTATTGTGGAGCAGCTTGTCGAACAGTATGAGAAATACAAGGCAATGCCAATAGAAGAGGTAAGCGACTTCGATTTACATCTACTTTATTATACTATATTTAATAAGGTGAGTGTTGTCTTGACTTCAAAGGTTGAAGACAACTATATACTTACTGATGACGACTCGACAGAAGAGAAACTCAATAAGCTTGGAAAGATACTTAACGAATTGACAGTGCTCTCAGAGAAAGGCATAGAGAAGGTTAGTTCGTTAGAGATAGAGTCGGTTGTAGCAGACGATACGGGTATCCCTATCGGTAAGATTCAGGCTCAAGAGAAGGATAGACTGTTAGGAATAGAGACCAAGCTACACGAAAGAGTCAAAGGACAAGATAAGGCTATTCGAACGCTGTCTGACGCTATCATTGAGTCACGAAGCGGACTGAGTGATCCGAAGAAACCTATTGGTTCGTTCTTCTTCCTTGGTCCTACGGGAACAGGTAAGACTGAGCTGACAAAGTCGTTGGCCGACCTTCTTTTCGATGACGATACGGCCATGATACGTTTCGATATGTCTGAGTTTAAGGAAGAACACTCTGCTGCTTTGCTCTATGGTGCTCCTCCGGGTTATGTAGGCTATGAAGAGGGTGGCTTACTGGTAACGAAGATACGCCAGAAACCCTACTCTGTTGTGCTGTTCGACGAGATCGAGAAGGCACACAGCAGTGTTTATGATATCTTCCTACAGATTATGGATGAAGGAAAGGTGCATGATAAGCTCGGACGAGAAGGCGACTTCTCTAACGCAATCATCATCTTCACGTCGAATATTGGTAGTCAATGGATTGCAGAACAGATACAGAAAGGACACCAGCCAACGTCTAACGAATTGATAGAAGTGATGTCGAAGTACTTCCGACCAGAGTTCTTAGGTCGTCTGACGGAGGTTGTCCCCTTCTCACCTATTACCGAACAGGTTGCACAACAGATATTCCTTCTACAGTTCTCACGCCTACAGAAACAGCTGTTAGAGCAGAAGGAAATACAGTTAGACTTGGCCCCAGAGACCATTGCATACCTCACTTCAAAGGGCTTCTCACCACAGTATGGAGCACGCCCTATCGCTGGTGTGGTAAGAACCTACCTAAAGAAGACTATCTCAAAGCTGATAGTATCAGAAATGATCAAGCCCGGTGACCATATTATCGCAACTTATAAAGATGGCAATCTACAATGGAATCACGTATAACAACATCTGAAAGAGACTTAGAAAGGTTCTGTAATAGTGACGCCAGAAACCTTATCGCAGAGGTGTTCTATGCTGAGTTGCAGTTCGTTACAGATGAGAATCTACTGGATAAGACGGTTGTTGTGAGCCATGGAATGAATAGTCGTGTGAACTCGCAAGACATCATCGACCTGCAAAAAGAGGAGGTTTATAAAGATGGACAACTACGAGATCGAATCATACTGAACATCGCTCGCAATGGCTTCTACCATCAGTTGCCAGAGTTCCTATTCCATCCTATTTCGCTGAGTGCACCTGGGATGAGTAATAAGGAGGTCGTTGAGGCTATCCGTTTGAATAGAAAGAAGGCCGAGCAAGCCGTTCACTTCTTCTCTCCCTTTGATACAATGATGTTCCATGATAGTGTGTCTATCTTCGAACGACAGCTGACGTTGTTTGATGAACCGTATGAGAACGTCATTTTCAAGAGCTTTACTAATGTCTTCTTTGCCAAGTCGGCTCCCCTTACAGCAGGTGAACGATATAAGTTGTTCCTGTGTCTTCGCAAGGTGGAGGACTATAAGGAAAACCTCTCAGCACTGGAGGAACTACTCTTGACGGTATGTGATATAGATGCTCAGATGCGTTATGTCTATCATTACGAGGACGACTTACCTTATATGAACTTGGGCGACTGTGTGTTAGGAGTTGACTCTGGTCTTGATGGACGGTTGCTTTGTGAATTAGACGATGTGGAGGTGAAGCTTATCTTCCACGATAGTGTGACAGAGAGTAGACTGAAGAAGCAAATGGAGATAGTAAGGTATATCTTGTCTTTCTTCCTCCTTTCTTCAAGAGACATAAGGCTTATCTATACAATAACATCAAATACAGAACTTGTCTTAGGACAGAACTTTTTGGGTTACGATACGAACTTATAATAAAAGAACTTAGCTTAGAACAATAGCTTTTAGGCTACGACACGAACTTACAACATATAATGAAACCATTAATATTATTCTTTGTAAAGTACTTACTTGCACCGCTCTTGGCAATCATCATGGTATCTGTCATGGGTGCCTTGAAGTCTGTTCGACAGCAGTTGAGCGTGAAGAGGATTATTGTCTTCTCATTGATAACGGCTATCTTCCTTGCTATTCCGTCCCTTCTGGGGTATCTTAGGAATGAGTATGTATGGGGAGGACTATTCTTGACAGTTGTTGCTTACTTAGTTCTTGGGTTCTTCTACTTGTGGGCGCTACGAACGTTTATCAGTAAGAAGAACGACGACATGGCTATGGAAATCCTTGTTATGGTATTGTCAGGGATATTTGGTATGTGGTCATATTACCTTATCTTTGATTGGATTAGCAATGGATTAGAGTACACACCATGGGCTATGACAGCTGTCTGGTGGTTTTCTATACCCTACTTCGTATTTAGAAGCTATCGTTTCTTCCGTAATATCCAACCTCCAATATATGACTTATGGCGCATCAACCATAGTGGCTTTAACCGTAACTACTGGGATACGCTTGATACCTTCAAGGCTACAACGGTGAAGGTAAAGCTTAAGAGGCATATTGGCGACTATGGTTATACTACGCTCTCAGTACGTTTGGCAGAAGGGATTGCCTTAGGTGACTGGTTTGATTGGCTTGTAGAAGACCAAAACCGACGCTTCCCACAGGCACAGATAGACATAGCGATGGATAATTCAGAGAGTGGTTGGATATTCTATACGAACAAGTGGTTCCGCTATCCATTGTTCATTAGGATGCTTGACCCACGGCGAACTGCTTCAGAGAATAGGATTAAGAAGAACCAAGTTATCTATATAAAACGAGTAAAAAGCATAAACGATATACAGCATGAAGAAGATTGATCACTTACCTGTTAACTGGGTTAACGGACAGAAGATTAATAGTTCTCATTTCTTTGAAACCTACTATAACGTAGTTGAAATGCAGAAACTAAATAGGGAGGACACGCTCACAAGCTATAATTATGGGTTAGGACAAAGCATGGAGGGAGCTGACCATTCGGTTGTCTTAGACGTACGAGGAGAGACGGCAAAGACCTTAACTGTGCGCTTAATCTCATGTAATGCAGTCACAAGAAACGGCTTCCATATCTCCTATACAAAGGACCTCTATGGTGACTTTGTACCAGAGGGTACACTCCAGAATATGGATATTGACCTATCGACTCGACAGGTCGTTTGTGTCATGCTAACGGTGAATCCATATAAAATGTTGCCTGTTGGTGTACCTGATCCAGAGACTACTCCACTGCATCATCCGTATGTTCTGCCAGAGATAACACTGCAGCTTGTAGCAGAGCAGAACCTTAACAAAGCCTTTTTAGAGGGTAATAGCCTTATCGTAAGTAAGATAGTTGTTGACAACGGAACCTTTGCGGTTGATGAAGACTATATCCCTGCTATTCAGCAAACGAACTTCTTTGATAAGGCGTCAGAGTTCTTGACTTATTTTGAGAAGACCCTTGAGGAGACGCATAATAATGCTTTGAAGGTCTATTCAAAGAACATTACCAATCCACACCGTAGTGTCTTGGCTGACAATACCTTTGCTTTATGCGATGTGATTAAGGCCTTCTACGGTCGACATATCTTCGAGTTGAAGTATATATTAGGTGAGAAGGCACCTATACACGTCGTACACTTAGCCAATGAGCTTGCCACTCTCTTACTTTCAACACTACGTTCATTACCAGAGAAGGACTTTGAAACACTTTTACAATACTTCGATGAGTGGACCAACATACGTCCTTCTGAATTTATGAACAATGCCAGTAAGGTGGCACATATAAGTTATAACCATGGCGAGATAAGCCAGTCATTCTCATTGATATACGCTTTCCTCAAAGTAATCCACACCCTCTTCCAGAAGTTAAGTGACTTGGAATACGTCGGACTCATCAAGGAGAACATCATTATCAGCGAGGAACACAACGGTAAAGCGTCTGAGAATGAGAGGAAATCATGGAAGGTTTGGGACTAAGTAGGAGGTACTCACAATGACAGAGAAAAATAAGAAAGAACGCCGACAGGCGATGAGTTCCTTCATCTTCATCTTTAGTTTCACTCTATTACTCTTCGTTCTGTTTGCCATTTGTACGTTAAAGACAGCCGAGAGGGGCATCAGCTTGTTAGACGAGAAGAAGGTTCGCTATGATGACATCTTCCGTAAGCAAGCGGGATACAACTATCGTATGGACGAGATCTTCAAAGATATGAATAATCTCTACACTCAGAAGCGTACGGACAATGAGCAGGCTCAATACCAGATGATTATTGCCCGCAAGTGGCAGGGGATGCAAGACGAGATTCATCAGGCTGATGCTGACACCACCAGCTATGTCCTCTATAACGTACTGTTCAATCAGTTACAGTCGACGCAAGATGTTTCTGCAACCTTCTTCGACGAGAAGCGCGACCTTGACTACATCATGGAGCAGATACAAAGGGCACAAGATATAAAGAAGAATAAGAAAAGATAAATAACAGAAGATTATTATGACAAGAGATGAGAAAATATGGTCAACCATAAAGTTCACGCTGTTACTGTTCTTCTCAGTGACTTTGTTATACATATTAGTCTGTAAGTACGTGATGCCTATACCTGTTTCTGTGACAGGGAACACGGTTCAAGAGATCAATGACGCTGAGGCTGTCTTATCCGATCAACAAAAGATGGCCGAGCAGATGAAGGCTCTCAAGACCGATATCGACTCCCTTAACTTTGATATTCAGCAGACGCAACGTATCGGAGAGATAAAGGACAGGATGTCGCAGTTACAGAACAATTACAGACAACATTCCTACAATACGAAGTATCTATATTGTATGCAGGCCTTCAAGACCATTCAAGCCTACTTTGACATCAAGCAGAACTTGTATTGGGCATCGAAGACCAAAGAGGATAGAAAGCGTATTCTGGAAGAACTAAAGACTCAAATTCAATAAATATAATTATGACTGAAAGACAAAAAATCATTTTGGCAATCGTCTCGGGCTTGGCTATTGTGGGGCTTGTGATTGCTTTGCTGCTTCCTTCAAGGACGGTAGACAAGAATCTGGATTTCTATATCCAAGATCAGAATGTGAACAATCAGTTGGAAGTAAATGAGCCACTGAAATTCATTGTTAACGACTCGTCTGCCGTTGTGGATAAGCGAGTTCTATGGAAGATGGGTAATGGGGATAGTATTGTTGGTAATCCTAATATCAGCTATACCTATCATCAAGCGGGCCGATACCTCATCACCTTGCAGGTTGATGGTAAGGTTGTCAAGGAGAAGACGATTGATGTTGTCAAGCTCACAAAGGACACCGTGGCCGTTGACTCAGTCCCTAAGATTGTCGGACCAAAGCAGGGTTTCGTAGGCGAAAGCCTTGTCTTCTCCGCTGATGGCGATGGTATGACAAGTTGGTTATGGGAGTTTGGTGAGAGCGGAACGATTGACGCCTTCGAACGTCAGGTCGTTTATAAGTATGATAAACCAGGTAAATACCTCGTGAAGCTTAAGACTAACACCACACTCTACCCTGTTTCTCAGGTTGTTACCATCCTTGATAAGGTAGACGCAGTGCCTGCTGACATGGGAGAAGAGGAACAGGCTGAACCGCAAGAACCTATTGACACGTTGGCATTGGTGCAGAACGACATTAAACGCCGCCTACAGGCAATAGCCAATGCAGGCGCAAGAGACCAAGAGGCAGTGCGCTCTAACATGGGTTATATCAATGATACCTACCTCAGAGGCAATGGTGGAAGGGTGATTGTACAGGTGAATGGCGAACGCTATAACCTATTCCCTGACTACTGTCAAGGCCTTCATTATCTGGAAAGTAACCGTTATAGTCGTGTCAGCATAGATGATGTTAAGGTGGATGACTTCCATCGTATTACTAAAATAGAAGTAACTCAAAGAAATATAGGAAAATGAAGAAAGGATTTATAAAGACGTTATATGGGTTGTCTGGACTTGTCTTCTGCCTTGCTTTACCGCAATGTCTCACTGCTCAAGTGGCTCGGTATGACAAGACGAAGACCGTTGGTCATACCAGTTTCAATTACCCAGTAGGTGGAGCAGGGGCTCAACAGGTTCGTGATAATAACGATATTCATATCGTACTCTCCGACAGAAGCCATAATAAAGCATACGCTGAACCCTACGCACAGCGTGTGTTAAGCGAGCAGAAGATGGGCTCTCCTTTCTATGTCATCGGTGAGAAGAATGGTTATTATAAGGTGGTAGCAGCCAACCAAGAGCTACTTGGACAGCCTAAGGGACTCTTTGCACCCCTTTACAGTGGCCGTACTCACTTTAAGGATGCTAAGAAGTCGCCTTTCGTAGGCTGGATTGACAAGAATGCGGTCTTGGAGTTCAATCATTCTTTTGTGTCAAAAGACAATAACTTCCCGCTCCGCTATCGTGTTGGTGCTACAAGGGCTGCACGCTTGTCCGACCTTAAGACGTTCTTCACAAAGGACTCGCTCAATCTCTATAACGACCCCTTCTTCCTTGAGAAGACCAAAGGGAAGCTGGTAGATGGGCAAATTGTCTATGCTTATAAGTATGATGTCAGCCGACAGGCCGTACTTGTTGCGGACCGTCCAGCACTGTCTGATTCCTTGCGAACAGTCTTGGGATGGGTGCCATCCGACCTCATTGCGATGGTAGGACAGAACCGTGTTTTCCTGCTCGACTCGCCTTATCCTGTCTTTGGCAATTATCAGCTTGGGTCTAACCTGCTCTTCACTTCTGACGGCAACTACTTGGGCAACTATGAAGACCCACGTATTGCTATTAATATGCCACTCGCTCTTTGGGACAGAAAGAAGTCGATGATGGTTAATGCTAAGGGTGAGGATGTGTCGGTTGCCGACCTCGATCAGCTGATTGAGAACAGTAAGAAGATGAATATCCATCTGATATTCTATAGTCAAGACCGCATGCAGGTGCGCAACTTGCTCAATGCCTTACAGGGCTTGGAGGGTAAGTTTGGCAAGGCCAGTCAGGTCAGATTTTCTGCTACAGCCGTGTCGGATAAGAGCAACAAGCACCTTGCGTTGACATCCGACTTTGGTAGTTGGATTGATTTCTTGGCTAATGCAACAGCACCCAACACGCTCCCTGTCTCTGGTGGCGCAGGTTTCCATGCTGCCATGAACAAGATATTCTCTGAGACTCCTTATACTAAGTTCGAGAATAATGTGTTTATCATCTTGGGTACAGATGAGTTCCCTACGTTTACTTCTGAGATTAACGCAGAGATGTACACACGTTCTGCTACCTTGTTCTTAGCGCAGATGCTTGGTAGAATGACGCCTTCTTACCAGAGCTTCATACTACAGTCAAAGACCTTGTTAGACAATAACACCTCTGAGTACATGAGTTATGCGAAGGACTATCTATGTGCTTCTGACTGGTCGAAGGGTGGCTTGTTTACCGATATCAGTACTGAGAGCGAGAACGCTTTCGTATTGGATGCACCGAAGAACGGCATTGTGACGGGTGGTTTCGTCTATCCTCGTCTTGATACAGAGCTGACGAACACTGGCTTTGCAAGGGTCCTCGACTCTCTCTTTGTACGTATTGATGAGCGCAACCAGAAACTGGTAGCGGTCTCTACCGACGCTGAGAACCAATACGGTGCACTGCGTGCTATCCCAACACAAGAGATGGTTAACACCACTAAAGATGCTGGTGTTCCTGTTGAGAGCATAGAGAAGAACAACATCAACGACCTCTATTTCAAGGAGATGTTAATCTCTCCTATGGAGTTGTCAACCTACGATGAGGGTTATCTCTTTGATGCTGTTGAGTTGAAAAACCTCCTTGAAGGCTATCGCGCCCTCATGCCTTATTTCCATGCCGACTCTCTTTCTAATCAGCAACTGTTTGAGTTGAGAAGGAACTTTAAGCTGCAGAGCGACTTAGTCAACCGTCTTTCTTATCGCACAGTACTGAAGAATAAGTCGTCTATCTCGTCTGTCTTCTATCATCGATTGAGTGTCCCAAGCTCTGACGTATTGAATAACATCGTACGAGTAAAGGACATCACACGTAAGAAATGTGATGAGAGTAAATGGGAGGCAGCCTATAAGGAGATGCTTGACAGGCTCGTCGATCTTGAGAGTCGCTTCAAGTCTGGCCGCTTAAGGACCGTCCTTGTGGCTGGTAAGACTTATTACTTTGTGCCGATTAAGGAGGTTCCTTAGTCGGAGAGGGGCTGGGGTGAGGCCTCTGAAGGGTGTTGGATGGTGGGTGTTAGGTGTTGATGATTAGCCACATGGGTATCTCGGTGATTACTCCCCTTCCCTTCGGGGGAGGGGAAGGGGGAGGGGCCAACTGGTAGTTAGTATGTGAGGTTACCCCTACTGGGCAGCTTACATGGGGCGTGGAGAGTTTTTTCTCTCACGCTGGTGAGTTTTTTCTCTCACAGAGCGCACAGAGTTCACGGAGCTTTTTGGCGCACAGTTTCGATCCCACAGAAGGCCTCCGGCATACAGAGAACACAGAGCGTTTCAGCTATCGTAGATACTAATAAGGGACAACGCAAAGCCTACATCCTTCTTATAGGGGTATCTCGGTGATTACGCCCCTCCCTTTGGGGGAGGGGAAGGGGGAGGGGCCATCATCTTTTTGGCCTTTGTGTGTTCTGTTCATCTGTGTAAATCTGTGAGAAATAGAACGCACCCACTTGATGAGATGACACACAAACAACTCGCTGGGGAGTTTTATCTCTCACAGAGCGCACAGAGTTCACGGAGCTTTTTGGCGCACTGTTTCGAGCCCACAGAAGGCCTCCGGCATACAGAGTTCACAGAGCGTTGCTGCTAAAGGTGGCTGTAAGGTTCTGTGAAATCGGTTGACTTAATGTCTCTGTGAGATGCTATGTGTTCTGTTCATCTGTGTTCTCTGTGAGAAAAAGAACATTTTTGAGACTCGCGGGGGAGTTTTATCTCTCACAGAGCACACAGCGTTCACGGAGCGTTATAATACACGTTCCCAGGCCACATGGAGGTGGTCAGCGTAGTAAAAAATCATTACATAATTGCAAGCCAAATGTCCTCTAAAAAAGAGTATAGCGTTGGCTCTGAAAGAGTAGATAATCTACAAGAAATCAATGTGTTACGAATAGCGTTGAAGAAGACGCCCTTCTTGCCTCAAGAAGGGCGTCTTCTGCATGCAAGAAGGGCATGTTCTCGAACGAAGAAGGGCATGGTCTGCTACGTTAAAGGGCATGGACTATATGCAAGGGGAACGAAAAATGTTGACAAGGGGAGAGGTGGGTAGGGGGGACCTCCCCCAGCCCCTCCGAAGGAGGGGAGCCCCAAGCTGCTAAGACCTCCCCCGACCCCTCCGAAGGAGGGGAGCCTCAAGCTGCTATGAGAAAACCAATGACGTTTGTTGTTGTGGATGTTTAATATGATATTACTAACATGTAGACTTTAATACTCAATAATAAACACCTAATACCCAACAAAGCACACCATCAACACTTAACATTAAACACCTAACACCCACCAAAGCACATCATCAACACCTAACATTCGACACCCATCACCCACCAAAGCACTTCATCAACACCTAACACTCAACACCTAACACCCACACTAAGCCCATCGTATGCGAAGAAGACATTCTTAGGGAGTTTCTTCTGCGCCTCTTCATGTAGACCGATACGGTGGGTGAGGTGGGTGAGGTAGGTGCGCTTGGCACCAATCTTCCTACTAAAAGCGATGGCATCAGCGATGAGTTGGTGCGAGTGGTGCGTGTGTTCCCATCGTAATGCGTTCACGACAAGAGTCTCTACACCCTCGAGATAGGGCAACTCTGCGTCGTCTATCGTCTTCATATCTGTGATGTAAGCCAGCTTACCGAAGCGGTAACCGAGGATGGGGAGCTTACCATGCATTACAGTAATCGGTGTTACCTCGATGTCACCAATGACGAACTTCGCATGAGGTTGGATACTATGAAGGTTCAGTTTAGGTACACCTGGATATAAATGGTCGGTGAAACAGTAGGGAAAGTTGTGTCGTAAGCCCTCACAAGTAGTTGCGTTAGCATAGACGTCGATGTCGCCTAACGCACAGAAAGGGCGCACATCGTCAATGCCCCCTACGTGGTCATAGTGGATGTGGGTGATTAATAAACCATCAATCTTGCGGAATGTCTGTGCCAACATCTGCTGGCGAAAGTCGGGCCCACTGTCTATGACAATGCGAGTAGTGGCTGTCTCTAATAAAGCGGAGGTACGTAAGCGCTTGTCGCGTGGGTCCTTACTCCTGCAGACAGCACAGTTGCAGCCTAATACGGGTACTCCGTTGGATGTACCAGTACCAAGGAAGGTGAGGACCTCCCCCAACCCCTCCGAAGGAGGGGAGAGCCTAACGGAATGCTCGCTGCGTATGTCTTCTTCTCGTTTCATTGTCTGCCTCTTGTTAGATGATTATATGTCTTAATTACTCAAACGACTATACTCCTTTTGTACAAAGGGTATCTCTTCTGCTAAAAGACATTTTCTCTTATTATTTCAAAGGTTTTTTTTCAGCTAAAAGACGCTTAATTCCTTTTCTTCAAAGGGCTATTTTTCAGCTAAAAAACGTATTATCTTCTTATTTCAAAGGGTGTCTCTATTGTTAAAAGATGCTTGTTTCTCTTATTTCAAAGGATATACTTTCTGTTAGAACATGTCTGTTCTTCTTATTTCAAAGGGTATATCAGTAAGTTGGTGATAGGTGTTATTCGTTGGTTTATATATCCTTATTGTTTCAAGGGTTAGGTTTTATCATTTGTTTAAGAGACGTTTTAAGACAAGACATATTAGTAGTCACGTCCCATCTCAATATTATTCAACAACACAGAACTTGCCCCTTGTTAGCCCCCGTTAGGCTCTCCCCTCCTTCTGAGGTGCTGGTTTTTATTTGTTTAAGGGACGTTTTAAGACAAGACATATTAGTAGTCACGTCCCATCTCAATTTTATTCAACAACACAGAACTTGTCCCTTGTTAGCCCCCGTTAGGCTCTCCCCTCCTTCTTAGGTGCTGGTTTTTATTTGTTTAAGGGACGATTTAAGACAAGACATATTAGTAGTCACGTCCCATCTCAATATTATTCAACAACACAGAACTTGCCCCTTGTTAGCCCCCGTTAGGCTCTCCCCTCCTTCGGAGGGGCCGGGGGAGGTCCCAGCAGGATTGCTCTCCCCTCCTTCGGAGGGGCTGGGGGAGGTCCTCACCTCACATTCACCTCTGGCAGAATCTCAACTCCAAATTTCTCCTTCACATCATGTTGTATCGTCTCGCAGAGGCGCACCACGTCGGCACCAGAAGCCCCACCAAGGTTGACCAATACCAATGCTTGCTTCGCATAGACGCCTGCAGGGCCTAAAGCCTTACCCTTCCAGCCACATTGTTCAATCATCCATCCGGCCGGAATCTTCTCATGTTCAGCATCGATAGTATAGTGGGGCATACGCTCATACAACGCTGCCAACTCCTCATACTTAGCCTTAGGAACGATAGGATTCATAAAGAAGCTGCCCGCATTACCTATCTCTTTCGGGTCGGGAAGTTTAGCATTACGAATGTCAGTAATCGTCTGACGAAGTTCTATGGCAGTAGGGTTCTCGATGCCTCTCTCGGCCAATGCCGCACGGATATTACCATAGTCGAGCTTAGGCTGATAGGTCTTTGAGAGTCGATAAGTGACGGATGTGATAAGATACTTATCACGCCATTCATGCTTGAACTTACTCTGTCGGTAGCTATAAGCACAATCAGCATTCTTGAAATGGTGCACTTCACCAGTGGAGATCTCCACCGCCTCGACCTCATCTATCAAGTCTTTGGCTTCAGCACCGTATGCTCCGATATTCTGAACAGCACTGGCACCGCACTCACCAGGGATTATAGAGAGGTTTTCTGCACCATAGAGCTGATGAAGAACACAGTAGTCTACAAAGTCATCCCATACGTAAGCTGAGCCACAACGTACTCGCTCGTCATCGAGACGCTCGATAAAGGAGATGCCAGAATGGACTACGGTACCCTTGTAATCACCTGTGAGTAGGAGGTTGCTACCGCCTCCGAGAATCAATAGGGGATAGTCGTCTTCTGTCAAGGAACGCACAAGCTCCTGTGCTTCCTCTACTGATTCGTATTCAACAAAACGCTGACATTTAGCGTCAATACCGAAGGTGTTATGCTTTAGCAGACTATAGTTATGCTCTATTCTCATGTTAACTGATATCGTTTTTGCGTTTCTCTTTGTTCTTATATATAGAAAGGTGTTATCCTTCCTGATATCTTATTACTTTTGCAGGATTGCCCACTGCGACGGCGTTGGCGGGTATGTCCTTCGTTACCACAGCCCCTGCACCAATCACAGCATTACGTCCAATCGTCACACCAGGCAGGATAACCGCTCCTCCTCCTATCCATACGCCATCTTCTATCCTAACGGCTTTAGCGTAGACTGTCCACCCTCCGCCTGGAAGCATGCGTTCCTTGGCATTGACAGGATGGGTAGCTGTATAGATCTTCACGTCTGAGCCGATAAGAACATGGCTACCGATGTCAATACGACTATTGTCTATAAAGGTGCAATTCATGTTGATTACCACCCAGTCGGCCATGTGTATGTTAACACCATACTCACAATGAAAGTCTACATCAATATGTATTCTTTCGCCAACAGAGCCAAACAGCTGTTCGATAATCCTACGTTTCCCCCCAGCGTCAGCATAGTCACAATCGTTCAACTGGCGCAATAGGCGTTTAGTACGTATCGTTATCTGTTGTATCTCTGGGTCGATAGCATTGAATAACTCGCCGTCGATGGCTTTTTGGAGTTCACTTTTCATCTGCAATAAGGCTTAAACAACCGAGTAACAGGATTAAAGAAAGACCCACAACCAAGGTGGTTGGGGGTCTTACTATTAATATGCTATAATCTTCTCTAACCTCCAACTCTTGCCATGAGTCTTAAAGACAAGTTGCGTCTCAGCCCCATTTGACAATCCACGGAAGGTCACTATCTTATGGTCAGTCTCTGTGTATTTCTGCCCATAGAGGATGTTGTAAATCATGTCATGTGGTATCTCTGGAAGGAATGACGCCCATTCTTCTGCCGGGATAGTGGTGTTCACGGTTGCAGTCTCCTCTCCGTTAGGGTCAGGACCAGTGTAAGCTAAGGTGCTCTTCACGTAACCCTTGCCTCCAGAAGCAAAGAAACGATGGAGGAAATCGAGGAAGTCTGCATTGTAACTATCCTTGAACGAGATGGTACGAATCTGATTTAACTTCCAGCTTCCATCCTGGTGATCGAACCAATACTGCTCTATCGTGCCCTTTTGTAAGCGTATCTTCTCAACGATGACACTGTCTAAGTCGGTTGACTTAGGGTATTTCATTTGTGCTTCATTATCGAAGATAAGCGTGTAATAACCCTGTTTACGGAAGAAGTAATCCATCTTCCATGCATCACGAGTCAGTTTTGTTGTCTTTGTACCATTAACGACTGGCAGTGGAAACTTAACTCTGTTGCGTTGTAGTTTCTTGTTGGCAATAAAGTTAAAGAAGAAGTCGTCGAATAGTTGGTCAGCTGCTTTAGGCATAGGAGTAGCAGCTATTACCTCCGTGGCAGAGTCGACGCTGTCTACAGTGTCAGCCTCATCGGCCTCTGTAGAGTCAGTGTTTATACTGTCATCGCCATCTACCTTCTTGCTTGTACAGCCCGTAGTAACAGCTACCATAGCCACACAAACACACATAATAAGTAAAAACGCTTTTTTCATACACTCTTTTTATTCATCTCAAACTTGCTGCAAAAGTACGATATTTATTTCTAATAAGATAGGAAATAAGCAAATTTATATTAGGCGAATTTCTCCGTTACGATTATAAATTGTACCTTTGCAGGAAAATAAACAAGAACTATGTTATTAGACAAGATAGAAGAACTTCTCAAAGAAGTGAGTGCACTCACAGCAAAGAGTGCTGATGACGTAGAGCAGCTCCGTCTGAAATACCTCAGTAAGAAGGGCGAAATCAATGCGTTGATGGGCGAGTTTCGTAACGTGGCAGCCGACCAGAAGAAGGTTGTCGGTATGAAGATTAATGAATTGAAGCAAAGTGCTCAGAACAAGATCAACGAACTCAAGGATCAGTTGGAGACCAGTGAAGCACAGAGCGATGATATCGACTTGACACGTACGGCTTATCCTATCGGGCTCGGTACACGCCATCCACTGACGTTGGTAAAGAACGAGATTATTGATATCTTTGCCCGTATGGGATTTACCCTATACCAAGGTCCGGAGATAGACGACGATGAGCACGTCTTTACTATGCTTAACTTCGCTGCTGATCATCCGGCTCGTGATATGCAGGACACTTTCTTCATTGAGCGTAGCAATACGATGGACGTTACGAAGAATGTGCTTCTTCGTAGTCACACATCGAACGATGAGGCTCATTATATGTCTACTCACGAACCTCCAATACGTGTGCTTTGCCCTGGACGTGTCTATCGTAACGAGGCTATCTCGGCTCGTGCGCACTGCTTCTTCCATCAGGTTGAGGGCTTATATGTCGATAAGAACGTTAGTTTCACCGACCTTAAGCAGGTGCTTCTGACCTTTGCTCGTGAGATGTTCGGTGCAGATACGAAGATACGTCTGCGTCCAAGCTATTTCCCATTCACTGAGCCAAGTGCAGAGATGGACATCAGCTGTAATATTTGTGGCGGTGAGGGCTGTGGCTTCTGTAAGCATACTGGCTGGGTAGAGATACTCGGCTGTGGTATGGTCGACCCTCATGACCTTGAGGCTTGTGGCATTGATTCAAGCGTATATACGGGCTATGCCTTCGGTATGGGTGTTGAACGTATTGCTAACCTCAAGTATCGTGTTAGCGACCTCCGCCTCTTCTCTGAGAATGACACCCGCTTTCTCCGTGAGTTCGAAGGAGCTTAGTGATGGGTGATGGGTGTTGAGTGTTAGGTGTTAAGGGTCAGTTAGGTGTTGAGTGATGAGTGATGGGTGTTGATGAATAGCTTATACTCTACTCAAGGACACCTCTGCGATATATTACATCTACGCAAGTCTTCGTTGCGATTGAGCATAGATAATATGCATGTGAGGGGCAGTTTGTCGATTATTTAGCACCTAATAAAATAAGTGTGAAGGCTTAGTACTATATGTCCGAAGCCCTCGGACAACGTGTCCGGGGCCTTCGGACAGTTTGTCCGGAGCGTCCGGACAATGTTTGTAAAGCCTTTGAACTGTTAGTGTGGACGCTTTGAATAATATGTTCAAAGCCTTTGTATAATAAGAGTGGACGCCTTTAATAAAATGTTCAAAGCCTCCAGATAATAATTGTGTACGCTTTTGAAGATAAGTGTTAACCCTTTGGTTAACAGTTGTGTACCTTTCGAACGTTTGTAGAAAAGGGTTACAAAATCTCTTGTAGTTGCTATATTATATAAGGTATAAGGCTGTCTAACCTTTCAGAAAGGACTTGTCAATGTCAGTCTAAATACTTACTCGTTAACTAACCATCATCACCTAACACTCAACACCCACCACCCCTTGTTAACAATTCATCATCACCTAACACTCAACACCCACCCCCATCACTCCCAAACCACCAACTCTCGTGGTAGAGTAATAATCTTCAAGCGTTGATACCAGATGCGGGTAGAGTTGGAGAGCTGCCGTTTACGATGGCTACTGACGATATAGTAGCTTGCAAGATACTCGTCCATGACATCACAAAAAGCCTTTTTGATGCGCGAACACTTCTCGTTGATGGCATTATCAAGCGGATTGATAAGATGGTCGATACTCTCTTCAATCTTCTCATTGTCAGATAGTCGGGCTGTTTTACAGTACAATTCTAATAGCTCTTGTCGGTGTTCTGATAGCCGTTTCAGCTCTATTCCCTCTGGATGATGTAGGAAGAAGAGATACACAGCCTTATGTACTGGGGTCAACTCAACCTCTTTCTCCATCTCAGGTAACAGGAAACGATAGTCGGAAGTGATGACAAGAGGAGACAGCCGACTCTTTGCTAATTCTATGCGCAGCTCCTCGATGACCGCTGAGCCACCTAAGCTTTTCAAGAGAAGGTCGTAACGACCCAAGCCAATCAGCCGTTGACTTGCATGCTGCACAATGTCGGCTAACTGTTCGGGGGTTTGCATGATTGGGTCAGACATAAGCCTACTCCTCCCCTCCTTCAAGCATTTCAGATGTCAGCTGACGCATACGAGCCTTCAACCTGTCTAAGAATGACAGTCGACCAGATGGTTCCTGCGCTACTGGTTCAGGCTCTGGACTGACCACCTTTACCGCAGGTTCAGGTACTATCGTTGGTTCTACGATAAATTCGGGTTCCGCCTCTTTTGGCTCGATGGGTTCCTCCTTTATCGTAGGAGGAACTGTTGTCTCTTCAGCAACAGCAGGTTTACGCCTCACAGGTTTGTACAGTTTGTTGATAATCTCATCATAGTGTTCGCTCATCTCTTCGGTCTGCTCGTCCGCTTCATGTACGTTACTCTTATCAAGACCAGTAGCGAGAATTGTCACCTTAGCGTCCTCACCCAAGCTGTCATCGGTACTTGTGCCCCAAATAACGTCTATATTCACATCGAGAGTGTCCATGAAAGCGTCTATCTCGTTCATCTCCTCGACAAGTAAAGGCTTATCGTTACTGGTGTAGATATTGAATAGTATGCGCTTAGCCTGACTGATGTCACTGCCATAGAGGAGGGGAGAGTCGAGTGCACTCACAATGGCATTCTCCACACGATGTTCCCCTTTTGCACGCCCCATAGCCATGATAGCACTGCCACCACTGCGTAAGGTGTTCTCAACATCACGGAAGTCAAGGTTGATGTCACCCTCCACTGTGATCAGTTCTGAGATACTTTTCGTAGCATTCAGTAGGATGTTATCGGCACGCTTAAAGGCCTCTTTGATAGGAAGAGGTGAGTCGCTGTAGACATCGCAAAGCCGTTCATTATTGATAATCAGCAAGGCGTCCACATTCTTACGCATCTGTTCGACCCCTTTGATAGCCTTGATAATCTTGCGTTTCTTCTCGAAGTAGAATGGAATAGTTACTATACCGATAGTAAGAATACCCATCGATTTAGCCACACCAGCCACGACAGGGCCCGCACCCGTCCCTGTTCCGCCACCCATACCAGCTGTCAGAAAGACCATCTTCGTGCCGTCGCTCAATAGTCGTTTTATATCTTCAATATTCTGTTCAGCCTCCGACTTACCCTTTTCAGGTACTCCTCCTGCTCCCAGTCCTGTACCCAACAGAATCTTGACAGGTACGTTAGAGTGTACAAGCGACTGACTATCAGTGTTGCAGATAGCAAAGGAGACGCTGCTAATACCTTCGTTATACATGTTCTTAACAGCGTTACAACCACCACCACCAACGCCAATCACTTTGATAAGACGCTGTGTCTTGTCCTCTGGAATATCGAAATCAATAGGGATATACTCTTCTGTCATCGTTATTTATGTTGCACTTGATTATGTTTACAAAGGTATGAATTAAATAAAAAAGAGCCAAATTTCTGCAAGGCTTGCAGGTTTTCATTTATATTACTGACATCTATCAAAACCACTTGAAAGACTGATAGACAGCGTTCGCCATGCCCTTGTAGGCAAAAGAGATGGGATGAGAATTATGGTCAAAAGTATCATTAAGACAGCCCATTGGCTCAGTCAGAATCCTATATGAGGCTTGGGCGGATTATTACAGTTATCTTTTATATAGAAAGACAACGAAGCCCAGCCCTTGTGAAAAAGCTTATCAAAATTACCACCAGCACCTCTCACGCAGCATATCATCATCACCTAACACTCAACACCCCCCACCTCTCGTTAACTATTCATCATCACCTACCACTCAACACCCCCCACCCTACAATATTTCTCGTGCTATCCACGCACAAGCCTCAGCGTCAGCAAGGGCGTGATGATGGTGGATTAGCTCAAAGCCACAGGCTGAAGAGACCGTATGTAACTGATGGTTCGGGAGGTGAGGAAAGTGATGTCGGGCCGCTTCCAGCGTGTCGAAGAACTCATAGTCAGGGTAATCCATCTGGTAGGTATGGAACGATGCCATCAGACAAGACCTATCGAAAGATGCGTTATGGGCCACAAGTGGCAGGCCTTCTATCTTCGGCTCGATCTGTTCCCACACCTCGCTGAATACCGGTGCACCATCAGTATCGGCACAGGTGAGCCCATGCACCTGCGTACATCGCCATTGATAATAATTCGGTTCGGGCTGTATAAGCGAATAGAAAGAGTCAACAAACTCTCCATCCCTTACTATCACTACTCCTACCGAGCATACACTACATCGCTCAAAGTTAGCTGTTTCAAAGTCAATTGCCGCAAAGTCCTGCATAGTTTACTGTTGATTATATTAATAGTCTACGATAGGTTACTTCTATAAATAAGGTTCTATGTTGTGTAACATAAAGTATCTACGCACAAAGTTACAACTTTCTTTTCATTCTTTTAGGCTGATAACGAGTTATTTCCAATCTTTTTCTTACTTTTGCAGAAGGAGTATCTACTGCTATAAAGAATACTATCTATGGAAGAAAACAGTTACACACCCAGTTTAGACCAGTATCAGATACCTGTTGTAGAGGCAAGTCAGGGCTATCACCTTGTGCTTGCGTCGCCAGGATGTGGTAAGACTCATATCCTTGCAGAGAGGGTGAGGTATGCACGAGAAAGGGGTGTTAAGTATGAGGATATGCTCTGTCTTACGTTCACAAACCGTGCTGCGAGGGAGATGATCAACCGTATCCAAAAGGTAGTAGGAGGTGATTTCTCTGAGTTGATGGTAGGTAATGTGCATCGTTTCTGCTCTAAATTCCTCTTTGAACAGGGTCGTATACCAGCCGACTCGGCTATTATTGACGACGAAGAGGCGGTGAGCATCATTGCAGACTATCGCAATGAAGATGAGGAAGGAGTAACAAGAGACTTCAATAGGTACAAAGGCTATCAGACAATCATCTTCTTTCAGCATTTCATCTATCAGTTAGAACACCACCACCCATGGAAGTATTACCTCCATCCTGAGAGCTTTACGGATGGTGATAGAGAAGCGATAAAACACATCTGTGGCTCACAGAAGATTGATTATAACGAACAGGCCGTAGTGAATATCTATCGTCATGCACAGGAATACATGGACGAAGCGAATGCACCTGGGCTTGATGCAAAGTTAGCCGATAGGATACGTGTATTGCTATGGAAGATGTATTACGCTGGCTGTTACGCCCGTTATAAAGAGGAAAACCACCTTTTCGATTTCGAGGACCTGCTCCTCTTCACCTACGACATCTATCGTTCCGACCCAAGCTGTAAGCGTTATCCATGGATACAGGTCGATGAAGTGCAGGATCTTAACGGTATGCAACTCGCTATCATCGACCTTCTAACGGCAAAGGACAACCCGATGGTGATGTACTTAGGCGACGAGCAGCAGGCTATCTTCTCTTTTATGGGGGCGAAAGTGGAGACGTTAACCCTCTTGAAGATGCGCTGTAAGGGTAATATCCACCATCTACAGCGCAATCACCGTTCGCCAAAATACCTCCTCGACATCTTTAATGACTATGCTGAAAAGCAACTGAAGATAGACCGCGAACTACTCCCTCTCTCCGACAACGACACGAAGGCCACATTAGGCGACCTAAGAATCATACATAGCAGTACGATTGAAGCCGAACAGAAGGATATTACCGCTGAGGCTCTCCGCCTTTACGAACAGAATAGCGAGGAGCGTACAGCCATCATCGTCAGCTCTAATTCGGATGCCGACCGTATCAGTGAAGCGATGTCGGAGGCTGCCCTAACCCACTTTAAGGTGTCTGGTCGCGACCTCTTCGATACACCAGATGTAAAGCTGTTGTTGGCTCATTTGAGTGTACTCTCCAATGAACATAACTCTATCGCATGGACACGTATCATGAAGGGCGTGCGTGCCTTCCCTTCTCATGCCCTTGCTCGCCGATTTAATTGGAAGCTGAAACAATTGGCACTAACGCCTTCCGATTTCCTTCTCTATCCCGAAAGCTGTTACACGGCAGAGTTCCTTCGTGCCTACAACGAGGACGAAATCGTTGTTTTCGATACTGAAACAACAGGGTTGAATGTGTTTACTGATGACATCATAGAGGTTGCGGCCATACGAATAAAGGGTGGGGAAGTGGTTGGCGAACCGCTCGACCTCTACATAGAGACCGATAAGCCGATTCTGCCAATGCTCGGTGACAAGGAGAACCCGATGTATGCTATCTACCATGAGAAGCTGGCCACGGGCGAACTGCTCCCTCCTGCTGATGCCCTACAACGCTTCCTTGCCTACGTCGGTACCAGTCCTATCCTCGGTCATAATGCCAACTACGATTATAATATATTAGACAACAATCTGCAACGTCACTGTAATGACACGATGCAAGCACATCCTATTCGTTGCTTCGACTCGCTCAAACTGATAAGACTATTGGCTCCGAGCCTTCATTCTTATAAGTTGGAAAGCCTGCTTGAAACCTTCCACTTGACAGGTGTCAACAGTCATCAGGCGATTGATGACGTGCGGGCAACGGTCAGTCTTGTGCGCCTCTGTGCTGAGAAGGCACGTGAGAAACAGGCCAGTCAAGAGGCTTTTATCCACCACCCAAAGGTGAAACCCTTTGCAAATGTGCTCCGAAGCAATTATGGCGAAAGCTATCGAACGGCCGTCAAGCGTCTCTATAAGCCCTCTGTCGACCCTGAGCTTGCCCTCGTAAGTGAGCTTTCAACGGCCTATAAGGCCTTTCGTCTCGACGGATTAGTCAATGACATCCCCCGATTAGACTATATCCTTCGTTATCTCCGTATAGATATGTTGACGGATGAGGGGGTGGCCAATGCCCTTGCCCCACAACTCTCGCAGTACATGATGGATATTAACACACTCAAAGAGGCCGATTTCTGTAATAGTAAGAGTATCCTTGAGCGTATCTATGTGACGACTGTTCACAAGGCCAAGGGACTGGAGTTTGATAATGTTATCATCTTTGATGCTGCCGACGGACGCTATCCAAACGCCTATAACAAGACAAAGCAGCAGGATGAAGAGGATGCTCGTAAGTTCTATGTGGCCATGTCACGTGCTAAACGTAGGCTGTTCATCGCCTATGCCCTACAGATGGTCGACCGCCACGGGAGGGTTTTCAATCGTGAACTAACACCTCTGATGGAGAGCATACAGAAGTATTTTAATTAGACAGAAGCTCCTTTTAATAATACGAATAAATACTTTTTATACATCAAAGGATAGTTTTCTGACTTTAAAAGATTACCTTTGTGCGCAAAAGAGAACTAAGTTACATAGGATGGATACAAAGCGATTACTTGCAACAAGTGGGTCAATGCTCATGGCGTTGTCGGCTTTTGCGGCCAATAATCAAGGTGCACAGAACATGGCATCGAGGTTGTTAGGGGGTACAATTGCACTCAGTACCATGCTCATCATTGGCTTTTTCAGTATCATAGGTTATGTTATCGTTGCAATGATGGCACGAAAAAGAAACAGAAGCATTGCTTTATGGATTCTTTTTAGTCTGTTGGGTACACCTTGGTTGATGATTTTAATCCTTTTCTGCATTGGTAAGGATAACACTGGTTTACAGGATAGATAACGATTAATCAGACTGTTGAAGCGTCGTTAAGATTATAGATAACAATTAATAAATACAATTATGACAAAAGAAAAGTTCTTCACCTCTATGGGATGGGTTGGTATGGTGACATCTATTTTGATGTATGTATTCTACATCCCACAGATAGAAAACAACTTAGCGGGGCAGAAGGGAACTTTCATTCAGCCATTTATGGCAGGTATAAACTGTACCTTGTGGGTCGCATACGGATTGTTCAAGGAGAAGCGTGATTGGCCTTTGGCAATTGCTAACACGCCAGGTATCATCTTTGGTTTTGTAGCTGCTTTCACCGCATTGTAAGTTCAGAACACAATACGACATCGTCCTCTTCACTCTTCTGGGTGGGGAGGATTTTTGTTTTTAGGCTGATAATCAGTGGAAAAGCTTTGTTGTTTGAGAATCTTTTCGTATCTTTGACGCAGCTAACAGCAGCTATTTACGAACACTATAAACATACTATAACGATGCGTATGAGAAGATATCAAACGGCCCTAACACTGTTCTTTCTCTCGCTTCTATTGCTTGCCTGCAAGACAAAGCAATCTGATGAGGCGAAGGATTCGGGTGTGGCAGCAGGTCATTTCCCTGACCAGAGGGAATATCTAAAGGAGTTCAAGGACGACATAGTCATCATGGAATGTGGAGATTACGACTTCAACACGACTCCAATAGGTATCGGAAATAAGTTCTTTACACTGTTGCATGGATGGGTATATACCGATGGAGTCCTCTCGCATACCATAACAGGTCAGGGACTGACAGAGGGTATCTTGGTGCAAGACTTCCCCAATTATGAGGATTTGAAAGAATATGGTGGCTATTATGTTTCGGACAAACCCTACATCAAAATGAATCTTTATCGCACGAAGGATGCCGTCTGGTTTATGAATAAGCGGTATCCTATCGAAAGAGAAAATGCTGACAGTATCTTCTCGCCATTAATGAAAACGGGGAGTGGGGAGATTCGTTCGGTTTGGATATTTGTAGGGGATATTCCCTTGAAGAGTAAGTAATTGTGACGTATGAAGACGGTTCTAATACTCTTTTCTTGCTTCTTTCTTCTCTCTTGCACGATGAGGACGAGGAATGCAGAGGCTGTTCATTCTCCATACGACACGGTGTCAGTCTAGCAAAGGACGAAGAAGGACAGAAAATATATAATGTTGTTTCTGAGAAGGCAGTAACGGCTAATGGTGACTCGCTGTTTGATAAGAGGCGAACAGAGGTGCCGAAACAACTGAGCGACAAGGAGTTTGAACTCGCTAAGACCCTTGTGAGGCGTTATGTCGATAGTCATCAAGACAGTTATCTGCCCTTTGATTCTTATTTCCAGCAATACTTAGGCTATAAGAAAGGGGACGTTCTGATGGCTGATGTCGCCTTGTTTTCATCTTACAAAATCGTCTATCAAAAGGGAGTTGCAGGGATTATTTGCGAAGACTATAGGGTGAAATTCAAGTATCTGAAGGACCTTGGAAAGGAGCGTAAGATGCTTACTATCAACTTGGATAAGGGAGTTATCGTCAGAGAATAAGATGAACTTCGAGATGCTACTTATCTCTTTTGCCGCCTGAACGCTACTGTTTGCTTTTCATACCATGGTAATCCTTCGATAACCAACACACTATCATGTAATTCTAAAACCTTACATCGGGCGGTGTCCTCCTCGTTATACACTAAGAAAAGCGAGTCTTTTGCAAAGTGATAACGGTTAAACCATCTGCAGGTGTCGCCCATCCCCGGGTCGAAAACCGCGGTTGAGTCGGTCACGTCGAGTATTGGAGGCATACCGACGATAGTCTTTTTCACGCCTACCCACTTACCTGTAAATGCTTGGGGATAAACGGGTCCGTTGTACCTGCTGCATGCGATGAGCAGAACTGACAATAGGAAAGGATATAAAAGATGTCTCATACTTTACGAATTTACCGATGACTTCCTCTAAAATAAGGGTGCTTGCTGTTGCAAGCAGACCAAAAGAGAGGAAAGAACCCTACCTCTTTTATAGTGTAAACGTACTTAATCGTAGAAAATTGCTTGGTGTTGATGATTTCTATAAGAACTGATGTGGATTCGGAAACACTTTTCTCTATGGGTTGAAATATGTTTACAAAGAAGGGATAAGATTGTGGACAAATACAAAGGAAACGCATGTGAAGGTTGTAGACGTAAGTCGCATGATGTCAGAGGGTTGTGAGGTCGATTGTAGAAAGGCCTCTTCTTGGTGCAAGAAGGGCGTGTTCTTGGTGCAAGAAGGGCATGTTCTTCAACGTTGAAGGGCGTCTTCTTCAGCCATGAAGGGCGTGTACTGGTAAGGAGAGGATTGAAAACTCTTTACAATAGGAGTTTGTTGTGTTGTACTGCAAAGCTGTTTCTGTGTATTTCTTTTCGCTTTTCTTTCTGTGAGCGGTGGACTTGTCAGTTCCAAAGCATGTATGGATAGGGTAGGTGGTTAGGGCGTGCTTTATCTGAGTGTATAGATAAGCAGTATAGAAGGTATGCTAATGTAGGGGTAGAGCGATAGCGTAGAAAAGCATAGACCGACTAATCCTTTTTTCTTCTCATGGATGGAGTCGACTGCTTAAAATGCGGTAGAAGCTATTAGAACAGGCTGATGACTGATATAGTTCAGCCTTATAGGCACAAAAAAAACCGCAGGACAAGGTCCTGCGGCCAATTTCTCTCTTTTTCTGTTCGTACTCTGAATTACTTAACAGAGTCTGGAGCAACTGAGTCAGCAGCAGCTGAGTCAGCGTTAGCGCTATCTACCATAGCTGAGTCAACAGTTGAGTCTGCAGTAGAGTCAGCGTTCTGAGCTGGTTTAGAGTTACCATTACAAGATGCGAAAGAGATAGCTGCAATAGCTACGAACATTAAAACTAATTTCTTCATTTCTTTGCTTTTTTAAATCTGTAAAACAATCATTTGTTTGTTAAAACGATGCAAAGGTAAGTATTTTTTTTATACGGCAATAATATTTTTAGGACTTTTTTTGTTCTTTGAAAGCGGTGTTCTTGCAAGGTGTTGATACTCAACTATATACAAATAGTAAATAAATGTTAATGTTTTAGATGTGTGCCTACACAATTTGAAAAGGCTTCGTTTTTTGCTATCTAAAAGTCTTCTCTTGGCGTGAAAAATCTTCTTTTCTTTGTCTTTCTTACCTTTTTATAATGTGCAAACGGCCTCTTTTCTTTGGTAATGTGTTCATTTTACTGTAACTTTGCAGGTTATATGATAGATACAGCAGCATTTCAAGGCAAGACAGCCAGGTTCTATACGTTGGGTTGTAAGCTCAATTTCTCAGAGACAAGTACCTTCGCGCGTACCTTATATAATATGGGCGTGCGTGAAGCGAAGAAGACAGAGCAGGCAGACATCTGCCTGATTAACACCTGTTCGGTCACTGAGGTTGCCGATCATAAGTGCCGTCAGATTATTCATCGTATGGTCCGTCAGAACCCAGGAGCCTTTGTCATCGTGACAGGTTGCTATGCTCAGCTTGAGAGTGCAACGGTAGCGAAGATTGAAGGAGTTGACCTTGTCTTGGGGAGTAATGAGAAGGCTGACCTCGTGCAGTACCTTAGTGACGCATGGAATAAGGTCGATTCTGCTAAGGAAGAAGCACAGGAAGGGGAGTACCACTCTGTCAAGACGAAGGATATCAAGAGTTTTCAGGCAAGTTGCTCACGTGGTAATCGCACGCGCTACTTCCTTAAGGTGCAAGATGGATGTAATTACTTCTGTACTTATTGTACGATTCCCTTTGCACGAGGTTTCTCTCGTAACCCTACCATTCAGTCGCTTGTTGCACAGGCAGAGGAGGCTGCCAAGGAGGGAGGAAAGGAGATTGTGCTAACGGGAGTGAACATAGGTGACTTCGGAAAGACCACTGGCGAGAGTTTCTTAGACCTTGTCAAGGCATTAGATAAGGTTGAGGGAATACAGCGTTACCGCATTAGTTCGTTGGAGCCCGACCTGATTGACGATGACTTAATAGCCTATTGTGCCGAGTCACGAGCCTTTATGCCTCATTTCCATATCCCCCTTCAGAGTGGTTCTGACGAGGTGTTGAAGTTGATGCACCGCCGTTATGACACGCAGCTCTTTGCCCACAAGATACGACTCATTAAGGAGAAGATGCCGAGAGCATTTATCGGTGTGGATGTAATGGTGGGTTCTCGTGGTGAAAGACCAGAGTTTTTTGAGGACTGTTATAATTTCCTCAATTCCCTTCCTATCACTCAACTGCATGTCTTCCCCTACTCTGAACGCCCAGGCACAGCGGCCCTGTCAATCCCTTACGTGGTAGACGACCGTGAGAAGAAACACCGTGCTCACAAGCTCTTGAAGCTGTCGGACGAGAAGACACGGGCTTTCTATGCGGCGCATATAGGGCAGGAAGCCAACGTACTCTTCGAGAAAGCCGCACGTGGTAAGGCTATGCATGGTTTTACAGACAACTATATTCGTGTGGAGCTATCGCCTGCGCAGGCAAAAGAGGAGTATGACAACCAAATCCTCCGAGTACGTTTAGGCGAGTTCAACTTCGACCAGAGCTCATTAAAAGCAGACCTCTTATGAAAGTAGCCATTGTCATTCTGAACTGGAACGGACGCAGCATGATGGAGCAATACCTGCCTTCTGTGCTGAATTTCTCACGTGATGAAGCCGAGATAATCATTGCTGACAATGCCTCAACAGACGATTCTGTTGCATGGCTAAAAGCTACTTATCCCTACTTACGAGTGATTGAGTTGCCGGAGAACTATGGCTTTGCTGAGGGGTATAACCGTGCTCTTAAGCAGGTAGACAGTGAGTATTACGTGCTACTAAACAGTGATGTCGAGGTGACGCACCACTGGTTAACACCGCTCATAGAGGAGATGGAAGCCCATGAAGACATAGCGGCTTGTCAGCCGAAGTTGCTCTCTGTGGCCAATCCTGACGCTTTTGAGTATGCGGGAGCATCGGGTGGCTTCCTCGACCGTTACGGTTATCCGTTCTGCAGAGGGCGTATCTTTGACACGGTGGAGGACGATAATGGGCAGTATGATAACAGTGAGGAAGTACTTTGGGCAACAGGTGCTTGCTTGATGATACGTGCTATAGACTATTGGACAGCAGGCGGTTTAGATGGGCGTTTCTTTGCCCACAATGAGGAAATAGACCTCTGTTGGCGTCTGCATCAGATGGGGAAACGCATCTTCTGCTTCCCTGAGAGTTATGTCTATCACGTCGGAGGCGGTACGTTACCCAAGTCGAATCCACGTAAGACCTTCCTGAACTTCCGCAATAACCTTACTATGTTGTGGAAGAACTTACCAGAGGATGAGTTGAAGCATGTCATGCGTGTAAGATGGTTCTTAGACTATCTCGCAGCATTTCAAGCACTGATACAGAAGCGTAATTGGGGTGAGTTCAAAGCGATACTATCGGCACGTCGTGCCTTTAAGAAGTGGAGACACGAGTTCGAACGGCTACCAAGTCATCTTGAGAAGAGCGATGGTCATAGAGAGAAACTACCGTCCTGTACGTATGATGGGCGCAAGGAGTATTCCCTTCTTTGGCAGTATTATGTGAAAGGACATAAGCTCTTTGAGACTCTACCTGAATAAAAATAAGAAAAGATTACACGTCTTTTTAATATTTTTAGCATATCACTTGCGCTTTAAAATAATTTTTAGTAATTTTGCAGAGAATACTCAAATATTGTAAAAAGTAACCAGTGAAATATCTCTATTACATATTAGTTGTCGTACTGTTCACCTGCGTTGGTTGTCAGTTTAGGCTTACATCAGATGATGGGAGAGACTCCTCTCTATTGTTTGAGATAGATCGCTATGACCGTTTGGAGTATCGTTATTTGACGACAGGAGATTTCTCTGCCCTCCAGCAGATGAATACTGAGTATCCTATTGAGACTCGTACGCTAATAGAAGATGTAGTAAAGATAGGCGAGATAACCGACCCTGACATCAATACTAAGTTCTTGAAGTTCTATCAAGACACAACTTTACAGTCGGTCATCGCCGCTGTCGAGTCGGAGTATGCCAATACGGAGGACCTTGACCACCAGTTTAGTTCGGCTTTCAAACGGTTGAGACAACTCTTGCCAAACGTTGCCATACCAAGAGTCTATGCTCAGATATCGGCGTTAGACCAGAGTATTGTGGTCGGAAATGGTACGATAGGCATCTCATTGGATAAGTATCTCGGACCTAACTACCCATTGTATGCGAAGTTCTACTCGCCTACACAGCGCAAACAAATGTCGCGTGAGTACATCCTACCAGACTGTATGACCTTCTACTTGATGAGTGTCTATCCTCTTCAACACTTTGAGTCGCGTCCGCAGGTGGAGCGTGATCTACAAATAGGAAAGATACAATGGCTTGTTAATCAGGTCATGACGAAGCGCATCTATCACAGTCGTTACGAAGAGGC
Source organism: Prevotella sp. oral taxon 313 (assembly GCF_003043935.1). Lineage (NCBI taxonomy): Bacteria > Pseudomonadati > Bacteroidota > Bacteroidia > Bacteroidales > Prevotellaceae > Prevotella > Prevotella sp. oral taxon 313. Next base: position 862,369 of record NZ_PYXE01000001.1, read on the forward strand.
GGTCGATGAATATATGAAAAAGAACCCAAAGATCTCGTATGAGGAACTGCTTCGTATGACAGATTTCTCTAAGTTTAATACCACTGGATATTAGCGGCTACTACTCAGTTGAGCTGAAACAATTATACAGTCCCCTCTCAGAACCAACGGTGTCGACCGTAGGAAAGGTTTTGCAGAGGGGATTTTTGTGTCTATACGTTTGTGCGTTTGGTATGTATTCTTCTCTTAACAAAAGTCTATTCGTTTGTTTTCTTGCTGATTGGCAGTTTCCTTCTCTCACAGAGAGCATAGTCGAAACAGATACATTCTACCCACGGTCGAACGTATGAGAAAAGTGATCTTTCCTCCTTCTCAACCTCCGCAGGGAGGAGTGTGTGGTGTGCGATCATCTCTATAAGGCGTTCGTGAAGAAGTAAGAAATCATTACATATCATTGTGCTTAATCTGTTCAAAATGCGAGAACTCTCCCCTCTGTAATCGAGTCTATAACCCACAAGAAATCAACACATTACATACTTCATTGAAGAAGACGCCTTTCTTGTCCCAAGAAGGGCCTCCTCTTGCCCCAAGAAGGGCATGTTCTCAAACGAAGAAGGGCATGTTCTCAAACGTAGAAGGACGAAAAAATAGATAAGGGGAAAGGTGGATAGAGGGGACCTCCCCCAGCCCCTCCGAAGGAGGGGAGCCCCAAGCTGCTATGAGAAAGCGAACGATTTTTGTATTAGTGGGTATATAATGGACAATTACTTCAACTCGCTTTAATACTCAATAGTAAACACTTAACACCCTACAAAACACGTCATCAACAACTAACATTAAACACCCAACACCCAACAAAGCAATTCATCACCACCCAACACTAAACACCCACCACCCATCACCCGCCTAACAAATTTGTTAGAACATTCTTGTTTATCCTCTTTTTTTTATATATTTGTGGCGAAAACTATTATGTTCTAACACTTAAACGATAATTTATGGAAAAAGGGAAAGCTATCTGCAAAGTCCTGAAAGAGGTTCGTCAGAGAATTGCGAAAGAGAATGGAATAAGCTACAAGCCGGTAGAGTGTCATCATGAGGGCGAATGTTCTGGTACTTGCCCAGGCTGCGAGAAGGAGATTCGTTACCTCGAAGAACAACTGAGGAACAAGCAGCGTGGAGGATTGGGATTGAAGGTTGCGGGTATTGCAGCAGGCGTCTGTGTGACAGTATTGCCAATGGCTGCTATGGTACAAACAGAGAGTAAGATTAGTCTGGAGGCGAATCCCCAGCTCATAAAGCAGGATAGTGTAGAAGTGGTGGACCTGACGAAGGGTAATCCCGATGCTGTGCTCTTACGTGGACAGGTGCTTGATAAGGATACAAAAGATTCATTATTTAGAGCAGTTGTTATGTTGAAAGGGTCAACAGCACCCAATGCATTGGGGACATGTACCAATGTGGATGGCTGGTATGCGGTGAAAGCTCTGCCAACCGACACCTTAGAAGCTGAATTTGTAGGCTATCATAAGACTTATGTAACGGTTAAAGAGCTGTTAGCGACAAAGGATAAGACGATTTATCTTGAGCAGGATACTACCAATTGGCATAAGACTATCACCGTTGGGGGCATAGAAGGAACATCAGGGAAGCATCATCCAAAGAAAGGACCTAAGTCGCACAAGGAAAAGAAGTGCAAGAAGAAATAAAGAGAAGTTGATAGTATGACGAAAGGAAGGAGTACTTGTAAGTTGCTGAAGAGTATTCGGCAGCAGATAGCGGATGCCAATGGTATCAGCTATCAACCTAAGGAGTGTCAGCACAAGGGGGATTGTGCGGGTACTTGCCCTGCTTGTGAGGAGGAGATACGTTACCTTGAACGGGAGCTGAAAGCACGTAAGGGTAATGGCTTCGGTATGAAGGTGGCTGGTATTGCAGCAGGTATTTGCGCTACGGTAATGCCGATGACCGCTGCTGCGCAAGCTGTTAAGTCTGATAGTACGGCTAACCCTCCAGTGCAAACAACCAAGAAAGCCCCTATAAAGGTAGTAGACCTTTCTGATAGTTGTGCATCACCTGTGGTTGTACGTGGAATGGTCATAGACGAAGAAAATAAAGAACCTGTGATAGGGTCAGCTGTTTTCATAGACGGAACAAGCAAGGGCGTTGCAACAGATATAGATGGACAGTTTGCTTTGAAAGTTCCGTCAGACACGTCGTTGGTTATATCATCTATAGGATACTATAGTAAGAAGGTTCGTGTAAGTTCTCTTTTAAGTTCTGACAATAATGTTATTATGCTTGAAAAGGATGCGATGACGGGTTTGGTTGAAGTAGTAACAGTAAATGCAGCAAGTGACTCTGGTAGAGATAGGAGCGCAAGTAATATTGATGATGTGTATGGTCACATGACTTATAAACCAAAGTCACACGTGGAGAAGAATAAGAAGAAGTGTAAGTAAGGATAAGGATTATGGCAAAAGGAAAGAGTACATGTAAGTTGCTGAAGAGTATTCGGCAGCAGATAGCGGATGCCAATGGTATCAGCTATCAACCCAAAGAGTGTCACCACAAGGGGGATTGTGCGGGTACTTGTCCTGCTTGTGAAGCGGAGATACGTTATCTTGAACGAGAGCTGAAAGCAAGTAAGGGTAATGGCTTCGGTATGAAGGTGGCTGGTATCGCAGCAGGTATCTGCGCCACGGTAATGCCGATGACCGCTGCTGCGCAAGCTGTTAAGTCTGATAGTACGGCTAACCCTCCTGTACAAACTGCCAAGAAAGCCCCTATAGAGGTAGTAGACCTTTCTGATGGATGTGCATCACCTGTGATTGTACGTGGAATGGTCATAGACGAAGAAAATAAAGAACCAGTGATAGGGGCAGGTGTTTTTATAGACGGAACAAACAAGGGCATTGCAACAGATATAGATGGACAGTTTGCTTTGAAAGTACCATCAGCCACGTCGTTGGTTATTTCATATATAGGTTGTAAGGATAAGAAGGTTCGTGTAAGTTCTCTTTTAAGTTCTGATAATAATGTTATCATACTGGAAGTCTCTAATTTATCGGGTATATCGTGCATAGCAGGAGGAGTCGTGACTGTTGTGCCAAACTACGATGACGTGTATGGTCACATGACTTATAAACCAAAGTCACACGTGGAGAAGAATAAAAAGAAGTGTAAGTAAGGATAAGGATTATGGTAAAAGGAAAGAGTACTTGTAAGTTGCTGAAGAGTATTCGGCAGCAGATAGCGGATGCCAATGGTATCAGCTATCGACCCAAAGAGTGTCAGCACAAGGGGGATTGTGCGGGTACTTGTCCTGCTTGTGAGGAGGAGATACGTTATCTTGAACATGAGTTAAAGGCACGTAAGGGTAATGGCTTCGGTATGAAGGTAGCTGGTATTGCTGCTGGTATCTGCGCTACGGTAATGCCGATGACTGCTGCTGCGCAAGGTGTTAAGCCTGATAGTACGGCTAATCGTCCTGTACATACAGCTAAGAAAGGCGATGTAAAGGTAGTAGACCTTTCTGATGGTTGTGCATCACCTGTGGTTGTACGTGGAATGGTCATAGACGAAGAAAATAAAGAACCAGTGATAGGGGCAGGTGTTTTTATAGACGGAACAAACAAGGGCATTGCAACAGATATAGATGGACAGTTTGCTTTGAAAGTTCCATCAGACACGTCGTTGGTTATTTCATATATCGGTTATGAGAAGCAAAAGGTTCGTGTAAGTTCTCTTTTACGTTCAGAGAATAATGTTATTATTCTTAAAACCGATGGAAATTTGCTACTTGGAGACCTTGCTGTATTTACGAAGACAGTATATAACGATGATGTATATGGTCGTAGGACTTATAAGGTGAAGTCGCATAAGGAGAAGACGAAGAAGTGTAAGTAAAGATTAAGGTTATGGTGAAAGGAAAGAGTACTTGTAAGCTATTAAAGAGTATTCGGCAGCAGATAGCAAATGCGAATGGTATTAGCTATCAACCCAAAGAATGTCACTATGAAGGGGAGTGTGCGGGTACTTGCCCTGCTTGTGAGGCAGAGATACGCTATTTAGAGACACAGTTAAGAGAACGGAAACGCAAGGGATGGGGCATGAAAGTGGCTGGTTTGGCTGCAGGCATTTGTGTTGCTACGGTCCCGCTTACATCATGTCAGAATAGTCCCAAAGCTTGCAACGTTGAGAGCAAAGCTCAGGATTCTACTGATATGTTAGTTCAGGGCGAGACAGAAGTTATGCCAGAAGCACGCACAAGAGATTTGAAGTGCTCCATAGCTATTAGTGGGCGAGTGCTTAATGCGTCATCTGGTGATGCAGCTTCTGAGGTTAATATTATTATACAAGGTGGTAAGAAGAGAGTGTCTTTGGGCGAGGATGGAAGGTTTGCCTTGCAGGTTAACCGCAATGACACGCTCGTGTTCTCATCTTATGGGTATATAAATAAGGTGATAGCAGTGAAGTCTATTCGTAATCCTAACGATATGGTTGTCCGTTTAGAGCCCTCTCTTGACAAAGTAGGAGAGATAGACAGGGAGTATTTAGAGAAAGAGTTAGAAAACAGTGCAGCCCCGCAATCCCATCAAGAGAAATGCAGTCAGAATTAACATCACCGTTTATAGCCATCAATCGGCATAGGCTCTCTACCGATGGGGAGGGCGTAACAACATTGGTAGGGTTCCATGGTTGTCCGCTTCATTGCGTCTACTGCTTAAATCCTCAGTGCTTACAAGCTGACGGGGTATGGTGCAGGATGACGCCAGGAGAGTTATATAGTGAGGTGGAGATAGACGACCTCTACTTTATGGCAACGGGTGGTGGCATCTGCTTTGGAGGTGGTGAACCCCTCTTACATTCAGACTTCATCAAGGCCTTTGCAGGCATAATGAACCCTGAATGGATGTTGACAATAGAGACATCACTTAATGTACAGCTTGAGAGGGTCAAGTCTGTTGCCCCTTTGATAAAGCTGTGGTATGTTGATATTAAGGATATGAACCCTGATATCTATAAGGCATACACTTGTAAAGACAACGCTCTGGTAATCAGTAACCTTCAGTGGTTAGCAGCGAACGGGTATGCTGATAAGGTGATTATTCGTTTACCCTTGATACCCAAATATAACACAGACAAAGACCGACAAGAGAGTCGGCAGCAGTTGGAGAAGATGGGCTTTACACGCTTCGATACGTTTAATTATATAATAAGGTAGGAATATTAATACTCTATAATATACATAGTTCATCTTTTGAAATATCCTTTGAAATCATTATCTTTGCAATTAATAAAAAGAAAGAGAGTATGAGAAAATCCCTTATCATTTTATCAATTATATTTCTGTTGTTGCCTATCAGCGTAACAGCACAGAGTTTTGATGTCCTATGGCAACAAGTAAATCAAGCAGAGAGAATGGACCTGCCAAAGACACAAATCAGCTTATTGCAGCAGATTGAACGGAAGGCACAGAAGGAGAAAGCCTATGGACAGGTGTTGGCAGCAAGTCTGATGGCATCAAGGTTACAGACAGAGATAGCTCCAGACTCTGCTGAGGTGGAGCTTAAACGATTGAAGGCAAAGGCAAAGATGGTAGAAGGTAAGGATGAAGTCTTATCGGCTATCTACAACTGTGTCTTGGGTGTGATAAGTCGGAATGAAGATGATGGTAATGCTGACGACTACTTTAAGAAGGCACTTGCCAATCCTTCTCTGTTGGCAAGCCAGAAAGCAGCTGACTTTCAGCCGTTGGTAGAAATCGGTAAAGACGATAATATCTTCAAGGGCGACCTGTTGCATGTTATTGGTATGCAGGTGGGTAACTACGATAAACTACATAGTTATTACAAAAGTGTTGGAAACCGAGAAGCAGCTTGCTACACGGCCTTGATGGGGATAGAGGAGAAGGAAGAGAGTATTCCAAAGCTCGACTCACTCATGCAAGAGTATAGCGACTTACCTATAAGTGGGGAAGTTGCAATACAACGTTATCTATGTATGGGCAAGGACACACCCGTTGAGAAGAAGATAGCTTATATTGATGATGCCCTCGTTAGATGGGCCTCATGGAAGCGAATAGTGCGTTTACGTAATATCCGTATGTCACTGACAAAACCGATGTTCGATGCTCGTTTTGATAAGTCTAATGTTAGTTCGTCGGAGAAGAATAACTGGGTTAGACTGAATACACGCAACTTGTCGAATGTTACCGTAACTGTTACACGTACGAGACTGGCTGGAGATCACCTCCTTCGTGTCAATGTTGAGAAGGATAGGGACAAGTTGATGGCAAGCCTGTTGCCCGCAACAAAGCAGACAATCATCCGTACTTACACTGGTTATAAGGACTATGAAGAAGTGAAGGACTCCTTCTTAATGCCTACATTACCTTTGGGTGTCTACCTTATTAAGATAGAGAGTTCTAATAAGGATGTCCTACCAGAGTATGCTTTCTACTATGTTAGTGACCTCTATGTAATGTCTGAACAGCAGCCGAAGGGGCTGTCACGGTATGTTGTAGTTAATGTTGTGGATGGGCAACCAGTAGCCGATGTAAAGGTTAGAGCTACCTATGCAGAATATTATGGTAAGCCTTCTGTTGTAAAGAAGCAGGTGACGAACAAGAAAGGGGAGGTCGTGTTTGAGTCGGAAAGCAATACCCCAAAGATTTATGTCGCTACGAGTAAGGACAAAGCCTTTAGGGAAGTAAGACTGGAAAGTTCGTATGATTACAGTGGGAGAAACTATGACAACTTGGTGACTGAGGTCTTCACGGATAGGAGTATCTATCGTCCTGGACAGACAGTGCACGCATCTGTCATTGCTTATCAGAATACAAAGCAAGGCTATAAGACGAAAGCTGCAGGCGGACTAACCTTCGATATGATCTTACGTGACGCTAATTATAAGGAGATTGGGCGTAAGTCAGTGACTACAGACAGCTTCGGTACTGCTGCAGCCGACTTTGAGCTGCCTACAAGTGGACTGACTGGACGATTCTCTATCAAGGCAGATTATGGTACAAAAGGGTATGAGTCATTCTCGGTAGATGAGTATAAGCGCCCAACGTTTGACGTAAGTTTTGACGAATATAAGGATAAGTATGCTATCGGTGACACTATCAAGTTGATTGGACATGCTAAGAGTTTTGCTGGTGTACCAGTACAAGGTGCAAAGGTGCATTACGTTGTCACGCGTAATACAAGCTATTGGTGTAGCTTCTATGAAGACGTTGCAAGCGTGAACGAACAGGACGTTATGACAGATGATAAGGGTGAGTTCGTTGTTACCGTACCTTTTGTATTTTCTGACAAGGTCATGAAGGAAATAGAAGCCGGTAATAAAGACTTTCGCTCACTATTCTATCGTTTTAGTGTGGAAGCGTCGGTGACTGATGCTGCCGGTGAGACACATGAGGGCTATGCGTCGTTACCAATAGGGACAAAAGAGACGTTCTTGTCTTGTAATCTCCCTTATAAGAATCTGCGCAATAGCCTTAAAACGATAAAGTTCGGTTACTATAATGTTGCAGGAAATACTCTTGATGGTACCGTGAAATATGTGATAGTACCACAGCAGAAGGATAAGAGTAAGTATGTATATGGCAATTACACGACCGTGAAGGCTAATGAGGAGGTTGCTATAAAGGCTTTGTCCTCTGGAACTTATCGTCTACATGCAATTTGTGGGACGGATACAATAGACCACGACTTTATTGTCTTCTCTTTAGACGATAAGCGTCCTGTTATTGAGACACATGACTGGTTCTATCTAAGTGGGAACCAATTCCCTCGTGATGGAGGTCCTATTTATATGCAGGTAGGCTCAAGCGATGAGAATCAGTATGTTGTTTATTCTATCTTCTCAGGCGATAAAGTGATTGAGACAGGTGCTTTCAATCAGAGTAATAGTATAACGACACGCAAGTTTATATATAAGGAAGAGTATGGTGATGAGATATTTCTTAATTATGCTTGGGTAAAGAATGGCGTTCTGTATAGGCATTCTGAGAGGATTAGCCGTCCGTTACCAGATAAGAACTTAATAGTGAAATGGAAGACATTCCGTAATAAGCTCACCCCAGGACAACAGGAGGAATGGACAGTGACCATTAATCGTCCTGATGGTAAGGCGGCTAATGCTCAGTTGATGGCAACGCTTTATGATAAGAGTCTTGACGAGCTTATGTCTCATTCATGGAGCTTTATCAACTTCTTCTCACTTAACTATACATTTGCTGAATGGCGTAGTCCTCGCTATAGTGGCTTCTATCTTTCAGCTGATGCAAACCTTCATTATTATAATGTGGATCAGTTGTCTTTCTCAAAGTTTGATAGCCGCTTCTTACAACAATTTAGTTTTCCAGATACACGTGATTACTCTTCTCAATCCTACAGGATGATGAGTATGACACGTACTTTTGATTCACGGGCTGAGACAAAGGAGTCTCCTATGGCCGAGGTATCTAAGGATGGCTATGAAGATGACAATGGATCGGAAGTGAAATTTACTGCTCCTGTGATCAAGAAAGATGAGGAGATAAAACAAGAAAAGGACAAAACGAAGACTGTAAAGCCTTCTATGCGTGAGAACCTCAATGAGACTGCTTTCTTCTATCCACAGTTGCAGACAGATGGGAACGGTAATGTAAGTATTAAGTTTACCCTTCCTGAGAGCTTAACAACGTGGCGCTTCATGGGATTAGCACACGATGAGGATATGAACAATGGCTTCCTTTCTGATGACATCGTGGCTCAGAAGACCTTGATGGTGCAACCTAACATGCCTCGCTTTGTCCGTATGGGTGATGAGGCGATGCTTTCTGCGCGCTTGTTCAACCTTTCTGAGAAGGATATCAATGCTAAGGCAAAGATTGAAATACTTGACCCTGCAACGGAGAAGGTGCTCTTCACGGATAGTAAGGCTGTTGTCTTGAAGGCACAGGGGGGTGGTTCGGCAACATATAGTTTAGCTTCATTGTTGGCAAAGGACGCTAACAAGCTTACAGCTGACCAATCCTTGCTCATTGTACGCTTCCTGGTTGAGGGCGGTGGGTTCTCTGATGGGGAGCAACACTACCTTTCAGTACTTCCTAATAAGGAGTATGTTACAAACACCTATCCGTTTACTCAGAATGAGGCGGGCGTTAAGACAATAGATATCAGTAAGCTCTTCCCAAAGAAGAGTACCGACCAGAAACTTACAGTAGAGTACACTAACAACCCTAACTGGTTGATGATTCAAGCCTTGCCATACATCTCTAAGACAAATGACGATAATGCTATCAGTCTTGTATCGGCTTATTATGCAAATTACTTGGGTAATCACATCATGAGTACTTCACCAGTGATTAAGCAGACTATTGAGCAATGGAAGAAGGAGAGCAGTAAGGAGACTTCAATGATGTCGGCTTTGGAGAAGAATCAAGAACTTAAGTCGCTGGCACTTAATGAGACGCCTTGGGTGATGGAGGCAAAGAACGAAAGCGAACAAAAACAGCAACTCGTGCGTTTCTTCGACGCTAATCAGTTGCAGAACAACCTTACTTCAATCTTCAAGAAATTGAAGGATTTGCAGCAATCTGATGGTTCGTTCTCTTGGTGGCCAGAGATGAAGGGAAGTCTGTATATGACGGTTGCGGTGACAAAGACACTCGCTCGTCTGCAGAGTATTACGACTCCTACACCAGAGCAAACGGACATGATTAAGGCTTCTTTCCGTTTTATGGATAAGAAGGTGGCTAAGTGTGTGAAGGAGATGAAGCGTTACGAGAAGGAGTATGACACTACTCTCTTCCCGTCTGATGACCTTTGTGATTATCTCTACACCAATGCTTTGTTCTATCACGACCGAACTACAAATGATATAAAGTACCTCATTGACCGCTTGACCAAGAGGCCTACGGAATTAACCATTTATGGTAAGGCTAACACAGCAGTAATTCTTCAGCAGTATGGTAGGATTGAGAAGGCACGTCAATACCTACAGAGTATCAAGGAATATACGGTTTATACGGAGGAGAAGGGGCGTTACTTTGATTCTAAAAACGCTTATTACAGTTGGCGTGATTATAAGATACCAACGCAGGTAGCGGCTATCGAGGCTTTAAAGACCATCGCACCTAACGATAGTAAGACGCTTCTCGAGATGCAGCGGTGGCTCTTACAGGAGAAGCGCACGCAGGCTTGGGACACACCATTGAACTCTGTTAATGCTGTTTGGGCCTTTACAAATAAGGGTAACTGGCTGATGCAGAACGGAGAACACGCTACGTTGTTGCTTGACAACCAACCTTTACAGACGACACAGCCTACTGCTGGCTTGGGATATGTGAAGGCCACGCAGCCTGTCGACATTCAATCGCCTTCCCGTCATGAGCTAACAATCAATAAGACAAGCACAGGCACCAGCTGGGGGGCGGTCTATGCACAGTTCTTCCAGGCTTCGACAGACATCTCTGCAGCCGCATCTGGAATGAAGATTATGCGTGAGGTGCTGGTAGATAGCGTGTCTTTCAAGAAGACTATGCACCTTAAGGTGGGTGACAAGGTGCGCATCCGTTTGACAATCATTGCTGATCGTGATTACGATTTCGTACAGGTTGTTGACAAGCGTGCGGCCTGCCTTGAGCCTGTCAGCCAGTTGAGTGGTTATCGTTGGGGGTATTATATTGCTCCAAAGGACTACACCACTAACTATTACTTCGATGAGATGGCTAAGGGTAAACATGTTGTTGAGACCGAGTATTACGTTGATCGCGCTGGTGTTTACCAAACTGGAACCTGTACAGTACAGTGTGCATACGCACCAGAGTATAGCGGACGCACTGGAGCCATGGTTATTCAGGTGAAGGAGTAGATAAGTAGACGAGTAGACAAGTTGATGAGTTGACAAGTAGACAAGTCTACAAGTGAACGAGTTATTAGATAGTGAGGCGGATAGGGGGTAGTGTCTTAACTTCCTTTCATTCGTTTCAGTGACAAGTAAAGATTGATGAGTTGACAAGTAGACAAGTCTACAAGTGAACGAGTTATTAGGTAGTGAGGTGGATAGGGGGATATTTCCTTACCTCCCATCCACTCCTCTCACTCTTTTATACAAATAGTAGGAATGCTTCAAATAGAGATAGATAACGGTAGTGGTTTTTGCTTTGGTGTGACCACAGCCATAAAGAAAGCCGAGGAAGAATTAGCCAAAGGGACAAAGTTATATTGCTTAGGTGACATCGTACATAACAGTATGGAGGTGGAGCGTCTGACGAAGAAAGGACTCATCACCATCAACCATGAGCAGATGCGCGAGCTTCATGATGTGAAGGTTCTACTGCGTGCTCATGGCGAGCCTCCCGAGACCTACGAGCTTGCAAGGCGTAATAACATTGAGATCATAGATGCTACTTGCCCCGTGGTCCTCGCCCTTCAGCGGCGTATCAAGACTCAGTATGAGAAGGGACGACAGTCTTCTTATATGATAACATCCAAGGGTAACACAACTGTCGACGACCCATCAAAACTCAGACCCTTAACAAAAGGAGAAGACACGACATCTTCCTCCTCTGTATCTCTCCCTCCTGCAGTGGGCGAGGGACAAACCCTTAGTGCGTCGTCCTCCATTGTCATCTTTGGAAAGAACGGTCATGCAGAGGTTCTCGGACTGGTTGGTCAGACCCATAGTCATGCCATTGTGATAGAGAAGTTTGAGGATGTAAAGGCCTTAGACTTCACCCATGACATTTATCTCTACTCTCAAACGACAAAGAGTTTGGATGAGTTTCATAAGATAATAGACTACATCCAGCGTCATATCTCCCCTGATGCTAAGTTCCAAAGTTTTGATACTATCTGCCGACAGGTGGCTAATCGCATGCCCAACATCTCTACCTTCGCTGCCCGTCATGACTTGATTCTCTTCGTGGCAGGGCGTAAGAGTTCGAATGGTAAGGTCCTCTTCCATGAGTGCCTAAGTGTGAATCCAAACTCCCATCAGGTTGAGAGCGCTGATGAAATCGACATGAACTGGTTTAATGGGGTAGAGACAGTAGGCATCTGTGGCGCAACGAGTACACCAAAATGGCTGATGGAGGAGTGTCGTGATGAGATACTTCGACATACGAAATGACACTTTTTTTTATCTTTTTACGAAGAGTTTGAATGCGAAAGCTATCTTTTTATGATAGACTTTCGCATTTTTTTTGTACCTTTGCACCGTCATTCAAGATTTAATGTGGCTTTATTGCAACACTTGAGTTAGGTTTTCTCTTGAAATGACAACATACAGAGTAACATTTGTTGGGCCTTCCAACAATTATAAATGATAGAGCATATCAGTCGTTGATAATAGGTGTTTAGGGACTTATATACTCTTTGGTAATCTTTTCATAACGCTTAAAGAAGTGAGAAGGTGCCATTTCTAAGGTTAGTGTTCAATCACATCCTTTGACATCTCTGTTCCTGTTATCAAAGCGTTGTAGCACTGAAAACATTGTGCATCATTCTTGCTTGTGGGCATCCCATCACTCCTTTATTTTGGAGCATATCTCTTATAGTCCCATATTACATATATAATAGTATTCATCAAAAGTGTTGTTAATAGACTTATGAAAGAACAAAAGAGTTTCCTTGTACCTATGGCATTCTTAGGACTAATGTTTTTCACTTGTGGTTTTGCACTGGGTATTAATTCTTTATTGGTACCAGTATTGAAGGTGTCGTTAAGCGTCTCTTCCATGGAAGCGTATATGCTTATTGGTGCAACATTCCTTCCTTTCCTCATCTTTGGCTATCCTGCGGGAATATTAATCAGTAAGATAGGGTATAAGCGTACGATGGCTACTGCGTTTGGAATGTTTGCCATAGCTTTCGGAGCATTTATCTTCTCGGCAGATGCAAAGAGTTTTCCTTTGTTCCTGACGGCTTCTTTTTTCTGTGGAACGGCCAATACCTTCTTACAAGCAGCTATTAATCCTTACGTTACGATATTAGGACCAACGGAGAGTGCCGCAAAGCGTATCTCTATTATGGGTATGATTAACAAGTTAGCTTGGCCAGTATCGCCTCTGTTTATTGCTTTCTTTGCAGGAGCCTCAGGCAGTGTTGCTATAGATGACTTAGGTAAACCCTTTGCTGTGATTATCTTTCTTTTCATTGCTTTGGGTGTTGTGGCGCTTTTATCACCATTACCAGAGGTGAAGGCCGCTGGTGAGGATAGTAGTGAAACAGATGAGATTGACCAAGAGGTGTCTGCTTATGCGAATAGTAAAAAGTCTGTTTTCCAGTTTCCACATTTGGTTCTTGGCGCTATTGCCATCTTCTTTTATGTTGGTGCAGAGACCATCGTCTTGGGTACACTGATTGATTATGCAAACGAGTTAGGGCTTACTCATCCAGAGAACTACTCTTGGATAACACCGATTAGTATTAGTATTGGATATATAGCGGGAATTATCCTTATCCCTAAGTATCTTTCTCAGACACGTGCTTTACAGATATGTTCGTTCGTAGCCTTGCTGGGCACTGCCCTTGTCGTCCTTCTCCCAGGGGTTTATAGTATCTTTAGTGTTGGTGTCATGGCCTTAGGCTGTTCACTGATGTGGCCTGCTTTTTGGCCTTTAGCACTGATGGATTTGGGTAAGTTCACCAAGAAAGGGTCGTCACTCTTAACCATGGGACTTATCGGTGGAGCAGCTATCACAGTGTTGTTTGGCCTCTTAAAGGATGTTTTAGATGCTCGATATGCCTATGGTCTTTGCTTTGTATGCTTTGGTTATATCATGTTCTATGCGTTCAAGGGCTATAAGTTGCGTTAACAGAATATCGTCTGAAAGTGCTTTAAGTTCCTACACAACAAGCTCTTGATGAGACGCTTAACTATAGGCTTATAGCACATCATAATCTTTAGAAGTATTAGATTTGCGGGATTACCTTTACGGAGGTAGTCCCGTTTTTGATGGTTCTTTTATTCTAAGTGCACAATCTCTTTCGTGCGACAACCTTATAGAAGGCACTGCTATAAGGTACCTTCTCGGGTGCGAATAGGTCCTTACTCATTCTGTGAAAACCTCTGAGGATTAAACCTTCAGATAACTTTCTTAATTCATGAAAATATGTGACAAAAACACACAGGTTTGTCCTTAAATCAAGACAATATCATCTGTAAAAACGAACTTCGTAACTTGTAATATATCAGCATATTACATACTCTGTTGAAGAAGACGCCTTTCTTGCCTCAAGAAGGGCGTCTTTTGCATGCAAGAAAGGCATGTTCTTGAACGCAGAAGGGCCTCTTCTTGAACGTAGAAGGGCGTGTATTAGTTTCAAGAGGGGCGAAAATTATTGACAAGCCGTTAAGGAGTTAAAGAGTAGTAAGGGGTGAGAACGAGGGAAGACAAGGCTATCTGCCCTCGCTATGTTTGTGTTTTACAACCTGTTCGATACATACTCCTCGCATAGATAATCAGCCGTTAACACTATGAAAAACCCTTGTGTCGCCACTTGAAAAGCCCATTGAGCCTAATAACTAACCTCGATAGAGGCTGGATAAACACGATAGGGGTCGTAGTATTCGGTGCAACTATTTATCATGTCTTGCAGGTTTGGCTTCACAGTCTTACGATAACATTCCTGCCCATTGACGACGACTGTCACGGGCTTAGCCATGTTTACGAGCTTATTGTTCAGATAGATACGTAGCCGTCCACCCTTTGCTGTGGTGTAGTTACGGTTGAATTTCATTTCAATTCCCCATTGTTTGTCACGCTCAACAGCGGTGTATTCCACCTCTCGAATACTGACTCTTACCACGTTATCATGGATAGTCATGTCATAGTAGGTGCGATTCTTCGTAGGAGAAGCTATCACTTGAAGGTTGTAGAAACCTGACCTATGTCGCCCATCCATCTCGTAGTCTTCCCAAAGAACAGTCTTTGGATAGGGGTTACGGACAAATTTTCTCAGCCAAGGGGTGGTGAGGTCATAATTAATATGGTGTTGCATCCCAGGTAGAAGATTGATGCGATGAACAAAGAGCGGCCGCTTGTCGGCATCCATGGGACGTGCCAACTGTGCCGAATCGAAGGCCACTTGCGTGTAGTAAGTCAGTATGTTGCGGTAGAACCCAGTGTCGTCAGCCCCGGTAAGGAATGAGAACCCTATGTTAGCACAGTTCTCTATCGGTGCATTCTTCAGTGGTTCGCCCCCTGCCATAGGCCCCGCTGCAGCCCAGTAGTCGGCATAGAACGAGGCAAGACGCTGACTGCCGTAGCCTCCCTCAGATATTCCGAAGACATAAAGGCGGTTGGCATCGACATTGCCCTCGGCGAGTGCTTGTCGGAGAAGGCGTTCCCAAGCAAATTGCTTAGCCACCTGCCACCAGCGATAGTAGTCGCCCTCGTTAGGAATCTGTGGGATGAAATAGAGCGAAGGACCGTCTTTGAACCTGTTACCTAAGGCAAGTCCGGTAGACCATTCATGTTCTTTCGGACCAGAACCATGCAGGTAAAGAAACAAGGGCAACTTTCCCTCGCTGCTTCCCTTCCATCCGTAATAGTAGGGCATGACCGCATCTTTCTCCAAAGCCACAGGCAGGTGCCATGAAGCCTTCACCCCTTTCCGTAAGTCCTCGGGCTTGGCAAGTTTCTCTTCCTTCAACGCTCGGTTGGCTTCACACCATGCCGTCCACACCATCTTTTGGTTTTCTGCAATCTCATTAGCCTTCATTACTTGTTGTATAGACGTCGTATAAGGTCGGTTACGTTGGTAGGCCTCCTTGCTCTTCAGCTCCTCGTCCTGTTTTGTTTTGAGTGTTTGTAGGAAATAGTTCTTCACCTTCTCCTGCATATTTCGTCCCTGTGCGTGAGCGATGTGTGTGTTTGCAGAGAGCGCAAACAGCAAGCCCACAGCAATAATAAAGTGATTGGTCTGTCTCATTTTACGACTTTGTATCTTCAATGTATTTGTTTGTTAGGGTTCAGTCCCTTGTAAGATTTAGCTTTGCAGACAAAGGTAAGCATTTTCAAAGGACTGTGCAAGAGTTCTTAAAAGAATGAAGCCTCACCCCTGACCCGCTTCGTTAGGAGATAGGTCGGGGTGAGGCTCTCTCGCTCTTTCTGGTATCGACGTCGTTTGTTCAGTCTGTCGTCGTTCACTCCTATGTCTTTTCTTTTATTGTCAGCCTAATCTTGTTCGCACTGTTACCTTGTCTTTTATCCTCAGTCAGACAGCGCTCACGCCCCTACGCTAACCATATATCTTGTCTATTAGAAGCCACCGAAGCCACCGCCTGATGGTGGAGGACCCGGTGGACGTTCGCCTCTTGGAGGTCGCTGATCGCCACCTGGGCCCATACCCGGCCCGTTTCGGTCGAAACCAGGACCATCCTTTGGTTTCGGCATAGCGTTCTTACCACCAAAGAGGTTCAATCGGTAGGTTGCTCTCAGCATGATATAGCTGTTGATACTATTGTATTCTGTATCCGTACGGCTCACCGAGTTGATGACACGTGAGAGGTTACTTTGCTGACGAAGGATGTCATAGAACTGCAAGCTGAAGGTCAGTGCGTTTCCTTTTAGCATACTCTGTGATATTTGTGCGTTCCAAAGTAGCTCGTTAGTGTTCAATGAAGCGTCGCTATAACCACGTCGACTGTTCTGGTGGAGATCGGTCGAGATGCTCATGTTCCATGGTAGGTTAAGACTCAGCGTACCACCATAAGCGAACTGCCATGTGCGTAGGTTGCTCATACTCTGCAGGTTGTTCTTCGTGTTAGTATAGTCTACTGACCCGTCTAACTCTAACTCCAACCACGATGTACGATAACTTGCAGCAAGTCGTTCAGCTAAGTTAAGCGACTTCGTGATATTCTTGTCTAAGCTACTTGTACGGTTCAGCTGTAGATAGCTGACGTAGCGGTTGAAGTTAGCACGGCTGAAGCTATGGATGTTCCATACGCCAGCTGAGTCGATACTCATGTTATACATCAGTCCTGCATCAGCTCCCCAGTTGCCATTCACATTGACAGGCTGTATCGTACGAGCACCTGTGACAGCATCGTAGGTGACACTGTTTCCTATGGCGTTTCGGGTTGTTGAGAAGTTTGCAAAGGTCATCAACGCCTGCGCATGACTCTGTTTATAGGTGTTATAGAACAAGCGGAAATTATTGGTGAAGGCTGGTTTCAGACCAGGGTTACCAATTGAGATGTTCTGTGGGTCGGTGTTGTCGACGATACTAAGCAGCTGGCTCATTGTTGGTTGAGCGATCGTACCCCTATAGTTGATACGTAGGTTGCTCTGCTCACTGAACTTATAACGGAAGTCGAAGGTAGGACTCCAGTTGAATACCGTGCGTGCTGTGTCGACATGTACACCGAGGTAGTCCTGCATGTAAGTGGAGTGCTGTGGTTGGAACATTACTCCCACGTTCATCTTCCATTTGTCGCGTATCATCCTCATCATCACTTGCATGTCGTGAGTATAGGTGCGATACTCAGAGTATCGACTCAAGTTATTATCAAGGTAGTTGCCCAATGGGTTGGTCAACAAGCCGAGATAGTTGTCCCATGAACGGTAGGCAGGTTTCAAACTACCGAACGTCCCTGATGGTAAAGCCGACAGGTCGTAAGTGTCACGGTCGCTCTTTGAGAAGCCATACTTAAACTGGTAGCTGAATTGCAAGTAAGTCTTGCGAGCTATTGGTTCGCTGTAAGTAGCCTGCAAAGCATAGTCCCAGCTCTTTGTCGGCATGAGGTTGTAGCGGTAAGCACGGTAGGTAGAGTCGTTACCGAGAGCGTCCTGCAACTGAAAATACTCAATGTCTTGTGTTGAGAACGTCTTAGAGTCCGAATTACTATAGTTGGCATCTGTGCGCAAGGTGACGTTTCGTCTGTTGCTGGAGAGCTTGCGGTTCACCTGTAACATAGCCCCCAAAGTAGTGGTGTTACCATAGCTGATGGTCATGTTACGCTGTGTGTTCACCATCACGCCAAGCCCTTTCAGCTGTGCGATAGCGGCTGTTGACAATGGATCGTCAACCGTTTCGTAGGGGTCGGCATTGTAGGCTGCAGACGAACTAACGACCTGTCCGTCGCTCTTACTTAGTCGGAAATTTGGTCGGAACATAATGTTCCATACAGAGTCGGGACGCCACTCGAGTCTGAAACGCCCATCCCAAGAGTTACTCCTGGTGTATTCTTGTGACAAGCGGTTCGCAAATGAGCCTTGTCGTGCTACGAAGTTCTCACTCGCTACACGTGTGTTTAAGTCGCCATTAGCGTGGTTCCAGCGCACACTACCGTCCCATTGTAGGGTCTTACCATTGTCGTAGTTCATGTTCAGACCCACCATCTTGGTAGCGTTCAGACCTTGGCGCACACCGCCGAAGCCGCCACGTGGACCACCTCCAAAGCCCATGTCGTTGACATTATTGGCTGATGCAAAGCCCATCATACGGAACTTATTATTGAAGTAAGCGCCCATCGCCTTCTCTGAATAGCGGTTTTGCGTACCGATACCGAGGTCGATATTAGAGAAGAGACCCTTGTTCATACCCGACTTGATACCGAAATCGAGTACTGTCGACTCGTTTCCGTCATCAATACCAGTAACTCTACTGAGGTCACTCTTCTGGTCGTAGGCCTTAATCGTTTGTATGATAGAGGTAGGAAGGTTCTTCATTGCGGTCTTGGTGTCGCCCACCATGAACTCTTTCCCATCTACAAGAATCTTCTTAACCTCCTTACCATTAATCTTAATCGTACCGTCGCTTGACACTTCTGCACCCGGTAAGCGTTTTACGAGGGCCTCGATAGTGGAGCCTTCAGGCACTCGATAGGCCGAAGCATTATACTGAAAGGTATCGGCTTTAACGACTACTTTCGGTGCACTGGCCACTACCTTAACCTCTTTCAATGTCCTTGTGTCTACTTGGAAGTCTAATTGTCCTACCGAGACATCCTGCTCGTTGGCAATAGTAATGTTTTGGAAAATAGTCTTGTAGCCTACATACGATGCCTTTAAGATGTAGCGTCCGTTATTAGGAGCCGTAATCTTAAAGCTTCCTGCTTCGTCTGATGTGGCACCAACGACGTAGCTACTGTCCTGCTTCAGCAGCTGAACAACAGCAAAAGGTACCTTTTCTTTTAACTCTCCATCGTAGAGAGATCCCGTAATTGTCCTGTTCTGTGCCAGCATCGATATAGAGCCAGACAGCAAAAGAACAAACGTCAACAGTCTTTTTACCATAAGTTTATTGTTAAGTTCTTAATCTTGTCGTAGGACGATAAGTATGACGATGAAAAAAGAATAAGGTTTAATGAGATATAAGTAATTTATTAAAATAGTTGTTGTTCGGCTGGTTGTTGAGGCCGAATGAAAGTTCTCTGCGTAGGAAAACACGGTGTGTAATCCTCTGAAAGGGTTGCACATAGAGTGAGCAATGTGCGCAAAAACGTGACAGATAGTATTAAAGTGTGTGAAATATCTGCGTGTTTCTGTGTTTTCGTAAGCTGAAAAAGCTTATTTTTGTATTGTGAACTATAGAGGAGAAGCTTATGAAACAGAACATTATTATATCCAAACAGTTCAAGAGTGAACTGGCGACAGCGATCTCTGAGTGCGAGAAAGACAAGATATTTGTGCTTGTTGATGAGACGACACGTGAGTTGTGTTGGGAGCTTATCAAGGATGATTTCTGTCTAAAAAAGGCTCAAGTGATTACGATTGGGACGACAGATAGCTGTAAGACGCTCGATACCTTGGTGGCTGTATGGGAGGCCTTACAGCAGGGAGGGGCTACGCGTCACTCGCTGTTGATAAACCTCGGTGGTGGTATGGTGACCGACCTTGGTGGCTTTGCGGCATCAACATTCAAGCGGGGCATTAACTTCATTAATATTCCTACAACGCTTCTTGCGATGGTTGATGCCAGTGTTGGCGGCAAGACGGGCGTGAACTTCGGTGGATTGAAGAATGAGATTGGGGTCTTCAATGAGGCGAATACGGTTATTCTTAACACTGATTGGCTTAAGACACTCGACACTGCTAATATCCGCAGTGGCTATGCTGAGATGCTAAAACATGGTTTGATTGCTGATGAAAAGATGTGGGCTGAGTTGATAAACTACAACCTTGCTGAGCCAGACCTGCTGTTGTTGAGTGGAATGTTGGGTAGAAGCGTATGCGTAAAAGAACGAATTGTGGAGGAGGACCCGCACGAGAAGGGTATTAGAAAGGCCCTTAACCTTGGTCATACCTTTGGTCATGCGTTCGAGTCATGGGCTTTAGAGCATCGTCCTATCCTTCATGGATATGCTGTAGCCTTTGGTTTGATAGCTGAATTATACCTCTCTGTAGTGAAGACGGGTTTTCCAACAGAGCGTATGCGGCAGACTGTCAGTTTCATTCGTGCGTATTATGGGGTGCTGCCCATCACTTGCAACGATTATGCAAGGCTCATTGAGCTGATGTACCATGATAAGAAGAACCGTGGAAATGAGATTAATGTCACGCTCTTAGGGGGTATTGGCGACATCCGTATCAACCAGTCTGTTAGCGAGGAAGAGGTGAAAGAGGCCCTTGACTTTGTGAGAGAAGGGTAGTAAAAGGTATTGGGCTAATAAGGCTAATAAGGCTAATAAGACTTAAGCCTAATCACCAATCTTATCCTATTGGGCCTCCCCTCCTTCGGAGGTGTCGGGGGAGGTCCCAGCAGTTTAGTACTCCCCTCCTTCGAAAGAATTGTAGGGGATTTAGCAGCTTGGGGCTCCCCTCCTTCGGAGGGGTCGGGGGAGGTCCCCCACTCCCTACACCCCTTCTTCCTCCGATTTATCCACTTCACTCTTCGGCTGTTCGGGTTGGTCGCTTGGAGTGTCTAATTGTGTTGCCTTATTGATACGCATCCTACTCATGTTATCGATGGTTACGTCTAAGGGAACATACTCGTCGCTCTTTGGGTCAGGAGAGCCAACACTTGCTCCGAAGTATAGTTTGTTGCCCTCAGCTCGGTCGAACATGAAACCTATCAAGGCTCCGTTCTTAGCGTACTGATTGTCGGTAAACTCTCTGAAATCGTCTTTTGTAAGCGTACGGTCGTAGAATGATGAACCATCCGAGCGTAGTATCTGTACTTGAAACTTGTTGTCATAGTATTTGCGGCCGTCCTCGTCACTTACAGTAGATAGTGATTTATCTGCAAAACGATGTATGCGAATTGTATAGGTAGCACCCATCCACTCCACTTTCTTCTCATACTTGAATTCATCCATAGCCTTTGTACCACTCGGCACATGAGGTTTTGGAGCTATCTTAGTGATGATATCGTTTGATTTTCTTTCTTGCTTGCAAGCCGTAACACCCAAGAGTAGTAGGCTCAAGCTTATGATGTGTAATATATTTCTTGTCATAATACATGATTCTTGTAGGCAAATTTACGTATTTTCTTTGAACCTTGCAAGGATGAACAATAAAAGATAGCTTTACAGAGGGATTAGGGTTGATGGATTGCTCGGCTATTTCTACGGGCGAGTGCTTGGTGAGGTGAGGCTTCTATTGGCTGTAAGGTTCTGTGTTATCGGTTGACTTAATGTCTCTGTGAAATGCTGTGTGTTCTGTTATTCTGTGTTATTCTGTGAGAAATAGAACGCACCCACTCGATGAGATAATGCCTATGAGATTTGCTGGGGAGGTTTATCTCTCACAGAACTCACAGATTTAACAGAACATTATAGCGCACAGTTTCAAACCCACAGAAGGCCTCCGGCATACAGAGAACACAGAGGCCTCACCCCCAACCCCTCTCCGAATGGAGAGGGGAGTAGTATGTGAGGTTACCCCTATTAGGCTGCTGATAGGAGGAGAAGACATACGAATCATGTGGAGGACATGTAGGGGTATCTCGGTAATCACTCCCCTCTCCATTCGGAGAGGGGTGGGGGGTGAGGCTTCTGTTGGCTGTAAGGTTCTGTGTTATCGGTTGACTTAATGTCTCTGTGAACCCTTGTGTGTTCTGTTCTTCTGTGTAAATCTGTGAGAAAAAACACGCTGAGGCACTCCTACAAGACTTCTAATAAAGGACAATGCGAAGCCTATATCCACTCTATAGGGGTATCTCGGTGATTACGCCCCTCCCTTTTGGGGAGGGGAAGGGGGAGGGGCCAGCTGGGGCCGGGGGATGTGCTGTTGCGGTGATCACTCCCCTCTCCATTCGGAGAGGGGCTGGGGGTGAGGCTAAAAGGGCGTCTTCTTCGTTTGAGAACATGCCCTTCTTGCATGCAGAAGACGCCCTTCTTGAGGCAAGAAGGGCGTCTTCTACAACGTTGTTTGTAATAGCTTGATTTGTTGACTATTATGAGTGTGATAAAAGGAGATGATATATGCTTATTTTGCAGATACTTACTTTAATAGTATGTAATGATTTTTTACGATGTTATTGATTATCCTGAACGGTGGAGACATTACCGATTTTTCTCATGTGGAGATGTTGATAAATAGGGTGGACACGTCCCATATTTTTTTATTAGTAGTCCTATAAAGAGCAACCTCACCCCCTGCTCCCCTCTACAATCAGAGAGGAAGCGGGGGTGAGGTTGTCTTTATAGGGATAGACCCACTGTTAAATCTATTTTAGATACAATCTTTTAGCAACTGAATAAACCGCTCTTCGCCTAATCCAGAACGTTCAGCAGCAGTGCGGACAGTAGCCTTCTTGAGTATCAACTTGCCTAATGGCGTGTTCAGCATCTTGAAGGATGGATAGCGAGCAGCAAGTTCCTTCTTTAGATGAGGATAGACTTCAAAGAGGTCTTTCAGACGTGTGTCTGAAGTTATCTCTATCTGCTTGTCTGCTTGGGCAGTAGGTGCGTCGTCGTTCTCTTCGCTGGTAGCGGTGGTGGTTGATACGTTTTCCTCCTCTTTACCAGCCCATGTCAGCAAGGTCTGTGAGCCAGTCAGCTCACGGATATGCGTACAGTCTTGCATCATTTCGAGTACGCCACGGAAGCGACCTTGCTTATCGCGCACAGCAAAGTAGACGATATAGAGGAACACTTCAGGCTTGTTAATCCAGAACTCAGCCTTGTCTTGTTCGCCACTACGGAACTTTGCAACAATCTCCTCAACGATGTGCACGCTCTTACGAGGGTGGCAGTTAGATACCTGTCGACCGATGACATTCTTCGACCTTGGGAAGATGCGGTGGTCAGTATCAGAATAGAATTTCACCAACTCGTTCTCGTCTACGAAGGAGATGTCGATTGGTAGGTGCTGATAGATGAGGTTGATTTGCTCTAAGGTGAGCTTACCTGTAGCCACATCCAACTCCTGCTGTGGTCCTGCCGAGTAGCCATACTTACTGAGTAGGGCTTGGAGGTCTTCTGCAAAGCCTTCTTTAGGTGTTGAGTGGTGGGTGTTGGGTGATGATGGAGTGTCCACAGTGAAGAACGCAAAACCAATCTCTTGGTCGCCTGCCTTCATGTCCTCAAACTCTTCCGCTGATATAAGTGCGTAAGAAGTAGGGTAGAGAATAGTCTCTTCCTTCTCCATCAAGTCGCGTGCATTAGCTATTAACTCACTTTGAGCAGCGATGAAGGCCTCTTCGTCGTTAGCCTCTAAGAGTCGCAGCGACTCCTTGATCTCATCACGGATGATGTCGTCAAAGTTCCACATCGTCGTTGTTGGGCGGTCGAAGCCCTTCTTCTCCAAGAGAGGATAGAGTTGGTTCTGCTTACGTTGGTAGTGGATAGGATACTGACGTATCTGGTCGTAGAGTTCTAACCACTGGTTCTTTATCATCGGATACTGTATGAGGTCCTCAACAGCAAGGAGCAGTCGGCGCATCTCGTCGTTCTCTTTATAATAATGTGAAAGTGGGTGGTCCTCTGGTACATCTGGTCGACTATAATCCATGAAACCCTCTACGAGTTCAATAATCTTGCGCATGTCGGCACGGATACACTCATCGTCCTCACGCGACTTCATATTTTGTTCGATGAAGGCAAGGTGATAAGGGCGTATTTTCCCTACCTTTGTCTTCATCTGCTCACGTGCCTCTTCTAATGAGAGCTGTCCTGTCTCGTACTTTTCCTCCAGTTCAAGCATTGCTTGCATCTTCTCCATTTCAATCTTCGGGAGAAAGTCTTTCATCTTATTTGCCATAACTCTGTTACTGATTTTATTGTTTTCTGCTGCAAAGATAAGGCCTTCTTTGGAAATAGAAAGATAACAAATGTGACTGAGTTAAGTTAAAAAAAGATAATATATCACTTGTCGGCTGAATGCGTGTTGTGGTTTGTTATTCAAAAGATTTTGGTTATGATTCGTAATATTTATGGTTATAAAGGTTGTTAATAACAAAATATTTGTATCTTTGCAGACATATCAAGTGAAATTGAGCGTAATGATTCTCAATGGTGTTTACCAGTCAATAGAACGAGAGACGGAAATCTTCTAAACGCTACACTACCAAAGAGATAATACGATTGCAGAACAAGAAAAAATCTAACTAAATATATTTGCAAAGTAAAGTTATGGAGCAAAAAAGACATTATGAAGGGTTGACTGACACGGAGGTGTTGGCCAGTCGTGAACAACATGGGGCTAATGTGTTAACGCCTTGTGAGAAGGATCCACTATGGAAGCAGTTCTTAGAGAAGTTTGAGGACCCACTCATTATCATCCTTCTCATTGCGGGTTTCCTCTCTATCGCTATTTCTTGTTGGGAATACTGGGGACTACATAGTGAGGACGGAGTGGCTGTCTTCTTTGAACCAGTGGGTATCTTTATCGCTATCCTTTTGGCTACAAGTATTGCATTCTACTTTGAACTGAAAGCAGATAAAGAGTTCTCTATCCTCAACCAAGCGAATGATGAGGAAGAGGTTGAGGTGATAAGAAATGGTAATGCGACGACAGTTGCTAAGAAGGATATTGTTGTCGGCGATGTTGTCATTATCAATACAGGATCAGAAATACCAGCAGATGGTAGGTTGCTCGAGGCTATCTCGCTTTATGTTGACGAGTCAACGCTGAATGGAGAGAGTGTTCCTGCTTATAAATCAGTAAAAGAAGAGGAGTTTGACAAGGATGCCTCCTACGCTACTAACCAAGTGTTGCGTGGTACGAAGGTGATGGAAGGACATGGCATCTTTGTGGTTGAGGCTGTAGGCGATAGTACTGAAAATGGTAAGGTGTTTGAGGCTGCGCAAATAGACGATAGCGTGAAGACACCGCTTAGTGAACAGCTTGACGGACTGAGTGAGCTTATTACGAAATTAAGCTATGTCTTTGCAGGATGTATCATAGTAGGTAGATTGAACGTGTTCTTCCATTGGCAACCAATTGTTTGGACGTTGAGTATTCCTACGTTAATATTCTTCTGGCTTGTTATCAAGAAGTTTGAGGGATGGAAATGGTTTGTTAATACGTTCATAACGATTGGCTATTTCCTTATCTTAATGGCTTGTGTTGTCGTGTTCCATATAATGCTTCTTCCTGAAGAGAGTATGACGGGCTTGTTGGCGCATACGCTGAATACAATGATGATTGCCGTTACCTTGATTGTTGTGGCTGTACCAGAGGGTCTTCCAATGGCTGTGACGTTGAGCTTAGCCTATAGTATGCGAAGGATGATGAAGACGAACAATCTCGTGCGTAAGATGCATGCCTGCGAGACGATGGGAGCAACGACAGTCATCTGTACAGATAAGACGGGTACGCTGACACAGAACCAGATGCGGGTTTATCAGACGCAGTTCTATGCCCTGGATAAGCAACAATTGGATGAGAGTCTGGCTGCACGTTTATTGATGGAGGGGATATCGGTTAACTCTACTGCATCTTTGGATTACTCGGAAAAAGACAAACCTAAGGTATTGGGGAGTCCTACTGAAGGGGCTTTGTTGCTGTGGCTGAATGATCATCAGATATCTTATAGAGAGATAAGAAGTAATGTGCAAATCGTTGAGGAGCTACCGTTTACTACGGAAAGGAAGTATATGGCTGTGCTCGTCAAGTCTACGCTGATGGAAGGAAAGCAAATCCTCTATGTGAAGGGTGCTCCTGAGATTGTCTATGGACTCTGTAAACAGACGGATTGTGATGTTACGAAAGAGGATATCGAACGGCAGTTGGAAGAGTATCAGGAGCAGGCTATGCGTACGCTGGGCTTTGCTTATCAGATTGTTGACGGTAAGGAGGATGTGTTTAAAGAAGGAAGAGTAGTGGCTGATGGCCTTATCTTCCAAGGGATTGTCGCTATCAGCGACCCTGTTCGTGATGATGTCCCTGCTGCTGTGGCTGAATGTATGAAGGCGGGGATTGCTGTGAAGATTGTGACAGGCGATACCTCAAGGACTGCTAAGGAGATTGGACGACAGATAGGACTGTGGACAAGCAGCGATTCGGATAAGAATATTATTACAGGACCAGAGTTTGCGGCTCTTTCTGATGCTGAACTTGATAAACGAGTGGAGGACTTGAAGATTATTTCTCGGGCTCGCCCGCTGGATAAGAAACGACTGGTTGAGTCGTTGCAGCGGTGTAATGAGGTGGTTGCTGTTACAGGTGATGGTACGAATGACGCTCCTGCATTGCAGGCGGCACATGTGGGACTCTCTATGGGCGATGGTACGTCGGTGGCTAAGGAGGCTTCGGATATTACGATTATCGATAACTCTTTTAGTAGTATCGGTAAAGCGGTGATGTGGGGACGTTCGCTCTATCAGAATATACAACGGTTCTTACTCTTTCAGCTTACAGTTAATGTTGCGGCTTGTTTCCTCGTCCTTGCTGGTGCTTTCATGGGTACGGAATCTCCGCTGACAGTAACGCAGATGCTGTGGGTGAACCTTATCATGGATACTTTTGCGGCTATGGCACTGGCTTCTCTGCCTCCGTCTGAAAGGGTGATGAAGGATGCTCCGCGTGACCGTAATGCCTTTATTATCAGCCGTTCTATGGGCTGGAATATTCTTGGTGTGGGTGGCTTCTTCTTTGTGATGCTGTTGGCTTTACTTTATATCTTCGAACATGCTGATATTACGGCATTAAAGGATATTATCCATCTGCAGCTTGGTAGCACTAATGGACTTAGTCCGTATGAATTAACTTTACTCTTTACTATCTTTGTTATGACGCATTTCTTCTATCTGTTTAATGCTCGCGCATTTGAAACAGGACGTAGTGCTTTGCATTTCAAAGGGTGCCGGGGATTGCTCTTTATCGTCATGATTATTCTTATCGGACAAATAGCTATGGTGGAACTGCCTATCTTGCAGAAGTTCTTTAACATTGCTAAGGGGGGATTGTCATTGGAGGATTGGATTATTATCATACTTGGCTCTTCTTTGGTTCTATGGGTTAGAGAGGCTTGGCATCTGATAAAGCCTAAAAAGAAATAGTATGGCTGTAATGTCAATCTTGGCTTAATTAGGTCGTGAAAGGATGACGGTCGGCACAAGAGGCTTATTTTTTGCAAGAAAGGGATGCGTATTATATAATAAGGTGTAATGCTGTTTAATTCGCTCCTAACGAAGAAAAATTAAGTTTTTGATAAAAATTTCTCTCAAAACATTTGGAGGTTACAGAGAAAGTCTATACCTTTGCACTCGCTTTACAAAACAAGCCACCTGGCAAGTTAACGTAAGCAACGTTCTTTGAAAAGATTTACATAAACAGAGAAGTAGTACAAGAAGCGTCTGTCTGACATTAAATGTCATTCAGATGGGTAAAAGAAACGAACCGATCAATTCATTGTTCCTGCTTTTGAGGTACCGCCTCAAAACACTATGGAACAAAAGAAAAGGTGCTTTTTACTTGATACTTTTAGGATAAGCGTTCTGAAACAGAGATTACTCGGTGAAGCGTTTGGGTTAACATGGTATCCATTATCATTTATCACCCATCACTTATCACCAAAACATATTTTACAATGGAGAGTTTGATCCTGGCTCAGGATGAACGCTAGCTACAGGCTTAACACATGCAAGTCGAGGGGAAACGGCATTTAGTGCTTGCACTGAATGGACGTCGACCGGCGCACGGGTGAGTAACGCGTATCCAACCTACCCATTACTGTGGGATAACCTGCCGAAAGGCAGACTAATACCGCATAGTCTTCGATGACGGCATCAGATTTGAAGTAAAGATTTATCGGTAATGGATGGGGATGCGTCTGATTAGCTTGTTGGCGGGGTAACGGCCCACCAAGGCGACGATCAGTAGGGGTTCTGAGAGGAAGGTCCCCCACATTGGAACTGAGACACGGTCCAAACTCCTACGGGAGGCAGCAGTGAGGAATATTGGTCAATGGGCGAGAGCCTGAACCAGCCAAGTAGCGTGCAGGATGACGGCCCTATGGGTTGTAAACTGCTTTTGTATGGGGATAAAGTCAATCACGTGTGATTGTTTGCAGGTACCATACGAATAAGGACCGGCTAATTCCGTGCCAGCAGCCGCGGTAATACGGAAGGTCCGGGCGTTATCCGGATTTATTGGGTTTAAAGGGAGCGTAGGCCGGAGATTAAGTGTGTTGTGAAATGTAGACGCTCAACGTCTGACTTGCAGCGCATACTGGTTTCCTTGAGTACGCACAACGTTGGCGGAATTCGTCGTGTAGCGGTGAAATGCTTAGATATGACGAAGAACTCCGATTGCGAAGGCAGCTGACGGGAGCGCAACTGACGCTTAAGCTCGAAGGTGCGGGTATCGAACAGGATTAGATACCCTGGTAGTCCGCACAGTAAACGATGGATGCCCGCTGTTGGTACCTGGTATCAGCGGCTAAGCGAAAGCATTAAGCATCCCACCTGGGGAGTACGCCGGCAACGGTGAAACTCAAAGGAATTGACGGGGGCCCGCACAAGCGGAGGAACATGTGGTTTAATTCGATGATACGCGAGGAACCTTACCCGGGCTTGAATTGCAGAGGAAGGATTTAGAGATAATGACGCCCTTCGGGGCCTCTGTGAAGGTGCTGCATGGTTGTCGTCAGCTCGTGCCGTGAGGTGTCGGCTTAAGTGCCATAACGAGCGCAACCCCTCTCTTCAGTTGCCATCAGGTAATGCTGGGCACTCTGGAGACACTGCCACCGTAAGGTGTGAGGAAGGTGGGGATGACGTCAAATCAGCACGGCCCTTACGTCCGGGGCTACACACGTGTTACAATGGCCGGTACAGAGGGATGGTGTAATGCAAATTGCATCAAATCTTGAAAGCCGGTCCCAGTTCGGACTGGGGTCTGCAACCCGACCCCACGAAGCTGGATTCGCTAGTAATCGCGCATCAGCCATGGCGCGGTGAATACGTTCCCGGGCCTTGTACACACCGCCCGTCAAGCCATGAAAGCCGGGGGTGCCTGAAGTCCGTGACCGCAAGGATCGGCCTAGGGCAAAACTGGTGATTGGGGCTAAGTCGTAACAAGGTAGCCGTACCGGAAGGTGCGGCTGGAACACCTCCTTTCTGGAGAGTTCGCTTATTAGTTGATTTAGTTGATAAGTATTTAAGTATACATGTTAACAAGTTAACGGTAATCAAGAAAATAAAAGAACCTTTGGTTCGTTTTCTTCTTGTACTCACTGATACTGTTTTAAGAATAAGAGAAAGGAAGTCTGGCATGAATAGCCGAAGTGATTTCTTCCAACTCAGTCCTATAGCTCAGTTGGTTAGAGCGCCACACTGATAATGTGGAGGTCGGCAGTTCAAGTCTGCCTGGGACTACACATAGATTAAGTCAAATGTGTAACAGGCTGAATATCCTTTAATCCTTTTCTCTATCCCTTGGGGGATTAGCTCAGTTGGCTAGAGCACCTGCTTTGCAAGCAGGGGGTCAACGGTTCGAATCCGTTATTCTCCACTTCGCTGTTCCATGCTTCTGAGGCACTGCCTCAGAATACAAAGAGTAACAGCACAAGATCTTTGACATATTGACACAAGCAAGACTGTAAGTAGAACTAATATTCCTTATTATATAGGAAGAATTAGTATTCTCATTCATGAAGATTAATCTTCATAATGTTTAGAATCATACAACAGCTGAAAGTATGAGCTACATTCTTTGTAATTAATTACAAAGAAGGCGAAGAAAGTAAGAAAGGGCGCATGGCGGATGCCTTGGCTCACGGAGGCGATGAAGGACGTGATAAGCTGCGATAAGCCTTGGGTAGGTGCAAATAACCTTTGATCCAAGGATTTCCGAATGGGACAACCCAGCAGGTTGAAGACCTGTTATCACTACAGACGTAGTGAGGCGAACGGAGGGAACTGAAACATCTTAGTACCTCTAGGAAGAGAAAATAAACTAATGATTTCCCTAGTAGTGGCGAGCGAACGGGAAAGAGCCTAAACCTGCTTTGTGGCAACGCTTAGCAGGGGTTGTAGGACCACGTTGTCGTACTTAGATTGTGAGGAGAATCTACTGGAAAGTAGAATCATAGAAGGTGATAATCCTGTATCCGAAGCATGACGAGACGTAGTGGTATCCTGAGTAACGCGGAACACGTGAAATTCTGCGCGAATCTGCCGGGACCATCCGGTAAGGCTAAATACTCCCGTGAGACCGATAGTGAACGAGTACTGTGAAGGAAAGGTGAAAAGCACTCCGATTAGGAGAGTGAAATAGTTCCTGAAACCATGCGCCTACAAGCGGTCGGAGCCGCGTAAGCGGTGACGGCGTGCCTTTTGCATAATGAACCTACGAGTTACCATGTCTGGCAAGGATAAGTAACAAGAGTTACGTATCCGCAGTGAAAGCGAGCCTGAATAGGGCGTCAAGTCAGATGGGGTAGACGCGAAACCAAGTGATCTACACTTGCCCAGGTTGAAGTTCGGGTAACACCGAATGGAGGACCGCACGGATAAGCGTTGAAAAGCTTCCCGATGAGGTGAGTGTAGGAGTGAAAGGCCAATCAAACTTGGAGATAGCTCGTACTCCCCGAAAGGCATTTAGGTGCCGCGTGCATCGATCTCCATAAGAGGTAGAGCGACCGATAGGTCAAGAGGGCTTCACCGCCTATCGAGACCTGACGAACTCCGAATGCTTATGGACAGCAGATGTGCAGTAAGGGGGCGGGTGCTAAGGTCCGTCCCCGAGAGGAGAAGAATCCAGACCGCCGTCTAAGGTCCCGAAATTCTGTCTAAGTTAGTCTAACGAAGTCTGGTCCCCGTGACAGCTAGGATGTTGGCTTGGAAGCAGCCATTCATTCAAAGAGTGCGTAACAGCTCACTAGTCGAGGGTCCGGGCATGGATAATAATCGGGTATAAGTCAGATACCGAAGGCGCGGGATAGTAATGTATATTAAAAGTATCGGTAGGGGAGCATTCCATCGACGTTGAATGGTGAAGGTAACTGATCCTGGAGTTTATGGAAAAGCAAATGTAGGTATAAGTAACGATAAAAAGGGTGAGATTCCCTTTCGCCGAAAGACCGAGGTTTCCCGGGCGATGCCAATCAGCCCGGGGTTAGTCGGGTCCTAAGTCTCAGCCGAATGGCGAAGGCGATGGCAGATGCGGTTAATATTCCGCAACTCGCATTATCAGTGACGTGGAGACGGAGCAGTGACACTGCCGCGCCCTGACGGAATAGGGCGTTTAAGTGCGTAGGTTATGATAGTGGCAGGCAAATCCACCACTTGAGCTGAAACACGAAAGTACAGCATTTCCTTCGGGAAGAGTTGAGTGCAGGTAATCATACTTCCGAGAAAATCCGCTAAACTTAATGATACTGCGACCCGTACCGCAAACGGACACACGTGGTCGGGTAGAATATACTAAGGCGTTGAGAGATTCATGGTTAAGGAACTAGGCAAATTGACCCCGTAACTTCGGGATAAGGGGTCCTCATAGTAATATGAGGCGCAGAGAATAGGTCCAGGCAACTGTTTAACAAAAACACAGGGCTGTGCAAACTCGAAAGATGATGTATACAGCCTGACACCTGCCCGGTGCTGGAAGGTTAAGAGGAGATGTCACTAGCAATAGGAAGCATTGAATTGAAGCCCCAGTAAACGGCGGCCGTAACTATAACGGTCCTAAGGTAGCGAAATTCCTTGTCGGGTAAGTTCCGACCTGCACGAATGGTGTAATGATCCGGACGCTGTCTCAACCATGATCTCAGTGAAATTGTAGTATCGGTGAAGATGCCGATTACCCGCGATGGGACGAAAAGACCCCGTGAACCTTTACTACAGCTTAGCATTGACCTTGGTCATCCGATGTGTAGGATAGGCCGGAGGCTTTGAAGCGGGTGCGCCAGCATTCGTGGAGCCATCCTTGAAATACGGCCCTTTGGCTGTCTGAGGTCTAACGCGCCTGTGGCGCGGACACTGCTTGGTGGGTAGTTTGACTGGGGTGGTCGCCTCCAAAAGTGTAACGGAGGCTTCCAAAGGTGCCCTCGGGCCGATTGGTAACCGGCCTTATAGAGTGCAATGGCATAAGGGCGCTTGACTGGGAGGCAGACATGCCGAGCAGGCAGGAAACTGGGGCATAGTGATCCGGCGGATGTGTATGGAAACTCCGTCGCTCAAAGGATAAAAGGTACTCCGGGGATAACAGGCTGATCCCCCCCAAGAGCTCATATCGACGGGGTGGTTTGGCACCTCGATGTCGGCTCGTCACATCCTGGGGCTGGAGAAGGTCCCAAGGGTTGGGCTGTTCGCCCATTAAAGTGGCACGCGAGCTGGGTTCAGAACGTCGTGAGACAGTTCGGTCTCTATCTATCGTGGGCGTTGGAGTTTTGCGTGGTGCTGACACTAGTACGAGAGGACCGTGTTGGACAGACCTCCGGTTTACCAGTTGTGCCGCCAGGTGCACCGCTGGGTATCTGAGTCTGGATTGGATAAGCGCTGAAAGCATCTAAGTGCGAAGCCAGCCGCAAGATGAGAGCTCCTCATAAGGGTCGTCATAGACGATGACGTTGATAGGGTGTAGGTGTAAAGACGGTGACGTCAAAGCCGAGCACTACTAATTGCCCGAAACTTTCTTCGGGTCTTCCGCCTCCAGAGTTTGGAGAGCGGAGACCAGTGACTCAGACTTTGAGTTGTGTAATCTTCTTGATAGGAAGATATGAGTTCTATATGTTTTGCTTGTGGAAATACGTCACCTTATACGGCTGACAAGTCAGTAGACGAGTTGACAAGATAACGAGTTAACAAGTAAACAAGTTATTAGTTCTATGGACAATGTTTAATAACGGATCTACTGATAAGAAGACAGAAAGACGACAAGGATAAAGGCAAATAATTAGTCAACTTGTCACCTGTGAACTAGTCAACCGAGAGAAATATTAGGTGGTTATTGCGGCGGGGTCCCACCTCTTCCCATTCCGAACAGAGAAGTTAAGCCCGTTTGCGCCGATGGTACTGCAATGCAATGCGGGAGAGTAGGTGGCCGCCTTCTTTTATAAGAGCCTTGAAGAGAAATCTTCAAGGCTCTTTTTTTGTTGTTAGTTGATTATTGATAGGTGTTGATAGTGTGTTGTTAGTGGATGTTTATGGGCTAATGAGGCTAATAAAAGCAATGAGCCTTATATGGCTAATGAGCCTAATGGCGTAAGGCTGATAAGACTAATGGGCCTAATAGCGTAAGACTGGTAAGGCTAATGGGCCTAATAGCGTTGGGCTGATAAGACTTATGGGCCAAATAGTGTTGGGCTGATAGGGCTAATGGACCTAATAGCGTTGGGCTGATAAGGCTGATGGGGCTAATAGTGTTGGACTGATAAGACTAATGAGCCTAATAGTGTAGGGCTTATTGGCCTAATAGCGTTGGGCTGATAAGGCTAATGGGCCTAATAGCGTAAGGCTAATAAGGCTGATGGGTCTAATAGTGTAGGACTAATGAGACTAATGGCGTAAGACTATAAGGCTAATGAACCTTATACTGTAGGGCTGATAGATCTAATGGACCTGATAGTGTTGGGCTGATAAGGCTTATGGGCCTAATAGCGTTGGGCTGATAAGGCTAATGGGCCAAATAGTGTAAGGCTGATAGGACTAATTAGCCTAATAGTGTTGGGCTGATAAGACTAATGGGCCAAATAGAATAGGGCTGGTATGGCTAATGGGCCTAATAGTGTAGGGTTGATAAGACTAATGGGCCAAATGGTTTAGGGCTGATAAGGCTGATGGGGCTAATAGTGTAAGGCTAATTAGGCTGATGGGTCTAATAGTGTAGGACTAATGAGACTAATGGCGTAAGACTATAAGGCTAATGAACCTTATACTGTAGGGCTGATAGAGCTAATGAGACTAATGGCGTTGGGTTGATTGGGCTAATAGGCCTAATAGAATAGGGCTGATTGGGCTAATGGGCCTAATAGCGTAAGGCTAATAAGGCTGATGGGTCTAATAGTGTAGAGCCTAATAGCGTAAGGCTGATAAGGCTAATGGACCTTATACTGTAGGGATAATAGGGCTGATGGGCCTATTAGTGTTATATACTAACAGAGTATAGTTTTCATGCATAATTATAAAATAATTTGCTTTATATTATATTTTTTAATAACTTTGTAACGGCAATTAATCTATTACAACTCACTTTAAATACTTGGCTTAATCCAGCAAATTATCTCTTTATGTTATATCTTTTAAGCTAACTTGATCTGATTAATTTACATCGTTTTTTTACTTTATTGGTAGTATTTATAAGTAGTAGTTTAGCTACTTTTGCACAATCCAATAACGTTCTGCCAACTGATTTAGGTCAGTCTATTCCTGTATTAGTGCTGCGAGGTACGTTTAGTAGCGAATACCAAAATGGGACAGTGGACTTTTATAGCTCACAAGGTGCAACTCTTGTCAGTTACGAGGCTAAGATAAAGTGGCGAGGAGGAAGTACTAACACTGAAGGAAAACATAAACGTAATTATAAGATAAAGTTTAAGGAGAAACAGCAGTTTTTCGGTTTGAAA
Organism: Prevotella sp. oral taxon 313; assembly: GCF_003043935.1. Classification (NCBI taxonomy): domain Bacteria; kingdom Pseudomonadati; phylum Bacteroidota; class Bacteroidia; order Bacteroidales; family Prevotellaceae; genus Prevotella; species Prevotella sp. oral taxon 313. Next base: position 897,246 of record NZ_PYXE01000001.1, read on the forward strand.
GCTGATAAGAATTGGATATTAGATGCTGGACAACAAGACTTGTTTAGACTGCGTAACCGTATAGCTACTGAATTATGGAATGACTTTGCGCGTAAGCCTTACTACACTGCAGACGGAGCCGAGGTCGTTACCGGTGTTAGAGGACGAGTGGTAGAGGTCTTCCTAAATGATGAGTATATCGGAATTTATAGCTTGACAGAAACGATGGACAATAAGACGTTAGGTCTAAAAAAGTCGAAGAAAGGCATTATTCATGGTCAGTTATGGAAGACAAGTGGGCGTGGTTTATCGATGATGTATAATACTCCTCCATCATTTGATAACACTTCTTCAACTTGGGATGTCTTTGAGACAAAGTATCCTGATATTAAGGATGTTAATCCTACCGACTATTCACCCTTATGGAAGGCTATTAACTTTGTAGTTAATAGTAGTGATGAGGAGTTCAAAGATTCAGTTGCTTATTATTTTGATTTACCTGTTGTTGAGGACTATTATATCTATACTCAAACTTTATGTGCAGTTGATAATATAGGAAAGAATATGTACTGGGCAATATATGACAGTAAGGAGTCACAAAAGATTACTTTTGCCGTTTGGGATTTAGACTTGACAGTTGGTAGTTCCTATCTTAAAGTTTATGATCAGAAATATACGTTACCTAACCATATTATAAAAGGGTATTTCAATTTGATAAAGCGTTTGATAGCCACGAATGCAGGTAATTTCAATTCGCAGGTGAGGGAGCGATACTGGTCAGCAAGAAAGGATGTTTTGTCGACAGACAGTCTGATTGCACGTTATAAAAGCTATTATCAGTTATTAAAGAAATGTGGTGCAGCTGAAAGAGAAACACAGCGATGGAGTGGAGACACGGATATATTAGAGCAAAAGATTGATTACGACAAAGAGATGGAGCATATTGCCAATTGGATTACTCGTCACATGAAAGTGCTTGATAGGCAATTGTTTAATGATCCTAATGCTATAAAGCCTTCCCGAGTAGCAGCAAACGAGTCGGATGATGTCTATACGCTTCAAGGAATAAAGGTCGATCCCAATCATTTGGGTAGTGGAGTTTACGTTAAGGGTCGTAAGAAAATATTTATAAAATAGTAGCTTTACAAAACCAATACATGCTTTTTTTGATTTAAGAAGACGCCCTTCTTGCTTCAAGAACATGCCCTTCTTGCCTATAGAAGACGCCTTTCTTGAACCAAGATAGGCGTCTTCTTTGGTGTTGTTTGTAACCTTCTGAATATGTGATGGTTGCGAGTAACGATCAGTATGTATGTCTTGTACTTTCTCCCCAACCTCCTATACGAATTTATGTAATGATTTTTTGTAATGTAACAGACGCTGGTAGGCATTCTACACTATAATTATTGATAGTGTAGATAAGCTTATTTGATATTCCAAATGAGAGTCATTTGGTCGTGTGATTTTGCTTCTACATTACGCTCAATATTGTCAGGAAGATTGCAGAAGAAGTCGATACCAGTTTTCTCCTCGAGTTCCCTGATGCTAACAACATAAGGTTTGAGCGATGTTCCGCTATTGTTTTCGTGCTTAAACCAGAAACCGATAGCTTTGTATTGCCACTCTCCTTGTCCTTTCACCTTATATTTCATCAGTGCAGCAGAGAAGAAATAAGTAGGGACGATAAACTTATTTCTGATATAGGTAAATTGTCCTTGATTGTCAATCGTACCACCACGGCAAATGAACAGCGTATCCTTAGATCCACCAGTGGCAGTGATGTAGGTTCTCATCTTTCTCTCCATCACTTCCCAGATACCAGCATTAAAGCCGTGAACCTGTGGTTGCATATTACTAAGGAAGAAAGTCTGGTCATTAGACTCTCGGCTGTTCACCCTGTCTTGAGAGGGACAAAGGTGTCCATGGTCATAGCCAGATCCATAATAGGGGTCGTCTGAGAAGAAAGCATTAGCGGTCCATAGGGGGTCCATAGGGTAGAGGTTAGGGCTATTTTGGGGCTTTCTTTCTGCATTCTGTTGTGCATTGCTGGCATAAATCTGATAGCATGTCCATCTATTCGACATCTTCTCTATGTCCCATTCAACGCTATAATTCACCTCTCCAGTCCTCAGTTTATGAGTGAGGACAGTACTGTGTCCACCCTTTAATTTAGGGAACTCCAAGCGATGTGTCGCACTACGTAAGTCTTTAAGATTAGAATTTATGTTATTGGTAATATCCTCCGTTCCCCCTGTATTAGTAGAGCTATCATCATCCTTACTACATGCAGTAAATAAGGCGAGCGAAAGGAGTGTAACTACCCATACGTTTCTTTTTCGTGTTATCTTATACATTCTTTTGTTTTTGGGTGGTTGATGTGAAAGTTTTAGAGATGTTAACGCAACCAGAATAGGAGGAGACGCAATGCATCCCACTATTCACTTTACTCCATTTAATAATAGACAAAAAAAGTGTTTGTGCTTTGTTGAAAGCAAAAGTGCGAGCAAACGTATATGCAACTACGTTTGTTCGCACTTTGTATGTAATAATGTCGAAGGGTATTATCGATTACTTCTTCAACTTACCGTAACGGCTCATGAAGCGGTCAACACGACCTGCTGTATCGACAAGCTTGCTCTTACCGGTATAGAATGGGTGAGAGGTGCTTGAGATTTCGACTTTTACCACTGGGTAAGTTTCGCCTTCAAATTCTACCGTCTCTGAAGTTTTGCATGTAGACTTTGTAAGGAACATATCACCGTTGGACATATCCTTGAATACGACGGGGCGATAGTTTTCTGGATGAATACCTTGTTTCATTTTGTTTTTATCTAATTGTTAATAATGTGCTTACCATTGTCTCTCCATTAACTAATACGGAGTTAGACACTTTACAGGGTGCAAAATTACGAATAATTCTGCACCCTGCCAAATATTTTAAGCTGTTTTTTATTTAACTTCTACGTTCTGTATTTCCCATGTACCAGCTGGATTTGTTCCATCACAAGTGTAGAGGAAACCTATGCGGACATTGCTTTGACCAGCATAAGCAGAAAGATTACATGTTGACGTAACAAACTTCCAGTCTTTAGCAGGATATGTAGAAACAGGGACATCATGCCAAGTAGTTCCGTCAGTTGATACTTGAACTTTGAAGTTGTCAGCTGCTGTTGTGAAGAAGTTTGCTGCAACTTGGAAGGTTAAAGTAGCTGATGTTTTTCCAACAAGACTAAACGCTGGTGACTCTAAGCGACTTTGTGCTGCATAATTGGTATTATTCTTATATGATGATGCCTTCATATATTTTTTACTTGCATCATGTTTCCAAACGAAAGAAAGGTCGGATGGGAGTGTAATATTATTGATAGTAAAGTTATCCATACCAGTCTCAAACTTAGCAGTAAGACCAGTAGCAGCAGGCTGAGGAGTTGAAGCACCGCTGATAGAGATAATCTTATTGTTCTTATCAACCTCCATGATGACCTTGCCCTGCTTATTGGTGAAAGCCTTTAAGTTACCCTTAACAACTACTGTTTGACCAGCCTGAAGATCAGTCTTAGCAGCGAAGTCAGCACCATTGAGACCCTTACCAGAGAATACCTGGAGCGTCTTGTCCGTACCATTATCAGAGATATAGTAAGTGATACTCTTATAGTTTTCATTATAAGAAACCACCTCAGAGATGATACCCTTAACATAAGCCTCACCCGTAGCAGTCTGGTTAGCTTGAATCTTCTGTACAGCTTCAGCAACAGACCATGCCGTAGCCTCAGTGTTCAAGTCGGCTGTTGGTGTAGGCTGAGCAGCCTTATTGCCATTAAGCGAGTAGATATAGTTGCCCTGTGTGAACTCCTTCGTACCCTTGAAGTTTACAAGTTTACCATAGACAACAACCTTATCACCAGCGTTAAGTTTGTCATTTGCAGTAAACTTCTTATTACCGAGCGCATAACCACGATAGACAGTCAGCTGTCCCTTGGTCGTTCCATCGTCAGAGATAAGGTAGGTAGCGTTACCATAGTTAGCAGCGTCAATCTCCTTAACGCTAACGATCGTACCAGAAACATATACCTCCTTATCAAGGTCTTGACCCGCCTCAATATACTTCAAGGCAGCAGCAACGTTGAATGGGTCGGCCTCAGTACCTGTTCCTGCAGTAGGAGTGGTAGGCGTGTTAGTATTGTTATTGGTATCCTCATCAAAGGTAACACTGTATGGAGCAGGGACGTTCTCACAACTTGTAAAGGCTGTAGCAGTCATCGCCAGCGCCATCATTGAATAAATAAACTTTTTCATATTCTGTATTGTTATTTGTCTTGTTAATTAATTGAGATAATCTTACTGTTGCGTCCAACCTGTGGGTTTGAGGTTGGTTCGTAGTAATCTAAGGTGCCAAGGATGACCACCTTCTTTCCTACAGCAATCTGTGAAGCGCTTGTGAACTTATCGCCATTCAAGTACAAGCCACGGAACACCTGCAAATGGTCAGCTGTTGTACCATCGTTAGACAGGTAGTAGCGAGCATTACCATACTGAGTTGACACCTCGTCAATCTGTGAGATGATACCCTTGATATAGTAAGTGTTAGCATCCTTCTTATTCAACTTAGCGTATGCCAAGGCACGTGTGATGTCCAATGGGTTAGCCTGAGTACCATCACCCTTGCCAGGGAGACCCTTAAATGGGTCGACCTTCTCGGCAGCCTTGATATCATCAAGAGAGCGGATGATAATTTCCCACTGGTTATTAAAGCGTTTGAAGATACCAACGATATCAACCTTACCCGTTGGAACCTTGCTATTAGCGAATTTAGCAAAGTTACTGTTATAAACGATAACCTTTCTGCCATCCTGCTCGTTTAGGGTCCAGCTAACGCTACCCGCACCACCGTTAGCATCAGCGAAAGTGTCAGTCACCTTACTGCTGTTACTACTCTTAAAGCTAACGTTACGGATGATACCCAACTTACCACCATCAGTATCGAGGTCCCAAGTCGTGGCATTGGTACCAGAAGCAAACTCAGTAGGTTCGACCTTATTACCAGAAGAGAGAATCTTATAGTGCTGATCCCAAACAGCACGGCTTATACGACCAATGGTTGTTGCACCAGCAGCATTCATAGAAGGAACGCCAATCTGTGCCTGCTTACCATAGTTACCAACGTAAAGGTCCTTTAGACTAACCAAGATCTCCGTACCGATAGGTAGAGCACCATGTAAACCACCCTGTGCAACACTAACGATAATAGCACCAGTTGCGTCCTGCAAAGCCAATTCCTGATAGATGTTACCAGCAACGTCAGTACTTGTAACCACCGCCTTAATCTTTATGTCGTCCGTAACCTTAGCATAGCTGATGCCATTACGATAGTCAGTAGCAATATAGTTAGCAAACTTACTCTTCAGTTGAGCAATAGAGATGACATTCGTCTCAGCCAGTTCGTTATTGCCGTAAGGAGCTGAACCAGTATCAGCAGGTTCAGCGTAGCTATCGCCCATACATGCTGCAAAGAGCACGCAGACAGCTGCCATCATTAAATATTTCAGTTTCTTCATAATCGTTTCCTGTCGTTAGTTTTAGAATTTATAAGCTACATTCAACATACCATTGATACCATTCACATAATATTTCTTAGGATTGCGGTAGAAGTCGTAAGCACGAGTTGTAGCCGCACCAGTTGTCTTGTTGACAGTATAGTTACTACGGCTCTGTTCATAACCACCACTAACAATCTTCTGATTGTTCAGTAAGTTGGTAATCATCAAGTTGATTGACAGACTTCCATGACGGAGATAAAGACTCTTACCGATAGACGCATCGAGCATAAAGCCCCCATGTCCCTCACTCTGTGCGTAAGGAGTATAATTGCCATCAGCATCCATACCGCCAAGGGAGGTACCCATTGTGCGGAGAGTATTGCCGTAACTAAGGCTTGGAGCGTAGGAGAGGTAGATACGATCATAGTAGTTACCGCTCAAGTCAATGAACCATCCACCTTTGTGATAGCTAAGGATAGCGCTGTAGACACTTAGTGGTGTACTTGCTTCGCGCATCCCCTTATTGTAAACAACATCCTTGTTGTAGGTGCTCTTAGTAGAATTCAAGTAGATAACATCAGCATTGTTAGCATTCTTAGCCTCGCTCCAAGTACCGAGAGTCTTGAAGTTAAGGAAGCTTGTGAGCTTGAAGTCAAGTCCCAACTCAATACCATAATAATTCTTTTTCATGTTAGTCATGCTAACGTATGTGAAGGAGTTAGCATCATCAAAGTAGAAGTTCTGCCACTCGGTCACGTGTGTCATGTGGTTGTAGTAGCCACTGAGGTTAGCACGGAGCCAACTACCAGAGTATTGATAGCTAAGTTCGCTTGAGAAAACACGCTCATTGTGGAGGTTAAGAACAAAGTCATTATTCATCTCAGGAGCAGCAAAAGCAGTGTTAGCATTGGGTGCACGGTGCTCATAACCCAGTCCGAGAGAGATAACATTGCCGCCACCAAGGGTAATATTAGCGTTAGACTTGAAACCACCTGTTAGGAAATCAGCATGCTTACTCTTGCCATCAGAATTGTCAGCAAACATACCATTGCGCATGTGACCTACACGATACATGTTGTCATAGCCAACTTTAGCAGCAATCATATAGTGGAGCTTGCCAATCGTCTGTGCATAGTTTGACCAAAGCTGACCACGACGTACGTTGATATTATAGTCGTAACCGAATGTATCACCCTCATATACAAGCTTTCCTAAGCCCAAAGTACTCATAGTGTTAAGGTCGTATTGCACACGTGGGTCAGATGTTGCGTAGGTTCCGACAGCGTAAGTGTTGATGTTATGGAAACTCTTTGCGCCCAAGAGGTCTTCCATTGTCTGATAGTGACGAGCTAAGGTTTGACCGAGAGAAAGACCAACGTTAAGTACTTGATTCTTACCGATACGGTTTGTAAGAGTAGAAGAAAGCCTTGTTGTCATCGCATCGTTGTGCTTAGCCTGCAAGTAGTAAAGAGCGTCCTCGCCGTTGGCTGCAGCCTGTCGGTTAGCATAGTAAAGTCGATCCCATTGAATTTGTCGGTTCTCCTTATTGCCCCACCAGTTGACAGCAGCCTGCCAATCAGAGAAAGCCTGTGCTGTACGGTAGCGTGTATCATTCTGATCCCACACGTCATAGTAGCTACTTGGAAGGTTCTTCCAGTAGTCAGGTTGTGGGTTCTCGCTATTGTTATAGTTCAGTTTAGTGCTCTTATACATAGAGTACTGAGCAAAGAGACTTGTCGTCAACTTCATTTTCTTGTTGATATCCCAATCCCAAGTGAGGATAGCAGAAGGAGCGAAATCGTTTACAACACGGCTGTTGCGCTTGTGACCATTCTGATAACCCCAGTATGGATTGTACTGATAATCATTGGCAAGCCAGTAAGCCTCGTCAGTACTTGCGCCCTGTGTAGAACGCTCAGTTGGGTTACCCCATGTAGACAAAGCTAAAGAATGACCATTGTCCCACTTCTTCTGAACACCGAAATAGTAAGACAATGAGTTATAGAAAGTACCCTCAACGTAACCACGGTTAGCCCAACGATAAGCAACGCTGGCAGCAATAGCCCAGCCCTTAGCGTTGAATCCACTTGCATAGTTGTACATACCACGAAGGGTATAGTTACGGTTAGCAGCAGAAAGAGTGATACGGTGTCCACCAGCCATAGAACCAGCACGGAAGTCATAGTTGTTACTTCCAGCCAAGGCAGTCATTGAGAAGTTGTTATTCTCAAATGGAAGTGCATAGTCAACGTTACGTGTCTGTTGGTTAATTCCACCAACCATAGAATAGCGGAACTGGCCACTTTCCATGTCGTTCATCGGTGCACCATTGATATAAACATCGTTATATTTCTGGTTAAGAGCACGGTAACGGAACCGCATAGGCGAATATAAGAACCCCACTTGTGAAGCATAGACGTTACTGTTTGAGTTGAGAATCGTTACATTTTCGTTCATGTCATTGTTCTCACCTAACTGCGCTTCAGTGAAGGTGAACGCCGATTCATCCATAGCGTTGGCCGTCTGCGCCTGCTGGCTCGTCTTTGTATTGGTATTCTGTGCGACCATCATAGACGAACTACATAGTGCTAAAACGGCAAGTTTCAGCTTTTTCTGCATAGTTGATTACATTAAATAGGTGTTATACTATAGACTGCAAAGTAACGAAATAAATTTGGAAATAGAAAGTCTTTTTGATGAATTTTTCGAGAATTATGCGTAAATGTCGGATTAATTACCGATATTTGCAAATCAAACGAGACTGTGTTCTGGGATTTGGTTACGAGCGCCATGTTGTCTATAGTTTGTAGGCAAGGTTAGACCTAATTATGCTCTTGTATCCGTTTTATTATTGAAATCCAGGTTGAAGGTAGTCTTCGTTCAGACACGCTGATAAAAACAACAACATAAAAGATAATGAGAAAGTTACTATTAGTTCTTTTCTGTACCGTGTTATTCGGTACATCGGCTTCTGCTCAGAAGAAGTTTTCTGTTTATGCTATAGGCTTTTATAATGTAGAAAACTTGTTTGATACAACACATGATGAGGGTAAAAACGACCACGATTTCACGCCGACAGGAAGTTACCAGTGGAACGAGATGAAGTATAATCATAAGTTGCATAACATGGCATCAGTATTGGCAGAGATGGGTACAGATGTTCTTCCGAATGTTGGTTGTGCGGTTATAGGATTAGCAGAGGTTGAGAACGACCATGTAATGAACGACCTCACATCCCAACCAGAGTTATCGGCACGTGGCTATAAGTATGTACATATCGAAGGACCCGACCATCGTGGCATCGATTGTGCACTGATTTATAATCCGAAGCTCTTTACCGTAAGAGATACAAAGTTGGTACCTTATGTTTATGATTTTCCAAAGGACAGCACTCGTGCTACACGTGGCTTCCTCACTGTTAGTGGTACCTTAGCAGGCGAACACGTAACGATTGTAGTGTGCCATTTGCCAAGTCGTGGCGCAGGTTCTTACTATCGTGAGTTAGGAGGTAAGCAGGTAAAGGCGTTGAAGGACTCACTTCTTCGTGAAGACCCAAAGGTTAAGGTACTTGTGATGGGTGATATGAATGACGACCCAACCAACAAGAGTATGTATGAGTGTCTGTCTGCAAAGGGCGAAATCAGCGAGGTTGGTGCTGGTGACATGTATAACCCATGGTATAACATCCTTGTTAAGGAGGGTACAGGAACTTTGCAGTATCAGGGTAAGTGGAACCTTTTTGACCAGATAATCATGACTCCTAACTTATTAAATAAGGATGGTAAGAAAGATTTCTCAGAGTTGAAATACTGGAAGAACCAAATCTTCCGTCGTGATTATCTATTCCAAGAGTCTGGTAAGTATAAGGGTAATACCAAGCGAACCACTGCTGGTGGTGTGTGGCTCGATGGTTATTCAGACCACTTACCAGTTGTAACTTACTTTGTAAAGCAGCAGTAGAGGTTATTAGGCTTATTAGGCTAATTGGCCCAATAAGCCTTATTGATAATAGTATGACAATGGAAATAGAAACACATCCCTTTGAGCCTTGGCTCCCATCGAACGCTAAGTTATTGCTTTTAGGAACCTTTCCGCCAGCACCAAAACGGTGGTGTATGGAGTGGTATTACCCTAATTACACGAATGACATGTGGCGTATCTTTGGTCATATCTTCTTTGGTGATAAGCAGTACTTTGTGGACGAAGAAAATAAAACATATAAGCTCGACTTACTCAAGCCGTTCTTGAAAGAAAAGGGAATAGCCATCTTTGACACAGCCTTGCGTATCTATCGTACGACAGGTACGGCATCAGATAAAGACTTAGAGATAGTTGAGCGTGCCGACCTTGATGATATGCTTCGTTCACTACCTGATTGTAAGGCTGTGTTAGCTGCTGGTCAGTTGGCGACAACGGTTTTTACAGAGCATTATGGTATTGATGCGCGAAAGATGAAGATGGGAGATCGTAGGGAGTTTAGCTTTGAGAATCGGACATTATACCTTTACCGTGAGCCAAGTAGTAGCCGTGCTTATCCTATGAAGGTGGAGAAGAAGGCTGAGTATTACGAAAGGATGTTTAGGGATTTAGGGATATTAGGCTAATAAGGGCAATGGGGCTAATAAGGCTAATGAGCCTAATAGGGCTAATAACCCAATGGGGCTTATAAGGCTGATGGGCCTAATAGGGCTAATGACCCAATAGGGCTAATAAGGCTGATGGGGCCAATAAGGCTAATAATCCTAATAATTAAGAATAATAAAAATCAATCAAGATGAAGGATAAAATAACTATCATTGGCATAGCCGGTGGAACAGGTTCAGGAAAGACTACCGTAGTAAAGAAAATTGTAGAGAGTCTTCCTCCTCATTATGTGGCTGTTGTACCATTAGATTCATACTACAATGACACGACAGAACTTACCGATGAAGAGCGTAAGGCAATCAACTTCGACCACCCAGATGCCTTCGACTGGAAATTACTGATTAAGCAGGTCAATGAGCTTCGAGAGGGAAGAGCAGTCGAGCAGCCAACCTACAGTTATATTCTCAGCAACCGTTTACCAGAGACTATCCATGTAGAACCAAAGCCAGTGATTATCGTTGAGGGTATTATGGCCTTGAGTAACAGACGTCTACGAGAGATGATGGACCTCAAGATATTCGTTGACTGCGACCCAGACGAGCGTCTTATTCGTAATATTCAGCGTGACACAATAGACCGTGGGCGTACTGTCTCAATGGTAGTTGAGCGTTATTTAGAGGTATTGAAGCCTATGCACGAGCAGTTTATAGAGCCAACAAAGCGTTATGCCGATATTATCATCCCGCAAGGAGGTGAGAATGTGAAGGGTATCAGTATCCTTTGTAAGTATATCGAAGGACTGATGCCAGAAGATAAAGGTGAGTAAATAGCAAGTAGGCACTTACTTTTTAGGGGAATATTGGGCTTATTAGGCTAATTAGGCTAATAAGCCCAATAACAAAAAAGATACAGCATTAAAGGGCAAACCCTTTGATGCTGTATCTTTATTATATAAGGTGTTAGATTTATCTAATTCTGTCAGCAGCTCTTACCAAGGCCTCATCAGCAAGGATAGCGTGGCGTGCAAGCCACAAGAGGACGAAAGCGACGAGTGGTAGACAGGCTGCGAACTCAATATGGAAAGTAAAGCCATTCATGGAAATCTGGCTGAACACGCCATAAACCACATACCATCCAATAATCATCAACATCGAGAAAGCACAGGCACGAGCCTGACGTTTACGATTATGATAGTCGAAGATAGCAAAGAGGTTGATAGGGCAAGTAACTAAGAGAATAGCAAACAAGGCCCACACACTAAAGTCTTTACCTCCATTCGCATTGCTTATCCAGAGGTTCATCAACGTACTCTCTGTACCCATTCCTTTTGGTTCAAAGCTCCCCACAGGCAAGCACAGACAAGCAATAGACGCCAGCAATGCCAGAAACAAGAATATTGTTTGTTTCCTTTGTATCATAGTTTTTAATATTCTTCCTCGTTCAGAGCATCCTTAGAAGGGTCGCGCCAATAAACGTCACCATCCAAAAACTCCTCTGTAGCCAACAGTGTTGGCTTAGGCAGTTTCTCGTAATAACGGCTAATCTCAATCTGCTCACGGTTCTCGAAAACCTCGTCAAGAGAATCGTTATAAGAAGCAAACTCAGCAAGTTTCTTACTCAAGTCCTGCTTTATTTCAACCGAGATCTGGTTTGCTCTCTTTGCTATGATAGCAACACTTTCATAGATGTTACCAGTATCTTTCCACAACTCCTGAACATCTCGGGTTACCGTATTTGACGGTGCTTTTGACTTCTTGTAATCCATTCTAATTGTCTATATTTTATAAGTCTGTTATTCTTTAATCTTTTGTAATCTGCTTACACTTCTTGATATATTCCTCAGCTGTCTTGCGCTCCTTTGACTCTGGGTACTCATTGATAAATCCGTAGCACTCGTCTTCGGCATCTTGGAAACGCTGAACCTTCTTCTCCTCGACACTCATCTGCGCCAGTTCAAACTTGCTCTTCATAATGAGTATTGCGAATTTCTCACGTAAGTCGCTATAAGGATAGTCGTTCAGAGCGTTTTGTGCCGTGATGATGCAAGCCTCATAGTTATTACCGCCACTGGTACAGTTACCAAAGTAAGAGCCAAGATTATAGTATAACTTCGCATTAAGATACTCCTTACGAACGAGCTTGTCTTGTAAGGCGAAGAGTCGCTGTTGGGCCGTCCCTTTCATCTTACCATTAGGGTAGATGTCCAAATACTCTTGGAAGGCAGCAATCGCAGCGATGGTAGGTGTCTGGTCAAGACGTGGTTCTGGTGTACCCTCGAAAAGACTTTGTCCGATGTAGAACGATGCCATCTCAGCATATTGTCCACGTGGATAGGTCTGGTAATACTTCTTAAATGTCTCAGAAGCAGCCTGATAGTCTTTCAGTCCATACTCCGCCATAGCCAGCATATAAAGACATTCTTGCGCATTATCCGTACCTTTTTCAACCATTACAAGGTCTTGCAAGAGAGGAACGGCAAAGCCATATTTCCCCTTTGCAAAGCATTCCTTTGCAAATTCGTATTTATAGGCATTGTTCGTAGTCTTATAGACTTTATTATATTCCTGAGCACAACTGGTCAGGAGTAAGGCAGCGCAAATGCCAACGAAAATTCTTTTCTTCATAATTTGACTTTGAACTGCAAAGTTACATATTATTCTATAAATACGCAAAGGAGGTATGCTTTTTTATCATAAAATCACTATTAATTGTATATTATCAGCGATTTTTTATATCTTTGCAAGCAAAGATTGATTCACTTGACGTGTAGGAAATGAACTTCAAACTAACATCGAAATATAAGCCGACAGGCGACCAACCAGAAGCAATAAAGGAACTAACAGACGGACTGGAGCGTGGCGATAAGAGCCAAGTGCTCTTGGGTGTGACGGGTTCGGGTAAGACCTTCACCGTTGCCAACGTCATTGCAAATGTCAATAAGCCAACCCTTATCTTGTCGCATAACAAGACCTTGGCTGCACAGCTTTATGAGGAGATGAAAGGATTCTTCCCTGATAATGCTGTAGAGTATTATGTCTCTTATTATGACTACTATCAGCCTGAGGCTTATATGCCTGTGACTGACACCTACATAGAGAAGGACTTGGCTATTAATGACGAGATTGACAAGCTCAGACTGTCTGCCGTATCTTCTTTATTGTCAGGTCGTAAGGACGTGATCGTCGTGTCTTCCGTATCATGTATCTATGGTATGGGGGCACCAGTAGCGATGAAAGAGAACGTCATCTCCGTTAAGAAGGGTCAAGTGATTGACCGTAATGATTTCTTACGTCGCTTGGTAGATGCACTCTACATGCGTAATGATATCGAACTACAGCGTGGTAATTTCCGTGTGAAGGGCGATACTGTCGACATAGCGATGGCTTATAACGATAATGTCCTGCGTATCACGTGGTGGGATGATGAGATTGACTCTATCGAGGAGGTGGATGCTGTCGACTTCCACCGCCTTGCCACCTTCGATGCCTACGAGGTCTATCCAGCCAATCTCTTTGTTACATCTAAGGAGCAGACCGAAGGGGCGATCCGTCAGATACAAGATGACTTAGTGAAACAGGTTGACTTCTTCAACGAGGTTGGCGACCATATCAAGGCACAACGTATCAAGGAACGAGTAGAGTATGACATTGAGATGATTAAGGAACTCGGTCATTGTTCGGGTATCGAGAACTATTCTCGCTATTTCGATGGGCGTGAGGCGGGTATGCGACCTTACTGTTTGCTCGACTTCTTCCCGCAGGATTACCTCATGGTGATTGATGAGAGCCATGTCAGCGTGCCGCAGATTTCAGCGATGTATGGCGGCGACCGTGCGCGAAAGAAAAACCTTGTCGAGTATGGATTCCGTCTTCCTGCTGCCTTCGACAACCGTCCGTTGCGTTTTGAGGAGTTCCATAGCCTCATTCATCAGATTATCTATGTGTCAGCCACACCAGCCGACTTCGAGTTAGCTGAGTCTGAGGGCGTTGTCGTCGAACAGCTCATTCGTCCGACGGGACTGCTCGATCCGGAGATTGAGGTGCGTCCTTCTGAAAATCAGATAGACGACCTTATGAACGAAATTGTTATCCGTGCCGAGAAAGAAGAGCGTGTCCTCGTGACGACACTGACCAAGCGTATGGCCGAGGAGCTTACCGAATACCTGCTGAACCATGATATCCGAACGGCTTACATCCATAGTGATGTGGCCAGTCTGGACCGTATTAAGATTATTAACGACCTCCGTGCGGGTATCTATGATGTCCTTGTGGGTGTCAACCTACTGCGTGAGGGATTAGACCTACCAGAGGTTTCCTTGGTGGCCATCCTTGATGCCGATAAAGAGGGATTCCTTCGTAGTCATAGAAGTCTGACGCAGACGGCCGGACGTGCGGCACGTAACGTACATGGAAAGGTGATTATGTATGCCGATACGGTTACGGAGAGCATGCAAAAGACCATCGACGAGACCTTACGTAGGCGTACGAAACAGCTGAAATACAACGAAGAAAATCATATCACACCACAGCAAATTGTTAAGGCTATTAAGGGTACGCTGCCAGTGGGCGGTGAGACAAATGTCACCTCACAGACCGCTTCTATCAGTAAGAATATAGGACAAGCCTACGTCGAGCCTAATGATGATATCCTATATGCTGCCGACCCAATTGTTGCGAAGATGAGTAAGGCACAGTTGGAGAAGAGTATTGCCAACACAACTGCCCTTATGAAGCAGGCAGCAAAAGACCTCGACTTCCTCCAAGCAGCACAGTATCGTGACGAGATTATCCGTCTGCAAAAGGAGTTGGAAGCCAAGTAATGTATCGACTTTGACGTGATGCGTAGAGCGAGAAGATTTCAGAACAATTCTGTATTGTGTCTGAACGTGTCGTTGTCATGGGTAACTTCTTCCCCAACCTCTCCTTAACGGGGAACAGCGTAACCACCGTGGTGCCCCTATAAGATAGCGGATAAAAGAAGAAAGAACGGTGAATGTGTGTGTGGAAATTGTAAGGATATTTCACTAATCATATTCCTCTCATTTCGAAGAGAGGCCAGAGATGGGGTAAGAAGACGCCCTTCTCCGTTTAAGAACATGCCCTTCTTGCATTAAGGAAACGCCCTTCTTGATGCAAGAAGGGCATGTTCTTAAATGCAGTTTGTAATATGTTGATTTGTTGTGTATTATGAGTTTGTTTATAACTCATGTGCTACTCCTCTATTGAGGGTATCCGCATTGGTTCTATGTAATGATTTTTTACAAGTTTCTTGATGTTCCAGAAGCATAAAGAGAGCATCGTGCTTGCCCCATGAAAGACACTGAAAGAAATAGAGAATAGTTTTCCTTTCCCATAGAAAAACCAGCATTAAGACTCATGGAAAAGCGGATGAAGCCTATAAATCAATAGCAGAAAGCAATAAAAAAAAGATAAAAACTTATCGAAAGGTTCGATAAAGCAAACAATAATTTGTATCTTTGCTTGTTAAAATATCATTAGATAAAAGTTTGTGATTATGAAGAGAACGTTGATATTCCTATTTCTGTGTATCCCTTTGATGGCTTTGGCACAGACTACACTGACCCCAAAACAGAAGTTAGAGCAGGCACAGCGCCAGTTAGAAGAGGCTAAAGCTGCTTTGGAACAGGCTAAGGCTGATGCTGCAAAAGCCAAGGCTGAGGCTGAAGCCAAGGCCAAGAAAGAGGCTGAGGACAAGGCGAAAGCAAGCGAAGTGGAGAAGAAGATTGCCGAGATGAACGCTGAGGCTGAACGCTTGAGTCGTGAGGCTGCTGCACTGCGTGAGGCTGCTAATAAGGCACAGATGGGTACGAAGACTACTACGACGAAGGCAAATACTACCACAAACACGGTGGGTAATACGACGTCTGACGCATGGGTCGTTCCGACGACAGCTGCAACAGCTGCCGTGCGTACGAAGAATGTGGACACAGATAGCAAGGCTAACAAGGACATTTATCTACAGAAAGGACTCATACCAGAGGTCAACGGACAAGTAATGTGGACGGAGACAATCAGTGTGCCGGGCGCTACTGCAGACGAACTCTACGATAAGGCTTTTGCTTATCTGACGGCTTTGACGCAGGATAAGAACCAGTTAGAAGGTAGTAAGGTGGCCTTGGTTAACAAGGGAGAGCATAGCATTGTTGCCACAATGCGTGAGAAGTTAATCTTCTCTTCTTCGTTCCTTTCACTCGACTTCACCCAGTTTAATTATGTCTTACAGGCTACCTGCCGTGACGGAGAGGCCACGCTGACGATGAACCGTCTGACTTATCGCTATGATGTTCAGGGTAATGTGTCTGACTTGTCAGCAGAGCAATGGATTACAGATAAGTATGCTGTGAACAAAAAACATACTCGTCTCTTACCTGTATCAGGTAAGTTTCGTCGTGCAACGGTCGACCGTAAGAACGCAATCTTTGATGGTTTTGCACAGGCTTTGAAGTAGTCTGCATGCAAGACATCGCTTAATGAAATTAGAATACAGATAGAAAATGGAAATAGAAAACAGTACGGCACGTCGTCCAGAACACCGACGTCGTAAAAAAGAAATCAACGACAGGTTCCTACCTATCCGTCAATGGCTTAACATCATCTTCATGGTTGGGGCCGTTGTGGGCGTGGCTGTCTATCTACTTGCCGATACAAACACACCCGGTATAATAATAATTCTTGCATCGATGGTCTTTAAGATGATCGAAAGCCTACTCCGTTTTATTCGTTAAATGAAGAGACTTACTTTCTTATTTGCGCTTTTTGTGCTCGTGGCCAATGCTGCCCTGGCACAGACTGATGACACCTCTATGCCTAATGATGACGGTACGTTTACGGCTGATGGATATAGGAATAATCGTAAATTAGGGCGCTCTGACTCTATACAAAGTCAGCATAAAGAGATACCACGAGGGATGAAGGTGTGGACAATAGACGAACGTTTCGGCGACCGCAAGGCTGCTGTTCCTGACACGTTGTCGTATATGTTCATGAATGAAGGGCTGACCACTGGACTGCGAGGGGAGTATAATGTATTGGGAAACCTTGGCTCTCCACGTCAGAACCGTATCTTTATTGATCGCGCTCTACCGTCAGAGTTCCTTTTCCTCGACCCGTATAGTATGTTTATCGTGCAGCCTGGTGACTTCCAGTTCACCTCCACACTCTCGCCGATAACGGTTCTTACCTATAATACAGCGGGTAATCGAAACAACGGAGAAGACCGCTTTAAGGCTCTCTTCGCAGTTAATGCGGGTAAAGAATGGGGCTTTGGCTTCAAGTTCGACTACCTTTATGGACGCGGATATTATAGTAGTCAGAGTACTTCTCTCTTTAATTACTCTATGTGGGGGAGCTATTTAGGCGAACGCTATCAGGCTCACTTGCTCCTATCTCTTAATCATCAGAAGGTTGCTGAGAATGGGGGTATCACCAATGATGCCTATATCACGCATCCAGAGTCGTTCCGTGACAGTTATAGCGAAGAGGAGATACCAACCGTGCTAAAACAGAATTGGAATAGAAACGACAATCAACACGTCTTCTTTAATCACCGTTATAGCCTCGGTTTCTTCCGTAAGGTGCCAATGACAGCAGAGGAGATTAAGGCGAAGGAGTTTGCCCTTAAATCCCATAAAGCACAGGCTGCTGAGAAGGATAAAGAGAAGGCTCGACGACAGGCAAAGGCGAGAGGAGAGAAATTCGACGAAGAGGCATACGACAAGACGAAGCGTTCTGCTGGGCGTCCAGACGATGCTGTGATTGCTGGTGATGTACCACAAGCGAAGAAGGATACGGCCAATGTGAGTGGTAGCGACCGTATGACGGTCAACTTGGAGGACTCTACACAGATGGCTAACCTTAAGAAGAAGGACGCTTTGGCTAAGGACTCTACACAGAAATGGATGAAGGATGAGTATGTGCCAGTGACGAGCTTTATCCATACCCTACGTTTTGATAACTATCGTCGTATCTATCAAGCCTACGACACTCCGACAGATTTCTATGCACAGAACTATTTTAACTATGGTAGTGCTGCGAATGATTCTATCTATGACACGACAAAGCACTGGGCATTGAAGAATACTTTTGCCCTCGCTCTACTTGAGGGTTTCAACAAGTGGGCCAAAGCAGGACTGAAAGCCTTTGTCTCTTACGAGTTGCGTCATTACACACTTCCTTCTATGACAACGCCATCGGGTGCTACTGTCTCCCTATATAATGGTGAGCAGACATGGAACCAACACGACGTGTCTGTGGGTGGTCAGCTGTTGAAGACACAGGGTAAGACCTTCCATTATGACGTGAGTGCTGAGGCCTGGGTGGCTGGTAGTCGTGCGGGACAGGTACATGTGGATGGGCATGCCGACCTTGGTTTCCCACTCTTGGGAGATACTGTTCAGTTGGCTGCGACGGCTTTCTTCCATCGTTCTGCCCCTTCCTTCTATATGGGTCAGTACTTTGGTAAGCATTACATGTGGGATAATAACCTCGGTCAGGAGATACACTCTCGTCTTTTGGGTGAGTTCTCTCTGAAGAAGACGCGCACTAAGCTGCGTGTAGGTTATGATGTTCTCAAGAACTATACCTACTTTGGTATACAGAACGACCGTGTACAGAGTGGTGATAACTACCTTGTTCAGCATAACAATCTGAATGTCCGTCAGTCGGGCAGTCCTATTAGTTTGCTGACAGTACAGCTCCAACAGGATTTCCGATTGGGTATCTTTAATTGGCAGAACGTGCTGACCTTACAGAAATCAAGTAAGGAAGATATACTCCCTGTACCGACCTTCAACGCTTATAGTAACCTCTTCATTCGATTTAGAATAGCACGTGTCTTGGATGTTGACCTTGGTGTTGATGGTCGTTACTTCACGAACTATTATGCTCCTGAATATATACCGGGCATAGGCAGCTTCGGCATACAAGAGACGGAGGCAAGTCGTACGAAGATGGGTAATTATCCGCTTCTTAATGCGTATGCGAACTTCCAACTCCAACACACTCGCTTTTTTATAATGTTTACACATGTGAACTGTGGGGATGGAGGAAGGTATTTCTATACACCTCACTATCCTCTCAATCAGCGATTGTTACAGTTCGGTATTAGCTGGAACTTCTTCAATTAATCATCAAGAGAATAAGGGATTAAGGTGATAATAGAGAACAATAACATAACAACCAACAGTCTTGCAGCATGGATACTGGCTGCGCGTCCGAAGACGCTCACCGGTGCTATGGTGCCTGTGATGATAGGTACGGCATGGGCTTGGAGGTTAGGTGGCGGGGAGGACTTTCGGGTCTTGCCTGCTGTACTTTGTTTTCTCTTTGCCTTTCTGATGCAAATAGACTCCAACTTCATTAACGACTACTTCGATTGCATAAAGGGTAACGACAATCGAACGACACGGTTAGGACCGAAACGGGCTTGTTCGGAAGGGTGGATAACGCTCCCTGCGATGCGGCTGGGGCTTGTCATCACCTCCGTAATGGCTTGTCTTGTAGGACTTCCACTCATCTTCTTTGGTGGTTGGGAGATGATTGTCGTAGGAGGAGTGTGCGTTCTTTTCGCTTTTCTCTATACCACTTATTTCTCTTATTTAGGTTTAGGAGACGTACTGGTATTAGTCTTCTTTGGTATCATCCCAGTAGTCTTTACGACCTACGCCATCCTGCCCAATCATTCACAAGCCCTTTGTCTTCAAGTGATTATGTCGGGAGTTATATGCGGATGTGTGATAGATACCCTCCTTGTTGTCAATAACTATCGTGACAGAGAGAACGACAAACGTGACGGAAAGATAACACTCATCGTACGAATAGGTGAGGGAAGGGCAGAAAGGCTCTACTTAGCTTTAGGGCTTGTCGCTTACCTTCAGCTGCTTCTTCTTCTCTTTTCAGGGGAGAGCGGTAGTCTTCTCACCTTCTTATTCTTGTTCATCATCTTCCTACCCTATAGTGTCTTGCATTACAAGACAGCCATGCGAATGAAGAAGATAAAGCGAGGCAAAGAGCTGAACACCATCTTGGCACAGACAGCCCGTAACATGCTGCTCTACGGAATAGCAACCGCAATAGCAATCGTTAGCATGTAAAATGTTCCCGCCAAGCCCCACCTGTTATTATCACAATTCCTTATCACCCAACATTCAACACCCCTCACCCTTTAACTCTATTCATCATCACCCAACACCCAACACCCCTCACCCAACAATGCAACAACCCAATCTTGAAATAATGACCTTTGTGGAACGTCAGATACTTCCACGATACAATGATTTCGGACGGAGTCATGGACTCGGACATGTGCAACGTGTCATTAAGAGTTCGCTTGCTTTAGCAGCCGTGACAGGCGCCGACGTGAATATGGTCTATGTCATTGCGGCCTATCACGACCTTGGTATGGAAGGTCCACGGGCCATCCATCATCTCACAAGTGGTAAGATTCTCGTTGCTGACCAACGCCTTCGTAAATGGTTCTCTACCGAACAGATAAAGATTATGAAGGAAGCTGTTGAGGACCATCGTGCCAGCAGTTCGCGGGTACCACGTAGTATTTATGGGAAGATTGTGGCTGAGGCTGATCGCGACCTCGAGCCAGAGGTGGTCTTCTCTCGTGCCATTCTCTTTGGAATAGAGAACTATCCAGAGAAGAACGATGACGAGATGTGGCTGCGTTTCCGTGATCACATGAAAGAGAAATATGGGCGTTCTGGTTATCTGAGGCTATGGATACCAGGTTCTCCGAATGCTAAGAACCTTGAGACGATACGTAAGACGATAGATGACGAAACGGCATTAAGAAAAGTATTCGACCGTATCTATCGACAGATACGAGAAGAAGATAAATGAAAGAAAAGAACAGAATAAAAGATATGACGAACGAAGCTTTAATGCGAAGGGCCATCGAACTCTCGGCCGATAGCGTACGTAATGGTGGCGGACCATTTGGGGCTGTTATTGCTCGAAGGGGTGAGATCATCGCAGAAGGTAGTAATGGTGTAACGATTCAGAATGATCCAACGGCACACGCAGAGGTATCTGCTATCCGTAAAGCCTGTCAGAAGCTGGGTACATTCGACCTCTCAGGCTGTGACATCTATACCTCTTGTGAACCTTGTCCTATGTGCTTGGGTGCTATCTATTGGTCGCATCTCGATAAGATTTACTATGCTAACGACAGAAAGGACGCTGCTAACATCGGATTTGATGATGATTTCATCTATCAAGAGATAGAGGTAGCACCGCAGTATCGCAAGAAACCATCTGAAATACTGCTGCGTGATGAGGCGATAAAGGTGTTTCAGCTGTGGGATGAGAAGCTGGATAAAACGGAATATTAGCGTCCCTAACCATAGAGTCAATGTCGCACACAGCTGTCGCATTGATTTTTTTCATATCGTTAGTACGGCGGTTAATCTACTAAAAGGGTGATGAAGAGAGAAAAGATAAGAATAACAAGGACCTTAGTTATCACGGTGTTTGTCTCGACACTACTGATAGAGTTTGTCTTGTTGTTTATGCATGGATGTTATGATGGTGATGGTCTTCGTTTTAATCTACGGGAGCAGACTTTCTCTGTAGAGGAGGGCTGTGTCTGTGGAGGGGGCTTAAACTTTAGCAGTGAAGATGCTGCAGATAAGTTCTCTGTCATTTATAATAAGAATATACACGCCTTTTGGTATGATAGTTACAATCCATCTGTCCTTGATATCAATAATCTCCCCGCCTGTTGCCGTGTTGTTTTGCATGACGATACGTTGTTACTTCATCGTCTGCCATTGCTGCCAAATACAGCTTATAACGTCTATCGTATGTCTGGTTGTCGCAGGGTACGGACGTTAACCATTGTAACAGACCAACAGGGTAAGGTTGTTCATTATCGTAAGAATAATTTTTAAGCGAGATAGTATGCGGTCTAAGAAGAAGGTGTCTTTGATGAGAAGAGTTCTTCTTGTGTGTTCAGAGGGGTTGTGAAGGATTTGTGTTATAGGATAAAAAAGTGTATCAGATGGGTATGAGTAATAAAAGATTGTTTAGGAGTTTAATGTCGTTTCTCCTTCTCCTCGTGGGGTTGGGACAGCCAGTGTATGCCCAATACACGTCAGGCCAAGACACTACACGGTGTCTATCGGTGCGTGACTCTTCAGCAACGGAGGCCTTTGGGAAGAAGACAGATAGGCAAGTTACCGCTTATTATTATGCTAATAAAGCAAGTCTCGTAGATAAATACTTTCGTAGGGGGATGTCGAGAATAAGCATACTGAATATTCCTAAGGGTAAACGACCTGCCCCAGAAAGCTATTTGAAACGAAGATATATCAGGCGACACCTAAAGTACTTTAAGGCTGGTGCTTCTTGTATCGTTTCTAAAGCGATGTTAGAACGATACGATGGTGACTCTATCGGGAAAGCTGATAACAGTCAGTTTATTATGACAAAGGCTGAGATGGATAGCGTCTTGACAAAGAGTCATGGTGACTTATCACGTATTGAACATGAGTTGGGAATCCCTTCTGGGGCATGGAAACATCGGGTGTTGGTAAGAATTGACATTCCTAAACCAAAGAAACTGAGGTTGAGAATGGCGTCGGGAAACGAGGTCGGGGCGAATGTACTATGGCTTCCGGGTGGTCTCTTACCTACTGGATATAAGGAGGCGGTGATAGATAGGATTCCAAAAGGGAAATATAAGGCTTCGCTGATAGTACTTACTGGAGAGATAGATGACGGACTCGCTGTGCCGAATAAGAATGAACAGAAATAGTGGAAAGCTGGTGTAGTGGGCTTAAAGAGGGGATATGGTTATAGAGGAAGGGCTGTCGATGAGGCCGTGAGGTGGCTAATAAAATAGTTGACATATATTCGGACATGAATAGACTACGGCTTTCAAGTATTTTTCTTAGAATTGTCTTGAAATGAGTTAGTGGCATATAGCTTTGAGGAAGTCCCTTATTTATGGTTCTTCCGTTAAATGTGTAGATTGTTAAAAGAATGAGATTAATCCATATACATGGTAAGATTACCTCCAATAAGATTGTTTTATAGGGGGGAGTAAACTATATGATAAATGTAATTAGGTGTGATGTCTATCTGTCGTCTATAACCTGCTTATTTCCTTATTAAATCATGTTTGTAAACTATTTTCGTACATCTCAAACCCAATACATGCTCTTTTGGCTTCTAAAAGACGCCCTTTAAGCTTGCAAAAGATGCTCTTTAAGACCCTTGCTAACGCCCTTTTGAAGTCCAATTAGGCACCTTTTACTTTATACTTGGTAACTAATTGATACCCTGTTGATTGCAAACTTGCTTCATGTGTGTATTTTTGCCGTTAGTTATAGGTATTTTCCTTGAATTTATGTAATGATTTTTCAAACCCTTGCCTGCAGGTTTTCGAAGTCTTAAAACGAAAAGATTTTCAATGAAAGAGGATGACAATAGGATAGATAGTTGACTGTCTCAGCTATATTCGTGTTTAATGAGTAACTTTGGCTCTTACGTTAAAGCACTACGAAAAGCGTCCACACATTTAACGGAAGAACCTTACTTATTAGTAGAGAGAGACCGTTGGCGGAGTGACATCGTACTCGTAAGTTATTTTGTAAATACACAGGATGAGGGGAGTGTGGCCTGTAAGCAGAGGGAACTTGGGACTGGTTGCAGGATAATGGGCGGTCTGTTCTTTATTTGCTTGATACTGCTTTGAGACGGATTTATATGGTTGAGAAGTTATGACCCTTGTTGTCTCCTTTGAAAAACATGTAGACCTATCCTCCAGAAAAGCCGTACGACGAGGACGGTTAGTAGGAGAGATAGTACGCCACCAATGATGTAGGCTGTTCTTCTTTGGTCCCAGTAGTAGGTGTTATTATCAATGAGGTGGATGGAAGAAGGACTTATTTGGCGTGTAAGACCTTGATAGGTAAGACTGTCAGTATGGGTCCCGTCCTGTAGATTAAATATAAAGTATCTACCGTCCGCCTTACCGATCACGGAGTCACCAATCACTTGTATGTGTGTAACGTCAGATATTAGTATCTCGTTGTAAAGGTCGTCTTTCTTGCATATACCTCCATTGTCGGGTGTATCAATACTGCTCAGTTCGTAGTTATTCTTCAGTGGTGTGCTCCAGCTATCACCAATTCCTATATCCGTTCCAAGAATGATTGCGATGATAATCATTGCTACTAAGCTACTTGCAGCGTAGGTGAAAAGAGCCACACCCGGCGTGAAGAAGGAGAGTATCATCCTCCTCTTCCTCTGTTCTTTACAAAGGAAATAAGTAAAGGGGAGCGTTAGTAAGCCTGATACTAAGGATAGTAGTAGGAAGATAACGGCCCAGAAAATAAGAACGAAAAGTATTCCCATATTTTATATTGTTTAATTTAAAGAGAAGAGAGTGACGATACTCTCTACCTCTCTTTGATGTACTTAAAATGATGTTATCGCCTTTTCAAGTGATAGAGACATCACGCTTTATGGTGTTCATCTCCGTCTCTTGAGACAGTATTGGCTAACTCTATGATAAATGAGTACTCCCAACACGCTCCGTCTCTGTACATAGATAATACGTCTCTCCACCCAAAATAAAAGTTGCTGTCATTACTGTCATTCATTCTCATCACCTAACTTATTAATTTACAGGAGGGTTGCATGAAATGTTAAATATGACAGCAAACTAAAATAAAACTTATCTTGTATAATATGTAATGATATAGAGTAAGAGGTTATCGCTCATATTCATCTGATTTATACGTCGTTTATTATTAGAAGCGAGAGTGTTAGCTTATCAGACCAACGAGGCCGACAAGGGTGGTGGAGTACTGGTTGACAACTTATCTTATTGATGTTCTGCCAACTTCTCTTTGCACAATGCAAGTGCTTCCTCGGCTCTTCCATCTATTAAATAAGCAGGGAAAGCGTAGTTGGCATTGATAGTTTTTAGGTTGTATTCCATTGTCTTGCGTTTTATCCACGATGGTTCGCTTGCAAGAACCTCTGTAGGATTCTTCATTTGGATGGTTATCAACCTATTACCCTTAAAGCGTATCAAATCGAAATCGGCTATTTCACGCCATAATATTTCCTTAGCTCCATAGATAGAAAGGCCGCTATCAGTAAACTCAATATCTTTCTTATGGGTTATGATAAGTTTTATCTTTCTATAAGTCATGTATAAAACACTTCCACCAAAGAAGGTGACGGAGAGTACACCAGCAACCTTTATCTTCCAAACAGGATAGGTTGTTGTGGAGGTATCCATGGTAAGGAGCCATATTCCTAAGATTGTAAATGCTATGCCACCTAAGTAAGCAAGGGTCTTCTTTGTCTTATTCATATCTTTATTGTTTGATATTCTTCATACTTAATCCAATGCGTTTGCGACGCATGTCGACCTCAACAACACGGACACGGACGTGCTGATGGAGGCGAATAACCTGTGTGGGGTCGGAGACGAAACGGTCGGAGAGCTGGGAGATGTGTACAAGTCCGTCTTGATGAACACCGATGTCAACGAACGCACCAAAGTTGGTAATGTTCGTCACAATACCCGGTAGTTCCATTCCAACAATGAGGTCGTTGAGGGAATGGACGTTCTTGTCAAACTCGAAGACCTCCACCTCGCCACGTGGGTCACGTCCTGGCTTCTCAAGTTCGGCAATGATATCACGTAGGGTAGCCTCTCCTAATCCTTCAAAAGGGGGCAGAGATGTCTCGCTCAAACCCTCCGAAAGAGAAGGAGTAGTCCTCTTCGAACCCCCTGAAAGGGTGTTAGTAGCAATCTCACTATCAGTTGCAGAAGACTTACTATTAGACCCTCTTCTCTGCGAACCATTACCTATAGTCTCCTTCGCTATCGGAGAGGAGGAACGAGGAGGGAGACTGCTTGGGCTTAGAGAGGTAAGACCTTTATGGATGTAGCGTTGGATATCAATCTGAGACAAGAGTGACTTATTACCAATCAAGTCCTTTATCGTACAGCCATGGTCCTTTGCCATCTGTTCAACAATGTGATAGCTTTCGGGATGAACAGCAGAGTTGTCGAGCGGGTTTTTGGCATTGGGGATGCGAAGGAAGCCTGCACATTGTTGGTAAGCAGTATTACCCAGACGCTTCACCTTCTTTAATTGGGTACGAGAAGTGAAGGGACCGTGCTCATGACGATAGTCGATAATGTTCTGAGCAAGGGCCGGACCGAGTCCGCTAACGTAGGTAAGTAAGTGACGAGAGGCTGTATTGAGATTGACTCCCACCTGATTGACACAACTCATCACCGTTTGGTCGAGTGAGTGCTTGAGCTTTGATTGGTCGACATCGTGCTGATATTGTCCGACACCGATACTCTTCGGGTCAATCTTTACAAGCTCGGCAAGAGGGTCCATGAGCCTTCGTCCGATGGATACAGCACCACGTGTGGTAACATCTTCATCGGGGAACTCCTCACGTGCTACGGGTGAAGCAGAATAGATGGAAGCACCGTCTTCGCTCACTACATATCTTAATATATTCCCAAAGTCGTTCGTTGTGTCTTGGAGAATATTACTAATGAAAGTCTCAGACTCCCTACTTGCCGTACCATTACCAATGGCAATAGCCTCAATCTTATAGGTGTTTATCATCCTTTGCAGCGCTTCTGTGGCTTGTCTCACCTGGTTGCGTGGAGGATGCGGATAGATTATCTCGTGATGGAGAAGAGTACCTTGTTCATCCAGACAAGCTATCTTACAACCATTGGCGAAGCCGGGGTCGAGGGCAAGAACACGTTTCTGACCAAGTGGAGGGGACAGGAGAAGTTGACGGAGGTTCTCTGTAAAGACTTTAATAGCTTCTTCGTCGGCACGTTCCTTACTCAAGGCTGCGAACTCATTCTCCATACTTGGATTGATAAGACGCTTAAAGGAGTCTTCAACAGCTTGGCTGACAAGGGTCTGACAAAGACTATGTCCACGTACAAACTGCCGTGTTAGGCGTGAGACACATTCCTCCCCCTCAATCGTAATACTTACTCGTAGAATACCTTGAGACTCACCTCTACGCATGGCAAGTAGCCTATGGCTGTTGCATCGACGGAGTGGTTCAGAGAAATCAAAGTAGTCGGAGAACTTCTGTGCCTCGTCTGTATCCTTCATCTTCTTGATAACTTTTGATGAGATGATGGCCCCACGATGGTAAGCTGTGCGGACAGTATTACGTGCTTGCTGGTTCTCTGATACAATCTCGGCGATGATGTCTAAGGCTCCTTCTAACTCCTTCGAAAGGGTGAGAGAAGCCTTCCCTAACCCCTCCAAAAGGGTGGAAATATCTACATGCTCACGGGCGAATAAAGACCCTTTGGTTCCTCCTTGATATTCCTGCCAAGCACTTGCAAGCTTGTCTCTCTCCTTTTCGGATAAGCAGGAAAGATCTGTTCTCCTCCCTACAGAAGGGTTGGAAGAGGCTGCCACGCTCATGATCTCTAATGCTAAAGGCTCCAATCCTTGTTCACGAGCAATCTGTGCTCGTGTGCGTCGTTTAGGTTTATAAGGTAGGTAGATATCCTCCAGTTCGGTAGCATCCATACAAGACAGAATCTTAGCCTCTAATGCTGTCGTGAGTTTCCCCTGCTCACGAATGGTCTTGAGGATAGTTTCCTTACGTTTAGCGAGTTCTTTCAGACGGTCGTAAAGTTCGCTGATATCGGTTATCTGAACCTCATTGAGGTTTCCTGTACGTTCCTTTCTATAGCGAGAAATGAATGGGATTGTACAGCCTTCGTTGAGTAGGATGAGGACTGCCGATACACTTCTGCGAGGGAGGGAAAGTGATTGAGAGATAAAGGAGGCCTCCTTCAGATCTCCAGAAAGGGAGGGTGTCGTATTCGCAGTCTGCTCGTTATTATTCATTGGTTCGGTCTTTTTGCCGTATGATGTTGGTCTATCCATTTATAGATGTTTTTTTGTTTGTATAGAGAGGAGAGATTACATCCCTCTAATCTGTGGAGAACAGGATAAATAGCGAACTACCTCTACAAGGTAGGCTATACTTTTAATACTCATTTACCCTTGTCTATTCTATCTTTATAAGCACTTTTTACTTATCATCTCCCATTCCTTGTTTGTCATGCGTGAGTATCTTTTTCTCTACTTGTTTAGAATGGAACAGTTTATGCCAATACCTTATCTCCTTCTTTTAGAGGGTTTGGTAGAGGCTTTTCGGGTCTCGATAACGATGGTCGGACGCATCTCTTGTCGTGGGTCCTTCCTATATGTAATAAGGTGTAGGGCGGAGATATCAGTAGACTTAATGCTCTTTGGCATTGCTTCTGTTATGCTTTTGGGTGAGAGCATATACTCAATGATAGTCAACCGCTTATGTGGTTTCTTCGGTCTACCATCTATTATCCATTGTAGTTCAGCAAAGGAGTTGGTCCTAATGAAGACGATGTCTCTTGGAGTCTTACAGAAAGTAAGATTATTCCCTTGCTTTATCTGTTCTTCTGGTGAGAATATTTGTATAGACTCAATGGCATAGGGTGGAATGAGTCTGAGTCTGTTTGCCACAATTTCTTTGGCCGAATCCGAACGCATCTCATTGATAGTGACATGCAAGAGGGAGTCGGGTAGGGGTGTACCATCAATGACACAAAGGGCTTGCCCACGTGTGCTGAGGGTGACAAGCATTGTCAGTAGTATGCAAGTCAGGAGTCTTTTCAACTGTAGTTTCGTCATCATCTTTTGTTCACCAAACTTATTTATAGGCATAAAGCAAGATGGGTTTCTTACTTTTATCACAGATGGCTTCAATCTTCTTCAGCATAGCTGGGCTTGTAGTGAAGCATCCCCACGAAGCATTGGAGAGTGGGAGATAGGAGGTTAGGTGGTGCATAATATCCACGTAACGAGAGCTATGAATGAGGATATGTCTCCGTCGTGCATTATCGTTTGAACTATCAAGACCATCAAGGGCAAAGCATAGTCCAACATTAGCAGAATAACTTTTCTCAGCAATCTTGAAATGTCCAAGACTCGAACATTGACTTCCCTCCTTGTTTGAGAAGCGTGGTTTCCACGCACTGTTGCCTTCTCCTTTGCCGTGTGCACAGGGTCCTGTGTCGAGCACGGATAATGTGTTTAAGTCGATGATAGCCATTCTGTCCTCACCTGACGGGCGTGAGAAATCAACGAGGACACAGTAGTCTTC
The DNA here is from genome assembly GCF_003043935.1 of Prevotella sp. oral taxon 313. Lineage (NCBI taxonomy): Bacteria > Pseudomonadati > Bacteroidota > Bacteroidia > Bacteroidales > Prevotellaceae > Prevotella > Prevotella sp. oral taxon 313. The sequence continues at coordinate 926,545 of NZ_PYXE01000001.1, forward strand.
GTTAAACCCCTTGTCGTGACAGATTTCCCACACGTCTTTGAATTGGCTTTGAAATGTGTAAGACTTTATCTTCCAATAGCCTTTTACGCCAAAGTTGAGCGTTAAGAAGAGGAGAAGGAATAAGATGAAAAGGCGGCCTCTCCTCCATCCTCTCCCTTGTAGAAAGGGGTGTGCACAGTGCGTTATCCCCATCGTTTGGGCATCCTTTGACTTGTTTCTTGTCTTATCGTTTCCCATTATTTATCTAATAGATAGTGTTATCTCGATGTCCACACCCCTCTCCATTCGGAGAGAGGATGGGGATGAGGCTGATAGCGATAGATATTCTTTCTACATCCCTCTGGCCTTCAGAAGACCCTTTGTATCAGGTGCCTTTAGACCAGTAAAGTCTGAGAAGATAGTCATAAGGTCACGAGTATTACCACGTGAGAGAACCTTCTGGCGGAAATCATCACCCACCTTACGAGTCAGTGCACCGTGTTCTGCAAAATAGTCAGCAATATTCACGGCCAATACCTCACTCCATAGGTAGCTATAATAACCTGCTGCATAACCTCCACCCCAGATGTGGTTGAAGTAAGAAGTTGAATAACGAGGAGGTATCTGAGCGTTTAGTAGACCAATCTCAGCCAACACCTTCTTCTCAAAAGCAGGTGCCTCTTCAGCTGTTGGAACCTCAGAAGGAGAGAGACAATGCCAAGCCATATCCAAGCAGGTCGCTGCAAGGTTCTCACCCAATGCGTATGCCGAAAGGAAATTGAGCGATCCAAGCATCTTCTCACGCAATGTGTCAGGCATAGGCTCATTGGTTTTGTAATGGCGTGCATAGTGGTTGAACACCTCTGGAATACTTGCGAACGACTCATTAAACTGTGATGGCATCTCTACGAAGTCACGTGCTAAGGCCGTACCGCTCAATGTGTTATACTTACAATGAGATAGCATACCATGCAGGGCATGTCCGAACTCGTGGAACATCGTCTGTGTCTCGTCCCAAGTAAGGAGTGTTGGTTGACCTTCAGGGGCCTTCGCATAGTTGCACACATTATATATTAATGGTTTCTGATTCCTATCTAAGCTCTGCTTGAGGAAGGCACTCATCCATGCACCACCGCGCTTTGTTGGACGGCGGAAGTAATCACAATAGAACAGAGCCAACTGCTTACCATCAGCATCAAGTACGTCGAATACCTTCATGTCCTTATGATAAGTAGGGATATCCTTACGTTCACGGAAGCTAAGACCATAGACGCGATGGGCCGCATAGAAGATACCATTGACAAGAACAGAGTCAAGATTGAAGTAAGGTTTCACGTCATCATCTGAGAAGTTGAACTGGTCCTTCTTCATCTTTGACGAATAATAGAAGCGGTCGTAAGGCTGGAGAGCAGTAAACGAGTTGACAGGTTGACTGGTAGACGAGTTATTTGCGTTAACTTGTTCACCTGTAAACTTGTCTACTTGTCCACTCGCTAACTTGTTCACTTGCCCCTTCATATACTCCTCAATCGCCTTTGTCTGCTCCTCAGCCTTTGGTTTATAGGCACCAATCATCTGGCGGAGAAAGGCATAGACATTATCCGTGTTTTTTGCCATAGTCTTCTCCAAGGAGTATGAAGCATAGTTTTTATAGCCCATCAACTGCGCTTTCTCAGCACGAAGACGCGCTATCTTCACGATGATAGGGAAGGTGTTGTAAGCCCCCGTACCGTCTGTACGATGGATAGAAGCATTGTAGACACGCTCACGTAGGCTACGGTTGTCGAGGCTTGCAAGGATAGGTTGCTGTGTGGTGTTCGTAATCACAATACAATAAGGTGCCTTACCGCCACGGCTTTCAGCATCTTTCTTACACTGAGCAATATCTGCTTCGCTGAGACCCGACAGTTCCTTCACATCGTTGACCCATACTGTTGCCTCATTGGCAGCTTTCGGAAGCATATCGCCAAAGTCCTGCTGAAGTTTTGCCAACTCCTTATTAATCTCTTGCATACGTGCCATCTTCTCCTTTGGGAGCAAGGCACCAGCATGAGTGAAGTCTTTATAGACTACTTCCAGCAGCTTCTTATCCTCGCCTTTGAGCGTATTGTATTCGTGGTCATATACATATTTAATACGTTGGAAGAACTTCTGATTAAACTTAACCTCGTTCTCAAACTCCGTCATTAAGGGTACTATGCTTCCTTGAGCCTTCTCTATTTCTCCTGTCTTATCGGCTGATACGAGTGCATAGAAGATGTTTGATATACGTTCCAAGTTCTTTCCACTCCGCTCGTAAGCTAAGATAGTATTGGTGAAAGTAGGCTTCTGCTTGTTGTCTGTAATCTTCTTTATCTCAGCTCTTTGCTCAGCAATAGCCAACTTGATGGCAGGCAGGTAGTCTGTACCCTTGATATGACTGAAATCAGGAGCGTTAAAAGGTAGCGTACTCTGTTTCATAAGCGAATTACTGACCGTCTGTGTCGTCTTCGGTCTTACGTTTTGTGCCTGACCTGTAAGTGCTGTGCAAGCAAGTCCTGCGGCCAGTACAACATTCTTGAGGTTCTGTTTCATGTTTTTAATTGTTGGGTATTGAATGTTGGGTAAGGGGGGGATGGGTGGTAGGTGTTAAATGTTAGGTGTTGATACCACCTATCATTTATCTCCATTTGAGCATCCGAAGCGAATCAGGTGTTAAATGTTAGGTGTTGATGTAATGCAATTCAACTTACTTCCATAGTAACTCCATGGTGGTAGGTGTTAAATGTTAGGTGTTGATATCACCTATCATTTATCTCCATCTCCATCTCCCTTTATTCCGCAAACTTACATAAAAAAAACGAGAGTATCAAATAAATCGAATAAGAAGTTAAGGTTTCTTCTCTCATAGAAAGAATGGGTGAGCAGAAGATACAGACGTGGTCAAGCGAAAAGTGCACACTTGCCCCTTTCAGAGTTGAGGGGAGTGTAACCACTGAGATACGTCTATGAGAATCTTAGAGAAGGTATCGCACATCACGAGATAAGTATTAAAACAGCAGTAGACAACAGGGAGGAAGAATGATAGACGGTATGATAACAAACGAAGGGAATGGTGGACTTGTAAATAGTTTTCAGTCGGCTTGAAACCAATACTTGCCCTTCAAGGATGAAGAAGAGGCCTAACTACGTTCAAGAACATGCCCTTCTTGCCTCTTAAAGATGCCCTTCTTGCGCCTTGAAGACGCCCTTCTTAGGTGGTGTATATAACTGATTGATTATGTGAAGGTTATATGATCACTTTTATACGTGCTTTGCTCTCTCGTTCCCAACGTTTTACAAGGTTGTTTGTAATGATTTTTCAGGACACTCTAAACAGCTTAGATGACCGACAGCGACGGCGAGCTTTGAATGGACAAAGGGTAGAATGAACAAGACTACGCATTACGTTCCTTCCATGAATGTAATCTACACAATAGGTTAAACGTAATTTTACGTGGGATTATCACAGTGTTCATGCTCCTATTTCATTCAGAAACGAATATGAGGTGAAGCCTGTCGAAGCATTTTGGGATGAGTGTTCTGATATGATAAAGACTGTTTGAAACCTCATTCAGAAGGTGGGGTAGTAGAAGATTTGTTGCTTTCTATACCCCTACAGTCAGCCTTAGTCGCCCATATACGTCCCCATAAAACAGAGGTTATTATACCGGTCAAGGACGTAATAAAGGAAGGGGTGGTCAGCTTTGAAGCTAAAGGAAGACGTGTTATCATTTGCGGAGAGATAAGCAATGTGGGTTACTTGAATGGCTTTTGCACTGACTCCGTCTTCATTAACATTCAGGTTTATCTGTTGGAAGACATCATCGACAGCAAGAGGTTGCGCACTCATCCTACTGAAATCGGCTTCATGAGAGAAGAGATTCGCCAGTCCCATGTCCCCATACAACTGCTTCAACGGGATATTCGAAGATGTAGAAAAGCAAGGAAACAGTACGTTTACATTGTCGTATGTCTTGGTGCTTTGCGCTATTTTACGTAGTTCTTTGACGGTTAACTTACGGATGACATCCTGCAAGTTAACCTTCTTCAGCGGTAGGATAGCATATAGTCTAAAACCGTTCTGTAGAGGCATTAGCAGCACCTGATAGTCCTTTGCGTTATAGCCTTGGTACATTTGCATCGTATCATCGTTCATCATCATCCGAACCTGGCGTGTTCTCCCATCTTCACAATGGAATGGCATGGACTTAGTAAGCTCCTTATAGAACGGTAAAGACCAAGCCGTCTTGAGCGTAACAGCATTGAAAAGCTGTGCTGCACGTGGTCCTGTGAGGTTGATGGGCAGCTTCGTAATGTCTCCTTTGGTTATCGTCTTACAGAGTTTGTTTGCTCTTTCTTTTCCCTTCGGAGTGTTGGCATTGTCGATAATATTGGTGAAATAATCATGTTCTAACACCTCTTGAAAATCGGGTAAAAGCTTTGTTTGCCCATTCAGTATTAGGAAGTTGGCCGTAATCATGTATCCTGACGAATCGTTCTGTTCGTCAATTCCTCCCTTTCTCTGACCAATCAGCATCGTTCTATTTAGTGAGTTGATGTCCTCAAGGTCGTCAGCAGTATAGCCGAGAGCCTTTGAGATAACCGCTTGCGTCTTCCCATTCGCCCCATTGTTGAGCATATTCAGCGAATAGATGACGGCCATTGGTGAGAGAGCCACACTCTCCTTCCCCTTTTTATTAGCAAGTAGTTGGAACAACTTAAGGCTGAACGCATTAGAAGAAGACACCAACCTCTCCTCTTTCTCAGACAGTTGATAGTCGGGATCAGCCTTCTTGGCAGCGTCCTCAAGGGTAGGCTGCAAACTTGTTGTAGCCTCCTTGGCAGTTTGTTCAAGTTTCTGTAAAGCCTTCTTAGATTGTGTACAACAAACTAATAAGAGTAGGATGGGTAGGAATAGAAGCTTTTTGGCCATAGCGTTGCGTATGTTTAGATTTAGAAAAGACGACATCAAAGATACAAAAAGAATTGGGTAAACATCTATAAAGACATACTTTTTCTATCAAAAAGTCTTTTTTTTAGCTTTTTCAACCACATTGACACACATTTTTTATACTTTTGCAAACCGAATAGAAGACAATACATCTTATCCTAATAAAAATCATTCTTTACATGAGTAATTTACAACTATCGCCAATAAGAAAGACCATTGTGGGAGTTCAATTCCTCTTTGTAGCTTTCGGCGCAACGGTCCTCGTCCCTCTACTTGTGGGGCTTGACCCAGCAACAGCGTTATTCACAGCAGGTTTAGGAACGTTTATCTTTCATTTTGTAACGAAAGGTAAGGTTCCTATTTTTTTAGGTTCTTCCTTCGCTTTCATCGCCCCTATTGTCTATGCCTCAGGTCGTTGGGGTATGTCAGGGACCTTGGCAGGAATCGCTGGTGTGGCCCTTGTCTACTTTGTGATGTCTGCTTTGATTAAATGGCAGGGCAAGAAACTATTAGACAAGCTGTTCCCTCCAGTCGTGATAGGTCCTGTGATTATTCTGATAGGCCTTTCTTTATCTAAGTCAGCGGTTGATATGGCAAAGACAAATTGGATACTTGCCTTTATCTCCTTAGGTGTTGCCGTCGTCGTTCTGTCCATGGGACGGGGCTTGATGAAGCTTGTTCCAGTAATTAGTGGTATCGTTGTAGGTTATTTAGTGGCTATGTATATGGGTGTGGTAGACTTTACTAACGTTAAAGCTGCGCCTTGGTTAGCATTACCTCCAGCGTTAGCTCATTTCCATTTGCCGCAGTTCTCTTGGGAAGCCTTCCTCTATATGATACCTGTAGCGATAGCTCCAGTGATAGAGCACGTGGGAGATGTTTATGTGGTAAGTGCCGTTGCAGATAAAGACTTCACAGAGTCTCCGGGCTTACATCGTACGATGTTGGGTGATGGTTTGGCTTGTTTAGCAGCTTGTTTCCTTGGTGGTCCACCGGTGACAACCTATAGTGAGGTGACAGGAGCAATGAGTATTACGAAGGTGACCAGCCCTCAGGTGATTCGTATAGCAGCCGCTACAGCCATCATCTTCTCGATCATCGGTAAGCTGAGTGCCCTCTTGCGGAGTATTCCTCCAGCTGTCTTAGGAGGTATCATGTTGTTGTTATTTGGTACGATAGCGTCAGTTGGTATTCAAAACCTTATCCAACATAAGGTAGACTTCAACCGTACACGTAACATCATCATCATATCTATCACCTTGACAATGGGTATTGGTGGGGCTGTACTGAACTATAAGAGTTTCTCAATCAGCGGTATCGGACTCTCAGCAGTTGTCGGTGTCATCTTAAATCTACTCTTGCCACCTGCAAAGGAGAAGAAGCTTGCAAAGAAAGAATAAGCTTATCAGTACATTAGTCAGATAAGCAGAATATACGAAACCTCCGACCTTTAGAGTGCTTTTCAGTCACTGTAAGGTCGGAGGTTGATTGTTTTTTATCAGTTGGAGAGCGAGTCTCTATACTGCTGTTTAATCTTTTCTTCGAGCTCCTCTAACGTTTGTTTGCTATTGAATAAACTCTTGATAAGGCGATAGCCTAACCATATCAAGATCATTCCTACAAGTGCAAGGAGATATTGAAGTACGATACTGTTTACGATAGTCTTTGTGTAGTTCTCGCAGATAACAAAGCCTGCAATGAAGATGACATAGTCTATCCAGCCTGAACCTTTATAGCTTTGGGCAATGTGTTGATACTCTTCGTTGTTGGCAAGAACCTCTTTGCGGTGCTCTGCCCAGTTCTTTTCAAATTCTTCGTTGGTCATGGGTTGGGTGTTGGGTGATGGGTGTTGAATGTTGGGTGATGATGAATAGTGATGTGAAAGGGTGGGGTGTTGGGTGTTAGGTGATGATGAATAGTGATGTGAAACGTTGGGGTGTTGAATGTAGGTGATGATGAATAGTGATGTTATACTTATACTTTCATTAAATCGCTCATTATGGAGTCGCTGACATAAATGCCGTTGCGGGTGAGGTGGAGATGGCCGTTATCTTCCTTCAATAGACCTTGCTGTAGTAAAGGGGTTGCAAGACGCATGAGGTGGGTGCGGTATTCTGCAGAGAGCAACGATAGGTTTATTCCTTCACATGTGCGTAGGGCTGTCATTACCATATCGTTATAATGGGTGTCAGCATCAATCTCTTCCTCCTCACAAGGACGTCTGTTCTCTTGTAGAGCAGCGATATATGCCTTTGTGTCTGCTATGTTCCAACTTCTTTTACCATTGCTGTAAGAATGGGCAGCAGCACCGATACCGATATAAGGAACGTTGTGCCAGTAAGAACTATTGTGTTGGGAACGATAAGGACTATGCACTTTAAGCATTGAATGATGGGTGTTGAGCTTAGCAAAGTTACTAATCTCGTATTGCTCATAACCGGCTTCGGATAAGCGGTCGATGAGTCTGTCGTACATCTGACGATAAAGTTCATCGTCCATGTCCTTTACCTTTCCCGCTTGAAGGAGGCGGTAGAGGGGAGTTCCTTCCTCATACATAAGACTGTAAGCAGAGATATGCTCGACATCTAAAGTAAGTAGTCGCTCTATATCTTCCTCCCATTCTTCAAGCGTCTCATTGGGGAACCCGAACATAAGGTCGACTGATATGTTCTTGATCTTGACGTCTCGTAGACGCTTGACTGCTGTCTCCACCTCGTCAGCTGTATGTCTACGGCGTAGGAAACGTAGCCGTTCATCGGAGAAGGTTTGTGCTCCCATTGAGATACGATTGATAGGTAGTGAACGCAAGCTCAGCGCAAACTCTTCCGTTACATCATCTGGGTTGCACTCCATAGTGACTTCAATAGGTGCGGTAGTGGTGCACCTGTTGCTCTCTGTATCCCATCCTAAACCAATGTGATATACCTTATCTATTGTTTGGAATATCTTCTGTAGGCTCTTAAAAGAGAGCTGTGAAGGAGTACCACCACCTAAGTAGATACTTGTCAAAGCTGTCGTTATCCCACCAGACATCGTATTGTCTTTCTCCGCACGCAGCTCCATCTCATGGCAGATAGCGTCCACATACTGTTCTTCAACAGAACGTCTTTCATCCTTCTTCCTTGCTGGTACGGTGGAATAGAACCCACAGTAAATGCAACGACTGGCACAGAAAGGTATGTGAATGTATAATCCTAACATGATAGAGCGTGTATGTGTATATATTAATGTATGCCTTACAAGAAACAATGCAAATGTACTAATAAGTTTTAAAAGAACTTGTTTTTTTCGTAAGAAACTTTGGTGCTTTCATTGAAAATGCCTAACTTAGACCGCTGAATGGATGAGTTAAGACTTATCCCCTATAATCGAATAAATTATTACTAACAGCTTAAATCTATCAGATATGAGAGTATATCAGACAAACGAGATTAAGAACATTGCCTTAGTTGGTAGTGCGGGTAGCGGCAAGACAACCCTTGCCGAAAGTATGTTGTTCGAAGCTGGTGTCATTAAACGCCGTGGTTCAGTTGAAGCTAAGAATACAGTTAGCGATTACTTCCCTGTCGAACAGGAGTATGGATATTCTGTATTTCCAACGGTGTTCCATGTTGAATGGAACAATAAGAAGCTTAACATCATTGATTGTCCGGGTAGTGATGACTTCGTTGGGGGCGCTATTACTGCGCTTAACGTTACTGATGAGGCTGTTATCCTTATTAATGGCCAGTATGGACCAGAGGTTGGAACGCAGAACATCTTCCGCTATACTGAGAAGCTGAAGAAGCCTGTTATCTTCCTTATTAATCAGTTGGATTCTGACAAGTGCGACTTTGATAACCTTATCTCAAGCATACGAGAGATTTATGGTTCTAAGTGTGTTCCGGTGCAGTATCCTATTGAGACGGGTCCAGGCTTTAATAGTTTGATAGACGTTCTACTGATGAAGAAGTACAGTTGGAAGCCTGAAGGAGGCGAGCCGATTGTTGAAGACATCCCTGCCGACCAGTTACCAAAGGCAATGGAACTACATAAAGCGCTCGTTGAAGCTGCTGCAGAGAATGACGAAGGATTGATGGAGAAATTCTTTGAAGAGGAGACTCTTACAGAAGATGAGTTGCGTACTGGTATCCGTAAGGGCCTCGTAACGCGTTCTATCTTCCCTGTTTTCTGTGTTTGTGCAGGTAAGAGTATGGGTGTTCGTCGTCTGATGGAATTCTTAGGAAATGTCGTTCCTTTCGTTGATGAGATGCCTAAGATTCATAATACACGTGGTGAGGAAGTAACGCCAGACAGCAAGGGTCCGGAGTCACTCTACTTCTTTAAGACGGGTATGGAACCGCATATTGGTGAGGTAAGTTACTTTAAGGTGATGAGTGGTTGTGTAAAGTCTGGTGACGACCTGACCAACTCTGACCGTGGTTCTAAGGAACGTATGGGACAGCTTTACGCTTGTGCTGGTGCTAACCGTATTGCTGTCGACCAGCTTAATGCGGGTGATTTAGGTTGTACGGTTAAGTTGAAAGACGTGAAGACTGGTAACACCTTGAATGGTAAGGGTACCGACCAACGTTTCGATTTCATCAAATACCCTAACTCTAAGTACTCTCGTGCCGTTGAGGCTAAGAGCTCACAGGAGACTGAGAAGCTCATGGCAGCTTTATTAAAGATGCGTCAAGAAGATCCGACATGGGTTGTCGAGCAGAGCAAGGAGTTGAAGCAGACGATTGTTCATGGGCAGGGTGAGTTCCATCTCCGTACGCTTAAGTGGCGTTTAGAGAATAATGAGAAGCTGCAAGTAGTGTTCAAAGAACCAAAGATACCATATCGTGAAACGATCACTAAGCAGGCTAAGGCTGAGTATCGCCACAAGAAACAGAGTGGTGGAGCAGGTCAGTTTGGTGAGGTGCACTTGATTGTTGAGCCATACGCAGAGGGTATGCCTGACCCAACAACTTATAAGTTTAATGGGCAAGAGTTCAAGATGAATATCAAAGGACGTGAAGAACGCGACCTCCCATGGGGCGGTAAACTTGTGTTCATCAACTCTGTTGTCGGTGGAGCTATTGATGGTCGTTTCATGCCAGCAATCCTGAAAGGAGTGATGGACTGCATGGAGCGTGGTCCTCTTACGGGTAGTTACGCACGTGATGTACGTGTGATTGTCTACGATGGTAAGATGCACCCAGTTGACTCTAACGAACTTTCATTCACCTTGGCAGCTCGTCATGCTTTCTCAGATGCCTTTAAGGCGGCTGGTCCAAAGATACTTGAACCTATCTATGACTTAGAGGTCTTTGTGCCAGGTGACTATATGGGCGATGTGATGAGTGACTTACAGGGACGCCGTGCGATGATTATGGGTATGGACTCTGAGGCTGGTTACCAGAAGCTGCAGGCTAAGATTCCTTTGAAGGAACTTGCTAACTATAGTATTTCACTGAGTTCTCTCACTGGTGGTCGTGCAAGTTTCACAACCAAGTTCGCAAGCTATGAGCTTGTTCCTAACGACATTCAGCAGAAGTTGATAGCTGAACATGAAGCTGAAGTGAAGGAAGAAGAGGAATAAACATACCATTTTTTAGATTAATATAAGTGAAGAGGTTGATTCGATGGTTACGTGATGTGGTATCGAATTCAACCTCTTTTCTTTTTGTTTTTACGTAGTTGTTTCTTTAAGATTTCTCTGAATAACCACGTGAAAAAGGCCACTGAAAATAATAGAAATAATACAGCTTATTACAAGAAAAGTTTTATTTTAGTTTGCTGTCACATTTAACATTTGCCGTAACCGTACTGTGAACTAATGAGTTAAGCGGTCGGATTGAGTGACAGGAGTGACAGGAAATTTATTTTCTCATAAATCCTCTCGCTTTTACTTAACCATAAATTGTATGGTTCAACTGATTTTATTATGGTAGTTTCAGTCATTTTTTATTGTCTTCAAAAGTGTTTCCAAACGCATGAATAGTTAGCCTCTCCTCCTTCTTCACCCTCGTAGGACGAAGCAGGGAGAGGAGCAAACTATTTATGTGGGTCCAACCTGTATTCAAAAATCTATTTTTCCTTGTGAGAGAAAGGGTAGGTCTCTCTATGAGAAAGAAAAGGTTCATCTCCTCTTACACTATCTTCCAAGTGGAATTTCAGTGATGGCATCATACGAAGGCGAACTCAGTAATGCTATAAAAAAAGGTTCTTCCGAAATTTGGAGTGACAAACTAAAAGACTTATATATTAGGCACACGGAGTCACGGAGTGGACGGAGGTAATGCAATGTCACGGAGGTGCCGACGGCACAAAGAGCGACGGAGGTATAGCATACAGATTCTTGATAACTATTTTGGGATAAGTTCTTTGTATATAAATTGCTAATAGAATTGGCAAACAAGCTCCGTCGCTCTATGCACCGACGGTGCCTCCGTGACTCCCATTGCTTTGTTTTAATAATCCTCCGTCCTCTCCGTGCCTCCGTGTGACATTGCTTCAAACTCTAAACACAAGCAGCAAAACTTATCACTCCAAAATCCTGAAGACCCATAAAAAAGCTTTATAAGCTATCGTATTGAATATCTTCAAAGAAAGGGAGAACTATCTTCTAAAAGAGTGATTGTAACCTACACGCAATCAGAAAGTTACGAATAGCATTAAAGAAAACGCCCTTCTTACGTCAAGAAGGGCGTCTTCTGCATGCATGAAGGGCATATTCTCGAACGTAGAAAGGCCTCTTCTTGTCTCATCCTCGGCCTCTCTACAAACAGAGAGGGGAGTGATTACTGAAAAATCCGTACAATTTCTGCCAGTAAGTTTACCGTTTTGTCTTCTTTTGTGCACAACTTCCTAAGAGTGACCTCATCTTTTTCTCTCCTCTCTAAACGGTGAGGGGATAGGGGTGAGGCCACCTTCGTAAGGTACAGAAAGTTCAGCTGATAAACTTTATCGACCAGTAAAATCGACTGTCTTCAGCTGTTTACTTATTAGGAACAGCAAACTTATCACCAGTCTGTTTAACCAGTTCACGCTTAAAGTAGTCGCTGTAACCTGGACGTTTTACGTGTTCGCCAAGTCCTGTAGAGGTACGGAGGAACTTACCATCCTTCTCTGGCTTGACTGCCATATCATTGAATTTCACAATCAGATGGATAGCTAATTGACGCCAACGTGCAATCATCTCGTTGCTCTTCTGAATAGAATAGTCATTGAGATACTTCACAGCAGCTGCCTTGTCGGTAGCATAGAGTGATTCAGCCTTAGTCTCCACGCCTTTTTGAGCAGCAAGGAAAGCATTGTCAAGTGAGTCGCGCACCTCCTTCAAAGCAGGGAAAAGCTGAGAGTAACGAGGGTAAACCATGTTGCTGACCCAGTTGCACACCCAGAAAGCATTCTTATCAGAGAATGTTACAGCGTCTGCTCCAGGGGTGTTAAAACACTCTGCACGCTCAGTGTTACTACAATAGATAGGTACGTAAGCAACCATGTTACCATCGTCATTACCGAACCATAAGATACCACCAATCTCACGTGGCAGCCATGAGCGGAGCTGTGCGATGTAAGAGAAACCAGTCTGCTGGGTTGAGATAGGACGTTCGTTGAAGTATTGCTTGCCATCAACTACGTATTTCAACGGAGTAGGACGGTAAGGAGACTCCCAAATGCCCTGTGCTATATCATTGTCGAGTGACAATGGAGTACCCTCATAATGGTCGCGCATACAAGCCTCCATCTTAGGTAAGTCTACCTTCTTGTCAGGTGCAATCCAAAGTGGCATGTCCTCTGCGTTAGGGTCTTTACCCAAGGCCCAAGGCAACCAACGTGACATATCCTTAAAGTGATTGAAGTAGCTCCAAACACGTGCATCACACCAGCGACGGCCTCCGAAGTCTGGTGCTGCATAGGTCATCTTCCAGTTGAAGTCCTTATCTTTGCCAGTGAACCAGCCCTTTGAACGAGCAAAGCTGATACAGTTCTTAGACGTGATAACCTCTGTGTTATAAGTAGAGAACTGACCAATGCGGCTTTGATTGGCATGAGCAGAAATCATACCGTCAGGGATGCGAACAGCAACCCATACCACCTTCTGCTTCTTATCACCGCCACAACCTTGCATCTCAAGGAGCCATACCTCGTTAGGGTCGGCTATGGTAAAGGTCTCACCACCAGAGTTATAACCGTAAGTCTCTGCGAGTGATGTCATCACTTTAATAGCTTCTCGAGCAGTCTTACTGCGTTGCAAACCAAGATACATCAATGATCCATAATCAATAATACCATCCTTATCGACCATATCTTCGCGTCCGCCGTAGGTTGTCTCGCCAATGCTCACTTGGTATTCATTGATGTTACCAATCACATTGTAGGTCACTGATGCCTCTGGAATAGCCCCGTGATGCTCATGTGTGTCGTAGTCAATAATTTCGCGACGGTCTCCCTTGGCATGAGTGCCAGCAGGATAGTGACAAAGGTTAGTAAACATGCCGTAATCATCAGCGGTGTAAGTGACAAAGACAGAGCCATCTGTCGTTGCTCCCTTAGTAGCAATGAGGTTTGTACAGGCGTTAGCATACGTAATCATTGTAAGGAAGAATAGTGTTGCAAATGATTTCTTCATACTCTACAATTTAATTGTTAATACTTTATTTTAGTCAGATATTCGTTCTTATTGTTACGGTTGTCTGTTGCAATAAGGCGCAATGTGCGTTCTTTCCCAGTAGGACGTACAGGGGTGTCAGCGAGATCACAGAAGAGTATCTCTTTGTTCTTTCCAAACTGAAGTAGGATGAACTGTCCATCGAGATAAGCCTTATAACCCTGTAGACCGCTGCCCGTGTCGGTCACCTTAAAGGATAGGTGGTGTGGGTTCAGACTCTGCTGTGTAATCGTTGGTGGCGTGTCGTCGTAGGCAAGGAAGTAGGCACATCCTAACTCACGCATCCGTCCTGTAACCCAGCCCTTTGCGTATTTCCCACCGCAGAAGGATGCTGGTGCATCAGCGTTCAAGCTGTTACGCATCGCAACATAGAGTTTCTCCGGATTATGTACCGCACCGCTTGGTTTCAAACTTATCTGTGCATAGTTGAAAAGAGGATATGCCGCTTTAGCGAAACTATAAGCCTCGGAATGTGCATTGTATGTTCGCCCATGCAGTAGTTGTAGCCATCCATTCTTTGCAAGAAGGCCTTTCTGTATATTCAGGCGTACTCCGTCTGCGATGAAGTGATTGTCTTTAGCATAATAGAGTGGTGTTGCACCCTCTGGATGATAGGCTACTGGGATAGCTTCAGGTTCACCCCTTACAGTGAACTCCTTGACGGTTTGGTTGCCAAAGACATCCTTTAAGACATAACGAAGGTGGTAGTCGCGTTGCTGGTTGAAGTTGATAATACCCTTGTTAGCGTCAGCTCGTAGGATAGGGAGCGTATTACCAGGTTCGATATAAGACTTCATAAACCAAATCTTCGTCGACAGGAAATGGTCGTAATCACCCCACGAATTAACCATTCTGTGGCAGCTTGTAGGGATGTTGTTCACATCTGAAGAGAAAACCAGTCTACCATCACAATACAGCTGAGTGTATCTAACGCCATAGTTGTTATATACCGAATCCATGTGATCACTTGCTCTTACACCAAAGCCCACCTTTCCCCATGCTTGGAAATGTCCTTTGTCAAAGGTGAAGATGCGTGAGTCTGGTGAGTGTTGGAAGACACCTTGTCCTGGTTGAGGATAGGTTTTGAATGAATAAACGGCTGGGGCTGTCTTGTCTTTAACGATACTCTTTAAGAAAGTGAGTGGGTCGTAAAGGTTGCCATTGGCGGTCTTGTGCATCTCTAAATGGATGTGTGGACCTTGTGAAGAGCCTGTATTACCGCTAAGAGCGATGAACTGTCCCTTCTTGACAGGGAACTCTCCCGGTCGGAATTTCACATCGCAAGCAAATTGTTGATGCTGGTATTGCCATTTGCGCACGGCCGCCTCAATCTGAGGGGCAAAGCGGTTGAGATGGACATAACAACTGGTATATCCATTAGGGTGGGTGACTAAGATAGCTCGCCCGTATCCGTGTTTCTCGACAATAGCTCCAGAGATATAGCCATCAGCAATGGCATAGACACCAAGATTTACCTCTCTCTCGGTCTTAATATCAATTCCTCCGTGGAAGTGATTAGGTCGTGGCTCCCCAAAGTTGCCCGCCAGTTGCACTGGGACATGCACTGGTGAACCGAAGGGGAGTATGGATAATAAAATATTCAATAACAGATTCATAGGCTATCAGATCCTTTCTTTTTATGTATATATCTGTTGTTTGCTTCGAAACAACGGATAGAATCATTTCAGTAATTGGTCACCTTTGTAGGCCCTGTACTTTCCTTCATTATCAAGGCGTAGGATTATCGTCCCAGTTATCCATTCTGTCATAGCTTCTTCCTCGGAGAAAGGATAGGTCTGGACGACTATTCCGTCTTCAATAACCACTACTCCTTGTTTGATAGTACCTGTGGTTGTCTGAATGACGTTAGCTGCGATACGTCTTAAAGACTTTGGGAAGTCTGTCATAACTTGTCTGGCCTGTCTGGTATCCCTCGTTCTCTCCTTGCGTCTTCAGGTGTCCTCGTTGGTGGAGCAGGGGGATTGCTGGAGGCTTCCTCAGGGCTGACAGGTTCGCCACCGATGGTTCGGATAGGGTCAGACTGTTGTAAGGAATCCTTTGGCTGAGCCGACTCCTGTTGTTGAACATGCATACGAACGAGTTGGATGTTATTGATTATAAGCATCTTGAACGTACTTGATGGCTGTTGTCCCTTTAGCATTAGGAAATAGCCACGTATGTTCTTTATCCGTAGAGAGTCGCTTGTGTCGATTGTCAGAGAGTTGCGAGAATCAGAAGTGATGTGTTGGTATTGTGTGATGATACTGTCATTTGTGTAAGTAACTACCATCATGATGATCGCATCACGCATCCCGTCTTGTATAATAAACTGTGAGTCGAAACTCATGAGTAGTCGATCGCCCTTGTGAAAGGCCGTGTCTGCCTTGATTTCAAAGGTCTCACGGTCGACAGGAGCGTACGGAGAAAGTATCAACGAGCGTTTTCCACGCCAGATGTCAGTGGTGTCTCCCTTAGAAGTAATATTGCCGTATTGAGCCAACTCGCTCTCTGAAGCACCTTGGCTACGTGCTTCATTCTCCAATCGCTTTGTTAGGTCGACATAGATATCGTGTAGTTTCTCTGTATGTCGCATATAGTATTGAAGTGACCTATCGAACTTCTCTTCCGATACACCATATTTCTTCATTACTGCTAACTTATATGCTTTCTGCTTGACATCCGTATAACCTTCACGATTAACCATTGCCATGGATATATGATAATCGTAAAGCATATCCTCCATCTCCGATGGTTGGATATACTCTGAAGGGATAGTTGGCTTACAACTTACGGCGAGGAGTGCAAGTAAAACTACACAGAGCGTGACGAAAGGACGGACCAAATATTTACTTCTCATTGTCAATCTACTGATTATCAGCAATGTTTTCTTTGTCAGCGACCTTCTTCTCTGTGGCTGGTACCCATCCATTGAAATCCTTTCGGAATGCAAGAATGATGATGAAGACGCCTACGGAGATGCAAGAGTCTGCAAAGTTGAATATAGGAGAGAAGAAGGTGAATGACTCTCCACCCCATACTGGGAACCAATCTGGGAATGTTCCGTGGAAAAGAGGGAAATAGAACATATCAACTACCTTGCCCATTAACACCGGAGCATAGCCCTGTCCCCATGAGACAAGTGTGGCTGGTGTAGCCCCTTCTACGTAGTATGGGGTAGAAGCGGTGAATATCTGTCCATAGAAAAGAGAGTCAAAGATATTGCCTGCAGCACCTGCTGTAATCATTGATAACACAATGATATAGCCCATTCTTGCCCCTCGTTTGATACGATTCGATATATACCAGATAAGAAAACCTATCGCTACAATACGGAAGACACTTAGGAAGAGCTTGCTTCCTAACTCCATTCCCCATGCCATACCATTATTCTCGATGAATTGTATCTGAAACCAATCGAAGATATGGATAGAGTCACCTAAATTCATATTAAGCTTGACAACGACCTTAATAATCTGGTCTATTAATATTAATAGAATTATCAGTAAGGTCGCTATCAAGCTTTGTTTTTTCTGTTTACTACTCATTAGTGATTTTTATTTGCCATCTTAGAAGCTACGCTTAGTGTCGCATGTGGCACGATACGTAAGCGTTCTTTAGGGATAAGCTCTCCTGTGATACGGTCGATGCCGTACGTCTTATTGTTGATTCTTACAAGTGCTGCTTGGAGCGCTTGGATAAACTTTTGCTGACGTTGCGCCATCTGAACCAACTCTTCTTTGGTCTGATTAGAACTACCTTCCTCCAATGCCTTGTACGTAGGTGACGTATCATTAACATCGTTAGTATTCTTATTCATCAGAATCTTCATCGTCTCGTCGTAGTCAGACTTTGCAATCGCTAACTTGTCATTTACTATCGTTCGGAACTCCTCGAGTTCCTCATCGGAATAACGCTTCTTGGTTTCCATAAGATAAAATTGAATTAGGTTATGAAAGTAATTATGATATATAGGAACTGTTGAAAGCCTGATAATAGGGACGTGCACATGACACGTCCGCTATTGTCTTGGGCTTATAGGTGAGTGGCTTACACACCCCAGTATTCTTATTAGTCTTTTCTTATTTCTATATGGAGGCTGAATTCGTCAAATTCAACATCTGTTCCATTGTTCTCTGCGAGCGTAATATCGTTGGCAAGAACCTGTGTCTTAATCAGTTCACCGAATGATGACACTGCTGCCTCAGCCTCTTTATTTGGCTCGATAACAACAGAGATGCGGTCAGTAATCTCAAGACCAGTCTCCTTACGGAGGTTCTGTATACGATTGATCAGCTCACGTGCCATTCCTTCACGACGTAGGTCTTCTGTCAGTTCAACCTCCAGCGCAACAGTCAAGTTACCCTCGTTGCTTACCAGCCAGCCTGGGATGTCCTCTGAGATGATTTCTACATCAGCAGCCTCAACCTTGATAGGCTGTCCTTCTAAGTCGAAATTGAACTCGCCAGTAGCCTCCAAAGCAGCAATCTCGTCCTGTGAGAGCGTATCCATGCGGGCTGCTACTTGCTTCATCAACTTGCCGAACTTCTTACCCATAACACGGAAGTTGCACTTAACCTTCTTGACAAGGATGCCCTGACCCTCAACGAATGTGAGGTCTTTAACGTTCACCTCGTGTTTAATAAGGTCTGCTACAGCCTCGATGTGCTTCTTTTGTGTTGCATCGATAGCAGGGACCATGATCTGTGCCAACGGCTGACGTACTTTGATGTTAACCTTACGACGCAGCGCGAGAACCATTGAAGTAATACGTTGTGCCATGTCCATACGTGCTTCAAGGTCAGCATCAATAACAGACTCGTTGGCTACTGGCCAGCGATCCAAGTGTATGCTCTCCAGTTTACCACCCAAGTCAGAGTAGAGCTGGTCGGCATAGAATGGAGCGAAAGGCGCCAACAGACGTGCAACAGTCATCAGACAAGTGTATAACGTGTCGTATGCACTCTTCTTGTCAGCACTCATCTCCTTGCCCCAGAAGCGTTTACGGTTCAAACGAACATACCAGTTACTGAGGTCATTGTTCACGAATGAGTCGATAAGACGACCTGCACGTGTTGGGTCAAAGTTCTCTAACTCTGTTGTAACACCCTTTATGAGGGAGTTAAGCTTAGAGATAATCCAACGGTCAATCTCGGGTGCCTCGGCCTTTACAGACTCGCATGTTGTAGCATCATAGCCGTCAACATTTGCATAGAGAGCAAAGAAGCTATACGTATTATATAAGGTACCGAAGAACTTACGACGACACTCATCAACGCCTTCTGGGTCGAACTTCAAGTTATCCCATGGTTCGCTGTTAGTCATCATATAGAAGCGTACAGGGTCGGCACCGTATTTGTCCATCATTTCGAATGGGTTTGTCACATTCCCCACATGCTTACTCATCTTGTTACCCTTGGCATCAAGCACAAGACCCGTTGATATAACGTTCTTGAAAGCAACTGAGTCAAACACCATAGTAGCAATCGCATGGAGTGTAAAGAACCAACCACGAGTTTGGTCAACACCCTCATTAATGAAGTCTGCAGGGAAGAATGCTGGTGGAACAGCCACGCCCTCATAGCATGAGTGTACTAATTGGTCGCGATATTCAGCCTCAGTCTTACCCGTAGCCTTCAATCCTTCTGCATTAATCTCACCTTCAAATGGATAGTGAAGTTGAGCGTAAGGCATAGAGCCGCTGTCAAACCATACATCAATAAGGTCTGATTCACGGTGCATTGGTTTACCTTCATCATTTACGAGGATAATATCGTCAACGTAAGGACGGTGGAGGTCAATCTTATCATAGTTCTCTTGACTGAAGTCACCTACCACGAAGCCAGCCTCTTTCAATGGGTTTTTCGCCATGATACCAGCTGCGACAGCCTTCTCAATCTCGTTATATAATTCCTCAACAGAGCCTATGCACTTCTCGCCACGGTTCTCATCACGCCATATTGGCAGTGGTGTTCCCCAGAAGCGTGAACGGCTGAGGTTCCAGTCATTCAGGTTCTCGAGCCAGTTTCCGAAGCGACCAGTACCTGTTGATTCAGGCTGCCAATGGATCGTCTTGTTCAACTCTACCATGCGTTCCTTCCTTGCTGTGTCCTTGATAAACCAGCTGTCAAGAGGGTAGTAGAGGATTGGCTTATCCGTACGCCAGCAATGAGGATAGTTGTGTACATGCTTTTGGATATTGAAGGCAGTACCATCCTGTTTCATCTCCATACAAAGGACAATGTTCAAGTCCTCGGCTTTCTCTGAAGCTTTCTTGTCCCATACACCATCAGGATTGAAGCGTGGGTCGTATGAGTTCTTCACATAGTCGCCTGCATGATGACCGTATGCTTCAACGTTGACACAGGCTTTTACGAAGTTCTGGTCTAACTCGTCAATAGTATAGTACTTACCTTGGAGGTCGACCATTGGGCGTGTCTGGCCCTTCTTAGAAATCAAGTAGAGGGCAGGAATGTTCGCATCCTTTGCCACCTTAGCATCGTCAGCACCGAAGGTAGGAGCAATGTGTACGATACCAGTACCATCTTCTGTTGTGACGTAATCGCCAAGGATGATACGGAAAGCCTCGCTCTCCATCTCCACAAACTTGTCACGACCATCTTCACTGGCAAACACCTTCTCTGGGTGAGCAGCTGCGTAATCGTTCACAAACTTAGGTGCATAATCGCCCGTCTGCTCAACTGGCTTTACCCATGGCATGAGCTGTTGATAGTGCAGACCCTCAAGTTCTGTACCCATCAGACGGCCTACGATACGATAAGGAACGTACTTGTCGCCACGCTCGTAGGCTGGTAGTTCGCCACCATCAGTTATCTCTCCTTCTGACTTCAGATACGCTGCTACACGACTGGCAGCCATGATGAGCGTCAGTTTCTCTGCGTCGTATGGGTTATAAGTCTCGACAATGACGTATTCAATCTTTGGACCAACACAGAGCGCAACGTTGGATGGTAGTGTCCATGGTGTGGTTGTCCATGCTACGAAGCATGGCTTGCCCCATGTCTCCTTTGGCAAGTTTGCCTTGTCAGCCAATGCCTTCCAATCCTCTGTAGGGATAGTAAACTGTGCCGTAACGGTAGTGTCCTTTACGTCACGATAGCAGCCAGGCTGATTTAACTCATGGCTTGACAAACCTGTACCTGCACCCGGTGAGTAAGGTTGAATGGTATAACCCTTATATAATAACCCCTTGTTATAGAGTTGCTTAAGGAGCCACCATAGGGTCTCAATATACTTGTTGTCGTATGTAATATATGGGTGTTCCATATCAACGAAATAGCCCATCTGTTCTGTTAACTGCTGCCATTCAGCAGTGAACTTCATTACATTCTCACGACACTTATGATTATATTCCTCTGTTGAAATATACTTGTCAGATGCATGGTTGTCGATATCTTTCTTTGTGATACCCAACTCTTTTTCTACACCCAACTCTACAGGCAATCCATGAGTATCCCAGCCTGCCTTGCGGTGTACTTGGAAACCCTGCATGGTCTTATAACGGTTGAAAGTATCCTTAATTGAGCGTGCCAACACGTGGTGAATACCGGGATGACCATTGGCAGATGGTGGTCCCTCAAAGAAGATGAACTGTGGTTCGCCCTCACGTTCATCAATACTCTTGTGGAAGATATCTTTCTTCTCCCACTCTTTCAATACTTCCTGATTTGTGTTAACAAGGTCAAGTCCCTTGTGCTCGGCGAATTTCTTTGCCATACTATATAATTGTTTTGCTTATTTTCTAAATACATGCAAAGATACAAATAACAACTGAAACTACCAAACTTTTTATTATATGAAAGACTATCCATCCTCTTTCATGCAAAGTATTAGCTTGAATTACATTTCTTGTGTCCTAATGTGTCTATTGCTATACAAGATGTATTTTGTCGTTTTGGGGCGTATTGTGTAATGATATTGCAATGGTGCAATATTATTATGTACGCCCTTTATACTTTCAGAAGATAAGGGTCGTAATGGCCTTTAGATGTAAGAAAGGATTTGTCACATCTTATTATAAGTTGGGGTTGGAATTGTTTTGCTGTCATGTTCCGTGTCTTGTGTAAGTTTGTCGGTAGTTAATAAGTTAGGTGACTGTACTCGATGAAGGTAATGAAAGGAAAGCTTGTTACTTGTGGCAGTCGTTGGGTTCTGTTCGTTGGATTGTCTTGTATGGGTAGAGATTATGGTCGTGTTTTGTAAAGAAAAATCATAGCTCCGTTTTTGAAGAGGCCTAATAAGGTTGTAGAAGATGCCTTTCTTGCATGGAGAAGAGGCCCTTCTTGAGTGTTACTAAGGCTCTTCTTGAACCTTAATAGGCGTCTTCTTCGGTACAGTTTGTAACAGTTTGATTTCGTGTTGGTTGTGAGGAGGATTTAAGATAGGGATGTTCTGCAGAGAAGGGTATTTGGGTGAGGATTTTTGTAAGATAATTTCTAAATAATCTAAGTGGCTTAGTTTGAGGGAGAGAAACAAATAACGGACGCACTGATTGTGCGTCCGTGGGGGTTGACAGATGTGCCGACTGTGTCGGTCACGGTTGTAATTTCGTTAGTTGTATGCTCATCTTACTTGTGTGATAGTCCTATTGAAGGGCATCACACTATGGGCTATGTTCCTTTGAAAACATAGCAGAAAGCAGTGTTGAAAAAACTTTTGAGATGATGTCTCCTTGTCTGTTTTTGTATTATAAATGGGCGTGACGCTTTTCTCAATATATTAGAGAATTGTCGTCAGTCACCTGTTCTGGTTCTGTACAGAGCGTTAGATAAGTGTATGTAACACGTATTGAGGGGAAGACTTAGTTAAGTCCTTCCTCCTCGCTCATTGCTTTAAGGCAGTCAGGACAGATACCTTTATAATAAAGCTGTGTATCATCAATTCTGAATCCCTTGCCGATTTCGCCAGTATAACGTGGCATTTCCATTGCCTCAAAGTCGAATACTTTCTCGCAGCGCTTGCAGAAGAAGTGTGCATGTGGCTCTGTTACACCATCGTAGCAGACACGATGATCGTCAATAGTAATCATTGATGCTGCTCCATGTTCAGACAACATACGTAGCGTATTATACACAGTTGTGCGACTAACAGTAGGGAGTTTCTTCTTTAAAGAAAGGAAGACTTCCTCAACAGTAGGGTGAGTATGATGTGTAGCGAGATAGTTCATGATTGCTACACGCTGAACAGACGGACGAATACCTAACTCTTTTAATTTGTTATAAACTGAATCCACTGTGTCTATCTTTTATCTATTTATACTTAAATCTCTACTCTCTTTTCATAACAAATCACCCGATTTTATATGGGTGACCACTTTAGTGTGATTGCAAAGGTACACATTTTGCAATAAACTGACAAATATTATGTTGGAAAAACTACAGAAGTTTATGTGGATAAGTGAGTTGAGTAGACTGGTGAACCTGCCGATGCGGGACAAGCAACTCGTTAACTCGTCTACTCGTCCACCTTGTCTACTTACTCTGTTACTCTGTCTTCTCGATAAGCAGCCTGTTCCCTTGTCCTGTTCCCCTGTCCCAAATTTTTTCTCAGAGTACTTTGTTTAACCATATAAAAGTCTTACTTTTGTATGTGGTAAAAGTTTTTATTGGTATAATAAATAATTAATTAGGATGAAGGAAGTAAGTTATAAGGACTTAAAGTTCAATCCATTCGACCTTTTAGGTAGGGAGTGGATGTTAGTCACAGCGGGTAATGAGCAGGATGGATGTAACACTATGACAATCAGTTGGGGACACCTTGGCTGTATGTGGGGCCATAACGACCCAACAGCAGTGACCTATATCCGTGCCAGTAGATATACAAAGACATTCGTGGACAGGGAAGACTATTTCACACTCTGTGTCATGGATACATCTTTCAAGAAGCAGATGGCCTATCTCGGTACGGTCTCTGGACGTGATGAAGACAAGATAGAGAAGGCTGGACTGACAAAGGTTTTTGCCGATAATAGTGTTTATTTTAAGGAAGCAAAGATGGTTCTTATCTGTAAGAAAGAGTATGTTGCCGACTTAAAAGAGAGTGGCTTTGTTGATAAAGACATTTTCGAGCAGGCTTATCCAGAAGGAAATCTTCACACGATGTATGTTGGTAAGATAGAAAAGGTCCTTGTTCGTGATGATGAGTATCTGAAGTAATCGCTGTCAATCAGCTGTTTTTTTTACTCTGATAAAGTCTATATGGATATGAGACACGTGTTTATTCTTGTTACTTTATTGCTCCTTGTGGCCTGTAAACCCTACGGTGATTATAAGGAACGTGGGCATTGGAGGCAATTGAAAGAGAACGAACGGATTGGTTTCTATTGGCGGCATAATGATAAAATCTATGCTGCTTTAGGTGACTCGGCTGTCCTTGTCAGATATGTTGAGCCTATGAAAGATGTGGATATCAGCACTTTTTATGTGAATAAGACAATCGACATGGAGTGTGAGAATTATGCAAAGGACAAGAACCATGTGTATTATCCTTTGCATGTGATAGCTGTTGATGCTGATACCTTTGGTTATGAGTATGCTACAGAGCCTATTGTCAAGGGTGCCTTCCCTTCTTCTTTCAGATATATAGGGGATGGGAAAGGGACAGACGGATATACGATGTATAAGTATGGTGAGCGAGAGTAGACAGGTAAACAAGGTTGACGAGTAGACGAGTTAACGAGCTGCTTGTAAGAGAGACATAGTAACATAGGAACGGAAGGGGGTGGTAACAGAACAATTAACTCGTTTACTTGTAACGTGTTAACTTGTCAACTTACATGAAAGACATAATAACAGAGGAACGAGTGATGGCTTACATCACAAGTAACTCGTCTACTTGTTAACTCCAGAACTCGTCTACTTGTCCACTACTTATTTACTTAATATCATCGTATGCACGGATAGCTTGGAGGAAGCGAGCGTTGACATCCTCGAAAGTATATAGTCCGTCAGTATTTTGATTGAGGCCCTTCAGCTTCAAAGAGAAAATCTGTGGAGCGTGTTGGAGGTCGAGTAAAGACATCTGTTTGAGCTGGTCAGTACTCTGATAAACGAGGTTTACGGCTATAAAAGCCTTTCCTGTAGCATCAACCCACTTCTCTATAACAAGCTTTGAACCGATAGGTGTCTTCTTCTCGATAGAGTTTGGGAGTGAATACTCCTCTACTCCAAGGGCAGCATCGACGCTGGCAATGTTTGAGTCGTGGCCACAGAGGAAGGTAAACTTACGGTCTTTGTCGTTTAACTCATCATACATATACTGTAGAAGAGGGTGAGCAACGTTGACAGCTACGATAGGTGCTGTGAAAAGAACGTCTCCATAAACATCTTTCACCTTAGCGATCTTAGTCCAATCGTCCGTTGTGAGCTTATGCCCAAAGGCTGCCTTCACGCCATCAGGCTCCTCGTAATACTGAAGGATAAACGCATCAGAGGCCGAGTTAGCATTCTTCAACGAACCTTTCATGCCTGGTTCCTGATTGAGTTCGAGCGTGATTTGGGTGTCGTTGGTGGTGAAGTCCTTTACTTCTCCTTTCTTATAATACTCGCTTTGCTTCATGTCTAAGACCTTGGCAATGAGGTCGTAGCTGTCTTTCAATCCCTTGTTGATACCAACAAGACCCTCTTTTCCACCCATGGCGTTGATTTGCTTCATTGCTTCAGAGCGGAAGGCAGGTGTACTCTTAGTAAGGCGTGGGAAGAAGATTGGGTCCATCTTTGAGGGAACATAACGGTGGTTTACACGTAAGCCAGCCACTGGCATGAACCCACTTGAGAAGTATTGTGCCGTCGCGATACAGCGTTGCATGGAGTTAGCATACACGTTTACCTCATCAATAGAAGGTACATAATTGTCTTTGAACAGCCCTGTCTCGATGGTCCACTTACGGAAGAACTGTCCCATCTCAGTCTCTAACACACCGCCTCTGAGCGTTAGCTCGCTGGCAGCCGATGACCAGTTAGTCCACTCGTGTGGCGTCATCTTGCTCAGTGCAGAACCATTGGTTGAAAGCGGTGAACGGATGTTATGACGAGAGAGGATGACAACCTCTTTTAGTTTATATTTCTCTTTGAAAGCGTCAGAACGCTGAAGCTGTGCCTGAGCCAATACTGGGCAGAGTAGAGCCAGTATCAGAAGGAGGACGAAAGAATTGATTTTTCTCATTGTAGTAATACTTTGTTAAGTCATAATTCACAACCCATAGTGTGCGACAATAGGTTGTGAATTATCAGAGTTTTAGAACTTTATCTGCAGACGAGTCTCTAAGATAGAGAACGTATTATTGTTGAATGCAGCGTTGTCAGTGGCCCGTGTGACAGAACCACGTACTCGCCAAATCATGTACTTATTGAGGTAATAGTTGAAAGTCAACGACCAATCGTTAACCTTACCACCGTAGATATTGGCGTCTTTGTCCGTTAAGGTTGAGTAGTTATAGGCCGCAACAAGCTCCATAGAACCTGGGTCTGGGGTGGCAATACCCGCATCTGCCTTGGTATAAGTATAACCTTAACCCTTGAGCAAGTAGCGTACATTGCTATAAGCACCCCATGCACTGTAGTTTGGCATGGCGTTGTCACGCTTGATACCTACGTAGAAGTACTGAGCTTCAAGACCAAAGTTACCAACCGCAAGGTTCATTTCTGGAGAGAACTTCCACAGTGCTTTAGCATCAGAGATGGTAGCTTCTTGGGCTGCGACGTTGGCTATACGTGTTGGGAAAGGAGCTCTTAAGGTGTATGACTTATGGCTGAGAGCAGCAGTCTTGTTATAACGTGGTGACTCGTAAGCACCACTGATACCGATATGGAAAATCTTACCACGCTCAGTCAATGGGCGCCATACCAATCGTGTCATCGCACCCCATGCCTCGTTACCGAGCTTATCAGTGGTCATCTTCATTGCGTCGTTCTCAGCAAACACTGATGCTGTAGCGTGGAACTTATCGCCAGCATGCACGTACATAGCACCTATCAAACGGCTATTGAAGAAGGCTTGGTTGGCTAAAGGCTCCTCCATCGAAATCTTAAAGCTTGAGGATGTACCGCTCTGGAGGCCATACTGATGTACAAAGTAGCCCATACGAATAAGGTTCTCTTTGTCGAAATTGTAGTCGAGGCTGATGTCCTTGAGAGAAAGACTTTGTCGAGCATAACCGACATCGACCTTAGCTTTCCATTTACCGTAGGTTGCGCTGACTCCCATACGTACGTCTGGGATGGCAACACCATCGTTAAGTTGGTCGTTAAGTGTCTCGTCTGTTGAGTGCATAACGCCTGCATCCATGAGGATACGACCTGAGGGTTTAACTACTAACTTTGGCTCTTCGTCTTGAGCAAAGGCACCTGTACAGGCCATTAAGCCACAGGCTGCCATAAGGATAATTCTTTTCATAGATGTATTTATGTTGTCTATATTCTATAAAATTAGGTTTTCTACTCTAAAGAGAGTGATAGGTTGAGGGAGAGAAAGGAGTTAAGTCTCTGACAGATAGTTGATATCATCAGACGAAGTTAACTCCTTTCTCGCTTTTCCTTTACGGCTTAGTTGGCAGCCTTAAAGGTGCTCTTTGCAATCTTACCCTCCTTCTTTAGCTTCGCAAACTCCTTCTTCGCCTTAGCTAACTGCTCTTGGAAAGCAGGGTCAGCATGGAGACGTGCTACGACGGCAGCACTGACAATGCGTGCTGCATCTACGTCGCTCTGCCAGTGATAACCGCAGATAACACGGCTCTGGCCCATCTGGTAGCCACGTTCAAGTATCTCATTTTGACGGTCGACATTAATCTCTGAGAGTACAAGAGCAGTTGCCCAACCGATAGCCGTATGGCCAGATGGATAAGAACCATTGGTTGAAAGTTCCTGTTGTTGCTCTGGGTTGCAAGTCATCTCTTTGTAGAAAGCAAATGGACGAACACGCATGTAGTGGTCTTTAGCACTGCGTGTAGCCAAGTCGCCAGCGTCCTCACGCATATTCAAGACGAGCTTGTAGATCTCTGGAGTTGTCTCTTTGCTAATCTTAATACCGAAGGCTTCAGAGAAGGCATTAGGTACTCCGTCGCCACCTACACGTGCGTCAGCTGCTGCTTGGTCGCCTCGTGGGGTGTCACGTTGCATCTTTCCCCATTGATATTGAGCCTGATCGTAAAGGAACTGGATGCTACCTGGCTGCGGAGGAGCAGGAAGCAGTTCGAGAGAACTTGCCTGTTGGCCGTCCTGAAGGTAGTAGAGGTCGGGCTGTGTACGAACGTCTTTAATCTTCTTTGTAGTTGTCTGTGCGAAAGTGGTCACTGAGAACATAGCCAGCAGACCAACGACTAAGGTTTTCTTTGTCATCATAATAGATTTGAATTTATAATTTTGAATTAATTAAAAGACAATTTGTTTCTGTTGTTGCAAAGGTATATGAAAAGGCTAAATAAAAATAGTTGCATCCTATTATTTGCCTAAAATAAATGGATGCAACTATTCTTAATATGCTGGTTATCAGTTGTTATGATTATTCTGATAGCTTTGTAATATAATTGACGATACTACTTGTATTACGCTTACAATAGTCGTCGAGTAGCGTCTTGTTATCTCCTATCTTACTATGATAGAGTCGACTGACAACAGGGTTTAGGTTTCCATAGATACCTAACATCCCCGGCAGGAGTGTACGCTTCACTCTTGGCATGGCAAGCAGCAGGATGAGTACCCGCACTTGCTGGCTGTTTACGCTCGTAAAGTGGAATATCTCTTGGCACACTTCTTTGTCTGTTGTGGCAAAGCTAATGAAGAATTGCTCTGATATTTGCGCTATCTGGTCTGTGACATCACGTGTAGCAGAGTCGATGTCAGCAAAGAGTTTTGAATGAAACTTCTTCATTCTCCGTTCTTCATTCTCCTTTTTTATATTGTCGTGTATGGTGGTATATTCTTCTATTAGCTGTTGGAGCGTATTTAAGTACTTGATTTGTGTGATGCGATTGTCGATAGTTTGCAACAGACGCAGCAGTACGATACGGTCACGATTGTCGATATCTTTCTCTATTGTTTGCAGTTCGTTTAATAGGCTTTCTGCCATCTCTTCGTAGCCTTTCAGCCGTTGCAATTGCACGATACTGGCTGAGATATAATCGCAAATAACCTTTAGTCCCTTCGGAGTAAAGATGTTTTCGTATTGTTCCTTGACCACGATAAAGTCTGGATAGACCTCGGCTATCGTCAGATGTTTGGTTGCTTCTTGTATATGTTGCAGCCTTTCTCTCATGCCATCGTTCAGTCCGTTGAGGACGAGCGTGCCTTCGGTCGACCGATAGAACTTATCGAGTCGCTCCTTAATCTCTTGTATATGATTGAGCCACACCTCGTTCTTCTTGCATTGTTCGATGATGATTTCGATGTTATCTGTGCTACGGGCTTCTTCCGAGTCGTGTATCATCTGGCTACATTCATACACGTCGTATTGGTGGATGCGGTCGATCTGTTCGTTAAGAAACTTCACCATCTGGAGGGCTGTGTCACGGTTTAGTCGGGCAATGCGGGCTGATAGGTTGGCGAACAGCTCATTGTTAGCTCGCAGACTTTGAGAACTGATGTTAATCGTTTCTATCTCATTACTAATAGCTTCAAGTGTGTTTTGTTCGTTCTCTGTCAGTCTGTCTTTTAGGCCTGCCAACGCTTCTAAGCGATGGCGAAGGTCGTCCTTTCTTAACTGGAGCTGCTTGTAAGTCAATGTCTTGTGCCTACGATAGCTGAAGAGAATGATACCTATTATACTCATCATCGTGAAGAGGATGATGCCAATAAGTTGTAGACTGGGGGCTTTATTATCAAAGGTAATCCACTTGGCAGCCTCCTCTTTGCCTGGAGTCAACTGTATCACGCCAAGGTCAGAACCAATGTAGAGCGTGTTGTTAAGGCTGAAAGCGGCCTGAGCATTGAAGTGTATGTCATCAAAGAAACTACCACAATCGTAGAGTCGGTTGTTTTTTATCTTGTATTTATGTATCCCCATCTCTGGTATCGTATAGACAATACTGTCATTGATACAAAAGATTTGATTGCTTCCATCGGTCCGAATGGAGTCAGCTCCTTGTATTTGAAGATAGTGATTGGTGAGGAGGAGTAGGCGAGGGCGTGGCGAATTGTAGGTGCAGAGACTATTGACAAACACCATGTGCTCGGTTCCTGCGATGCGTTCCACCTGCTTTCCCTTGCTGACAAACACACCGTGATTAAGGGTCGAGATGTATATCTTGCCGCTTTCTTGGCTTTGATGGAAGGCTGTAATATACCTGTTATTCATCGACTTCACCGTGTCTGTCTTCCCATTACGGCTGTCTACTGACAGCAGATAGTCTTGCACACCAAGTAGTAGTTTGTTTTCATGGGGCAGAAGGGCCATCGAGGTGATACGTGTCCTTGGTTGTGTCAGTAGTTGTGGACGCTTGAAGAGCTGGTTGATAAGGTATTGTTCGCCAATGTTGAACCTGAACACCTGATTATTAGCCGTATAGTAATAGATGTCTTCGCCATCGGCAAACATCTCTTTTGGCAACTCGTCGTTTTCAAAGTCATATACCTTCTTGGCTATGAGTTCGTCGGCTTTCTGGCGAAACAGCTCGTGTTGGTTGTTTACATAGATGAGGTCATTACCCATCCTACATGCTGCAACGACAGGAGGGTTGGCATTGAAGATACCAAGATGGTGGGGGATGCGCCATAGAGCGTTCTTTGTAAGGAGGATGGAGAAGCCGTTTCCATCGTCGGCAATGGCTATCCGATGTGGATTGTCGGGTACATTATTGCGGAGAGGAATACTGACAAAACGCTCTAAATTGTCGGATAAGAGTATTCTCGATGATGTAATGAAATAGTAGGTCGAGCCTGCTTTATAAAAGGACAGCACCGACTGAGGCAGTGGAAAGTGCTTGCTGTCAGCTCCGTTGATGTTTTCTATCGTTAGTTGATTGTCAGAAAGAATACAGAGGTGACCGTCATAGAAGGCTACCTTGCGTATATTCTCACCTTTATGACGTAGTTCTGTCTTCTGCGTGTGTAGGTTTATGCTTATTACTCCGGCCTGTGTGGCAGCAAAGAGCCACTTGTCGTCGACGGGGCAGAGGTTGTTGACCAAGAAGGGTTCGCAACACTGGGTTGCTGACGTCGCTTTGATAGGGTAGAGTAGGGTCAGTCCTTGCTGCGGCTGACCGATGGGCATGGAGAAAAGACCTTGTGACGTAGCGACATAGAGGTGCTTGTCTGTAATCGTTATATCGTAGGGAGAATAGCGGCTACCCTTGCTGGGAATGTCGTAGGTAAGCTGATGGAGGAGTGTGTCGGCAGCTATATTCCATAACTGCAGACCGGCATTACGTGATGCAATCCAAATCTGATTAGGATGCGAAGGGTCGCGTTCTACGTCATAGATGCGGTCGAGCCCTGTGTAATAACGCTTCCTTTCGTCCCCATTGATATGCCATATAACACCCGTCTCTCCGCCAATCCAATAGCCAGTCTTGTCTATAGACAATGCAGACAAACGGTCGGCATAGTGGAACTCTCGCTCTGATAACGACCGTGAAGGGGTTGTCTCCTTGCAACCTGTGATGACGAATAATAGTATCAAACAGAGCCAACTGACAAGAAGACGCACCTTTGCCTGTATATTGTATTCCGTAGTCATTGGATTCAACTTTGTCTGCAAAGATAACGAATTACTCTGAGAATTGACGATGTTATCTTATATTGTTTGTAGAAAAGTGACGTCTGAGAGAGTGTTATTGGATGTTTTCTTGGGTGGTAGGTGTTGATGTGTTGGGTGTTAGGTGTTGAATGTTAGGTGTTGATGAAGTGCTTTTGTGGGTGTTAGGTGATGATGTGTTGGGTGTTAAGTGTTGAATGTTCGGTGTTGATGGAGTGCTTTTGTGGGTGTTAGGTGTTGATGTGTTGGGTGTTAGGTGTTAAATGTTAGGTGTTGATGAAGTGCTTTCATGGGTGTTAGGTGTTGATGTGTTGGGTGTTAGGTGTTGGGTGTTAGGTGTTGATGAAATGCTTTTGTGGGTGTTAGGTCTTGATGTGTTGGGTGTTAGGTGTTGAATGTTCGGTGTTGATGGAGTGCTTTTGTGGGTGTTAGGTGTTGATGTGTTGGGTGTTAGGTGTTGAATGTTCGGTGTTGATGGAGTGCTTTTGTGGGTGTTAGGTGTTGATGTGTTGGGTGTTAGGTGTTGAATGTTCGGTGTTGATGAAGTGCTTTTGTGGGCGTTCGGTGTTGATGTGTCGGGTGTTAGGTGTTGAATGTTAGGTGTTGATAAAAAGGTTATGTGGATACAAGTTGTTTAGTATTGAGTCTTAAAGCAGCTTGTAAGTAACAGCATATTTCATACCCACAAAAACAAACATCGTGTACTTTCTCATGGCAGGTTTGGGCTCCCCTCCTTCGGAGGGGCTGGGGGAGGTCCCCACATCCACCTTCTCCCCTTGTCAACATTTTTCGTCCCTCTTGTTCATAGTACATGCTCTTTAAGGTGGCAGAAGAGGCCCTTCTACGTTCGAGAACATGCCCTTCTTGCATGCAGAGAAGGCCCTTCTTGAGGCAAGAAGGGCGTCTTCTCGAATGCTGTTTGTAATAAGCTGATTCTTTGAAGGTTATGATATCGGTGAGAAGGGAGGTTATACCCTTGTGTAGAGGGTGTTTAACTCGGTGTTATGTAATGTTTTTTCATGGTTTAATAGGCGTTCTCCGAGATGTGGAGTGGGATGCTTGAAACATTATTCGAGTGGTCGGATAAATCCTTGAAAGGCTTATCTGTGAGTGTTTTTTACCGCTTTCAAATGTTGTGTAGAGGATTTGTACACACGCTGTTGAGGCTCCGTATGATAGAGAAAGATGGTTACGAAAGGATTATTTTAGGACAATCTTGCGAAAGACAGACCCTCTTGTCGTGGCGTAAATATTCTGTTTATGGGATGAGAAAATGTTTTTTTCGTTATATGTGTAGGTCGGAGAAGGGAGAAAGGTTGATACATTAATAATGTATATCATGGTGAGACGATATAATGTGTAATGTTCTTTCTGCGATAAAAGTAATAGAACAGTTGCCGACGTATTTAACGAGTGAGACGAAAAAAGGGGATGTGTCGCCACATCCCCCTCGTCGTTTTAATCGTTTTATCTCTTATTCTTTTTAAGAATTCGTTGTGCACAATCGGCCAAGACAACGACCGCTCCGGCCAGAATACATACATCCTTGATGACCAGACGACCCGCACCAGTAAGTAACGGGAACCCGTGCTCGCCACTTCCTAAGTCGGGTACCCATACTTCGGGAGTCGTGACAAGGAAGGACAACGTGCCAAACGTCATGAGAATGACAAGTCCTGAACCAACGAAACCAATCTTTGGAAACCAGATACCTAATAAGGTCAAAATGCCAAATGACATAATGGCAATACCTAAACCATGAGAGAAGGTGTAGGTGTTGTTGGCTTCATGCCAGTCGTGCTTGACCTTGTCAAACTCGCCTTCTTTGAGCTTGTAGTCCTTATACTCTGGTGCTTTCTTTGTGTAGAAGAAGCTCATAAACGGACTGTTTGCCACGAATGGCACAATACCCTCTGCCTCATAGTTCCAAAACTTCAACCCACCAATCCATACAAAGATGATGAAGATTGCTATACGTATTAAATGAATACCTGTACCTTTCAGCGATGCTGCGGTATTTAGAACGAAGTCTAATAATAAATTAACTTTACTCATAATTTGTTACTGATTTATATCATGAATTTAATAAACACTCTTTTATATTTCTCTCTGCCTGCTCTTAGCTTTTTGTCCACTATTTTTTAATTTCCCATCTGCTATGTTTAAGCCTTCCACTTACCCTAATTAAGCCTCTTTTTTACGATAAGTAGGCCCTTCACTTGCTCTAATTAGACTCCCCATCTATTATGAGTAAGCCTTTTGATCACTCTAATTAGGCTCCCCATCTATTATGAGTAGGCCTTTTGATCACTTTAATTAGGCTTTCTAATTACTGTGAGCTGGCCTTTTAGTCACTTTCGTTAGGCTTTTTATTTACAGTGAGCAGGCCTTTCACTTACTCTAATTAAGCTTTCTATTTACAGTGCGTAGGCCTATTACTTACTCTAATTCAGCTTTCTGGATACTATGAGTAGGCCTTTTACTTATTCTAATTAAGTCTCATTTTAGCGATAAGTAGGTCCTTTACTTACTCTAATTAAGTTTTCTTTCCACTTATGTTATGGTAGAATCGTTTGCTACTTTATACTGTTATAGCCTTGCTTATCCACACATTCTTTTATGAGCTCGCTTCAAGTAAGTGCTACCTTACCTCTTTATTCTATGACGAATTAGCTTTTATCTTATCAATGAATTCTCTCTTATTTTGTGATGGTTTTGCTTGTATCCTTTTGTGAACATGCTTTTTGTTTATTATGAATTTTCTTTTATCCTATAATGAACATGCCTTTAGTTTATTATGAATTTTCTTTTATCCTATAATGAACATGCCTTTATCCTATAATGAACATGCTTTTATCCTATAATGAACATGCCTTTAGTTTATTATGAACTTGCTTTTATCCTATAATGAACATGCCTTTAGTTTATTATGAATTTGTTTTTATCCTATAATGAGCTCGTTTTCTCACTCAGAATGTAACCCACTAAAACCCTTGTCCCTTTGTCTTTAGAACTTCGTTAACAGTAGTCTTCCACTCCTCATTTTGAAATCGTCGGCAAAGATATATAATTCCCCGTAAACGGCAAAGAATATCCCTTGTAATTATTACAAAAATCCTTGCAAATAGTCTTTTTCATCTAAAAATACCATCTTTGTGGTATTAATAGCAATCCCCATTGTGACGAGAAAGTATAATAAATGATAAGTTGTGATTTGCTTGAAAAGTCTTACCTTTGTGGTATCAATAACAACAAGTAACTCAAGTGAGGATACTTGAGGATGTTGTGATTTGCTTGAAAAGTCTTACCTTTGTGGTATCAATAACAACCAAAAAGTAAATACAATTTATTAGAGTGCGTTGTGATTTGCTTGAAAAGTCTTACCTTTGTGGTATCAATAACAACTAATTAAAGATGATGATACATTTGTTACTTGTTGTGATTTGCTTGAAAAGTCTTACCTTTGTGGTATCAATAACAACGCTTTCTATCATCAAAAGCATAGCTTTCTGTTGTGATTTGCTTGAAAAGTCTTACCTTTGTGGTATCAATAACAACTTAAGGAAGTCGAGGGAGTAACCAAGACCTGTTGTGATTTGCTTGAAAAGTCTTACCTTTGTGGTATCAATAACAACAAAATGAAATTAAACGACAATTCAACTTATGTTGTGATTTGCTTGAAAAGTCTTACCTTTGTGGTATCAATAACAACAAAGGTAACAAAAAAGTTACGAACTACCAAGTTGTGATTTGCTTGAAAAGTCTTACCTTTGTGGTATCAATAACAACTATTATCACTCATGTCGATTTCTTTTCGTTGTTGTGATTTGCTTGAAAAGTCTTACCTTTGTGGTATCAATAACAACTTATTCCAGAGAGTTGCATTGACAGCACACGTTGTGATTTGCTTGAAAAGTCTTACCTTTGTGGTATCAATAACAACTCATTATCTCAATTTACTGTTTGATAATGGTTGTGATTTGCTTGAAAAGTCTTACCTTTGTGGTATCAATAACAACCTTTAATATTTTATATATCTTGCTGTCAATGTTGTGATTTGCTTGAAAAGTCTTACCTTTGTGGTATCAATAACAACCAAATGCACAAATGGGTAATCCTCCCTTCCGTTGTGATTTGCTTGAAAAGTCTTACCTTTGTGGTATCAATAACAACGTGTACAGAAATTTGGCGTTAACGCCTTTGTTGTGATTTGCTTGAAAAGTCTTACCTTTGTGGTATCAATAACAACGCCCGCTTAAGTCGAAGCCTGCTTCTTCTGGTTGTGATTTGCTTGAAAAGTCTTACCTTTGTGGTATCAATAACAACTTGTGAAGTTTGTTGAACCTCCGTGCTGGCGTTGTGATTTGCTTGAAAAGTCTTACCTTTGTGGTATCAATAACAACAATAGCAGCTCACAGTTCTTTAACGAAGCCGTTGTGATTTGCTTGAAAAGTCTTACCTTTGTGGTATCAATAACAACCCCATGGAGAAATGAAGCCACTCTATTCTTGTTGTGATTTGCTTGAAAAGTCTTACCTTTGTGGTATCAATAACAACTACTGTTCGCTTCTCAGCTGCTTATTTTTTGTTGTGATTTGCTTGAAAAGTCTTACCTTTGTGGTATCAATAACAACCATGCGCTCATTGAATGCATTTTGCTCACGTTGTGATTTGCTTGAAAAGTCTTACCTTTGTGGTATCAATAACAACTTGAAGGTTGGAGAGACACCTATGATTACGGTTGTGATTTGCTTGAAAAGTCTTACCTTTGTGGTATCAATAACAACATGCAACAGAAGACCATAGAACATCAACAGGTTGTGATTTGCTTGAAAAGTCTTACCTTTGTGGTATCAATAACAACCTTATAGCATGCAGTAGACTGCCAATTTTGGTTGTGATTTGCTTGAAAAGTCTTACCTTTGTGGTATCAATAACAACGATGCAGCAGCAGTTAAGAGGGCAGCAATAGTTGTGATTTGCTTGAAAAGTCTTACCTTTGTGGTATCAATAACAACTACCAAGCCTTATAATATGCAAACAGTGGAGTTGTGATTTGCTTGAAAAGTCTTACCTTTGTGGTATCAATAACAACCGTTTTCCTGCGTTATTCAAACGAATGGCTGTTGTGATTTGCTTGAAAAGTCTTACCTTTGTGGTATCAATAACAACACGAAGCCTTGTTCATAGGCCACGATGGTGGTTGTGATTTGCTTGAAAAGTCTTACCTTTGTGGTATCAATAACAACGTTTGCTTTACCAACCTTTCAAGACGTGGGGTTGTGATTTGCTTGAAAAGTCTTACCTTTGTGGTATCAATAACAACCACGTGAACCTAAGGCTTGTCCTGTACCTTGTTGTGATTTGCTTGAAAAGTCTTACCTTTGTGGTATCAATAACAACAGCCAATAGGATTGTCAACCTTTTTGCCAGTTGTGATTTGCTTGAAAAGTCTTACCTTTGTGGTATCAATAACAACTTACACAAGAAAGTAATAGTTTTCTGCTGTGTTGTGATTTGCTTGAAAAGTCTTACCTTTGTGGTATCAATAACAACCGAGAGCATCGAATTCAGCGGTAGGGACTTGTTGTGATTTGCTTGAAAAGTCTTACCTTTGTGGTATCAATAACAACTACTATGGCGAAAAACGTAGATATGCTGAAGTTGTGATTTGCTTGAAAAGTCTTACCTTTGTGGTATCAATAACAACTAAGGCTTATAAGGCTTTCTTAACTCATTGGTTGTGATTTGCTTGAAAAGTCTTACCTTTGTGGTATCAATAACAACCTCATTATCTTCTATTAATCTGTAGTTCGTGTTGTGATTTGCTTGAAAAGTCTTACCTTTGTGGTATCAATAACAACACGATGTGTATTTTGATGATGAGATGAGTAGTTGTGATTTGCTTGAAAAGTCTTACCTTTGTGGTATCAATAACAACGAGAAGACGAAAAGGGACAGCAAGGAAGAGTTGTGATTTGCTTGAAAAGTCTTACCTTTGTGGTATCAATAACAACCCAATCACCGTCACCATTCAGAAGTTTATGTTGTGATTTGCTTGAAAAGTCTTACCTTTGTGGTATCAATAACAACAATTAGAGGATTCATAATTAAGTAAATTTGTTGTGATTTGCTTGAAAAGTCTTACCTTTGTGGTATCAATAACAACCAGAAAACGGAGCAGAAAGCGCAGCAACGCGTTGTGATTTGCTTGAAAAGTCTTACCTTTGTGGTATCAATAACAACAAACTCATCAAGTTCGGTCTTCTCTGGGTGTTGTGATTTGCTTGAAAAGTCTTACCTTTGTGGTATCAATAACAACGCCAAAGGCAAATAGAATCCATCCGACTATGTTGTGATTTGCTTGAAAAGTCTTACCTTTGTGGTATCAATAACAACGCTACTTCAAGAACATATCTTTCGATATCAGTTGTGATTTGCTTGAAAAGTCTTACCTTTGTGGTATCAATAACAACTGGCTCTTAACAGGCAAGGGAGGCATGCTCGTTGTGATTTGCTTGAAAAGTCTTACCTTTGTGGTATCAATAACAACTAATTATTTTACGCAAAAGCGCAAATTATGTTGTGATTTGCTTGAAAAGTCTTACCTTTGTGGTATCAATAACAACCAAGAACGGAAAGTCTACTTGGCCTGTCAGTTGTGATTTGCTTGAAAAGTCTTACCTTTGTGGTATCAATAACAACTATTAACTTTCTTGCTTCTAGTAACTCTGTGTTGTGATTTGCTTGAAAAGTCTTACCTTTGTGGTATCAATAACAACTGATATGTGGTAAAGCATTGTGTGTTAGCGACATATAAAGTTGTTGTAAAAATAAATTTTGATCCACAACTCAAAATCCCATTCCTTTTGAATGGGATTTTTTGTATTGTATATTGATTAAAGCGAATGTATTGTAATATATTGCTGTCCGATAAAACCACTATATGCTGCAATATTCTCTCCCAACCCTGCTGAAATACGCATGATTAGTTCTAATTTCAAATACCAAGCCCCCCTAGACCAATGACAGCTCTTCTGGCGGGGCTTTTACCTGGGTAATCAATCTTTCCCAATCTCTATGTTGCTGCTCAAAGAAACTTTGTATTGATACATAACTCATAAGTAGAATTCTTATCATTGTAGCCAAGCCTGAGAAACTCCAGGGTCTCTTTATTTTATTCTTCACAAGTGTTATAAACAGATTGGCTATAAGTGTAATCCTTATTTGTTTTTTTATAGTATTCGCCCTCTCTCCATAGAAGTATCTTAGAGGAAAATTCTGTTTTAATTGCTTAAATAAGGTCTCTATTAGCCATCGTTTCTTATAGATAGCTATTATATCTTCTGCCGCCATCTGAAAATCATTGGTCAGCAGAGATATTAATCTGATTTTCCCTTTCTTGGTCTTATTCTGATATGTGATTTTTCTTGTTTTATGGTAGATATCTTTTTCCTTTGTATGCTTATGGAAGAGAATGTTTTCTACGCGTACAACTCCATAATCTGTAGTCATCTCGTAATCTGTATCAGCAATTCTTTCAAAGCTAAGATTATTTTTCCAAATGGAAAGAAATGATATTTCAACGAAAAGTCTCGTAGAGTAATTATAAGGGTGCAATGATTTATATTTTTTCTGCGTATCTCTTAGCACACCATAAGTATGCAAATTTTTATATAATCAATTTTGCTGTCATTCTTGTCATTTCTCCTCCATGAATAAATGCTTTAATTACAATGAGTTAGAAGCGAATGTTAAAATGACAGCAAAGGTAATCAAAACTAATTTCGTTGTTTTGATACTATGATTTTTCTATTTCCTTTCTTCTTTTTTAATGATATTGGGTTGTTTTAAAATAGTTCTAATTGTTGTCCAGCAGCATTTGGAGTTTGTGTCTTTTGTCCATAGAAGAGTTGAATGTTGGCAAATTGTTTGTCAGTGATGCAAAGTATCCCTACTTTTCCTATCTTAGGTAATAATGCACGAACACGTCTCATGTGTACTTCTGCATTCTCCATACTTGCACAATGTCGTACATATATAGAAAACTGAAACATAGTGAATCCATCCTTTATAAGGGATTTCCGGAAATCTGTATAGGCTTTCTTCTCTTTCTTGGTTTCCGTTGGTAGATCAAAGAATACAAGAATCCACATAATTCGGTACTCACTGAAGCGCTCAAATGCTGACATATAATTTTACATTTCTGGATAACTAATGCGTTTGATTTCTCCTGCAAAACATTTTGCAAGTGAGGCTGTAGTTTGTTGGGCTGCAATCATTAAAGGACTGCGCTTACCATTTATTACTACATCTAACATTGGAATACCGAGAAGTCGCATTTTTAAATCTCGTGTGATATCAGATATTTCTAAGTTGCATTGAATGATATCTAACACTAATTGATCAACATAAGGGCGATAGGGTTCCATAATATCATCAGCAAGACAATAGGCGTTATACCTATTATGATGATGGATTCCTAAGGTTGGCAGCAAACCACTTCCTACTAATGCTCGTGCTATTATGGCACGAAGGATAGCATAACCATAATTTAAGAGGTTATTAGGAGGTGTTCCTTCTCTGTCTCTTACAAAGTTCGGATAGGTTGTAAAGACATTCTTCCAATAATAAGCTGCAGTTCTTGCTTCAAGGTTGTCGGGATCTCCACTACGTACATCATTGGACCACACACGCATACAATTGGTTTCCTGAGCAGTATTTATTCGTAATACATGTTCTTGATTAAGAATCTTTTGTTTTATTGTCTGTTGCCAAAGCTGTTTCCGTAAAGGTAAAGAGGCTTCTAATTGAGAGCGAAAGCGTTCGTTTTGTGTAGTATTACCACATAGTGGCAGGAGTAATCCTACAGGCATACTCTTTTGATTACAAGTGATGACTGCACAGTTGTTTTCAAGCAAAGCTTCCATAGCGCCAGAGGTTATGGTAATACGCCTATTGTCAAGGACCACCACCCCGATATCTTCTATCGGGATGGTACGCTCTGCTTCTTTTTTTATAGCCTCAGGCAATGTTTTGTTATTTTCTACTTCTGGTATATGCAAAACTAATTGTGCATTTCGCAAACTTAAGTAGATTGGATTGCTGAAGCATAGGGTTTTCTTTATCATAGGCAATGAATTCTACTTTATAACCTTAAGTATATTTCCTAACCGGTCTACTTCAAGTTTCCAGCAGACAGCTTTAATCATTTCACCAGTTAAGGCTCTTCCCATTTTATTCTTAGCCTCAAACTCAAATTTATCATATATTGGCTTGGCTGCTGAATAAGGTACGAAAAGGCATGTACTTTCTGTCGCACTAACCATCTTATATATTCGTTCTTTGTTGAGTTTGCATTCACCAGATAGCTTTTCTTCTTCAGTAGGAACATATACCAAATCATTTGGAGAAAGATAGAATTTTAAATTTTCTCCTCGTTTATTCAAATCTTCTGCTGGAGACAATCCCTGTTTCAATCGTTCTATAACTTCATTTAATGGGATGGTACTGTATGAACGATTACCTTCTTTATCTTCGTAGATGGCAAAATAAAGGTTTGTTCCTTTTTGTGCCTCAACAAACTTTGACGTTTTATTGCCCGTTTCACCTACTTGGTATTTTGCTCCCTTAGGCTCTGAGACTCTAACTTTCAGAATAGGTTGGTGTTGCTTACCATTGTTATATTCAGTGATATGCTTGTTCATTTCAGCTATTCCTTCTGGAGTAAAGGCAATGTTTGGATCATTGTCTTTTGTTTCGAGGTAGTTGCGAAGAATCTTTTGGATACCAGTATCAGTAATGGTAGCAATGCGCTTAGTATCAAATGATGTGTCTACAGATTTGCGTGTAGCGACCATAGGTTCTTTTTCATCACTGTATTGCCATACGTCAACCTTGTCTACATATTTCATATTTAGACGATAGTTGATGCTTTTGAAATGTGCAAGTATTTGTTTCTTATTGAATTGTTTCGCTACTAAATTGTTGATGTAGTCGCGCAGTTCCTTGTTGCAGATAGCAGGAATCTTCTCAAGTGCATCCTTTAGTTTAACAGTAACTTTACGACGTAGATTCACTTGACCAAAAACAGTCTCTTTATGCATAGGCTTTCTTATAGCCCACATGTCTTGTCCTTTCTGCTCTGCTATTCCTTTCTTGCCATTTTTATCATACTTCTCGTAATAGTTTGTTGCCTTGTTGATGACACGGACATAATTCTTAAAGCTTACTACGACATCCTCAAGAGCTGTACGTACATCTTGCGTGAAGGTCTCCCAAGGTTTTCGAATAATACGATTCTTATCACAAAGTTTCTTTCTCAAGTCTTCTCTCTTTTCTTGACTCTTAGCAGATTCATTGTTGAGATAATTGATTATATTGTTTGATGCACAGGCTATGACGAGTGCATCCATAGCATGATGGCGATGGTCTATACGCTTCTTGCTAAAACCTCTTTGTAGTTCCAAAGGTACTGATGTCTGGAATACTTGTTTTCCTTCTTTGTTCTCCCAACGTCCAAAGTTCTCTGTATTGGTTAGTTTGTTAAGGCGTTCAAAACGAGGATAAACGATGCTGTTCCATACATCAATTAGTCCCCAATCATGTTTTAGTCGGTCTGTTATTCCTCCTGAACATGCGATAACAAACTTAGATTTTGCTTCTTGTTCACCTTCTTCTCGTACAATATTAGACAGCAGTGCCATCACCTTCTTACTGATATATCTACTGTCATTCATTTGACGATTAAGGAATTCCTGTGGTATATCCTCTAATAAGAGTTTTTCCTTCTTACGTCTGTTGTTGGCATAATGCTCTGTTACAAAGTTATAATATTCCTTAGCATCAAATATCTTTACATCGCCTACCATCGTACAATGCACAATCTCTCCACTATGTTTCTTGATGAATTCATAGCCTAACATATTACTCTTGAGCTGATTTACCTCAGCCTCACAGATGACCTTGTTTGAGAATGAATCATCAAAATATCGACTCTGTGGAATGATATGTTCTATTTGGTAAGCTGATGTGAATAGTTTTGAAAGAGAAATAGGTTTACCTGTATAGGGGGAACAGTATTTCTGATCCAGCCAAAGTCTATATTTAAGTAGTTCTTTTGCTGAAGGTTGTGCCATTTGCGAAATCTTAGAAATCTCAGGATATTGGTCATCCTCTTTAGTTAATTCCTGTAAGGCACCTTCCTCGTATATTCGTAGGATTTCCTGCTGCATAGGTGAGTAAGGGCGTACATTCTCAAACTCTTTTGCATTCTTCAGTTCCATTAAGAGACTCTTAATGCGCAGGTTGGTATTCTCATTCTGCAGAATACTTTTAGACATACGTGCACGCTGGTCGGCAGTACTCTTCATACTCCTTCCCAGCTCTATATGAATCTCATCTATGTGTCCAGCTTCCTTCCAAATATCGTGAACTGTTCTGAGAGTTTCAAGGATACACTGCTCAACGATAGGATTACGGAGTGAATGCTGCTTGAAGCCATTAATATATGCCATCAAGTTTTCTGGCTTTGTCCACCGTTGTATATCTGTAGTTTCAGAGTGTCGTCCATATACAACATAGCAAGCTAACCATTCAGGAAGTCCCTGAAAATCGGATAATTGACTGAAAGTGCGACCCATTCGTTCTTTAATCTTTTCGTCAATATCCCCATTTATGATGCTTTGAATTCTATTTCTTGTTTGTTCGCAAATGTCATCCTCATTCCACTGAGTTCCCATACGTATTACAGCCAATAGTTTCTTTATAGCTTTCTCCGAATAAGCACCATATTCCTTCTTAAATGGCTTTATCTTTAAGAAAGCATTTACAAAGTCTTCATTATCATTCAACTTTCTTAAAGCGCCTTCTGCTTCTTCCTTGGACTCAACAGAATAGAGAAGATGCCAGAGTCGGTAGAATCGTTCTTTATCATCTAACCAACTATGATCTATACCTGCTTTATCTAATGCAGCAAGTAGTTCGTGACGTGTCTCGTTGCATGGATATTTCTTCTCTTTGTCTTCAATATAGTTCCAGCGGATAGGAAATTCTTTTTCCATACCCATCTTGACTTTCTTTTGTTTGAAGAAATCTTTCAATAGAATTTCTTGATTAATTTCTTTTCTGTCGTTGAGATATGTAAACAGTTTGGTGTAGTCTTCCATAGAAGACAAATACTCAGAGGTTACTTCTTTATCCTCTGTTCTGTCAAAGAGGCGAAGATTGATTATGAATTGCCATAGTCGGAACTCCTGATAATATGGATTTGACTTTGCAATACATTTGATACCTTGTCGCTTAATTTCTCCAGTTTCTTTAATAACATATTCGTAATACTCGTATGGGCAGTCTGCTATCAGTGACTTCTTACTCTTCAGTGGTCTTTGATAGAAAATCAAGTCTGTAATTAAAAGATATGTCATATCCTTCTTCATCAAACTATCTTGATGAGCCTTGTTGTTTGGATATAACTCTTTGATACAGTTTACAAGCGTATTTAGGTCCTTTAGTTCCTTA
Organism: Prevotella sp. oral taxon 313; assembly: GCF_003043935.1. NCBI lineage: Bacteria > Pseudomonadati > Bacteroidota > Bacteroidia > Bacteroidales > Prevotellaceae > Prevotella > Prevotella sp. oral taxon 313. Next base: position 970,362 of record NZ_PYXE01000001.1, read on the forward strand.
TGATATTTTGATTGTTCACGCAGAATAGCTTCCAGTTCCTTCTTGTAGAACTTTCGTTCAATGGTACGGATAAAATTACCTCTGATTTTATCAGCAGGTTCAGAAAGTATATGATCGTAGATAAATTCTCCAACTGTCTTGCCTGAATCCTCTAAGCGACTTTCAGTTCGTTTCTTACGTAGTCCCCAATCATCTTCACTTGGTGCTCGGAAGGAACGTTTTACTTCTCCATTTTTGTCCTTTTTGATAGTAATACCATCTTTTTCATATTCTGTTGTAACTATAAACTGTCTGATTTTCCCAGTCCAATCATTTAGTTCTATCTTGCTTTGCCGACGATATATCCAGCCGTTCTCTAATGTAACATTATACCAAGTGTTACCTCCTTTTCCTTCTTCGGCAGCCTCAACACTAACAACTTTCAGTTCATAATACTCCTCGCGTTTAGTTGGATCCTCTTCATCTTCCTCTCCACGTAGCTGATAGTATCCACGTTTCTGATTGAAATTGAGCAGTATCCAAGCTAATTCTTCTTTTTTGATAGCTTGTGTAAGTGCTTTCTTACGTAAGTAATAGAGTGTCCAATCCAGTGGAATCTTTCTCCCGTTAGCAACCAACCCTGGTTGACATTTTGCAAAATCAGCCATCATTTCATGGAAAGAATCCATAAAGAGGAAACGCATAGAACCATCCTCTTGTTTCTCCCATGCCAACTTAGGTTCCCCATTATCAAGGAACTTGCCATACGTTGTAGCTTCCTCTCGATTCCATCCAATGGCCTTTTCATAGTGTGAAGGTAAGAATCCCATGACGTGTAGTACTCTGTGTAAGCGTTCGCGTCTTTGTAGTACACGCTCTCTAATCCTTCTTATACCTCGGAATCCTGTTCGCGCAGCTGTTGGAGAGTCGGTCACTCCTTTATCAAAGTTACTGAGTGTGTCCTGACTCATTGGGATGATTCGACTACCAAGTTTAATCTCACGTACGTAGTTCCCGTCGTCATTAATGCAGACTTTAGCCCAACCAATACTATTGGTTCCCAAGTCTAATCCAAGAATTGTTCTCATTTTTTTCTTGTTTTGTTTGGTTCTTAATTATATTCTTTATATATTTGCAGTAGATTTTCAAGCAAGTCACAATAAGGATTATTCCGTTGTGAAAACAAACAGGGCGGGGCAACTCGCTCTTTTTGTTGTTTTATAGTGACAAAGTTATTATTAATTTTTCTAAAAAACAAGCATGTTTTACATTTTTTATTATCTGTGGTAAAGAGAATAAACTTTGTCAGATAGAGATAGTATTATTGAGGTTCAGTGGAGATTTGTAGTGCTATTTATAAATGATATAATACATTCATTGCATTGCAATTATTCTTAATTACAATGCAATGAGACCTTATCTAATTATTCCCACCTACGCCTTCTTACCTGACACAAGGGTGAAGATGATGAAGAGACCTATAACGAAGATGAAGAGGAAGGAACCTAATGCTCCAGCATAAATTCGTCCGGTGTGAACCTCTAAGGCAAGACTCCAAAGCGACATGGGCTTGTTTTTTAGTGTGTCTGGCTGTTTTGCGAATGAAGAACCTTGGAAATAGGTGGCTATACATTCCTTGTTTGTGAAGTCAGAACTATAGCCAGAGATTGTCTGTTCGTCTGGAGCTGTACCCGGTATACCTGGAGTAGAGACCATAGCATCGTTGTAGTAAAGCACTGCATTGCTCTTTCTATCCCAATAAAATAGGCCATCGAAGGAGCCTACAATCCATGCTTTGTTACTTGTATATTGCCAGACATTCTGTCCCATAACACTCACTGGGGGTGCTGTGGTGATAGGTGTTGGTTTTGACGAGAGGTTCTTAAGAGAATAGAAACCTTCTGACGTTGAGATAAGCCAGTCATGAACTTGCTCATCATAACGTATCATTCTTAGTTTGTCATTCCAAGGATTATCATTGTCTAAGGTTGTCCCAGGCAATGGCTTCGTACTGTTTGTAGCAAGGAGAATCATGAGTGGGGGACGTAAAGCCCATCCTGTTATTGCGATAAACAGTGTCAGGGCGAAGGTGTAATGCCCTATCTTTGTATGCCAAACGACCATTGATGTTGCTTTATGGCGAATCCAATACCATATACCCGTTACGCAGAGGATGATTAAGACAAGTCCAATCCCATCGACGATGAGTTTTCCTATTGTCCCAAACAGTGCACCGCTATGCAAAAGCCATATTTGACGGAACAATGACACCTTCCCTTCATTACCCTCAGCAGCCTGTAGTGTAACGCAAGTAAATTTCTTATAAGGAGCTGTAGCATAGTAGAGATGAGAGCGCGAAAGTACGATGAGCGTATCACCATGTGTCGTTATGTCGGTCAGAAGTTCGTCATTTTCTTGCTTTGGGAGGTCGACTGTTTGCCAAGATGCGTTCTTTCCCAGTTTATATAGGTTCATGACGCTAACCGCAAAGAGGTCATTCTTTGGAGTCTTAGCCATTCCTCGCATCTGTCGATAGTCTGCACCAGTAGGCAGTCCTTTGTTGTATTCTGTAAAGTTTGTAGCCGTTGTGTCAGTCTGGATGATGCCTGCAGCACCATATATGAACACCTTTTCATGGTTTTTATTATCTTTGTAACGTAATGTTCCACGTAGTAATCCGTTGTTCCATTGGCTGAATTCGTATTGACCGGGTAATATCCCACGGCTTACATTGATATTAGCAAAGAGTTGACGATGGTTGAGTACAATACCAGAAAGGCAGAACATTACCAAGAAAAATGTAACGACAATTCCAACCCATTTATGGTGTTTGCGCCATGTTTTACGTTTCATATTTTGTTGTTCGTGATATGTTGTTTTTTTACTCAGTTCTATAACGAGATACAAACTTACACAAAAATACTGTAATTAGAGCCTTTCTTGATGACATTTTTTTGTTTACATGTGTACTGTTAGGCGTGTAAATGAGTGTTATAACTTACCAGAAGTATTTAGCTTACGTATCAATTGAATATAAACCCTATCAGTTTGCCTAATTTCTTTTCATGAAAAAAAATATTTATTGTCGTGAAAAGAAATATTTATGTTCATGAAAATAATTTGTTGAAGACGGTCTTCTCATTTGGTTGTAATAGTTTGCTGCTTTCTTCCTCTTTGTTTTTTACGTTTTTGATAGGGTGATTTAAGGTGAGTAATCTTGTCTCAATACATAAATAAAAACCCCAATCAACAGGGCTTTACACAAGGTTTAGCAACTGTTAACTGGGGGATATGTTTTATAGACTGGGCTTATCTTGCCTTATTTTCTCGTCACACGAACATATCTCATCACCTTCTTAATGACTATTCTCCGAAGGTCGTTGTCATTAAACTTGGTCTGGGTCAGTTCGAACTCATTGTTGTTAATAAATCTGACTTGAAGGTTCTTGCGTGTCTTACCATCTATCTTCATAAAGAAACCATCACGACGAAAACCATACACGCCTGCGTCGTCGTCACGTTTCCACCTGCCATTGTCCTCTCTCTCTATAACACTCATGGTTCCATTACGGTAGAAGTCGAAGCGATGCAACTCATCATCGAGGTCGTCATCATCATGTCCAACGAGCGAGCGAAGGTCAACACGCTCACCAGTCTTGAAGTCTACTGGGAGGAACTTATAGTCATCATATCTGTCGATTATGAATCCCACCTTATATTCCTTGTGTGTTCTTGGATTACACACAATAGCATAACTACCCTTATTGGTCAATTCCCACGTACCAACAATCCGTGTGTTGTTGGTTGGTGTGGCTGCTACTTGCTGATTGTCATTATTTGCGTCATTGTTTGTTGCGTATGAACTGGAAAATGTAAACAGTCCACCTAATACTAAACCAGCGCACAATATGTGTTTAGAAGAAAAGATTTTTCTCATTGTTATGTACTCATTTTTGGATTAATATGTTACAAATATATGCAAACAAATTATAATGTTATTGATGAGACCTTACTCTTTTAAGTGATTTTATAGGATTAGTTGACATAATGACATCCAATTAACAGATTTATTCTAATAGGTATGAAATCTGTTAGTTGGATGCTAAAGGAATAAGATAACTTTCTATTTCACAGGTTTATCGCCCATAGTGAAGTCTATTTCAGGACCTGTTATCAGTTGTTCATGTTCAAGATAATAATGTGGATAAGGCTGTCCGTTCATTGTTATATGCTGTATGAAACGGTTGTCTTTGTCGTTTTTATCTGTACGGAGAGTGATGGTCTTACCGTTCTCAAGGTGTACCTTAGCCATGTGGAAGTAAGGCGAACCAATCATGTATTGTGTGCTACCGGGACAAACAGGGTAGAAGCCGAGAGCAGAGAAGACATACCAAGCCGACGTCTGACCGTTATCTTCATCACCACAATAGCCATCGGGCTGTGCAGAATAGAGTCGGTCCATCACCTCACGCACCCAATATTGTGCCTTCCATGGCTGTCCGCTGTAGTCATAGAGGTAAATCATGTGTTGGATAGGTTGGTTTCCATGTGCGTAATTACCCATATTCATGATTTGCATCTCACGTATTTCGTGAATGGTGAAGCCGTAATAGCTATCGTCAAAGACAGGTGGAAGTTGGAAGACACTATCCAACATTGCATTAAACTTGTCGTATCCTCCCATCAGCCGTGCCAGTCCTGCAGGGTCATGAAACACACTCCATGTGTAATGCCAGCTATTTCCCTCTGTGAAGGTATCGCCCCATTTGAAAGGATTAAATGGCGTTTGAAAACTGCCATCCTCGTTACGTCCACGCATCAGTCCTGTCTCCTTGTCGAAAACCTTCTGATAGTTCATTGCACGAAGTTTGTAGGGTTTGAGTTCCTTAGCGCTCTTTCCGAGTTTTAATCCTAACTGATAGATGCACCAATCGTCGTAAGCATACTCTAAAGTACGGGCAACGCTCTCGTTAATTCCCACGTTATAAGGTACATAACCTAAGCGGTTGTAATAGTCAAAGCCTTTGCGTCCAGTCGAACTAACGCTTGGATGTACGGCATTCGCACCATGAGTAACAGCTTTCCAAAGGGTCTCTATGTCATAACCTCGCAGTCCTTTGATGTAAGCATCAGCTACGACCGAGGCCGAGTTGTTGCCCACCATGCAGTCGCGATGGCCCGGACTCGCCCATTCAGGTAGGAATCCACTCTCCTTGTAAGCATTGACTAAGCCTGCTTGCATCTTCTCGTTCATTGACGGATAGACGAGGTTAAGCAATGGGAAGAGCGAACGGAAGGTATCCCAGAAGCCTGTGTCAGTAAAGAGATAACCCGGTAGTACTTTGCCGTTATAGGGACTGTAGTGGACGGGATTACCCTGTTCGTCAAGCTCATAGAACGTGCGTGGGAACAATACGGAGCGATAGAGGCAACTATAAAACGTGCGAAGATGGTCGATATTGTTGTCTTCCACTTCGATACGTCCTAATATGTTGTTCCATTCCTTCCTACCTTCTGACTTCACCTCGTCAAAAGTCTTGCCCTCAACTTCCTTGAGATTACGCAGTGCTTGTTCGTCACTAATAAACGATGAGGCTACCTGTACATTCACTTGTTCGCCTCGTCTCGTGTGGAACCCCACTACGGCCATAGCGTGATTGCAGGTAGAGACGGTCTTTCCATCAGACAGTTTCCCATTTTCAACACAACCCATGTAGGTGAAGTCATGGTCGAAACGAAGTACAAAATAGTTCTTGAAACCATTTGGTACACCTCCACTATTCTTTGTTGTATAGCCCACGATCGTACGCTTATCAGGCATAATCGTCACAGAAGAACCCTTGTCAAAGGCGTCAACAACAAAGTAGGCCGCTTCTGTCTGTGGATAGGTGATGCGCATAGAAGCAGCCCGACAGGTAGGACTAATCTCTGCTGTGACATCATGGTCAGCCAGATATACCTTATAATAATAGGGTGTTGCTGTCTCTGCCTTGTGGGAGAACCAGCTTGCACGTCCTTCCTCGTCAAACACCTTTTTACCCACAACAGGCATGACAGCGAACTGTCCGTAGTCATTAATCCATGGACTGGGTTGGTGAGTCTGCTTGATACCACGTATCTTATCGGCTCCGTAGGTGTAAGTCCACCCATCTCCCATCTTTCCTGTCTGTGGTGTCCAGAAGTTCATACCCCATGGTAAGGCGATGGCAGGATAGGTGTTGCCTGTTGAAAGCTCTGACTTTGAGGCCGATCCAACTAAAGGATTTACGTAGTCGACAGGGTTTTGCAACGCAAAAGCATGCCCATTAATGACGAATGTCAGTAAAAGAAAAACAAGAAAAAGGTTTCTTCTCATATTTTGATAATGTGATTTGTTATTGATATTTTAGGCTAAAAGTAAATTTATTAGTATGATTTTCTTAATGATGCAAAGTGTTAAGGGAACTATGTTGATAGTAGCTAACACTACTGAACTTATTTTACAGCCGACTTCCATATCCATAATTCGCCCATCTGGAAGCGTACTAATAATTTTGAACCAGCATCGGTCAGCATAATACCCTTGGTGCCAGGTTGTAAGAGGAATACCTCTCCTTGATTTAGTTGGTCGATGACAGTTGAGTCTTTACGGCTTGTCTCATTAGGACGAGGGAGTAAGTCGAGGTTGTTCGCATTGACTGCTCCGAAGCAAGAGCTGGTGAGTGTCACCTCGTTCACACGGTTACTAACGAAGCCTGCATCCCTTTTGTTGGCATTTTGTACGGCTTGGTTGCCTTTGTCAACTATCTCGGTAGGAATCGTCCTTACGCCGTGATAAACCTCTTTTTGAGGCTCTTCTTTTGCTTTGTTACATCCTGCAAGGATCAAGACGGTTAGTGCTAAGAATGTGTATAGATATTTTGTCATTTCTGTTTGGTTCTTTATTCGTAACTACAAAAGTACGCTTTTACGTGCATACAGGCAAACGATTATGAATAAAAACACTTGTTTAGCGTGATAGTGCAACACTACGTCCGTACTTTAAGGGCATGGTTCTTGCGAAAGTCGTGGATGATAAACCAACGAAAATACGGTGGAATAGAGGATACATTATTACTAATTATTTTTTATTTTACGTTGCTGTCATATTTAACACTTCGTGCAACTTATTATAGGTGAGTGTGTTAGATAGTCGTAATGTGTGACAGTAGTGACAGTAAATTTGGTTTTTATGAAATTACCTTATTGTCAATCTACTGAAAAGACAGACGCAACCAGCTATTCATGCGTGTCTCTTTTCGAAGCCTGAAAAATATCAGTTTTGTAGGTGAAAAGCACCTTAATAAAGGTGAGATATTCTTCTTTGGCTTGTTACTAAATATTCGTATTAGATTGATAAACAATTAATAAAATGCAAGTATTAGGTTTTATTAACGCTAATAAGTTGTGTTTATTACGAATGTTTCGTAGCTTTGCGACATAAAACAGGCGTTGAGTGAGTATGGAGAAACTAACTAAACAAGAAGAAGACGTGATGTTGCAGGTATGGCGGTTGGGTTGTTGCACAATCAAAGAGGTGTTGACACAGCTGCAAGAGCCGAAGCCTCCCTATACTACTGTGGCTTCCATCATGAACAATCTGAAGCGTAAAGGATATGTGAGTGCCGAACAGCAGGGTCTGACCTACCATTTTATAGCGAAGATAAAACAGTCGGATTATAAGTCTGACTTCATGCACAGTTTTGTTGATAAGTATTTTAAGAATTCCTTTCGAGAGATGGTTTCATTCTTTGCAAAGGAGGATAAGATTTCTCCTGACGACTTGAAGGATATTATCGATGAGATAGAAAGAGAGAAGGAAGAATAGTTTAAGATCGCAGAGCCCTTTATCCTCGTATAGCAATCACCTAAAATATTGACAATTATGGCAATCTATTTATTAAAAGTCAACATGGCTCTTGCCCTGTTCTATGCGTTTTATAAGTTGATGTTCTCGACTGACACCTTTCTTTCATGGCGCAGACATGTCCTTAACAGCAGCTTTCTTATAGCGTTATGTCTGCCTCTGATAGATTTCTCTTCATGGCTAAGTGGCAATGACAAGATGGTATCCATCACTAACGAATATGCTACTGTTGTTCTGCCAGTTGTGTCAGTCACATCAGAGGGTGGTGGCTTCTTCAATTGGGAACAGTTTGCTTGGGCTGTCTATGGCATAGTTGTGTGCGTTTTGTTCTTGCGTCTTTTATGGCAGATTGCGTCTATTATAAGGTTGAAGAACAGGTGTAAAACTATTTATATTGATGGTGTTGAGGTTTACTTGTTACGCAATGATGAGGGTCCATTCTCCTTCTTTAATTGGATATTCATCCATCTTGAACGGCACTCAAAGGCTGAGACAGACGAGATTATGACGCACGAACTGACCCATTGCAGGCAGTTTCATTCCATAGACATACTCTGTGCAGAACTGTTTTGTATGCTCTTTTGGTTTAATCCTTTCGTCTGGTTGCTGAAACGTGAGGTGCGATTAAATCTCGAATACCTTGCTGATAGGAGCGTGTTAGACAATGGTGTGGATAATAAGGAGTATCAGTACCATCTACTCGGACTAACATATAGGAAGAATGTAGCTACGATTTCAAATAATTTCAATGTTTTACCAATTAAAAAAAGAATTAAAATGATGAACAAGAAGAAGACAAACAACAGTATGCGTGTTAAGTATGTACTTTACGTACCAATGATTGTCATGTTACTTATTGTAAGTAATATTGACTCTATTGCACGTAGTGTAACGAACGTTACTGTGGACAATGAGATTGCTCCTGTAAGTGTTTTACAGAAGCAAAAGGGCCCAGATAACGATCAGAAAGTCTATACTGTGGTATCAGAGATGCCAAAGTTTAATGGTAATCTCTACCAGTGGTTGGCGCAGAATATCAAGTATCCGGCAGAAGCAAGCCAGAAGCATCAGCAAGGAACAGTTATGATAAAGTTCGTTGTTGCGGCTGATGGTAGGGTTAGACAGGCTGAGATTATACGCGGTGCTTCCCCATCTCTTGACAAAGAGGCCATGCGCATCGTCTCTGTTATGCCTAAGTGGATCCCTGGTAAGCAAGATGGTAGACCAGTAGCTGTCTATTACACGCTACCAATCAAATTTAAGCTTAGTAAGTAAGAAGGTGCTTGTTGCAGGGTGTTAGGTGTTAAGTGTTGGGTGTTGATGGCTTGTGTTGGTGGGTGATGGGTGATGAGTGTTAGGTGTTGATGGCTTGTGTTGCGAGCGTTAAAGGCTGTGACAAGTCCGTTTTCCTTTACTCATAACCGATAAAATCACGGCAGACTTTGTCCCGTTAGGCGCTCCCCTCCCTTTCGGGGAGGGGCTGGGGGAGGGGTCACTGGGGCTGGGGAAGAGGTCTATTTTCACCTTCCATGTCAACATTTTTCGCTCTCCTTGAACCTGATACACGCCCTTCTACGTTCAAGAAAATGCCTTTCTTGCTTCAAGAACATGCCCTTCTTGTACATTGAAAACGCCCTTCTTGAGGCAAGAAGGGCGTCTTCTTCAACGCTGTCTGTAATGCGTTGATATGTTGTGGGTTATAGGCTTGGAGGTATGAGATGTTATACTCCTATTTTGAAGGTGTTTAGCTTGATGCTATGTAATGATTTTTCGCAAGTCTACTGATTGGTCCAACGAATGAAGTGGGATGTCTGACACATCCTGTGGAGCGTCAGTTGAAGCCTATTACTTACCTTGTTCTTATACCTGCGTCAGGCTTAGCAGGACAGCAGAGAGGCGTGTATAAAGAGGCTGTATGTTGTCAGAGCATGAACGGAACAGGGTGGGTTGGGTCGCTATCCATAAGTGGGACGAACGCACCCAACGACCGTCAGTCCACAAGCCCACGTCATCTGTGCAACGAGCTATTCGACAGGTGTCAGCTCTCCTGTACGTGAGTCGATGATGAAACCACGTACGACAATATCTTTCGGGATGAGAGGATGCTGCTGAACAGTAGCTACCGTACGTCGCACACTCGCCTCCGTATCATGGAAGCCGTCTAAGTATTCGTTGAGATTAACATGCTTGTTTGCCTCTTGAATAGCCTCGTCTGTTATGCCACGGTCGTGCATCAGATGGAGGAAATGGGTCGCATTCATGTGGCAAGCACCACAGCCAGAGTGATGGATAATCATAATCTCCTGGCAACCCAACTCATAGATAGCAACAAGGAGCGAACGAATAACAGCGTCGTATGGCGTGAGAATGGTTCCGCCAGCAACCTTGATAATCTTTGCATCACCATTCCTTAGCCCGAGCGCATTAGGGAGTAGCTTGGTAAGGCGGGTATCCATGCAACTAACAATGGCCAACTTCATGTCTGGTTGACCAGAGGTAATAAAAGGTTCGTAGCCTTTTACGGCCACAAACCTTTTGTTATAAGCAAGTATCTGTTCTATCATAAGTATATTTATTTTACTACTCTTCCACGATAATAGGTGTCGAAAGCGTCCTCAGCATAGCCATCTTTGAGTACTTTGAAGCTGGTAGTGCTGGCGCCATTTACCTTTTTACCCATATAATAGACATCGAAGGCGTCCTTTCCATAACCCCATCCTAAGTCTTTGAAGCTGCTTGGGCTGTCGCTAATCTTCTCCCCATTGTAGAGGACAGCATTAGACGTTACAATGTAGCCTTCGGTGTAGTAGGGGTCGTAATCATCGTTAGGATTAACGGGATAGTCGCCTGGGTAGACTCTACCAGGTACTTTTAGGCGGAACGTCAGTGGGTCGACAAAAGGTAAAATCTGCCCTTCAAAATAGACGTTATACCTATCTTTCGCATACCCATAACCAAGATCAACGAAGGTGCGTGGGTCTATTCCCATCACAGGTTGACGACCATAAAAGATCCCTTTCTTATTGAATGAGTAAGGGCGTATCTGACGTGAAGACTGTGCAGAAGCACCGAGTGCGAAGGTAGCCATGAGGACTATGCAACTTAAACGCAGTTGGCGATAGAAATAATTGGTTTTCATAATCATTCTTTTTATTAGTTATTATCTTAGTTGTTATGCCGCAAAGATAATAGGAAGATATTGTTCTCCTCGTGGAATAACCCTAAAAGCGTTTAGGGGAACACCTTTCTATGAGTGGGAAGTCCCGATGGTGACGCTTTGCAAACTTACTTTTGAAGATGCGCTCACATGTATGTCTTGAGTGGAACGGATGATGTTAACGCTTTGGTAGTGAGGGGTATAGCCTAACAATACAAGCTTATATGCGTTAAGCCAGTTCGGCTAATTCCAACCAACGAAGCTCTAATTCGTCTAATTCCTCCTTCAAGATAGGGAGCCGTTTACTCTTTTCTGTCAGTTCATCCACCGACAGATTGCCAGAGCAAAGTTCCTCTTCAAGCTGTTGCTTCTCCTCTTCTAATTGTGCAATCTTATCCGTAAGCTGTTCGTATTCACGTTTCTCTTTGAAGGACAGCTTACGCTTCTGGTTGTTACGATAATCCTTCTTCGCATCGTTACCGCTGGTGTTGCTACTCTTGGCAGGTTTCTGCTGTTCCTCTTCCTTAGACTTCATCTTCTGGTAATCACGGTATTGCGTGTAGTTTCCAGGGAAGTCTTGTATCTCACCATCACCTTTGAACACTAAGAGATGGTCGACAACCTTGTCCATAAAATAGCGGTCGTGAGAAACCACGATAACACAGCCGGGGAAGTCTTGTAAATACTCTTCAAGGATTTGTAAGGTCTGAATATCCAAGTCGTTGGTAGGCTCGTCGAGTACTAAGAAGTTGGGGTTCTTCATTAAGACAGTGCAGAGATAGAGCTTGCGCTTTTCTCCTCCCGACAGCTTATACACATAGTTGTGTTGTTGTTCAGGCGAGAAGAGGAAATAGTTGAGGAACTGAGAGGCTGTCATGTGCTTCCCTCCACCAAGGTCGATATAGTCTGCTATATCCGTGATGATGTCGATAACCTTCTGATCCTCACGAAACTTTAATCCCTCTTGGGAGAAGTATCCGAAGCGAACAGTCTCCCCTATGTCAAACTTTCCACTGTCGGGAGTGACGTCGCCGAGCAACATCTTGACGAAAGTAGACTTTCCTGTGCCATTGTTTCCGACGATGCCCATCTTCTCAAAGCGTGAGAAGTTGTAGTAAAACTCATTCAGAATGACTTTCTCATCAAACCTTTTTGAAACGTATTGGCACTCGAATATCTTACTACCTATATATACGCTTGACGACTTCAGACGCACCTGTCTTTCCTCAATGCGCTGCTTTGCCTTTGCTTCTAACTCATAGAAAGCCTCTTCACGATAGCGTGCTTTATGTCCACGAGCCTGTGGCATGCGGCGCATCCACTCTAACTCTGTTCGGTAGAGATTGTTAGCACGTGCAATCTCAGCACGGGTGTTGTCAATTCTCTCCTGACGTTTCTCTAAGTAATAAGAGTAATTACCACGATAGGTGTAGATGGTGTTGTTGTCTAACTCTAATATCGTGTTACACACATTATCAAGGAAATAACGGTCGTGGGTCACCATGAAGATAGTCTTATTACCACGAGATAGATAGCCTTCTAACCATTCTATCATCTCTAAGTCGAGGTGGTTGGTAGGCTCGTCAAGGATGAGGAAGTCTGGTTCGAGTATAAGGACATTTGCCAAGGCAACACGTTTCTGTTGTCCACCACTTAGTTGTCCCATGGGTTGATCTAAGTCGTAGAGCTTCAACATCGTGAGTATCTGCTTTGCCTTTAAGAGTCTTTCAGGGTTGCCTTCATGGTTGAAACAGGCGTCTAACACACTCTCCTCTGGGTCGAAATGCGGACTTTGTTCTAACATCCCCACACGTAAGTCATTGCGATAGATGATAGACCCGCTGTCATAACCTTCTTTCCCAGTAAGAATAGAGAGTAGGGTAGACTTCCCAGTGCCGTTTTGAGCTACGAGACCAATGTGCTGTCCTTCTGCTATAGAGAATGAAATATCCTTAAAAAGAACCTGTGCTCCGAAACTCTTCGTTAGGTTTTGGACATCAAGATAGGGTATCTGTGCCATGAGTTCTATTCTAATGTCTTGTTAATTCGGTCTATATAATCTAACACTTCTTCCTTCCCAGTCTTGTTCTCTGCTGACGTAATAAAATAGGGGGGTAGTTCCTCCCATCTGTCTTGTAGCTTCTTCATCCATAGCAGAGCATTTGATTTAGCCTTCGCAGGCGATAGCTTGTCTGCTTTTGTGAAGATAATAGAGAAAGGAACATTACTCTCTCCGAGCCAATCGACGAACTCACGGTCGATCTTCTGTTGTTCATGGCGTATGTCAATCAGCACAAATACGTTCACTAACTGCTTGCGTTGGAGGATATACTGGGCTATCATCTGCTCTAACTTGTTCCTTACTGTCTTTGAACTCTTGGCATAACCGTAGCCAGGGAGGTCTACTAAGTACCACTCGTTATTAATGATAAAATGGTTGATAAGCAAGGTTTTACCGGGTTTAGCTGATGTCTTAGCTAATCCCTTATGGTTGCAAAGCATATTGATGAGGCTTGATTTGCCCACGTTAGAACGCCCAATAAAAGCATATTCTGCCTTTGAATCCTCAGGACACTTAGCCAATGATGGTGAAGATATAGTAAATTCTGAATTCTTGATAATCATATTAATGATGTGTATGTGTTATAAACAGCTTTTCTGCAAAGATACTAAAAAGTTAATAGCTAAGAATGGTCAGTTGATAGTTTTTTCGTATTTTTGCAGAAATAAAAGAGCGGTGTACGGTAAAAGGGATACTCATCTTTTGTATTCTTGATGTTGGATATAGAAAACAAAGGACAAATGAAACAAATAAACTGGGGATTTATTGGATGTGGTGAAGTGACTGAGAAGAAATCAGGACCAGCCTTTAATGAGGTGATGGGGTCGCATGTCGTGGCCGTATTTAGCCGTAGTGAGATGAAGGCTCGTTCGTATGCTGAACGGCAGGGTATCCGTAAATGGTACACAGATGCACAAGCGTTGGTAGACGACCCTGACGTTAATGCCATCTATATCGCTACACCTCCTTCTGCTCACGCTACCTTTGCTATTATGGCAATGCGGGCTGGAAAACCTTGTTATATAGAGAAGCCTTTGGCCGCATCTTACGAAGATTGCGTACGTATTAACCGTGTGTCTGAACAGACGGGAATACCATGCTTTGTTGCTTATTACCGTCGTTACCTACCTTATTTTAAGAAGGTTAAAGAGATTGTGGATAGTGGTGAATTGGGTAAGATACTTACTGTACAGGTGCGTTTTGCTGTCCCTCCGCGTGACTTAGACTATAAGCAGAATGAGCAACTGCCGTGGCGACTACAGTCGCATATCTCTGGTGGCGGCTATTTCTACGACCTTGCGCCTCACCAACTCGACCTACTTCAGAATATGTTTGGCGTTATTGTTAAAGCACATGGCTACACAGCGAATCGTGCAGGGCTTTATTCCCTTGAAGATACAGTCAATGCTGTGTATCGATTCGAGACAGGCTTGACCGGTAGTGGTGCTTGGTGCTTTGCTGCTCATGAGAGTGCACGAGAAGACCGTATCGAGGTTTATGGATCGAAAGGACGCCTTTCATTCTCTGTCTATACGTATGCTCCTATCCGTCTTTGCACCAGTCAGGGCGATAGAAACATAGAGGTTCCTAATCCTCCTTACGTCCAACTCCCTATTATTAAGTCTGTTATCGAGGATATGCAAGGCTATGGTGCCTGCGATTGTACGAGCATCAGCGCAACACCTACTAATTGGGTGATGGACCGCATACTTGGTAAAATTTAAGTGAAAGCCCTCTGGGCGTTTGTTCCTATTTAATTAATCACATGAAACTAACTATCAACGACTACCTGTTTCTATGTCTTCTCCTATTGTTATTGGGAGGAACAAAGACGTATGCGCTGTCCTCTACGGTTATTACCGATAGTGTTATTGTGGGAAAGGACAGTGGAGAGAGACTCCCTATTAAGCAGCCCACAGACACTGTGCGATGGATGCGTAGTACAGAGCCATCAGTCTTGTCAAAAGAAAAAGCTGCTAAGGGCGGTAGCTTTCTACAGCGTTTCAACGAGATTGATACGTCATATATTGAGCCTCAGAAGTATAACTTCGCTTTTATGATACAGAATACTAACACGTACGAGGTGTACCGTTTGAGTAGTTCAAGCGAACAAAGCATAACCTTCGCACCTGAGGCTACGGTGCGTATAGGGCCTTATTTCGGTTGGCGATGGATATTTCTGGGTTACACACTGGACATAAAACACTTGGACTTCTGGCATAGGAATAACAATCCTCGGCAAGAGTATGATTTAAGTTTATATAGTTCAATGCTCGGACTGGATATCTATTATCGTAAAACGGGTAATGATTATAAAATTAGACAGTTGTATCTTGGGAAGAATATAGACACTGAACCAATACGTGGAACGAACTTTGGTGGACTGACGTCGACCATTAAAGGCTTCAATCTATATTATATCTTTAATCATCGTCGGTTCTCTTATCCGGCAGCATTCAGCCAGAGTACGATACAACGTCGCTCTGCTGGTAGTCCTTTGTTGGGCATTGGTTATACACAGCATACCTTAACTGTCGATTGGAACGAACTAAATGATGTCATCAAAGAACGACTTGGTAATCGTGTCTCAAGTAGTCCGATTGATAGTACACTGATGTTCAGTGAGGTGAAGTACACGGATGTCTCTGTTAGTGGTGGCTATGCTTATAACTGGGTTTTTGCCCGTAACTGGGTCTTGGCAGGCTCTGTCTCCTTAGCACTGGCATACAAACGAAGTTCGGGAGACGTAACTCATCGAAGCTTCTCTATCAGTGACTTTAAGTTTAATAATATCAATATCGATGGCATCGGACGCTTTGGTGTGGTATGGAACAATAGCAGATGGTATGCAGGGATGAGTACTATCCTTCATGCTTATAACTATCGACGGAGCAACTTCTCTACTAATAACTTCTTTGGTAGTATTAATGTCTATGCTGGATTTAACTTTGGAAGGAAAAAGGGAACATAGTTCTCTATATTATAGGGTTGTTTGTAGCCTAATAATAGTTTGTGGTTATCATTAGAAAAGATTGTTATGACACTAAAATACTTGCTTATTTTAACAGCGCTCTTTGCCTTCTCTGCTTGTGGTGCGAAGCCTGAACAGAAAGGAAAGGGGCATGGTGCAGCAGACACTACAGTGATGGTTCGACAGGAGAGAACGGCTGTCTCAAGCGCAGCTCCTACTGAACAGGCTAACACCCTACCGTCATATATTGATCGTTATACGAAGAGTGACAGTGCACTGGTTTGTCAGTTGTTGCGAGAGTTTGCGCCACAACGACAACAACTCACCAACGAAGAGCTTGTTATTAAGATTGCACGAAAGTTTATAGGGGTGCCATACGTAGCGCACACCTTAGATAAGAACGAGGATGAAAAGCTGGTTATTAATCTTCATGGATTAGACTGTACGACGTACGTTGAGGCTGTTACCGCCCTTGCGCTTTGTGCGAAAAGAGGTGAAACTGGCTTTGCGAACTATGTACATCAGTTAGAACAAGTGCGCTATCGAGGTGGTAAGATGAGTTATGTAAACCGTCTACACTATTTCCATTGGTGGTTGGAAGATAACGAGCGCATGGGTTTTGTGAAAGAGATAGATAGCCCAATTCCACCTTTCACAGCTATTCAGACGTTGAAAATCAACTATATGAGCCAGAATGCAAGACTGTATGATATGTTGAAGAACAGCCCTGAGCGTGTTGCAGAACTTAAGAAGTTAGAAGATGCAAGCAATGGTACAAGTGTCCGTTATATCCCTAAGAGCCTACTCAATAACAGTAAGCTCCTGCGTGAGGTAGTTCGTGATGGTGACATCCTTGCGATTGTCACGAGTAAACGAGAGCTCGATACAACACATCTTGGATTTGCTATATGGCACAAGGATGGCCTCCACCTCATGAATGCCTCTAATCTTAAGAAGAACGGAAATAGGGTGGTTGATCCCTTAGAGACGCTTTATAACTATATGATGGCTCGTCCTGCTAACCTTGGAATACGTGTCGTTCGTATTCAATAAAAGCCTTTATTGGCTGATAAGCTACATCTATATATGAGCTTGACATCCGTATCTTAAAATGCAAACCATACTTATAAGGATCCCGCCTTGTCCTCTTATATACTCGTGAGGAGGATTAACGCAAGTTGTGTAGAGGTTTAATACAAGTTGTTCAGAGGCTTAACACAAGTCGTGCGGCGGCTTAATACCATTACTAAAGGTCGTTGAGAGACAAGGTAAGAGCCGTTTCTAAGTGTATTCTATAAGGTAGACTCCTTCGCTTAAGCTTATCAAATCGTTATCAATAAAAGATGCTCTGACAGAGAGCGGATGGTTCTGTCAGAGCATATACTTATTTCTTCATCTTGGCTTTGCGGGCATACTCAAAGAGAGCAGCTGGTAGATGGCAATAGCCAGTGGGGTTTTTATCAAGATAGTCTTGGTGGTATTCTTCTGCAGTATAGAAGTTTTTAAGAGGTTTAACCTCAACGGCTATCTTACCATTAATCTGCTTCTGCTCCTCTTCAAACACCTTCTTGATAGTGGGGAGGTCGGCTGGGTCGGTGTAATAAACACCTGTTCTATACTGACTACCACGGTCATTACCCTGCTTGTTTACACTTGTTGGGTCGATAGACTTAAAGTATAAGCCCAGTAAGAACTCCAAGCTGATAACTTTAGGGTCGTAGGTAATGTGCACAGCCTCGGCAAACTGTGTCTTATCTGTGCATACCTCCTCATACGTTGGGTTCTTGATAATACCATTGGCATAGCCCACTTCGGTAGCTGTAACGCCTTCTATCTGTTTGAGATAGTGCTCTGTTCCCCAGAAGCAACCACCTGCTACATATATTTCTTTCATTGGTCTTACTAAGTTTATATAGGCTCCGTAGCCCTTAGCCTTCATCTCTTTAAGTGGGATGAAGCGCAACGAAGCACTGTTGATACAATATCTCTTTCCTCCTGTCGATGCTGGTCCGTCATCGAAGACGTGTCCAAGATGTGCCTTACCAGTCCTACTCCTCACCTCTGTACGTACCATACCATGTGATGTATCAGTATGATTTGTAACGACTTTCATGTCGATTGGCTTAGAGAAGGCAGGCCATCCGCAGCCAGAATCGAACTTATCAGTAGAAGAGAAAAGCGGTTCTCCCGTTGTGACATCTACATAGATACCCTCTCTGAACTCATGATCATACTCGTTGGTGAAAGGTCGTTCGGTGGCAGCCTGCTGTGTTACAGCATACTGTTCGGGAGTAAGCATCTTTCGTAAGGTAGCATCGTCAGGACGTGTGAATTTCGTCTTAGGAGCGATGATAGAATCAGTTTGTGTCATAGCTGTCTTGGTCTTGTTTGTGCAAGATGCTGTTCCTGCCATCAGTAAGCCACAAGAGGCAGCTTCAACAATGGTCGGAAGAATCAGTGTGCACAATATGGATAAAATGTTACGCATAGTTTGTTGTGTTTATAAATGTGATTAATAAAAAAGCAAGAGATAATAAAGGGTGCGTCAAAATCCAATTTGCTGGATTCTGAAACACCCTTCTTTATATTTGTTTTGTTTACTGCTTCTGCAAGAAACGGTCAACCTCAATAGCTGCCATTGCACCTGTACCAGCTGCTACGACACCCTGACGATAGGTTGGGTCTGCCACGTCACCTGCTGCATAAACACCCTCAATATTGGTTGCTGTAGACTTTGGTTTGGTGATGATGAAGCCGTGGTCGTCCATCTCTAACTGACCTTTGAAGAGGTCGGTGTTAGGAGTGTGACCAATAGCCAAGAAGAAACCATCGATGTTAATATCGAATTTTTCCTCGTTCTCCTCACCCTTAAAGCGTACCAAATGTGCACCCTCTACACCGTCTTCACCAAAGAGACCGAGTGTATTGGTATTGTAAAGAATCTCAATATTCTCCTTCTCTGTCACACGCTTACGCATAATCTCTGCTGCACGCAACTGAGGTTTACGTACAATCATATAGACCTTATTTGCCAAACCAGAGAGATACATAGCCTCTTCGCAAGCAGTGTCACCACCACCAACAACAGCTACGGTGCGCTTACGATAGAAGAAACCGTCGCAAGTAGCACATGCACTCACACCCTGACCACGGTATTTCTCCTCATCAGGTAAGCCCAAGTACTTTGCACTTGCACCTGTTGCGATGATTACTGTCTCAGCTTCAATCTGATTGCCACGCTCATCTTCGAGGTGGAATGGACGACTGCTGAGGTCTACCTTTACGATAGAACCATCGCGAAGGTCGGCACCATAGAGCTTAGCCTGCTCACGCATCTCTGACATGAGTTGGTTAGCATCGATTCCTTCGTGGAAACCTGGGAAGTTTTCTACAATGGTTGTGGTGGTCAACTGACCACCCGGTTGAAGACCAGAATAGAGCACTGGCTGCAGATTAGCACGTCCGGCGTAGATTGCTGCGGTGTATCCTGCAGGGCCACTACCTATTATCAGGGTTTTTACTTTCTCCATTTTAATATACTGTATGATGCCCTCTGCGTGTTAATTAACGGCAAAGAAGGGCTTGATTAATACTTTTGTAACTTTTACAGAACAAATATTATGCCAAAGCGAGACAGTTTGTTTTATTCCATAGGGAACAAGCCAAAGAGTCGGTCATCAATCATGTCGGTGACACGTTTGAAGTCTTGTGGGTTGTCTTGAAAGTCTGTTGTGTCACCATCTACAATCATCAGATGTCCTTTGTAGGTCTTAATCCACTCTTCATAACGCTCATTAAGTCCACGAAGATAGTCTATACGCATCGTTTGTTCGTAGTCTCGCCCACGTTGTTGTATGTGATCAATGAGGCGAGGGATAGAGCATCGGATGTAGATCATCAAGTCTGGCAACTTTACTAAGGACAGCATCAGGTCGAAGAGGTCGGTGTAATTATTGAAGTCACGCTCTGACATGAGTCCCATGTCATAGAGATTAGGAGCGAAGATACGTGCATCCTCAAAGATAGTACGGTCTTGGATAATCGTATCCTTTGATTGTGAAATCTCTACAACATCACGAAAACGCTTGTTGAGGAAATAGATTTGTAAATTAAACGACCACCGTGTCATGTCGTTATAATAGTCTTCTAAGTACGGATTATTGTCAACTGGCTCAAAGTGAGCTTTCCATCCGTAACGTTTCGCGAGCATCTTGGTGAGTGTAGTCTTACCAGCTCCGATGTTTCCTGCGATTGCTATGTGCATAATATGTTATATCTTATGGCCTATCACATGGCTACCACTTATAAGAAAGGTGGTAGCTATCAATGTCATGGGCTTTTTATTTCGTTTTTGATTGTCAGTTTGTTTATTCCTCTTTATCCTTTGCAAACCATCGTGCAGCAGGAGGTTAGATACTTCTTGACTGTGTTTAGAAAAGTCCGAAAAGCTCTCTGTCAATCTTGTCAGTAATGAAACCAAAGTCTTTCGGGCGGTGTTGATAGTCGAGATGGTCGACATCAATCGTCAGAACACGACCTTTATATTTCTCTTTGATAAACTCCTCATAACGTTTGTTGAGGTTCTCGAGATAGTCTAAAGGCATCCTCTGCTCGTACTCTCGTCCACGTTTCTCAATGTTAGAGACGAGGTGGCTGACCGATGAACGAAGATAAATCATGAGGTCGGGGAACCGAACAGCATCCGTCATGTCCTCGAATAGCTCCATATAAGTCTCGTAGTCACGATTGTCAAGATTACCCATGGCATAGTTGTTCTCCGTAAAGACGTAGACACCCTCGTAGATAGAGCGGTCCTGTACCACTGACTCTTCACTCCTGCTAATCTCAAGTAAGTCCTTAAAACGTTCCTTTAAGAAGAACACTTCCATAGGGAACGACCAGCGTTTAATGTCTTTATAATAGTCTTCTAAGTAGGGGTTGTAATCTACCGACTCAAACCTTGGCTTCCAGCCATAGCGTTTGGCGAGCATTGTCGTGAGTGTAGTCTTACCGCTACCAATATTTCCTGCGATTGCAATGTGCATAACATAGAGTCCATGTGGCATCTTTAACATCCCTTCTAAGGTGTCGTTAAAGATGCCAGATGGCGTAAAGTAGTTTTTATTTAGAATTGATTTCTTGCCTTACCAACGCATCCATTTGGCATTTGGATATGTAGCATAGCACATACAGTAGGTGCAATATCAACGATGTGCGTATCAACGTTGGTTGCACCATGCTTCACGTTCCATCCAAAGAGTAGGAAAGGAATGTGCGTGTCGTATGGGAATGGTTGTCCATGTTGGGTCCCACGGAAGTCTGGTCTGTCCTTACCTCCAAAGAACTGAGGACGCGTTACGACGCCAATCTCACCTGAACGGCCACGGAAATAGCCGTTCTGCATACGTTCTTTAATGGCGTCAGGCATTGTAGTCTCACTAATCTTCTCTTCGTCAAAGACGTAAAGGAACTGTGGATCTTGCTTCAACCATTCTACTGACTCATCGATGATATCCTGCTTCTTACGGCCTGCGGCAGTAATGAGTGAGTCGTTCAGATAGAACTGATAGTTATCCTCACCCATGACAGGACTTACACCAAACTTCCCTTGAAGATGGTCGTTGAGGTCTTTTACGGTCTGCTTATAATCCCATCCACCAGCTGGAATACGATGTTCTCGCATATAGTTATAGTTGTGGGCAGCACCATGGTCGGCTGTAAGGAAGAGGAGATAGTTGCCTTCACCTACCTCTTTATCAAGCACCTTAAGGAACCATGCTAAGTCTTTATCCAACTGCATGTAGACTTCATGGTTCTCTTTTCCACGTGTAGAGAAGCGATGTCCGATGATGTCGGTTGACGATACGCTTATTGTAAGCATGTCTGTCTCCTTTCCTTTACCAAGTTTTTCATTCTTCAATGCAGCCTCTGCCATCTTGAAAGTCATCGTAACGCCCTGAGTCGAACCTTTGATATCGAAATTAGGAGCCGTGTGGTTTTTTGCATTGAAGTCCTCTACCCACTGTGGAAGTTTGTCCATATAGAAGGTAGATGACACGAAATGGCCTGCTGAGGTGTCCCACCAGTAAGCCGCATCGGCTGCATGACCAGCAGGAAGGATGGAGGCACGGTCCTTCAGCGCCACACCAATCACCTTTGAACGGAAGTCTGTTGCCACTTGAAGTTCGTCTCCAATCGTAGAGGTAAGCATACGACGGGGACTCATCTGGCCCTCTTTACTATCAGAACCGACGCTCTTCACCGTATTATCTTCACAGCAGTAAACACTCTTGTCGTTCTGATAGAAGTAGTTACCAGCAATACCTGTAAAGGCTGGGATAGAGCCTGTATAGACCGAACTGTGGCCGATAGCCGTCACTGTTGGCGCATAGTTGATATGTGTGTTCTCAAAGGAGAAACCTTGGTTGAGCAGTCTTTTCAGTCCGTCATTACCATACTCATCGTTGTAATAGTATAGGTAATCCCAACGCATCTGGTCGACAACAAGCCCAACAACCAGCTTTGGTCGTTGTACTTGAGCATACGTAGCTGCTGCAATCAGCAAGCCAGCTACGAGAAAAAGCAGTTTCTTCATTTTAGGTCATGTACTTAAATTATGTTGCAAACTTACGATTTTTTTTTCAATTTCTCGACTTTTTTGCCTACTTTTGCACGTGATGGAAGGATATTAAAGACAAACAAGAATTATGCAGAATATTATCGTCGCCGACAATCAAGACATCACTCGTGCTGGGATGATCTATGTGCTTTCTAAGATGAAGGGTATATCGTGTGATATAGCAGGTAGTAAGGCAGAACTGATTCGGCTGTTGAGTGGCTGTCCCGAAGCGATTGTAATATTAGATTATACGCTGTTTGACATCTCCAGCGAGTCCGATCTCCTTATCATCGGACAGCGTTTCCCGTTGTCACATCTCATCTTGTGGAGCGAAGAGTTAAGTGCCGACTTCATTCGCAACCTTGTCAATGCAAGCAGTCGGATTAGTGTTCTTATGAAGGATGCGAAGATGATAGAGATAGAACAGTGTCTTGACTATGTCCTCCGTGGGCAGCGTTTCCTCTGTCAGCATGCTACGAATATTCTTTTAGAACCAAAGCTCACACAAGAAAAAGAGTCTGTCAACTTGACGAAGACGGAGGTCGAGATTCTAAAAGAGATTGCGTTAGGACAGACAACACGTGAGATAGCAGAGAAGCGTTTCTCATCCTTCCATACTGTCAACACACATAGAAAGAACATCTTTCGTAAGTTAGGGGTGAATAATGTGCATGAAGCTATCCGCTATGCGATGCGTTCTGGACTCGTGGATGCCGCTGAGTATTATATTTAAGGACAAGTGAAAGATACGACATGACTGTTTTTTGTATCGCTTCAAAGGCTTTTGTTTGCGTTAGAAAATAGTCTTTATTCTACCACCAAACCGTGTTTCTCGAATTATTTTCATGAAAAAAAATATTTTTCTTCACGACAAGAAATATTTTTTTTCATGAAAGTAAATCTTTTTGTTCATGAAGAAAAATCACTAACGAAAGGTTGTTTACTCTGCTGATAACTTACATGTGTGGCTAATCGAAACATAAAAAAGAGCCGTATCAACACCTTTCAATGTGCTGATACGGCTCTTTCAGAGGTCGTTATAACCCAATATTAAGTGCTATCTTTACTCTGGTAACTCCTTCTTAGATAGTTTGGTAGCAAGGATAAAGTAAAGAATTAAAGCAGCGTAAGCCACGAGGGAGAGCAGTTCGGAGAGGTGATTCTCCCACCATGAAGAGTAGTCTACCTCGATGCCACCGAATTTCAGTAGGGCAGAAACAACTCCCATCAATGCACCACCAGCGATGAAGCCTGATGCTAAGAGCGTTCCCTTGTCGCCACGTGCCTTGTTGATAGCTTCGTTCTTAGAGCGAGTTGTCACGTACCAGTTGACTGCGCCGCCCACTAAGAGCGGGATGTTCAGCTCTAAAGGTATGAACATACCCAGCGCAAAAGCTAAGGCAGGCACTTTGCAGCGGTCGAGTACGAGGGCAATAATTGCTCCGATGCCATAGAGAACCCAAGGTGCACCCTGTCCACTCATCAATGGCTTGATCACAGCAGCCATTGCGTTTGCTTGAGGAGCGGCCAACTTACCAGAGTTGAAGCCGTAGGTCTTATCCAAGACAATCATCACACCGGCCACAGTGGCAGCCGAGATAATTGTGCCAAGGAACTTCCATGTCTCTTGTTTCTTAGGTGTTGTACCAAGCCAATAGCCTATCTTTAAGTCGGTAATGAACGAGCCTGCCATAGAGAGGGCCGTACATACAACGCCACCCATCAGTAAGGCTGCCAACATACCAGCGTTCCCTTTCAGTCCAACAGCCACCATGACGACAGAAGCAAGGATAAGTGTCATCAGCGTCATACCTGATACAGGGTTGCTTCCAACGATTGCAATGGCATTAGCTGCCACTGTTGTAAAGAGGAAAGCAATGATAGTAACGAGGAGAATACCCACTACTGCATGCAATAAGTTGAAGTTCATCACACCAAAATAGAAGAAGAGGAAGGTGATAAGGAGCGTTGCAATACTTCCGAAGGCAATAATCTTAAATGAGATGTCACGCTGTGTACGGAGTACCTCGTCCTGTCCACTACCTTTCCCTTTCATCTCTCGTGCGGCCAAACCTACGGCACCTTTGATGATACCCCATGATTTCACGATACCGATAATACCCGACATAGCGATGCCGCCAATACCGATTGAGCGAGCGTAAGACTTGAAGATAACCTCTGGAGCCATCTGTCCTACGGCTGTAGTGATAGATGGGTCCCACTGGTTAAGGACTGTATCTGGAAAGATGAGTGCCATTCCTGGTACAATGAGCCACCATACCGTTAACGAACCAACACAGATGATGAAGGCATATTTAAGACCGATGATATAACCAAGACCAAGGACTGCAGCGCCAGTGTTGACCTTGAAAACGAGTTTAGCCTTGTCTGCTATCGTCTCGCCAAAACCTATCATACGACTCGTTACATTCTCATTCCACCAACCAAAGGTGGCCACAATGAAATCGTAGAGACCGCCTACAAGACCGGCAAGGAGGAGGGGCTTGGCTTGACTTCCGCCCTTCTCGCCACTCACAAGAACTTGGGTTGTGGCCGTGGCCTCGGGGAATGGATACTTACCATGCTGGTCTTTCACAAAGTACTTACGGAAGGGAATCAAAAAGAGAATACCCAATACGCCGCCTAAGGCTGCCGCAATGAAAATCTTAAAGAAGTCGGCTTGTAGGTCGAGCATGTAGATGGCAGGCATAACAAAGATACCTCCCGCAACGACAGCACCTGAGCAAGCACCGATGCTCTGTATGATAACATTCTCTCCTAAGGCATTCTTACGCTTTGTAGCAGACGATACACCAATGGCGATGATGGCTATTGGGATAGCAGCCTCAAACACTTGTCCTACCTTCAAACCAAGATATGCAGCGGCAGCAGAGAATAAGACCGCCATAAGGATACCCCATGTGATAGACCAAGGACTTACTTCACGATACGACTCCTGTGGCGACATGACTGGTTTATACTCTTCGCCATCTTTCAACTCCCTAAAGGCATTCTCAGGAAGGTCGATGTTTTGATTCGCTTTATTTTCCATTGTTGATAGTATTATTTGCTTGCAAAGATAAATAAAAATCGTTTATCTTGTACCAATTCAGCATAAAATATTATCTTTGTCGGTATGAAAGAAATTAAACCTATCGCTTATTTCCGTTCTCCCTTGACGTCGAAGTTCGGTATTCCAAGGCAGAGTGGACTGGCTGACAACCTTGTCGGTAAGATTGTCTTTGAGGCTCAGTACCAACGTGAGGAGGCACTGCGTGGATTGGAGGAGTTTGACTATTTATGGTTGATTTGGGGCTTTTCTGCGAATAATTCTACCGATGATGGTAAGCTAACTGTTCGTCCGCCTCGCTTAGGAGGGAATGAACGTTTAGGGGTGTTTGCCACGCGCTCGCCCTTTCGCCCTAATGGACTTGGGTTGTCATCTGTGCGTATCAGGCGTATAACAAACGGACTCATTGAAGTAGTTGGAGCTGATTTGATGGACGGTACACCTATATATGATGTGAAACCATATATCTCCTACGTTGATAGTCATCCACAGGCAAAGGGTGGGTTTACCGATAAGAAAGCATGGAAAGAACTATCAGTCGTTATTGCAGAGGAGTATTCTAAGAAGTTTGATAAAGAGGATCTTGAGGCTTTAAAGGAGGTGCTCTCACAGGATCCCCGTCCACAGTATCAGCATGATGCAGCACGTGTCTATGGCATGCTTTTCGGTGGGAAGGATGTGAAGTTTAGGGTTGATGGGGATGTGTTAGAGGTTATGGGGGTTGATTAAGGGCTATTGGGCTTATAGGGCCTATTGGCCTTATGGGGCTAATAGGGCTAATAAGCCTAATAGGGCCAATAGTTCTTATAGAGCTTATAGGGCCTATAAGCCCTATAAGGCCAATAGGGCCTATAAGCCTAATAACCAATTATTTCTCCCTCAAATACTTTATCCACGCAAAGGGGCGGCGCTGATTAAGATAGTTAAGGTTGTTCATGTTCTGGTAAGCCTCACGCTCAAAGGATAAGTTCATATAGGCACGGCCTGTCATGGATAAGCGTATAAACCACTCGATGACATACCATATATAAAAAGGTAGGATAAGCATCTCCATCATCTGACGTGTGTGGATACGCTCGTGGTTGATGAGTTCTTTCGTTAGTCTAACGCCAGGATGGACAAAAAGAAGCCCAAGAATGTTGATGGCATCATAATTCTTGGGAGGGAAATACTTTGTTCGGATAATCTTCATTAATCGGTCTCAATTGACTCTACACGCGGCTTAGAAGTTGCAGGGGCGATAGGTTGTGGGTCTGAAGAAGCACCTGAAGATGACTCGGAGGTGCTGCTCTGTCCATCAGAACTACCTGAAGAAGCGTTGTTGCTACTGCTTCTTCGCCTTGAATGGTTACTTCTTCGAATACTATTAAACACCTTCTCAGCTTGCTCCTCTTCCTGTTTGTCGGTAGAATCATTGGCTGTCGTGTCTTTAACAACAGTGTCGAACTTAGCCTTATTATTGTCGGCTAAGTTAGAGTCAGGCTCGATAGCCGTCTGTGTATATTCTGGGTCGTTCTTGTGTTGACTATAATAATAAAAGCCGAAAGCTACAAGGAAGATCGTACCTAAGATGATAAACGTAACCATACCACGCCCTAAGGTAGGCTCATCGTTCTTGTTCTCTTTATTATCTTCATGTAGTGGTGCGTTACAATAAGGACAGTTCTTATCCTTCTCGTTAACCTCATTGTTACAATTTCGACATCTCATATTTCTTTCTTTAGCTTTGGTTTCTATCGGCAAAGGTAAAAGAAAAGGTAGATATGACCAAAACGATTTGGCTTTTTATTCGTTTCTTCTTTCTTTTTTGTACCTTTGCAGGGTCTTTCATGAGAAGATATAATCATATTAAAAACAGAATTAAAGGAGTTTTTTCGATATGAAAAGGACATTAATCGTTATATGTTTCCTAACTTGTTGGATAGGGGGCTCTGCTCAAAGCCTGCGTGAGGTGTGGATAGAAATGCCTGATAGTGTTATGCCTTATATCAGTAAGAGTCAACGAACAGAACTGGCTGATTATATTGATATGAAGGCTGTTCCAGCTGTATTGAACAGCTTTGGCGACTCTGTAAGGATTGAACGTATGACGAAGGACTACCTTTTGGTGAATGCAAATAAGGCTATGCGATTGGAGATTAAGTTGTTGGATAATAACACACTGGCCTTGGCTCAGACGTGGATGGGACCTGCCGCAGAGAGTAAGTTGAGTTTTTATAATCTTCAATGGCAGCCTAAAAAGGTCGTTGTGGCCTATAAAGAGAATATTGTAAAGCCTAATGCAATGAGTGATGAAGACTTTGCTGACCTAAAGCCCTTGCTGTTCCCTCGTATGAAAGAGTATCATCTGTCAGCTGATAATAACTCATTATCAGTGAGTTGGACCTATCCTCTGCTATCAAAGAAAGATGTAAAACGGGTCGAAGACATACTAAAGCCACAGACACTGAACTGGACTGGCGGGGCGTTTCAATAGTAAAAAACAATAGCACATTTGGCAGTTTCTGATAAAATCACTACTTTTGTGGTCATAAATAATAGCTTATAGCATGAATTTGAAGGTACGTTTGGCATTGATGAACTTCTTGGAGTTCGCAGTGTGGGGAGCTTATTTGACCTCTATGGGTCGCTATCTTGGTAATATAGGTATTGGTCCTGAGATTGGCTATTTCTACTCAATGCAGGGTGTGGTGTCAATCTTTATGCCTGCTGTGATGGGTATTGTAGCCGACCGTTGGGTACCTGCTCAGCGTCTGTTGGGCTTTTGTCACCTGCTTGCAGGTCTGTTTATGTTTGCCACAGCAGGCTACGGCTTGAGTATTGGCGAGCATGCTGAGTTCTCTACTATCTTCACTCTTTATTCGCTTTCGGTTGCTTTCTATATGCCAACATTAGCTCTCTCAAACTCTGTTGCATACAGTGCTTTGAGCAATGCAGGCATGGACACGGTGAAAGCCTTCCCACCGATACGAGTGTTCGGTACGATTGGTTTTATCCTAACTATGTGGTTAGTCGACCTCTTAGGCTTTCAGAGTAACCAGAACCAGTTTATTACCTCTGGTGTAGTAAGCATCATTCTCTTCCTTTATACATTCACCTTACCTAAGTGTGCGGTAAGTAAAGGCACAGAACAAAAGAGTTTTGTGGATGCCTTTGGATTACGTGCTTTCGCCTTATTCAAGGAGAAGAAGATGGCAATCTTCTTTATCTTCTCTATGTTGTTGGGTGTGAGTCTTCAGATAACGAATAGCTTTGCGAATCCATTCCTCTTTAGTTTCGGAGCTCAACCAGAGTTTGTTAATTCCTTTGGAGTACAGCATGCTAACATTCTGATTAGTCTTTCGCAGGTTAGTGAGACTTGTTGTATCCTCCTAATCCCCTTCTTCATGCGTCATTATGGCATCAAGAATGTGATGTTGATAGCGATGTTTGCATGGGTATTGCGCTTCGGCTTGTTTGGTGTAGGTAATCCTGGCTTCCCTGGTATCTTGATGTTTGTACTCTCAATGATAGTATATGGTGTAGCTTTCGACTTCTTTAATATATCGGGTTCACTGTTCGTTGATAATAGTACGGAGCCTGCACTCCGCTCTTCAGCACAAGGTTTGTTTATGTTGATGACCAATGGTGTGGGTGCAACAGTGGGTACATTAGCTGCTCAAGCCATTGTTAATGCTTATACACATCCGCAGGTTGTGGGTTCGGACACACTGACTGTTGGTGACTGGCAGGCATGTTGGTTCATCTTCGCAGGCTATGCCTTTGTCGTAGGAGTCTTGTTTGCTGTTATCTTCCGACCAAAGAAAGCATAATAGCTCACCGTTAAGATGTGGAGTAAATGAGTAAGGTTCAACTGGTATATGTAGGTATGTCGCAGATTGTCGGAGGTCCGGAGTTAGGGCTTCTCCTCTTGTCTAATCTCTCACAGACAAGGCAGATAGCTATTGTATGCGACCATCACATGGAGTATGAACTTGGTTTACGATCAGGAGAAAAGTCTATCACAGAACGATTCCTGCCTGAAGTACTTTGTAATATCAACCCATTGATGACCAGCGAGCATTATGAGATACTCTTTAACTCTATTGTTGATGGACAGTATAAAGCTTTGTTAGTGAACAAGGATGACCTGACACTTACGCCTATTCGAGCCTCTGATGCTGTTTTACTGGCACAGATAGCTAAGTTAAACATCTTTATGGAGGAGCATCTCTTCAATCGACAGAGTGTTGACAGTGGTAAGAGTCAGAATAAGATAGCCCTACCCGTGAATGCACTTAGTGTCGAGATGCTACATCATGCATTAGAGAAAGCAATAGAAGACGAGAACTATGAGTTGGCTTCTATGCTTAGAGATGAGATGAAGAAACGCTCGAAACTCTCTTGATAAGCAGTGTGTGTTATGTGTGTATTAGCCTGATAGTGTGCGTACTTACCAAGGAAGAAGATGTAATAAACCTAAAGAATGAAAGAAGCAAGATATTTTTACGTCCCTAACGCAGCTGTGGAAACAGCCTTACCTGCTGAGGAAGCTGTGCATGCCACACGTGTGTTAAGACTGAAGGAAGGGGACGAGCTCTTCCTTATGGATGGTGAGGGATACTTCTATCAAGCAGAGGTAACATTAGCAACAGCCAAGAAATGCCTATATGCCATTCGACAGACACTAAAGCAAGAGACCTGTTGGCGTGGGAAAATCCACCTTGCCATTGCCCCTACAAAGGATATGGGACGCGTGGAGTGGATGGCTGAAAAGGCAACAGAGATAGGTTTTGATGAGATAAGCTTCTTAGACTGTAAGTTCTCTGAACGTAAGACTTTGCGTACGGATAGGATAGAGAAAATCATTATCTCTGCCGTAAAACAGAGTCGAAAAGGGTGGAAACCAACTGTAAACGAGATGTCTCCTTTTCATCATTTCATAGAGAACTGCTCTAATCACGGACGTAAGTATATTTGTCATTGTTATCCGGAAATAGCACGAACAGACTTCTTTACCGCTATCTCGAACGATGAATCGTCTTTGTCAGGAGAGGATATTACGGTGTTGGTAGGCCCAGAAGGCGATTTCTCTATTGATGAGGTTCGCTACGCTTTGGCGCATGGCTTTGAGAGTGTAACACTGGGTAACAGCCGTTTACGCACAGAGACTGCAGGCCTTAGTGCCGTTATGATGTCGCAGCTTGCACGTAGAGTGTAAGCTGTTTTTGTGTGTATAAGGGTAGCGTTGATGCTGAATATGTCCAAAGATGAGTATGAGTAATAACACTTTTCATATTTAGCTTCATTGGTGCTAAGCGTCCTTACAATAGGTGGGTAGTCTCTCCAAACGGTGGGCTAAGTCAATGGACTAAAGCAGAGAAAGGATAACACCGTCTTTTAAGAGCATTAATAGATATATAATAAGACAAGTAGTAGGTAAAAGAACACCAATTATCAGGTTATATGAGAAAATGTTTATCGTACGCAATCAAATCGTTTTTTTTCGTTGCTCACCCGTGTAAGTATCAGAAAAAATGCTTAATTTTGCAGATACATTTAAATAACATTATTGTTTATAATTAATTATTTAGCTAAACTATGCAGAAAAGATTACTTTTCTTGATTACGTTGTTGCTTGCAATGACAACTACTGTCATGGCACAGATTACAACTTCAGGAATCAGTGGTAAGGTAATGTCTCAAGGTGAAGATGTTATTGGTGCTACCATCACAGCGACTCACCAACCCTCTGGGACCATTTACCGTGCTGTAACGAACATCGATGGCCGCTATACTATACAAGGTATGCGTGTCGGAGGTCCGTACAAAGTGACTGTAGCTTACATCGGTCAGAAGACAAAGACTTTTGATAATGTGATGCTCCGATTGGGCGAGACGGAGGATCTCTCTTGTTCTCTCGAAGATGATAGCAAGGAACTTCAAGAGGTTGTAGTAAAGGGTAGTGCAGGTGTCAACGCCACCAAGACTGGTGCAGCACAGAGTATCAACTCTAAGCAGATTGCTGATATGCCAAGTATCACCCATGGTATTGCCGATGTTGCACGACTTAATCCACAGCTGACAACGACAAACAGCGGTGCTATGTCATTTGCTGGAACAAGCAACCGTTACAACTCTTTCATGATTGATGGTGCTGCCAACAACGACGTTTTCGGTCTTTCTGGTGATGGAACGAACGGTGGTAGAGCTGGTGCGCAGCCTGTTTCAATGGAGACGATTGAGCAGATTCAGGTAAACGTAGCACCTTTCGACGTTCGTCAAGGCGGTTTCACAGGTGGTGCTATTAATGCTATTACTAAGAGTGGAACCAATGTCTTCCATGGTAGTGTCTATGGTTTCGGTAACAACCAGAACTTAGTTGGCTCAAAGTATCCGCTCGCTGATGGTGGTTATGCACCAAAGTTCAACAAGCAGAACGAGTATAATGTAGGTGTAACCTTAGGTGGTCCGATTATCAAAGATAAGTTATTCTTCTTTGCTAACTATGAGAAGACCAACAAGACCTATCCTAACCTTTACACATTAGGCTCTGAGCAGTCAGCTGTTGATGCTGTGAAGGCAAAGGATATCTTGGAGAAGATAGCTGACATCGCTAATCGTCAAGGAGTTAATTTCCCAATAGCTCTCTCCACCAGTGACATCTATACGAAGAGTAACAAGGTCGGTTTGAAACTCGATTGGAACATCAATGAGACCAATAAAGCCTCTTTGCGTTGGAGTCTTGTTGACGCTGTGCAGTTGAATAATGCTGGTTCACGCACATCAATCAACGGTAGTAGCTATGCTTTCCCATTCGAAAGCACAACCAATTCATTCATAGCTGAGTTGCAGAGTCGCCTCTCTCCATCTGTAGCCAATGAGGCTCGTGCCAGCTATGTACGTGTAAGAGACAACCGTGCTATCAGTGGTGAGTATCCAAACGTTACTATTAATAATGTAGGTGGTGGCGCAGTGAACTTAGGTATCGAGCGTTCTTCTATGGCCAACCGCTTGGATCAAGACATCTATACACTTGAGGATAACCTGACATGGTATAAGGGTAATCACACCTTTACATTCGGTACTCACAACGAATTGTATAAGTTTACAAACCTTTTCCTTCAAGATCTCTTCGGTAGTTACACCTTTAAGAACTATGACTCTTTCGTCAACTACTATAATGACTATGTAAATGGAACTATCGACCCAAGGAAGTCTTATATCAATCTATACCGTTACGGTCATGCTAATGTAGACGTAACAGGCGACCCACGCTGGGAGTCTTCGTTTGGTGCAGCACAGTTAAGTTTCTATGCACAGGACAAGTGGGATGCAACAACTAACTTTCAGTTGACCTACGGTTTGCGTATGGATATCCCTATCATCATAGACACTCCTACCGCTAATGAGCCTTTTGCTCAGTATGCTGACACCAAGGGTTGGAACGTAAAGACCAACCAGCGTTTAGCAAGTACGCCTCTTTGGAGTCCACGTGTAGGTTTCCGTTGGGACATCAACAAGGACCGTAGATATATTCTCCGTGGTGGTGTTGGTGTGTTCACAGGTCGTATCCCATTCGTTTGGATTAGTAATAACTATGCTAACACAGGTATTCAGGTATCATCATTCAATGTTAACTCTCCAACAGGATTGGAACTTTTGCTCAATCCTAATGGTCAGGAAGCAAATGCAAATAAGCTGAAAGCATTAGGAAGTCAGACTATCAACGTCTATGACCATAACTTTAAGTATGCGCAGAACCTCCGTTTCAACCTCGGTTTCGACTTCGATGTGTTGGGTATCAACTGGACAGCTGAGGCTATCTACTCAAAGACGATGAATGATATTCTGTATGAGAACCTTGCTTACGAACAGACAGGTAGAACTTTAGGAGAGGTCTATGGCAGTGCTGGCGTACCAGTAGAAGACAATCGTCCACTCTTTTCTAAGGTGACTGCAGGTAGTCCATATACAAATGTCTATAAGCTTAGCAACACCTCAAAGGGTTACACAGTAAACTTGAGTTTGAAGGGAGAGAAGCATTTCGACTTCGGTCTTGACTTGATGGCAAGCTACACTTGGACAAAGTCAATGAGTGTGAACAATGGTGGATCATCTGTTGCTGAGAGCAACTGGAGATTTAATTATACTTATCGTAACCCTAACGACCCAGAGTTGGGCAACTCTGCTTATAACATTCCTCACCGCATTCAGGCTTCTGCTTACTATCATGTAAACTATGGAGCACAGAAGCAATGGCAGACAACAGTGGGTATTATCTATCAAGCTAAGAGTGGTTCTCCATATAGTATCTACTATTATGGTGACGTTAACGAGGATGGTGCGAACGGTAACGACCTCTTCTTCATTCCTACAGATGCGCAGATTGATAAGATGCAGTTCGAGGAGACGAACTTCTCAGCTAATGCTCTTACTAACGCAGTATTTGGGGCTGGCTTCACAGCTCCTAAGTTGACGGCTGATATGCAGCGTGCGATGATGAAGCATTGGATTGGTAATGACTCTTACATGAAGAAGCATCGTGGTGAATTCTACAAGCGTTACGCTGATAACTTGGCGTTCGAACATCACTTTGATGTACATTTTGCACAGAAATATAGCTTCAAGGTGGCTGGTCAGATTAACTCTCTTGAGTTGAGCTTCGATATCATCAATGTTGGTAACCTCTTGAATAAGGACTGGGGTCACACCTATGGTGACGGCTTCGGTGTCTACTATAGCCCTGTTAACTACCAGAGAAACGGTCGTTATCAGTTCACAGGTGGTTATGCAACACGTAACTATAACGACTACTACAGCCGTTGGCGTGGTCAGATCGGATTACGTTATACATTCTAATCTGTAAGGTAAAACTATATAAAAAAGCAGAGAACTCCTGTCGGGGTCTCTGCTTTTTTTCTTACCTTTGCGCTTGATAGACAGCATCAGACAATCTGTGAGTGAACGCTCATAGCGTCTTTTTGCACTATCTTCATATACGAATAAAAAACCATACATTATGATTATTGATTTTGACAAGATTGCGGAAGAGCATATTGAAGGCTTCAAAGGAGGTGAGGGTAAGTTAGATGTGCGTGCTTTTGTGGATGATAAGGCTCGTATCATGTACTCTACTTTGCGTCCGGGAGCATGTAGTGGGAAGCACCAGCATGTTGGCTCGTTTGAAGCAATGTATGTTATCAGTGGTGAACTGACTGTTCATTATGATGACAAGACCGAGATTGCAAGGGTGGGGCAGCTTCATTATTGTCCAGAAGGTCACTTCCATTGGTTCGAGAACCGTACCGATCATGACGTAATCTACCTTGCTATTGTCCCAACATTACGTTAAGCTCGAATTATTTTCATGAAAAAAATATTTTTCTTCATGACAATAAATATTTTCTTTCATGAAAATAAATTCTTCCTCTCGTGATAATAATTCGTAATTGATGGGTAAGTGGAGTCTGAAAGTGGGCGATTACCCTCTCAGAAAGATTGGTGTAAGCCGTCAGTATGGGGCTTGTAGGAGGAAAGAATACAGTATTGATTTTATGTGTTAAGCATAAGTAAAAGCAATGATGTAGTTGTTTTATAGTAAGGAAGGGGTAACCCAAGCAATGATTCAACCTAAAACGATGAGAATTAAAAACCTAATAATGACAACGATAACTTTATTGACGGGATTGGGTGCAAATGCTTCTGATGCCGATAGCCTAATGGTGATGCGTGGCTTTCCTACCGATGAGGTGGGTATCGAACAGGGTGTGTCTGCCTGTTATGCAGGTAGGATTGATGACCAACTTGTTATGGCTGGTGGATGTAACTTCCCTGTGAATACGTTGGCTCCCGATAGTAAGAAGGTTTATTATCGTGGTATTTATGCTACCACAACTGACGATGGCGACCAGCTGAATTGGAGGTTGGTTGGCATGCTTCCTGAGCCTTTGGGTTATGGTGTCACGGTAACATACGATAACAGTATAATTGTCGTAGGCGGAATGAACAACGATGGCAGTTGTGGAAAAGTCTATCGTGTAAAGATTGTTGACGGTAAAGCCGAGGTGTTAACCCTCCCATCTCTACCCTGCACAGCTGACAATATGGCGGGAGCCTTGGTCGGTAGACACCTTTATATAGCAGGAGGAGCGATGGACGGTAAGGCTTCCAATCGTGTGTTACGCCTTGATTTAGATAATCTTTCAGCTGGATGGCAAGACGTAAAACCGTTCCCTGGTATGGTACGCGTACAGCCTGTAGCTGGTAGTATGGGTGATAATCACTTCTGTCTCTTCGGTGGCTTTGCTCCAGCAGGGAATGGTGAAGAAGCGAAATTGGCGATGGATGGATGCATATATGACGAGACAACAGATGAATGGCAGGTAGTTGAAGGACCGAAGGACGATATGAATCAACCGCTATTCGTAGGTGGCGGCGCAGCTATCAACCTGTGTAGCGACCAGCTCTTGGTCATGGGAGGTGTTAATAAAGACGTGTTCTTGTCGGCTGTCAATCATCCTCAACCCGATTATCTGAGTCACCCTATCGAGTGGTATCACTTTAATCCCTACACCTTATACTATGATAAAGCGGGCTGGAAGGTGCTCTATAAGAGTTCGGAAACGGCACGTGCTGGTGCTGCCTTAGCCCAGACCCATCATGGCTTGTACGTGATTGGTGGCGAGTTAAAGCCAAGAGTGCGCAGTAATAAGGTTGTGAAGTATCCGAAACGCTGATGCCTTTGGTTCTTTCTTCTTAGAGAAGAGTATAGAGACAAGACTTGAAAAGATGTCTATTATTAGTCATAATGGTTAGATATTACCCTTACAGAAAGGGAGTTATAAAGGATTTTCAATAATTTATTAATCGCCCATCACATCCCAAAAACAATCGACTATTGCCCATGATAAGGGATAGAGAGGTGGGAGCGGGCAGTAATCTTCTTATGAAAAAATACTATCCTTGGGTATTGGTTGCCCTTCTTTGGTTTGTAGCCCTGCTGAATTACATGGATCGACAGATGTTGTCGACGATGCAGGAAGCTATGAAAGTTGATATTGCAGAACTCAATCACGCAGAAGCATTCGGTGCTTTGATGGCCGTCTTCTTGTGGATTTACGGACTGGTGAGCCCCTTTGCGGGTATTATAGCCGACCGTGTCAATCGTAAGTGGCTTGTTGTAGGTAGTATCTTCGTGTGGTCTGCCGTGACTTATCTTATGGGTTATGCAGAGAGTTTCGACCAGCTTTATTGGCTTCGAGCCTTCATGGGCATCAGCGAAGCACTTTATATTCCTGCAGCACTGTCCCTTATTGCCGATTGGCATGAGGGGAAGTCACGCTCATTGGCTATTGGTATTCACATGACAGGCCTCTATGTAGGTCAGGCTGTCGGTGGTTTTGGTGCAACCTTGGCAGCGATGTTCTCATGGCATGCCGCTTTCCATTGGTTTGGTATCATCGGTATTGTTTATTCAGTAGTATTACTTCTCTTCTTAAAGGAGAATCCTAAGCACGGACAGAAAGCAATTTCACATGACGAACCGAAAGCTAACAAGAATCCATTCCGTGGTCTGTCGGTTGTCTTCTCGACATGGGCTTTCTGGGTGATCCTCTTCTACTTTGCCGTACCAAGTCTTCCTGGTTGGGCTACAAAGAACTGGTTGCCAACGCTGTTTGCCAATAGCTTGGATATTCCTATGTCAAGTGCAGGACCAATGTCAACGATAACAATCGCCGTGTCATCGTTCATCGGTGTTATCATGGGTGGTATTATTTCCGACCGTTGGGTACAGCGTAACTTACGCGGACGTATCTATACCAGTGCGATAGGACTCGGTCTTACTGTTCCGGCACTTATGTTCTTGGGTTTCGGCCATAGTCTTGTGTCAGTTGTCGGAGCAGGTTTATGCTTTGGTATTGGCTATGGTATGTTTGATGCCAACAATATGCCAATCCTCTGTCAGTTCATTTCTTCGAAGTATCGCAGTACTGCCTATGGCATTATGAACATGACGGGCGTGTTTGCGGGAGCTGCTGTTACACAGGTGTTGGGCAAGTGGACGGATGGAGGTGACCTCGGTCTTGGCTTTGCCATCTTAGGTGGTATTGTTGTGTTAGCACTGGTCTTACAGCTCTCTTGCCTACGACCAACAACCGACAACATGGAGTAAGAAATGTTTATAATTGCTTATTATTATCACATATAATCGCCTCTCCCACGCATGAAATCCCCTTCTTTGAGGAATAAAGGTGGAGGGCAACAATGTTTAT
Source organism: Prevotella sp. oral taxon 313 (assembly GCF_003043935.1). NCBI lineage: Bacteria > Pseudomonadati > Bacteroidota > Bacteroidia > Bacteroidales > Prevotellaceae > Prevotella > Prevotella sp. oral taxon 313. Next base: position 1,008,359 of record NZ_PYXE01000001.1, read on the forward strand.
GGAAAAGATTATCGGATTAATTGACGCACCGTTCACGCCATTCTATGCTAATGGCGATGTCAATCTTGAGCCTATAGAGGCTTATGCAGCAATGCTGCAAAAGAACGGATTGAAGGGAGTTTTCATTAATGGTTCATCTGGTGAAGGCTACATGCTTACCACAGAAGAGCGCATGCAGTTGGCTGAACGCTGGATAGAGGTAGCCCCAGAAGGCTTCAAGGTCATTGTGCACGTGGGTAGTTGCTGCCTGCGTGAGAGTGTGCGATTGGCCGAACATGCAGCGAAGATAGGTGCATGGGGCATTGGTGCTATGGCACCTCCATTCCCAAAGATTGGGCGTATTGAGGAGTTAGTGAAATATTGTGAGACAATAGCAGCAGCGGCTCCTTCACTTCCATTCTACTATTATCACATCCCTGCCTTCAATGGTGCTTTCTTACCAATGCTCGACCTCTTGAAGGCTGTCGATGGTCGTATTCCTAACTTCGCAGGCATCAAATACACCTTCGAGAGCCTCTATGAGTATAATCAATGCCGTCTTTACAAGGATGGAAAGTTTGATATGCTACACGGACAGGACGAGACTATCCTCCCAAGTCTTGCTCAAGGCGGTGCTAAAGGTGGTATCGGTGGTACAACCAATTATAATGGTCGTGAGCTGACAGGTATCATCGAGGCATGGAACAAGGGTGACATCGAGACCGCTCGAGAGAAGCAGAATTTCTCACAGGAGGTTATCAACGTCATTTGTCACTTCCGTGGCAATATCGTTGGAGGTAAGCGTATTATGAAGTTGATGGGCTTCGACCTTGGTCCTAACCGTGTTCCATTCCAGAATATGATGGATGAAGAAGAGGTGCGGATGAAGAAGGAACTTGAAGAAATCGGTTTCTTCGAGCGTTGCAATAAGTTCTAACAAACACAATACAGCCCAATATTTCCCTTTCTTCTCCCCTTTTAATGTCAATTAACTTGTTGGGGGAGTGGGAAATATTGGGCTGTTTTCTTTCCTATTGGTCGTTTGCTGTTTGCCTATCAATTATAGATAGTAATCTCACCAGCAATCGACTGTTTCATGTATTTGCGTATCGTCTCTGTATCGTTGTACTTCGCTTGTAGATACATCAGTTTCGTTACGGCAGCTTCAACCGTACTGTCATAACCGCTGATGACGCCTGCGTCCTTGAGTTGATAGCCTGTGTCGTATCGGTTCATCTCAACTTGTCCGCTGATACACTGACTGATATTGACCACAATGACATTGCGTTCTGTGACCTTTCGGAGTAAGTTCATGAGCCAAGGTTGCTGTGGAGCATTGCCACTTCCATACGAGCGCATGACAATACTACGCAACTCTGGAGCATCAAACATGTGATGAATAAGATGCTCCTCGATACCAGGGAAGAGAGAGAAGATTATCACATTATTATCTAACTCGAAGTGTGGTAGCATCGGTTTCGTGAAGTCTGGCTTTAAGATATTATGTTCGTTAAAGTTGAAATTTACTCCAGCTTCGCAGAGGTGAGGATAGTTAAAGGTGTCAAACGCATTAAACTCGTCTGCATTCTGCTTTGTTGAGCGATTGCCTCGAAGGAGATGTCCACTAAAGTAGATGCAAACCTCGGGTACCATTGGGGTGCCGTCTAATTGATGAGCAGATGCCAATTCAAGACTTGTCATGAGGTTCTCCTTTCCATCCGTACGTAGCTGCCCGATAGGGAGTTGTGAACCTGTAAGGATGATAGGCTTGGTGAGGTTCTCAAACATGAACGACAAGACCGAAGCTGTGTATGACATCGTGTCTGTACCATGCAAGACAACAAAACCGTCATACTCGTCATAGCGGTCGGAAATCACTTCTACCAACTGCTTCCAACGCACGGGTGACATGTCGGAAGAGTCGATAGGAGGGTCGAACTGATAGGTATCGACCTCCGTAGGGATGAGTTTGAACTCAGGAACGTTGTCAACAAGATGGTTGAAGTCTAAAGGCTCCAATGCACCTGTCCGTGGGTTGTGTCCCATACCAATGGTGCCACCTGTATAAATAAGTAATACTTTGTTGGTTCTGTTCATCGTGCATTAGTTTGTTACATCTGCAAAGATAACAAAAACATTTAACTCCCATCGTAAATCATACAGATTATTTTGCATATATTTGAGTAATGTCTTTCAACGTGTAGATTTTGGTTTAGGATACTCCTTCGTAGCTTGTGCTATCTTGCTGTTCGATAAGACTTTAATTGAATATTCTTTTGTGTGGGCTTCCTAATAAGTAGGTGTGATTTTATAGACTTTAGTAGAATAGGCGTTCTAACACATAAACAGCATATCTACCTTTATTCGTTTATCATATTACTGCGAGTGATTTGCTTCATTTCTAAACAGCATCTTGAGTTGTGTAAGTAATCGACAGCTTCGGTGTTCACTGGTTATACTAAGCGTATCTGGGTATCTGATACATTGTTGATAGAGATGTTACAGACTTGTTATTGTCGTTGAATAGAATAAAGCTAACGGCTAATTTAGGTTCTTCCGTTAAATGTGTAGATTGTTAATAGAATGAGATTAATCCACATACATGGTAAGCTTACCTCCAATAAGATTGTTTTATAAGGGGGGGTAAACTATATGATAAATGTAATTAGGTGTGATGTCTATCTATCGTCTATAAGCAATTTATTCCTATTAGCCTAATTAGGCTATTTAGTCCAATTGGGCTAATTAGGCTAATAACTTATTATTCTGTTATAATTTTTCACATCATAATTTTGAATACATGCTCTTTTGGCTTCTAAAAGACGCCCTTTTGGCTTGCAAAAGATGCTCTTTAAGACCCTTGCTAACGCCCTTTTGAAGTCCAACTAAGCACCTTTTACTTTATACCTGGTAACTAATTGATATCCTGTTGATTGCAAACCTGCTTCATGTGTGTATTTTTGTCGTTAGTTATAGGTATTTTCCTTGAAATTATGTAATGATTTTTCAAACCCTTGTCTGCAGATTTTCGAAATCTTAAAACGAAAAGATTTTCAATGAAAGAGGATGAAAATAGGATAGATAGTTGACTGTCTCAGCCATATTTTTGTTTAATGAGTAACTTTGGCTCTTACGTTAAAGCACTACGAAAAGAGTCCACACATTTAACGGAAGAACCCTAATTTATCTGAGGAAAACACTTTTGTTGTTTATATCCCTATCCCATAAGAGGAATAAATAAAAGGACTATAAACGTATAGACAGAAAACAATAATCGAGTAGAAAGGAAAGGCTTTGTTTTCTTTCTACTCGATTTTCACTTGTTAAGGGTTATGCTCTTATTAAGTAAGCAGCAAGACCATGACGTGGACCAAGATATTTAGCGTCTATTGTAGTAATAGGCTTGATTTCTTCTATGACATATTTCTTTCCTTGATAATTGATGATTTGGCCAACTTGATACTCTGCGTTGAAACGAACCATCTGCTTCTTGCAGCGTTCAGAGACACCAAGGAAGAGCATACGACCAGTTCCATCTGAGAAAATCTCAATCTTTGGTGTAAACTTTCCGTAGTTGATATTGTACCATACCCCTATGACTATTGCTATGATTGCGCACAGAATAACAAGTGCGGCCATTATGTAATATGTGTTTATCTCCATTTGTGACTGATGATACGAAGGTTAATTCTTTTGATACTTATTCATGTCCCAGTTTGCATAATACTCAAGGTTCTTGTGTAGAACATCGGCCTGTGAGAAATACTCCCATGGAATGTTATGGGCAGATATACCCAATACAGCACAATCAATAAATATGGTCTTTTGATATTTTCCGTAGTGGAAATAAACCTTATTGTGGTCAACACGTTCCAGTTTACCAAACATTGTTACAAAGCCGATGCCATCCTCATAGATATGTAACTCCATGAAGGGTTGTTTCTCTTTCCATTTTATCAGCGTTCCTATTACTAAAAGAATTGCAATTATCCAGAGACCGTGAATCATAAAGTTTACTCCAGATGAGAGCCAAGCTACTCCTTTCATCGAATTAGCAAAGTCTAACATAGCTTGCTGTACGTTTGGTATGCGTGTAATGCCATAAATAATAAGGAATACAACCCAACCCTGTATAACTCCTTTCCATTTTCCTTTTCCTACATATTGGCTTGCATCCAATATGTGTTTAGAAACTAATTTGTCTTCCATTTGGTTATTTAATAAGTTGTTTATTTGCTACAAAGGTATGAAAGTTCCTACAGATGAGTAATCTAAATAGGTCTTTTTTGATGTAAGATGGTCCCTCCTTTTGTCCATTTGACGTTATTTAATAGATTGAAAGGAATATTGTTTCTTTTATTGTATAGGGCAGAACCGTTTGTGAAGGATATTAACTCTGTCTCTCAATGTGCTGCTGACTGGGCAATCCCCTTAAAGACAACGTTTCCTGTCATCTCTATCATCTCATGTAGAGACTAAATTTGTAAGTTTATAATCGGTTTACTTGAAATGTTATAAATGACAGGAAATGAATATATTCGTAATATAGTAGTATCGAGAAATTCCTCCTTACTCTATTTGAACTTTATCACAACGTATAATGAGGAGTCTCTCCTTATTATGTTTATCTATTGAGTAGATATTCCATCTTTTCTATGTTTCCTTTTAATTCAGCCTCGTTAGGTGTTGGATTCATGAATAGGGAGAGCGTTTCCTCTAACTGTTGTAAGGCCTTCAAGTTCTTCTGTTGTTTATATTCCTTGCGTAGTGTTTCAATCTTGGCAACGTTTTGTACACCTCTTATGATATGTTCAAAACGACGGCTTGAGTGGTTTCCTGGATATACAATGTAGGTGTCGCCTGGTGTGAACAACTTGAAGCGACTGTCATACATAGGGTTATCAGTCCAGTTCATCCATGCCCAGCGAAGGAAACCATTGAAGCCATTAGCAAGGCAATAGAGTGGGAGGTAGGTTGCTTCGATTGGTTCGTTGTTGCTACCCACATTTGGCATTGCATCGGGACAAGCCGTGTAGGAGATGCTAATCCAACCTTTCGAATTCCTCAAAGCAAGGTCGTCTGGTGTAAACTGCTGCTTCCATGCAATACAATAATCATAGATCTTATCGACAAGTTCTTTGTGGTAATTTCCTGCTAACGACATCTTAATACCCGGTGCAGCCTCCTGCGCAATGCGATAGGCATCTTGCATAGCATCGAGGGAACGTTCGTCCATCGCTATGACGGTTCTGTCAAACCATCCTTTCTCCTTTTGATGGTCAGCAAAGGAACGTAGAAATGGAATCCACATGTCGCTGTATTCTTTGCTGTTGGTCGTAGTTTTAAGGTCCTTATAGCTTTTTGAGGCTTCGTCATAATAGGTGAAAGTCATGTCCCAAGGCACCATTGAGAAACAGTTGATGTCTCCATTGATACCACAAGAGTCGAGGAACGAAATCCAACGGTCGAAGGCTGTATAGTCATACGACCATGTTCCGTCTGCTTTTCGTGTCGTCTCAATCATCGCATCGAACTTATCATTGCTCTGTACGCCCCAAGGTTCGTAGAAGAGGATAGCTGAGGCATTGCGTTGTCCAGCACGTGCCAGCAACTGCATATAAGGACGGAGGATATCAAGATGTGCTTGACTCCAAGGAGCTACGCCATAATATCTGCTGGCAGCGTAGGGTTGTTGCCAGAAATTAAGGTGGAAATTATCAGAGAGGGAGAGCTTCCGATTGAGTACTTTAACAGTGAATGGGATGGTGCTGAGTATCTTTCCGTCTTGTAGTAGTTGTAGGTTAATCTTATAGGAACCAGTCTTAATATTCTTTGGAACCTCAATCGTGCACCAAGCAGACTTGCTATACATTGGATCGTCGGCCTTTATGCTGTCGTCACCAATGATATCGGGCATGAGCCAAGTCTGTAAGGAATCAGGGTGATTACCACAGTTTTGGAAGTCATCAGTGATAACGGCAGAAAGAAAATGAGCTGTAGCAGTCGACAGGAGTCGATTGCTACAGCTCATTGATAGTTTTAAGTTGCCCTTTACCATCTCTGGTAACGAGAACTCAAGTCCGATACGTTCGCCTTTCCAGGCTGTTATTTCTTTCTTCTCACTTGCTTTTTTTTTACAGCAAGTGGTGCTTTGGTCTGATGTGCCTTAGCTGCATCGACCATGTACTTAGAACGATCAACGTATGGAAGAATATCATATTCTCCATTAGTAATCGCCTTCAATGATAGGCTCTTGAACTCAATATCATAGCCGTCATTCTGTCCACGTACCTCATAGAGGAAGCCAATGCGCTGGTTCTTCATAAGTACCATTGTTGAATAGCATGAAGATTCGTCGGTTACGCGCAAACCTTTCTTCCAGTTGCTACCTAATGCATGGGCAGTAGAGTAGTCTGCGTAGGATGCTAACTCCTTATAGAAGAAACCTACACTATCACGTCGTGCGCTGAGTGGAACTGACTGAAGGGCTACAAAAAGCTTCTTGCCGTCAGCTATTCTCTTTGCAGGAACAATCAGAATACCACCATTGCAGGCATTTACCTGCTTGCCTGTCATATTCTGTGGCATAACCTCTTCGCCCCAGCTACCTGTAGCCTTCGCAGCATCTTTGTAAGTATAGATGTTGAAGCGTCTACCTCCATAAACGTCACGACAGCTAAGTAATACACTACCATCTGGCATCTCCTCAACCTTTGACTCATCCTGTGCAATAGAAGGAGCCTTTGAAGGAGTACCTAAGACGTGCCATGTGTGACCGAAGTCATCAGAATAGATAACGAAAGTACCGCAACGGTCAACGCCTTTCTGACGGATAGGATGTGCTACGTAAAGACGATAGAACTTGCCTTTGCGGATGTAACGGCTCTGCATAATCTTACCTGATGTGAGGAAGATACCATCTGGATTACCACCATTAGGCAACTTTCCATCGTAGAGACCGTGAATCATCTCGGTAAGATCTGTTCCATTGTCCCATGTCTTACCACCATCAGTACTGTGGAAGAAGTAAGCATGCTGCGGGTTCTGCCGAGTAGCTGTTTGATAAGCACTCTTACCAGCTACACAATGAAGGAGCACATTGTCTGACGTACGGTCAGCAATGATACTTGGATCACCGAACGCAGTACGGACGGGGTCGGCCGCATGTTCGTTACCTCGTGCCACGCAAACAGTGTCAGACCAAGTCTTACCAAAGTCCTTACTCGTCTTCATGACAATGTTTATCTGCCACAAACCATTTCTATTGTTCCATCCTACATCGGTATGACTAAGGCGGAAGTCGCAAGCAGCTAACAGTGTACCCTTACGTGTCTCAGTAATGGCTGGGATACGGTAAGGCACTGGGCTGTTCGCTCTATCAAAAACGATGGTGGTAAAACCATCATCGTTCTTGATATTGTTGTTCTTGTTTATTCCTACTGCACCTACTTGTAAGAGTGAGATACAGAGGTAAACAGTTAATAAGATCTTTTTATACATTAATCGTGATTAGGCGAATTAATACTAAAACTTATACTCTACAAATGCCTCCATTGCCTCGTAGCAAGCTAAGCCTAAGTCATCATAAAGCTTAGCAGTAGCACGGTTGCGGTCTTCTGAACGCTGCCAGAAGAGACGTTCGTCATTGCCAAGGAATGGTGCACTCTCCATCTGACTCTGATGCTTGAGGATTGAGTTACGTTTTGCACGCAGCTCCTCAGGACTGATAGGAACGCACATCTCGATGTTTTCAATTTCCCATTCTGCCCATGCACCACGGTACATCCATACACGGCAGTCCTTCAACCACTCTGCCTTAGCTTCCTTCTCAAGGTCGATAGCAGCAAGTACAGCATCTGTACACTTGCGGTGAGTGCCGTGTGGGTCGGCCAAGTCACCAGCTACATAAATCTGATGTGGCTTAACCTTAGAAATAAGTTCTCTTACAATATTCACGTCTGCTTCGCCCATTGGAAGTTTCTCAATCTTACCTGACTCATAGAAAGGAAGGTCGAGGAAATGAACATGGTCGAGTGGAATCTGGTTGAAGGTTGAAGCGGTGCGAGCCTCACCACGACGGATAAGTCCCTTGATGGTACGGATATCCTGTGAGTCGATGTCTCCTTCCTTCTTGTTCTTCAAGAATTCCTTAATCTCTTTGTACTTAGACTTGATAACCTCATCTTGGCTGTTGATAAAGAGCTGGTTGAAACCGTTGATGAAGTGCATGAAGCGTACAACCTCCTCATCACCTACGGCAATGTTACCTGATGTCTCGTAAGCCACGTGGACATCATGTCCCTGCTGTACCAAGCGGCGGAGGGTACCACCCATTGAGATAACATCATCGTCAGGGTGTGGAGAGAATACAATCACTCTCTTTGGGAATGGATTAGCACGTTCTGGACGATAGGTGTCGTCAGCATCTGGCTTACCACCTGGCCAACCTGTGATAGTATGCTGGAGGTCATTGAAAATCTTGATGTTTGCATTGTATGCAGAACCATAGAGCGCAAGGAGTTCGCTAAGACCATTCTCATTGTAATCCTTGTTGGTCAACTTGAGAAGAGGCTTACCTGTAATCTGGCAGAGCCAAACAAGTGCAGAGCGTACTAACTTGTCTGTCCATTTGCATGATGCTACGAGCCAAGGGTGCTGAATACGTGTTAGTTTAGCTGCAGCAGAGAGGTCTATAACAACATGTGCATCGTTATGTGTCTGCAAGAAAGATGCTGGGACAGCGTCACTAACCTTACCTTCAACAGTCTTCTTAATAATGTCTGCCTTCTCTTCGCCCCATGCTGTAAGGTAAATCTTACGTGCTGCGAGGATAGTGCTGACGCCCATGGTGATAGAACATGGAGGTACAGACTCCTGAGAACCGAAGCTCATCTTCATCTCCTCACGTGATGTCTCGTCAATCAAGATAAGACGTGAAGCAGAGGTAAGGCTTGAACCTGGTTCGTTGGTAGCGATGTTACCCATACGGCCAATACCTAAAAGGATGACATCAAGGCCACCTAACTCCTTAATATGCTGTTCATACTGACGGCAATGTTCCTGTACATCGTCCTGAGTGATAGTACCATCTGGTGTAAAGATGTTCTCGGCATCAATATCAATATGATTTAAGAAGCGATCTTTAAGCTGGTTGATACTGCGGTTTACGTTCTCTACGCTTAGTGGGAAATACTCGTATGCATTGAAGATAACAACATTCTTGAAACTTAACTTGCCCTCTTGATGACGCTTGATAAGCTCTTGGAAGATAGGAGTGAGCGAAGAGCCAGAGCCAACGCCCATAACATATTTCCTTCCTTCCTGCTCTCTCTTCTTGATATCAGCCTCAAGATGATTAGCAATGTCGATAGTTCCTTCCTCAATAGTTGGGAAGATATCAGTAGGAACCTTCTCAAAACGTGTTATCTCAGAGCGTTCGATAGCTGTTGCAGGACGATAAAACTCCTCAGGTATTTGATTGAGTACAATTTGTGAACTTAGATTCAGTTTCATTACAAGTTCTCCTTTTCTATGTCTTTAAAGTATTTGTATGTTTCTACTGTTAGCTTGTCTGTTGCACTTTCATCACAAACAATGATGCCGTGCTCGTGCATCTGCAATGCACTGATTGTCCACTTCTGTGTGAGCGGACCTTCTACGGCTGCGCGCAAAGCCTCAGCCTTGTTATGACCATTCACAAGAATCAATACTTCCTTAGCATCCATTACTGTACCAACACCTACTGTCAGTGCATGTACAGGAACCTTGTTAGGATCATTGTCAAAGAAACGTGAGTTTGCAATACGTGTATCTGATGTCAATGTCTTGATACGAGTGCGTGAGCGAAGAGACGAACCTGGTTCGTTGAAGGCAATGTGACCATCAGGGCCGATACCACCCAAGAAGAGGTCGATACCACCTGCCTCACGAATCATCTCCTCATAGTGCTGGCACTCTGCTTCGAGGTTCTCTGCATTACCATTTAATATATGAATATTCTCCTTTGGGCAGTCAATATGATTGAAGAGGTTTTCTGCCATGAATGAATGATAACTCTGTGGATGGTTCTCAGGTAGTCCTACATACTCATCCATGTTGAATGTAACAACATTCTTGAAGCTTACTCTCCCTTCTTTATATGCTTTTACCAACTCAGCATACATGCCCTCTGGTGAAGAACCAGTTGGCAAACCGAGAACAAAAGGCTTGTCTTGATTCTTAGCAGCATTGATACGCTCAATAACGTAGTTTGCTGCCCATTTAGATAACTTTTCGTAGTTAGGTTCTATGATTAATCTCATACTCTTTGGTTTTAATTATTATGTTTTGGTTTATTATGTTATTAATTCTATTCTTGTGCTTCTGACTTCTCTTTCTTTGTATTGTCTGGATGGGTGAATGGTACGAACCATGTAACCAGTAAGGCTGGGATGGTACATATCAATACGAAGATAAAGAAGCGGCGATAACCTAAAATATCGCTGAAAACGCCACTCAGCATACCTGGCAACATCACTCCTAAGTTCATGATACCACTTGCAAAAGCGTAATGAGCCATCTGATGTTTGCCCGGTGCTATCTGTTGCATCATAAAGAGGGAGAGTCCAACAAAGCCGAAGCCATACCCAAAGTATTCCATTACAATGGCACCGCCAATCAGCCAAAGGCTCTCTGGTTGATAGATAGCTAAGAATGTATAAGCTATGAATGGGATATTGAATACCAATGCAAGTGAGAAGAGACTCTTCTGCAACCCTCTCCAAGCAATGTAATAGCCTGCAAGGATAGAGCCAATAACAAAGGCTGCAGCACCGAAGGTACCATAGCAGAGTCCAATCTCTTGTTCGCTCAATCCTAAACCTTGGTCAGCACGTGACGCTTTAAGGAAGAGAGGAACTATCTTCATGACGAAACCCTCTGCAAAACGATAGAGGATAATGAAGAATATATAATATATAATGTGTCTTTTCTTAAAGAAGTCGACAAATACCTCTACCAGTTCTACTAATGACTCGTTTAGTGATTTGGGCGAATCTGTTGTAGCCTTCTTTGGATTTGGTAGGATGACGAAGTGGTAACAACCAATCACTATCATAATAGTAGCGATAATGAGCATGATAAACATCCATGCTTTTGTTACACCGAAATGCTCAATAAACGTACCAGCAAGGTAGACCAACCCACCTGTAGCTGCTATCTTCGCAATGTTATAGAAAGCTCCTTGCCAGCCGATCCACCTTGCTTGCTCTTCATTTGAGAGCACAGACATATAGGTTCCGTCCGCAGCAATATCGTGCGTAGCGCCGCTCATAGCAATAACCGCAAGTATCGCTATTGTAACAGGGAAGAAGAAAGGAAGATGAAGGGCAAAGGCTACTAAGGCAAAAAGCACACCTGTAAGCAGCTGTGTCAATACAACAAAGAACTTCTTTGTCTTATAGATCTCTAAGAACGGACTCCATAGTGGTTTCAAGGTCCATGGAAGCATGATAAGAGATGTCCAAAAGGCTATCTGTCCATCAGATACTCCCATTCCTTTATACATTAATGTACAAACCATATTGAGTACGACGAAAGGCATACCCATGGCGAAATAAAGCGTAGGAACCCATGTTGCAGGACTATGCAGCTTTTTATTTTCTTCTTTTAGGTTCTTAGGGTTTAGACTCATTTTCTTTATCTATGATTTTCTAAAGAAAGTAACAGTTGAAGAGGTGGTTTTACTTATCTAAAAGGTTAAATTTAACTTTAATTTACCAATGAGATAAACCTCTTGTGATGAGAACTGCACTCCCTCAATTCTAACTATTGTATTTATAACGCTTATAAACGCTTTTTATTGTATGCGTATTTGGTATTTTCAATGAAAATAATTAAATTTGCATAGAATAAAAAAAATACGTTTATAAATCATTACCTATAATTATGTGGCTGAATTCTTATTCCCATCTTTTTAAGGCAACGATAGCTTGTACAAGCTTATTATTCTCGCCGGTAGTTCTTTCAACGGTTCATGCTCAGGAACAGAATGTTGTTGTGATTAACCCGACTGACTCTCCTTCAGATATTGTTCGTAAGGCTGCAAATGTTGTTCCTTCTGCTCGTCAGTTCAATTGGCAGCGTCAGGAGCTTACTGCTTTCTTGCACTATGGTGTTAATACCTATACTGGTAGAGAGTGGGGAGATGGTAAGGAGTCGCCTGCTATCTTCAATCCAACCAATCTTGATGCAGACCAGTGGATACGTGAGTTAAAGGCTGCAGGCTTCAAGTGTGCTATCCTTACTTGTAAACACCATGATGGTTTCTGTCTGTGGCCATCGGCTTATACTGAGCATAGCGTTAAACACTCGCCTTGGAAGAATGGTAAGGGTGATGTCGTCCGTGAGGTGAGCGAGGCTTGTAAGAAGTATGGTATGGACTTTGGTGTTTACCTTTCTCCTTGGGACCGTAACTCTGCGTTGTATGGAACCGACGCTTATAATGATTTCTTTGTTAAGCAGTTGACAGAATTACTTACGCAATATGGTAAGATAAGCGAGGTCTGGTTTGATGGTGCTTGTGGTGAGGGTCCAAACGGTAAGAAGCAGGTGTATGACTTTGTACGTTGGTATGAGCTTATCCGTAAGCTACAGCCAGAGGCCGTGATAGCTGTTATGGGACCTGATGTACGTTGGGTTGGAACAGAGACAGGACGTGGTCGTGAGATGGAATGGAGTGTTGTGCCTAAGGATAATCTCGACCAGGATGCTATTGCGAAGAACTCACAGCAGGAGGTGCTGACGGCACCTGTTGGTGATATGATGGGTCAGGACCTTGGTAGCCGCAAGAAGATTGAGAAGGCAAAGTCGCTCGTCTGGTATCCAGCTGAGATTGATGTGTCTATTCGTCCGGGTTGGTTCTATCATGAGGAACAGGACAGTAAGGTTAAGTCTCCAAAGGAGTTGATGGATATCTACTTCACTTCTGTAGGAATGAATGGTGTACTTCTCTTAAATCTCCCTCCTAACAAGGAAGGTAGACTTTCTGATGCTGATGTGAGAAGTCTTCGTGGTTTCCGCCAGTTGTATGTAACAACCTTTACTGATAACCTCTTGGCGAAGGCTAAGGTTACTTGTTCTCTGTCAGAGGGTAAGGGCCGCAATGTCGTTGATGATAATTATGACACCTCTGTACGTCCTAAGATGAAGGACGGTAAGGCTGTCTTCTCATTTAAACTGAACAAACCTGTCACCTTCAATGTCTTGTCTGTTCAGGAGGATATCCGTAAGGGGCAGCGTGTAGAAAAGTTCTTACTCGAAGTAAAGGATGCCAAGGGTAATTGGAAGAAAGTTACTGAGGGAACAACTGTTGGGCATAAGCGTTTGTTGAGATTCCCTGTTGAGACCGCTAAGGAGGTGCGCCTTATCATTAGTGAGGTGCGTGCCGTACCAACTATCTCTGAAATTGGACTTTATCGCTTAAGAGATTAGAATATCATTCTCAGACTTATTACAATAAGTTATATAAAAAGAGCGTGTGTCAAAATGCAAATTAATAACTTGACAACTTTCAAACTATAAGTAGTTTTTCCTGAAACAAAGAAAAGACCATTTCTTTACTCAAAATCGAGTACAGAAATGGTCATTTTTAATGGATTGTTTCAAACTGTAAGATTATCAAAATAGTATATACATTTTGACACACCCTCTCCTCATCAATTTTATTTGTTAGTATTACTACTGTTTTACAAATCCATTCTTATAAAAGTCATACCAATCTGCAATCTTTTTAGGAGTATTGGCTTTCAGAAGTAAGAGCATTTCACGAGTGAACTCCAAGTGACCAGTAATATTTGCTGTAACGATATTTTTATCACTCACTGCCTGTGCGTTCACATATCCTGTTTCGTTCGTGTATCTTTCACCGCCCCATTGTTTAAGTTGGTCGAGACCATTACCCGTATGTTTTACGTTGTTCAAGAAGCCATGAGCACACAGAAATGATGCTCCGTTGCATATAGCTCCTACAGGTTTGCCCTTATCCAATGCTTCTTGTACCAATGGCTCAACAAGTTCTGCTTTAGGAGAATTCCATTGATTGCCACCGATAAGCACTAAGGCTGCATACTCTTTGGGCATATTCTCAAAAGAATAGTCGGGCAATGTTTTGAATCCACCAATGGAACAGACTGCATCTAATGTCGGAGCAACTGTATGCACTCTGTACTTGATTTCACTACCTGGTATTACGCCAACATGAAGGGCTGTAGAGAGAAAAGCACCTTCCCAATCTGTGTACTCATTCAATAAGACAAACAAAACTTTTTGGAGGTTTAGTAGTGCCATTATCTTATTCGCATCTTCATGATTGGCTGTGTTGTATAGTGTGGCATTGTCAACCCGTTTCTTTTCAATGTAATCGTGCATAGGATAAGCATTGATAGCAGCTTGAATACTGTTACTGTCTTTGCCAGAACCAATTGTACAAGCACAAATAGCCACATCGCATCCTAAACCCTTTAATTCTTCGAGATGATTCTTTACAGAGCATTCTCCACTTGGAAAATCTCCCTGTGTAACAATACCAACTTTTCTTCCATCGTATTCTATGACATCAAGAAAATCACCATTGGATATTTCTTTAAAACAATTGTTAGAATTTTGAGAGCTTTGTTCCAATAGCTTATCATGCACAATCGTTAGTGTTGTTGTTTTCCCACTATTTTGGGGACCTCTTAATGAGATAATTTCCATATTATTTATATTTTAATTACAAACAAAATACCTCTTCAGCGATAATGAACGTTGAATATCAAGAACTTATAAACGTAACATTGTGGCAAAAAGGCTCGAAATGACATTCTTTACCAGAACTTGTATGTATCTATTTATGTAACTTGTTGATAATCAACAGTAGTTTATACATCTTGTCGCTGAATAGTTACGTATAACCTATTCATTGATTAAATGCTTTTAAAATATAGTGCAAATATACAAAAAAACAAGATATAAGCATCTTATTCAAACTAAAATATATATATATTGTCTTAAGAACTAAAGTTTGTCATACCCTCTTCAATATATTTACGTACAAATGAGTCTTTTATTCTTTTATTTGATATTCCTATTTAACTTGTTTCTATTTTGTTTTCTTAAATTTCAACAGGTTATCTGCATATCCCTTCCAATCAGCCACTCCACAAATACTATCTGTTGGTGTGCGATAGAAGGTGTTGCCGTTGTTTCCACCTGTCAGATAGATGGCATCGGTAAAACCGTAGTCGGCAAGGGCTTGTGCAAAGTCGTAGAGCGACTCATTGTGGATTGTCTCAACATACCAGATGGCCGTAGAGCCAGCCTTACGGGCCAAGGCACAGCGTGTCACCTTACCCTTTAAGGCAAACTGTCTCTCACATATTTGTCCTGCTGATACGAGTGCAAATTGACGGAACATACTGCCATTGTGGGCTTTGACATACTCTTTTATGGAATCGTCCTGACCGATACCTATTTGCCACTTGTCGCCAACGATAATCGCGAAGCCTGCCTTATTATGGTTGCTTGCATACTCCTTACCTTGATAGATAAAATCACCTATGTATTTGTATTGATGGTTTTCATCCCAATAGAAGTCCCAACCATGTGTGACAAGACAGACGGTAGAGTCGCTGTCAGAAGGGGCCGTACGAGATAGGGTAGGCGTGAGTCCGTGTAGTTCGTATAGTCTCATACCCACACCATAGAGCGAGTCTACCTTCATCGTCACCCCTTGTAAAGTGTCTGTCGGCATCTTCTCTAAATCGCGAATGACTTCAGTTGACGTACGACTCAGTGGGTAGTCAAAGGCGATGGTACGGCTCATGGCTTTCTGCCAGAAGTAGAGGGTTGCAGCCGAAAGGACGAGAATAACAAGCAGAACAAGACCTTTCCACCATCTACGGGATGCTGGTTGCTGCTTGTCTGTTGGCTGAGAAGGCTTGAATCCCTCACCTCCTAAGAACTGAATGTCGTCGTCACTATAGCTCATTCTGCTTTTGTTTTATACCCTCTTCAAGCAGCTGCAGCGCTTTATGAGAGATGGAGTTGAGTACTATCTTTTGTGGTATTTCTTTCCTCCAAAGGCTCAGCTGGTCCTTCTTAGTGTCTATCCTACAGATATAGTGAAGGTTGAGAACATATTGTTTACCCACCCTTACGAATACAATTTCCTGCTGTCTCATCTGTTGGTCAATGAGCTCTGTGATGGCTTTAAGGTTCATCCATAACTGTAACTCCTCCCCATTTGAAAGCGTCATCACACAGTAGTTGCCGTCTGACCGGATATAAAGTATCTCGTCAAACGCCAGTCGCATCATCTCAGTGCTCCCGTTTTGTATGATTAACAGCTGTTTCACTCTCTATTGCCAACAGATTGTTATACTACTGCAAATGTAGTAATAAAAAGCTATACTCTTGTTGCTTTGTATCGAAAATCTATTCTTTTCAGTCAATCAATGCCTTAGAATAGCTACTAACAGAAGTCTTCTCGATGGGTAACATACAGGTCGATAAAGAGTTTAACTCTTGCCAACAACTCCCTTATATGTGTCCATATAGCCCTCGGATGGCGTACGTCATCAGCATTATAACCCACTGCTTTAATGTTCATCTTGTCTGCTAAGAAGATGCTACGCTCGTTGTGCCATTTTTGAGAGATGATAATCATGTCATGAATACCGAAATATTGCTTGCTATTCCTCAAAGACAGTAGGGTACGATAGCCTTGTCCATCCATCATGATGATGCTATCTGGCACGCCCCTTTCTATCAGGTCGTGGCGCATTGTTTGTGGTTCGTCATATCCTTCTCGCCTGTCTCCACTAATGATAAGCTGTCTGAACTTCCCATGTTTGTAGAGTTCTGCTGTCGCATTGATACGTGCCAAGTAAAACGAACTTGGTCTTTTACCGTCTCTTGTCTTTGGGTTAGTGCCGAGCAACAAGGCTGTCTGCATAGTGGGAACGTCATTGATATCGCTGAATGTCCTACCTTCTGCATTCCTGTCAACACTGATGTTGCACAGTGCGACGATGATGGCAAGTATGACAAGGATAGCGATGGAGAAATAAAGTATTTGTCTTCTTCGTTTCATCTGATTATGTATTTATTGAATCATTACGTATGAGTGTACTTTGTCTTGATACCTTTTCTGATTATCTCGATGCAAAGTTATACTTTTTCTCTTACCAATCACCATCTTTCTTCCACCTGCTGATGAAATGGTAGTGAGCGTGTATGAAATAGCGTAGTTTGTCTTTATTTAGATAAAACATTCCTCTGTACATCATAGCCGAGCATCATAAATTATTGAGCGAAGTCTTTTTTTCGTGGGAAAATATGTGGGGGAAATTCACTTGTAACGGCAGAAACTGGCTTTCTGTGAGTTCTGTATGTGTACAAAACTTACATTTATCTATCAGAGAAGGGTCTGATTCTTTTGTTTTCACTAACATGCTTATAGTGTATCTCGGCAATCACGCCATATTTCCGTGGTATTAATAAGGTGATGAAAAAACGTTACATGTTATCGAGCCAACTATCCTCTTAACTGGTATGTATTATATCTTAAAGTAGAGATTGTAACATGCAACAAGTCAGTAAGTTCTGAACAGCTTTTGAGAAGACGCCCTTCTTGCTCTAAGAAGGGCGTCTTCTGTCAGCAAGAAGGGCATGTTCTCGAGTGAAGAAGGGCCTTTCCTTGTCCCATCTCTGCGCCCTTTCTGAATGGAGAGAGGAGTAGTTAGCGAAATATCCCAACATTTTTTGTCTGTCCATTGCGTGTTCTCTCTTCTATTATCTGTCATTTAATAGGGTTAACCTCACTAATCACAATAGTTATAACACTCTGTGCTCTCTGTCGGCCGGAGGCCTTCTGTGGGTTCGAAACGTGAGTAAACAGGCTCCGTGAACTCTGTGAGCTCTGTGAGAGAAAAAAACACCCAGCGTCTCACCCTTTGCTCCGTTTAGAAAGAGAAACATCTTCCCAGCACTTCACCCTTCGTCCCGTTCTGTGAGAATACAAACTCCAATCCGTTTGAATCTATCGTATATACAAGAAAAGCCGTTACCTCAGATGAAGTAACGGCTTGTGTATGTTTGAGATAAAAATCTCTTACTTCTCGATAGCTGCAACGCCTGGGAGCACCTTACCCTCAATAGCCTCGAGCATAGCACCACCACCAGTAGAAACGTATGAAACCTTGTCAGCAAGACCGAACTTGTTAACAGCAGCAACAGAGTCACCACCACCAACGAGTGAGTAAGCACCGTTCTCCTGAGTTGCCTCTGCTACAGCCTTAGCAATCTCACCAGTACCCTTAGCGAAGTTCTCCAACTCGAACACGCCTACAGGACCGTTCCAAAGGATTGTCTTAGAAGCAAGGATAATCTTCTTCCATGCCTCGATGCTCTCCTCTGATGCGTCCATACCTTCCCACTCATCAGGAATCTGGTCGATAGGGAATACCTTACGCTCTGTGTCGTTAGAGAAGTCTTTACCGCAAACAGTGGCTACTGAGAGTGAAAGGTTTACGCCCTTCTCCTTAGCAGCAGCGATTACGTTCAATGCCTCTGGCATCAAGTCGTCCTCGTGGAGAGACTTACCAATCTTACCACCCTGTGCCTTGATGAAGGTATAACCCATACCACCGCCGATGATAAGGTTGTCTACCTTGTCGAGGAGGTTCTTGATTACACCGAGCTTAGAGCTTACCTTTGAACCACCGATGATAGCGGTGAATGGATGCTGAGCGTTCTTCAATACGTTATTGATAGCTGTAACCTCTTTCTCCATGAGGTAGCCTAACATCTTGTGGTCAGCATCGAAGTAGTCAGCGATAACTGCTGTAGACGCATGCTTGCGGTGAGCTGTACCGAAGGCGTCGTTTACATATACGTCAGCGTATGAAGCGAGCTTCTTAGCAAAGTCCTTCTGACGCTCCTTCATCTCTGCCTTTGCGGCGTCATACTCTGGTGTACCCTTCTCAACACCTACTGGTTTGCCTTCCTCTTCTGGGTAGTAACGAAGGTTCTCAAGCAAGAGAGCCTCGCCTGGCTTTAGTGCTGCAGCCTCAGCCTCAGCGTTACCAGCGTCCTTAGCGAACTTAACCTCAACACCAAGAGCATCGCTTACGTTCTTAACAATCTGGCTCAATGAGAGCTCTGGCTTTACCTTTCCCTTTGGCTTACCCATGTGGCTCATCATGATGAGGGCGCCACCGTCGGCCAATATCTTCTTTAGTGTTGGCAGAGCACCACGGATACGTGTGTCGTCAGTTACGTGGCCCTTCTCATCCAAAGGCACATTGAAGTCTACGCGGACGATAGCTTTATGTCCTGCGAAGTTAAAATCGTTAATTTTCATTTGTTCTTTATTATTTGTAATGTTATTATTTCCTTGTGGCAAAAATACTAATTTTTAATGGATTGGTGAAATCAAACACTATCTTTTTTGTATATTTGCAGAAAAATAAGATGGTAATGAAAGATTCGGTTATTATTGTTAGTGGTGGGTTAGACTCCATTACGTTGCTTTATGATAAGGCGGAGACTATCGCCTTGGCTATCTCTTTCGACTATGGTCAGAATCATGGGTCTAAGGAACTGCCTTATGCTCAGTATCATTGTGAGAAGTTGGGTATCCCGCATATTACTATCCCTTTGTCGTTTATGCACGAGTATTTTAAGAGTTCGCTACTTGATGGTGCTGAGGCTATTCCAGAGGGACATTATGCGGAGGAGAATATGAAGTCGACGGTTGTTCCTTTCCGTAATGGTATTATGCTTGCGATAGCGACGGGTATTGCTGAGAGTCATGAGTTGAAGCGTGTGTATATTGCTAACCATGGTGGCGACCATACCATTTATCCTGACTGCCGTCCTGAGTTTATCAATGCGATGAATGGTGCTACGGAGGCGGGCACTTTTGTGAAAGTTAGTGTTGAGGCTCCTTATACGAATATTACTAAGGCTGAGATCGTGGCACGTGGCGCTGCGTTGGGAATTGACTATGCTAAGACTTGGAGTTGCTATAAGGGTAGCGACGTACACTGTGGTAAGTGTGGTACGTGCGTAGAACGTAGAGAAGCCTTTGAAGCGGCGGGTGTGAAGGACCCGACTGTTTATAGTGAGGATTAACGGCGTTTGGCTGTTGCTGCTTATCCTTTGATTGCTAAAAATAAAATGGGGATGTGCCATAATAAGGACGTCCCTTTTTTGTATCCTCATACTTACCTTGTCAGCAAAAAGGTCTACCTTTTTTGTCAAAAGGGTTGACCTTTTTCGCAAAAAGGGTCTACCTTTTTACTATAAAGAGCGATTGTTTTTACAAAGAGCTATGCTTGTTACTACAAAAAACGAGGATGCGTCTGGTTTGACACACCCTCGTCTCGTTATTTATCCCCTGTTGGGGTTAAGCTAATAGTTGTTCTGCCATATTTGCAGCGGCTCTTCTTCCATCTCCCATAGCAAGGATGACGGTTGCACCACCACGTACGATGTCACCACCAGCATAGATTTCTGGTTGCGAACTCTGCATCTGTTCGTTGACAACGATTGTGTCTTTACGACCTAACTCAAGTCCTTTTACTGACTTAGGTACCAATGGGTTAGGTGATACACCTACGGCAACGATGACCTGATCGCACTCAACAGTGACGGTCTCGCCTGTCAATTCAGGACGGCAGCGACCACTTGCGTCTGGTTCTCCGAGTTTCATCACGTCTAAGACGGCTGCACATACACGACCTTTCTCATCCGCCTTATATTCCTGTGGATTATGAAGAGTGAGGAAGTTAATACCCTCTTCTTTAGCATGTTTCACCTCTTCAAGACGTGCAGGCATCTCGGCTTCAGAACGACGATAGACAAGTGTGACGTCTGCGCCTAATCGTTTGGCAGTACGACAAGAGTCCATAGCTGTGTTACCACCACCGATAACCAAGACTTTCTTACCCATAATGATTGGTGTGTCGGTCTCTGGATTGGCTGCGTCCATGAGGTTCACACGTGTCAGATACTCGTTACTTGAAAGGATGTTGATGGCGTTCTCACCTGGAATACCCATGAAATTAGGCAATCCGGCACCTGATCCAACGAAGATACCCTTGAAGCCCTTCTCCTTTAAGTCTTCTATACTGATGGTCTTACCGACGATAGTATCGGTCTGGAAGTGTACGCCTATGCGACGAAGATTGTCTATTTCGACATCAACAATCTTGTTTGGCAGACGGAACTCAGGGATACCATATTTCAACACACCGCCAATCTCGTGCAGTGCCTCAAATACATAAACCTCGAAGCCACGCTTAGCCATATCGCCAGCAAAGCTTAAGCCTGCAGGACCAGAACCGATAACGGCAACCTTGATACCATTAGATGGTGCAACAGTAGGCAGTGCCATGTGTCCACTTTCACGCTCGTAGTCGGCTGCGAAACGCTCAAGATAACCGATGGCTACGGCTGGTGACTTCATCTTCAAATGGATACAACGGCTCTCACATTGCTTCTCTTGTGGACAAACACGGCCACATACGGCTGGTAGGGCAGATGTTTCCTTGAGTATCTTGGCTGCTTCGAGGAAGTCGCCACGCTCTATATTCTTAATGAAGTCTGGTATGTGAATATTTACAGGACAGCCCTCTACGCAAGAAGGTTTCGGACAGTCAAGGCAGCGTTTAGCCTCTTGCATAGCCATTTCTGGGGTTAATCCGATATTTACCTCCTCTAAACGGGTCTTCGCACGATAGTCGGCATCCAGCTCTGGCATCTTCACACGCTCTATAGCTGTGCGCTCCTTTGGCTTGAGGGCCTTGCGTAATGTGGTGCGCCAATCGGCTCCCTCCAACTCTTCTGATAGGTGGGCTGTAGGGGATGAAGTGTTTTCTTCTTGACAGTTTGCTGCTCCATTTTCTGCGTTGTTCTTATCTCCTGTCTTCCCTTGAGCCTCTTTTTCTGACTTGTTTCCCGCCAGGCACTCCCCTCCTTCGGAGGGGTTGGGGGAGGTCTCAATCTCCTTAAACGTCCCCATTCGCTTGAACATCTCATCCCAGTCGACGAGGTCGCCATCGAATTCAGGACCATCAATGCAGACAAAGCGTGTCTTACCACCTATTGTCAGACGGCAAGCACCACACATTCCTGTTCCGTCCACCATGATAGTATTAAGTGAAACATCGTTAGGAATGCCGTATTTCTTAGCTAAAAGAGAGGTGAATTTCATCATGATAGGAGGTCCGATAGCTAACACCTTGTCTACGTGTTCGCGCTGTATCACCTTCTCAACGCCCACGGTGATGACACCTTTCTCTCCGTAGGAACCATCATCGGTCATGATGATAACCTCATCAGAGTATTTCTTTACATCGTCTACCATGATAACTAACTCCTTTGTGCGACCGGCGAGGACAGAGATTACTCTGTTACCAGCCTGCTTCAGTGCTGTAAGGATAGGGAGAATGGCAGCGATACCAATACCACCACCCGCACAGATAATCGTACCGTAGTTCTCTATGTGGGATGGGGTGCCGAGTGGTCCGACAATATCAACAATCTCATCGCCTTCATTCAACTGGCAAAGCTTTGTTGATGAGCGTCCTACCTCTTGGATAACCATGGTGAGCGTACCCTTTACTGGGTCCGATTTCGCAATGGTGTAGGGTACACGTTCGCTGTGGTTGTCAACACGCACGATGATAAAGTTACCTGGACGGCAGCTTCGTGCAATGAGCGGTGCTTCTACTTCTAAGCAGAAAACCTTCTCTGAAAACTGTTGTTTACGGATAATCTTGTTCATGGAGTGGTAATAGATATGAAAAGTACGGCCCCTATATTCCACTTATACAATGGGTGTTATCCAATTGGATAGAGGTGTATGATGATAGAATTAGGTTAGATACTTTATTTGTTTAAATTAGTTGTTCGCGGTAATGATGCCCCTCCTTGTTAGGGGAGGGGCTGTATTCTTTAGTCCATCTTGTCATCGAGCATCTCGAAACCACAGTAAGGAACGAGTACCTTTGGTACACGAATACCCTCTGGGGTTTGGTTGTTCTCAATGATAGCTGCAACGATACGTGGTAGAGCAAGGGCTGAACCATTCAATGTATGGCAGAGTTCAATCTTCTTATCTTCGGCATGACGGTAACGACAGTGCAGACGATTTGCCTGATAGCTTTCGAAGTTTGACACGCTTGATACCTCCAACCAACGCTCTTGTGCAGCACTCCACACCTCAAAGTCATAGCAGAGAGCAGCTGTGAAGCTAATGTCTCCACCGCAAAGACGGAGGATGTGGTAAGGCAATTCAAGCTTCTTTAAAAGACCTTCAACGTGGTCTAACATCTCATCCAATGACTGATAAGAGTGCTCTGGCTTATCGATACGTACAATCTCAACCTTATCAAACTGGTGTAAGCGGTTCAAACCACGTACGTCCTTACCATAGCTACCAGCCTCACGACGGAAACAAGCAGAGTAAGCACAACGCTTAATAGGCAGGTCTTGCTCGTTGAGAATCTCGTCACGGAAGATATTTGTTACAGGAACCTCAGCTGTTGGGATAAGATAGAGGTCGTCAAGATTAGCATGATACATCTGTCCCTCCTTATCTGGCAACTGACCAGTAGCCTGACCAGACTCCTGATTTACTACCAATGGTGGCTGTACTTCCAAGTAGCCACTCTTACGAGCTTCATCGAGGAAGAAAGCCTCTAAGGCACGTTGGAAGCGTGCCATCTTACCGATATAGAGTGGGAAACCAGCACCAGTAATCTTCACACCAAGATCGAAATCTACCAAGTTAAACTTCTTCAGTAAGTCCCAGTGGCACAATGCGTCAGCAGGTAGGTTTGGCTTCTCGCCACCTTCCTTTACAACAACATTGTCCTCAGCATCCTTACCTTCTGGTACGATGTCGTTAGGAATGTTTGGTATTGTGAGTAACACGTTGGTCATGTCTTTCTGAGCCAAATCCATTATCTCTTGGAGAGCTTTGTCAGAAGACTTCAAAAGTGCCACCTCTTCCTTTATTTTATTAGCTTCGTCTTTCTTTCCTTCTTTCATCAGTCCACCAATCTGCTTCGAGAGTTGATTCTGCTGTTGCTTGTTTGTGTCGAGCTTCTGCTGAGTCTCGCGACGCAGACGGTCATATTCTAATACTTTCTCAACTGCCTCGCGTGCACCGTTGAAGTGTTTCTTCTCCAGTCCTTTGATGACGCGTTCAGTCTCTTCACTGATGAGCTTTAATGTAAGCATAACGTTCTAATCTTTATTTTAATTTGTTTCTGAGAGCAAAGTTACGAAAAAACTTCTATAAGTCAAAAACATTTATATTACTTATTTTGTTATTTGCTTGTTGGAAAGGAAGGGATAGTAGCTTCTGATAAAGAAATATGTAATTACAAAAGACAAAGCCGTTCCCAATGCTTTGTACGTTGGATATCTCTTTGGGTTATGCTGCCTTTTTACGACAGCCGCAGTAAATCACTTGTCTGCAAAAAAAACTTATGCTGAAAGGTGTTAATCCTTGTTTTAATGGAAGATGCTCTCAGAGAAGGCATTAATGTCTTACCTAAGGACAACTACGTGTCTTAATCCTTGTTTTAATGGAAGATACTCTCAGAGAGCCTAAACGAAGTAGATGGCTTGAGAATTGTAAATGGTCTTAATCCTTGTTTTAATGGAAGATACTCTCAGAGGAAATGGAAAATAGTTTTAGGCTACCGGCTCCAGAGTCTTAATCCTTGTTTTAATGGAAGATACTCTCAGAGTTTTTATTTATGATAATCGAAAATTACCAACGTCTTAATCCTTGTTTTAATGGAAGATACTCTCAGAGGGGTACTTGATAGCCTTAAAGAAGGATTTGATAAGGTCTTAATCCTTGTTTTAATGGAAGATACTCTCAGAGCCTTATAAGTCATACATGAAAGGTCAAGTATTCACTGAGTCTTAATCCTTGTTTTAATGGAAGATACTCTCAGAGACTTTAACGAGTCTAACAACGTAACACGTGCACACTGTCTTAATCCTTGTTTTAATGGAAGATACTCTCAGAGACGTGCACGCTTAGTATTCTCGTTTGCATCACCAAGTCTTAATCCTTGTTTTAATGGAAGATACTCTCAGAGTGTTTGGATTTCGCCGTATCGGATTTATCCGATGGTCTTAATCCTTGTTTTAATGGAAGATACTCTCAGAGGTAGTATGGAGACAAGAGCTATCGTAATTCTTTATGTCTTAATCCTTGTTTTAATGGAAGATACTCTCAGAGAGACTTGCAAGTCTACTTGAAAATTACAACTAAGTCTTAATCCTTGTTTTAATGGAAGATACTCTCAGAGTCTTGTGGAATGGAAATGTGCGATGAGTTTCCTCTTTGGGTCTTAATCCTTGTTTTAATGGAAGATACTCTCAGAGAGGCGACTATGTGGCTACATTCGACATTTCCCGCGTGTCTTAATCCTTGTTTTAATGGAAGATACTCTCAGAGATAAAATTTGCAAGCACTTTATTAAAATGAAAAAGAAGTCTTAATCCTTGTTTTAATGGAAGATACTCTCAGAGTGTGGAATGGAAATGTGTGATGAATTTCCTCTTTGGTTGTCTTAATCCTTGTTTTAATGGAAGATACTCTCAGAGTTAACGAATAAAATTAAAAGAGTATGCAAACAATTAGTCTTAATCCTTGTTTTAATGGAAGATACTCTCAGAGTGGCGTTTTGTACATTAAATCAAATCCTTGACAGTCTTAATCCTTGTTTTAATGGAAGATACTCTCAGAGAGAGTCAGGTCAAGTCAATGAGAGTATTATCTCCGTCTTAATCCTTGTTTTAATGGAAGATACTCTCAGAGTTCAAGCGAAAAGCCTTACGTAACTGTATCTAAGTGTCTTAATCCTTGTTTTAATGGAAGATACTCTCAGAGCCCTATTAGCTGGTAGTTTTGTAAATACCACAGGGGTCTTAATCCTTGTTTTAATGGAAGATACTCTCAGAGGACAAATTCATTTGTCTTGATTTCTCAATTAAGTCTTAATCCTTGTTTTAATGGAAGATACTTTCAGAGCTTCGATTTAAGTCGCATTTTCCCTGAGTTATTCCAGTGTCTTAATCCTTGTTTTAATGGAAGATACTCTCAGAGTTCAGATTACCCAAAGGTAACAAAAGAAAATTTGCAGTCTTAATCCTTGTTTTAATGGAAGATACTCTCAGAGCAACAAATTATGAATATCAAAAAGACAAAAAACTTGTCTTAATCCTTGTTTTAATGGAAGATACTCTCAGAGAACTTCAAAAGCAACAAGAGTATGGAAAATCTTGTGTCTTAATCCTTGTTTTAATGGAAGATACTCTCAGAGAGCAGAGGTAACGAGACGGTAACCGTCTCTTCTATTCGTCTTAATCCTTGTTTTAATGGAAGATACTCTCAGAGCATCATCAAACACTCAGAGCGCAGAGGTAACGAGAGTCTTAATCCTTGTTTTAATGGAAGATACTCTCAGAGACGTCCTCAAAGAAATGGGGTACAGAAAAACAGTAGAGTCTTAATCCTTGTTTTAATGGAAGATACTCTCAGAGTCTTGAAAGCTGCAGATATAGCTGCAAGAAAGGTGTCTTAATCCTTGTTTTAATGGAAGATACTCTCAGAGCGTTTGATAAAATAGTTGCTCTTTTCTCAAACGGTCTTAATCCTTGTTTTAATGGAAGATACTCTCAGAGTTACTTTTGAAAATTTTAAGTTTGAGTTCGATAAGTCTTAATCCTTGTTTTAATGGAAGATACTCTCAGAGGAACGTTACAGTTCTTAAGAACATTGCCACAAAGTCTTAATCCTTGTTTTAATGGAAGATACTCTCAGAGTATCTTACTTAGATATAATTAAAAAGCAAATAGATGTCTTAATCCTTGTTTTAATGGAAGATACTCTCAGAGCCAGGCATGATTGAAGAGCAATATGAGCTTGCTAAAGGTCTTAATCCTTGTTTTAATGGAAGATACTCTCAGAGCGCAGGTTAAGTTCATCATGCCAGATGGTAGTATGAGTCTTAATCCTTGTTTTAATGGAAGATACTCTCAGAGTGCTACAAGCGTGCAGACTGATGGCGACGTTGGGGTCTTAATCCTTGTTTTAATGGAAGATACTCTCAGAGTACTTCAGCGGCATGGATCCTTACAGCACTGGGTGTCTTAATCCTTGTTTTAATGGAAGATACTCTCAGAGATATGGCAAGTAAAAGTAGTTCGCACTCCAGATTGGGTCTTAATCCTTGTTTTAATGGAAGATACTCTCAGAGAGAACCGTTAGCTACATATCGCTCGCACAGCTTATCGTCTTAATCCTTGTTTTAATGGAAGATACTCTCAGAGCAGACAACGCTGCAGACTTTGTTGATTATCTCGAATGTCTTAATCCTTGTTTTAATGGAAGATACTCTCAGAGTATATAAAGAGCTATATAGCGAGCCTATTCCTGCGTCTTAATCCTTGTTTTAATGGAAGATACTCTCAGAGGAGCGCAGAGGTAACGAGACGGTAACCGTCTCTTCTGTCTTAATCCTTGTTTTAATGGAAGATACTCTCAGAGATTTTTCAGTTACAGGTTACATCTGCAAAGACGCGTCTTAATCCTTGTTTTAATGGAAGATACTCTCAGAGAAAAGTTCGGGTCGAAGATCCAAAAACCTATTAAGGTCTTAATCCTTGTTTTAATGGAAGATACTCTCAGAGAGAAACAAAATACCCACCAATGGAAGCCACAACACGTCTTAATCCTTGTTTTAATGGAAGATACTCTCAGAGTATACAATACATTGGCAAAAGTTACGGTGTATAGTCTTAATCCTTGTTTTAATGGAAGATACTCTCAGAGTTTTTCAGTTACAGGTTACATCTGCAAAGTCTTAATCCTTGTTTTAATGGAAGATACTCTCAGAGGACTTCGCAAAGGAATTGTTTCTTTTGTCTATAGAGTCTTAATCCTTGTTTTAATGGAAGATACTCTCAGAGGTTACAGGTTACATCTGCAAAGACGCAGACGTTGTCTTAATCCTTGTTTTAATGGAAGATACTCTCAGAGCCATCGCTCGCTTCGGTATTATCATCAAACATTCAGGTCTTAATCCTTGTTTTAATGGAAGATACTCTCAGAGTTAGTAGCACGTTCGGGCAACCAAACATATTCGGTGTCTTAATCCTTGTTTTAATGGAAGATACTCTCAGAGAGAAAAAAATCGGGTCGAAGATCCAAAAAACCTATGTCTTAATCCTTGTTTTAATGGAAGATACTCTCAGAGTGAAGACGATCCGATATTAGAATCCGATTGCGGAGTCTTAATCCTTGTTTTAATGGAAGATACTCTCAGAGTGATTTCGATTATCACATATTGGACACTTGAAGGGGTCTTAATCCTTGTTTTAATGGAAGATACTCTCAGAGTTTTTACAATATTCGTAACACTGATTAGATATAGTCTTAATCCTTGTTTTAATGGAAGATACTCTCAGAGTAAATGGGCAAATAATGTTATGAATATCCGCAAAGTAGTCTTAATCCTTGTTTTAATGGAAGATACTCTCAGAGACCGTGTTTAATTGGGATGTTTCCGAGTTAAACGGTCTTAATCCTTGTTTTAATGAAAGATACTCTCAGAGACGTAACACGCGCACGCCTCGTCTTCACCTTTAACGTCTTAATCCTTGTTTTAATGGAAGATACTCTCAGAGATATGGGTGAGAATGAAAAGGCGTGTCTAAAAGCTGTCTTAATCCTTGTTTTAATGGAAGATACTCTCAGAGCACGCCTCGTCTTCACCTTTAACGCTAATGTAGAGGTCTTAATCCTTGTTTTAATGGAAGATACTCTCAGAGCTTGCAGCACGTTCAGGAAATCAAACCTATTCTGTGTCTTAATCCTTGTTTTAATGGAAGATACTCTCAGAGTATAATGAAGGGTCTCTTACTGGCGCCTGGGTTAGTCTTAATCCTTGTTTTAATGGAAGATACTCTCAGAGTTAAATTACTTACAATTATGGAAAAGAAGAATGTTGTCTTAATCCTTGTTTTAATGGAAGATACTCTCAGAGACAGTCGTTAACAACGGCTCACGTGAGTATAGCTGTCTTAATCCTTGTTTTAATGGAAGATACTCTCAGAGTATTCAAAATGGAAAAGAAAAGTATTATTGAGAATGTCTTAATCCTTGTTTTAATGGAAGATACTCTCAGAGTCATCTAATTCGTCTTCTTTGTGATAGAACTCCAAGTCTTAATCCTTGTTTTAATGGAAGATACTCTCAGAGGAATATAGAATATAATATTTAATTTAAACCAGCCAGGTCTTAATCCTTGTTTTAATGGAAGATACTCTCAGAGTAACAAAGGGATATGACATCGATATGAATGCAATGGTCTTAATCCTTGTTTTAATGGAAGATACTCTCAGAGCCTGGCATGCTTGAAGAGCAATACAAGCTCTCAAAGTCTTAATCCTTGTTTTAATGGAAGATACTCTCAGAGCAGACTGAGGGTGCGGTTGGGATTCCCGACATTCCTGGTCTTAATCCTTGTTTTAATGGAAGATACTCTCAGAGCAAGGAAAAGCAACTGTCACAATGGTAGAGATACCCGTCTTAATCCTTGTTTTAATGGAAGATACTCTCAGAGAGCAAAGACTTGTGTCCCTTTGTATATCGTCGTTTGACGTATGTCTACCCTTGTGGAAATGAGTTTATTAACAGAAATTAACCGTTTTGTTTGCGGGTGCAAAGTTACAAATAATATTTCAGAAAGTCAAAGAGCGAAGCGTTAATTATTCTTTAATAAGAGGTGCTTGTTTCCATTGAAGCAAGAATGTAATATTCTTATCCCTTTAAAAGAATAATGTGTTACGCGAACGAGTGATAATGTCAATACTTATATCTTCACCGATAATCTTCATTGCTTTTAATTGATCGGTGGAGACGGGGCATACGATAATACTGTCATGATTGTCATAGAGCGATTGTACTTCTTCAAGGTCACTCTTGATGAGGTCGTAGACTTTCTTATCGAGGTCGGCAAGGAAGATAGAACGTTGGATGCGGGTGCATCCTTTGCGTTCCAGATATTTTGCAATATGATAGCGCACCTTGTCGCTTTCAATATCATACATGACGAAGAAAAGCATATTGGTTGCTGGTCGTGTGGATTTATTTACTACTCCCATGAGAAAGTCTACACGTTCTTGTAGTGTCTGTATATCACTGATATTACCTGTTCGTCGGTTGACGGGAGGTGAGTTCTGTACGCCGGCTCTACTGAGTTTTCGTAAGATTTCAATGTAGGGGATTGGTTTTCTCATACTGGTTTTGTATTTATCTAAAAGCTTACAGAGTTACGTAGTTGTTTGTAGTCTATTACTTCTGTAAGAAGGATTTGACCAAATCAGCCAGTAACTCATTCAGTTCTTCATTTGTCCCGAGTCTTGGTGATATGACGACGCTGAACCCACGTTTGCCATAGAAGAGGTTGACCTCAGACTCCTTTTGTCCCAATCGTGCTCGGATTTTCTTAGCATATTGTATATTAATTATCTCAGTAACTTGCAATCCTGTTTCTTCTATAAAGAGTCTCAGTTCTGCAATAATCTCGTTGAGTTGCTCTGGTACATAGGCTGGGTGTTGTTCTACTTGTGCTTTGGGGTTGAGTTGTTGTCGGATACGCGCTAATACATCTTTGTCAGGGTCTTTGGGTAGGGAGGTCTGCCTGTCGTCACTTTTCTTGGCAACCTTGTCATGCTCGTCCTGTTCATGTTTCATCTTGAAGAGCGCATCAGGGTTAGTCTCGTCAAGATAGGCTTTAATATCAACGGGTGTTGAGTTAGGATTGAAATAAGCATTAGGGTCTATACTGACGAAGCAGGCACGTGCAACATCCGATGTCTTACTGTCAGTCACTTGAGTTAGGTTATGTCGCATGGCGAATGTCGCAGCAAAGGCTTTATAGAAAACAGAGTACAGTCCAGCATCATAGCATCGTTCTTTAAGACGGAACATAACTTTCAGACCATCCTCACTGGGCGACGTAAAACACATCATGACTTGTTCGTCTTGGATAATGTTATCATGTATGGCCTTCAATGATAGTTGTTTGGATGATAGATGGTCAAAGTCGAGTATAAAGCTCTCCGTATAGGCAAAGTTTTCTTTCCTGCGGAAAGGTGGGTTAAATTGTCCACAGACGAAATAAGGTAGTTTTCGTTTCAGCTGTGCATAGCCTTTGGTATCCATACTATAGACTATACGCAGCTGTTGGATTGTTGCTGCAATGGCAGGTTTAGGATTACGAAGACTATTGTAGAGGTATTCCTCCTGCACCTTCTTTAGTTCGTCGGCAGCAGATTGTATGTTGGTTCCGAATAATAGCATAGTATTCTCAGATGAAAGTGTTATTGTGTAACGGTAGGGTGTAAAGCTATTATTGATTCTCGTAACTCTTACCCATTTATTCTTTTACATCTCCTCCTTAAACTTTTGAGCAAGGGATTGAACATAGAGGGAGAGCATTGTCAACCGAGACCTTGTTACCCCTTTTATGGTTATCACTTCGTCCATGTAGTCATTGAGGGATTGGATAAGCACACGACGTCCGAGTGCTTCAAGCCAGTAAGAACCATCTTCACGAACAGAATAAAATTCCTCTGTAATAACGTTCTGGGCAAGAAGCGTATAGACAACATAGTCTACCCAGATGCGGTACATCTCAATGATATCATAAACAAGTACGGGACGATTGTAGTCGTCACGATGTAGAACCCCAATATATGGGTCAACTCCTGCTTTAATGAGTGCTCCCTCAATGCGACCATAGAGGACACCATATCCATAGTTAAGGAAGGCATTTGTGATATCAAGGGCAGGATGTTGTGTACGGACATTGAAACGGAACTGCTCAGGGAGGAATGAATTTATCGTACTGAAATAGATGCGTGAAGCTTGTCCTTCCCAACCGCGAAGCATTGGGGCTATGTCGTTGACAATGTCGCCATTGAGTGCACGGATTTTATTGCGGTAGTCTTCTAATCGCGCAATATTCTTTTCTGAGTCGACCTCTGTGTGTTCGTCATTGTTGAAGAGTAACATAAGCGCCTGTTGGTTTTCAATCTTCTTAAGAAGAACTTCCTTTATCCACTCTACAGCATTGTGAGAGTAGACAAAATTCAACTGTCCTTTTCGAATAGTAGAGATGCTGCCATACTTAGGACTCCATATACGTCCGATGGGTTTCCCTGTCTTGTCCATAAACATGACTTCTATCTCGTGTTCTATCGCAAGCATAACGGCATCACTCGTTATCTGTGCACCACGGCTGATTTGTATACTATCTATACCTACAGCAGGTATGCGTTGTTTCCCTTCAGATGTGTTGATGACAAATCCTTCATTGTCACGATTAAGGGAAATACCAAATGTGTTGAGTATTAATTCCATAAAGTTAGAAGTATATATAATCCTTGTTTTATTCTTTATTATTGGGTCCAATACAACTTGTCTATTAAACTTAGACGTCTGAGGGAAAACGTTGGAATGAACGTAGATGATAGTTAGGAAAGATGTTTACAACCCTCAACGCTTAAATCTAAGTCCCTTAGGAAACCAGCTCACTCATATTAAATAGGATGCACTCTATTATTACGAGTATCAGACCAGTAAGATGTGCTATTTCCTTTTTATCCGACAATAATAGTTCCTTATATGATTACCTTTGTTGGACATTTTCATCCGATAAAGAAATCATCTGCCACGTGTAGACATTCACTGGCACGTGTCATGGCTGTATAAAGCCACTGGTAGGCAGAACGCTTCGGGGAGTGGCTGAGGTATCGAGGAATATCGAGATATACATCCTTCCATTCTCCTCCTTGCGATTTGTGGCAGGTAAGCGCATAACCATAGACTGCACGGAGAGCATTGAGGTATGGATCGTTGAACATGGCTGCTCTAAACTCATCAGTCTTAGGTCTAATGTTCTGTTTCTTCATCCGTCGATAGAAATCAATGAAGAGTGCCTTTTGACTCTCTTGTGTGAGATTGGTTGTATTATCGTAGAGTATGTCTTCTATGAGCAAGAGCGAGAACTTTCTCTTGCTAACCATTTCTTCCACTTCAACTTGTAAGAAAGTGAGTTCTGCACGTCTTATGCGTCGTTCTGTCGAGATAACCTTTACAAGGTCACCATTCATCAGTTTCGTCAGATTGTTGTTCTGTGTGACAAGTAAGAGTTCGCCTTCTTCAAGTAAGTAATTATGGAAACCGAGTGCAGGGCGTACGATACTCGTTAGTGTGTTGCAAGCAGCATTGCTTCCACAGAGTAGGGTAGCTTCTTCAAAGCCTTTCTTCTTTACGTTGTTTATATACGCATTGACTATGGAGAGTTGTGAGGGGTGAATCTTAATGTTCTTGTAGCCACGGAAGGGGAATTTCCCCCATTTGATACGAGGAGGGCTCTGATAGAGAGCACGCATACGTGCAGCAGCGACAACAATGTCGTTGCCATCCTGCTGGCGTACAATCTCATTGAGTGTAGCACACTGAACTGTCATGTTGTGTACATTCTCGAGATACTCTTGGTCAAGTGCTGGTGAGAAATCTTGTGTAATAGGTGGCAGCTGACAAGCATCACCTACAAAGATAAAACAGCCCTTATAATCGTAGTTGATGAGGTCGTGTAGTAATCTTCCTGTTCCAAAGATGGCCTGCGTGGGGTTCTTTTCAGGAGTGTCAGAAATCATGGATGCCTCGTCAATGATATAGACTTTACGGTTATAATCAGAATTGTTTGCAAAGGCTGATGTGAACTGCAATAGCAACTGACCTGTATCGTCAATACCTTTTGCGTCGTCAATTTGTTTGACAACCTTTTCGATATCCTGATTGAAATCAGCAAAGGTATAAATGCAACTATGAACTGTTTTTGCCTCACATTCTGCCTTGTTGCTGAGGATCTTTGCAGCTCTGCCTGTTGAGGCAAGCAACTGAAATTCTTTGTTCTGCTCATTTATCCACTTAATGAGTGTCTTCATCAGCGTAGTCTTTCCAGTTCCAGCATATCCAGTAAGGATGAAAGTATTGGCACTACTACCGTTGACGAATTCTTTTAGCTTATTGAATGCCTGTTGCTGAGAAGGTGTCAGAATTATCTGCTTGTCTTTCTTTTCTGTCATTTCTTTGATAGCAATGATTAATATTCTCTGAACTGGACAAAGGAGAAACGTACAAGTTTCTGATGGTCTTCTGTCTCCTCTACAATTCGTTCTGTAGTAGATGCAACACAACGTATTCCCGCCTTCTTAAGTAGTCTGACAGCATAGTAGCAGAAAGTAAGTTCGCCCATAATGTGCACCGTTAGGTTTTCTGTAGGGTAGGTCTCCAGTATCATCGTTACACAGGCAGCAGCCTCCTTCTGTACGTA
Source organism: Prevotella sp. oral taxon 313 (assembly GCF_003043935.1). Lineage (NCBI taxonomy): Bacteria > Pseudomonadati > Bacteroidota > Bacteroidia > Bacteroidales > Prevotellaceae > Prevotella > Prevotella sp. oral taxon 313. The sequence continues at coordinate 1,042,801 of NZ_PYXE01000001.1, forward strand.
AACTTTGCTAAGCTCCGGGTCAATATTCGGAAAGGCAATTTCCTGCAGTTCACCATATTCCCTCGCAGCTGATAGCTGCGAGGAAGACCAGGTGGCGAAAGGGTGGTTAGAGAGGTTGATGAACATAATTTTCGTTGATGATAATGTCATGTATGTCTTTTATACTCTTTTCGATTTTCTCAATAAGCTGTTTAGGACTAAATACTTGTTTACGGAAGCCTGCATGATTGAAATCGTTACGGATTTCTGTTGCGTTCTCAAAACTGTTTGATAAAGCTATCATAATTGGCCGTTTGATGAGTTCTCGCACTTTATTAAGAGCTTCATCTCCTTCTCCGTATTTTGGAAATGTCCAAAGATTTTCTCTTTTTTGCCATCTTTTTCCTATAACATAAAAAGCCGTATTTACAAGGTTACGTGCATCCTTATCAGTTATAGAAAGATTTTCGTTATGACAGATATATGTAACAACAGTTTCTTGTAGAATAGTAATAGCTTGTTGATACATTTGATTATCGTAGCACCATTGTGCTGCGTGCAATCCGTTGAGTATATTGGAATCTGTAGAGAACCTTGTAAAGGACTGCGTTATTTTATTAACTATAGGAATTAAAGGAATGATGATCTCTTTTGAGAGGTTTTCGATGTTCTTCTGTAATTTAGCAATGTTATCATTATGAGTAATCTCAAGTCCACGACACATTTGAAGATTATTTGTCATCCTCTGCAAAGAGTTGGAGAAATATTCCAAATTGCTAGCTTCCTTATTTTGACCACAAGTATTACGCAGAATTGGCTTAAACACTTGTTGGGTTAGTTGTGTCAGCTGTTCGCTACGTCCATTGTGTAGGAAATCGGCAGCAGCAAAGGTCCAGTCTTGAAGAACTGTCAGTGGAAGTAAATCTACGATTGGGGAACCCTCTTCGTTGCGTGCTTCATAGTTGCCGTATGAAATATGTGCTATACGTATGTTCTTTAGGAACTTGGCATAATTGCCAAGAACAAGGATGAGCATTGGTAAATAGCGGAAGCTGTGGGTGAGGTCGAAGTAAAGTTCATCCCCATCCTGTATTAGCTCAAATGTAGTTTGGAATATCTTCCACATTTCGTCCTCATTCTTTCCATCGCAGATTGAAACAGGTATAATCTGTGAACGTAAATCCATTTTCTGGAGTAAAGTGCTCAATCCCTCATAGGCTATTTTCTCCTTCGTATGTGGATGTTCGCGTGATGATACCTCCCAGTTTGATACTTTCGCTTTGTCAGTGAGCAGGATGCAAACCCTGTCTTCCTCCGTCCAATTCTCTTTACATCCAATTAACTCAAGTGTTGCCTGCTGGATGAATCTTGTTTCACTTGACCTGAAGTCTCCCTGTGTATATACACCTTTTTCGTATAGACCCGTCCCGAGAACGGATATGAATAATTTTCGTGCCATTATTATTTTATTACTATTTGGTATTTATATAAAAAAGTTCTTTGTCGAGTAGTTGGAATAATGATTCTTGTGCTGACTGTCGATTTTCAAAATCTTTCATACTAAAAGAGAGAATATGATTGTCTGAACATTTTTCTATAGCTTCTGGCTTCATCTTTGCATCTGTAATGAAGAGTGCCTTAGACCCTAATCCACCATAGTTTTTTACAGCTGTGTTGAATTTATCTATATCCGTGTTGTCATATATTTGGGTCTTGCACTCAATCATAATAAGTTTATAACCTGTATTGACAATTATGTCTATCTCATTTTTGGGATACTTGTTATTATATGGATAAATGGTATTTAACCAAATCTCTTTGGCATATTTCCATTTGCTGACCATCTGTGCAACCTCGTATTCAAACCAGCCTGAGTTGAAAATAATCTGCATAATGTGTGGGGACTCAAATGTGTTTTCTTTAAATCCATATTTGCCATTCAGTGATAGAGTTATGTAATTTTCTTTTTTGTCCCATTCTATGTATGAGCCATTTGAGGTGTGAAATGTTCCTTTACTTTGATTTTTTATTTTTTTTTGTCCATCTTTTCCAGGTGTTGTTAGTCTATTGAAATCGTTAAAGTTATATTGCCTTATAGCTTTTATTGCCTGTAAGGTATCAAGATCATCTTCTGTATAGTCATCTAATAAGATATGTGACTTTGCAAGTTGACCATTGTACTGCATTAACTCTTCCATGTTGAGACCTTTACAAGCCCATTTCTTTTGTTGGGTATAGTTGTAGCATATACTATTTTGATCGATGTATAACAGTGTAACATTCTTCATCCCTTGTGTTTGTAAGGCAAATGAAAGAGACCATGGCTTTGTTCCGCCAGATAGGTTGATTGTTATCTCATCATCAGTAAGTTTGCGTAATAGTTTGTTAACAGAAACTTTGATAGCATCATAATCAACAGGTGGAAATTCTTGTAGATTGCATTCTTCAGAACAGAGGTTCTCTATATGTTTTGCTTCAGATGCGCTTTTCTCAGAATGCACAAGTATGACCTTGTCAGGAAAACTTTCTTTTATACCGAGGATAACAGGCATAGTTTGACCTCCGACAAGCGCTATATGTACCTTTTTTTTCATTGCTTAATCCTCTAATAATGTCATACGTATGAAACCTAAAGGTTTACAGGAACTATCAACCCTTCTTGATTTAGGAAAGCTGTAATTACTATATCTTTGATTTTGGGGACGTGCTACAGGAACAATACTTTCGTTGAATTTTTCAAATGTTTCAGTCCATGCTCCAGTAATGAATCGCCATCCTGATCCTGCTCCTAAACGTAGGATACAGGAGGTCTTACTTGGATCTTTGCATTTTTGTATCTGTTCCATAATGATTTCCAGGTTTTTAATGTATTTATCTACGTTTTCAGCATTTGGATTATTAATATGGTCTTGCCAATATTTTATTTCATGAGCTAATAAGCTCTTTGTATGTTGATTGATAGTAGAGAACATTTTATTGAGTGATGACATACATTCTGGAAGTTCTTGGACATAATTTTTTGCGTATCCATAAGCTTTTAAATCAAGTTTTATTTCGCAGACAGATGAATCTTTGGGCATCAATGTTTCAACTAACTGGCTTTTAGATGTATCCCAGTAGCTGTTTGTTTCCCGTTCATTAATACTAAATAATCTTACAATATTTTCATAATTATTACCGAAAACGGCATCTCCAATTTTGAGAAAACGGTATATATCTTTGTTCGGATTTTCTCCTAACAAGTGCTGTTCTATTGCTTTTGCATTAATCCTTGTAGGATTAACAAGATTTTCCACTCCATTTTTTTTATTGATAATATTGGATAGGACAGCTGTGCGTATTGCACCTTTGATAGAACTCCCTGGGATGTAGGGATCTCCTAAGCCGTTATGAATAAAAGTTTGGAGGGTGTCATTTTCTTTAAGAGTTTCATACGTATGATCAATTCTGAAGCAATAATCATCAGTAATTGCTTTTGGAACATAGGTCTTCATAAACTCAATGATAGATTTTTTTCTTTCAATAGTTGCTATCCAAGCGTCTAATGTTTTTGTATCATTTTTTATCAGAGATATTATTTTTCGAGGAGATATAATACCTACATAATTATCACCCCCTTCTTGGAAATTTATGAAATCACTTCCATATTGCAGAATTTCACCAGAACCAATATGAACTCTGCTCACGATATCTATTTTGACTTTACTCATAGTTTAATATTTTAATAGGTACGCTAAGAGGTAATCCGCTTCTGTAGACAGGATGCATTTCGTTACTGTTCCATGTGGGCTGTAAATCTACGACTTTTCCTTGTAATTGCTCTTTTGTAATGAAGTAAGAACCGACATTGAACATATATATGTTTTTTTTGTGGAGGTGCCGAATTTTTTCATTACAGCTACCAGCCATAAAACCACCTCGAGGTAAAATGCTATACAGGGAGTTCTTGAGGCTGAGTTTTGGAAGTTCTTCTTCTGTTGGGATATAGAGTGAGAGAAGCAATTGTCCGTTACTATTTTCTTTTGTTTCCCCTAATTCTAATGTCCCTCCATATTCAACCTTGAATTTGCCGCCACCAATATTTCGGTCTGTTCCTATTCCCTGTTCACCGAGTATGGTGAAGAGCTCATATAATTCTTTGAGTAATTCATTTTGGGCATCAGTAAGAACATAGAGTCCAGCTTTATTATGATAAAAATCCCACTCAAAGAAGAAGGGTTCTGCATCTTTCCCTTTTTCCCTTGATACGCTAACTCGCTCATTTACTTGTGAACGTGAGATAATAGGAAATGATCCGTTGTTCATTGATTCAGAGAGCAGGTTCTTGTGTATTTGATTTTGATCTACATAGATTATTTCTCCTTTAATTAGTTGACTCCAAAGACTACTTTCTATATATTGGACTCCTTTAAGAACTTTACGTGTTAGACTTTCTTCTTTTTCTTTGATTCTAACCTGTAGGCGTCCTTGCGGTTTTGGTAAATAAAGATGGTTTTCCCAAAAGGGGAAGGCTGAGCTGATAGAAAAAGAATTTATAAACTCTTTAATTTCTTTAGGGCTTTTAATTTGTACCCGCATAGCTGCCAATGCTGCAGAAAGAGTATCAGAATGTATCGTGTGTGCAGAACAGTCTGTGGCCTCTCTACCCATTCCTATATGAATGGGAGAGAGGTTAGTTAGCTTTATGATTGAGAATGTCTTCATACTCAATATGTCTTTTCGTCTTCTTTTATTATTTTTATTCCAACTTGGCCGTATCCACGTGAACCGTTTCCTCCAAGGTAATCGTCATGTAGAAGGGTAATTCCTTGATTTAGAGTGCCTCTTAAACTATTTTCATCTTCTCCTTCAAAGATATTTAGGATCATTTCTAACTTGAAAAATGCACCTGCTGGTACTCTTTCAAAAGTTCGTGGATTAGCCTTAGCTGTAATGCGATCTATATTTACTTCTGTTTTACTCTCGGTAAATGGTAAATCTGTATTGCTAAAGTCTGGTATGTCAGAACGTTTAAGTCCAAATATTTTTAGTTCATTTTCGTCATCATTTTGTGTTGCCATAACTGCATCTCTTACAATTAGGCGTGATGCATGATTTGACTCACTATCTCCTGCAGTACCAAACAGTGCACCAGCTTTGCTTTGTGGATTGTTTGAAGGTTTACCCTCATTAGACTCTCCATTTGCTAATTCGACCAAACATCGTAGCTTCCCTTTAAGAGAACTTCCTGGTATATAAGGAATATTGGTTAAAGGATTACGAACTACAAATTTATCTGGTCCACCAATGTTGAGTGCTGCATTTGTTCCACCAATGTGTAAACCGGTCTTTAATATAATAGTACCAGTATAGACAACTTTCTTTTTTAATCTTGTTGTAGTCATAGATAGTTCTTTATAATGTAATAATTTAATCTTTTCCTCCATACGCTTTATGGTATGCAAGGATAGCTTCTATAAGATTGCAGAAATTATTATAGGTTTTTTGATCTTTGACAAGAAGATATACTCTCTCAAAGATGAGTTTGAATAGTTTTAATCCTTTGTTCTTTTCATCTCTTCCAAAAGCATAGGCTACTTTCGGACGGAGTAAAAAGAAAGAAGCTTTTTCTATCTCAAATTTACCCATTTGTATTCTTTTTATTTCTCCATAAATACTGCGGATTTTAGAATTGGTAAGTCCATTCCTTGCCATATATTTTCCAAGGACTTCAGCAAAATCTGGAAGTCTCTCGTTGGCTCCTTCCGTAATCCAACTTTCATCGAAATTAGCTTTGGTTAAAATCTCTTCTGGAGCTTCAGACCCATCCTTGTTTGTATTCCAACTGTTTCTTCTCTTGTCGGGATACCTGTTCTCTTTGTAAGGTGTTACCATAATTGTTCTCTTTTAATTTATTTGTTTGTTCGTAATTCTAATTCTGCCCATCTACACGCTAATGCCCATAGTTCTAAAGGATGATAGTAAGATTTTATAGTTTTGTTATTTAGACAAGAACTATTACCACATATCTCTTTTATGTATTGATTAATTAATTCTTTCGCTTGTACGTCTTTTGAACGGTTCTTCATCCTGCCCATATCGTACGCAATCATCCAATAGGTTTTGAAGTTTGTAATTTTGTGTGAATCTATCTCTGCATTAGTTCTATGTCTGAGAACTTTTGATATAAAGGAACTCTTGATGGCATCATCAATGTGCAGTTCTTTTATCTCATTTTTTAGTGCTTCAACGGCTGGAAACTCTTCATCCCAATTCAACGCTGTGTTGAGTAGAGCAAAGGAATTCTTTTCTAATTCCATGCATTGGTGTTTTTTAGCCCTATCTTCCTCAATAGCACTTTCTTCTGCACCTTTCATTATTGGAAACTTAGGCGATAGCAAGGCGACACCACCAGATATAGTTAAATTGGGATTGTTACAAGTGTATTTACGGAAATCTTCTCTTATACGTTTTGCAATCTCAACAGTTTTTTCCCAACTACCAACAATGAAAAGGTCGTCACCACCACTATATATGATGATTGATTTACTTGGATCTGTTTCTCTCCAGATCTCATTTAGATAACCTGAGAAGAAATAATCGAACGAACGGCTTAATGTTGCATAACGTGATAGAGATGTATATTGAGGATTTATACCAGCTTGGAATATACGTCCAAGGTTATCGACATCCATTCTTAGAACTCCTAATCGCCTAAAAGCATTATCTGTATCTGATTTATGGCATAGTTCCTCAAAAGTTGGTATTCTTGTGCAGCCTAATTCGTTTCCACCATAGTAGAATAAACCATAGATGCTATTAGAATTCTCGATTATTTTTACAAGATTATCACCATCTTTGCTTGTATTGGCTTGTAAAATAGTTAGCGGTTCTTTTTCAAAACATATTTTATCTTTTACTTTTATTAATTCTTCTTGTTTTAGAAGATAGTAATGGAAGCCTAATTGAGCAGGCTCTACAGAACATTTGTCTGCTAAATAAGGTACTTCTGATTCGCTGATGATAAGTAAATCAAAATCACGGAGTTTATGGCCTAAAATTATTTGTTCTTTTGTAATATAACGGAGTGGTGAAAGGTCTCCCTCTCTGTAGCTTTGTTCGTTGGCAGGAATTTCTTCGCCAGAGATACAATCAAATTTATTGAGTCCTGATTGTGGGGTGAAGAATCTTTTATAATCATCTTCCATCATTGTTGCATATCTTTGATTTTTTCGTCGATCTCTTTTTATAAATAGATCCCCCCCATAGTTTACCTATATCTTCCCCATTTCTATGTAGTAAAGCATCATCAGAAACAGTAATGCTATCAATTGCAACATATAGTGATGTTCCATGTGTTGTAAATATTCTTCTTTCAATTTCTTCGATAGCTGTTTTAAGCTTGTGTTTGATATCAGTTGTATTAGGTGCTAGAAGATAAAATCCTCCACCACTATTATATATGATATTTGCTTGAAAGAGGCCTAATCGTTTCATTAGATAGCGCACAACTGCGTCTGATAACACACGAATATAAAAAGATCGACCTTTAAGGTTTTTACCAGCATGTTTTGATACTATCTGATAGATATAAGATTGAATACCACTGAGGTCGGCACCAATAAGGAGAAAACGATCTTTTGGTTTTTCTCCGGAGCACATAAGGTCGTAAAGGCAGATGGCTAGTGCTGTTGTTGTTTTGATATGATCATAGAGTGAAATGTCTGGAGAGTGTGTTATATTGGATGGAATGCAAGAGGTGTATTTGTATAGTAATGTCAAGAGATTGTCTGAAAAAGTTTGGTAAGTACTGTGAGTGAGTGAGGCAAATTCACTTTTAAACTCCTTCCATAGATTGCTATAGTTAGGAACTTCAGTAATTTCCTTTTGAGGAAAATTATCAATAGAAGGTATCAGCTTCTTTACAGGAAGTTGATGCCATTCTTTATTCGTTAACAATTCATCTTGATTACCAATTGTTTCTAAAATGGGAATTAATCGTTCGTTCTTGCAAGATTTCCAGTTGCTTTCGCTTTCTGTAGAAAGTTCTTCTGTATAATCTTCTTTACCAGAAGATAATAATAATGCTTCTTTGATTATTTGTTCTATTTTACTAATCTGACTTTTGACTAAACTCTTCAAATTGTCTTTGTTACTTGACTCGTTTTGAGTATTTTTAAGCAACTTATTAAAGACTCGCTGGTTTTCCTTAATAAATAGTTTTGTCCACAAGGTATATTTAGCTTCTTGTTTTAAGTAGAATAGATCTTCAAGTTCACCTATATTTATCGGACTAGAAGTTATAGTAATATTCTCGTTGTCTGCTTTTTGGTAAAACTTTCCGATTTCGTGCAGTATAGCTGATAGGTAGATATGTTCTCTAATGTTGTCCATATTTATTTTTTTACGTTATTTTTCTTAGTTATTATACCGAATCCCACACTTGTATGTTTGCCTATACCTATAAAGTCGGGCAAAGACAGATTACTTTTAAATTGTATGTCCATACATTGTAACGGAACTCGTTTGTATCTAACACTTCGTATGTTTTCGATAGCTGTTATGGAAACGTCAATTGTTGATGTAATGTTTATTTCAAGTCCCTTGGCGAGGGATAATATATTGCCGATGAGGATTTTTTCGAGTATTTTTATATGTTCTATGAGACTCGTTGTTTCAGTATAAACTTTGTAGTTTGTTTCGTTTAGGGGTAGCCAATCCCGTATGCGGTAATCAAAACTACAATCCCAGCACTGTATTTCGGTCTGTAGGGCTTGTAAATTCTGTATGGGGAAAGTCCTTGTTTTGTCCCTAATCCTTAGTTTATGGTCTTTATTTATGGAGAAAAATTGCCCTATAGTATCCACTCCCTTACCAATGCAGGTAATAGCGGCTCTCCCACCAATACGCTTATATTGTATCAGGGGGTAAGAGTATCGTAGGGATGTACCATCGTGATTATGGAATAGGATATTGCTTGACGGTATTGCGGCAATAATAGCTCCACGGAACAATGGGATTTCTGAGCGTCGTAAGGGAGTATCAAACTGTATGGTCAGTGTCTTTATCTTGGTCATAGTTTGGGTTTTATATTCTAGGTAATGGGTGGCTTGTCACTCAATCAAACATCGTTTATTAAGAAATATACACTCCTTATAATATCAGTGTATCATGTTTAAGACTATAGATGCAAAGATAATAAAATATATTCAATTTGTTTATTAATATTGAAAAATATTTTAATTCATGAGTAGTTTTTATAATTTTCACGTCATACAAGTTATAAAAACTTACTTCGAGTAAAGATGCTATGAATAAAGGAATGTAGCTCTTTGTAGCTAAAGAATGATTTATAGTTGATGACATTCACTGGTTGATTTAGTCTTATCCTTTGTCAAGCGGTCTTTTCGTTACCTGTGTTTTTGTTCGTTGGTTCGTCTGTTTATCATAGAAAGTATTTCTCAAGCATAACTGCTATTATTGTATTGAACCTCAAGATGATACAACTGGGCGGTGGGGAAGAAACGAAATTATAGATAGTCAGGGGATAGTACAGGTAAGGGTAAGTGTCGTTTATAGGGCTTGGGAATCAATATTCTCAAGTGGGGAGGGATGTTTTCTATTCTTACAAATTAGGGGAATAGGTATTTTGTGTTTATGTACCAGCAGATAGTAACTTGTTTTATCTGCTTCTTCGAAAGCCTTCAAGTTGGTCGTATTGGTTGTCTTTCATCTTTTGGGCGATACTAATAAGCCAACGGCGGTGGGTGGAAATGAAGAAGATACCAAGGAGAGAGAGGAGGGTATTGGTGATGATAGGTTGGTTTAGCCACCATGTACCTAATGCGGTGATTGGGAAAGGACTGATGATGGTAACGAGCGTAACGATGAGCTGTATATAATTCGTGTTTACATTCTTTCCTGTGTGTGTAGCTTGCATAGAGAAAGTCACCTTATTATATATTGCCATCTGAAATAGAATACGATAGGCGACACCAGCTGCAAAGAGGGCATAGGATAGTATTGTCCAAAAGCTTATCCTCCCAATTAGAGCTAAAGGGAGGAAGGCGATCAGCGGAATCAATAGTAAGGCTGTATAAAAATAATACTTTGCAAGCAAAAGGTTTTGGATACTATTGCGTTGCATCAGTAGGCATTCGTAGTAATTCCCTTCATAACACATGATTCTTGAGAGCGAACTTAGTCCATAGACGATAAAGCTATAGTAGAGAAAGCCGTTACTCTTTACCATGTCACTCTCTGGATCAAAGGCTGTGATTAGACTAAATATAAAGATACCGAAGGTGTTTAGATAGAATATCAAACGGAGTCTTTTGTTGCGTAGTATACTCCAAGTCTCAATCTTTAGAAACTCTCCAATTTTATTGAAACGGTCGAAGATAGTAAGATTGATATTATTCTTGTCGCTTTTAGAAGTTTCTGACGTGTATTGCTCTTGGCGGATACGACGTTCAAGGACGCTACGATTTAGCAATATCATTCCTATGAGTAGCAATGCTAAAACAGCATATATCCCTATCTCTCCTCTTATCATTGCATTACCAATCTCTGCCCAACAGTGGAGGTAACCCTGTGGAGAAGGGAAGAAGATAGTTATGATGACGACAGATAAATAGGTAAGAATCGGTATGAGCCAATACCACAGTCCACGTGCCGTCAGCACTTGCGTAAACTGGAAGAATTGTCCGTTGATAAGTAGAAAGAGATAAAGTCCTGCTGTATAACCAATCATAGCCGTTGCACCTAACTCTGGAACGACAGTTCTAATACCAAAGGGAATACAGATAAAAAGAAGGTTCACATTCTTAAAAACTATCAGTTGTCGCAGAATCAGATAGTCAGTATAGCTATGTTTAGGTAGTGGTAAGAGTAGATATGGGCGGATATTCATCAGCAACCGATGGTCTGTTGTATATCTGAAAAGATAATCGATGAACAGAAATAGCGGCAGCAGGGCATAGATGAAGCGGTAGCCTCCAAGATTATAATTGATGGTGAGGTCTGCCAATTCACATCCTATCCATGCAAGATAAGCATAAAGAAAGACAGCCAACACGTAGTAAATATACTTTGCTACGCTGTTGGCTTGCCATATTTTATTTCTCCTACCAGACAGGTAGAAGTGCTTATGCAATGTTTGAATAGCCTCCCAGTAAGTCATTTATCTCAAGTCTATGATTTCAGCAGAGGGATGACTTTTCTTGTTGAAAGTAAAGATATTATCTGAGAGGTTCTTACGCTGAATACCAGAAACGGTAATTGTTGTCCACTTATTAGCCTGCTTTATCTTGATTCTCTGCAACTGATAGGCTTTGTTTACAGTCACAAAGGCCTCTGGTATGTTACGTTTTGGGTTGGTTGACTTCATGTGTACCACGTAAGCACCTCCTTCATTGGTCATTGAGAGGTCGTAACCTTGGCGATACATGGTCATCAATGCGTAAGGGTTCATTGAGAGACGCTGTGCTTCGGTAGGTGTTGAGACGTTCACCTCATTCGTAGACTTCATGTATGACCACTGTGTTGTACCGTTAAACCATACTGTTGTCTGTGGGGTAGTAGACACAAACTTAATACCTTTCACAGATATAGTACCTGATGTCCTACCAACGGCACCGGGTCTGGAAAGTTCGAAGCGAGCAGTAAACCCACCTAAATTAGATATTTTGGCTGTAGCTTTATCCATACAAGCCTTAGCCTGATTGGCATTCTGTGCGAATACACTATTTGCCATAAAGATGGCTGCGAACAAAAGTAAATATTTAATTTGCTTCATCGTTTTATTGTTTTTATTATTGATAACTGCTGCTACATAGAAACGTAGTCAGTTGATATATCTTTTTTGTTTACAGACATTTATTACCTTTGAGTGTTCTGACAAGTTTGCGATAGGGCTTTATAAGCAAGACTTCTCAATTTGGTGATGCATCTTATCCACGCAGGACAGTCAGCATATTGTCAAGACTCACCTCGTCGCTTATCAGTACCTCACGAGGTTTTGAACCCTTAGCAGCACCCACGATACCAGCCTTCTCCAATTGGTCCATCAGACGACCAGCACGGTTATAACCGATAGACAAGCGACGCTGAATCATACTTGTTGAACCTTGTTGAGTGACAACAATAGCACGTGCAGCCTCCTCGAAGAGAGGGTCAAGGTTGTGTGTGTCCAGCGAACCGCCTCCTCCAGCTTCGTCTTCAGACAGTGGCTCTGGGATTTCCAACGGACGAACAGGACCTGGTTGGTTAGCGATAAACTTCGTGATGTTCTCTACTTCTGGTGTATCGACAAAGGCACACTGTACACGAACGGGGTCGGCTCCGTTAAGATAGAGCATGTCACCACGTCCGACAAGCTGTTGTGCACCAGGTCGGTCAAGGATAATACGTGAGTCCATCATCGCTCCTACGCGGAAAGCGATACGTCCAGGGAAGTTCGCCTTGATGTTACCAGTGATGATAGATGTCGTTGGTCGCTGTGTTGCAATAATCATGTGAATACCGACGGCACGTGCCAACTGGGCGATACGTGTGATAGGCATTTCCACTTCCTTGCCTGCAGTGAGAATTAAATCACCAAACTCATCAATGATAACCACGATGTAAGGCATGTATTCGTGTCCTTCTTCTGGGTTCAGTCCGTGTCCAAGGAACTTCTGGTTGTACTCCCTTATGTTTCTGACACGTGCTGCTTTCAGTAGGTCATAACGCTCATCCATCAGTACACAAAGCCCTTTCAGCGTCTTTACCACCTTCTGAACGTCTGTGATGATAGGCTCGTCTTCATTCTCCTCTACTGCCGCCATGAATGGTTTAGCAATCGGAGAGTAAACACTGAACTCCACCTTCTTCGGGTCTACGAGTACTATTTTCAGCTCATTAGGGTGTTTCTTGTAGAGTAAGGATGTGATGATAGCGTTCAGACCGACTGACTTACCCTGTCCGGTAGCACCCGCAACGAGCAAGTGAGGTATCTTGGCAAGGTCGACCATATACACCTCATTGGTGATAGTCTTACCCAATGCGATCGGTAACTCCATCGTTGATTCCTGAAACTTACGTGAGTTTAGGATTGAGAACATGGACACGATGTTCGGCTTAGCATTTGGGACTTCAATACCTATTGTTCCCTTGCCTGGCATAGGAGCAATGATACGGATGCCGATAGCCGCTAAGCTCAGTGCAATATCATCTTCGAGGTTTTTAATCTTAGAGATTCTAATACCCTGTGCAGGTGTTATCTCGTAGAGCGTAATCGTCGGACCGACTGTCGCACGGATACTTCTAATTTGTACACCAAAGTCGTTTAACACCTTGATGATGCGGTCTTTGTTAGCTTCTAACTCCTCTTGGCTAACGTAGTTAGTCTTCGTGTCAGAATTATATTCCTTCAGTAAGTCGAGTGAAGGGAATTTCCATCTCGTGAAAGGTTCACGTGGATTAATAGGGGTCAGCGGAAGGTTGTTGTTAGCGAGCGTCTTACTGTTTGCCTTCTCCTCAATCTTCTCTTCTTCAACTTCAAATCCTGGTGCTTCTTTCTCTACTGTCTTCTTCGCTCTCTCGTTGCTGTCTGGCGTATAGAGAGTGTTAAGCTCTTGTGGTTCTGTCGCAGGCTGTGTCGGTAGGTCAATAGGTTCAGCACGAGTAGGGTCGTCATATACTAACGCCTCTACAGGCTCTCCTCCAATGATGGCCTCCTCGTCACATGCTTCATTAACATTCTCTCCCTTATCATCATGAACCACAGTGAACTTCACCTTATCACGGATATATCCAAAGGGGTTCATCAGTTTTCTTACAACGGTTATTGTTTCGGAGGTGAGGTAGGTGAGATAAGCTAACATCACAATCACCAAGATGGCTATCAACCCAGGTGTTCCAACAAGGTTCTCCATGTATTGAACGCAGAAGGCTCCGTGGTCTCCGCCTGGATTATATACTTGGTTGCCCATCAGTGGAGTAAGGGCTTTCGCAAAGGTTACGGACGACCATATCATCACCAAAGCCATTCCCATGAACCATTTCATAAGACTTAGCTTCTTGTAGGCACCCATCATTCGGATACCACACAATGCAATGAAAGCAGGAATGATAAAGGCAGGAATACCAAAGCAGCGTGAGATGAGTCCGTATGACAGTAATGCACCCAATGAACCACAAGTGTTTTGGAAGGCTCTGTTAGCGTTCTCTACCTCGCCAGGGCGTAAGTCGGTAACTAAACTCTGGTCTGCTGCACCTGTATTAAAATAGCTAAAGAAAGCCACACAGATATAGATAGCCACACAAAGGAGGATGAGTCCAACAACAAATCCCGTCTTGTCGTTAATAATGTTATTTAGTCCGAGTGCCTCGGTGAATGTTTTGCTCTTGCGTTCTGATTTCTTCTTTGCCATTTATCGTTATTCATTTATACTTGCAAAAGTAATAAATAAGTGCCACATAAGCATAGTTTTTCAAACTTTTTTTTTAATTTTGCAAGTTAGTATGCAATCTGAAATGAGTATAAAAATATACAATCGATTTGATAAAAGTAAGATATCACAGTTACCAAGGGTTACTTTCCCAGGGAAGATTGTCGTTGTCTTGAATGAAGCTGAGGCTGAGAAGGCGGTTAATTATCTGCTTTCTAAGGATATCATCGGCATTGACACGGAGACGCGTCCTGTCTTCAAGAAGGGGCAGCGACGCAAGGTTGCGCTCTTACAGGCCTGCGACCATGAGGTATGCTTCCTCTTTCGACTGAACCTCATAGGTGTGCCTGATTGTATTAAACGTTTCCTTGAAGATACAACGGTACCTAAGGTTGGTCTCTCATTGGGCGATGACATGCTGATGTTGCATCAACGTCTTGACTTCAAGCCGGGTTATTTTATCGACCTACAAGACTATGTTAAATCTTTGGGAATAGAGGATATGAGTCTGCAGAAACTCTATGCCAATGTCTTCCATGAGCGTATCGTAAAACGTGAACAGCTATCGAATTGGGAGAACGAGGTGTTGAATGATAAGCAGAAACTCTATGCTTCAACAGATGCTTGGACGTGTATTAAACTCTACGAGCGGCTACACGAACTAAAACACAGTGGTGATTACGAGCTTATTGTAGTACCTCCAAAGGTGAAGCCAGCGGTTGAAGAGAGCGAAAAGGAGGCGGACGTGACAACAGAATGATAGGTTCTATGTAGATTACTGTCGTGAAGAAAAATATTTTTTATCGTGAAGAAAAATATTTCTTATCATGTAAATAAATCTTTTTGTTCATGAAAGTAATTCGGAGATCATCAAGTAGAAGAAAACGATAAACGCTAAAACGGAACTTTATGTATAAGCAAGTATATTTGAAAAGGGGCAAAGAAGAGAGTCTTCTTCGTTTCCATCCATGGGTCTTCTCAGGTGCTATCAACAAGATTGAAGAGGGACTTGAAGAGGGCGATATAGTGCGAGTCCTAACGCACGACAAGAAGTTTATTGCTGTAGGACATTTCCAGATAGGTTCTATTGCCGTCCGTGTTCTCTCCTTCCATGACGTAAAGATTGATGACACGTTTTGGGAGAGTCGATTGAGTGCGGCCCTCCAAGTGCGCCAAGCGATTGGTGTTATTCGTGAAGAACCCACGTCGGTAGGGGTGTTCCCTAATACTACTTATCGTCTTGTTCATGGTGAGGGCGATAACCTCCCAGGCTTGGTAATCGACGTGTATGGCAAGACTGCCGTTATGCAAGCCCATTCTGTAGGTATGCATGTATGCCGTGAGGTGATTGCGAAAGCCCTTGTTAAGGTAATGGGCGATAAGTTGGATAGTATCTATTATAAGAGTGAGACGACCCTTCCTTACAAGGCTGAACTTGGCCAAGAGAATGGTTTTATCTATGGAGAAACTGACAATAACATTGCGATTGAGAATGGCTTAAAGTTCCATATTGACTGGTTAAAGGGTCAGAAGACGGGTTTCTTTATCGATCAACGTGAGAATCGCTCTCTCTTAGAGTATTATGCTAAGGGAAGAAGTGTGTTGAATATGTTCTGTTACACGGGTGGCTTCTCTGTTTATGCTATGCGTGGTGGGGCAGAAGTGGTACATTCTGTGGATAGTTCGGCGAAGGCTATCGAGCTAACTAACAAGAATGTCGAACTGAATTTCCCTCGTGATTCACGCCATGAGGCTATCTGTGAGGATGCTTTCAAATATCTTGACGACCATGATGGTAAGTATGATCTTATCATTCTCGACCCCCCTGCCTTTGCAAAACACCGTAGTGCGTTGAAGAATGGATTGCGTGGTTATACACGATTGAACGTCAAAGGATTTGAAAAGATTAAGCCTGGAGGAATCTTGTTTACCTTTAGTTGCTCGCAGGTAGTCACAAAGGACAACTTTAGACAAGCTGTTTTCACGGCTGCCGCACAAGCTGGTCGTAAGGTGCGCATCCTCCATCAGCTTCATCAGCCTGCTGATCACCCAATTAATATTTATCATCCAGAAGGCGAGTATTTGAAGGGGCTGGTCCTTTATGTTGAATAAGATAAAACAATTCATAGCTTCTGGGCATCTGCTTCGGGTAGATGCTCTTTATTTAGTAGCGCTGTCTGGCGGTGCCGATAGTGTTGCTCTTCTGCTATGTCTCAAGGAGTTAGGTTATCGTGTTGAGGCTGTTCATTGTAATTTCCAGCTGCGTGGTGAGGAGAGTATGAGGGATGAACGGTTCTGTGAAGAGCTATGTCAACGTGAGAATATACCGCTCCATAAAGTCCATTTTGATACGCAGGCTTATGCTGACTTACATAAGGTGAGCATTGAGATGGCAGCGCGCGAATTGCGTTATCATTATTTCTTTCAATTGAAAGAAGCATTAAAAGCTGAAGGTATCTGCGTAGGTCATCATAAAGAAGACTCTGTAGAGACAATTCTTATCAACCTTGTTCGGGGCACTGGACTAAGTGGTTTGATGGGTATTCGTCCTCGGAAGAATGACATTATACGTCCCTTGCTTTGCGTGACACGCCAAGAGATTGAGGATTATCTTCGTCGACACGCATCTACATTTGTAACCGATAGCACTAACCTTGTGGATGATGTGGTGCGAAATAAGATTAGATTGAATATTCTTCCACAGTTGGCTGAGATTAATCCATCGATTACGGAGGCTATTCTTACTACTGCTAATCATCTCTCGGATGTAGAGGCTATTGTGCAGGAGTCGCTCAAAGAGGCTTTGGAGAAGGCTGTTCACTTTTTCTGTTCGGAGAGTTCTGTAAGTCAAAGTAGTCTGAGTAAGCATCCTTTCCAACTTGATTTGACAATTGTTCGAGCATTTCCTTCGCCCGCTTACCTCCTTTTTTATATTCTTAAACCACTCGGTTTTTCATCTTCTCAGATAACGGAGATGGTCTCACACCTTGATGGACAGACGGGCCAGTTATGGTATTCTTCAACGCATGAACTCACCCATGACCGTGGTTTCTTTATGGTTTTACCTCGTGAAGAAGGTGAGCCTCGCACGCTTGTTATCCCCGAGACGGGGCGTTATGTCTATGATGAGCAACTTTCTCTTCGACTGACAGAGCGGACGTTGGCCCCGTCATCAACCGTTGCTTTCTCTAAGAATCCTACTATCGTCGACCTTGATGCCTCTTCTATACGTTTCCCTTTGACCTTACGACGTGTTGCAGAGGGCGATCGCTTTACTCCTCTTGGGATGCGAGGAAGCCAACTTGTGAGTGATTTCCTTACTAATCTCAAACGTAACCGCTTTGAGAAACGTAACCAACTGGTGCTCCTTGATGCCACAGGTACTATCCTTTGGGTCCTTGGCCTTCGTATCAGTGACCATTTTAAGTTGACCCCACAGAGCACATCTTGCCTACAGATTGAAGCATTACAAGGATAATAGCCTTTGTTGTTCAGTAAGACTATAATCGCATACTCTTCTTTACTAAGGCCTACTATACTATTACGACCACCCATACAGAACTTCTATACATTTTAATAAGGCGGAGGCATGTTTCTTTCTTGTATTTATCATGGGATGTGTAAGCCTAAGGCTTTATTGATACGAGAGCTATTTTCTGAACTTATACCTTATTAATATAAGGTGTAAGGAATAATGACAGTCGTTTAGTTCAGCGATAGCAGTCATCTTCTCTTTGTCTAATACCATCTTTGTAAACTATATTTTGGAGGATTAAAGACCTATGTCAAAGTTTATACTTGATAATTATTAATCTAAAAAGTAGTATTTAGTTAACTTAAATCAATTATGAGTTATTTCTTAACTTTTAGATGTTAAACATTTAAGGAAATCCTATCTTTGCAGTCGGAAAATAAAGATATAGTGCTGTGAATAGAGTTTCTTTATGAGCAGTTTACATATAAGTAAGTGAGTAATGAAGAAGAAAACGATATGGATAATAGCTATAATCATGGGGCTTTCGTTCCTTGGTTTGCTGCTGCTCCAGCTCAACTACATTGAAGAAATGGCTGAGATGAAGAAGGAACAGTTTGACGAATCCGTCAACCGTGCCCTCTATCAGGCATCTCGCAACATGGAGTTGAATGAGACTCTTCGTTATTTAGAGGACGGTGTGAACAAGACTGAGCGTTTACATAACGATGCTCAAGCTGCTGATAAGGCTGCTGCTACACCAGCCCATCAAGCTCCTTCGACAGACAACCAGGGTGATGTCTATACTTCTTTTGAAGCAAAACTAAAGCAATCGAAGCCTTCTTTGGTCCCGAAAGGTTCTATTTTACGGAGTGATAGTAGTACGTTGTCTGCTACAAAGAAGAATATGCAAGAGATTGTTCGTAATCGTTATGTCTATCAGAAAGCTATGTTAGAGGAGGTTATCTATAATATTCTCTATTCTGCTTCAGACAAACCTTTACGCAATAGAATAAACTTTAAGCTCTTAGACCAAGACTTAAAGGCAGAGATGATGAACAATGGTATCAACATCCCTTACCACTTCACGGTGACAACACAGGATGGACGCGAAGTCTATAGATGTCCAGATTATGTGAGTGATGGCGAGGAGAATACTTATTCTCAGGTGTTGTTCCGTAACGACCCAGTAAATAGAATGGGCGTAGTAAAGGTTCATTTCCCTCAAATGAACAACTACATCTTCTCCAGTGTACGGTTTATGATACCGTCAATCATCTTCACTTTCGTACTGTTGGTCACCTTTATCTTTACAATCGTTACTATCTTCCGACAGAAACGATACAGTGAGATAAAGAACGACTTCATCAATAACATGACGCATGAGCTTAAGACGCCTATCGCAAGTATATCTCTTGCTGCGCAGATGTTGAATGATAAGACACTCGTAAAGAGTCCAAAGATGATTGACCACTTGGGTGGTGTCATCAATGATGAGTCCAAACGACTGCGTTTCCTGGTTGAGAAGGTGCTACAGATGAGTATGTACGACCGCAAGAAGGCTGTGCTAAAGAAGAAATACACAGACCTTAATGAGATGGTGGAGACGATTGCCCACTCTTTCAGTCTGCGTGTTGAGCATACGGGGGGTAAGGTGTACACAGAGATAGAAGCCGTCGATTCCCTCATGTATGTAGACGAGATGCACTTTCAGAATGTTATCTTCAATCTCTTAGATAACGCTGTGAAGTATGCTAAACCAGATGAGCCATTAGACGTCTATTTGAAGACATGGAATACAAACGAGAACCTTTACCTCTCTATACGGGACACTGGACAGGGAATAAAGAAGGAGAATCTGAAGAAGATCTTTGATAAGTTCTATCGAGTTCACACTGGTAACCTTCACGATGTGAAAGGGTTTGGATTAGGATTGGCCTATGTGAAGAAGATGGTCGACCTACATGAAGGAGAGATAAAGGTGTTGAGTGAGTACGGAAAAGGAACAAAGTTCGTTATAAAACTTCCCGTTATACGTGACGAGGAGGACGAAGAAACATAAATAAAAGCATATAAACAATTTAATACGTATAGATTATGGACGATAAGTTAAAAATTCTCTTGTGTGAAGACGATGAGAACCTCGGAACACTATTGAGTGAGTATCTGCAAGCAAAAGGCTTCCAAGCCGATCTTTGCCCTGATGGTGAAGTAGGTTACAGAACCTTTTTAAAGAGCAAGTATGATATCTGTGTACTTGATGTTATGATGCCTAAGAAAGATGGTTTTACCCTTGCACAGGAAATACGTCAGGCTAATGCGGAGATTCCTATCATCTTCCTTACTGCAAAGCAGCTGAAAGAAGACATCTTAGAAGGCTTTAAGATTGGTGCTGATGACTATATTACAAAGCCTTTCTCAATGGAAGAGTTGGTATTCCGTATTGAGGCTATCCTGCGTAGAGTAAGGGGTAAAAAGACCAAGGAGTCTACCATGTACAATATTGGTCGCTTTACTTTCGACACACAGAAACAGTTGCTTACTTTGGATAACGACCCAGAGAAGGCTACAAAGCTTACTACAAAGGAGAATGAGTTGCTCGCTTTACTGTGCGCACACTCTAACGAGATTCTTCAACGTGACTATGCTTTGAAGACCATTTGGATTGATGATAACTACTTCAATGCCCGCTCTATGGATGTTTATATTACTAAGTTGCGTAAGCACTTGAAGCCAGATCCACAGATAGAGATTATCAATATCCATGGTAAAGGCTATAAACTCATTGTGCCAGAAGAGCAGTAAGATTCCTGTTTCGGCCTAAATCATTAGGCGGAACATTATCAACATAACGCTATTCTATCTTCGATTAGGAGATTGAATAGCGTTTTTTCTTACTTTATAAGGTCGTGGAAGGATAGGGGCTGGACCTCAATAAGAAGCCTATCCGACTTTCTGAGTGATGTTCTACACATTCTTTACAAGCATAGAACTTATCCCTTCGCAGTCTTTGGAGGAGTCTGTGTGATAATGAAAAACATTTACAGGGTGTTAAGCTAAGTACCCTCAAAAGAGTAGTATGATGTTAGTTGTAATTAATAATATAACATACATGATACCAGTATGTTATATGCAGCGTTGAAGAAAACGCCTCTCTTGCTTCAAGAAGGGCGTCTTCTGCGTGCAAGAAGGGCATGTTCTCGAATATAGAAGGGCCTCTTCTTGTCTCATTCTCGGCCCTCTCTCGAAAGAAGAAGGGTATTATTGATGAAATATGTTTACAATCTCAGTGTGCGTGTTAGGTGTTCTTTCTTTTTCTTTTATCAACGTTCTTATAAGGTATCTTGGTGATAGTCAATAGGCGATGGGGAACTTTTAACACGCAAAGGTAAATATATATGCTCATTTCTTACCTATGTTATCGTATTTTTTATTACTTTTGTACCAACTAAAAGAGAGACATCTTACTAACAAACAAATGATACATAAATTCGATTTCTTGGTTATCGGTGGTGGTATAGCTGGTATGAGTTATGCGCTCAGTGTGGCCAATCGTGGAAAGGGTAGGGTTGCATTGATTTGTAAAACCTCTTTGGACGAAGCAAACACAGCTAAGGCACAGGGAGGAATAGCGTCTGTTACCAATCTTGCTGTTGACAATTTTGAAAAGCATATCCATGACACTATGGTGGCAGGGGACTATATCTCTGACCCTTTAGCGGTCAGACAGGTTGTTTGTAATGCGCCTTCAGCAATTCAAACGCTCGTTGACTGGGGTATTAACTTCGATAAGAGCCATGACGGAACATACGACCTTCATCGTGAGGGAGGACATAGTGACTTTCGCATACTTCATCATGCTGATGATACAGGGTTTGAGATTCAACGTGGACTGATGGAGGCTGTGAGGGCTAACCCGCATATCACGGTGTTTGAAAACCACTATGCTGTGGAGATTATCACGCAACATCACTTAGGGAGAAAGGTGACGCGAAGGACGCAAGACATAGAATGTTATGGTGCATATATCCTTAATCCCGATACACAGAAAGTTGATACTTTCTTGAGTAAGGTGACACTCATGGCTACAGGAGGCGTTGGGGCTGTCTATGCAATGACGTCTAATCCGGTGATAGCGACAGGAGATGGCATTGCAATGGTTTATCGTGCAAAGGGTACAGTGAAGGATATGGAGTTCGTGCAGTTCCACCCCACGGTTCTTTATAACCCTTCTGAGACCCATCCAGCATTCCTGATTACTGAGGCTATGAGGGGTTATGGAGGGGTGTTGCGACTGCCAGATGGTCAGGAGTTCATGCAGAAGTATGATGAACGACTTTCTCTTGCGCCACGTGATATTGTGGCAAGAGCAATCGACCATGAGATGAAGATACACGGACTCAACCATGTTTGTCTTGACTTGACACACAAGGATGCGGAAGAGACAAAGCGTCATTTCCCGCATATCTACGAGAAGTGTATGAGCGTTGGGATAGATATTACGAAAGACTACATACCCGTTTGTCCCAGTGCCCATTATATGTGCGGTGGTATAAAGGTAGACTTAAATGGGGAGAGTTCTATCCATCGGCTTTATGCTGTGGGCGAATGTTCGTGTACAGGACTGCATGGAGGGAACCGCCTTGCCAGTAACTCGCTGATAGAAGCGGCCGTCTATGCTAAGTCGGCAGCAGCTCATTCTCTCGAGATGATTGATAAGTATGACTTTAATACGGATGTCCCTGAATGGAACGACGAGGGTACAATGACCAATGAAGAGCATGTCTTGATAACACAAAGTGTTCGAGAAGTGGGCGAAATCATGAGTAATTATGTCGGTATCGTTCGTAGCGACTTACGCTTGAAACGTGCGTGGGACAGGCTTGACTTACTCTATGAAGAGACTGAGAACCTCTTTAAGCGTGTTAAAGCAACGAAGGATATATGCGAACTCCGTAATATGATTAATGTTGGTTATCTGATAACACGACAAGCGATAGAGCGGAAAGAGAGTCGAGGACTGCATTATACGGTAGATTATCCGAAGCATGCTTACGACAAGGAAGCCGAAGAAAAGACTGATAAATAATAAGGAGAAACACAGTTACCATAGTTTTTTCAACATATAACTAAGAATCAGATGATAAAAGAAAAGTGGTTGGAGCAAGGCTTTATCGACGAGGCTATCCCAGAAGGGGTAGATGTTAAGGCTGAGATACGTAGGTTGTGCAAGGAGAAGAATGCACTTATCATGGCGCATTATTATACAGAGGGAGTCATCCAGGAGTTGGCTGATTTCGTCGGAGATAGTCTGGCCTTGGCACAGAAGGCAGCATCGACAGATGCTGACATCATTGTGATGTGTGGTGTGCATTTTATGGGTGAGACGAATAAGATACTCTGTCCTGAGAAGATGATACTTGTTCCCGACCTTAATGCCTCTTGTTCTTTAGCAGAGAGTTGTCCCGCTGATGAGTTTGAGAAGTTTGTTAAGGCACATCCTGATTACACGGTTATCAGTTATGTAAACACGACGGCTGCAACGAAGGCTTTGACGGATGTCGTGGTAACAAGTAGTAATGCCAAACAGATAGTAGAGTCTTTACCAAAAGAGACACCGATTATCTTTGGGCCAGATAAGAACTTAGGACATTATATCAGTGAGCAAACAGGTCGTAAGATGTTGCTTTGGGACGGAGCTTGTCAGGTTCATGAGAAGTTCTCTGCAACGAAGATTCAACAACTGAAAAGCGAGCATCCTGCTGCTAAGGTACTCGTTCATCCAGAGTGTCCACCAGCCGTAATCAGTCTGGCAGATAAGGTGGGGAGTACAGCAGCCTTGCTGAAGTATAGCGTAACAGATGAGGCTCAAGAGTTCATCGTGGTGACGGAGAGTGGTATTCTTGTTGAGATGCAACGATTGGCACCGCATAAGACATTCATTCCTGCCCCTGCGGAGGACAGTGATAACACTTGTAACGAATGTGAGTATATGAAACTTGTCACGTTGAATAAGTTGTATAACTGTCTGAAATACGAGTGGCCTGCTATCGAGGTAGAGCCCGAGATGGGCAAGAAGGCCGTGAAATCTATTCATAAGATGTTGGAGATATCAAAGAGTTTAGGTTTATAATTTAATCATATAATTATGTTGTCAGTAGAAGAACTTAACGATAAACTTATCGAACTCGCTTTCAGTGAGGATATTGGAGATGGTGATCACACAACTCTTTGTTGTATTCCTGCAGAGGCAATAGGCGAAAGCAAGTTGCTAATAAAGGAAGAAGGAGTCTTGGCAGGAGTTGAGATTGCTAAACGAGTGTTCTATCGCTTCGACCCTGAACTTCAAGTTGAGGTGTTTATAGAAGATGGTGCATGGGTGAAGCCAGGGGATGTGGTGATGATAGTAAAGGGTAGGATACAAAGTCTGTTACAGACCGAACGACTCATGCTCAATATCTTGCAGCGTATGAGTGGTATAGCCACAATGACGCGTAAGTACCAACAAGCCCTGATAGATGCCGGTACGAAGACGCGAGTCCTCGACACTCGTAAGACGACACCGGGGATGAGAATGTTGGAGAAGGAGGCCGTTAAGATAGGTGGTGGTATGAATCATCGCATTGGACTGTTTGATATGATACTCCTAAAAGACAATCATGTCGACTTCTGCGGAGGGATACATAACGCTATCTCTAAGGCTAAGCAATATTGTAAGGAACATGGAAAGGAGGACTTAAAGATAGAATGTGAGGTCAGGAACTTTGATGAGTTGGAGCAAGCCTTGCATGAAGGATGCGACAGAATCATGTTTGATAACTTCACACCAGAGGACACTCGTAAGGCTGTTGAGATGGTTGGAGGACGCTGTGAGACGGAGTCAAGTGGTGGTATCACCTTCGATACGATGATTCCATACGCACAGGCTGGGGTCGACTTCATCTCCTTTGGTGCATTGACACACAGTGTTAAAGGACTTGATATGAGCTTTAAGGCGGTGACAAAGTAGGTTTGGTCGACTCGACTCAATCAATGACTTTGAATTATTTACGTGATAGGAAACGTTTCTTTTCATGAAGAAAAATCTTTCTTATCACGTAAATAATTATTTCTTTTCACGAAGGTAATGTGAAGAGATAGGCGTTGTGTGCTCTTTCTCTTTGGTTCATTTGGCTTTTCGTAGGCTCTCTCACTAACGATAAACTGTATGAATAAGGTGGGTGAAAACGGAGTTAAAACTGATAGAAGTACTTGGTGAAAATCCTAAAACTTGGATGACAAGATAAGGCTTAGCGGTTGTATATTCCTGTTCAGAGGAGTAGAATACAAGCAATATGCGATTTCTAAAAACACAGTTTCCTGTCATTTCTGTCACATATTATGGCTTGCTAATTCGTTGACCAATAGGATGTTGACTCGAAATGTTAAAAGTGACAGCAAAACGAAATAAACATTTTTCTTGTTATAAGAGGATGATAAGTCTCTTTCTTCCTTAGCAGTCTTTACTACTCCTTCGCTTGTATGATTCTTTTCTCTGATGTAGAATAAGCGAGTTAGAGCTTGTTGTGATGTGGGGAGTTGCTAAGGCTGCTTTCAGGCGATGATAACAACGATAGTTACTTCTTGTCTTTGTCCTCCTTAGAGGGTTGGATAGCGGTAGTACCCTCACCCTTTACAAATAAAACAATACCACCCAAAACCAGTGTGAGGCCACTGAACAGGAGCGCATTCCCATGATAATTCAGGACGACATGGAGAACAAATAGCAGAATACCGATAATTATCGCTGCAATACCTAAGTATTTGATATATCTTTTCATATATAATAGTAAATATGCTGTTTACAGACGCAAAAGTACTAAAAATATTTGGTCATTTGTATAAAAAGCAGTACTTTTGCACCGCATTTTGCGTAGGCAGGTGTAAATTAATTCACAATTTTATAAATTAAAGTAGTATGAATCAATACGAAACCGTTTTCATTTTGACTCCCGTTTTGTCTGACGAACAGATGAAGGAAACGGTCGCTAAATTCAAGAAACTGCTCACCGACAATGGTGCTGAGATCTTGAACGAGGAGGCTTGGGGGCTCAAGAAGTTGGCTTACAACATTCAGAAGAAGTCATCAGGCTTCTATGCTTTGCTGGAGTTCAACGCAGATCCATCAGTTATCAACACTCTCGAGACCGGCTTCCGTCGTGACGAGAAGGTTATTCGTTACATTACCGTTAAGCAAGACAAGTATTCTGCAGCATACGCAGAGAA
The DNA here is from genome assembly GCF_003043935.1 of Prevotella sp. oral taxon 313. Taxonomy (NCBI): domain Bacteria; kingdom Pseudomonadati; phylum Bacteroidota; class Bacteroidia; order Bacteroidales; family Prevotellaceae; genus Prevotella; species Prevotella sp. oral taxon 313. The sequence goes on from NZ_PYXE01000001.1 coordinate 1,068,928, forward strand.
GCGTCGTGCTAAATGGGCAGCTAAAAAGGAGGCTTAAGAACATGGCAGAGCAGAAATCAGAAATCCGTTATTTGACCGCTCCTTCTATCGATACAAAGAAGAAGAAGTATTGCCGTTTCAAGAAGAGCGGTATTAAGTACATCGATTATAAGGATGGCGAGTTCTTGAAGAAGTTCCTCAATGAACAGGGAAAGATTCTTCCTCGTCGTATTACAGGTACTTCTCTGAAGTATCAGCGTCGTGTGGCACAGGCTGTAAAGCGTGCTCGCCAGATTGCGCTTCTTCCTTATGTAACCGATTTGATGAAGTAAAAAGGAGGTCAATAGATGGAGATTATATTGAAAGAAGATATTATCGGTCTTGGATACAAGAACGATATCGTTAATGTAAAGAACGGCTATGGCCGTAACTACCTTATCCCAACTGGTAAGGGTGTCATCGCTTCTCCTTCTGCTAAGAAGCAGTTGGCTGAGAACTTGAAGCAGCAGGCTTCTAAGCTTGCAGCACTCAAGGCTGAGGCAGAGAAGAAGGCTGCTCAGTTGGAGGGTGTAGAGCTTGTTATCGCAACTAAGGTGTCTGCTACTGGCGTAACTTACGGTTCAGTGAATGCAGCTACTGTTGTTGAGGAACTCGCTAAGCGTGGTATTGAAATCGATCGTAAGATTGTTACAATGCGCGACATGAAGAAGGTTGGTACTTCTGAGGCTACTGTACACTTCCATAAGGAGGTTGAGGTGAAGGTTCCTGTAACTGTTGTTGCTGAGAACCAGCCAGCACCTGCTGTCGAGGAGGCTCCTGCAGAGCAGCCAGCAGAGGCTCCTGTAGCAGCTGAGGAGGAGACTCCAGCAGCTGAGTAATCCTAATGGCATTTTGCACTGTAAAGCAGTAATGTTAGATAATAATCCCTTTCACTTTCGGGTGGAGGGGATTTTTTAGTCATTATGAAACGAATTGTACTCACTGGCGGACCGTGCGCCGGAAAAACAACGGCCCTTGTCAAGATTATTGAACACTTCTCAAGTCTTGGTTATAAGGTGTTTATCATTCCTGAAGTACCAACGCTTTTCTCTCAAGCGGGTATGGATTATCTTACTAAAAATGCTGCTTTCTTCTATGAAGGAGAGAAGGCAACGTTGGAGATACAGCTTGCCTTGGAGGATAAGTTTACACTTATGGCGGAGACAATAGACAAACCTACGATCATTGTTTGCGACCGTGGTACGATGGATATATCTGCTTATATGAAGCCAGAGATGTGGAAAGAGATCACAGCTGGGGTCGGAACAACATCTGAAAAACTCCGTGCTCGTTATGATGCAGTGCTCCATCTTGTTAGTGCAGCCGATGGTGCTGAGCAGTTCTATACCACTGCTAATAATGCAGAACGCAAGGAAGGACTTGAACTGGCACGTGAACTTGATAAGAAGGTCATTCAGGCTTGGTCGGAACATCCGCACTTGCGGGTTATTAACAATCACGAGAACTTCGATACTAAGATTAATCGTGTACTGCAAGATATCTCTAATGTCTTAGAAATTCCACAACAGGTTGTTGAAGAACGAAAGTATATTGTTCGATTGACGGGCGTCATCCCTGATGCTATCGAGAGTGATATCACACAGACCTATCTCACTTCAGAACCTTGTAGTGAGGTCCGCTTGCGTCGTCGAACACTGAATGGTGTGTCTATCAATGTACGTACAACGAAGAAGACGTTGCCAAACAATGAGCAAGTTGTTACTGAACGTCAGATTGATAATAACCTTTATGAATCATTGATGCGCCAAGCTGACCCTTATCGTCAGTCTATTCATAAGATACGTAAGACCTTTATTTGGCGTGGTCAGTTCTTTGAGCTTGATACTTATCTTGCTCCTTGTTCTCATCTTCAGATATTAGAAACAAAGGGAATAGCAGACCATGAAGATGTTAACTTCCCTCCTTTTATTGAAGTAGTGGAGGACATCACGGGTAAGACGGAGTATTATAACTATAACTTAGCATTAAAGAAATAGGACTATAAGTAGGTGGATATCAAAGGATATCTTACTTGACTTGAAACATAAAGTAAATGCCGTAGCACTCATCAAGCGTTACGGCATTTATATGTTTGGCCTTTATTCGTATTCGTTACTTCTTCTTTGCAGCCTTATCAGCCTTTTCCCAGTATTTCTTTCCTGCCTCTTTTAGTTTGGTTGTAAAGGCCATTGCGTCTGCAGCAGCTTGTGTTTCGTCAGCTTCTGAGGCGTATGCATGATGGAACCCCTTAACCTTATTCCATTGACCACGTGTGAAGTCAGGTACCTCAACAGGAAGGTTACCATTGTCCATAGAGATAGAACCTAATTCAGCTAAGCAGCACCACTCTGCTAAATCATAAACATCGATATCTAATGGAAGACCATTCTGCAGGCAATAAACTAATCGTGAGTCCATGATAAAGTCCATTCCACCATGTCCACCAACCTCTTTTGCTTGCTTTTCATACTTTGCAACGATAGGGCTCTCATACTTCTTTATCAACGCCTCAGTGTCGGCCTTTGAGAGATAAGAGTGTCCAGAGAGGTTGTCAGAAGAAGGAGTAATACCAGAACTCTTCAATTCGTCGGCTGATAAAGCATATCCTTCGAAAGGATACTTATTAGCAAATCCCTTTGTACCAGTGAGCTGATACATACGATTATAAGGTTGTGGCGTCATTACGTTATGGTGTATTTCGATGACTTTCCCGTTCTCTGTGCTGATAAGGGTAGTCGTTTGGTCACCATTACGGAACTCATTACAAGGTTCACCTGTCATCTTCTCCACTTGTTTCTTACCATTGACAGACTTGGTATCCATAGCTACCAAGGTCTTCATCTTGTCTCCTCTGTGGATATTCAACACCTGAGCAATAGGACCTAAGCCGTGAGTAGCATAGATGTCACCACGGAACTTCTGGTTATAATCAAGTCTCCAGCCAAGTTTGTCTTGCGCATCTTTCTTCCAATAGGCATCCCAAAACTTGGATAACTCATGGCGATAAGCACCTTGAACATAAAGAACTTCACCAAAGACATTCTTCTGTGCCATGTTTAATGAGTTCAATTCGAAGAAGTCATAACAGCAGTTCTCAAGCATCATACAGTGTAGACGCTTCTTCTCTGATAGGTTAATAAGCTCCCAAATCTCGTGGAGATTCATTGCTGCTGGCACTTCTACGGCAACATGTTTACCGTTATTCATAGCCTCTTTGGCTACGAGGAAGTGGTGTTTCCAGTCTGGTGCAATATATACAAGGTCGATGTCCTTGCGCTTACACAAGGCCTTATACCCATCCTCACCAGAATAGATGTCGGCAGCTGGCATGCTTGCCTTGCGTAGATACTCCTGACATCTTTCTGCTCTGTCACGCTCGTAGTCGCATAAAGCCATTACTTGTATGCCCGGAATATGAGTCCAACGTTCTACAGCATCGTGCCCACGCATTCCTAAACCAACGAATGCTACGCGTACAACCTTCATCTTAGGTGTGGCCATGTTGAGCGCACTCTCCTGTCCTGCAGGACGTTCTGGGATTTCTGTTACAGCTTTTCCATTGACGACTTTGTATGGCCAATTGAATTGAGCCGATACTGTTGAGGGTAAGAGTAAGCTGCCAAGAATGAATGCTGCAGCTAATGTTCTTTTAATACTCATGTTGTTTTTAGTTATTTATTTATTGGTATATTCGAATTCAGTTCTCGAATGATTCGGTAGGCAAAGTTACTAAAAATTATTTGAACAAAAGAGGTTAAGCGTTCTAATTTTCCCTTTTCAATGGTGGTGAAAACCAATGATTCAAACAGTTCGGTTGGTTAATAATCACATTGACAAGCTACGATAATGTTTTATATGTTCGTGAAAGAAATTATTTTTCTTCATGAAAATAAATATTTCTTGTCGTGAAAATAAATATTTCTGTTCATGAAAATAATTTGAAGATGAGAGTTCTCTGTCCTTCAATTCGGGCAGATTTAGAAGCTTAACAGCCAAGTACACTACCTTACTAAGCGTCTAATTGGACCCTGCAAAACGATGAAAGATAACCCACAATACGATGAAAGAGATGTCATTAAACAATGAAAGGGAAGTTATTGAACGATGAAAGAGATGTTGATAAACAATAAAAGAGACTCCTATCAACATAGAAGTCCCTTATTGTAATGTCTTTCTTCAACCTTTATCCTTCACGTCTCATCTGTTCAATTAGTTCTTTCTGACGGTCTGTGAGATGGTCTGGAAGTTTCACGTTGTAGGTGATGATAAGGTCGCCGAAGGTGCCATCGCCACGGTCGTAACCCTTGCCACGCAGGCGCACCTTGGTTCCGCCTTGTGTAAGAGGCTTTACCTTCAGTTTTAGTTTCTGCCCTCCTGACAGTTGGATGATAACCTCACCACCTAATAAAGCGGTGTAAAGGTCGATACCAACAGTAGCCTCCATTTGTCCTGTAGGACGTTGGCTTTGTGCTCTACCAGTGTTGAAACCAGATGAGCGACGGCGTCCCCCGCCTCCGAAGAGGTCTTGGAAGAAGCTACTAAAGCCACCGCCTCCATTTCCAAAGCTACTGAAATCGAATCCACCAAACGGGTTTCCTCCACCTTGTGAACCTTGAGCACCACCGAATCCACCAGCATTCTCGTAGGCTTCAGCATTACGCCATTGTTCGCCATACTTGTCATACTTCGCTCGCTTCTCAGGGTCGCCAATAACCTCAAAAGCCTCACTCAAAGCCTGAAATTTAGCCTTAGCCTTAGGGTCATTAGGGTGTAAGTCTGGATGAAACTGTTTCGCTCTCTTTCTATATGCTGCTCGAACATCCTTTTGTGGGATGTTTCGATCAACGCCAAGTATCTTATAATAATCTATAAATGCCATAATATATCTTCCTAAATAATGTCTTATTACTTTATTGTATATAAGGCAAAAAGTATGCCATTAGTCCATTCTGTCACGGTAATCTTCGTAAGTATAATCGCGAAGAACCTCCAGTTCGTTGTCTGTATGGAGTAAAGCAATGGCAGGATGACTAATACCATTAAACATCGTTGTCTTGACTGTTGTATAATGAAGCATATCTTCAAAGATGATGTTCTCGCCTACCTGCAGTGCATGGTCAAAGGTCCATGAACCCATCCAGTCACCACTTAGACAGCTATTAGCCCCCAGTCGGTAGGTTGTTTCACCCTTTGCTGTGCCATCCTCATCAGCAAGTGTAGCATTGCGGACGGCTGGGTGATATGGCATCTCAAGACAATCGGGCATGTGACAAGAGAAGCTAACGTTAAGGATAGCGGTCTTGATGTTGTTATCTTCGACTATGTCGACTACTTGTGCAACCAGTGGACCAGTCTGCCAGGCAAAGGCACTACCAGGCTCGAGGATGACTTTAATCCATGGGTATCGTTTTCTAAAGCCTTTCAGAAGATGTATTAGTAGTTTGACATCATAGTCTTTGCGGGTCATAAGGTGTCCACCACCAAAGTTAATCCACTTAATTTGTGGGAACCAGTTGGCGAATTTCTCCTCAATATGAGCCAATGTACGTTCGAAGACATCGCTACCACTCTCACAATGACAGTGAACATGGAGCCCATCTACGTCCTCTGGGAGTGTTTCCGGGAGTTTGTCGGATGATATACCAAACCGAGTACCCGGTGCACAAGGGTTATAAATCAACGTTTCAACCTCAGAGTATTCTGGATTAACACGTAAACCAAAACTTAGTTTACTGTTTACCATCTTCGCACGAACGTGATAACGCTCGTATTGAGTGATTGAGTTGAAGACAAGATGCGATGAACAACGAGCGATATCGTCAATTTCATAGTCGGTATAGCCCGGAGAGAAGGTATGTGTAGGTGCTCCAAACTCTTCAAAACCTAATCGAGCTTCAAAGAGAGAAGAGGCCGTTGTAGCCTTGATATACTCACGAAAGATAGGGAACGTACGCCATAGTGCGTATGCCTTAAAAGCAAGAATAATCTCAACATCAGCCTCTTTAGCCACGTGAGCGATAGTTTCTAAGTTCTTTCTAAGTCTTGCCTCCTCCAGCACATACATCGGGCGGGAGAGTTCAGCGTATGTTAATGGATTTATTTTCATGCTGCAAATATAAGGAAAAATTTGCAGTTATGGGAAATAATCTCTACCTTTGCAATACAAAACAGAGTAAAAGCATGAAACTGGTCATCATGACTAAGTCCACGTTCTTTGTGGAAGAAGATAAGATTATAAGTTTGCTTTTCGAGGAAGGACTTGATAGTCTTCATATCTCGAAGGCAGATAATTCCTCACTTTATTGGGAACGTCTTCTTTCTCTTTTGCCTTCTGAATATCATAGAAAAGTCACAGTTCACCAGCATTTTGACATGAAGAATGAGTTTTCTCTGGGTGGTATCCATCTTGATGACTCATCTGTTGTTGTGCCACGGGGTTATCGTGGTACTTTAAGTAGGACTTGTGATGACGTGATGCAACTGAAGGCTATAACAAAGCAGTCTGATTACGTCTTTCTGAAGAACATCCATCAACCTCGTGAGCAATCGTCACATGACGAGCATGTTCTTTCCGACCTTGAGTTAGACGAGGCATATAGACAGGGCCTGTTGGGGCGACGTGTCTATGCAATGGGAGGTGTGACGATAGACGATCTACCCATTTTACGTGAGCTTGACTTTGGTGGTGTGGTGATAAGGAACGACCTTTGGGACAAGTTCTGTATCCATAATGAACAGGACTTCAAGCCCATCATAGATTATTTCCGTAAACTACGTGCCCTCTGTTAGTGGTTACAAGACTTATAAGAGATTTCTACGTTATCAATATAAACAACTAAAAGAAATGAGTGAAAATAACTCTTTTTTGGTATTCTCAGGTACAAAGACGAGATACCTTGCTGAGAAGATCTGCGCCAGCCTTGGCTGTCCGCTTGGCAACTTGGTGATGACCCGTTTCTCTGACGGGGAATTTGTCGTTTCCTACGAGCAGAGTATTCGCGGTAAGGATGTGTTCCTTGTGCAAAGTACTTTCCCTAACTCCGACAACCTCATGGAGCTTCTTTTGATGATAGATGCGGCAAAGCGTGCTTCTGCTCGTCATATCATCGCTGTCATGCCTTACTTTGGTTGGGCACGTCAGGACCGTAAGGACAAGCCACGTGTCAGCATTGGTGCAAAGTTAGTAGCTGACTTGTTGAGTGTTGCTGGTATCGATCGTCTGATTACAATGGACTTACATGCAGATCAGATTCAGGGCTTCTTCAATGTTCCTGTCGACCATCTCTATGCCAGTGGTGTGCTGCTTCCTTATGTTCAGGGCCTTCATTTGAAGGATCTTGTTATCGCAAGTCCTGATGTAGGTGGCTCAAAGCGTGCTAACACATACGCTAAGTATCTTGGTTGTCCGCTCGTTCTCTGTAATAAGACACGTGCACGTGCTAATGTCGTAGACACAATTCAGATTATTGGTGATGTGAAAGACAAGAATGTCATCATTGTTGATGACATGGTTGATACGGCCGGTACGATTACTAAGGCTGCTGATGTTATGAAGGAGGCTGGTGCAAAGAGTGTTCGTGCTATTGCTTCTCACTGTGTGATGAGTGGTCCTGCTACTGAGCGTGTAGAGGCTTCTTCTTTGGAGGAGATGGTCTTTACAGATTCTATCCCATATACTGCTCGTTGCTCAAAGGTTAAGCAGATCTCTGTAGCCGACATGTTTGCTGAGACAATTCAGCGTGTGTTGAACAATGAGAGTATCTCAAGCCAGTACCTTATATAATAAGGTGTAGGGTAGAACATAACCCTTTCTTTAAAGGATATATTATAGATGTTGGAATACACCGAGCGTGTGTTCCAACTTTTTTTATGCTCATCTGTAAGCTATTGTATATATCTATAAACTTGACTTCATCGTCGACAATCGATCAACTTACATTTTCTTTGTTTACATAATACACTTTCGTACTTTAATCTTGATATATATCAAAAAACGCAGAGAACGATGAATAAAAACCTAAAAAAGTTTTGTTGTGTACGCAAACAGTCGTACCTTTGCATCGTCAAAAGACAAATAATAGATTGTTTAGGTTAGTAGTAATAGATTTAGGTTTTTAGTTATTATTTAAGGTAGAACAAAGGAGATTGTTCAGGTTTCAACTAAATAGGTTTAGTTAAAGGTAATAATAAAGATTGATTAAAGGATAATTATGATGCGAGATGATTGATGAACGCCGTGAGGCGCGAACCAAAAATCAAGCTCAAACATTCCACTGAAAGGTGGATGCTAAAGGGCACAGCAAATTAATGCTGTGCCCTTTAGTTCTATATATACATTCGTATGTTACGAAATATGCAATCTATGACAATACTGATAATTATTTCTTTGGGGGTCGATAGTACTGTGGTAGACCGAAGAGAGTAGGGGAGTTTGCAATAATGACAAGTATTTTCTTTGCTTATCATATATATGTATAACATTTCTCTACATACGCTTGTTATTTTGTTTATGATGTCTTATAGTCTAATTCGCTCTGTTTTGAGATTTATAATCATCCCCTTTTATCTTGAGAAGGATACTTTCAAAAAGTAGAACAGAAATGGCTTCTAATGAAAGTCAAACTCTTGCTATTTATACGAAAATAGTTTTATTTTCTTTTGCTGTCACTTTTAACATTTCATGTAACTCTACTGTAAACTAAAGAGTTAGCTTGTGATTTTGCATGACAGTAATGACAGCAACTTTATTTTTTGGTATTTATGCTTTCTTGTCGACATACAGAAACAGCGTGTGTAGAGACTATCAAATAGCATGAAAAACTCAAGAGGCAACAACGAAAGAAAGTTGAATGTTATAGCTAATAATAGTTATACCAGTTGTCAAGGTGGATGAGCCATGATTATGGGGTGATAGAACGACGATTCTAACGTTTGCACAATGAATACAGGATGTTATCTTATCTTTCCCTGAGTACCATCATAGTGAGAGAGAATTTGAGGAAAGGAGGAATAATAGCTTAGCAAAGTTAGTCGCAAAGATATTATTGTAAATTGTTTTCAAGTGTCTCGATTCTAAGACTTGCCCTTCAAGCATCAAGAAGACGCTCTTCTACTTCCAAGAACATGCCCTTCTTGCATGTTGAAGACGCCCTTCTTAGGCCAAGAGAGGCCTCTTCTTCTACATAGCCTATAACTTTCTGGTTTCTTGAAGATTACGAGCTTAATGATTACGCATATACATCTATTTTACAGACAAGCTATTCTTTGTGTTTTGTCATGATATTTCACAACGATGTAAACTGCTTAGATGATACAAAAACTACGTCTTCTACGCATACTCATGTGCACTGATACAGCGATAAAAAAGGTCAAAACAGATAGAATTATGAGTTGTGCAAATTACATGAACATGCGTTGTATATAGAGCGATGGACAGTCCCCCGTGTGTTTATCTCGTGTGTAGAGTAGGCGGTAAGGAACCTCCCTCTTATGGACTATCTCGGCGTTCAAATCCCTTGTCATTCGGAGAAAGGATAGAAGACAGGCTTGTCATCTGAAACAGAGATCGAACGTTAGAAAGACGATAAGGTATGTTCTCCTTCACTACTCATTTTGCGAAGCATCTTAATTCATCTTTCAGAAGAACATTAAAAAAGCTTCATAAATTTGTTGTTTTCACTTGAAATCGGTATCTTTGCATATAGGTTATTTTAATTATAACAATCTAAAATCGCACAACGTGAGACATAATTATATCGTCATATTATTTCTATTCATATCTACTTGCCTCTATGCTCAGGATATAGAGACAGGTTCGTGTACGACAAAGGACGGCGGACAGTATCATGGACAGATGTTTCGTGGGAAGCCAAATGGTAAAGGTAAGACCACATACAAGAAAGGTGATGTCTATGAAGGAGAGTATATGAAAGGCATGCGACATGGAGAAGGGACCTATACCTTCGCTGATGGAGAGAAATATAAGGGTCAGTGGTTCCAAGACCAACAGCATGGACAGGGCGTTTACTACTTTGCTAACGGCAATCGTTACGATGGTCTGTGGTATAAAGACTATCAGCAAGGACAGGGCACAATGTATTACTACAATGGTGACAAGTATGTTGGCAACTGGGAACATGATAAGCGTAGCGGGCAAGGAAAGTACATCTTTGCGAATGGAGCCTACTATGAAGGGACTTGGAAAGACGATATGAAAAACGGATACGGCAGTTTCAGATGGCCTGACCACTCTTCCTTTACTGGTAACTGGGTGAATAATCTCAAAGAGGGAAAAGGACTTTACATCTATGCCGATGGTGATGAATATAACGGTGATTGGAAGAATGACTTGCAGAATGGTAAAGGCATCTATAAATTCAAGGATGGTGAGAGCTATGATGGAGAGTATTTAGATGGCGAGCGGACTGGTCAAGGAATCTTTCGATATAAGAATGGTGACCAGTATTCTGGCCATTTCTTAAAAGGACAGAAGTCGGGTTATGGTACGATGTCATGGCGAAATGGTGACATCTACACTGGCTACTGGGAGAGAGATATGCAGAACGGACAAGGCAAACTGACCAAGAAGAATAAGGATGTCTATGAAGGACAGTTCCGCAACGGACTGTTAGAAGGACTTATCATCATCCACTATGCTGATGGAAGTAAGTTCCGTGGAAGCTACCATAATGGTAAGCGTAATGGCACAGCCGTAGAGGAGTCTGCCTCAGGCGTGCGCTTTGAAGGTAACTATCGAGATGACTATCGTGATGGAAAGTTCATTGAACGTGATAAAAACGGGAATGTTACAGCAAGCGGTTATTACGAGAATGGAAAGCGATATACTAATTAGTCTTTACATAATATAACAACAACATAAAGCTTATTCTATTATGGTAACAAAGAAAACCAGCACTAAGAAGGCTTCAGAGAAGAAGACTTCTGCCAGAATAACAAAGGTGAAGGAACCAGCACATATCGGACTTGTGAAGAACGATTCTTATCTGGCTCCATACGAGGATGCTATCCGTGGACGCCACGAACATGCACTTTGGAAAATGAATCAGCTCACACAGGATGGTAAGCTGTCGCTTTCTGACTTTGCAAATGGCTACAATTATTACGGACTACACCGTACCAAGGATGGTTGGGTGTTCCGTGAATGGGCACCAAATGCGACCGAAATCTTCCTCATTGGCGATTTTAATGATTGGAAGGAGCAAGAGGCCTACCAGTGTCAACGGTTGGAAGGAACGGGAAACTGGGAACTTATACTCCCTGAAGACGCCTTACAACACGGTCAGTACTATAAGATGCGAGTTCATTGGCAAGGAGGTGAGGGCGAGCGTATCCCTGCTTGGGCACAACGAGTTGTTCAAGACGATGCAACGAAAATCTTCTCTGCACAGGTATGGGCGCCTAAGAAGCCATTTGTTTGGAAGAAGAAGACTTTCAAACCACAGACTTCTCCGCTCTTGATCTATGAGTGCCACATCGGAATGGCACAGGATGAAGAGAAGGTAGGGACCTATAATGAGTTTCGTGAGAAGGTGTTGCCACGTATTATCAAGGATGGTTACAATGCTATTCAGATTATGGCAATACAGGAGCATCCCTACTATGGCAGCTTTGGTTACCATGTTAGCTCTTTCTTTGCAGCCAGTTCACGCTTCGGAACTCCCGAGGACTTGAAGGCACTTATCGATGAGGCGCATAAGAATGGGGTAGCTGTTATCATGGACATCGTACACTCTCATGCCGTTAAGAACGAGGTGGAAGGATTAGGTAACTTAGCCGGCGACCCTAATCAATACTTCTACCCAGGTGAGCGTCATGAGCATCCTGCATGGGACTCCCTGTGCTTTGACTATGGTAAAGACGAGGTTCTACACTTCCTCTTGTCTAATTGTAAGTATTGGTTGGAAGAATATCACTTTGATGGTTTCCGCTTTGATGGTGTCACGTCAATGCTTTATTATAGTCATGGCTTAGGTGAGGCTTTCTGCAACTATGCCGACTACTTTAATGGACATCAGGATGATAATGCTATTTGTTATCTGACCTTAGCCAACTGTCTTATCCATGAAGTCAATAAGAATGCAGTAACTATAGCGGAAGAGGTATCTGGTATGCCGGGTCTTGCCGCTAAGTTCAAAGATGGCGGATATGGCTTTGACTATCGTATGGCCATGAATATTCCAGACTATTGGATAAAGACTATTAAGGAGTTGCCTGACGAGTCTTGGAAGCCATCTTCTATCTTCTGGGAGATAAAAAATCGTCGTTCTGATGAAAAGACTATCTCTTATTGCGAGTCACACGACCAAGCCTTAGTAGGCGATAAGACTATCATCTTCCGTTTGGTAGACGCTGATATGTATTGGCATTTCCGTAAGGGAGACGAGACAGAGATGGTTCATCGTGGTATAGCATTGCATAAGATGATACGCCTTGCGACGTTAGCTGCGATCAATGGTGGCTATCTGAACTTTATGGGAAATGAGTTTGGACATCCAGAGTGGATAGACTTCCCACGTGAAGGAAACGGATGGAGCTATAAGTATGCACGCCGACAATGGAACTTAGTAGACAATAAAGAGCTGTGTTATCACTTCCTTGGCGACTTCGATCAGAGGATGTTAGAGGTGGTGAAGAGCGAGAAGAAATTCAACGAGACGCCAGTTCAAGAGATATGGCACAATGATGGCGACCAGATCTTAGCCTTTAGTAGAGGCGAGCTAATCTTTGTCTTCAATTTCTCTCCTACTCGTTCCTTCTATGATTATGGTTTCTTGGTGCCTGAAGGCTCTTATAATGTAGTCTTAAACACGGATGCTAAGGAGTATGGTGGCAATGGTTTTGCTGATGATACAGTTGAGCATTTCACGAATGCCGACCCTCTTTATGAGAAAGATCATAAAGGTTGGCTTAAACTCTACATACCAGCACGCAGCGCTGTAGTGTTGAGAAAGAAGTAAATTGCGCATGATGGAGAGTAAGTTTATGCGTGCTATCTGCACGATACTATTTTGTTCATTCACCTTCTGTTTCCTGTTCTTCTATCAAGCAGACGTGATGACAGTAGTACAACATTTGGCTTCTGGGAGGCAGACCTTCTATAATCCATTGTTAGGAGCAGTGCTGATAACAGCTACGTTGAAGCTTCTTCAGGTAGGAGTTAGCTCTTTGGCTAAGTTAGGCAAGCGTGGCTTCGCCTTGACTTACTTTCCATCTTTCCTTATACTAACGATTATCTCCGACTTACGTCCTACGGTTGATGGTGTTACATTTGGTAACTGGCTGTGGGCAACACCGTTATTAATCATCGTTTATGTCTTTGTTTTGATCTCTGTAAAGCGTTTTGAACCTTACGAACCAGAACAGCGTAGCTTCGGACCCTTCTCAGAGATGATATGGATTAGCCTTCTTCTATTCCTTTTCTACTTCTTGTTTACAGGACTTCTTAGCAATAATGATAGGTATTTCCATCTGCGGGCTAAGGTGGAGGCCTTGATAGATAAGCGGGATTATGCAGGTGCTTTAAATGTTGTACGTACCATGCCTCATACCGACTCGGTCACTTCCATGCTAACTGTCTATGCTGTTGCTCGAAGAGGACAGCTTGCCGATAGTCTCTTCTATTACCCTCTTGAGGGTGGTGCACGCACTTTACGTCCAGGGAAGGTACATTCGTGGTTGCAGCCAGATAGTGTCCTTTACAAGGTGACCCGTAACTCAGCTAACTATCAGTTGACAGGCTTCTTGTTGGATCGTAACCTATCTGAATTTGCCCGCTACCTACCAGAGTATTATCCAGCCGACAGTCTTCGTCCTCGTTATTATAAAGAGGCTATGAAAATATTGCTGCTCAAGAAGCAAGGACTAAGACTTGTTCCGCCTTATAAGAAAGGAAGTTATGCAAGTTACTATTATGCAAAGTAGCTCTCTTTTGCAGCTTTAATAAGAGTTGATACCTCGTTTTCTATCGTGGTATCGGTGCTGATGTCTTAACTCCTTTCACTCCCCCTTCACTCCTTAACTCCTCATCCCTTTGTCAATTATTTTCGCCCCTCTTGAAGATAGTACATGCTCTTCATGGGTTAAGAAGATGCCCTTCAACGTTCAAGAACATGCCCTTCTTGGGTTAAGAAGACGCTCTTCTTGAAGCAAGAAAGGCGTCTTCTTTGATACTGTATGTAACCTGTTGATTTCTTGAAAGTTATAAACTTGCTTTTGAGAAACATTATACTCCTGTGTTGAGGTCGTTTAACTCGTTGTGATGTAATGATTTTTCGCATTCTTGTTGATTTCCTCTAAGAGTGGATTGATAGCTGAGGTATTTCCATAGAATATACTGATAGAGATAGAGGGGAGTCTTTTTTCTTACAGAGTAACGGAGGTTTTTACATGCAGGTAGAACTCAAAGTGTGGTGGACACGGCCTTTTCTCTCCACGAATGGGGTAGAGGGTAAGCATAAAGATACCCCTGTAAGAGATATATGTAATTGACGTTAAGATAATAGATAGTGCTTGACATCTGACTCGAAAAGGCTGATGAATATAAAACTTAAGTTGGGTCTATGAATAAATCTCTGCTCTGTGTGATCATATTTATGCGTATATTCTACTCTAAAAGTTTATTGACTAATTATAGTTTATGCTATACTGAATGCAAATATATGTCTATAAATGGAGAAAAAGAGGCTTTTTAAGGTTCATTAAGTTGGCTTTTTTTCTTTTATTTTACTTTCCTTTTATTTATTTTTTATTTATCTTTGCAACGATAAATACTATTTACCATGTTGAAAACAAGGTCGTTTTTGGCTGCTGTCCTCTTGTAGTAGAGAAGGAAAGGACCAACTTTAACCTTAAAAAATATAATACAAATCTTTACCAACTATGCCCAAGAAACTCATTTTTTCATGTCTAATGCTACTGTTCCCAATATCCATTCTGGCACAGAAGTCTGTTCTCTTTGATTTCTCGAAGTATTCTAAAGATGAAGAAATTCCCTTTAGAATTGAGAAGGAAGGAATTGTGTTGGAGTTTAGTACACGTTCAAAGAAATTATACTCACCAAAGTGTTCTGTTCCAAATGACTTTTCTTGTGTAAGACTTGTTAGTGATAGTCTATTAACAATAAAAGGAGTTAGTTGTGAGATTACGTCAGTTATTTTTTCTATTGTAGATGGTAGAAAGCGTCTTAGTGTCTATGATGATGATAATAAAATGCCTACTTCTAAGGAAAAAAAAGGTGGAAAGGATTCTTATCGACAGGAATGGAAAGGTAATAAACAAAGTATTTCCTTTACTCCTACGACCAGTAACGGTAGTTTCATTACGTCTATAAAAGTCACTTATGAGCCAGTCAAACCTATAGAACCTGCTGAGAACACGGTCTCTATCGACATTTCTTCAGCCAAGCGAGCTACTTTTTATTATGGTGAGAAATCGTTTGTTATTCCTAAAGGAGTCGTAGCACGAACGTATAAGATTGTTGATAACGTTCTTTCAGTGAGTAAGACGTATCAAGAGAATGATGTCCTTCCGAGTGGTACGGCTGTAGTTTTAGAAGCAGAGGAGGGTAATTACCTTTTCAAGGAGACGACTAAAGAAGGCGAAGGAGATGCTTTTAATGCCCTACGAGGCTCTGATGTGGATGCAGAAACGGTTGGGGGCGCATTATATTATGTCTTTGCTAAGGGCAGTAATGGCGTAGGCTTTTATTGGAATAAGCCTGATGGCAAGGCTTTTCAGACGAAGGCTCATAAAGCTTACCTCGTCTACACGCCAACAGTAGCTACACAAGCAAAGTCTAATTTCACCTTTGATATACCTTTAGGAATCAATTCCACCACGGTAAATGATGATGTTCACCAGTGCTGTCCAATCTATAATCTTGCAGGGCAACAGGTTAGTAAGGACTATAAAGGTATTATAATCGTTGGTGGAAAGAAATACTTAAATCGATAAACGACTTTGTTATATACTCCTTTTGACAACTTAAAGTAATTGAATATGAAAACATATATTAAGCCCTTAATAACAGTTTATTATGTATCCTCACGTTCTTTCTTGTTAGGAAGTTCGCAAACAAGAGCGGGACATAGTGTGTTGAGAAGTGAACGAAATGATGTACATAATCAATATGAAGGAGATCAGAACCAATTGGCAAAGGGCTCTTCCTTCCCAGACTTAGGATTAGATGATTCCTTCCCAGCGTGGGATGATTAATACAGAACGACCATAACTTAACTTAAAAAATAACTAATATGAAAAAACAAGTAGCGTGGATTTGGCTTATTGTATGTATATTAGCATTAGCCGCATGTGAGAAACCAGTGTTAGACAATGTCGATGAGGGGACAAAGTCTCGTAATTCAAAGAACAAGCTAACCAGAGTTGTGCGTATTCATCCTAAGGAGTTGCATATCGAAACATTTGAGGATGCGATGGGCGCAAAGCCTCTACCGTTTAGTAGAGGTGTCACTGGTGAAACGAAGAAGAAGTTTTATGCTGTCAATGTGTACGAGAAGAAGCCCAATGAAGAGACGTATTCTATGTATGCCTACGGTCTGTTTACCAATGCTTCAAAGATTGCTTTGAAGATGAATGTTGAGAACCTTTACAAGGTAGAGTGCCTGATTGTAGAGGAAGGAGATGATAGAATATTCTTGAAGGATGGCGAGTATCTTGCTCCTTTCTTACATGGAACGGATAAGGGAACACGGTTAACAAATAGCTTTGTGTTATCTAAAGAGGAGAATCTTAACGGTCTGACAAAAGGTGAAACAACTATTGCCGACGGTCGAACGATACATTATCCACGTATTACGAAGCTGTATGCTACAATCGACTCCTTTAGTCCTAAGGCAACAAAAGACCTGACACTCGATATGAAACGGTCGGTGTTTGGTTTGCATTTTAAGGTGACACCGCCCGATGAAGGTAAACTTGTAGTCAACTATGTAGGCTGGGGTATTCCTCTGACAAAGGACAGTCCGATGTATGACAATAGGGCTGTTTATTCCTTCTATGACGTGGTGAATGGGACTAAAGATGGTTATCAAACGACAATAGACCTTCGTGTTTCATGGACAAAGGACGATGGGACGGTAGAGAAAGAGCAGAAGCAGCTCACTATCAAACGTAATGTTATGTCGGTAATAGATATAAGTGTGGAAGGAAAGAAGCCCCAAGGCTTCACGTTCCATGAGGAGTCTGGCGACATGGAGACCGAGAATACGGTTTGGAAACTGGTGTTATAAGGCTGGCTATTGAATACTGAGAAAGGGACATACAACGCCGTATGCCCCTCTTCTTGTTGGTATATAAACAAGCTAATATTATATGTTAGCAATGCTCATGATATTGGCGAACACACCAGCAGCAGTCACTGACGCACCAGCACCATAGCCCTGAATCTGCATAGGATACTCCTTGTATCGGTCGGTTGTTAGTAGAACGATGTTGTTAGAACCCTCAAGGTTATAGAAAGGATGGCTTGAATCGACCTCTTTCAGAGCAACATTAGTCTTGCCATGGTCCATCGTTGCGACGAAACGCCAGCGTTTACCTTCCTCTGCAAGTTTCTCTCGACGCTGCTCGAAGTTGGCATCAAGCTCAGGAAGACGCTTCCAAAAGTCTTCTACAGAACCTTGGAAATAATCATTAGGGACGAAGAGGTGCTTCTCAACATCCTCCTGTTCTACCTTGTATCCAGCCTCACGTGTAAGGATAACTAACTTGCGAACGACATCCTTTCCACTAAGGTCAATACGTGGGTCAGGCTCACTATAGCCCTGCTCTTTGGCTCTTTTAACGGTCTCAGAGAAGGGAGTCTCGGCTCCAATCTCATTGAAGATAAAGTTAAGCGTACCAGACAGTACGGCCTCAATCTTAAGTATCTTATCCCCCGAATTACGTAGGTCATTGATCGTACCAATGATAGGCAGTCCTGCACCTACGTTCGTTTCAAAGCGGAACTTAACACCACGTTGTATGGCAGTCTGCTTTAAGTGATAGTAATCCTCGTACTTTCCAGATGCTGCAATCTTGTTGGCTGCTATGACAGAGATATTATTCTCCAATAAAGACTGGTAGAGTGCAGCCACGTCTTGGGAGGCAGTACAATCCACAAATACCGAGTTGAAGATATTCATCTGTAGTATTACGTCACGCAAATGTTCTGGGTTTGACGGCTCACTCGCCTTGAGTTCCTCTCGATAGTTGTCTAAGTTTAATCCGTCACGATTGAAGATAGCATTCTTAGAGGAGGCGATGCCCACCACCTTTAGCTTCAGGTTAGAGTTTTGCTTTAACTCTTCATACTGACTCTTAATCTGTTCGATGAGCATACCACCTACTGTTCCGACACCGCATATAAAGAGGTTAAGCACCTTATACTCCGACAAGAAGAGTGAATCATGAAGTACATTCAGTGCTTTCCTTAGGTCAGTTCCCTTCACAACGAAGGAGATGTTCATCTCTGACGCACCTTGTGCAATAGCAATAATACTGATACCTGAACGTCCAAGAACCTCAAATAGCTTTCCACTGATGCCTGGTGTTCGCCGCATGTTCTCGCCTACGATGGCTACAGTGGCAAGTCCACTCTCAGCGTGCATAGGGAACATACGACCATCTTCTATCTCAAGTCGGAATTCATCATTGAGTACTCTCACGGCATTGTCAGCATCTTCATCTTTCACACCGATAGAGGTGTTGTTCTCTGAAGCAGCCTGTGACACAAGGAAGACACTGATACCATTGTTGGCAAGAGAACTAAAGATACGCCGGTTGACACCAACGACACCCACCATAGAAAGGCCCGTCACGGTGATGACCGTCGTACCTTTTATAGATGACAAACCCTTGATAGGCTTTTGATTGTTCTCAACGTGTGATTTAATAATCGTACCTTTCCCGTCAGGATTAAAAGTGTTTTTCACCTTAATCGGTATGTTCTTCACGCAGACAGGGTATATTGTTGGAGGATAGACAACCTTTGCACCAAAGTTACAAAGCTCCATTGCCTCTGCGTATGACAGTTCATTGATGGTATATGCACTCTTGATAACACGTGGATCGGCCGTCATAAAGCCATCAACATCCGTCCATATCTCCAACACCTCAGCATTGAGAGAGGCAGCGAGGATAGACGCTGTATAGTCACTTCCACCACGTCCAAGATTGGTGATATCGCCAGAGTCGCGATCTTGTGCTATGAAACCAGGTACAAGAGAGATACGAGGAAGGTCAGAGAAAGTATCTAAAACAAGTTTGTTGGTTAGCTCTGAATCGAGACTTCTCTTGCCCTGCTTCTCTTCTGTCTTTATGAACTTACGTGAGTCAAACCACTTCGCTCCACGGATGAGCGTAGCTACTATTCTCGAACTAAGGCGTTCGCCATAGCTAACAATAGTATCCTCAGTCTTATGACTAAGGTCGTGGATTAAGAAAACACCATAATAGATAGACTGTAGTTGTTCAAAGAGACTATCCACGTTGTTGAATAGACTCTCACGGTCATGAGGGTCGGTAATAATCGCATCAATCATCTTGTGATGTCGTGCAACAATAGAATCGAACTCACTTCTCCACCTTTCATCCCCCTTCAAGGCAAGCTGAGAGGTAGCAATAAGCTGATCTGTTATACCCCCTAAGGCACTTACAACCACAATAATCGGTTGATGTTTAGCCTCTTTCTCGACAATCTTTTGCAGGCTTAGAATACTCGCAACAGAACCTACGGACGTTCCACCAAACTTTAATACTTTCATTTCTGATATTCTATTTGTTATTATTTAGCATCCCCTTAACAATGGGGGAGGTGCGAAACTTAGCCACAAAAATAATAAGAAATATTGCAATAGCCAACGAATATCTCGATATATTTGATTAAATTTGCGTCAAAAAGAAGAAGTATTACTATATATGACAGAGGAATATCAGCTACGTGTTTTGCCCCAGATTGCCTATAGTGAAAACAACTTGAAAAGCTATCTTGCTAAGGAGAAGGGACTGGACGAGCGTACCATTTATCGTGTTCGGGTGTTGAAGCGTTCTATTGATGCGCGTCATCGTGACATCTATGTAAATCTGAAAGTGCGTGTCTATATCAACGAGTTTCCGCAAGACGACCCCTATATAAAGACTGTATACCAAGACGTAAGTAGCCGTCCTTCGGTCATTGTGGTAGGTGCAGGCCCAGCTGGTCTGTTCTCTTCTCTGAAACTGATAGAATTAGGTTTGCGTCCAATCGTCCTCGAACGAGGAAAGAATGTGCGTGATCGTAAGTTAGACATGGCCCTGATTTCAAAGACGCAAGAGGTTGATCCTGAGTCGAATTACTGCTTTGGTGAAGGTGGAGCAGGAGCCTATTCGGATGGGAAACTCTATACAAGAAGTAAGAAGCGTGGCCCTGTCGACAAGATTCTAAACGTCTTTTGTCAGCATGGAGCATCCCCTGCTATCCTCGCTGATGCCCACCCACATATCGGTACAGACAAGCTTCCACGGGTGATAGAGAACATGCGTAACACCATACTCGACTGTGGAGGGGAGGTTCACTTCCAAACTAAGATGACCTCATTGATACTTGATGGCGATAAAGTCGTCGGTGTTGAGGCTGTTGACAATGGTGGAATGGTCAGCGTGAAACGTGAGTTTCATGGTCCGGTAATCCTTGCCACGGGTCATTCTGCACGTGATGTCTATCGCTATCTTGCTGATGCTGGCATTGAGATGGAGGCAAAGGGGATTGCTGTCGGTGTACGATTAGAGCACTCTTCCCACCTGATTGACCAGATACAATACCATAATAAGAACGGGAAGGGTAAGTATCTCCCAACAGCAGAATACTCTTTTGTGACGCAGGTAGAGGGTCGTGGCGTTTATTCCTTCTGCATGTGTCCGGGCGGCTTTGTGATACCTTCGGCTACAGGACCCGAACAAACGGTCACCAATGGGATGAGTCCAGCCAACCGAGGAACGCAGTGGTCGAATGCTGGTATGGTCGTTCAATTGAACCCAGAGGATGTAGAAGGAGAAGACGTGTTGCGCATCATGCATTATCAAGAGCAATTAGAGCGTGACACATGGCAGCAGGGAAATCGCAAGCAGACGGCTCCGGCACAGCGTATGGCCGACTTTGTAAACAATCGTCTGTCGTATGATCTTCCTAAGTCGAGCTATGCGCCGGGACTAATATCCAGTCCACTACATTTTTGGATGCCGTCTTTTGTGACAAAACGACTGCAAGAAGCCTTCAAAACCTTTGGTCGTCAAGCGCATGGTTTCCTTACTAATGAAGCTGTAATGATAGCCTCCGAGACTCGTACCAGTTCGCCTGTCCGTATTCTTCGAGACCGAGAACGCCTCATGCACGTGCGTCTCGAAGGTCTATTCCCTTGTGCTGAGGGTGCTGGTTATGCTGGTGGAATTGTCAGCGCAGGTATTGATGGAGAGCGATGCGCTGAGATGGTCGCTGCCTATCTACAACAGTTATAACTTTAGATCCTACTTTTCTCATACGAAGGTAAGCAAAGGATAGAACCTTGAGCCTTGATAGTAAGATGATAATAAAGCACTGTTAATCGCATGATTGAGAAGGTGTTAGGTGAGTTATAACAATCTTCTCGACTGCTATAAAATCCCTTTGTCGAATTATTTTCACGATAAAAAATATTTTTCTTCATGAAAAGAAATATTTTTTATCGTGATGATAATTCTTTTTTATCATGGTAATAATTCAAAGTTCCACAGCCTTCTTATTCCTACAAGGAGTATCCTGTGGGTGTTGTTAAGGCCTATTCTACCTGATAAAAGAGCCTTATTAGCCATAAAGAAAATAGTTAATGTTTTAGTCTAAGTCGCCTGGTGAGAAGGTAGTTGTGTTCCAATCGCCTGTGTCGATACCTTTCTTCAGCCAGTACATACGTTGTTCAGAGGTGCCGTGGGTGAAAGTCTCAGGTATAGCATAGCCTCGTGCCTTCTTCTGAAGATAGTTATCTCCGATTTTCTCAGCACAGTCAATAGCCTCTTCGATGTCGCCATCAGAAAGACTTTGATACTTTTCATTATCGTAATGAGCCCAACATCCAGCGTAGTAATCGGCAAGGAGCTCTAATTTTACACTCAGTTTGTTAGCCTCTTCCTTATTTACACGTGCCATCTTAGCATGACATTTCCCAAGAATACCACGGAGATACTCCACGTGGTGACCCACCTCATGCGCAATCACGTAGGCGTAGGCAAAGTCAAGGTCGCCTTTTGCTTTTAATCCTAAATCCTTACGCATACCACTAAAGAAACTTAAGTCGAGATAAAGGCGTTGGTCGGCCGAACAATAGAAAGGTCCCATTGCAGCGGAGCCATCCCCACAAGCAGTTTGTACAGCACCAGTATAGAGGACGAGGGTAGGGTATTGATAGCGCATGCCATGCAACTGAAACTGTTCAGTCCACACATCTTCTGTACCTGCAAGAATCTGTTTAGAGAAGTTCGCAAGTTTCTCTTCCTCCGCAGAAAACTGATGTTGTTGTCCGCCAGTCTGCACTTCAGTTGGTCCTTGCAGCTCTTGTTGTAAGACATTATTTACCACATCACCCATGTCTCCACCGCTCAAAAAGGTAATAAGAGCAATGAGGATGATACCGCCAATACCACCGATACCCGCTTTAGTACCCATACCCATGCCACGACGGTCGTCTACATTATTACTCTCTCTACGTCCTGTAAGTTTCATATTGTTTGCTTTGTTTTTTATTCTCCACTTATTTCTATGTCGACAAAGGTAAGGCATTATCTTGATATCTGCAAGTATTGTGGTTCCGTTCCGTTGGTATCGAAACAATGAATGAACGCTAAAATCCTTGCGATTTTACTAACAAAAGGCAGTGAGAAAGAGTACGAAAAACCAGTTATCTGTGCTGGTGTACGGAGCTGCAATCTCTTTATAGTGACGGTATAAACAGCTACTTTCGCCCCATACAACGGCTTTTTTCTTTTATCCCTTTGCTATATCTGAGTTTTTTCGTAAATTTGCATGTATTTTCAGAACAAACAAATAACAACATAATGAAGATTTCATATAAATGGCTAAAGGAATACGTTGATTTCAATCTTAGTCCAGAAGAGATTGCTGTTGCGCTCACTTCAATAGGTTTGGAGGTAGGGTCACTGGACGAGGTAGAGACGATACGTGGTGGATTAAAGGGCTTGTATGTCGGTAAGGTACTGACTTGTGAGGCACATCCGAACTCAGATCATCTCCACGTAACAACTGTTGACCTTGGCAAGGGAGAGCCACAGCAGATCGTCTGTGGTGCACCGAATGTTGCAGCAGGCCAGAAGGTAATCGTTGCCGACTTAGGTTGTGTACTCTATGATGGCGACAATGAGTTTACTATTAAGAAGAGTAAGCTGCGTGGTGTAGAGAGTCTTGGTATGATATGTGCCGAGGACGAGATTGGTGTCGGTACTGCTCACGATGGTATTATCGTGTTACCAGAGGACGCACCAGTGGGTCAGCCAGCATCAGAATACTATCACTTAGACAGCGACTGGCTGATAGATATAGACATCACTGCCAATCGTGCGGACGCATTGAGTCACTATGGAGTGGCGCGCGACCTCTATGCCTGGTTGATACAGAATGGTTATAAGACGTCATTACATCGCCCTTCTTGTGATGCTTTCAAGGTTGATAACCATGATCTCCCTATCAAGGTGACAATCGAGAATACGGATGCTTGTCGCCGTTATGCTTGTTTGAGTTTAACTGATTGCGAAGTGAAAGAAAGTCCACAGTGGTTGAAAGACAAGCTGAATGTTATCGGTTTGCGCCCAATCAATAATATCGTGGATATTACTAACTATATCATGATGGCCTATGGACAGCCTATGCACTGCTTTGATGCAGACATGGTTAAGGGACATCACATCATCGTTAAGGACAAGAACGAGGGTAAGAAGTTCGTTACCTTAGATGGTGAAGAGCACATCCTTGGCGAGCACGACCTCGCTATCTGCAATGAAGAGGACCCAATGTGTATAGCTGGTGTCTTCGGTGGAAAGGGTAGTGGTACATACGAAACAACGAAGAACGTAGTGTTAGAGAGTGCTTATTTCCATCCAACATGGATTCGTAAGAGTGCTCGTCGTCACGGTCTTTCTACGGATGCCAGCTTCCGTTTCGAGCGTGGTATAGACCCTAATGGCATTGTCTATGCCCTCAAGCAGGCCGCAATCCTTTGTCAGGAACTTGCTGGAGGAAAGGTTAGCATGGAGATATGTGACGAGTATCCAACGAAGATGGAAGGTTTCCCTGTTCGTTTGAACTATGAGTATTGCGACCGTCTTATTGGTAAGAAGCTCGGTCATGATACGATTAAGCGTATTGCAGAGAGCCTTGAGATGAAGGTAGAAAATGAAGATGCAGAGGGCCTCAACCTCCTGGTTCCACCTTATCGTGTCGATGTACAGCGTCCTTGTGATGTAGTAGAAGACATCCTGCGTATCTACGGATATAACAATGTAGAGATACCTACAGAGTTGAAGTCGTCATTGACAATAGCAGAGGAGGCCGACAAGAACTATCATCGTGAGAACATTATCGGTGAACAGTTGGTAGGTGCTGGCTTCTCAGAGATTATGAACAACTCGCTCACAAAGAGCTCTTACTATGAGGAGGCAGGTCTCAATGCTTATCCTTGGGAGGAGACCGTGAAGGTGATGAATCCTCTTTCAGCAGACTTAGGTGTGATGCGTCAGACCCTTCTCTTTGGTGGTTTGGAGAGTATCGTACGTAATGTAAATCGTAAGGCACAGAACCTCCGTTTCTTTGAAGTAGGTAATGTTTATAAATACAATAAGGAGAGATGGACAGAGGAAAATCCTGTTAAGGCATATTCACAAGACTATCACATGGCTTTGTGGGTGACAGGTAAGCGTGTACAAGGTTCTTGGGCACATCCTGACGAGGAAAGTTCATTCTATGAATTGAAGGCACATGTCGAGAATATCCTCCGTCGTATCGGTGTTGCACAGGGCTTACTTGTTAGTGAGAAGTCGGATAACAACGTGTTCGACAAGGCAATAGCTTTGAAGACGCGTGCTGGTAAGGTACTCGTTGAGATGGGTATTCTCAGCCATAAACTGTTGAAGCGTTTCGGTCTTGACCAGAAGGTTTATTATGCAGACTTAGACTGGGCAGGACTGATGAAGGCTATCCGCAAGAATAAACTTCAGTTCCAAGAGATATCTAAATATCCTGCTGTTAGTCGTGACCTTGCCTTGTTGGTCGACAATAATGTAGAGTTTGCACAGATAGAGGAGATAGCTCGTCAAGCAGATAAGAAACTCTTGAAGCGTGTCGAACTCTTTGATGTTTATCAGGGTAAAAACCTCCCTGAGGGCAAGAAGAGTTATGCAGTAAACTTCATTTTGCAGGACGAGACCAAGACGCTCAACGACAAGGCGATAGACGCCATCATGCAGAAACTAATAAAGAATTTAACAAATAAACTCGGAGCAGAACTCCGTTAATAAACAAATCCAATGGGTAGAGCATTTGAATATCGCAAAGCAACTAAGCTCAAGAGATGGGGTCACATGGCCCGTACGTTCACTAAGTTAGGTAAAGAAATCGCTATCGCTGTTAAAGCTGGCGGTCCTGAACCAGAGAATAACCCACGCCTTCGTGCTATCATCGCTACATGTAAGCGTGAGAACATGCCGAAGGACAATATCCAGCGTGCTATTAAGAATGCGATGGGTAAGGATACCAGCGACTACAAGGAGGTGACTTACGAGGGTTATGGTCCTCATGGAGTTGCTGTGTTTGTTGATACATTGACAGACAACACTACTCGTACGGTTGGTGATGTTCGTTCTATTTTCAATAAGTTCAATGGTAATCTTGGTACACAGGGCTCTCTTAGCTTCCTTTTCGACCATAAGGCTGTGTTCTCCTTCAAGAAGAAAGAGGGTGTAGATATGGAGGAGTTGATCCTTGATTTGATTGACTATGGAGTTGACGATGAGTACGATGAGGATGAAGAAGAGAACGAAATCACAATCTACGGAGAGCCTACAAGCTTCGGCGAGATTCAGAAGCACTTGGAAGACAATGGTTTCGAAATCACTTCTGCAGAGTTCACTCGTATTCCTAACGACTTAAAGGACGTTACTGATGAGGAGCGTGAGACTATCGATAAGATGGTTGAGCGTTTGGAGGACTTCGACGACGTGCAGAATGTCTACACTAACATGAAGCCTGCTGAGGAATAATATCATTTCCATGTGCACCTATATATAATAAGGTGTAAGTGGTTTTAAAAATATAGAAAGAGACTATCTCAGAAATGAGCCAGCACATGTGGGTGGTGAGCCATACTCATTCTCCCATATTAATTGCTGCTGCGGATATATGGGTCGTGTATCTTAACATTTCTGATATAGTCTCTTTTTTGTTCTTTGTCTTTTACTATTTTCTTTCATATTCGCCATTATGTGAAAGGGTTGTAAGTGATTGGGTTGTATTGGCCTTTTATGTTTTCGAACTTCATTGTTGCTTGATAGTTTTCGTTTTAAGGCTTATTCGAGATTTTAATAGCAATCCCTTTGATGTGAGAAAGTCCTGATATTGGCTGTTCTACGGTAATTCGTATGAGTTTAAATAAGGCATGTGCGGATTTCTGAATAGGTCTTTCTTATAAGACGATAAGGGTGATAGGGTAATAAAATAAGATTTGCTTAATCCACCTACTATAACTATCTGTGCACGTAGGGGCTTCTTTCTATTTGTACAAATAGTATGTTTTTCTTGCACAAAGTTTTTGTGAATGTGCAGAATTTTACTTAACTTTGCACGCAAATCATACTTTTGTGCAATGGATGCTATAAATAGTTTCAACGCGTGTATAGAGAAGAGTATCAAGGATAACTGGGACAAAGATGCTCTTACCGACTATCTTGGTGCTACACTTCAATACCATGATGTAGCGCGGAAAATAGAGAAGTTACACATACTCTTTGCTAATAGTGGTTTGAAGAAGGGTGATAAGGTAGCCCTTTGTGGTCGGAACTCCTCCTCATGGGCAGTTGCTTTCTTTGCAACTCTAACCTATGGAGCTGTGGCAGTACCCGTTCAGAATGAGTTTAAACCCGAACAAATATATAACATAGTAAACCATTCAGAGGCAAAGCTCCTCTTTGTTGGTGATGTAGTAGCCACAGCGATTGATGGCGAACAGATGCCCCAGTTGGAAGGTATTATCTATCTACCAGATTTCTCGTTGATACTTTCTCGTTCAGAGTCATTGACAAATGCGCGTGAAAACCTTAATGCACTCTTTGGTAAGAAATTCCCTAAATTCTTCCGTGCAGAGGATGTTAACTATTTTAAGGATGAGGCTGACGACCTTGCACTGATTAATTATACCAGCGGGACGACGGGTTTCTCAAAGGGTGTTATGCTAAGTTATCGCTCTATTCGTAGTAATCTCGCATGGGCAATAGCTGATATAAAACCACATATCAAGCCCGATAGTAAAGTGCTTTGTATATTGCCGATGGCACACATGTATGGTATGATATGCGAGTTCATCTGTCAGTTCTGTTTTGGAAGTCATCTTTATTTCCTCACACGTCTACCGAGTCCTTCTTTGATAGCTCAAGCATGTAGAGACATCCATCCTGCTATCATTATGTCAGTACCAATGGTTGTAGAGAAGATTATCCGTAAGAATGTCTTTCCAAGGGTCCAGAGTACAGCTACCCGAATGCTGTTAAAGATGCCAGTGGTAAGCAAGAAAGTGAAAGAAAAGATTAGAGTAATCGTTATGGAATGCTTTGGAGGCAATGCATACGAGGTAGTAACGGGTGGAGCAGCACTTAATAAAGAGATAGAAGACTTCTTAGTAAGCATTGATTTCCCTATAACAAGCGTTTATGGTGCTACGGAGTGTGGCCCATTGGTAACGTTCAGTGACTACAAAGACTTTGTACCAGGCTCTTGCGGTACACCTGCTTTGAATATGGAGGTGAAGATTGTTAGTCCTGATCCAGAGCATGTTCCAGGTGAGGTAATTACACGAGGTGAAAACGTTATGCTTGGTTATTATAAGAACGAAGAGGCAACGAAAGAGGTGCTTGATAAGGATGGCTGGTATCATACAGGCGACCTTGGGACGATGAGTGCGGATGGTCATTTGTTTATCCGTGGGCGCATTAAGAATATGCTTTTAGGCTCTAATGGTCAGAATGTCTATCCAGAAGAGATAGAAGACAAGCTGAACTCTATGTCAATGGTGAGTGAGTGTATCGTTATCCAGCGTGGCGACAAGATTGTTGGTTTGGTTCATCCAGATCTTGATGAAGCTAAAGAGATGGGCTTCTCGCAATCAGATTTGCAAGAGATAATGGAGCAGAATCGTATAGAACTGAATGCTATGCTTCCATCTTTCTGCCATCTCTCAGCAATAGAGTTGCGTGATGAGGAGTTTGCCAAGACTCCGAAGAAGAGTATAAAGCGTTATCTCTATCAAGAGAAGTAAGATAATACAGTCCTCCCTAACGCTCTCTTTGTAATGTGTTTGCGCTCAGCACTATAGGTGATATGTATTCGCACATGATGTGCTGAGTATTAACACGTTTGAGAGAACTGGTTGTGAAGGTTATTGTTAGATAGTATAATAAGGTAAGGGGCGTTCATTGAACCTAATTTGTAGAGGCTGAATAGAGCTATAATTATGTTTTGGGTAGTACCTTGTTCTTCCAATGTATGGAAGAATAAAAGCTACCTCACATGAGTAATCTTTGTGTCTCTTTTGTTGTACATACAGTAAGGTGATTTTTTGAAAACCAATTTTCCTGTCATTTCTGTCATCTGTCTCCGTTACTTAACTTATTGATTAACAGTGTGGATACACGAAATGTTAAAAGTGACAGCAAACTAAAATAAAACTTATTCTTGTATTTTAGTGTGATAATCCATCTCTAACTTTAGTAGACTTTATGTCTGCATTGCTCGAAAGAAGCCATGATAGATTTTGGAAGTAATAGAGGAGAGTAACTTTGAAACAGTATGTCCTGATACTTTGTTTGCTTCCTATTTATCAACTGATAAGTGCCTATGCTATTTTGAAAGATAAAGAAAGCCACCACAGAATGGTTCGTTCCCATAAAGAGGCGGCTTTATGTATGTTCTGAAGTTAGTATTATTTTACAAACTTCTTGTTGTTCTGAATGTAGATGCCATGCGGTAAGATAGAAGCATCAGTACCTACATATCTGCCGTCAAGGGTATAGATGCGGTTGTCAGAAATGCTTCTTTCGACGATTGAAGGTGACTGAATGCCAGTAGGAACAAGACCATTTTTAAACTCAAAGTTTACATAGTTATTATTTGAATCACCTCCATCATTCTCTTTAATATTCACGATAGATTTCTCTAATATTGAACCATTAAACATCTTAAAGCCACTTATATAATCTATTCTATTGTAAGGGTAAAGGTCGCCATTATGTTGATTAACATATTCTAAATATGAAGTAGCATTTTTACCAGCTAATATTTTACCATCAGCAGGGATAGGGATGACTCGTGGTTTACCCTTTTTATTATTAGGAAAATCAAATACATTTATCTTGTTAGACGGATATGATATGCGATAAGCAAGTAACCCCTTGGCATAATTATCCTTTGTCCAACCTTGATACCATGGTCCTTTCTGTATACTCTGCAATACGATATACTCATTAGAGTCATTAGGATTGACAATCTTGTATGCCTTTCCACCATTGTCGATGCTTTTTAGGTTCTTAATATTGCAACTGTCTTTGAGTTCATCAATCTTCATCCAACCCATAACTTCACGTTCCCATGCAAGATAAGATGCTGGTACACGTCCACCACGTACATCTGTTCCACCATCCATGAGGTCCCAGAACTCCATACCTTGGTCATCTTGGTTCTTCGCTTCTTCATCAAGAGCATAGATATCTGGGAGTCCGAGTGTATGAGAAAACTCATGACAGAATAAGCCTATACCATTAATCTTCTCCTTGCCTTTTGTCTTGTTTTCATCACCAGCAAGTTCATTGCTCACACCATAGCGATGAATGCTTTTTCCATCATACGTATTGGAGATATTAACAGTACCAGATTTTGGCCATATATCAGTCTCTTTATTTCCACTATAATTGGCAGAATAACCTGCATAAATAACATAAACCAAATCAACCATTCCGTCATTGTTTGCATCATAATCCGCAAAGTTGACTGAATCATCAACAGCTTCACATACATCAGGAAGCAATAAGTCCATTCTATCATGTATCCCTTCGCCATATACGGCCTGTGGCTTAGGTAATTTGACAGGTCCTATAACATCAAAGACAGGTGTAAACTGTCCATAACTACAATCCTTGAAATAGCCACGAACACCTTTGTAGTTCTGATTCTGACCATAACGAGTTTCTGTGAAATGGTCCTCATTCATCAAATAGTTTGTGAATATTCTCTTTGTATCTTGGATAGTAAATGGTACGTCTTGGAACTCTGCAAGGATAACAAGGGCCTTTGGGCTACCAGTGTGAGGGAAATAAGGAACACCACCGTAGCCGGTATCTATGATTGGTCCTCGTGTAAGAGGAGAGTTATTGTAAGCGTTTTCAGATTCTTCTGCAATCTTATTAACGTAAGCGAAGAACTTTTCCTTGTCTTGCTTAGCAATCAAGTTACGCTCAGCTTGTGAGCGAGTCAATGCTTCATGTGCAAGTTGTTTCGTAGCAATAAGGTTGCCACTTTTCTCAACTTTACCGATATAGTAGTTGTTATCTGCACCTTGTACAAGTAGTACACCATCAAGGGTTGTGTACCAGTTGATATGTTCGTCACCACGCAAGATGACAGTAATAACAGAACCATCAGCCTGTCTTACTTGTACAGGGATAGAAACAGCTTTTGCCGCCCAAGTGGTAAGGGAACAAAGCATAAGACATACGAAAATAGTCAGTTGTTTGAATGTTCTAATCATATCTTTGTTTAACTCTATTTACTTAGCTTATTATAGAAATATTGCCCCTTCTTCTGTGTTCGTTTACCAAAGTCAATAGCATGGTGTGGACAATGATGATAACATGAGAAGCAAGTCAAGCATTTCCCATTATGTATCCATTCAGGTTCATAACCTAAGCCCCCTTTGATGTCACTAACAGGACAGACATTAGCACAAATACCACACTTCACACATCGACGACTGTCTACATGAAAGGGTTTGTCTGTGATGAGGAAACGTTCAAAGAACCCTCCTACAGGTCCGGAGAAGAAGGAAGGAATAGGACCTCGCTTTAGTTGTTCCCAACCCCATATCTGTTTATTTCCCAAATGGGAACGTTGTTTGATTATCTTAGAGAACTCTTTTAACTGCTTTGATGCAAGTTCCTTCTTTTCTAATTCTTTCTTTTTCGTATCAACATCCATACCCGGTAAGCCAACGTATGACTCTGGCATAATCAAAGAATACACAGCTTCCAATGACAGTGAGTCACCCACTGTTGTACTCTTTAGTTGTTGCAAAAAGCGTTCCATAGCTTTGCCGATAGAATCCCCAGCTGTAACCAAGCAAAAACAATAATGTTTAACGAGCGGAGTATCTCCTGCTTCAGTCTTTATTGTTAATTTAGTTAGAAATTCTTTTACTATACTTGGAACTCTCCAACCATGTATAGGAAAGATGAAACCTACTTGTTCACCTTCTTCCAAGGTAAAAGAACAATCTTTGTTGATTACCTCTGGGATTGAAACAAGTTTATCATCAGTTTCTGATGCTAATGTCTTTGCAGCCCATTTGCTGTTACCTGTACCAGAAAAGTAGAATATCATGTGGCAAAGGTACTGATATTTTGTAAATCTTGCAAGATAAGGACGTGTAATGTTGTTGTTTATCAGAACTTTTTCATACATTTGCAGGTAATACATGAAAGGCTTAATGCTGTGAAGAAGAAAATAGATTTATTGATGTATCCTTCAGTAAAACTACTCGTGCCATTGGCTTTAGGGATTGCTGTTGGAGATGCGTTAGAAGAATATATTACATCAGTTGTGTGGTGGGTAATTATGGTTTGTATGATTATCATTACTTATTTCACATGGAAGATGAAGTATATTCAAAGTCTGCTATTGCTTTCAACTGTCTTTCTAATAGGTGGGACACTTGTTTCTATGAAGCGGCAATCATCAGAGATACGGTTACCTGATACGCCGATAACCTTTAAGGCAGTTCTATTGAGTAATCCCATTGTTCATGGAAAGGTGGTGCAAGTAGACTTAATGGCTATGACAAAAGATAGACCTATCATGGTTAGAGCCTCTATCCTTCGTGACACGATAACCAATCGCTATAGAACATTACAGATAGGAGATGGGATAGAGGCTACAGCTTACCTTGAGAAACCAATGAATTTCTCAGATGCAACGTTTGATTATGCCCGATGGTTAAAACGACATGGATATTTAGCTGAAACGTTTATATTGTATAATCAATGGCAGAGAGCGAAAGTTAGTCTTCGTCAAATGAGTTTTCTTCAGCGTACATCTTTAGCTGCTGGAATCTACAGACTAAGACTTATGAGACTTTTAGAGCGCAATTTCGATCGCACTCATTTAGCTATTGTATCAGCAATGACGCTTGGAGATAAATCGTTAATAGATAAGGATGTTAAAGAGGATTATTCATTAACAGGTGCAAGTCACGTCCTGGCATTGTCTGGTTTACATCTGACAATACTATACGGATTGCTGGTTTTCTTACTGGGTAAGTGTGAACGATTGTTTCCTCGATTATTTAGGAGGGCGGTATGTGAAATTCTTATCCTGTTAATCCTTTGGGGTTATGTTATTTTAGTTGGGATGTCTTCGTCCGTTATTCGTTCTGCTGTCATGTTAACGATATACTCTTTTGTAACGCTATTGAATAGAGTTCGTTTGTCAGTTAACACCTTAGCATTGACCGCAATCATATTGCTTATTATCAATCCTTACCAACTTTTCGATATAAGTTTTCAGTTGTCATTTATTTCTGTATGGTCCATTCTACTGTTTTATCCACTTATATACGAGCTAATCCCTTTAGGGTATGGAAAGCTACTCTCGCCTGTCAGGTGGGTATGGGGAATGATAGCAGTATCATGTGCAGCCCAATTAGGTACAGCTCCTTTGATTGCATATTATTTTGGAAGGGTGTCTACAGTTTTCGCAATTAGTAGCCTTGTTGCAATTCCATGTACGATGGTTATCATCCCTGCAACATTCTGTCTGTTAATACTTACCCCTTTGCCATCTATCGCATATTATGTAAGCAAGTTTATTAGCATTATAACAGAGTATATGAATACCTCCCTTCATTGGCTTGCAAGCCACCCTTACACCAGTATTGAGAATATCCATATAACCCTCTTACAGCTTTTTATCTATTATTTCATGCTAATGGCAATATGGATTATGTGGAGTTTCTTGGCAGGGAAGATAGAGTTTAAGTAATTATTTGTACCTTTGCAAATAGTTATGCAACGATATTTTATCACCCTTTCCTACGATGGTACAGCCTATCATGGCTGGCAAATACAACCCAATGGAGTGTCAGTACAAGAAGTGTTGGAGAAAGCTTTGTCTACAATACTTCGAAGTGTGATATCTATAACAGGGGCAGGTCGTACAGATGCAGGCGTACATGGAAGAATGATGGTCGCACACTTTGACACAGAGCAGGCCTTTGACTGTGGACAGCTTGTCTATAAAGTGAATCGACTCTTGCCACGTGATATATCTGTAAGTAAGATAGAAGCTGTCGATGAAAACCTTCATGCTCGTTTCTCAGCAACGTCACGTACCTATCATTACTATGTCCATACAGGGAAACAACCATTCTCGCGTCAGTATTCTTGTGAGCTCCGTTATCCTTTAAACTTTGATAAGATGAACGAAGCTGCAGCTTATCTGATAGGCGAGAAAGACTTTAAGTGTTTCTGTAAAGCAGGGGCTGACGTGAAGACAACAATTTGTCGGCTGATAGAAGCACGGTGGTATCCTGTAAATAACGAGTTTGCATTGACAACAGATGATAATGTTACAAATTGGTGTTTTGTAATAACAGCTAACCGATTCTTACGTAATATGGTACGTGCAGTTGTGGGTACATTGGTTGATGTAGGAAGAGGTCGTTTGTCATTGGACGATTTCAAGAAGATTGTTGATGAGGGAACAAGAAACGAAGCAGGCGAAAGTATGCCAGGTAATGCCCTCTTCCTTTGGGATATAAAGTATTAGTATTATATTTATGTGGATTCTCTTAGCGTTTGTGTCTGCTACTTTGTTGGGGTTATATGACACATCGAAGAAGTATTCTCTTCGTGGGAATGATGTCATACCCGTACTATTCCTCAACACACTCTTTTGTTCGGCGATCTTCTTGCCATTGATATTATTATCTCAATATACCCACATTCTTGATTCAAGTATCCTTCATGTTGGCGCTGGTGGTTGGGAGATGCACCGATGGATAATGCTGAAGAGCGTGATAGTACTCCTTTCTTGGGTCTTTGGCTACTTTGCTATTGCTCAATTACCTTTGACGATAGTCGGTCCTATTAATGCCACTCGCCCAGTGATGACACTTGTTGGTGCGATGCTTGTCTTTGGTGAACGATTGAATGGATGGCAGTGGGTAGGTGTCTGTCTTGCCATCGTCTCACTCTTCTTATTGGCAAGAAGTGGTAAGAAGGAAGGCATTGATTTTAAGCATAACAAATGGATATTCTTTCTTGTCTTAGCGGCATTGATGGGTACATGTAGTGGATTGTTAGACAAATACCTTATGGCTAGTCCTGAGGAAGGAGGTGCCGGACTTGATCGTATGATGGCGCAAAGCTGGTATAATATCTATCAGTGTGTAATGATGGGACTGGTGCTGTTGATTTACCTTATTAATAATCATAAGAAGGGAGAGGAGCGTGTACATTTCTCTTGGAGATGGTCTATTCTGCTTATTTCTATCTTCTTGTCAATGGCAGACTTCGCCTATTTCTATGCACTATCACTGCCTGGAGCAATGATATCTATTGTGTCGATGGTTCGTCGAGGTTCTGTACTCGTCTCATTCGTGTGTGGAGCTGTATTGTTCAGAGAGAGAAATCTAAAGGCAAAAGCCATTGACATGTGTTTTGTTCTCCTTGGTATGATATTCCTTTGGATAGGTTCACGATAAATGATTGGTGTAGGCTTATAAGATAAAGAGTAAAAGTCTTTGATTATTGATAATTATTTGCTATATTTGCAACGATATTGATAGACGCACCTTCAGCGTTTTAATATGAATAGGACTGCGCATTAACTCTCCGAGGAGTCTTTATCGTGGGACGCTTAAAAGACAATATTTACTATGCAGAATATATTTCATGGTTTAGGTATAGCTTTGATAACTCCTTTCAAGGAAGATTACAGCATTGATTATGAGGCACTTGAAAATCTGGTTAATTATCATTTAGATAATGGTGCCGATTTCTTCTGTATTCTTGCTACTACGGGTGAAGCTCCTTGCTTGACGCTTGAAGAAAAGAACGAACTGACTGCTGTTATCAAGCGGGTCGTTAATGGGCGTGTTCCAATCCTTAAATATTGCGGTGGAAACAATACAGCAGCTGTCGTGGAAGAGATTAAGACAACTGACTGGAGCGGTATTGATGGTATCTTAAGTATCTGTCCTTATTATAATAAGCCAAGTCAGGAAGGTCTGTATCAGCATTTTAAGGCTATCGCAAACGTTAGTCCGCTTCCTATTGTCTTGTATAATGTACCAGGTCGAGTAGGGGTTAATATGACAGCAGAAACAACTGTTCGTATTGCATCTGAGTTCCCTAATATTGTAGCTATAAAGGAGGCTTCAGGCAATCTGGAGCAGGTTGATGAGATTATCAAGAATAAACCAAAGCATTTTGAGGTAATCAGTGGTGACGATGCACTGACCTTCCCAATGATTGCGAGTGGTGCAGTAGGAGTGATATCAGTTATAGGTAATGCGCTTCCAAAGGAGTTCTCTCGTATGATTCGCTTAGAGTTCAGAGGCGAGTATGAGCCAGCACGTAAAATACATCACCAATTCACCGAACTTTATAAACTTCTCTTTGTTGACGGTAACCCTGCAGGTTGTAAGGCTCTCTTAAACGATATGGGTATGATAGAGAATGTCTTGCGTCTTCCTTTGGTTCCAACACGTATTGAGACAAAGCAGAAGATGAATGAAATTCTTAAAGGTATGAGAATCTAAGGTTGGTAAGTATAATATTAATAGTATAAGTAGAGGGCAGGTGACTGCCCTTTTATTTTGACAATACAACTAAAGAGCATGATAGGAAACCTACCATGCTCTTTTCTATTTCTTGTATGAAATCTCTGTTTTATGCTTGACTTTTGGTTCATGCCTCACGGCAATCCCCAATCATCTTGCATCAATGTTACCCTTAATCAATCTTTCTATTTACCTAGACTAAAAACCTATTTGTATCCTCTGAACAATCTCTTTTGTTCTACCTTAAAACTAAATAACTAAAAACCTAAATCTATTACTACTAACCTAAACAATCTATTATTTGTCTTTTGACGATGCAAAGGTACGCATTGTTTGCGCACACACCAAATAATTTACGCATAATTTGTACCTTATTTGGCGTTTCTTGATTTGTATCAATTACAAGGAAGGGTGGGTGATGGGTGTTAGGAAGATGGGTGATGGGTGTTAGGTGTTGGGGTGATGATGAACGGCTCTATTATTTCAAAGGCAAAATAAGGGAGTTGCAGGCTTACTATTCTGTAGATTCAAAGGGTAAGTAAGATTGCTGTTGACTTACTTTTCTATTATATCAAAAGCTAAGTAAGTTTTTTATCGACTTATTTTTCTGTTATACCAAAGGCTAAGTAAGTTTTTTGTCGACTTGCTTTCCTGTTATATCAAAGAATAAGTAAGATAGCTAACGGCTTACTATTCTGTATATTCAAAGGCTGAGTAGGTTTTTTGTCGACTTGCTTTCCTGTTATATCAAAGGATAAGTAAGATTGCTTTCGGTTTACTATTCTGTATATTCAAAGGCTGAGTAGGTTTTTTGTCGACTTGCTTTCCTGTTATATCAAAGGATAAGTAAGATTGCTATCGGTTTACTATTCTGTATATTTAAAGGGTAAGTATGATAGTTGTCAGCTTACTTCTCTATTATATCAAAGGCTAAGTAAGTTTTTGTCGACTTACTGTTCTGTAGCTTCAAAGGCTAAGTGAGCTTGTTATTAGCTTATGGATAGAGGTCCTACTCAGTAGAATCTCACTTCGGAAATGACCATTGAACCTACGGTAGCATTAAGCTTCTTGGTCAAGTCGGACTGCATCATAGATAGGTTAGCACGTAAAGCAGGGTTGATAATCTTTACGAATAAGGTTTGATTTTTGATAAACTTCTCTTGGGTATAACGTGCCACAGTCGGCCCAGCTACCGTATCCCACGCTGCAATAAGGCGTTTCTGTAATAGGGGCGACTCAAGTCCTTCCTGTCGTAGGAACTGGTTGAGCAAGTCGTCTAAAGGTTGTACTTTTCGTCTAAACATATTTCTATCCTTCCTTTTCGTTGATTTCTCCTCCTTCGACAGAGAATAGTTTATAATTAAATCCACTGCCTTGTAGGATTTTATCTAAGTGGTCACGGTTTGTATCTGTTATGAATATCTGACCGAAATCATCGCCTGAGACAAGGCGTACTATCTGTTCAACACGACTACTATCGAGCTTATCAAAGATGTCATCAAGGAGCAGTAAGGGTGTTGTATTTCCTGCTGTGCGTCGTAGGAAATCGAATTGTGCAAGTTTTAATGCCAATACGTAGGTTTTATTCTGGCCTTGGCTCCCTTCTTTTTTCATAGGATAACCACCAAGTTTCATTATCAAGTCATCCTTATGAGTGCCATGGAGAGAGTAACCCATGATACGGTCCTTAGCCCGATCTCGTTGTATTACCTCTAATAAACTACCACGCTGACAATGTGAGACATACTCCAACGACACTTGTTCACGTTCACTACATATTGTCTGATAGATATGTTGAAATACGGGGGTAAGCTCCTCTACGAAGGCTGCTCGTTTCTTATAAACCTCCTCACCATGCTCCGCCATCTGCATCTCAAGTAGTTCTAAGAGGGTAGGGTCTGGTTCTTCCTCTTGCTTCAGTAGGCTATTACGTTGTTGCAACGCCTTGTTGTATCGGCTAAGCGATTCTATATAGGGGGTGTCATATTGTGAGATAACAACATCCATCAACCTCCTTCGCTCCTCACTTCCTCCTTCGATGAGTGTTGCATCAGCAGGAGAAACAAATATGAGTGGGATGAGTCCGATATGTTGTGACAGTCGTTTATATTCTTTCTTATTTCGTTTGAAATGCTTTTTTGAGCCACGCTTCATACCACAATACACCTGTTCGTGCTCACCAGCATCCGTACTATAGTCACCTTCCAATACAAAGTAGTCTGCATCATGGCGCATCACCTCAGAGTCCTTAGGGTTAAAAGCACTCTTACAAAAGGAGAGGTAATAAACAGCATCAAGTAGATTTGTCTTTCCCTCACCATTGTGACCAATAAAACAATTGAGCTTAGGCGACAGATCTAACGTTGCCGTCTGTATATTCTTATAGTTTATAATGGATAGTTTCTCTAATTGCATTGTCCTGTCTTATTGCTTTGAATGTTAAGTAATTTAGCTTATTAGGCCTTTTGTAGTCTGTCCGAACAAGAGGATTATAGGGTCTTCTGCGTGAAGAATCATTGTTATTGTGTTAATATAGATAAACCTTTATTCGCTATGTTATTCCTTTCCATTCTCTGCAAAGTTAACTCATTTCTATTCAATAAAAGAAAAAAGTCGTTGATAAATTTCAATATGTGCGACTTTTTGAGTAATTTTGTCCCGCTATAATAAGCACCTTCTAAAATAGAATAAATAAAAAACATCATAACATAAAAATGGTAAACAACAAAGAACAGGGTACACATGAAGATGCCCTAATCCAATCAGAAGTTGCCTTCTTGAAGTACAAGAAGCCTATTATTATTGCTGTAATAGCTATCGTTGTGGTCGTAGCTGGTTTCTTCCTTTACAAGAACTTTGTCTCTGAACCACGTGAGGACGAGGCAAGCACAGAGTTGGCTAAGAGCCAGACTCTCTTTAATGGTCAGCAATACGACCAAGCTCTTGCTGGTTTCCAGAAGATACAAAGCGACTACAGTGGGACAGATGCAGGCAATCTCGCTAACCTTTATGTTGCTCTTTGCTATGCTCATCAGGCTAAACCAAACTGGGCAAAGGCATTGGAGAACGCTGAGAAGTTCAGTACCAGCGATGACGAGATGATTAGTCCAGCCTCTCAGATGGCTCTTGGCGACATCTATGCTAACAACAATCAGAACGATAAGGCTGTAGAATGCTTCAAGAAAGCTGCTAAGATGGCTGATTCTGAGGCTGCTGATAACGTTAACCTCAGTATTGCTCCTTTGGCTTTACGCAAGGCAGGTGTCCTTCTTGAGAGCGAAGGTAAGAAGGCTGAGGCACTTGAAATCTATAAGAATATCAAGAAGACTTACGTCAACTCTCCTCTCTATCAGGATATTGACAAGTACATTGAGCGTGCTTCTAACTAATTAGACATGGCAACAGAACTTCATCATTTATCTGACTATGATGCACAGAGCGTACCAGATGCAAGTAACATGTGCTTTGGTATCGTTGTTGCGGAGTGGAATCCTGAGATAACAGGTGCCTTACTTGACGGTGCTGTTAAGACGCTTGAGAAGCATGGAGCAATCCCAGAGAATATCCACATCAAGACTGTCCCAGGTAGTTTCGAGCTCGTTTATGGTGCACAGATGATGACTAAGAACGACGGATTCGACGCAGTTATCATCCTTGGCAGCGTCATTCGTGGTGAGACACCTCACTTTGATTATATCTGTCAAGGTGTGACATACGGCATTGCTCGCCTTAACGCATCACAGAATATCCCTGTTATCTATGGTCTTCTGACCACTGACGACCTGCAGCAGGCCAAGGATAGAAGTGGTGGTAAGCTTGGAAATAAGGGCGATGAATGTGCGATTGATGCTATCAAGATGGCTAAGTTTTAGCAAGATAGTATATTAAGAAAATATTAAAGGCAGTAGCCAACGTAACAGACCGTTGGCCTACTGCCTTTCTTCGTTTCTATTGTTTTTAAGCCGATAGAGCTAAGTGTCTGTCAGAAGAAAGTAAGATTTTATGATTTTGTCTTGCTTTTCAAGTATATTGTAATTACGCTTTATTGTATTAGTCGAGGTTGCTTTGGGACCTATTAATCTTCTTTCTCTTAAGCGATCCACCACTTGTTTGATGGTACGTCAGTGTGTGCTTTCAATGTAGACAGTCCGTTTCATTCGTCTTTTTATACCTTTCATCGTTTGTGTATTAGCCTATTCTTGCTTTCTTACGGCACGTTCTCTATGAAATCATTATGTCATTGTCTATTCTGTTATTAGGTCATTCTGCCTTTATTCGAGTGTTATCAGTGATCTTGAAAAACTATGACAAAATTCATCTGTAAGGTTATGAATGAAACAGGAAAGCATGTATGAAAACGGAGTCTATAACCTACAAGAAATCAGCGGGTTATAACCAGCGATGAAGAAGATGCCTAATAAGCTCCAAGAAGGGCGTTATCAAGCTCCAAGAAGGGCATGTTCTTGAAGGGAGAAGGGCGTCTTCTTAAACCTTGATGGGCATGTATTGGTTCTAAGAGGTAGGAAAAAGGTTTACAATAGGAGTGTTCCCTTCTCTTATTACAGTGCTATTGACTCTCTTTCTTACAAACCTTCTCCTGCTGTACAGGTGCTTATCACATCATGTGTTGATGCCCCGCTTGAGTTGTATCGTTGGTGAATACCCAAATAGTTGAGGCTCAGTAGATTCCTCTTTGCGTTCAGAAATATATTTAGAACATCATGTTGTTATAGCTAATCCAGCAATGTTGCGCATGATATAGCAATCCTTCATTATCATGTTAGCTCCTATTCTTCCATGAAACCAGTGCTTCCTTCGTCGGCAGACAATTATCTGTTCTTTCCGAGTCCATACTCGTTGGGCGTGTTATTCCTTCCACAGAGAACTGTCAATGGACATTCTTATCGCTTTACCCAAACAATGCTCGTAGTGCTTCTTCAACCTTTCTTACAGGATGAAGTTGTATTTTATACTTGCCTGTAAGCCCTGAAAGGTTATACTTAGGGATGATGATATGACTAAAACCTAACTTTTCAGCTTCAGCGATACGCTGTTCAATACGACTGATAGGGCGCACCTCACCACTCAATCCTACTTCACCACACATACACCAGCCCTGCTCTATAGGTGTGTCAACATTTGAAGAGAGGACAGCAGCAATAACACTTAGGTCCATGGCCATGTCTGTCACACGCAGTCCACCAGCTATATTCAGGAACACATCCTTCTGCATAAGCTTAAAGCCGACACG
Organism: Prevotella sp. oral taxon 313; assembly: GCF_003043935.1. Classification (NCBI taxonomy): domain Bacteria; kingdom Pseudomonadati; phylum Bacteroidota; class Bacteroidia; order Bacteroidales; family Prevotellaceae; genus Prevotella; species Prevotella sp. oral taxon 313. The sequence goes on from NZ_PYXE01000001.1 coordinate 1,110,547, forward strand.
TTTCTCTAATACAGCAAGAAGCATGTTTAGTCGACGTTGGTCGAAGCCTGTGGCCGAACGTTGCGGCGTTCCGTAAGCAGCCGACGACACAAGCGCTTGCGTTTCGACAAGGAAAGGACGCGCTCCTTCAATCGTGCTTGAGATAGCCACACCCGATAAGCCTTCATGATCTTCGGTGAGTAATAGCTCGGAAGGATTACTAACCTCACGTAACCCTTGCTGTTCCATCTCATAAATACCAAGTTCAGAAGTCGAACCAAAGCGGTTCTTGATACTGCGAAGGATACGGTACATGTAATGTTGGTCTCCTTCAAACTGGATAACGGTGTCAACAATATGCTCTAAAATCTTTGGTCCGGCAATACTACCTTCCTTATTGATATGCCCAATGAGGATGACTGGAACCCCACTTGTCTTTGCGAAGCGCAAAAGGGCAGATGCACACTCACGCACTTGGGTGACACTACCAGGACTACTGTCGACATCCTCTGTCGATATCGTTTGTATGGAATCCACGACGACAAGCTCTGGTTGGACGTCACGTATATGTTCGAAGATGTGTTCTAAGGATGTTTCAGACAAGATGATGATATTCTCTGCAATGTCTTTGGATATTCTTTCGGCACGCATCTTTATCTGATGAGGACTCTCCTCACCACTGACATAGAGTACACGTTGCGTCAGATGAAGGATTGTCTGTAGGGTCAGGGTACTCTTACCAATACCCGGTTCTCCACCTAATAGAACTATACTCCCAGGCACCAAACCACCTCCTAACACACGATTTAGCTCGTTATCGTGCATGTCAATGCGTGGATCGTCGTGAGATGAGACGTCACGTAGCCGTTGTGGCTTGTTGGTTAATGCCGAAGTAGCGCCACCAGAGGCAGCTTTTCGGAGTGTTGTCGCTGCGTTACGAGCAGCTTGTGACCCCGTATCAGCAGCGATACGAATCTCTTTGAAAGTGTTCCACTGCCCGCAGTTAGGACACTTACCAATCCATTTTGCACTTTCCTGTCCACAAGAACTGCAGACATAAGCTATCTTATCCTTTCCCATAAGTAAGACAAAAGTAATAAGTTTTTTCTTAGTTACAAAATTTATTCTTACTTTTGCAGCTATATGAAATGTATTAATTATCTTCTCCTATTAGTCGCTCTTATGGTTGTCAGTTGTGGTAAGAGTGATAAGGAACTGCAGGCAGAGCGTCAGGCTAAGATGCAAGCAGAGCGTGAAGCTTATCAAAAAGCTTATAAGATAGCTGTGATGCCAACGATGGATTGTCTTCCAGCTTACCTTTTGAAAGATAGCTTGTTATACGATACAGCTAAGGTAGACATTAGACTTTGCCGGTTTAATGCGCAGATGGATTGTGATACAGCAATGATAGGAGGATTCGTGCAGGCGGCTTTCACCGACCTTGTTCGTGCTGAGCGGTTGAAGCATAGGAGTAAGGTGCTGATGCACTATCTGACGGATACGAATCTTAATTGGCAACTCATTGCTGATAAAGAGTCAAAGCTGAAGAAGCTATCCGACCTTAGTGATAAGATTGTCGCTATGACTCGCTACTCAGGAACAGACCTTTTAACGGATATGGTGGTAAAGAAAGCTAAACCAAAATACCAAGTATTCCGTGTGCAGGTAAATGATGTTTTGGTCAGACTGGCTATGTTGCAGAATCATGAGATTGATGCTTATTGGTTTGCTGAACCACAAATAACGAAGGCTTTAGCGGGCGATAATAATGCACTCTTTAATTCGCAAGATGCAGGAGTACACCTTGGTGTTGTGGTAGTGATGGATAAGGTGCGTCGACAAGAGGAGGAAGCTGCTTTCGCCTCGGCTTATGATAAAGCGGTTGAGCTGATTAATAAGAATGGTGTGAAGTATTATTCTGCCTTGATACAGAAGTATATGAAGGTGGATGAGGCTGTTGTGCGCTCACTACCTGATATTAAATATACGAAGATAGGACCACCACGTAAAGTCGATTTACTCATGGCACGCAACTATCTGAATGGCGGTAAGATTATTAATAAGAACTGAAACGTAATCAAATAAGGAGACAAGGCAGTGAATGTAGAGGAGATTCTTAGTAAGGCGATAGGCTGTTTAATGGACAAGAGGTTGAGTAATGCCATTGATGTATTGGAACAGCTATACAGCCAACGACCATCGCTAATAGGGCATGGTGAGTTCGACTCCATTAAGTCTGATTATCAGTTAATGGTGGACTATATGGGAAAAGGATTCCCTGATAGCCATCGAGAGTCACTTTACAAGACATTACTGCAACGATTGTATAGAGTCACCGCCGACCTTGAAATTAGTTGGCGATGTAAGAATGTCAGTGCTTATGCTAACTCGTTTAGGGTAGCCGACCATCTTAATACGAGTCATGACTTCGTGCGAACAGTGTTAGAGTCATTTGTCTCGGATGTTGCCTTGCTTTCACTTCAGCCAGAAGAAACGAGAGAGGAGAAGAGTAAAGAACTCTATGAGCGCCATCATTCGTTTATCAATAGACTTTTTAATGCTCTATGGACATCCTGTCAATGGACGGACAACGATAGTTCTTTCTATACTGATTTACTGCTTTCTCCAACCGTAGTATCGGCAGATCAGCAGGTTATCGTTAGTGCTATCAGTCTTAGTGCCATGAACCAGTTTGATATTAATAAGTTCAAAACGCTCGTTAAGGTGTACCAAGCTGCTTCCGACCAGCACGTGAAACAGCGTGCATTGGTAGGTTGGGTGCTCTCTATCTTTGAGGGTATGGATATCTTCCCTGAGCAGGATGCAATCATACATGAGCTTTGCTCAAGTCAAGCCGTTGCCAAAGAGTTATTGACCTTACAGATACAATTCTTCTATAGTAGCGATGCTGAGAAGGATAATGACAAGATTCAACGTGATATCATGCCTGATATCATGCGCAATTCTAACCTGACTATAGGTCGACTCGGCATTATGGAGAAGGAAGAAGACGCCTTGGAGAGTATTCTTCATCAAGATGCTGACGAGAAGAGGATGGAACAGTTGGAGGAGAAGGTACGTAAGATGATGGATATGCAGAAGCAGGGTTCTGATATCTATTTCGGTGGGTTCAGACAGATGAAGCAGTTCCCTTTCTTTTATGATATGGTGAACTGGTTTACTCCTTTCTATCTTGACCATCCTGCTTTGCGCCCTGTTATACAGAAATTAGGCGATACGAAGTTCTTGGAGACACTTATGAACAGGAGTAACTTCTGTGAGTCAGACCGATATTCACTTGCTTTTGCCTTAGAACAAATCATCAATCAGCTACCTTCTAATATAAAGGAAGCGATAGGTTCTGACGCTATGTTGGGTCCGTTGGCTGAGAGTGATGATACGGAGGATGCCATTAGTATTCGTCGTACTTACCTTCAAGACTTGTATCGTTTCTTCCGTCTTTATCCTACAGCGAATAACTTTATTAATCCATTTGAGGACAGTGGGAAGGGCGATTTCGTAGGAGATACATTCTTCTTTACGTATAAGTCGTTTATAGGGACTGGTCTTGACGAGGTTAAGCTGCGGTTGGCTATGCACTTATACAAGCATCAGCAGATGACAGAACTTGCTGATCTCCTTACTACGTTCCAAAGTGATGACCTGCGATATGCCATCTTGATGGGTTATACCAATATTAGTCTGGGTAAGGCCGAGTATGCTTATCCGTTCTTTGATAAGGCATTAAAGATAGAAGCTGATAATCAATGGGCATTGAAAGGGAAGGCAAGAGCGGCCCTTGAAAGTGAAGATTATCATACAGCAGAGGAGGTCTATGCACTGTTATTGGCCTTAGAACCTAATAATAAAAACTATACAATGAATAGATGTGTAGCTTTACTGAAGTTAGGACGGACAAGTGAAGTGCGCGAAGAGTTATTCCGATTGGATTATCAATACCCTAATGATTTGAATGTGAAACGCATTCTTGCGTGGGCTATGTTGTCGGATAAGAGTCTTGATAAGGCTGCCCAATTATATGAGTCATTGCTCTCAACAACGCCAGCCAATGAGGATTACTTAAATGCGGGTTATTGTCAATGGGCCAAAGGAGATGTGAAACGTGCTGTTGAACTGTTCCGTGAATGGATGAGAAAGAGTGGGAATGATACGGAGCAGTTACTGGATGAGTTTCGTAATGATACGGAAACATTGAAGAAATATGGTATTTCTGAGACCGACTGTTACTTGATGTTGAGCTTAGTGGGGTAAGCGGTATGCCTTACTGCCTTGACTTCTTGTAATAAAGAAGGCTACATCAGTAAGATTAAAAACTAAAGATTAAGTCATAATGAACGAACAAATACACGAGAAACTAAAAGAGATTAAGCAGTCGTTTCGGCTCATGATGAATGGTGTGGCGTCGCACTCTATGCGTGAGAAGGGGGTCGCCTACAAGATAAATTGGGGTGTGCCAATCCCTGACTTACAAAAGATGGCAGCGGAGTATGGCAAGGATTATGAACTTGCCATTGAACTTTGGAAAGAAGAGATACGTGAGTGTCAGGTGCTTGCAACGCTTATCATGCCTGCAGAGAGGATGGATGAAGACCTTGTTGAGGTCTGGATGGAGCGCCTTCGTACGCAGGAGATGGCTGAGATGTTGGCTTTTAATCTGCTACAACACCTTGACTTTGCTCCTGCCTTAGCCTACAAATGGATAGCTTCAGACCGTGATATGTATCAACTTTGTGGTTATCAGTTACTTGCTCGATTGTTTGCTCGTGGCATGGAACCTAACGAGCGTGGTATTAATGAGTTTCTTGATCAGGCTCATACGACGTTGGAAGGGAATAATCTACCGCTGAAACATGCTGCTTATAACTGTGTTTTAAGCTTTTGTGAGTTAGGGGATGAGTTCGATGTTATTGCTCAGAAGGCACTTGCCGACCTTAATATCCTTTAGTATAGAGCGTTTGTAAAGGTCTTATCTCTTCGTAATAAGGTGTGTGTTGATCGTTATCACATTCCGTGTTAGCGTCCAACGCAGATGGTACCAAGGGTTTGCATATATTTCGTTGAGGCTTAGCACGTGTCTTATAGGTATTTAACTCGATTTGTGATGATGTCTCGTACTAATACAGCCAATGGTTCATCATTATGCAATACACTGTTTTATCGAAGAAAACTAACAATTAGAAGACGAATTATAAAAGGCAAAGAAAAAGCCGATACAGCATGAGGTGTATCGGCTTCTCTTTCTTATTTGTCTACCATTGACTGTTATCAACAGTGTAACGATTGATTTTCTGGTCTTTTGTTTACTTGATTTTTACTAATCAAGATTGATTTTCTTTGAAACAATCAGTGCTTCTGCAATAACGGCAGCAATGATAGTAACAATACCAAATGTTAACATAATGCTTTCCTTTCTTCGTTGTGCGGGACCCCTTTGGCCCTGCTGTTAATACTTAATTCACTTTGATAATTCGATACAAAGGTACGAAACTTATTTGACATAACGGTTCTTTTTCATAGTGTTAGACATAATTTCGATGTATATTTGACATAAATCAACAGTATTGACAATAGTCAAAAAGTAACTAAAACATGCTCAAAAAAAAGCGTATAAATTTGTTATGATAGCTTAGAAAACGTATCTTTGCATCCAATTAAGTATTTAAGATAACGATACATTATGGACAGGCTAATTATTAAGAACCAAGAGTTTGACAGCAGTATGGACGCTCGTTTCCTCGAGATTCAGAACGCTCGTCGTCAAGCTTTGGCTCAGAAAGCTAAGAAGCACTAAATGATTTGATTCGCTTTCGTGGCTTTTAATAAGCGACAAAAAAGCGAATTAAGAAAAAGAACGAGAACAAGGAGAAAGTTAGAAAGTAAGAAAAGACCCAATCACCTCAGATGATTGGGTCTTTTCTTATGGTGATATGCTTAATCACCTTATATCTTTATAATGCTTGTTTAGTAGTCTGCATCCTCGCCAACCTCGTCAGCTTGCATCTCAAGCTCCTCTGGGTTGGTGTCAAAGGTAGTACGATAACTCTCTTCGGTGAGCTTGTCATCATCGAAGTCCTCGTCATCGTCGTCATCTTGACGCTTGTCCTCTTCTGGTAGTTCGTCGTCTTCTTCGTCCAAGTCCTTTAAGAGGTTGTCATCATCCGAGTCTTCTAATGATGAGAGTCTTGCAGGTTTAACCATGGTGACAGGCTTTTCTTTAGCAAATATAGCCTCTGTCCATGAACCTTTAGAAATCTCAAGTACTTCAAAGCCATCAGCTACCTTCTTCTCATAAAGGCCACCTGGTTTCTTCAAACGAGCTGTAGGAAGGGTTGTTGTACTTATGTCGAATCCACTTAAGATAATGTCCTGTACACTCTGTGGAAGGCTTTCCCAGCCACCACCGAAATTACGCTCAAGCACCTCTATAAGCTTCTGAGCTGATATATGATGGATATTTTCCCAAGTTAAGTCAGTAATCCTCTGGATTGGTTTCTTCCTCAAAGCCCATTTCACAGTAGTACCTTCATCAAGTCTGACTTGGCCTACTTGGCATCCACGCTCCTCATATTTCTTGATGACCTCGGGCTTGTCTACTTTCACTTCTTCAATGGTAAAGGCACTCTTGATAACGTCAATGTAGTGTCGCTCATTGTCTCTTAGATCAGAGTCGCGCTCTGCCTGTGCCCAAAGGCGGAAGACATCGTTTTCCTGAATGTCCCACACATTGCTCTTTGTAAGATTCTTTAATGACTGTGCTTGTCCTTGTCGCTTCATATTGTGTTTACTTTTTCATTTTGCTTTGAGGTATAACTTTGTGCAAGGTCATACCTTCAGACCTGCTGCAAAAGTATATACTAAAACGTAAACTTCCAAACTTTTTCGCTGAAAAGTTAGTCAAAAGTGAGAAATAAGGGCCATTTTGAAAGAGCTATTTACTAAGGTATGGTACACAATTCTTTATTTCTATGGGTAAAGCCTTTGCTTTACTCTTATTTACAGTGATAGTTAGCTCCACAATACAAGCCCGTGAATTCATTGGTTTTCGTTGGTCAAAGATGAAGTTACCAATACCATAATAAATTGGTTTCCCACGATAGTTCTCTATTGTTTGAAGCGTGTGACTATGATGGCCAACGATGGCGTCGGCTCCAGCCTCTATCAGTCTGCGTGCGTTCTCACGCTGTTGTGGTGTGGCATTAAAGTGATGTTCCCATCCCCAATGTAGTATAAGGAGGATATAACAACCTTTGTCAGCTGCTCGTAAGCGTTCAACACGCATAGTAAGACTATCCATACTCTCCTGACTAACACATGGTTTCTGAGGTAGATAGGGAAAGTTCTCTAATGGTAGACGTAATGAAGAAACCACCCAAACATGGCGTGGCTTTGTAGAGATGAGTACAGGCTCGGATGCTTCAGCCATATTTCTACCCGCACCAATAGGTATCATACCAACCTTTCTTATCTGCTCTTGTGTGTCTAAAAGTCCATTTCTTCCTTGGTCAATACTATGGTTATTGGCTAAGTTGAGGTGAGTTATCCCATGACGCCGTAGTGTTGGCAACCATTCAGGTTCACCTCTAAAGATGAAGCGCTTGAACACCCGTTCCCTAATCTTGGTCACTGGACATTCTAAATTGGCAATGACATAGTCTGAAGTATGGAACAACGAGTCGATAGAAGGGGAGAAGAGAGCATCAACACCCACCATGTCAATCTTCTGTCTTACCCCTCTATCCAATAGAAGGTCACCTGTAATGACAATGCGTAGACTATCTTCTGCACCTTTCGAAACAAGTTTTTTTTGCGTAGACATACCCACTCCTATCCCACTGAAAGATAGTAGGATAGGAACTAAAAGGCATGCGAAAGCTTTAACAACCCGAACTATAGAAGGTCTCTTCATCGTCTGCACTCATTCCTTTGACTGGAGCTATGATCTCTTTCATCCATGATGGCGTTCCACCTGTTGGTGATTTCTTTAGTTCTTCTTGCCATTCTTCGTCCGTCATGCGTGGGTCTGACAACAAACGAGTGAACTCACGATAAGAGAGTACAGCGCCACGTGTAAGATAGAGCGAGCCGTCTATCTCAACTACTACGTATATTTCGTAAGCCGGACCAACACCCTCGTAAAGTACACACTTGTTGTCTATGGCAACATTCTCGCCTGAAGCGGTGAAGACATCAGCAACAACAGCGACCTTCTTGTCAGTGCTCACCACATCCGACCAGCCTTGCAACATCTCGTTATCCTCACTGACAAGCTCCAAAGAGATGTTCTCCACCGTCGAACCGATAATCTCAATCTGGTTGTATTCCTCGTCAGTTATCTTTCCACCATTCAGTTCTTTCTTACTGATATCACGGCAGAATTCAGCCATTTCCTTTATTCGTTCATATACAGCCTTTGCCTTTTCTGTCTGTAATCCGTAGGTGGTGAGGACTTTATCCATTCTTGTTACGAGTGCAATAGCTTTCTCCCAGAACTTCACGTTAGGCTCTACATACCCCTTCACGACAGGTGGTTCTGGTCCTCCATCACCACACTCTGCTAACATAGGCTGCTTTGCATAGAGGATAGCATCATGCTTTAATTCAGCCCAAGAGGCAAGTGCTGTGTCCAAGTTCTTCTTCTGCCACTGTGGAGACTGCATGAAATAAGGAAGCGACTGAGCGGTGTCACCCAATGACTGAAGCGTGTACATCCATTGATTAGCTACACAAGCCTCCCACTGAGTAGTAGCAGCTTTCTTACGAGCTGTGGTCAATGCTTTTGGAAAACCTGCCCATCTCTGCGTTTCCTTCAGCTCGTCTATAAGGATACGCTCGGCACCTGGCAATCCCATCACAGCCATCCAGTCGAGGCCCTTAGGGCATGGACGGAGCGAGACAGGGCTATCCTGGTCTGTAGTAGTTATCAGTGCCTCTGCATCAGGCTGGTAACGTTGTGGCATAATGTCCACAACATATTTGCTACCACGTGTTTTCTTCAGTTCAATCCGCATTTGTCTCTTCGCTATTTCTTCGATGTCTTTCGTCAGGTTGGCCATCTCCTTTCTTGAAGATAGCAGTTTCTCTATCGGTAGTCCCATCTCTTTAATTCGATTAGCAACCTGTAGGATCGTAACGTTATCAGGTGTTCCCATGAGGTAAGTGATAGGTTCACTCACCTTATTATATATAGCGCTCAGTTTTGGCTGTTGGTTGATGACATTAGCAATGAGTGCTATCTGCTTCATCTTTGAGGGTTTGTTCGTACCGAAGTGGGCTGTCTGCAACCACATCATACCACGGAAGTAACGGCTACAAACCTTCGAACGGGTGTAATGACCACGTGGGCGAAAGAGCGAATAACCAAACATTTCTTCAGGAGGAAAGTACTCTAACATATCAGAATACCCATTTTCAGCGTCGATAGCCTTTGTGATTTCCTCCATGACCATCTTCTTATAAGCCTCAGGAACATTCAGTGTAGCTGCTGAAGCAGGTGCTTTGTCATGACTAAAGAGCCATGAAGCCACAGCAAACCATGCTTGACCAAATTCCGCAGCCGCCTTAACTTCAGCGTCCTGACTACTTGTAAGTGTTTTCATCTCTGCCTCCATTTGAGAAGAGAAAACAATCATTAGGGAGTCTAAGTGCTTCTCCTCCACATCACGCAACACACAATCAAAATAGAGATGGAAAAGTTGTAGATAGAGGTCGGTGGTTACGAAGCTTGGGAAATCAGCATAGTCGTTCTTCTCATATACGTGGAATAGCTGATTGTGCTCGGCAGGAACGATAGCAAAACCATTCTTTCCCAACATATTATAAAGCTTAGAATCAAACTCTTTCAGCTGGAATGGGTTGATAAGATTATCCATATTCACCACGTCCTTGCTGTTCGCAGGTTTGAAGTTCAGCTTTCGTAATTCTGCTTCACGTGCTCGGATACGCTCTGTAAAGGCAAGTTGTTCTTTCGTATAGCGTGGTGAGAACTTCTTACCAGTGGTCTCTTCTTTTTCAGAAGTGTTCCAAAGTACATCGTTATACCATGTTGTTGTATTGTATAATGCACGTAAGGTTGCATCCTTGAAAGCGTATCCCTGTCTTGCAGCAAAGGCGTTCCGGATGGCACGCAGCTCTACAAGATTGAGCTTAGAGATATCCATCTGTGTGTCAATCTTACCTTTCAGCTTCTCAACATTGACTTTTCCAGCACCATGAAGGATAAGCGGAGTCTTCTTCTCTTGGGTACGCTCGATATAAGCGTCCCCTGTGTAGGCCTCTGTTTTGCCGTTTTGTGCCCATGTAGTAGGCGATAATAACAAGAGTAGCAATACAATGGCTACAGTCTTAAATGCGTCATTTCGCAAAAGAGTGTGATAGGAATTGTGTTTCATCTTGCTTTGTTTATGATAGTTATATTTTATCTTTATTCATCCGAAGTAAATCGTTTAATGGCTTCTTCGTGGCTGGTGGCGCTGGTTAAAAAGCGTACGAAAGAAAGGCCGAAGTCGTCCCAGACATAGTCAGCGACAACATACTTGCCATCAGCTGTTGCTTGTAACGTACGGACGTATGGTTTGACAAAACGAAAATCGCATAGTATGCCGCCCAGTCGAGAGCCCATCCACATAGGGCGTATCTTCCCATTTACCTGCTTGAAGATAAAGAGTCGGCGTGCAGCCTGTGGATAGAAGCGTGTCGGTTTGGTAACTCCTACCATTGCTTCGTCTGTTCCGTCCCCATTTACGTCGCCTGTTGATAGTTGATAAACAGGGTAGGGAAGCCGCCATTTAGCAACGGCTGTCCTGTTACTTTTATTCTTCTCCTGTTTTTTCAGTGCTTTTTCATTTTCCGTCTTAGGATATAAGCAAAGCCATGAAAGCGAGTCGTTGACACGTTCCAACCTAAAGGTCAGTTGCTGTTGTGCCATTGTTCTCCCCACGAAGAAGCCGAATAATATCAGACAGCCAAGCCGCTTGTATCTATTCTTAAACATATATGGATACAAATATAGGCACTTTCACGGATAAAACAAAATCTTTTAAATAAAAAAGTCCTGACCCCACCGATGTGAAATCAAGACTTACTGAGTGTCTTCGAAGTCCCTACTAACATATAAACTGGGACTTGTGACAATTTTGTTATCCTTCACCTTAAAAAACTAACCTATGTATTTCGTACTCTTACTTGCATGAATTATCCTTACGTGGTAACGCAACTAAGTAGCTATGTATATCTGTTAATGTCCTTAGTGAAATAGTTCTTTATAACCTCTCTCGTTCTTTATGAGTCTATTCTATGCCGAATCAGACTGGTAAACATGTGTAGAGGATTTATATCTTTAAGTTAGCACAAGTTGTGTTATGTTGTTGTTATCATCCTCTAATTACCTCTACGCAAAGATAGAAAGTAATATCTAAACAAGCAAATATTCTGTACATATTCCTTGCTCTTTAACATAAAATTAACAGAAGAGGCCCATAAATCCCCTTTTGGGGCTTAGTTTTCTACCATTTTAATGATTGTTTGTACCTAAAACGACATTTCATCTATTTTTATTTTGCCGTGTTATCTTTGTTTTACGCTGCTTTTTATGTTTTCCCTTTGAGTTTCAATAATTTCCAAAACTTAATTTTTTAGATGTTAGGATGAGGGCTAAATGCTATTTCCTGTTTGTTTTTGAGAAAGGAATAAGTGTTTGAAAGGGGTCAATCTAAGGTTTTACTGCTGGGCTGAAATCGCTGATGAAGCATTATGAAAAAGTATTACAAAAAGAGTGTGTAACGGTCTTTTTATCATGAGATAACATGTTAGCGTAATCGAGTTTGTAACCCTCATGGTGCCAGATGGTTATGAACTGTGTTGAAGAAGACGCCCTTCTTGGGCCATGAAAGGCCTCTTCAACCCCCAAGAAGGGCATGTTCTTGAGGCAAGAAAGGCGTCTTCTTGAAGCGAGAAGGGCATGTACTGTTTTCGAGACGTACGAAAAAGATTTACATCAAAGTCATGTTGTTGTTTATAACACTAACATTAATCCTTCTTTCCTTCTAATCTTCTCTCTACTTTCCGCCGCTTAGCATATTGCGAGTTAATAGGACCGACGACAAAGGGGTGATTGTTATCTAAGTTTGGTAGATTGTCGTTTCATTTCATTAAAGTTAGTAATCAAATACGCTTAAAAGCCTTGATAGCGTGCCGTTCAGATAGAAAAACGTTACATGGAAAGTGGCTTATCTCCTTAAAATTATGTATCTTTGCAGAGATGAAATTCGCGATTATTGCAGCTGGCGACGGTTCAAGGCTGGCTCAAGAAGGTGTCACCGAACCCAAACCGTTGGTGAGGGTGAGGGGAGAACAGCTCATAGACAGACTGATAAGGATTTTCATGGAGAACAACGCCACGGAGATTAGTGTCATTTGTAATGAGCAGATGGATGGTGTGAAAAGCCATTTGAAGACAATCCAAGACAAAGGATTGAATGGTAAGTATGTTCCACTGCAGTTCGTTGTAATGTCTACTGCCAGTTCGATGCATAGCTTTTATGAGTTACGCCATCTCCTTTATGATGAGCCATTTATACTAACAACAGTCGACACTATCTTTGACGAGCGAGAGTTCCATGATTATGTCTTGTCCTTTCAAGATAAGATAGCACATGGCACAGACGCTTTGATGGGTGTTACCGATTATATAGACGATGAAAAACCACTTTATGTCGGTGTTGACAATACCATGCGTATTACTGGTTATTACGACACCTGGCAGACGGATTCTCGCTATATTTCAGCAGGTATCTATGGGTTGATGCCTGCAGCCCTTGCCATTCTCGAAGCCTGTATAAAGAGAGGTGAGAGCAGAATGCGCAATTTTCAGCGTGCTTTAGTTGCTTCTGGCCTACGGATGGAAGCCTATCCACTAAGCAAGGTGTTTGACATCGACCATGCAGAAGACGTCCGAAAGGCCAATGAAGAAGTAGAGATTTCGTCCTCTCACAGTAGGGAGAAAACCTTACTGATACAACGGGCAGCCTGCTATTCGCCTAATTCCGAGGAGAAAGACTTAGCTGTTCTGAAAGCGGTAGGAGACTTTTGTAGAGACGCAGAGATGATGAGTGAGGAAGCAATAATCGAAGGTCTTGACACGTCAAAGCAGTCAGCACGGGCAGCATCGTTAGTCCTGTCGAATGCTTATAGCCAAGTTGTCTCTATGGCACGTAGTCCACGTGTGTTGGATTGGATTGAGCAGATGGAAGCGAGAGGAGTGTGTGTTCTCAATCCTTCAGCCGCTGTTCGGGCTTGTAGGCGGAGCCATGTTGTCAAGGTGATGAAGGCAAACAATCTGCCTTACCCACCTGATGAAGGGAGCGAAGGATACTGGATAAAACGAGCCGATGAGGCTGCTCAGCATAAAGACGATGTTTGTTTCTGTCGAGACAAAGCCGAATTGGAAAGAAAGAAGGCCGAGTTTGCCCTCCGTGGTATCACTGATGTGGTGATAGAAACCCATGTACAAGGTGATATAGTGAAGTTCTATGGAGTGGAAGGAGTCGGTTTCTTCCGTTATTATTATTCTGGTGCTGATGCAGAGACAAAGTTTGGTTATGAAGCAAAAAACGGTAAACCGCAGTATTACCCATTTTCTTCAGTAAACTTACAAACCGATGCCGAGCATTTATCTCGTCTCTTACAGACACCTATCTATGGAGGAGATGCGGTTGTGAGAGAGGACGGTAGTTATGTTATCATCGACTTTAACGACTTTCCAAGTTTCTCAAGATGCAGAGACGAAGCGGCAGAAGCAATCGTTGAACTTATAAGAATGACAGCAAGGCATCCTCAAACGTCAGCCGACAATGGCAAGAGTGAGGATGAAGCGAATGGTGATATTTAGTTGAACGACAATAGTTCTCCATCTAAATTCACCTATAAAATAGTATGAAACAATGACAAAAGAACAACATAATAACAGACCCTCTGTTCAGCAAAAGGAGGCAGACGCTCATGCAGCCGAGCGTGTCAGTAGTCCTTATCTACTTGAGGGAAAGGTCAATAAGACAAATTTTATGAGTCTTCTCCGAGCCTCCTTTAAGTCTATGGATACGGAAGAATGGCTTGACATCTACTTTACTCGTCCTATAGGTTTAGCCTTTGCCTTATTCTGGCATCGCTTGGGTGTGAGTCCTAATAGTATTACCATTCTATCAATCTTCCTTGGTATAGGTGCTGGAGTGATGTTTTTCTTCACAGACACCTTACATAATGTGTTGGGAATCATACTCCTTATGTTAGCTAACTTTTGCGATTCAACAGACGGACAGTTGGCTCGGCTCACTCGACAACAGTCTATGCAAGGACGGTGTTTAGACGGTTTTGCAGGTGATGTGTGGTTCTTCTCCATTTATTTCGCTATTGTCCTCCGACTCTGGCATCAGTTTGTTCCAGGCACATCAATGGTGTGGGGACTTTGGGGATTAGGCTTAGCAGCCCTGGCAGGATTGTTATGTCATTCGCCACAAAGTTCGTTGAGCGACTACTATCGGCAGATTCACCTTTATTTCTTGAAGGGGAGAGAAGGCTCAGAGCTCGACTCCTACGAGAATGAACATGCCACTGTTGAGCGTCTGAAAGGCAAGAAGGGAGTCTTTTGGGACCGTGCTTTCCATAGTAACTATCAGCGTTATTGTAGGAGTCAGGAGCGTAGAACGCCTGCTTTTCAGCAGTTTCATAAAGCCTTGAAAGAGAAGTATGGAAGTATAGATAAGGTGCCGCAAGACCTAAAAGACCGTTTCTTAGCAGGTAGTAGACCGCTAATGCCTTTCACGAACATCATGAGTTTTAACAGTCGGGCTATCCTTATCTATATCACTTGTCTGTTGAATTGTCCATGGGTCTACCTGTTGATTGAGGTAAGCCTGTACAGTTTGTTATATATCTATATGCACAAACGGCATGAAGACCTGTGTAGACATCTCATGACAGAGCTATAGTCAATCATGGTCCTCATCTATGAATTAGAATATTAGAAGACGTTGGAGGAATACTTGGAGCAGATTAGCTTGATAATTGATAATCAATATGTTATCATCTAATATTACTTAAATGATTTAGAATGAACAAAGTGTTAAATACGATATCATCGAAAACAAAGAAGTTCATCTCACCTCAGAGTGGTGCGAGAGAACCATTAACACTACTCTTCGACTTTGGAGGGACGCTCGATACTGTAGGTTGTCACTGGGGTAAGTTCCTGTGGCATGCCTACGAAAGAAACGCAATCCCTGTGTCGGAGGTACAGTTTCGTAAGGCTTATGTACATGCAGAGCGGACCTTAGGAAAGCAAGCTATCATACAGTCGACTGATACTTTTTTTTCCATGTTGACGACAAAGATACGCATAGAATTTGATTACTTAGTTCGTAGTGGATGGATAGCAGTGGACAAGGAAGAGGCCGACAGGATGCAAAGAAGCCTTGTGAAGGATGTCTACGAAAGGGTGAAAGCTAACTTGTCAGTAAGTAGGAGTGTGCTGACTGAGCTAAGGAAGAAATACAGAATAGGTTTGGTAACAAACTTCTATGGCAATATGTCGGTTGTACTCGATGAATTTGGGTTAGCCTCTTTATTTGATACAGTGACAGAGAGTGCCATTGTAGGAGTTAGAAAACCTGACCCACAGATATTTAGATTAGCTGTAAAGGCATTAAACGTAAAAGCCGAGAATGTCGTTGTTATTGGTGATAGTTATTCCAAAGACATCCTACCAGCGCACGAGATAGGCTGCCACACGGTATGGCTAAAGGGTGAAGGATGGTTGTCTGAAGAGCTAACAATGTGTGTCGCAGATTATATTATAAAGGATTTATACGAAGTAGAGCCTATATTAAAACAATATATGCTACTTTGAAACGTTATAATAAAATTGAAAGAAGAATAATGGAACAGAATATAGTTAGGCCTGCAGAAGGCAAATTAGGTATAATGGTCGTTGGTTGTGGAGCTGTTGCTACAACGTTTATGACAGGAGTCTTGATGGCGCGTAAGGGACTTACGAAGCCTATTGGTTCCATGACTCAATACGACAAAATACGTGTTGGACGTGGAGACGATAAGAAGTATCTTCATTACAAAGACATCGTTCCATTGGCAAAGTTAGATGACATCGTCTTTGGAACATGGGATGTCTATCCACAAAATGCCTATCAGGCTGCGGTATATGCCGAGGTGTTGAAAGCAAAGGATATTGAACCTGTGCGTGAAGAACTGATGGCTATCAAGCCTTTGAAGGCAGCGTTCGACCGAAACTACGCTAAACGATTAGATGGCGACAATGTGAAAGACTGCAAGACACGCTGGGAAATGGTGGTGGAGTTGCAGAAAGACATCCAAGACTTTAAGCGTCAGCATGGCTGTGAGCGTGTTGTTGTTATCTGGGCTGCCTCAACAGAGATATATGTTCCATACGACGAAGCCTATCACAAGACGCTTGCGCAATTGGAGTCGGCTATGAAGTCAAATGATAGAGAGCATGTAGCTCCTTCTATGTGTTATGCCTATGCCGCCTTGACAGAGGGCTGTCCGTTTATCATGGGTGCTCCTAATACGACGGTTGACATACCTGCTATGTGGGAGTTAGCCGAGAAGACGCACATGCCTATAGCTGGTAAGGACTTCAAGACAGGTCAGACTTTGGTAAAGTCGGGCTTCGCACCTATCATCAAGACACGTAACCTCGGTCTTGCAGGTTGGTTCTCTACGAATATCTTGGGCAATCGTGACGGCTTAGTACTTGATGAACCAGCTAACTTCCATACCAAGGAAGTAAGTAAGTTGTCGACACTTGAGACCATCTGTAAGGCTGATGAGCAGCCTGACCTTTATGGTAATATCTAT
Source organism: Prevotella sp. oral taxon 313 (assembly GCF_003043935.1). Lineage (NCBI taxonomy): Bacteria > Pseudomonadati > Bacteroidota > Bacteroidia > Bacteroidales > Prevotellaceae > Prevotella > Prevotella sp. oral taxon 313. Next base: position 1,127,431 of record NZ_PYXE01000001.1, read on the forward strand.
CATAAGGTGCGCATCAACTACTATCCACCTCGTAATGACGATAAGGAAGGATGGGATAATATAGACATCTTTGGCTGGATGGGCTATCCAATGCAGATTAAGATAAACTTTCTCTGCCGTGATTCCATCCTTGCAGCACCGTTGCTTCTCGACTTGACCTTGCTCTCTGACCTTGCAGCACGTGCTGGTAGGTATGGTATTCAGCGCTTTTTGAGCTTCTTCCTCAAGAGTCCTATGCACGATTATACACGTGGAGAAGAGGCTGTTAATAACCTCTTTGAACAGTACACAATGCTTAAGAATGCCATTCGTGAGATGGGTGGATATGAAGCTGATGAGGAGATTGATTAATAGTACACCCCTATTTGTCGTATGTTCTACCCATCCCTTTGATGGAATGGACGTTATGCTTGCTGGAAGGCTACACTTAGCTGTTCCCGTATAGTCCTAAAACTAAAGAAGAAATGAATAGTTATTTGAAACTTAATAAGGATAAACATAGCCCTATTGGTATGCGTGTGTCAAAGGTTGATAGTCATGTGGTGAAGAAGAGTGTGATACTCGTTCTTCTCCTCTTGTGCGTGTCATTCTCTGCACAAGCAAGTGTGTTTAGGTCTTGGTCTTATACTTCACGGTTTAATAATGTACCTATTGATTCTTTGATATTAGGTAAGGATTCTTTATTGACGGCATCGGATTCGATGGTGATAGCCACTGACTCTTTGTTTCAAATGATGGATTCACTGGCAAAAGAGGCTACTAAACCAGCTGTGGTGGATAGCACCTTACTGCAATGTTACGTTGTTGACTGGCAGACAGGGGATAGTATTCCGTATGCGAATGCTATCTATCGTAGTCTAAAGATTGGTGCATCAAGTGATGCTGATGGTCATTTCTCGATTGAGCGAAAGGTTGGTGAGCAACTAACTGTAACTGCTGTCGGTTATAAACCACGTAATATTAAGATTACGGCAAATACCTCCAAGGTCTTACATGTGACGCTTATCGCAGATTCAAAGCAGTTACAAGGAATCGTGGTGAAGGCTAAACGGCGCCATAAGTATTCTCGTAAGGATAATCCTGCAGTAGAGTTAATGAAACGGGTCATCGCTGCCAAGAAGCAAAGCGACTTGGAGAACCATGACTTCTATCAGTATGATAAATACCAGAAGGTGACAATGGCGCTAAATAACCTTACTCCTGATGACCTTGAAAGTTCTTTTTTCAAGAAGGCCCCTTGGCTCCTGAGCCAGGTGGAAACATGCCCTTATAATAAGAAGCTAATTCTTCCTATCTCTGTTGATGAGACCCTTACGCAGCATATCTATCGCAAGGATCCAAGGGACATGAAGGACATTGTGTTAGGACAGTCTACTAAGGGAATATCAAAACTGATACAGACTGGTGAGGCAATGAACACGATTGTGAAGGATCTCTTTAAAGATATCAACCTTTATGACGACCAGATTGATCTCCTTCAGAAGCGTTTTCCATCGCCAATAGGCTCTACTGCCATCTCATTCTACCATTTCTATATAGATGATACGGTCTATGTTAATCAAGACAAGTGTATCCGTTTGCAGTTTATGCCAGCCAATCAACAAGATTTCGGGTTCCGAGGTGAACTCTACGTCTTAAATGACAGCTCCCTTCATGTTAAGAGATGCGATATGCAACTACCTGCTAATACGGGCGTGAACTTCGTTGATGCGATGAAATTTGAGCAGGAGTACACTAAGTTAAGCAATGGGGAATGGGCCTTAACAACGGATAATATGGTCGCTGAACTTAAGATTACTGACTTCTTACAACATGCTATTGTTATCCGAACAACGGGTCTGACAAACTATGCCTTTACTCCTATTGATGATAAACTATTTAAGGGAAAGGCAAAGGTAACGTATGATGCGAACGCTAAATTGCGTGATAATGACTTCTGGGCAGCACATCGAACAACACAACTGACAAAGAGTGAGGCTGGTATGGATGCCTTTGTCAAACGCATGGCAAGCACTAAACACTTCAAGTGGATTATGTTTGCGTCGAAAGCCTTAATTGAGAACTTCATTGAAACAGGCTCGGAAACAAAGCCAAGTAAGGTGGACATCGGTCCTGTAAACACCTTTCTATCAAAGAACTTTGTGGATGGTATACGTCTGAGAGCCTCCGCTCGTACTACAGCTAAGTTCAATCCGCATTGGTTCTTTGAGGGTTATTATGCTTATGGGACAAAGTCTCATGAGCAATACTACGATGCCAAGGTTACATACTCATTCAATAAACCAGAGTACCAACCGATAGAATTCCCTATACGGACTATTTCCTTTGAGTCAAATAAGGATGTTGAGTCTCCTTCTGACAAGTATCTTAAGCACAATAAGGATAATATCTTCATGACTTTCCGTCCTGTTGAGGTGGAACAAATGTATTTCTTTAATCGTCAGAAGCTCACCTTTACGTGGGAGACTGATTATGGTTTGGCAACAAGTTTAGAACTTCGTACAGAGAGTAACAGACCTACAGGAAAGCTTGTTTACGAGAAGATGGATGGTTCGCTGGTTGATAAAGTACGCATGAGTGAGGTCACACTGAGTCTTACCTACCGCCCGGGGCAATCATACGTCAACTCGAAGCAACAGCGTATGGCTGTTAACCTTGATGCACCCGAGTTTAATCTCACTCATACAATGGGTATTAAGCATTTCTTGGGAGGCAACTTTGACAGTAATCTAACAGAAGTTTCGATATACAAAAGATTCTGGTTAGGAAGCTGGGGGCACATTGATACACGTGTACAAGGTGGTGCGCAATGGAACAAAATACCTTTCCAATTCCTTATCACTCCTCCTGTAAACACGTCATACTTCGAACATCAAGGAACTTTCAACCTCATGAAAGGACTCGAGTTCCTTAACGATCGCTATGCACAATTTAATCTTGCATGGGACTTAGAAGGTAAGATATTCAATCGTCTGCCGCTTATCAAGAAGTTAAAATGGCGTGAATATATAGCTTTCAAAGGTATGTGGGGACATCTAACAGATAAGAACAACCCTTATTTACCACAGAATGCTAACGATCAAGACTTATACAAGTTCCCTGCTGAAACACGTGTTATGACACGCGATCCATACATGGAATTTGTATTCGGAATACATAATATCCTTAAATGTTTGGAGGTTGATTATGTCCGTCGACTGACTTATACGAACGTTCCAGGCATTTCAAAGAATGGTATTAGGTTTGGTTTCAATATAGTCTTCTAATTATCACCGATAGAATTAATCATATACAGTCATGATAAAGGATGTTCTTTTAGTTGGAGTTGGCAGTTTCGTAGGTGGCAGTCTACGTATGCTAATCTCAAAGTATGTACAGTTGGCGATTGCAGGGTCATTCCCTTTGGGTACAATGGTAGTCAATGTTCTTGGCTGTTTCCTAATAGGTATATTCTCTTCGTTGCCTAATAGTAATGGAGGAGTTAGTCCTGCCGTTCGTCTCTTACTGACTACTGGCTTCTGCGGTGGCTTTACAACATTCTCAACCTTTATGAATGAGAATGCTACATTACTAAAAGGAGGGGACGGATTTATGCTTTCGTCGCTATATATCATAGCTTCTCTTGCATTCGGTTTCATTGCTTTATTAGCCGGTCGTCACCTTGTTATGTCTTTTCAATGAGGTAAATATATTGACAGTTCAGTCTATTTCGGCGTAAAGGTAATGGTCGACACGTTGTGTTTTTCCCTTAGTTTCTTTCCTATCTCCTTTATTTTCTGTATCTTTGCACCCTGTAGAACATTAATAATTAAACAATTCAATAGTATATGAAAGCATTTGTATTCCCTGGACAGGGGTCTCAGTTTGTTGGTATGGGTAAGGATCTTTATGAGAACAACCCATTAGCAAAGGAACTTTTCGATAAGGCTGACGAGATTCTTGGCTTCAAGATAACCGAGATAATGTTTGTTGGTACTGACGAGCAGTTGAAGGAGACGAAGGTTACTCAGCCTGCTGTATTCCTCCACAGTGTTATTTCTGCACTCTGCTTAGGCGATGAGTTCAAGCCAGATATGGTTGCTGGTCACTCTTTGGGAGAGTTCTCAGCACTCGTTGCAGCTGGTGCGTTAAGTTTTGAAGACGGTCTGAAACTCGTTGCCGCACGTGCTAATGCTATGCAGAAGGCTTGTGAGTTAAATCCGGGAACTATGGCTGCTATCATTGGTCTACCTGATGAAAAGGTAGAGGAGATATGCGAGCAGGTATCAAAGGACGGTAAGGTTTGTGTTGCAGCAAACTTCAATTGCCCTGGTCAGTTGGTTATCTCTGGTTCAACAGAGGGTATCCAGGAGGCTTGCGAACTGATGAAGGCTGCTGGTGCTAAGCGTGCATTGCCATTGAAGGTAGGTGGTGCTTTCCACTCTCCATTGATGCAGCCTGCTAAAGACGAGTTGCAGGCAGCTATTGAGGCTACTACATTCAACGCTCCAAAGTGCCCTGTTTATCAGAATGTAGACGCATTGCCACACACTGACCCAGCTGAGATTCAGAAGAACCTCATTGCTCAGCTTACCTCAAGCGTACGCTGGACAAAGAGTGCACAGAACATGATTGCCGATGGTGCTACAGAGTTTGTTGAGTGCGGACCAGGCTCTGCTTTGCAGGGTATGCTCGGTCGTATCGACAAGACCGTTAATGCACACGGTATTTAATCCCACCTTATATAATAAGTAATAGCCCCCCTTCCGTCCCTTTCCTTATAGAGAAAGGGACGTTGGAGGGCTTTTCTTTATCTTTTAGGTTTATGAGAACTAAATTAGTCATCTACCAAGTCTTCACACGAACCTTTGGTAATAAGAATCTTACAAAGAGGGAGTATGGTAGCTTAACAGAGAACGGTGCGGGTAAAATGAATGACTTTGATAAAGATGTGTTACGCCACATTCACGACCTCGGAGTCACTCATCTGTGGTATACAGGGGTCATTCGTCATGCTACATGTACTGACTATTCAGCCTTCGGCATACCTACGCAGAACCCTCGTGTCGTCAAGGGGCGTGCCGGATCGCCGTATGCTATTACCGACTATTACGATATCGACCCAGATATTGCGGTCGATGTAGATGCGCGTATGGCTGAGTTTGAGGCACTTATAGCTCGTACACATGCAGAAGGGATGAAGGTTATCATTGACTTTGTGCCCAATCATGTTGCCCGACAATATAAGAGTATCACTAAACCAAAGGGTGTTGAGGACCTTGGAGAAGGTGATGATACGGGGAAGCACTTCGATCCTCAGAATAATTTCTATTACTGTCCGGGCGAGCAGCTCGACCTCTCCGGTGTCGTTGAGAATGTCTATGCTCATGACGCTGAGGCTTATCATGAGTACCCAGCAAAGTGTACTGGTAATGACCGCTTTGACTCTCATCCTCAACAGAACGACTGGTATGAGACCATAAAACTGAACTATGGCGTAGACTATTGTGATGCTGGCGGTAGGAGTTATCACTATCATCCAATCCCATCAACATGGAAGAAGATGACAGATATCCTCCTTTTCTGGGCTGCAAAGGGTGTTGATGGTTTCCGATGTGACATGGCGGAGATGGTTCCACACGAGTTCTGGGCACATGCAACACAACAGGTTAAGGAGCACTACCCAGCGATGATATTCATTGGTGAGGTCTATGACCCTAATCAATATCGTTTGTATGTGGCGTCAGGTTTCGACTACTTGTATGATAAAGTGGGTATGTACGATTGTGTTCGTGGTGTGATATGCGACGAGCGCCCTGCTTCTTCCATTACACAAGAGTGGCAAAAGGTTGATGACATACGTGATCACATGCTCTATTTCCTTGAGAACCATGATGAACAACGTATTGCTTCTGATTTCTTTGCGGCTAATCCTTGGAAGGCAATCCCTGGTATGATTGTTTCAGCTCTCCTCCAACAGAACCCTGTTATGGTCTATGCTGGACAGGAGTTCGGCGAGAAAGGCATGGATAAGGAAGGCTTTTCTGGGTGCGACGGCCGCTCAACTATCTTTGATTATTGGTCAACAGAGGCTATCTATAAAGGTTTCTTCAATCGCAAGGCATTGACTACTGACGAGAAGAAACTTTCCCTTGTCTATCAAGGAATCCTTCGTTTCTGTAATCGTGAGAAAGCTGTTCGAGAGGGATTGACCTTTGATTTGATGTATGTCAACAATCAGAGCCATCATTTCAACCCTAATAAACAGTATGTTTTCATGCGTAAGGCTGATAATGACGTGCTATTAGTCGTTGCTAACTTCGACTCAGCTCGAGTGAACATCAATGTTACTATTCCTTCTCATGCCTTCGACTTCCTCGGACTACCAGAACAGACTGTTGAGATGACCGACTTGCTGTCGGGTTATACAAAGCAGGTTGCGTTACGGCGCAATGGGCAGGTAGCTGTGGATGTTGAGGGGAATTACGGTCGAATATATAAATTTGTGCTAAAGAAGTAGGCTATGGACTATACTTTCAATACGCATAACAAAGAAGAGTTTCCACCTGCTCATACAGCCGAACATCTGTTAAATCAAGTGATGATTAGGATGTTTGGGACAGGACGGAGCAGTAATGCGCACATCGAACGGAAGAAGAGTAAGATGACGTTCATCCTTGATCATAAGCCTGACCGTAAGGAAGAGAAGGCGATAGAGGCTGAGATGAACCGACTGATAACCGAAGACTTACCAGTGACATACGAGATGGTAGACCGCAATAACATCCCTAATGGTGTTAGTGTTGACAAACTACCAGAGGATGCTTCAGAGATGTTACGGTTGGTAAGGATAGGTGATTTCGATGTTTGTCTATGTATTGGTAAACACGTTCGCTCTACTGCACAGATTGGACGCTTTGAGATGTTAGGTACAAACTGGGATGAGGAGAAGCACGCTTTCCGCGTCCGCTTTAAGGTAATTCCTGCTTAAAACATTTATCATCCCACATAAACTATGCCCTTACTTGTCTGCTTTCAGATAGGTGAGGGCTTTTTCTTTCATCTTCTGATAGGTGGGATAAAAGTGTTTACAACTGTTCGAAAGACTTTTATGAGGGCCTTTCTCATTCACAGGATACAATGAAGAATGGCTTGCGGGGAGTCTTCTGTTGGCATAGAGAAACCTAAAGTTTGATGGAGAAAAGGGGCTGATGCAAACAAGGGCAAGTGCTGTTTTATTCGGCAAGGGGATGGATTTACCCAGACAAAATACTGAAATAAAAAGTGATTTGCGTGTAAAGTGGATTATGGCAGGACTAATCTTCTTTGGTATGTACCATCCGCATGGCAAGTAACGAGTCTAAACACATAGAGGTGGTAGGCAATGGGACGACAAAAGAATGATTGGAGGAAAAGTAGATGAAAGGTTGGGTAATATGAAGCGATGAGGCTTTGATGTAAATATTTTTTGTACTCCTTGAAACCAATACTTGCCCTTTAAGGGTTAAGAAGACGCCTAATTACATTCAAGAACACGCCCTTCTTGAGTGTTGTTAACGCCCTTCTTTGACCTTGAAAGGCGTCTTTTACTTTGCTCTTTATAAACGTTTGGTTCAGTGTGGATTACAAGCTTGAATGTTATAGGTACTCCTCGCTTTCGTACTCAGACTTTTATGTGAATTTTGTCGTGGTTTTTCATGGTTCTACAAAGTTCTTTATAGTTCAAATACTAAAAATTACTCGAACCGTATGAAGACTGCGGGAGCGAAAATAAAAGAAGGTATTGAATGGGCAGTAACGTACTGCACAAAGATAGATGGGCGTATTTAACGATGAAAGGGTGGGGTAATGAACAAAGACAGAGCGGCAGGATTAGATTATGAACAGCTGATGGGCGTATAGTCATCGAGGGCTATTGAGCGAAAAGAACAGCGTGAGGATAAAAGAAATCCGCCACCTTATATATAATAGGTGACGGATGTCTAATGTTGAAAACCTTTCTTTATCTAACGACTTAGTAGTTAGTTCAGGATTTATCGTTCTGTTCCTTCATATCAATAAATTGCTGATTTGCATCATAGAACTCATACTGCAAAAAGGCAAGTTTCTGTGAAGGAACGATGTTAACACCCAGTCCATACTTCAGTTGCCACTTACGTTTCAATGAAATAAAACCTTTGTTAATGTAAGCTGCAACGTATGGATGAACGTGTAAATAGAATTTCTTAACTCCAACCTTATTAACCAATCGGTCAATCTTACGTTCCAACTGGTCGGTAAAGAGAATACTTGAACGTATCTTCCCACTGCCGAAACATGTTGGACAAGTCTCGTCTACATCGACATCCATTACTGGACGAACGCGCTGTCGAGTGATTTGCATTAGTCCGAACTTGCTCAGAGGAAGGATATTGTGACGTGCACGGTCCTTCTGCATGTTCTTACACATACGCTCGTACAGCATCTGGCGGTCCTCAGCAAGGTTCATGTCGATGAAGTCAACGACAATAATTCCACCCATATCACGCAGTCGGAGCTGACGAGCTAACTCATCAGCAGCACCAAGGTTAGTGTCGAGAGCATTCTGTTCTTGTGCTTTCTCCTTTGTTCTGTTCCCACTATTCACATCCACAACGTGCATTGCCTCAGTGTGTTCGATGATGAGGTAACAACCATGACCATAATTGATGGTCTTACCAAAGCTGGACTTTATCTGCTTCGTAACGTCAAAGTTGTCGAAAATAGGTACCTTACCAGTGTACTTCTTCACGATGCCCGCCTTCTCAGGGGCTATTAGAGAGACATAGTGTCGAACGGCTGTACATATCTCGTCATCGTTGACATAGATGTTTTCGTAGGTTGGGTTGAAGAGATCACGTAGCATTGCAACAGCACGACCAGTCTCCTCAAAAACAAGCTGAGGACGCTCCTGCGTCTTCTGCAGTTTCGTGATAGCTTCATTCCAACGGCTCAGTAGGACCTTCATCTCGGCATCAAGTTCTGCAACACGTTTCCCTTCAGCCACAGTACGGACTATTACACCGAAATTCTTTGGCGTAATACTCTGAATAAGCTGCTTGAGACGTGCGCGTTCTTCTCCGCTTTTGATTTTAGAGGATACGCTAACTTTATGCCCGAATGGTATGAGCACCAAGAACCTACCAGCGAATGATATTTCACCTGTTAAGCGTGGTCCTTTGGTGGAAATGGGTTCTTTAACAATCTGCACCATCACCTCTTGGCCTACTTGCAATGTGTTTTGAACGGTGCCGTCCTTCTGCAAGTCGGGTAGACGAGTGGCTTTCTGAATGGGATAAAGTCGTTTGCGGTCGCTCTGAACCTGTTTCAGATACTTCGCATAGGAGTTGAATTGGCTCCCTAAGTCAAGATAATGAAGAAAGGCGTCACGCTCATAACCTACATCTACAAAGCAGGCGTTCAGCCCAGGCATCAGTTTTTTAACCTTTGCCACGTAGATGTTTCCAACCGAGAAGCTCGCCTCCCTTGGCTCACGCTGGTATTCTACCAGACGCTTGTCTTCGAGAAGTGCTATCGAGATCTCTTTCGATTGGGCATCAATAATTACTTCGCTTGTCATCTTCTTCGTTTGATATAACTATCATTTAGCCGTCTTATCTTATCTACAATGACGCTAAAAGATACTTATAAGGATAAATAAAAATGCGGAACCTGTCGTCGCACCTCCAGGGAAGAGAAGTTTCTTGCGATGACATGCCCCGCCATATTAATGAAAGTCAGTTATAGAGTCTTTCAGCCTTGGGGCTTACTTGCTCTTATGTCTGTTCTTTCTTAGTCTCTTTTTACGCTTGTGCGTAGCCATCTTGTGTCCCTTTTTCTTCTTTCCGTTTGGCATAGCTTTAATTGTTTTTAATTGTTATTTATATGTATGTTTGATTTATTTCTTCATATCTTCGATGAAGGTCTTTGCTGGCTTGAAGCTTGGGAAATCGTGAGCTGGGATAGTGATAGTCGTGTTCTTTGAGATGTTACGAGCAGTCTTTTCAGCACGGTGCTTAACGATAAAGCTACCGAAACCACGTAAATATACATTTTCTTTCTTCTCCAACAAACTGTCTTTAATGGTCTCCATAAAAGACTCAACCACAGCTGATACGTCTTTCTTGGCAATGCCAGTAGACGTTGCTATCTCATTGATGATATCTGCTTTCGTCATTTCGTTTTGTTCTTTAATGATGTTTTATTTCTTATTTTCTCATTATAACGGAGTGCAAAGATACTCATTTTCAGCTTAATAGAGAAATATTTTTGTGTCTTTTTTGTAAAATATCTCGGTATTTAGCTGAAACTCTAATGTTTTTCGTACCTTTGCGACAGTATAAGTTGTATTTCAGACTGACCTGAAGCATTGGATTTAATGGTGTTGTAAGGGGGTTAATAGTTTGGAGGCTTATTTGGTGACAAGTCTTTATAAGGGGATAAGTGGGCTTTAGTTCTTTTCGATCATGTCCCAATCATTATTCTTAAAAAAGTTGTTTTTATAAGACTTCTGTATAATTATATAAGGTGTATGAAGATTTCCATCGGTATAGATGTGGGTATTTCAACAACAAAGATTGTTGGTATCAGAGAGGGAAAGGTAATTAAACCTTTGCGTATTAAGGCTACTGACCCAGTGACATCCTTGTATGGAGCATTTGGAAAGTATCTTTATGACAATAGAATAGATTTGTCTGATGTTGAGCATGTTATGCTTACGGGTGTTGGTGCTCACTATATTGATAAACCTGTCTATGGTCTGCCAACAGCTAAGGCTGATGAGTTCTTGGCCGATGGCTTAGGTGCTCAGTTTGAATCAAAGCTGCAACGTATGATCGTTGTCTCAATGGGTACGGGTACTTCTCTTGTACTTTGTGATGGCAGTGAGGTGCGTCATATTGGTGGTATTGGTATTGGTGGAGGAACATTGAGCGGCCTTTCACGACTTCTTCTACAGACTGACAATATCAATGAAATTATCGCTTTGGCAAATAAGGGGGATATCTCTCGTATCAATCTGCAGATTAAGGACATATCTACCAGTCCTCTTCCTGGTTTACCAATGGATGCAACTGCATCACTCTTTGCCAACGCACAGGCTAATGCCAGTCGTGAAGATATAGCTTTAGGATTGATAGGTCTGGTGTTACAGTCTATTGGTTCGGCAACAATATTGAGTTCTTTGAATAGTGATATACGTGACTTTGTACTCATTGGTAATCTTAGTTTGTTGCCACAATGCGAACTTCTTTTCCCTGTAATGGAGAAGATATACGACGTACGCTTTATCATTCCGAAGAATTCAGAGTATTGTACTGCGATTGGTGCGGCACTTCAAGCAGACAAGCTAAAGAAGATTTAATATCTACTGATAACTGATTACAGGCACTTTGTAGTATTGTCTACGAAGCACCTGTAATCTTTCTTGATACCAGACTGTTATATAGTAAGTTAAAGTAGATATCTTTTATTCTTTCTTTGAGAACTGATAGTCCTCAAAAAAAGGCATTTATAAACCTATTATTATACCTTTGGAACCGTTCCAAGGTTCTTTTCTATGTCTTCGTCTGAGAGTGTATAGTTTCTCAAGTCACCATTGATATAGGTGTCGTATGCCGTCATATCAATGAGACCATGCCCTGAGAGACAGAAGAGGATAACATCTTGCTTGCCTGTTTCCTTTGCCTTCTTCGCTTCGCGAATGGCTGCCGCAATGGCGTGACAGCTCTCCGGTGCGGGGATAATTCCTTCTGTTCGTGAGAAGAGAATACCTGCTTCAAAGCTTTCTAATTGTGGTATATCCATTCCGTGCATATATCCATCTTTGAGCAATTGGCTCACGATGACGCCTGCACCATGATAGCGTAAACCACCTGCATGGATGTTGGCTGGCTTGAAATCATGTCCCAGTGTGTACATTGGTAATAATGGTGTGTAACCTGCTTCATCACCGAAATCATATTCAAACTTACCTCGTGTCAGTTTTGGACAGCTGTTTGGCTCAGCTGCAATAAACTCTGTTTGCTTTCCTTCAAGGATATTATGGCGCATGAAAGGGAATGCAATACCACCGAAGTTGCTACCACCACCAAAGCAGGCAATGACTTTGTCGGGATATTCCCCAGCCATCTCCATTTGCTTCTCAGCCTCTAAGCCGATAATAGTTTGGTGCAATGCAACGTGATTGAGCACTGAACCTAAAGTGTACTTACAGTTAGGTGTTGTCCTCGCCAGCTCGATCGCCTCAGAGATAGCTGTCCCTAAAGAGCCTGGATGAGTCGGATCACGTGTGACAATATCCTTTCCTGCACGTGTAGACATAGAGGGTGAACCCTCAACCATAGCCCCAAATGTCTTCATAATCAGTGAGCGATAGGGTTTCTGTTGCATAGAGATCTTTACTTGATAGACTGCTGCTTCAAGTCCATAAACCTTTGCTGCGTATGATAAGGCAGCACCCCATTGTCCCGCACCAGTCTCTGTTGTCACATTTGTAACACCTTCTTTCTTACAATAGTAACACTGTGGGATGGCAGAATTAACCTTATGTGAGCCAAGTGGATTTACACTTTCATTCTTGAAATAGATATGTGCTGGTGTGCCCAAAGCCTTCTCCAATGCGTATGCACGGACGAGAGGTGTGGAGCGATAATACTTATACATATCCAAGACTTCCTCGGGGATGTCTATCCAAGGATGCTCACAATCAAGCTCTTGTTTAGCACATTCCATATTGAATATCTCGGATAAGTCCTCTGCTGTCATAGGCTTATGTGTTACAGGATGAAGCGGAGGTAGGGGCTTGTTAGGCATGTCTGCCTGTATATTATACCACTGTGTCGGGATTTCTTTCTCGTCAAGTATAAATCTTTTCTGTCGTGTCATACGCTATTGAAATTAAATGATAGATAACTGTAATATGAAAGGTTATGTACAACAAAGTTACAAAATATGATTTTCTTAATGCATGAAATGATGATATTTTTAGTAATTTTGCTGCCATTATGATAATTATCACTACTATTCTTGCATACTTTTGCATTTTATTGTTAATAAGTAGAACAACGGGACATAAGGCTGATAACGATGCTTTCTTCCGTGCAAACGGGCAGTCACCTTGGTATCTTGTGGCCTTTGGGATGATTGGTGCGAGTATTTCGGGGGTCACCTTCGTTAGTGTCCCAGGAATGGTAATGTTGAGCGATATGACCTATATGCAAACTTGTTTAGGTTTTGTCCTTGGTTATTTTGCCGTTGCATTTCTGTTACTTCCTGTTTATTATCGATTAAAGCTGACCACTATCTACTCTTATCTACAAACACGTTTAGGCAAACATAGCTATAAGACGGGTGCATCTTTTTTCCTATTGTCAAAGATGACAGGTGCTGCTGTGCGGTTCTATGTTGTTTGTATGATACTTCAACGTTTCGTTCTTGATGCATACGGTATTCCTTTCCCCGTCACTGTTGTGGCACTCGTAGCATTGATTTGGCTCTATACGCGTAGGGGAGGTATTCGTACTCTTGTCTTGACAGATACCTTTCAGACTCTTTGTATGCTCCTTGCGCTTATCCTTATTATATATAAGGTGGTCGAGACGTTGGGAATGACGCTTCCTGAGGCAGTTCAGGCAATAGCCAGCGACAGCCACTCTCGTATTTTTGTATTTGATGACTGGGTTTCGACACAGAACTTTTGGAAACAGTTCCTAAGCGGTATCTTCATTGTTATAGTTATGACAGGACTGGACCAAGACATGATGCAGAAGAATCTTACATGTAAGACTTTGCATGAAGCACAGAAGGATATGTGTACATACGGATTTGCTTTTGTACCAGCCAACTTACTCTTTCTGTCATTAGGTGTGTTGTTGATGATGTATTTCAAGAGCATTGGCCAGACTCTACCAGATGTACCAGACAATCTGATGTTGCAGGCAGTTGCTGGTGGACAATTAGGTACATTGGTTGTCATACTCTTTACGATTGGTATTGTTGCAGCCTGCTTCTCCAGTGCTGATTCAGCCCTAACGGCATTGACAACAACCTATTGTGTAGACATTTGTAATCGTCCAAAGGATGAGAAACTGCGTAAACAAGCACATTTCGGGGTGTCCGTAGTGTTTATTCTATTTATCCTTATCTTCCGTTATGTCAACTCGACGAGTCTTATAGATGCTATTTACACGATAGCCTCTTATACCTACGGTCCACTCTTAGGTCTCTTTGCGTTTGGCTTATGTACAAAACGAGCAGTGAATGATAGGTTGACACCTTACATAGCTGTAGCCAGTCCACTTCTTTGTTTTGCTTTAGATACAATTGTTTCGGCCACTACTGGCTACAAGTTTGGCTATGAGTTGTTGATGTTGAATGGTTTAATAACATTTTCCGCATGCTATTTCTTCCCTGCAAGAAAGTGAGCTAATGGACAGAAACGACAGTAAACTCTTTTGTAGACTATGTTGACGAACAAACAAGTTTCCTATAAGTTCGTCAGTATGAATCATGTTATATAGATTATAAAGGTACTGTCTTTGACCGTAATAAAAAGATAAAAGGCAAAGAGTATTAGTCTCTCTGCCTTTTATCTTATGTTTGTATGTTATCTTGCCAATAGTCCTTATGCTTTTTAGAGAGGAACCTATTGGCAAGTCACTATCCTATAGTAATTCCTCAATCTGCTTTGCGATATTCTCAAAACTCTCTGTTGGTTCAAAGCGAGCAACAACTTGTCCCTTCTTATTAATAAGGAACTTTGTGAAATTCCACTTAATGTCTGGGTTTTCCTTATAGTTAGGATCAGCCTCAGAAAGCATCTTGTCAAGGACAGGGTAGAGTTCGTGTGATTCGTCCCAACCTGCAAAACCCTTCTGTTCCTTTAGGAACTTGAAGAGCGGGTCAGCATCTTCACCATTCACCTTAACCTTCTTGAAGCGTGGAAATTTTGTGCCGTATGTAAGTTTGCAGAACTCATGGATACTTTCGTCCGTACCTGGTGCCTGCTGTCCAAACTGGTTGCAAGGGAAATCAAGTACTTCAAATCCTTGTGCATGGTACTTCTCGTAGAGTGCCTCCAACTGCTCGTAAGTTGGTGTGAAACCACATTTCGTAGCTGTGTTTACAATCAATAGCACTTCATTAGAAAACTCTTTCAGTGAAAAAGCCTTACCTTTTCTGTCTTTGACAGAGAATTCATAAACTGTTCTCATTTCTGTTTCTTATCTTCTCTTTATATAATTTACTTATTAGTAAGATGCAAATGTACTAAAATTATTTGTTTCTTCCTTCATTGTTTAGTAGTTTTTTAGTATTCAATTAAATTTGTATTAGATTATTAGAGTTTCTTCATTCGTATTGATAAAAGGAGGATTTATCTTTTATAATAGGGATTTCCCTATCTTCAAATAGTATATTTACGCAAAGAGTATCTTATAAATTCACTATTTTTGCACCAGTAAACAAAGAAAGAATAAGGATTTAATAAGATATGAGTATGAGACGGATTTCAAAGTTATTCTTGGCACTTGCAATAGTTGCGGGGCCTTTGACATTAGCAAGCTGTGATAATGATCCATGGGGAGATGATAACTATTATTATAATGATTTGGTAAGTGATGCAGTACGAAACTATCTGCGTGAATACCCAAGTGGCTCAAGTTATTATACAGCTTACAACTGGTTCTATTATTATTATCCAGAGGCAACGACCTCAGAGTTCTATGCCTTCATGGATGCTGTGGGTAGTAACAATAACTATAATTGGAACAATAACTATCGTCAACAGGAGAATAAACAAGTTAATGGGCTGATTTCTGAGGCACAGACGTTAACTGGCGAGTGGGATGGTAATATGACTGTTGAGTATACGGAAGACGCAACGCAGCAGCGTAAGAGTGATAGCTTCAAAGCTAACATGAAGTTCTTCCAATATAATTCTTCTGCTAATTCGCTTCAAGGTAATGGTGTTGAGGTCGATACTGATGCACAGGGTAAAACAAAGACATTATCATTCTCTTGGAAAGTGTTGGTTAATGGAAATATCGAAATAAAGTATTCAAAGACGGGAACTATCTTCATTCTTGACATTAATGCTACTAATGATGGTTTCCACTTAGGATATGATGAAACAAAGGGGTATGACACCTTCTATGGTGTAGCACGTAGTACAAACACAACAGATGTCATGCGCTTCGACCTTGCACGGCAGAGACCAGCAAACGCAAAGGCTGCGAATGCGTTGACAAGAGCTTCAAGTAAGGCGTCCTTCGGTTCTGCTAAGGAGAACGACTATGCGGAGAAGAGCGCTGGAGCAGTAAATGGTCTACGTGAAAGATAATAAAAGCTAATCGCTTTTCTATTGCTTCATATATATTTGAATAGCATCCCACCAACTGCGAAGTTGGTGGGATTTTTGTCTTTATATTAGTCGTTTAAAGGTCGTAATTCATAATAGTAAAGGTTGAATTTGTCTTAATCATATTTACGATTCTGCAATTAGATTGCTGATTTTCAGACTTTTTTCGTAACTTTGCAACCCACTCTTTGTCTGAAAAGGACGATAGAGTCGGTTTGACGTGATGATAAAGATGAGGAGACTTATTCAATTTATAAAGGACTGGACACTACCAGTGTCAATAGTTACAGGTAGCTTTCTATACCTTGTTTTTGCCTTTATTCCTGCCTTGGAAAGCGCAGCAACTGTTTTTGCTCCTATCCTTGACGCAGCTCTTCCATTGTTTATGTTCCTCGTCTTGTACGTTACCTTCTGCAAAGTAGACTTCCGCAAGCTAATTCCTGTTGGTTGGCATCTTTGGATAGCACTTTCCCAAGTGTTGATGGTGGCGGTTGTCATTGGCGTTATTCTGACTTTTCATGTTACGGGTGAGACGCTCATACTGCTTGAAGCCCTCCTTACTTGTATCATTTGTCCTTGTGCCTCTGCGGCAGCGGTGGTCACACAGAAGTTAGGAGGAGATCTTGAGGAAATGACGACTTACACCTTTCTTTCCAATTTCCTCTGTGCTTTGTTGATACCAGTCTGCTTCCCCTTGCTTGATGCAGGGGCAGGATTAACTTTCTGGAGTGCCTTTGTGATGATTCTCTATAAGGTGTGTTTAGTGTTGGTTGTACCGATGCTTTTGGCCTATATAACGAAACATTGGCACGCTTTATGCAGGTTCTATCAATGGGTAATCAGTGTTGACAACCTCAGTTATTATCTATGGGGCTGTTCATTGCTCATCGTTTCTGGCACAACAGTAAAGAATATTGTCCATGCTGAGGTGGCTGTTAGTTTCCTCTTGTTGATAGCAGTGTTGGCATTAATACTTTGCTTGATGCAATTTGTCATTGGTAGATATATCGGTCATTTCTTCCGTAGTACGATTAATGCGGGCCAGGCCTTGGGGCAGAAGAACACTGCTTTTGCTATCTGGATAGCCTATACTTACCTGAATCCATTGTCTACAGTGGGGCCAGGCTGCTACATTCTGTGGCAGAATATTATTAACAGCGTTGAGATATGGCGGCATGACCACGCCATTAAACGCATAAATGAATAATTGTGAGAACAATAAAGTGTTGTATAGTTGTATTATCTCTTTTCCTATTATCACCTGCTGTTTCAGCGCAGGACACGAATGGAATAAACATTGAAGATGTCGAGCCTGCTAAGTCAGTCGAGCCTGATGAAATGCCAGCGGCCGCTATGCCGCAGTCAACTCCTGCTTCGGTAGGAGAGATGACAGTAGAGCCTTTGCCGTCATCAACAACGCATGTGTCACAGGTAGCGGAGAGTCGCGATCAAGTTGTCCTACTTATTGGCGATTCTATGGCTGATGGTCTGGGTTCTCGGTTTAATGATTATGCTGTGAAGAATGGTTTTAAGTTTCATTCTATAGTGTGGTATGGTAGCACAACACGCGACTGGGCGATTGCTGCCGACCTTCAATATCAGATTGAGAGAGTGCGTCCTACATATATTATTATCAGCTTAGGTACCAATGACTTAGGTTATAAAGATTATAGTAGACGTGAAACTGCAATTCAGACTATCCTGAGTCGTGTGGGTAATATCCCATACGTATGGATTGGACCACTCCCTTGGAAGAAGATAAAAGACAGAACGATAGTCGACTTGATACGTGATTGTACGGGTGAAGGTCGCTTCTTTGATAGTAGTTCAGTCATTGCTTCTCGTGCAGACGGTATTCATCCGACACGCCAAGGAGCTGCTCAATGGGTGGATAAGATTGTTGAGTGGATGGGTGAACCGGGGTTGAATGCTAATCCTATTGAGATGGATAAGCCTGATTTCACAACTCGTTTTATCCACGATGAAAAGCATGGAATGGGCTATCATGGTCGTCGATAGCGATAAGAGATATTTATTTTTACAATGCAGAAGGGCGTTAGTCATATCTTGACTAACGCCCTTCTGCGTGTCTGTGAGGCTTGCATTCAATTAAAGGGAAACTTTAGTACGAAGTCTGTACATTGATTTAATATTATATATCATTCGTCGATTTATCACGCTTTTATCGGCTAAGAACGCCATAGATTTCCTTGTATTCGTAAAATCTATGGCAATACCTTCTTTGTACTAAACGCATGCTTAGTCTACTAACTCTTATTGATAATGTATATTCCACCCGCTGCTAAGACACCCGCCATCATGTATTTGAAATGGAATGTTTCGCCGAGACACAGACAAGAGGTGATGGCGCCGACAATAGGGATGAGTGAGTTGTAGATAGCTACCTTACCAACAGGATTGCAGGTGAGCAGCTTGTTGTAGAGTGTGAAACCTAATGTACTGATAGTGATGAGTAAGAGTAGGTAGATTATACCTAATGGAGTGTTTTGTGGAAGGTCGCCGCCTAAAAGCAAACCAGGGATAATCAGCAATGCACCCCCTATCGCTAAGCTGTATCCAGTACCGACAAAGACATCTACACGCTTGCCTAATCCACGTGTGAGTAGTGATGCTGATGCACCACAAAGGGCGTTAAGAATAATCATTCCGTCACCCATCCAAGTGAACTGTCCACTCTCTGTTCCACCTAAGTTCAGCGACAAGATACCTGCAAACCCAACAATACATCCAATGACTTTCTTCACTGTCATGCGGTCGCTCTTGAAGAAGATACATGCGAAGATGACGACAGAAAAGACACTTAACGAATTGAGAATGGCTGCTCTTGAGCCTTCACTATGCGAAAGACCGAAGTAGAAGAAGGCATAATGTAAGGTGGTATTCATCATGCAAAATAGAAGGATATACCACCAGTCCGTAGGTTTTCTCACTTTGAAATTACGCTTCTTTACGCTTGCAATCGCCAATATAATCAGTCCAGAAAGACAGAAACGAATACCTGCAAAGAGCATTTTCGATCCTGTCATATCTGCCGTGATGGCAAACTCTGAGTAGCCTAATTTAATCAAGGGATAAGCCCAGCCCCATGCAATCGCAGCTGTGAGCGCAAAGACGGCCACCCATAGTGGACGTTGAAATATACTTTTTGTTTGTGTCATTTGCTGTTTTTGAAATCTTAGAATGATGTTAATTCGTTGAATTTCAGCCGTAATTACGGATGCTCTCTTCCTTTTCTTTACTACTAATAACCCTCCTCTTTCGAATTCTTTTCATGACAATAAATATTTATTTACGTGAGAAAAAATATTTATTGTCATGAAAATAAATTCTTCTTCTCGCTTAAATAATTCACAAGGAAAGTTATCTACGGCTGGCATTCATGGTGCAAAGGTACGTTGTTTACTTGATATATGTGGGCAATCGGGCGTTTTTTTGTTCCTTCTTAATTAGGATATTTGTTCTTAAATGTTTATCTTTGCGAATTAATTACGCTTTATTTAAGAAAGATGAAGAAGTTACTATTATCCTTATTGCTGGCTTTGTTCGTTGCAAATGTTCAAGCACAGTCTATGACAGACACCTTACGTCATGAAGTATTGTTGGAGACCGACAGTGGAAACATTCGTATCCAACTTTTTAATGAAACGCCACGTCATCGCGACAACTTCTTGAAGTTGGTACGTAGTGGAGCTTACAACGGTGTGTTATTCCACCGTGTTGTGAAAGACTTCATGATACAGACGGGCGACTTAGGGTCTAAGAACGCCAAGCCAGGACAGGCTTTAGGTGACACACCAGAGACTTACTCGCTCCCAGCAGAGATTGTTTATCCTAAGTTGTTACATCGTCGTGGGGCCGTCGCAGCGGCACGTGAGGGCGATGATGTCAATCCTAAACGTGAGTCATCTGCCTCACAATTCTATATTGTATGGGGTATAAAGTTCTCTGACGGACAGCTCGACTGGGCACAGAAACGCCTTAACGAACATACAGACAGTACGGTGCAGATGACACCAGAGGTACGAAAGATGTATAAAGAAGTGGGTGGCTCACCTCATTTAGACGGACAGTACACAGTCTTTGGACAGGTGTTAGACGGATTGGATGTCGTAGACCGTATCCAACGCCAGCCTGTTGATGCCAACGACCGACCATTGGCTGATGTCCGTATCCGTAAAGCAACCGTACTAAAATAAGGTTGTCTATATTATTGCTAATTGTAAATATAGTGTAAAGTTACTAATAAATTTATGTCAATCAACAGAAAAGCAGCAGCCTGTCTGTTAGCCCTTATGCTCGGAAGTGGAGTAGGTGTGGCAAGTAACAGGTTTGTCTATCATGCCGTAAAAGATACTATCACACAGCACAAAGACACTACTAAACTGGATGTTAAGAAAGGGAAAGCAACAGAGAAAGAGAAGGAGAGACCTTCTGCCTACGACCAACTTGTAAAGAAGAAAGGAAGTGTTCAGCAAGGACTCTTCACAGTTAGGCATATTGACGACCAATGGTACTTTGAGGTTCCAGACTCAGTTATCGGTCGTTACTTGCTCGCTGTGACTCGTTTTACAGCCGTTCCACAGAATTTTGGTAAGTTTGCTGGAGAGGCAGTAAACCAACAGACGGTTTATTTTGAGCAACGTGACGACAAGACATTGTTGCTTCGTGCATACGTACTTACGCAAGAAGCCGATCCGAAAAGTAGTATTTCGCGTACGTTGAAGGCATCTACTGCCGACCCGATCGTTGCTTCGTTCAAGGTGATTGGACGTAACAAGGATACAAAGGCACAGTTGATTGATGTCACACCATTGTTTATTAAAGACAATGCAGTGCTGAGTGTGTCGTCAGACAACTCTAAGCAGCTGAAATTAGGAGGGTTAATGGCCGACCGAACGTTCATTGACACGATGAAAGTCTATCCTATTAATGTGGAGATAGCTACGACCCGCACTTATTCAAGCTCGCCTTCTACTGTACCCGCTTCTTATACGGGTGCGATGACAATCGGACTCAACACCAGCGTTGTCCTGCTTCCGAAGGTACCTATGCGCAAGCGTGTATGGGACAATCGAGTGGGTTACTTCACAAATAGATACACCATCTTCAGTGACGATCAGACTAAGACAGACCGCGAGCAGTTTATCTCTCGATTCCGTTTGGAGCCTAAAGATAAGAAGGCATACGCAAAGGGTAAACTCTCAGAGCCCGTTAAGCCCATCGTATTCTACATCGATCCAGCCACACCAAAGAAGTGGGTTCCATACTTGATGAAGGGTATTGAGGATTGGAATGTTGCTTTTGAGGCTGCTGGTTTTAAGCATGCTATACAGGCAAGGGAGTGGCCTGACGACCCAACGATGAGTGTTGACGATGCTCGCTTCAATGTTCTCCGTTATCTTCCGGCTGAGATTGAGAACGCCTACGGCCCTCGTATCGTTGATCCACGCAGTGGTGAGATTATCGAAAGTCATATTTGTTGGTACCATAACGTGATGAATCTCTTAACAAAGTGGTATTTTACGCAGTGCGCTCCATTGGATAAACGAGCACAGACAGCGCACATGGACGACAAACTGATGGGTGAACTGATTCGCTTTGTATCAAGTCATGAGGTGGGACATACGCTCGGCTTGCGTCATAACATGGGTGCAAGCCATGCTACACCAGTAGAGAAGCTACGTGATAAGAAATGGGTTGAGGAACACGGGCACACTGCCAGCATCATGGACTACGCTCGTTTCAATTACGTTGCACAACCAGAAGATGGCGTCTCAGAGCGTGGCTTGTTCCCACGCGTGAATGATTACGATAAGTGGGCAATCCGTTGGGGCTATCAGTATCGGCCAGAGTTCAAAGATGAGATGGACGAGAAGGAGAAGTTAATGACTGAGACTACTGCCATCCTTGCGAAGAATCCACGCCTTTGGTTTGGTGGTGAGGGTAAGAATGAAGACCCTCGTGCACAGACAGAGGACCTTGGTGATGACAATGTGAAGGCGAGTGACTATGGTATTAAGAACTTAAAACGTATCATAGCAAAGCTCCCTGAGTGGACACGTCAGCCTAACGACCAATACGAAGACCGTATGGAAATGTGGAGAAGTGTTGTTGGACAGTATGGACGTTACACGAATCACGTACTGAAAAACATAGGTGGTCGCTATATCAACAATATGCCTGGGAAGAAACCTTACGAGGTTGCACCAGCTAAGAAAGGCCGTGATGCTGTCGATTATATCGGCCGGCAGGTGTTTGAGGCACCTCTTTGGCTCTATCCTTCAGCAATGACAGACATCGCAGGGACCGACCTTGTCGACGAAATCAGTACTTATCAAGACCGCATACTAAAGGTGATGATGAACGGAACTATCATGGATAAGATCTATAAGGACCAGCGTGAGGCAGGTGCTTATCAGTTCAAAGACTATCTGAATGACCTGTTCCATGTCGTTTGGAAGCCACTAAATGGTCTTAATGATATGCAGGTACGTACACGCCGATTGCTTGAGCGCAACTATGTAGACCAGTTGAATACACTCTTGAACCCTGTTCCTAAAGATAAGGCAAGTGCTGCTGACCGTGCAAGCAACTCTGATATAATGCTCTACCTTATGCAGCAATTGGATACTGTTGAGCAGTTCTGTAAGGCGCAAGCAGCACAGAGTGAAGGCATCAACCTCCTTCATTACAACGATTTATTGCGTCAGATTAAGTTGATTCGTGAGCGTCGTGTGACCGTAAAGTAATCGTTTTAGTGCCTTTCATGCCATAGACGAGAAGTGTATTCATGGTTTATGGTTATAATATACGTCCATAGTAGAATGATAAACGCTACTATGGACGTTTGCTTTTTACTATAAGTTCTGCTGATTACCGCCCAACGCCTTATGGCGTGTTTACCATCTACTCTCATGAAAATAATGAATGTTTGGAGAGGTTACGACCATGAAATAGTATATAAAACAAGGTGAAAACGTAGTCTGTGTGACTCAATCAAATTAAGTGTTCCTACTCATTAAGTGAAGAATACCTATTTTAGAGTATTGCTGAATAACGGTATTTTCTATACCTTTTCACTGTGATTAACAATTAAAGGTATTAATTTCAGGAATTTTAGATGAAGGTAATAAAGCTCATAGCTCTATTGTTATTGTTGGTGATAGGGCAAGGTGTCTGGGCTCAAGAGACGTCAAAAACAACAGAAAACCATATTGTCAGCATCGTTGTTAACGATAAGAACACGAAGGAAAGTGTAATTATGGCTAACTGTTCGCTCGACCCGTTAGGTTCTTTTAATGTGGCTGATATAGATGGAAAAGCACTATTTCAAAAGGTTCCAACGGGAGTGTTCACGCTGAAAGTTAGTTATGTGGGTTATGAAACCTATACAACAACGTTCAAAGTAGAGAAAGATTTAACCATTAATGTTCAGCTTGTTCCAACCTCTTTGGCATTAAAGGAGGTTGTTGTGACGGCAAAGCAGAACGCATCTGGTGCTTCTACGTCTTCTATCATAGGGCGTCAAGCAATCGACCACTTACAGGCCTCGTCCTTAGCCGACGTCATGCAGCTTATTCCAGGTATGCAGATGGGGAATGTGGATATGACTCAGAAGGCTAATCTACAGCTCCGTACGCTACGTAATAATAACACAAGTGCCTTCGGCTCGAGCATTGTTGTGGATGGTGTTCCTATCTCTAACAATGGCCAAGTGACGCAGGGACAATTCTCTTCTACGGCCTTTACAGGTACTGACCTACGTCAGATAGCTGCCGACAACATAGATAATGTAGAGGTGATACGCGGTATTCCTTCTGCTGAATACGGTGATCTGACAAGCGGTCTTGTGGTAGTTCACTCTAAGATGGGTGTCACACCGTGGCAGATAAAGGCTAAGGTAAATCCTGCAATGACGAATGCTTCGTTGACAAAGGGCTTCTCTTTGAACAAGGCAGGTATAATGAATGTAAACTTAGACTACGCTAAGGCGTGGGGTGACCCACGTCAGAAGACACGCAGTTATGACCGTTATACTTTCAATTTGGGGTATAGTTATGATCTAAGTAAGCGTTGGCACACAGAGACAAAACTCCGTTTGTTGTCTTCACAAGACTGGTCGGGCAATGATCCTGATGCTATTCAAGATGGTACGGAAACCAAGAATAAGACTATAACGGTTGGTCTGACGCATAATGGTCGTATCTCTGTTGATAAGCTTTTTATGCGTTCGCTCAATTATACCTTAGGTCTTAGCTATGGCGGAACAGACAATGTACAAACGTCATTCGTACCAGTTAGCACTGGTCTACTTCCTATTCTAACTTCAAGAGAGACAGGTTATTTCAACGTACCATGGATGACTCAATCGTATAAAGCTACTGGAAGAACAGAGAGCAGACTCGGTAATCTGTTTGCAAAGATTAATGACAGCTTCTATTTCAAGGCTGGAAAGACCCGTCAGAGTTTTAAGGTTGGTGTGGAATACCGCTACGATTGGAACAGTGGAAAGGGTTATTACAACGATAATGATTTGTTACCATTACAGCCAAACAGCAATGGTCGTCCACGTGCCTTTAGTGATGTACCTGGTTTACATCAGTTTGCTACCTACGCAGAGGATAACTTCTTTTGGAATATCAATAAGGTTAATAGGTTCAGAGCGAACTTTGGTCTTCGCTTCACAGCCATGCAGCCCTTCAGTGATGTAGCTACAACAGCACTTTCACCACGTCTGAATCTTTCGTTGAGCATTACTCCTTGGCTTGATATCCATGGTGGAATAGGTATGAACTCTAAGACTCCAGGACTTGCTTATCTGTATCCTGACACGAAGTATGACGACCGTGTGGCTGCTAACTATTTCCCTCAGAGCGACCCAACGGCGCAGTTGCTGGTCTATCACACGCAGGCCTACAAGGTAGACTACTCTAAGAACCTAAGGAATGCGACAACTACAAAGGTCGAGTTAGGCGTTGACTTCAAGTTGAAAGGTGGTCGTCGTCTGAGTATTCTTGCTTATCGTGACCGTACACCGAATGGTTTTGAGTCCTTAGGTGAGTTCTTTGTCTATCCTTATAGTATCTTTACGCAGGCGCAGGGACTGAATATAACACCCGGACAAGCTACCACTATTGATTATACCAACCCTTATCGTACCTTTAATGGCTATATGACAACGGGTGCAGTTGGTAATACAAACACCTCTATTAATAAGGGTTTAGAGTTCGACTTTGAGCTTGGTGAGATTCGTCCTTTGCATACATCACTCTTCTTCAGTGGCGCATATTCAGAGACAAAGACCTATTCTACAGGGCGCAATACAGAAGCAGTAAAGGCAGCATTATTGCCAACGTCTTATTCAAGTTATAGTGTTACACCATTTAGAGTAGTCTATCCTTCAGGACAAGACTACGAGAACTATCGTCGTTTCCTCAATACATTGCGTGTCGTAACGAATATTCCAGCACTCAAGATGGTGGCTTCGTTTACAGCTCAGGCAATTTGGTATGACTGGCATACGTCCTTTAAAGCAAATAAGAATCCAATAGGTTACTTTGGTGCAGACCTTATTGAGCATCCTATAACAGCGGACATGATGTCAGGATTCTTGGGTATGGACGGTCAGTATTATGCCTCTCGTCCAACAGGAATAGATGTTGTTGCAATCAATGACCTTACTGTCCGTGTCAGCGACAATAAGCCTTCAAAGTCGCCAATAGAATGGAACTTGCAAGGAAGACTTACCAAACAGCTTAGTAACTTTGGCGGTCTTTCCCTTTATGTGAACAATATGATTTATTATGAGCCATACCTAACAGGCAACAACTCACTAACGTTAAGCCAGCGCAACACGGGTAAGTTTAGTTTTGGTGTAGAGCTTTATGTTAATTTGTAACGATATGAAAGCAATAAAGTATTTATTTTCAATCCTCACAGTAGCGCTTGTTTTTAGTTCTTGTGTAGATTATTCGGATGCCTCAGAGGCTGTAACAGCTAAGGTACAACTCCAACTTCCCGATGAGTTGAATGGTCATGTGACATTAGAAGGGCATACCGTTTCCCTCCAATTGAATGGTGTTACCTATTCTGCACACACGGACGCTGCGGGCGTGGCAACCTTCTCTAATATTGTTCCTGATGTCTATAACATCTCGACTTCATGGGATATAACGTCGTCAGAGTATAATAGGATTACAGGAAGTAGTCAGGTAATTAATGGCGCAACAGTATCAGGTAGTTTGAATTCACAACTTATCAATGGTTCAGAACCTTTGCTCCTCACGACCACTCTCTCTGTAAAACGAGACATAGTCATCAGTAAGATATATGCTGCTGGGTCTAAGGATAAAAACAATAAACGATATGTTGCAGGTCAGTATATAGAACTTTATAATCAATCTAACGACTCTGTGGATGTAGCCGGACTATATATCGGACTGCTTGAGACCGATGTTCCACAGGCTTATACCCTCGATAACCTCAAGACAAACTATGCTGATTCGGTTGTATTGGTCAAGCAGGTGTTCCGTATTCCTACTGATAAGCATTATATGGTGGCTCCTGGAGGAACCGTACTCTTGGTGAATAGTGCTGTAGACCATAGTCTTAACAGTCCGATGGAACATAGTCTCTTGAAAGCAGACTTTGAGGCAAAGGACGTGAAAGGGAAGATGTTAAACAACCCAGAGGTACCTGCTTTGCAGAATGTCTTTAATATTTATTCGGGCATTTCATACATGAATATCCTCACAACAGGCCAAGGGGTGGTGATATTCCGCACTTCTGCAGACATCAGTCAACTGAAACTTACCTACAAGTTTGGTAAGACAAGCGGTGTTCAGTATGGTCTTCTACCTAAGCGATATATTATAGATGGCGTTGATTTCCTTCGTCATAAGGCAACAGGGACGGACGTTGGTGAAAAGCGTCTTTATGGTGATATTGATGCGGGTTATATAAGTATTAATGCCACAGCAGGTCTGTCGGGTGAGGTTGTCTATCGTAAGGTGACTTCTACAACTGCTGCAGGACAAAGCATACTCATGGATACAAACAATAGTTCTAACGATTTTCAAGTGTCAACAACGATAGCACCAAGGACTTTCTAAGGTAGTTTGAATCGTGTCTGAAGGGGTTGAAATGTCGTAAGCCCTTTGCGTATTCAATTCTTTCAGAGACTTTTATCGGTTTTACAAACTATTGTTGTTGCACACACATACATATTAATTATCATCGCTTATGAATACTTCATATTCCTTCTCCACCTTTTCTGCCTTTGTACAATCCTCTTTTCGGAGAGGCTGGGGAAGGCTTTTCTTATTGATGTTTACGCTCCCAACGATGGCACAGACGCCTTCTGACTCTCTTGTGGGCGAGCCTGAATATCGCTATAAGAACCTTACACAACTCTGGCATAACACAAGTAATGCTGCTGGACTCTCTCTTGACGATTCGCCTAATCGTGGCTTTGCCTCCATAGGGTTCAACCATCGTGGTGGCGACTATCATCGTGTGCAGGAGGGGGGAGCAATGAATAACATGCAGTTCTTTACCGAACGCTATCAACGATTGGGTCGATATCTATACAGTTATGGTAAGGTAGACTTCAACCTCGGTCGTACTAAGGACCGTGCCTTTGCCGACCAGTATCGTCCTTACAACTCTAATCCCTACCAGTCGGGTAGTGCCATTGCAGGAAGTTACGACCATCAAGACTTCGATATGGTAGCTTCTGTAGGAACGACAGATTTCTCTGGATGGCGTTTCGGCCTTCAATTAAACTATCAGTTGGGCGACCTCTCTCGTCTTCGTGACCCTCGTTCACGTTCACAGTTGCTTGACTACCGCTTGACTCCGTCCATTTCTTACACGATGGGTGGGCATACGCTGGGCTTATCGGGCTATTACGACCGTCGTAAAGAGAAGATGGGATCATTAGTAACAGTGCAGAGTGATGCCACACTTACCTATTATCTCTTCTCTGGAATGGAGTATGCAACGGGGACAATAGGCGGTTATTCGAGCTTTAATAGGGAGTGGGTGAACCACCAAGTGGGTGCAGCTATGGATTACGGATACCGGTCTGATAGCTTCCATACGCTGAATAGCTTTGGTATTAGTCGTGGAGAGGAGTATGCATACGGTACGTATAAATACGAACCGGGCAGATACTTCACCTATTTATATAATGTACAGTCGCAAAACAGATTGCTTACTGGGAGCGTGTTACACCAAGTTGACGTCTGTATGGAGTGGCAACAAGGCTATGCAGATGAGTATCGTCAACAGTTGATTATCAAGAATGACCCACAGATAGGGACAACGTCTTACACATACGAGAAGCAGTTGGAGTTTCGTAAACGCTATCAGGTGCGTACGTTCGATTGCGCTTTCCGCTATCGTGCCAACTTCCTCAACGATGCTCCCTCACGTCTTCTTCAACAGGCAACGGCCTCCCTCAAAGGTTATACGGGCTTATCAATAGATACGCACAAGGCTGGCAATCGGCATCTTCTACCGTTGTCATCATCTGATTATAGCCGTATTAATTTTCAGTTGGAGAATGGTATCTCATTGTTCAAACAGCATCTTACGGCAGATCTGACACTTGGGTATAGTGTTTCTACACGTGCCGACCTTCAATTAGCAGATGACACTTCAGTTCTTGCACAGCGTGTTTTACTAAAAGACCTACCTTATTATGATGCCAACCTATTTCATGGACGTTTGCAGGTGATGTATCAGTTCCCTCTAACTATTAAGAAGTCACGTGCTATGTGGTTTGTGAAAGCGTTCGGTGACTTTACTTCTGCTAACTCCGCTGGGCATCCTAATCTATATAATGTAGGTTTTAGTGTGGGTTTGTTTAATTGATATTATGATATAGGGAAGCATAATTCCTAATTCAAAGGATAGATTATAAAATCTCTGTGATGGGGTAGTCTTTCCCTTCTATCACTATCTTCTCTGGTGTGACTCGGTAATTATGCCACTTCCAACGGACGAGAGGATGGGGGAGGGACGACCTTCCCATGCTATCGAAATCGTTTTTACTCCATACAGTGAAAGGAACTATAGGGGAGTAAAAAAACATTACATGGTATCGTGCAATGTCCCTTCAAAATAGAAGTGTGATATAGTGTGTAATTAAGTTTATAACCATCAAACTATCAACGTGTTATATTTAGCGTTGAAGAAGACGCCTTTCTTGCCTCAAGAAGGGCGTTTTCTATGTCCAAGAAAGGCATGTTCTTGAAGATTGTTAGGCCTCTTCTTTCACCTTAAAGGGCGTGTACTACCTTCAAGAGGAGTGAAAAAAGTTGACATAAAGGTAAAGAAAAGCTCTCTTCTCTACCCCTCTGCTCGAGTGAAAGTAGGTGTCTAACGAGATAAAGTATGCTGTAGGTTTATGGGTTATAAACAATGGAAAATAGTTACTCTAACCATTAACACCCAACATTCAACACCCAACACCCATCAGTTATTAGCCTTTGCACGACGAAAAGAAATAAATAGGAACGCTTATTTCTTATGCTTACAAGCAGGACAGATAGACTCGTCCTTGTTAAGTTTCTCGTAGTGTTCCTTACGCTTAGGGTTCATAGGAAACCAACCTTTGACCACACGCTTCTCTTGAGAAAAGAGTTCGCCAATGCCCCAAAGGAAGGAAGCTCCAAGCACACCGAGCAATGCTGACCAGAAAAGACTTTGTATAAAAAGAGCAGAAACACAGCAAGTAAGACCCGCTAAGAGCCAGATCCACCACGGTTTTGTACCAAAATAATACTCTGTCTTTATGACTAATGGATGACAAAGTCCGATGATAAGAAACGTGCACACGGCCAGTAGAATACCTTGAAAATTCAATTCCATTTCAAATAAGTTTAAGAATAGATTTAATTGTAAGTATATGAGAAATGCTAATAAACATGATATTCTTAGCAAACTCCAATTATTATAGGTGCAAAAATACAAAAAAAACTCTATCTAAAAGAGGCTTTCTCAGAATTATTGAGTACATTTGCAGATATAAGTCATAAATGAGAAAATACTTAAATTATGAACAATAACCAAACACTCATCGCTCAATGCGAAGAGAAAGCACGGCAGTGGTTGGCTCCTGCTTTCGATGACAAAACTCGTTCAGCCGTTGAGGCTATGATTAACAACGAAGATAAGGCTGACCTCATAGAGTCATTCTATAAGGACTTAGAGTTCGGTACAGGTGGTCTTCGTGGTATTATGGGCGCTGGCTCTAATCGTATGAATATCTATACTGTGGGTATGGCAACTCAAGGCTTTGCTAATTACTTGAAGATTAACTTCAAGGATATGAAGCAGATTAGCGTCGT
Organism: Prevotella sp. oral taxon 313; assembly: GCF_003043935.1. Taxonomy (NCBI): domain Bacteria; kingdom Pseudomonadati; phylum Bacteroidota; class Bacteroidia; order Bacteroidales; family Prevotellaceae; genus Prevotella; species Prevotella sp. oral taxon 313. Next base: position 1,158,160 of record NZ_PYXE01000001.1, read on the forward strand.
TGTTTGCCATGACTGCCGTAACAACTCTCGTCTCTTTGCTGAGACAGTTGCTAATATCTTCTCTGCTAATGGTATAAAGGTCTACCTCTTCGACGATCTTCGCCCTACTCCAGAATGTTCTTTTGCTATTCGTCATTTGAAAGCACAAGCTGGTGTGAACATTACAGCAAGTCATAACCCACGTGAATACAATGGTTACAAGGCTTACTGGGAGGATGGTGCACAGGTACTTGCGCCCCATGACAAGGGAATCATTGATGAAGTGAACAAGGTTAAGGTCGAAGATGTTAAGTTCGAAGGTAATAAAGCACTGATAGAGATTATCGGCGAAGAGATTGATAAGATTTATCTTGATAAGGTAAAGACCATCAGTATTGACCCGCAGGTCATTAAGAATCAGCATGACCTTAAGATTGTCTATACTCCGCTACATGGTGCTGGTCGCGTAATTATTCCACGTGCGTTGGCTTCATGGGGCTTTGACAATGTTCATTGTGTGAAGGAACAGATGGTGAAAGATGGTAACTTCCCTACTGTCGACCGTCCAAACCCAGAGATAGCAGAGGCTTTGACACTCGGTTTGCGTGATGCGAAGGCTCTCGATGCTGATATCTTGATGGCGTCTGACCCAGATGCTGACCGTGTAGGTATGGCTTGTAAGAATAGTGATGGCGAATGGGTACTGATTAATGGTAACCAGACTTGCTTGATCTTCTTATGGTATATCATTACTAATCGTCAGGCTGTGGGCAAGATGAAGCCAACAGACTTTATCGTAAAGACCATTGTTACTACAGAGGTAATCCGTAAGATTGCAGAGAAACAGCACGTAGAGATGCGTGATTGCTACACTGGTTTCAAGTGGATTGCACGTGAGATTGCACTCTCTGAGGGTAAGCAGCAGTATATTGGCGGTGGTGAGGAAAGCTATGGTTTCCTTGCAGAAGACTTCGTACGTGATAAGGATGCTGTAAGTGCTTGTGCTTTGTTGGCAGAGATTTGTGCGTATGCAAAGGATCATGGTAAGACTTTGTATGATATTCTTATGGATATTTATATGGAGTATGGTTACAGCCATGAGTTCACAATCAATGTGGAGCGTCCTGGTAAGAGCGGTGCTGACGAGATTCAGCAGATGATGAAGAACTTCCGTTCTAATCCTCCTAAGGAACTTGGCGGTAGTGTCATCGATGTTTACAAGGACTTCCAGAGCCTTGAGCTAACGAAGGCTGACGGTTCTAAGGAGAAGATGGATATGCCTGATACAAGCAATGTTCTCCAGTGGTTCTGCACTGATGGCACTAAGGTGAGCGTTCGTCCATCAGGTACTGAACCAAAGATTAAGTTCTATCTTGAGATAAAGGATACAATGAACTCTGCTTCTGATTTCCCTGCTTGCGAGCAGCGTGCTTGTGAAAAGATTGAAGCTATCAAGAAGAGCTTGGGTTTGTAATAGTCTATTTTTAGCCTTTGATAATATTTGCGAGGGCTTGATATTATAGTTAAAGCAGGAGTCTCTATAAAGTTTTATTTGTGGAAACTCCTGCTTTTTATTGTTTTATGCCTTCTTGTATATAATTCATTGGATAGCTTTCTGTCTCTTTTAGTGGGCTACGCTATTTGATATTTTAACCTTTCAAGTCATAGATTATTTAGTCTCTTGTATATGGAAAAGAGTGATATAATTTCAATTATTCAAGATAATGATATTTCTGAATATTATTCCTTGAAGCATTTAGGTATTGAAGGTTATGCTTTCCCAGAACAAGAAGCACTTAAAATAGTGCAAATATGCAAACTTTTATTGATTCCAATCTTAGGTGGTGATGTATATAGTTTGACTGATTCTACAATAGAGGACTTAGATGATAGTTGGTATTATGATAGAACTCCAAATGAGTCATATTACAATTACGTGCAAAACAGTTGTAATAGATCTGAATCTTACATAAGGGCTTACAAAAGTCATTCTTGTGATAAACCTTTATTTTCCTTGGTCATAGAAGAACAATTAAAATAATCGAATACTTTTAGAAAAGGTAGTGCAGTTTTTTGTTGATTAGGTGGTTCAGGCACAGTTCCTGTTCCTCTTTGAATCGTTGGTGGTATAGATAGTGATTACTATGGAGGAGAAGTTGGGAGGTAGCTCTCTGATACTATTTTTGATATTTCTGTACATATAAAACCTTGCATACCCTTTTTAAGACGAGTAAAGTTTTATGTTGGTATTGGTAAGAATAAAAGCAAGTATTATATAATATCTATAAATCTGCGTTTGTTAGATATGAATTATTTTGTAGAACTATTATATTCTCTATATTGTGTAGAAAGATGAAGTTATCGCATCCCGGTGTGGCCACTTTTCTAATAGACGGCTCATAGGGTGTTTTCCCATAGTTTTAAATTTGCTGTCATATCTGTCATTCGTTTCATGAACTTAACTTGTTAGCTTACAGTATAGTTACATGAAATGTTAAAAATGACAGCAAATGAATTTTAAACTTTTCTTGTAATAATACGTAATTACGGCTGTCTCTTTTCATGAGTAGCGTGTTATCCTTTCTTATCTGAATTTATCAGTCAATAAGAATGACAAAAGAGCATAAAAAAAAGGTGTTTAGTCTGCTGTTGACTAAACACCTTTTGAATATTAACTAAGTCTCTTTTGAATGTTCATTAGAGCTTAATGAGAAATCATGTAGACTTTAATTTATCTCCAAAGACGGACTTATGATGATATAGATCACAAGTGTGGAGAGATATAACTCCCACTCTTAGCTGTTATTCTGTTGGTAGAATATCAAATTTCAGTTTATCATTATCTTTCTCTTTTGATATCTTGATGGTGTCACCAGCCTTGATTTCGCCAGAGAGAATGAGTTCACTTAATCCATCCTCGATGTGATTTTGGATAGCACGCTTCAATGGACGCGCACCAAATTGTACATCATATCCCTTCGTTGCCACATACTCCTTGGCTTCATCTGTTATCTCCATCTCGTAGCCCAGTTCATGCACACGCTTGAACAAACCCTTGAGTTCAATGTTGATAATCTTCTTGATAGCCTCGAGGTCGAGTTGGTCGAAGGTGATAATCTCATCCAAACGGTTGAGAAACTCTGGTGCGAACTGTTTGCTAAGACTCTTTTGAATGATAGCACGAGCACGCTCCTTGTCACCTTCATTCTGTGATAAGCCATTCAGATTAGTTGCTTTGAAACCAACACCCTGCCCGAACTCCTTCAGTTGACGTGTACCAGCGTTGGATGTCATAATGATGACAGTATTGCGGAAATCTATCAATCGACCGTTACCATCAGTTAATCTACCTTCATCAAGTACCTGTAAAAGCATGTTGAACACGTTGCCATGTGCCTTCTCTATCTCATCGAGTAGGACGATAGAGTAGGGATGATGACGCACTTTCTCGGTTAACTGTCCTCCTTCATCATATCCTACGTATCCTGGAGGAGCACCAACAAGGCGTGAGGTGTTGAAACTCTCCGTATATTCACTCATGTCAATACGTATCAAGGCATCGGCTGATCCAAACATCATCTCAGCAAGGCGTTTGGCAAGATAAGTCTTACCTACACCAGTTGGACCTAAGAACATAAACGCACCGATAGGGTGATTAGGATCCTTTAAGCCAACACGATTACGCTGAATAGCCTTAACCATCTTGTCGATAGCAGCATCTTGAGCAATGACAACCTGCTTGAGATCGTCATTCATGTTCTTTAATCGGATGCCTTCGGCCTCTTGCATGCGCTGAACAGGGACACCAGTTATCATAGAGACAACATCAGCAATGGCATCTTCTCCAATCTCAATCTTATCTTCGGTGTCGCCATTTTGCCATCTTTCCTGCTCATCCTTCAATTTTTGTTCAAGTTCCGTTTGTTTATCACGGAAGCTTGCAGCAAGTTCGAAGTTCTGATTCTTTACAGCAGCCTGCTTCTTCTCCTGTGCTATTTCAATCTCTTTCTGAATGTCGAGGATAGACTGTGGTACCTTAACATGCTGTAAATGAACACGTGAACCAACCTCGTCGATAATATCTATCGCCTTGTCTGGGAATGAGCGATCGGTGATATATCTCTCAGCATACTTAACACAAGCTTTCAAAGCGTCCTCTGTGTAGCGTACATGATGGTGGCCTTCATAACGATCCTTAATATTCTCAAGAATCTGAAGAGTCTCTTCTGCCGTTGTTGGTTCGACCAAAACCTTTTGGAAACGACGCTCTAAGGCTCCATCTTTCTCAATTGACTTACGGTATTCATCAAGTGTCGTAGCACCGATACACTGTATTGTACCTCTTGCCAAGGCTGGCTTCAAGATATTAGCAGCGTCCATAGAGCCTGGAGAAGAGCCTGCCCCGATAAGCGTGTGAATCTCATCAATGAAGATGATGATGTCTGGGTTCTGCTCAATTTCCTTTATCAATGCACGGATACGTTCCTCAAACTGACCACGATACTTGGTACCTGCAACTACAGCTGTTAGGTCGAGTGTGATGACTCGTTTGTCGAAAAGGATAGGAGAGGTGAGATGCTTTACAATAAGTTGTGCTAAGCCTTCTACAATAGCACTCTTTCCAACACCTGGTTCACCGATAAGGATTGGGTTATTCTTCTTCCTTCTACCAAGGATCTCACTAACGCGCATAATCTCTTTCTCTCTTCCTACAACAGGATCGAGCTTCCCCTCTGCTGCAGCCTGAGTGAGGTCGGTACCGAAACTATCGAGTACTGGCGTCTTAGACTTTGTTCGTGAGCTTTGTGTTGTCTTTGTGTTACCACCATTATTAGATGACGACGACATCATGTCATCATCCATTTCTTCCTCATCAGCCATCCCTATACCGTCTTTTGGCTGGTTTGCACGTTGTTGTAACATTGATATTGCGTTGTTATAATTGAATCCACTGTCTTCCAAAACTACCTTTGCACCATTGTTAGATGAGTCATGTAGGATGGCAAGGAATAGATGTAGAATATCTACAGTCTCAGCATGTTGCATACGAGCTTCGAGTACAGCTAACTTTAAAATGTTATTAGCTTGCTCGTCCAAAATAATGTCTGGTATTGAAACCGTAGTATCAATGGATTTCTCTTGAACCTTCTTTTCTATCTCTCTCTTTATATTGTCTATATCAACCTTCCATTTACTGAATAGTTCCCAAACTGGTCCTGACTTTTCTCGTAGGATAGCAAGCATGATATGTTCGGGAGTTACCGACTTACTCGTCAGTCTCTCTGCTTCCTCTCTACTGAATGAAAGAACCTCAGAAACCTTTGGTGAAAATTGATTCATCATATCCTAACCTTTCTTTTTTTGCTTGTTTCTGTGGACAACATGTCCTCTTTTAGTTGGTCATTACAAACAAATGTTGTGCCAAAAACATAAGAATCGAACGTACATCTATATTGTAAGTTCGATTCTATATGTATATTTTATGTTATAGTGCTTCGTCGTCTGGCTTCTGAAGTCTTACCTTCACAGGTCGTCTCAGGTTCTTTTTCTTACGAAGCCACCTCTCTTTACGCTGCTCATATTCCTCACGATGTCGTTCCAAATAGTTATCTGCCATTGAACTTACCGTATATTATCGAAATCTGAATATTCTTGCCTGTAGATGTGTTACCCAAGAGCTTTGTACTTGATAGGCCCATATCATTAGAGACCTTGGTAATAACAGTTTTTTTACTGCTACCAGTTCCTTGTGTAACAGACTGTAATTCAACGGGTACTACAACCACCTTTCCCCATGCAGGCATAGTTCTGTTGCGTGAGAAGAGGTTGACAATACCAGATATATTATTGAACTCGTATGCGTTTGTCTTACTATTGTAAGTAGCCATGAATGAGGTCTTATTATCTGGTAAACGGTTATTTGCAAAGAACGATTGCAGACTGTCTGCAGGTACCATCACGACATTGTGTGGTATTCCGAATTGATAGTCAGAAGTTGAACTGTTGTTTATTCGGTGAAGGACAACCTTTGCCGTATTGATAGAATCACTCGTATGTCCTGCCATAATGTCAGACATTGGCAACGTCAACTTTGTAAATAAGCCTGCAGGAGTCTTGAGATAAGTATGTCCTGACTCGTTGGCTAATTGTTGCAACTTGGTGTTATCATTAGAGAAATTAGTCAATTGAAGTACCTCCTCAGTACTTACAAAGTTAGTAGATATCTCTGATACCTTACCATTCTGCTTATTTTTGAAATAGATGTTCAGCTGTGCAAGCTGGATGTGAGCCATTGAACCAGAGCCACCATCTACCTTAAAGTAGAATCCTGGACAAATCTCATGTAAGAAGCGATAAGGGTTACGGAATGCAGATGGGTCTTGCTGATACTTGCGTAGCAGGTAAGTTCCATAGTTATTGTACGTTACTCCTTTCTTATCCTTATACTGTTTATTCAGACGGACAATGATGTTTCTGTTATAGTTTCTTCTATTTCTTATGCTATCAGCTTCCGTATAATCCGTTAGAGTAAAGGAACGTTTCTCTGCTATACCACCTTGTGCAGCTGGTCGGATATAGCCTTGTGCCTCTGGATCAAAGTCAGAGTAATAGCTCTCTCCCTCCTTAACAGGCTTTGAAAGCTCGTATGCCGTCATTTTCATCTGGCTAAGAGAGTCGCCATAGTAGGTGCTATAATACAATCTTATATCGCAAGAGTCAGCAATAATCTCATTGTTAGCATCACGACTCATGATAGAGTCTTTCGCTGGTAACTCATAATTACTCAGTACATGAAACTGTGACATAAGGTTACCCGTAACAGTTGTCATTGTCTCAGGGTCAACCATTCTACCCAGATATCCAGTTGATGAACGAGCAATAACTCGTCCTGCAACCATTGTTTCAGAGGCTACGCTGAATGTGTCTGCTGTTATAGAGAGCTTGTCGCCATTGTCAATTAGTGAGTCGCCGATGGTATTTGTGGTATCATCGCATGATATCATGCCGATACAAGCTGCTAGCATACAAGCTGCAATAATCTTCCTTCTCATTTAGAATATCGTATTTGTAATAATCTAAGTATCTCAGAATAGCTTGTTATAGAATTCTGAATATTTCTCTTTAAGCTCAGTGTCATCAATAGGATGTTCTAATAACTGCTTATCATTACTCTTTGCATAATTAATAAGGTCAGTATGTACTCCATCACTGGTTCCAATAACACCATCCGAATAATCGATAGCTAACTTACCTAACTCCTTAAAATCAAAGTTATCACCATACTCCTTTAAGTACTTAGCCTTTGCATCTCGGAACTCAAGACAATGCTTAAAGTTTGTCCCTAAGCTATCTTGTGGTTGTTCAGCAAAGAGTGAGGTTACAACTTTAGAGTTGGCAAACTGTGGTTCATCTTTGTAAGCTGTCTTTACATAAAATGGGATTACAGATGACATCCATCCTTGGCAGTGGATTACATCAGGTGTCCATCTAAGTTTCTTAACAGTCTCAAGAACTCCTCTTGCGAAGAAGATGGCACGCTCACCATTATCAGGGTAGTCATTTCCTAATTCGTCCTTTGTCATAGCTGGGCGTTTTTGGAAATAGTCTTCATTATCAATGAAATAAACCTGTATACGTGTCTGCGGAATACTTGCCACCTTGATAATCAATGGATGGTCGGTATCGTCTATAATCAAGTTCATACCTGAAAGGCGAATAACCTCATGCAACTGCCCTCTACGTTCGTTGATATTTCCCCATCTTGGCATGAAAGTGCGAATTTCGAATCCCGCTTCTTGCATGATGTGTGGCATTTCAGCGCCATAAGAAGACATCTCTGTTTTTGGCACATAGGGCATGATTTCTTGATTAACAAATAATACTTTTTTTCCCATTCTTATCTTATCATTTTTGTTTTCGCAACTATAATAAGTATGCGCCAAGAATGTATAAACTCCAAGGCGCAACTTATTGGGTGCAAAGTTACTAAAAAAAACTGATAATACAGTTGCTTTCTTCTGAAAACAAATAAAAAGTTAGAGCACATTGAGATTATTTAATTAAAATCTCGTCTATTTAATTATTTTGTTGTTACTTTGCATTGTCAAAAACTATAATGATTGATGAAAGTTATTCAAAAGATTGTTGAACTTCAGAACGAACTATTCTCTTACCGTAAGAACAATAAGACGATTGGCTTAGTTCCTACGATGGGGGCGTTGCATGCTGGGCATGCTTCACTTGTGAAACAAAGTGTCAAGGAGAATGATGTAACGGTCGTTTCAGTTTTTCTTAATCCTACCCAATTTAATGATAAAGGTGACTTAGAACGTTATCCTCGTACGTTAGAGGCTGATTGCCAGCTTCTTGAAGCGTGTGGTGCAGACTATGTATTTGCTCCAACAGTTGAAGAGATTTATCCAAAACCAGATAATCGTCAATTTGAGTTCTCGCCCCAGTCTACAGTGATGGAGGGTGCAAAGCGTCCTGGTCATTTCAATGGTGTTTGCCAAGTTGTCAGTAGATTGTTTTATATTGTTCGTCCTGATAGGGCTTACTTTGGTGAGAAAGATTGGCAACAGATAGCTGTCATTAAGCGACTTGTCGACTTTATCGGTATGAAGGACAGTATTACTATTGTGGATTGTCCAATCGTACGTGAGCAGGATGGCTTAGCTATGAGTTCTCGTAACATGCTATTGACAGCTGATGAACGGGAGATAGCACCGAAGATATATGAGGCCTTGCGCAAGAGTGTTGATTACTCTCAGTCGCATAGTGTTGCTGAGACGCAAGAGAAGGTCGTTAATGAGATTAATGCAGTTGACGGACTTGAGGTTGAATATTTTGAGATTGTAGATGGCAACACACTCCTTAAAGTAAATACATGGGAGGATTATGTTGTTGGTTGTATTACGGTTTATTGTGGTCATACGCCAATCCGCCTTATTGACCACATAAAATACAGAGGATAATAAGTAAAGATGTTGATTGAAGTATTAAAGAGTAAGTTGCATTGTGCCACTGTGACAGAGGCCAATCTCCACTATATGGGAAGCATTACCATTGATGAAGATTTGATGGATGCGGCTAATATGATAGCAGGCGAGAAGGTTCAGATTGTTAATAACAACAATGGTGAACGCTTCGAGACCTATATTATAAAAGGTGAGCGAGGTTCTGGCTGTATCTGTCTTAACGGTGCAGCAGCTCGCAAGGTTGTAGTTGGTGATGAGGTGATTATCATCTCTTATGCGCTGATGGATTTTGAAGAAGCAAAATCATTTAAGCCTTCTGTTGTCTTTCCAAAGGAAGGTAACAAGTTATAAGCAGATATTGAAAGTTATTCGTAGGTGCTTAGAACCCTCAGACCAATAAGTGTCTGACGCAGAGTCCACACTTCTATAATTACACAATCACATTTTGTTCCTCAATGTAAAGCAAAGGTGTTCTTTATTAATAAGGCAGAACTTATAATAAATCGATACTTTCGTAACTTGGAGGAGCAAATATGATTGTGTGTTTTTTATTGTTAGGCACACGATAAAAGTTTAAGCTATATCAGTATGTTGTGCATGACTTAATATACCTTATATAATATAGTCCAACAGTCTCCTTTCTCTCATAGTATAGTTTAGAGCATCTGAGGTTATGCCGTAGTACATAGAGTCCGTAAGAGGAGTCGTTCTTTCGTTTCATTCGAATGGGGGAGAAGTGAGTAAAAGAAGTTGACTCTTATGTGAAGCTTATATTTGGCATCATACAAGTATGTATAATACTGCCCTAATAATACAATTTAGTTTTAAATTCAGTTGCTGTCATTTTTAATATTTCGTATAATCCTTTGTGAACTAATTGGTTATACTACTATGAACGATGACAGGAATGACAGCAAAAATATTTTTGGTCAATTTACATTCTGTACATTTCTTATTCGAATCCAGTTCTTGTCTTATAAGAAGATAGCCTTACGTCAAGTTGGAAAGATGAGATACTAAAAAGAGAGGGTATATCATGTCGACATACCCTCCTTAATAAAATGCTATACAGTGTCAGCGACATTAGTCTGCTGATAACGGAATTATTCTATAACAACCAATGGGTCGTCCTCAAGCACAGCTTGACCGACCTTCACAGCAATAGCAGTCACCTTACCATCCTTCTCGGCTTCGATGTTGTTCTGCATCTTCATTGCCTCGAGGACAACAACAGTGTCGCCAGCTTTCACCTCCTGACCAACAGTCACCTCAATAGATGTGATGGTACCAGGCAGTGGAGCTTTAACGGCAGCAGAGCTGTTGATGGCAACAGCAGGAGCAGCCTCCTCACTTGTCTCAGCAGCAGCTGGCTTACCAAGCTCAACCTTCTTCTTCTCTGGTTCAGCAGGCTGTTCCATCTGTACTGCATACTGCTCGCCGTTGACAGTTACTTCTGCAACATTCTCGGCATTAATCTCACCAATCTCGACTTTATATTCCTTGCCGTCGATAGTATATTTGAATTCTTTCATTGTTGTCTATTATGGTTTCTTTGTCATTATCTCGAACTTAGCATCCCACATTGTCTGCTTTGGCAGAATAGTGATAAAGCCTGGTTCGTTATCGTGAACATTGTTTCCAGCATACTCATAGAGTGCCATTGCAATAGCTGCATATACGTTTTTATCCATAGTCGTGTGCCTCCTTTATTACATTGGCATACATCCATGCTTCTTAGCTGGTAAGTCTTGCTTCTTATGAGCCAACTGAGCCAAGCCACGGCAGATGCGGAAACGAGTGTTGCGTGGTTCGATAACATCGTCGATGTAGCCGAACTGAGCAGCCTGATATGGATTAGCAAATTTCTCTGAGTACTCCTCTTCCTTCTCTGCAAGGAACTGCTTAACGTCGCCACCCTGCTCCTTAACTTCCTTAGCTTCTCTACCACAGAGTACTGCCACAGCACCAGATGCACCCATAACGGCAATCTCAGCACTTGGCCAAGCAAAGTTAAGGTCAGAACGAAGCTGCTTACAACCCATAACGATATGTGAACCACCATAGCTCTTGCGCAATGTGATTGTAATCTTTGGGACTGTAGCCTCACCGTAAGCATAAAGTAACTGTGCACCGTGGAGGATTACAGCGTTATACTCCTGACCTGTTCCTGGCAAGAAACCTGGTACGTCAACGAGTGAAACAATAGGAATGTTGAATGCATCACAGAAACGAACGAAGCGCGCACCCTTACGGCTTGCATTGGTATCCAATACTCCTGCGTATGCTGATGGCTGGTTAGCAACGATACCAACACTCTGACCATTGAAGCGTGCAAAGCCTGTGATGATGTTCTTAGCAAACTTTGGCTGAACCTCGAAGAACTCTCCATTGTCGGTAACGGCCTGAATTACCTTGTACATATCGTATGCCTGGTTTGGATCGTCTGGTATAATCTCGTTTAAGAGGTCATCCTTACGGTCGATAGGGTCGGTACACTCAACACGTGGAGCTTCCTCACGGTTGTTTGAAGGAATGTAAGAGAGGAGCTTCTTGATAAGGTCCATTGCCTCTTCCTCAGTCTTAGCTGTGAAGCTTGTTACACCACTCTTTGAAGCGTGAACGCTTGCACCACCAAGGTGTTCTGCGTCGATATCCTCACCGGTAACAGTCTTTACAACCTTAGGACCAGTCAAGAACATGTAACTTGTCTGCTCCTTCATGATGATGAAGTCGGTCAGTGCTGGAGAGTAAACCGCACCACCGGCACAAGGACCAAGGATGCTTGAAATCTGTGGGATTACACCAGAAGCGAGAATGTTACGCTCGAAGATTTCACCATAGCCTGCCAAAGCAGAGATACCCTCCTGAATACGTGCGCCACCAGAGTCGTTCATACAGATGACAGGTGCACCGTTGGTCATAGCCATATCCATTACCTTGCAGATCTTCTGCGCCATTGTTTCAGAAAGCGAACCACCATTCACAGTGAAATCTTGCGCATAGAGGTAAACGAGGCGACCATCGATAGTTGCAGAACCAGCTACAACACCGTCACCGAGATACTGCTTTTTCTCCATACCGAAGTTATGACAACGATGGAGTTTGAACATATCATATTCCTCGAAGCTGCCTTTGTCAACCAGCATTTCAATACGCTCACGTGCAGTATACTTTCCGCGCTCGTGCTGCTTGTCGATGGCCTTCTGACCACCACCTAAGCGTGCTAACTCGCGCTTCTCCACGAGTGCCTTGATCTTTTCTGTTTGCTTACTCATAATTTGAATTTATTTTCTTATTTATAGCTTCTTATTATTATCTATTCGTCTTGTCAGTAGGCTCCTCTGCTACTTTCACTTATGTAATTAAGAGCCCTTCTTACAGAATCAAATGCAAAATTACTAAAAAAGGGTGAGATAGTTATCTTCACCTCTTTAAATATTGTTAAGGTATTGTATAGCTCTTTTTTATTATCGACATAAGGTAAGAAATAATCTTGTCATGTGTTGATTTAATTTTAGACAGACTCACTGGTATTTATTTAAGGATTTAATTCATGGAAAGGATCAAAAAATAAGATATAGATAAAGCCATAATTGCCTAACACAAAGTAAATTCTAGGAGACCTTTCCCCAGTTTCTCTTCTTGCTTCTCTGCTATCACATTCATATAGCCCAAAGTGATAGATAATAATGCTCTCATCTACATTAGGCATAATTTTTAGAATATTCTCTCTTACCTTCCCTGTGAATGGTGAACGATAGAAGTGATGTTCCTTTGCTTTTTTCTCTAGATTGTTTATAGTGTTAGATGATATCTCTTTCATCTTAGAGAAATATGCTTGTGTATCACTCAAAGTAAAATCTTGATGAAAATGATAATCAGTTTTACCCAAATCAATATAATCATACTTAATGACTATTGGTAAATCTTTTGATAGACGAACATCATCAGTACGAATCTTATTTTTAAAAGAATCAGGTTTGTTGATTGTTTCTAACTCTTCAGGTTGTATATCAATATCACATTCATTGAGCTTCATGGTGCTTCCGATTTCTATCGTATCTATCTTTATAAAAACTATACATTGTATCTAGACTAATACTCTTTTCTGAACGTTGAAAAGGGTTAAGACTACCACGAGCTTCTACCCATGGCTTTTCAGAATGAGTTAAAAATATAAGATCATTCTGCGATTTCGAGCCATACAACATGAATATTGAATCTAATAACTCTATTTGGTCTTTTGAGAACGATAGTTTCTCTGCCAGTTCTTGAAGAGTTTTATCGATATGAGCACTATCAGTACCAAAATCTGTTGCATCTAAATGATCACACATATTCGGTACCTTATCTTTGTATTCATAATAAATCTCTGGATATACAGGACCATTAACCCAAGCTTGTGGAGCTTGAGGAAACAATGTTTTGTCCCGACCAAAGATTACCATATTCCATGATTGAACATAATAAAGTACTTTTTGGAGCTTCAATGGACTAACTGATAAGCCTTTATTAATTAGAGATAAGCCAATGTATCTGGCTACGTCCTTAATATCGCACATACTATTTTTCTTTTATTTATTGCAAAAATACGTATTATTTTGTATCTGTGCTACTACCATATTGTTAAACTAACTAAATAATATCACAAGTATAATAAATCATTCTTAATAGTAATTTATCATGTTTGCCTTTACCAGTATGTTTAAAGTAAGGACAGACGAGAATGCATGTTCTTTCTTTGATACGCTCGGCATGAGCATTATCTAACGGGTTCAAATCACGAGTAAGCATGATAGCGGGAATTACATAGCCAAAGGAAAGGGTGTATCTGAAGAGGTCTCACGGGCGCAGGTGAAGATGATGTTTTTGCTATACCATAACGGAGTAAAGCTTGTTGTCAGAAGTCAGCAGAGGTCATAATAACCAAAGCACGGGTTGCCTACAGGGAAAGACTGATTCGTGCAGTGCAATAGTCAATGACTGCTACCTTGAATGTCTTTTGTAGTCAGATGTTCGAAAAGGAACTCTCATCACACTGGCAAACTGTTAGTTATAAACTTTCTGAATAGACCTAAAGTATATCATTTATGCTCATTCCTCATCGTACCTTAGATGATAAAAGGAGTTGCTTGTGGTCTCTTTATTCTTCACTTATCTCTTTGTTTTGTAATAAAAAATCTGAGCAAGAAAATTAGACATGCTCTTTTGACTTCTAAACAAGGCCTGTCTTGCTTGTTGAAGACGCCCTTCTTGGGGCTTACTAACGCCCTTCTTGAGCCAAGCTAAGCCTCTTCTTTGTCGCTGTTTATATCTCTTTGGATATTAGTCGGTTATGAATTTGTTGAGAGCTTACCTTCGAGAAGGATTATGAACTGGTTATCTTTTGTTTTGTCATATTATTTCATAACAAAGTAGAGTTAGTTTTCATTGTCCTTTCTGTATTTCCTCACTCAAAGTACTTGGTATGTTATAAAAACTATTCGACGGTGAAATCTCGTCTCTGCTATTATTAAAAGCTGAAAAAGGAGCTATGATTAATGGGTCATAACTCCTTCTTCAGATGTCTTATTTTTGTCTACGACGATGGTTACCAGAGAAGTTTGGATTGAAACTCTTGGGTCGCTTATCATTTTGTTTTGCCGATTTTCTGCGATTGTCCGTCGGCTTTTCTTCGCGTCCTTTACGTTTCTTGTTAGGGACGTCAGGTGTACTTCCAATCGCCTTAGGGTCGTAGACAGCACGTGGATGCTGTTTTGACGGATTATCATAGAGCTTGGCTATCAGGTCACTACGCCCAATGCGATGAAGTTCTCGTTCAATGTCACGACGTGCTTCAGGCTTATACCAGAAGAAGAATTGGCGTTGAGCAAGTTTCTCCTTTGGTGTTTTTGCTGAGAAGATAGGTTCAAGCGTATAGGGGTCGTAGCCTGTGTACCATGCTTCCGTGGAGACAGTCATAGGGGTAGGGGTGAAGTCTTGCACCTGCTCGAGGTGGAAATCGAGATCCTTCGTCAGTACTGCTAACTCGGCCATATCCTCTTCTTGACATCCAGGGTGGGAGGAAATGAAATAAGGAATAATCTGTTGTCGCATATTCTCCTCACGGTTTATGCGGTCGAAAATCCTTTTGAACGCATAAAACTGTTGAAAAGAAGGTTTTCGCATGAGGTGCAGTACTCGATCAGAGGTATGCTCTGGTGCAACCTTCAGACGGCCGCTGACATGGCGTGTTATCAGTTCGCGCGTATATTGTCTGGCAGCTTCATTACTCTTCTCATCCTTACTCTTATGAAGCAGTAAGTCGTAGCGTACACCTGAACCGATAAAGCTCTTCTTGATTTCTGGCAGCTCGTCTACAGCATGATAGATTTCAAGTAGTTTGGTGTGGTCGGTTTCGAGATTAGGACAAATCTCTGGATTGACGCAGCTTGGACGTTTGCAATGTTCGCACGCCTTCTGGTTTTTGCCCGCCATACCATACATATTTGCTGACGGACCACCAAGGTCAGAGAGGTAGCCTTTGAAGTCAGGCATCTGAACAACCTGTTTTACCTCCTTCAAGATACTCTCTTTTGAGCGGCAGCTAATAAACTTACCTTGATGAGCAGAGATAGTACAGAACGAACAACCACCAAAGCATCCACGATGAATGTTCACACTGTGCTTAATCATCTCGTATGCTGGGATTGTCTTACCACGATACTTTGGGTGTGGTTCACGTGTGTATGGGAGGTCGTAAGCCGCATCTACCTCTGCTGTTGACATCGTAGGATAGGGCGGATTGACGACAGCATAGACGTTGTCGACAGCCTGCAGAATACGTTGTGCGTGTTTCTTGTTAGACTCTTCTTCTATATGCTTGAAGTTTTCCGCTTGATATTTCTTATTATGAAGACATGCTTCATGCGAATGAAGTAGGATGTCATCCTCTTTAATCCCACCTGGGATATCATCCTCTTTGCAGAGGTAAACAGTCTGTGGAATATGCTTTAAGTCCTTGATATGAGCCCCATTCTCTAACTCTTGTGCAATGCTAACCACCTGTTTCTCGCCCATACCATAGATAATCATGTCGGCATGTGCATCGCAGAGAATACACTTACGAAGGCAATCTTTCCAATAGTCGTAGTGGGTAAGACGCCGTAGTGAAGCCTCAATGCCGCCTAAGACGATAGGAACATCGGGATAGAGCTGTCGGAGAATATTAGAGTAGACTATACTTGGATACTCTGGTCGCAAGTCGTGTCTACCATCAGGAGAGTAGGCATCTTCGGAGCGTAGACGGCGATTAGCGGTGTATTTGTTCACCATCGAGTCCATTGCGCCTGGCGAAATACCGAAATAAAGACGCGGCCGGCCTAACTTCTTAAAGTCACGGAAGTCTCCATGCCAGTCGGGTTGTGGTACGATAGCCACCTTATAGCCAGCTGCTTCAAGTGTTCTACCTATGACAGCTGCTCCAAAGGCAGGGTGATCAATATAGGCATCACCCGAGAAGAGGATAATATCTAACTGGTCCCAACCACGCAGTTCCACCTCTTTTTTAGTGGTAGGGAGGAAATCTGTTAGTTGAAATCTTGATGGTTTTAATACTTTCTCTTCTTTCTTAACAACACGCTCTCTGTTCTGTTGTTGAGTTGGTGTTGTTTTCTTATGCTGCTTAGCAGGTCTTGTATTTCCTTTTTGTGAACTCAAATGATGTTTGTTTTAATTGATTTACTTTCAGAGGAGATAAACTATCTCCTACGCATAGGGGCTTGTTATTGTATTGAACACAGATAGATAGACATCATCGTCTACTCTTCAGTGTCTTGATGAGACGAACTCCATTCTTTGTAGAGAGCAACAAGATTCTTCAGTCCGATACCCTTCATGTTTTGATTATAGATGACATCAAGACATAAGTCAAGTAAGTCTTTGTCCTTACCCGGTTCTGACTCAAGCAGACCACGTACGTTAAACTTAAGTTTGTCAAGGATGTCTTCGTCGATAATCCCATTGGAATTGACCAGTCCTGATAGGAGTGAATACTTCTTGATAGTCTCAAGATGACAGTCTGTTATCTCAATGCTTCGTGTGCCAGAAGCGTTTGCTTGAATTTTATACATAGTAATTGCGTTTTTAGATAATTCTATTTATTTCTTTAGCAAGAAGTTAACTATTCCCTTCATAATACTATTGCGGGTAGCAGCATCCTTGATACATTCAAAAGGAAAGGCGAGTGTAAACACACTGTTGTTGGTTCCTTTATAGGCTACAGCCGCTGTATGGCCATCGGCATAAGTCAATGTACTGAAGGCGTTGTCGGCAGGTTGGATGTTATCTGGCGTGTAAGCACCATAATGTTGTTCGTTGATAGTTCGATAGACATCGAACGACATACCCATACCCGTGACGATAGAGTTATAATTATCAGGGTTAGCACTGTCAAATGTAATCTTGAGGTTGTTTCTCAACCAGTCTTGTTCGTCAGTCCCTTGCATGTCTGATGCAAGATAAGAACCACTGACAAAGAGATTGCCACGGCCATTGAGATACTTTGTAAGTTGTTGACGAAGGGATGGTTTGAAGGTCTTATAATATAATAAACTATGCCCATCATCTTTCTCATTGCCAAGGAGTAAGTCTACCATAGCATATTTTGAAAGGTTTATTTCACCATTTTCAACGGCTTTACTACTACAACTAACAATGTTGTATCTACCAGCATGACGTAATGCTTCTGCATGTTCTCTTACGTAGTTGAAGTCGTTTCCTGCTATAATCTTACCAACAAGTTCCTCTCCTCCATAACCTAAGGCGTTAGGTCCTTCCTTACCAATCATAGCTTTGTTAAAGTTAGCTTGTCTTCCTGCCCATCCAGCGACAGGACCATAGCTAAGGCCTGGGTCGGCCTCAAGGTCAAACCCTTGTTCTGCGTTTGTGTTCACCACGGCAGGAGAAGAGAGGCGGTGGAAGGCATTGACAATAAGTATTGTCTGACTTGCACCATCGTTACGTAAGGCAGAAAGGGTCTCTGTTGGGAAACTCTCACCACCACGATTACAAGCCGTTACCTTAAAGTTATAGACTAAACCAGGTTGTAGCTCTATCTCAAAAGACGGGTTACGAACGTTCATACCATTGTCAAATCCGGTTGTTCCCATAGCAACATAAACGTTGTAAGAGGTAGGAGTTGCTGTAGGCTCATTGGCATCGAAGGTTGGTTTCCATTGTAGTCTAATCTTCTTAGGGGATATGTATTCAATCTTGAAATTACTTGGTGCAAGGGGTTGTACGGTATAGGTCTTACCGTGCATGTTAGCTTCATACTTCAAGATAGTCTTATAGACCGAGCGTGCAAGTGTGAATTTGAAATTAGGATCTTGCCCTAACATTATGTCAGGGAAGTTCTGATGTGAGAGTGTCTCAAGTATGGCTGATGGTACTTCAGGCAGACGAGTCTCGCTATAGTTGCGATCCCACACAGAACGAGTGGCCCAGTTCACATGGAAGGCATTGTCTATATCTCTTTTAACATTGCTAACCAACTGTTCTGCAAGTGTTTTTGAAACCTTACGTGAAAGGCCATCTCCTAATGTCTTATTCCCTTCTTGGGTTGTACAAATACCTAAGGTACCCACAAAACTATTGTCGGCTTTATATCCAGCATCGCTATGAACAGCCAAGGCAAGCTCGATAGGCACCTTCTTCCCATCTTTCTTGTCAGGGAGATAACATGAACCTCCAGCCAACCAATTCGTCATCAGTGAGCGACAATTGATGTCGTCGTTATAGTCGTTAGAGCCATTACTCTTGCTGACAACACTCCAAGGCGCACCAGCCCATTGTGTTGAGTATCTTGCTCCTTCAAGGAATCGAGGTAAGCCACTCAATGTTCCTCCACGAACAATATTACCCATACCACCACCGAAGCGTACGGCGTCAGTAGTTACTATGCCTCTATGCGAACTATGATTAGTCAGTACAACAGAGTTGTTGATACTGTTTCCTTTGTCAAACTCAAATGTTCCAAGATAAACCCATGTGCCGCCACCCATGCGCTGGTTGACGTGGAAATGAGTTTCTTGGCCTTGGTGGAATACAATATACTCCGCTGCTTCCACACTCTTCTTCTGTGTCTGGTAGCTTACATATACTGCATAACGTCCTGTTTCGGGGAAAGTAGGTTGATAGACAACGGAACTCAGCTTGCTATCACGCTTTCTTGCCTTGACCTGTCGAGCCGTACCAGCAGTAAACGGGTTCTCTCCATCGTTATAACTACCATAGTGAAGTGCAAAGCCTTTCTCGTTTGTGTTACTCCATTTCTTCTTAAGACTTTCCTCTTTATAGTTGACTCTATTGTCATTATCAACTATGATTTCATTCCTTTGCCAGTTCCTTTCACGTGGAGAGTAGACAATTGCTCCTGCATTTTCAAGCATAGGTATGAGATAAGGGAGAACTATCGTTTGTGTATAAAGATCCTCGGTAGTACCAAACAAGATAGGCCTTTGCCATCTCCATCCACCTTTCTTAGCATCATAATATCTTCCATGAGACGACCAAACAGAAAGGTGTCTGTTCTGTAAGCCATCTGTTATCTCATTTGGTCGGGATACATTCTTAACCCAAGGTGCATCTTCATAATTCGTTCTTCCCCATGACGCCTTACCTGTTTGTGCATTTGTCGTTGCAAATGACATAGCAAGAAGTGCAGTACAAAGCAATTTTATCTTCATTATCCGTCTAATTCTCCTATCGTAAACAGTTCTGGATGTTTACCCTTAAAGTCTTTGAAATACAATTTGATTTCCTTCATATCCTCCTCAATGTTGCCTGATGGTATGATTACTTTCGAACATTGAATTAGCTTCTTTTCGTAATCTAAGCCGTAAAGGTGGATGGGCAACTGCGCTTTTAAGGCTATATAATAAAAGCCTTTCTTCCATTCTGGGTTCAGACTCCTGGTACCCTCGGGCGTAATACATAGTTGAAAACTATCAGCCTTCATAGCATGTTCGGCCAGTCTGTCGGTCATACTCGTATGCTTGTCTCGCCATACAGCAATTCCACCAAGCCTACGGAAGATAGGACCCAACGGCCAAAAGAACCATTCCTTCTTCATTAGGAAATTGCTTTTCTGTTGTTCGGACCTTGCGTAGAGTTGTCCTATAAGGAAATCATAATTACTCGTATGGGGTGCAAGACAAATAATAGCTTTGTCAGGTAAAGTGTACCTAACATCTTTCTTCCACCCCATAAAACTATAAAGTAGCCACTTAGCTATAGCCTGTAACATTATGCAAGGTTATTGAGTTGGTCTACTATCTCATTGACTTCTTTACTAAACTTATCTTTCAAATCATTGAAGTAAACCTTGGCAGGCATGCCTGGTTCTACATGAGATACGCGTCTGATGTAGTTGCTATGCATTACCAATATTGACGTGAGGATTGCCTCAGTATTATCATTATCATGCTCTTCACCATAGAGGGATGCTGCGATACCCTCTGTAAACAAGTCACCACAAATATAATTGATGGTGCGTTTTAAATCTCTTTTGTTGCTCATATTAATCCTAAATAGCTATATTTATATTCATCGTTCAAAGATAAGTAAAAAATTAGAAAGGCAAGGCTTTCTTACATAAAAATAGAGTTAAAATTTTAATTTAGCGTCTTTTCCTTTCTATTATCGGATAAAAAAAGTAATTTTGCAGAGTAGATAAGGATATAACAAAGAATTATTATATTTCAAACATTAAATTAAACACATGGAAATTAGCGCATTGCAGAAGGAAAGAGCAGGCTATCAGCCAAAGTTGCCTAAGGCTCTTCAGGGTGCAGTAAAGGTGCAGGAAGGTGCTCCTACACAGAGTGTTGACAATCAGGAAGATATCAAGAAGCTATTCCCTAACACCTACGGAATGCCTCTCGTTGAGTTTGTTCCAGCTGATTCAGCTAATAATGCAAAGATCAACGTTGGTATTATCCTCTCTGGTGGTCAGGCTCCTGGTGGTCACAACGTTATTTCTGGTCTCTTTGATGAGGTTAAGAAGTTGAACCCAGAGAACCGTCTTTATGGTTTCCTCATGGGTCCTGGCGGTCTTGTTGACCACAATTATATCGAAATAACAGCCGAGAGTCTTCAGGCTTATCGCAACACTGGTGGTTTCGATATGATTGGTTCTGGTAGAACAAAGCTCGAGAAAGAGGATCAATTCGAGAAGGGTCTTGAGATTCTTCGTAAGTTAGATATCAAGGCTGTAGTAATCATTGGTGGTGATGACTCTAATACCAATGCTTGCGTATTGGCTGAGTACTATGCCGCTAAACAGTATGGCGTACAGGTTATCGGTTGTCCTAAGACTATCGACGGTGACTTGAAGAACAGTCAGATTGAGACTTCTTTCGGTTTCGATACAGCAACGAAGACTTATTCTGAGCTTATCGGTAACATCGAGCGTGACTGTAACTCTGCTCGTAAGTACTGGCACTTCATTAAGTTGATGGGCCGTTCTGCTTCTCACATTGCGCTTGAGTGTGCTTTGCAGACACAACCTAACATCTGTCTAATCTCTGAGGAGATTGAGGCAAAGGACCAGACTTTGAACGACATCGTTGAGAACATTGCTGAAGTTGTTGCTTATCGTGCAGCACAGGGAAACAATTTTGGTGTTGTATTAATCCCAGAGGGCCTTATTGAATTTGTCCCTGCTATTGGTCGTCTAATCCAGGAATTGAATGACTTGTTGGCTGCTCACGGTGCAGAATACTTGAACCTTGACAAGCAGGCACAGCGTGTATATATCCTTGAGCATCTCTCTGCAGAGAACAAGGCTACTTTCGAAACACTCCCAGAAGGTGTAGCACGTCAGCTTTCTCTTGACCGTGACCCACACGGAAACGTACAGGTGTCTCTCATTGAGACTGAGAAACTTATCTCAGAGATGGTTGCTGCGAAGCTTGATCAGTGGAAGAAGGAAGGCAAATACACAGGTAAGTTTGCTGCTCAGCACCATTTCTTTGGTTATGAGGGACGTTGCGCAGCTCCTTCTAACTTTGATGCAGACTACTGCTATGCACTCGGCTCATCTGCAGCTCAGCTGATTGCTAATGGTAAGACGGGCTATATGGCTATCGTTAAGAATACCACAGCACCTGCTGACCAGTGGAAGGCTGGTGGTGTGCCAATCACTATGATGATGAACATGGAGAGGCGTAATGGTGAAATGAAGCCTGTTATCCGTAAGGCACTGGTTGAGCTTGATGGCGCTCCATTCAAGACTTTCGCTGCTCAGCGTGATAAGTGGGCTAAGGAAACATGCTATGTTTATCCAGGTCCTATCCAGTACTGGGGTCCTTCTTCAGTATGTGATTTGACTACTAAGACGCTTGAATTAGAGCAGGCTAAGTAATAGTATATTCATAAAGGAGAAATAGGGGATAATTGTGTCCTCTGTTTCTTCTTTTGTTTTTTACTATTGTCTGTTCTTATACAATACACTTATTTCAAGTGTTTAGTTATTAAGGTTTAGTCATACCTTTGGTTTTCAATCTATTATTATCGTGTTAATACAAGTCATCAATCGTATGATTACGACTGTAATCCATGCTTAATTGTTGGCTTCCTCATTGTTTATTAAATTAAAAGAAACGGTATTCTTTCAGCATATTCAGCTGCTTTACTAATTTATTTTCATGAAAAGAAATAATTTTCTTCACGATAAAAAATATTTTTCTTCACGACAAGAAATATTTTTTTTCATGAAAAGAATTTGTGAAAGTAACCGTCTAATGCAAGATAAAGTAGAATTCTAAATTATCAATCAGTAAGAACATGTTTATTTCCAAAGTGCTTCATTCATTGAGAAAGACCTGGAGTCAGATGCCAGGTTGGATGAGATGGGCTGTAGGATTGTGTCTTGCTGCAGGATATAGTTTCTTGTTTTATTTCCTATTTGTCGCACCTACTGGTTTTAGATGGCGTGCTATTTATGGTGACCCTGATTATCCTGAGGGTTACACGATATATGGTATTGATGTGAGTCGTTATCAAGGTACGATTAATTGGAACCGTCTTAGGAATGCAATGATAGACCGTTTACCCATACGGTTCATCATAATTAAGTCAACAGAGGGCGACAGTCATGTTGACATGAAGTTTAGGGATAATTTCTATAATGCAAAGGAGTCGGGCTTTATACGTGGCGCTTATCATTTCTGGAGTAATAATTCTTCTGCGCGCAGACAAGCTTATTTCTTCTTGGCTATGGTTCATCTTGAGCCAGGAGATTTGCCTCCTGTACTTGATGTTGAGCACAAACCAAAGAATATTAGTACGGAAGAGTTCCAACAGAACATTCTTACATGGTTGCATATAGTAGAAGATAGGTATCATGTGAAGCCTATCATCTACACCTATTATAAGTTTAAGGACCAATATCTCTCAGATTCTCGCTTTGATGACTACCCTTATTGGATAGCTCACTACTATGTTCATCAGATGGAGTATCAGGGGAATTGGAAATTCTGGCAGCATACCGATGCTGGGAAACTGCCAGGTATTAAGGGATACGTAGACTTAAACATCTACAATGGTAGCTTCTATGACTTGCAGCAACTACTTATACAAGAAGATGTTACTGACGTTCAAGAAGTAAGCAGCACCAGTCATGATTCAATAAACGTTGACTCTCTTTCAGACCGAGATCGTTAGCTTTCTGAAGGATAGCTTCTGCGTCCTGCTCATAAAATCCACTCAGAATAATCTTTGAATCAGTTGTCATAACACTGACAAACTCGTCTATGTCTTCAAGGATAATATTACGGTTGATGTTTGCTAAGATAACATCAAAGACTCCACTCACGTGAGAGAGGACTCGCTTGTCGCCTTCAAGCACATCTAACTCTACACCATTTAGTTCGGCATTATGCTCGGCATTGCGCATACTCCACTCATCAATGTCATAGCTTACAACTTCCTTTGCACCGCACTTTGCGGCCACAATACCTAAGATACCCGTACCGCAGCCACAATCGAGAACTCTCTTGTCCTTCAGGTCTTGGTTTAGTAACAAGGAAACAATCATCTGTGTCGTCTCATGTGTACCTGTGCCAAATGCTTGTTGTGCGTCAATAAGTATTTTCATTGGGATAGTCTCAAGCTGGGGATAGTTCGCAATAGCTTCCTCTTCCATATTCTTACAGACAATAGCACAGCGATTGTCAATGATAATAGGCTCAAAGCCAGCTTTTTCCCATTCCTCATTCCAGTTCTTATCCTCGGCTTGATTAGCCGTAAAAGTAACTGTTACGTCTGGTAGAGGTAGGTTATGTAGGGTCTCAGTGAGTGTATCTTCGTTGAAAAGGTCTTCTTGGCAGTAGCCAACGAGTCCGTCAGGCTCGTCCGTAAAGGAGTCGAATCCTATTTCACCTGTAAGGGCTGCAATAATGTCTCTTACGTCCTGAGAATCAGGTTCTGCCGTAAACTTTACTTGTATATATTTCATCTTGGTGTTAAATTTCTACTGCAAAATTATAAAAAATAGGGAAAAACCTACCATGGATTAGGGAAAATCCGTATATTTGCAAGTAAAGTTGTCTTATTTTTGCACTATCGAAATAGTGTACATACATTATTATTGGTGTTAAAGAATAGTTAGTAATTAAATATAGGGTATATGAAACGATTAGTTTTTCTTTCGGTTTTGTTTGGAGCTATGCCATTACTTTCAATGGCACAAGATGACCTTTATTTTACCCCGTCAAAGGCAGAGCAGTCTGCTTATCAACAGAATAAGATAGAGGAAGATCGTCCTGTCTATTATAGTGGCATTGGTAAGTCTAATGACGAATACAATCGTCGTGGTAAGTATAACTATAAGAAGATAGGTGTTGACTCTTTGGGTAATGATATTTTTATGTCACGTGTTTCTACGCTGCATGGCGACTCTGTAGTGTTAGATACTATCTATGGAGGTTTTACTCGTCAGTACGAAAGTGATAACGATGACTTTGCCTATAGTAGAAGAATGAGTCGTTTCGATGGCTTCTGGGGTGGTTATTATGACCCTTGGTATGCTGGTCGTTCTTCATTCTATGTAGGATGGGGATGGCGTTCACCTTATTACAGTGGATGGTATGACACTTGGGACGATCCATGGTATTATGGTTATTATGGTGGTTATCCTTATTATAGTTATTACGGTGGCTATCCATATTATGGCTACTACGGCGGTTATCCATACTATTACGGTTATGCTGGTTATGGTTGGTACAGTCCTTGGAGCAGATATTATGGCTATTATGGTGGCTATCCTTACTATGGTTACGGAAGGAGTGGCTACTATGCTTACAATGGACACACTGGTACTGCCAATCACTGGGGTAGTTCTCAAAGGGACTTTGGCTCTCAGGCAAGAAGTAATGTCTATAGTAATGGACAATCTACATACTCAAATCGTCGTGGTAATGTGAACCAGTATGGTAATACAGCAGCTCCACGTAATGATATGAGCAATTATTATGACCGCTTTGGTGGTGCACGTCAGAATGGTTATCAGAATCAGACACGTAGCTATTCTCAGCCAGAACGTTCAACATTCTCACAGCCTTCACCAAGCTCATTTGGTGGTGCAAGAAGTGGTGGTGGTAGCTTCGGCGGTTCATATTCAGGTGGTGGAGGCAGCAGCTCTGGTGGCTCACGCAGTGCCTTCGGTAGTCATAGATAGTATTTTGGATAATGAATGTTTAATTAATAAAGCATATCAGATATGAAGAGTAAATATATTTTCTTCGCAGTATCGTTGTTTGCTGCTTTGTCAGCAAACGCACAAGAGACATACGAGAATGCTAAGTTAGCAGGCGAGGACTTGAATGGTACTGCACGCTATGTTGGTATGGGTGGAGCTATGGAAGCTTTGGGTGCTGATATTTCTACTATTGGTACTAACCCAGCTGGTATCGGTCTGTTCCGTCATAGCAATGTTAGTATCAGTGGTGGACTACTTATGCAGTCTGATGGTAAGGACTTCTCTAACGGCAAAAAGACTAATCTGAGCTTCGACCAGATAGGTGGTGTTTATTCTACTCGTACTGGACAGAAATCGTTCATTAACTTTGGTTTCAACTATCATAAGGGTAAGAACTTTGATTATATCCTCAATGCTGCTAACTCATTGGACGGAAGTTCACAGAATAAGCAGTCATATATTAAGGGTATGCTTGCTAATGAGAATTCTGGTGGATTCTTTGTTGGTAAAGATAAGAATGGTCAGAATGTTGGTTATGTAGACGCTACGTCACCAAATGTGGCATATACTTGGAGTCAGATTGATTACCTCTATTGGAATAATCTTATCCCTGATAAAAATACAGGAAGGCTTAACTATGAGTCGGCTTCGGGTTATAATCTTGCTCGTGCAAACACTGGTTATATTGGTAATTATGACTTTGCTGTGAGCGGGAACTTCAATGACAGGGTTTATCTTGGTCTGACATTCGGTATGAAGGATGTTAATTATAAGGGATATAGCGAGTATCGTGAGAACTTCAGCAATGCTGGTGGTGTACTTGTCCGAGATGAGAGAAAGATTACAGGTTCAGGTTTTGATATCACTGCTGGTGTAATTGTTCGTCCTGTAGCTGAGTCCCCTTTCAGAATTGGTGCATACGTGAAGACTCCTACTTGGTATGACTTGACGACATCAAATAATACTCGTCTTGTTTATTCCCCAAGTACAACGAGTGTGCGAAGCACGGATTCATCTATTAGTAATTCATACGATTTCAAGATGTGGACACCATGGAAGTTTGGTCTTTCTCTTGGTCATACTATTGGCAATTACCTTGCTTTAGGTGCAACTTACGAGTATGAGAACTTTAGTAATATAAACAGTAGAGTCAACGATGGTGGATACTATGATTATTACTATGGTCAGTACTACGAGTCATCAACTGCTGACAAGAATATGAATGCACACACTAAGGAGGTTCTGAAAGGTGTAAGTACTTTGAAGTTAGGTGTCGAGTACAAACCAGTAAGCAATGTTGCTTTGCGTATGGGTTATAACTATGTTAGTGCAATGTACGATAAGGATGCTCAGAAAGACCCAGGTATTGCTTCTTTAGGTACAGCCTATGCTTCTGCAACAGACTACACTAATTGGAGTGCAATCAACCGCTTCACATTAGGTGTTGGCTATCAAGTTAAGAATTTCAATATTGACTTGGCTTACCAGTATAGTGCACAGAATGGCTCTTTTGCACCATTCTCTAATATTAGGAACATATCTATACCGTCTGGTACGACAACTGTAACAGAGTCTAACGTGGCTACAACTACTGATGTTAAGAATAACAGAAGTCAGTTACTACTCACAGTTGGCTATCGCTTCTAAGGAACTTATATATAGATATAAAGCATAAAAGGTAAAGGAGTTTTCTCTCTTTTACCTTTTTTGTTGCTCTTGTCATAATTGATCTTTGTTGGATGGTCTAATAACGATAATAATAGACTTATCCGATGTCTCAAGTGATTAAGTAGCTTAATTCGTCTAAACTTAATTTCCTGTCATTGTTGTCATTCTTCGTAGACACTTAACTTATTAATTTATAGCATACTAACATCAAATGTTAAAAATGACAGCAAATGAATTTAAAACTTTATTTATATAATAGAGGTTATAGTCTCTCTCTTTTTAGAGCCATTTTTATGGCATGTGTAGAAATGTCACTTTGTATTCCTACTAAACCTTGATAGGCGTGTGAAAGATGTATAATTGCTCTTTAGTCAATCACTCTATTTCAAGGTTAATAACCCCTTGACTATCTTTCAAAGCTTTCCGACTTCTGATAGAACTTCTGCTACATCATCAGGTGTATTGAACATGATGCCTTCTTCTAACTCCTCGTCTGACAGTTGAGCGAGTAGTTCCTTTGCAGTTGCTTCATCAAAACGTGGTTCTCCCTTACTATTGGTTTTGGCAAGTAGGGAGGTTAGAATCTGTTGACGATATTCTTCTATTGACATAATTAATTTGACTTTTACATTTATAATAAGGTGTCACTATTGATTAAGACTTTAGGATAAAGTGTGGATGGTCTTCATCTCCATAATCTTTATGATAGGTGAAACCATCATACTCAAAGGTGAGGAGCTCGTCAGGCGAGTCCAGTTGATTACGGAGGATGTAACTTGTCATTGCACCACGGCAACTCTTTGCATACACACTGACAGCCTTTAGGCGACTTCCTTGGTCAACCATAAAGAGTGGCTGAATAATGCGTACCTCTTTTTGTAAACGTTTCCAATCGAAGAGGTGTTGGAACTCTTCTGTGGCTAAATGTACTAAGATACCATCGTCAGCATGCACTGCTTCTATGAGGAGGTCTGTGAGGAGTGGTTTCCAATATGCAAACATATTCTTGCCTTCAGCCGATGGTAGCTTTGCTTTCCCTTCCAGACGATAAGGATGGATAAGGTCTAATGGACGTAAGAGGCCATAGAGAAAACTTGTTATCCAGAGATGTTTGTCTGCATAGCTGAAGTCTTCTTGACTGTACTCATGTGCTTTAAGACATTTATATGCTTGTCCGTAATAGGCGAGGAGAGCAGGGAGAAAGGCTTCTTCATTGAAGAAATCTTGATAGCGTAGCTTGTTTTCAAGTGCTATCTTAGCGTTACATGGAATCGTTTGGGCAAGTTCTTCTACAGAAAGGCTGCTTAGCTCTAACGCCATCTGCCCCGCTTCTTTATGGAAACGAGGCAGATGAGTGTTAGGAGTTGGTACCGTTGTGGTACTGTTCATTATTTTAGCGGATGCTAATAGTATCTGCATTTTATTGAAAACTTAGGATTAAAAGGGTGAAATGGAGTTAGGACAATATTTTACCTGTCGAGAAATATAAAAATGGTAAGGGGTTATACCTTTATTAAAGATAGCCCTTAGGATATGAGCAATAGGCATAACCCCTTTAAACTCTTAATATTTCAATCCCATATTATAAAGGATGAAGCCATAAATGTCAGCTTGTTCTTCCAACTGCTTAGACAGAGGTTTGCCACTTCCGTGTCCCGCCTTGGTATCAATGCGGATAAGTGTTGGTGTGTCAGCAGCATTATCAGCCTGCAATGTAGCTGCAAACTTAAATGAGTGCGCAGGTACAACACGGTCGTCATGGTCGGCTGTTGTTATCAAAGTAGCAGGATACTTTGTACCAGGACGGAGGTTGTGGAGTGGAGAGTAAGCGTGGAGATAATCAAACATCTCCTTTGAGTCAGCACTTGTTCCGTAGTCTGGAGCCCAGTTCCAACCAATAGTAAACTTATGATAACGTAACATATCCATAACACCTACTTGTGGGATACATACTTTATAAAGGTCGGGACGTTGTGTCATGCAAGCTCCTATGAGCAAACCACCATTTGAGCCACCAACGATAGCGAGGTAGTCTTTACTTGTATATTTATTCTCGATAAGCCATTCACCAGCTGCAATGAAATCGTCAAAAACATTCTGTTTCTGCATCTTCGTGCCTGCTGTGTGCCAATCTTCTCCGTACTCGCTACCACCACGAAGGGATGCTTGTGCATAGATGCCACCATTTTCAATGAAAGGAATACGTACAGAAGAGAAGTATGGGGTCAAGGCTATATTGAAGCCACCGTATGCATAGAGGAATACTGGGTTCTTACCATTGCGCTTCAAGCCTTTCTTATAAGTGATAAAGAGAGGAATCTTTGTCCCATCCTTACTTGTATAGAATACCTGTTCGCAGACATAGTCAGACTCTTTGAACTTAACCTTTGGTGCTGCATATACCTTACTGTTTGCAGAACTGAGGTCATACTGAAAGATGGTAGTTGGTACGGTGAAAGAAGAGAAGGAATAGAATACCTCTTTACGATCTTTCTCTCCATAGAAAGCCGCACTACCTAATGTCGGAAGTTTAATCTCTGAGAGTTGTTTACCATCCATAGAATAAACGTACGCGTGGCTGGAAGCATCTTTCATATAGTTGAGAATCATCTTTCCATCAGCAAAGGTAACTCCTTCAAGCATGTCCTTAGACTCTGGTACAAGGGTCCTCCATTCACTGAAACCAGGGTGCTTGAGGTCTGTGACCATCAGTCGGTTCTTAGGTGCACCATCATTAGTAAGGAAGTACATCTTATCACCAATAGTCTCAATCAGGCTATACTGTAAATCAAGATTAGAAGTCATCTGAATGAATTGACTATTAGGTTGACGGAGATCACGTACATAGACAATGTTGCCTGAGCCTGCACCGCTTTCATAGAGGAACATCATGGTCTCTTCTTCATTAACACTTACAGCATAGAAACGCATTGGGTTTGCTGGATTTTGGTAGAAGAGGACATCTTCAGACTGTGGAGTACCTATCTTATGATAGTAGATTTTCTGGACAGAATTGACATTACTGAACTCATGTCCTTTCTGTGGAGCATCATAGGCACTGTAATAAAAACCGTCACCTTGCCAAGATGCGCCAGAAAATTTGGCCCAATTAATATGGTCATCAAGCAGTTTTCCTGTCTTGACATCCATTACATAGAACTCCTGCCAGTCGCTTCCGCTGCGAGAGATAGAGTAGGTTGCATACTTGCCGTTGTGTGAGAAGTAGATACCCTTCAATGCAACGGTTCCGTCTGATGACAGTTGATTAGGGTTAAGGAATACACGTGCGTTCTTCTCATCCCCAAGTCGATCCATGATATACAGTACACTCTGGTTCTGCAGACCATCATTCTTGTAGAAGAGCCACTTCCCAATAGATTTAATGTAGGAAGGAGCTGATACCTTCTCATAGTTTGATAACTCCTTCATACGTTTTAGGAGTTTCCCACGGAACGGAATACGGGAGAGATACTCCTGTGTAACCTTGTTCTCAGCAGCTACCCATTCAGCAGTAGCTTTAGAACTATCATTCTCTAATGGGCGATAAGGATCGGCAACTTTCACTCCAAAATAGGTGTCTACAGTCCCATCCTTTGGAGCTTGTGGATACGTTAGCTTCTGTGCCATCATGCTTGTAGCAGACAATAATGCTGCGGTTAGTAATACTTGTTTCTTCATATAGTAAAGATTTTAATGAATGAATGTTGTTTGCGATAGGGCGGACTTATTAGTCTAATTAGGCTTATTGGGCTGATATGCCCAATATGCCCAATCAATGATATAAATTACTTTAAGCTTTCTTGATACCACTCGTAGAGTTTCTCAACACCACCTTCTATTTCCACTTTATGTGTCCACCCAAGGCGGTGCAACTTCTCTACATCAATGAGTTTTCGTGGTGTACCATTCGGCTTCTCGGTATCCCAGATTATATCTCCTTCAAAGTGAACAGTCTTCTTGACAAGTTCTGCAAGTTCTTTGATGGTAAGTTCTTTTCCAGTACCTACGTTGATGTGGCAGTTACGAATCTCTCCTAATGATGGGATAGCACCACCACGGCCTTCAGAATTGTTCCGGTCGACTACACCATCAACCTTTGCACCATAGAAAACACTTGAGTATTTCTCAATTCCAATGATGTCCTTGAAATCTACGTTCAATAGGATATGAACGCTGGCATCAGCCATATCTTCACTCCAAAGGAACTCACGTAATGGACTTCCGTCACCCCATAGCGTTACCTTATTATTCTCAATGCCATAGAAAGCGAGAGCTTTCAAGATACGTTCTTCTGTATTCTTACCATCAACATTACCTTCACCAATCTCTGCACGCAACTTGTCGGTTGGATTGATAGGGCGCTTGTTCATATCATTACGTATAGCATCCCAATCATTCTCGTGGATTAGTTTGGCAAGGTAAATCTTGCGCATCATTGCTGGCATCACATGAGAGTTCTCCAAATGGAAATTATCATTAGGCCCATAGAGGTTTGTTGGCATAACTGCTATGTAATTCGTACCATACTGAAGGTTATAGCTTTCACACATCTTCAGTCCAGCTATTTTTGCAATAGCATACTCTTCATTACTGTATTCCAAAGGAGAAGTCAATAGAGAGTCTTCGTGCATTGGCTGTGGTGCATTCTTTGGATAGATGCATGTACTACCAAGGAAGAGGAGTTTCTCTACTCCATGAAGATAGCTTTGCTCGATAACATTACATTGTATCTTCATGTTTTGCATGATAAAGTCTGCCCGATAGAGGTAGTTAGCCATAATTCCTCCTACAAATGCAGCTGCGAGAACAACAGCATCAGGCTTTTCCTCATCAAAGAATCGCTTTACAGCTTGCTGATCAGTTAGGTCCAGTTCTTTATGACTTCGTCCAACAAGATTCTTGTATCCTCGTTGTAGAAGAT
Source organism: Prevotella sp. oral taxon 313 (assembly GCF_003043935.1). Taxonomy (NCBI): domain Bacteria; kingdom Pseudomonadati; phylum Bacteroidota; class Bacteroidia; order Bacteroidales; family Prevotellaceae; genus Prevotella; species Prevotella sp. oral taxon 313. The sequence continues at coordinate 1,190,447 of NZ_PYXE01000001.1, forward strand.
TGTTCCATATTGCTGAGCCAACCAATCCATTGTGTCCAGCGACGTATATCTTACTATTTTTATTCATTGCGTATTTGTTGAATAGACTGTAAAAAGTAACAATAGCTGATAGAAAGCGACTATTGAGAATCGCCAACTATCAGCATAAGCAGTAATTATCTCTATCTGTGAGGAGAGAGAATGACGAAAGATGTCCTACTTAACGATACCTTTCTCCAAATACTCTTCAAGATTTGTCCTAACCTTCTCAGCAGCACCTTCAGATGCAACTTTTGCCATGTCGCTGTCTACCATAATGTTGACAAGCTCTTCAAAGCTGGTACTGTTAGGATTCCATCCAAGTTTTGCCTTTGCCTTTGTTGGCTCTCCCCAGAGATTGACAACGTCAGTTGGACGATAAAAATCAGGACTTACCTCAATGATAACATTTCCAGTTGCCTTGTCAATACCCTTTTCGTCCATGCCTTCGCCTTGGAATTCAAGTTCTATTCCTACACGTTTGAAAGCGTAATAGCAGAACTCTCGAACACTATGTTGTACACCCGTTGCAATAACGAAATCCTCTGGTTGTTCTTGTTGGAGGATTAACCACATACACTCTACGTAGTCCTTAGCATATCCCCAGTCACGAAGAGAACCGAGGTTGCCCAAGTAGAGCTTGTCTTGCTTACCCTGTTTGATACGAGCTGCAGCAAGTGTAATCTTACGAGTAACGAAGGTTTCTCCACGACGCTCACTCTCATGATTGAAAAGAATACCAGAGCAACAATACATATTATAAGCCTCACGATATTCCTTCACAATCCAGAAACCATATTGCTTAGCAACTGCGTAGGGACTGTAAGGGTGGAATGGGGTGTTTTCGTTCTGTGGAACCTCCTCAACCTTGCCGTATAATTCGGATGTCGAAGCTTGATAGATACGACAAGTCTCTGTCATTCCCAACTGACGAACAGCTTCAAGAATACGTAATACGCCCACAGCGTCGACGTCAGCTGTAAACTCTGGAGAGTCGAAGCTGACCTGTACATGACTTTGCGCTGCAAGATTATAAATCTCATCAGGGCGAACTTTGCTGATTACTCCAAGAATACTCATTGAATCACTGAGGTCAGCATAATGCAAATGGAAATGAGGACGTCCCTCTAAATGAGCTATACGCTCACGGAAATCTACTGATGAACGACGGATAGTTCCATGCACATCATAACCTTTTTCGAGTAACAATTCTGCCAAATAAGAACCATCTTGGCCTGTAATACCCGTGATAAGTGCTTTTTTCTGCATTATATTTTATGATGATATTATTATATTCCTATGGTTGCACAAAGATACAAATTATTATTAATAATTTATCTTTTTACGGATAATAAACCTTAAATTTATATTTAATTTAATTCTAACTATGATGTTTGAACTCAACTATTGTTTAGTTTATCATCCTTTTCGAGGGATATGTGCAAACTTTCCTATGCTTTAGAACTTGTTTCTCTGCATATTTTTTGATTAAGTTTGTGATTGTTGTAAGCTCTCCACATGTACACTCTCTGTGTACCTCAAGTTGTTGGATACTTCGTTCTCCTCATAAGATAACACGCAAGAAAGTCGTTGGCAGTTCCCACTTCTCAATGAAAGATGGATTTGCTTTACTTTATTTGCCAGCATCTTCATAAGGATGTATCAGTAATTGCTCTACACTTCAAGGTAATCGGTAGGATTATGAAAAAGAATGACATTAAGATGTGTGTAATCTTCTCAAAATAATACTATACCTCCTCTTGGCATTGGTTGTATAATAAATTGTGTTTCAGTAGATTATATGCATAGTAAAAGAAGGTGCTTCTCTTGCTTCAAGAAGGGCGTCTTCAATATGCAAGAAGGGCATGTACTTGAACGTAAATAAGGCTTTTCTGTAAGCTTAAAGAGCGTGTGTTAGAATTGATGGGGACGAAAAATATTGACATGAAAGCATGAGTAATAGTCTTTCTCCCGCCCTGACATCGAATATAAGGGGATTAACTACTGATATGCCTCACGTATTTTGCATGTGGGTTTAATATTCTCACTTCTTTTATTAGCTTCTTTATAGCTGAAATCTTATTATTTAGATTTTCACTTGTAGAAGGAAGAAAGGAGGTAGATGTATATCTCCTTTCTTTAACAGGTTCTATTACTCATTTCTCTGAAAGGTATAAAAAAAGCCCATTCAAAAAAGAATGAGCTTCAAGTTTATATATGTGATTAATTTATCCTACCATGTTCTTGAGGTCTTCCTCAACAGAGGTAATACCGCCCAGACCAAAGTTTTCAACCAATACTTTCAGAACGTTTGGAGAAACGAAGGCTGGCAATGTAGGACCGATGTGAATATTCTTGATACCAAGGTAGAGTAGGGCAAGTAGGACGATAACTGCCTTCTGCTCATACCATGCGATGTTGAACTCGATAGGAAGGTCGTTAATATCGTTTGCACCAAAGATTTCTTTTAGCTTTAATGCAACAACAGCCCATGAATAAGAGTCATTACACTGTCCTGCATCCAATACACGTGGGATACCGTTGATGTCGCCAAGGTTCAGTTTGTTGTATTTGAACTTAGCACAACCACTGGTCAAGATAACAGTATCCTTTGGTAGCTGAGCAGCAAACTCTGTATAATAATCACGGCTCTTCATACGACCATCACACCCACTCATTACAACAAACTTGCGGATAGCACCACTCTTAACGGCTTCAACGACCTTATCAGCTAACGCAAATACTTGTGCATGAGCAAAACCACCGACAATCTCACCCTGTTCGATAGCTGTTGGAGCCTTACATGTCTTTGCGATCTCAATTACTTCAGAGAAGTCCTTGTGACCATTCTCATCAGCTACGATGTGCTTCCAACCAGGGAAACCAGTTGCATTAGTCGTGAAGACACGATCCTTATAACTTGCCTTTGGTGATGGAGGAACAATACAGTTCGTCGTGAAGACGATAGGACCATTGAATGTTTCAAACTCTTCCTTCTGCTTCCACCATGCATTACCATAGTTTCCAACGAGGTGCTTGTACTTCTTCAACTGTGGATAATAGTGAGCTGGGAGCATCTCACCATGAGTATAAACATCTACACCAGTACCCTCTGTCTGCTCCAATAGTTGCTCAATATCCTTCAAGTCATGACCAGAAATAAGTATACCTGGACGGCTACCAGTACCAATATTAACCTTTGTAAGTTCTGGATTGCCGTATGCCTGCGTGTTTGCTTTATCAAGCAATGCCATTGCATCTACACCGAATTTACCAGTTTCCATTACTGTAGCAAGCAATGTATCCATGTCAGCAGCTGGGTTTGAAATGGTAGCAAGAGCTTTCTCCATGAAGGCGATGATGTCTTCGTTGCGCTCGTTGAGGCGTGAAGCATGCTCGTAGTAAGCAGCCATACCCTTCAAACCTAAGACTGTCAACTCTTTCAACGAACGTATATCCTCATTCTCTGTGCGGAGTACACCTTCGCGATTACCTTCTGCTTCGTAGTCAGCCTTCTCACCTCCCCAATTTACTTCTTGATAATCAGGTAAAGTTACATTCTTCTCTTTTGCAAGAGAAAGAAGTTCGTGCTTAATTCGAACACCATTGTCCACCTTATTTAATATAGCTTGATCGTCAAAGTTGGCATTTGTAATCGTAGCGAAAAGTGCGTCTACGAGATAATCACCAACCTCCTGATTCGTTTCTATGCCTGCCTTGCGAAGCGAATCTGCTATTGTGGCAACACCTCTTACAACGCCAAGTAACAAATCTTGCCAACGGCTTGTGTCTGCTTTCTTACCACATACACCTTGAATAGTACACCCTGTACCTTTTGCTGTTTCCTGACATTGGAAACAGAACATTTTGTTTTCTGCCATGTTTCTTAGTTCTATATTTATTTCAATAATGTTATTTTCGGAAGCAAAGGTATATGATGAAAGAAAGTGAACAAGGTAACATTTGTGACGGGTTAAGGTTAAAAAAATATAAAGGAGATAGTTCTTTGTTTACGACGTATAAGATTTGTCTTATGTAAAGAAGAACGTAAAAAGATAAAATCGGAAACGCTTTGTATAAAAAGATGTTAAGATTATATATGTAAATAATTTATACATGGATAATAGAGAGTGTAATTATTTCTTTGTGAAATATAATAACTAATAGATATTAAAAAACTTGCTATAAACTTGACATTCTTAATTAAAAATGTTATATTTGCAGTGTAATAACAAATAGGTAACTAAAAATACACGGATTATGGCTAAGTACAATTTAACTGAAAAGAAAGAGAAGGTAGCTGCTTACCGAAGTTTGGTCAGTCCGCAACTAATGGATGAATTAAAGGAGAAAATCCTTAATATCATTCTTATTCAGCAACGTTACAAAGACAAGAATTATTCTGCCAAGCAACTTGCTGAGGACTTGGGGACTAATACACGCTACATCTCGGCGGTAGTAAATGTGAGATTTCACATGAACTATACGTCATTCGTTAACAAATTCAGAATAGAGGAGGCTATGGCTCTATTGGTTGATAAACGTTATCAAGAGCTGAATATGGAAGATATCAGTGATATGGTGGGTTTCTCAAACAGACAATCATTCTATGCTTCTTTCTATAAACTAAATGGTGTCACCCCACGTGACTATAGAATGCGGCATTCAACACAACACTCATCTGAAGATGTACGTGTGAAGAAACCGCTTAAGAAATAAATAAAAAATGATTGAATCAATAGGAGAGGAAACTTTTAACTTTCAGGATGAACGGTTTGCCGATATACAACTATTACGATATCGGCTCCCGGATTTCGAATCACTGACAATTAGGCAAAAACAGTTAATATATTGTTTGTCGCAAGCTACGCTATTTGGACGTGATATAACATTTGATCAGTTCGGCAAATACAACCTCCGTATTAGAAAGACTTTAGAGGCTGTCTATTTGAACTATAATGGTGAAAAGTTAGATTATAATTTTCGTGCTTTAGAGGAATATCTGAAGCACGTTTGGTTTGCTAATGGTATTTATCATCATTATGCGTGCGATAAGTTCTCACCATTATTTACAGAAGATTTTTTTCGTAAAGAAGTCTTAGCGCTTGAAGTCAATCAGCTTCCGCTTAACGAGGGAGAGACTGTTACGTCTTTGCTCGATGAGCTATGTCCTGTAATCTTTGATCCGACAGTTCTTCCAAAGCGAGTTGATAAGTCGGATGGTAAAGATATAGTACGCTCCTCTGCATGTAATTATTATGACGGAGTTTCTCAGCAGGAGGTTGAAGAATTTTATGCTAAGTTAAAGCAAGAAGGCCCAATAAGTGAAGTGCCATCTTATGGATTAAATTCTACTCTTGTAAAAGAAGGTGATTTAATCCGTGAAGATGTCTGGAAAATAGAAGGGAAATATGGGGCTGCGATTAGACAGATAGTATTCTGGCTAAATTGTGCAAAAGAATTTGTTGAAAACAAACGACAGCATCGTGTGATAGAATTGTTAATTCGTTATTATGAGACAGGTGATTTACATGATTTCGATACATATTCTATTGAGTGGTTACGTGAGCAGAATGGGCGTATAGACTTTATCAATGGTTTTATTGAGGTCTATGGTGACCCTATGGGATTGAAAGGCTCATGGGAAGGTATCGTTGAATATAAAGATCTTAAAGCCACACACCGTACACAAACTATATCTGCTAATGCACAGTGGTTTGAGGACCATTCACCAATTAAGCCTTTGTTTAGGAAAGAGGTTGTAAAAGGTGTTACAGCAAATGTTGTTTGTGCTGCAATGTTGGGAGGTGATGAGTATCCATCTTCAGCTATAGGTATAAATCTGCCAAATGCTGACTGGATTCGAGCAGAGTATGGTTCGAAGAGTGTGACAATATCTAATCTTACCCATGCTTACAATATGGCTGCGAAAGGAAATGGCTTTCGGGAGGAGTTTGTCATTGACGATGATACACGAAGACTATTAGAACTATATGCTGATAAGACCGATGATCTTCATACAGATCTTCATGAATGCTTAGGACATGGGAGTGGACGATTACTGCCTGGTACTGATCCTGATGCGTTGAAGAACTATGGTAATACTATAGAAGAGGCTCGTGCTGATTTATTTGGGTTATATTATATAGCAGATCTGAAACTTTTAGAGCTTGGACTCTTAGATAATGAAGAAGCTTATAAGGCGCAGTATTATAGCTATATGATGAATGGTTTGCTCACCCAACAAGTCCGTATTAAACCTGGCAAACAGATAGAAGAGTCGCACATGCAGAACCGTGCACTTATTGCGCAATGGGCTTTGGAGTTAGGAAAAGATGATAATGTTGTAGAGCTTGTAACTCGTGAAGATGGAAAGACAGGCCAATCAAAAACATTTGTGCGTATTAATGACTATGAAACTTTACGGTATATCTTTGCTTATCAACTTGCAGAGATACAGCGTATTAAGAGCGAAGGAGACTTCTATATGGCTCGTGCTTTAGTGGAGAAGTATGCTATCAAACTGAATCCTGTTCTTCATGCAGAAGTATTACGTCGCTATGAAAACTTGAATATAGTACCTTATAAAGGGTTTATAAACCCAGTCCTTACACCTGTTTATAATGATTTTGGTGAAGTAATAGATGTTGTCGTAGATTATTCTGAGTCATACACAGAGCAGATGTTACGATATTCTCGAGATTACCAAACACTTTGATCATAATTTTATAAGTGTATTGACATTTGATGTATATTATGCTTTTCGGGTATATTTGATAGTCTCAACCCATTGGTGGAATTAAATCAGCGTGTATTTGAACCTGCTTATAGGTTTGTTGATAATGTAGTTGATGTGTTCTAATGCGGTCATCGTACAGACTTTTCCCACTATTCGGACAAAAAGAGCGCATGTTTCTTTGGCGTACTTTCTGATGACGAGGAACTGGTTTGTAAGTTGTGAAAGTACTGTTTCAATCCTCTTTCTTACCTTTGCTATAGGGTTGAAGGTTGGCTTTTAGTTCTTTTGGATAAGCCTATATGGACATTCAAGCCTGATGTTAACAATATCAAAAATGTCAAGTTGATTTTCCGCACTGATGTACCCTTTGTCTTCTAAGATGCTACAATTGTGATAAAATGGCTTGTTGTCTTTGAGTTCTTTAATATTGTATACACTCGTTTGGGACAAGTCGTATGAATGTATGACGCCCCCTGTCACCATTGTTGGTGTTAAGGGGGCATTTTTTTTGTTCGTTTAGACACGTCGCTTTTTATGTTTCTTTTCAATTCATCTTTGTACTTTTCTGCACATAATATTTTGAAATGTGCTTATTAATATGTATCTTTGCACAGAGTTTGAAATATTGTGCAATGGAAAAGATTCCAAGTTTTAATGAGTTAATAGAGAAGAGTATCATCGAATTTTGGGATCGTGATGCTCTAACCGATTATAAGGGTAAGACCCTCCAATATCATGATGTTGCAAGAAAGATAGAGAAATTGCACATTATGTTTGAGGCAAGTGGTGTTAAACAAGGAGATAAGATAGCGCTTTGTGGAAGGAACTCTTCTGCATGGGCAGCTGCTTTTCTTGCCGTACTCACCTATGGCGCAGTAGCTGTACCTATCTTGCATGAGTTTATGCCAGAGCAGATTCATAATATTGTTAATCACTCTGATGCAAAACTACTCTTTGTTGGTGACGTCGTAGTTACACAGGTTGACGCCATGAAGATGCCAAAGTTGGAAGGTATCATCTATATCCCTGATTATTCATTGGTAGTAAGTCGTACAGACAAATTAACCTATGCACGCGAACATCTCAATGAGGAGTTTGGGCGTCGTTATCCGAAGTATTTCCGTCAAGAAAATATCCATTACTATCGTGAACAGAGTCCAGATGAATTGGCTTTGATAAATTACACAAGTGGAACGACAGGACGTTCAAAAGGTGTTATGCTTCCTTATCGTTCTTTGTGGAGTAATGCTGATTTCGCAAAGCATGTGTTAGGTAATATCATAAAGCCAGGCGATAATGTCATCAGTATCCTTCCGATGGCCCACATGTATGGAATGGCATTTGAGTTTATCTTTGAGTTCCTCTCAGGTGTTCATATCTATTACCTAACTCGCATACCTTCTCCTGCAATTATTTCGCAAGCTTTGCAGGAAGTTAAGCCAGTAATCATGATTGCCGTACCATTGGTCATAGAGAAGATTATTCGTAAGAAGGTCTTTCCAAAGATACAGAACAATCGTATGCGTTTGCTTCTTAACATGCCAGTTATTAATAAGAAGGTACGTGCCAAAATACGTGAGCAAGTTTATCAAGCATTTGGTGGTAATCTATATGAGATTATTATTGGTGGTGCAGCCCTCAATGGTGAGATTGAATCTTTCTTACGTCGTATAGAGTTCCCGTATACGGTAGGTTACGGTGCAACGGAGTGTGGTCCAATTATTTGTTATCGTGATTGGCATAGCTTTAAGCAAGGTTCTTGTGGACAAGCTGCCTTACATCAAGAAGTGCGTATAGATAGTCCTGATCCAACGAACATTCCAGGAGAAATTCTTACCAAGGGTCCTAATGTCCTCTTAGGATATTATAAGAACGAAGAAGCCACAAGTCAGACAATCGACAAGGACGGATGGTTCCATACAGGTGACCTTGGTCTGATGGACCAAGACGGGAATGTCTTTATTAAAGGACGTTCGAAGAATATGCTTTTAGGTAGTAATGGGCAGAACATCTATCCAGAAGAGATAGAAGACAAGTTAAACTCTCTTCCTCTCGTAAATGAATGCTTGGTTATTCAGAGTGGCGAGAAGCTTATAGCTTTGGTACATCCTGATTATGATGAAGCTCAGAACTTAGGACTTAATGCTGACGATATTAAGAATATCATGGAAGAGAATCGTACACAGTTGAATGCTATTGTACCGGCCTATTGTAAGGTTTCAGAGATACGTATTCATGAAGAAGAGTTTGAGAAGACACCAAAGAAATCTATCAAGCGCTTCTTGTACACGGAATAAGTTCTTGATAAATTAGATAGACAGAGTTTGGGGATATACATCTCTTTTATCCGACTTTAATGTTCGTATGGATAAAAGGAGAAGTATATCCCCAATTTTGTTTCCTTACTTTTGTGTATAGATAAGTTGAATATTTTGAAATACAAACACAAGAAAAACTCATTGAACTTTTTGTCTCTCACAAATTTTTAGAACACAAGAAGCCTGTTGGGTATTTTCTTTCTCACAGATTCTCACAGATGAACAGAAACCTTTCTGCGAACAGGGAGAACCCACAAACGCCGGCAAGCGACGATAGATATCACAGAGCCTTTCTGCTAACCATCAACACCTAACATTTAACACCCAACACCCAACAATAGCTGAAACGCTCTGTGTTATCGGTTTGGCTTAACGCCTCTGAATTGTTTTTGTGAAATCTGTTCTTCAGTATAACTCTGTGAGAAAAAGAATACCAGAGAAAAAGATATCTACCATAAAGCAAGAAAAATCACATATTAGGATAAGACCAAGAAAGGGAAGATCAGATTAATATCTCTGCTGACCAATGATTTTCAGATGTCGGCAGAAGATATTATACCTATCTATAAGAGAGGATGGCAAATAGAGACTTTATTTAAGTAATTAAAACAGAATTTCCCTCTAAGATACTTCTATGGAGAGAGTGCGAATGCTATAAAAACAAAAATATGGATTACGCTTATAGCCAATCTGCCTGTAACACTTGTGAAGAACAAAATAAAGAGACCCAGGGGCTTCTCAGGCTTGGCAACAATGATAAGAATTCTACTTATGAGTTATGTCTCAATACAAGGTTTCTTTGAGTAGCCACATAGAGACTGGGGAAACGGACAGCGATAATTCACTTTCTTTTTTTATATTTTTTTGCTAATTTCTTGTTTGTTTCATATATTCTCACTACCTTTGCGGCCAGTTAAAATAAAATTAACTCGTAATAACGATGAGAGTCATAAAGAATATTAATTCAGCAAATGTTTGCACTTTATTAGGAAATAAAGGCGCAGATGTGCTTTGTGCTGCGTTAGATTCTTTAACGAAGAAAGACGAAAAAAATATCGCAAATTATTTGGTAGTTCCAAATAATTTTGTACTCTCTCTCTCTCTCTCTCTCTCTCTCATATAGGCCAGGCCTAACCTCCTCACTTTTTTCTTCTCGCATACGCGCGCGAGGCGTGCCGTGCAACCCCTGTAAACAAAGGACTTTTCGGAGTTTCCTTTGTTCGCTTTTTTGTGTCCCTACGTAAACGAAATAAGAAGAAATTAAGCACGAAATAATAACTATTTTAATTGATAAAACAATGGAGAAAAAGAAACAAAAGAAGAACTATTCTGCACCAGAGTGTGAAACAGTTCAGGTAAGTGAAACCACTTGTTTGATGGATACGTCTTACCCGGGTCAGCATAACCCTGCACAACCAGGTGGTACATCAGGAGATGCCAAGAAAGCATTTGATTGGATGGACGAAGACGAGGACGAAGATGTGGACGAAACTCCAGCATGGAAAGACTAACAGAAAGTAATAAACTAAAAGAACAACGAAAAATGAAGAAAACAATGAAACAGCATTCATTCGCATCACGTTTAAATTCTTTGGCACTCGTATTTGGTATCACCTTGGCTTTTGCTTCTTGTGCCAATGAAGAAATAGCGCAGAACTCAAATGGCAAAGATTACGATGTAAGCCTAACAACTTTCTCAACAGGCGACCCAGCAACCCGTACATCTATGGAAAGCAATGGTACGTTCTATTGGGAATCTGGCGATAAGATTTGGGTTAAAGATGATAATGGTGCATGGCAGCAAAGCAGCAATGCTCCAACAGAAAAGACAGCCTACTTTAAGTTTAAAGTGCCTGGCAAGTTTACTAAAGACAACACCTATAAGGTTTATTATCCTGGTAAGAATGGTAATCAAGATCAAGTCTCAATCGTTGCTAACCAGAGTCAAGCAGAGCCAAACACTACAGCTCATTTTGGTACAGCAGGCGATTGTGGTATGGCAGATGCTGCATGGTCAAATGCAAAGAATGGTTTTGCTTTTACACTCGACCATAAGGCAGCTTACCTTCTCTTCTTGCCACGTACCAGCAACACAATTTTACAGGGCTGCTACTTGACTAAGGTAGAGGTTAATTCTGACAACGACATTACCAGTACTTACACACTCAACCCAACAACAGGCGAACTAACGGGCACAGGGACAGGCAAACAGATTATCGTTTCAACAGGTGGTAGCGGAACTTACGCTAATGGCTTTCCTTTAAGCGCAGCTACCAACGGTGCATACGTCGTAATAAAGCCAGGTACGCACATACTCAAGATCCGTTATTGGCTGAAGGACGTTGCAACTGGTATAGAGGGAACTATAACGAAGACATTACCATCAGCTACCTACGACCAAAATAAGTATTACAATATCACTGCTAACCTTGACGTACGTGTTTACGATGGCGACCATTATTATATGTGGGACGCACAGGAACAGTACTGGAAGGGGCACGAATGGAGCCTTGGTGGTAGCCAGCCAACACTCAGCCAAGGTCTTACAGGCGCAACAACCTCAAATGATTACGCTAAGAGTAACGCAGACTCACGTTACTACAACGAATCATTTACTTACGGTGCAGATAATAAAGCTACCCACACATCATGTAAAGACCTTCCCAACGTTAACGAGATGACATGGTACGTCGCAAAGGGCGAACCACGTTGGGACGCAGACGAATTATGGACAACAATGGGTCGCTTATATAAAGGTGGCATGTGGTTTAAGAAGAAAGCAAATATAAGCGGATACAATCCTAACACCGCAGTAGACGGAAACGATTGGCGAACAGATATAGTATCAGGAAACATCGGGTCTATCTCTTATACTCTTCCTTCCGCAGCCGATGCTGGTAATTACTTCTATCTGCCCGCCTTGGGTGCCTACGTCTCTGGTCAGCTGCACAATGTTGGCAACGTTGGCCGATATTGGTTGTCGAGTGCTCCTACGCGCTACAGAAACAATGCGTACATCCTGTACTTCGGAAGTGGTATCCTCTTCGTGGGCGCAACCGACCGCACCACCGGGTTATGGGCGGAGGCGTTATTCGAGTAGTCCTTGCGATTGCTTTTTGCAGGTATCGCCCTCTAAAAGGCGATACCTTAAGCACCGCTGTAAGGCGTTCGACGAAAAAGGACCTCTGCCCAACTTTCCTCGAAGGGAGGGAGTGCCTAACGGACAAGGCTTCTGCTAAATGCGTATTCCGTCGCTGCGCTCACCGTATCTACGTGTTGGCGGATGCGTATTTAGCTACTCGTAGATACGCATTGCGTAGCTGTTAGATGCGTATCTAACAGCAGCGCTCACCGCATTCAGCAGCAACGCTCACCGCATCTAACGGCACGTAGATACGCATTGCTCAGCAAGGGAATACGCATCTGGCGGGAAGAGGGTGCAGAAAGGAGAAAAGAAGAGACGATGAAAGGGAGGAATAAACCAAGAAAATAGAATGGGGCAGCATGAAGAAGCACGAAGAAAGCTGCAGAGGCGTGCTGCCCTACGCTATGATAATAAGAATCTAATGTATAACTTTAAACACGAAGAATCATGAAAATTCGTTTAGTACCAAAGAAAAATCCGCAGAAGCGGGAAGAAGTAAAGTTTTATGCTAACCCTGTTAACCTTGGGCACAAGTCGCTCGACGACATTGCACGTGACATTGCGGGGCGTTCGTCCTTGACTCGTGGTGATGTGTCGAACGTGTTGTATAACTTTATCGACTGTCTGCCCCATTATCTCCGTGATGGTTTCAGCATTCAGTTGGGCGAGTTTGGCTCGATGCGTGTCACACTGTCGAGCAAAGGAGCAGAAAAGGAAGAGGACTTTAAGACCGCAACCATTAAGCCTCGTGTTGTCTTCACGCCTGGCGGAGAATTGAAGCGAGAACTTGCCGCAAACTCCTACGAGTCGGTGAGGAAGAAGGAGGAAGCAGACAAGGACAAGAAAAAGGAGGATAAGAAAAAGAACGGAGGAGGAAATGGCCCAGTAGCGGGCCAAGGATAGGAAAGGATATTGGGCTAATAGGGCTAATGAGGCCAATAGGGCCAATAAGGCTAATAAGGCCTAATGAGGCTAATAAGGCTAATGAGCCTAATAAGGCCAATATTCAAGAAAAGAAACAAGTTCGGTTTTAATAATACTGAATTGATTAATTTAGTTTTAATTATGTTTCCAGCGGGAAGGCATTGATGTGATATCAATGACGATACATCGGTAATTTAATTTTCGTTTCTTGCCCCTGGCACCATGGTTGGTGTCATGGGGCAAGTTTTTTGTGGTAGCTCGTTGAATTTTTTCTCACAGATTTTCACAGATGAACAGAAGCCTTTCTGCTCACAGGGAGAACCCACAAACGCCGGCAAGCGACGACAGATGTCACAGAGCCTTTCTGCTAATTTTGGTTATATCGTTCTGTGTTATCGGTTGACTTGATGTCTCTGTGTGCCTTTGTGAAATCTGTTCTTCTGTGTAGTTCTGTGAGAGAAAAAGGAGAACATGAGAGAGAGAGGCCCCTCCCCCCAACCCCTCCCCCGAAGGGAAGGGGTGTGATCACTGAGATGCCCCTATAATGAGGGTGTACGCTTCGTTCTATCCTCTTATCAGCAGCTCTATAGGGGTAACCTCACATACTACGCCCCTTCCCTGCGGGGGAGGGGTTGGGGGGAGGGGCCGCTTCCTTTAACGTGAGCAGTAATGCTCTGTGTCATCGGTTGACTTAATGTCTCTGTGTACCTTTGTAAAATCTGTTCTTCTGTGTAACTCTGTGAGAAAAAGAAGACTCTTCAGATGTTTTGAGTGATAAGGGCATCCCTTTCCGTATTTCTGTATGCTTTATAATATAGGAGCTTTAACAAATAACTCCATATTTCAGAAGAACCTTTCTTTTTACAGAGAAGGGTAGGTTTATGCCTTTGTAAGCGATCTCCCCGTATCCCATAGTAGTCTTTTAGCCCAGCGAAGAACGACCAACGCACTTATTACAGCTACAGCCGAGTCTATCCATGTGATATGCCAAAACATTGCGCAGAGTATTCCTATGATAGCCCCAATCTCTGTTAATGCGTCTGAGAGGACGTGGAGATAAGCAGCATGACTGTTGTAATCCGTTGTGCCATCGTGTCCATGAAGTACAGAAGCACTAATCGTATTTGCCACTAAACCTATACCAGCTGTGATAAGTGCAAGTTCGTAGTTGAGAATCTCCCTCTCAGCAGTGAATCGTTCTACTGCCTCTACGATTATAAAGATAGCCATAAGAATCAATAGAATACCACTTGTAAAAGCCGATAGGTTCAGTATTTTCTCTGTGTCATAATGAGTTGTTCCCTTGTTCTCCAATCGGCGCACGAGTATGTAAGCAGCCCAGTTAAGTCCGATAACCAACACGTGTGAACCCATGTGTACACCATCTGCGAAGAGTGCCATAGAATGGGAAGATAGTCCCACTATTACTTCGGCAATCATTACACAGAAGGCAAAGATTACCACAAAGGCTGTACGCTTCTCTTGTGAAGAACGTTCTATGTTATTTGACATTATTTTCTTTATTTCCTATGTTTAGAATTTGTTTACATCAATACTGGCGTCTGAATGTTATAAGCTTTGTTTATGAATGTTTGATGACACCAAAATGCGTAAAGGCATTGCGTATTCCGTCATTGTCAACACTTGTTGTTATATAGTCAGCCACGGCCTTTACGCTGTCATTCGCATTTCCCATTGCTACTCCGATACCTGCTGTTTGTAGGATACTGATATCGTTTCCACCATCACCAAAGGCGATACATTCTTCCAAACTCAGTCCAAGATGCTTTGCCATTTGCCTTAAAGCATTCCCCTTGTCAGCTCCTTGTAAGGTTATGTCAGTAAAACTTGGATGCCAACGTGCTGATGTGCAATGTGGCATGAAAGGTAAAATACCTTTCTCTTCTTCCTCACTGAAGAAAGGGGTAAGTTGTAAGACTGGTTGATAGAGCAGCGGTTCTACAGGTTTGTGGATGTCTATATTGTTCACATTCAAGTCTTGGACGAATATCTCATCAAAGATATGTTTATGATTGTAAAGTGCCACATCAGTTCTACCACATACCAAAACAGAATAGTCACGTCGACTTGCATCGTCAAGCATAGCTCTCACCTCGTTTTCTGGTATGGGCATAAGCGTAATATCCTTGTCGTCAATGAAAGTTCTTGCCCCATTGAAAGTGATATATCCGTCGATGAGATGACGAATAGAGTCGATATTATTTATAATCGCTACAGGGCGACCTGTAGAAATGAATATCTTCACACCTTGTTCCTTTGCTTGTTCGATAGCCTGTATTGTGGAGGCTGGAATCTGATGTGATTGGAAGGATACTAATGTTCCGTCTATATCGAAGAATGCAGCTTTTATTGCCATGATGAATCTCTTTTGGTGTACAAAGATACAAAAATATCTTGTAATGAGATAAAATAATGGTTATACAGTCAGTCTAAATAAATTAAATTCTTCTCCTTACAGCCTGTTCCTTATTTTTGTTGTACCTTTGCACTATGAGTAAAGGTAAGTTACAGAAATTTGCAGAAATGGAAACGTTTAAGAACGTTTTCCAATACCCTTATAGCGTTGTTAGTGAAGTTCCGTTTGAGATGCGGGGACATTGGCGAGAGCAGTATTTCCATAATGACAACCCGATTGTCCTCGAATTAGGATGTGGTAAAGGTGAATATACTGTTGGATTAGCACGTGTCTATCCAAATATTAATTTCATCGGTGTTGATATTAAAGGTGCTCGTATTTATACGGGAGCAAAGCAGGCTTTGAATGAAGGATTGGATAATGTAGCCTTTCTACGTACAAGTATCGAAATTATCGACCGCTTTTTCAGTGAAGATGAAGTGCAGGAGATATGGCTTACTTTCTCAGATCCACAGATGAAGAATGTAAATAAGCGTCTTACTTCTACTTTCTTCATGAATCGTTATCGTCGGTTCTTGGTTGATGGCGGGTTGGTCCATCTGAAGACAGATTCTAATTTCCTTTTTACATACACCACATACATGGTCAATGTGAACAAACTACCTGTCTTATATCGTACGGAAGATTTGTATAACAATGAATTAGGTGAAAAGGGTGTGACTGATTCTCAGATGGACGAGAAGACACGTGAGATTCTTGGTATTCATACTTATTATGAGAATCAATGGATTGAGCGTGGATTGAATATTAAGTATATGAAATTCCAGCTACCGAGAGAAGGAGAACTGGTAGAACCAGATGTTGAAATAGAACTTGACGATTATCGCTCGTTTAAGCGTACGAAACGTAGTAGCTTATCTACGAGTAAATAATAAGAAGGTTTCCTTTTGACTACCAATGGCGTCTTGTCCTACATGCCTTAGGAGCTGATGATATTTCTTGGTATATGTTTATTTTCCATGTTTTATCAATGTCAGGACATGCAGAGTAAAGAGTGATAAATCTTTCTGAAACAAGATAGAAACGATACTCTATATAACAAGAAAAGTTTAAATTCATTTTGCTGTCATATTTAACATTTCGCTTATTTACTCTGTAAACGAGATAGTTATGAGCCTATGAATGATGACAGATATGACAGCAAAATTATTTTTAAGAATTTTGTCGGTTAGTGATAAAACACTTATTCAGGTGTAGAATAATTGTTTTTCATAAGGGATAAAAGATATAATCCCTAATCTTTTTTCTTTTGCATATTACCTCTCGTGTGTTTTCTTTAGTGGACAAGTTTCCTGCTAACAAACTATATCTTGTTTGTCTGTCGTAGAACTCTTTTTTGCAGAATATATTCTAATTTCAGCTTAATCATTTGTCACAAAAGAATTGACCTTTTCGTAGATGATATTCGGGGGAAATGACATTGTGTAAAAGGGTGGGGGAATGTGCGATCTTAAAATCTTCTTCAAGAAATTGGTGTGTAATAAGAGGTTACTTTTACGCAATGGACTTACTTTGAGTAAACATTAATAGCCTCTTGCATACAGTTGATTATGGGATCAATAAACTAAAAGACACCAACTCCTATCTGTGCTGAAGCAGTAGATTGAAGCTGATGTCTTTTATATGTATAAAAGTTTTTAGATTAAACTTATAATGTGTGTCCGTCAAGATAATCTTGAAGGATTGTCTTATAGCTATCAGAGATTGGTAGAATAGCATCACCGATAACAATACGGAAACGGTCGATTCCATCAATCTTCTTCATGTGCACGATATAAGAACGATGAATGCGCATAAACTCTGGCTTAGGGAGTGACTCCTCTATCTTCTTCATGTTCATCAGTGTCATGATAGGCTTATGGTCATTATTAAGATAAATCTTAACATAATCTTTTACTCCTTCTATATAGAGAATGTCATCAAACATAATCTTAACCAGCTTATATTCGCTCTTTACAAATATAAAGCGGTCTGTCGAGGCGTTCTCTGCCTGATGTGTAGTCTGGAACCAATCCAATGCTCTGTTAGACGCATCTAAGAAATCATCATAGCTGATAGGCTTCATCAGATAGTCTATAGCATTTGCTTTGTAACCATCAATCGCATACTGACTAAATGCAGTTGTGAAAATAATCTTAGTTTCCTTAGGTAGAATCTTAGCAAATTCAAGTCCACTAAGTTCAGGCATCTGAATATCTAAGAATATGAGGTCAACCCTATTCTCACGGATGGCTTTTACGCCTTCTACAGCACTATTGAAAACGCCAATAAGGTTTAGGAATAGTGTTTTCTTTGCATAGCTCGCAAGCAAATCCGCTGCTAAAGGTTCGTCGTCAATGATTATACAGTTTAGTGTCATAAATGATTATTTTTGTTGAATATATTTTTCTGTTACTATCATATCCTTTTTCCCATTTGTATTTACCCGGATAGGCAAGTTCAAGGCGTCGTTCTACTTGTTTTAGACCTATTCCGTGGCCGTTTCTTTCGGCTTCTTCCTTAGGGTAATTACTGTTTTCTATAGAGAAAACAATCTTTTCATTATTTGCATCTAACCTTATATGGATAAAGTTCTTGTGCTCTGGACTAATTCCATGTTTAAAGGCATTCTCCAAGAGTGAGATAAATATCATCGGAGCAACATGTATGTTACAGTTAGAAGGAATGTTACACTGACGTTTAATCTCCACATTCTCTGGTATACGTATCATCATTAAATCAACGTAGTTGTGTAAGAACTCTACCTCTTCTTTTAAGCATACGTATGGTTGTTGATTGTCGTAGAGAATATGCCTTAACATCTTTGATAGGTCTATAATCGCCTTTTGTGCCTTTTCGGTGTCAAAGGCTGTTAGCGCATAGATATTATTCATTGTGTTAAGCAAGAAATGAGGATTGACTTGTTGACGTAGGTTTACCAACTCGGCTTTTGTCATTGCGGTCTCTGCCTCACGCTTCTCCTTTTCAGCTTTCGACCATCTTTGTGCCATCTGTATTGAGGTGGCAACACCAGCACAGATGCTTAAATTGAAGATGTTACGGATGATGAAGAACAAGTGTGGGTATAATTCCTTGTTTTCTACATATATCTGATATGGATAACTCAGTAAGTCTTGCTCGCTTGAGGTATAGTACAACAATCCATGTTGCATGACAGACAAGGATACAATGAGTAGAGTATTAATTATCCAAAATTCCTTTTTACGTCCTTTCAGTAAGATGGGGGCAAGTACAAAGTAGTTGATATATGCGACAACCATCATGGATAGTGGGATTATATATAATGAAAGGTCGTTCTGCCAAGATGTATGTCCACTCGGTGCATACAAGATGGGGATGAGGAAAAGTGGAACCCAAATAATTATTTGGCCCCAAAAGCTTTTGAATATGTTTATTTGTTTCCTCATTTACTACCTTTGTTTGTCTATATAATCTATATCTGCAAACAAAGGTAATAAAACTTTTTGTAAAATAAAATGTATTGATAGATTATATGAGAAATATTTACATTAACCTATGATAATGTATATACAAAAGCCCACTAATTAACTTATTTTTTGTAATCTAACTACCCTAAAAGACACTTAATAGCTCCTCTTCTATATTAGTTTTTCATCTTTTAGGGTAGTCTAATCGTATTCTAATAAAAATGTTTACAATACCTATTGTGATAAACGGTTTAATCTTGCAATATATTTGCCGAGTATATCGAACTCAATGTTTACGATTGACCCAATAGAAATGTCTGCAAAATTTGTGTTTTCACGTGTGTAAGGGATGATTGCAACCTTAAAGCTATCTTCTGTTGGTTCACAAACGGTGAGTGAAACACCATTCACTGTAACCGAGCCTTTGTCTACTGTAAAATAGCCACGTTGTGCCATCTCTCGTTTGTAAGGATATTTAAAGGTGAAATAGGTGCTTCCGTCTGCATCTTCCATGTTGATACATTCGGCTGTCTGGTCTACATGACCTTGTACGATGTGCCCGTCTAATCTGCCATTCATAATCATAGAACGCTCTATGTTTACACGATCTCCCACCTTAAGCAATCCTAAGTTCGAACGTTCAAGAGTCTCTTTCATTGCGGTGACCGTATAAGTGTCGTCTTGAAAACGTACTACCGTGAGGCACACGCCATTGTGAGCAATACTTTGATCAATCTTCAATTCTTTCGTAAACGAACATTTGAAAGTGAAGTGGATATTCTCTTGTTCATGTTCAATCCCTGTAAGAATTGCCATTTCTTCTACTATTCCTGAGAACATAGCTAAAGTTTTTTGTATTTCCTGTAAGATGTTTGTAAACCCGTATATGCGTGTTATTTGAAGTTTTTTATTGATTCACAGGCTCCTTATAGGAAATTAAGTTGTACATATTTCGTTACTTTGAAAATTGAAAAAGGTGAGGTACCACTTTGGAACCCCACCTCAATCCCTCTTCTTATCAGAAATGGGAAATAGAAAAGTCGTATCGACGATGTGATGAAAAGTCCGAGTATCAATGATAAGAGAGCTCCTCGTCTTTGTAATCCACTGGCCTTGCGGCTTAGTCGCTAAGATGCGTTTTATGTGGCCCGCCATTAACAAAAGAAGTCATCTCGGGTTTTCTAATTTATTTGATGACTATCCCGATCGAATCGATACGACTAAGTCCGTATCCTTTCTGCCTGCAAAGTTAGTATAAAGATTTTTATCTTCCAAACATTTTATACTTAAAAGTAATTACTTTATTGATAGTAAATCGCAGGCGTTAATACCAATGATGGAATCTGTCTTGAGCGGAGAATTGGTAGAAAATAGAGCGGATTGAACGCCATAATGATGCTTTTAGTCTTTCCTGTTAGTTGTTTGTTTGATACTAACTGTTTGAATATTATTTCTTTATATTTAGTTGTTTCTTGTGCGGCTTACGCTTCTGATATTAAAAGTGGTGTACGAGCTTTGTCTTATGTTTGCGCCTGTTCTTGTGTGGTTTTCGCTTCTGATATTAAAAGAGGTTGTTCCGTTATATGTGATGAAATAGCTTATAAATGTAAAAGAGGATAGTAATTTCTTTGCTTTTCCACTGATGCTTTCCCTATTCACTCAACTTGTCTTTCTTCTTTCTCTTTCCTCGCAAGGGTAATTTGATTAGTGAGGTTTGTCCTATAAAAGCTGCCTTACTCCTCTATCTGAACTATCGGCCGCTGATTGGAAGGGTGTGATGAAGAGTGGAGCAGTATGCGAGGTTAACCCTATAAAACTTTTGGTAAATAGACAATTAACGCTAACCATGGAGACTGAATTTGTAGAGATTTTTCGGTAATCATGCTCCTCTTATTTCGGAAAGAGGCTGGAGATGATGACAGAAGAGGCTCTTCTCTGTTCAAGAATATGCCCTTCTTGCATATAGAAGACGCCCTTCTTGGAGCAAGAGGGGCGTCTTCTTTAATGCTGTATGTAACACATTGATTACTTGTATGTTATATATTTTGTTGTAGAGTGCGTATAGTCGTGTCTTGAGATGGTTTAGTGTAATGCTTTGTAAAGATATTTTGCGGTTTTAATAATTCCTCCAAAATGTGGGTTGAGTACCGAGATTGCATTATGAAGATACTGATGAAAGAAGTAGGATACTTTCGTCTCACACTGTGTAATACTACATTTTGTACACATGTAGAGCCACAGACAAGAGCCTTCGTCCTTTCTCAAGATCAATATGTATTGACTGTGGTGGAGTAAGGGTGGGGAAGGTAATCAAAGAGTTAGCCCCCTATAAGATGCTGATAAAAGGTTAATACTAACCATACAGCTCCTCTTATAGGGGTTAGCTCATTAGTTATAAGTTTGTAAGAAATATTTAAGCTATCACTCGAAAATTCCGATGAACCTTAAATAAGTGCATCTTGAAGAATCTCACCTAATGTAGGATGAATGTGAATGATGTCACGTATCTGTTCCAACTTAGCGTTACAATTCATCAATGCCGCAACCTCCTGAATAAGATCAGCAGAGTGTGCACCAAAGCAATGAGCCCCGAGAATAGTACCGTCTTCAGCAAAGAGAATCTTTATCATACCTTCAGTCTCTTCCATACTTAGGGCTTTTCCATTAGCTCGATAGAAACCTTTCCGAGTTGTGTATGCAATCTCTTCGCCTTTGCATTGGTCTTCAGTCTTACCGACACAAGCTGCTTCTGGATAGGTGAAGATAGCAGATGGCATTATGTCAAGGCGGATATCATCTTTCTTCTTAAGTATATGATTGACTGCACGGAACCCTTGGAATGTTGCTGCATGAGCTAACATTTGACGTGCATTAACGTCACCAATGGCATAGATTCCTTTTATATTGGTCTCCATATTGTCGTTTACAACAACACCTCTACCATTTGTTTCTATCCCAGTTGACTCAAGACCAATATTGTCGATATTAGCTTGTCTACCTGTAGCAATCAATACAAGGTCGGTTTCTACGCTTGTCTTTTTCCCCTTCTTATCAAATATTACGGTTGTATGGGCTTGTTCACTTTCTGAAGGAGATACAATCTTCTTAACTGCACTTTGCATATAGAAGGTTACACCTCTCTTCTCTAATATCTTTCTCAAGCGTTTTGCAATGTCGCTATCAATAGGGGGGAGACATTCCTTCATGAACTCTATGACAGTAACCTCACTACCAAAAGCAGAGAAGGCTGACGCAAACTCCATTCCTATCACGCCTGCTCCTATGATGGTAAGACGCTTAGGAAGCTTTGGAATAGAGAGTAGTTCGGTGGAGGTAACAATGTTCTGTGCTGTTTCATCTTGTTTCAAGAAGTCTTCCTCAGTCATGAAAGGTGGCATCTTTGAGCGCGAACCAGTAGCAATGATGATATACTCAGCCTCTATCTGTTCGCCATTCACTTCGACAACATGGTCAGAAACAAAGCGAGCTTCCCCTTTTATAAATGTTATACCAGGTTGGCTTAATAATGCCTCTACGCCATCTCGGAGTTGACCCATAACTCCCTCTTTTCTCTCCATGACTTTTGTGAAATCGAGTGGGGGAGGTGTGTTGTAAAGCGAAGACCCAATGAGATGTATTTCAGCGTCATGTGCAAGACACTTTGTTGGTATACAACCTGAGTTAAGGCATGTTCCACCAGGTTGTCCTTTCTCGATAATCGTTACTTCTAAACCGTTTTGTGCAGCATAGGAAGCGGTCCGGTAACCGCCAGGTCCCGAACCGATTATTAATAGTTTTGTCTTTTTCATATTCAGTCTCTATTATAGAGTTACAGTGTTTAATGTATAGTTTTATGTTTACTGTTGGCTGATAACACTTTAATAAGGATATCTTTTCGCATGTTAGACTTCGGTAGTAGTTCCCTTTTTCTACTAACATCTTACTTCCGCGATGTACTTATCTTACATGGTGTTAAGTCTACGTTCCTGTCGTGTTTGCTATACGCAACACACATGCAGAATGTGAGCACATCGCTCGAAGAGAGTTGTGCGGGCCACTATTAGTATAATATAATAAGGTGGCTAATGCCGATATCGACTAACATCTGCGAGATTTATTTACCAAACAGTACTCCTATTTCTATACACTCTCTTCTGTGTCGTTGATAAGTTGACGATAAGTAAGAATAGGATGCTTGGCAGCAAGCACATCATCCACACGTCCGATAGGAGTGTTGTAAGGTGCTCCTTTAACTAACTCTGGGTTTTCACGAGCCTCTTTGGCAATGATATGCATCACTTCGATAAATCCATCAATCGTGTCTTTGCTCTCTGTTTCGGTAGGCTCAATCATCATTGCCTCATGGAACAGAAGTGGGAAATAGATTGTTGGGGCATGATAACCATAGTCGAGCAAGCGTTTAGCTACATCCATTGTCGTAACTCCTGTACTCTTGTCCTTCAAGCCATCGAATACAAACTCATGTTTACAAAGTGTGTCAATAGGAAGTTCATAATCATCCTTCAGACATTCCTTGATATAGTTAGCATTCAGTGTTGCAAACGGTCCCACCTCTTTTATATGCTTCTTGCCAAGTGTGAGGATATATGTATAGGCACGGAGGATAACGAGGAAATTACCGAGATAACCACTGATACGGATGTTTGCTGTTGAGAACTCTTCTGTATTCTCTGAGTCTTCAATGACAAAACCGTCCTTTGTCTTGCTTACATGTGGCTTTGGAAGGAATGGTATCAGTTTCTCACAAACACCAACAGGGCCTGCGCCTGGTCCACCTCCGCCATGAGGGGTTGAGAATGTCTTATGGAGATTGAGGTGGATAACATCAAAGCCCATGTCTCCTGGGCGTGCTGCCCCTAACAGTGGATTGAGGTTAGCACCATCATAGTAGAGTAAACCACCACACTCATGAATGAGCTTAGCAATCTCAGGAATATCTTTCTCGAATAGTCCTAACGTGTTAGGATTGGTCATCATCATTCCTGCAATGTCGTCACCTAAGAGTGGTTTTAAGTCGTTTACATCAACAAGACCATCCGATGTACTCTTTACCTCTACTATTTCTAATCCACAAACAGCGGCTGATGCAGGGTTAGTTCCGTGCGCAGAGTCAGGTACAATAACCTTTGTACGTTTCTTGTCACCACGCTGCTGATGATAAGAAGCAATGAGCATCAAACCCGTAAGTTCGCCATGTGCACCGGCGTATGGATTGAGTGTGACGTCAGCCATACCTGTGATAGAAGCAAGTGCACGCTGGATATTATACTCCACTTCCAATGCTCCTTGCACTGTTTCAATAGGTTGATGAGGATGCAAGTCTGTGAATGAAGCCATAGATGCGACCTCTTCGTTAATGACAGGATTATATTTCATGGTGCAAGAGCCCAATGGATAGAACCCATTGTCTACACCAAAGTTGTTTTCGCTATGGTTAGTATAATGGCGCACAACGGTCATCTCGTCACATTCTGGTAGCTCAGCATCCTTCTCTCTCTTGCAGAAATCGGGTAGAGGATGATGTCCAAATTGATTTTCTGGGAGGCTGTAAGCACGTCTTCCTGGGTGTGATAACTCAAAAATCAGATTGCCATATAGTTTATTGTTCATTGTTGTTTAGATTTAGAAAGACATGGTGTTACTATAATAATCCGACGAGTGTGTCAATCTCCTCTTTAGTTCGTTTCTCTGTAACGGCAATAAGGAGTTTGTCATCATCAACCTTTATTCCTGGGAGAATACCCTGCTGTATAGCTTTATCGAAGAACTTGTCGCGGTCTTCAACATGCACAAGGAACTCGTTAAAGAAAGGCTTGTCGTAAACAAGTTTAACTCTTTTAGAGTTAAGGAGTTGCTCGCAAAGATAATGAGCAGCATCGTAACTTATCTGTGCTGCCTCTTTCAGGCCTTCTTTTCCCATTATGCTCATGTAGATAGTAGCATAAAGAGCCATCAAACTCTGGTTAGAACAGATATTGGAAGTAGCCTTCTGTCGACGGATATGCTGCTCACGTGCTTGCAAAGTAAGGGCAAATACGCGTTGACCACGACTATCCACTGTCTTACCAACGATACGTCCTGGGAGTTTACGCATAAGCTTTTCTGTTGAACACATATAACCTGCGTAAGGTCCACCAAAGCCCATTGGTAATCCAAGACTTTGAATATCACCGACAGCAATGTCCGCATTCCACTCCTTTGGAGTCTTTAGTAAGGCGAGGTCGGCAGCAACACTATTAATGATGAATAGTGCTTTCTTATTATGACAGGTGTCTGCAAAGCCTGTGAAATCTTCAATGATTCCATATCGGTTAGGCTGCTGTACGATGACACCAGCTACACCCCCTTCTTGCATCCTTGCCTCTAAGTCGGCATGTGATGTTACACCATCAACGGCCTTGATGGCTTCCAGTTTGATGCCATGGAAGTGTGCGTATGTTTTTAATACACCAATGATATTCTTGCACAACGTTTCAGAATAGAGCACTGTATCAGCTTTTTTCGCATTATCAAAAGCCACCATCATAGCCTCAGCAGTGGCTGTAGTGCCTTCATACATGGATGCATTGGCAATGTCCATACCTGTAAGTTCTGCCATCATACTTTGGAACTCAAATATATAATGGAGTGTACCTTGTGATATTTCAGCCTGATAAGGTGTATATGAAGTTAAGAACTCAGAGCGACTTAGAAGGTGATTGATAACGCTTGGAGCATAATGGTCGTACACTCCACCACCTGCAAAGCAAGTCAGTTTATTGTTCTTTTGACCGAGTTTCTCGAAGAACTTGCGTATTTCTAACTCGCTCATCGTGTCAGGGAGGTCATAGTCTCCCTTAAAACGGATACTCTCTGGTACCTCTGCATAAAACTCATTAAGGTTCTTTATGCCGACACGTTCAAGCATCTGTTGGATATCCTCACTTGTATGAGGTAAGAATTTATGAATCATTTGTTTAGGACTGATTAGGTTAGTGTAGGCTGTTATATTAAGGAGGTGAGCGTTTATAAGTGAGGATAGGCTGTTCTTCTCTTCAGCTATTCAGTACCTATAAACGCCCACGTGTGGTGTTATAGGACTTTACTCAGCGCAGAACTCCTCGTATGCTTTTGCATCCATAAGGTTCTTGAGTTCAGCTGTGTCTGACAGTTCAACCTTTATGATCCAGTTTTCGTAAGCGTCTTTGTTCAGCAAACCTGGCTCATCCTCCAAGCTCTCATTTACTTCAATGACCTTACCAGAAACAGGGGCTTTGAGGTCGGAAGCGGCTTTCACGCTTTCAATAGCTCCGAAGTCATCGTCTATTTCAATGTCGTCATCAACATCAGGCATATCCACATAGACAACATTACCTAATGCGTGCTGTGCATAATCGGTAATTCCAATATACCCAATGTTACCTACTACTTTAACAAATTCGTGTGACTCAGAATAATAGAGTCCTTCAATTACTTTTGCCATAATATGTATGTTTATGATTGTTTATTAGTTATCTTATATAAGCGGGACGGATTATATTGATATTATGTATAGTCACTCTTTTTTATAAAGACTATTCAATTTCAATATAATCCTCCCATTATTGTTTCTTATCCGACTTTATTTCTTATAGTGATTGTCGTAGAATTTCTTCTTAACGACCGTTCCTGGGAATGTCTTCTTGCGTATTTGGATGTCAACTCTATCACCCATTTGAATGGACTCATCGACTAATGCAACAGCACAACTCTTATCTGTAGAGATAAGACGATAGCCTGTAGTGACTTCACCGACTTCTACACCATCCTTAAGAACCTTGTATCCGTGGCGAGGAATAGCATTTTCGTCTAATTCAATACCACGAAGACGCTGACGGACTCCCTCTTTCTTCTGTTTCAAGAGAGCTTCCTTGCCGATGAACTCATCCTTGTCAAATTTTACAAACATAGATAGTCCAGCCATGACAGGGGTTATCTTGTCAGAAAGTTCATTTCCATAAAGAGGCATACCCACCTCGAAACGCAATGTATCTCGGCAGCCCAGACCGCATGGTTTAACGCCAGCTTCCATTAGCTTGTCCCATACCTTAACAATATACTCAGGTGTTCCATAGATTTCAAAACCATCTTCACCTGTGTAGCCTGTACGAGACACGATAACGTCAACGCCATCTTGCTTTAAGCACTTAACCTCATAGAACTTCAGATCTTTACAGTCAAGACCGAGCACATCCTCTAACATCTTCTCAGCCTCAGGACCTTGAACGGCTAATTGACCGTATGCTTCACTCTTGTTCTCAATGGTAACATTGAAGCCTTCAGCGTTTTGTTCAATCCATGCTACATCTTTGTCGATGTTTGAAGCATTGATAGTCATCAAGTAAAGCTGGTCGGCAAGTTTACAAATACAGGTATCATCTACTACACCACCATCTGGATAGCATATCATACCATAGAGTACTTTCCCAGCAGCAAGTCCGTTCACATCGTTTGTAAAGATGTGATTAATGAACTTATCAGCGTCGGGACCACTTACAACCACCTCTCCCATGTGAGAGACATCGAACACTCCACAATGTTCTCTAACGGCATTATGCTCATCAATAATGCCTGTGTATTGAATGGGCATATCGAATCCAGCGAATGGAGTAATTAGTGCGCCTAATGCAACGTGTTTGTCATAAAGGCAAGTTCTTTTGTTTGTCATATTGTTTAGGTTTTAAGTTCTGTTCTTCTTTTGTAACCTATATGTGTATTTACAATAGGTTGGCTTTAAGAATTAAGTTCGATTGCAAAAATAAAGAAAAGTGATGATGTTACAAAATAAAATCGCAAGAAATGATGTTAATAAACTTAAAGTTAGGAATTGGTTGACTTTGTGAGTTGTATAATTAATGGTTTCCAATATTTATTAGTACTTTTGTATCTCATCAAGATAGTAAAGGGATTAGTTAGATGAAGAAGTTACAACAGATATTATTACTTATTGCTTGCTTATTAGTTGTTGCTGTTGCTGCCGTACAAAGGGATGGTAAACTATTAGGAAATAGTGTGTTTAACAATGAAAAGAAGGTCACAAAAGCTCGTGTAGATACGCTCCGTACGTTGGATGATGGGACGGTAGTTATTAATACAACTTACTTAGCAAAGGATGTGAAAGGCTTTGGCGGTGCAGTACCTTTAGAGATTTACATAAAGAAAGGTAGGATAGTAAAGGTGGAAACCTTACCCAATTCAGAAACTCCCGACTTCTTTCATGAGGCGAGTGCCTTATTGACTCGTTGGGACGGTAAGACCACTGAGCAAGCATTAGCTATGAAGGTAGATGGTGTGACGGGTGCTACATTCAGCTCAAAGGGCATTATTGGGAATATGAAGGCGGGTCTACAGTATGCTGCGAATAACGTGAAAGAAACGTCTTTGCTCGATAAGTTAGATTTACGAACGAAAACTCTTGTAGGGCTTGTCGTGGTTCTCATGGCAGCTATTATCCCTTTGTTTATTAAGTCTAAGCGTTATCGTGTGTTCCAACTCCTACTGAATTTCGTTGTCTTAGGCCTTTGGTGTGGTACTTTCCTTTCGTGGTCTGTCCTTGTTGGGTTCATGTCAGGCGGTGTCAACATGTGGGTATCACTAATTCCCATCATCATGTTGATTACTGCATTCATCTATCCTCTATTTGGTAAGAAGAATTATTATTGTACGAACATTTGTCCTTTGGGATCCATACAAGATTTAGCTGGAATGGCTAATCATACTAAATGGAAGATGAGTAAGCGAACGGTACAATACTTAGAACGTTTCCGTAAGATTCTCTTTTGGCTTCTAATGCTTTTGATGCTCACGGGTGTATGGTCAGAATGGATGAACTATGAGCTTTTCATAGCTTTCATTTTCAAGTCAGCTTCTTGGGTGATTATCCTTTTGGCCATCGTCTTTGTGCTACTTTCTATCTTTGTTCCACGCCCTTATTGTCGCTTTGTTTGTCCTATGGGAAGCCTCTTTAAGTTGTCGTCAACAAAGATTACAAAATGGTTGTAAACGGTGTTTTTATAGGTGAGGAAGGTGCGAAAATATTATTGA
Source organism: Prevotella sp. oral taxon 313 (assembly GCF_003043935.1). Classification (NCBI taxonomy): domain Bacteria; kingdom Pseudomonadati; phylum Bacteroidota; class Bacteroidia; order Bacteroidales; family Prevotellaceae; genus Prevotella; species Prevotella sp. oral taxon 313. Next base: position 1,219,539 of record NZ_PYXE01000001.1, read on the forward strand.
ATACTTGAATATAGCTTAGTCCACATTATTTATAAAGATGTATGTGTGTGTTTACTTAGATCTATCTTTTGGTGAGTATTCAACTTATTTTTATTAAGTTTGCACAATAACTCCTATAATTTACTATAAAAAGAACAATGATGAAGGTCGATATCAACCGTATAAAATACTTCTTAACAGTAGGTCTCTTCTTGAAGAGAGAGCATAGCTCGAAGCGAAAGAACATTGCCATCAGAGAGTTACAAAAGTTCTATCTTGCTGTGAAATTCTTTTTTGAACGCAACCACGCAGCTTCTGCGACAGAGCTATCGTTCTCCACGATTATGGCCATCGTACCTATAGCGTCCATGATTTTCGCTATTGCGAATGGTTTTGGCTTTGGACAATTCCTTGAAAAACAGTTTCGTGAGATGCTGTCGGCCCAACCAGAGGCCGCTACTTGGCTACTTAAGCTTACGCAATCATACCTTATCCATGCTAAAACAGGCATCTTTATTGGAATAGGTTTGGTGATTATGCTTTATAGTGTATTCTCTTTGATACGAACAGTAGAAGGTGCATTCGATAGTGTATGGCAAGCTAAGGGCACTCGTCCCCTTAGTAGGGTGATTATAGACTATACTGCTATGATGTTTCTTGTACCTATTAGCATTATCATATTATCTGGCTTGAGTATCTATTTCTATAGTTTTGTAGAGAACTTAAACCATCTTCGTTTCCTTGGGACCATTGCGAGCTTCTCACTTCGCTATCTTGTGCCGTGGGCTATACTTACGCTTATGTTCATAGTACTTTATGTTTTCATGCCTAATGCGAAGGTTAAGATAACGAAAACAATTGGTCCTGCGATGATAGCGAGCTTAGCTATGCTCTGTCTACAAGCTGTTTATATCCATGGACAGATATTTCTTACCAGTTACAATGCCATTTATGGTTCGTTTGCGGCACTCCCGTTGTTTATGTTATGGATACTTGTGTCATGGTATATCTGCCTTTTTTGTGCCGAGCTTAGCTATATCAATCAGAATTTAGAGTACTATGAGTGTCAGATTGATACGGAGGAAATATGTCATAATGACTTTATGATGATGTGTGCAACGGTATTAAGCCATATCTGTCAGCGCTTTGCAAAAGGTGAGAAACCGCATACAGCTTTGCAGATAAAGGATGCAACGGATATTCCGGTACGTATCACGGTGGAGATACTTTACAAGTTAATGCAGGTAGACCTTGTTTCAGAAAACGTTTCTCCTACTTCTGATGAGGTTACTTACACGCCCACATACGACACAACTAACATTACTATTGGCGAGATGATAGCTCGTTTGGAGTCGGCTCCTGAGTCGTCGAAGTTGGGTCTTTTAGGCTTCTCTCCTCAAAGGATATGGAACCATGATATATATAATAAGGTGGGGAGTGTGCGTGTAGCTTATCTAAATGAACTGAAATCAATCAATATTAAGGAGCTGATAAGCAACGTTGAAGAGTAATTCCCACAGTATGTTATGCTGGGTGTTGGGTGTTGAATGTTAGGTGTTGATGGCTTGTTTAGCTGGGTGTTAGGTGGTGAATGTTGGGTGTTAATGGCTTGTTTAGCTGGGTGTTAGGTGGTGAATGTTGGGTGTTAATGGCTTGTTTAGCTGGGTGTTAGGTGGTGAATGTTGGGTGTTAATGGCTTGTTTTTTGGCTGTTAAGTGTTGAGTGATAGGTTAAAATCATAGCAAACTTTGTCCCGTTAGGCGCTCCCCTCCCTTTCGGGGAGGGGCTGGGGGAGAGGTTCCTTCTTTATTTCCTTGTCAATAATTTTCGCTATTCTCTTTCCTAACACATGCCTTTTAAGCTAATAGAAGAGGCCCTTCTACAATCAAGAACATGCCCCTCTTGGGTGTTGAAGACGCTCTTCTTGGAGCAAGAAAGGCGTCTTCTTAAATGCAGTATGTAATGTGCTGATTTCGTGTAGGTTACAAACTCTTCTTTAAGCGATGATATACTCTTGGGTAGAAGGTGTTTAGTGTGATAATATGTAATGATATTTTACTATTGTACTTGTACCTTTGAGGCGTGGAGGGAAAGCGTTTAAGAAAATAAGAGGAGGTGAGATTTCTCACTTACTACGGGTGAGAAGTAGAGGTAGAAGCCATCAAGTAGGCTATAAACGAACAACTATTTTATGGGAAAAATGGCTCCTGCTGTTGCATGATTGTTTGTTGTTTAGATTTCTAAAAACCTTTTTAGTGATAAACTTTAATGGAGGTGTCAAGAAGAGTAATTGGTGAAAGGCTGAGGTTCTTATTCTCTTCAAGTTTTTAGAAAACTGTTATTTAGATTCTTTTAGATAATAAACACTAAGTGTATTAATAAATAAAAAAAGTCCCAGACTTGTTAGTCTGGGACTGAAAGATTACTTGTCTCACGACAACTAATCTTCTAACCTTAATAATCTAATACCATGAAAAACACGTTGCAAAGATATCTAAATCTTGTTATATACCCAAATATATAATGTTAAATAAGGTAAATATTCAGTTTTTATTCCCTATTTTCTAAAATATCTCCACATTTGTCTTTCCACTTGACTATTGTATGCTGTTAAGTAATCCGAGCTTGCCTTCATTAACTAACTTTATGATTAGCTCTCCAAACAAAGTGTTCTGCCAAGCAAACCACTCACGGGTAAACTTATTGGCATCGTCCTTATAGAAGCTTTCATGTATGAAACCTGTTCCGGCGTCAGTATTCATCAACATCTCAATACACTGTCGAATCTCCTTATCATCCTTTGAGGTAAAGGCCCTCATCATGATGGACATTGGCCATATCATGTCGTTACCAATGTGCGGACCACCAATGCCCTCGCCCGCTTTACCACGATGGAAGTAGGGGTTATCCTCGCTCCATACGTAACGACGGGTGTTCTGATAGATCGGATCATCAACGCTTACGTCACCAAGATATGGCATTGCTAACAGGCTCGGTACGTTGGCGTCGTCCATTAAGAAGTAGCCTCCAAAACCATCTACCTCGTATGCATATATCTTACCATACTTAGGGTGATTGTAGACAGCATACTTTTGTAAGGCGTTGCTAACCTCATTGGCAAGGTCAGTACACTGTGCGGCAAGTGCAGTGTCCTTGTTTACTTTAGTCAAAATCTCAGCTGCCTTGCGTAGAGAAGACACTGCCATAAAGTTTGATGGGACAAGGAATTGTAGCGTCGTAGTATCGTCTGATGGGCGGAAGGCAGATGCTATCAATCCAACAGGTTTGACAGGTGCACCCCAGCCCGCATTGTTCATTGTGTCAAGTGCACGGTCTGTAACACGCAGGAATTTGTAAGTTCCTCTCCCATCTTTCTTCTGTTGTTCATGAAAAGTCTTGAGTATGTTCTCTACTGCTTTAATCCATTCAGGTCCAAAGACACTTGTGTCGCCTGTAACCTTCCAATATTCGAAGGCAAGACGGATAGGATAGCAGAGAGAGTCAATCTCAAACTTACGTTCGTGTATCTCTGGTTTCATATCTGTCTCATCGGTCATCCAACGACCATTTGGGTCTGGCTTATGATTGAAAGCATTGGCGTATGGGTCAATATTGATACACTTCAACTGGCGATTGATTACACCAGCTAACATCTTCCTTAACTTCTTGTCTTTACCAGCCAACTGTACGTAAGGCCATACCTGTGCACCAGAGTCGCGTAGCCACATGGCAGGGATGTCGCCAGTATAGACGAATGTGTCAGGTGTTCCATCAGCTTCTTCACCATAGTGAACGGTGGTATCGAGTGTATTTGGGAAGCAATTCTCAAACATCCAAGCAAGTCGTTTATTCGTCAACTTCCTTACGATGCTTTGAATCTCTTTCTCTACAGCCTCTGAACGGAAAAGTCTTTCAGCCTCTTTAGGGCGCTTTGAGACGAGTGTCATTGCATCTGCTGGACAGGTGAGATGGTTTACTTGTACCTTATTAATATTGTCAGCATTGACAGTTTGCACTTGTAATGCCATAAGTGCAACGAATGTTGATGTAATATAGGTAATCTTTCTCATACGTTATGATTTAGTTTTATTGATACTTGTTGATATGTTCAACAACCTGATAGACCTCTTCATCAGTCATTGTGGGGTTACAAGGAAGGGAGAGCTCTTGCTGATGAATGAGCTCTGTGATAGGATAATGTCGGTCGTTCCATTCCTTATAAGCCTGTTGCTGATGGGGTGGAATAGGGTAGTGTATCATCGTTCCAATGCCATTCTGCCTTAGATATTGCTGCAAGCGGTTGCGAGTAGGGCAGAAGATGGGGAAGATGTGATACACATTATCCCTGTCCTTATCCTCTGTGAGGGTTATTTGTGGGTTGTTAATATTGTCGTAGTACGTCTTAGCAATCTGTTTTCTCCGTTGGTTCTCACCATCGAGATAGGGTAGTTTCACGTTCAACACAGCAGCTTGAACTTCGTCTATACGACTGTTCTGGCCCTTGAAAGTGAACTCATATTTACGTGCTGAACCATAGTTGGCAAGGCTTCTGATTGTCTGTGCCAGCTGTTCGTCATTGGTTGTCACAGCCCCAGCATCCCCCAAGGCACCGAGGTTCTTACCTGGATAAAAGCTGTGAGCGGCTGCGTGACCAAGGCTTCCTGTCCGTTTATCTTCGAAGTGACAACCATGAGCTTGTGCGTTGTCTTCAAGTAGTAGGAGGTTATGACGATTACAGAGGTCGCTGATGAAGGGAGTGAAGGCACATCTTCCATAGAGGTGAACAAGCATGATGGCACGTGTACGAGGTGTGATAGCTTGCTCAATCAGCTGACTGTCAATCTCTAAAGAGTTGATATCGGGTTCAACAAGGATAGGGGTAAGGTGGTTCTCGGTGATGGAAAGGATAGTTGCTATGTAGGTGTTAGCTGGTACGATGACCTCATCTCCTTCTTTAAGCAGCCCTAATTCCCTATAAGCACGGAGGATAAGGCACAGTGCATCAAGTCCGTTACCACAAGTTACGCAGTATTTCGTACCAATATATTGTGCGTAGTTCTTTTCAAACAATGTCGTACACTCCCCCTGCAGATACCATCCTGAGCGTAGTACCTGATTAACAGCAGCAGTCATCTCTGCCTCATGCAAGGCTGTTATCTTTTGAAGTGAGAGGTAATCAATCATATTTATGCTTTTATAAAGGAAGGTTGGTTGTTGTGGGATTGCTCGAATTATTCTATGACAGAACGTGTTTCCCACGTATAACAATCATAGCATACTCCTCGTCCTCCAAAGCCTTCTTTTTGGAAAATAAGCGTAGTATTAAGAATCTTCCCTTCCTCTTCTGTGCTCTTACCAAAGTCAAAGAATCCTTTATGATTGGCATAGACGTCATTAAGAATATAGTCAAAGAGGAGGTCGATGGCCCCAAGTCTTTTCCCTTCTGGAGATGCTGAGATATACTGAGTATGAACGACTTGTGGCATGTCATAGATGATAGTGCCCCCAATAGCAATCCCTTTGTCATTGTAAGCCATGAATAGTCTAATCGAGTTAGGAAACCGACTGTGGAGTAAAGTTAATTCTTCAAGGGAATGTACAGGGTGAGTAGCATACTTATTGGTAAGGTTCTTATCGAGAATATCCCAAAAAGTTGCAAGGTCTTTACTCTCCCGAACTGTCACGCCAGCACGTGTTGCTTTCCTAACTCCTCTCCTACGGTCCTTTCCAAACGTCATAAGTGAATCGAGTGGAATAGTACTTGAGATGTCACGAGCCGTTAGCTGCGCATGACAAATATATGTAAGCGCATAGAGATCTTCCTCGGCAGGATAACAATGGTATATCCATGGCGTAGGTTTATAGATAACTCTTTGTACTCCAGAATGGTAAAGATATTCATTAATCCTAATAAATACCTCGCAAATCTCTGCTGTAGTAGCCTGTTTCTTTGTTATTAGTCCACCATAAGTTAACCCTTGATGAGAGTAAAGTGTATCGCCTAAACGGTTAGCAGGTAAGAGTGCATAGAGTTGTTCTTTACGGTAAATCATCAACGAAGCATCCTGAAATCTATCAGCATGATAATCCATATAAGAACGATTGAAGAGGAATGTTCCTTGTCGAGATTGCTCTATAAAGTCGTTCCACTCTTGCGCTTTTTTTTGCGTATATTGCTTTACTTCAATCATTATATATTAGCATTAAACGTCAGAATGGTGTTCTTAGGCCAATTTGGTGGGGCTTCTCTTATTTCTCCTTAATACTTATATAATTAAGAAACTCCTTATATTCACGAATATAATCAGCCTCATCAAAAGGGTCTTCGGCCAAGACGAGACAAACAGCCCCCGAAGAGAAATCGTCGAGCGAACGCCATATATCTGTGTTGACAAGGAGCCCTTGATAGGGATGATTCAGTAGGAAAGATTGCTTACCATGTCCATCATCAAGCGTAACAGTAAAGGATCCGCTAACAGCTATGATGAACTCTCGGCAGTGTTTATGGGCATGACCACCACGGCAAGCGCCTGATGGCACATCGTATGTCCAATATACTCGAGAGATGTTAAAGGGGATGTCTTTCATTGCCTCAGCAAGAGAGAGGTTGCCACGTGGGTCAACTATCTTTTGCAAAGAGATAATCTTTCCTATTGAAGATTCTGTTTCGTTCATTCTTACAGTCTTTAGACTTATCGTCTTTTACTTCTTCATATAGGGATCTGTACCTAATACGGTTGCTGCAACACGCTTAGTCTTATCACGAAGTGCATCCATATCGGTGCCAACCTCCCCATAGCAGAGTGCTACACCCATACGTCGTCCGACATGAGCAATAGGTTTATTGAAGATACGTAGGCGTGTCCTGTCTTCTTTGCAAGCTTCTATTAGATTGTAAGACAGAGGTTTGTTGCTCTCTGTAGGAGATAGAATAACAGCTGAACAACCTGCATGTTCAAGGTGGATAGCAGGGATTGGGAGTCCCATAACGGCACGGAAATGAAGCTCAAACTCGTTGAAATTGGTTGTGTGAGCCAATGTGACCATACCAGTATCATGTGGGCGTGGTGATAGCTCAGAGAAGATTACTTCTCCCTTCTTTGTTAGGAAGAACTCAACTCCCCATATACCATATCCTGTAAGAGCACGTGTTACCTCGTTGGCAATATGCTCTGCCTGCCGTAAAGCCTCTACTGAGATAGCGTATGGTTGCCAGCTTTCACGGTAGTCGCCACCTTTCTGTATGTGTCCGATAGGTGGGCAGAAGAGGGTAGGACCGTCCTTCTGTGTCACAGTGAGTAGGGTAAACTCGCTCTCAAAGTCTATGAACTCTTCAATAATCACCTCCTTCACATCGCCACGTGCGCCATCCATCGCATTCTTAAATGCTTCTTCAAGTTCTTCATCATTGTGAACATAGCTCTGCCCATGCCCACTTGAACTCATCAAAGGTTTTACAACGCATGGAAAACCAATCTCATCGGCTGCTGTCTTAAACTCTTCATAAGTCTTGGCATAGAAGTATTTAGCTGTTCTTAACCCTAAGTCACGTGCTGCGAGGTCGCGTATAGCACGGCGATTCATCGTGAAGTTCACAGCACGTGCTGATGGAGCAACCTGTATTCCACGCTCTTCATAATCGAACAAGCGTTCTGTTCTGATCGCTTCTATCTCTGGAATGATGAGGTCAGGCTTGTGCTTATCGACAATAGCATCAAGTGCTGTACCATCAAGCATATCTATTACTTCAGACTCATCAGCTACCTGCATGGCTGGTGCGTTCTCATAGTTATCACAAGCAATGACGTACTGTCCAGCACGTTTAGCTGCAATAACGAACTCCTTGCCCAGTTCGCCTGAGCCTAATAACAAGATTTTTTTCATGTGAAGAGATATTGTCTACGTTTTGAATGTGAGAAGGGTTAACACCCTCACCATTGTTGTCTGATGGAGAGATGAGGGTGTAGAATTATATTTTATTTAATTATGTTATCTCCCTTTCTTGGTGTACATCATGTCATAATACTTTTGGTAATCACCAGAAGTAACCTCTTGTATCCAGTCTTGATGCTCTAAGTTCCAACGGATAGTCTTAACGATACCATCCGCAAACATCGTTTCTGGATACCAACCTAACTCGTTCTTAATCTTTGTTGGGTCAATGGCATAGCGTGCATCATGGCCTAAACGGTCAGGGACATGTGTGATTAGTTCTTCATTAATCCAGCTGATGTCGATATCGCCATTTGCGTCTTTCACCTGCTTCTTAAGGATTGTACGGAGGTTCTTGTCTGCTGCCATCATATCATGAATAGTCTTGATAGTGAGCTTAACGATGTCGATGTTCTTCATTTCGTTATGACCACCAACATTGTAGACTTCGCCTTCGCGTCCTTCACGTACAACCATATCAATAGCCTTGCAATGGTCTTCTACATACAACCAGTCACGTACATTCAATCCTTCACCATATACTGGTAGTTTCTTACCTTCGAGGATATTGTTGATAATTAATGGTATCAACTTCTCTGGGAAGTGGTAAGGACCATAGTTGTTAGAGCATCGTGTAATGCTGACAGGCATGTGATAAGTATCATGATAAGCCATTACAAAATGGTCAGCACTGGTCTTGCTGGCTGAATAAGGGCTGTGTGGACAGAGTGGGGTCTGCTCTGTAAAGTAGCCTTCAGCACCCAATGAACCATATACTTCATCTGTTGAAACCTGGTGATAGCGTTTGCCTTCTTTCCATGTAGGGTAGCCCTGTTCGTCTTTACCTGTCACCCATGCACGGCGAGCAGCGTCCAAAAGGTTCTGTGTGCCGAGGATATTAACTGAAAGGAACAACTGTGGGTCTTCAATAGAACGGTCGACATGACTTTCTGCAGCAAAGTTTACGAGATAGTCGATATCATATTCAGTAAAGAGTTTATCGGCAAGTTCGCGATCACGAATGTCTCCTTTTACAAAGACACAACGCTCATCGTCGATATCATCTTTGATAGTACCAAGGTTACCTGCGTATGTAAGTGCATCGAGGATGATAACCTTAATTTCTTCATTCACATACTTCTTATGAAGTAGATACTTAATGTAGTTTGCTCCGATAAAGCCGGCAGCACCAGTTACTAAATAAGTTTTCATATCTTTATTATTAATTTGTTTGTTATTCTTATGGGTAAGTTTTAATAGTCTTTATTGTATGTAACGTCTAAGACCACTATAATTCAGAGGAATATTATATATGTTCAGATTGTTTATCACCTAATGTTATAACCTCGCAATCAGTAAATTTATTGCCCTCAATGGTTAACCTCACCAATGTTCTTTCCTTGTGCCATCCACGTAGACCGGCTGCACCTGGATTAATATGAAGTAGGTTTAATGTCTTATCAAACTGTATCTTGAGGATATGAGAATGTCCGTCAACAAACAAGTTGGGCGGCGAAGCAAATAGCATACCCTGTACTGAGCGGTCATAACGACCTGGGTAACCTCCGATATGTTTAAGGAGTACGTCAATATCCTCGCACTTGAAGCGTAGAATCTCCCGATAACGAGCACGCAGAGTATTGTCATCTATATTCCCACATACGGCTCGGAAGATGGGCTTCATGGCTTCGAACTTATCAGCAACCTCTAATGAGCCAATGTCACCAGCGTGCCATATCTCGTCACAATTGCCAAGATAGTATTCATACTTATCATCCCAGTAGCTGTGGGTATCAGAGATTATACCAATACGTTTCATTAACTGTTCTTCTTTCTGATGAAATCAGCTATCAAGTCCTTGGTCTTTTCTAAGCCAAGTATGCTGGCATCAATACAGAGGTCATAGCTTTCTGCATGTCCCCAAACCTTTGTTGTGTAATAGTTATAATACTTAGCACGTTCGTTCTCACCATTCTCAATAAACTTGCGAGCCTCTTCTTTCGTACATCCGCGTCGCTCACATACGTTAGTAATACGGGTGTCTAATGAAGCTGTTATAAAGATATTGACAGTGTTAGGATTGTCACGTAAGACATAGTCGGCAGTTCTCCCGACAAATACACACCGTGGGTTCTGCTTTGCCATCTCCCGAATAGCATCGCTTTGGAACTGATATAGACTTTCTTGTGAGAAATTACTCTTATAAAAGTCATTGTCGCCTAAGAGCGGGAGATGTATGTGGAAGTGTCCTTTCATAAATCCCTTCTGCTCATCATTTTGCTCAAAGAACTTCTCAGAGAAGCCACTCTCCTTAGCTGCAATATTGAGTATCTCACGGTCATAGTATTGACATCCAAACTCATCTGCAAGCATCTTTGCAATGATATGGCCACCACTACCTATCTGACGACCAACGTTTATGATTAGTTCCTTTTCCATCTTTAGATTCTTTATTATGATTCTGAGTTTTGATTGTTCACCAGTTGTTTCTTCATTCGCCGCATATAAGTAACAAGGATGATGGCCGCAACTAATGATGCTAAGAAGTCACTTGAAGGCAGCGAAGCCCACACACCATCTAAGTCGAAGAATTTCGGTAAGATGATAAGGAGTGGGATAAGAAATAGTAGTTGGCGAGAGAGTGACAAGAAGATACTTATCTTTACCTTACCAATACACTGGAAGAAATTTGTTACAACCATTTGAAATCCTACAATAGGATACATCATCATGTTTATCTTAATTGCTTTGATAGCTTGTTGAATTAGTTCTGGGTCCGTGGTAAACATGCGTGCGCAGTATTGTGGAGCTAAATGGGCTATTAACCAAGCTGTGACCATAATCCCCGTTGCGGCAAAGATGGTCAGTTTCAGTACTCGCATCAATCTGTCATTCTGCTGAGAACCATAGTTATAGCCTGCTATTGGCTGCATACCTTGGTCTAAACCGATGATAAACATGACGAAGATCATCGCTATACTATAGGCGATTCCGAATGCTCCAACAGCCATGTCGCCACCGTATCTGACAAGTTGATTATTCATGAAGATAACCACAATACAGGCACAAACATTCATCAAGAATGGAGAAATACCGATCGAAATGATGTTCTCAACCAAGTGTCTTTTAAGACGATATATTCCTCGTTTAAGGTGTAGTATCTCATCTTTATTCGTAAACTGCTTCATCTGCCAGCATAAAGCTAATGCTTGCGATAAGACAGTAGCGAATGCAGCGCCACGAATTCCCCATCCCCAAAGTCTGATAAAGATAAAGTCTAACACTATATTCATCAATACTGTGAATATGGTAGCCGTCATGGCTTGTCGTGGTTTTGACGCAGCTCGGAGTACAGCATTCATTCCAAAGTACATGTGAGAGATTACATTACCAGCTAAGATAACCTCCATGAAGCTACGAGCGTATGGGATGGTGGCATCGCTTGCACCAAAGAAGCGCAGGATGGGGTCGAGGAAGATGAGGCATATTATGCCGAAGGAACTTCCTATAATCAAGTTCAGTGTTATCGTGTTACCAAGGATGTTCTCTGCTGTTTTGTAGTCTCTCTGACCTAACTTAACACTGATAGACGTCGATGCACCTATTCCTACGGCTGCTCCAAAGGCTGCTCCGAGGTTGATAAAAGGGAAAGTTATGGCCAAACCAGATATCGCCATTGGACCAACTATCTGTCCGATAAATATTCTGTCTATAATGTTATAGAGCGAGGCTGCTATCATCGCAATGATAGCAGGGAATGCATATTGTACCAATAGTTTACCTACAGGCTTCGTTCCTAACTCTAAAGTCGCACTCTTATTATCCATTTAAGATTCTATTACATGTCTATAAACGAATGAAAAAACATCCTTATACCATGCTTGCAAATGTACGAAAAAAAAATGAGAAAACCTATTTGTAGCATCATGAAATGTAGGTTTATAGGGTATGTAGTGCTTATTTCTCAATGCATCTACTAAGTTCGTCGTTATTTTTCATCATGATGAGAAATATTTATCTTCATGAAAAGAAATATTTCCGGTCACGTAAATAAATATTTCTTTTCATGAAAATAATTCGATGTTGATTGTGTTCTGATAGAGAAAACAAGTTTTAGAGGTATAAAGGAGGGTGTCTTCTTTAGCTTTAACGATGATAAGTAAATAGCTAATATACAGCTAATTATTTTATAGAACTACCCTCTTAATATAAGCAACTCGCCTACTTCTTATTCATTCCCTCGTCTATCAATAAACTTGTTTACCCATCTACTTGCCAACTAAACAAGTTCCACTTTATCCATTTCCTGCTCTTTGTCGCAGTAATGACACTTGAGAATACCATGTTCCTTATCCACTATATGGAAGATGGTGTCCATTGGCTCGTTATTAGTAATGCACTTTGGATTGTTGCATTTCACAATGCTCCGAAGCTCGTCCGGTGTCACCACCTTCTTCTTCTCTACCACTTCATAGTCATTAATGATGTTCAACACCACGTTCGGTGCCACGACCGACAGACGAGAAATCTCATCATCAGTGAAGAACTTATCGCTCACTTTGATGATTCCCTTTGTGCCTACCATCTTCGATGAGAAGTTGAAACCGATAGTGACAGGTGTGGAGAGCTTCTGGAGCTGTAGTAGGTTCACAACCTGAAAAGTCTTCTCTGCTGGGATATGGTCTATAACTGTGCCGCTTTCAATGGCAGCTACCAGACGTTCTTTCTTTGACATAATCATATAAGCCTCACTCTGTCTCCTCTGTTGAAAGGTATGCCTGACAGGGTGTTCGTGGGCTGTTTTCTTTGTTCACTCATAGGCATTATGAGTATGTTTTTATTTTTCTTGGGTTATGCTAACTCTATCGATAGCGTCATCTGACCTTAGCCAAAAGTTTACTTTACGAACTTTACCAGTGGTGTTGGGCTTGATGGTAATCGTGAGAGTGTTGCCTGTTAATTCTGCTGTGTACCATCTCCCTACCATACCGGTGCTGATGACCTTATCCCCATATTGTGCTGCAGATTCTTCAACAACCATACTTGCAAACCTTAAGGTTGGATAGCTGGTGCATACCAACTTGTAGGTTCCCCCATTAGCAGGAACAGTTATATTCCTTGGGTCGCCAGTATAGTCCGATGTCCAGTTCATGGTTACCCTGTGAAGGTCATCATCTGTATACTTATTACAGCTGAATATGGTAGACAAAAGAACGAACAACAATGCTGCAAAAGTACCTCTCTTTAATTTATCCATGTTCATAACCTTCATTAAGTACTTATTCAAGAATTGTTTTATCGTTTTTTACCTCCTCCATTGATATTCCAAGGCAATGGCAGAAGATAGCTTCACGCGCAAAAAGACCATTGCGAGCCTGCTCAATATAGTAGGCATGTGGACTATCATCGACATCGTATGCAATCTCATTCACACGTGGAAGCGGATGAAGAATCTTCATGTTTGTACGTGCCAAAGCAAGCATATCACGGCGAAGGATATAGACGTTTTTCACACGCTCATATTCCATCAAGTCAGAGAAACGCTCTTTTTGTACACGCGTCATGTAGATGATGTCTGCATTCGCAATCACTTCTGGTGTGAAATCCTCGTGTTCTTCGAAGCGGATGTTATGCTCGTGGCAGTAAACCTTATACTCCTCTGGCATAGCGAGTTCCTTCGGTGCGATAAAGTGAAACGTTGGATTGAAATGACGCATAGCCATAAGGAGAGAGTGAACAGTCCTACCATATTTCAAATCACCCACAAGGTATATGTTTAGATTCTCCAGTGTCCCTTGTGTCTGATAGATAGTATAGAGGTCGAGTAAGCATTGTGAAGGATGTTGATGTGCACCATCACCAGCGTTGATGATAGGCACAGGTGCCACCTCCGACGCATACTGTGCTGCACCTTCTATATAGTGTCGCATGACAATCGCGTCAGCATAGTTTGAAACCATGAGTATCGTATCTTTCAAAGTCTCCCCTTTACTGACACTTGACACCTTGGCATCGGTAAAGCCAATAACGCGTGCACCGAGTCGGTTAGCGGCAGTTTCAAAACTAAGTCGGGTTCGTGTAGAAGGCTCATAGAATAGTGTTGCGATGACTTTCCCCTTGAGTAACTCACGATTTGGGTGTTTCTCAAACTCCTGAGCCATCTCAATAAGATAGAGCAACTGGTCACGTTCCAACCCTTGGATATTCACAAAGTTATGCTTTTCCATATTTGTTTTGTGATGTTTTAGTTCTTTTTCTGGTGGTAAAGGTACATTATTATTTCCTATCCAACGAACGATAAAAAGGGAAATATCTATCTATTATAAAAAAACATCTATTTATTTTGCTTATCCATTGATTTAGTTTATCTTTGCATAATATTTTCACAACGTTATGAGAAGACATTTTGTACATTTCCTTTGGGGCTCGCTCCTTGCTATATTGGGTGTTATTACCGTATTTTTCATCTCTGTTTGGAATGGTTGGGTAGGGTATATGCCTAATATGGATGAATTGTCTAACCCTATAGATAAGTTTGCTTCGCAGGTCTATTCATCTGATCAACAGCTCATCGGAACATGGAATGCGGATAATAATAACCGTGTGGCAATCGACTATAACGGCTTGTCACCGCATCTTGTTCATGCTCTCGTCGCTACTGAGGATGAGCGTTTTTATGAACATTCAGGTGTTGACTTCATTGCACTTGGACGTGCTGTTGTGAAGCGCGGAGTGATGGGACAAGCAAGTGCGGGTGGTGGATCAACGATTACACAACAGCTTGCAAAGCAGTTGTTCTCCGAGAAAGCGCATAGCACAGTGGAACGTCTTTTGCAGAAGCCTATCGAGTGGATCATCGCTGTAAAGCTCGAACGTCACTTTACGAAAGAAGAGATACTTGCCATGTATTTCAATTACTTCGACTTTCTACATAATGCTGTAGGTATCAAGCGAGCTGCAAATGTATATTTTAATAAGGAACCTCGTAAGTTGACAGTGACTGAGGCTGCCATGTTGGTGGGCCTTTGTAAGAATCCATCTATGTTCAATCCGCTTCGTTACCCAGAACGTTGTAAGCAGCGTCGCAATGTTGTTTTGATGCAGATGGTTAAGTCTGGTTATGTTACGAAGGCTGAATACGACGAGTTGTCACAACGTCCATTGGGCTTACACTTCACTAAAGCAAAGCCTGTTAGCGGTGCGGCCGACTATTTCCAGGCATATCTTCGTCAGTATATGATGGCTAAGAAGCCTGTACGGGAGGACTATCAAGCATGGCAAAATCGTCAGTTTGTACTCGACTCTATCGCTTGGGAGCAAGACCCACTATATGGTTGGTGTAATAAGAATACGAAACGTAATGGCGAGCCTTATAATGTTAATACTGATGGTTTGCGTATCTATACAACGATTGATACCCGTATGCAGCAGTATGCTGAAGAGTCTGTTCGCAAGCATGTAGGCGGATATTTGCAGTCACAGTTTAATCTTGCAATGCGTTATAAGAAGAATGCTCCATTTTCATCAAATATCTCTCGTCGTACAATAAAGGAGATTCTCAATCGCTCTTGTCGGCAGACACTGCGTTATCAGCGGCTGAAAGAGCAGGGTGCTACACCTGATGAGATTAGGCGTAGTTTCCAAACACCGCACGAGATGACTATCTTCACTTATCATGGTGATGTAGATACGGTGATGACTCCAATTGACTCTATCCGCTATTATAAGTCGTTCTTGCGTTCTGCCTTCGTCAGTATGGACCCACATACAGGTGCTGTTAAGGCCTATGTAGGCGGTATCGACTATCAACACTTCAAGTATGATGTTGTCATGGGAGGTCGTCGTCAGGTTGGTTCTACCATCAAACCGTTCCTTTATGCACTTGCAATGCAGAATGGTATGACTCCTTGTACACTTGCACCGAACGTTCAGCGCACTTATGGTGGGTGGACTCCTCGTAATGGTTCACGTGCTCGTTACGGGCAGGAAGTACCTTTGCGTTGGGCTTTACAGCAGTCAAACAACTGGATATCAGCCTATCTAATCAACCTCTTAGGGCCTTCTCAATTCGTGAATATCCTACATGACTTCGGATTGAACAACCCAGATATAGATAAGAACACGAGTCCGGTGTTATGTCTCGGACCTTGTGAAGCATCTGTTGGAGAGATGGCAAGTGCCTATACCACCTTTGCCAATGGTGGTATCCGTTGTGCACCATTGTTCGTAACAAAGATAGAAGATAGTCATGGTAACGTGATTGCTAAGTTCCAACCATTGATGACTGAGGTTATCTCAGAGGTTAGCTCTTATCAGATGATTGATATGTTGCGTGCTGTTATCCAAGGTGGAACAGGTAGCCGATTGCGTTATGCTTACCATCTCACGGCCGACATGGGTGGAAAGACGGGTACAACGAATAACAACGCAGACGGTTGGTTCATGGGTATTACGCCTAACTTGGTAAGTGGTTGCTGGGTAGGTGGTGAGGATCGTGATATCCACTTCGATCATACCTCTATGGGTCAAGGTGCTACAATGGCTTTGCCTGTATGGGCTTACTATATGCAACGTGTTTATGCCGACAAACGTTTAGGCTATAGCCAGAGCACTAAGTTCACCATGCCAGCTAAGTTTAATCCATGTCAAACTGCCGATACAATTAATGTAAACGGTATACAGGAGGAGTACTTCTAATAGGTAATAATGTAGAAGTAGCTGTCCCTCCCCCTAACCCTCCCCCCAAGTGAGGGGAGTGGTTAGTGAGGTTATCCCTATACGACTGCTGTTGAGGGGATAATACTATGTGGATATTGCCTCTAATAAAGGTAATTCAGTGATTTGTTGTCCCTCTATTATATTCCCTTGGACCGTATTCAACGCTCCTATTTATATGCCGTTCTGTGATGGAAAGTCGTATTCAACAAGTTTGTCTACATTCTACTCCATGAAAAATAGTAGTATCCAGCGAGTCTCCTTATATTCTTCCTCGTAAGTGGAAGAAGTTCCAAGCGAGATGTAAAAGGTTGAAGTTGATAGGATGGATTGTGTTGTCTTAACTCCTTTTACTCCCTTTCATTCCTCTAACTCCTCTACAGCTCGTAAACATTTTTCGCTCTTCTTGAACCTAACACATGCTGTTTAGGCTCATAGAAGAGGCCTGTCTGTATTCAAGAACATGCCCTTCTTGTATGTAGAAGACGCCCTTCTTGAAGCAAGAAAAGCGTCTTCTTTAACGTAGTGTGTAATTTGCTGATTTATTGTGAGTTATCAACTCGTTTGTAGATGATGTTACACCCTTTCTTAGAGGGCAATTATCTTGTTGTGATGTAATGATTCTTTACGAGGTTGTTAACTCTTTTGTAGAGTGGTGTGGTTATTACTATTTTCATATTAATATACTGGGAATGGTAATAAACCGACTTTTTTTCTCATAGAATCACACTGGTTTTTGCATACGAGTGGAACTTGCAGAGGGTCTTGCGCACGACAGACATCACAGACGTTAATACTATTATTAGCGAAAGTGTGCTATCTTCTGTCAGTCACAAGGCCCTCTGTGAGTTTACATACATGTGCGAGTGAGTATCTGTTTTGTTTGTTGGCTCTGTGAGAGGTGAGTCTCTGCATAACATATACTAATCCTCCGTACAAGGACAAAAAAGGGTAGGAAGGGTATCATAGTGCTGATGTTAAGTAAGCTGTCCATCGCTAATTTAGGATGAATGTGTTTATTAATCAGCACTATCATTATGGTGAACAAGATAAGTTTTGTTCGATGACTATATCTTTGTCATGTGATAACCCATACGTTTTAGTTGCATGGCTGCACCCATGAAGTAAAGCTGATGGAGAGCAGCCAAGTAGGCTTGAAAGGCATCTTTACTACCAGGAGCAATCGGAAGATGACGGAGCAAGCTATTTGTTCGTGCTGCACACTTACCTACCATATCTGCAAGTGTCTTGTGCTCGTCGGCAGTAAGGAGCAATACCTTCTCACAGATGTAGTCGTCCATGTGGTCGTAGTCAATGCGATCGCGCAGATAGATGTATAGATTTTCCACCTTATTATATAACTCCCAATCCTCATCCCAATACTTGGCAATGGCCATACCGATGTACATCATCCATCCAAGAGACACAGTAGGGTAGTCTGCAAACTCTCGCATACCGTCTGGTAAGTAAGCTTCAGCAATCCCTAACCACTTCTCCTCCATGTCGGCAATGTCTGGTAACATCATGTCTACAAGGTCTTTCCCTTGTAGATAAGTAGTTAAGTCTTCTTTGAATTTCTCCTCGAATGGGTATTTTAATTGTTCGTCTTGCATTGTTATGTATCTTAAAACATTGATTTTATACTACTGGGCCAACTTCTTCTTCACCTCTGCAAGTGCTGCTATCCAGTCAGTATCAAGGGAGAATTGAGTAAGATAGTCCTCACTATTGAGGTAAACTAAGACAAGACTCTTGTCTGGATCATTATAGAGAGGATGGTTGATGCTGGCATTACGAAATATCTTAAGCACCTGTTCTTTTCGCTTTTGCTTGTCGGCACGTGCATACTCCTTTGTAAAGAGATTGACATATTCGTGCATATAATATGCCATTGAGTCAAGTTGAGCGTTGAGATGAGCAATCTCCTTGTTAGATAACTGCTTTGTTGTATCAACGATAGCAGACAGTGTACGAGTATTAAGATAGGTGATTGCATCAACTTTGAAGGAAGCAGCCTTGCGCACGTTGACATCCTCTTTACTGTCAGTAGCAATCTTATACGCACTTGTATATAGTTGCTTCGATACACGTTCTTGCTGGGCATTAACCGTAAGAACGGATGCAAGAAATAAGGAAAGGGCTATCATCTTATTTTTCATACGCTTGATATTGAAAGTCTTGTGTTGTTTTCTTTTATGTCTATGACGTTATTGAAGTCTTTGGAGTATTATAGGCACAGCTATATTTTGACGTAGCTATAACCAGTGTGAAGCTCCTGTTTACCTTATTCTGTCCGCATTCTTGCGTGCAAAATCTTTCCAAGAGCCATAATGTTTAGCGTCTGTTGCCGGTCTATTCATCTGAAGGAAATGGCAATAAGCAGCTGCAACGGCATCAGTAGCATCCATGAAATGGGGCATCTGGTCGTCCCTTAGATGTAGAAGCTTTTGTAGCATGCCAGCTACTTGTTCCTTAGAAGCGGAGCCATTACCTGTTATAGCCATCTTTATTTTCAGTGGTGCATACTCCTGTATAGGTACATCATGGTTGATAGCTGCAGCAATGGCCACCCCTTGTGCACGTCCCAGTTTAAGCATTGACTGTACGTTCTTTCCAAAGAAGGGCGCCTCGATAGCAACCTCATCAGGTAGGTATTCGTCTATAATACCCGTTACACGCTCGAAAACCCTGCCTAAACGGAGGTAGACATCTTTCTCCTTGCGCATGTCAATGACCCCCATAACAACAAGCTCAGCCTTATTCCCACAGACACGTAACACCCCATAACCCATGACATTTGTGCCAGGGTCGATACCGAGTAGTATCTTTTCGGGTTGTGAACTTCTTGCTTTCATTTTTAGGAATTGGTTGATATCCGTTTTATCGGTCCATGTAAGGGTTGTGAGCAAGCTCGAAACCTATAGAGGTCTGCGGTCCGTGGCCCGGATAAACGACTGTTGTGTCGGGAAGCTGTGCGAGTTCTCGAAGACTACTGATAATCTGGAACATACTACCACCAGGGAAGTCTGTTCTGCCAATGCTCCCTTTAAATAATGTGTCACCCGTGAACAAGACCTCTTCTTCCGCACAATAGAAACATACAGAACCACCAGAGTGTCCCGGAGTACGCATGACTTTGAAGGTATGAGAACCGAATTCTATTAATTGCCCTTCGGTTAGATTTAACTTACCAGCTGGTAAGTCATGGTCTAATTCCATCCCAAGCATCTGCGCTGCAGCCTGCTTTGGATTGTTCATAAACACTGCGTCGCCCTCAGAAACTTCTGGTTGAAGATTATAAGTAGCAAGGATGATGGCGTCTCCAAAGTGGTGATCAAGATGTCCGTGAGTACCAAGATTATGAACAGGAGTGAGTCCCTCTTTCTTTATATACGCTATGATAGCGTCTTGTTCACTTTCAGTAAGTGCGCCACAGTCTATGATGACACATTCTTTTGTTTCATCGCTGACTACGTAACAGTTCTCTTGAAGAGGATTAACCTCGAAAGTCTGGATTTTAAGCATAAGTGATAATGTGGATAAGAAATGGTGATAATTGAGTAGTATAACACTTTCAAGTGTGCGCAGAGGGTTATCCTGGTACGTAAATGAGGTATTTCTCCTTAAACCACTCTTCGTCAAACCATTGCGAGAGTTCCGTCTTCTCAACAATCTTCTTGTATGGTTTCAATTCGTCGTTGAGGTTTCCACCTTTTAAAACAATGACACCATTGGGCAATGTATTGTGTTGATCGGGTGCAATATTCTTCTTTACAATCTTCATCAAGTCGGGCAATGGCATAACAGCACGTGACACAATGAAATCGAACTTACCTTTCTCCTCTTCTCCACGCAAGTGTGCTGGAAGGACATTCTCAAGCCCAATAGCATCAGCAACTTCCTGTGCTACCCTTACTTTCTTGCCTGTTCCATCAATGAGTTTGAAATTGGCTTCTGGGAAGAAAATAGCGAGAGGAATACCAGGGAAGCCCCCACCAGTCCCAAAGTCAAGCACGTTGGTACCCTCACGGAAAGTGATATACTTGGCAATTGCAAGTGAGTGAAGGATGTGATGCTCATAGAGATTATCAATGTCTTTGCGTGAGATGACATTAATCTTACTATTCCAATCATGATAGAGTGCATCAAGTGCTGTGAACTGTTCTATCTGTTTAGCAGAGAGATGGGGGAAATATTTCTTTATTAGTTCAATCATATTCTTCGTATATGGGAGGTGTGGTGGAAAGTAAAGAGCAAGTTAATTGTCGATAGCCACCCTAACCTCTTTCTGATTAATCTCACCTGGAGTATAGATGAACACCGTAGAGTCATCTGTAAGGATGAAGTTATCAGAAGGATAAGGGGCAATCCCTGTAAAATAGCCTTTAGCTTGTAGCCCTGTAAGGTCATCTTCCTCAAGGTCTTCTTGGTCGGCTATTCGCTCAATGATTTCCTTTGTTAGTTTCTCTTTATAGTCTTTACCGAATTGTTCTTGGAGTGTGGTAACGTGTCCGTCTTTGATGTTGAAGTTACGAACAATCGTGTACTTCGTTAATTGTCCATTACCATTATTAATGGAGATATGGGAGAGAGCAGTTACATAGTTGTCTATTGAAGCCCTCAGCTCAGTCTTGATAGATAGTTCACCGATGAGCTGGCTCTTGCTTTTCTCCCTTTGGCGAATAAGCTGTGCAATCTCTATATAGTCTTTAATATACTGCCTTACAAAATTAGGGATGGCTTTTTGAGGCGTAAGCTTATCATAATTAATAGCGAAATAGTCTGGCTGTAAAAGGCCCATCCTAAGTAGAGAGTCATTGACAACAGCGTATTTGTTCCCTTTAAGATAAGCAAACTCAACGTGAACATGACATTGTATAGCTTCTGAAGGATGAGCTACGGTATCTACATAAACCACACCTGTGGGTATATCCAACCTCTTTGGTGTTGTTGATTTATGCCCACAACTGCTCATCAAGAACAATAGGATGGCTAAGAACCCAAATCTTATAAATAAATTCTTCATCATATATAGGCTACAAAGTTACGAAAAGTTTTGTAACTTTGCATTATATATTTAATAATTAATGAGCAATTATGGTAAAAGCATGTCTGTTTGATTTGGATGGAGTAGTATTTGATACAGAACCTTTATATACGTTGTTTTGGAATAATATAGGGAAGAACTTTCGTCCTAATGTGCCTAACTTCGAGTATATTATTAAGGGTCAAACATTGGTGCAGATATTTGATAAATACTTTGCTGATGATGTTGATGCACAAAAAGAGATTGTTCAGTTATTGAATGAGTACGAACGTCACATGCCTTATAACTATATACTTGGTTTTGAGACTTTTATTGATAAACTTAAAAGTAAAGGTATAAAGACAGCGGTTGTGACAAGTTCTAATCTCGAGAAGATGCAGAATGTTTACAATCAGCACCCAGAATTTAGGGGATATTTTGACGAGATACTCACCTCAGAAGACTTTGATGAGAGTAAACCATCTCCTGATTGCTATCTTAAGGCAGCTGCCCGTTTTGGAGTGTCGCCTAAGGACTGTGTTGTTTTTGAGGATAGTTTCAACGGCTTACGTTCTGGTATTGCCTCTGGAGCACGTGTGATAGGGCTTGCAACAACCAACTCTGTCGCTGAGATAGAACCCTTTACAAAGGAGGTAATTAGTAATTATGATGGTTTTACTTTGTCAGACCATTAAAAAGAGGTAACTTTGCATCCCAAAACAAAAAACAATGTTCGAGCGTATTGATGACGGTTGGCAAATTCAGACAAATAGTCTTGGAGTTTGAATGAAAGATAGATTATGGGATATTTAACAACAGATAAGAAGAAAGTAACAGCAAAGACATTATTGGAAATGAAGGCTTCTGGCGAAAAGATAACCCAGATGACTGCATACGATTTCACGACAGCAGGAATTATAGATGCTGCTGGTATTGATAGCATCCTTGTTGGTGACTCAGCCTCAAACGTGATGGCTGGTAATCAAGACACTATGCCTATAACCATTGATCAGATGATTTATCATGCACGTTCTGTTGTTCGTGCGTGTCAGCGCTGCCTTGTTGTTTGTGATATGCCATTTGGTTCTTATCAAGTGAGTCGTGAAGATGGAATTCGTAATGCTATCCGTATTATCAAAGAGACAGGTGCTGGTGCGCTCAAGATGGAAGGGGGTAAGGAGATTGCTGACACTGTTAGAGGAATAGTAGCAGCAGGTATTCCTGTTATAGGCCACCTTGGTCTTACTCCTCAAAGCATCCACAAGTTTGGTGGTTATGGTCTTCGTGCAAAAGATGAAGCTGAGGCTGAGAAGCTAATAGAAGATGCGCTTGCCCTTGACGCAGCAGGTGTTAGTGCTATTACTCTTGAGAAGGTGCCTGCAGCTCTGGCTACTAAAGTGACCTCAATGGTCAAAGCTGCAACGATAGGTATAGGTGCTGGGAATGGTACCGATGGTCAGGTCCTTGTTTATGCAGATGCGCTTGGTATGACACAAGGATTTAAGCCAAAGTTTCTCCGCCATTTTGCGAATGTGAACAAATGTATGACAGAGGGCGTACAAGAGTATATTAAATGTGTGAAAGAAGTAAGTTTCCCCTCAGAATCAGAGTCATATTAAAAATTGATTAAAGGGAAAATTTATGATTAAAGGTCATGATTTATTAAATAGATAAGTCTGAAAAGAAAAGTTAAGTTAGTACTGTTCTGTTTGCTTAACTCCATGTAAGCAAGCGTCACATATTTCATGTTATAACTTATTAACGATAAATTCTGGGTAATATAGTATGGATACTCAAAACATACCCGTTCATGTTCGGTTGTGGAATAAGCACTTTTGGTTATTAGCAATGGCTAATCTCTTGTTAGTTATGTCTTCCTATATGCTGGTAGCTACTATACCTTTACGTATGGAGGTTAGGGGATATTCAATATTGCAAATAGCTTTGGTAATGGGAGTGTTCTTTATTGGAATCTACCTGTTCGGTAGCCTTTCCGGCTATCTTGTTCAACGCTATCGTCGCAAGAATGTGTTTAATCTTTCAATATTATTGCTCTTAGCCGTTACAGGTGTACTTTATTATCTGAGTAGTCTACCTTATAATTCCTTCGATTACATGCTACTCGTAGGACTTCGTTTTATGCAAGGAGCCTTCTATGGACTCTCGCAACTGGTGCTACTTAGTACATTGATAATTGATACAGTAGAAGCTGTACACAGAACAGAAGCTAATCATGCAGCGACATGGTTTGGGCGTTTTGCCCTCTCTCTTGGTCCGCTGGCTGGAATCTACGTATATCAGTCGATGAACTTTGGTTCTGTACTCATCTTGTCATGTATTTGTCTACTTGTAGCCTTTGTCTTTGTCAATCTAATCAGGTTCCCATTTCGTATGCCAAGTGAGGACTATTCTCGCTTCTCTTTCGACCGATTCCTATTAAAGGGGAGCCATTGGCTTTTTGTCAATGTAGTCCTTGTCACATCTGTAGTAGGAGTTCTTTTAAGCATTGAACATACTCCACGTTTTTACGGGATGATGATGTTGGGCTTTGTGATTGCTATTCTTGCAGAGCGTTTTGTGTTTGCTGATGCTGATCTCCGCAGTGAAGCAACGACAGGGATGATAGTTATTGGTATTGCAGTACTATTGATGATAACGCGCAGGCAGGAGAGTGTTAGTTATGTTGTGCCTATTCTCATTGGATTGGGCGTAGGATTAATAGGAAGCCGATTCTTACTCTTCTTTATAAAGATGTCTGACCATTGTCAGCGCGGAACCAGTCAGAGTACTTTCTTACTTGCATGGGAAACAGGTATAGGTATAGGCTTGGTTCTTTCTTACGGTTTATTCCATCTTGAACAACCGCTTGTCTTATGGGTTTGCCTTGGTATTTTAGCAGCCTCTTTGATACTCTATGATACATTCATTCATAGTTGGTATATAAAACATAAACATCGATAGATTTACTTGAAAGCTTTGTTATCATATATTTGACTATTAGTATGTTATAAACATGTGTGATAAGATACTTTTAGTAAATATATTATGAAGATTGTTAATAGTATGATAAGTAAGCATTTCTTAGCGTATAAGGAATGCTTACTTGCGTATATTACTATCTGAAGAAAGGTGAATACTTAGTTTTGAATAAACCCGTATCCTTTGTCCTTAGTAATAAAATGTATTTCTAATAACCATTGAATGTTACTTTATATTTCATCATAAAGTAAGGTGTTAGGCCCTCGTGCAATAAGTGGTGAACAATAATATGTCAATAGAAGGTGACCACTGATGCTGGTTCTTGTCGTAAGAATGACTATAATTTGACTAAAAAACTTAAATTGTAACATAAATATTTGTAGGATAAAACTAAATTTCATTGTGTTGTAAAGCAAATTTGCTTTTTCGTCAACTTTTTATTATCTTTGCAACAAATTAGCTAATTATATGGGATTATTCGGTTTATTCGGTAAGAAGAAAAAAGAAACACTTGACAAAGGACTTGAGAAGACAAAGGAAAATGTGTTCTCAAAACTGGCACGTGCAGTGGCAGGAAAGTCAAAAGTAGATGATGAAGTCTTAGATGACCTTGAAGAGATTCTTGTTACGTCGGATGTAGGTGTGGACACAACTATCAAGATTATTCATCGTATTGAAGAGCGTGTTGCTCGCGATAAGTATGTTTCAACAAGCGAGCTGAACGGTATTCTCAAAAGCGAGATAACCGCATTGCTGACAGAAAACAATACAGGAGACAATGGCGAATGGACACTACCAGAAGGGACACACCCATACGTAATACTTGTTGTAGGAGTAAATGGTGTTGGTAAGACCACAACGATAGGTAAGCTTGCTTGGCAATTTAAGCAGGCTGGTAAGAAAGTCTATCTTGGTGCAGCTGATACCTTCCGTGCTGCTGCTGTTGAACAGATTCAGATATGGGGTGACCGTGTAGGGGTGCCAGTGGTGAAGCAGCAGATGGGAGCAGACCCAGCAAGTGTGGCTTTTGATACATTACAAAGTGCGAAGGCAAATGGTGCTGACGTAGTTATTATTGATACAGCTGGTCGTTTGCATAATAAGATTGGCTTGATGAACGAGCTGAAGAAAATTAAAGATGTCATGAAGAAGGTTGTTCCTGAAGCTCCACATGAGGTACTTTTGGTACTTGATGGTAGTACAGGTCAGAACGCTTTTGAGCAGGCTCGCCAGTTTGCTGCCGTGACACAGATTACCTCACTTGCTATCACAAAACTCGATGGGACCGCTAAGGGTGGAGTTGTGATAGGTATCAGTGACCAATTGAAGGTTCCTGTTAAATATATTGGTTTAGGTGAAGGTATGGAAGACTTGCAGCTCTTTGATAAGGTGCAGTTTGTTGATAGCCTATTTAAATAGGGTGTTAGGTGATAAATGTTAGGTGTTGATGAATTGATATTATATTCCTACAATTCATCAACACCTACCCCACGACACCCATCACCAAACCAAAGAACAAATGAAGAAAAATCAGATAGATATAGTTACAATGGGATGCTCTAAGAATCTTGTAGATTCAGAGCTTATCATGAAACAATTTGAAGCAAACGGCTACCATTGTACGCATGACTCAAAGCGTCCACAGGGTGAGATTGCTGTTATCAATACGTGCGGTTTCATCGAAGCCGCAAAGGAGGAGAGTATCAATACAATCCTTGAATTTATCAATAGAAAGAAGAATGGACAACTCAATAGACTTTACGTGATGGGTTGTCTCTCACAGCGTTACAAAGATGAACTTGAAGCAGAATTACCAGAAGTAGATAAGTTCTATGGTAAGTTTAATTATAAACAACTGCTGACAGATCTTGGGAAAGCTGATGTGCCTGCATGTAATGGTGTGCGTCATCTAACAACACCACGTCATTATGCTTATGTCAAGATTGCTGAAGGTTGTGATCGGCATTGTGCTTATTGTGCTATTCCTTTGATAACGGGTCGGCATCGCTCACGTCCTGTAGAGGAAGTGTTGGAGGAAGTGAAAGGACTTGTAGCCGAAGGAGTAAAGGAATTTCAGATAATAGAACAGGAGTTAACTTACTATGGTGTTGACCTTGATGGTAAGCATCATATTACAGAGCTTATCTCTCGGATGGCTGATATAGAGGGAGTAGAGTGGATACGCTTACATTATGCTTATCCTAATCAATTCCCACTCGACCTGCTTGATGTGATTGCAGAGAAACCAAATGTCTGTAAATATTTAGATATAGCTTTTCAGCATATCTCTGATCACATGCTTGACCGTATGCATAGGCATGTTACTAAGCAAGAAACACTCGATTTAATAGCAGAAATACGGCGTCGAGTGCCAGGAATACATCTTCGTACGACGCTACTTGTTGGTTTCCCTGGTGAGACAGATGAGGACTTTGAAGAATTAAAAGAATTTGTTACCGAAGCTCGCTTTGAGCGTATGGGAGCCTTTTCTTATTCGGAAGAAGAAGGTACCTATAGTGCAAATCATTATAAAGATGATGTCTCAGAGGATGTTAAGCAGGCTCGCCTTGATGAGCTAATGGCTATTCAACAAGGTATTTCTGAAGAATTGGAAGAAGAAAAAGTTGGTAAGACCTTTAAGGTTATTATAGACCGTAAAGAAGGTGATTACTATATTGGTCGAACAGAGTTCTGCTCGCCAGAAGTAGACCCAGAAGTCTTGATATCATCCAAAGGTAAATCTCTTCGAGTTGGTAAATTCTATAATGTACATATAACAAACTCCGATGAGTTCGACCTTTTTGGTGAGGTTGTTGAGTAAAAAGGTAGTAGGCTAATAATTCTGAATTTGAATATAGGGAGAAAACAGGATGAACAATAAAGAATTCATTGCTACATTAGCAGCAAAGACTGGATACACACAGGATGAAAGTCAAAAGATGGCGAAAGCTATTGTTGATTTGATGGGTAAGTCCTTCGAATCAGGAGAGCCTGTTCCTGTGGTTGGTTTTGGTACGTTTGAAGTAAAGAAACGACTGGAGCGTGTGATGGTCAATCCTTCTACTGGTTTGCGTATGTTGGTTCCTCCTAAGTTGGTTCTTAATTTCAAACCTGCAGCAACAATAAAAGGACACGTAAGAAAGGGAGGTACGGAAAATGGCTAAGACGACAATACAACTTATAGCTAACGGATTGGCTAAGGATTTCAACCTATCTGCTGTAGAGGCGACTACTTTTGTTGAAGCCTTTTTCAATATAGTAAGTGAGGAACTGAAGAATGGTAATCAAGTTAAGATTAAAGGACTTGGTACCTTTAAGGTTCAATCCGTTAAACCTCGTGAGAGTGTTAACGTTAATACAGGTGAGCGTGTACTTATTGAAGGTCATGATAAGATTACGTTCACTCCTGACGCTGTCATGAAAGAACTTGTCAACAAGCCATTCTCACAGTTTGAAACTGTTGTTATTAATGATGGTGTTAATACAGAAGAGTTAGAACGTGTTCCTGTTGAGGATAGTTCAGAAGAGGTAAAGTCTGAAGCAACAAATGAAACTTCAACTACTACTATTACAGATGTACAATCAGATAGTATTAGTGAGGAAAAAGACAGAGAGAAGGAGCTTGCTAAAGAGACGAACCAGCATGTAGAAAAAGAGTCTCTGCCAGTAGAGAAGGTTATTGAAGACAACTTGGGCACAGTAAGTCATTCAAATGAAGCTGATGAAGAACCTTCTTTAATAAAAGACAAAAATCTCTCGACAGTATTCGAACAACCTTCGACACAAGATGAAATCGAAGATGTGTTACAAGAAGAGACGGTTGATGCTGCTGTGAAATGGGCTGAGGAGGTTTCCAAAGTAGAACAAACTAATTCAAAGAAACCAGCTGAACAGAAAGAACCTTCATTGAATGATAATCCGATTGTTGTAGAACAGTCACAGCAAAAGGTGCCTTCGAAGATTATTAATGAAGGAGTTGGAGAAGAATCAAAACAGTTTGAATCATCGAAAGATAGCAAGGTGGTTGTAGAAACCCCACAGAGAGAAGAACCTTCGCAGGACGAGAATGTAGCAGATGTTGTAAATTTTTCTAAGCAGGAAGAGCCTTCAAAGCTGTCAAATGATGATGATGGTGATGAAGAGAGCTCTGCAAATGGTACATTAAAGAAGGTTGCTCTGATAGCTTTCCTTGTAATTGTATGTCTTGGTATTTTCCTTTGGACACGAATAGGTAATAAAGAAGTAAGGAAAACTTCGACTGATGTTGCGGAACAAACAAGTAAGAAAGAAGATAAACCTTCACTTGGAACGAAAACGGTTCCAGCAGATACAGTTAGTAAGACTAAAGCTAAGAAGGTATTAGAAAAGAAAGAAACATCTGATACTGAGTCGTTTGCAGCACTAAACCATGATGCTCGTATCCGTTATGGAGCATATAACATTGTTGGTATAGACCGCATTGTTGTATTGAAGAAGGGTGAAACAATGGAGAAATATAGCCGCAAGACGCTTGGTGCAGATATGGTTGGTTACTTCCAAGTACTTAATGGTCGTAAGACAATGCAAGCTGGCGATACAATGAAAGTACCTAAGGTTGAATTAAGACCCGAGTATAGGAATAGGTAAAGTTTCGTTGTTTTATATAAAATTATAACCACCTTGCGCAGGTGTGATTATGTAGAAAAAGTCCTTAAAATATGTTTTAAGGACTTTTTTAATATAATTTAGACACTATTCTTCGCTTCATCCGCATTTATGTTGTACTTTTGCGACTAATAGAATAAGAATATAATAGTACAATAATAATTCGTAAGATAATGGCAGAATCTATTGATATTAGAGAGTTAAATGAGCGGATAGAAAGACAGAGTACATTTGTTACCAACTTGACGACGGGAATGAATCAAGTCATTGTTGGGCAAAAACATCTGATAGATTCATTATTAATATCACTGCTCAGTGATGGTCATATTCTCCTTGAAGGAGTACCAGGTTTAGCAAAGACGCTTGCAATTAAAACGTTATCACAGCTCATAGATGCTCGTTATAGTCGAATTCAGTTTACTCCAGACCTTTTACCTGCAGATGTTATTGGTACGCAGATATACTCACAAAAGGATGAGGCTTTTCATGTAAAGAAAGGTCCTGTGTTTGCTAACTTTGTGCTTGCAGATGAGATCAATCGAGCTCCAGCGAAAGTTCAGAGTGCTTTGTTGGAAGCAATGCAAGAACATCAAGTTACTATAGGTGAGTCTACCTTTGAACTTCCTAACCCTTTCCTTGTTATGGCAACTCAGAACCCAATAGAGCAGGAGGGAACCTATATGCTGCCAGAGGCACAAGTAGACCGCTTTATGTTAAAGGTTGTTATAGACTATCCTACGATAGAAGAGGAGAAACTTGTTATACGTGAGAACCTTCAAGAGAGTATGCCTGTTGTGCATCCTGTCGTTAGTGCCAATGAGATTCTTGAGGCACGTCGTGTTGTTAAGGATGTATATATTGATGAAAAGATAATGCAATATATTGCAGATATAGTATTCGCTACGCGTTATCCAGAACGTTATCAGTTACCAGAATTGAAGCAAATGATGACATTTGGAGGTAGTCCGCGTGCAAGTATTAATCTTGCAAAGGCAAGTCGGGCATACGCCTTTATTAAGCATCGTGGTTATGTTGTCCCTGAAGACGTGCGTGCTATGGCTCATGATGTGCTACGTCATAGAATAGGACTATCATACGAGGCTGAGGCTGCTGACCTTACTACCGAGAAGATTATAAGTGAAATTATTAATAAAGTACAAGTGCCATAATCTCTATATTAGACTTTAGAAGTATTTAGAAAGCATTATCGTCATTTTTTTATGGAGACTACTGAATTATTAAAGAAGGTCCGTAAGATAGAAATCAAGACCTTAGGACTAAGCCAGAATATCTTTGCTGGGCAGTATCATTCTGCCTTTAAAGGTCGTGGTATGGCTTTTTCTGAGGTGCGTGAGTATCAGTATGGTGATGATGTTAGAGATATTGATTGGAATGTAACAGGCCGTTTCCATCGTCCGTATGTAAAGGTATTTGAAGAAGAACGTGAGTTAACAGTGATGTTGCTGATTGATGTTAGTGGCTCACTTGATTTCGGTACTTTAGGTCAGTTAAAGCGAGAATGTGCAACAGAAATAGCTGCTATTTTAGCTTTTTCTGCTATTCAAAATAATGATAAGATTGGTGTTATATTCTTCTCAGACCGTATAGAGAAATACATCGCTCCAAAGAAAGGGCGTAAGCACATCCTTTATCTTATTCGTGAAATGTTAACTTTCACACCTAATAGTAAGAAAACAGATGTAGGAGTAGGTCTTGAATACCTTAATAAAGTGATGAAGCGACGTTGCACTGCATTTGTTATTAGTGATTTCTATACGCGTAAGGATTTTAGTCAAGAACTTCGAATTGCTAATAAGAAGCACGATGTCGTTGCGATTCAAGTATATGATCCTCGTGCAAAGGATATGCCTGATATAGGATTAATGAAAGTTATTGATGCTGAAACTGGGCATGAGATGTATGTTGATACACATGATGTGCGCTTAAGAAAGGAACATAAAAGGTATTGGATGGAGCGTGAGAAACGCCTACATGATACGTTAAGCCAGAGTCGTGTAGATAGTGTGGCGATAGCAACGGATGATGATTATGTTAAAATGTTGATGTCGTTGTTTGCAAAGAGAAATCGATGAAAAGATATATTATACTATTTGTATTGCTAATTCTGACTGTTATATGTCATGCACAGGTACAGGTAACGGCAAGTGTGGATTCTGCCCAGATATTAATTGGGGGACGTTCACACTATTACATTACTGTAAATGTACCCAAGGGTAAGACGGTTTCTTTCCCAGAATACAATAATAAAAAGGAGATAGCAGCAGGAGTGGAAGTTCTCCAGACTAAGAGCGATACAACAGAAGTAAATAACGAATTAAGAATAAGAAAGATATATACTATAACAGCCTGGGATGCTAAGCATTATACAATTCCTGCACAGAAAGTAGTTGTAGGAGATGCTACAACGATGACAGGGAAAGTTGTATTGAATGTACAAGCTATTCCTGTAGATACAGTGAAGAACATGCCAATGCCACCAGATGACATACAGAAAGTTTCTTTCTCTTGGCATGAGTGGATACCAGTATTTATCTTTATCTTATTGATAATCCTATTTCTTGGTGTTGCATTCTATCTTTATCGTATCCTTCGTCATAAGAAGTCAGGATGGAAACCAAAGAAATCAAAGACTTTATCTTTCTATAAACAAGCGAAACACGACCTTACTGAGATTGCAACAAAGAAACAGATGTATAAAGAACAAAAGGATTATTATACAGATGTTACAAACGTGTTAAGGACATACATCTATCGGAGATTCAATATCAATGCATTGGAAATGACTTCTCAAGAAATGTTGGATTCTCTTAAAGAAACGTGTGATACATTGAAGGTTGACGACTTAAGAGCGATACTGACAACTGTAGATTTGGTTAAATTCGCTAAGTATTCAACTAACTTGAATGATATGGATTATTATCTTAATAGTATTGAGCATTTTATTGATAGTACGAAGATAAATGAACCTGTTGAAGTTGTAAGCGAACCAAAAGAGGATATAAAAGATAAACGTTCACGTAAGATGCTAAAGCTTACAATTGCGTTGTTAATCGTTGCATCTGTAGTAGTACTTCTTTATACATTGTCAGAAGTGTATACTCTCGTAATGTAATATAAAAATGATATAAGGAATGGAATTTGCCAATACAGGATATCTACTTTTGCTACTATTACTGATACCATATATTTTATGGTATTTCTTTCGTGGTAAAGGTAAAGAGCCAACCATGAGGATGAGCGATACATTTGCTTATCAACATGCTCCCAAGAGTTGGAAGGTAAGATTAATTCATCTTCCTATGGTTTTGCGTTGTATTGTTTATACTTTGGTGGTTATAATATTGGCACGCCCTCAGACTTATAATACATGGGATGATAAAGATACGGAAGGTATTGATATAATGCTGGCAATGGATGTTTCTGCGAGTATGTTAACAGAAGATGTATTCCCTAATCGCTTGGAAGTAGCTAAGGAAGTAGCGTCTGAGTTTATTAATAGTCGACCAAATGATAACATCGGACTTACGATATTTGCTGGTGAAGCTTTCACGCAATGTCCAATGACACTTGATCATACAGCCTTATTGAATCTTCTTCATGGCGTGCGTACAGATTTAGTTACGAGTGGACTGATGCAAGATGGTACTGCTATTGGTATGGGGTTGGCGAATTCTGTTAGTCGTTTGAAAGACTCAAAGGCAAAGAGTAAGATAGTCATCCTTTTAACTGATGGTAGTAATAATGTTGGTTCTATCTCTCCTATGACAGCAGCTTCCATTGCTAAGAAATTCGGTATCAGGGTCTATACGATTGGTCTTGGTAGAGAGACAGGCGAGGATATAGGTGCTATTGACTATAAGACTTTGCAGGACATAGCCGTTTCAACACATGGAGAATTCTATAGAGCACAAAGTCAGGCAGAGTTATCTAAAATTTATCAAGATATTGATAAACTTGAAAAGACTAAGATGAAGGTTAAGTCTTATGACCATCTACATGAAGCTTATATGCCTTTTGCATGGTTAGCATTGATACTTTTTTGCTTTGAGCTATTACTTCGTTGGACAGTCTTTAGACGATTACCATAAGTTTATCTCTTTGTAATGTCAATAGTAGTTCAATTGCATAACAAGAATATTTGAAGAATGTTTAGATTTGATAATCCTATATATCTATGGTTGTTGTTACTGATACCTTTATCAGTAATGATTTACTTGTATTCTATTCGTAAGCGTAAGCAACGAATAGCAAGATTTGGGAATCCCACACTTGTACGCCAACTATCTCCAATGACAAGTAAGAAACGTAGTTGGATTAAATTTGTGTTACTTGAATTGTCATTGCTTTTTCTCATACTTATTCTTGCCCGTCCACAAATAGGAAGTAAACTTGCAACTAACAAGGAGCGAGAAGGAATAGAGACTATTATAGCACTTGATATTAGTAACTCTATGTTGGCAGAGGATGTTGCTCCTTCTCGTTTAGAAAAGAGTAAGTTGTTGGTAGAGAACTTAATGAATAAGTTTAGCGAGGATAGAATAGGGTTAATAGTCTTTGCTGGAGATGCTTTTGTTCAGTTACCGATAACAAGTGATTATGTTTCTGCTAAGATGTTTTTAGATAATATCAACCCTTCATTAATTGAAACACAGGGTACTGACATAGGGAAAGCACTCCAACTTTCTATGAATAGCTTCACACCTAATTCAAAAGTGGGTAAGGCTATTATCTTGATAACAGATGGTGAAGATAATGAAGGTGGTGCTGAAGAAATGGCAAAGCAGGCACAAAGTAAAGGAATAAAAGTCTTCATTTTGGGTATTGGCTCAAAAGAAGGGGCTACTATACCAATGCCAGATGGAGGATTATTAAAGACTTCGACCGGTGAAGTTGTTAAGACACATCTTAATGAAGAGATGTGTAAACAAATTGCTGACGCAGGTCATGGCGTATATCTTCATGTTAATAATAGTAGTACTGCCGATGCTGTGCTGGGTAGAGAACTCGATAAACTTCAAAAAGGTAAAATCAATAATATTGCTTATAGCGACTTTGATGAGCAATTTCAAGCATTAGCATTGCTTGTTGTTATTCTACTGATTACAGATGCCGTATTACTTGAAAGAAAAAGACGATGGTAAGAGTATGACAAAACGACTTTATATCATAGTGTGTTTATTGATGATGTTTGTTGAAATGAATGGCCAAACATCTAATCAACTGATAAGGGAAGGGAATAGACTCTTTTCCTCAAAGAAGTATGCTCAATCTGAGATACTTTATCGCAAAGCAGTGGATAAGGATGTCAACAATGCTATTGCTAATTATAATTTAGGCCGAAGCTTACAAGAACAGAAGAAGAACGCAGAAGCAAAGAAGTTTTATGAAGCTGCAGCAAAGTTAGAGAAGGATCCAATTCGTCAGTCAAGTAGTTACAATAACTTAGGAACTATCTTCCAAAACGAAAAAGACTACACAAAGGCGATAGAGGCTTATAAAAATGCGTTACGTCATAATCCAAACCACAATAACGCACGATATAACCTTGAGTTGTGTAAACAAAAGCAGAAGCAACAAAAGCAGAAGCAGCAATCATCAAGTGATAAGAAGAATAAATCCAATAAGGATAAAGATAAGAAGAAGCAGTCTCAGAATAAGAATCAAAAGAACAATCAGAAAAAGAATAATCAGCAGAAAGATAAGCAAGATATGAGTAAAGAGAATGCTGAACAGCTTCTTAATGCTGTTAAGCAACAAGAGAAAGAGACTCAAGAGCGTTTATCAAAAGCCATGCGTCAGCCTTCTGATAGAAAACTTGATAAAAACTGGTAATATTGGAAATATGAAACGATGTATATTTTTATTATTCTCTCTCATGAGTGTTTGTTTCTTACAAGCACAACGAGTACGAGTAGCTGCACCTAAACAAGTAACTGTTGGAGAGGAGTTCCAAGTTGAATATGTTGTATATACTCAAGATGTACGTAGATTTCAGTTGGGAAGATTGTCAAGCGGTGTTGAAAAAGTATTTGGGCCGGCAACTTCATCACAATCCAATTATCAATTTATTGATGGACATGCAAGTAGTTCATCTTCTGTATCATTCACATACGTATTTGTAGCTACAAAGAAAGGTAGCGTAAGTATTGGCCCTGCACATATCTTTGTGAATGGTCAGGAATTAGCTTCAACACCTGTAAAGATTATGGCTACTACAGGGTCTCATGGCTCTATGAGTAATGGATATTATGATACGCGAAGTGATTCTCGTTCAGCTGCTTCAAAGGTAACAGCTAAGGACTTATTCATCAAGGTAAGTGCAAATAAGACCACTGTATATGAGCAGGAGCCAGTCTTACTTACATATAAGGTATATACAACAAAGAACTTACGTCAGCTTATTGGTAAAATGCCCGATTTGGCGGGATTTCATGTACAAGAAATAGATTTACCACAACAAAAGACTTTCCATAAAGAACGTATAGGAAAACGTGTGTACAACTGTGTCACTTGGAGTCAGTATGTTATGTATCCACAAATGACGGGTACATTAAAGGTTCCTCCTTTGACTTTCCATGGTGTCATTCAGGTACCAAATAGTTTCAATCCTTTTGAAGCTTTTGGCATCGATGGAGGGAGTACAAGCTTCAAGAAAGATGTCGTAGCGCCAGAATTAGCTATAAAGGTTCTTCCTTTACCTAATCGTCCTGCTAATTTCTCAGGTGGTGTTGGACATTTCAATCTCTCGGCACAATTAAATAAGAAGGAAGTTAAAGCTGGCAATCCAATTACTATTCGTGTTGTTGTCAGTGGAGCAGGCAACTTGAAACTAATTAAGCAGCCTATTATTCAAATTCCTAAGGGAGTTGAATCTTATGATGTTAAGGTAACAGACAAAACTCAGCTTACTACAAAGGGAGCTGAAGGAAACATGATTTATGATCAGGTTGTAATACCTCATCAAGAAGGTCTTGTAGCTATTCCTCCTGTAAAGTTCTGTTATTATGACTTATCACAAAAGAAGTATATTACGTTACAGACTGAGCCAATGGACTTGGTTGTATCTCGAGGTGATGGTTCCTCAAAAGACATTCTGTCTGTTGATTTGCCTAATGAGGACATATTACCTTTGAAGAAGGGTGACAGCACTCTTGACAATATTGGTAATTTATTCTTCGGTTCTACAGTATATTATATTATTCTAATTCTACTGTTAAGTATAGGTGGTGGTTTGTCTTTCTACTATCGTAAACGTTTTGCTTACCGTGTAGATATGGTTTTTAAGCGAGGTAAGAACGCAAATCGTATAGCTTCCAGTCGTTTACGTGCTGCTGAACTCTTGATGTTAAAGAATAAGAACCTTGATTTCTATGATGAGGTATTACAAACTTTATGGGGTTATGCGAGTGATAAGCTAAATCTGCCGGTAGAACATTTGTCACGTGAGAATTTGAGTGAACAATTTAGTAAGATAGATATAGCAAAGGAAGTAATAGATAATTATATCTCTGCTATTGATGAATGTGAGTTTGAGCGTTATGCTCCAGGAGACGAAAAAGGTAATATGAAACGTACTCTAACTGTTGCAATGAAGGCTATTGCAGATATGGAAGAGGCTATTAAGAAATTGAAATCCTCAAAGAAAAAGGCATTCCTCTTTTTGCCTTTACTCTTCTGTCTGTCGTTCTTCTTCTCTGCGCAGCTTTCTGCACAGACTAAGTCAGATGTAGATAATCTCTATCAAAAAGGAAATTATGTACAAGCAGTGAAGGGTTATGAGAAGTTATTAAAGCAGGGAGAGTCTGCCGCTTTATATTATAACCTTGGTAACTGCTATTATCGACTTGATAATATTCCTCACGCTGTATTATCTTATGAGCGTGCACAACGTCTTGCCCCAAGTGATGAAGATATTCGTTTCAATCTTCAGTTAGCGCAGTCTAAGACAATAGACAATTTAACTCCTGAGTCTGAGATGATTTTTGTTACTTGGTATAAGGCATTGGTTAATCTTTTTAGTATAGATAGCTGGGCTTATCTTAGTCTTGTTTGTCTGTTTATTTCTATTGTGGCACTTGTTGTTTATTTATTTGTTGATATAGAAATTCTTAGAAAGTTATCTAAGATAGTACTGCCTTTGTTCTTTTTCTTCTTCCTTATCAATACTTTCTTTGCTATACAACAGGTATATCTATTAGACTCAGAAACCCATGGTATTATCATGTCGCCTTCTACTGTCGTTAGAAAGATGCCCGATCAGAAATCTGCTGACTCCTTTATTCTCCATGAAGGATCGAAAGTGAGAATCATAGATAATAGCATGAGTCAATGGACTGAAATCAAATTAAGTGATGGTCGTCAAGGCTGGATTAAGGCTGATAATGTTGAGGCTATTTAAGTCTGTTGTCAGTTAACATTTGTTTTAATCGAAGGATGAATTTAGACGCTTTACAGACATTTGATAAGTCAATTTTACTCGCATTCAATGGAGGTGAGAATATTTTTCTTGACTCTTTTGTGCTCACGTTGACGTCTGCTTACACGTGGATTCCTCTTTATGCGTCTTTACTTTATCTGGTTATAAAGAATAATGAGAATTGGCAGAAGATAATACTTATTATTGGTACTGTTGCATTAGGTCTTTTCATAGTGAATGGTACCAATCTTGGTATTGTCAAACCACTCATCGCAAGAGCACGACCGCTTAATAGTCCTGACTTACAAGGGATAGTTGTTTCTGTAAACCATTATGTGGCTGATGGCTACAGTTTTTTCTCTTCTCATACGGCAAACGCATTTGTTCTTGCTGTGTTTTTTAGTCTGTTAGTACGCGACCGTATCTTTTCTATCTTGATGATAGTGTGGAGTATTATCGTATCACTAACCCGTCCTTATCTTGGAGTCCATTACCCTTCAGATGTACTTGTGGGTATGATATTTGGATCAAGTGTCGCTGTTCTCATTTATTTTTTATACCTTCGCATGTATATTCGGTTTAGTGATAAGTTACACTATATCTCTACGAAATATACGCGAACAGGTTATAGCTTCGCAGATATAGACGTTGTTATCTGTGTACTTATATTGTCATTCATTTATGCGGCATTTCGTGCCATCTTATCTATATAAATTAAATTATGTCTGAAGATACAA
This sequence comes from Prevotella sp. oral taxon 313, assembly GCF_003043935.1. Taxonomy (NCBI): domain Bacteria; kingdom Pseudomonadati; phylum Bacteroidota; class Bacteroidia; order Bacteroidales; family Prevotellaceae; genus Prevotella; species Prevotella sp. oral taxon 313. The sequence goes on from NZ_PYXE01000001.1 coordinate 1,257,988, forward strand.
AACATATTTGCATTACTGATTATAACTACCCACTCCCCGATGAGCGCATCGCTAAGTTTCCATTAACAGAGCGCGACCATAGTAAGCTGTTGCTTTATAAACATGGTGAAGTATCGGAGGACATTTTCTATAATCTTCCTGAATATTTGCCTAAAGGTGCATTAATGGTTTTCAACAATACGAAAGTCATTCAGGCACGTATGCACTTTCGCAAGGAAACAGGAGCACTTATAGAGGTATTCCTTATGGAGCCAGCACAGCCAACAGATTATGAATTGATGTTCCAAACTAATCACGAGTGCGCGTGGCTTTGTATGGTTGGCAACCTTAAGAAGTGGAAGGAAGGGGCATTAAAGCGTGCGTTTGAAATCAAAGGACATAAGTTGACCCTCACTGCAACTATGGACCGCAGCAAGGTGCATGAGCAGGCAGGTGGTACTAATCACTGGATTCATTTTGAGTGGGATAATGCTAACATCTCATTTGCAGAAATCCTTGAAGCCGTAGGTGAATTACCTATCCCTCCGTATCTTAACCGTGCGACAGAGGAGAGTGATAAGGAAACCTATCAGACGGTTTATTCAAAGATTAAAGGTTCTGTAGCAGCACCTACGGCTGGACTCCATTTTACTGATAAGGTGTTAAATGCTTTGGATGAGCATGGTATTGACCGTGAAGAACTCACACTCCACGTGGGTGCAGGTACTTTCAAACCTGTAAAGAGCCACGAGATAGAGGGACATAGTATGCACACGGAGTATGTAGTTGTTCGTCGACAAACCTTAGAGAAACTTTTACAGCATAATTGCAGTGCTATTGCTGTTGGAACAACAAGCGTCAGAACTCTTGAAAGCCTTTATTACATGGGTGTGAAACTTGTGTCAGCTCCCGATATGGCTGAGAAGGACCTCCACGTTAATCAGTGGGAACCATACGATTTACCACATAATGAAGAAGGACTGGTCGAGGTGAATGGCAAAGCAGTATCTGTTGAAGAAGCTATAAGGAATATACTTACTTATTTGGACAGGGACGGATTGAACGCACTTCACTCAAGCACACAGATTATTATAGCGCCAGGTTATTCTTACAAGATAGTCAAAGCACTTGTAACTAATTTCCATCAACCACAATCCACACTGCTACTTTTGGTAAGTGCATTCCTAAAAGGTGATTGGCGTAAGGTCTATGACTATGCACTTAGTCATGATTTTCGTTTCTTAAGTTATGGTGACTCCTCTTTACTTATACCTTAATATAATAAGGTGAATATAAGATTTTGAGGTACCATTCCAAATGATCGAGTGCATTATTTCCACTGGTAAGATATATTAGGAGGTGTGTGCTCAATAAAGAATACTCAATGGGGAGAAGACGCGACTAAACTTTTTAATGTAGATAGATGTGTCAATCCCAATAAACTATAATGATAGGTTAAAGATGAAAATAGGAGATAAAGTTAGATTTCTGAGCTCTACGGGCGGTGGAATCATTGCTGGTTTCAAAGGAAAGATAGTGTTGGTTGAAGATGAAGATGGCTTTCAGATTCCAACGCCTGTCAATGAGGTTGTTGTTGTTGAAGATGCTGCAACCGACCGTGCTAAGATGCGTATCGACCAGCAGCAACGTAAGATGGAGAAAGGTGAGGATAATCGCAGCATTAAGCAACGATTGACAGCTGCGGGAGCAGAAGAAGAGGAGGTAGGGGAGAATTGGCGTGATGTCGATGCTGACATTGAACCAAATGATGACCCTTCAATTAATTTTGAAGCCCCAGTAAAAGAGCGTGTTGGTGGTGATGAGTTGTCTGTCTATTTGGCTTTTACTCCCACTGATATTAAGAATCTTACGACGACACACTTCAAGTCTTACCTCGTCAATGATTCAAATTACTATGTTCATTTCTCTTACGCATTGAAACAAGAAGAGAAGTGGGTACTGAAAGCTGTTGGTGAGTTAGAACCTAATATGAAGTTACTCATAGAGGATTTCACACTTGCCGACCTCAATAACATGTTACAGGGCTGTGTTCAGCTTCAGAGTTATAAGAAGGATAAGCCTTTCACCCTCAAGCCTACTTGCGATCTTCAAGTTAAGATTGATGCCGTGAAGTTCTATAAGCTTAATACTTTCCACGAGAGTGTATTCTTTGAACAACCAGCTTTGATATACACGTTAATAGAGAAAGACAAGCCAGCACAGCATCCGATGTTAGAACCTCTGACAAGGAAAGCAGAGGACGAGGCTACCGAGAAACTGAAAGTGGGATATTCTTCTCCAAGTCGTCTTTCTGAAGAAGAGATCGACAAAAAGACTGAGGAACTTGCTAAACGTTACAAAGTTGAGCGTAAGAAGCCTGCGAAGCAGATTCTTAACGATGATAAGATTATCATAGATCTTCATGCTGATGAGTTGCTTGAGACGACAGTTGGTATGACCTCAGCCGATATTCTTGAATATCAATTGGATGTTTTCCGTCGTACACTCGACCAGTATAAGGGGCAGCGTGGTAAGAAACTCATCTTTATTCATGGCAAGGGCGAAGGTGTTTTGCGCCATGCCATCATCCATGAGCTCAACTATAAATACAAGCATTATTCTTATCAGGATGCTTCTTTCCGTGAGTATGGCTACGGAGCTACCCAAGTGACAATTAAATAAATTAGTTTTTTATATGAAAAATGGACTTATAAAGGTTGCTGCAGCTATTCCAGCGGTGAAGGTTGCTGATACGAAGTTTAATCTCATAGAGACTGAGAAGCAGATTGCCGTTGCTGATGGACAGGGTGTAGAGATTATTGTTTTCCCAGAATTGTCATTGACGGGTTATTCTTGTCAAGACCTATTTCAACAACAGTTATTGTTGGATGATGCCGAACAATCTGTCCTTAGATTACTTGAATTTACACGCCAGTTAGATATAACAGTCATTGTGGGTGCACCCGTTACTGTTGGTCCGCTGCTACTTAACTGTGCAATCGTGATACAGCAGGGTAAACTACTTGGGATCGTTGCAAAGACATTCCTTCCTAATTACAGTGAGTTCTATGAGAAGCGATGGTTTGCTTCCTCACAGGATTTACGTCCACAGCATATTCACTTTGCAGGGAGTAATATCCTCGTAACACCCGAACTACAGCTTTTCCGCACATCAGAAGGTGTGACCTTCTCTATTGAGATTTGCGAAGATGTATGGGCTCCAACCCCGCCAAGTAATCATCTTGCTTTGGCTGGTGCTGAGATTATCTTTAACCTGTCAACGAGTGACGACCTTATAGGTAAGCATGATTACTTAAAGAATCTTTTGTCTCAACAGAGCGCACGCACCATCAGCGGGTATGTCTATAGCAGTAGTGGTTTTGGTGAAAGTACACAGGATGTTGTCTTTGGGGGTAATGCTTTAATCTATGAAAATGGTACACTCCTAAAACAAGCGAAGCGTTTTCAGATTGATCCACAGTTAGTTATATCTGAAATTGATATCGAACGTCTGCGTGGAGAACGTCGCACTAATAGTACATTTGTCAATGCGCAGCGTCCTGTTGCTTCTGGACTTGTCGGTATTACAGGACAAATCGGTAAGTTGGGTATCCATGTTGAATGTATGCCACCACTTAATCCTATGCGCGACCTTGTGCTGACACGTGAGTTTGATAAGCATCCTTTCATTCCCAAGTCAGAGAACATAAAGGATGCTTGCGATGAGATTTACAATATCCAAATTAGTGGTTTAGCGAAGCGATTAGTACATACAAATTGTAAGACGGCAGTCATTGGTATCAGTGGTGGACTTGATTCTACCCTTGCTTTACTTGTAGTTGTCAAGACGTTCGATAGACTTGGGCTTGATCGTAAGGGTATTGTGGGTGTCACTATGCCAGGTTTTGGAACAACGGGACGTACCTACAAAAATGCAATGCTACTCATGGAACGTCTTGGAATAACAATACGAGAAATTGATATTAAGGCTTCTGTCTTGCAGCACTTTGAAGATATAGGCCATGATGCCAATGTTCATGACTCAACATACGAGAATGCGCAGGCACGTGAGCGTACGCAGATTTTGATGGATTTGAGTAATCAGTTGAATGGACTTGTTATTGGTACAGGCGACCTTAGTGAGTTAGCTTTGGGCTGGTGTACCTATAATGGCGACCACATGAGTATGTATGCTGTTAACTGTAGCATACCAAAGACGCTGATACAGTATCTTGTTCGTTATGCAGCTGATACAGCAAAGGATAAGACTGTAGGTCAGACTTTGATTGATATTGTAGACACGCCAATCTCACCAGAGTTGACACCAGCTGATAATAAGGGAGATATAGCACAGAAGACAGAAGACCTTGTCGGTCCATACGAGCTTCATGATTTCTTCCTTTATTATGTCTTGCGCTGTGGTTTCCGTCCTTCTAAAATCTATTGGATGGCACAGAATGCCTTCCGTGGTGTTTATACTGATGATGTTATTCTACATTGGTTACGCCTCTTCTATCGTAGATTTTTCTCACAGCAGTTTAAGCGTTCGTGCTTACCTGACGGACCAAAGGTGGGCAGCGTGAGCCTTTCTCCACGTGGCGACTGGCGAATGCCTTCAGACGCTATGTCTACAAATTGGCTCAAAGAGTTAGAAGAATTATCATGAAACGGACAGTTTTAAGTCTTTTCATCCTTTTATTGATTCCTCTGTGCAGCCTTGCACAGGGGAATCTTCCTTTGCTCCAAGTCCCTATATTAGACCTGTTACAATATCAGGTGCAGAAGGGTAAAAGGGCAATAGCCCCCTTTCTTTTTAGTAAATACGGATTTAGACGAATACCGACTGAGCTGGTGAATGACGATGCTCGTCAGCTTTGGGGATGGCATGTCGGTCCAAACAGCGAATTCAATCAAGAGAAACAGCCTTTTTATCGACTCTTTGCAAAGAAGGATAATTCGAGTATAGCAATCATTGACGATAGGGGAGGAGCATTACAAGTCGTCTTTTGGAACAAGGAATATTACCATGTTTTTATCTCTGGACTTCAATTGCATGGCTATCGACTACAACCCATGAAGCATACGAGTAATATTCTTCGTTTTCAGCGAGAGGATAGTTCTGTGATTGTTGATGTAACGGTGTGGTCGGATATATATGTTTTAGAACTCCATAACTAAGTTTGCTATTGTAGGCTTTCTTTTACTTGGAGTAAAAGAACTACTTTATTTGTTGAATGTAATAAAATATATTTACATTATTTTGTGAGTAGTTGGGTTGGAGAATGAAACAAATGTCTTTTAATCTTTCTTACAACTATCTCGTTCTTAGATAGTTATAAATGGCGTTGGAGAAGATGCCTAACAAGAGTCAAGAAAGGCGTTAACAACATGCTAAAAGGGCGTCTTTTAGATGGTAGTAAAGGCTTAGTTCGACTGTAGTTAAGCCGTAGTACATTTGGAATAGAGGAAAAATATTAACATTATTGCTTCTTTTCTGTTTCTGTACGAAGAAGATATTTAGATTTAATAATCTATTTTATACCTAAAATGAAATAGTTATTTTAGTATTTTACGTTCATTTTCTTCGCTTTCTGTAGGATATTACTTAACTTTGTAAACACATTAAACAATCTTTATCATTGATATAATATAAATCTAAAAACATCTTATGAGAAACGGACTACTTTTGTTGTTAATGTTATTATTTTGCTGCAGTAATGTACATGCAAAAGATGACGCAATCCCTGTTCAAGGGCGAGTGCTTGATAACATGACGGGAGCTGGAGTGCCAAGTGCCAAGGTTTACCTGATGACATCAGACAGTGTGGTCATTGATAGTACGATTACCTATCCTGCAGAGGCTGGAGAATATGCGGGATTCTATCAATTAAAAAATTTGACGAAGGTTGGGAATTATATCGTGCGGGCAAGTGCAGAGGGGTATGAGGACGGCTATATGCGCTGTGTTTTGAGGAGTAAGCGTGAGTTTTTTGTACCTGTAAAGCCTATACGATTGGCAAAGGCGCACGAATTGGCAGAAGTGACCGTAAAGGCTACAAAGGTTAAAATGGTTGTCGCAGGCGATACGATTGTTTATAATGCTGATGCTTTCAACCTTGCAGAGGGGAGCATGCTCGATGCGCTAATTAGCAAGTTGCCAGGCGCACGACTGACCAAAGATGGGCAGATATTTGTCAATGGCAAGTATATTCAAAGCCTTTTAGTCAACGGACGAGAGTTTTTCAGTGGGAACCCAATGTTGGCATTGGAGAATCTACCTGCCTATACGGTTAATAAAATAAAAGTTTTTAACAAGTCGGGAGCAGCTTCAAAGTTGGCAGGACGTAATATGGGCGACAAGAACTATGTGATGGATGTGAAGCTGAAGAAGGAGTATGCCGTAGGCTATATGGGTAACGTTGAAGCTGGTGCAGGTTCGAACAACAGATATAAGCTACGTGGCTTAGCCATAAAGTTCTCTGACAAAGAACGCATCGGAATATTTGCCAATAGCAACAACCTTAACGACAATCAGCGAGCAGCACTTAATGGTGAGTGGAGCCCACAAGATGTAGGGAGTGGATTGCAGACGACTAAAACGGTTGGTGCTCAATATATGCGCTTTTTAGGAAATGATTTTTCTTGGTTCGATATTAGTAGCCTTTGGAATCATACAAATACTGACAACGAGTCTCACTCATCTAAACAAACATTCTTGTATGGTGGAGATTCATATCAGCATAGCAGGTATAAGTCGTTAGGAAGTTCTGATAATTGGACAGCGGGTAGCAATTTATGCATCCAAAAAGACGAATATTATACGATTAATAATCTTTCCTTTTCCTATGCCCATAGTCATGGCTTAAATAATAGTAGTATTGAGACTTCTGATAATCAATCACTACTTAACCGTATGCTATCGGCAAATAGCCTTGAATCGAGGAATGTTGATTTTAATCTTCAAAATAGAAATGGTATCAGCATTATTGCTGATATGATTAGGTGGAACTTTGGAATCAATTATAACCGTAACACGCAAAAGACCTTTTCTCTACAGGATTTGACCTATCTACAGCATAGTCTTCCCCGAGATTATCGTAATCAATATATAAACCGCCTTAATCAAAACCTTAAGTTATCAGCTGGTATCAGTTATAATTGGGCTTTTAGAAATATCAGCTTACAACCTGAGTATAATTACGCATATTCTTATATAAAAACGGATAATCCACTCTATCGTCTTGATAAGATTTCTGGACGTGATAGTAGTTTGTTCGATAGATTGCCCTCTGCCACAAGCATCTTGGCTACAGTCCTTGATAATGGGAATACTTATCACTTTACTGAGTATCAAAATAGTCATCAATTTAACTTCTGCTATAGAGACTTGCATAGTAAACTCTTGAAGTGTGAAATAAGTGTCAATCTGCCTGTTCGTATAGCTCATGCCAACCTTTATTATCAACGCATGGGACGACACGATGTGTCTCGACAGAGCATATTCTTTGAACCTAATATATGGTTAAAGGGTAACGCATGGGAGATAAAAGCTAAGATGAATTCTGAATTCCCTGACCTCACAACAATGGTTAATTATCGTGATGACAGCAACCCTATGAATATCATATTAGGCAATACGCAGCTTCGTAATATTCATTATTATGACATAGAAGGTGGTAAGACATTTGAGGGGAAGAAACATAGTCGCCTTAACATTAATACGGGTTATCATCAGACGGATAATGCTGTGGCTTATAGTCTTGTATTTGATAAACAAACAGGTGTTTCAACCGTTCAGCCCATTAGCGTAAATGGTAACTATCGCATTGATTTAGGGATAGGATATACCCGTCCATTGGATAAAAAAGAGAAATTAAGTATTGATAATCAAGCATCCTTTAACTATAATCATAACGTTGACATGGCAATGGTACAAGGGGCTACACAAAGTCAACGAAGTATTGTAAATAACTGGAAGATAAGTAACGTCTTGAAACTTAATTATCGTCCCGATGATAACTATGAGTTCACACTTCATGGCGGAGGTACATATTATCTTATCAAGAGCCAGCGTGAGGGATTTAATAATATTCATGCAGGAGATTATAATATAGGTATGAATGCGCAAATAACTTTGCCTTGGAAACTACAATTAACAACCGACCTAACAATGTTTGCTCGCCGTGGTTATCAGCTCTCAGAAATGAATACTACTGACTGGATATGGAATGCACAACTTAGTCGCAGTTTCATTAATAAAAAACTTTTAGTTAAGTTGCAAGGCTTTGATATGCTCCGTCAGCTCTCTAATACTCAATACTTAATGAACGCACAAGGAAGAACGGAAACATGGAATAATAGTATTCCACGATATGTAATGTTATCCCTGTCATGGCGATTTAATGTAAATCCTAAAAAGAAATAAACACTTCAAAATAATAGGTCTTGATAACATTTTTTCGTTATAAGCCCTTTGTGGTATCAAAAAATGTTCGTATCTTTACACCTTGAAAAAGTGCGAAAACGGCTCAGAAAGGAAATAAAGGCTATTGTGGGCAATTTTAGCCTTTCAAAGAAGAGCTCGTTAAAGTGATAGAAATTTATAACAGAAAAAATATATAATGGACGAAAATCAGACAATTGATCAGGACAGAATTATGAAGATCAACATCGAGGAGGAGATGAAAAGCTCCTACATCGACTACTCAATGTCGGTGATTGTGGCACGTGCCCTCCCTGATGTTCGTGACGGTTTTAAGCCTGTTCACCGCCGTATCCTCTTCGGTATGCGTGGTATCGGTAACTTTAGCAACCAGCCTTACAAGAAGTGTGCCCGCGTTGTCGGTGAGGTACTTGGTAAGTATCACCCACATGGTGACTTTTCTGTTTACGGTGCGCTTGTGCGTATGGGACAGGACTGGAATATGCGCTACAAGTTGGTTGACGGACAGGGTAACTTTGGTTCTGTCGATGGTGACTCTGCTGCTGCGATGCGTTATACTGAGTGCCGCCTCTCAAAGATGGGTGAGCACGTTATGGACGATATCGAGAAGGATACGGTTGACATGGTCAACAACTTCGACGATACGTTGCGCGAGCCAGCCGTGATGCCTACAAAGATTCCTAACCTGCTTGTAAATGGTGGTAATGGTATCGCTGTGGGTATGGCAACGAATATCCCTACGCATAATCTTGGCGAAGTTATTGATGGATGTTGTGCTTATATTGACAATCCAGAGATTTCTACTGATGGATTAATGGAATTTATCCCAGCTCCAGACTTCCCAACAGGTGCATATATTTATGGTCTTCAAGGTGTTAAGGATGCCTATGAGACTGGTCGTGGCCGTGTCGTAATGCGTGCTAAGGCTGAGATAGAGAGCGATGAGAACCACGATAAGATTGTTGTGACAGAGATTCCTTACGGAGTTAATAAGCAGCAACTTATTGAATATATTGCTGACCTCGTGAAGGAAGGAAAGTTGGAGGGTATCTCTAACGTTAATGACGAAACGGGCCGTCAAGGTATGCGTATCGTTGTTGATGTGAAGCGTGATGCCAATGCAAACGTCATTCTGAATAAGCTTTTCAAGATGACAGCATTGCAGAGTTCTTTCTCTGTAAACTGTATCGCATTGGTAGCGGGTCGTCCACGTCTGTTGAGCCTTCGTGAGTGTATTAAGTACTTCGTAGAGCATCGTCATGATGTCACTATCCGCCGTGCACAATTCGACTTGAAGAAGGCACAGGAACGCGCACATATCTTAGAAGCACTGATTAAGGCTTGTGATAATATTGATGAGGTTGTCCGTATTATTCGTGCCAGCAAGACACCTTCAGATGCCCAAAGAAACCTCGAGAAGCGTTTTGACTTCGATGAGCTTCAATCAAGAGCTATCGTTGATATGCGTTTGTCACAGCTTACAGGTCTGCGTCTTGACCAGTTGCATCAAGAGTTTGAGGAATTGATGCAAACCATCAAGGACTTGCAGGAGATTCTTAATAACCCTGAGCGTTGTAAGGAAGTGATGAAGGAAGAGTTGCAGGAGGTTAAGGAGAAGTATGGAGATGACCGTCGTACAGAGATTATCCCTGATGAGCATGAGTTTAATGCTGAGGACTTCTATCCTAATGACCCTGTTGTTATTACTATTAGTCATCTTGGCTATATCAAGCGTACTCCACTTGCAGACTTTAAGGAGCAGGCTCGTGGTGGTGTAGGTTCTAAGGGTGCTCGCACACGTGAGAAGGACTTCACCGAATATATCTATCCAGCAACAATGCACCAGACAATGCTGTTCTTTACTCGTAAGGGACGCTGCTACTGGATGAAGTGTTATGACATCCCAGAGGGCGATAAGAACTCAAAGGGACGTGCTATTCAGAATATGCTCTCACTTGAGCCGGGCGACTCTGTTAACGCATTCTTGCGTATTCAGGGCTTGGATGATGATGACTTCCTCGATTCTCACTATGTAGTATTTGCAACAAAGCAGGGTATCGTTAAGAAGACTTCTCTCCGTGCTTACTCACGTCCTCGTACCAATGGTGTGATTGCTATTAACATCAATGAGGGAGATGAGGTTGTAGACGTTCGTCTGACAAATGGTCATAACGAACTTATCATCGCTGACCGCAATGGTCGTGCTTGTCGCTTCGATGAGTCAAATATCCGTACTATGGGGCGCGTGTCTACAGGTGTACGTGGTATGCGTTTGGACGAAGATGGTCAGGACGAGGTTGTTGGTATGATTGTTGTTAATGACCCTGTTAACGAGACGGTTATGGTTGTATCTGAGGAGGGCTACGGAAAGCGCTCACAGGTAGAGGACTATCGATTAACTAATCGTGGCGGTAAGGGTGTTAAGACGCTGAATATCACGGATAAGACTGGTAAACTTGTTGCTATCAAGAACGTTACTGATGATAACGACTTGATGATTATCAACAAGAGCGGAATCGTCATCCGTATGTCGGTTGCCGAATGCCGTGTAATGGGTCGAGCAACACAAGGTGTACGCCTGATTAACCTCGCTAAAAAGAATGATGTTATCGCATCTGTTTGTAAGGTGATGAGCTCAGATATGGAGTCACAGGTTGAGGATGATAGTCGTGAAGACCTTCCAAACACAGGTGAGGATATCAAGGGAGATGCATCATCTGCAGCAGATAATACAGAGGTTACACCTGTTGATTTCGAGTAATATGATGAGTTGACCTGTCGACAAGTTGAAATGTTGACAGGTTACTTGTACCAAGATTATAAGAGACAGCAGTAATCATAAGAATGAATTCAAAATTAATACATGATTATAAACCTTTTAATAAAGATTACTAATATGAAGAAGTTAATGTTCGCAGCATTGATGTTACTCAGTACATCTGCTGCATTCGCTGGCGACAGCGAGCCACTGAAGGCAATCCTTAAGGCACAAAGCTATGCAGAAGCTGCTGAGCTCGTTAAGGCTAACCTCGGACAGCTTACAGACAATGCTGAGAAGGCAAAGGCTTATGACAAGCTCTATCAACTTGCTATGAAGAAGGTAAGTGCAGAGCAGGGTGTTCAGCTTGAGAACCAGACTAACCAGCAAATGGGTAAGGAAGGTAACAAAGCTGTTGATGAGAAAGGTCTCTATGAGGCTGTAGGTCAGGCTTTCGATGCCGCTGAGGAAGTAGTCAAGTATGACAATATGCCTAATGCAAAGGGTAAGATTAAGCCTAAGTATACAGATATTGCTGATCAGCTCTACCCACTTCGTGGACAGTTGATTAATGGTGGTATCTTCTATCAGGGTGCTAAGGACGATGCAAATGCTTATAAGTATCTTGCTCGTTACGTAGACTCTGCTGATGAACCAATGTTCTCTAAGTTTGATAAGTCTAAGGATGAGAACTTGAATGAGATTGCTTATTTCGCAACTTATTATGCTTATCAGAATAAGGACTACAAGAAGGCTGAGAAGTATGCTGAATACGCTGTAAAGAGCAAGGACCGTAGTAAGGATGCTAAGCAGTTGCAGTTGGCTATCATGGGTGCACAGCTGAAGACTCGTCAGGACTCTGTTGCTTATGCTGATAAGCTTGCTGGTATCTATGCTCAAGATCCTGATAATGATGCAGTATTGACAACTTTGACATCTATTTATAGTTCACTTGGTATGCAGAACAAGGCAGAGGAAATTGTAAATGCTGCCCTTGCAAAGAATCCTAATAGCTATGGTGCATTGGTAATGCTCGGTCAGTTCGCAAGCCAAAAGAAGGAATACGAGAAGGCTGCTGACTACCTTACTAAGGCTTTGGCATTGGTAAAGGATGATAATGCAAAGATTGCTATCAATGCATCTATCGGTCAGTGCTGGTTCTATAAGGCACAGGATCGTGTAGCATCTGTGAAGGGTGTATTGTCACCAGCAGCACGTGCTCAGTTCAACGATGTTTACAATAAGGCTATTTCATATCTTGAGACAGCTAAGAAGCTTGATGTTCTTAAAGAGCAGAAGAGCTCTTGGGCTTACCCACTTTACGGTTGCTACTATTTCGTAAAGGGTGCACAAGCTCCTGAGACATTGGAAGCTGCAGCTATTGCTGGCGTTCAGCAGTAAAAGTCTTTAATAATCCCCCTCTTATATGAATTCATTTGTTAAGTCATATAAGAGGGGATTTTGTGTTACTAAAATATAGCCGATGAAAAGAGTACTAATACTGATTATTTCTATTTTTACAAGTTGGAATATCGCAGAGGCACAAGAAACATATCAGCAGGCTGAGTCGTTTAACCGCCTCGCAAAAGAAGCTTTCACCCGTGTAGAGAAACATTCGAATAGGGATTCTGTAGCCATCTTCAAAGCTGTTGTAGATGGTGTGGAGTATTCATTGAAAAGTGATGAGTTTGACAGGATGCCTAATCGAAAGGGGAAAGTTCATCCAAAGTTTGAAGAGGAAAACAAGAATCGACTTGCAGTCCTGCACCCAATGTTGATAGATGCTGGTAAGTATTTCAGCAAAGGAAGTTATACGAGAAATGAAGGACTTGATGCCTTACAATTATATCTAAAAGCTCGTAAATCTCCATTGGTAAAGGATAATATCGATGAGTCAGGTGTTGCAGCTTATTACATTGCTTATTATTATTTAAAAGCTCACAACTTAGAGAAAGCTGATGAATATGCTGATATTGCAATTCAATATGATGAGACTGCACAAGCTGCAGCTGAAATTAAAGCACAATGTATGCATAATAAGATGGTAAACGAGGAAGATTCCCTGCGTTATCTGTCTGTGATACAGCAACTTTATCGTACTGATCCTACGAATGAAACCTATTTCTCATGGATAATGAAGTTCTATCAAAATCCTACACCTAAATTTAATATAGAGGATTTTATAGATAGAATACTTGAAGAGAACACAAACTCAACGGTGCCATGGATACTTAAGGGTGAAATTGCTATGCATGCAGAACGTTGGGAAGAAGCTATTGATGCTTATAAACATGCTGATGAAATTGATCCAAGTAGTATTCCTGTTGCCTATAATATAGGTGTCTGTTTGAATACTGTTGGAATGGCAGTACGTGAAGATGTTGCTGAACGAAGGAAGAAGAAAGAAGTTGTCTCTGATAATGAATATATGAAGTATTTTGCAGAAGCACGTACTTATCTTGAGCGTGTAAGGGCAAAAGATCCACGTAGAAATAGGGTAGACTGGGTAGGTCCTCTCTATTTAGATTATACTGTATTGAACGATAAAATTAAGGCTGAAGAACTCGAACCTCTTGTAACAAATTATAGAAAGTGAAGTATATAAAGTCATTTTTAATATATATATGTCTGCTTTTTCCTCTTACTGGGATTGCGCAGAAGAAGCAGTTGCAGACTGTACGTGATCAGATAAAGTCTGGGAAGGAACTCACGAAAGCTGAGAATACACTTCGTGGATTGCTGGTTGACTCAGTATCTAAGAAAAATAATAAGATATGGCTCCTCCTATGTGATGCATTGATAAAACAGTATGAGCAGGGAAATGAGAAACTTTATTTGAAACAAAAGTATGACACTGCAGCATTCTTCTCTGTAACGAGAAGATTGTATGATACAATGTCACGCTTTGACTCTCTTGATGCTAAACCTGATGCTGAGGGTAGGGTACGTGCAAAGTATAGGACTAAGCATGCAGAGTTCCTAAACTCTATTCGCCCAAATCTATTCAATGGTGGTTCTTACTTTATTCATAAGAAAGACTATAATACCGCATTTGATTATTATAGCGATTACTTGGAGTCAGCAAATTATCCTCTTTTTGAAGGTTATGACTATATGAAGAATGATGCACTTATACCACATGCTGCTTACTGGGCTATGTTCTGTGGATATAAGCTAAGCGATGCAGATAAAATTATGCGCTTTAAGGAACAGGCCGAACGTGATACTTCTATGCTAAACTTTGTAAGGCAGTATGAGGCTGAGGCTTATTTGGTAAAGAGGGATACAACTATGTACGTAAAATCTTTGCAAGCTGGCTTCGAGCAATATCCTAACTTTGCATTCTTCTTCCCACGATTAGTTGAATATTATGCTAAGATAGGAGAACACCAGAAGGCATTGGAGATTACGGACCGTGCATTGAAGGCTGACTCTACAAGTCTGTTGTTTCGTTTTGCAAAGAGTACAGCGTTGTTGAACCTTGGCAGGTACAACGAATGTATTGAAATTTGTAAACAATTGATTAAAGATAACGACTCTTATGCTGATGCCTATTATAACATTGGACTTGCTTATTTTAATCAAGCCATAGAATTAAATAAGGATAGGCAGAAGTATCGGGCCAACAAAGAAAAGATAATAACATTATATCAGCGTTCTAAACCCTATATGGAGAAATTCAGAGAGCTTTCACCAACAGCTAAGAGCAAATGGTTAGCTCCTTTATATACTATTTATCTTAATTTGAATATGGGTAAGGAATTTGACGAAATTGATAAGTTGAGAAAGGAAAAGTAATGATGAATAACGATATTATTGATAAGCTTGGCATAACACTCAATGCAATGCAGGAAGCTACGGCTGACGCAGTGTTGCATACAGGGAAGGATGTTGTCGTTATGTCACCGACAGGTTCCGGTAAAACATACGCTTATCTTCTACCATTGATTCAGCGGTTGGATGCAAAGTCTGATGAGTTGCAAGCTGTAGTCTTAGTGCCAGGACGTGAGTTGGCATTGCAGTCGGCTAATGTACTTAAAGACATGGGTAGCGGCTTACGCTCTATGGCATTATATGGTGGACGTCCAACGATGGAAGAGCATCGTGTATTGAGAGATATAAAGCCGCAAGTAGTCTTTGCTACTCCGGGACGATTGAATGATCATCTTGACAAATCAAATATTAAAGCAGAAACAATAAAGTGGCTTATAATAGATGAGTTTGATAAGTGCCTTGAATTTGGTTTCCAAGACGAGATGATGAGTGTTCTCTGTAAGTTACCAAATATTGAAAGACGAATCTTACTATCAGCAACAGAGTCAGAGACTATTCCTAATTTTGTATCAATGGGAAGAACTGTTCATTTGGATTATCGTACAGATGAAGAGACTATTCCTGATCGTATTCGTCTCTACACGGTTATAAGTTCAGAGAAGGATAAACTGGAGGTGTTAAAGAGACTTTTACTTTCTTTAGGTGATAAGAGTAGTATTGTATTCTTAAATTATCGTGACTCTGTTGAGCGTACTGCCACATTCTTAAAGGCAGAGGGTTTTACTATTAGTTGGTTCCATGGTGGCTTAGAACAGCGTGAGCGTGAAGCTGCACTTTATCGTTTTTCAAATGGTTCAGCACCAATACTTGTTAGCACCGACTTGGCTTCACGTGGACTGGATATTCCTGATGTTGATAATATTATACATTATCATTTCCCTGAAACGGAAGATAGCTATGTGCATAGGGTAGGACGTACAGCACGTTGGGACAAAGAAGGCAGAACCTTCTTCATTCTTGGGCCAGAAGAACATTTGCCAGAGTATGTTAGCAATGAACATGAGGAGTATAAGATACCAGAGTCTTTACCGAAACCTGCTCAGCCTCGCATGGCTACTATATATATAGGTAAAGGAAAGAAAGATAAAATCTCAAAGATGGATATAGTAGGTTTTCTTTGTAAAAAGGGAGGATTGAAGTCTTCTGAGATAGGAAAGATTGACGTAAAGGACCGTTTTGCTTATGTTGCAGTGGTACGCACAAAGATAAAAGAAATAATCTCTCTGACTAAAGGAGAAAAAATAAAAGGTATTCGTACCGTTGTGGAAGAAGTAAGGTGACGCATTATACAATGTGTCACCTTTTCCTTATCATGTCCGTCGACATGTATAAATCGTTTGATATCTTACAGATAAAAAAAGTGGTATTTTATTTGGAAGTATAAAAATAAAAGCGTATCTTCGCATCGTAAACTATAGAAACCTATTACAATATTTAATACTGATAATAACTACAAAACATAAGTCAAACTTAAACTAAACAATCAGATGAAAAAGTACAATTTTGGTGCTGGTCCATGTATCCTTCCACGTGAAGTAATCGAGAAAACAGCAAGTGCTATTTTAGATTTCAATGGAATTGGTCTTTCAATTGCTGAAATCAGCCACCGTTCAAAGGATTTTCAACCTGTAATGGACGAAGCAATGGCTTTAGTAAAGGAAGTGTTAAATGTTCCTGAAGGCTATTCAGTGCTTTTCTTAGGTGGTGGTGCATCACTTGAGTTCTGCATGATTCCTTTTAACTTCTTGGTAAAGAAGGCTGGTTATTTGAATACTGGTGTTTGGGCAAAGAAGGCAATGAAGGAAGCCAAGTTGTTTGGAGATGTTGTTGAAGTAGCTTCATCAGCAGATGAAAACTACACCTATCTTCCAAAGAATTTCGATGTTCCTACAGATTTGGATTATTTGCACGTAACTACCAATAATACAATCTATGGTACAGAATATCACAAAGATTTAGATGTACCAGTTCGTTTGATTGGTGATATGTCTTCTGATATCTTCAGTCGTCCAGTAGATGTTTCTAAGTACGATTGCATCTATGGTGGTGCACAGAAGAACCTCTCTATGGCAGGTGTAACATTCATCATCATTAAGGACGACGTTCTTGGTCGTGTACAGCGTGAAATCCCAACGATGTTGGATTATCGTACACACATCAAGAAGGGCTCTATGTTCAATACTCCTCCTGTAGTACCTATTTATACAGCATTGGAAAATCTCCGTTGGATTAAGGCTAATGGTGGTGTAGAAGCTATGGAGAAACTTGCTAAGGAGCGTGCTGATATTGTTTATGGTGAGATCGACCGCAATAAGTTGTTCCGTGGAACAGTTATGTGTGAGGAAGATCGCTCTTACATGAACATCTGTTTCGTACTCAACGATGAATATGCTGAACTTCAAGATGAGTTCTTTAAGTTTGCTACAGAAAGAGGCATGGTAGGTATCAAGGGTCACCGTGATGTTGGTGGTTTCCGTGCAAGCTGCTACAACGCAATGACAGTTGAAGGCTGCAAGGCTCTCGTTGAAACAATGAAGGAGTTCGAAGCTAAGCACTAAGCCGCATAGTCATTAGACTTAGCAAGCGTAAATATTTCGTTTGCTAAGTCTAAGTAATTATCTTTACTTTTTATTAACCTAAACATTAAAGCTATGAAGGTTTTAATTGCAACTGAGAAACCTTTTGCACCAGCTGCTGTGCAAGGTATAACAAACGAATTAAAGGGTGCTGGACATGAAGTTGTCCTACTTGAGAAATATGCGAGTACAGCTGAATTACTTGAGGCTGTGAAAGATGCAGATGCAATGATAGTACGTTCTGATAAGGTTACACCAGAGGTACTTGATGCTGCTAAGCAGTTGAAGGTCGTAGTACGTGCAGGTGCAGGCTATGATTCAATTGATACAGCTTATGCAAAGGAGAAGAATGTCGTAGTAGAGAACACTCCTGGTCAGAATTCTAATGCAGTTGCCGAACTTGTATTTGGTTTGTTGGTATATGCTGTACGCAATTTCTATAATGGCAAGGCTGGTACAGAGTTAATGGGTAAGAAACTCGGTATTCTTGCTTTCGGTAATGTTGGTAGAAACGTGGCACGCATTGCAAAAGGCTTTGGTATGGAAGTCTATGCATACGATGCATTCTGTCCTGCTGATGCTATTGAGGCTGCAGGAGTTCATGCTTGTAAGAGTCAGGATGAGTTGTTCCAGACTTGTGATGTCTTGTCACTTCACATCCCTGCAACTCCACAGACTGTAAAGAGTATTGATTATCGTTTAGTAAATCTTCTTCCAAAGAAAGGAGTTCTCGTAAACACCGCTCGTAAAGAGGTTATTAACGAGGAAGAGCTTTTGAAGTTGATGGCTGAGCGTGAGGACTTAAAGTTTGTTACCGATATTAAGCCAGATGCAGACGAAGAGTTTAAGAAGTTTGAGGGTCGCTATTTCTCTACACCAAAGAAGATGGGTGCTCAGACTGCTGAAGCAAATACGAATGCTGGTATTGCTGCAGCAAAGCAGATTAATGCTTTCTTTGCAACAGGTGACACAAAGTTCCAAGTAAACAAATAACTTTCTAATACAATAAGGATTGATAGTCTTAATCTTCAAAATAGATTGTGACTTTCAATCCTTTTATTATTTTCTTAAAGATAAACACTATGGCAGTAATTAAACCTTTTAAGGGTATTCGTCCTCCAAAAGACTTAGTAGAGTCTGTTGCCAGCCGTCCATACGATGTGTTGGATTCAGAAGAAGCGCGTGCAGAAGCTGGTGACAACGAAAAGAGTTTATATCATATCATAAAACCAGAAATCAACTTTGAGGTTGGAACAAGCGAATATGATCCAAGAGCCTATGAGAGTGCTGTTGAGCAGTTCCAGAAGTTCCAAGACAAAGGCTGGTTAGTACAAGATGACAAAGAACATTACTATATCTATGCTCAGACAATGAATGGCAAGACTCAGTATGGCCTTGTTGTTGGTGCTTTTGTTGATGATTACTTGACTGGTAACATCAAAAAACATGAGTTGACACGTAGAGATAAAGAAGAGGACCGCATGAAGCATGTTCGTATTTGCAATGCAAATGTAGAGCCTGTATTCTTTGCTTATCCTGACAATGAGGTACTTGACAGTTTGTTGGCTCGTTATGCAGCTACAAAGCCAGAGTATGATTTCGTTGCACCTGACGATGGTTTCAGACATCAGTTCTGGGTAATATCAGACGAGGCTGACATCAAGACTGTTACTGAAGAGTTCAAGAAGATGCCAAGTCTATATATTGCAGATGGTCATCATCGCTCTGCCGCAGCTGCTTTGGTTGGTGCTGAGAAGGCTAAGAATAATAAGAATCATAAGGGCGATGAGGAGTATAACTACTTCATGGCTGTATGCTTCCAGGCAAGTCAATTGACAATTCTTGACTATAATCGTGTTATCAAAGACTTAAATGGCATGGAAGTTGCTGAGTTCTTAAAAGCTTTGGAGAAGAATTTCACTGTTGAGTTGAAAGGTAAGGATGAATACCGTCCAACGAAATTGCACGAATTCTCCATGTATCTTGATGGCAACTGGTATAGTTTAGTGGCTAAGCCTGGTACATACGATGATAATGACCCAATTGGTGTACTTGATGTAGACATCTCAAGTCGACTGATTTTAGACGAATTGATGGGCATAAAGGATCTCCGTTCAGACAAGCGTATCGATTTCGTTGGAGGTCTGCGTGGTCTTGGAGAGTTGAAGCGTCGTGTTGATAGTGGTGAGATGCGTTGGGCATTGGCACTCTATCCTGTATCAATGCAGCAGATTATGGATATTGCTGATAGTGGTAAGATTATGCCACCAAAGGCAACATGGTTTGAGCCGAAACTTCGTTCTGGTCTTGTCATCCATAAGTTGGATTGATACAAGATTAGCATTAATTGAATGAATAGCGATAAATATAAGACAATAAAAGAGAAAGCGATTGGCGAGGGATATTACTCTGAAAAGCGGAGCAAATTCCTCGCTTTTGCGCATCATGTTGACTCTGTTGACGAGGCTTTAGAGCTTGTAAAGGAATATCGAAAGAAATATTATGATGCTCGTCATTGCTGTTATGCTTATAGAGTAGGCTTTGATGGTACTGAGTTTCGTGCAAATGATGATGGAGAACCTTCTTCTACAGCAGGAAAGCCAATTCTTGGACAGATTGACAGTAATGGTTTGACAAATACGCTTATTTGTGTTATTCGTTATTATGGTGGCATCAATCTCGGTACAGGTGGTTTGATTGTTGCTTATCGAGAGGCTGCTGCAGATGCCATAACAAATAGTGAGATAGAAGAGAAATACATAGAGGAAGAGGTGACGTACAGCTTCTCTTATCCTATGATGAATGCTGTCATGCGTATTATTAAGGACATGAATCCTCGTATTATCAATCAAGTCTTTGATAATACATGCGAGGTAACACTTTCTATCAGGAAGGGAAAGGCTGATGAGTTACGAACACGTTTGAAGAAATTGTCTTTTGATTAATCTTTCATGTTAGGTTTACTCTGTGGTTAAACAGACTTTTCGAGCAATGCTATAATCATTCTTTATTGCTGTAAGAAATGTTTTCTCTTAGGCTGTAAGATTTCTTCTTAATTATTGAATAGCCCTCCATGCATACTCTTATTGTAGCATATTATGTAGGAAACGGCCATTCTCTCATGTGCCATCATACAGGACATATATCGGATACCTTCATTTCTTACAGATATACGCTGATTATGAGTAGTTTATCCACACATGTACAGGGCTCATAAATGGCCTTGTTGTCAGCTGACCTCACTAAATATTCCCACTAATATCATGCTTTTATAGTACTTAGGGATGACTATAAGCTTTATTACTTAATATGCTTTTTCCAATAGATTAAATCATTTTCTTTCATCGATAGTCTCCAGTCATTAATATTTCTATGATAGAGTAGGACAATTGCGTCTCGGTCGTAAAGGCCATACAGTAAAGCGTTCGTTGCATAATCAGTTGTAGAGTCTTGAAGGAGAGACAACCATGTTTCTCTTTTGATAGTCTTAATGATACTATCCTCCTTGTCTGATAGTTTTATGCGAACACGATAGCCAATATCATGAATAGGAAAGCAAGAATCACAAGCAACCTTCAATATCTTGTAATGAAGGTCTCGGTTGTTGATAAATTGTATGTCAGTTTCTTGTTGTTTGTTTTGCTTGTATTCCTTGGGCTTACAAGCATAGAGAGTAAAAGATAGCGTTACTAAGAAAAGTAATTTGGAGGATATACACATGTCTTTATCACCTATAAATATTGTAGCACCCAGTCTTTATAATCCCTTATTATATGTTGTTTTGTAACTGTTACTATCGTATGCGAAGATCAGGAAGACATCTTCAATCACCTATTCATAATGCATTGATTTAGCAGGATGGATATGACTAATTAGATAGCTTGGTGCAATTAAGACAGCAACACAAACCAACAAGGTAGCGAGGTTGAGCGCAATAACAAATGGAAGATTTATTTCTACGGGTACCGTACTTACATAGTATGTTTGTGGATCGAGTTTAATTAATCCCGTCCACTTTTGTAAGAATACGATACCAAAGCCTATAATATTACCAATCAGTAGACCTCGACTAATAATAAAGGTAGCAAACCAAAGGAAGATATGACGTATCTGGCGATTTCGAGAACCAAGTGCTTTTAATATACCAATCATCTGTGTACGTTCGAGAATGATAATTAATAGTCCTGAAATCATCGTCACACCGGCTACAGCAATCATAAGTGCAAGGATAATCCAGACATTTAAGTCCATCAAATCAAGCCAAGAGAAGATTTGTGGATTCTGCTCAATGATGTTCTCTGATGAGTAAGTTTCTCCATAGTGGTCGACTGTATTTTTAACCTTGCTAAGCACCAGAGAACTAATAGGATTGAGCTGAGAGAAATCGTTTACTTGTAGTTCAGCACCGCTATATTGGTCAGGTTCCCATCCATTTAGCTTGTTTGCTGTATATAAATCAGTGAAACATATCTGTGAATCAAACTGTTTCATGTTTGTAGCATATATCCCAGCAATAGTGAACTTACGAGTCCTTACACCTTGGTCGTTGATGAAGTATGCAAAAATACGTTGTCCTACCTTTAGATTGAGTTTGTCTGCTATGGTCTTAGAGATAACCAGTTTCTGATGACTTTCTTTATCAGAGAAATGGGGTAGGCTACCCTCTACCATATTGTTATGTATGAAGGTCGTATCAAAGTCAGGTCCTACTCCTTTAAGCATAACACCCAAGAAATCCTCATTCGTCTTTAATATACCTTGTGTATATGCATAACGTTGAACATGTTTAACCCCAGGAACATCTTTAAGAACCTTGATAAGTGAGTCGTTAACTTGTATAGGATATTGTTCTGAACCCTGTAGTGTAAGGAAGTTAGCCACTGTTATATCACTTCCAAACCCAATCACTTTATCCCGAATAGTATGTTTAAACCCTAAAACAACACAGACAGATACAATCATAACGGCCAAACCGATTGCGACACCAACTGTAGCAATCGTAATAGCAGGCTTTGACACCTTACGTGTCTTGTCTCCTCCGTTATATATCTTACGTGCAATAAAAAGCGGATAGTTCATTATAATGATGAGTGTTGAATATAGGGTGATGATGAATTAGTGAAATATAGGTAGTGAATGAAGAATATCGTATGATGAAGAATTTGCGACATATAAGTGTATTGAATAATTTATAGTACTATTCTTCATCATCTAACAATCCCCAGTCAACGCCCTTTACTCTTCTTCTACACGTCCAGGATAAGCCTCTAACGCCTTCTGAAGCACAACCAAAGCACGCTGTAAGTCTTCTCGTTTCAGTACATAAGCAATACGAACTTGGTTACGTCCTGCTCCAGGAGTAGTATAAAAGCCACTTGCTGGTGCCATCATAACAGTCTCACCTTCATAATTGAACTCCTCTAAACACCAACGACAGAATTTGTCGGAGTCGTCAACAGGGAGTTTAGCAACCGTGTAGAAGGCGCCCATAGGGATAGGAGAGTAGACACCAGGAATGCGGTTTAGTCCATCAATGAGGCATTTACGACGCTCTACATATTCATCGTAGACATCACGATAGTAGGAAGCAGGTGCGTCAAGACTTGCTTCAGCTACAATCTGTCCAATCAATGGGGGAGAAAGACGAGCCTGACAGAATTTCATGACAGCCTTGCGAATCTCTTCATTCTTCGTGATAAGTGCACCAATACGAATACCGCACTCGCTATAACGCTTTGATACAGAGTCGATAAGAACGGTGTTGTTCTCTATTCCCTGTAGGTGCATTGCAGAGATATATGGCGACCCAGTGTAGATATATTCACGGTAGACTTCATCAGAGAAGAGGTAGAGATCGTATTTCTTAACAAGGTCTCTAATCTGATTCATCTCCCTTCTTGTGTATAGATAACCCGTAGGATTGTTCGGATTACATATCATGATAGCACGTGTCTTCTCGTTGATAAGTTCCTCAAACTTCTCAACCTTAGGTAGGGCGAACCCTTCTTCTATGGAGGTTGCAATCGTCTTTATCTTCGCACCTGCAGATATTGCAAATGCCATGTAATTAGCGTATGCAGGTTCAGGGACGATTATCTCGTCTCCAGGATTTAGACAAGCCATGAAGGAATAGAGCACAGCTTCAGAGCCACCGGCCGTTATGATAATATCATCTGGCTTGACATTAATATTAAACTTCTTGTAGAAGTCGCATAACTTCTCCCTGTATGAAAGATAACCTTGGGAAGGTGAGTATTCTAAAAGTGTACGGTCAATCTTCTTCAAAGCGTCCAACCCGCATTGTGGAGTAGGCAGATCTGGTTGACCAATATTTAAATGATAAACTTTTATACCACGTCTTTTTGCCTCAACGGCAAGTGGAGCCAGTTTTCTAATAGGTGACTCCGGCATTTCAAGTCCACGAACTGATATTTCCGGCATAATGACTTTATTTATTCTCCCGATAATGAATGAGAGTCGAAGATATCTACTCTTTCATTCTATACAATACTGCAAAGGTAGACAATTTTTTTATTTTAACCGCACTTTTAGCCGATTAACGCAGATTTTTTACTACTTTTGCATATCTATAAAAACAGCTTTTACTCTTCTTAAGTTAGGATATTTACGAGGGAAGAGATGGTCATAACAAATAAAGAATAATTATGAGAAGTAGAACAAGTACTTGGTTTGAAACACGAGTTAGATACGATAAGACCATGGAAGATGGTCAGAATAAGAAGGTCATAGAGCAGTATGTTGTTGATGCCTTTAGTTTCTCTGAGGCTGAAGAGTTTATAACTGAAGAAATGTCACACTACGTCAGTGGTGAATTTGACGTTAAGGCAATCTCTCCAGCAGCGTATGGTGAGATCTTCTTCAGTGATATTGATACTGATGACAAGTGGTTTAAGGCAAGACTCGCATTCATCACCTTAGACGAGAAGACCGAGAAGGAGAAGCGCTCTTCAGTGACTTATCTTGTTCAGGCCCACTCTGTGAGTGGCGCTGTTAAGCATGTAGAAGAGGTGATGAGTTCTACAATGATCGACTATGAGATTGTTGGTATTGCCGAAACAAAGATTATGGATGTCTTCGAACATCGTGCTGGTAAGAAGAACGACAAGGACGAGAAGCCTGAATACGAGAAATAAAGAGATAAGAATCTAAGGTACTTACGATTATGTATGATGTAGCAAATAATTTACACAAAGTTCTTGGAACTCTTCCTGATGGTGTGAAGTTGGTTGCCATCAGTAAGTTTCATCCTAACGAATATATTGAGGCTGCATATCAAGAGGGGCAACGTCTCTTTGGTGAAAGTCAAGTACAAGAGCTCTCACGTAAAGTTGATACACTCCCAAATGATATCGAGTGGCACTTTATTGGTCATCTTCAAACCAATAAAGTAAAGTATATTGCTCCTTATATCTCTATGATTGAGGCCGTCGATTCACTCAAGTTATTGAAGGAAATCGATAAGCAAGCTGCTAAACACAATCGGATTATCAATGTCCTTTTAGAGCTTCATATCGCAGAAGAAGAGTCGAAATATGGTTTTAGTCCTGATGCTTGTCGTGAACTGTTAGCCAACGGCGAGTGGAAAGAACTGAAGAATGTGCATATCTCTGGACTAATGATGATGGCTTCTAACGTTGATGATCGTGAGCAGATAAAGCGTGAGATGACATTAGCAGCCAACCTCTTTGACGAGCTAAAAGAGAAGTACTTTGCAGATGATTCAGCGTTCAAAGAACGTTCATGGGGCATGAGTCATGATTATGACATTGCCGTTGAATGTCGTTCAACGATGGTTCGTGTGGGTACAACCATCTTTGGCCCACGTGTTTATTAGGCCCATAGAATGATAGGTGTTGGGTGTTGAATGACGGGTGTTGGGTGTTGAATGATAGGTGTTGATGGCTTGAGTAAAGCTTTTAATTCTTGCTTTTAACATACAAAATCACGGCAAATTTTGTCCCGTTAGGCGCTCCCCTCCCTTTCGGGGAGGGGCTGGGGGAGAGGTCTTCGGGGCTGGGGGAGAGGTCCTTTTCTCCTCTTCTTGTCAACTATTTTCGCTCCCCATGAATCCATTACATGCTCTTTAAGCAGAAAGAAGATGCCTTTCAACGATTAAGAACACGCCTTTCTTGCATACAGAAGACGCCCTTCTTGAAGCAAGAAAGGCGTCTTCTTTAATACTATATGTAACTTATTGATTCCTTGTCGGCTACAAACTCTTATTTAAGAGATGATATACTCTTGTATAGAGGGTGTTTAGCTTGATGCTATGTAATAATTTTTCGCAACCTTAATAACCTTTTCGTTGTTTGAAGTAATTACTTAGATAGTTCTATGGATGACACTGATAGAAAGAGATAGGAGTTTTCTTTCCCTCACAGATAAAGCATCTCAAAAGCTATAAGGAATGTTTTGGACAATAAACAAAAAGTTGGACAAGCTATCAATAAAGCTATTTTGTTGGTTTATAATATCTAAGTATGCCAAGGATTTCTGCGTTCTCAGCTTTGGCACCTATCGTTATTCTTAGGCAGTTGTTACATAATGATAGGTTGGAGCAGTTCCTTACCTTGATTCCTTTTTGGCACAGATAGTTATACACGCTTTGTGCATCTTTCATCTTAGCTAAGAAGAAGTTAGCATTCGATGGATAAACTTTTTCACAACAAGCTAAGCTCTCAAAAGCAAGCATCATACGTTTGCGTTCTAACAAAAGAATCTTTATCCAGTCCTCAATGTCGTACCGATGTTTGAGAACATCAAGTGCCTGTTCTTGTGTGAGTTGGTTGATTGGATAAGGATTACTTACTTTCTTAAATATATCAATGATAGATTCTTGTGCATAAACTACACCTAAGCGGATAGCTGCATTTGCCCATGCCTTAGAGAAAGTATTGAGTACTATCATGTTAGGAAACTCTGATAGTCGTTCTCGAAAGACTGGTAAACGTGAGAAATCAGTGTAGGCTTCATCAATTACGACAATACCGTTAAACGCTTTTAGTAGCATTTCTACTTCCATGATATTCAACGTATTACCACTTGGAGAGTTAGGAGAGCAAAGCCAAATGAGCTTTGTATGTTTATCGCAAGCCTTCAAAAGCTTCGTAGCACTTAATTGAAAGCTATCATCTAATAGTACTGGACGATACTCTATATCATTCAGTCTTGCGAAGCGTCTGTATAGTTCACAAGTGGGTTCGATGGCCACAACGTTGTCTATCTTCGGTTGACAAAAAATACGAAAACACATGTCTATCGCCTCCGTAGAACCATTGCTTAGGAAAATCTCTCTATGAGTGACACCTCTCAACTTCGCCAGTTCCTCCTTTACCATTGCCTGATTGTCAGATGGATAACGGTTTAAAGGCTTGTTATATGGATTTTCGTTTGCATCAAGCATAATATGTTGAGCATCTCTTTCTGACTGTTCCGCTTTTGCATCAACGTCAGAGATGAGTGCTCTAATATTTGTTCTGACCAATTGTTGTAAGTCTATCATATTATGATTCTTTGTCGGTTAGTAGTTATTTGTCCCACAGAAGTAGGCGTTATCGCCGTCTGAACTCTGCGCAAACGATAGAGGTAGCAATGGCAACGTTCAATGACTCTGCCGTTGCTCGCTCTGGTGGGTAGTTTGGTATCAGTAGTTTTCGATTGATTTTGGCTCTTAGTTGTGTGGTGATACCGTTCCCTTCGTTTCCCATGACAATCATTCCATGATGGGAAAGCTCCTGTTCATAGAGGTTGTTGCCGTCAAGGAGGGTGGCATAGATAGGATAGTCAGTAGGGAGATGGTCTATCAACTCGTTCAAGTTTAGATAGTGGAGTCGAACTCTCGCAATACTTCCCATTGTTGCCTGAACGACCTTTGGGTTCCAACAGTCAGCTGTTTCATGCGAACAGAAGATGTCTTCAATACCAAACCAGTCCGCAATTCGAATGATAGTTCCAAGGTTTCCTGGGTCTTGTACGCCGTCAAGAGCTAAAACAAGTTGGCCCTCAATATGTTTACTAAAGATACTTGAGTATTCGTTTGAATGTTTTTCATCCTCCTTAGACATTCTGAACACGCCTAATACCGGCTGTGGATGTTGGAGGAATGACACCTTCTTGATGTCGTCCAAATCGTCTAATATCGTTTCAGCCACAAATCCCTCGTGCAGCAGATCATTGACTACTTTGGGTCCTTCTGCCACAAACAATCCTGCTTTCTCTCTTCCTTTTTTGGTTTCAAGAGACCGGATAAGCTTAATCTTGTTTTTTGATAACACTTCGCAAATTTACAAAAAACTATCCAGTCACAGCCTATTACTTCTTAACTTTTTACTACCTTTGCATAAAATAAGCTGCGTTCGGCAAATTGAAAGTAAACTTTCTTTGCGCTCACTTGCATTATTTTTGCATAAAATAAGCTGCGTTCGGCAAATTGAAAGTAAACTTTCTTTGCCCTCACTTATATGTGTTTTGCTGCTAAAATAATTAGGATATCAATGCTGTCTTCAAAGCTATACAGATTAATTGCACCTGTCTTTGTCGTTATGACGATATTTATTGTTGTGGCATGTTCGTCAGATAAGTTTGTTCCTGACGGACAATACTTATTGGATAAGGTTGAGTTACACTCTGATAAGAAGGATGTTAATTCGTCACTTCTTATGCAATACGTACGCCAGAAAGGTAATTCACGCTGGTTCTCTCTATTCAAGATACCATTAGGAACATACACCATGGCAGGGAAAGATAGCACGAGATGGATTAATCGCACACTCCGTAAAATGGGCGAAGAACCTGTGTTGTACGACTCTGTTCAGGCTCGTCTTTCCTCTGAAGACCTGACTGTTGCGTTGCAGAACATGGGATATATGAATGCTACTGTCGATTTGGAGAAAAAAGTAAGAGGTAAGAAACTTGTCCTTAATTACTTTCTTCATCCCGGAGAGCCATACATCATTGATCGATTTAACTATGAGATAGAGGACTCTGTCATAAGGAGAGTACTGGAGTCGCAGCTCAACTCAGATACAAAACGTCCACGACAATTTACGGTTACATCGTTGGATAATGAGCGTAAAAGACTCACACACATCCTTAACGACTCTGGATACTATCGGTTTCATAAGGATTTTATCTATTACACAGCCGACTCTACGCAAGGTAGACAGCATGTGAACGTAACATTACACTTGATGAAATATGTTGAGAATAGCAATTCTACTCCTACACTCCATCCTCGATATGTTATTAATAGTGTTAATTTCATCCCTGGAGACTCAACGGGTTTCCATCTTAGAAAGGGTATCTTAGAAGATAATACACTGATAGAGAAGGGCAAGTACTTCTCTGCTACCGATTTACAAAAGACTTATAATAACTTCTCACGACTGGGGGCTGTTCGTTACACAAATATAAACTTTAGAGAAGCACCTCGTTATGATAGTCTGAAAATAGGTAAGGCTTTCACCTATACAACCTCGTCTACACGTTATTTAGATGCTGACATCCAAGTATCAAACAATAAGCCTAACACCATATCATTCCAACCAGAGGGAACGAACACGGCTGGTGACTTAGGTGCTGCGGCTGTTCTCTCTTATCAGAATAGAAACCTCTTTAGAGGTAGCGAGCATTTAAGCCTAGAGTTTCGAGCTGCTTTTGAGGCCATCAAAGGTCTTGAAGGCTATAAGAATAGTGATTATGAAGAGTATAGCGTACAAGCACATCTGCGCTTCCCACGCTTCTTAGCACCTTTTCTCTCTAAGGAATTCAAAAGGAGAAGTAGTGCAACATCAGAAGTATCAGTGGGCTGGAACCTGCAAAACAGACCAGAGTTCCATCGGAGAGTCTTCTCTTCTGCATGGAAATACCACTGGTCTAACCCTGCACATCACTTGACATACGACTTTGATTTACTTAATCTTAGCTATGTATATATGCCTTGGATTAGTGAAACCTTTAAGCATGATTACCTCGACAATGTGACAACACGTAATGCTATCTTGCGTTATAACTATCAAGACTTGTTCATCTTAAGAACAGGATTTGGACTGAACTATAGTAGTACTAACTATGCGCTCAGAGCAAAGGTCGAGTTAGCTGGTAATATGCTGAATGCTTTAAGTGGTATCTTTAGGTTTAAGGAGAATAGCGAAGGAAAGCGAACGCTCTTTAATATAGCCTATGCGCAGTATGCAAAGTTTGACTTTGATTATACAAAGGTAATTCGTTTTGACGAACGAAACGCCTTAGCCTTGCATGGAGGATTGGGTATCGCTATCCCATACGGGAATAGTACTGTCCTCCCATTCGAGAAGAGGTATTTCTCAGGTGGAGCCAATTCTGTGCGTGGATGGAGTGTGAGAGAATTAGGACCAGGAAAGTTCAGAGGTGTTGATGGTCGAATAGATTTCATTAATCAGACGGGTGACATGAAGCTTGACTTGAATGCAGAGTATCGTACACATCTGTTTTGGAAACTCGACGCAGCGGCCTTCGTAGATGCAGGAAACATCTGGACACTACGTGATTATGCTGACCAACCAGGTGGACAGTTCCTTTTCAAAGATTTTTACAAGCAAATAGCAGTAGCTTACGGACTCGGTCTTCGTCTTAACTTCGATTACT
Source organism: Prevotella sp. oral taxon 313 (assembly GCF_003043935.1). Taxonomy (NCBI): domain Bacteria; kingdom Pseudomonadati; phylum Bacteroidota; class Bacteroidia; order Bacteroidales; family Prevotellaceae; genus Prevotella; species Prevotella sp. oral taxon 313. The sequence goes on from NZ_PYXE01000001.1 coordinate 1,288,223, forward strand.
TCATCATTCGTTTTGATGGTGGTATGAAAGCGATAAATCCGGCTTATACAAGCGTGGAAGACCACTATGCGTTGTGGCATCCTAACTTAAAGCGTGACTTTACATTCCATTTTGCCGTTGGACTACCGTTTTAGTTGATTCGTAGAAACATCTATGATTAATTATTCCTAAAATTAATAAGCATCAAGAGGTAAGTGTATAGAATATTTTGTCTATCCGAATAGTTTTGTTACATTTGCCTAAAATAAAAATAAAATGCTAAAGTTTTTATCGTTTGGCAGCGGTAGTAGTGGTAATTGCTATCTTTTGTTTACTGACACAGATTGTCTTATGATAGATTGCGGGGTCGGTATTCGCACGCTAAAGAAGCATTTCCACAATTACGGTCTGCAATTAAAAATGGTTCATAATATGCTCATTACCCACGATCACGCTGACCATGTTAAGTCGGTTGGGTCGGTAAGTGGTGATTTGCAACTACCTGTATATACAACAGAAAAGGTTCATTCGGGGATTAGCCAAAACTGGTGTGTGAGGCGAAAAGTAGATGCGCAGTTCGTTAGATACTTGGAGAAAGGAGAAGAGAAACTTATTGGTGAGTTCAAGGTAACGCCATTTGAAGTCCCTCATGACAGTACAGACTGCGTCGGTTATTCAATAGAACATAATGGTATTAGGTTTACGTTGATAACAGATTGTGGTCATATAACAGAGGAGATAGCTCACTTTATTTCCATTTCTAATTACTTAGTGATTGAAGCTAATCATGAACCGGAGAAGTTAATAGCTGGTCCTTATCCACGACACTTGAAAGAGCGTATTAGTGGACCTAATGGTCATTTAAGTAATGAGGCCTGTGCACAAGCACTTGTAGAAAACGCCTCTCCCATATTACACCATGTTTGGCTGTGCCATCTGAGTGATGAAAACAATCATCCAGAGTTAGCTAAGAAGACGATTGAGACAGTTTTGCGAGACAGTGGAATAGTTGTTGGGAAGGATTTTATGGTCGAAGTCTTGAAACGAAAGATACCGAGTGAGTTGTACGAGCTCAATCCTTAAAGGGTAAATCATTATCGACTATAATCATCGTACTCGTATGTAAATCAATAGATTTCTTCTTTGTGCATAAAAGAAAAGCATTATGATGATAGCATTTTTTAACTAATTAAATGTGTAATTATTCCAAAATACTTGTAACTTTGCACACGATATATTTCAAAATAACAATATTCTTAAACATTATAAACAAAGCATTATGAAGAAGTACGAATGCAATACATGTGGTTATATCTATGACCCAGAGGTTGGAGACCCAGATAGTGGCATTGAGCCAGGTACAGCATTTGAGGATATCCCAGATGATTGGGTATGCCCTCTATGTGGTGTTGGTAAGGATGATTTCAGTCCAGTTGAGGATTAATCAAACTATAATGATAGAATACAAGGCCTGCTCATTTTTATGGGTGGGCCTTTTCTGTAGCTAAAAAAAGACTCAATGGGAGGGTAGGGAAGCATGAAAATAAGCTTGCTCCTATTTATACTTACATCTATACAACAGAACAGGAGTAGCCGATAAGACTATCGAGATAACTGTTGTTCATCATGTTCTTTTGTAATATCTTTTTCTTCCTTGTTTTGAGTATATGCCTAACAACGTTCGAGACAAGGCTCACCTACACTGCAGAAGACGCCTTTCTTGTATGTTGTTAACGCCCTTCAAGAACCTAATTAGGCGTCTCTTACTTTGGCATATACATAACCCACTGATGTAGTGCACTATATATTGAATGCATATATGTTGTTGTCCACTTTATTTATAAGTAAAAACACCATCGTACATGTAAATATATTTGATAATACATACAGGTTAGTTTAATGGCTATTACGTTCATAATAAGATATAGGATAAAGCACAAGCAAAACTAAAAAACAAGCAAATATAAGCTCTGTAATCGCTTGTATATAGGCTGATAAGAAAGAAATACCGTTTCTTAAAGACTTAATCGAGAAAAAAAAGTTATCTTTGCAGAAAATAAGCTGCACTCGGCAAAATGGAAGCAAGCTTCCTTTGCGCTCGTTTGCATTATTTTTGCAGAAAATAAGCTGCACTCGGCAAAATGGAAGCAAGCTTCCTTTGCGCTCGTTTGCATTATTTTTGCAGAAAATAAGCTGCACTCGGCAAAATGGAAGCAAGTTACATTTAGTTGTTTGAAGACTGTCTTTCTCTGCCGATACTTGCACAGCTCTTAGATTTGTATAACAAAAGATATAACAATGATTGACGTCAAAGTAAAAGATAGCGATATACGCAAAGCCGTTGAAGAAGGAATGGACAGTTTTGTTCAGGTCTTTGTTGATGCCATTGGCAATGCAATAGATAACAAGCTGACATTGGAGACTATGCAGCAACTGAATGCTGATCAGATAACACTGTTAGCATGGAGTTATCTTCATCAAGAGGTGATGGATGGCGGTTATATCCAGTTGATATACAATGGTTATGGCGCTTTCATCTTCAAAAACCCATTTGCTGTAGCTATGCGCAACTGGGGGATTCGTGAGTTATATACACACATTCGTCACGGAAAGAAGTACTACGAAAAGTATCACGAGGCGATTGAAGCTGTTGAATCCGACGAAGATTTCATGGCTTTATATGAACAGATGCCTGAATTTGACGAGTTTGATGATGAGTTTGTGGTCAATGAAGAACGCTGGAGTGCAATGATTGCAGCCTATATCGACGACCATATTGAGAATTTTGCAACAATTGAATAATGAATAAAGAACAACAAGAGAAAAGAAAGAAATCACCTGTACAGATAAGAAACAAGAAAGCCTCTTTTGAGTATTTCTTCGTTGACACTTACACAGCAGGTATTGTCCTTACTGGTACGGAGATAAAGTCTATACGTGCTGGTAAGGCTTCGTTGGTTGATTCTTACTGCTATATAACAAAAGGTGAAATGTGGGTTCAGGGGATGAACATATCTCCTTATTTCTATGGGTCGTATGCCAATCATGAGGCAAAACGCCCACGAAAGCTCCTATTGAACCGAAAAGAGATACGTAACCTTGAGGCAGAGTCAAAGACTCCAGGCTTCACTATCATTCCAACACTTATCTTCATTGATGAGAACGGACGAGCAAAGGTTGACATTGCACTGGCAAGAGGTAAGAAAGAATACGACAAACGGCAAACACTAAAAGAGAAGGAAGACCGCCGAGAGATGGATCGAGCGAAGAAACACTATTAAGTAAGGTAATGAAGTTAAGGGATAACATTAAAGATAGAATACTGATTTTAGACGGTGCGATGGGCACTATGATTCAAGGATATCACTTGACGGAGCAGGACTTCCGAGGTAACCTTGAACTTTTACAGATGCTCAATTATCAGGGTAATAATGATATGTTGAACCTGTCACGCCCTGATATCATAGAGGATATTCATCGTAGGTATTTAGAGGTGGGAGCTGATATTATCAGTACTAACACCTTCTCTGCACAGCGCATTTCGCAAGCAGATTACCACATGGAAAGCTTCTCTCGTGATATTGCCTACGCAGGAGCGAAACTTGCACGTAAGTGTGCTGATGAATATTCGACCGCAGACAAGCCTCGTTATGTCGCTGGTAGTATTGGTCCTACGAACAAGACTTGTTCGATGTCGCCTGATGTAAGCGACCCTGCTAAGCGTGACCTTACGTATGATGCACTCTTTGATGCTTATAGCGAGCAGGTTGCAGCGATGATAGAAGGGGGGATTGATGCTGTTTTGATTGAGACTATCTTTGATACGCTTAATGCTAAAGTAGCAATTGATGCGTCATTGTCAGAGATGAAGAAGGCGGGTATCGATTTACCTATTATGCTGTCAGTTACCATTACCGACCTGTCTGGAAGAACGCTTAGTGGTCAGACACTCGATGCTTTCCTTGCATCAGTATCGTCTTATCCTATCTTTTCTGTTGGTCTTAACTGTTCGTTCGGAGCAGAACAGATGCGCCCTTATTTGAAGGAGTTAGCTGCTAAAGCACCTTATTATATAAGCATCCATCCAAATGCAGGTCTGCCAAACTCGATGGGGGAGTATGATGAAACAGCAGAAATCATGGTGCCACAGATGGCTTCATTCGTGGATGAAGGGCTTGTGAATATCATTGGTGGCTGTTGTGGAACAACGGAAGAGTTCATTGGCGGCTACGTAAAGGTTGTTGAAGGAAAGAAACCTCATATACCTGTTGATGCGCCAAAGGAGATGATTCTCTCTGGGCTTGAGCAGTTCCGATTAACTCCAGAAATATCATTTGTGAATGTTGGTGAGCGTTGTAATGTTGCTGGAAGCCGTAAGTTCCTTCGCTTAGTAAAAGAGAAGAACTACGAGGAGGCGCTGACAATTGCTCGTAAACAGGTGGATGATGGTGCGTTGGTACTGGATATCAATATGGACGACGGTCTGTTGGAGGCAAAAGATGAGATGGCTCATTTCGTCAATATGATTTCATCAGAACCAGAGATTGCTCGTGTTCCATTGATGATTGACTCATCTGATTGGGAGGTAGTTGTATCTGCTTTGAAATGCGTACAGGGTAAAGCGATTGTCAACTCTATTTCTTTGAAAGAAGGTGAAGAGGTCTTTATTCGCCATGCAAAGGATGTACTGCGCTTCGGTGCAGCTGTTGTTGTAATGTGCTTTGATGAAGAAGGACAAGCAACAAGCTACGAGCGTCGTATTGAGATAGCTGAAAGAGCTTATAAGATTCTTACCGAGAAAGTGGGTTTCCCACCTCAGGACATTATCTTCGACCCAAATATTCTTGCTATTTGTATGGGTATGAAAGAGCATAATAGCTATGCTGTCGATTTCATCCGTGCAACGGAATGGATAAAGAAGAACCTGTCTGGTGCGCACGTTAGTGGTGGTGTAAGTAACCTTTCATTTAGCTTCCGAGGTAATAACTATATCCGTGAAGCGATGCATGCCGTATTCCTTTATCATGCCATTCAGGTGGGTATGGACTTTGGTATTGTCAATCCAGCTACTAAAGTGACATATGCCGATATCCCAGAAGACCATCTGAAGATAATTAAAGACGTTGTTTTAGATAGGGTAGAGGGAGCCGACGAACTACTAATAGAATTAGCTAACAAGATTCTTGAGGAAAAAGAAGCACAAAAGAATGGCGGTGCTACGCAGGAAGTTGCGCAGGAAGCATGGCGTAATGATATTTTGGAAGATAGATTAAAATATGCACTACGTAAAGGTATTTCAACCTATTTGAATGAGGATATTCATGAAGCATTGGAGCAGTATCCACACGCTGTGAACATTATTGAAGGTCCTTTGATGCAGGGTATGAACGAAGTAGGCGACTTGTTCGGTGCTGGTAAGATGTTCTTACCACAGGTTGTCAAGACTGCCCGCACAATGAAAGATGCTGTAGCTATCCTTCAACCTTATATTGAAAAGGAGAAGGTAGACGGTAAGGCTATTGCAGGAAAGGTGCTATTGGCTACTGTAAAGGGCGATGTGCACGATATCGGAAAGAATATTGTGGGCGTTGTGATGGCTTGTAACAACTATGAAGTAATTGATTTGGGCGTTATGGTGCCAGCTGATCAGATTATTAAGAAAGCCAAGGAAGAGAATGTAGACTTGATCGGATTGTCTGGTCTCATTACACCAAGTCTGCAGGAGATGGTTAATAGTGTTGTAGCTTTTAAGGAAGCAGGACTGAATATTCCTGTTATGATTGGTGGTGCAACAACCTCTCAACTTCATGTAGCACTGAAGATTGCTCCATTATACGATGCCCCAGTTGTATGGGTTAAAGACGCTTCTGTCAATCCTTCCATAGCAGCCGCACTGCTTAATGGAAAAGAGCGTGAACGCTTCTGCAAAGAGTTAGACGCAACATACGAAAAGCTAAGAGCTGGTTATAAAGAAGAACAACAAAAGGTTTTGTCCTTGAGTAAGGCAAGAGAGAACAAACTCAACCTTTTTGATTAAGAATAAAGACTTGACAAACAGAATAATTACCAAACATTGGCAGAAGTCTTTCAGGTGAGATTCATATAGATTTAGTACCCCTTACTTGATTACATTCCAGTAGGCTGTTGTACGATATATCAAATAAGACTCTTCTGTAAGAAAGGACATGATTTATTTTGTTTTGTCTTTGAATTATAGTACTTTTGCAGAAACTAAGCAGCACTCCACAAAATAGAAACATGATTTCTTGTGTTTGCTTGCTTTATTCTTGCAAAAAGATAAAATTGACGATATGCAGTTGAAAAAGAAAAGGTGGCATTGTCTTCCTGGACAGGAGCCAACCGAAATGGACTTAAAGATAATGGCTCTTGAGAAGAAGGGCAAACTTGTTCCTACACGTGATATGATTAAGACACCTGAGCAGATTGAAGGTATCCGAAAGAGTGGTATAGTCAATACTGGCTGTTTGGATGCTGTCGCTGAGGCTATCCACGCAGGAATGAATACACAGGAGATTGATGATATCTGTATGCAGTATTGCAAGGACCACGATGCAATCCCTGCCTGCTTGAACTATGAAGGATATCCTAAGAGCGTATGCACAAGTATTAATGAAGTTGTGTGTCATGGTGTTCCAAAGAAAGAAGATGTTCTTCAAGAAGGTGATATTATCAATGTTGATATGACTACGATTGTAGATGGCTATTATGCAGATGCAAGTCGTATGTTCATCATTGGAAAGACAACACCAGAGAAGGAACGATTAGTTCGTGTAGCCAAAGAATGCCTTGAAATTGGTGCTGAAGCAGCTAAGCCTTATTCCTTTGTAGGTGATATCGGTCATGCTATACAGAAGCATGCCGAGAAGAATGGCTATGGTGTTGTACGTGACCTCTGTGGGCATGGTGTAGGTATCGAGTTCCATGAGCAGCCAGATGTTGTTCACTATGGACATAAAGGTACTGGTATGTTACTGGTTCCTGGTATGGTATTTACCATTGAACCAATGATTAATATGGGCACATGGAAAGTCTTTATTGATGCTGACGACCCGTATGGTTGGGAGGTTATCACAGGTGATGAGAAGCCTTCAGCTCAGTGGGAGCATACTTTCGTTATGACAGAACATGGATTAGAGATTCTGACACATTAATGTCTTTTATTCTCTTAGGAGAGAATCTAACAGAAAATGGTAAAAGAAGATATTTATATATTAGGTATAGAAAGCAGTTGTGATGACACAAGTGCTGCCGTATTGAGGAATGGTGTTATCCTCAGTAATGTAACAGCCTCACAGGAGGTACATAAGGCTTATGGAGGAGTTGTTCCTGAACTTGCATCAAGAGCACACCAGCAGAACGTGGTACCAGTTGTTGACCAAGCGTTAAAGCGTGCAGGTATAACCAAAGAACAACTTTCAGCCATTGCCTTTACACGTGGTCCTGGATTGATGGGTAGTCTTTTGGTTGGTGTAAACTTTGCCAAAGGTTTTGCTCGTTCATTGAATATCCCTATGATTGAAGTTAACCATTTGCAGGGTCATGTCATGGCTCACTTCATCAAGGAAAGCGATGACGACAATCACATGCCTCCATTCCCATTCCTTTGTCTCTTGGTATCTGGTGGTAATTCTCAGATTGTTAAGGTGAATGCTTATAACGATATGGAAGTACTCGGTCAGACTATTGACGATGCTGCTGGTGAGGCTATTGATAAGTGTTCTAAGGTAATGGGACTTGGTTATCCTGGTGGTCCAATCATTGATAGACTTGCTCGCCAAGGTAATCCTTTGGCTTATAAGTTTGCAGAACCAAATGTAGCAGGTTTTGATTACTCTTTCTCTGGTCTTAAGACATCATTCTTATATAATATGAGAAAGTGGGTACAGGAAGACCCAGACTTCATCGAGCATCATAAAGAAGACATTGCAGCCAGTCTTGAGCATGCGATAGTTGACATACTTATGAAGAAGCTACGCTTAGCAGTTAAAGAGACAGGCATTAAGCATGTAGCCGTTGCGGGTGGCGTATCAGCTAATAATGGTCTTCGTAATGCATTCCATGACCATGCAGAGCGTTATGGTTGGACAATTTACATACCAAAGTTTAGCTATACGACAGACAATGCAGCAATGATTGCCAGTGTAGGCAACTTCAAGTATCAAGACAAAGACTTTACACAGATGGATATCCCAGTATTTAGTAAAGTAACTTTTGAATAATAACAAAATTAAGTCCTATAATAAGAATAAGTTTATGGAATTTGAAAGTAAGATAATATCACGTCAGATTGGTGACATCCTTTATGCTTCAGGTTACACAATTGGAACAGCAGAAAGCTGCACAGGTGGTCGTATCAGTGAAGCGATTATGGCTATCCCAGGATCATCTAATTATTATAAAGGAGGAGTAGTTGCTTATACGGATGAAGTAAAGGAGAAACTACTTGGCGTATCTCACGAAGTACTTGAGGAGAAAAGTGCCGTATCAGAGGAGGTTGCACGTGAGATGGTATTAGGTACTATAAAAACTATTGGAGTAGACTTTGCCATTGCATCTACAGGAGTAGCTGGCCCTGGAGGCGGTACAGCAGAACATCCAGTGGGTACTATTTGGTTGGCATATGGCAACAAAGATGACGTAAGAACATTTAAGTTAACCGAAGACTTCGGACGTGACATAAATCTTGCCATTGCAACAAACAAAGCAATCCGTCTATTCCATGATTTCCTAAAAGAATTAGATATTAAGTCCGAATAAACTCGCAAAAAAGCTTAAAAGCAACAATTATTGTAGTAAAAGTTTTGCTTATTTGAAACTTTTTTGTAATTTTGCACCCTGTTTGGAATAGGTATCAATTAACGAATCACAAAACAAAGATAGAAATGTCTAAGATTTGTCAAATCACAGGAAAGAAGGCACAGATAGGTTGTAACGTGTCTCACTCAAAGCACCGTACAAAGAGAAGCTTTGACGTTAACCTCTTCAGCAAGAAGTTCTACTACGTAGAGGAGGCTTGCTGGATTCAGCTGAAGATTAGTGCTGCTGGTCTTCGTCTTATTAACAAGGTAGGTCTTGATGCAGCACTCAAGCAGGCTGTTTCTAAGGGTTATGTTGACTGGAAGGACATTAAGGTAATAGGAGACTAAATATCATGGCAAAGAAAGCTAAAGGAAACAGAGTCCAAGTTATCTTGGAATGTACCGAGATGAAGAACAGCGGTGTAGCTGGTACAAGTCGTTACGTAACTACAAAGAACCGTAAGAATACTCCTGAGCGCCTTGAGCTCATGAAGTACAATCCTGTTCTGAAGAAGGTTACCCTTCACAAGGAGATTAAGTAAGCTCGCTAAAAAGAGTAGTATAGTTAATAGTTAAAATTAATAGACTATGGCAAAGAAAGCGGTCGCTACCCTCCACGAAGGTTCTACGGATGGTCGCGCATATTCAAAGGTTATCAAGATGGTAAAGAGCCCTAAGACTGGTGCTTACATCTTCGATGAGCAGATGGTCCCAAATGAGGACGTTAAGGAATTCTTTAAGAATTAATTCTATAAAGATACAATCAATAAAAGGCTATAGGTTTTCCTATAGCCTTTATTTGTTTTAGTACATTATATCTTCTTACCTTAATATACACACATTACATCCAAAGTTTAATATCATAAACAGCTTATAAGAAACAGTAGAGTAGGAGAGTTACTAGCAACAGTAAATGACATTCTAAGTGTAAATAGATTAATCTACAAGCATGTGTTTAAACCCAATCATAAGACCACAATATATACAGTTCTTATTACGATGGTATTGTTTCCTAACATCTTTTATTATCTTATCAGTATCTTGTCTGTCTTTGTAACTTAACATAGCACGATACGCCTGCACTAAAAAGATAATCTATCTGCTCGATAATAAAACAAAATATGTTTAGAATCTAACGACCGATATGAGTTTAAGCAGACAAGAAAGATTTTATTATAAAGCTATTCTTAACCTCATCGTACATATACATATCTTACAAGAATATTTTTATTTTAATTTCCTGTCACTTTTAACACTTCATCTACTTCTCTGTAATCTAACATGTTAAGCACATACAACAGATGACAGCAGTGACAGCAAATTGAAATTCACCAACTGTCTAAGCAATTCCACAAACTACATATCTACTGTCCTCCAACATCTGTTGTCTCCATCTCTATCGCCTCCACAAAATTCACCAATCATATAAAACAAAAAAGTCCAGCTAATAGCTGAACTTTCGTTTGGTAGTCGATAGGGGAATCGAACCCCTATGCCAAGATTGAGAATCTTGTATCCTAACCGTTAGATGAATCGACCAGAATAAATAATTTCCATAAAGAGGATGTTTAGTAGTCGATAGGGGAATCGAACCCCTATGCCAAGATTGAGAATCTTGTATCCTAACCATTAGATGAATCGACCAAAATACATTTGAGATTATGAGATAAAGCGGAAGGAGGGGGATTCGAACCCCCGGTACGCGAATGCGCACGGCAGTTTAGCAAACTGCTGGTTTCAGCCACTCACCCATCCTTCCAAGATGGCCTTTAACCGAATTACCAAGCATTATCTCAAATGCGAGTGCAAAGATAGTACTTTATTTTCATACCTCAAAATTTTTCGTTGTCTTTTTCTTTTATTCTATGAAAAAAACACAGCAATGACAAGAATATTTTTGATAGAAATAGAATATATCTGTTTTAGAATAGAAAATGTAAGTATAGTCTAATCGAATTGACTTTTCTTGAAAAAAGTTTGCAAATATGAAATGTAATAACGACTTTTGTATAACATATTTATTAAGGACGATAGTTTAAACTTCATTTTCTATGCGTTGATTAGCTCCACCTAATTAATCGCCTCATTAAGATAATATATTGTCTTAAAGAATAAAGAATTAACAGCATGAGGGTAAAAATGATATTACCAGCGTTGCAAGAGGCAGAAAGCCCTTATTGGCGACCAATCAAATACTCGCTTTTCCCACCTTTGGGATTAGCTACACTTGCAGCCTATTTCTCTGAAAATGACGATGTAGAGATACAAGATCAACACATTGAGAAACTAAAGTTGGATGATACTCCAGATTTGGTTTGTATTCAAGTCTACATTACTAATGCTTATAGGGCTTACAAGATTGCTGATGAGTATAGAAGAAGAGGTGTGTATGTAGTTATGGGAGGACTTCACGTTACAAGTCTTCCTGATGAAGCTGCGCAACATGCCGACACACTTATATTAGGGTCAGGGGAAGAAGCATTCCCACGATTTATCAAAGACTTACGCGAAGGACACCCTCAAAAGCGATATGTAGCAAGTTGGAGAAGCATTGACAATATTCCTCCTGTACGTCGTGACCTTATTAAAAGAGAGAAGTATTTCGTACCAAACTCACTTGTTGTTTCCCGTGGTTGTCCTCATCATTGCGACTTTTGCTACAAGGATGCCTTCTATAGCGAGGGTAAATCGTTTTACACCCGAAAGGTAGACGATGCCTTAGCTGAAATTGATAGTCTGCCTGGTAAACATCTTTATTTCCTTGATGATCATCTTTTAGGTAATCCTCACTTCGCATCAGAATTATTTGAAGGTATGCGCGGCATGGGTAGAGTTTTTCAGAGTGCCTCTACTGTTGCAGCAGTACTAAATGGTAATTTGATAGAAAAAGCTGCTGAGGCAGGATTACGAAGTTTGTTTTTAGGATTTGAGACGTTCTCTCCAGACAACCTTCGTTCAAGTAACAAACTACAAAACTTATCGAAAGATTATGTAGCAGCTGTTAAACGACTGCATAGTCTTGGTATCATGATTAACGGAAGTTTTGTTTTTGGACTTGACCATGATGATAAAAACGTATTTCGAAGAACTGTTGATTGGGGGATTGAACATAGCATCACAACGGCCACCTTTCATATTTTAACTCCTTATCCAGGAACTCGACTGTTTCAACAGATGGAACGAGATGGACGGATTACATCCTATAACTGGAGTCAATATGATACTCGAACGGTTGTGTACAAAACATTGGGATTGACTGCAGAGGAGTTAAAACAAGGCTACGAGTGGGCTTACCATAACTTCTATTCATGGAGTAATATTTTTAAGGCAAGCTTTGGGCACGATAATATAAAGCAACAATTGGCTCATCTCCTTTATATGGGAGGCTGGAAGAAGTTTGAACCTTTTTGGAACTTTATGATTCAATATGGTAACCTCAATCGCATGTTACCCGTGCTGGAGAACCTATTGGCTAATACAAATGGGCATAATACAAAAAGTACATGATTAACAAGGATATATACTAAAAAAACCAGCCGTAAACAACGACTGGTTTCATTATGTATATTTGAAAAGTAACTGTAAGCCTACAAATTACTTCTTCATCCCTTTATAAGCCTGGTTCATTCCCTTAACAACATCATCAGTGATGTTATATGCAGGATCAGCATAAAGAATATTGTCACCACTCTTAGCGAGGATAATACTGTACTTATTATCTTTGTTATACAACTTCAAGTAATTGTGTACACTATCAGAGAGAGCCTTGTTATACTTAGCAACTTCGTTCTGGTACTCAGCTCCAAGACGCTGCTGCAAAGCGTCAGCATCCTGAGCCTGCTTCTGGATACTTGCCTGTATCTGCTGTGCCTGTGCCTGTGTGTACTTATTTGCCTGAATATTCTGCTGGAAATTAGCAGCAGCAGCCTGAATAGCCTTCTGCTTACCAGCCAATGTACGCTGAATATTAGCTTCCTTTGCCTTAATGAGCTTTGTCACGTCTTTCCAGTATGTGTACTGGCTCATGATAGAGTCAATCTCTACGTAAGCAACTTTCTGACCACCAGTTGCAGGTGCTGCTGATGATGTTGTTTCAGTCTTGTTAGCTGCTGTGTCGTTCTGTTGCGGTTGATTGTTACATGCAATAAAAGCAAATGATGCTAAAGCAAGCACTGCCATACTGCTAAATGATTTCTTCATTTCTATTGTGTTTTAATTAATTATTTCCTATTTAATATGCCTTGTTCCTTCTTCTTGCTTCCTTGTCTTGGTCGATAACACAATGAATACCTTTCTCTTTAAGATAGGCATTGTCTGATATATGCTGCGACTGGAACTCACCATCCTTCTTGATGAGTACACGTACTCCGAGGAGCAACATGGCTATAGCAATTATTAACAATGTTAACAATAAAGTTACAAACATTTTCTTTATCTTTGCATTTATATTGACCGCAAAGTTAATATAAAACAGCAAGATTACAAAAAAAAATATTATTAAAAATGGCAAATGTAGAATTAAAACCTGCTTGCGTCTTTGAGCAGTTCGCTAAAATCAACCAAATACCACGCCCATCTAAGCATGAAGAGCAGATGATTAGTTATTTACAGGAGTTTGCGAAAGAACGCAACCTTGATGTAAAGGTAGACAAAGTTGGCAATGTATTGATTTCTAAGCCTGCTACTAAAGGCTATGAGAATCGTCCGACAGTTGTGCTTCAGAGCCACATGGATATGGTATGTGACAAACTTGTTGATATAGAATTTGATTTCCATAAAGATGCTATTCAGACTTATGTCGATGGTGAATGGCTACATGCTAAGGGGACAACCCTTGGTGCTGACGATGGAATCGGTGTTGCATATGAGTTGGCTATACTTGATTCTAACGAAATAGAACATGGTCCTATCGAGTGTCTCTTTACACGTGATGAGGAGACAGGACTTACAGGTGCATTTGGTTTGGAGGCTGGTTTCATGACAGGAAACTATCTTATCAATCTTGATTCAGAAGATGAAGGACAAATATTCGTAAGTTGTGCGGGTGGTAATAGTACAACAGCAGTATTCAACTTTGAGCGTGAGAATGCACCAGAAGGTTATTTCTTCATGGAAGCAAGTCTGAAGGGTCTTGTTGGTGGTCACTCTGGTGATGATATAAATAAGAAACGCGCCAATGCTATCAAACTCCTTGCACGCTTCTTATATGCCGAACAATCAAAGATGGACCTTCGTCTAAGCTACTGGAATTCAGGTAAGATGCATAATGCAATCCCACGTGACGGTAAGGTACTCTTCGCCGTTCCTGCAGCTAATAAAGAAACTGTTAAAGCAGACTGGAATGTCTTCAGTAAAGATGTTGAGGATGAGTTCCATGTTACAGACACATCAATGGCTTGGAAACTTGAGAGTGCAGAGGCGGCACCAGTCATGCCAAAGCAGATTTCTCACAATGCTATCCTTGCTTTGCAGGCACTCGACAATGGTCCATTGACCAACTGTCAGGACGAAGCTTTGGCTTATATGGTTGAGACTTCAAGCAATGTTGCAAGCATACAGACCGATGAGAATAAGTTGACAGTTGTATCTTCACAGCGTTCAAACGTTATGAGTAACTTGGTAAACATGACCAACACTGTTCGTGCATGTTTCGAGTTGGCTGGCGCTGAGATTGTTGTCGATGACAGTTATCCAGCATGGAAGATGAATCCAAACTCCGAGTTAGTGCACGTTGCAGTTGAGCAATATAAGAATATCTTCGGTAAGGAACCACTCGTTCTTGGTATTCATGCGGGTCTTGAATGTGGTCTTTTCTCTGAGAAATATCCTCATTTGGATATGATTAGCTTTGGTCCAACACTTCGTTATGTCCATACACCAGACGAGTGTCTACTTATCCCTACAGTTCAAATGGTATGGGATCATCTCCTTGCTGTTCTCAAGAACATCAAGTAGAATTACGTATTTAATATAGTATATATTTCTCTTTACTATATCAGCCATCTTGTTTTTAATAAGACAAGATGGCTTTTTGTATTTATGTCTGTACTATCTTTTGTCGGTAAACCTTGTTTATCATATTATGCTGATCGTCTACATCACTTGTACTAACCATGAACTCCACACATGTTGGGATAAAGCACGATTGAAGACAATGGTAGGGTAGATATGTGTTTATCAGTTCTTATAACCTGAGGGGCTTATTAATCAATCATAGAAAAGAACAGGAGATGACCTTGTTATACAGGTAGTATATATGTTTCAAGGGCTCTTGATCAATAGCGTACTATGTTCTTAGCACGTTTACACTTATAATGTCTTCTTACAACCTTATTCCCTTCATAGCTAAACTCAACTAATGTTGTATCATTGTCCCGACTATTTATTATATAAGCACTATTGATATTAGCTCTATTTTCATTATAATTTATAATCATGTCTTTTGCTATGATCTTTATAAGAGGAAACTCTGAATAAGTTTCATATTTAAGGTAGTCTACTTCAGATGGAGTAAACTCATCACGTCTAACAGCAATGACCCTATAACTTAGACAAGAAGGTTCATGAGCATTCCCCAACATTTTTTGTATAGCTTCTGAGTTATTCCTATTGGTAGTGTAAGTAGTTTTCCCCTTCTTAACTATGTATGAAAAGCTATCAGTTATCGTTAATAACGTAGAGTCAGAACTAATCGAATATTTCCCATTAATGTGCTTAATAGTATCATTAAGCCACAGTTTGAACTTTTGTTCGGGAGATATTTTTATATCCTTCTGAGGTCTTGATGCCGCATATATAGATAATGCTATTAGAAATATCAAGCACATGGTAGCAGTCTTTTTCATTATCTAAATGTTTTAATGTTCACTACGCTGCGTATGTAAAATAACGCTGCTTGGCTGAAATCATCTTGCTCTACTCTCACTCAATATGCAAACGCCTCGAACAAGAAAGATTTATTTCGTGGACGGAGAGCATTGTCCTTTCAAGGAATGAGTTACGACTATTAACCTATTGTTTGTTATATTCTCATAGGCAAAAGTATATAACATTCTTGAGAAACCCAAGGGAATGAGAACTTATTTCAGAATGAGTTGTATATATAGATGTAATACTATGCATCATACGTTACCAACAGTATTTGCACATAAGTCCACAAATCTGCGTGCAGAATGATTAGATATGGAGAAGTCAAAAGAATAACAAGTAATGCCAGAAAGCATCTTGTGATATTATTGAAAATATTAGTTGATTACTAACGATGGCACAGAGTTTGTTATAAGGTATGCAAAATAAAAAAACAATTAAAATTATATTGCTATGCAAAAAGGAAATATTGGGGTTACAACAGAGAACATATTCCCCGTCATCAAAAAGTTCTTATATTCAGATCATGACATCTTCTTGCGTGAGATGGTATCTAACGCAGTTGATGCAACACAGAAGATGAAAACACTCTCTACGATTGGCGAGTTCAAAGGAGAGCTTGGTGATTTGAGTGTTCGTGTAATTTTAGACGAAAAAGCTGGTACATTGACAATTAGAGATCACGGTATCGGTATGACTGCAGAGGAGATAGAGAAATACATCAACCAAATAGCCTTCTCCGGTGTTAATGATTTCCTTGAGAAGTATCAGGACAAGGCAGAGGCCATCATTGGCCATTTCGGTCTTGGTTTCTACTCTTCTTTCATGGTTTCAAAGAAGGTTGAGATTATCACAAAGAGCTATAAGGAAGGTAGTAAAGCCGTAAAATGGAGTTGCGATGGCAGCCCAGAATATACACTTGAAGACGTTGATAAAGAGGAGCGTGGAAGTGATGTGGTTCTTTATATAGATGATGATTGCAAGGAGTTCTTGCAGAAGTCTAAGATTGAAGAGCTACTGAACAAGTATTGTAAGTTCATGGCTGTTCCTGTAGTCTTTGGTAAGAAGACTGAGTGGAAGGATGGTAAATCAGTTGACACAGAGGAAGATAATGTTATTAATAGCGTTGAGCCATTGTGGGTAAAGGCACCATCAAGTCTGAAGGATGAAGACTATAAGAGCTTCTATCGTACGCTCTTCCCAATGAATGATGAGCCATTGTTCTGGATACATCTGAATGTTGACTATCCATTCAACCTCACTGGTATTCTCTACTTCCCACGTGTGAAGAATAATATCGAGCTCCAACGCAATAAGATTCAACTCTATTGTAATCAAGTGTTTGTGACCGATCAGGTTGAAGGTATCGTCCCAGAGTTCTTGACTCTCCTACATGGTGTTATCGACTCTCCGGACATTCCGCTGAATGTCAGTCGTAGTTACTTACAGAGTGATGCGAATGTAAAGAAGATAGCAAGCTATATCACGAAGAAAGTTGCTGATAGACTGCAAAGCATTTTCAAGGAGAATAGAAAAGAGTTTGAGGAGAAGTGGGATGATTTGAAGCTCTTTATCAACTACGGAATGCTGTCTGATTCTGACTTCTACGACCGTGCCAAGGACTTTGCACTTATCAAGGACACTGAGGGTAAGTACTTTACTTTTGAGGAGTATAAGACGCTTGTGAAGGATAATCAGACTGATAAAGATGGGTTCTTAGTAAACCTCTATACAAATAATAAGGAGGAACAATATAGCTATATAGAAGCTGCAAAGCAGAAGGGATATAGTGTTATTGATGCAAGTGGGCAACTTGACGTTCCATTACTATCAATGCTTGAGCAAAAGCAAGATAAGACTCGCTACGTACGTGTTGACTCTGATATCGTTGATCGTATCATTCAGAAAGAGGATGCACCGAAGAATAATCTATCAGCTGACGAGACTGACAAATTGTCAGAGGCTTTTAGTTCACAGATACCTTCTCTCGAAAAGGCTAATTTCACCGTTGATGTACAGTCACTCGGAGCGTCTTTCCAACCAGTACTTGTAACACAGAACGAGTATATGCGTCGTATGAAAGAGATGAGCCAGTACCAGCAAGGAATGGGCTTCTATGCTCAGTTGCCTGATTCTTATAATCTTGTATTGAACAGTGACCACCCATTAGTGAAGAGAGTACTTGATGAACTTACTGCCAATACGACAGAGGAACTGAAGCCAATAGATAGCGAACTGAAAGGTCAGGAGGCTCGTTTGGCTGCTCTCCATCAGTCACAAGATAAGAAGAAGCCTGAAGAGCTGACACAAGAAGAGAAGGATGATATGCAGAACACACAGAAGGCTGTATCCGAACTTAAAGATAAGAAGAAGGCTGTAGTTGCCGAATATGCTAAGGGCAACGAGGTGGTTCATCAGCTTATCGACCTTGCCTTACTTCAAAATGGTATGCTTCAGGGAGCTGCTCTCGATAAGTTCTTAAAGCGTTCTTTCAGTTTGATTAAGTAAGAAAAAGGATTGGGATGATGCGTAAAGGCGCTCACCTTAATACCTTTCAAATAGTATAAAAGGCCGTAGGACACTGTAATTAAATACAGCTCCTACGGCTTTTTGTTTTCTTTTGACTGACTGTTGAATGCTGGGTATTAGGTGTTGAATGTTGGGTGTTAGGTGTTGAATGTTGGGTGTTAGATGTTGAATGTTTGGTGTTAATGGCTTGTTTTGCTGGGTGTTGGGTGTTGAGTGTTGGTTGATGATGGCTTATGATAGTGGGTGATGGATGTTAAGTGTTGAATATTAAAGGCTGAAACACATCTCTTTACGTTTGTTTATTATATATACAATCATAGCAAATTTTGTCCCGTTAGGCGCTCCCCTCCCTTTCGGGGAGGGGCTGGGGGAGGGGTCTTCGGGGCTGGGGAAGAGTTCTCTTTTTTACTTCTCTGTCAATATTTTTCGCCCTCCTTGGATATAGCACACGCCCTTTAAGCCCGCAGAAGAGGCCTTCTTACGTTCAAGAACATGCCCTTCTTGCATGTTGAAGACGCCCTTCTTGAGGCAAGAAGAGCGTCTTCTTGAATATTAAATGTAACTTTCTGATACAGTGTATGTTATAAACTGTTATTTAAGAGATGTGTTAGCCATTGTTAGCGTGTATTTTCTCGATGCTATGTAATGATATTTTACTAACATGCGGACTCTTCTTAGGAGTGGACTAAATATGGCTATACGCATGTGGGGACAGATGCTAATGTAGTAGAGTACGCTCATTTCTCATAGAGTAACACAGAATCACGCATGCTAAATCATATTTGATATGTTGTGAAAAGAATAATATCTTGTCTGTTCTCACAATAGGAAAAAAATGCTTCATATCGCTTACTATCAAATAAGATTTAGTACCTTTGCAAATAACAAACTTATAATTTATGGTTAAGAAAGTCTTGAAAGTGATAAGGTGGGTACTCTCCCTTACTTTTATCTCTACAATATTAGCAGTGGTAGTCTATCGGTTTATACCCGTTTACTTTACTCCTCTTATGATTAGTCGTTGTTTTGAACAGATTGGTAAGGGCGAGTCAGTAAAGCTATATCATGACTGGATACCATTGGAGAAGATGCCCGACTCAATGCCTGTCGCAGTAATGGCAAGTGAAGACCAAAGGTTTCTTACACATCACGGATTTGACTATCAAGCGATTGAAAAGGCAGCAGAAGACCACTTGAAAAAGGGTAAGAAGCTAAGAGGTGGGTCTACCATTTCTCAACAAACGGCTAAGAACGTTTTTTTGTGGCAGGGACGTTCGTGGATAAGAAAAGGCTTAGAAGTTTATTTCACGTTCCTTATTGAGACACTGTGGAGCAAACAACGTATCATGGAGGTTTATCTTAATTCTATTGAGATGGGGGATGGTATCTATGGTGTTGAAGCCTGTGCAGAACAAAACTTTGGGATGGAAGCCAGTCAACTGAGCCGGAGAGACTGTGCACTTATAGCCGCTACACTCCCTAATCCACGTCGATTCTCATCAAAGAATCCAGGACCTTATATGTTTAAACGTATTGGACAGATTGAGCATCAGATGACTTTCATTCCCGCATTCCCTAAGGAACATTAGGCTCGTATCACTATTCTGTCCCATTACACAATATTATTACATCATTAAGTACATAAGATGATAAATCAAGATAGAGAAGATGCAATACTTTCAGCATTGAACGATAGTCAGCGAGAAGCTGTTGAGTATTGCACAGGACCGTCGTTGGTCATCGCTGGTGCAGGCTCTGGTAAGACTCGTGTACTTACCTATAAGATAGCTTACTTACTTAATAAAGGCTTGGCACCATGGAACATTCTTGCACTTACCTTTACCAATAAAGCAGCAAGAGAAATGAAGGAGCGTATAGCACAGATTACTTCGGCTAATGATGCACAACGCCTTTACATGGGAACCTTTCACTCTATCTTTGCAAGAATACTACGCCGTGAAGCGGAGGCTATTGGCTTTGGAAGTAATTTTACTATCTATGATGAGAATGATTCTCGTTCACTCATAAAGAATATTATTAAGGCCTTAGACCTCGATGATAAGACTTATAAGCCAGCAACGGTACATAATGTCATCTCAAAGGCTAAGAACCATCTTATTACGGCAGCACAGTATGCAGAAGACCGAGCAGCCATAGAAAGAGATAGAAGTGCTCGGATGCCAGCTATCTATATGATATACAAGATGTATGATGCAAGATGTCGACAAGCCAACGCAATGGACTTTGATGATATTCTGCTTTATACCTTCTTACTTTTTCGTGACCATAAAGCTATTCGTGAAAAGTATGGTCAACAATTTGAGTACATCCTTGTCGACGAGTATCAAGATACTAATTATGCACAGGTAAGTATAATTAGTCAATTGGCTGAGACACATCGACGCATCTGTGTCGTTGGTGATGATTATCAAAGTATCTACTCTTTCCGTGGGGCAAACATAGATAACATCCTTGACTTTAAGAATAAGTTTGACGATACTAAACTATTTAAGTTAGAGCGAAATTACCGTTCTACGCAGCTCATCGTACAGGCAGCTAACTCGTTGATGAAGCATAACGAGCGTCAAATCCCTAAGGATGTTTACTCGAAAGAAAAGGAAGGTGATAAGGTACTCTATAAGCCTTGCTATAGTGATAGGGAAGAGGCTATGGTGGTTGCAAATGAGTTGAAGCGTATCAAACGTAATGACAATTGCCATTATGGTAGCTTTGCTATTCTGTACCGTACCAATGCACAGAGTCGTTCGTTTGAGGATGAGTTTCGTAAACAAGGTATTCCTTATAAAATTATCGGTGGACTTTCCTTCTATCAACGTAAGGAGATTAAGGATATCATAGCTTATTTCCGCTTGGTGTCTAACCCTGATGACGAAGAAGCTTTCCGTAGAATCATCAATTATCCAACGCGTGGAATAGGCAACACGACCATTCAGAAGATTGTAGAATGTGCTCAACGAAACGCTGTATCTCTATGGCAGACAATTCTTAACCCTATCGAGTATGGTTTAGATGTCAACAAAGGAACAATGACAAAGATACTCTCTTTCAGAACTCTTATTAGTGGTTTTATTAAGAATGTAGCATTGAAAGATGCTTACGAGTTGGGGAAAGAGATTATAACAGAAAGTGGTATTAGTGCAGATATACACTCTGGTAGTGAGCCAGAAGACTTAGCTCGACGTGAGAACTTGGAAGAGTTTATGTCGGCTATGCAGAGTTTTGTCGACTCTGGACGTGAGGAAGGACGTGAAGAGAATGTCTACTTGACCGACTATCTACAAGAGGTGGCATTATACACTGACGCAGATAAGGATGATGATGATACGCCAAAAGTATCGTTAATGACGATTCATGCTGCGAAGGGACTGGAATTTCCAACGGTATTTGTCGTTGGATTGGAGGAAAATATATTCCCAAGCCCTATGTCTTTAGGCTCAAAACGTGAAATAGAAGAGGAAAGAAGACTACTTTATGTGGCCATAACACGTGCTGAACAACATTGTATATTGACAAACGCTAAGAACCGTTTTCGCTATGGATCAATGCAGTTTGATAATCCAAGTCGATTCTTAAATGACTTTGACCCAATGCTGATTCATACCGAAAATGAGGTTTCGAGTGCTTTGGAAAGGGAGCGCCATTTGATGCCTTGGGATGACGACCGCACGTCGAAGAGGTCTTGGCGAGAAACGAATAGTGGCGATAATTTCCGTGAGTATGAGCCTAATAAGGCATATACTGGTAGTCGACCTTGGGGCGACGAGTATCGCCAGATGGGCTCACGATGGCAGAATTCAAATCCTGTGGCAAGTCAATTTAGGGCTGATCCGAAACCGAAGATAACGGAGAGGAAACGACCTGAAGTAGCCGTTGACCCTTTCTCAGAACGAACAAAACGCAGATTAATTTCCGAGGGTGGTAATTTCAAGCGGTTATCATCTGCCATGACAAATGGCGGTAGGGCCCTATCAGCAGGTGAGGCCCCATTATCCTCGGTTTCATCGACAGGTAATGTGGCTGGCCTCAGTGTAGGTGTAACCATCGAACATCAACGCTTCGGTATTGGTGAAGTGATTAATCTTGAAGGAACAGGAGAGAATGCAAAGGCAACGGTTGCGTTCCGTAATGCTGGTACAAAACAACTTCTATTGAAGTTCGCTAAGTTTAAGATTATCTCTTAGCCACCTTTTACATCACATACTGCTTGCGATGTAAAATGTAGGTATTGGAAAATATTGGTAGATGTAAGCCTCATCTAAAAATAACAATAGTCACTCGTATGGGTATGCAATCCCTTTGAGTGACTATTGCTATTTAATTTATACTATCGTCCACACATCTGTTTGTAAGGACAATATCCACAGTCTTTAGGATTACTTGTAGGTTCAAAAGCTATATCAGGATTGTGAATTTCCTCTAATATCTCGGTGAGCTTACGGAGAAAGTCTTCTTCATAAACGGTGACATCAGTAATCTCCTCCGTATCTATTGATAGTACTGGACTGTAATCTTCACTTCCTGCATGTTGTATGAAGAGCAAAGCTGGACTAACAGCATGGTGATTAGGGTTGTGCTCCATGTCATTTGTAGCCTCAATGAGGCTATAGAGCATTGCTTGCATTGTGTAGTCACTCTTTTTTTCTAAGTACTTAGGATCAAACATCTCATCCACAGATTTAAGAGATTCTGCTACTTTTGACCCCGTCTTATAATCTACAACTCGCAAGCGTGCATTATCACTATCTACGTATATCTCATCCAGTCTGTCAATGCGTCCACCCGTCTCTATTTGTTTCTCTAACCCATTCACTTTGATAGTCAGTGGACGTTTAACAGGAAACTCGTGCCCAATCACACGTAGAGGGGCTGTGCGCCGATCAATTCGTAATAATTGATGAAGATACTTTATGATGACTTCACGATTAATAAGTTGGAGTCCGTTAAGCTTAGGATGTTTCCTTGTGCCTGGTTGTTGATTAAATAACTCTTGTGCAAACGATTCATCTACAATGTCATCTAAGGTGAGGTCTGCATTCCCAGAGGTCAGTGATTGTGTACTCTTACCTGTCTTTAATAGTTTATCAATGTCCTTAGCTGTGATGATTTCTCTTGGTAGTAGCTTCTCATACATGAGCTGAGCTGCTGTATGGAAGATATTACCAAAGATGCGGTTATCAACGTCGTCAACATCGATTTCATCGGTCTCTTTAATACCTGCAATATACTTAAAATAATACTTTAGTTTGCAAGTTATATAGGTATTAATGGCTGTTGGTGAGAAATAACTCATTTCATCGAGTTTTCTCAATACTGCTTCATTCTTCTCAACAACCTTAGCTTCAAC
This sequence comes from Prevotella sp. oral taxon 313, assembly GCF_003043935.1. Classification (NCBI taxonomy): domain Bacteria; kingdom Pseudomonadati; phylum Bacteroidota; class Bacteroidia; order Bacteroidales; family Prevotellaceae; genus Prevotella; species Prevotella sp. oral taxon 313. The sequence goes on from NZ_PYXE01000001.1 coordinate 1,311,782, forward strand.
ACACATTGGGTCTTGCCCTGCTTGCAAAGTTAGTCGATGAATTGGGTGATTCCACTCTACCATCAGCTGTAAAATGAAACGACTCATTTCGCCAGTATGACTACCTTGTGTCGAATTATTATATAGGAAGGTGACATCCTTGGCTCGTTGAATCATACTATGGAAATAGTAACTATAGATAGAAACCTTATTGTCAATGGTTGTGAGGTTGTATGCTTTACGTATCAGATGAGGTATGAAAGAGGCATCATCTATTCCTTTTGGCATATTTCCCTCATTACATGATAAGACAAGAACGTGGTCGAAATCAAGATTACGCGTCTCAAGCACGCCCATCACTTGTACACCTTGGGCTGGTTCACCATGGAAAGGAATACTTGTAGACGCAATCAGCTGTGTCAAAAGTCGACGAAAGATGACCTTGTCTGCCTCTAAATCACCATTTGCCATCAGCTCTGATAGACGCGTGAGTAGGGTGTACATGCGGAATACTGACTCTTCGAAGAGCGGATCCTTATCGGCTGCTCCATTTATACCGATGAAACGGATGGTTTCTGATAACCAATTGACTAAGGCTGGTAAGTTCTGCCTATCACTTGAATAGTAACTTAATGGTAAACCTTCTTCAGGTTTCACATAGTACTGTCGTTCCTTATTTAATTTCTCGATGATTTCGGCTACTTCTGGTATAAGATACTTTCCGTATGGATGTCGCAATACTCTGTTTACGTAATGGAGCCTAAAGCTTTGTTCTTGAATAGAGTAACCTTCCATCTGTAAGGTCAAAAGCTGCGAAACTATCGAAGCTATCAGCGTTTGTTGTAACGGGTAACCTGTTGTCACATTTAAGCTCTCTACTTCATCTGGGATACAATGAATCACGGTCTGTAATAGATGTTCATCACAGAGAACAATGGCTGTGCGTTTGCCTTCTTTATATCTATTATCCTCCTTTAACCATTCGGTTATATAACGCGCTTGCATGTTCTCTGTTGGTGCAGAGATAATGCTGATATTCTTCCCTTTACCCAGATTGTCGTATAACTCATTGTTGTCATTGGGTAAGGCATTAGGGAATTTATCAAGCCAAGAACGAATATAATTCCCTGCCTCATTGGTCGACTGCATATAATAATAGTCATAGTCCCAATAAAAACTTGCCCGCTCTTCCTTTAAAAAGCGTTTGAAGAGATGCTGTTCTACTTTCTGAAGTACGTTGAAACCTACAAAAACATAATGATTAGAGTCTATTTCAATCTGCTGATTCTCAACTACCTCTCTGTATAACATACCTTCGTATGCAAGTCCTTGTGCTCTAAGTCTTTGCTTGAAATTGCTATATATATCATTTAACTTAGCCCACAAGGCCATAAATCGTTCTCTAATCCCCTCTGGATTATCGTCGAAATTAGCGAAAAAACGACGTAATTCTTTTTTCTGATCATCGGTGAGATAGGTAATATCATCTAACTCTTTAAGGTTATTAATATTTGAGAATACAACGTGAGCATTAGCCATATTTTTATCGATATCATCGAAATCAGCTAAGAGTAATTGCCCCCAACCATAGAAGTGATCTAAGGTTTCATTCGTATTACCTGTTACCTCTATGTAACTCTTATATAGGTCGCATATACTTTTAATTGGGTCTGCAATGGTTAGTTCTGAGTGCTGACGGAAGAAATCGGAGATAGTCATATATACTGGACTCCATACAGGACCATCAGCTAATCGGGCAAGTGCTTGATTAAGAAAAAGTGCAGCACGCTTATTAGGAAAGACTACTGTAATATGTGCCATATCAGTCCCATACTTATTCAATAAGTCTGTTGCTACGTGTTCGAGAAATGTATTCATAATGGAAAGTGAAGCTCTTGTTAAGAATAAAATATAGTTAGTAAACTGTTATTGACACATTAGGAGGGAAGTGATGTTGGTACTATCTCATTTCTTAAAACATACCAGATATAACCAGAAACCTGCTTATATCCCATGCGCATAAGTAAACGCATATAGCGTTGTACTTGTTCGTGATATTCATCTCGTGGCTTACCAAACTTGAAGTCAACAACGATCATCTCTTTACCATCTGTCATTACTCGGTCTGGACGATGCTCATATACATCCCCAGTCTCCTTATCGTAGTCAAGAATAGTGCATTCATTGAATAACTTCCAACGTGGACTAAACCAATTTTTCACCTTTTCATTGCTTAGAGCACATGATATCTTATTCTGTAATTCTCTTGATGTAATGTCATCATTATATATGATTCCTGCTTGTTCTAACTCTTTCAAACGGGGCTCAATATCTGCTTCAGTAAGAATAGTAGAAAAGAGCTGATGAAGAACATTACCTACTTTAATATAACGTCTTGCGTCTGATGGATCGATGTCCTCACCTTTAATGAAGTCATGACTTTTATTACTCTGTCGGAAACTGACAGGGTGGGGGAATGTTTCAATCTTTAGTTTGTGAGTCTTAGGCGATAGTTCAAAAGGATTCTCTGTTGCTTTCTCCTTTTCTACACGCTCTTCACAAGTCGAAAGGGTTCCAAGTTCAAAGCTGATTGGTCCGTTATCTCCAGCATCATCAATAATTGCTCCTGGCAATTCTTTGGCAAGTTCTTCAATAATATATTGGATGATATGTGAACGCTCACTTTTCCCTTTTGTTCTTTCTTTATACTTTTTACCTGTAATAAATAGGTTCTTACCAGCACGAGTAAAGGCTACATAAAGTAAATTCATATTGTCAACTGTGTTTTGAAGATGCTCCTCTTTATAATCATCTTCAAATACTGTACCCAACATCTTTGACGAGTAATCAACTGGAATCAATGGTAATTCTCCGTAAGGCTTTTCCTTATCATCACCAGAGCACCATATTGTTATGCCGTTTGTCTTCTCTAATTCCCAATCACAGAAGGGTATTAGAACATTATCATATTCAAGACCTTTACTCTTGTGAATGGTTATCAATCGTATTCCATCTACTTCATCACTCTGTATAGTATTGCTTGAGAGCGTGTCTTCCCACTCTTCGATGAAATCGTCAATATCTGCAGGATGATCGCGTAAATACTCATTTAGGGTGTCGTAGAATGTACATACGTATGCACTCTGGCCTTCAAGACTATCAAGACTAAACAGTGAATAAATCTCATCTACGAGATCTATTAGTGATAACCTCGATAAAGACTCAAACTTATCGATATAACCACTTGGTAAGAAAGACTTTAATTCTGTACTATTATCACCTACAAACAAATCATTAATATCTTTCCCTGTCTTGATTACTTGCTGTTGATAAAGTTTGACCAACTTACTTTCTGTAAGTTTATCATGTGGGTGTGTGAGTAGTCGAAGGGCCTCAATAATCACATTAACAGCTAATGAAGCATCTAAGCGAAAAGCTTCATCAGAAACAAGACTTACATTTGTATCTATATTTTGGAAGCTGTCTACGATATCAGGTATTACTGTCTTTGAACGTGCAAGAATAGCAATATCCTTTTGCTTATACCCTTGATCTAATAGTTGACGGATGTTTTCTATTAACTCATTGAGGATTTTTTGTTTATAATCTGACGCATTCTTAGAATCATAACGAAAGAGTTTTATACGTACACAACCCTTACCGTTATCTTTCCTTGGTTTCTGCTCAATCTCTTTATAAGCTTCAACCAATTCTGTAGCACCCTGTATTTCTTCGCTCTCTAATTCATTAACTGTTTGTGAAACAGCCTGCTTAAAGAATGCATTATTAAACCTTATTATATTCTCTTCAGAGCGATAGTTAGTGTCAAGTGGCTCTATCTTTATTTGTTCCTTAGTAAATTCATGCTCTATGTTGTTCAGTAGTTTCCAATCACCTTGGCGCCATCTATATATGCTTTGTTTCACATCACCTACTATCAAGTTATGAGAGTCGACCTGAGCCATACAGTTATCAAGTAACTTACGGAAATTATTCCACTGAATAGTACTTGTATCTTGAAACTCATCAATCATAATATGCTTTAGGTAAGCGCCCATCTTTTCAAATACGAAAGGTGTATCTGAATCCTTCATTAAGGTGCTAAGCAATGATTGAGTGTTACTTAGCATAAAGCGGTTAGTGTCTTTATTTATCTCATCAACAGCTTCTGAGATGGCGTGAAGTAGGCGAAGTTGAGAAAGATGTTTAAGCGTGAGGTTACAAGATTGGTACTCTTTCCAATCATTTATCCTATAGTCATTTAAGATTTTTAAATCACTACACAATGATGCTGAAGCAAGTTCTATGATTGCTGCCCTCTCCTTTGCAGGACATTTACTTGCAGGCCACTTTTCTGCAGAATCTATACATGATTGTATGTATTGTGGAGTAGGATCATTTGAAGGCGTACCCTTTGTTAATTTAATAATATGTGAAAGAAGCCCATTAGCACCTCTATTAAATAGATTTGGATTGTCTAAGTTTGCATCACGTATTTTCTGATACATCTGCTTTGCATGCTCATTCAGACGATTTAATATACGTGTACGCCTTTCACGCAAGTCTGTAATGAAATCATTAAAGAATGATTCATCACTAAATCGATTGTCCAGTTCGGTTTTACGATCCTTATAGAAATCCTTAAAGATATTCTTACCAAAGTCCTTTATCTGGCTTATAACATTCCAACCCTTATCATCTTCTATATTCTTGTCGATATAATCACGAATCCAATTTAGCACCTCCTCGCCTTCTTCAAGGCTATTGATTAACTCATCGACAGCCTGTGCTTCCACTTGTTCATCATTCAAGTCTACACAAAGATTAGCTGTTAAGTTTAATTCACGGGCAAGATTACGTAATACAGACTGAAAGAAAGCGTCAATTGTCTGTACTCGGAATTCATTATAATGATGTGTAAGCAATGACAAAGCTTTGGCAGCATTCTCTCGAATTGTCTGTTCTGAAAATCCTGTTTTCATGCGAACTTGTTCATAATATGCCTCTGAATCAGGCAAACTATGCGCAATACCATACAGTTGAGAAAGGATGCGAGTCTTCATTTCCTGCGTCGCCTTGTTCGTAAAAGTTACAGCAAGAATACTTCTATAATCCTGTGGATTCTTAACTACCAAGGTTATATACTCCGAAGCTAAAGTAAAGGTTTTACCAGAGCCAGCTGATGCTTTATATACTGTTAATGCTTGTTCCATGCTGAGTTAGTATAGGTTTATATGATTAATAATTATAGTCTTACGCAATAAGTGAACATATCGGGGAACAGTTCTTTAATGTTCTTAGGCTTTTGACCAAAGATACCAAAGATAGTACTCCCGCTTCCTGACATCTGGGCATATACAGCACCATTATTGTAGAGCTTTTCTTTCACTTCAGATAGAATAGAATACTTTTCAAAAATAGATTCTTCAAAATCGTTAGTCAGTTCTTCTCGCCATGTATCTATAGGTTGACGAACAATATCCCGACAACTTTTTATAGGTTTCTTTGGTGTTACACCAGCGTAAGCCTCTGCTGTAGAAACAGCTACATCTGGTTTTACAAGCGCAATATAATATCCCTCTAATCCATTGATCTCGTTGTCAACAGGTTCGAGGATATCTCCGATTCCCGTAGCAAAAGTTATTTCTGAACGGATAAAGAAAGCACAGTCTGCACCTAACTTAGCCGCATAACGTTCCATTTCAGCATTACCCATGTTCAATCTAAATCGTTCATCAAGCAAACGAATCATATATGCGGCATCAGCAGAGCCTCCCCCAAGTCCTGCTTGCATAGGAATACGCTTGACAAGATGAGCATGAACACGTGGAAGTTCGTAATCTTGTGCAAGAAGATGATAAGCCTTAACAACCAAATTCTTGCTTTCATCACATTCAACAACATTGCCTGTCACCTTTAAGTCAATAGGTGTTGGTGACGGAAATTCCTCATCCATCTTCTTTATTTCCAAGGCGTCGCATAATGGAATAGGGTAGAATACTGTTTCAAGGTCATGATATCCATCAGAGCGCTTTGCTACTATATTTAATCCAAGGTTGATCTTACAGCATGGGAAAGTAATCATAGTCAAAAATATAATTAGAAGTTTCTTTTTGCAAAGATAATAAAAGCTAAGAAGAATGATGTTAGAAATGGAATATTTTTTGTACTTTTGCCAACGTATGCCAGAAAGAAATAGTAACAATAAGAGTAGTCGAAGGACCAAACAAGCTCCTATCGACACCACATTCGGTCATCTTCAACCACAAGCAACTGATATTGAAAAGGTTGTTTTAGGTGCTCTTATGATCGATAAGGATGCCTTTTTAGTTGTTTCTGAGATTATTAAGCCAGAAACATTCTATGAGTCTCGTCATGAAAAGATTTACGAGGCTGTGCAATCATTAAATCTACAGGAAAAACCTGTGGACATTATGACTGTTGTTGAAGAACTTCGTCATAGGGGGACACTCGAAGAAGTAGGTGGAGCATCGTATATCGTTGAACTTAGTTCTAATGTTGCTTCGTCAGCGCATATAGAGTATCATGCACACATCCTTGCACAGAAGTTTTTGGCACGACAACTTATTCAGTTTGCCTCAATGATTGAGACAGATGCCTTCGATGAAACCGTAGATGTTGACGAGTTAATGCAGAAAGCAGAGGGAACTCTCTTTGAGATTTCTCAGAAGAACATGCTTCAAGACTATGTGCAGATTGATACCATCGTTGAACAAGCACACCAATTACTGCTCAAGGCAGCAGGTAGTAAAGATAAATTAACAGGAGTTCCAAGTGGTTTCCACGACTTGGACAAGATTACAGCTGGTTGGCAAGCGTCTGATTTGGTTATTATAGCTGGACGTCCGGCCATGGGTAAGACCTCTTTTGCGCTTAGTATTGCTAAGAATATAGCTATTGATTATCGTCAGCCAATAGCTTTCTTCTCTCTTGAGATGAACAACGTACAGCTTGTTAACCGTCTCATCTCTAATGTTTGTTCTATTCCTGGTAATAAGATACTTAATGGTCAGCTCACACCCGATGAATGGGAGCGTTTTGACTCGAATATCCGAAAGATGCAGGGTGCACCTATTTATATAGATGATACTCCTGGTCTTTCTATCTTTGAACTTCGAACTAAGGCGCGCCGATTAGTTCGTGAACATAATATAAAGGTGCTAATGATTGACTATTTGCAGCTGATGAATGCCAACGGTATGCGCTTCAATAGCCGTCAAGAAGAGGTCTCTACTATTAGCCGCTCTTTGAAAGGACTTGCAAAAGAGTTGGATATCCCTATATTAGCTTTGTCACAGTTGAGTCGTGCTGTCGAACAGCGTGACCCAAAAGAAGGAAGACGCCCACAATTAAGTGACTTGCGTGAGTCTGGTGCCATTGAGCAAGATGCCGACATGGTACTTTTTGTGCATCGTCCAGAATATTATCATATTCTTCAAGACGACCATGGTAATGACCTTCACGGTATGGCTCAGATTATTATCGCTAAACACCGTAAGGGTGCAACAGGTGATGTATTACTTAATTTCCGTGGTGAATACACACGATTTGCTAACCCCGAGGACCTTGATATGGCTGCCCCACTTCCTAATGACCCGTTGGGTGGTGAGATTATTGGTAGTAAGATGAATGATGAGCCAATACCTCCTTTCCCTACAGGAGATACGACAGTACCATTCTAAATTTTGATGTTCTAATTATCACATCCTATAGAGGATTGCGAAAATATATTACATGAATAACGGCTTATGAACTCTATTTAAGTTCACGATAGTCGTTATTTATTGTATAGGTAACTAACACTATACCAGTAGATTACAAACTATATTTAAGAAGGTGCTTAGTAAGCTCTTAAAAGGGCGTCTTCTTGGGCGATGAAGGGCATCTTCTACAAACTAAAAGGGCGTTTTCTTTAATGCTATTAAGCATCTATTTGTTTTTAGGTCTTGAATTTATATTACAAACAGAAGGCTATGATTGATAAGTATAATAGGCAATTATCAAGGTTGTAAATAGACAAAAATGATAATAACATTCGTTCACGAGCGGTCTATCTGAAAAGAGTCTAACCATAAGATAACAAGTTAGCACACGATTAAGAAATTGCTTTCTTCCTCTGTGATTACAATCCTTACTTGGTTAAATAACAGCGTTTATTCATTGATATAATTACGGATAATATTTGCCCAAACCTCATAACCTTTGTTAGTAAGGTGAAGCCCATCCCGACAATATTCATGATGCATCTCCTTAGTGTTGGTACCTAAGAGAGGATGATACAGGTCGATAAATACAAGATTATTGCTGTTACAATAGTTCTTCAATCTCTCATTTAACTGAATAATCATATTCTCCTTACCTTTAAGTAGTTTCCATGCTCCAATCTTTTCGTTTAATGGCAGAAGACTTTGTACATAAAGTTTCGTTTGTGGGCATGATTTGCGAATAGTCTCAATAACATTAACTACCCCTTGGAAGGTGCGTTCGACTGTCCAACCATGGCTTAAGTCATTTGTTCCACACTCAAAGAAGATCTTACTGGGCTTATATGGCAGAATTTGGTTTAATCGTTTAAAGATTCCTCTACTGTCATCACCGATAATACCCCTATTGAATATCATTCTTGCGTTAGGAAAGAAACGATTCCAATCATTCCCATATTCAGAATGACTATCGCCTAACATGACAATAGCATTGTCTGGTAAAGAGCCTTCTTTATTGAATTGATTCACTTTTATGTTATAATGTTTTGAGCCATGATAAGTAATGCCCTGCGCATGTATTGATAGGGTAGTAATAGAAAGAATGAGGTAAAATAATAATTTATTCTTCATATTTTTTCTTGTATAGCATATCAAATCATCAGAATGCTAAGTCTGAAATTGATTCTTTTTCCTACTGCAAAATTAAGAAATAAGTACGAGATATGAAAGGAAAAGTCCGGTTATCTATTCCAAAGAAAAAGATAGCCGGACTTTTTAATAAGAGGGTTCTTAATTAATTGTTATGCTTATTAGTTCATGAGACGCATCACCTTGCGGAGATAAGCTTGTGTCTTCGATACATTGTAACGAATACCACCGCTCCATAAGCAAATAGCTTTTTCAACGCTGTTTAACGGATTGTGGAAACTCTGAATAATGACAAACATCTCCTTAGACTTGGTAGCATTAAAACGATCTGCAAGTGAATAGCGCTTATTACTACCAGAGCTTTTGAGGATGTTGTTGCACTCCTTAACCAGAACTGGGGAAATCTGAAGTACGCCAACGTACGAACCATTTACGGCCATCGGATTGCCCTTGCTTTCAATTTGAATGATTGCGTTCATTACAGGTTCCCAATCAAAGCCATCTTTCTTGGCTGATGCTTCAAGAGTTGAAGCAAAAATCATTAAGAAACAAATACTTACTACTTTTAAGATTCTCATCATTAATAAATTTCCGAAACCTTGGAAGGGTAGTTCAAATGAGCTACTCTCTACGGCGTGTTCCTATGTGAGAATGAGTTACCACCACGCCTCAGTTTCATGTTAACGTTGCAAAGATACAAAAAATATTCCTGATATACAAGTCTTTAACGTTTAATATATAAAGTTAGGGATGAATGACTTTTATGTTAAACAGTTGATTGTGGGGGCTTAAGACCGATGAAATCTTATGATATTTTCCGTATTTACAATTTGTGGTAATGAAAAAGAATGTTTATCTTTGTGATGGTTTTTAACCTTTGAAACAGCATATTGTTAGCTTATAGGGCTTTAATATGCTCGGTATTCCATACAGACTCTATAACTGAAGACAATATATGATAAAACGTAAACATAGGCGCAAAAATCAAAAACGTAATAAGTATAGTATTTGGTGGTGGATATGTGCTGCTTTATCCGTACTGGTAGTCATTTTTATCATTGATATTAAGCCATGGCGTAAACACCGAATCGTTGTTAGCGACCAATGGCCTTATAACGACATAACCAAGGGAGTGTACACAAAAGACTTTGATGGCCTTGACATTTCACGCCATCAAGGCAGGATACATTGGGATGAACTGGTAGAGAAAAATCCCCAATTAAAGTTTGTATATATCAAGGCTACAGAGGGAAGCTCAGTCGTTGACCCTTTCTATAAGAAGAACTTTAAAGCAGCAAAGAAAAGGGGCTTGTTAGTAGGGTCTTATCACTTCTTAACCTATCGGACCTCTATGGAACGGCAGGTTACCAATTTCCTTGATCATATTGATCTCAGTAAGCAAGACTTACTCTTACTTGTCGACGTTGAAAAAGACGGTACACATGAATGGGGACGTGAGCTAATTCAAAAAAATCTTGCCGAGTTTATACGATTAATTAAGGAGCGGACAGGCCATTATCCGATGATTTATACGAATGAATCTTACTATCATAAAAATCTATACCCAGAGTTCAATCGCTATCATTTGTTCATAGCAAACTATAGTCTAAGCCCTGAAATACCTGATACTAAACATGATATCTGGCAGTTTAGTAAGCGTGGACGAGTACATGGAATATGGACATACGTAGACATCAATCAGCTACGTGAGGGGGTTACAGTAGATGATTTCAAGATGCCAAAATAAGGAGTAGGGGGTTTATCTATCAACAATCAGTTGCTACCTTATTAATAATACAGATCTTATCAGACGACTTATAGGTTTTCTTATTTAATGGGCTAAAGTCAATTACATTGCGATAGACACTTGAGAAGGCAACTAATTGATTTCCTTTAAGGAATAGAATCGTACAGATACTATCAAATAATGTGTTATCAAGTATTGCTTCGCGATCCCCAGTATATCCCATATCTATCTTTTCGTCAGACGCCGTACGATTATCATACGGCTTGATAATGACCATCTTATCCCATTCTTTATCCTTGTATAAGTCATGGACAGTGATACAGGTGTCATTCTTCTGAATTGTTTCTAAGGTGTCATTCAGATTTACTTCACGGTAAGGTGTGTTTACGCACCAAATGATTGCACCGATAAGGACAATGGAAAAGAAGATTAATAATATTGTCTTTTTCTTCATATTATGTGTGTTAACAGTCTAAGATTTATCTGGTAATAGTAATAGCCTACGCTAATAGTCTACTTGTATAGATAATCTATGAGTCATAGAGAATCTATACAAGTATGGATGAAGTGAAGACGAGGATGCTTATTAAGCTAATCCTTCAATCTCACCATCAACGATATCAATCTTCACAGCTTGTGGAACCTTCGGTAGTCCAGGCATACGCATCATGTCACCAGCAATGGCAACAATCATCTCCGAACCTCCATTGATGACAAAATCACGAATGGTTATATCAAAGTCTTTGGCTACACCCACCTGCTTAGGGTCTTCACTGAACGAGAATTGTGTCTTTGCAATGCAGACTGGGAACTTATCCATCCCCCAAGCATGAATACGTTTCAGTTTGTTTACAGCCGTTTTACTGAGAATGACCGAACGTGCACCGTAAATATTCTTGGCAATCTTATTTACTTTCTCTTCGATACTATCGTCGTCATTATAGACCATCTTGATATCCTTAGCACCATGTTTATCGATAGTATCTACTACGAGACGAGCAAGATCCTCAGCTCCTTCGCCTCCCTTAGTGAATACATTATTCTCTGCAAAGCCGACTCCTAACTCTTTACAATGGTTAGCAAGAATAGCTATTTCATCCTCAGTATCATCGCCATATCTATTGAGTGTGACGATAACTGGCTGTCCAAAGCGTTGCATATTCTCCACATGACGCTCAAGGTTATCCAATCCGTCTATGAGAGCTTGGCGTTCCTGCTCTGGCGTAGCACCATCAGCAAGATTGCCGTGCATCTTCAAACCACGCAGAGTTGTTACAAGGACAGTAGCACGAGGATGGATTCCTGCCTTGCGACACTTTATATCTAAGAACTTTTCTGCACCAAGATCGGCACCGAAACCAGCCTCAGTAATAGCATAATCACTCAATGACATCGCCATCTTAGTAGCTAACAAACTGTTGCAACCATGGGCTATATTCGCAAACGGGCCACCATGAACAAAAGCTGCTGTCCCCTCAAGTGTCTGAACAAGATTAGGCTTTATAGCATCAAGCAACAATACTGTGATAGCACCACCAACACCGAGGTCGCGTACACAAAATGGTTTATCTTCAAAGGTAATACCCAATACTATGTTCTCAATACGGCGTCGAAGGTCTTGCTCACTGTCGGCAAGACATAATGCAGCCATAATCTCACTCGCTGGCGTAATATCAAAGCCAGACTGTGATGGTAAGCCATCTGTGGAAGCACCTAAGCCTGTAACGATGTTGCGAAGACTACGGTCATTCACGTCTAAGACACGCTTCCAAAGGATTTGTTTCAATGAAAAGCCTTCACTTCGATGCTGATAAAGATAATTATCAAGCAGGGCTGCAATCATATTATGTGCACTCGTGATAGCATGGAAATCACCCGTAAAATGGAGGTTAATCTTCTCCATAGGTACAACCTGCGCATATCCGCCACCAGCAGCACCACCTTTCATGCCAAAGCAAGGTCCAAGACTTGGTTCACGTAGTGCAAGAACAGAACGTTTACCTATTCTATTAAGTGCCATTGACAAGCCAATACTTACTGTGGTTTTGCCAATTCCGGCACGAGTAGGGGAGATGGAAGTGACAAGAATAAGGTTGTTACATGCGACTTTCTTTTCATCTATCAATGAAAGAGGCACCTTCGCCATATACTTACCATAGTGTTCTAACGAGTCAGCCGATATACCAATTGTAGCGGCTACATCCTCTATTCGCTTCATACTACATGAGCGTGCAATTTCAATGTCAGATTTCATAGTTAAATTGTTTATATTAAGTAATCTTCGCAAAGATAGAAAATAATTTTGAATATAACCATTTCTTGCGAAAAAAAAGTTTATTTGTTTTTAAGTATTATGACATTGTTTTTAGTTCTGCCGAATATTAACCTGTTCTTTATCCTTTCTATTGAGCTACTTACGATGAGATTGTCATCATTCCATTGAGTGTGTAAACAGATGCTTATAAGCTATCGTCAACCTATCTTATAATGCCGAATTTGGCTCACTTAAACACTTTTTTATCGACGTGTAAATGCTTTGAAACAATTAGATAGGAGCCTTTACGCCTTGTAAAAACATTGAAGATACAACAAATATAATAATTAGGTGTTTGTGATATAACCTAAGGAGATTAAAAACTTATCAGACCTTTTGGGTGCTTTTTCATATATTCTTTATGGCCTTGGAGTTTCTCCTCAATTCGTATGTGAGACTTTCTTTGTGGAATATTGGTCCTCAACCTACATTCTGAGGGCACCAGTAAGAGAGTAAATTATCATTACACAGATCAATGTCAAACAACTTTAGAATATGGGTATATTACTTCTTAATAATCAGTTTGTAACCTTCATCAAATCAGAAAGTTACAAGCAATGTCACAGAAGACGCCCTTCTTGCTTTAAGAAGGGCTTCTTCAACACGTAAGAAGAGCATGTTCTTGAATGTAATTAGGCCTCTTCTTGCCTCATCTCTAGCCTATCTTCAAATAGAGGGAAGAGTGTTTACTGAAATATCTTTACGTTTTCAAGCTACATGTGGATATAGTCTTCGACGAAAGAAGACTAAAACAAGGAGGTTGCACCCCAAATCAAAACGATATAACGGAGCACCTTACCTAAGGTAATACTTAATACAGACAATGCAATATTAGCACGTGTAAGTCCTAAAACGATGGTAATTGCACTACCAAGGATTGGGAGGAAAGCAAAGAAACCCATCCATGCACCACGTCCATCCATAAAGCGATAGGCTCGATCTAAAGACTTTTGTTTGACATGAAAATACCGTTCAAGCCATTCCAACTTGCCCAATCTGCCAAGTCCATAGTTTAACATACCTCCTAAAACGTTACCTATACTACCATAAACGAGCAAAAGAACGGGGTCGACACCAGCCGCAAGTAGACCAAGCATTACTGCCTCGCTACTAAAAGGTAAGAAACTTCCTGCAAGGAATGCGGATAAGAACATTCCCCAATAACCATAGTCTACAAGTATTTGTGTAAGAGATTCCATAAGTTGAATAGGGTGATGATGATAGCTGAATAAGAGAGAATAAGAAACATCCAGTTGGTTATCTTTGTACGTGTCAGTGCAAAGAAATGTGCAATGAGCGGTGCTGTCGCAACAATCATTACACTCAGCAATGCTTCATAATGCTGAGGTTGAAGTAAAAGAAAACCGATTGTTACAAGGTCTATCGTTATAAAGACTTGATAAAACAAACGTGTTCGAATATTATCGTTACGCTTTTGGTTCATGAAATGGACAATACCAATGATAGCGCAAACCAGTACTAAGGATAGTATTAATACCTGACTAAAGCTCAATAACTTAAAATTGAATGGTTCAGCAAACACTGCAATCTTCTCAAAGTGGCTTATCAGTAATGTTATATCACCTTTTGCAGCTAAGTATCCAGCATAAAACCAATATGGTAATACTATGCCGAGGAGTGATGCAACAAAGTTACGAGGACTCATAGAAAGCGTGTTTGTACGCATAATAATCCATAGTACGGGTAGAAAGAAAAGTGTTTGTACCCATACGATACTTGCCATACCGATGCAGAAGAACGCATAGAAAGTCCAACCTGGCGCATGTGTGTGTTGATAGCAACGAAAGGCAAAGGTGTAGAAGCCCACAAAACCTAACATGATGATAGCCGTCTGAATAGATGGAAACATGAAGGCAGCCATAGTAGCAAAGACTAAGAATGAGCATGACACCATTCTACTATAGATACGAATGAGCGCATTAGCATTATTCAACTCCATCATAAGATAGGTAGCCAACAAGATACAAACACCTGGTACGATTACCGAAGTGTTATATAACCCAGCTATAGTCCATACAAGAGTAGCCGCTGAGACAACATACACTTGTGTCCAGCGGCTCTCTGATATTCGATTTTGAATGCGTTTTTGTTGCATAATTGTGAAATACGGAGATAGACTTAATACTATTATCTGAGGCTATCTCCATTCGTTCAAGAACTAAAGACTATAAGTCTTGTCCTATATCTCTTCTAAAGTATTTATCCGTAAAATCAATCTTCTGTGCTTCTGCAAAACTCTTCTTAAGTGCTTCTTCCTTGTTTTCACCATAAGAAGACACGGCAATAACACGACCTCCAGCAGTTACAATCTGGCCATCCTTTACAGCAGTACCACTATGGAAGACCACGGAACCTTCAACCTTGTCAAGTCCTGTGATTGGATAGCCTTTCTTATAAGTCTCTGGGTAACCACCGCTGACAAGCATTACACAAACTGCAGAACGTGGGTCGAACGCTATCTGTCGTTGGTTTAGATTTCCTTCTGCAACCCCTTCAAAGAGGTCAACGATGTCACTCTTCAATCGTAACATCACACTTTCAGTTTCCGGATCACCCATGCGACAATTGTATTCGATAACCATTGGCTCACCATCAACATTGATTAAGCCGAAGAAGATAAAACCTTTATAATCGATACCCTCGGCCTTCAAGCCCTCAACGGTAGGACGGATAATACGTTCTTCAACCTTTGCCATCCATTCTTTCGTAGCAAATGGGACAGGAGTAACACTACCCATACCACCAGTATTTAAGCCTGTATCATGTTCGCCAATACGCTTATAATCCTTTGCTTCAGGTAATATCTGATAATGAGTTCCATCTGTAAGTACAAATACAGAGCATTCTATACCAGAAAGAAATTCCTCGATAACAACTTTGGCAGAAGCATTACCGAACATACCACCAAGCATCTCACGAAGTTCCTTCTTAGCCTCTTCGAGCGTAGGAAGAATGAGTACACCCTTACCAGCAGCCAAGCCATCGGCTTTCAAGACGTAAGGAGCCTTGAGCGTTTCGAGGAATTGCATTCCTTCTTCAATGGTTGTACCATCAAAAGTCTCGTAAGCTGCAGTCGGTATATTATGTCTTTTCATAAAGGCTTTAGCAAAGTCTTTTGACCCTTCAAGTACTGCACCAGCCTTTGATGGTCCAATCACAGGAACGTTAGCAGTGCGGCTATCCTCCTTAAAGCAGTCGTAGACACCTTTAACCAATGGGTCTTCAGGTCCAACAACAACCATGTCAACCTTCTCTTCAACGACAAAATCCTTCAGTCTATCGAAGTCGTTTACTCCAATTGCAACGTTCTCACCAACAGCTCCAGTACCAGCGTTACCCGGTGCAATGAAGAGTTTACTACACTTTGCACTCTGTGCAATCTTCCATGCCAAGGCGTGTTCGCGACCGCCGCTGCCTAAAAGTAATATTCTCATAAAGGTTTTCTTTAGCCCCTCCAACAATGGAGGGGAAGTGCAGACTTACCGCACAGGGTTATATATTATCAGTTAATTGCGTTTATATATGCTATAACGCACAAACATAAATACTATTTTATAGGTTTCAGATAATCCTCAAAATATTGTGTGATGCGTTCGTGTAGATGTACACTCTGATGTCCGCGCATATTATGAGGTTCACCAGGATAAACGAAGAAATCGGGTTGTGTGCCAGCAGCAATACAAGCCTTCAAGAAGGAGTAAGCATGCTGAGGAACAACAACAGGGTCGTTCAATCCTATAATAATCTGTAGTTTACCCTTGAGATCCTTTGCTTTTGTAAGGAGGGAGGTCTGTGCATAGCCTTCAGGATTAGACTGTGGCGTATCCATATAACGCTCGCCATACATCGCTTCATACCATTTCCAATCAATCACTGGGCCACCTGCAACACCAACCTTGAACACATCTGGGTAATTGGTTATTAATGATGTAGTCATGAAACCACCGAATGACCAACCATGAACTCCTATGCGGTTCTGGTCAACGTATGGTAGAGACTTTAAGTATTTGACACCTTCCATCTGGTCTTTCATCTCTTCTTGGCCAAGATGACGGAATGTTGCTTGCTCAAACTCCTTACCACGATGTTCGCTACCACGATTATCAAGGATGAAAAGTAAGTACCCCTTCTGTGCCATGTAAGTCTCCCAACCACGTGAACCCCAGTTCCATGAAGCCTCAACATTATGTGCATGAGGACCACCATAGACATAGATTACTGTAGGATACTTCTTATTTGCATCGAAGTTGATAGGCTTTACCATACGCCAGTATAAGTCTGTCTTGCCATCTGCTGCCTTAAGAGAACCACTTGTATATTCAGGGACTGTATATCCTTTCCAAGGGTTTGCTGAGGTGAAGTAATCGTGACGTTGTGGCTTACCAGTCAAACTAATGACCTCATACTTATGGGGTACAGATGGCTCACTGTAGCTATCCATCACTGCATTACCATCTTCACTCAATTTTGGATAATGATAGCCACGACCATTGTCAAGCAATGTGCGCTTTCCAGAACCTACATTAACAAGCCATGTATTACGCTGAATAGGGTTGCACTCATTAGATACATAGACAATACTCTTTTGCTTGTTGTTAAAACCAAGTACGTCTATTACAACCCACTTACCACTTGTTATCTGCTTAAGCTGACGTCCATCTTTATTAAAGAGGTAAAGATGATTGTAGCCATCCTTCTGACTCTGTAAGATAAACTCATTATCATTCCATGGCAAGAACTGAATAGGGTGACATGGTTCAACAAACTTTGCATCTGTCTCTCGATAAAGTTCTTTTAGCTTGGCACCTGTGGTTGCATCGTATGATACTAAACGACAATCATTCTGATCACGGTTGAGTTCAAACATATAAATTGTCTTCTCATCAGGACTCCATGCTATGTTCGTAAAGTAACGATCAGTTGGATCGCCCGCCTGGAGGTATATAGTCTTACCTGTAGCAAGGTCATATACACCGACAGTCACCTTATGAGAGGTCTCACCAGTCATAGGGTATTTGATTAAATCAACCTTAGCAGCACGTGACTCACCCTTGGCAGGTTTCCAATCTAACTCTGGAACATCAATGAGAGGGTAGTCAGCAACCATGCTTTGGTCCATACGGTAGAATGCTAAACGGTTTCCCTTTGGACTCCAATAGAGTCCGCCATTAATGCCGAACTCGTCACGATGTACGCTCTGACCATATACGATGTTGCGAGAACCATCTGATGTCAACTTATGCTCAGCACCTTTTGCATCCGTGACATATAATTGATGGTCTTTTACAAACGCCGTTGCACCAGATAACTTGTTCCATTCACGTGCCTGAAGACCGCTTGAACGGTTCTGACGTTGCTCAAGTTTTTGTGTCTTAAAGTTCACATATAAGTCCTCATTACCGTTCTGTACCACTACAATAGGACGGTCAGAATAAGGGAACTCAGCTCCATAGAGGTGGCGTACAACCTCATTTGAAGCAGACAACCCTGCCCATTTATTGATGTCATCGAGAGTGAACATTTGCGTCTCCTTACCTGTTACGGGGTCAACCAGCGAACAACTGTTATAATCTTGACGCACCAATTTACCGCCCCACCACGTTAGATAACGTGCTTCAGGGCGCATGTTGTAGAAGTTGTTACCACCAAAGTTCAAGTCTTCAAGTGTGAACTGCTTTTGTGCCATACTCTGAGTAGGACATAAAAGTCCTGTGAAAGCACAAATGCCCACAAGACTGATGAATGATTTAATCTTCATGACTATACGTGTTTTTACCACGGAATCCTCCGCGCTTGTTAGATTTATCGAATCGTTTACCACCATATTTGCGATCATCATCACGGTTGTATGAACGCTTACGGTCGTCATCATGCCTAAATGAACGCTTCCGATCATCGTCTCCTCTTCTAAAGGAACGTTTGCGGTCTTCGGTATCTCGGTCGAAACGAGGGCGTCGTTCACGGTCTTCACGGAACTTACCACCAGCGAACTTATTGCGCTCTAAGCTATGAAACGTGAATGAACGAATATCAGCCTCAGCGTTTTGTTCATTTTCATCCAGGCGTTTCTTAAACTCACGCTCCTTCTTAAAACGATGCTTCTGAGCCATCTCTCGTTTCTCTTCTTCGGTCTTAATGATACCACCCTCGTGTCGGAAATTACTCATCTTACCATCAAACATCTGGTAGCGACGGAACTCACACTCCAAAGACCCATTGTAAACAGGAATCTTAATACTTGGTTTTAGACCAATCTGACGGAAGCACTCCTCACGATAAGACAATATCCAAGCCTCATTACCCATAAACTGATGCTTCAATCTCTCACCTATCATCTTGTAAGTTCCAAGTAAGTTAGGTGTAGAAATACGCTCGCCGTATGGAGGATTCATTACAATCATGCTCTTCTCTTTAGGCTGAGTAAAATCCTTGAAATCCTGCTGCTCGATGGTTACATACCTTGACAAGCCAGCCGCAGCCACGTTCAGACGTGCCGTGTTGACAGCCTTCATATCAGCGTCATAACCATAGATATGATGTGTGAACTCACGCTCCTGAGAGTCATCATTGTATATCATATCAAACAGATCTTGGTCGAAATCAGGCCACTTCTCGAAGGCAAACTCCTTACGGAACACTCCTGGAGAAATATTACGAGCAATAAGTGCGGCCTCAACAGGCAATGTACCAGATCCACACATTGGGTCAATGAAGTCTGTTTCACCCTTCCAACCCGTCATAAGTATCATACCTGCTGCAAGAACCTCATTCAATGGCGCTTCAACACTCTCCTGACGATAACCACGACGATGCAGAGATTCACCACTTGAGTCCAATGATAACGTTGCATTATCCTCTGCAACATGGATATTCAAACGGATATCAGGATTACTAACAGAGATATTTGGACGAGTACCAGTACGCTCTCTAAATTGGTCAACGATAGCGTCTTTCACCTTATAAGTAACAAAGCGTGAGTTCGTGAACTCCTCTGAATAAACGACAGAGTCAACAGAGAAAGTCTTACCAGGGAGGATATACTTACTCCAATCAATCTTCATCACCTCCTCATACATATCTTCAGCACTCTTCGCCTTGAAATGTGCGATAGGTTTAAGGATACGAATAGCAGTGTGTAACTGGAAATTAGCACGATACATCATTTCCTTGTCACCAGTAAACGACACCATTCGGCGTCCTATTTGTACGTTATTGGCACCTAACTGTGTCAATTCTTTTGCTAATACTTGCTCCAAACCCATGAAGGTTTTGGCGATGAGTTCAAATTCTTGCATTTATGTGATAGATATTTATATACGAATTTTTATGATGATTAGTAGGGAGGTCTTCACTCTTAACATCCATGGAAACAGCCTGTTATCTTACTAAACAAGTATCTATTTGTTCCTCTTCAAGATGAGAGCGGGGTAGTACCTTTATATTCCTCCACCATATTCAAAGTCGATATCTAATATATCGGTCTTATTTTGTTTGTATTTCTTCGTTCGTGGACGCATATCCCGTGTGACCCAGACATTGGCACCTATGATGCATCCCTTCCCAATAGTGATACGACCAAGGATAGTGGCATTGGCATAAACAACAACATCATCCTTTAGAATAGGGTGACGAGCAATCCCTTTAATAGGCTTACCCTCTTTATCGAGTGGGAAGCTCTTTGCTCCTAAAGTCACACCTTGATAAAGTTTTACATGATTACCAATAACACAAGTAGCACCTATAACGACACCCGTACCATGGTCGATAGTGAAATGTGTACCAATGGTTGCAGCAGGATGGATATCGATACCCGTTTCAGAATGTGCCATCTCGGTAATCATACGTGGGATAAGAGGTACATTCTCTAACACTAATTCATGTGCCAAACGATAGTTAATAACAGCCTTAATAGCTGGGTAACATGAAATCACTTCACCCACGTTGACTGCTGCAGGGTCTCCATCGAAGGCTGCTTGTATATCAGTTGAAAGTATCTTACGTAAGGTTGGGAGTTTCTCTATGATACGTCCTGCTATCTTGTTAACCTCTTCTTGCATACAAAGACGTGTGTCTGCGGCATTAGGACAATGACAATCTTCGTTAAAACAGAGACCAGCCATAATCTGTCGAGAAAGCAGTTTATGCAGTCGTTCAACACTCATACCTATTTGATACTTGATAGTCGCAAAATTAACCGACGACCTTCCATAAAAGCCTGGGAAGAGAATAGAACGTGAGAGTTCGATTATCTCTTCCAATTCTTTAGCCGATGGCAAGGGGTCTCCATCACGGTGTTCATGGCAAATACCCTGCAACGCTTCTGG
Organism: Prevotella sp. oral taxon 313; assembly: GCF_003043935.1. Classification (NCBI taxonomy): domain Bacteria; kingdom Pseudomonadati; phylum Bacteroidota; class Bacteroidia; order Bacteroidales; family Prevotellaceae; genus Prevotella; species Prevotella sp. oral taxon 313. The sequence continues at coordinate 1,333,040 of NZ_PYXE01000001.1, forward strand.
TTCAGAAAGCTCATCTACGGTCTGTATGAGTTGATGAGTGATGTCTTGTTTACTCATTGATACTATATCGAGATGTAATTACGTTGCAAAGATAATGATTATTATCGATATTTTATGGGTTTGTTCAAGAAAAATATACTAATTTTGCAGTGCTTTTCAAGCACTATTACAGGATAAAATAAGTTCGAATAGCGTCTTATTCAATATGTTTCAAATATTCAAATAATGAAGTCAACTATTTTTCCACGTATTTTTCATACCCTCATTCTATCTGCTTTTTGTGTAATGGCGTCTGCTGCAACCACTTCTCATAAGTCTCATAAAAATATCAAACGACAATATGATGGTATCGATGTGTCGCATCATCAGGGCAAGATAGACTGGAAAGAAGTGGCTAAAGACAAACAAATTAAGTTCGTATATATCAAAGCAACGCAAGGAACAAGTATAAAAGATAAGAACTACGAACAGAACATTAAAGGGGCACGTCGTCAAGGTTTTCGCTGCGGTTCTTACCATTATCTTTCCTGCTTAACCTCTGTTAGGTCTCAATTTCGTAATTTTCAGAAGGCTATGCGAGGACATAAACAAGACTTAATTCCTATGATTGACATAGAGCATGAAGGTGTAAAACGCTGGAGTAAGAAGCAGGTACAAGATAGCGTAGCCTTATTTGCGAAACTCATTGAGCGTAAATATGGAAAGAAACCGCTTATATATTCACATGTAAACTTTTATAATTCTCATCTTACACCACGCTATAACAAGTACTTTCTCTTCTTAAGTAGATATAGTTCTGAGCGTCCTTCCATTAAAGGAGTAGGCCGACATAATATCTGGCAGTTTACTGATCGGGGACGAGTACGTGGTATTCATGGTAATGTCGACCTTGACAGATTTATGTCAGGAACCTCCCTTTCGTCTATTCGCCTGTAGCTGTTTACAATTATTTGGGATTGCTGTAAATTTATTATAAACAAATAAAAGGATGTTTCCAACTCATAATTTGTTTGTACATTTGTAACGTTTAAAAGCTTAGAACGAACCAACGTCACACTTTACAAAAGAAATATAGGAGTATATAACAGCCTCTTCAAAGAAGAAATATCAACAGTTTTATAAGCCATAAATCCCAATCATGAATGGAAAGAAATCTATTAAGTAAGAATTTAATAAGTATGCGTAAAATAACTATTAACAAAGGAATTATATCTTTTCGTACTGTGATACTTGCACTGATGTTACTTACGTTGCATAGTGTTCAAGCACAAGAGTACCATGAAGAGCCACCATTAACATTCCGCCCTTTGCTGCAAGAGCTTGGAACAGAATTGCTGCAAGGAAAGAAGGGGAGTATTGTTGCCGTTGACCCGGCTACAGGTGAGGTTCTTTGTATGGTGACTAATTCACCTACAGGACCAAATGATGCCCTTGCGATAGCGACAGCTTACCCTCCAGGCTCAGCTATTAAGCCTGCTCAAGCATTAGTATTCCTCTCAGAAGGAATCGTCAAGCCAGACACAAAGATAGCCTGCCATGACGGCTTTCGTGATGGGAACATAAAGGTGAAATGCCATCCTCACTACTCACCAGAAGCATTGGCGGGCGCATTGGCTGTCTCTTGTAACACTTGGTTCTTGAAGTCTTATCTATCTATGTTAGGTAATACACAGAAGTATGGAAGCAAGGAAAAGGCTGTTACAACATGGTGGGAATACATTGTAAGTATGGGACTTGGTGGACCATTAGGGATTGATATGCCTGGAGAAAAGGGTGGATTGGTTGCTAATGTGAACTATCTATCGCGTAGATATAAGAATAATTGGGACCCAAAGACCATCATGTGGGCTGGTATGGGACAAGGAGATATCACTGTCACACCGCTTCAGCTCTGTAACTTAGCGGCTTCTATCGCTAATCGAGGCTACTTCTTCACACCACACATTCATAAGAATGTTGACTGGTCACCTCTGTCTTCACGCTTTACAACCCCTCGACAAACGAAAGTACCACCTTATATATATGCAGATGTCATAAAAGGAATGCGCTTGGCTGTAACCAAGGGGACTGCAACAGTCCTTAACGGAACAACTTATCCGGTCTGCGGAAAGACAGGAACAGCCGAAAATTCTGGTAAAGACCATTCTGTTTTTATTGGTTTTGCACCAATGAATGAGCCAAAGATTGCTATTTCTGTTTATATAGAACATGGTGGGTTTGGTGCTGATGTAGCTGCTCCTATAGCAGGTTTGATTATGGAAAAGTATCTTAAAGGTAAACTGAGTTCGAAGTCACAAGCTATGGCAAAGCGCATTGAACGTATTAACACAATTACTAAATAAACCGTGGTTTGTAATAAAAAATCATGGAGTAGTATTCAATAGATGCTTATCAACGCTCAAGAAGGGCGTCTTCTGTCTCCCAGAAGACGCCCTTCTTGCCTATTGAAAACGCCCTTCTCAAAGCTAATTAGGCGTCTTCTTCTAATGAGGTATGTAACCTCTTAATTACTTGATAGTTACCATCTGTATGCAAAAGACTTTTGGCTCTCAAAATAAGGGACGTAATAGCTCCTCGTTGTAATAAATATTCATAAAGGCGTATTACCGTTTCTCCACTAACTATATCAGTCTCATAATCCACTAAAATGAATGATATAAAAGAAAAAGTCCCCATTCTCTCTCCTTGAAAACAAGGTTAGAGAATGGGGACAAAGCTTATTAGATTATTTTATATTCTCATGACCTCCTTAACACCCTTCACTGTTCTGAGTTTCTTGATAAGCATATTCAACTTGGAATTATCATCCAACAGGACTACAAGATTACCAGAGAAAAGGCCATCATTAGAGTCAATATTGATAGAACGCATCACTATCTTCTCGTCTTTTGAGATGATATTGGAAATGTTACTTACAATACCAATGTCGTCATTACCAATGACACGCAGCGTAATAGCATACTGAGAGGAACCTTTACCGCTCCAACGTGCCTTAACAACACGGTAGCCAAAACGCTTGCGCATCTCTGGTGCGTTCGGACAATCCTCTCGGTGAATCTTTATACCTCCGCTGACTGTCACAAAGCCAAAGACAGGGTCGCCATAAATTGGGTGACAACACTTTGCAAGTGAGAAGTCTAATCCTTTGAGGTTCTTATCTATAACGAGTACATCATCATTCTTCTTCAGATACTCTGTCGTAGGATTTTCAAACTCAAAGTTCTCTGCGCTCTCCGTCTCCTTTGTCTGATTGAGGTTGTGCGCATGGTTATAAGTCTTCTGATACTCCTCGATAACATAGTTAGGGTCAAGTTTCTCATCAGCAATCTGCTTATAGAATTCAGAGACTTCCTTGAACCCTAACTTGCGAATGAGCTGTCCCATTGTGGAGTCTTCAATCTCAATCTTCTTGTTCTTAAACCTACGTTCGAGTAGTTCCTTTGCATACAGGCCATCCTTAACCTGTGTTTCTTTCAGTGCAAGACGTATCTTTGCCTTTGCACGCGAAGACTTACAGATATTCAACCAGTCACGGTTAGGCTTCTGTGTCGATGAAGTTAGTATCTCAACAGAGTCACCACTATGTAACTCGGTACGGAAAGAAACATTCTTACCATTAATCTTTCCACCTACACATTGATTTCCTATCTTAGAATGAATATGATAAGCAAAGTCGAGTACAGTAACTCCTTTAGGAAACTTAAGCAAATCGCCCTTTGGTGTAAACACATAAATCTCCTTTTCATAAAGGTCAGATCTAAACTCATCCATCACCTCCAGGTTGTTACCAGCCTCAAGTGCTGAACGAATAGAAGCCAACCAGTTGTCCATCCCACCTTCTGCCTTCACTCCCTTGTATCTCCAGTGAGCAGCAAGACCGTGTTCAGCAATCTCGTCCATACGTTCAGTACGGATCTGTACTTCGACCCACTTTTTATCAGGGCCAAGTACTGTGATGTGCAGACATTCGTAACCATTCGACTTTGGTACGGATAGCCAGTCGCGCAGTCGCTTAGGGTTAGGCTGATACATATCCGTCACAATGGAGTATGCCTGCCAACATTGCATCTTCTCTTTATCCTCTGGTGAGTCGAGAATGATGCGGATAGCAAAGAGATCATAGATTCCTTCAAAGGCACACTTCTGCTTCTTCATCTTCTGCCAGATGGAATGAATAGACTTTGTTCGACCTTTTATGTGGAATTTAAGTCCTGCGGCTTTAAGCTGTTCACTGACCGGAGTGATGAAACTACTTATATAAGCATCACGTACCTTCTTAGTGGCATTGAGCTTCTCCTTTATATGATAGTATGCATCATGCTCCAGATATTTCAGCGATAAGTCCTCAAGTTCACTCTTAAGCTGGTAAAGTCCTAACTTATGAGCCAATGGGGCATAAAGATAACTGGCCTCTTCAGATACCTTACGCTGGGCTTCTTTATTCTCTACATCACGTATCTGACGCATGAGATTGACGCGGTCGGCTATCATAATCAAGATAACTCGCATGTCTTCTGCAAAGGATAACAGAAGGTTGCGGAAGTTCTCACTTTCGATAACTGGTGTCTTCTTGTAAAGTGCATGTACACGGATAAGACCATGAATAATCTTCGAAACGCCTTCACCATATAGCTTACTTATCTCGTCAAGAGTTATTTCTCCTTCTTCAACACTTTGATACAAAAGTATTGAAAGAACAGACTCACGATTTAACCCTATATCCTTAACAGCGATAGCAGCTGTTTGTAAAGAACATAATATAGGGTTTAACTTAAAGACATTACGCTGAATACGGTTATCAGCAATCGTCTTATTCAGATGGTCACGCAGCTTTGGAAGATCATTCTCGTAGAATGTTTGCCCAAGTGTTTCCTTAAGTTCTTCGAGTATCTTTTCAGACAACTCCTTCTCTTTATCCGTATAAATGAATTTCTCTTCCATAGGCATAATATATCTATTAACCAAGGCAAAGATACAAAGAAAATTGAAATAACGAGAAAGAAATGTGTCAAAGAGTTTCTTTCTTTCGGTTTAATTCGTTATTTTTGCAGATATAATACAATCTTTTTAATACCTTACCATTATGTTAAAGAAAGAAGACCTAAAACAAATTCATGATAAAGGAATAAGTGAGGAGCAGATTAGTAAGCAATTAGAAGACTTCAAGAGAGGTTTTCCTTACTTGAAACTTGAAGGTGCTGCAACCCCTAAGAAGGGTATTACAGTACTTGACAAGGATGCTTGCGAGGATGTTTGCCGTGCATGGAAAAAATATCAAACAAGTGGGCATAAGGTTGTTAAGTTCGTTCCTGCGTCTGGTGCAGCCAGCCGTATGTTTAAGGATTTGTTCGCATTCCTCAATGGTAGCAATGATGCACCAGTGAGTGACTTTGAGAAAGAGTTCTTTTCTAACATCCATGACTTTGCGTTTTTCAATGAATTATCAGCTAAATGCCAACAGTTAAAGGGTAAAAGTGCGGACGAACTATTAGAGGAAGGACACTATAAAACAATTGTTGCCACCTTATTAAATAAGGAGGGCTTGAATTATGGACAGCTACCTAAGGGATTGCTTCTATTCCACTCATACGCTGACGGAGCACGAACGCCAATGGAAGAACATTTGGTTGAAGCAGCACGTTATGCAGAAAGTAACAAGCAGGCACACGTACATTTCACTGTATCACATGAACACTTGGCCTTCTTCAAGCAAAAGGTAGCTGACAAAGAGACTGGATATGAGGCTAAGTACGGTGTTAGCTTTGATATTTCTTTCTCTGAACAGAAGCCGAGTACAGACACGATAGCCGTAAACCTTGATAATACTCCTTTCCGTAATGAGGATGGTTCGTTACTCTTTCGACCAGCTGGTCACGGTGCACTCATTGAGAATTTGAACGATCTGGATGCTGATGTTGTTTTTATCAAGAATATAGATAATGTGGTGCCCGACCGCCTGAAGGACGAAACCATTAGTTGGAAGATGATTATTGCAGGTAAACTTGTTGAATTACAGGAGCGCGCTTTTGCTTATCTCCACAAATTAGAACAGGGCAATTGTTCTCGATCTGAGCTTGAAGAGATGGCTGATTTCCTACAGAAAGAACTTTCTTGCGAGAAACACGACAGGTCTTCTCTTGATGATGCAACACTGGCAGAATACCTATATAAGAAGCTAAATCGTCCTATGCGTGTATGTGGTATGGTGAAGAATGTAGGCGAACCCGGTGGTGGACCATTCCTCGTTTATAATCATGATGGGACAGTAAGCCTTCAGATTCTTGAAAGTTCACAAATAGATAAGAACGATGAAACATCTATGAAGATGTTTACAGAAGGTACTCACTTTAACCCTGTTGATCTTGTATGCGCCATTAAAGACTACAAAGGTAATGCCTTTGATTTGACAAAGTATGTTGATAAAACAACAGGCTTCATCAGCTCTAAATCGAAGAATGGTCGTGAACTCAAAGCTTTAGAGCTTCCAGGATTGTGGAATGGGGCGATGAGTGATTGGAATACCGTCTTTGTAGAAGTGCCACTCGGTACTTTCAACCCAGTAAAGACTGTCAACGACCTTCTGCGTGAGCAGCATCAATAAACATCAGAAGGACAGTCCTAAATTGAGTAGATAAAGAATAAAATACTTCCCAACTGTTGGAAATTATATTTCTAATTGGTTGGGAAGTAGTTTATCTAAGCCTCACCACCTATTATTATAAGCATAATAAAGTTTCTATCTACTTGTTTCAATACATTATATTATCGTTTATCATTATTTCAACAGAAGTTAGTCACCAATCTAACGAAAGTCTAATCATAATAGATAAGATGTATATGGAACATGTAACTTATTATTAAGAAGACATCAAACAGCCGAAAACCAAGATAATCTATCTGGTTAGTGAATAGCTTATTTCTTAAAGATAAGACAATATAATCTTGTGAAATACGATTAAGAAGACGAGAGGATAGCATTTTAGTTTCAATGAACAGCAAAAAAAATAAGAGAAATCTTGTAGGGTTCAAATAAATATTATACCTTTGCCACACAAAAGACACATTCAATGATGTTTCACTTTATGAAACGTCCACACACAATCAAATGTAATTTCCCATACATATTTATATGTTTAGTAAAGAAGAATTATTAGAGAAAGAAGTTTCTGAACTTGAAACTATTGCTCAGAGCACAGGTGCTACCTATTCACCAGGAGATGACAAGGATAAGCTTGTTTATGCTATTCTTGACCGACAAGCTGAAGAGGCAGGCACAGCACACCCCTTAGAATCAAAGCGTAAGCGTACCAGGATAGCACGAAAGGATACTGATCGAGTTTATTCTGTTCATGGTGAAGAAGGGGAGAACTTTGATGTACAGAAGAATAAGGCTACGACTGCGAGTCAGCAATCTTTATTCAAAGACCTACCTGAATCAAAAGAGGAAAAGACTGAAGAGAAGTCTCCAGAAGAAATATTAGCATCTATTCCTAAGCATCGTGGCCGTAAGTCAAAGGCTGAATTAGAGGCTATTGCTGCTGCTGAAGCAGCATTAAAGGCTAAGTCTGAAGAGACGCCACAGGTTGAGGAACCTGTAGAGGAAGAGCAAGAAGAGAAAGCAGAACCTTCTGTTCCAGAAGACTTTATCCCAGAAGACCAGTTCTCTAACACACCTTCGCAAGAAGAGAATGAAGGGAAAGAAGAATTGCTCGCACGTCTTCAAGAGAAAGTGAATGCACATAATATGAATATGGATGCTGGCTATGCAACTACACCTGACGGGGTGTGGGCAGGTGATCCAGGCGATGGGACAGATTTTATTCCTGTTGTTGACTTACCAATAGAGGACCAAGGTGTTGTTCCAAACTATGATATGTTTGACCAACCAACACTACCTCCTCAGATGCCGTCAACCCCTATCTATGATAATGTACCATCGGTAAACAATGCTGCATACGATTTTTCTGATATCATAAAAGCTAATGGTGTTCTTGAAGTAATGCCTGATGGGTATGGCTTCCTCCGTTCAAGCGATTATAATTACTTGTCATCACCAGATGATGTATATATTGCAAACAACCAGATTAAGCAATATGGTTTGAAAACGGGTGATGTTGTGGAATGCCACGTACGTCCACCACATGAGGGCGAAAAGTATTTCCCATTGACAAGTATTGAGAAGATTAATGGTCGTAACCCGTCAGAAGTACGCGACCGCATCCCATTCGAGCATCTTACTCCGCTCTTCCCAGATGAGAAATTTAGTCTTTGTGGTGATCCACGAACAACTAATCTCTCAACACGTATCGTTGATCTCTTCTCACCAATCGGTAAAGGACAGCGTGCTTTGATTGTGGCTCAACCAAAGACAGGTAAGACTATCTTAATGAAAGATATTGCAAATGCTATTGCAGCCAACCACCCAGAAGCTTACTTGATGATGCTTTTGATTGATGAACGTCCTGAGGAGGTTACGGATATGGCACGTACTGTAAATGCGGAAGTTATTGCCTCTACATTTGATGAACCAGCAGAACGCCACGTAAAGATTGCCGGAATTGTTTTAGAGAAGGCGAAGCGAATGGTTGAGTGTGGTCATGATGTTGTTATCTTCCTTGACTCTATTACTCGTTTGGCACGTGCGTATAACACTGTTGCACCAGCATCTGGTAAGGTATTGACTGGTGGTGTTGATGCCAATGCACTGCAAAAACCAAAGCGTTTCTTTGGTGCTGCACGTAATATTGAGGGTGGTGGTTCTTTGACGATTATAGCAACAGCCTTGATAGATACTGGATCTAAGATGGATGAAGTTATCTTTGAGGAGTTCAAGGGAACAGGTAATATGGAGTTGCAGCTTGACCGCAGCTTAAGTAACAAACGTATCTTCCCAGCTGTGAACTTGGTTGCTTCAAGTACTCGTCGTGATGACCTCTTGCAGGATCGTACAACACTTGACCGCATGTGGATACTTCGTAAGTATATTGCTGATATGAATTCTATTGAGGCGATGAACTCTATACACGATCGTATGAGACGTACAGAGAACAATGAAGAGTTCCTATTGTCAATGAATGATTAGTATGATCAGATTATAAAACTTGCTTTTCTTTCAGAAAACAGCAAGGTAAGTAAATAAAATAAAATGTATCAAAAGTGTGAGACAGAACGTTTCCTTTTGATACATTTTTTGTTTTTGTACTGTCCTGTAGAAATCTATAAAGGCCGATGCTTTTGGTTTGCTTTAATTTTATGTAGGCTTAATTTCTAATCATACAAAACTTATCAAAAATAATTTTCCTGTCATTTCTGTCATCATTCTCAATTATTTAACAAACTAATATACAATAAATTAGAGCCAAATGTTAAAATGACAGCAAACGAAATAAAAACTTTATTCTATAATAAGGAGGAATTATTCCAAACTTATAACAACCAATAGAAACTCTTACTTTTTGATAAATCTTATATTTGTATAGCCAACAAGCATGTCGGTTCGTCCTCCTTGTGGGCGGTAATAAATAAGTGCTTGATAGCTGTTTTCTGTTTGGTAATGACCATCGTCTACTTTGAAAGATGAGAGTCTACCTTGTTCATCAGCAGCAAGAAATTGATAGTTGTAATAACCAAATTTCAAAGGGACTACCGCTTCATAATATCCTCCTGTGGAATTATATTTCATCTCATAAGCAGGAAGCAGACGGTTATATGTCCAATCGCCATTCAGAAATATTCTGTAAGGGTAGGGTGAGGGCGTTTTTAACTGAAAATGGCTCAACATATAATCACTTGTTGTATTTATCTCTATATTATCCGAGTTGCGTATCAAATATGCGCCATCAGCATCCTCGTCATAGAGATAATTTAATAAAGGGGCAGTAGGGAAGAGATAGGCATGATAGTTCTTACCATCCCAACTAATTTTATCTACGCCCATAGAGGTATAATCTGTTGAAAGAATCTCAAACTTTCGGTACTCATTACCCGCCCAAAAGATATAGTCTTGGTTATGTGACCATCTTAAACCATTTGACATAACATATTGAGGCTTACTGTTCCAACGAGCATCAAGCCAGTTACGATTTTGTAACACAACTGTCTTAATTTGTTGTTGAGGGTTACTAACCGTATAATTACCATAATCTACCTGCATCTCAGCTTGTTGTTGATCGCAATTAATAGACTGGTCGGTTTGTGTGGTTATATTCAATCTTACCCCCATAGAACTTTCCACAGGCTCTGTAAGCATAAAACACGCTGTAAGCAAAGGCAGGGCAGAGCTATTATCATCATCATCGTATATGTAAAGACGATAATTACCAGACAACTTTGGACGGCATTTATCATTGGGAATATCCAAATGATAATGTGTATAAAGAGTGTTTGTTAGTGTAGACTCCTTTACATTATCTATTGTATTTCCTGCAATGAAACCATCTACGATATCGCTTTCAAAGAGTCCGACAGAAGGTTTCCAATCAGCCTCACAATGCTCTAAACGATAGGTCAGACGACGATAAGTATGCGTAAGATCATCAAAGTCTATACTTATCTTACCATCATCGAGTACCATGACAGGTAGGTCCATCCATTTCTGATTAGCAACAACCTGCAATGAACGAAAGTTCTCGTCATGAATTTCATGGCGTTGCGCAGAAACAGAAATAGGTAAAAAACAAACTAAACAATAGACAAATGGTAAGGTTAATCGCTTCATTCTTCTTTACTCAATAAATCTTTAAGGAAATTATCGAGGTCATTATCTAAATCATGCATGAGATCACCACCAATGATTGCAATGTCATCATCAACAAGATAAAGCTCTGCAATATTATTCTTATCATCATCTTCAAGAATGAAGCTATAAGGTTTCATGATAGACATATTCTCTACTACATCCTTAATACGATTAAGAGCTGAACGCAAGATAATGGCTATCTCTTGATAGAAATTATCACTTTTGTTGTCAATCCATTGGTCTATTACACAGCGAGTAATCTCAACGTCACTATCGTCAAAAGCCATAAGATCACCGCTATCTTGTGATACACGTAAATGAATATCAGTCATTGGCATGTCACAATCATCAGCAGTAAACTTCTGTGCAACCTTCTTCAAAAAGCGTTCAATCTGTTGTTGGGTTTGTTCGGTTTCTGTCATCTCAATGATTATAAGTTGATTTATTACAATGGCAAATATACAAAAAGTTTTCGAGTTTGTATAGATGTAGACATTTTTTTACGTTCTTTTTTTGATGGTTATAAAAAATATATTATCTTTGCAACATAACTAATTGACATAAATCAGTTAAAAATAAGGAACTAAAAAGAAATGAAACAAACAATACTTGTTACTGGAGGAACTGGATTTATAGGTTCACATACAACTGTTGAACTAATTGAAGCTGGGTATGAAGTTGTTATTATTGATGACTTATCTAACTCTAAAATAGAGGTTTTAGATGGTATTGAGAAAATAACTGGTGTTCGTCCTGCATTCGAACAGGTGGACCTTCGCAATCGTGAGGCAACTGAGAATGTCTTTCGTAAATACCCAAAAATTGAAGGTATTATTCATTTTGCAGCTTCTAAGGCTGTAGGTGAGAGTGTACAGAAGCCTCTGATGTATTATAGAAATAACATTGTTTCATTGATTAACCTCTTGGAGCTCATGCCTGAATACAATGTTAAGGGCATCATCTTCTCAAGTTCTTGTACCGTATATGGGCAACCAAAGCCTGAGAATCTTCCTGTTACAGAGAATGCTCCACACCAGAAAGCAACTTCTCCATACGGTAATACTAAAGAAATTAATGAGCAGATTATCTTAGACTATATTCATAGTGGTGCGAATATTAAGAGTATTGTATTAAGATATTTCAATCCTATTGGTGCACATCCATCTGCCTTGATTGGTGAGTTACCAAATGGTGTTCCTAACAACTTGATTCCTTTTGTTACACAGACTGCCATGGGAATCAGAAAAGAACTAACTATCTTCGGCAATGACTATAATACTCCAGATGGTACTTGTATCCGTGATTATATCTATGTTGTAGATTTAGCAAAAGCTCATGTAGCAGCAATGGCACGTGTACTTGACCAAGAGACAGATAAGATAGAATACTTTAATATCGGTACAGGTAGTGGTAATTCAACAAAAGAAATTGTTGACACTTTTGAAAAGGCTACTGGTGTTAAGGTAAATTGGAAATATGGTCCACGTCGTGAAGGTGATATTGAAAAGATTTGGGGTGATTGCACCAAAGCCAACACAGTATTAGGTTGGAAGGCAGACACACCTTTGTCTGACGTTCTTGCTTCTGCATGGAAATGGCAGGAGAAGCTAAGAGAGGACGGAATTATGTAATTTTCTTTTTTTACGATTAATATAAGTCAAGATTAGTAAACAAAAACAGTATTGCAGGTGAAACCTGCTTTATTTTGTGTTTGTGTTGTTGTTATCCCTCGATGTGAATCGGGGGATAATTTTTTTATGCCTTTTAAATCTATAAAATCTTATAAACAGTAATAGTTCATGGGAGTAATTATTATCATTCCATCAGTAAACTATATGATTATATATTATCTAATAGAAAAGTAAACAATCCGTATTATCGAACAACATATAGGATAAAAAGATTAAAAAAAGAAAACTTTTATATGCGTAAATTTGCTAATTTCAGATATAATCTATACTTTTGCACATGATATTTGCGTTGTGCAAATAATTTAATAGATAATCACAAGGGTATGTCAATATCAAAGACAAGACAAAAGCTCGTTGATGTAGCGCGCCAGCTTTTTGCGAAGAATGGCATTGCAAACACAACAATGAACGACATTGCTAAGGCATCAGGGAAAGGTAGACGTACGCTCTATACTTATTTTAAGAGTAAAGATGATGTCTATTATGCCGTTATTGAGTCGGAGTTAGAACGCCTATCTGATAAGTTAGACGAGGTAGCAGCGAAGAGTATAAGCCCTCAAGATAAAATCATCGAGCTTATTTACACACATCTTAGTATGATTAAAGAGACTGTTATGCGTAATGGTAATTTACGTGCAGAGTTCTTTAGGAATATTTGGATGGTAGAGAAGGCACGAAAGAACTTTGATGAAGACGAGATAGAACTTTTCCGAAAGGTTTATTCTGACGCAAAAGAGGATGGAGACTTTGACATAGAGAATGTAGAACTTGTTGCTGATATTACCCATTATTGTATTAAGGGACTCGAAGTTCCATTTATCTATGGGCGATTAGGACATGGTTTAACCGAGGAGTCTTCACGCCCACTTGTAGCAAAGGTTGTATATGGTGCTTTAGGTAAAAATGGTTTGAAATAATTAACACTAAGGCGCAACCCATCATTCAGTTTGTATATTCATAAACTAACAATATAAATCAAAACAACATGAAATTATTGGAAGGTAAAACAGCTCTGATTACAGGTGCTGCACGTGGTATTGGTAAAGCAATCGCATTAAAGTTTGCAGAAGAGGGTGCAAACATTGCATTTACCGACCTTGTTATCGATGAGAATGGTAAAGCAACAGAGGCAGAGATTGCTGCTAAGGGCGTAAAAGTAAAGGGTTACGCAAGTAATGCTGCAGATTTCGCACAGTCAGAAGAGGTTGTAAAGCAGGTTAAAGAGGAATTTGGTTCTATTGATATTCTTGTTAACAATGCAGGTATAACAAAAGATGGTCTTATGCTTCGTATGACTGAGCAGCAGTGGGATGCTGTTATAGCAGTGAACCTTAAGAGTGCTTTCAACTTCATTCATGCTTGTGTTCCAGTAATGATGCGTCAGCGTAATGGTAGTATTATCAATATGGCCAGTGTAGTCGGCGTACATGGTAATGGTGGTCAGGCTAATTATGCTGCATCAAAGGCTGGTATGATAGCCTTGGCTAAGAGTGTTGCACAGGAGATGGGCCCTAAGGGTATCCGTGCAAATGCTATCGCTCCTGGTTTCATTGATACTGCAATGACACAGGCTTTGAACGACGACATTCGTAAGGAATGGACATCAAAGATCCCTCTCCGCCGTGGTGGTACTGTTGACGATATTGCTAACACAGCAGTATATCTTGGCTCTGAACTATCAAGTTATGTGTCTGGTCAGGTAATCCAGGTTGATGGTGGTATGAATATGTAATACATGCTCCCTCTCTCCTTATATCATACAGATATAGGAGGGAGGGAGATATGCTAATGTCTCTCTGAATTACATTTACAAACCCTTATCTTATATATATAAGGTGGGGAATACCTTATTCTAATTACTCAGACATACGTAGTAATCAACTTATAAGTTACTCTTTTTATTGTTAATCTGTTTTTATAACTCTCTTGTAAGGTATTGTTGACTATGAAAGTACTATACGAAGATAATCATATCATAATCGTCTATAAGGAAGCAGGCGAAATAGTTCAAGGTGATAAGACTGGTGACGAACCATTATCTGAGATTGTCAAACGATGGATTAAGGACAAATACCAGAAGCCTGGTAATGTTTTCTTAGGTATTGTGCATCGTCTTGATCGTCCTGTTTCAGGATTAGTTGTATTTGCAAAAACGTCAAAAGCACTTACAAGACTTAACAATATGTTCCGAAATGGTGAGGTGCATAAGACTTATTGGGCCATTGTTACACGTCCACCATTTGAGAAAGAAGCGACATTAACAGACTGGCTTGTACGTAACGAACGACAGAATAAGAGTTACGCCTATAATCACCAGGTCCCTACATCCAAGAAATCTATCTTACATTATAAAGTAATCAATCAGTCTGAACGTTATACATTACTGGAAATCAACCTAATGACTGGGCGTCATCATCAGATTCGTTGCCAACTTTCTAACATGGATTGCCCTATAAAAGGCGACCTAAAATATGGCGCACAACGCTCTAATTCAGATGGTAGTATCAGTTTACTAAGCCATCGAATCGAATTTATTCACCCTGTTTCAAAAGAGAATATTTGTGTAGAATCACCACTCCCTAACGATAACCTATGGCAGGCGATAGGCAATTTCTAAATGGAATTATAGACAGACAACCACATACTATATATTATTTTTCCGAGTAGCAGATAAAGTTTATGGGCTGAAATTCACAAAGATTGAATTTCAGCCCATAATCGTTCAATAAAGAAAGTATTTTATACTAACCTTATCTTCAGCCTTTTCAATTAATAAAGTAAAATAGCCATCCAATTGAGAAAGATAAAATCACACATTATTACAAGAATATTTTTTATTTTGTTTTGCTGTCATATTTAACATTTCACACAATCCTTCTGTAAACCAACAAGTTAAGATACGATAACGAATGACAGTAGTGACAGCAAAATTATTTTATGGTGAAATACGTTGTCATCGACCTACAGTGGCAGAGCATACAGGAGACTAATATCATGAGAGAACTAAGTCTTGCAAAAAGCATACCCTTGAAAGAATTATTCAAATTATTCAATATCATCTTCACTACAGCGTTAAATACAAAATATAGCAAACAAAATAACATCTTATTAGTAGAGTAGAGACCCTGATAAATGGCTTATAGAAAGTCATGAACCAACACCATATAACCATATCTTTACAGACAAATTTGGTTATACTCTATATGTAATGAATAAGAATATCACGAGATAAATTTATTGAAATTACAAATTATCATCTCATCATCTATGACATTCTCATACGGGAATATGATTTATAATGAGTCAGTAAGCCTGTGTTGTAAACCTTTTTCGTACTTCTAAAAAAAATACTTGCCTTTCATACTGCAAGAAGACGCCCAATAAGATTAAAGAACATGCTCTTCTTAACCGTTACAAAGGCCCTTCTTAAGTCTTATTAGGCATATTCTCTTTTGCTGTTTATAACTAATTGGTTTACTGTTAGTTGTAAACCTACTTTATACAAGAATACTCCTTCTCATTTAATGATATTTACAAGTATGTTTTGTAAGAGTTTTTTACATTAATCTCCACTATTAATCTTTAGACTTTAAGATAAGAATATTCATCTACAACATTTTAACTTGTAAGAATATATATGTGTTACATGATAACGTATTGTCCTATTCCTCTGTACCCTTCTATGGGAGGATAAAGTCTTATTCCTCTCACAGAAGAGCACAGATGTATAAGAGTGTATGTTTTGTTCAATTGTCATCAGTGTACGAAGACAAAAAGAATTTGCTATAAAGGATATATTTGTAATATCTTTATAGAAAGTAGGATACCAAATATTACTACCTTAATTTATTCCATGCTCATTCAGTGCTTTTGCATACTTTGCAGCGTTTTTCTGATGCTCCTCGTATGTCTTAGCAAAGTTATGGGTTCCACTAAAGTCTTCTTTCGCACACATATAAATATAATCATGGTGCACATAATTAAGTACAGCATCAATTGCTGCAACAGAAGGGATGCGAATAGGACCAGGAGGAAGACCACGATATTTATAGGTGTTATATGGATTATCTATCGTAAGCCACTTCTGATAAATACGATGAGCAGTGAAATTCTTAGTAGCAAACTTCACAGTTGGGTCGGCTTGGAGAGGCATGTTCAGGTGCAAACGGTTGATATACATACCCGCAATCTTTGGCATTTCAGCCTCATTATCCGTCTCCTCATCCACAATACTTGCGAGTGTAACTATCTCACTCTCAGTAAATCCAGCCTGCTTAGCTTTCTCTTTACGTTCGAAATTCCAGAACTTCTTATTCTCTTCACTCATCTTATCGAGGAACTTATCGACAGAAGTATTCCAATAAAAGTCGTACGTATTAGGAATAAACATTGCTGGGATAGTCTCTGGCGTAAAGCCATATTTCTTACATACCTCTTTTGATTTGAGGCGTGAAAGCAGTTCAGCACGTGTAAACATCAGTTTTTCACTTACGTCTGTAGCAAGGTCGTCTATCGTTCTTACAGACCGTATAGTTATTTTCACTGGTGCTTGTAAACCATTAATAATGTGACGTGATGTCTGAAGTGAGCCAGAAGAGCCTACAACAAATCTACCAGGACGTATCTTTTTCGCATATCCCATTACCCCAGCAATCTGCTTAAAGACCCAAAATCCTTGAGGAGTTGAGAGCGGTTGAAGCTTGGCATATACAGAATCAATATTGTCATCTTCGTCAATCTGAATGTATGTCTCATTACCTGTACGAGACATTCCAGAGAAGAAAAGAAAATATGTTACACCAGCTAATACGACAAGAACTGATATTAAAATCCAACGGGAAGTTGTTCCTTTTCCCTTCTTTTTATTCTTACTCATTGTCTTTAATTTATTCTTCTAAGGTGCAAAGGTACAATATTTTAGTATTAATTGAGCAATGACAAGCAACTTTGATAGCCTCTTTTTCGAAATTTAAGGGAAAAAGTAACCTAATGTCTATATTATTATGTACTTTTGTCTGAGATTAATAAAAGGATAATGAGAGATTTTAAGACTTATATCTTCGATTTAGATGGTACATTGCTTAGTACGCTAAACGATTTAGCATCAAGTACAAATTATGCGCTTCGTTGGGCTGGCATGCCTGAACGAACAATAGAGGAAGTACGTATGTTCGTTGGAAATGGTGTTAAGCTATTAATGGAACGAGCTATCCCAGAGGGAGTTAACAACCCTAAGTTCGAGGAAACATACGCAAAGTTCCGAGAACATTATATGGAACATAACCTTGACACAACACGTCCATACGATGGTGTACCAGAACTGTTACATGAATTAAAACGACGTGGTAAGCACCTTGCTATTGTAAGTAACAAATTCTATGCGGCCACACAAGACCTTGCAAAACATTTCTTCCCGGATACGATAGAGGTAGCAATAGGAGAGCGAGAGAACATTAGGAAGAAACCAGCTCCCGACACTGTATTAGAAGCTTTGCGTCAACTAAATGTATCAAAAGAAGATGCCGTGTATATAGGCGACAGTGATGTAGATATCATGACAGCAAAGAATAGTGGCTTACCTTGTATTAGTGTGCTTTGGGGATTTCGTGATAAAGACTTCTTAATAGAGCATGGAGGCTCTCTGTTCGTAGACAAACCAATTGAAATTCTAAGCAGTTTATAACGATTAACCAATTACTTGCTATTCAATTAAATGGCAAGTAATTGGAATAAATATTAGTAGAAGAGATTACTCAAGAAGCCTAACAAGTCTCAATAATCCTTTTTAGTGTAAGTCTCATCCAGCAATACTTTTGATGGAGTAGCACCAGAACGATACGTATATTGGAAATTAAATCCAGCATCCTTGTACCCTTTCGAACCAGGATCAGCCTTCAACGCATCACGTAAAGCCTTTCTGAGCTCTGTTCTCTTAGCGTGGACAGCCTGCTCGTTATCTGCTTTACCAACAAGTGAATAGTAATAATGGATAGTGCGAGAAGGTGCTTCAAAAACCATGCTATCCATTCTCGTGTCATTAACAACAGGAGTTGGGCATTTCTTCTCTGTATATTCTTTACATTCTTGTGCTGCCCTCTCCTCTAAACTATTACGACAGGCAGAGAGTGAAAGTAGCAATAAAGCTGCATAAAATAAATGTTTCATTCCTTTTAATTTAATGTTAATTACAGTTTAGGACTATCCAACCAAGAACAGTCTTTTAACTTTCTTTCTAACTATATATCCAATGCAAAGATAAGAAAAAATAAACAATTTCTTATTTTAACGTTCTTAATTCTCAATAAAAATCATTATATTTGCAGATTGAAAATATAGACAAACGAATGAATCATATAAGGAATTTCTGCATTATTGCCCATATTGACCATGGTAAATCAACCTTGGCTGATCGTCTTTTAGAGTACACACAGACGATAAAAATTACTGAAGGGCAGATGCTTGACGATATGGATTTGGAGCGTGAACGTGGTATAACTATCAAAAGTCATGCTATCCAGATGGAGTACACATTAGATAAGAAGAAATATGTACTTAATCTTATTGATACTCCAGGACATGTTGACTTCTCGTATGAGGTGTCACGAAGCATTGCAGCGTGTGAAGGTGCATTGCTTATCGTTGATGCAACGCAGGGCGTACAGGCGCAGACTATCTCTAACCTCTATATGGCTATCGACCATAATTTGGAGATTATCCCTGTTATCAATAAGATAGATATGCCTAACGCAATGCCTGAAGAGGTAGAGGATGAGATTGTCGACCTTATTGGTTGTGACCCTAAGGACATCATTCGAGCAAGTGGAAAGACGGGGGAAGGCGTACCAGACATACTTGAAGCTATCATAAAACGCATCCCTTCACCAACAGGAGATGTCAACGCTCCACTTCAGGCCCTCATCTTTGACTCTATCTTCAACTCTTTTCGTGGTATTATCACGCTTTGCAAGGTTGAGAACGGAGTCATAAAAAAGGGTGATAAGGTTAAGTTTGTACAGACTGGTATGGAATATACCGCTGATGAAGTTGGCGTATTAAAGATGGAGATGATGCCAACCCAACAACTGTCAACAGGTGAGGTAGGATATATCATTTCTGGTATTAAGAATGCTACTGAGGTAAAGGTGGGCGATACAGTAACACACATCGTCAATCCTTGCAAACATGCCATTGAAGGCTTCCAAGAGGTAAAACCAATGGTCTTTGCGGGCGTCTATCCTATCGACCCAAATGACTACGAAGGGTTGCGTGCTTCCTTAGAGAAACTTCAACTTAATGACGCTTCACTTACGTTCCAACCAGAGAGTTCACAAGCTTTGGGATTCGGTTTCCGTTGTGGCTTCTTAGGATTGCTTCACATGGAGATTGTGCAGGAACGATTAGATAGAGAGTTTAATATGGATGTTATTACCACCGTACCTAACGTTAGCTACATGGTATATGACAAACAAGGGAATGTTAAAGAGGTTCACAACCCATCTGGTCTTCCAGATCAGACTATGATTGATCATATTGAAGAACCTTATATTAAGGCCTCTATCATTACCTCCAGTGAATACATTGGACCTATCATGACGTTGTGTCTTGATAAACGTGGAGAACTTGTCAGTCAGAACTATGTTAGTGGAAATAGATTGGAACTCATCTTTATGATACCATTGGGTGAGATTGTGATTGATTTCTATGATAAATTGAAAAGTATTTCTAAAGGATACGCCTCATTTGATTATCACATTGATTCTTTCCGTCCATCCAAGTTAGCAAAGCTTGATATTCTTCTAAATGGAGAGGCTGTTGATGCTCTTTCTACTCTGACACATGAGAGTAATGCTGTCGGATTTGGAAGAAGGATATGTGAGAAGCTGAAAGACTTGATACCACGCCAGCAATTTGACATCGCTATACAAGCTGCCATCGGTGCTAAAATCATTGCACGAGAGACCGTTAAGCAGGTACGTAAAGATGTTACCGCAAAGTGTTATGGTGGTGATATTAGCCGTAAACGTAAGCTCTTAGAGAAGCAGAAGAAAGGTAAGAAACGTATGAAACAGATTGGAAACGTACAAGTTCCACAGAAAGCATTCCTTGCCGTATTGAAGTTGGATTAAAGTCAAAGAAATAAGAAAGGAAAGGAATATGAAGGATTTGGTTAATGATACAAGAGATATTGCACGTGAATTGGCACGTAAATATAGTACGATGACTCATGACGAGTTGGATGTACTTGAGAGTATCCTTGTGCCCATGAAATTCGCCAAAGGACAGATGATTCTCAGCGAAGGGGAAATCTGTAAGCATTTCTATTACATAGAAAAAGGGCTTATTCGTCAGTTCTACTTTAAGAATGGTAAGCAAATTACCGAACATTTAGGAGAGGACAGAAGTATCTTTATGTGTATAGAAAGCCTTTTCCGTGAAGAACCTACAAAGTTACAGGTAGAGGCTTTGGAGCCTACATGGGTTTACGCACTACCTAAGCAGAAGCTTGAACAGGTGGCATTACATAATGTTAATATTCAGATTCTTTACCGTAAGATATTGGAAGAGAGTCTTATAACATCGCAAATTCATGCCGACCTCGTACGTTTTGAAACTGCACAGGCCCGTTACAAGAGAATGTGTAAACTCAATCCACAAGTTGTCTTACGTGCACCATTGGTTTATATAGCCAGTTATTTACAAATGACACCAGAGACATTAAGCCGTGTTAGGTCGTCAACATTGCTTGATGACTAAGCAGTCTTTTATCTATCAAGTGTTATAAAACAAAGGGTTAGGGGAAGTTAAATAATTACTTATTTCGTTTAATTACAAACATGTAACACGTGAAAATAGTAATTACTTAGGTTTCTCTAACTTTTTTGTAAACCTCTATAATAGAGGGAGCTAAAGACTATCTAAGAAAGAAGGGGTATAGTTGTAAAATGATATTAGATAGATATTTTATACTTGACATCAGTATATCAACTTATTATTAACAGCAAGTTGATATATTTTGGAGCAAAGGAGTGTGGAATTTTAGCTATCAGCATAAGTTGATGTTTATATTCAACACTAAGCGTGATAAATATAAACACAAGTATAGAACTACGTTAGAATATTTCTACACGACACATATATAATAAGGTGCCAACGCCGCAAATGTACAAATCTTTTGACATAAGGTGATCAATATAGGGTAGTATCGACCTTAAATAGAGACTTATGTAAATATCGTACTTTCCTTATTAAACCAATAGGTCATACTAAGTTAGGTCTAAGTAGAACTAATCTAACGCTTAGTAAAGAAGATAACATAACGAGAAATTATATTTGTTCTTCCCCTTCCCAGAACTCCCAACTTGCAAAAGCCTGTAAGAGAAGCATTTCAAGACCATTCTTTACCACTGCTCCATGCTCGCGTCCTTTTGCCATAAAGAGCGTCTCATCTGGATTATAAAGTAAGTCGTAAAGTAGAGTGTGGCTATTCATTGCGTCATAGGGGAGGGTAGGACACTCTTCTGTCTTAGGATACATACCAAGAGGAGTACAATTAACAATAACATTATACTCATCGATTACCTCTGGTGTTATCTCTTCGTATGTTAAGACATTAGGATGCTTTGTACGTGAAACAAACATTGTTTCTAACCCAAGTGATTTTAAACCATAGTTTATAGCCTTTGATGCTCCGCCCGTGCCAAGGATAAGTGCCTTCTTATGATGGCGTTCAAGCAAAGGTTCAATACTTCGTGTAAAACCAATCACATCACTATTGAAACCTTTAAGTATCGTCTTATTACCCTTATGAGTGACACGAATAACATTCACAGCACCAATAGCTTTAGCTTCTGGACTAAGACTATCAAGATAAGGAATTACCTGTTCCTTATAAGGAATCGTTACGTTCAACCCACGTAACTGTGGATTGGAATCAACAACCTCTTTGAAGTCCTCTATCGATGGAATCTCAAAGTTGATGTATTGGGCATTGATGTGTTCGTTATCAAACTTCTCATTGAAATAACCAATTGAGAAAGAATGCCCCAATGGGTAGCCAATTAGTCCGTACTTATCCATATCTTAACCTTGTTCTATAAATTATTCTTTTGTTCATCCACTGTCTCAGTCAGTATTTCACTCACAAACTAACATTCTCTACCTCTTGCGTCATTCAAGGTCGTTGCTGAATGTGTTGAATTACTTGTTAGATAACATGAAGCATTAATTGTGACAACATAAGAAATCAAAACAACTACATTAGCACATGAAGGAAAATATCTTTACTTTAGTAGATTCAATCTATCTAAATTTTAGAGGAGGCCTTTCTATAACATACATCTCACACTGAGATATAATAGTAGTTGATTTTATAAGTTACTTTTCTGCGAAATACATCGTACAGATACCGAATGTCAACCGGCGGAAAGAGCTTTTTGAGAAACCTGCTTTATGGAAGATATCCATCATTTTCTCGCCTTGTGGAAATGCCTCAACAGTCTTATTTAGATATTCGTATGCACTTTTATCCTTTGAAATAAACTTGGCATAGTTTAGCAAGAATGTGTTAGAATAGAGGCGGAAAAGCTGCTTCATTGGGAACTTAACAGGTGTGGTTAGTTCAACAATACTCAGATGACCACCCTTCTTCAGCACACGGCAAATCTCGGCAAGTCCCTTGTCAAGGTTTTGAAAATTACGAATACCAAAGGCTGCAGTCACTGCGTCAAAGGTATTATCAGGAAAAGAAAGGTTGAGACAGTCCTCTTTCTGAAAAGAAATGACATTGCTTAGTCCAGCAGCCTTAACTTTCTCTCGACCAATAGCCATCATACCTTCAGAGATATCTGCACCGATGAGATGTTCTGGCTTCAGCTCGTTGGCAGCAAGAATGGCAAAGTCACCAGTTCCTGTAGCAATATCAAGCATCTGCTTAGGACGATAGGGTAGAAGCTGTCGGATAGCCTTCTTGCGCCATCCTTTATCTATATTTCCAGAGAGACGATGGTTCAGTGTATCATAGGTTGGTGCGATGTTATCAAACATCTCTTCTATAAGTTTACCTTTCTCACCATTACCATCGTAGGGTTTAATCTTTTCCTGTTCGTACATATTCTTACTTTAGTTCATAATCCACAACCCTAAATACATAATCTTGATAACTATATTATGATATGCCTAAATAAGTTCTAATGGCATATTAAACATGTATCAGTGTATATTATTTATCAAAATCATGAATTTAGGATTATGAATTCATATTTATCCTTTTACTTTCTTGAAGCAAGGTACTGCTTTACATTCTTCTCAATGCGTGCAGCAATATCACCATCTTCAGCAGCCTTATCGAACTTCTCACCAGTGATATGTTCATACAACTCAATGTAACGTTCGCTTACACTCTCGGCATATTCGTCTGTAATCTCAGGCATTGTCTGTCCTGGTTCATTCATAAAATTATGCTCGATAAGCCATTGACGAACAAATTCCTTTGATAATTGCTTCTGTGGTTCGCCCTTCTCAAGTTTCTCTTCATACCCATCAGCATAGAAGTAGCGGCTTGAGTCTGGTGTATGAATCTCATCAATGAGGTAACACTGACCATCACGCTTGCCAAACTCATACTTAGTATCAACGAGTATCAAGCCCTGCTTTGCAGCAATCTCCTGACCACGTGCAAAGAGCTTACGGGTCCAGTCTTCGATGATTGCATAGTCTTCTGCAGAAACAATACCCTGCTTAATAATCTCTTCCTTAGAGATGTTCATATCGTGACCCTCATCAGCTTTGGTTGTAGGAGTAACGATTGGCTCTGGGAAACGCTCGTTCTCACGCATACCATCAGGTAGCTTCACGCCACAAATCTCGCGACATCCGTCCTTGTAGGCACGCCATGCAGAACCTGTAAGGATTGAGCGGATAATCATTTCAACACGAAAGCCTTCACACTTCAGACCAACGGTTACCATTGGATCAGGAGTAGCTAACTTCCAGTTAGGGCAGATGTCTGTTGTCAGGTCAAGGAACTTGGCAGCAATCTGGTTCAATACCTGTCCTTTAAACGGTATTCCCTTTGGTAGTACAACGTCGAATGCAGAGATTCGGTCGGTAGCTACCATGACGATAAGATCGTCGTTGATGTCATACACATCACGTACTTTGCCGTGATACACACTCTTCTGTCCATCGAAATGGAATTCAGTTTTTGTTAATGCTTTCATTGTTTTTATGTTTATAGAGTCCTATCTCTTGTTAGCCTTATCGTGTGCTTCGTATGCGTTCACGATACGCGTAACTAGTTTGTGTCTTACAATGTCTTTTTTATCAAGATTGATGACAGAGATACCATCCACGCCACTCAGAATAGAAAGAGCTTCTTTTAATCCACTCTTCTCTGCATGTGGGAGGTCGATCTGAGTCAAGTCACCCGTGATTACCATCTTTGTATTCCAGCCCATACGTGTTAAGAACATACGGATTTGAGCTGGTGTTGTATTCTGTGCTTCATCAAGGATCACTACAGCATCACTCAATGTTCTTCCTCGCATGAATGCCAATGGAGCAATCTGAATGATATGTTTATCCATCATATCCTGTAGCTTTACAGCTGGAATCATGTCCTCTAAAGCATCATAAAGTGGTTGCAGATAGGGGTCAATCTTATCCTTCATGTCACCTGGAAGGAAGCCAAGTTTCTCACCAGCTTCAACGGCTGGACGTGATAAGATAATCTTCTTTGCAGCTTTCTCTTTGAGTGCCTTAACAGCCAAGGCAATACTGAGATAGGTCTTACCCGTTCCCGCTGGGCCAACTGCAAATATCATATCGTTTTTCTCGAAGGCATCAATCAGTTGCTGCTGATGCTCCGAACGACCTTTAATCGGTCTACCTGATACAGAATAAACAAGGACGTCCTTTACCGCATCAGCTTTGGTCTTACGACCTTTCACGATATCAAGGATGTCCTCTTCTGTAATGGTGTTATACCGTTCTACATGCTTACGCATGGTTTCAATGTCTTCTTCTATCTTTACCATCTCCTCTTCGTCACCTAAGATACGGATAACATTGTCTCTTGCAACAATCCTCAACTTAGGGAAGAGTGACTTTATCATTTGGAGGTGACCATTGCCAACTCCATAGAAGACTACTGGGTCTATATCTTCAAGAACTATATGCTTTTCTATCAATTTCCTCTATTTTATATTTGTTCGCAAAGTTACTATAAAATAATGATACTTGCAAATTATTCCTAATTCATAATTATCAATTAGCAAAAACTTATTACCTTTGTATCAATGAAAAGAAAATCAAAGATAACAAAGAAGCGCTATTTATTAGGTTTCACAACAATAACTTTATTCTTAGCCATCATTAGGTTACTGTTTCCGTCTATTGCACAAGATAAGACGAAAGCTTTATCTAATGTTGATAGTACTCGTATCATTGAAAAAGCGGATTCTGCTAAGATTAAAGAGCAATCAACTCCAAGTAATACAACCATATCTCATTTCTTCAAATCGGATGGTTCACAAAAGAGGAATAGAATTGTAGGTGTTCGAGATTATGACGAGAGTTTCCCAGACTCTCAACCACAACAACTTGAAGCAGCATTGCGTTATGGGGTGAAACCTGTCCTTAACCGCACTGATGCAGAGAAGCGAAAAGGGGAGTTAGTATATATAGGCTGTAATCCTTATTACAATCTAAAGAAGTTGAATAATAGTATTCCATATCTTGTTCCACGAGCAGCAATCCTGCTTCAAGATATTGCACATAATTTCATGGATAGCCTTCAAACAAAGGGTATACCTATTAATAAGTTCCTTGTATCAAGTGTTTTAAGAACCAAAGAAGACGTTGATAAACTTCGTAAACACAATCATAATGCAACAGAGAATAGTTGCCATCTATATGGAACAACCTTTGATATTGCGTACAATAAATATGCGGCTGTTACTCGTCCGGTAAGGAATGATACACTTAAGTGGGTTTTAAGTGAGGTTTTGAACGACCTCCGTTCGCAAGGAAGATGTTTTATAAAGCACGAGAAACATCAAGGTTGCTTCCATATTACGGTTAGATGATTTAGCAATATAGGCTACAATGGTTCTAAGACGCTTTCATATAATAAAGCATTAGGATATGAGGAATACTCGTTATAGTCTTAATATAATCATCAGATTATTTGGTTGTTAGAAAAAAAAGACGTACTTTTGCATCCGCTATCACGAGATGATAGCATTAAATTCAAACCTTTAAAATATTTATTAAACAATTATGGCAACAAAAATCAGATTGCAGCGCGGTGGTCGTAAGAACTATGCTTTCTACAGCATCGTAATCGCTGACGCTCGTGCACCACGTGATGGTAAGTTTACTGAGAAGATTGGTACTTATAACCCAAACACCAATCCAGCCACAGTAGATTTGAATTTTGAACGTGCTCTTTACTGGGTTGAGACAGGTGCTCAGCCAACAGACACTGCTCGTAACATTCTTAAGGGTGAGGGTGTTTACATGATGAAGCATCTCCGTGGCGGTGTTAAGAAGGGTGCATTCGACGAGGCTGCATGCCAGCAGAAGTTCGATGCATGGAAGCAAGCTAAGGTTGCAGCTACAGAAGCTGTCGAGAAGAAGGTAACCGATGCGAAGAAGGCTGCTGCTGCTCAGAACCTTGAAGCTGAGAAGAAAGTAAACGAAGCTATTGCTAAGAAGGTTGCAGACAAGAAAGCTGCTGCCGCTGCAACACAGGCTGAGGCTGAGGCAGCTAAGGCTGCTGAGGATACGACTTCTGAAGCTCCTGCAGAGGAGGCACCAGCAGAGGCATAATCCTCGCTCGCTATTAAAGTATAAGTCCATAGACTCAGCACGAGTTTATGGACTTTTTCTTTTGTATTAGCTTCTAAAATGATACCGTACAGTGGACATCCTCTTTCAAGTAAGCTATTATAATGATAATGAATATAATAAGAAACTTCCTCCTTTTTAATTCAAGACAGCGGTCATTAGCTGTACTGACGTTGAGTTTTGGACACCTTAATGAATATCGTCAAGGAAGAAGTGGCTTAGTATATTTATCATTAAATACTATCTAAACATACTCTTCTCCTTGTAGGAATACACGTTTTACGATAGGTGTTGTATAGGCGTATGGAATAAATTCAATAGAAGGAATTGCATCTGTAATAAAGAAATTAGCAACCTTTCCACGTGTGATAGAGCCATACTCTTTGCTCAGTCCCATTGCACATGCTCCATTTAATGTTGCTGCATTAATTGCTTCTGCAGGCATTAGTCGCATCTTGATACAGCCAAGCGAAACTATAAACTTTATATCTCCTGATGGCGTAGAACCTGGGTTATAATCACTTGCAAGGACAAGCGGTAGACCACAATCTATTATCTTACGACCCAAAGCAAAAGGAAGATTAAGGAAGAAAGACGTTCCAGGAAGTGCTGTTGGCATAGTTTCACTGTTCTTAAGGATATCTATTTCTTCTTCTGTCATACTTTCTAAATGGTCAACTGACACTGCCTTATATTCTACACCAACCTCAACACCACCAGACGACGCTAACTCGTCAGCATGAATCTTAGGTCGCATGCCATATACAGCACCAGCTTTTAGAATCCGAGCAGTCTCTTCTGGCGTAAAGAAGCCTGTGTCACAGAATACATCTATAAACTCTGCTAATTCCTCTTCACCCACAGCTGGTATCATTTCGTTGATGATTAAATCAACGTAGGCATCTTGTCTACCTTTATATTCACGTGAAACAGCATGTGCACCGAGGAATGTTGCAACAACTTTCAGTCGTGTTGTCTCTTTGATACGACGAATAACACGAAGCATCTTCAGTTCATCCTCTGTGTTAAGCCCATACCCACTCTTTATCTCCACACAACCTGTTCCTTTCCTAATAATCTCATCAACACGCTTCATGGCCTGCTGGTAAAGTTCGTCTTCACTCAATTCATGAAGGTGATCTGCCGAGTTTAAGATACCACCACCACGCTTTGCTATCTCTGCATAACTAAGTCCACGAATCTTATCAACAAACTCTTGTTCTCTGCTTCCTGCATAGACAATATGAGTATGGGAGTCGCACCATGAAGGGAGAACACTTCCTCCATTCGCATCAACAACTTCCTCCTTTTCAGCTGTTAGTGGACAATCATTCATCTCACCATAATCAGCAAAGCATCCATCCTCTATCACAAGATAAGCATCTGACAGTGTGTTAAGTTCTGCCATCTCTTTACCTTTCAAACATAGCTTTCCCTCATGCCCTATACCAGCAAGTAAGCCGATGTTTTTAACTATTAGTCTTTTCATATCAAGCTTTTTCTCTAATCAATGAAAGTATGATAATATAAGATATTCAAAAGGAAAGGGGCTACATCAAAATGGCATTTTATCTTGATGTAACCCCTTTTACCTTATTTATTTACGTAGGAATTCAATCGACTTAGCGATGTGCGGAGCCATAAACTCGTCTGTGTCAATGAAAGGAACGTTCTCACGATAAGCCTTGTGGATAGCTTCAATCGTTGGAGAAGACTTCAGCGGACGACGGAACTCAAGTGCTTGTGCAGCGTTGAAGAGCTCAATAGCGAGTACACGTTCCGTATTCAATACAACCTGATAGAGCTTTGTTGCCGCATTAGCACCCATACTAACATGGTCTTCCTGACCTTGTGAAGATGGAATACTGTCGACAGATGCAGGTGTACAATAAGTCTTACTCTGGCTAACGATAGATGCTGCTGTGTACTGAGGAATCATAAAACCACTGTTTACA
Organism: Prevotella sp. oral taxon 313; assembly: GCF_003043935.1. Lineage (NCBI taxonomy): Bacteria > Pseudomonadati > Bacteroidota > Bacteroidia > Bacteroidales > Prevotellaceae > Prevotella > Prevotella sp. oral taxon 313. Next base: position 1,362,271 of record NZ_PYXE01000001.1, read on the forward strand.
CCGGGCTTAGCCACAAGGAAACTTGGTAGGTTTCGTGTGCCAGAAACGAGCTTGTAGATTCGACGCTCAGATATATTACTTAATTCACAGAGTGCTATAGCAAGGAAGTCCATTGGTTGTGCAATTGGTTCTCCATGGAAGTTTCCTGCTGAGATAACAAGATCTTCATCAGGACAAACGGTTGGGTTATCAGTTGCAGCATTCACTTCAATGTCTATAACGGACTTAACGTATGCAATCGTATCCTTTGAGGCACCATGCACCTGCGGCATACAACGGAAAGAATAAGGGTCTTGTACGTTGACCTTAGGCTGTTTGATAAGCTCACTGCCTTCTAATAGTTCTCTTATTCGTGCTGCAGTATCAATTTGCCCCTTGTGATGGCGAACAGCATGAACGGCATGTGTGAATGGTTCTATGCGTCCCTCGTAAGCCTCAAGAGACATTGTTCCGATGACATCAGCCCACTCACTCAAACGTTCACTTTGTAAGAGTGCCCATACAGCAAAGGCATTCATGTTCTGTGTACCATTGAGTAAGGCAAGACCTTCCTTAGAAACAAGTTCTATTGCATCCCAATTCATCTTCTTCAAGATATCAGCACCAGAGAAGATATTGCCTTGATATTCTACTTCACCCATACCGATAAGTGGTAAAGAAAGGTGAGCTAAAGGAACAAGGTCGCCTGAAGCACCCAACGAACCTTGCATATACACAATAGGGTAGATGTCGTTATTGAAGAAGTCTATCAGTCGCTCGACGGTCTTCAACTGACAAGCAGAGTAGCCGTAACTGAGCGACTGAATCTTGAGCAGCAACATTATCTTTACAATCTCATTCGGCACGCGGTCTCCTACACCACAAGCATGAGACATCACGAGGTTTTTCTGTAACTGTGAAAGACTATCCTTGTCGATAGATATCTTACATAGAGAACCGAAACCTGTTGTCACACCATAGATAGGAGTTTCTGATTCTTTAATCTTGTTATCGAGATACTCTCTACAACGAATAATTCGTTGACGTGCATCTTCAGAAAGTTCAAGTTTTGTGCCGTTCTTGATTATCTCACCAATCTGCTCTATTGTCAGATGTTCAGCACTAATCTGATGAATTTTGTTCATAGTTTCTACGGATTATAATAATAGATTTAATTGATTAAAAGGCTGTATTAATAATGTCATCTTCAACGATGTTTGGGAGTGTAACACAGAGTCCTGGTGTACGTTCCATCTCCCTGCGGATAGCATCAATAGAACCAGTGTTGCGAGCCCAACTACGACGTGCTATGCCGTTGTTAACATCCCAGAGAAGCATCTGACGGATGTGACGGTCAGAGTCTTCGCTACCATCAATCACCATACCGAAGCCACCATTGATAACTTCTCCCCAGCCAACACCGCCTCCATTGTGGATAGATACCCATGTAGCACCACGGAAAGAGTCGCCAATAACATTCTGTACTGCCATGTCAGCACAGAACTGTGAGCCATCATAGATGTTTGATGTCTCACGGAAAGGAGAGTCTGTTCCTGACACATCATGGTGGTCGCGTCCCAGAACAATGGGTCGAGAGATTTCTCCTTTACGTATTGCTTCATTGAAGGCTAAGGCTATCTTTGTGCGACCTTCCGAGTCAGCATATAGGATACGAGCCTGAGAGCCAACAACCAAGTGATTCTTTCCTGCTTCTTTTATCCAATGGATGTTATCATCAAGTTGACCAATAATATCTGGAGTTGCCGTCTTACGTATTTCTTCCAATACTTCTGTTGCAATGCGGTCGGATGTTTCCAAGTCCTTTGGGTCACCTGATGAGCAAACCCAACGGAATGGTCCAAAGCCATAATCAAAGAACATCGGACCCATAATATCCTGTACGTAAGAAGGATAACGGAACTTGCCACCTTCCTTCATGATGTCTGCTCCCGCACGACTTGACTCTAAAAGGAAAGCATTACCATAGTCGAAGAAATACATACCTTTCGCTGTCAGCTTGTTAATAGCAGCCACCTGACGACGTAAAGACTCCTGAACTTTCTCCTTAAACAGCTGTGGCTCCTCTGCCATCATACGCTTAGATTCTTCCAGAGAAAGTCCGACTGGATAGTATCCACCTGCCCATGGGTTGTGGAGGGAGGTCTGATCACTTCCTAAGTCTACATGTACACCTTCTGCTGCTAAGCGTTCCCAAAGGTCAACGACATTACCAACATAAGCCATAGAGACTGTACGCTTTTCCTCAACAGCCTTCAATGCTGCAGGGATAAGTTCGTCGAGCGATGCGTGAAGTTCGTCAACCCAACCTTGATCATAGCGTTTCTGTGCCGCAAGTGGGTTGATTTCAGCCGTAATACTTACTACACCTGCTATGTTACCAGCCTTTGGTTGAGCACCAGACATGCCTCCTAAACCAGAAGTAACAAAGAGCATGCCTTTTATACTGCTCTCTCCGTCCTTCAATCGTTTGCGTGCTGCATTCAAAACAGTGATGGTTGTGCCATGAACGATACCCTGTGGACCTATATACATATAGGAACCTGCGGTCATTTGTCCGTACTGACTAACACCTAAAGCATTATCTCGTTCCCAATCGTCGGGCTTAGAATAGTTAGGTATTACCATACCATTTGTCACAACTACACGTGGTGCATTCTTGTGAGAAGGGAAGAGTCCGAGTGGATGCCCCGAATACATCACTAACGTTTGTTCGTCAGTCATCTCACTCAAGTACTTCATCACCAAGCGATATTGTGCCCAATTCTGGAACACAGCACCATTACCACCGTATGTAATCAGCTCGTGAGGGTGCTGTGCAACATCCTTATCAAGGTTGTTCTGAATCATCATCATGATAGCTGCTGCCTGTTGTGACTTATGCGGATAATCGTCGATTGGACGTGCATACATCTCATAAGTAGGGCGGAAACGGTACATGTAGATACGGCCATATTGCCTTAACTCCTCTGCAAACTCTGGTGCTAATGTTGCATGAAACTTCTTAGGGAAGTAACGAAGGGCATTGCGCAGAGCCAATTTCTTCTCTTCTTGTGTGAGAATATCCTTACGCTTTGGTGCGTGATTGATAGAGGTATCGTATGCTTGTGGCTCAGGTAGCGTGTCAGCTATACCTGTGCAAATGTCTTTTACAAATTCTTCTTTTGTCATAGTTATGTAGTAGATCTATTTGGGTTGTAGTTATTTAAATAGGTTACGAAGGTGAAAGGTAATAGCGAAAGCCTATAACAGACTAAGCTATCACTATATATCATTATATTATTGTAGGTTTTTAGTTGGGCAGGCATAGTACACCTGCCCTTTTAATGGATATATTATTCACCTTACTAAAGATAGCTGAAACGTAGTATATGTCTATTATATATAAGGTGTAAGAGACCTTATAATATAAAAAGACACCTTACAGTTTAGCCTCAACTATCTTCATAATCTCAGCCTCAGCCTCATTAGCTTTCTCTATCAACTCGTTTGCTTCGGCCACTAATCGTGCTGCTGTCTCTTTGTCTTTCAAGCCAGAAGCATTAATCTTCACGTTTAGACCAGCACCTAGGACAGCCGCACGAGCTGCCAAGACACCAACGCCAGCATCTGAGACACTGTTCGGATTACCTTCTTCTGCCATTGCTCGACAAAGTTCAAACACTTTGTATGAGGCCTTCATGGTGTGCAGTGGAACTTCCGTAGCAAAGAGTGTTGCTTCTTGTATCGCTTGTGAGCGTGCTGCCTTTTCCTCATCAGTACCCTTAGGGAGGCCAAAAGCAGACATAATACGGTTGAATGCTTCTGTGTCTTCATCTACGAGTACCATCAGTTCTGCTTGTATTGCTTGACCCTTCTCAGCCCAGTTGCTGAACTCTTCCCAGCGTGCATCCCATCCTGCTTTATGGCTGGAAAGATTGGCTACCATTGTACCTAACGCAGCACCTAATGCGCCCATATAAGCAGAGATTGTACCGCCTCCTGGGGCTGGAGACTCACGTGAAGTCTCATTAGCAAACTCTTTAACAGTCAAGTCAATGAGTTTTGGAGTCTTATCGGCATCTTCCAACAGATATTCAATCACCTTTTCACGTGGATTAAATGGCTTTAAGTCATCTAAACCCATTGACATAATGGCAATCTTAATGATGTCTTCTTCTGGAATACCAGTTGAACGTTGTTGCTTCTTTAAGAAGTATGTTCCAGCTTCAAGGAGCGTACGCTTAGGGATAAGACCTACTATTTCTGTACCCGTAACACGTATGCCACGGTTTTGTGCACAGCGACAAACCTCGTCAAAGGCTACGTGGAGAGGAGTAACATTGATGTCTGTTATATTCATTGACACCTGTGCTATTCCATACTCATCAATGAACCAGCCAATTGCTTTCGTAGCTTTCAACGTACCAGGTTGCATAATGACTTCACCCTTCTCATCCTTCATTGGCTTACCAACAGGCGAACCTCCTTCACGCATAGGACGACCTTTCTCTCTAACATCAAATGCTATTGCGTTAGCACGACGTGTAGAGGTCGTATTGAGGTTGAAGTTTGTTGCAATCAAGAAATCACGTGCACCGACTGCTGTACAGCCTGTTCGTGCTAACTGCTCATCCCATTCACGTGCACCATAATCAGGTGCCTCTGTTGCTTCTGTCATACGTTGTGGGAGTCCTTCATACTCTCCTTTACGACAAATAGCTAAGTTCTTACGCTCTGGAGTCTTCGCTGCAGCTTCGTAGCAATAGCAAGGAACCTGCAATTCATTGGCGATACGCTCTGCCAACTGGCGTGCCAACACTGCACACTCCTCCAAAGTAATACCTGCAACAGGGATAAGTGGACAAACATCCGTAGCTCCCATACGAGGGTGAGCACCATGATGCTGTCGCATATCAATAAGTTGTGCAGCCTTCTTCACGCATCGGAAAGCAGCTTCAACAACCAAGGATGGTTCACCAACAAAGGTTACAACCGTACGATTAGTTGCTTCTCCTGGGTCAACATCCAGCAATTTAACACCTTTAACGCTTTCTACTTCATCAGTAATCTGCTTGATTACGTCTTTGTTTCGTCCTTCACTAAAATTAGGGACACACTCGATAATCTGTTTTTCTCGTGCCATATATAATTAAGATAGGTTTAAACAATGATTGTTTAGGTTTCGAGTGTAAAAATACAAATTAGTTTTTGTAATTCAAAACTTTTGATGTAAAACTATCAAAACAAACTTTATATGCCCCTTTTTTAACCGTAAATAGGCACGTAAAAGGGTCATAATTCGAGTCGTATATGTACTTATTAAATAAGGAGATAAGTAAGAATAAAATAGAAGAGATATGTATTCTTTTCTAAAAGAAGATTATGACTTACATTTATTTTCATGACTGGAAGAATTTATTTTCATGAAAAAAAATAATTATCTTCATGAAAAAAAATATTTCTTTTCATGAAGATAATTCAGAATAAACAGTTCCTTTTCTTTAGATTATCGCCCTTCATCTACGATAGGATACAGTTCAATGAACTCACCTTGGTGCTTCTTACCATCATTGATAACGGCTGAAATCTTCTCACTGACTACATCTATCGAATGCGCACCAGGCCCTGTATAATGATTATTCAAGTCGGTAGTCGTTGCACCAGGATGTATATTGAAGATCTCAACAGGTAAGTTATTCTTCTCAAACTCCATGGCCATAATACTGGTCATTGCGTTCTGCGCTGCCTTACTGGCTACATACGCCATTGGATGCCAGTAGGGACTAATCTCAGAAGGCACGGTGATGTTTACAATCCGTCCATTGTTGGCTGCGAGTAAAGGGACAAGTGCCTTTGTCAAGCAGAATGTTCCGATGTAGTTTACTTGTATTGTGTCGGTCACATCCTGCATGGCTGATTCATAACTTGCCACTTCCATGTCGCCAGGAATACCTGCATTGTTTACCAAAAGTGCTAAGTCATGATATTTCTCTTTCACTTCTTTTGCTGTTTGTTCCAATGACTTGTTGTCTGAGAGGTTGACATATTGCCAGCCTATTACGTCTACGCCTTCAGCCTTCAACGCTTTTACAGCCTCCTCGGCACGCTCATTATTACGTGCACCAACGATTACTTGCCAGCCACTCTTACCTAAAAACTTACAGATACCATAGCCAATACCCTTGTTGGCACCTGTTACCAATACTTTTGCCATATTTGTTTTTCTATATTTATCGGTGTGATACTTTCGCTGCAAAGATACATTATTTTATTGATAGAATAAACTTTAACGATGATATATAATTACGAAAAAGAGCTTATTCTGTATATAATATCCTCATAAATCTCCTTTACATTAGTCTTTATAATCCTCAATTATTCTTTTATACAGTTTTTTTTACGTATCTTTGTGCAAAGAATTCGTCTATATTTAATTATTAATAGTATAATCTTATGAGGTTATTTAAGTCTATGATGCTTGCTACGTTAGCAGGACTCGCACTTTCTTCCTGTATTAGAGAAGAAGCATTAAATGCGGAAGCAGATATTACAGATGTTACGGTTGACGGTACAACACTTGTCCGTAAGCCTGTTATAACAAATAATGAAGTAATTTTCTATGTTAATGGATGGGAAGACCTATCCCACTTAGCACCAAAGTTTCATGTTACAGAGGGTGCAAAGATTGAACCAGAAAGCGGTACGGCATTAAACTTTACACAGCCTCAGAGCTATACAGTAACCTCTCAAGATGGACAATGGAAGAAGACTTATAAGGTGTCATTTGTAAGTAATGATGTTGCAACCGACTACCATTTCGAGACGCTCAAGGTTGATTCAACCAATAAATATAATACTTTCGTTGACAAAACAGCCGATGGTAATCTTGCAGAGTGGGGTAGTGGTAATGCTGGTGTATCCTTCCTTATGGGTGACAGCAAGGCTTCTGAATATCCAACAAGCCAAGCTGAAGATGGTTATGTGGGTAAGTGTTTGAAGCTGACAACTGTTAGTACGGGTTTCCTTGGTGCAATGTTCGGTGCTCCGATAGCTGCTGGTAACCTCTTTACAGGTGATTTCCAAATTGATATGGGTAACCCAGCAAAGTCAACTCACTTTGGTCGTCCATTCTACAAGATGCCTAAGGAGTTGATTGGCTACTATAAATACAAGGCTGGCGAAAAGTTCCAAGATAAGGACAAAAAGGAGATTAAAGGTCGCAAGGATAGTTTGGCTATTTACGCAGTACTCTTTGAAACAGGTGATGGGGTAGAGTTTCTCGATGGTACGAACTCACTAACCAGTGACCGTATCGTCCTCCTTGCGCAACTTAAAGATGCAAAGGAGACTAATGACTGGACACGTTTCTCTATCTCATTCGAGCCTGTAGCGGGTCGTACTATAGACAGTGAGAAATTGAAGAATGGTAAGTATAGCCTTGCTATCATCATGTCGTCAAGTAAGGATGGTGCTTTCTTCAATGGCGCAGTGGGTAGTACACTCTACGTGGATGAACTGAAATTGTACTTTGAGTAATAATGATTTGGAGTTGACAAGTAAACGAGTTCAATAGTTTAAGAGTTGACACAAAGATATTAAAGATAAAATAAAACAAATGAAACAACATATTATTACGGTTGTAATCGCAGCAATGAGTTGCACAACAACGATCTTTGCACAAACAGACCGCACTTCTTCACTAAGTAGTGCAGAGCAGAATGGATGGGAGTATGAGGTGAAAGCGGGTGTAAACATTGGTGGTGCGTCTCCTCTCCCTATGCCTGTAGAAATCAGAGAGATAAGTAGTTATAGTCCAAAGTTCAATGGAACGATAGAAGGAACAGTCACTAAATGGCTTGGAAAAGACCAGAACTGGGGTGTATCTACTGGTTTGAAGTTTGAAGAGAAGGGTATGATAACAGATGCTAATGTGAAGAACTATAGCATGGAAATCCTCAATGACGGTAATCGTGTAGCTGGTTATTGGACAGGTTATGTGAAGACTAACTACAACTCAACGCTTCTCACAATCCCTGTCATGGCGAACTATCGTTTTAATGACCGTTGGAAAGTACGTGCAGGACTCTACTCTTCTATCAAGTTAGATGGCCAATTTACGGGTCATGTGAGTGATGGCTATTTGCGCGAAGGCACTCCTGTAGGAGAGAAATTAACTTTTGCTGACGGCAACACAGCTTCGTACGATTTCTCATCTAATCTTCGTCACTTTCAATGGGGTGGTCAGTTAGGTGCAACATGGCGTGGTTTCAATCATTTCACAGTCAATGCTGACCTCGCATGGGCTTTTAATAACATCTTTGAAAGCGACTTTAAGACAATCAGCTTTGGACTTTATCCCATCTATCTTAACATCGGGTTCGGGTATCGTTTTTAGTTCTCTGGATAAGAGATAAATAAGAAGGCTCAGTCGACAACATCTTTGTTTGTCTACTGAGCCTTCTTCTTTTTGATATATGTATATCGTTATCTTGCGATATGTTCCAATTCAACAGCCATCTCTTTCTGTAGTTCTTTTGCCTTTGCAGCAGCAACTTCAGCAAAATCGTTATCAGTGCTTGCGTAGATAATACCACGTGACGAGTTCACAAGCAGACCACAGTCTTTTGTCATACCATACTTACAAACCTCCTGTAAACTACCTCCTTGAGCACCAACACCTGGTACTAAAAGGAAATGGTCTGGGGCAATACGGCGGATATCCTCAAACATCTTACCCTGTGTTGCACCTACTACATACATGAGGTTCTCGGTTGTTCCCCATTCTTGTGACTTCTTTAATACTTTCTCAAAGAGGCGTTCTCCCTGCTTATCTTCGGTCAGCTGGAAGTCATGACTACCTTTATTACTTGTCAATGCGAGCAAGATAACCCACTTCCCATCATACTCAAGGAAAGGTTTCACACTGTCTTCGCCCATGTAAGGAGCAACGGTAACAGAGTCGAGGTTATACTCCTCGAAGAATGTCTGGGCATACATTTTTGATGTGTTACCAATGTCACCACGCTTAGCATCCGCAATGATAAAATGGTTTGGATGGTTCTCCTTTATATATTGAATAGTCTTCTCAAAGGCTAACATACCTTTTAAGCCATAGCACTCATAGAAGGCAAGGTTAGGCTTATAGGCTACACAATAAGGTGCAGTAGCATCAATAATTGCTTTGTTAAAAGCAAAGATGGGTTCATCCTCGTTCTTTAAGTGTGCAGGAATCTTGTTTATATCAGTGTCAAGTCCTACACATAAGAATGTCTTCTTTGTGAAGATTTCGTTGATTAATTGTTGTCTATTCATAAAGGTTGACTATTATTTCGTTTATCAAAAGGGGTCTATAAATACTTATCAGTAGTTTTATATGGAGTGAACGACTCTTACGTCTGTTAATATCAAGTTATAGCTAATTACGAGCCGTTCACTCCTTATACTTTTTATAATATGTTTCTGTGATGTATTCTATTGTTGAGACGTAATGTTATTATCCTCAACAGGCTTCTTTGTGTCACTTCTCACATACAAAACGACCAAGAAAGAACCGATTATTGAGGCAATGCTTGTAGCCATAACCATTCCGATACTGTCAATACGAGAGAATGATAATAAAAGTGCTGTAGTACCTACAGACATACAAGATGCTATTACTGCGAATATTATTGACACTAAGAATTTCCGTTCCCTTTTAACGGGTGCAGTGCCGACAGCGGTCACAACAAATATACTATACTTGATAAGTATGAAGACACTGTTAACTATAATACTTATAATCCCGTATTCATCAAAGTTTGATAATGCAAGTTTAACAGTGAAATTGTATGCTATATGAACCATAAACACAGCAAGAAAGGCTATTGGTAATACCAATACCCATCTAAGTGCAGGGCTCAGATTACTTACAAGACGCAAGTCATAGTTGCTATCAAACTCTAATTTACTACCACTTTTTGGCTTTTCTTCTGTATTCATATTTATCTATTATACTTGATTATAACTCTGTTTCCTTCAGCTTCTCAGCATTCTCAGCAACTATCAAAGCGTCAATCATATCTTGAATTTCACCATTCATGAAACCTTGAAGGTCGTGGGTGGTGTAGCCGATACGGTGGTCCGTGACACGTCCCTGTGGGAAGTTATAAGTACGAATCTTGGCACTTCTGTCACCAGTTGAAACCAATGTCTTACGACGACTTGCGATGTCATCAACATACTTCTGGTGCTCGTGGTCATAGATGTAAGTATAGAGACGACTCAACGCACGCTCCTTATTCTTTGGCTGATCACGTGTCTCGGTACACTCGATAAGGATTTCTTCTACCTCACCAGTGTTAGGGTTCTTCCAAGGATAGCGTAGGCGTACACCAGACTCAACCTTATTAACGTTCTGACCACCAGCACCACTGGAACGGAAAGTATCCCACTTGATATCGCCTTCATTGATATTTACTTCGAACTTATCGGCTTCTGGCAATACTGCTACTGTCGCTGCTGATGTGTGCATACGGCCCTGTGTCTCTGTAGCTGGTACACGCTGTACACGATGAACACCCGATTCATACTTTAAGGTACCATAGACATTGTCGCCTTCGACGGCAAAGTCAATCTCTTTGAAACCTCCAGCAGTACCTTCAGAAACGGAAGTGATAGAGAGCTTCCATCCCTTCTTGTCACAGAAACGCTTGTACATATTAAAGAGATCACCAGCAAAGAGTGCTGCTTCATCGCCTCCTGCACCACCGCGAATCTCCATCTGAACATTCTTAGCGTCCTCTGGGTCTTTCGGTACAAGCAGTAATTTAATTTCTTCTTCAAGCTTAGGTTGAAGTTCCTCGTTCTCTGTCAACTCCTCACGTGCCATCTCTTTCATTTCGGCATCACTCTCATTAGCAATGATATCCTTTGCCTCTTTGATAGTAGTAAGACAGTTGATATAACGACGACGAGCATCCATAATGTCACCCAGGTCCTTATACTCCTTTGTTAACTTTACATAACGTGATTGGTCAGCAATGACATCTGGGTCGGTGATAAGTGTTGAAACCTCTTCGTAACGGGCCTCAAGACCGTCGAGCTTCTGTAATATATTGTTGTTATCTATCATAATCTTTTTGGGAATATAATTATATTTCTTCTGTAAACTCTTCTTCGCTTATTGGAATATGTTTGTCTCTACAGTATTTTTGTATATCTCCATCCAACTTTGGATATTTATCACAAATGTTTTCTAATGCAGCTTTAGATGCCGTAAAATGCTTCTCGTCTGCTGTTAAAGCGGCCTCAACTGATTTAATGAAATCCTTAAAGGGTGGATTAATCTCGCTAAGTTTACTAACTGTCTTAAAGTCTATTTGCCTATCTTTAGCTTCAAACCAGACTTGACTCTCGTACGGATTAGCTTTTAGTAGGATGAAACCAATACCAAAAGAATGGTTAAGACGGGCAAGCTCATCTTTAAGTTCTTCATTGATATCAAAGGCTACAAGGTATCCATTATTAGCCCAACTGGAATTAGAAACAGCTTGAAAGAAACATTTTTTTAATTCATAATCATTATCTATCTTGCGCTTTAATTCGTATGAATATAGCCGTAAAGACTCTTTCTTGCTTATTGCTTTAAACAATGAATTACTAATAGGATTTGTTTGTTCGACAAACTTTGCACCGATAATATCAGGATGTATCCATTTCTGATGTTCGTCATCTTTCTTGGACTTCTCGTGGAAGATGGTCTTTGCCATAATCCCTTGATGCTGTAGAAAACAGCATAGAAGAGGATGGAGGTCGCGCTCATGAAATGGAACATTAGGTATAGTGCTATCTTGAGTACGTGAGGTTGTTGTCTTACCTATATTCTTAGAATATTCACTAAGGTAATAACAGTATATATTCTTCTCATTTTGATAACGTCCAATACGTGTATCTCCATTCTTAACCATTGTTCCCAAACAGGCAGACACAGTCGAATCAGGTGTCTTTGCTTTACTATTAAACTTAAAGACTCCTTTATCTAATATGTTTTGATAGACTTCTCTTGCTATAGCTCCTTTAGGAAAATCCTTTAAACTAAGTAATATGGCTTCTTTTATTGTCATAATAACTTAATATTCAAATGTGCCAAAATCACTCTTAATCGTTAAGCTACGCTTGCCTTCTTCGATGTGTCCAACAACTTGTGCATCAATGTTAAAATCCTTGCTGATGGTGATTACCTGCTCTGCAAACTCTGGACGAACATAGATCTCCATACGATGACCCATATTGAATACTTGATACATCTCCTTCCAATCGGTATCGCTACACTCCTTAATAGCACGGAAGAGTGGTGGTACTGGGAACATATTGTCCTTAACGACACGGCAGTTCTCGTTTACGAAGTGTAGTACCTTAGTCTGTGCACCACCTGTGCAATGTACCATACCATGAACCTCTGGGCGCAACTCATCCAACAATCGCTTGATAACAGGGGCATAGGTGCGAGTAGGGGAGAGTACTAACTCACCTGCATTAATTGGACTACCCTCAACAACATCAGTTAGTTTATACTTGCCACTGTATACCAACTCTTCAGGTACTGCGTGGTCATAGCTCTCTGGATAGTTCTCTGCAAGATATTTCGCAAATACATCATGACGTGCAGAAGTCAGACCATTGCTACCCATACCACCATTGTAGCGTGTCTCGTATGTAGCCTGACCAGTAGATGAAAGACCTACTATCACATCGCCTGGACGGATGTTTGCATTGTCAATGACATCCTTACGACGCATACGACAGGTAACAGTTGAATCCACAATAATCGTACGAACAAGGTCGCCAACATCTGCTGTTTCACCACCAGTAGGGTAGATGCCGATACCCATCTTGCGCATATCGGCTAAGAGTTCATCGGTTCCATTGATGATAGCAGAGATAACCTCGCCTGGTACAAGCATCTTATTACGACCTATAGTTGAGCTAACAAGAATATTGTCTACCGCACCCACACAGAGTAAGTCGTCTGTGTTCATCACAATAGCGTCCTGCGCAATGCCACGCCATACGCTTAAGTCGCCTGTCTCCTTCCAATACATGTAAGCTAAAGCAGACTTCGTTCCGGCACCGTCAGCGTGCATAATATTGCAATACTCTGGGTCTCCACCGAGAATATCAGGGATTATCTTACAGAAAGCCTGTGGGTAAAGACCCTTATCAATGTTCTTGATGGCATTATGCACATCTTCCTTAGCAGCACTTACGCCGCGCATCATGTATCTGTTGTCCATATCTTTAAAAAGGAGTTTTGTCGTGCAAAGGTAGCTAATATTTGTTGATTATAAGTTGAATTAAAGCATAATTTTCAGCTAAAAGAGGCCTTTTGCAACTCTATAAAAGACTTATCAACTTCCAAGGGTGTTTTAGTGTCCCATCTATGAGAGATTTGTTTGGATTAAATGGAAGCAACATTATTTAGCTTAGAGCGTCTGCTTTTATAGCTTGGCCATCTTTCCTTCAGCACGCTGAAGGTCTTCTGGCGTATCAATACCGATTGTTTCTACATCTGTAAGGCCTACCTTTATCTTATAACCATTCTGTAACCAACGCAGCTGTTCGAGGCTTTCTGCCAATTCAAGAGTTGACTGTGGGAGCTTACTAATTTCCCTTAACACCTCAGTACGATAAGCATAGAGCCCGATGTGTTTAAGATAAGGGAAATGAGAGAGCCATTCCTCATGTTCTTTCCCACGTACAAAAGGAATAACTGAACGTGAGAAATAAAGAGCATAGCCATCGTTGTCGAGTACTATCTTAGGCGAATTAGGATTCTCCACAGCCTCCATTGACTCAAAAGGTTTACCGAGTGTTGCTATCTGTGTACGTGGGTCATCAAAACACTGCATGACTGTCTCGAGTTGACTTTTTTGTATAAATGGCTCATCACCTTGTATGTTAATAACAATATCAAAGCTTCCATCCACCTTTTCGAGGGCCTCACAGATTCTATCCGTACCACTCTTATGGTCACTCCGAGTCATAATGGCCTTACCACCAAAAGCCTCTACAGCATCATAGATACGCTGGTCATCTGTAGCGACAAAAACATCTTCCATCACACTACTTACTTGTCTGTAAACATGTTCAATTACAGGTTTTCCTCCAAGTATTGCAAGAGGCTTTCCTGGAAAGCGTGAAGAACTATAGCGAGCAGGGATAATTCCAATAAAATTCATACGTCTTTCTATCCGTTTAAGTTATATATACTATCTGTTAAACTTATCAGTATGCGCAAAAGTAGTAAATCTTTATTAAAAAGGCGATGACTTCCTGACTTATTTCCTTTAAAATTACTAAATTTGTTGGCATGATGAAAGTAACATTAATTGGCGCTGGCAATCTCGCTACACAGTTAGGTAAAGCACTCAAAAAGGCAGGTATCAGCATCAATCAAGTGTATAGCCGTACTGAAATATCTGCCAAGATGCTGGGTGAACTGCTTGAGACCGAGTGGCTAACAGATATCACGAAACTTCGTGATGATGCAGAGATATACATCCTTTCAGTGAAAGATAGCGTTCTCTGTGACTTAATTTCAGAGGTTTGCAAGGGTAGGGAAGATAAGTTATTCCTCCATACAGCAGGCTCTATGCCCATGAGTTGCTTTGAAGGGAAGGCGCAGCATTATGGCGTATTCTATCCAATGCAGACATTCTCGAAGGCAAAGGAGGTCAATTTTAAGACTATTCCAGTGTTTATAGAAGGTAATTCTGCAGCAACAGAGGATATGATTAGGAAATTTGCCAATAGACTTTCTCAACGAGTGATAACGTTGTCTTCTGCTGATAGAAAGTATCTACACTTAGCTGCAGTATGGGCTTGTAACTTCACGAATTACTGCTACACCGTAGCTTCCGACATACTTGGTGAACATAGCATCCCCTTCGATGTCATGTTGCCATTAATTAATGAGACAACAGAAAGGCTACAAACACTTAGTCCGAAAGCAGCACAAACCGGACCGGCTGTACGTGGAGACAAGAATGTGATGAACCAACAGTTAGAGTTGATGAAGCATAACGCTGATTTACAGGAGCTTTATCAAATGCTTTCAAAAGGGATTAATCCAATGGTGGATAATCTCATTTTGGATAATAAAGAAGATTAAAAGCAAACTTAAATAGCTAAGTGTAACTACCTATAATTATATTACTTATATCATAACTTTATTATTCTTGATTATATGATAAACTACGATTTACAGAAGATAAAGGCTGTTGTCTTTGATGTCGACGGTGTTCTGTCTGCTTCTACCATTCAGATGGACGACAAGGGTGACCCACTACGTACGATTAATATCAAAGATGGATATGCTATTCAGTTAGCTGTAAAGCATGGCATACAGCTTGCTATTATGACAGGTGGCCATAATGAGAATGTTCGTTGGCGTTATGAGTATCTTGGAGTGAAGGATATTTATATTAACTGTTCGATGAAGATACGCACATGGGAGGAGTTTCTTAAAAAGTATGGGCTACAGGAAGATGAAATCATCTACGTTGGTGACGATATTCCAGACTATGAAGTTATGAAACGTGCAGGCTGCCCTTGCTGTCCTAAAGACGCTTGTACTGAAATTAAAGAGATATCAACTTATATCAGTGATTGCAAGGGAGGACAAGGAGTAGCACGTGATATACTTGAACAAGTGATGAAAGCTCAAGGTAAATGGGTGCTGAATGAGAAAGCTTTCGGTTGGTAAATAGATGATAATGAAGCATATTATACTTGCGAGTAATTCGCCACGTCGACGTGAACTATTAGCTGGGTTGGACTTAGACTTTGAAGTGAAAGTACTGCCCGACATAGATGAGTCCTATCCAAAAGACCTACCTGTAGCAGAAGTGGCAGGCTATATCTCTCGTGAAAAGG
Organism: Prevotella sp. oral taxon 313; assembly: GCF_003043935.1. Lineage (NCBI taxonomy): Bacteria > Pseudomonadati > Bacteroidota > Bacteroidia > Bacteroidales > Prevotellaceae > Prevotella > Prevotella sp. oral taxon 313. The sequence goes on from NZ_PYXE01000001.1 coordinate 1,378,162, forward strand.
CAGACTCCTATCGAGCTTTGATAGGAGAGGACGACCTTGTTATAACGGCCGACACGGTTGTGATAGTTGGTAATGAAGTACTTGGAAAGCCTAAAGATGCGGATGAAGCACGGTGTATGCTTCATCTTATCAGCGGTAGAACGCATCAGGTCATTACGGGTGTTTGTTTGTTGACTACCGATAAGGAACATTCTTTCTCAGTGACAACTGATGTCACTTTCAAGCAGCTCTCTGATGATGAAATTACTTATTATATAGAGCATTACAAGCCTTTCGATAAAGCAGGAGCCTATGGTATACAGGAATGGATTGGGTATATTGGAGTCACATCCATCAACGGCAGTTATTTTAACGTGATGGGATTGCCTGTGCAAAGGTTATGGGAAGAAATAAAGAAGATATGATATGAAGACTATTCTCATCCTTGTCGGGAAAACACAGAGCAAGATATTTAAGGTTGGCATAGACGACTATGTCAGTCGTATTGAGCATTATATGCCGTTTAATATTACGACAATTCCAGAATTGAAAAATACGAAGAGCCTTTCAGAAGACCAGCAGAAACAGAAGGAAGGTGAACTGATCTTGAAGGAAATTCAGCCTTCAGATACTGTCGTATTATTAGACGAGCATGGTGCAGAATACCGTTCTGTTGAGTATGCGAATTGGTTGAAACAAAAGCAAAATACGGCTCGCAGACTTGTTTTCATTATTGGAGGACCGTATGGATTCTCGTCAGATATCTATGCACGGGCCAATGAAAAAATATCATTATCACGTATGACTTTCTCACACCAAATGGTCAGACTCATATTTACAGAGCAACTTTATCGAGCATGTACAATTATTAAAGGTGAACCATATCACCATGAATAAATGCCTCTGTGAGCATTACGAAATTGCAAGAAAGGCCTTTCTTAAAATAATGGCAGTTATGATAAATAGGGCATGTAGATAGTTTGTTTATTCATTCATGGTGCGTTATATCAATATTAAAAAGGTAAGTTTTATAATCAGCAAAGAAATAACAAAATACATCGGAAAGGCCATTACTGAGCATATTCAGTTCTTTCTACCTGTAGTTTGGCTTTCTGCTATCCCAAGAGCAAAGGCCATTACTGAGAATATTCAATCCTTTCTACCTATATATCAGTAATTGTATTCAGTTTATCTATTCGTTTTATCAATGTCTGCAACAAGTAAATCAACTACAAGAACATACATAGCCATAGATCTTAAATCGTTCTATGCCAGTGTAGAATGTGTAGAGCGTGGACTCGACCCATTGACGACTAACTTAGTTGTTGCAGATAAAGAACGAACAGAAAAGACAATTTGTCTTGCCGTATCTCCGTCGCTCAAGGCACATGGCATACCTGGGCGTGCACGCCTCTTTGAGGTCGTTCAGCGGCTAAGAGAAATCAATGAAGAGCGTAGAAAGGCTGCTGGTAAAGAGTTTACAGGTAAGTCGTATAGTGCAAAAGAACTTGAACAACACCCTGATTGGGAGATTGACTATGTGACAGCCTTACCTCGTATGTCACACTATATCAGGCATAGTGCAAAGATCTATAATATCTACTTACGTTACATAGCACCCGAAGACATACACGTATATTCGATAGATGAGGTCTTCATCGACGCTACCTCATATCTTTCCAGCTACCAGATGACAGCTCACGAATTGGCGATAAAGATGATACGTGAGGTCTTAAGCGAGACGGGAATCACTGCAACAGCAGGGATAGGTACGAACATGTATCTTTGTAAGATTGCCATGGACATTGTAGCGAAACATATTCCTGCTGATAAAGACGGGGTTAGAATTGCAGAATTAGACGAAGAAAGCTATCGCAAAAAACTCTGGGACCATCGCCCCTTAACCGATTTCTGGCGTGTAGGAAGCGGTATTGCACAACGTTTGTCGATGTATGGTATAGACACAATGGGTAAGATAGCACGTTGTTCTATTCATCAAGAAGAATTGTTGTATAAGCTCTTCGGTATCAATGCAGAACTACTCATTGATCATGCTTGGGGATGGGAACCATGCACAATGGAGTTGGTTAAGGCTTACAGACCAGAGAACTGTTCGATGAGTAGTGGTCAGGTGCTTCAGGAAGCCTACACTTATCGCAAGGCAAGGGTCGTCGTCCAAGAGATGGCTGACGCTATAGCGTTAGACTTAGTAGAGAAACGTTGTGTGGCAGACCAGCTTGTCTTGTCCGTAGGCTATGACCGTGAAAGCCTTACCACCCCTACTGGTCGCGAATATACTGGTCCTGTATCCTTTGATAGATATGGTAGGAAAGTTCCCAAGAGGGCTCATGGTTCTATCAATCTCCATCGTTACACCTCTTCGTCTCGACTGATAGGTGAAGCTATCCTTAGGATTTATGATGATATTACAGACAAACGATTATTAATAAGGAGACTGAGTATCTCAACCAATCATGTTATCAGTGAAGACCTCTTAAAACAGAAGACTGCTAAGCCGATAGAGCTTGACATGTTTACTGACTATGAAGAGGTAAAGCGGAGAAAGCAGCTTGAAGACGCCGAATTGGCACGTGAACGTAAGATGCAAGAAACTATCTTAAAGATAAAACATAGGTTTGGCAAGAATTCGTTACTTCGTGGTCTTAACTTCGATGAAGGGGCTACAGCAAAGGAACGAAACAAACAGATAGGAGGACATAAAGCATGACAGAGACCTACGATGACATCATTCATCTACCACATCATGTATCTAAACGCCATCCACAGATGAGCCTTTACAATCGTGCAGCACAGTTTGCTCCCTTTGCAGCTTTGACGGGCTACGAGGAAGCTATCATCGAAACGGCTCGGTTAACAGCTCCTAAAGTTGACATGATGGAGGACAATCAGCAGTTATTAGATAGAAAGCTCGCATTACTTTCTCATTCTTTAATAGAACAGCCTACGGTCTCTATCACTTATTTTCAGCCTGATAAGAAAAAGTCTGGAGGACAGTATCTTACCGTCACGGGAGTTATTAAATGTATTCGTGATAGTGAGCGTGTCATTCGTATGGCTGATGGTAAGCGCGTTTCCATTGATACTATTATAAATATAGATGGTGATATCTTTTCTTCAGAAGAATACCCATCACCAGATGATGAGCTCTTTTAAAACCTATTACTATCCGATAAGAATTGCATGACTATATCCTTATCGCATCTACGTTTTATCTTTAGCGTCCTCACACACCTTATATTATAATAGAGAATAGGGGCGCAAAGCATTCTCTTTCCCCTACTCTTCTCCCCTATCCTACCTTCCTATCTCTCCCATATAATGAACTATTCGTCCCTCACTTGTCACCCCCTCGATGATCAGACGATAAGTTGAGCGATATTCGGCAGGGAAGAGCAGACGGAAAGACGCTCCTCGTAAGGAAGGCAACCACATGGGTGTACGTGCGTTAGGGGTGTAAGCTTGTGGGATTTGATAGCCCAATGTCGTAAATGTCTTCGTATTTGTCAGTGGGACAGAAGCTGCTTTGAAATCTCCTTTCTTGGTCGTTACGGAGATAACTCCCATCCCTCCGATAGCTCCCCAGATAACTGTTGAACCGCCCTTAAAGACATCTACCCTCTCTACATCAGCCATTTGAATATTGTCTAAGTCGTAGTCTTCATTAACAAATATACCGTCTATGGCGATTGCGGCTGGTCGCCTTCCTCCCACAGTAAAGCCACCTCGTACATAACATTTCCCAAACTCAACCGTCACACTGGGCACTCTGCGCAGTAGCTCATGCAGACAAGTAGCGCCAATGCTCTCGATGTCACGCAATCCGAAGGAGAAATCAGCAGTCCGAGAATAAGCATCTGAACGAGAGGAATAGGTGGGCTGATGACTAAAGACATTCACTTCCTCCATTTGAATACCGCCTTTTGGTAGCTCTAATGTTGCATCCACACGTGTTGTGTCATAGCTCGTCCATACAAAAGGAGGCAGTTGACCTTTATAGGAAGGGTACTCATCTTCATCTAACAGTAGTTTTACCCATGATTTCCCAGCCTTTGTAAATGCATTCAGAACATACTGTGTCCCTTCAGGAAAGTCTATCCCTTCAAATGAAAATCTCCCTTGTGCATCGGTCTTAGTCACAGCATAAAAGCTTTTGTCGGGTGAAATGAGATTTACAACACCGTCTTTTATTGGTTTATGTCCTATCAACGTCTCTACTCGCCCACGTATCACAGCCGACTTTTCAACCCCTATTAGGCCCTTCTTACATTCTCCTTTAATCACATCAGACATTCGGTATCGACTCCAACTACAACTATCAAGCAGGCTATCTGACTCGCTCTCTAAACATACGGACGATGGTTCCTCTGGGCAATCAGCCTTATCCATATCAAATAACAGATGAGAAATAATATCCGACTGCCCTACTGTGTTGTCTACACCAGCATATTCTACACGTACTGAAACGTCCATCGTCTCTCCTTCTCGCAAGCTATCAGCTTTAATAACACAAGGAATTTGATTGTTATTAAGCTTTTCGCCGTCTGTCCATCTTACTGAAATCGGACATAACTCCTTCTCTGGATATACGAACTTCAATCGTTCTGCTACCTTATTGAGTTTAGTGTCGAGTAGTTGGAATGAATAAATACCTCCTTGAGAAAGACTGTCATAACTCAAAATAACATCTTTCTCTTTGCTTATCTTTCCAAAGTAAAGCGGGATGGAACGGCAGTGTACGAAGAGCCTATAGTCGTCCTCTGAACTATCAGATAGATTATCAACGCTTACTTTAATCCCTTTCTTTAAGACATTGATTAATAAGTTTATACTATTATTAGCTTCTTCTCTATTTAAGCTACTACTATACTTAGAAGGAGTCAACCTCCCATGCCCACCGATAAAGATACTTTTCAGACTTTCATAACGACTAAGATTCAGCATATTCTTCGTATAGCTACGCAACACATATCGCCCTTTCACCACACCTTCTGGGATGTCTATATGTCCTACAAAGCCCTGATCGCTACGCAGTAAACGTACTCTTTTTACAACCAAACGCTCTGGATTAAGCAGTTCCACATATACATAACGACTGATACTATCTGCCTGATGGACCACCGCATTAACTAAGAAGACTCGAAGATGTATTCGTTGTCCGGCTTGATAACTTTCGGCATCAGTAAACACGTATGTCTTCTCTTGCGGATACAACTGTACTTGTCGAAGTACACGACTCAACAAGACATTGTTTGTCTGTGCATACAATGATGTATGAAAGCATATTAGTAATATGACGAACAGTAGTTTTCTCATATAGATAGGCATCAGTAAATAAGTATCTGCAATAGATTTTCAATAATAAAGATAATCATCTGTAGAATTATATGCAAACTTACACAAAATTATTAAATAATTCAATTAAAAACAGAAAAACCATACTCAACCATAGAAAATCCTTTTTTCTTTAACTTTTTAGGGTGCTCTCTGTGAGAAAAAAAAGCAACCAATGAGCTATGAGATACAGACTAAGAGAGGTTAATGGCTGTTATCTTAACGCACTTCACACCCTTTTAGTCCTTAAAGGCATGATAGCTTGTAAATATTTTTCGCCCTTCATGGAAGTAGTACATGCCCTTTAAGGGTTAAGAAGAGGCCTAACAAACTTCAAGAACATGCCCTTCTTGCATGTAGAAGACGCCCTTCTTGGAGCAAGAAGAGCATGTTCTTCAATGCTATTTATAATAGCCTGATTTATTGAAAGTTATAAACTTGACCTCAAGGGATTATCTACTCATATATAGAGGACGTTCAATCCAACTTTATGTAATGATTTTTCATAACCTTACTAATTATCCTGATGTATCGAACATCAACCATTATCTCCTCTTTAGAGATACTGATAAGTATAGTAGTGTTCGACCTTCTCTCATAAAGAAATGGTTTCTAAGATACAAAAGAAATATCTGGAACATCAACCGAAAAGCCAGATAAGCCTTATGATTGCCGTGATAAAGAGAAGAAAAAGCCACTAATGACCAACTTAAAAAGAGAACATGTTTATCAGAAAACAAGACTATCAACGATTTAAACGACAATACCAATGATGCGGATAGTAGCCCTTTGCGGTCTAATAATCAAATTGACTCAAAAGGTTCTGTGCTTATACTATCCATATTACAGAAACATTTCGTAAATTTGCAAATCAATAGGTAGGTTCTTACTATTGGTAGACAAAGATTGTTGGCATAGTCGTTTGTCATCGAGAACAATACTGACATAGAGACCTACAAATAACAATTAGAGAAGAGAAAACAATGATATATCCCAAAAACTTTGAACAAAAGATAGGCTTCACAGAGGTGCGTTCACTCCTGCGAGCACGTTGCTTGTCGCCTTTAGGTAAGGAACAAGTTGACGCAATGGCCTTTTCTACTGACGCTACTCAGGTGAACACCTGGATGGAAGAGATTAGAGAGTTTCGTAGAATACAAGAGGGACAAGACGACTTCCCCTTAGATAATTTCTTTGATGTACGTGAGAGTGTTGCACGAATACGCTTAGAAGGAACTCACATGGAGGTGGATGAGCTCTTCGATCTGAAGCGTTCTTTAGAGACAATCATCGCTATTGTCAACTTTCTGAGCCGTGGAGAGGAGACTGAACAAGGCGAAATACGTCACTACTACCCTGCCCTCTACAACCTTGCAGATGGTGTGGCAACCTTCCCACTACTTGTGCAACGAATCTCACAGATTATCGATAAGTTTGGTAAGATGCGTGATAACGCCTCACCCGAACTACTCCAAATACGTCGTGAACTTGCTCGACTGGAAGGGAGTATATCACGAACGCTATACGGAATATTACGTGTTGCACAAGGAGAAGGACTGGTTGAGAAGGATGTCACGCCTACGCTGCGTGACGGAAGACTGGTTATTCCTGTCGCACCAGGCCTGAAACGTAAGATTTCGGGTATTGTTCATGATGAGAGTGCGACAGGTAGAACGGTTTATATTGAGCCTACCGAGGTCGTGGAAGCCAATAACAAGATACGAGAACTTGAGAATGAGGAGCGAAGAGAGATAATCCGTATCCTCACAGACTTTGCTAAGAAGGTGCGTCCAAACGTACGTGAGATCCTCGATTCCTATCATCTTATGGCCACAATCGACTTCATTCGTGCGAAATCCGAGCTTGCTCGACTCTTCAAGAGCTTTGAACCTCAAGTGGCAGAGACGCCTCATATTGATTGGATAAGAGCTATTCATCCCCTACTCCAACTGTCGTTAGAGAGGAAACATCATGATAAATTAAATGCTTCGTTACCAGTGAGAAGTAGCGAAATAGATAAAGTTTCTAATGAAGACGTTAATTCGCAAGATGACGAAACACTATTAGAAGAGGAGAACGAGACCCGTAACTTACCTTCAAGTGTTGTCCCCCTTGATATTCAACTCACCAAAGATAAGCACCTACTGATTATCTCTGGTCCGAATGCAGGTGGTAAGTCTGTATGCTTGAAGACGGTGGGTCTACTTCAGTACATGCTTCAATGCGGTCTTTCTATCCCTGTTGGCGACCGTTCAACAACAGGTATCTTTACGGATATAATGATTGACATCGGTGATGAACAAAGTATAGAGAATGACCTTAGTACCTATTCTTCTCACTTGATGAATATGAAGATGATGATGCGTCGTGCGTCAGACCGAACGCTAATACTCATTGATGAGTTTGGAACAGGTACCGAACCGCAGATAGGCGGAGCCATAGCAGAGTCTGTTTTACGCCAATTTTGGAAGAAACATGCCTGGGCTGTGATTACAACTCACTATCAGAACCTTAAGCATTTTGCGGAGGATCACCCCGGAACAGCCAATGGTGCGATGCTATACGACCGTCATGAGATGCGCCCACTCTTTCAGTTAGCTATCGGAAGGCCCGGTAGTTCGTTTGCTATTGAGATTGCTCGTAAGACCGGAATACCTGAGGAAGTAATCCGTGATGCGGCAGAGATTGTTGGTTCTGATTATATTCAGAGTGACAAGTACTTACAGGATATTGTTCGAGACAAGCGTTATTGGGAGAACAAACGACAAACGATTCATAGCCATGAGAAGGAGTTAGAGAAACGTATCAGTCAATATGAAAAGGATATAGCTGCGCTCGAAAAGAGTCGTAAAGAGATTCTTAACCGTGCCAAGACACAGGCAGAAGAGATTATCAAGGAGAGTAATCGCCGGATAGAAAATGCTATCCGTGAAATCAGAGAGAAGCAGGCTGAGAAAGAGGAGACCAAGCGTATCCGTCAAGAACTGGCTGCATACGAAGCTGGACTGACGAACGCTGAAAAGGTTGATAAGGCCGATACGTCTAACAGAAAGAAGCTGAAAAGTAGCGGACTACTATCTGATGACGACTTTCAAAAGAAGGTTGATAAGATTAAAAGTCGCAAGGAACGCCACGAACAGCACCTGAAAGAGAAAGCTGGTAAGCAACAAGCTGCTGCCGAAGCATTGAAGAACGCCGTGCGTAAACAGCAAGGTGGAGGAGTCATTATGGCTGGAGATTCAGTGCGTATAAAGGGACTTACGAGTGTTGGAAAGGTGGAGTCTGTTGAAGGAAAACAGGCAACTGTCATCTTTGGAGGTATGAGAACGAAGATGGCTATTAGTCGTTTGGAACATGTTGATGCGGCTACCATTCAGTCAGAACAGCAACAGTTCCAAGCCTATAACTACAGTCGTAAGACACGTGAGACGATTGACATGCATCGTAACCAGTTCCGTCAAGAGTTAGATGTACGTGGTATGAGGGCTGACGAAGCACTGAATCAGGTGCAACACTTTATTGATGATGCTATCCTGGTAGGCGCAAGTCAGGTGCATATCCTCCATGGAAAAGGGAATGGAATACTACGTCAATTAATCCGACAGTACCTTGGCAGTGTTCCTAATGTCACTAACTACCGCGACGAACATGTACAGTTTGGTGGCGCAGGGATTACGGTTGTAGAACTATAAGGCGGTTGACAAGGAAACAGGTTGACGGGTTCACGAGTTGAATGCTTTATTATTTGATAGATAAAAGATATAGGCAATAAATCGAGAAGGCAAGCGTTAATATATTAATATGAACTACCTAAGGCTTTTACACATACTCCGCAAACAAAGACAGAGGCTTCTGTTAGTAGGCTGTGCTACGTTGATGCTGATGTCATGCGGTGTAGATAGAAATATAAAGAAAGGTGATAAGCACCTTTCCTTGGGCGAGTATTATGACGCTGCAACCCAATTCAAAACCGCTTATCAGCGTACATCCCCTAAGGATAGACGCCAACGTGGAGAGTTGTCATTGAAGATGGCCGATTGTTACAGCCGTATTGCATCCTCTCAACGGGCCATTGCTGCCTATAGAAATGCCATCCGATATAAACAAGACACTGGTGAGACACATAAAAGTCTGGCTGATAATCTGATGAAGGAAGGCAGCTACACGGAGGCAGTTAAGGAATATCAAATTGCCTTGGATTCGATGCCTAACAATCAAGTCATTGCTCAATCGCTGCAAGCAGCATCATTAGCTGCGGGCATGAAGGAGCGTGGCTCGAAGTATATAGTTAAGCATATGGATGTCTTTAACTCACGTCGACAGGACTACTCACCCATGCTCTTCGGTGATAAATACGACCAGCTTTACTTTACTTCAACACGAAATGAAGCCAAAGGTGACGAGTTGAGCGGTATTACTGGTGCAAAGGCTGGGGACATCTTCCTTAGTGAGAAGGATGATAAAGGTAAATGGAGTGCACCAAGAGCGATAGAGTCTGCATTGAACACAGAGGCTGATGAGGGTACTCCTGCTTTCTCTGTAGATGGTAGGGAGATGTATATCACACAGTGTCAGACCGACCCCAGCAATCCTCGTTATGCCCAAATAGCAGTAAGTAATCGCTCTGACGCAGCGTGGGGAAAGGCTACTAAGTTGGAGATTAGCCGTGATACCCTATCAAGCTTTGCCCATCCAGTAGTCTCACCAGACGGTAACTGGCTCTATTTCACAAGTGATATGCCTGGTGGAAAAGGTGGTCTTGACATCTGGAGGGTACGTCTGACAGGGGGTACAACAGGAGGAGTTGAGAACCTTGGGGAGCCTATCAATACTCCAGAAGATGAGGAGTTCCCTACTTTCCGACCTAATGGCGACCTTTATTTCTCAAGTAATGGACATGGTGGATTGGGTGGTCTTGACATCTTTATAGCTAAGGTTGGCAATGATCATCATTATCACTTAGAACATCCAGGATATCCTCTTAACTCGCAAGGTGACGACTTTGGTATGACCTTTGAGGGTATCCATAACCGTGGTTTCTTCTCTTCAAACCGCAATGATGGGCGTGGTTGGGACCATATCTATAGTTTTGAACTACCTGAAATCATACAGACTGTGAAGGGATGGGTCTATGAAATGGATGGTTATGAACTGCCTGCTGCACAGGTGTTCATGGTCGGTGATGATGGAACCAACAAGAAGTTAGCTGTCAAAGGAGATGGTTCTTTTGAACAGGAGGTACACCCTGGCGTCAATTATATCTTCCTTGCAACCTGCAATGGACACTTAAATCATAAAGAGGAGATAAAGGTCGGTAATACAGAAACATCTAAGGTGCATACGCTTCAATTCCCTTTAGCAGGCATCAACGTACCTGTACTGATAGACAACATCTTCTATGACTTCGATAAAGCGACACTCCGACCAGAATCGGAAACGGCATTAAACACGCTTGTCAACCTTCTTAAGGAGAATCAAAACGTAACTATTGAACTCTCAGCACACACCGACTACCTCGGTTCTGATGCTTATAACAAACGTCTTTCACAGCGACGTGCAGACGCAGTAGTGGCTTATCTAACGGCTCACGGCATTGCTCGCGACCGCCTAACACCTGTGGGATACGGCAAGGAGCGGCCTAAGAAGATTCGTAAGAAGCTCACTGAGAAATACACATGGCTAAAGGAAAACGACGTACTAACCGAGGCTTTCATCAAGAAGCTCGATAAGGAAAAGCAAGAAATAGCCAATCAGTTGAACCGTCGGACTGAGTTTACGGTCCTTCGCACCACGTATGGCATGTTTGATGAGAAGGGAAACCTTAAGCAACAGACCAAGACAAAGAAGAAGGAGAACCTCGATGATGATGGAACAATACTCATTGATATCCCTTAGTCAATCCTAAGAAGGAGACTATCTACCACAAACTTCATCTGTCTACCAGCTGATTTGCTAACTTGGCACTATCACCCTAAAAGCTTATAACAGCTTGTTATTGCACATGATAATATGATAAAAGATAAGACCCAACCTACCAAAGTATCACCTTCTACCTGTATCTCTTCTCAAGAAGAGCAAGAAGAAGAAGCTATAGAAAGGAGAACAATAACTCTTCCTTCCGCCTTTACGGATTACACCCGCAGTCTCTTTGGTGATAGCCTGTACCAAACATTCCTCAAAGGGTTGGAAGACACGCCTCCTGTCAGTATCCGTCTTAATCCTTTTAAGTTGGCTGAAAATACGCATAAAGTTAATCCACAGCTTCACCCTCAACCAATCCCTTGGTGTAAGGAAGGCTATTGGTTGGAAACAAGACCTAACTTTACGTTCGACCCACTACTCCATGCTGGGGTCTATTATGTGCAAGAAGCGTCATCAATGTTTCTATCTCATGCGTTGCAATACTACGTGAAACAGCCTGTTATAGCACTCGATCTCTGTGCTGCACCAGGTGGTAAAACAACCTGCGCACGCGCTTCCTTGCCCGCAGGGTCTATCCTTTTCTCTAACGAACCGATAGGAAAACGAGCACAGATATTGGCTGAGAATGTTCAGAAGTATGGTCATGAGGATGTTATCGTCACAAGTAACTATCCTCGAGAGTACCAGAAGTCTAAGCTTGCCTTTGATGTTATCATAGCCGATGTGCCCTGTTCTGGAGAAGGTATGTTCCGTAAAGACCCACAGTCAATAGCAGAGTGGAGCCCACAGAATGTGGAGAACTGCTGGCAACTACAGCGTAGTATCATTGCTGATATATGGGATAATCTGAAGCCGGGGGGGCTCCTTATTTATTCTACTTGCACCTTTAATGCGCATGAGGATGAAGAGAATATAGCTTGGATACTCACCGAGTATGATGCTGAACTCCTCTTTCTACCTACAGAAAAGGCATGGAACATAACGGGATCGCTCATCGGCAACCCGCTTAAAGACGGTCGGGAATTCCCTGTCTACCGTTTCATCCCTGGCAAGACACGTGGAGAAGGAATCTTCATGGCCATCATTCGTAAACGAGTTGAGGATGAAGCACTTACAAAGGAGACTACGCTTAACATCAATAAAACACTAACAGATGCCCACAAACACCTCCGCATCCTTTCGCATGGGGTGAAAGAAGGTACATTGAAGGGTAAGAACATTATCCCTGATCATACGTTGGCTCTCTCCGTCTCAGCGGACAAGTCGGCTTATCACCGTGTAGAAGTTGACTACCAGACAGCCATCGCCTATCTTCGCCATGAGGCTGTCACGCTCTCTACGGAGGCTCCACGTGGTATCGTCCTCCTTACTTATAAGGGCTATCCGATAGGCTTTGCAAAGAACCTCGGGAACCGTGCTAACAACCTTTACCCACAAGAATGGCGCATCAAGAGTACACATATCCCAGACGAGCCATCGGTACTTATATAGAGTAAAAACGAACAAGAATTCGCTTAAAAACAATATTCTCCCCAACATATCAGACTTAAATAGACAAATTATGCAACAATACTTAGACCTCCTCAACCGTATCCTTACAGAAGGAACACAGAAAGGTGATAGAACAGGAACAGGAACCTTGTCCATCTTTGGGCATCAGATGCGCTTTGACTTGCGTGATGGTTTTCCTCTGCTGACAACCAAGAAGCTTCATTTGAAGAGTATTATCTATGAATTACTCTGGTTCTTACGTGGCGACACAAATGTGCACTACCTCCAAGAACATGGTGTAAGGATTTGGAACGAATGGGCTGACGAGAATGGTGAGCTCGGTCCTGTCTATGGCCATCAGTGGCGTTCATGGCCTGACTATAAGGGTGGCACGATCGATCAGATTAAGAATGTAGTAGACATGATACGGCATAATCCTAACTCAAGGCGTATGTTAGTCACCGCATGGAACCCAGCTGAGGTTGACGATATGGCTCTTCCACCCTGCCACTGTCTATTCCAGTTCTATGTTGCCGACGGTAGACTATCCCTTCAACTCTATCAGCGTTCGGCCGACAGCTTCCTCGGTGTACCTTTTAACATTGCCTCATACGCTCTCCTTCTACAGATGATGGCGCAGGTAACAGGACTTGAAGCAGGGGAATTTATACATACGACTGGGGACACACACCTCTACCTCAATCATCTTGAACAGGCTAAACTCCAACTGACACGTGAGCCACGTCCGCTACCAAAGATGAAGATTAACCCTGATGTAAAGGACATCTTTGACTTTAAGTATGAGGACTTCGAGCTGACTGATTACGACCCACTACCACATATCCCAGCAGTGGTTGCAGTGTAATAAACATTTCATAACACCTCCGAAAAGGAGGGAATGTAGACAAAAAGAGTTGGAACTTGATAGTAAGCTATGCTCTCCACCTTTCAGTATAATAAATTATATTAGTCAAGAACATCATATCCTTCACCAACGATAAATAGCCTTATCGCAACTACCCCTCCCTCAGAGGGAATGGAGAAGGACACTTATTACCATTATGGAAATAAACATCATCGCAGCAGTAGCAGCCAATCGTGCTATCGGATATCAGAACGATATGGTCTATTTCATCAGTGAAGACCTAAAGCGTTTCAAGCAATTAACAACAGGACACACCGTTATCATGGGACGTAAAACCTTCCATTCACTCCCAAAAGGTGCGTTGCCTAACCGCAGAAACATTGTTCTCAGCAGAACAGAAACCGACTTCCCTAACTGCGATGTCTACTCTTCACTTGAAGAGGCACTGAACCATATCGGTGCAGAAGAACAAGCTTTTATCATTGGAGGGGCAAGTCTTTACAAGGAAGCACTCGCTATTGCAGACCGTCTCTACCTCACTGAGATAGCTGCTACACCTCCACAAGCTGACGTGTTCTTCCCTGAGTATAACGATGGCAAATGGGTTGTTGAATCACGTGAGTCACGTCCTGCAACTGACAAAAACCCCGCATACGCTTTTGTAAACTATGTAAGAAAATAGGTTTAGCCCTTTTAATACATGGAGTAAGAACACTTATATAGGAAAAAAGATTTATGAACTTGACCTTATAAAGATGTCCGCAAAAGTTGTTGGATAGTTCATCTCCTACAGAGTCATAGATGATAGAGATGCCTATTCGCACACAGAAGAACCCACCAATAGCGTTACGACCGATAGAACGCACCGATCACTTTTGCTAATCATGGTGGGTATGTTTGTGATAATATGTTTCTAAATAGCCCTCTGAGAGATATTCTCTGTGTGCAAAACGCTACGCTACTTTGTGAGTGAAAGATACATTCAATGAATCAAGAGACACAGATGTATAGAGGGAAAAAGGTATTGTCTTAACTCTATCCACCCTCTTCTATTCATTAACCCTCCTACTATTCGTCAATATTTTTCGTCCTTCACGGAAGGAGTATATGCCCTTTAAGCATAAAGAAGACGCCCTTCTGCATTCAAGAACATGCCCTTCTTGCCCCAAGAAGAGCCTCTTCTTGATGCGAGAAGGGCATGTTCTCAAATGTAGTTTATAACAGACTGATTTCTTGTAGGTTATAAAGTTGATCACAGGAGATATTCTACTCCTATTTAGAGCGTGTTTAACTCCACTTTATGTAATAATTTTTCATGATACTACAAGACTACAAAGGAGAATTATTATAAGCATTATAATAAGGCATGGTAAAGAACTAATAAACAATTCAGCCTCACTAATTAGAGTAGTGAGGCTGGTAGTCTATATTCAAGTAAGCTTAGAATGGTAAGCCAATGGCTAAGTGGAAAGCCTGTGCATCCTTAAACTTTGAAATATTATAGAAGCCAGTCTTGCCCGTTTCATAAGGTACGTGTAAACCGACACCCCAATCCAAACGAAGCATGAAATAGCCAAGGTCGTAGCGTATTCCGACTCCTGTGCCAAGCGCCATCTCCTTTAGAACATTCTTGACTCTAAAGTATCCCTCTGGTCTACCATCGTCGTAATGCATCGTCCAGACGTTACCTGCATCAAGGAAGAGGGCTCCATAGAGCGAACCCACAAGATGAGGACGATACTCTACATTGCATTGAAACTTGATGTCGCCCGTCTGCTCGACGTATGAACGACGGCGTTGCGTAGAACGATAACGCCCTGGTCCAATCTGTCGGACGTTGAAAGCACGAATACTATTGGCTCCTCCAACATAGAACTGCTCTGTATAAGGTGCAAAACGACTGTTTCCGTATGCCCACAAAGTACCTACATTGACGTGAGCCGCAATACTGCTCTTCTCAGACAGACTCCATACTTTCGTCATATTGGCATCTATCTTGACAAATTGAGCAAATGGGTTCTTAAACAGTTTCTTGTCTTTTTCACTCCAATGTCTGCCAAATGCAGCATAACCAGCAGATAGGATGTTTGACGCTTCACTAACTGTTGTCCATACCTTGATAGGACTCTTATAGCGAGCAGGGCTCATGAAAGTATATTGAAAAAGCATCTTAGGAATGAACTGGTCGGCCAAAGAGACTTCAAGATATGGCACACTGTCAATCAATTCAAGATAAC
The DNA here is from genome assembly GCF_003043935.1 of Prevotella sp. oral taxon 313. Taxonomy (NCBI): domain Bacteria; kingdom Pseudomonadati; phylum Bacteroidota; class Bacteroidia; order Bacteroidales; family Prevotellaceae; genus Prevotella; species Prevotella sp. oral taxon 313. Next base: position 1,394,008 of record NZ_PYXE01000001.1, read on the forward strand.
GATCGGTCACATTGTGCATATACTCGTATGTTAACGTCAATGGAGAGAACGAATAACTATTACGTTCGTTTGGCTGCCACTGGTAGGTCAACTCCCCAGACACTACATGCCGCTTAAAATACTTAGCACGGTTTAAGACATCAACAGAAGCTTTGAGCGTTGTTGATGGTGTTGTGTAATAAGTACGAGGGACCTTAGGAACATAGACAAGTCCCTTTTCTGCAGCTGCAGCAATCTTCCTTTCTTCACGTGCCCAACGCTTTCTTGGCGGTGTGGCAAAAGGGTTGACGAGTCGAGGGAACTGTAGGCTGGCTTCTGCACCATACTCATAATTATTCAGTCCGAGCCGATCTCTGCCGTCATCATCGCTACTTGCCGACCATTCGTACGAACCATGTAAACGTAAGTCGAACTTTTCACCACCACGAAAGACATTTCGTTTCGTCAAACCAACAATCGCCTCAGGACCATATCTACCACTGGTCTTTCCCTTACCGTAGGCTTCAATGTAGAAGTCGTAAGGCTTATCAAAGACACAATTAATAGTCATATCCAGAATACTACACGTGTCTGTCGTGTCACGAGGAGTAAAAGCAAAGTTCGTTGCAGCAAATACTCCACTACTGTTAAGCTGTTGCTGGGTCTTTTCTACCAGTTCGTTGTTGTAGACAGTACCAGGCCATATCTTCAAGTCATTGGTTATTGTGCGAAGACGGAGAGGCTTGTGCGATCCATTATAATTAACGATAATATCACGGAACCTACTCTGTCGAGATAGAGAATCCATGAATTGACGCTGCAGATTGATAGTGATTGTACCTATATCCCACTTTCGTAAGACTCTATTACTTACTGAGTCAGCCATCTGCAGACGCATGGAAGCTAAGCCATAGGTGAGAGTTGTGTCGGCAAGATAGCTCGCATCGTTATTCTGATAATAATAGTAACCATTGTTACGGAATAAGTCTGTGATGCGTTTACGCTCCTGTTCGAGTGTCGAAACATCAAAGGCATCCCCTTTATGAATGATTGCTTTATCGAGATTAACCCTTATCAAGCTGTCTGCCGTGGGTGGAAAGTTAACATAGCGAATGCTATCAAGTAGCCACAGACGCCCCATATCAACCGAATATTGCAACCGCATCTTCTTAGGATTACGCTGTGCAAGTTTCTCATAGGTTATCTTCCCATTGAAATAACCACGTTTGCGTAAGAGGTTCTCACCAACAGTAACACGTAAGTCGGGGGCTGTTGAGTTCATTAACACAGGTGTAGAGCCAAACGCACGAACCAACCATCGACTGAAGGAGGTCGTATCCTGTGAGAAAGCATTCCATATCCACAGACCAACAGGGAAAGGAGAACGCACGCTGGGACTGCCCATCCACGACGCATTTGGCTTAGTAGCAAGGACAACATCTAACTCACCCTTCACATCATTAAAGTGTTGGTTAGGCTGATAGTTACTGTATTTTGTCTTCTCCATGCCCGTGTATAAGTGTTCACCATCAGGGATTGCTGAGGTCGTACTACAGGCTACAAGTAGAGAAAGGAAAGCCATGAAAGAAAGTACTTTGGCAACCTTTCTTCTGCTTGTCAGACTATTATTGATTCTGTTTCTTCTCATTTACGAAATTAATTAATGAATCTCTCTTAGGCTTCTCTTGCTTAGGTACAATCAAAGGCGTATCGTCCTTGGAGCGGAAAATATCCTTAAAGTGACGCAACTTACGCCTCCACATGATGCCAACACCGAACTCCGACAAGTTACCTTCTAACCAATCGTATGCCTCACGTTCGTAATAAAGCTTCAAATACTTTGTTTCCTTCTGATTAAGACGGTATTCGAGAGAGAAGTTATCGAAGTAGGCTCCATTCTCTTCAGAGAACTGTGCGCCCGTTGACACACGTCCACCCATAATGATTCGTAGCCGATTATTCCACAAGCGCTTGGAGAACTTGAAGGTATAGTCGGTGTGTAAGTTACCATTCACATCGGCTGCACTCTCCATGTTGGCTGTTAAGTCGAGTCCCATAGAGTTGAGTGCCCTTCCTGTGATAGAGTTTACTTGGGTCTGCAAGAAGCTTGCTAATGCTCCACTCATCGCTGTATTAGGATTGGCAAAGTTCTCGCCATCGAAATACATGCCCGATGCTAACATCGTCACAGCAAGTTTAGAACGTTCCTCAACACCCTTAGTATTAAGAATATTCTGCATCTCTTGATCGTCAGGAGCGGTGATGATAAACTCAACTCCAGGCTTTGGGAATTGGCGAGTCAGGCTCACTCCACATTCAAAATCAACTATTCTTCCTCCTCCAGAACTATTTGTAACATTTGTCCTTACGCTCTCTGTCGCCGTAATATTTAGTGTTGGCTTCATCGGATCACCCGTGAACTCAAGATAACTACCGCTCTTTATCGTAAAAGTACGGAGTGGTATCACTGGGAGAGAATATTTCATTTGACCATCACTCAACGTATATCTACCACGAACCTGTACTCCATTCGTAGGGTCATAGTTAAGAAGAAGGTTCCCACCACCCACGAAGTCGATATAATTAGACTGGTCAGGACTTAGCGCACAGAACACATGTGCCTGCTCATCTATGTCTACTACGAGTGCCATACTGAACCCTGTAATATCAGGACGCTTGATGATCTGCTTCGTTGAATCATTGAAATGAGTGAACTTAACGAGGTCGTTTAACTCATCATCGGTCGCTAACGTGCCATCTTGCACTATGTAAGACACATCTGTATTATCCAATACATTGAGCTTACCAGTAAGCTGCAAGTTATTTAATAAGCCACTTATCTGACCAGAAAAGTCAACGAAAGCCTTGCCATAAACCTGTGAACGAGCGTTCTTCTTTGCATCTATCACTTGGAAATCCTTAGCTTTTAAATCTGCTTTAAGCATCATCTTATCAAGATTAGAGAAGTCTAAGTACCCTGATATATCAAGTGGAGAACCGTTATTAGCTATCATCTCGAAGTTCTCGAACTCTATGTGGCTGTCTTTAATCCGTACTGGATCATCTGCGAAACGCATTTTTATACCATAGGGAGCGCTCACCAAGTAGGAAGAGTCAAGGTAAACCTCACCATTAACATCCAATTTATTCAACGGACCCTTTACCTTCAACGTTCCTTCACCTACTCCTTCGAGTCCAACAATTTGGTCAGGAACAAAGCCATTGACGTAATTTAAAGGGAACTTGTTCATCTCTAAGGTTGCATCTAACTCTCCTTCTCCCTCATTCTTATAGGTTCCTGAGAGGATGCCGACCTCATTTCCATCTTGAGTTATAATACCATCAACATAGTGTGTACCGTCCCCTTTAGGCATATAAACGAACTGTGTGCCTACATCTCCCATAGGACAATTCTCATAAACAAGCCGTTTAATGGTCATATCACTTGAGATTGTGAGTTCTTTCTCCGTCTGTACAAGGTGGTAATCACCATCAAGAGTACCCGACAACTTCGGTGCGAAGGGTAATACAGCAAACAAACTGCCCAACTCAAAATGGTTCATTGACAGCGTTACATTCTGCAATGAGGCCGTATCATCATCCTCAGTAGAGACGAGCATACCCGTTCCGTCAGCCGCCTCCAAACGTAGATTAGCTGACAGACGACGGTCACGTCCAATATAGATGTAATTAGAGTCATTGACAGCAAAGGACTTATAACCTAACACAGACTTAGGAGAAGTGATTGAGAGTTCTATTCCTCTGCGCTTCATAGCAGCCTGCATAGCCAAGTCAAAACCTGTCTTTCCATCCTTATCAAGGATTGTTGCATGTGTTTGTAAGCCGTGTTCATAGAGCGCACCCTGCAGGTATCCATGATAAGGATAGGTGTTAGAAGGATTGTTCTTAACTGATAACAGATAGTTCAGCTGCCCATCAATACTGGTGAGGTCAGCTCTGATGCTATCAAGATGGATATCATTATAAACCAAAGAGTCAATACTTATCTTTCCATCCATACCTCTTGTTGGTGAAGATGTCAGATTAATATCCGCCTGACTAAAGGCATATCCTTCTTGTGCCAACAAGTTAGAGAATAAGTTATCACGTCCACTACGGAGTGTAAAGTGCCCTGTTGGTAAATGACGAAGTATTGCAGCCTGGTCTATACGACGGTTAGCGAGTTGTTCACGTACAATCTTGTATATCCGTTTCCCACTTTCCGTCAATTGATTAACACTACTATTAAATGCTGTACTAAGTCGGAAGTCACCTCCATTCAACACTGCATGTATGGTATCTCGACGACTCATAAGGTCGATATCCACATCCCCTGGAGCGTAAGTTCGGTTCTGGTCGGTTACATGAAGGTTTCCTATCAATCCACGAACATTCATATCATCCTTGCCAGACATGGCAAACGAGGTATTAGCCGAGAAGCTACTTGACATTGCTTTATCAACGACTCCCAACTGATAAAGGTCTACACGTGGGAATGAACCATTTATAGAACCCTCAATCTGACTGCCTCTCATTGTAGCATCAAGGTTGAAATTGCCTTCAACCAATGGTATTCGCATTCCTTTACGATGTTCGCTAAGCAACAAGTTACCAACATTTCCACTTACTGCATAGTATTTCTTCATATCTGAGCGAAGCGTAATATCAGCATCAGCAGAGGTTATGTAATGCTTATCTACAAACCCAAAGGCCTGTAAATCAGCCTCAGAGAGATTACCTTTCAAATGCGTATCGAGTGTACCCGACCGTACATCCGCACGCACATCAAAGTTACCTGCAGCAAGAAGTCGACTCTTCTTCTTTCCTTCCTGCATGAGACGGAATGAACGAAGAGGACCGCTTACGTGATGATTGTTCTTCATGTCCGACCGTACGTCTATATCTGTCCATGCAGACACGACGTATCTATCCGCCATCAAACCCATTGCATGCAAATCAACACGACGTAACCAGCCTCGCAGATGACCATCTACGAGATGCGTATTGACCTTACCTTTATACGTAAAATCACCCGCCAACATCCTATTAGTACTCTTTACGTGAGCAGCAAGAAGCTCTCCATGCTTAGAGATATCACCATTCAATCCATCAAGCACATATTTACCGTATCTGAAACTACGAACACGCAGACTGAGGTTTGTCGATGATTTCGGACTCAAGAAGTCTGTTCCTCGCCCATGCGCCTTTATCGTTCCAGAGAAAGCCGACAACCCCATCGTCGGTAAGAAATGATGTACAGGGAATGAAGTTGCGTCTGCTGAAAGGCGATAAAGTTCTGTTGCCGTGTTGTATGCACCATTCAGTCGAATCCGTCCACCGCCTTGTGTCAGCAAAATGTTACCCGTGTAAAGCGTTTTACGTACATGGATATTACCATTGATACCAACTCCCTGTGGGAGGGATATCATCTTGCGCACATTACGTGGCAATAACTTAGAAACAAAATGTAAGTTACTTGCTGTTCCCTTCAGTCTCAAGTCACTACGAAGTCGACCCGCTCCAGACATCATATCAGCTATCCATCCTGTGCTGGTAAGGTCGAAGTAACCTGGCATAGCTAATCGTAGTTGCTTGAATGTGGCCGAACGAAGATTGCCATCAAGCTGTCCTTTTACGATAATACGTTGATTAGGAAGTGCTTGATAGATGTTCTTTGGTACGGAGGTAAGGAATGGTTGCAGGTCATCTAAGCGTAGGAAACCATCTAACTGAGTTGAAATCTGTCCCGGATTCTTGTCTGCAAAGGCATTCATGTTCATCATGAACCGCCCAGACAGCTCTGTTCCTGGTAAGCGAACATACATATTAGGCAGATTGATACTTGTAGAATCCATAGAGAAAGAACTGCGGAAATCCTTTACTATCAGTCCACTTTTCTCCTTCATATTGGCTGTTCGGACACGTAATCGTATCTTTGGAGCAGCATAGAGGAAGGAGTCTATACCGAGATTGATGTCCTGCATGGCTATATGTGCGGCATCAAAGCCAGCCTTTGCATGCCGTACATAATTCTTGTCGTAGCTGAAATCGCCCCCTTGCCAATCTATATTCGCTACCTTATAGATGTTGTCATGTAGAAGAAGTTCGGCTCCCTTCACCATACCCTTGTTGAAGTTAGCACGAACACTCATCGTATCTCCAGGCATGTGAAGACGGAAATCTGTTTTAGCAAGGTTGAGTTTATCAATATTAATACGCCAAAGTGGCTTCTTCTTGTGTGGGTCTTCGGGCACAGTATCGCCCAATGCGATGTCTACCCATCCTCCTTCAATATCGGCTTTATTGATGCGAACAGAGTCGCCAATGAGGTTTATGCCATGACTTACGAGATGTAAGCGCTGCAAATCGCCACGAATACGAAGGTCACCGATAAAGTTGACGGTATTTGCCTTCAGTTTTGTAAATGTCAGTTCGTTGACTTCTACCTTACTTTCAAGCAAAGGTAACAAACTCACATCCGCTACCAAGCGATGTATATCAGCTACCGTATCTTTCTTATTAGGAATAGAATCGTTGGGACGAAGCATTTTTAGCCCTTCTAACTGAAGGTCTAATGGAAAAGAGAGATTAACCCGTTCGAGGCTTACATCCATCCCTGTCTTTTCTGAAACATAAGTGGCCACACGCTTTGCAGCCCAATTCTGAACTGGTGGACAATATAATAGTGCAACAAGTATAAGAAACAGTATGACTGGTGTAAACACTATCGCAACCAGCCATTTCAAGCTTCTTTTCATGTTAAATATGTTAGTCATTAATAGCTTTCTCAATATTTTAGTCTTGTTTATGGGACTAATACGTTAGTAAACTTATTCAATTAACTGCAAAGTAAAACAAAAAAAACGAGATATAAGACTTTATATACGTAAAAAAACAAAAACCATTAAGACTTTAATTGTGCGTTGATAAGTTTCTTCTTGATAGCTACTTCCATAGGAGCTTACCTATTGAGAAAAAACAACCTAAGGTTTACAGCTTTCCTTACTACCAAGAGAAAGAAGGGAAGGAATGGCTAACTATAAAAAAAATACTCGTGACGTACCTTGGTATTCACGCTCTATTCTATACGCCGAGGGGTCGATGTTGAGGCTCACTCGCCCACAAATAGAGACCTAATTGCCATGATAAACCTATAGGAAAACGAACAAGAAAGGAATAGGAAATGCTGAACTTACAAACATAATTTGTGAAGATAATTCAGTAATCACTCCCCTCTCCATTAGGAAAGAGCATTCACTTGAAGTAAGAAGAGGCCTTTCAACGTTCGAGAACATGCCCTTCTTGCGTGCTAAAGATGCTCTTCTTGGAGCAAGAAAGGTGTTTTCTTCAACGTATTTTGCAACATATTGATTTATTGTAGATTACAAAGTAGATAAAAGAAGATAATGCACGTTGAATTAGAGGATATTTAGCTTGAAGCTATGTCATGATTTTTCATGTATTTACCAATCACTTAGAAGTGGGGCAAAGAGAATGGACAGTAAATTATTAGAGAAGGTATGATAGTCTCAACTTATACTTTACAAGAAAAATACTAATAGACTTCCTACTCAATCTTAAACGTTCCTTAGCACACGATTTAGGCACACTTAGACAGAAGAAGACAAGGCATATCGGGAGTAATGAGAGTTTAAGGCTTAACAGAAATCCATAAAAAACAGCATACCGTTTAACTAAGTATTATTAAACAGTATGCTGCACCTTATATTATATAGTTCAATCTATTTAGAACTGGAAATAGATGAATGGTTGTATCTCAGAACTCTTCACCTGCATAATGATGAATATAACGATAGTAATCACGATAGCAGAGAGGACAACTCCACCCTTTTCTAAGACTCGTACACAACGATTTTGCCAAGAATCAGGTATCCAATGGGTAAGAAGAGCAAATATCATCAACATGAATACATACTTATAACCCATGAAGACATCGGGGAGTACGGAAGGATTAAACTTTGTGAACAACTGCTTAACCATAATCCACACACTATCAAAGTCCTTACAACGGAAGAAAAGCCACGTGAAGCAAAGGACATGGAAAGTGATGAATACTGATAAGAAACGACGAATACCAGATGGATGATAACGGCGGTCATGCTTCAAAACTGTCTGCGACCAGAACTTATGTACACAAACCAAAGCACCATGAAGAACACCCCATACGACGAAGTTCAGGGATGCGCCGTGCCATAATCCGCAAGCAGTCATCGCAACCATTTGGTTGAAATACATGCGAAGTGTTCCCTTCTTGTTGCCTCCAAGGGATATATAAACGTAATCTCGTATCCATGTTGATAGCGAAATATGCCAACGTCGCCAGAAGTCGGTCATGGAGTCGGCCGTAAGTGGCGCATTGAAGTTCATCGGTATCTTAAATCCAAGAAGCAAGGCAATACCGATTGCCATATCAGAATAGCCTGAGAAGTCGCAATAAATCTGTATGCAATAACCATAAAGACCAAGGAGAACCTCACCACCAGAGAAGAGTGTAGGGTTATCAAAGATACGATCAACGAAGTTCTGAGAGATGTAGTCTGAGATAACAGCCTTCTTAAAAAGACCAATAATGATAAAGAACACACCCTGAGCGAACATCTCACGGCTAATATGCAATGGCTTACGAATCTGTGGACCAAAGTCGGTTGCACGAGTGATAGGGCCTGCCAATAGTGTTGGGAAGAAGCTAACAAAGAAAGCATAGTCGAGGAGTGACTCCATAGGCTCAGCCTTCTTGCGATAGATATCGACAACGTAAGAGATGGTCTTGAAGGTGTAGAAGCTAATTCCTACCGGTAGGAAGATGTCCCAAGGTTGGAAATTACCACCAATCATCTGCGCCACCATTCCTGCAAAGAAGTTCGTGTACTTAAAGTAAGCCAAAAGTCCAAGGTCGATGAGTAGGCTCAAACATAACCATAATCTTGGATATTTTCCCTTGGCAACACGACGTGCTATATAGAAGTCGCTTACGGTCACAATCAGTAATAATAGGAAATAGAAGCCACTACTCTTATAGAAGAAATAATAAGAGAAGAGCGTCACGAAGAGTAATCGCCCATCCACCTTCTTTCGTAGACAGTAATATCCTATCATGAAGACAAGGAATATGAAAAGAAAAGCACCAGAAGAGAAGAGGAGCGGTTCTTTTGGATTATATAGAAGAATATCAGATAGCTTTGAAAACTCAAGACTTCCAATATACGTCTCTATATTTTGTAAGAGATTATTTATGATAACCATAAACTGGTTGAGAAATATACTTGTTTCCATTTGACTCTATGTTATGTAAATACAAACCTACTGTTCTATCATTTTCTCACGTCTTGTATAATTCTTCTGTCCGGCTACGATAGACTTAAAGATACGCTGACTGACATATTTACCACCTTTATAATTAATGTGTACATAGTCTTTTGTACCCATATCCTGGCTGTCTACGATACGCATCATCGTACCTGGACCTCCCATAGCACGGAAGAGATTATAGAAGCCAACATGACAGTCGGAGGCAAGTTGCTCTTGATAACCAACTAACATCTCAACACCCTTCATCGTACCATCAGGTGATGACTTAGAACCACGGTCGGGACTACTAACGATAAGAATACTCGTTTCAGGGAAACACTTGTGGAATAGGTCTACTACAAGTTTCATATCACGCATGTACTTCTTCAATCGTTCGGGAGTTGTCTGGGCATCAATAGCGTTAACACCAAACTGGAAAACAATGAGATCATACGGACGTACACGTGCAAACTCCTTCAACATCTGTTCTGGAAGTTTGGACAGTGTTATACCTGAAGAACCACGCATACTGAAGTTGTCAAGCACGACTCCTTCCTTACCTTCCTGTGATGTACCGAAAAGAATAGTATTCGTCCCATCTACCTTGACGGTAGCGTGAGAGGTGATGCCGTCCATCTTCACTACTTGTAACTCTGGTGATGGGTTTACACGTTGGTTACTTGTTTTGCCACCATCTATGTTGAAGCTGACGTTAGCACCTCCTTTTGAACGTAGATAAAGTAATGTACTTGCCCACTTCTCGGTATGTGGATAGTCGTGGGATAAAGTGAAAGGAGCATACGTCATTGTGGCTTGACCATTCATGGTATAGTAACGCTCTGCAATACCTGCTTGGTTGACATCGTAACTTGCTGGTTTCTTGACCATGTGCTCGGTCAGTCCGGAGAAACTATTATCTACTGTATGCTTGTATTGGTCGAGGTCATTACCCGCATCTATCCATCCAACGCCATAACCACCATAGTATTTCTGAAGGTCTTCACGCAAGTCGGCTAATAGGATGTCACCTTCTATATATGAATCACCATAATAAGCAATACGAACAGGACGCCCTACTTGCTGTTTCTGAACCAATAAGTTCAGTTGACTATAGAAATGATCCAATCCTCCAGGTTTACCTGCAGAATAGTCAACGATACGTTCTGTACCCTTTGGCCACTCCTCCTTAAAGTTGATAACCTTTCCGTCTTTATCATAGGCAACGACAGAAGAAGGCTTCTTAGGCGATGGAATGACGTCTTCGAGTACTTTCTTCTTTTTAGCAAGGTCGCTTAGAATGTCTATTTCACGTAACTTTGTATCCCCTATTGTTAGTGTTGGAAGGAAATGCAATAGGAAAAGGAACAATGCAACTAACAATGTTAGCAACAGTGTCTTGTATGTATTATCTTTCATTTTAACTGTAATCTTTTACCTAAATAATCTGTTGTCAGCACGATGTTTACTTGCGACTGAAAAGTGAGTCTAACTCTTTATCTAATAATTTAATACCCTCTAAGGTGCAATATCCTCTTACAAAGAATAAGATGGCTGCGTAACCCAGCTCCTCTACATCATACTTCTTATAAAGAAACTGATTCATAATAGCATTCTGTGAGGCTACTGTCAAGATACGTATAATCTCATAGTTTATATTAGGAAGGAATAAGCCCTCCTTAACTCCACGCTGAATGAAAGAATGAGCATCACTTTCATATTCCTTATGGAGCTTACGGACATAAGCGAGTAACTCTGGATACATGTGGAGTTCCTCAAAGAAAAGCGGATTAACCTTACCCAGCTTCTCTATACGAAAACGACAAACCTCTATGATAATATTGATGACATTCTGTCCAGACTTGTCTATCTCTGCCATAGCCTGGCCTTCTTTCTTCTTATCAAGTCGGATAACTTCAAAGAGCAACTCCTCTTTATTACTGTATATCTCGTAAAGTGTACGCTTTGATATCTTAAGTACATTGGCTATATCGTCCATCTTTACTCTTTTTATCCCATGTTTATGGAATAAGTTAAGAGCTGCAACGAGGATTCTCTCTTTAAGTTCTTGCCGATAAGTGGTTTCTGTAGTTGTATTATGCATCAAACTTTATTTTTGCGACAAAATTACAAAAAACTTTCATAATGACATCTGATTTAAAGTGGATTTTACTAACTTTGTAAGTCAAAAATACATTTTTGTAATATTAAAAGTAAAAGATTAACTATGGTCAAGGTAACAAAAGAAGCCGCTTTGGAGTATCATAACAACGGCCGTCCTGGCAAGATTGAAGTAAAGCCTACAAAGCCTTATAGTACACAGACAGACCTTAGTCTGGCATATTCGCCTGGTGTGGCATATCCATGCTTAGAGATTCAGCAGAATCCAGATGACGTATATAAATACACAGACAAAGGTAATTTAGTTGCAGTTATCAGTAATGGTACAGCTGTATTAGGACTGGGCAACATCGGTGCAATGAGTGGAAAGCCTGTCATGGAAGGTAAAGGATTACTTTTCAAGATATACGGTGGTATTGATGTTTTTGATATAGAGGTAAACGAACAAGACCCAGATAAATTCTGTGAAGCGGTAGAGAAGATTGCACCAACCTTTGGTGGTATCAATCTTGAAGATATTAAAGCACCAGAGTGTTTCGCTATTGAGGAACGTCTGAAACGTACGCTTGATATTCCTGTTATGCATGATGACCAACACGGAACGGCTATCATCTCTGCTGCAGGTCTGAAGAATGCACTTGAAGTAGCTGGGAAGAATATCGCTGATGTTAAGTTAGTCGTCAATGGTGCAGGTGCTGCAGCTATCTCATGTACAAAGTTATATATGGCGTTAGGTCTGAAGAAGGAGAATATTGTAATGCTCGACTCTAAGGGTGTTATTACTTCTGACTCTAAGAACCTGACTCCACAAAAGGCCCTTTTTGCTACTGACCGCCGTGATATACATACCTTAGAGGAGGCTATTAAGGGTGCTGACGTATTCGTAGGCTTGTCTAAGGGGAATGTTCTTACACAAGATATGATTCGTTCAATGAACGAGAATCCTATTGTGTTTGCATTGGCTAATCCTGTTCCGGAGATATCCTACGATGATGCAGTTGCTGCCCGTCCTGACGTAATCATGTCTACTGGCCGTTCTGATTACCCTAATCAGATTAATAACGTAATTGGTTTCCCATACATATTCCGTGGTGCCTTGGATGTTCATGCCAAAGCTATCAACGAGGAAATGAAGATGGCAGCAGTACAGGCTATTGCTGACTTGGCTAAAGAAACCGTACCAGACGTGGTGAATGAGGTTTATCATGTAAACGACCTTACCTTTGGTCCTAAGTACTTTATCCCAAAACCAGTCGACCCACGACTGATTACTGAGGTGAGTGCTGCCGTCGCTAAAGCGGCTATGGAGAGCGGTGTTGCTCGCACTCCTATCAAGGATTTCAAGGCTTATAAGCAGCATCTACTTCAGATGTTAGGTCAGGAAACAAAACTAACTCACACCCTTCATGCTACAGCTGCTCAACATCCACAACATATTGTCTTTGCTGAAGGTGGTCACCAAACGATGATGAAGGCCGCTGTACAAGCTAAACAAGAAGGTATCTGTGTACCAATCCTTTTAGGAAACCCCGACCGCTTGAATCGTGTCGCTAATCGTCTCAAACTTGACATTTCTGATATTGAGATTGTTGACATGCGTGCTGATAAAGAACAGGGACGTCGTGCAACATACGCAAAGCACTTAGCTGAAAAGCGTTCACGTGAAGGCTACACATTTGAAGAGGCATACGATAAGATGTATGAACGTAACTATTTCGGAATGTCAATGGTTGAGAATGGTGATGCGGATGCGTTTATCACTGGCCTTTACACCAAATATAGCAACACGATTAAGGTAGCTAAGGATGTTATTGGTATCCGACCAGAGTATAATCACTTTGGTACTATGCATATTCTAAATACTAAGAAGGGTGTATTCTATATTGCTGACACGCTGATTAATCGCCATCCTGATGATGAGGTGTTGTCTGACATCGCTAAGTTGGCTGCTAATTCGGTTAAATTCTTCAATGATAAACCTGCAATAGCAATGCTTTCTTACTCTAACTTTGGTTCTGATAAAGAAGGTTCTCCATCGAAGGTGCACTCTGCTGTTGAGAAGCTGCAAAAGGAATATCCAGAGTTGGCTATTGATGGTGAGATGCAGGTTAACTTTGCCTTGAATAAAGAGTTGCGTGATGAGAAGTTCCCATTCACTCGCTTGAAAGGATTAGATGTTAACACACTCATCTTCCCTGACTTGTCTTCTGCTAACAGTGGTTATAAACTATTACAGGCATTGAGCCCAGAAGCTGAGGTCATTGGTCCTATCCAAATGGGTCTTAATAAACCAATTCACTTTACCGATTTCGAATGTTCTGTACGTGACATTGTAAACATCACAGCTGTTGCTGCTATTGATGCTTATGTGGAGAAACTAAAGAAGAAGTCATTATAAACAACTAAAAAGAGGGTGTGTCCGTTTTGACACATCCTCTTTTTTTTATTAAAAACCACTCTCTCCTCTTTGCTTTACTATTAACCTCTTTTTGAGGAAACCGTCAATCCTTTTTTGTGAGAATGGTCAATCCTCTTTACGAGAGTAATCAATCTTCTTTACGAGAGTAATCAATCTTCTCTGCAACATAAAATCATATTGGGCATACTAAAAAAACTTGCCCCATAACACCAACTATGGTGCCAGAGGCAAGAAACGAAAATTAAATTACCGATGTATCGTCATTGATATCACATCAATGGCTTCCCGCTGGAAACATAACTAAACTAAATTAATCAATTCAGTATTATTAAAACCGAACTTTTTTTCTTTTCTTGGATATTGGCCTTATTAGGCTCATAGCCTCATTAGGCCTTATTGGCCCTATTGGCCCTATTGGCCTCATTTGCCCTATTAGGCCCATTAGCCCAATATCCTTTCCTATCCTTGGCCCGCTACCGGGCCACTTCCTCCTCCATTCTTTTTCTTATCCTCCTTTTTCTTATCCTTGTCTGCTTCCTCCTTCTTCCTCACCGTTTCGTAAGAGTTAGCGGCTAACTCTCGCTTCAATTCTCCGCCAGGCGTGAAGACGACACGAGGCTTAATGGTTGCGGTCTTAAAATCCTCTTCCTTCTCGGCTCCTTTGCTCGACAGTGTGACACGCATCGAGCCAAACTCGCCCAACTGAATACTGAAACCATCACGGAGATAATGGGGCAGACAATCGATAAAGTTATACAACACGTTCGACACATCACCACGCGTCAAGGACGAACGTCCCGCAATGTCACGTGCAATGTCGTCGAGCGACTTATGCCCAAGATTAACAGGATTAGCATAAAACTTCACTTCCTCCCGCTTCTGCGGATTTTTCTTTGGTACTAAACGAATTTTCATGATTCTTTCGACTTTAAATTATTAATACTATTGTTGTTTATCATAGCGTAGGGCAGCACGCCTCTGCAGCTTTCTTCGTGCATCTTCATGCTGCCCCATTCTATTTTCTTGGTTTTTTTCTCCCTTTCATCGTCTTTTCTTTCCTCCTATCAGCACCTTCTTCCCGCCAGATACGTATTCCCTTGCTGCGCAATGCGTATCTACGTACTGCCAGATGCGGTGAGCGCTGCTGCTGAATGCGGTGAGCGCTGCCGTTAGATACGCATCTAACGGCTGCGCAATGCGTATCTACGAGTAGCTAAATACGCATCCGCCAACACGTAGATACGGTGAGCGCAGCGACGGAATACGCATTCATCTGAAATTCTCCTCATTAGGCACTCCTCTCTAACGGAGAGGGTTAAAATGATGCTTTCTTAAGAAGTTCAATCGTAAGGATTACTCAAATGCCGTTACCCTTAATCCTGCTTGACGCATGAAATAGGGATTAACATCAGCACTAGTATTACTAAAATTCAACAGGAATGCATTTGTTTGGTCAAAATCCACAATATTAGAAGACCAATAATAACCTTGCTTACCAACATCATACAATGTTCCAGAAGAATAGTAACCCAAAGCCGGCAAATAAAAATAATCATTTGCATTAGTAGTAGAAGGAAGATTTTGAATTAGATGCGTGTTACTTATGCTATATAAATCATTTCTTCCATTGTAAGCCAGCGTCTTCGAATAGCCAGATATCTTATCATGCTTTAAGAACCACATACCACCTTTGTATAAGTGTCCCATAGTTGTCCACAATTCATCTGCATCCCAACGGGGGTCGCCATGCATACAGTACCAAGACATCTCATTGGCATTAGGTGCAATTGAGCATAAATTTGTTGCTACTACATTATGATCCCCTACATGATGCACACGAGGGTCGGGGGAGATGTGAAGTTGATAATTGCCATTTCCATTTATTGTTGGTTGACTACCACCTTTATTCCACTCATCCCCTTTCCAGTATTGTTCCTGTGCATCCCATTCGGTGTAATGATCGCCATCGTAATCATACGGATTAAGGTTAGCTGTTATATCATGGATAGAACCTGCTGTACAATTAAGTGTAACAATTTTAGAGACTGTTCCTTCTATTGCTCCTTCTGGATTATCCGTAGTATTGCGAAGCCAGTAGCGAATACGGAAAGTATGAGTACCAGGAGCAACGACTGCATAAGTAGCATTCTTACTCATATCATCAGCTGCATTGTCTATTGCAAAGCCTGAACCTGTTGTTACGGTAATCGTCTTAGAACCTCCAGAAGCAAGCGTAAGCGTGCCATCTGCAGTCATATTGTAAGTTCCAGCAATGTCGTCATCGCTCATAATCTCAACTTTAATCAACTTGCTGCGCTTTACATATTCGTTGTTGGTACGAGGAATTAAGCAAAGATAAGAAGCCTTATGATTGAGTGAGAAATTATAACCACGACCAAGTTTAACACCTGTTGCAATTCCGCAATCTCCCGATTCACCTGCATGATCAAAGTTATTTGGAGCAGACTGCGTTTGTGTTGTTTTAATCTCTACTTGTGGTTGCGAGCCTGAAACGGCCGTATTGGTGTAAATAATATCATGTGAAGCACCTGTATATGTACCTGACAGCGCAAACGTAGCAAAAGACTGATTTGCTGCAGAAGGTATTGTTGCCGTAGCACTCTGCTGCCAAGTACCCGCATCATCCTTTACCCATATTTTGTCACTGCTACTCCAATTCACAGAAGCACCCGTACCCTTTGTATGGTTAAGGATTGCCGTACGTGTTGTTGCTTCTGGCTGAGATGTTCCTGTAAAGACGGTTGTACCTGTAGGGATATCGCTTTTCTTTTGTTTTCCTTCCAGCATCGTATCATCATTGGCACAGCTGGCAGTAAGCAACAAAGCAGCAAAACCATAACACATGCTTTGCATTACTAAAGTTATAGTTAGTCTTTTCATAAGTTTATTCATTTTCTTTTCAAACAGTTATTAGTTCTTTTCCGTATCATTCCAAGAAGCATCATCCAAGTCTTCTTCACTAAAGATGTTTTGTTTTGCATCTCCTGTTACCGTACCAGGTTGAATTTTTCCAGCATTACCACTGGCTTTATTCAACAATAATTCCGTTTCAGTGCAAACAATTTTGCATTGAGGTTTTTGATAAACCACTCTTTCAGTTACTATCATTTCGTTTAATTTTTAGAGGATACATAAGTCAACGTATCCTGTTTTATTGATTAAATTAAAGTTATTATTTCGTGCTTAATTTCTTTTTATTTCGTTTACGTAGGGACACAAAAAAGCGAACAAAGGAAACTCCGAAAAGTCCTTTGTTTACAGGGGTTACACAGCACGCCTCGCGCGCGTATGCGAAAAGAAAAAAGTGGGGAGGTTAGGCCTGGCCTATATGAGAGAGAGTACAAAATTATTTGGAATTACCAAATAATTTGCAATATTTTTTTCATCTTTCTTCGTTAAAGAATCTAATGCAACACAAAGCATGTCTACGCCTTTATTTCCTAATAAAGTGCAAACATTTGCTGAATTAATATTCTTTATGACTCTCATCGTTATTACGAGTTAATTTTATTTTAACTGGGCGCAAAGGTAGTGAGAATATATGAAACAAACAAGGAATTAGTAAAAAAATATAAAAATAAACTGAATTACATAGCCATTCTTTAACGTTTAGGCCATCTAACACATCAAGCAAAAGCAATATGCTAAGTAGGCCGTTTAGTAAAAACCGTCAAGCAAAATATCTTGTCCTTGTAATTATCTAATGAACACATGCTGATGACAAAACTATATCAGAAAAGACTCCTTACTTGCGTTCTATCAACAATGCTTGCAACGCTCAGTACAAATGGCTTTGTAAACATTAAACTAATTGGGAACAAGTTATTTAGGAGAAATAATAAGCAAGCCATATAAGAGAATAGCAAGCCATAAAGCAAGCGACATAAAAAGATAGAAAGCTCTATAGCAAGCTACATAAAAGAATAGAAAGACGATATAAACACAAAAGACGGATGCACTTTTGCCGTGCATCCGTCTAATATATATAAGGTGTTACGATTTCTTTTAGAAGAAGAGGTAACGGTTGTCAACAACATTTGCTTTGAGGATAAGATCCTGCATGAAGTTGCTGATTAATTGCATATTCATCTGAGCAGTCTGTTGCATAACCATTGCTTCGTTATACTTAGAGCCAGCACGCATAGCCTTCTTCACTACTTGGAACACATAGACACCAGCGTTGCCCTTAACAGGAGCCTTAGAGAACTTACCAGCAGCTGTTCCTGCAACCGCACCAGAGAGAGCAGGCTCAACAGAACCAGTAGCCTGAACAAAGGCAGGGGCAGAGAAAGTAATCTGATTAACCGTAGAAACCTTAGCACCCTTTGACTGAGCCGCAGCAATAGAGTTGACACCCTTCAATTTTGCCATGAGCATCTCGGCCTTCTTGTCCTTCATTACTTCACGCTTGAGAACCTCTTTAACCTGTGCATCATCCCAAGGACGATAACCCTGTGGGTGAACAGCTGTCAAAGCAACTACTAAGAGATGGTCATTATCGCCACACTCGTAGAGTGGAGAAATCTCACCCTGCTTAGCACTAAAGAGCCACTTAAGTGCATCACGTGTACCTTGAATGCCTCCAACATAATGCTCAGCAGTAGAAAGGTCGTTAAGCGACTGTACACGATAGCCAGACTTAGAAGCATTCTTCTCAAGTTCAGCAACAGAAGAGCTCTTAGCAACAAACTCTGAGAACTTATTATAAGCATTGCTGCGTGTATCCTTAGAGAAGTCAATAGGCTTCTTGATAATAGCTGCAGTTGTCTTAGTTGTGAAAGCCTTCTTATCAAGAACCTGCAAAATAACATTACCCTGTGTGAGCGCAAGGTTCTGAGTAGCATTCACCTCACCATTAAGCAAAGCATTAACAAAAGTACGATTATCAACACTCATAGTTGGTGCCATCTCATACTGCTGACCAGTAAACCAAGCCTTCTCACCCGTCTGACCATAACGCTTAGCGAGAGCCTCAAAGTCAGCACCGCCAGCCAAAGCCTTCTGAATAGAGTCAGCCTTTGCACGTGCCTCATCAGGAGTAGCAGCACCAACACTAATCTGGCGGAACTGTACTGAGTCTGGCAACTGTGCCTTTGAGAATACACGAATAACATTCAACGTATTGTCCTGACTATTCTCGAACACACCAGTTGTACCCACAGAAAGAGAATCAATCTTTGAAGCAATATCAGGATACTGCTGGTAAGCCTTACTACTTACAGGAAGACCGAGATAAGAAATCTCAGAACCACTCTTACTGATAACACCTGAAGGATCGGTAGCTGTTGCAAGCTGATGTTGGAAATCATTCATCTCCTTAGCAACCACCTTACGGTCGGCAGCGCTTGCCTTAATCTGATAGTCAACAAACTTAATGTCGCGCGTCTCAACACTCTGACGGAAAGCAGGCTTGAGTTCGTCGTACTTAGCCTTTAAGTCATCATCTGAAATCTTAACGTCAGCATCCTTCACAGAGCTATAAGCTAAAGAAGCAAGCTGAATCTGACTCTCCTCATTGTTGTCCTTGAAAGCCATCTTAGCCTCAGCCTTATTAGAGAGAACACAACTTGCGAGCAAAGCCTGATACTTCTGACCAAGCAATTGTGTACGTAAGTTCTTCTCTACGAAGAGCCAATAGTCATAGACAGTCTGCATCTGATCAAGCTCTGGAGACTTAGCTGCCTTGGCCTTATTATAACTATCAAAGAATTGCTTGAGTGCATTAACGTCGAAACGACCAGTCTGCTGGTTAACAAACGGTGTCTGCGTCAACACTGGGTTCGTACCCTCACTCAATACGTTTTCAATTTCCTTCTCCGTAACAGTGAGACCAACCTTCTTTGCATCAGCCTCAAGTACACGACTGCTTACCAACTGCTGCCATACTTGGTCCTTTACCTGGTTAAGCTCTTGTTCAGAGAGGTTATCACGTTGCATGGTAAACTTAATTGCTGACTGATATTCATCAAACAACTTCTGGTACTCCTGGACACTAATATTCTCGCCCAAAATCTTACCAATTTGCTGATGCGACTCACCCTTCATACCTTCACATGAGCGGGCCGCATCTCCAGCCAAGAATGCAACCAAGGCAAGGCTGATAGCACCTACCAGTATAGCCCCTTTGCTTCTAATTTTTCCTAATACTGCCATTTTAGATTTATTATTTGATTTTAATTATTCTATTCAGTATGACAAATTGCGCACAAAAATACAAAAAAATGGGCAAGTATCATAATTTTTCTTTTAGAAATTACTCTGTATCATTGACTTTTAGCCGTACGAGTTCTATTTTAGTCATCGTCTTTTTGATTATCTTAAACTCATATTGACCAACGGTAACAACTTCGTTCAGTTTCGGGAAACTTTGATAGACATGCAACAGTAAACCGCCAACAGTCATGTAATTGTCGCTTTCTGGTAAATCAAGATTGAACATCTCATTTACCTTATCTATCTCTAAACGTGCCGAAAGAACATATTCTTTATCGTTTATCTGCTTAGCAATATACTTTGTATTATCGTGTTCGTCTTCTATTTCACCAAAGATTTCCTCAACGATATCCTCTAATGACACAATACCGCTGGTACCACCGAACTCATCAACAACTACACCTAAACTCTTCTTTTGAAGTAGGAAAACTTGCATCAGCTTCTGCGCTGCCATTGTCTCCGGAACAAACGGCAACTGACGGATATGGTCTTTCCAATTCTTTGGCGAACGGAACATCTCAGAGGAATGAATATATCCCTTTATGTGATCAATATCTCCTTCGTAGACAATAATCTTAGAGTTACCACTCTCAATGAACATCTGCTGCAATTCTTCCAAGGTACAACTCTCTTCGACAGCTTTAATCTCTGTACGAGGAACCATACAATCACGCACCTTCGTGTCTTGAAAGTCCAAAGCATTTTGGAATATCTTTACTTCATCTTCGATATCATCTTCGTTCTTAGCATTCTCTATTGTACTCTGCACGAGATGGTCGAGGTCAACCTTCGTAAACGTACCATCGTTCTCTTCCTCATCTATCTTTACACCGACCAAACGCAGAAGAACACGAGCAAGGAAGGTCGCAAAACGACTAATAGGCCAAAGGATAATAAAAAAGATATAAGCCAAAGGAGCAAAGAACGTAAGTAGTCGGTTCGGATTGCTCTTAAATAAAGTCTTTGGCAAGAACTCACCTGTAAAAAGAATGACAAGTGTAGACAATAACGTATCCAACACCACACGTGTAGCCGAGTCAAACGAAGCAAATAGCGTAGTATCGAAGATTTGCGCAAAGAAGATACCATAGATAACAAGTACTATATTGTTACCTACAAGCATAGTAGACACAAAGCCGTTTGGATTGTTGTAATAGATGGTCAAACACTTCTGTGCAATACCGTCCTTCTCCTTATCCATCTCGGCAAGAAGACGATTACTCGAAACGAAAGCAATCTCCATTCCTGAGAAAAAAGCGGAGAGTGCCATCGTAATGATTATTCCTATGATTAAATCTATATCCAATTTCTATAATTATTGTTTAACTACTGGGCCTTTCATATTGTCAACGTGCGTGGTATCCATTGGTGCAAAAGGAGGAGCAGCAGGCGACATCATATCCTTATCTGAGAATATACCCCACCCTTTCGTCTGACGTATTTCATAATTCGTCATCTGTTCATCGCTATGGAACCAATTACCTTCTAACTCCTTATCTGGCGTTTTAAGATGAGAATAGGTGTACGACCACATTTCATGGTTCCTCTCATCCCAATATAGTTCATTACTATAAAAGGACAATCCCTGCGCTGTCAGAATTCTGACACGTCCATGAAGTTGCCAACGACGGTCTCTATCGGAATAGACAGCACTGTCACATTGAATATAACCTACCACATGCTTCTTCAAATCAAACTGTGTTAGTAGGATTCCTTTATTGAAAGTCCAACGTGAAGAGTTATCTTTATTCTGATTAATATCCCATTGTTCAGTAACAATACGATACTTGATTACGCCCGAGTCAGAAATGAGCGTATTGACACCATACGTAGTCATAACCGGCACCGAGTCACGGTCATGAATAGCAGGAGCTGTATGCTCATGCTCCTCTGAACAGGAGACTATGGCACAGCTCGCCGTAAGTAATACCAAACATATTATAAGAGAATAAAGGCTTGAACGCATATTATTCTACCTTGAACTTTGCAAACCAACGCTCATTGAAGGTCAGACCAACGTTGATACGGAATGTATTTTCCTTTATCAGACCTGTCGCACTCTGGTTTACCCACTCTGCACTAATATTCAACATACTACGATTATTATAGGCATTCATAATAGGAATACCTACACCAAGGCTTGCTGATAGTTCACGTGGACCGTCTTGTCCATTTATCTTCAAGTATGGACTTGCATAGCTGAAGCCAGCACGATAGTGCATACGACTAAAGAAACCACGATAACGTTCGCCCTTGCAATAATCACCACCAAGCGTCAACTTGTGACGATCATTAAACTGTCCATCAACAAGACTATAGCTTGTCGTACCATTAACAGTATTGAGTTGTGGGTATCTAATCTTAGCCCACTTCTGCAATTGATAGTCAACACCGAACTTTAGACGATTGTTATGATTAAACATCAAACCAACTCCGAAAGTGTGGGGAAGTTCAAGAGAGTTTGACACAACATAACGAGTTGTATCAGAAACGCTTGTCTGTGAGTTAGTTGATATCAAATCACACTCTGATTCTGCATTTAACGTGTGTCCAAGAGAATAGGCTAAACCCAAGGTCAACTCATTCTTTCTGTCAATAGGATAAGTATATTGCACACCAAAGTCAGCCTTATAACTCTTCACCTGCGCTGTATAGTTCTTAGAAAGGGTATTTACGTAACTATCACTATATGAATTAGTAGAATTACGATTTAGTGTTCCCCATAAATAAGCTATGTTCGCACCAAAAGAGAAGCCCTTGAATGGCTCCCAACCCGCACCCAAGTAAACGAGATGCAAACCACCATTACCACTATATGTATTAGAATAGGTGGCATTAGGAGACGATGTACTTGGGAAAGCATTTACATTCTGCGTGTTACTAAAGTTGTAACCCACACTTGTATAAGGTAAGAGACCAAAGCTCACACCCACGTGCTTAAACGCTCTAAACGATGCAACAACATATTCAATATCAGCATTCTGGGCATTGATCTTCTTTCCCTTCTCTTCAAAATTAGTCAACTGAAGACTTACCCCAGCATCGAAGATAAACGAAAGAGAGTCAACTGAAGCGTATGAAGCAGGGTTCATGTAGTTAACCTGGCTATGCTCATGAAAGCCGTACGCCAGTCCGTTCATTCCACGATTAAAACTTGTTGCCTGAGAAGCCAAAGCGCCTAATCCATACTGGCTATATGGAGAGTTCGTACCACTTTGAGCTGACGCTTGTAAAGCAAGTCCTACAAGGAATGCTGTAGCAATTATCTTTTTCATTCGCTTTCTTTTTCTTATTCTGACGATATGTCTTAACGATATATTGGCGCAAAGTTATTAAAAAAAATCTATATTGCAGAAAAACAATAAAGGATTTTGAATTTTAATAGTAATGTTCAATAAATATTTCCAATACAAAAGTTATGATTTCTTACCTTCGTTAGTCGAAGACGCACTAAACGTTTGTAGTGGTAAAGCCTACCGAATGAAGTCGAATATAAAAGCTCATATAACGAAATAAGTTTTATTTTTATTTGCTGTCACATTTAACATTTAACGTTAATTCATTGTATTATAAGCAATTAAGCGCACATTTAAGATGACAGAAATGACAGGAAAATTGATTTTAAGAAAATCGTCTCTTACGAGCAAGCAATTTAGATATGCTTGAAAAGGCAAGGGTTATCACTGACCAATGAGAGAGAATAGAACTGAATGTAGATTATAAGGTTACTGCTTTCATAAACTGCTAACAAAAGTTTATGGGTGCTCTACGACTCAAAGAGGCCACAGCCCAAACAGCGTCTTTTCATACATAGCGAGAGTACTCGAAGAACCATTAAGCCTAAAAAAGTACAACGTAATATCACTCATCTTAGCTTTAATTTCTGTAATGTTTCGTGCCAGAACAGACCTTTGTAAAGCTATGCCTATAAGCAAGATTTCTATGTTGTTCTGCGATAAATATTTATCGTATTATTCATATTAGACCACCGAGAGGAAACGAAGAAATACTCAATATAATCTTTAGAAATGTAAGGATATTTCAATAATCACACCCTACAGATTCGGAGAAGAGGGTGGGAATGGAATGAGAAGATGCTCTTCAACGTCGAAGAAAACGCCCTTCTTGCACGTTAAAGACGCCCTTCTTGGAGCAAGAAAGGCATCTTCTTAAACGCTACTTATAACATACTGATTATATGAATGTTATAAACTTATCCTAAAGAAAAGATATACCAATCCTTTGAAGATACTTAAACCTCTTCCATGTAATCATTTTTTACAATCAAACAAATATCTTTGAAATAGGAAGTGATTACTGAAATTACTCTATGATGAAAGCGACAAATGCAGTAATACACATTCATCTCTCACGGAGTTACGCTGAATTTTGCACACAAACAGAGCTCAAAGAGAATAATGAGGATTGTTTGAAAGACTATAAAAATGTCGACTGAACATTACAGAAGACAAACTGCATAATAAGTTTTATTAGTCAACAATAATTTTTAATAAGCTTTCTTTGTGCTCTCATGCTTTTTTAGTAACTTTGCGACGGAAATGAAGAAGGGATTATTATATATTGTCTTGACTGCTCTCTTGTCTGTCGTTAATGTTACGGCAGGGGCTCAGTCTATGAATAATAACGATAGTATTCAAATATCCCTCCTAACTTGTTCGCCTGGAAAAGAGGTTTGGGCGCAATATGGACACACCGCCATTCGCTATTATGACAAGGGGAAAGGATTAGACTTGGCCATTAACTATGGTATATTCTCCCTTGAACAAACCTACTTTATTCCTCGTTTTGTACTTGGAATGACCGACTATCGCATGGGCATACAGGCCATGGATGATTTCCTCGCACAATATAGTTACGAGGGACGAGGCGTTGTAGAGCAGGTTCTGAACTTATCACCTAAGGACAAGGAAATTATCTATGAGGCTTTACAGGAGAACATGAAGCCAGAGAATGTGGTTTATCGTTACAACTACTTCTTTGACAATTGCACCACAAGGGCCCGTGACATGATAGTCAACCATCTGCATGGAAGGGTCGTTTATCCGCCAGCTAAACCAGATGCAACGTTCCGTTCTATGATACATGAATGGAACTATAAAGATAAGTGGTCACAGTTTGGGGAAGACCTCCTACTGGGTGTGAATGCTGACCGTAAGACAACAAAGTCTGAACAGCAGTTTCTACCAGAGAACTTAAGGCTCGATTTCGATAAAGCAACCTATAACGGGAAGCCGTTAGTAAAGCAAACTAACGAACTATTGCCAGCTGAGACAATAGAGGCAGAGCCTTCGTCACTACTCTCTCCCATCTTTGTTGCATTTCTTTTTGCAACCATCAGCATCATAATAACGCTCTTTAGCTATCGAAAACAGCGTGTTTACTGGCTTTGGGATGCCGTTTTAATGCTAACATCAGGGCTTATTGGTATTATTCTCTTTATAATGATATTCTCGCAACACCCGTGTGTTAGTTTGAATTTCATCATCTTCTTCTTCAATCCTTTACCTTTGCTCTTTCTTTATCCTACCGTTAAAAGGAAGAAAACATTGTGGTGGAAGATATGGGGAATACTTATTATAATAGGACTTCTTGGACGTTTTATCCAAGAAATACCCGTTCCAATAATAATTGTGGCATCATTCTTGCTATTACACTGCATAGTACATTTACGAATTAGCAAATCGGTTACTACCGTGAAGTAATTCAAAGAGATAAAAGATAATGAATAAATACATCACCGCTTTACTTGTCGTTCTTGCGACAACAGGAGTAGAAGCACAGAGCTATCAGTCTGTGCTAAAGATAGCATTGGGTGATGTTAACATCGAAGACCTTTGTCATCAACAAGCATTTAAGGGTGTTGAACAAGATATATTATCTGTTCTTGAGGCCTTTAAGCAGATTAAGGAGGACGAAGAAATAGAACCTGCACAAAACAAAGCAGTATTTGTTGCAGACTTATATGACAACTATCCTACTGATTTCAAAGCTAAATCAAATAACTACCAAAAGTTAGAACAATTCCTTCCAAACCCTTCGTTGAGGAGTGGAATTAAGATTCGTGCCCCCAATCTATATTCTTTATCGTAAGAAGCAACTATTTAATATTAGCTTGCTCGGAATTAGTAATATAATAAGAGGTGGTAACTACCTCATGTATAAATAAACAAACGATTTAGAATAAATGAATTTCAATAAGATATTAAAGGCAATTTTTGGAGATAAATCAACACGTGATATGAAGCTTATTCAGCCTTACGTTGACAAGGTTAAGGCTGCATATCCAGAGATAAAAGCACTTAGCAATGATGAATTGCGCGCCAAAACAAAGGAGATACAACAGTATGTTCAGGACGCAGGTAAGGTACAACGAGAGAAGATAGCAGAACTTCGTGCAACGATCGAAGCGACACCTCTTGAAGAGCGTGAGGCTATCTTCAATCAAATAGATAAACTTGATAAAGAGGCTTTGGACAATTATGAGAAAGCACTCGACGAGGTTATGCCTGTTGCCTTCTCTATTGTTAAAGATACCGCACGCCGTTTCTCAGAGAATGAAGAGACGATTGTCACCGCTACAGACTTCGATCGCGAGTTGGCAGCCGACCCTTCAAAGGACTTTATTACCATTGATGGCGATAAAGCTATCTACCATAATCACTGGACAGCAGGTGGTAATGACTTGAAATGGGAGATGGTTCACTACGATGTACAGATATTTGGTGGTACCGTTCTACATCAAGGTAAGATTGCTGAGATGGCTACTGGTGAGGGTAAAACGCTTGTTGCTACCCTACCAGTATTCCTTAATGCGCTCACAGGAAACGGTGTTCACGTCGTGACAGTTAATGACTATTTGGCAAAGCGTGACTCTGAATGGATGGGACCACTCTATATGTTCAATGGTCTTTCAGTTGACTGTATCGATAAGCACCAGCCAAACTCTCCTGCTCGTCGTAAGGCTTATCAAGCTGATATCACCTTCGGTACTAACAACGAGTTCGGTTTCGACTATCTACGTGACAATATGGCAGTGTCACCAGCAGACCTTGTACAACGCCAGCACAACTATGCTATCGTCGATGAGGTCGACTCTGTGCTGATTGACGACGCTCGTACACCACTTATTATCAGTGGTCCTGTACCAAAGGGTGACGTTCAGATGTTCGAAGAATTCCAACCATTGGTTCAGAGTCTGTATGAGGTTCAGCGCAAGCAAGCTACTGAGCTTCTTTCTGAAGCACGTCATAAGTTGGCTGAAGCACAGAAGAATGCTAACAACAAAGAGACTTTCCAGAAATTACAAGAGGAAGGTTTCCTTGCCCTCTATCGCTCATTTAAGGCACTGCCAAAGAACAAGGCTCTCATTAAATACCTCTCTGAAGAAGGTATCAAGGCCGGTATGCTGAAGACAGAGGAGTATTACATGGCTAATAACAACCGTGAAATGCCAAAGGCTATTGAGCCTCTCTACTTCGTAACAGACGAGAAGATGAATTCATGCGACCTTACTGATAAGGGTACTGCATGGTTGGCTAATCAGGTTAAGGACGATCAGCTCTTCGTCTTACCAGATATTACAACAGAACTTTCGGCACTTGAGAAGCAAAAAGATGACCACGTTATTGATGAGCAGACATACATCGAAAGAAAAGATGCAATGATGGCTCACTATGGTGTTCAGAGTGAGCGTGTACACACCTTACAGCAACTTCTGAAGGCTTACACCATGTTCAATAAGGACGATGAGTATGTTGTCTTGAACGGTGAGGTTAAGATTGTCGACGAGCAAACGGGTCGTATCATGGAAGGTCGTCGTTGGAGCGATGGCTTACACCAAGCTGTTGAGGCCAAAGAGCACGTAAAGGTGGAGGCTGCAACACAGACTTTTGCTACCATCACCTTACAGAACTACTTCCGTATGTATCACAAGCTTGCAGGTATGACGGGTACTGCTTCAACCGAGGCGGGCGAGTTCTGGGATATCTATAAGCTCGATGTTGTAGAGATACCTACGAACCGTCCTATCCAACGTAAGGATATGGAAGACCGTGTTTATAAGACTGCACGTGAGAAATATGCGGCTGTCATCGACGAGGTTGAGACTATGAGAAATCAAGGCCGTCCATGTCTTGTGGGTACAACATCCGTTGAGATTAGTGAACTCTTAAGTAAGATGCTTAACATGCGTAAGATTCCTCACCAGGTATTGAATGCAAAGCAGCACCTTAAGGAGGCTCAGATCGTAGCTGAGGCTGGTCGTTCTGTAGACGGACTCGGCGCTGTGACCATCGCAACTAACATGGCTGGTCGTGGTACCGACATCAAACTCACGCAGGAAGTTAAGGATGCTGGTGGTCTTGCAATCATTGGTACTGAACGTCACGAAAGCCGCCGTGTAGACCGTCAGTTGCGTGGTCGTGCTGGTCGTCAAGGCGACCCTGGTTCATCAGTGTTCTATGTCTCACTTGAAGACAAGCTGATGCGCCTCTTCGGTTCAGAGCGTATTGCTAAGGTAATGGACCGCCTCGGCTTTGAAGATGGTGAGCGTATTGAGAGTTCAATGATATCTAATAGTATCGAGCGTGCTCAGAAGAAGGTTGAAGAAAACAACTTCGGTATCCGTAAGCGTCTGTTGGAATACGATGACGTCATGAACAAGCAGCGTACGGTTATCTATGAGAAGCGTCGTCACGCATTGATGGGTGAGCGTATTGGTATGGATATTTCTAATATCATTTGGGACCGTTGTGTAAGCATTATCGAGCGCAATGACTACGAAGGATGCAAAGAAGAGTTCTTGAAAGTACTTGCAATGGAATGCCCATTCACCGAAGAGGAGCTTGCTGCAGGCCATACTGAAGAACTTGCTGAACGCAGTTTCCAAGCTGCTATGGACGCCTTCACACGTAAGACAGAGCGTATCCAAACTGTTGCATGGCCTATTATTAAAGAGGTGTATGAGAACCAAGGGGCAATGTACGAGCGTATCATGGTTCCTATCACAGATGGACAACGTGTCTACAACATTCCTTGCGACTTGAAAGAAGCTTACGAGAGCGAAGCTAAATCGGTTGTTAAACAATTTGAGAAGGTAATCCTCCTCCATATCATCGACGATGATTGGAAAGAGAACCTACGTCAGTTAGACGACCTCCGTCACTCTGTTCAGAATGCATCTTACGAGCAGAAGGACCCATTACTCATCTTTAAGCTGGAGAGTGTAAAGCTTTGGGACAACATGATTGACGATATGAACAACCGTACAGCAAGTGTTCTTATGCGCGGTCAGATACCTGAGATGCAACCTGCTGAGGATATTCAGGAAGCTGCTCCAGAGCAACATAGCCAGCAGTACAAGGAGGAGAAGGTTGAACTTAACGACCCTAATCAGGTTGCTGCAGCTCAGCATGACACCCGCGAAGGGGCACAAGAAGTGAACCACACGCCATATCGTGCTGACAAGATGCCTCGTCCTAACGACCCATGCCCATGTGGTAGCGGGAAGAAATTCAAGAATTGCCATGGTCGCGATATTCGTTAATAACCTTATAAAGACTTTCGGGGATAAGACAGCTGTGTCTATCCCCGAATTTTGTTTCCCTTCTAACGAGATTATTGGACTTGTTGGGAATAATGGTGCTGGTAAGACTACGCTCTTCCGACTGATTCTGAATCTCATAAAAGCCGATGGCGGTGAGGTTGACTTCTGTCTTTCGGATGAGACAAACAATCAGCGTGAAGACAAACTTAGCCTTAGTGGGACAAGGGTCTCTCATCTTGAAGAGTCATGGAAGAACTATGTCTCTGCCTATCTCGATGAGAGTTTCCTTATTGATTTCCTTACGCCAAGAGAGTTCTTCACCTTTATTGGTAAAGTTAATAACATCGTGGAAGAAAGATTAGAAGAAAGAATAAAGTCGTTCTCTCCCTTTCTTAGTGAAGATATCCTTAACGGGAAAACCTTTATTCGGGAGCTTTCTGCAGGCAACAAACAGAAGGTTGGTATTGCTGCTACCCTGCTTCACTGTCCTAAGTTTGTAATTCTTGATGAACCATTCAACTTCCTTGACCCCAGTAGTCAGAACCAACTAAAGGACTTACTGTCTAAGTATAGACAACAACATCAGGCTTCTATTCTCATTTCCAGCCATAACCTACACCACACAACGGATATTAGTGACAGAATAGTACTGATGGAGAAGGGAGCAATCGTTAAAGACATAGATAAGATAAACGAAACAACAATAAAAGAATTAGAGAACTACTTCTTATAGAAATGGCTTCTATAAGAGGTAAAAACCATATAATCTGTAAAACATTTTCAGCCCTACTCTATCACAGAACATGCCCTATTGCCTTCTAAAAGACGCCTAACAAGCTTAAAAAACATGCCCTTCTTGCGTGTTGTTAACGCCCTTCTTGCACCTAATTAGGCCTCTTCTTCAAACGTCATCATAACTTATTGGTTATCTGCTTGTTGTGGGTTTACATTTTACTCATATCTATCATTTAATTACATGATATTTTGATGATTAAATGTAATTATTTTTTATTACTTACATGACAGTGCCTATCAAGGCTATTGGTCACACACTTGAAGTGAATTAACATGAGAAATATAACTTATTGTTGGTATCTGATATGACTTCTTCGTATGAGTTCGATAGACAAGGGTGGCTTACTATACCTTATTATAATGACATTTATTACGCTTCTACCTATGTTCAAATGCAGTGTCAAACTTTAACACACATCGCATAAATAGTAACCACTATCGTGATATATCATTGATAGCCAAGAAGTTCGAAAGTAATAAGACTATATACAACCCATGTTAGTGTGGCTCAACAGGTTAAACAGTGTTCGTTCCCAAAACAAATGCCATACAGTTCAAGACTGAGTAGTTCTATAGAAAGGCTTAATCCTTATTCAAGTTTTCGGAGAATCACACCCTACAACATATCCATTGATATCAAACACCTTATATCAATTAAACACAACAACGTTGTAAACTATTACAAAAAATATTATTTATAACAATTCCAATAATACCTACATGTTATGAAGGTAAATCCCAATAAGGTAGATAACGTTTCTCATTAAAGGCAAAGAATATCCACAATTTTAGGTATTGTCAATTCTTTCATAATATTATAACTTTGTATGCAAATTATAAATATCTAAATAATAACTCTAATGAGGAAATTTACATCAGGTATTATTTTAGCTACACTATTATCAAGTGCAGCCGTAGCACAAGCACAAGTAAACGCAGCTGACTCTGTAATGAACCATGCCAAGGGAAATAAACTAAGCCTTGGTGGATATGGCGAAGCTGCTTATTCACGTAACTTTTATAGTGATAACGGAAATCGTTATACGACACCTGGCCTTTACAAGAAGGACCCAAGTCATGGAAGATTTGATATTCCACATGCCGTTATCTACCTTGGTTATGATTTCGGGAAGGGCTGGTCATTAGGTTCTGAGATTGAGTTTGAACATGGCGGGTCTGGTTCTGCTATCGAATACGAGGCAGATGAGGCTATTGAGTTCGAACATGAAACAGAGAAAGGTGGCGAGGTTGAACTCGAACAGTTCTGGTTGCAGAAATCATTTAGCAAAGCTTTCAATATCCGTGCTGGTCATATCGTTGTGCCATTCGGCTTAGTGAACGCTCATCATGAGCCATTAAATTTCTTCACTGTCTATCGTCCTGAGGGAGAGAACACTATCCTCCCAAGTACATGGCATCAGACAGGTATTTCCTTCTGGGGTAGGACAGGCGACTTTAGCTACGTCGCACAGATGATTGCAGGATTGGATGCTTATCATTTCAGTCGCGCTAACTGGATTCAGAAAGGTACGTCAAATCCATTCGAGTTTGAGGTTGCTAATAAGTATGGTTTCCTCGCTCGCGTAGACAACTACACCATCCCAGGCTTACGCATTGGTGTTAGTGCTTATGCAGGACAGGCTATGCACAACAATGTTCCACATGATAGTGAGAAGGGAGATAAGAAGAAGATTAAGGGTAATGTTTATCTTGGTAGCTTAGATTTCACCTATAATAAATATAACTGGATTGCGAGAGGAAACATTGACTATGGTTATGTAAGTAATGCGAACCAGATTTCTGGCCTCTCATACCCTAATGTTCAGTATGTTAAGCCATATGAGTCTGGTAGTGGTAAATACTTCGGAAGTCATGCTATGGCTATGATGTTTGAGGTAGGTTATGATATTTTCTCCCAGATACACAAGTTGCGTGAGGACAATCAGAAGCTCTATGTCTTTGGACACATCGAACACTATGACTCTTACATCCATGCAACAACTAAGCAGTGGACGAATAGAACCGTTCTTGCAACTGGTATCAACTATTACCCTATCCCACAGATTGCAATCAAGGCAGAGTACAACTACCGCAATCTGAAGAAGGGTTACAACGACGAACCTTCTATTAACATCGGTATAGCTTACGAAGGTTTCTTCCTCTAAAAAGCAAAGAATAAAGATTGTATAACCATAATTAAAAAGGGATTATAATGAAAAAAGTAACAAAACTTGCGATGTTCCTCCTCGCAGGAACATTAGCTACAGGCTTCGTATCATGTAGTAGTGATGATGATGAAGTTATTAACACAACAATTCTTACACCTGAACAGCAAAATGCTTTAAGCCAGGCTGAAAGCGAAAGTAGAGCAAACGCTAATAAAACAGAGATGGGTAGGGTTGTTGCAAACTACATTAATGAAGTTGTTAAACCTACATATTTAGATTTAGCAGAGAAGTCTAACATTCTTTACAAGGCTTGCCAGAATCTTTATCAGAAGCGTAAAGCTGGTACATTGACCCAGAATGACATCGATGCAGCTTGTGAGGCTTTCAAAGGAGCACGTCGAGATTGGGAGCAGAGTGAGGCTTTCCTCTATGGTGCTGCTTCTGATAATGAGATTGACCCACATATCGACTCATGGCCACTCGACCATGATCAGTTAACAAGAGCATTGAATAATGCAGATGTTATCGCAGGTATTAATGGCGAGAATCCAGCCAAGTATGTTTATGACAACAATGGTAACTTCGACTCTGTATTAGGTTTCCACGGATTGGAGTTCGTTCTCTTCCGTAATGGTAAGAACCGTACCGTAGCAGACTTCAATGCTGAGAAAGAGAAAGAACAAGGCCTTACAAGCGTAAGTACAGTGAACGAAGCAGCCTTTGCAGCAGCTGTTGCTGGTGACCTCCGAAACATGACTTACCTCTTGGAATATGGCTGGTTAGGTACAAGTATACCAACTTCTCACGTGAACCAGCTTGCTGATGCAATGTGGGTAGTTAATGGAACACGTCACAGAGGACTTTCTCCAAAGAATATCCCATACCGTGATTACTCACAGTTCGCCACTACTGAGAAAGGTATGTTTGCTTCATGGCATGAGACACTGAACAATATATTCATTGGCGGATGCTCTGGCATCTGCGAAGAAGTTGCTGAACAAAAACTTGGTCAGGCTTATCGTAAGGCTACAGGTACTGGTACGGCAGACGATGCAGC
This sequence comes from Prevotella sp. oral taxon 313, assembly GCF_003043935.1. NCBI lineage: Bacteria > Pseudomonadati > Bacteroidota > Bacteroidia > Bacteroidales > Prevotellaceae > Prevotella > Prevotella sp. oral taxon 313. The sequence continues at coordinate 1,427,652 of NZ_PYXE01000001.1, forward strand.
TAACTACATCGAGTCACCATACAGTAAGCGTTCATTCCAAGACTACCAGGATAACATCTATTCTATCAAGAACTCACTCTATGGCGTACGTGGTACAGAGAATATCTCTACTCCAGCTCAGTACTCTATCATGAACTTCTTGAAGAATAACAACTATCCTAAATATAATGAATTGAACACTGCTCTTAACGAGGCAATCGCTGCCTTGGAGACAGCTAAGAAGAGTGGCGTTGCTTTCATCGATAATCCAGGTCATACACAGGTTAAGACTTGCATCGAGAAGGTTACTGCCTTAAATGAAGCACTTAATGCTGCTGGTACATGGATAAACCAACAGACAGATAAGTAATCCAACTCTTGCAAATCTGAAAAGTAAATATAAATAATAAACGTAGCTTTGTCTTCTATAGGACAGGGCTACGTTTCAAACGTAAATTTAACTATAAAACATTATGAGACACAACAGCTATAGCAAATACTTACTTGCTGGAGCACTCTTATGTGCATTTGCTGCATGTTCTGACGACAATGTTACGCCAGACAATCCACAGCAACCATCAGAACCTGAGACAAAGTACATTGGTCAGGCAGTAGGTAATTTCTCTGCAGACGAATGGTACCCAGGTGGCAAACTTGGTACAACAGAGAACACCGCAGCAGGTGGTTATGAGGACAACACACCAGCTATCGACGAACAAGGACTAACTGATCTCTTCAACCAAGGAGATATGATGGCAAGTGCTAAGTACACCCTTAGCACCGAACCATACAAAGGTTGGGGCCCTGTAGCATCTCGTCGTTCATGCGAGTATTGCCACTCTGGTGGTTATGCTCACGGTCATAGTCGTAATGACATGGAGCCAGTAAAGGGCAACGGTTACATTGTTTCAGTTTATACACCTGATGCTCCAGGCAGCAACAATGGTACTCCTATCAATCAGCTCACAACCTTTACGATGTTGCAAGCCGTCGAGCCGTTCTTGCCTCCTGTTGATCCGAAGCAAATACACATCACATGGCATGACGTAACATCTATGCCAAGTGGTTTGCCAATGCAGTTCCCTGATGGTGAGAAGTTTAATCTTCGTTATCCATCAGTATCTATTCCACAGTCAGCATTCAACACTGACCCAGTACCAAGCAATTATGAAGTACGCTTGATAGCATCTTGTAACTTCCAAGGTCTTGGTTTGATTGATGCTATCTCTAATGAAGACTTGGAGAAACAATACAAGGCAGAGGGACGCTTTGTAGAGTTGAACCCAGAGTTCTGGGACAATACAACAAAGCAGTTGAAGCCTGAGGCTTGGGCAGAAGATGCTTTTGGCAATAAGTTCGTAAAGCGTTTCAACTACGATTTGCTCGATGGTTGTCTTGAGAACGACGTTGCTCTTTGGGACGAGTTGAATGTTCTTCGTTCAGACATCAAGCACATCTGTTCTACAGAACCATGGGCAAAAGCAATGTCAGAGAACGAGAACGTGATTAGTTACATCCAACAGCATGGTAGTAATCCAAACTCTTACGTACATCCATACTACAACGATGGAACCCGTGAAGGTATCAAGAAGGCTGTTCGTTATTTGCTTTCACCAAGCGACAACGTAAACCTCTACAACAATCCTTACTTCAATTTCAAACCAGAGGTGAGCGATGATGCCTATCACGCATTCATGGTATGGCATAGAGGTATCGCTGTTCCACGTGCAAGAAACTTGAACGACAAGGACGTACAGCGTGGTAAGGAACTCTTCACTGGAGAGTTAGGTTGTGCACACTGTCACAAGGCCTCTTGGACAACAGGTGCTGACAACCACGGTTCTTCAGTAATCCTTGGCAACAAGCAGTTGCCTAAGTATGCTAATCAGAAGATCTATCCATACTCTGACTTCATCCAGCATAAGCTCGATATGAAGAACGACATCCACGGATCATGGTGCCGCACTACTCCACTGTGGGGCCGAGGTCTTTCATTGATTAACTCTGGTGTAGAAGACCGTCTACATGATGCTCGTGCTCGCAATGAGGTTGAAGCAATCATGTGGCACGCTTATAGCAAGAACAGTCAGGCTTATAAGGCAGCTATTAAATTCTATAACTTGCCAAAGAAAGATAGAGACGCTGTAGTTAAGTTCATACGTTCTATCTAACAAAGGATTATTTACAAAAACAAAGACAAGAAGAAGATGCAGCTTACAAAGGCTCATCTTCTTCTTTATCATCTAAGAAATGCGAACAAAGAAGACACTTGAGATTGTTTATATACTCCTTATCATAGTGATGGCTACGGGGACAATCATAGGGAAATACACGAGCCTTGATTATGTTTCAGACAATATCTTCGGGTCATGGTGGTTCTCTTTACTATGGGCCATGGGTACTGCTGCGGGCATAGTCTACTTCATCCAAAGAAAAGTTCGTCGTCCTATCATTATTCTTTTACATCTTTCTTTTGTCATCATCCTCCTTGGTGCATTGCTAACCCACCTCACTTCTCATAAAGGGATGGTTCATTTGCGACAAGGAAAGGTTGTCAACACCTATACCACAAAGGATGGGAATGAGGCCGAGTTACCTTTCAGTATTCTATTGAATAAGTTCAACGTCACTTATCATGCAGGTAACATGGCAGCTATGGATTATGCTTCAATCATCACAATCATCGAGAATGGGAAGAAAGAACAATATCAAGTCTCTATGAATAAAATCTATTCAGGATATGGGACACGTCTCTATCAGAGTAGTTACGACGAAGATTTGAAGGGTAGCTATCTGTCTGTCAATTCCGACCCATACGGTATTCCTGTAACTTATCTTGGCTATGCCCTACTCTTTTTTGGCCTTATTGCAATGCTTATTGAGCCTAAGGGCAACTTCCGTCGATTGCTTAGAAAGAAAGCGGTAGTGATAGTAATGCTTATGACGGGATATTCTGTAGCAAATGCGCAGCCCTCATTACCACGACAGACGGCCGATGAGTTTGGTAAGATACTCATTGTATATAACGGACGAATATGTCCTATGGAAACCTACGCCATAGACTTTACAAAGAAACTCTATGGCAAAAAGACTTACAAAGACTTTACTCCTACTCAAGTTCTGACAGGCTTTATGTTCTGGGGAAAAGAGTGGATGAGAGAGCCTATCCTAAGACTAAAAGGCTCCGAACTACGTGACAAACTGAACTTAGAAGAGTATGTCTCACCAATGAGTCTATTTGGCCAACAAGGCTATATCCTCGGTCCTTACCTCCAAGAAGCACGTAGTCAAGAGAATGACAACGTAGCAAGACAGCTATTGGATACCGACGATAAGATGATGCTACTCATGGAGCTTATGCAAGGAAACACGCTGCGTGTATTCCCTTATATGTCCAAGCAGGGTACTGTCGATTGGTTCTCACCACATGACAAATACCCTAAGAGCATGAATAAGGCACAACAGCAATATATGCGTTCTATCCTTCCTTTAGCAGGACAATTGGCCAGACAGGGAAAAACAGATATGGTGAACGAACTCATACAGAAGCTGAGAAAATATCAATACACCTACGGTGGCAACACTATCCCTTCTAACACGGCCATCAGAGCAGAACGGATTTACAACCAATACCCGTTTGCAACCATCCTTTTTATCGTTAACTTAACAGCTGGACTACTGTCTATTCTGTTCATAACAAGGAAGAAACGCTACAGATGTTTCACTGGATTGATGGCACTCTCATGGTGTGTTCTCACCTTTACATTGGCTCTTCGGTGGATTATCAATGGTACTATCCCACTTGCCAACGGCTATGAAACGATGCTCCTTTTGTCATGGTTGATTATGATTGTGTCTATTCTGACAACAAGAAAGTTACAACTTATGACAACATTCGGGCTTATCATGAGTGGATTTATGCTTCTTGTAAGCCACCTCGGAGAGATGGACCCAAGTATTACACCACGTATGCCTGTATTGAATAGTCCATTGTTGAGTATTCATGTGAGTATTATCATGATGTCATACGCACTGCTTTCACTCACGTTTATCAGTGCAATAGCCTATTTCTTCACCCGCAACAGCAAGAGAGAAAGCGTCATATCAGTCAACAAACAACTGACCGACTTGTCGCAAATATTCCTTTATCCTGCTATCACAACATTAGGATTAGGCATCTTTATAGGTGCTATCTGGGCAAATATCAGTTGGGGAACTTATTGGGGGTGGGACCCTAAGGAGACTTGGGCACTGATTACTTTCTTAATCTATGCAATACCTCTTCACACCAACTCATTGCCTGCGTTAAGGAAACCAGAGAAGTATCATTTCTTTATGCTACTGTCTTTTCTTAGCATCCTAATGACCTACTTCGGTGTTAACTACATTCTGGGGGGTATGCATTCGTATGCTTAAATGATTTAATAAAGTCATAATAGACAGATTGAAAGGCATCTGACAAATACGTATAACAAAGAGACAAATTTTATAATTATATCCTTTATAAGGAGTGTACTATCTTTAGTATGCTCCTTTTTTCGTGCTTTATACATGAGTAATAACATCTTTTATCTGCTTCAAGCAGCCTATTAAAAATAGAAACAGCATTGTTTTTCGCATTCACACAGCCTATCGAGCGATGTAGCTATTGCCCCTTATTTTCATTGCGTCTACTCCCTAACGTTTTTGTGGAGCTATTCCAACAATCACTCTCCTCCATTTCTGATAAGCGAGAAAATGAAGACAATCTACCTACGACTCCTTCCTACATGTAAGAGTCTGTGTTTATCTGTGAGAAAAAGAACGTACTCTACTATATTAACCAGCCTACTCATCCATGCAATATTAGTAAACACTCTTAATGCAAGGAGAATTAATAACGTTGTAAAAAATCATTACACAATATCAAGTAAAACACTCTCTAAACAAGGGTATAACATCTCTTAAACAGAACACTATAACTATCAATTAATCAACACATTATACATTACGTTCAAGAAGACGCCTTTCTTGCTTCAAGAAGGGCGTCTTCTGCATCCAAGAAGGGCATGTTCTTGAACGTAGAAGGGCGTTTTCTTAAAGCATAAAGAGCATATATTAGATTCAAGAAGGGCAAAAATTCTTGACAAACAGATAAGGGATTAAGGCTGGAAAGACATCATAGTGGCTAAGACAACACCTTCTATACGTTAAGAAAGAACGATGAGGAGTAGTCGTCAATATGAGGTATTGACTAATCAAATATCGAAGGTAGCACCTTCACAAGTAAGATAACTATTTGGAAAAATCTCCTTTGCCTCCTCTAACAACTGTGATTCGTTATTATAACGGGCTGAGAAATGACCTAAAAGCAGTTTACCAACTGAGGCATCACGAGCCACTTTGGCAGCATCTTGAGATGTACTATGCCAATAGAGGCGTGCACGCTCGGCATCCTCGGCGGAGTATGTACTTTCATGATAGAGCGTAGAAACACCTTTCACAAGCTCGTGAAGTGTTTTTATATAACGTGTATCAGAGCAGTAAGCATAGCTGCGAGCTGGTTCGGCAGGGGTTGTCAGCCGACTATTAGCTATCACTTCTCCCTCCGGAGTCACCCAGTCAGCTCCCGCCTTAATATTGTTTATCTGGCTAATCGGTATCTTGTAGAAGTCTATCATATCACGACGTATATGTGGGAGGATAGGCTTTTCACGGAATAAATAGCCACAACAATCAATGCGATGTTGCAAAGGAATGGTCTCAACCGTCAGACTTCTATCTTCATAAACCACCTTGTTTTGCGTTGTATCGACAGCATGAAACACCACCTTAAACTCTAATCCTTGACAGAAGAAACTCAGTGTTTGCTCGAGAATAGGCTCGAAGGCAGCTGGAGCATAGATGTGTAAAGGAGCCGTACGACCTGTCATACCGAAGGTGGAAATCATTCCTGGCAGACCAAAACAGTGATCTCCATGCAGATGACTGATGAAGACTGCAATAATCTTAGAGAAGTGTATGCGCAATCTACGTAGTTGTATCTGTGTTCCCTCACCGCAGTCAATCATAAAGAGCTTCTCTCTAAGCTCCACTATCTGGGAAGAAGCATTATGCTGTAAGGTTGGTAACGCACTACCACAACCAAGGATATGTACTTTAAATGGCTCCATAATAAAACTCATCAAACACCCTTCATCTCCCACTCGAACATGAGAAGGGGATGAAGAGAAACACTATTATAATCGTCTTAAACAATCACTTGAAGGAAACAAAGCTAAGTGCTTACTTCCCTCTTGTGAATACAAACAAGCCAGACTTGTTTTCTAATGACAAAGAGTCAGCGCCAAGACTTTCGATATCAAACGTATCTTTAGAAAGAACCAACTTACCATTCCATATCTTCCAGGCTGTCCAAGGATTCTTTTCAGACTGAAGACTCGATGTTACCGTTCCATCTTCTTTAATCTCAAAGTTACGATCAAGGCTGGTCCAATTGCCTAACAATGTCGTTAAGTTTATTGCTGAGCGCATGAAATGGTCGCCATATTCCTTATAGCCAATGATAGCAAAGCGGTCACCATCAATCTTTCCGCCCTTAACAACCTCGAAAGTATCGTTCGGATTAACAAGGTACTCCAATGTATCACCATGGTCTGTAAGTAGGACAATAGAGTTCATTCCACCCTCAACCATAATACCATAGACCGTACTGTCACCTGTAGAAACAGAATCACCAGCTGCCTCAACCTCAGACAAAACAGACTTTGGTTTGTTATCCTTGCATGAGAAAGCCATCACAAGGATAAACAATGACATGATAAAATAAAAGGTTCTTCTCATAATTATATCTTATTTATAGCTTAAATCCGTAGCTGTTCTACTTGTTGAGAGCCTTTGCTTCTTCCCACAACTCGTCCATCTCTGCAAGCGTTAAGTCTTTTATCATAACTCCCTTAGTCTTAGCTGCTTCCTCAATATAGTTAAATCGTTTAATAAACTTCTGATTGGTAAACTCAAGCGCATTGTCGGGATTGATGTGATAGAGGCGCGCGGCGTTGATAAGCGAGAATAGGAAGTCGCCAAACTCCTCGGTCGAACGATGCTTATCTCCTCTCTTTAACTCCTCTTTCAGCTCTCCTAACTCTTCATAAACCTTATCCCAGACCTGCTCTTTCTCCTCCCAATCAAAGCCAACATTGCGTGCCTTGTCTTGAATACGATAAGCTTTAATGAGGCTGGGTAGCGAGTCTGGCACCCCAGAAAGCACAGAGGTGTTACCATCACGTTCACGTTGTTTACGCTGTTCCCAAGTAGTCTCCACCTGAGGTGCAGTAGTAGGCGCATCCGCTTGTGCGCCATCAGCGTTCTGCTGAACCTCGTCTTTGTAAACAACCTGCCCAGTAGCACTCACGACCATGTCTGAACGTGAGACGCTCCAACCCGTCCAATCGATGAAATCATGCCTAAACATGAGCTTATCAGATTGCGCATTACAAACATCAGCAACGTCGAATTCGGCCTTTTCCTCACCTAAAGTTGAATAGAAGATAACATGCTCCATGATGTCTCCAAGCTCTTTACAGATATTCTTCGAGTCGTTTTTTAAGAGCGCATCAGCCAACTCAAACGTCTCTTCTATTGTGTTAGGACGAAGGCTTTCATTCGTCTGTTTACTATCCCATGGACACTCTTTACGGAGTCTTTCCTGAACGTCTAAAAGTCGTGCAAAGGCTTTCAGTTTCTCTTCTTTAGTATGCAATGTCTTGATGTTTAAAGTTAAACATAAACGTTAAAGTACTTATCAACGTACTATTATTGCTGCAAAGATACGCTTTTTAGGCGGATTTTTTGTACATTTGCACCGTTATTTTAATGATAATAAAGAAATAATAATATACGAAACAATGGAATTAGCAAGCAAGTACGACCCACAGATAGTGGAGTCTAAATGGTACCAGTACTGGCTGGACAACAAGCTTTTCAGTTCTAAGCCTGATGGCCGTGAGCCTTACACCGTGGTTATCCCACCACCAAACGTTACAGGTGTGCTCCACATGGGACACATGCTTAACAACACGATACAGGACATCTTGGTAAGACGTGCACGCATGGAAGGTAAGAATGCATGCTGGGTACCAGGCACCGACCACGCAAGTATTGCTACAGAAGCAAAGGTTGTGAACCGTCTCGCAGAGCAAGGTATAAAGAAGACCGACCTCAGTCGTGAGCAATTCCTTGAACATGCATGGGATTGGACACACGAGCATGGAGGCATCATCCTCAAGCAGTTGCGTCGACTTGGTTGCTCATGTGATTGGGACCGCACGGCCTTCACGATGGATGACACTCGTAGTAAGAGTGTTATCAAAGTGTTCTGCGACCTCTATAAGAAGGGTTATATCTATCGTGGTGTACGAATGGTTAACTGGGACCCACAGGCCCAGACGGCCCTTTCTGATGAAGAGGTAATCTACAAGGATGAGCACTCTAAGCTCTATCACCTTAAGTATTATGTTGCAAAAGAAGACCAAGCTAAGGTTGAGCGCAAGGACGAAGGCAACGTAATACACAAGGATGATAAGGGTTACTATGCCGTTGTTGCAACCACTCGACCAGAGACTATCATGGGCGATTCAGCTATGTGTATCAATCCAGAGGATGTTAAGAATACATGGTTGAAGGGTCTTCATGTTATCGTTCCATTGGTAAATCGTGTCATCCCAGTCATCGAAGACACCTATGTAGACATCCAGTTCGGTACGGGTTGTTTGAAGGTTACACCTGCACATGACGTTAACGACCATGCACTTGGCCTGAAGCACGGATTGGAAACAATTGATATTTTCAACGATAATGGTACGATCTCTGAGGCAGCTGGCTTGTATGTTGGTCAGGATCGTATGGATGTTCGTAAGCAGATAGCAAAGGACTTGGAGGCAGCAGGGCTGATGGAGAAGGTTGAAGACTATGATAATAAAGTCGGATACTCAGAGCGTACGCACGTACCTATCGAGCCAAAGCTCTCTACACAATGGTTCTTAAAGATGCAGCACTTTGCTGACATTGCCCTTGGACCAGTTATGGACGATGATATAGAGTTCTATCCAAAGAAGTACAAGAACACTTATCGCCACTGGTTAGAGAACATCAAGGACTGGTGTATCAGTCGTCAGCTATGGTGGGGACACCGTATTCCAGCTTACTACTTCAAGGACACTGAGGGTAAGAACGCTACTGTTGTGGCAGAAACGGCTGAGGAAGCATTGAAGTTAGCACAGGAGATTAATCCTTCCATCACATCATCTGACCTCGAACAAGAGAGCGACTGTATGGATACATGGTTCTCAAGCTGGTTGTGGCCAATCTCTGTATTCGATGGAATCAATAACCCTAACAACGAAGAAATCAACTACTACTACCCTACCAGCGACCTTGTTACGGGGCCAGACATCATCTTCTTCTGGGTAGCACGTATGATTATGGCAGGCTATGAGTATCGTGGCAAGTTCCCATTCAAGCATGTTTACTTCACAGGTATAGTACGAGATAAACTCGGCCGAAAGATGAGTAAGAGTCTTGGCAACTCTCCTGACCCTATCATGTTGATAGAGAAGTATGGTGCTGATGGTGTTCGTATGGGTATGATGTTGTCTGCTCCTGCAGGCAACGACATCCTCTTCGACGAGACTCTCTGTGAGCAAGGTCGTAACTTCAACAATAAGATTTGGAATGCTTTCCGCCTCGTTCAAGGTTGGGAAACAGCCAATGCTGAACAGCCATTAGCCAACAAGATTGCCGTTGAATGGTTCGATGCAAAGTTGAAGGAAGTAAACGCTGAGATGAATGAACAGTTCAAGAGCTATCGCATCTCAGAAGCTTTAATGACTGTTTACCGCCTCTTCTGGGATGAATTCTCAAGTTGGTACTTAGAGATGATCAAGCCTGAATACGGCAAGCCAATCGATAAGACCACCTATCAAGCTACTCTTAAGTTCTTCGACACACTATTGAAGATGCTCCATCCATTCATGCCTTTCATTACTGAAGAGTTGTGGCAGCACATCTATGACCGCAAGGATAACGAGAGCATCATGCGTGATGAACTCAAACTTGACGTTCCAAGCAAGGAAGAGTTGGCACTTATCGAGTCCATTGAACAGGTTAAAGCAATCGTCAGCGGTGTGAGAACCGTACGTAATCAGAAGAACATCGCACCAAAGGTAGAGTTGGAACTGGACGTAATCGGCCAGAACAATTATGAAGCTTATAACAGTGTTATCATTAAGATGGCTAACTTAAAGGCTATCGAGGTAGTAACTGAGAAGCGTGGTGACGCATCTGGTTTCATGGTAGGAACCGACAGCTTCGCAGTACCAGTAGGCGACTTGATTGACGTTGCGGCCGAGATTGAGAAGCAGGAGAAGGAACTCAAGCATCTTGAAGGCTTCCTCATTGGTATCAAGAAGAAGCTCTCTAACGAGAAGTTCGTGGCCAATGCACCAGAAGCAGTTATCGAACGCGAGCGTAAGAAGCAGAGCGATTCTGAAGAGAAGATTGCTGCTTTGAAGGCAAGTCTTGAGGAATTGAGAAAGAAGTAATTGTTATCTCTTTGGCTAATGCACCCATTAGCCAAAGCGTTTTAGTAAGTATAAAAATAAAGAGGAATGTCTTTGCGTTCCTCTTTATTTGTTTCTATTCATAATCATCTACCACGTTATTAATGAAGTCCATCATCGGCTTACCCGTCTTGCAGATGTGTTTCAACTGTTCAACCCATCCTTCTCCATCAAAGAAGTCATCAGGCACAGACACCCAACAGCAGTAGTCCTTCATTCGAAGATACTGGAGATACTCATAGTCCTTGGGGAATCCCTTTGGAACAGTCTTCAAAGCAGCAAGTCCAAAACCCTTCTCACTAACCTTATCGTCCGTCCACTCGCCCTCATTGGGTCGTCCGAACAAATTGACAAAACCCTCATTCTCAACATCCTTACGCCATTCATCAATATTCGCCATGATTTCATTGCGGCATGACGTCAGTATGTTTGTAGGCAACCAATAACAACCTACAGCTATCAAGCAGTTCCCAGGCTGAAGATGTAGATAGTAACCACCACGCAAAGCCTTCCTACCATGTGCACAGATGTATGCACCCAAATGGCGTTTATACGGACTTTTATCGGGTGAGAAACGTACATCACGATAGAAACGGTAGGTGCAATCCTTTGCTGTCAGGTGTGACACCTCCTCATCAAAGGTTGCTAAACAAGCTATAACTTTGTCGACTCCCTGCTCAAAGTCGGCTTTTACCGCATCATACTCAGCCTTATGTTCTTGAAACCACTGCCTATTGTTGTTCGCAGCAATACCTTTCAAGAAGTGCATTATCTTCTTTGTATTCATTTTCTTCTTATATTATATCCTTTTAATCCTTTACCTTTTTAAGTCTTCTTACAGCTTACTATTCTCCAATAACTTAGGACACATGTCATCAAAGGGACAATGTTCACAATCGGGCTTCGCACTCTTACAGACATAACGTCCATGAAGTAATATCCAATGGTGAGCATCCGTAACCTCCTCAGTAGGGATATTCTTCATCAGATAATCCTCAACTTTTCGAGGCGTATTTGCCGTTGAGGGGACCAGGCCCAAGCGGTGACTAACACGATAAACATGCGTATCGACAGCCAATGTTGGCTTGCCAAACCACACAGCTTGTATGACATTTGCCGTCTTACGACCTACACCTGGTAGTGTAATGAGTGCATTTGGGTCAGAAGGAACCTCCCCTCCAAACTTCTCTACCAGCATCTTTGACATCTCAACCAAGTGCTTTGCCTTTGAATTAGGGTAAGAGACACTCTTCACATAATCAAATATTTCATCCGAGGTGGCCGTTGCCATTGTCTTTGCATCAGGATAATGGCGGAACAATTCGGGTGTAATTGCATTAATACGCTTATCCGTACACTGTGCAGAAAGCAGTGTCGCACAAAGCAATTGGAATGCTGAACCGAAATTAAGCTCCGTTGACACGTGTCCAACATGCTTACGGAAATAATTCAGTGCATAGTCGTACCTTTCTTTTCTTGTCATCTTGTTCTTATTAACTTTATACAGCTATATTTACTGCAAAGTTACTGAAAACTTAGAGATAATTTGGTTCTTTACGAAACTTAATGTACTTTTGCATCAGAAATAAAAAACTATTTAATTATGACAACTCCAATGATAGGATTGATTGCACTGCTTATCATCGCACTGATTGGCTGGGTAATCGCAGAACTTAAGGATAAGTGCGTTACGTTCGAACACTCTGAAGAAGAGGCAGAAGGCGAGGAAGAGATGAAAGAAGCCTACGAAGCACATGGTGGAAGAGAGCTAAATCTGAAAGACTTGCTTGCACATAACAGTACAAACGGCTACAAGTCTATCTAAGATTAAATAGCATATACCATAACTAACGGGAATGATATCGTTGTATCATTCCCGTTTTCTTTGTTTTATAACCTGTCCTATAAAATCGACATAAAGAAACTTTACCACAATAGACTACATGCTTCATTGAATTGAAAATATCTTACATTCAAGATAGGAAACGCCCCCTTTACTACCACACTATATCGAGTAAAATCATCACCATAATCATCAATGAATCAAACAGTTGTGATTAGCATTAAAGAAGACGCCTAACTACATTAAAGAAGGGCGTTAACTACATGCAAGAAAACGCCCTTCTTCATCATTGCAAAGGCCTAATTGAAACACTGTCGGGCCTCATCTCATTTCGAGTCGATGATTTTATTTTACAAAAACTGATTTTACTATTATATGAAAACCATCTTATAACCTACCAACACTATGACACACTCTCTATCAAGAGCCATATATTAAGAAAGGTGACAATACCTGCTAATGAGTAAAGGAAACACATGTTCAACTTGCTATTAGCGTACTTACCCATCACTCTCTTAGAGGATGTCAAGCCTACTTGTAGGAAGACTGTGAACGGAAGTTGTACTGATAGAAACATCTGAGAGATGATTAATCCCTTAAATGGGTCACCAATAAAGAATATCATGAGGAGGGCTACACCCAACGAGAGGACTATCCCGACAATGGAGTGCGTATCCTTCGCATTATATGACTCTCCAAAAAGTCCTGAAAAGATACTACCTGCAGCCATACCGCTGGTTATCGTACTTGATATACCAGCCAGAAGTAAGGCGATAGCGAAGATGTTTGCAGCATTGTTACCCAACAGTGGCTGTAACATCGCTTGTGCTTGAGAAAGCTCATCGACGTGCTGACCATGTGAGAAGAACGTACTCGCTGCCAAAAGAATCATCGCTGAGTTAATTGCCCAGCCCACTATCATAGAGAAAAGAGTGTCGACAAACTCAAATCTCAACATGTGACGAATGCGCTCATCACCCTTCAAATGAATCTCACGGCTCTGTACTATCTCTGAATGAAGGAATAAGTTATGGGGCATGACAACGGCTCCTAACACACTCATAATAATCAAAAGCGACCCCTGAGGGACGGTTGGTACGAATGCTCCCTCTATGGCTGCAGGCCAATGAATGTCTAATAAAAAGAGTTCATAGATAAAGGACAAGCCTATCATTGACACAAAACCAATGATGGCACGTTCCATCTTCTTATAGCTATTCGTAAACAACATGATTAATACAGCTGCTGTTGTGAGGACCGAACCCGTAGGAATACTTATCCCAAAGAGCATCTGTAGGGCTATAGCACCACCCAATATCTCGGCCAAAGAGGTAGAGATACTGGCCAAAATAGCACTCACAATAATCGGACGACCAACCCATTTTGGGGCATACTTAACAGCGGCTTCGCTAAGGCAGAGACCAGTCACAATACCAAGATGGGCTACATTATGCTGCAAAGCAATCAGCATAATCGTTGAAAGGGTTACCACCCATAGCAGTGCATACCCATACTCAGAGCCGGCTGCAAAGTTACTTGCCCAGTTACCAGGGTCAATAAACCCTACTGTCACTAACAGACCAGGGCCAATAAACTTAAATATATCTAAGGCTCCCAACACTCGTGGGTGGTCCTTACGACGTAGTTCTTTTAATATATTCTTCATCTTTTCTTAGTTTGTATGCAAAGATACGATTTCTATATGACAATCTACAAGATACAAACGAAATATTGAAAAAAATACAAGGGAGTGTAAGTTAGTTTAGAGAGATGCCCTCACTAATATAATAAACATAAACGAAAGTAATTCTGTTACAGCCCAATAGGCGAATAACAAAAGAATGAAACGAATCGTTAAAATAAGCTTTGAATAGTCTACTATACACCTACATATAAAATAACAAACCGTTCGAATAAACTATAAAGAAAATTATAAGCATAACTCTAAACAAACTTAAACTTATAAACTGAATATTGTAAACAAAATTAACAAGCTTCAAAACTACTGAAAACAAAAATGCCCTACGCTTCACAGCGATGGGCATTCAATCTCAATAGGTATTAGTTTCTTTAAGGTAAAAAGATTGTATTCAGGATAACGAATGCAAAGATAGGGCATTATTTTTATATGTGCAAACTTTTATGCAACTTTTTTATCAATAATGAAACATTTGTTATTGCACATATACTAAACGTACACATATTACTTATTTACCTTTATTAAACATTAAAAAAAGGGTACAAGAAAAGCTTACATTTCGTTACTGAAACAACAATTAGGCTTTCAAAGCGTTACACAACAAAGAGTTTATAAACTTATTTTTTAACATCATTGCAGATTGAACACCATTATTTATAGTAAAGTGCATCATAAACGAGAAAAAATAAGTAACTTTGCAGCATAATAATAAATAGGAAAATATGACTACGATAGAGAACAACACCAATGAAGAAAAGCGTAGCTTGAGCTTCGTTGAACAGCTGGTAGAGGAAGACCTTGCTAAAGGTAAGAATGGTGGACGTATTCAGACACGATTCCCGCCAGAGCCTAACGGCTATCTTCACATTGGTCATGCGAAAGCGATTTGCATGGACTTCGGTGTAGCAGAAAACTATAATGGTATTTGTAATCTCCGCTTTGATGATACTAACCCAAGCAAGGAGAATAATGAATATGTGGAGAATATCCTTCATGATATTAGCTGGCTTGGATTCAAATGGGGCAATATCTATTATGCAAGTGACTACTTCGAGAAGTTGTGGGATTTTGCTATTTGGATGATAAAGAAAGGCTTGGCATACGTTGATGAGCAGACTGCTGAACAGATAGCAACACAGAAAGGTACACCAACAACCCCTGGTACGGCATCACCTTACCGTGACCGTCCTATCGAGGAGAGCCTTGCACTGTTTGAACAAATGAACACTCCTGAGGCTGTGGAAGGAAGTATGGTGCTACGTGCTAAGCTTGATATGGCCAATCCTAACATGCACTTCCGTGATCCAATCATATATAGAATCATTCAAATACCACACCATCGTACAGGTACAAAATGGCATTGTTATCCAATGTATGACTTTGCGCATGGTCAAAGCGACTACTTTGAAGGTGTCACCCACTCTATCTGTACACTTGAGTTCGTACCTCACCGCCCTCTTTACGATAAGTTTATTGATTTCTTAAAGGAGAGCGATGGCACTGATGATAACTTATCTGATAACCGTCCACGACAGATAGAGTTCAACCGCTTAAACCTTACTTATACAGTAATGTCTAAGCGTAAGCTCCATACATTAGTAGATGAGAACTTCGTTAAGGGATGGGATGATCCACGTATGCCGACCCTCTGTGGTATGCGTCGTCGTGGTTATTCACCAGAGTCTATACGCAACTTCATTGACTCTATCGGCTACACCAAATTTGATGCCCTCAATGACGTTGCATTGTTAGAGGCTGCTGTACGTGACGACTTAAATAAGAAGGCTACCCGTGTTAGTGCTGTTCTCGACCCTGTAAAACTCGTTATTACCAACTATCCAGAGGGTAAGACCGAAGAAATGGAGGCTATCAACAACCCTGAGAATGAGGCGGATGGTTCACATACCATCACTTTCTCAAAGAATCTATGGATTGAACGCGCTGACTTTATGGAGGATGCTCCAAAGAAGTTCTTCCGTATGACACCTGGTAAAGAGGTCAGACTGAAGAATGCATACATCGTTAAATGTACCGGTTGTACCAAGGATGCAGAGGGAAACATCGTTGAGATACAAGCAGAATACGATGCAGACAGTAAGAGCGGTATGCAAGGTGCTGACCGCAAGGTGAAAGGTACACTTCATTGGGTTAGTGCTGACCACTGCTTAAAAGCTGAGGTTCGCGAATACGACCGTCTGTTCAATATAGAAAACCCATCTGCTGATGAGCGTGACTTCCGTGAGCTTCTTAACCCAGAGAGCCTTACCGTGCGCACAGAATGCTATGTTGAGCAGTATCTCTCAGAGAAGAAACCAGGCGACTACTTGCAGTTCCAGCGCACAGGATACTTTATGCTCGACCCAGACACAACGCCTGATCACCTCGTGTTCAACAAGACTGTCGGCTTGAAAGATACTTGGGCAAAAAAGGCTAAAGCATAACTAAAGGAAATTAAGAGTTGGATATATACTATCAAAGTGATAAGTTCAAGCAGTTGCTTCGTAGGTATGAAGACCTGCAGAAAAATATTAGCAGTGAGTTCCTCGACCCCGAGGAACTAACTGATATTGCGGAGTTCTTTCATTATATGGGTGATGATCAAGAGGCTATGGAGGCTATAGACATGGCCATTAAAATAGACCCTCTTGCCGTTATCCCACGTACCTTTAAAGCACGTATGGCACTACTGTGCGACAAGGACCCACAACTCGCAAACAAGATTGCAGAGACGATTATTGACAAGAACGACCCTGACTACGAATACCTTAAGGCTGAGATAATGATCGTTGACAATAAGGTTGCTGCTGCTGATAGCTTCCTTAAGAATGTTTATGACGATATTATAGACCCTGAGGAGAGAGCAGGTATGGCCCTTGATGTCGCTGCCCTCTTCTCTGACTATGAGGAGATGGAGTATGCAGAGACGTGGTTGAACCGTTCAAATAAGACTGAAGAGAACGATTACAAAGAGATTCGTGCACACATCCTCAAGAGCCGTGGAGAGTATAAAGAGAGTGAGTTGATTTTGAACGAATTACTTGATAGCAATCCTTACTCAGGTCCTTACTGGAACCAACTGGCACAGAGTCAACTTTTAAGGAACGACATCAATGAGGCTATTACCTCAAGTGAGTACTCAATAGCCATAAATCCTGAAGATGAGGAGGCCATCTTGAATAAAGCAAATGGGCTTTTTGCGCTTGGTAACTATGAGGAAGCTCTGAAGTACTTCGAGCGTTATAAGAAGCTAAGTCATGAACAGGATAAATCGTTAGTAGATATTTCTATTGGTCATATATACCTCTCACAAAGGGATATACACAATGCTCAACAACATTTTCAGATGGCTTTAGAGGAGGCACCAGACAAGAATATGGCAATCATCCAAATGGGGTGTTCAAGCTTTGACAATGGTTATATAGAATATGCCTACCATCTCTTTAGCACCCTTTTACCAAGTTTAGGGGATGATTGGGACATTGGCTATGGCTTTCTTGCACGCTGTTGCTATGAATTAAAGAAGAAGAGAGAGTTCAAGAAGTACCTGCGTCAAGCTGTAGAAAAGAACCCAGAAGAATGTATTGACGTACTTTCAGACCTCTATCCAGAAGGGACAAATCCGAAAGACTATCCCTCGTTTAATATTTTATAACCCATTAGAATAAAAGAAATAACATACTATTATGAGTTTTATCACATCCATGCTTGGTCATCTCAACTATGGCACCATCTTCGTCTTGATGCTTCTTGAAAGTACAGTTATCCCTGTTCCTTCAGAATTAGTTGTAGCTCCTGCAGCCTATCATGCTGCTGGAGGGAATCTTGATATGTGGTTGGTAATTCTTTTCTCCACCTTAGGAGCAGATGTAGGAGCTACTATAAACTATCTTGCCGGATGGTATCTTGGACGTCCAATTATCTATAAGTTTGCAAATAGTAAATGGGGACATTTATGCTTGTTGAACCAAGAGAAGGTTGAAAAAAGCGAAAGATACTTTGAGAAACATGGTATGGTTGCCACTATCACAGGCCGCCTCTTGCCAGGTATTCGCCATCTCATCTCTATCCCAGCAGGCTTATCAAGGATGAACTATTGGAAGTTCTTGCTCTACACTACCATTGGTGCGGGTGCATGGCATAGTATCCTTGCTCTTTTAGGACACTATATGCATGCCTTCGTACCCGAGGAGCAGCTCAATGAGAAAATCTTAGAGTACGGAGAATACATAAAGTTTGGCTTGATAATCATAGTTATCATTGTTTGTCTTTACTTCCTTCTCAAATGGTATATCAAGAAGAAGAAGGCTGATAACAAGCAGGTTAAATAAGTAGAATGTGGTTTTATAGCATAAAATAAAAACTCTTTTTTTATGACATCAAACGAGAAATACATCGAAGAGATAGTCCATGAGCAACTCCTTTCAGATAAAGAAGAACAAGAGTTGGCCGAGAAGATAAAGATTGGGGACGCTATGGCCTTAGAGAAACTGACAAAGGCTAATTTGAAGTTTGTCGTCTCTTTGGCACATCAATACCGTAACCGTGGATTGGGAGAAGACGACCTTATCAGCGAGGGAAATATTGGTATGATGTATGCAGCCCAACGGTTTGATGGTAAGAAGGGTGTGCGTTTTGTTGTCTTCGCGGCTCCTTACATCCGTAAGGCAATGGAGGAAGCTATCAAGGAACAGTCTACACTATACAAGCTCCCTAAGAACGAGAAGAATAAATACGAGAAGATACGCTCACGAGCACTGTCTATTGACCAGCCAGTCCCCGTAGGAAGTAACAATAACTTTACTCTTCAACACATCCTTGAGAACGAGAATGCCAAGCAAACAGACGACCAGCTTAATCAAGATATCCTCAGTAATGAGATACAAAAAGGGTTGGATGTACTCGACGAGCGTGAGAAACGCATCATTACTTACATCTATGGACTAACTGGCTCACACTACACAATGGCAGAGATTGCCGAAGAGATGGGCCTAAAACGTGAACGTGTACGACAGATAAGAGACAAGGCTTTACGCAAGCTACATAAGAAGATGAAGTAAGAACGGTATTAGACACATAGCTGTCAACGAATAACAACCGTACGAAACCAGTCTCTTAAGACTCCACCATACTGGTCTTGACTATCCGCACAAAGCACTATAACTTGGCTTCCGTCCATTAGATGGGGGCCAAGACACATCCCTTCATAATTCGCAAGGTTCTGATGAAACAGACTTAAAGAGGTCTTCCACGTTGCAATCAACACTTTCTTCATATAAGGACTACTGGTATCAAGCACTTTATCTTGGCTGATAGTCACTGATTGAATAGGGTTTACACAATATATCTTATTGACCACATACGAGCCAAACTTACTTGGTGTAACTAAGAACTCACGCTCTAAAACAAGCAAACATCCATTATCTAATGCCGCCATAGCAGGTACTCCCATTGCATAATTAGCTGCAGAAGGATGATTATCAGGCGCATCCATCAAATAAGCATACTGTTCTTTAGCAACGAAAGTATCATCAAAGCTTTGAAAGCGAAGCCTATTCTTCACTTGATTCTTTGCATCAGCTTGCTTGCCATCAGGCCTCAACGTACTCTCAGAAGTTGTCCAGAAACGATGAGTATGAGTGTTATAAGTTAATGCTTCAAAGCTATATGCAGGCGTAGCAGTACTAAACACAGAAGGTATAGACAATCCCCTACCCGTCTGTTTACCATTCAGTCCATATTCCAAAACCGTATTATCTGCTTCACGAGATATCCATAACGTACTATCCTTTGGGAAGAAAGCAATCCCCTCCTCATCTTTATTCATCTCACCCGACGAACGAAAGCCTTCATTAACAATGTCTTTAATATCACCACTAACAGTATCTATCTGTATACGAAAGAGGAAGAACCCACTATCTGAAGCCTTATCAGAAACAACAGCATAGTGGTCTCCACCCAACCATGTCAGTCCGCTATAGTTTCCCTTAGGTACTGTTCGCTGAAAATAATGCTGTGGATTGACTCTTACAAGCCGTGGAACCTGTGCAAAGACTGTAAAGGGAAAACATAAAACAAAGCTTATAATGTACCTAAACTTTAGTATCATACTCACAAATATATATTTTTAAGTTACCTGACAAATACTCTTTTATAAACCAATCATTAAAGGTCTATTATATATGATAAGGACTAATAGGCTCTATCCGTCCCTCACCTTTCTATGTGAAGAACCTCCTTATAAGGAATACATAGGCTTATCATCACATTATATAACGACAGAATAAAATCAACAGAATAATAGACTCGATCTTACAACAGCCCTTTAATGAATAAAGTCCATAATGATAACGTTCAAAATTAACCTACTATAATAAAAAAGATATGCGTAGGACCAGTTTATAAAACCTGTACCTACGCAAACTATTCATGCTCAATAGAAATCAAATCTGTAAAAGATATGCTCGAACTCTGACCTTATCTCCCTTTCCTTGAACAATAGAAAGGAACACAAATGAGCCTATCCCTCTCCTGTGAACTGCTTCAGACGCTGCTCTTCAGACAAACGACAAATAAGAAGTTTACCCTCTTGTTCTGCAACGATATAGCCATCAAGGCCCTGAATAACAACTTTTTTCTCTTCCGTTGTATGTACTATACAATTCTTACTATCAAAGAGATGGACATCAGTTCCTATAACAGCATTACCATAGATATCATGCTTTGTCTGTGCAAGTAACGAACCCCAAGTACCTAAATCACTCCATCCAAAGTCAGCAGGACACACGAATATCTCTTCAGCCTTCTCCATAATAGCATAGTCAACAGAGATATTCTCACATTCTGGATAGACCTCATCGATAACACGCTGTTCGTCAGGTGTATCCAAGATGTCCATAACCCGCTCGAATATTCTTGCTATACTTGGCTGATAAATACGGAAGGCATTAACAATAGTCGAAGCACTCCAGATAAAGATACCAGCATTCCAAAAGAAGTTACTTTGCTTAATATACTGCTCAGCAGTCTCTAAGTCAGGCTTTTCACGGAACTGATCAACACGGTATATCTCACGGTTACGAGCAGAGGCAGTGGACAAGTCGGCTTGTATATAGCCATACCCCGTCTCAGGACGAGTAGGTTTCATACCCAAGGTAACGACAGCATCCGTCTCAGCCGTGAACTTCAAGCAGTTAGAGACTACCCGTTTAAATTCATTCTCATTCGTCACGATATGATCACTTGGCGACACCACGATATTTGCCTTTGGGTTCTCTTTCTTGATGCGCCAGCTCACGTATGCAATACAAGGAGCGGTATTGCGACGGCAAGGTTCGCTCAGAATATGGTTCAAAGGTATCTCTGGCAATTGTTCATGAACCAAAGACACATACTTCTGATTAGTAACAACCCACACATTGTCCGCTGAGACAACACCAGAAAAGCGGTCATACGTCAGCTGAATAAGCGTTCTTCCTACTCCTAAGACATCAATAAACTGTTTAGGACAGTCTGCAGTGCTCATCGGCCAGAACCTACCTCCTACTCCACCGGCCATGATTACGAGATGATTATCAGTTTGCGCCATAACTTATAAGCAATGAATTAATATGCTTGCAAATATACAAATAAAAAAGAACAACGGCAATAATTAATGTAGCTTTTTATTTTTTAGTACTGTTTATACGGATTTCTCAAAGCTACAAGGACATTTATTAGTCATCAAAGAGGCTCAGACTCTGGTCCACAATGGGTTTCTCTTTATAAACTTCTGGTTCATCATGGAATTGGAAAAGTAGCTGCTCAGATAGTTGATTATTAGCATTGAGTTTATAAACTCCTTTCTTATTCTTAGCTAAAAGAGCGTTCGCAGTCTTGCTATTCTTCAAAAGATACGATTGAACATACCTACGAACCTCGTCTTGATCGATAGGATTAAAAAACGAGTTACAAGCATTAAAGACATGACGGGAGATATTCTGTACAGAAAGTCCCTCGTCGCCTGCTTCAGCAAGAACCCGTAATATTTCCTTATCGTACTGCATAAAAAAAGGGAGCCTATACACTTATCATACAGACTCCCTCCTTTGTTATGATAATTACTCTAATTAAGCAAGAGTAACCTTGTCGTTTTCACCTTTCACTTTACCCTCCTTGAAGAGCCATCCTATACCAAGATAAGCCTCTTCAGAACTAATCTTTGCAGCCTTAACAATCTCTGCAACAGTCAAAGCCTTAGCTTCGGCAGCAAGAGCATTGTAAACATCACCGGCCTTAAAACCAACATTCTCTGCGTTAATAGCTACAACTGCTTTCTTTGCAGGGGCCTTCTTAGCAGGAGCTTTCTTTACTGCTTTAGGAGCAGACTTAACTTCTTTCTTTTCTGTCATAGTTATACACAATTAAAGTATTGTTCAAGCAATCGAATATTATCTAATTTGTTTTTATCTGCAACTATTACTTTTATAAACATTAAAAGAGATATTAATCATCTACTATTGAACGTTACTAATCATTTGCAAAAGTACATCAAATAATTCAAAGTATCAAATACTTACGACGAAAAGTAAAAGATTTTGAATGCTTTAGGACTCTCCTCTTGTTTTTTTTGATGTATATCAACCAAATAGGAGGATTAGTCCTTTAAGTCTAACTTAATCTCTAACTCGTCTAACTGTTTCTGGTCAATAAACGAAGGAGCATCCAACATGACATCACGTCCACTATTGTTCTTAGGGAACGCAATACAGTCACGGATTGAGTCAAGACCTGCCATGATACTTACAAAGCGGTCAAGACCGAAAGCAAGACCTGCATGAGGTGGCGCTCCATACTTGAAGGCATTCATCAAGAAGCCAAACTGTGCCTTAGCACTCTCTGGTGTGAAGCCGAGAACCTCAAACATTTTCTCTTGCAACTGCGTATCGTGAATACGAAGTGAGCCTCCACCAACTTCTATACCATTACATACAAAGTCGTAAGCCTTCGCACGTACTTGTTCTGGATGTTCGTCTAACAGGGGGATATCCTCTGGGTGTGGCATCGTGAATGGATGGTGTGTTGCCATCAATCGCTGCTCTTCATCACTCCACTCAAACAATGGGAAATCAACAATCCACAGACACTTAAAGACATTCTTATCACGAAGTCCTAAGCGATCGCCCATTTCAAGACGCAAAGAACACAGTTGTACACGTGTCTTGTTTGCGTTGTTACCAGAAAGAATCAACACGAGGTCGCCATCCTTAGCACCAGTTGTTTCCTTAACTTTCAGCAACTGCTCCTCTGTATAGAACTTATCAATAGAACTCTTAACAGTACCGTCTGCATTATACTTGATGAAGACAAGGCCTTGAGCACCTACCTGTGGACGCTTTACAAAGTCGGTCAATTCATTTAGCTGCTTACGACTATAATCAGCACAACCAGGAACAACAATACCCCCGATGTAGACAGCCTCATCAAATACTGAGAATGAACCAGTACCCTTTAGGTCGTCCATTAACTCAACAAACTCCATACCGAAGCGCAAATCAGGCTTATCAGAACCAAAACGTTTCATGGCATCATGCCATTTCATCTGCTCAAGTTTTGGTAGTTCAACACCGCGAATCTCACGGAAAAGATGGCGTGCCATTTCCTCGAACAAGTTGATAACATCCTCCTGATCAACAAATGACATCTCACAGTCTATCTGTGTAAACTCTGGCTGACGGTCGGCACGCAAGTCCTCATCACGGAAGCATTTCGCTATTTGGAAATAACGATCAAAACCCGCTACCATCAACAACTGCTTCAAAGTCTGTGGACTCTGTGGTAGTGCATAGAACTGACCAGGGTTCATACGTGATGGAACCACGAAGTCACGTGCACCCTCTGGGGTAGACCCAATAAGGATAGGAGTCTCCACTTCCATAAACTTTTCGGCATCAAGGAAGTTACGAATGAGTATCGTCATACGATGACGCAGCTCCAAGTTCTTGCGCACTGCCTCACGACGAAGGTCTAAGTAGCGATACTTCATACGAAGGTCATCACCACCGTCTGTGTTTTCTTCTATTGTGAAAGGAGGAGTCTGAGAACTGCTAAGCACCTTCAGTTCCTTAGCAATAATCTCAATGTCACCTGTTGGAATCTTGTTGTTCTTACTCTGACGCTCGTTGACAACACCCTTAACTTGGATGCAATACTCACGTCCCAACTTATTAGCTTCGCCACAAAGGTCTGCATTATCGGCCTCATTGAAGACTAACTGGGTAATACCATAGCGGTCGCGAAGGTCGACAAAAGTCATACCTCCCATTTTACGTGCGCGCTGTACCCATCCCGCGAGGGTAACCTCCTTGCCTGCATCCGACAGGCGCAGCTCTCCACAAGTATTTGTTCTATACATACCTTATATTATATGTTTTATTATATTTCGCCGTTTCAATTAACAAAAGGGGAAATCTTTACCCCAACTGTTCGGTTTAATTAATCTACTGCAAAGATACGAACTTTATATTAAAAAAGGGTATCACCTTATTAAAAATATAAAGGACTACTGTTGGTTTTATTGTTAAGATAACATATAGAAAGTCATTAAAATAACAATATCTCCTTAATTATTGTAAATTTATAGTGTATCTATAAACTTTCTGATTACTTTTGCATCGAACTTAATAAATATCAATTAAATTAAAACGACATGAAGAAGTTCTTATTAATGACACTTATGTTAGTCTTCGGACTGACATTTGCAGCAGCACAGAATCAGGCAGAAATTAAATTTGATAAGTTGACTTACGACTTCGGAACATTCTCTGATGACAACCCAGTGCACAAGACAACGTTTACATTCACTAATGTTGGTAAAGCACCATTGGTAATTAATCAGATAGTTGCAAGCTGTGGTTGTACCATACCTAACTATGACAAGCGTCCGATTGCTCCTGGTCAGAAGGGTACGATTGACGTGACTTACAACGGAACAGGTAAGTTCCCTGGACACTTCAAGAAGAGTATTACCGTTCGTACTAACGGAAAAGTGGAGATGACACGACTCTATATAGAAGGTGTCATGACGGGTAAATAACTTATAGGCACAAATGATAGAGCCAGCTCTTACGTATCTGTAAAAGCTGGCTCTATTGTTTTATCACCATTTCTCAATCGTTATCTTTTGTAATATAAATTCACGAGTACATTTTAACCAAGGCTTTACAACATTCAAGACAAGCCTTGTCAAGCGTCTAAAAGACGCCCTTCTCGCATCTTACTAACGCCCTTCTTGAACCTTACTAAGCCCGCTCTCAAACCGACTTCGCAACTAATTGTATCCCTGCCAGTTACAGAGTCAATTAAAAGAGACGTCATATAGGTATTCAAGGACAACCAACCCACTCGATTGTAAACTATTTTCTTTTATCAATCTCCGTCTGGGGTTTGAAGAATAATACTCGTAGCACCAATCGTAAAAAGCGTACCATCTTCTATCACACGCCGTTCACGGTCGCCAAGGATAACATTATCAACGAAAGTACCAGTATAAGAAGGACCATCACGCAACACGTATTGTAGTTTGCCATTCTTGTCCTTACTAACCGTAATAGTACAATGCGTCATATCAACACTGGGGTCGACCGTCTCTATCGGACAGTTAATAGGGTTGCCTTTCATGTATCGACCAATAACATTCTCACCCATTTGTAGGGGGATGACTTGGCGGAAATGAAACACATTCTCTATCACATGAAGAGAGCCATATTGGCTTTCTACATTCTCATCAATAGGCGAATTGTTCTCTTCCTTTTGTGTCTTACGTAGTTTAGAGACGCCGATACGGATTCCAAACTCTTTCCCACACTGAGGACATTGGAATACAAGTCGTTGCCCAGACTTATATTTTGTTTCGTCGAAAGTTATGAAGTTATCACACTTCGGACATCTAACACGCTTCATATAATAAAAGTATTATAAATAAAAACACCCCTCACCTCATGGAAAAAGAGAAAGAGGAGTTATGAAAAATGAATAAGGCTAAGACATTAAAGGATAATGATTAACCTTCATTCATATATCTTCTTGTCAAACAATCATAATAAGGAAATAATCAAGTAATCGCTCGTTACACAAACAAGTATTGCTCTTACTTCCCTATCTCAATCACCCACGCTTCCTTAAACTCGGTAGTCTTATTGATTACCTTCATCCTTTCAGTAGCCTCTTTAGGACTTGAGAAATAACCATAAAGCACCTTTATACTCTCAGGACCATCATAGACACGTGCGTCAGTAAGGCCGTTCTTCTTCAGTTTCGCTACAAAGGCACGGGCATTACTCTCTGTAATATGACTCGCCATAACGATTGACCAATAATGAGAAGCAACGGTTGTAGTCTCCTGCTGACGCTTTATACCCATAGGGTGACTATTAGAAGTCAATGCATCAAGTTGCTTATAAGTGTTGGAGGTGTCGTCGGAGTCGAATATATTATAGAGCACACCGCTCTTAATCTGCTGCTTATCAGCAATGCCGTTACGGTTTGAACCAGGGAAAGCAACAAGGAAGACAGCTGTAAGGAAGACTGCTGCAGCCGCGACATTACGTACTGCACGCATGCTAATGCTAAGTCGTTTGTTCGTAGCGTCAGTATCGTCAACGAAGACAACACCCTGCTTTTGCAGCTTAATGTCAGCTATCGAGGTAGCAGACTGATTATTACTAATAAGCTTAGGGAACTCATAGCTACTCAAGCCATAGTACAATGGCGTCAGAATACCACTCTCGAAAGGTTCGAATGCTAAGTTACCATCACTGTTCCTCGATAGGCTTCCAAGGTCATTCAACTCAAAAACACCCTCTTCGCCCAATGCTTGATAAATCTCGTCAACCTCTTTTTCGATCTGCTGTAACGCTTCAGGGTAACTTAAATCATACGCATCAACATAAGACTGAACCAACAAAGAGTCATTCATTCTGAGCTGTGCATTAAAGCCAAGTGTACGATAAGGTGGCAGGAATAACCCATCCTGCTCATCGTATCGAGCAGGAATACGATGCGCAACAAAGCCGCCTAAGCCTGGAACAATGACACAGTCATTCTCCAAAAGCAGGATTTCAATATGTCGGTCGAGTTTTATCACGTTTGCAAAATTAAACAAATTATTTGGAAGAGGCAAGTCCGTGACGTTAAAATCCTGTTTAATATATGAAAAAGGAAATAATCCTTCTGATAATCGATAAAACTTCTTATCTTTGCAATAAGAACTAAAAATAAAGCTATGGAGTTTATTAAAACAGAAATTGATGGTGTTTGGATTATTGAACCTAAAGTATTTAATGACGAAAGAGGTTATTTCTTCGAATCATTCAAACAGGCAGAATTTGACAAACACATTGGTTACCATGTAGATTTCATACAGGACAATGAGTCTAAGTCAAGCTATGGTGTTCTCCGTGGTCTGCACTATCAAGAGGGCGACACAGCACAGGCCAAACTCGTGCGTGTCATTAAAGGTAAGGTTGTTGACGTGGCAGTCGACCTTCGCAAGAGTTCTCCTACCTTCGGCAAGTATGTCATGGTAGAGCTATCTGAGGACAACAAACGTCAATTCTATGTACCACGTGGCTTTGCACATGGTTTCCTTGTTCTCTCTGACGAGGCTGTCTTTACTTATAAGGTGGACAATGTTTATAGTCCAAAGACTGAGGCCAGCATTAAATGGAACGATGAGACCGTAGGGATTACATGGCCTATTGATGCAAAGGATGTTATCCTTTCAGACAAAGACCTTAATAAAGGCTTAGCTTTGAAAGAGGCTAAAGTATTCGAATAAGTATCAATCGATTTATCAAGAGCGGGCACAACGGCTGTGTATCCGCCATAAATCAATCATTTACGAACGCATGAATAATGTGTTCTACTATCTATCTGTAAAGATGAAACGGAAGTTATTTACCTGCATATCGGTGTTGTTAATTCTCTTGACAGCCTGTCGCAATCGTGGAGCCGACTATCAGCAACAAAACGAGGACAAGCAGGCTAAAGAGATGTTGCAGGGTTTATGGACCAATGGTGAGAATAGTGACCCTGCCATGTTAGTAAAGGGTGATAGTATTTTCTACCCTGACTCAGCGAGTATGCCTGTGCGCTTCTGGATCTATCAAGACACTATCTATCTGCAAGGTCAGAATGTCCACGGATACAAGATAGAGAAGCAAGCACCTCATCTGTTTAAGTTTGCCAATCAAAATGGTGATGACGTAAAACTTACCAAAACAAATGACAAAGCGCTCTACTCAGCTTTCAACTATCATGTCTATGCGATGAACACTTTCTTAGAGCAATCGCAAGACACGGTTATCCGCACTGACTTGGGCTATTTCGAGAGCAAGGTACATGTGCAAACGACATCTGATAAGGTGGTGAAGTCTACGTACAACGACAATGGAGTTGAAGTAGACAATATGTATCTGGATAATGTTGCAGCCTTGCGGTTGTACAATCACGGTACACCAGTCTTCGCACACGATTTCCGTAAACAAGAGTTTCAGTCGCTCATCCCGAAGGACTTTCTCTCTCGAAGCATCCTTCGTAAGATGTATTTCACCCATGCTGATGCCAAGGCTCTCTACTACTATGTCATCATTGGTATTCCAGATGCTGACACAACATAC
Organism: Prevotella sp. oral taxon 313; assembly: GCF_003043935.1. Lineage (NCBI taxonomy): Bacteria > Pseudomonadati > Bacteroidota > Bacteroidia > Bacteroidales > Prevotellaceae > Prevotella > Prevotella sp. oral taxon 313. The sequence continues at coordinate 1,456,425 of NZ_PYXE01000001.1, forward strand.
GTTATCGAGCTGAGGGTGACGCCTGATGGAAGAATGACCAAGAAGCTAAAGTAATATTGATTGCCATGAAAGGCTAATCATAAGAAGATTAAATACTACTCCGCACTTAGTTATGATTGTGACTAAGTGCGGTTTTTTATTACACTCTTATTAAACTTAAAATAGAGAGAATGTCATATAACTTACTGGTAAACATATAACTTTAATATTATATTACGAGCCATAAAAGATTGACTTTTAGCACCCTTATCATACGAATATACCCATGATAAGACGCGTATAGGGCGAGTTTACCGTATGTTACGAAGATTTTATCGAGAATAGGCCACATTCTTCAAAAGTTATTATTATATTTGTATCTGCTTTAATACCTAAAGTATAAGATGCTGACCAAGTAGTAAGAAGAATCTTACTTATGCAAGATTGGTACAGTAAGAAGTTTTGCTAATTTCCACCTTAATATAATAAGAGAGTCAAAGACTATCACACTGTTGATATATAAAACAAGCACATGGACATACTGTCACACTTTAGAACAATAGAAGAACTTACTAAAACACTCTCACGCGAACAGCGACTACTGAGTGAGATGTTTGAGAAGCGAAAGCTAATGAAGTATCCCAAAGCAATAGCACTGGAGATAGTTGGCGGAAACGAGAGCCGACTAAGTAGGCTCATTGACTATGGAGTACTGGTAGAAACAGGCAGTTCTCTTGAAATAGAGAGCGACTATCTTAATTTCTTCGAGGAGGTTCTGAATGTGAACGAAGAGATAAGTGTGCTAAGCGTACAGGAATGTATCAATACGCTAAAGGAACATATCACTTACTTCCTACAAGAGACAAACGTAAACAGAAGGGCAGGCTATCAAGATAGTGTGCGCCAACTCTTGAAGAAAACAGGCTTTAGGACGTTGAAGAATGTGGTGGACTTGAAACGAAACATGGATAACACCTATAAGCAAGAACCCAACTATCTCAATAAGAAAACGAAACTACAGCACCTTGATGAGAAAAGCCATAGTATTCGTTCGATGATACGTGAATGTGAGAAGCTAATGGACAACGAGCAAGCTTTCTTCATTATGGCCAATGACCCACACATGGCTAAGACCTGTAGCACCGTGAGGCACGATTTCGTTGAAGCTTATCATGCACTGATGGAGATAGACAGGCAGATTATTGTCTATATCAATCAAATAGACCAACAGAACCAACTATACAAGAAGATACGCAAATTAAAGTATCTAAAGGACCAGCTTCTCATCAAGACAGAGACTAATATAACACAAGTATTAGAAGACAACAATCCACTATGGATGGAGTCACGACAATATAGTAAGATACGTCTTTCATTGGAGGCACTGAGAGAGAATGACGAGATAGGGCGGGTTTTAAGAAGGATAGCAGAACGTAACGGCATACAGAAGACGTCACGAATAGAAGCGGAACCGCTGACACAGGAAGACTTACAAGAGCAAGTGCAACTTTTGAAAGAGATTGACCCTACTGAAATATGGAATGCCTTTGCAGCATCAAGCTACAATCTATTTGAGTTCATCCTCAGATATAACTACACAACAAAACGTGAAATAGAAGATCATGCGACCCTCTTTTGCCAACTTGTCATCCTACATCCTGATGAATGTAAACTGACAGGAGAATACGCAACTTACCAAAACATTGAATATCCTATTATATATGCGAAATAATACTCAACGAATATATGAACGCTTAATCCGTGGAGAGTTCCTCTCTGTGGATAGTGCTGACAACTCTATCCGTCATCTATATGATGACTTAGAAGATAACTTTGAAGATTATGCAGACTACTTTAAGGAGATTGGTCTACAATTGGAACAAGGCAATGGGTACTTTTACTTCTCTCGTATAGGAGAAGGAAAGCAAGCGACAGAACAAAAGTTAGAGAGCTTCTCTAAGTGGCTTGACTATCTTGACTTCCTTAAATGCTACAATCAAGCATTCTCGGCTGGCTACCAGTTTCGCAAAGGTCATCTGATAGAACAAATCAGTCTGGACATCGAACTAAAGGAGAAAGCCAACCACTTGTTTAAGAAGTATGGCGCAGGCTCAAATCAAGAGATAGTGAACAAACTACTCCAAGAGATGCAAAACATGGGCTTTTCTGAGTGTGTCAACATCCAAGATGAGACTTTTAAGATAACCTCTGCATTCCGTTATGCCGAGGAATTGGTTAACATGATTCAAATAGCTAACGAAGATGAAATACCTGAATAGAATCATATTTATCAATAGTGCGAATATTCCATACGCTGAAATATCAGTAGATGGTAACGTGCACTTTACGGGAACACAGGGCGTTGGAAAGAGTACAGTACTAAGGGCACTACTATTCTTCTACAATGCCGACAAACATAAGTTGGGTATTCAACAAGGCCAGAAGTCGTTTGATGAATTCTATTTCCGCCAATCTAACTCGCATATCCTCTATGAGGTAATGCGCGACAATGGCGCATATACCATATTAGTCAACCGATACCAAGGACGTGCTTCTTGGCGCTTTATTGATGCTCCCTACCAAAGGGAGTGGCTCATAGACAATGGGAAACAAGTGCTGAGCGACTGGGTCAAGATACGTGAACGTATTGATAAGAATGTGAGTGTGTCGGCAAGAATAGACTCTGGGGTGATGTTTAAGGATATTATCTTTGGTAATACGCATGACCATAAGTTTACTCGCTACGCCTTAGTACAGAGTGCTCATTATCAAAATATACCCCGAAGTATTCAAAATGTATTCCTTAACACGAAGTTGGATGCCGACTTTGTGAAGAATACTATTATCCAATCAATGGCTGACGAAGACCATCCTATTGATTTACAAACGTACAGAAGACTGGTAACAGACTTTGAAAGAGAATACGATGAGATTGACTGCTGGTTTCAACAAACACGTGATGGAATCTTTCCTGTACGTCAGCAAGCACAGAAAATAGCTGAGCAAGGCCGTAAGATAGTAGCGTTCGACCAGCAACTACTTGATGTATGGCACATGCTCAACTATGTTGTAGCAGATGATGAACAACAGATACCATTATTGGAAAGTAAACTTGTAGATGTAAGAAACAATATTGAGAAAGAGAATAAACGTCAGAAGGAACTAAAAACGGACTATGACAAAGAGAAAGACGCTCTCAATCAAGACCTTGGAGGGAAGAATAGTAAACTGAAAGAGATTGCTGAGAAACGGAAGTATTTCGATGCTATCAATATAAAAGAAAAGGTTGCACTTAACGCTCGTGAGAAGTCTTTAAAGCACGAGGTGGCTGAGAAACAAATGCTATTGGACGATTTACTCAAAACGAATGCTTCGATAGCTGATAAATATAACATCGCTAAAGAGAAACTTGAAAATGCTCATCAAGCATTTATCAATGGGCAGAAGGAGACTTTATATGCAAAGCAAACAGAGCTACAACAAGAACGTAATCGCTACGAAGAAGAGCGTTCTAAGAGTAGAAACCAGGTTATGAGCGTGTATCGTACTTGGATACATGAGTCTAACGAACGCCTTCAATCACTTATTACAGAGCAACATAGGGCGGATAGTAGACTTAAAGAACTGCGCCAATGGCACCCTAAAGAGGAGGATATCAAGCTGGTGAAGGAACAACTGGTACAATTAGATATCAATGAAAAGGATAATGAGGCACAGCAGACAACTGTAAGAATTCAAATAGACAAGCTGACTAACGAATTCGAAATGAAAGAGGCTGAATTGAAACAGGCCTCTTTGCAGGAACAAAAGCGGTTGGAAGACGAACGCACGATATGCCGTAATGAGATTGCAAGAATCAACGACTTGCTGTCACATTTAGATGATTCGCTTTATCATTGGTTATGTGAGAACGCTGAAGGGTGGGAAGATACGATTGGAAAAGTTGTAGATGAAGAACGCATACTCTATGCCCAAGGACTTGAGCCAACGTTAGACAATAAAACAGACAACCTATTTGGAGTAAAACTCAACTTGGATAACATTGAGTCAACTCACCGTACTCCTGATGAGTATCGGGCAGAGAAAAAGAAATTAGAAGACCAACTTCAGCTATTAAATAGACAGTTATCACAACTGCCTATAACCCTTCAAGAGGACATTTCCAAACTCGGGAAGAAATATGGTAATCTACTTAAACCATTACGTCAGGATGCTACTCGCCTTAGAGTGGAAGCTGAACAAATACCAACGAAGAGACAGAACCTGCAAAACCAACAGCATAAATTAGAGATGGAAGAGCAGGAAATAATTTCAAGCGAACAAGAGTTACGTATGCGTGCATTCAATGATGCCACTCTTAAAGTTGAAGCTGAAAAAGAAAGACAAGCAAAGAATGATGCTAAGAACGAAAAGGACTTGAAGGAACTTGATGCTGCTTTCAATAGGTCTGTAAGGGCGCTTAATAATGAGCTTCATGCTTTCCAAGAGCAACAAAAGATTGAAGCTGAAGCGCATAATCAAGAGTTTGAAAATCAAAAGACTCAACTCGACAAACAACAGAGGGCTGAGCTTGAAGGCAAAGGAGTAGACATAAAACTACTGAACGAATATCGCAAAGCACTTGATGAGCTTAACAAGCTACTTCAACAGATAGAAACTGACCGCAATGACGTTATTAAATACGAAGATGCGGTGGAGACTCTCTTCTCTAAAGAAGCTGATATTAGAAACAATATAAAGGAGATTACGCAGCGACTTATTATGTTGCAACAACGCTACGAAGACAAACGAATACGCATAGAAAAGAAGAAGCAAGCATGTGAAGACCAACAGAGGGCTTTCCAGAAAGACCTCGCACATAGACGAGATGGACTAAGCCAATATCATCAAGTTATAGAGAACGAACACTTAGTACCTACTGTCTATCTCGCTGATAACAAGGTGAAATCTACTCACTTAGACTGTTTACAGCTGTTAAGTCAGCTGAGAGGCACCATTAATCAGAAACGAGAAGCTATTGAAACATTAAAGGGAACCGTTGTAAACTTCAATCGTAACTTTAAGCCACAGAATGCTTTTCACTTCAATACAACGCCTGTCACTGATGATGATTACATGCAGATAGCTGTTGATTTACAAGAGTTTATCGATAACAACAAGATAGAAGAGTACCGAAGACGTACCAGTGAACATTACAAAGACATCTTAGGTCGTATCTCAACAGAGGTTGGAGCGTTGATGAAACGTCGTTCTGATGTAGATGGAGTAATCCTTGACATCAATCGAGACTTTGTCGAGAAGAACTTTGCAGGGGTGATTAAAAGCATAGAATTAAGGGCAAATGAGTCGTCAGACAAGCTTATGCAGTTGCTTATATCAATCCATGATTACTGCGTAGAGAACGCCCTCTCTATAGGAGAACTGAACCTCTTCTCAAGTGATAATCGTGATGAAGTGAACCGAAAGGTTGTAGACTACTTGAAAAGCTTAGCTCATCAGTTGCAAAACGAACCTAATCGTAACATCGTTTCATTGGGAGATGCCTTCCGTCTACAGTTCCGTGTGAAGGAGAACGACAATGACACAAGCTGGGTAGAACGCATTAATAACGTTGGTTCAGACGGAACAGACATCTTAGTGAAAGCTATGGTTAACATCATGCTTATCAATGTTTTCAAGAAGAAGGCGGCACGCAAGAGTGGTGATTTCATCGTCCATTGTATGATGGATGAGATTGGTCGTCTACATCCAAACAACATTAAAGGCATCTTACAGTTTGCCAACTCACGTAATATCTATCTAATAAATAGTTCGCCAACATCCTACAACCCGTATGATTATCGGTACACCTACCTACTAAGCAAGCATGGTGTAAAGACGAAAGTAGAGAAGCTCTTGAAGAGAATATAACATCGAAAGACTATGGCAATAAGTGCATCTATACAAGCGTTGACAGCTGGTGAGACTGTTGCAGGCTCAAGGATAAGTAATAGACTACTGACAGAACTTATTCAGGAAGGTCTATTGCAAATCATTATACATGGATCGAGAAAGTCGTATCGTGCAAATAACATCGAAGCATTAAAGAGGTTTCTCATTGACAAGGATGAGAACTATCGTATTTTAAATGTCGATAATTTCGACTCAAGAAGTTCTATGGCAAGCGAGACAGGAAACTCTAAGCTCGTGACTGTACGTTCGTGTCCTGGGTTCCCAGTGAACACGTATGAGCCTATTGAATGTCGATTGAATGAAGAGCCATTTATCATCAATCCGCAAGAAGGATGTTTCTTATTTGTTTCTGATTGGAGAACTTTTACAATTCCAGAAGATGTAACTATCATTGGAATTGAGAATATGGAGAATTTTAGAAAAGTTCGTCAACAAAGGCTCTTCTTCGATGAGTACCTACATAAACACAGCCTTTCACAAAAGGTACTGTTCGTCTCACGCTATCCACAATCAACTGATCTCAGAGAATGGCTGGCATCTATTCCCAATCTATATATCCACTTTGGCGACTTTGATTTGGCTGGTATTCATATATTCCTATCTGAGTTTCAGAAGCATTTAGGCATAGGACGCACATCTATCTTAATCCCAGAAGATATCTCCTCACGGTTAAGATATGGCTCAACAAGCCGTTATAACGAACAATATGCTCGTTATAAAGATATTAAATCAGACAGAAGAGAAATCCAACAATTGATAGACCTCATTCATCATGAGCGTAAAGGTTATGATCAAGAGGGTTATATCTCTCAATAAAAAGGAATTACGATGCAACATGGGTAAACTATCTTAAACCCTTACTTACCAATACAAAAGTGCTTGAAGATATTTCCAAGTACTTCATGTGGGGTAATCTGGCCACCTGTGATATCAGCAAGTTGATAAAGGCAGATGCGTAAGTCCTCACTAACAAGGTCGCCACTAAGTCCAAAATCAAGTGCTTCTATCACTCTTAGGATAGACTCATCGGCATGAGTTAATGCTTCGTAATGACGCGCTGAAGTTATGATAACACTGTTCTCGTTTATCTCAGGAATATCAGCTGCATCGTAGATAGCTTCTTCTAAGGCTGTTATATTCTGCTTTAACTTTGCAGAGATATAGACAGTATGCAATCCTGCCCCTACTAACTTGGGTTCAACTGTCTTATTATCTATTTTGTTAAAGATAGTAATCAAGTGCTTCCCCTGTGTCAGACGTTGCATCTCTGCACATTCTTCTACTGTAGGTTGCTCGTCAAGAACCCATAAGACAATAGCAGCCTCATCCATCTTCTGATATGCACGTTCTATCCCTAACTTCTCTATTTGGTCGTCAGTATGCCGAATGCCTGCCGTATCTATAAAACGGAAAGTAACTCCTTTTATTTCTGTTGTATCTTCTATGACATCACGAGTTGTACCATGAATATTCGACACGATGGCTTTCTCTTCGTGAAGGAGACAATTCAAAAGGGTCGACTTACCCACATTTGTCTTACCAACTATGGCTACAGGTACACCTTTCTTCAATGCTTTACCTGTTTCAAAGGAGTCTGTGAGTGTCTTAATCTTTTGATGTATCGTCTCTGCCAATGCTTTCAGTTCTGTTCGATCAGCAAACTCAAGCTCTTCATGGTCGGAGAAGTCGAGCTCTAACTCTAATAAGGATGTCATCTTCAACAGCTGTTCACGCAGGATTGATAGCTCCGAACTGAAATGACCTTTAAGTTGACTCAATGCTACCTTGTGCGTAGCACGGTTTGAAGCAGAAATGAGGTCGGCCACAGCCTCAGCCTGACTAAGGTCCATCTTACCATTCAGATAGGCCCGTTGGGTGTACTCTCCTGGTTGAGCCTGGCGACATCCAGCATCAATAAGTGCCTTAACAACCTGATTAAGGATATAAGCAGAACCATGACAAGATATCTCCGTACTGTTCTCACCCGTATAACTATGAGGCGCACGAAAGACGCTAACCAGAACATCATCAATGGTATTTCCCTCCTTATCAAGGATTTCACCATAATATAAGGTATTCCCTTTCGCATTTTGCAAATGCCGTCCACGTACACTATGAAAGACCTTATCCGTTATTTCTATAGCCTCTTCGCCACTCACACGGATAACTCCTATAGCCCCGCCAGGCTGAGTGGCAAGAGAACAAATAACATCACTGCCACCTACAACAGTAGACAGTGATGTTGATGACGCCGTTTGTAATATCTTGTCTGTTTGTTTATTCATAAAGAATGTATCTTATATTCTCTCCAACACCTTCTCTATCAAGCCATCTATAGTATTCTTATAGCTTGCATTAGCTTCCTTAGCAAGGCGGTTAGCAATAACCATACAGACGGTTACAGCCTTGTGTCCCATGAGCGTTGCAAGGCCAGCAAGAGCCGAAGACTCCATCTCAAAGTTAGTTACTTGCATATTGTTATAAGAGAAGTTTTCTATCTTTTCATTCAATTTAGGGTCCTGCAATGGTAGACGAAGTTCACGTCCTTGTGGTCCAAAAAAGCCTCCACAAGCAATCGTCACGCCACGTACCATATCATCAGACGCTATTCTATCCAATAACTCCTTATCCGCACAAGCCACATAAGGGTTACCCATCTGCAAGTCCCATCCCACCTGCTTCTTAAACTCAGCTTCAAACGTAAGGTCAGAAGCCTGATTACGACCAGCATAGAAATTCAACAAGCCGTCAAAACCAATACTCTTGGCAGATGCAATGTAGGTTCCAACAGGTGTATAAGGCTGCAGTCCACCACAAGTACCGATGCGCACGAATGTCAACTGGCGTAATGTCTCTTTCGCAGTACGTGTCTTAAAGTCGATATTAGCAAGTGCATCGAGTTCGTTTACTACTATATCTATATTGTCACAACCAATACCCGTACTCAAGACGGTGATTCTTTTTCCACGAAAAGTACCAGTGATAGCTCGGAACTCACGGTTGGATGCTTCACATTCTATATTCTCAAAGTGTGAAGCAACGAGTGCCACACGCCCTGGGTCACCAACGAGTATGACCTTATCTGCAAGGTTCTCTGGTTTCAAATGTAGGTGGAATACACTCCCATCTGCATTTATAATCAGTTCAGAAGGGGCAAAATATTTCTTCTCCATAGCCGAAAGATAATTTGGTAATAATATGATTGTTATGTTCAAAGAACAAAGGTAAACATAAAAGCAGAGATTACCAAACGTTGTAAAGGAAAAAACACAGAGTCTCTAAAGGCTTCGACTGTAATTTAACACAGGATTATCTTATTCTTTCTTAAGCTTCAGCCATTCCTTCTCCTACGATAGTCTATCTCCTGTTTTATGTTGCGAAACATGCGGGATAAGCCTCTACACCTTGTGTATCAATCCTCCGTATCCAAAGTACTAAGGCACCACTCCACTATAAGAATCAGTTGAATAGTATCATGATGGTCATTGCCTAACCTACTATAAGGTGCTATCTCTGCCACCACATGCGTGTTGCATAATCATCAGGACCACCTAAGAGCTCCACAGCCCTGGTATAGTTTTGTCGATTATAGATTTGTTGATTCTTATCGAAGGGTATTCTATTGGGCGTCAAGAGTGTATAGCCGTTTGTAGTCTGGGGTATAGCAAATATATGAGGATAACCCGTACGGCGAATCTCGTTCCATGCCTCTTGTCCATTGGGGTATAGTGCTATCCATTTCTGAGTTATCAGTCGCTCCATCTTCTCAGCCATAGTGGCATTATCATCCCATTTTATTGTTATCGTAGAGACCTTCACAGCATCTCCACCATAGCCCCCTATAGCATCAATATAATTAGCTTCTGTTGACGTATTATCCATTAGATAGGTTGCAACTCCATCTGCATCCCATTGACTAAACGAACGTCTGATACCTTCTTCATAATATTCTTTGGCCGTACCTCCGCCCATATTCCATCCTCGCAAGACTCCCTCGGCCTTGCAAAAAGCCATTTCAGAGGCGGTGAGCCATATCCCTGGTGTTGTTTGAGACACATTAACCGTGGAGTAAAGTCGCTTCGCAACAACATTACTTCCTATCGGAGCACCCGCACGACAACCTATAAATCTACGTACACCAGTAGAGATTGGCTGTAAGAAATACTTACTCATGCGTGGATCTTTGTATCCTGTCATATAGCTCTCAATGTCAGCACAGATACGACTATCGCCCCACGAGACAGCAGTAGTCCATAAACCCGACTTATGATAACTTATTGTACAGTTGTCTTCGTTCTCTTCTATAACGCCATCCCTCACCGCTTGTTCAGCCAAAGAGCGTGCCATGACAGGCTCTACACTACTTATACGCACAGCAATACGCAATTTGAGCGAATTAGCAAACTTACGCCATTGATTGAAATCACCCTTATAGACAAGGTCGTAGGACGCCAACGTCTCTCGTTCCTGCGCAAGATGTGTGTCAGAAGCAATAAGAGTAGTCGCTTCATTCAGGTCGTTTATCAATTGTAAATAGATGTCACGCTGAGAAGAATAGACCTCGTCACTGCCATTATTCATACTGAGCGGGAAGGGTCCGTAGATATCTGTAAACCGCAGGAATGCTTGTGCACGAAGTATCAAAGCCCATGCGTATGTTACATTCTCCTTACCATTCAGTTTAACAACCTCGTTAAAGGCCGACACAATAGGTGGAGCGTATGATGCAGGCCACGCACACCACGCATTACTGGCATTAAAGAGTGTATGGTTCTTCGGCAATTCCTTCGTGTAGGTTGTGTATCGTCCCAAATAATTACCCACAAAGTCTATCATCGTCTGATAGGCATTCTCCTGCTCTGGAAAAGCCACTCCTTGCATCTGAATAAGGAAGGAACCAACGGCATAGTTGTCCCGCTTTAACTCATCTGGCGACAGTTTACTACCCGGACGGTTGATATCAACAAAACGTCCCGTACATGAAGGGAAGATTGCTGGTAAACATAAGAAGAAGAGAAATAACTTTCTACTAACCATCATAACCTTAGAGTTTAACGTTGATACTAAATCCCAATGAGCGTTGACTTGGCTGCATGAAATAATCGAAGCCTTGATAATAAATATCCGTAGAGGGAGTTGCCTCTGGATCGAAAGGTGCTTTACAATACAACATCAGAAGGTTTCGGGCCGTCAAAGCCACTGACAGCTTTGCTCCACGTATCAGTTTGTCGAAGGTGTAACTAAGGTAGACTTCCTTTATTCGGGCATTAGAAGCATCATAAACATACTCATCCCAAATAGGTGTCTCACCTCCCACGACGGTGTAATACCTCTCTGTCGGAACATACTGACTGCCAACAACTACACCACCGTTATCTCTTTGCGTAGCAGTCTTCTGTGATACGCCATACGAATCCATAAAGGCTTGTGTCTGTGAGACGCAAACTCCCCCCAAGCGGGCTGTTATCAGCAGTCTACACTCTAAGCCTTTCCATGAGAAAGTATTGTTCAGTCCAAGGTGAGCTTTCGGTAAGACAGAGCCAACTAAACGTGGTGTGGGTAGCTCTATCTGCATCACCTGTCCGTCAGCATTCACTTGGATGTCACCTTGCTGATTGCGCTTAAAACCAGTAAATGTATAGAGATCACCCATTGTTCCACCTTGTGTCAAGATAACTTCACATCCGTTTAGTCCGCCTTGTCGCAGTGTCTCGTTTGGATTATCAAGTAGTCTGACTATCCGGTTATGGTTCATACTGTAACTCATGTTCACAGACCAGCGACAATCAGTCCATTTCTTATTATAGCCAACAGTAAGTTCTAATCCTCTGTTCCGCACGTTTCCTGCCTGTATATACTCACGGTTATAAGCACCACCAAGTGTGATTTGTCGTAAGAAGGTCTGGTTCTTCGTATTTGATTGGTAAAGAGTAAACTTCACAGACAGTGCTTCTTTAAACAGGGTTGCGGTCACACCTGCTTCTAAGGAGTTCGTACGCTCTGGATAGAAATTGTCTGGAAACTTATAGGTGACCGTATGATACGTACCTGTTGAGGGTATATACTCATATCGCCAAGCTGAAGATATATTAGGTGAGATGGCTGAACCAACTGACGCCCACGAAGTTCTGAATTTCAAGAAATCAACGAACGCAGGTAATTTCAGCATCTTTGAGAGGATAGCCGACATACCCACTGAGGGATAGAAGAAGGATTGTTGTGCTGTATTACTTAGTGATGAATCCCAGTCATTACGCCCCGTCACAGTCAGATAGACTTTCTCCTGCCATCCTAACTCTACACTGCCGAGTACGGAATGGATAGCATGTCGAGTCAAATCGAAGATAGGACGGTTGTCACCCGACACTCTACTATAATCAATGGCATTGGGTGTGAAGAGGTTTGATGGTGGTTTCAATCCTCCTTGAAAACCTGTTATATCATAGGATGTATGGGTGAAAGCACTACCAATATTGGCTATAAACGACAGGTCAGTCCATTGTTTTGAGATATTAGCCATGATGTCTGCATAGATAGAACGGTCGTTCGCCCTACTATAACTATAATATCCGTAAGGCGAATGAGTGAAGATGTCAAGTGTTGAAGCATATCGTTTGTCTTCTAACTTATTGATAGCTTCATCCCAACGGAGCCTCCCTTCAAGTGAGAAGGCCCTTGTGACATCATACTTTAAGCTAAGGTCTGTGAGGTAACGATTACGCTTTGTCGTCTTCACCATACGATTGGCAACCCAATAGGGGTTCTGCATCTTTAGGTCATCTCCATAGCTCCAATTCTGCAGATAGACATTACGTGCAACATCAAACACCTCAAATGATTTCACAGCATCAAAGCTTTCACCACGTGGAAAGAGGTAAACTGAGGTGAGAGGGTTGAAATACTGTCCTTGAGCCAACATGTTCTTATCATTCTCTCGAATATACTTAAAAGAGAAGGTAAGCCTTAACTTATCATGGAAGGTTGAGAACACATTCTTAAACGAGAAGTTATACCGGTGGAAATCATTGTTCGGTATAATGCCATGTACGGTGGTCGAACCCAATGACAGATACACTTGATTACGCTCAGTACCTGCTGTCAGAGCGACATTATGGGTTTGGTTTAATCCAGTACGGAAGAAATCGTTTGGTGTGTAACCCTCCTTTTGTGAGAGACGCTTCGCCCCCCATGACTTCATCTCATTACTTCTGTTGCCATACTCATTCTGAAATGCGGGTAAAACAAAGGGGGAAAGGAACTGAGTACTTGTAGAAAGCTCTACAGAGGTCTTCCCTACTCTACCCGACTTTGTCTTTATCATCACCGCTCCTTGTGCTGCTGCCGAACCATAGAGGGCCGCTGCTGCTGCACCGCTAAGTACGGACACGCTCTCTACATCATCAGGATTGATGTCCGATATACCTTCAGATCCGGGCTGTAAAGAGTAGATACCACTCTTTATATCGTCATTACTTCGATTATTAATGGGAATACCATCGACTACATAAAGGGGCTGGTTGCTCTGTGCCAAAGACTTTGGGCCACGCATGACAACCCTTGCCGCACCACCCATTCCTGCTGCTGACTCGTTAACAAACACACCGGCGACCCTTCCTGCTAAGGCATTAACAAAGTTAGCTGTCTTCACTTTATTAAGGTCTTCACCGTCCATCTGCTTGACATTGTAGTTCAGCGCAGGGCGAGAACGGCTTATACCCAAGGCAGTCACAAAGATATTGTCTAATTCATAAAGGCTCTCCTTTAAGACAAAGAGTTGGTTTTCTCGACTCTCAGCACGCTTCTCTATTGTTTCAAAACCTATGCAAGAAATCATCAACACAGGACTTGGACGTTCTGTTTTAAGTACAAACTTACCTTCTAAATCAGATACCGTACTCACCTTAGAACTGCCTTTTATCATTACAGTAGCACCGATGAGTGGGTTTCCTGAAATGTCTTGTATCTGACCATAGTAAGTGTATATTGTAGGAGCAACAAATGGTTTTTCTACATGCTGACGTACAGTTGTCCCCTTTTCTTTAGTTTCTATACTTTGAACGGGTCGTTTTTCTTTCTTTAAATAAATGACGTTATCAATTATTTTATACGTTATCCCTGTACCTTCAAAAAGTCTGTCTAAAACAAAGTCAATAGATAAATTACTGATAGAAACAGCATTAACTTTATGCTTTTTCAGTTCATCATCATAAAAGAAACGATATTTTGTCTTCGATTTTATACGCTGAATAACTGTCTTTAAGTTGGTTTGGTTTGTTGTTAGTGACACCTGCGCAGAACCACTATGTACACCTATCAACAAGAGAAAGGCACACATAATCACTCTGAGGGAAAGTAATACTTTCAGACGACTAACTATCACCATGTAAATCAGTTCAAATAGTATTAATATTACATTACACTAACAAAACATCAAGTTTACATACACAAAGATAGTCAATTATCTTTATTTAATAAGGTTGACATGCTCCCATTTCACATAAATTAACCCCTTCATTCGTCTTAACAAGCATAAATAGTGTATCTTTGTTCATAATTATTAGAATTCTCCTGCTATGACTATCACAAAAAGGTAACTGTTGACAGGACTGAAACAGACTAAGTAGGGTTAAAGAATAAACAATGACATTACCAGAACAAAGGTTTCGACAGATATTTAGAGCACTATATCCTTCGCTCTCCTTCTATGCTACTCGTCTTGTACAAGACGATGAGGCAGAAGATATCGTACAAGAAGCCTTTATGGAACTATGGAAGCGCAAGGAGGATATTGACGATGAAAGCCATATTAAAGCCTTCTTATATCGTATCGTCTATACCAAGGCCCTTAACGTCATTAAGCATCGCACCGTTGTCAATAATCATGCTGATAGCGTAAAGAAGATTACCCAGTTCAAGTTAGACTACTATAACCCTGAAACGAACGACGTGATGAATTATATCGAGGGATTGGAGACAAGGAAGCAAATCAATGATGCTATCGGAGAACTTCCAGCCAAATGTCGTGAGGTCTTCATACTGAGTTATCAGCATGACAAGAAGAATAAGGAAATTGCAGAACAGTTAGGTATCTCAATCCGAACGGTTGAAGTGCATCTTTACAAGGCTGTGAAGACGCTAAGAGCAAGGCTGAAACGTCATTCATAAAGTCTTTATCGTAGGAGAGAACATCTTCTTGCTGAAATTATTTTCATGAAAAAAATATTTTTTGTCGTGAAGAAAAATATTTTTTGTCGTGAAGAAAAATATTTTTCATCATGAAAAGAAATCCACATTAACAATGGAAACGCTATGGTAAACACGTATTCAAACTTACAAAACAGTAACTTCTATAACATTTTTTATTATTTACTATTACGTAAAAAGGGCTTTTAGGTTGTTATAACAATGACTGGTTGGAAAACTACCGACCAAAGTTTTAAAGGCAACAAGCCTTAGTTGAAAGAGAAGAAGAATGAATAAAATAAACAACAAAACCATCAAAGACTATCTTATTGGTAAGGCAACGGCCAAAGAGATGGAACAGTTAGCCCAGTGGTTGGCAGACTCGGAGGAGAATCAAAAGGAACTCTTCGAGATGGAGTTGGCATTCCATTTAGGAAAGAATAGCTCTGTTGCCTCACCACAGAAGGTCGAAGAGGCTGAGAACAGATTATTTGCTCAGATTGATAAGCACGAGGAACATACAATAAAAAACAATAGATTACATTTCTTCCGTTATGCTGCAGCGATGATAGTAGCAGTTCTCTTGATTGGAGGAGGACTTTTTGCTTATCTCCGTCAGTCCACCGAAACAATCACTGTCGCTGCTTTGAACGAGGTGAAGAAAGTTGTCTTACCTGATAGTTCAACTGTATGGCTCAACAAAGGGGCTACCATTAGCTACGCAGAGAGCTTTGAAGGCAATGAAAGAAAGGTGAACTTGAAAGGCGAAGCGTTGTTCCATGTCACAAAGAATGCCGCAAAACCATTTATTGTTAGTAGTGAGGCTTCGTCTGCAAAGGTGTTAGGAACAACCTTCAACTTCAAAGACCAAGGGGCTAAAGGTAAAGATGTTATCAGCTTGATAGAAGGTAAACTTGAGGTGACTGGGCATAATGGCGAGGGAAAAGTTATCCTTCACCCTAACCAAAAAGCTACGATTAGCAAAGACTCTAAGACTATCACAAAAGAAAACAGCTACGCCCTTGCTGACGCAGTATGGCGTGATAACATGATACCGTTCAATAACATGCAACTCAAAGAGATTGCTCGTATACTCGAGCAGCTCTATGACTACAAGATAACCATAGACTCTAAGTTAGACCACAAAAAGACTTATACAGGTGTGATCAAGAGGAATAAGGATATAGAAAACGTCTTAGACGGACTTTCTTATACCATATCTTTCCATTACACCATCCACGACAAGGAGATAACACTCTCTAAATAGGGTATTTAGAGAGTGGTCTCTTTGCTGGGACTCGACTAAATCAACAGAAAACAAACACATTCCTAACATAAACATGAACAAACTTTATGCACTCCTCATTGGAGCGTTTACTCCACTGTGCATGTCTGCACAGACCACTTACCCAGAGTGGCAGAGTCAGTACACAACAGGTTTAAATAAGGTGGAACCGCATGCCTACGTCCTACCATACAGTTCTGTTGAAAAGTTACAACAACCAGGTGGATATGAGCAGTCGGCTTATTACATGACACTCAACGGCAAATGGAAATTCCATTGGACCAAGAATCCAGATAAAAGACCAAAGGATTTCTTCCAAAACGACTTTGCCGTGCAGGGTTGGAACGACATTAACGTACCAGGAAACTGGGAGCGTCAGGGCTATGGGCTGCCTATCTATGTCAATGAAACCTACGAATTTGATGATAAACTCTTTCAGTTTAAGAAGAACCCTCCCCTCGTTCCATACGCACAAAACGAAGTTGGCTCCTACCGACGTACATTTACTATCCCTTCAACATGGAAGGGCCGCCGCATTGTTCTTTGTTGTGAAGGTGTTAAGTCGTTCTTCTATCTGTGGATTAACGGCACTTACATTGGTTATAACATGGGGGCGAAGATGCCGTCAGAATGGGATATTACAAAGTATCTGCACGATGGCGAGAACACTATTGCTATGGAGGTCTATCGTTGGGCAGCAGGTTCTTACCTCGAATGTCAGGATTATTGGCGCATAAGTGGTATCGAACAGGATGTCTATCTCTATGCTACTCCAACCCAGTATATTGCCGATTACAACGTAGCAGCAGGTGTTGACAAGCAGGACAACGGCTCATTCAAGGGTAATTTCAGCCTTTCTACTAATATTAAGGGGGCTGGCAATGGCACTATAAGCTATGTTCTGACTGACGAAAAAGGCAATACTGTACTCTCAGAAGACATGGCTGTCAATGGCAAGAACAACGATGAAATGGTAGATTTCACCCCAAAAACTGTTCAGAACGTTGCTGCTTGGAGTGCTGAACACCCTAACCTCTACACCTTACTTATTACATTAAAAGACCAGAACGGCAATATCACCGAGCAAACTGGCAGTAAGGTGGGCTTCAGAACGATTGAGATTAAGAACAAACAGCTGTGCGTGAACGGAACACCTATCCTCGTGAAGGGTGCTAATAGACATGAACATTCACAGTTGGGACGCACCGTGAGCAAGGAACTCATGGAACAGGACATTCGCTTGATGAAGCAGAATAACATCAACCTCGTGCGCTGTTCACACTATCCTAACGATGCTTATTGGTACCAACTATGTGATAAATACGGCTTGTATGTCATCGACGAGGCTAATATCGAGTCTCATGGAATGGGCTATGGTAAGGAGTCTTTGGCAAAAGACAGTACTTGGTTGAAGGCTCACATGGACAGAACACGTCGCATGTATGAGCGTTCTAAGAATCATCCAAGTATCATCATCTGGTCATTGGGTAATGAGGCTGGCAACGGAGTGAACTTTGAAAACACCTACCGCTGGCTGAAGAATGCTGATAAGACACGTCTTATTCAGTATGAACGAGCTGAGGAGAATTTCAATACAGACATCTACTGCCCTATGTATCAGTCTCTCGGCCACATGAAAGCATACGCAAAACGTACCGACATAACACGTCCATACATCATGTGCGAGTATCTTCACGCGATGGGTAACAGCTGTGGAGGTATGAAGGACTACTGGGACTTAATCGAGTCGGAGCCTATCTTACAGGGTGGAAGTATTTGGGACTGGGTCGACCAGTCGTTCCGTGAGGTAGATAAGTACGGCAACTGGTACTGGAGTTACGGTGGTGACTACGGTCCAAAGGACGTACCAAGCTTTGACAATTTCTGTACTAATGGTCTTATCGCTGCCGACCGCACCCCTCACCCACATCTCTCTGAGGTAAAGAAAATCTATCAGAACATCAAGTCTAAGCTCGTTTCAACCGAGAAAGGGATTACGATAAAGGTTAAGAACTGGTTTGATTTCACCAATCTGAATGAATATCAACTTAACTGGCAAGTTGTAGATGAAAACGGTAATATCGTTTCAAAGGGTACACAACACGTAGACTGTGCGCCACACGAGTCAACGACGATCATGCTGCCATCTATTGCTACTGGCACACAGAAGGAACTCTATCTCAACCTTGCATGGCAGCCTGTCAGCGATGCACTTATCATCACGAAGAATGACGTAGTGGCTTATGACCAGTTTGTACTGAAGAAAGCTAACGACTGCACTGCCTTCCTCCCACGTGAGAAGCAGCGCATGACCTACAAAGTGAATGAGAAAACGGGCGAGTTAACCTCATTAAAGAGTGGCAACCAAGAGTTCCTCGATACTCCATTGAGCCTAAGTCTATACCGGCCAGCCACCGATAACGATGGTCGCGACCAATATGGCGTAAGAGTTTGGCATAAGGATGGCATCGACTCTATCAGTCAGAAGGTTACAAAGATTAGTAGAAGTAAAGACATAACACGTGCTGAAACTGACGTGATAGGCAAGAATGGCAACATAATCGGTAAGGCAGTCTTCACCTATCAACCACAGAAGAACGGTGCATTAGCCGTGAAGGTAGACTTCACACCAGACACTGCTGCCGTCAAGTCGCTTGCTCGCATCGGTCTTACCTTCCGTGTAAAGGACACGTTTGGCAAGGTTGAATACAATGGTCGTGGCGATATTGAGACTTATAACGACCGTAAGGAAGCTGGATTGATTGGGCACTACAAGACGACAGCTGAGGCTATGTTCCACTATTATGTGAAGCCACAAGCAACGGGTAATCGTACTGATGTGCGCTGGATGTCGCTCTCTGACACACGTAACCGCCTTATGGTAGCCGCAAAGACACCATTCCAATTCTCTGTGACTCCATTCTCTGACAGTGTTATCGACCGTGCAACGCATATCAACCAACTCTCACGTGACGGTCTGCTAACCGTACACTTAGATGCTAACCAGAGTGGTGTAGGTACTGCTACATGTGGTCCTGGTGTTGCTGAGAAGTATCGTGTACCAGTTAAGCCAACAAGCTTTGAGTTCGTACTCTATCCTGCTATGACTAAATAACCAACATATAACAAGACTAAAAAACTAAGCCCTGTTCCCCTTTGCCTACTATCTATAAGGCGAAAAGGAACAGGGCTTTTTGCGTTTAATAAGTATTAAGTAGAAAGATAACTACCTATAAGTCAACCTCCAAAAGGCATAACAAGCTAAGGAGATAGACCTTTACTCCACTGCTATCTCACCTTATTATATTATTAAAAGACAGAAGAGTCGAGGCTAAATGGGCTCGGCGAAGGAATTACTTTCATGAAAGAAAAGATTTACTTTCATGAAAAAAAATAATTATTTACGTGAGAATAAATATTTATTTTCACGTAAATAATTCCTTACTGACCGTCTAAAGGACGTGTGAACCAGTCAAAGCCCAATAGGCAAAAGCAAGAATTGCAAGCGTAATAACGATGCGAAAGATGCAACCAGTTATCTTCTTAATAAGGATAAGACCGATAACTAATACGGCAAGGAGGGCTATGAAATACTGTAAATTCTCCATTCAAGCATGCTTTATTTGAACAAGTGTTTGAACATAGCAGGTACTGGCGTCTCGAACTCCATACGTTGATGGGTGATAGGATGGTAGAAACAGAGTACGTAGGCATGTAGACAAAGACGATGAAGAGGGTCGTCTCCGTTACCATACTTAACGTCGCCACACACAGGATGACCCATATCGGCAGAATGGACACGTATCTGATTCTTACGTCCGGTCTCCAATCGATACTCTACAAGACTGTGTGAGACTGTACGATCGAGCACATGAAAATGTGTCACAGCATACTTTCCCCCATTATCTACAGGTGAACTATAAGTGATATACGACTTATTATCCTTCAACCAATTGGCTATCGTGCCCTCATCCTGCTCCATCTCGCCACTGACTACAGCAATGTAACGACGATCGTAGACAATGTTATGCCAGTCATGTTCCAGTAGTTGCTCTGTCTGAATATCCTTAGCATAGATCATCAGTCCCGATGTGTCACGGTCGAGACGATGGACTACATGCGCCGAACACTTCTGTTTTGTCTTATGGAAATAGTCATCGAGAACAGTCTTCACATTCAACGAAGAGTGGCCAGCAGCCATCGATAGAATACCGATATTCTTCTCTATTACAACCAAGAAGCGGTCTTCGTAGACGATTTTAACGTAGCGGCTGCGGAAGAGGTCGTTCTTCTTACTTTTACTGACAGAAATCTTGTCGCCTACTTTCAGCGGATGGTCGAACTGCGTAATACACTTACCATTCACCTTAATACCACGGTTCTGTAGTGTAGCCTTCACCTTACTCTTACTTTCCTTAAGATTAGCAAGTAGCCACTCAAGCAAAGGAGCCGACTCTGTCACTCGATAATGATTATATTTCTCCTCTGTATATGGATTCTTTCTTATCATACTACAAAAGTACAAAGAAATAATGATTAAAACTATTATGCGTATATTAAATCAGCTGAATAAGCGTAGGTCATAGACGAAACAACTGCTATTTTCCCTGCATGGAATGACTCTAAGAGGCGGTCAAAAACTGTTTTAGAACATCTTGACCCACTCTCGAAAGCGTTCAACTCCCTCTTCTCCAAACTTAGAAAGACTCGCAATAGCTTGTTCAACAGTCTTTTCTTTATCAAGATGAGTCTTTGAGAAGAACTTATCAGCATAACAGATAACTTTCTCTTCCATCGTTTCTGGTAAGAAGTCTTGGGCTGGTAAAGGAAGCTGTTGAGCTATAATCTGACTACGAGTAATCCCCGCCCCCGTATGTCGTTCACAGACACGAGCATGACGAGGGAAGCCCTCGGCACGTAACATTTCAGCACCGATACGCCCATGACAGATGTAAGGTTCGGTACCAAAGCACTGTATACCAGGTGCATTACAACGAATAATACCGATATCATGTAGCATGGCAGCCTCCTCAAGAAACTGTTTATCGAGAGAGAGTTCAGGGTGTCGGTCGGCTATGGCAAGTGCCTTATCTGCTACAGAACGACTATGAACAAGGAGGATATGACGCAACTCATTATCCTCTGGATAATACTTCTGAATGATTGCTTGATAGTCCATACAACAAAAAAGAGCCACGCCTCCCCACTCAGACAGCTCGTGCCGCCATGAACGAAGAACCGTAGCTCAGTCATTATGATATTGTTTCTTTATGCGTCGTGCTCTCTTTCGATGTAAGCAATAACGTCGCCCTTATTAACCTTAGCACCCTGCTTAGCGTTGATTTCAACCAACTTACCACCGAGGGCAGCAGGAATAGTTACGAACTCACCCCATGGAGCCTGAACATAACAGAACGCTTCGCCTTCCTTATATTCCTTACCAATGAATGGTTCGATGGCTGGAGCAGCCTCACCATCACCCTGGAACTCCCAGAAGAGCTGTCCCTTAACAGGAGAGACAATGGCGTCTGCCTTAGCATGCTTGAACGCTGCAGCCTCTTCAGGACTTACCTTTGCACCGAGTTTAGCATCCTTTGCAGCCTGAAGGTCGGCCAAGAAGTTCTTCTTAGCCTGTCCGCTCTTGTAGTTACGATACTGCTCTGGGTGCATAGCCAACTCGAAGAGCTCCTCATCATCCTGTCCGTAATCCCATCCGTTCTCGTCCATTTCCTTGCGGAAATCGTCGAGTGCGTTAGGAAGAAGTGTGTGTGGGTCAGCATCAGTGAACTCGAAACCTTTCTGCTTAGCAAGGTCCTTCAGTTCTTGACATATCTCACCAGGTACACGACCACTCTTACCAAGAATCATACCCCACATAGAATCGTCCATCATTACGAAGCGTCCCTTACCCTGTTCAAGGGTGAGAAGGTTCATAAGAGCGATGTTCTTAGTGTATTGTGAGAATGGAGTTACCAATGGAGGATAACCAACACGTGGCCATACGTATGCTACCTCATCGAATAACTTAACGAGCATATCATCTACTGAAAGCTCTGGCTCGCCCTTCTTCTTACGTAGATTGTTAATCGTTGAACGGATACCACCGAGGTCGGCCATCATAGAACCCATCATACCACCAGGTAAACCACACTCAAGAAGCAGTGAACTCATAATCTTGTTCTGTGGATTGATGAAATAACCTAACCACTCATCAATAAACTCCTGAGTCATAGCACGAGCCTTCATGTAGGCATCCATGTTGATTTCTGGTACGTCGAAACCAGCGTTCTTCAACATGCTTTGTACAGAGATAACGTCTGGATGTACCTTACCCCATGACAGTGGCTCAATAGCAACATCAAGGATATCGATACCATTCTTCGCTACCTCAAGCATAGAAGCCATTGACAAACCTGGACCAGAGTGGCCATGATACTCAAGAATAACGTCTGGATGCTTCTCCTTAATACGACGTGTCAACTCACCAAGGAATGCTGGCTGACCAATACCAGCCATATCCTTCAAACAAAGCTCCTCTGCACCAGCTGCAATCTCCTCATCGGCTAACTTGCAGTAGTACTCAATTGTATGAACAGGAGAGGTAGTGATACAGAGTGTACCCTGTGGAGTCATACCTGCTTCCTTAGCCCACTTCAACGCAGGAGCTATATTACGAATGTCGTTCAGACCATCGAAGAGACGAGTGATATCCACACCCTGTGCATGCTTTACACGATACATCATCGCACGAACATCATCAGGTACAGGATACATACGCAATGCGTTCAGACCGCGGTCAAGCATGTGCGTCTTGATACCAGCTTCATGCAGAATCTTGGTGTAGGCACGTACAGACTCGTTTGGGTTCTCACCAGCTAAAAGATTAACCTGCTCAAATGCACCACCATTGGTCTCTACACGTGCAAAACAGCCCATCTCAACGAAGACTGGTGCGATACGAACTAACTCATCCTTACGTGGCTGGAACTTACCAGAGCTCTGCCACATGTCTCGATAAATGAGACTGAACTCAATTTTCTTTCCCATATATGTTTCAATAATTACCTAATTGAAGAGATTACCACTTGCAATCTGACTTGCAAAATTAGATAAAAATTTCCAAAAAACGGCTGACTACTAATATTTTTTGCAATAATTGACTATCTTTGCAGTCTAAAAGTAAATACATGAAGAAATTGTTTTTTCCTCTCTTAAGCTCTGTACTGTTCTTTCTCACGGCATGTTATAACCAAGTATCGACTGGCGATCATGGTGCTATAGACGTCGAGGTACAATTGAAAGGAGACAGTACACGCTATGGATTGGCATGTGATGGCTGTTCTGACTCAGTGATTGTTCTCTTACCTAACGAGGGAGGCGACCCCATAAAGTTTGACATTGTAACGGCAAAGCGCAACGGCATGGTTTATGGCTCACCTCAGATTGGTGACGCTCTGGCAATTGTTCCTAATCCCATAGACCCTCTCGAGGCTGAAATGGTGATTGATCTCGAACAGATGAAAGGTACATGGACATTCCAAGTATTGCCTAAGTTAAAGCCAAACCCTACCAAAACGGAGGAGGAGATATTAGCAGGAATGAGCGACTCCATGAAGGCAGCGTTGTTTATCCCACGTGAGTACGGCTTTACTCTGAAGAGTTATAACCAGGCTTCACCCGTGGGTTATGTCATGAAAGCCAACTCCTTGGAAGATGAAAGCCCTGTTGAATACCCGAAGGTGACGGTTTATACAAGCTGGCATATCTTCAATGGCAGACTATACATCTATAAAGATACCATTGATGAGCAGGGGCACCGCATCCCACAGGACTCTGTTGGCTTCGACTCTGGCTCTATGCGCTATCTTTCAGCTGACTCAATGGCGGCATTGTTTGGCAAGAAAGTCATGCAATATCACCGTAAAAAGAACGCATTAGAAGCTAATAAAGAGGCACAAAAAGCCGAAGAACACAACGCAACTATGTCTGATGACAAGAAATAACGACTGACGACATTAGCGTAACATGAAAACCTGTTTGTCCTTACATAATTCCAATAACAAACAGGTTTTCCATAGCTATGACTAAAATAGATGGCATCTTCTGAGCTTCATCACCGCTTTCTTAACATGACAAACTAATATCCTATTCCCTTAAAAAGTTCGACGAATAAGCTATCCAACGTCAGAAACACTTAGAAGTAACGGTTTTGAGTCTTTTCAAGTACAAAGATTTGGCTGTTATTACAATTTTATATACCTTTGCGCAGACAATCAGAGAGACTATTCAACCTCCTCTTTTCAAGGCTGGAACCTCTCATAAACAGGGGCAGCAATGCCTTTATTATAATAAGGAGAACCACTACAGGTTATACAATTATGAAGAAATTAATAGCGTTGTTTTCATTCATAACAATTCTTGCATTCACTTGTTCGACCATTGTTATCGCTCAAGAACCAACAACAACAGCGACGGCTGCTACAGCTGACACGCTCTCTGACGATGCTTTGAATGAGACAGGTGTGGCAGACACTACGACCGCAAAGACTTCAGCAACAAAGGATGCGAGTTTCCATCAGTCGTTGAAAAGGAAGTTTATCGAGGGTAATGCGGGCTTTATGTCGCTGGTAGCATTAGCATTAGTACTGGGGTTAGCGTTCTGTATAGAGCGCATCATCTACCTTAGTCTTTCTGAGATAGATGCCAAACGATTTGTTGGAAAACTCGAAGATATGATTGATGCAGGCGAGATTGAGCAAGCCAAGGAATTGAGCCGAGACACACGTGGTCCGGTGGCCTCCATCTGTTATCAGGGACTACTCCGTATCGACGATTCTATAGAGAACATCGAACGCAGCGTGACCTCCTACGGTAGTGTTCAAAGTGCCAATCTTGAAAAGGGTTGTTCATGGATTACACTCTTCATCGCAATGGCTCCTTCACTTGGATTCCTTGGAACAGTTATCGGTATGGTCATGGCTTTCGACCAAATTCAAGAGGCTGGCGACATTAGTCCTACAATTGTAGCAGCAGGTATGAAGGTGGCTTTGATTACGACCATCTTCGGTATCATCGTTGCCCTTGTACTACAAGTATTCTACAATTACATCCTCTCTAAGATTGAACATATCACAGCTCAGATGGAGGAATCAGCCATTTCATTATTAGATTCGATAATGAAATATAAATTGAAACGTAATTGATAATTTATTATTCATGTAACTCGTTATCACTCAAGAGCGTTCTCCTCAACTCATCCTCTGTATGATTACCGATGTCTCTGACTTCCATCAGAAAGAGAGAAAAGGACATCATGATGTCTCCGAGAACTTATTTAAGTTGGGCGAATAGAAACATGAATATCTTAATTATTGGTTATGTACAACATAGAGTAATATGAAGAAAATAAAAGGAATAGCAAAGATGGACGAGGAACGCATATCACAACGCATCCTCTATGTCATAGTAGCCTTGTCAGTCATCGTCTTTTTAGCGTTCTATCTCATTGGATATGACATGCCTTTTGCCGATAACACGGCTTTCAATGCGCCTATGCTTACCGACGTATTACTTGGTTTTATGTGGGGATTACTCGCCCTCACCACGTTAGCCTCCGTCTTTGCTGTAGTCCGTGGCATACAACGAGCTAACCGAAGTGAAGGAGTTACGAATGGTATTCCTGCACGAAAGATTACTTATACGACATACGGTGTGACCGCTCTCATCCTCGTCTTGACTTTTATCTTTGGCTCAACGCAAGCGATGATAGTCAATGGACAGAACTTCACAGACGGCTTTTGGCTTCGAATGACAGATATGTTTGTCAACAGCTCACTCCTTCTTCTTATCCTTGCAGCAGGAGTTGTCGTCTTTGGGGCCACTCGTTATTACAGAAAGGAACGTATGAAATGATGTTTCGAAAGAAAGAACGGAGGAAAGTCCCTGGCTTAAACACCACATCAACAGCTGACATTTCGTTTATGCTGTTGATTCTCTTTCTCGTTGCCTCCTCTATGGACCTCGACAAAGGGGTGTCACGTAGACTGGCTGCTATCGACAAGACGAAGACTCCACCAGCTGCAGTAGACAGCAAGCGGGTCATACGTATCGCTATCAATGCCGAGAATCAAGTGACACTTGATGGTAAACCTGCCTCGATGAATGAGATTAAGCAGCGTACGATGCAGCTTGTTGAGTCGGCTGGTAAGGGCCACCTTATCCAATTACAAAGCGACCGCAACGCCTCATACGATACTTATCTCCACGTACAAAATCAGTTAGTAGCGGCTTATAACACTATCCGTAACCAAAAGTCAATGAACCTCTTTGGTAAGGAGTTCGACCTGTGTAGTAATGAGCAACAAACACAGATTGCTGACGAAGTACCCATTCGAATTACGGAGGTATATGTGGCTTCTAACAATAACGAAGTAAAGAAAGGAGATACAAAATGAAGTTCTATCGCAGTAGAAATCATGAGATCCCAGCATTAAACACGGCTTCTCTCCCCGACCTCATCTTCTCCATCCTCTTCTTCTTTATGTTAGTCGTACACATGAGGAAGGCAACTGTACACGTGAAGTATCAAGTCCCAATGGCTACCGAGCTTTCACGCTTATATAACAAGTCGAACATACAATACATTTATGTCGGTCGACCCATCAACAACCTTGGTAAGGTAGAGGGCAACGAGATGGTTGTACAGCTCAATAACAACATCACAACCGTCCCAGAGATTAAACGGTATCTTATCCAACTCTCCGCTGCCTTACCCCCAGAACAGCGTAAGCAGCTTAGTGTCAGCATTAAGGCAGACCGCCATGCAGACATGGGTACGATCATGGACATCAAACAAGCGCTAAGAGAAGCTAACGTATTGAATGTCAACTTTTCGGCTACCATGAGTAGAAATAACAAACAGAAATAAGGTAGAAAGTTGTAATTTGTTGTAGAAAAGGAACTCGCTATTTTGATAATTCAAAGTTTTTTCATACCTTTGTAAGCAAAAACAATAGAATAATAAATGGCACATAGAAGTTTAGATCGTCTTGATAAAAAGATTCTGCACCTCATCTCTGAGGATGCACGAATTCCTTTCCTTGAGGTTGCACGTGCGTGTAATGTCAGCGGTGCAGCCATTCATCAGCGTATTCAGAAGTTAACAAACCTTGGTGTTATAAAGGGTTCTCAGTTTATTATCGACCCAGAACGTATTGGTTATGAGACCTGTGCTTTCATCGGACTGAACCTTAAAAACCCAGAGAAATTCGATGATGTTGTTGAGGCTTTGCGCCAGATTCCAGAGATTGTAGAGTGTCACTACACCACAGGTGAGTATGACCTCTTCTTGAAAATCTACGCATATAACAACCATCACCTTATGTCTGTTATCCATGACAAGCTGATGCCACTGGGTCTGTCACGCAGTGAGAGTTCTATCTCTTACAATGCTGTTATCGACCGTACCTTGCCTATTGAGGGCATGAAGGTGGCTGATGTCGTTCTGGAAGACGATGAAGAGGAAGAAGAGTAACAGGATTGTCTACGCTATACGAATAGCGTAGAGTAACTGTAAAACTATCCCGAAAGGATAAAGCAATACAAGAAGACCCGTACAAACGTTGTGCGGGTTTCTTCGTTTTCAGACTTCTTATCTCTAATATACACCATTCTCTATCACCGCAACTTGCACCTCTTCATCTCTTATTCACCTATCCGCTAAACACGAAATATCCTTACAAAACAGTATCATAACGAACTACTATAACGTTCGAAATATCCACGCATTACTCACAGATAACCTATTGATAATTAAGCTGTTGCAATACATCACTGCAGAAGATGCTTAGTTAGAATCAAGAAGGGCCTTAACAACGTCCTTAAAGGGCGTGTTCTTGAGGCTTGAAAGGCGTCTTCTCAAAGCTTATTAGGCGTCTTTCAAATTGGAGATATGTATTTTCTTTACAAATAAGAAGAGTTTTATGTTTATATAAAGAAGATAATTACAGATTCACGGAATGCTTCTTATGTATAGAGTTCAGCCACGTAACTTAGTATTTAGCGTCTTATTTCTTCTTACGAGTATATCCCTTTCAGGTCATAGCTTCAACCTTCGCTTGCTGTGTTAATGCGTAGTAAGATTATGTACGCATGGTCAATACGTAGGGCGCAGGGGAAAGAAGCGAATGGTGCAATGTACTTTATACATAATAAGAGACTATTGGCACATGAACAAACTGTCGCTTTAGATGAACTTCACGAGGGAAGAGACTATCCATTACACAACCACACACAGTCATTGTAACGTATTATTCTACAAGAAGAGAAGCTCAAAAATAACTCTACAAAAGTTCGTCTAATATTAGTGAAGGCTATCACTGCATTCTCATGAAAGACAAAAGAAAAGTCCTCACAAGCATAAACTGCTCATGAGGGCTTTTCTGTATATTATCTACTTAATCGTAGGATGGATAATGAAAGTTCAATGATACAACGTATCCATAAACCCTCCAAGCGTCATCCTATTATCTTATTCCTTGATATTAGGCTCTTCCAAACCGAGGTGACGCTTCTTATCTACTACCTTCAAGATAAGACCGATGATAAGTGCAATCACTCCTAAACCTGCAAGCATAATCAATGGAGCGGTGTAGTTGAGCTGTGTTGGGTCAGTAACACCAACATTTGTCTTGTCGAGAACCTTACCGATAAGCAATGGGAACAACCACAAACCAATGTTCTGAATCCAGAAGATGAGAGCGTAAGCAGAACCAATAATCTTTGCATCTACCAACTTTGGAACACTTGGCCATAATGATGCTGGTACGAGTGAGAAAGAGGCACCAAGAACGAGGATGGTTACGTATGCTACGATAACACCACCTACCTGACTTGACTTAAACTGTGGAAGAATGAAGGCAAATGTGAGGTGACAAACAATCAGAAGCAATGAACCTAACACAAGCATAGATGCTGCCTTACCCTTATGGTCGACATAGCTACCAAGGATTGGTGTAATACCTACTGCGAGCAATGGGAATACTGCAAAGATAGACTCGGCTGACTGACGCATATAACCCATATAACAATAGAGAACAAGGCACAAAACAGACACGAGAAGCATAATGTTCTTCATAGCCTTGTTCTTCATGAAGTTGAACATGAAAGCGGTTGCTGCAACAACAAGCATGATAGCGTACTGAACGATTGTCACACTTGATGAAGCCCAGTATGAGTTCGCTGGAAGCTCATGGAAGGTAAGATTACACTGAAGCATATTTACAGCATACTTCTGGAATGGGAAGATAGCTGAATAATAAAGTACACAGAGTAAAGCTACAAGCCAGAAGCCCATACTGGTAAGTATCTTTCCAAGGTCGCTAATCTTAAATGGATCGTCTTTCTCCTCTGCCTCACCAGTCTGTGAGTCAAGTTTCTTATCCATGAAGAAATAAACAACAAACATCATCAATGCAATGCAAATAAGAACAACACCAAAGGCTACTGAACGAGATACGTCAATGTTGCCACCTAACTTTGCAAAGAAAGGAGAGAATATCATACAAGTAGCAACGCCAAGACGTGCCAAAGCCATCTCTGAACCCATTGCCAAGGCCATCTCACGACCCTTAAACCACTTTACAATACCACGAGAAACGGTGATACCAGCCATCTCTGTTCCACAACCAAATATCATGAAGCCACAAGCGGCTACCTTGGCTGACGCAGGCATGCCCTCATAGAAAGGCGACACACCCAACTGCTCGAAGACAGGAATGTGGTTTAGATTATTGGTAAACCATACTTCAAGTCCACTACCAGCAAAGCTATCACTGATAGCATAATACTTAATCAAAGCACCAGTTAACATCACTGCACCAGAGAGAATAGCAGTGAAACGAACGCCCATCTTGTCGAGGATGATACCTGCAAAGATAAGGAAGAACACGAAGACATTAAGGAATGTCTCTGAACCCTGCATCGTACCGAAAGCGGTTGAGTCCCAACCTCTCTGCTCCTGCATCAACTCCTTGATAGGAGAAAGGATGTCGACAAAGATATAGGCACAGAACATTGCCAGGGATAAAAGTAGGAGAGCCGTCCAACGCATTGCCGCTGAATCTCTCAATGTAGTTTGAATTTTATCTGTCATGATGATATTTATTAGTTAACAAGTTTACGAGTTGACAAGTAAACAAGTTATTTGTTAGATTATAAGTTAAAACTGAATGAGTTGATGAGTGAATAGGTTGACGAGTTAATAAGTTGACAAGGTGACGAGTTGACAAGTTTACATGTAAACGAGTTAATAAGTTTACAAGTTGACGAGTTTACAAGTTGACAAGTAAACGAGTTAATACTATCAAGCAACTTGTCTACTTATTGACTTGTTGACTTGTTGACTTGTCGACTTGTTAACAAGTAAACGAGTTAATACTATCAAGCAACTTGTCTACTCGTAAACTCGTTCACTTGTCTACTTATCTACTTGTAAACTCGTTCACTTGTCAACTTACCAACTACTTCTTCAACCAACGGTCAAGCCAATTGAAGAATGTACGCTGCCAGAGAATAGCGTTCTGTGGCTTCAATACCCAGTGGTTCTCATCTGGATAGAGAAGTAACTCGGCTGGGATACCACGCAGACGAGCCGCATTAAATGCTCCCATTCCCTGATTGGCATTGATACGATAGTCCTTCTCGCCGTGGATACAAAGGATTGGAGTATCCCACTTATCAACGTTAAGATGAGGACTATTAGCGTATGTGCGTTTCGCAGCCTCACTCTTATCCTTGTTCCAATAAGCATCGTCATACTCCCAGTTACTAAACCAAGCCTCCTCAGTATCAGTGTACATGCTCTCAAGGTTGAAGGCTCCATCATGTGAGATAAAGCACTTGAAACGCTTGTTATGAATACCAGCAAGATAGTAAACAGAGAAACCTCCAAATGAAGCACCAACTGCTCCTAAGCGGTCTTTGTCTACGAATGGGAGATTGTTAGCTGCATCATCAATTGCAGAGAGGTAGTCGTTCATACACTGACCAGTCCAATCAGTGCTCACCTCCTCGTTCCATGCGCTACCAAAACCAGGTAATCCACGACGGTTTGGAGCTATGATAACGTATCCATTAGCAGCCATTATCTGAAAGTTCCAACGGAAACTCCAGAACTGAGAGACAGGACTCTGTGGACCTCCCTCACAGAAGAGTAAGGTTGGATACTTCTTGTTCGGATCGAAATGTGGTGGTGTTATCACCCACTCCAACATCTCTTTACCATCGGTTGTCTTTACCCAACGAGACTTTACATCACCCATAGCCAACTGGTCATAGAGATGTTTATTCTCAAAGCTAAGCTGTGTCTGTACACTTGTCTTCTCTTTCTTTGATGGAGTGACAGCGTAGATTTCATTAGCTTGAGAGATACTCTGACGAATAGCAAGCAATTTCTTATCACCTAAGAGTGAGACACTTACATAGTTATGGTCGCCCTCTGTGAGTTGCTTCACCTCTCCCTTAAGGTTAGTCTGATAGATATTCACTGTCGCATGCCATACCCCAATGAAATAAAGGTCCTTTGAGTTAACGGCCCAAGTATAGTCATCTACATTTGAGTCAAAGCTCTCAGTGACGTATGTCTTCTTCCCTGTCGTCAAGTCATAGACACAAAGACGATTGCGATCACTCTCATAACCATCGTTCTTCATGCTCTGCCAAGCAATATACTTGCCGTCAGGAGAGAACTTAGGGTTCACATCGTAACCTACATTCATATCACCAGCTTGATGGTTGACAGCCTGATTACGTAGGCTCTTTGTCGCATCACACTTTGGCTCAACATAGTCGGCTGGCTTACAGAGGTTCTTTGTCTGACGCGTTTCCACATTATATATATATATGTCGGCATCAGTAGAGATGGCGTATTGTGTACCTTCCTTCTTACGACAGGTATAGGCAACAAGCTTTGAGTCCTTACTCCAGTCAATCTGCTCGATACCTCCGAAAGGAGCCAACGGACTCTCGTATGGTTCGCCATCAAGTACGTCAACGCCTGCGCCAACACCCTCTGCTGTTACATCAGCCACGAAAGGATGCGCATTGGTTGTTACGTAATGATCCCAATGACGATAGTTCATATCGGTAATAACCATACCCGTAGCCTTCGGTAAGTCGCTCGGGTTCTGCTTGATAGTACCATAGTAAGGAATACTCTTGATGAGCACTACACGCTTACGGTCGGGTGAGAAACGGAAGCCTTCAATATCAATATCAGACTGTGTAAGCTGCTTTCGATTGGTACCATCGGCAGACATCGTCCACAACTGGCCTCCTGAAAGGAATGCTAAGGTGTTGTTGTCAAGCCACGCTGCGTCACTCTCGCTCTTTGAAGAGTTGGTGAGTAGACGATCGTTCTTGCCATCAGCATCCATAACACGCAACACTTGATGTCCTTTGTTCTCTTTTACACTGTAGTAACCCACCTGATAGACAATCCTCTTGCCGTCAGGTGAGGCCTGTGCAGCACCGATACGCCCCATAGCCCAAAGCGCCTCAGGAGTCATGAGGTCGCTCTTCAGCGTGATATTGTTGCGTCCGATGTTCACATCCTGCGCTTGTGCAACACCGCCACTCATCATTAGAGCGGCAGTCATTGCAATGGTTAAGTTTTTGTTCATAGCTTATAGACTTTTCTTTTTGTTATTAAGTGCTTCTTGTTTCCGACGTAGTTCTTCTTGCTGCTGTTGCTGCATCTCCTGCAAAGCCTGCAGACGAGCGAAGAGTCCACCACCCTTATTAGATGGGTTATTCTTCCTCTCCTCTCTATGAGCCTCAAGGATTGCGAGAAGCTTCTCTTCGTTGGTTGTCTTGCGCAATGTCCACATGATAGCTGCAGAGAAGAAGAGTGATATGAAATAATAGAAGTTAAGACCTGATGAATAGTCATTGAACATGAAGAAGAAGAACAATGGCATAGCAAACATCATCCACTGCATCATCTTCATCTGATCTGCTTGCTGGCCCACCATCTGGTCTTTCTGCTGCTGCATGGTAAACCATGTATAAAGTAAGTTAGCGCCACAGAAGAGGATACAAGTCAATGAGATGTGATCGCCAACGAGCCAAACATCATGGCCCCATGAGAAGATTGGATCGTAAGTACTTAAGTCATCCATCCAAAGGAAGCTCTGTCCACGAAGCTGAATAGCATTTGGTACGAAATTGAACATCGCAATCCAGATAGGCATCTGTATCAACATTGGAAGACATCCAGACAATGGGCTGACACCATATTCAGCGTATTTCTGCATCATAGCCTGCTGTTTCTGCATCTGCTCCTCTGGCTTATTAAATTGCTTAGTAGCCTCATCCAATTTTGGTTTGAGCACGCGCATCTTTGCAGAACTCATATAGCTCTTCTTCACCATAGGGAAGGTAATGAGCTTTAACAGCAAGGTAATGAGTATCAACACCACTCCCATTGGGAATACTTGCCTCAACCAATCGAATACATAAAGCGTGAACCAACGGTTGATAATACGGAACAATGGCCAACCAAGATATACAAGGCGTTCCATATCAAGCTCTTTACCAAAGTGACTCTGCTTTTCTACAGACTGAAGTAGGCGGAAGTCATTAGGACCAAAGTAGAACTCAAACTCTGAAGGACGCTTACCTGTTGGGTCAAAGCCTGCCTTCATGTTAGCTTCATAGTGCTTTAAGTAATGAGAAGATTTCTCAAGTGGAGTACTCTTAAGCTTAGCACCTGTAGAGAAGTTATCCTTTGAAATCATTACTGCAGAGAAGAATTGGTTTTTGAAAGCCACCCAGTCCATTGGATCCTCCGTAGTCTCTTCCTTTTCAGCAGTCTCACTTAAATAGTCAGTACCGCCATCATGCTTCTTAAAGGTAAGCGTTGCGTATCTATTCTCAAATGTAAAGCCACGTTCTTGTTGCCTACAACGATCCTGCCAGTTGATATCCATCTGGTTGTAATTCGGTGCAAACAGTCCATTCATACCCGTAGTCTGTAATGACATACGAAGCAGATAACCATCACTAAGGGTATAGTTTAAGGTAAGCATCTTACCTTTTCCTGCAGCTGCAGTAAATGTAACAGTAGAGTCAGTCACGTTTGATGGCGTGAAGACAAGGTCTTTTGTCTCGATGTTACTATTCTTTGTAGCCAACATAAAGTTAAGACTTTGGTCGTCACCACTAAACAAGGTAACATCCTTCTGGTCCTTCGAACCATCCTTAACAGCGATATTATGACCGACATAGTTCTTGATAACAGCCTTCTTAACGACGCCACCTTTAGAGCTCAAGGTCAATTCCACCTTATTATTCTTCAGTGTAATATACTGTGCCTTACCATTCAATGCAGAATAGAACAGTGCAGTTGTATCCACTGCCGCAGCCTCCTTCTGTTGTGCTTGCTTCTCTGCAGCAAGCTTAGCAGTTTGTGCTTTCTTGGCAGCAGCGATAGAATCCTTTACAAACTCAGCTCTCTGCTTAGCTTTCTGTTCTGCTGATGGCTGCTGCCACCATGCAAAACCAAAGAGAATCAGGGCTATGAGTACAAACCCTGTGATTGTTTTTTTATCCATTTATTTGCTTTTCTGATTTTCAATTGAAGTCTTAACGAAGTCGAGGAAGAGCGGATGTGGACCGAGCACTGTTGATTGGTACTCTGGATGGAACTGTGTTCCTATATACCACTTCAGGCTTGGTATCTCAACAATCTCAACCAAGTCGCTCTCTGGGTTACGCCCAACACACATCATACCATGTTTCTCAAACTCCTTCTCATAGTCGTTATTGAACTCATAGCGATGGCGATGACGCTCCTGAATATGCTCATTCTTATAGATATTAAAGGTATGTGACCCTTGACGCAATACACATTCGTATGCACCAAGACGCATAGTACCACCCATATTCGTGATATTCTTCTGTTCTTCCATGATATCTATCACATTATGCGTAGTCTTCTCATCTATCTCACGAGAGTTAGCATCCTTATAACCAAGGACGTTACGAGCAAACTCAATCACCATCATCTGCATACCAAGACAGATACCGAAGGTTGGGATATCATGTGTACGAGTATAGTGAGCGGCCACTATCTTACCCTCAATACCACGCTGACCAAATCCTGGGCATATCACAATACCATCTTGCCCCTTAAGTTTCTCGGCTACATTCTCGTCTGTTAAGTCTTCAGAATTGATAAAGGTAATAACCGTCTTACGGTCGTTGTAGGTTCCAGCCTGCATCAATCCTTCACGAATACTCTTATAAGCATCCTGCAAGTCGTATTTTCCAACAAGTCCGATGTGTACCTCCTTCGTTGCTTTACGCTGTCGATCGAGGAACTCCTTCCAAGGACCAAGAGCAGGCTTAGGACCAACTTCCTCCCCACACTTACGTAGGATAGCAGCATCCAAACCCTGTTCCAGCATATTTACAGGGACATCATAGATACTTGGGAGGTCCTCACTCTGTACAACACAATCGAAATCAACATTACAGAAAGCTGCCACCTTCTTACGGATATCATCATCAAGATGCTTCTCAGTACGCAAGACAAGGACATCTGGCTGTATACCTACACTCTGCAATTCCTTCACACTATGCTGCGTTGGCTTAGTCTTCAACTCCCCTGCAGCTCTCAGGTAAGGAACGTATGTCAAGTGAAGATTAATAGCACGTTTGCCCAACTCCCACTTCAACTGGCGTATTGCTTCAAGGAATGGAGCTGACTCAATATCACCAATAGTACCGCCAATCTCAGTAATCACAAAGTCATAGTGATACTTCTGACCCAACAGTTTGATATTACGCTTAATCTCATCCGTGATATGCGGTACTACCTGAATGGTCTTACCCAGGTAGTCACCACGACGTTCCTTGTCGATGACACTCTTATAAATACGTCCCGTAGTCATTGAGTTGGCCTTCGTGGTCTTAATACCCGTAAAGCGCTCGTAGTGACCGAGGTCGAGGTCGGTCTCCATACCATCCTCCGTCACGTAGCACTCACCGTGCTCGTAAGGGTTCAGCGTACCTGGATCGATGTTGATGTACGGATCAAACTTCTGAATGGTAATGTTGTAACCTCTTGCTTGAAGAAGCTTACCGATTGATGACGAGATAATTCCTTTACCAAGTGAAGAAACTACTCCGCCCGTAACGAAAATGTACTTTGTTTCAGCCACGATGTATGTTATGTTTAATTATTATCTTTCTAAACTAAATTAGTTGGTTATAAACTAATGTGCAAAGATACTAATTTTATGTGAATTAGACGGGTCATTAAGTAATAAAAATAGCATCAAATATTCCATTTAACCACAACAAGTCCCAAACTAAGTGCTATCATTAGGGATAACAACGTGCTTGTCAGCTCATATTCAGCCTTGAAACAACAGCATACATGATATTAAACGTTTATTTCAGACATATTAACCTGTCTTATAGAGTTACAAGTGTATTTACTTGTTTTGACTTATTACAAGTGTATTCGCTCACAAACAAAACGATGAATTGCACAAAACTAACAGAAAGGAAAAGACCGCCAAAAGCCTTAAAGAAACTTAAAATAAGTTTTACTATCGCTTTATTGTAAAACTAAAGTTCTATTTTTGCAAACCAGTTTGGGTTCGATAGACAAGCTATATGCTTCAGAATCCACAAGGAAAGATGCTCGAGTGGTTGAAGAGGCACGCCTGGAAAGCGTGTATACCCCTAAAGGGTATCGGGGGTTCGAATCCCCCTCTTTCCGCAAGAGAGGTGTAAACCAACGGATTACGTGGCTTACACCTTTCTCTTTTTCAGCATATTAAGACAACTTTCCAACCAATCTTAAGACACCTCATCAGCACAGCTTAAGATAGCTTTCCTACACAGCTTAAACAGCTTTCCATCCTATCTTAAACAGTTTCTCAACGTATCTTAAACAACTTCTCAACACATCTTAAGACTACTTTCAGCATATCTTAAACAGCCTTTTAGCATCTTAAGACAGAAAGGAAAATATCTCTTCAGCCACAACTCCACCTCCTTACACAAATCACGCATTTTCTTCTCCATTGCTTGTTATACTGCTTTATTTTCCTAACTTTGCAAAAGAAAAGAATAAGAAACGATATTGTATCCACGCAATAACATTCAAATCAACAGAAGAAATGATAGAACTCGACACAACCAATATGTGTTCACACCTGCAGAAGAAGCTTTTTAATGAGGATGGAGTTTACTATCCTATATGGCAGGCGATGCAAACTGATGACGAGATAACGGCTGTGGTCCGTGCTCGACAGTTACATATCTATCGCAAAGGGAAGAAGATTTTAGTTCTTCCTGGCAAGGCTGCACCTAAGATTATACGTGAGGATAGCCTCAACGAACTACTCCCTAAAGAACTACTAAAATGAAGAAAGCTATCGTATTAGGTGCCAGTAGTGGTATCGGACATGAGGTGGCACGATTGTTCATAGCCCAAGGATGGGTAGTTGGTGTGGCAGCCCGTCGTATTGACAAGCTGACAGACCTACAAAACCTCGCACCAGAGCGTGTATTCACAGCGCAGATTGACGTGACAGACGAAGCTGCAGAAGCATCCCTACAACAACTTATTGAACGCATGGGAGGGCTCGATCTCTATTTCCATGCGGCAGGTATCGGTTGGCAAAACCCAAGTCTTGAAGCCGAGAAAGAGCTCAAAACGATGGAAACAAATGCTGTTGGCTTCACAAGATTGGTTGGTTGTGCCTATCGCTACTTTGCTAACAATGGCGGAGGACACATCGCTTGCATCACTTCTATCGCTGGAACAAAGGGACTCGGACCTGCTCCTGCTTACAGTGCAAGTAAGGCTATGCAGAACACCTACCTACAGGCATTGGAGCAGCTTGCTATCTCTAAGCATCATAACATCCATTTCACAGATATTCGTCCGGGCTTTGTCGACACTCCCCTACTCGCTGGCAGTTCTCGTCTCCCTATGTTGATGACTACAGAAAAGGTGGCACGCAGCATTCTAAAAGCTGTCAACTGTCGTCGTCATGTCTGTGTCATCGACACACGATGGGCCGTCCTCACCTTCCTCTGGCGCCTTATCCCTAATTGGATATGGCGACGAATGAAGCTGTGTTGACCTATTTCGGCAGTAAACACAACAACTTACTACATCTTATTATATAAATAATCACTTATTCGCTCTACGCTCATTAAACCTTTCAAGGTTGTAAGCATCTAAGCAAATAAGTCTCAAAAGCCATCTTAAACGAAAGGGATAGCGAAAGGATAACAGCTTACAAACAAGAAACGAAAACAATAATTATATAAGAAATGAGAAAATTCTGCTTAAAAATACACCGATGGTTAGCATTACCACTTGGCGTGGTGATGACCGTATTATGCTTCAGTGGACTTGCGCTACTACTATTCAAAGACCTCGCACCGCTGTTTGACATGAATGCAAAAGAGATTCCTCTCTATACAGACATAGTACGCTTACACCGCTGGCTATTCATGAAACCAGAGAATGCACACGATGGTGGACTATCGTTAGGACGAATTCTAACGGCAGTGACGTCCATGTGTATGGTACTTGTATTGCTCTCCGGCGTCGTCGTCTGGTGGCCTAAGAGTAAGAAAGCACTGAAAAGTCGACTAACAGTCAGCACCAACAAAGGTTTTCGCAGATTTGTTTACGACTCACATGTGTCGTTAGGTATCTATGTATTCATCTTCCTTTTCCTCATGGCACTGACTGGTCCTGTATTCTCCTTCGGCTGGTACAGACAGGGAATGTCTAAACTCTTTGGTCAACCAATGCCTCCCAAGGAAATGAAGGCACAGCTGTCGAAAGACGGAGCAAAGCAGGGTGAGACAAACGAGAAAGCCTTTGCACAGCCAGACACAAGTAAGATAAAGGGGCAACCACAGGCACAGAAAGATGGGACAAAAGACATGAAAGGCGACCAGCAAGGCAAGAAGCCAAAGGGAGGAAAACTCTTTAAGCAGTTGCACACAGGTTCTTGGGGCGGCTGGTTCTCACGTGTTCTCTATGCCATCGCAGCCTTTATCGGGGGATTCCTACCTATTAGCGGTTACTACCTGTGGTGGAAGAGAAGGAGTACTAAGAAGCGAAAGGCTTAAAACCCACGACCATCTGTCGTAAACCCATTGAGCGTGTACAGTTGAATTATCCAACTCTACACGTTCAATGGGTATTTTTATTTACTTTACAATAGTCATATCTGAAACTCAATATATATCAATCTGGATTATAGTCCACGCAACATGTAAACTTGTGTAATAGTCCTTATACTTATTCATTATCATATCCTACAAACTCATTGGCAAAGAAATACCTTCTCAACTAAGTTTCGTCTACTCACTATTTTATCCGTTCTTGGATGGACATATTAACACCTACAAACACAGCACACTATGGAACAGAACCTAAACCATCCACCTTATCACCCATACCCACTAACTATTATGTAAAAGAAATTCACACCCTTAAAACTAACCAACGCCTGATTAGCTTCAAGACAAGGCCTTTCTCCCTTCAAGAACATGCCCTTCTTCGTCGTTGTCAACGCCCTTCTTGAAGCTTAAAGACGCCCTTCTCCAATAGAGTATATAACCTACTGTTTATCTGTTAGTTATATAGTGCTATTAACAAGATACTTTATCGTAATAAAGAAGGTTATAGAATACTCGTTTTGTAATGATATTTTACGAACGTCAAAACAAACAAACGACTATTGAGAAAGCAAATTCTGTCATCTTAATTAGGGATAAGAGGACACATCAACACAAAGAAACGAGTGTAAATTCCTAATAAATAGGTATTGTCACATCCGTAGGAAGCCACTACCTTTGCACTCGTTATTTTTACAGGCCGTGATAAATATGGATTTAATTAGTATGACATTTAAGGTGACAGACTTGGCAGAAGTCGTCAAGAACCTATTATTCAATTCAAAAGAGGAGCACGAGAAGGGATATTCCCATTCGTTGACACCCACTTTCATGATAAATATAAATAACATAAGGTTAGTTTCTTTTAACTCAATCAGCTTGTTTTTATTCTCATTAAATCCTATTTTTGTAAAAGAAAACCTCACCTTAATATAAATTAAGACAAAGGCCACGTAGTCAATATCTTACCGAGAATATGAATACAAAAAACCAATTACAACCCTTCGAATTGAGTATGAATCAATATATTTATTATCTTATAAAACCCTTAAAGAGTATGGAATTAAAAAAGACACTCTACTCCCTAATGTTAGGTGGCATCCTTCTTTGCCTGTTTTCATGTGCTAAGGAAGACGAGTTTGAGATGCCAACACTGGTCCTTTCAGAAAACAACATCACCTTTGACAAAGGCGTAAGTGAAAGGAACATTAGTGTAACAACCAATCAAAACAGCTGGATCGCATCGTCTCCACAGGAAGGCGAATGGCTCTCGCTGGTTCAGGACGGTAACGTACTGAAGGTAAAGGTAACTGAAAATAAGATGGGTGCAGAGCGCACAAGTTATGTTCTTGTAAATGCCAATGGCGCTACTGGCAAGATTGCTGTGACCCAGAGTGCAGCCGACGTGACGCTCGACGTGGTTCCGAATGCTATCTATCTCCCACAAACAGGTGGCGAGAAGACAATTGACATCACCACTAACTCAGCTGTCTATGACGTAACTACGAGCGAAGAAGTTAGTTGGTTGAAGATTGTTAAGGCTGAGGAAGAAATCAAACTGATAGCTGAACGCAACGATAGCTACCAGACCCGTGAGGTGAAACTATATGCCAAGAGTGGCAGTGTCATCCGTGAGATTGTCGTGTCACAACCTGGTATTCAGCGTTATCTCTTGCCTATCAACCCTGGTGTACCACAGGATGAGCACAAGATTATGGACTTCGAGTTAGGGCGTGGTAGCTATCTGCGCGAGTATCAAGCTGCCATGCCTGCTTACGGACTTGAGGAGACTTACACCTTCATCACCCCATCTCCTATCTTTACCTTAGTTCAGTATTGCAGTTCTGATGGTATCAATCCATCACAGATCATCATGATTGGCGATGGCAGAAAGGCTATCGACGCCGTGAAAGACAAGGCTTTCGATAAGTTCTTGACAGACAATGGCTATGTACGCAGCAACTCTCAGTCTGACAGA
Source organism: Prevotella sp. oral taxon 313 (assembly GCF_003043935.1). Taxonomy (NCBI): domain Bacteria; kingdom Pseudomonadati; phylum Bacteroidota; class Bacteroidia; order Bacteroidales; family Prevotellaceae; genus Prevotella; species Prevotella sp. oral taxon 313. The sequence continues at coordinate 1,498,022 of NZ_PYXE01000001.1, forward strand.
GAATACACGAATGAGAAGGAGTTATTGTCTTTGAAGGTCTATATATCAGAGAAAGAGAACAACGAAGGAGTCAATCTTACCTTCACTCCTATCATGAAGCAGACTGGTGAATACAAGACTTTCAATAAGCTACCATTCTATCCTCTTGAGTTACTACAGAAGGACAACGTGAAGTTAGCACAAGTAGAACAATACGAGCAGAGGGCTGGTAGCACGGAAGAAGAACGCACCGTCAACGAGCACAAGACCTCAGAGGTGTCACAGCTTCAATATAAGCTGAAGGCAAGCACAGACCCTTCTGCAGCATACGGACGTATTCACATCTTCTATACAACGGATAAGGATGGTGACGCACCAGACAATCTTGGTAGCGTACAGATTGGTGCTTTGCTCTTCAAAGACACTAACCTCGGTGTGTGGAAGTATGGTAGTAAATGGGTTGCAACCAAGGAGCTCAAGAAACTACTTGGTGATGAGGGCTTCTCATTCCTCCGTACATCAGGCAACAACCACTTCTTCGTACGTGAAAGCGACCACTTAGTGATTGATGTTACATGCGTGTTAGACAATGACGCACCAGTGCTCGCACTGCTTTATAGCTATGACCCGTCCGTATCAGGTGTAAGTAGTAAGGGCTTAACAGCACAGACGAAGATGGTTAAAAACTTCTCTGCTGCTAAGAAAGCATTGAAGTTCTAATCTGATTCTTATACCTTATTAAATTATTACATGATATGCGTATAATCAATATACATAAGCTGGTACAGTTCTCCCTGCTATGCCTATTATTAGGAATGGCGGTTGGATGTGCTGACAATGACAGCTTCGAACAGCCCTATCTGAATGTTTCAGAGAAGGAGATAAGCTTTTCTAATCAGGTAGGTGAGAAGACAATTACGGTGAATACGAACTGTAAGGAATGGGTTACCACAACCCCTAAGCCGTGGGTACACCTTACACAGAGCGGAAACGAGATTGCTGTACAAGTAGATCCGAACACATCTGGGGCGGAGAGAAGCAGCTATATCCTTGTTGATGGTGGTTTGGCAGTACAGAAAATCATGGTCAGCCAGAGTGCTGCTGATATCTCTTTGGATATTACCAAAGGTGAGATTGTCCTACCACAGGCGGGTGGTACAACCACTGTCGACTTGAAGTTAGAGGGCATGTCGTATGACCTTACACAGAACGAAAAGCCTGACTGGATGCAAGTTATTCAGAAGAAACATGGATTGAAGTTTATTTCTAAGCCTAACTATAGTGCTACTGAAAGAACTACGAAACTCACGATAACCATCGCAGGGAAGAACAATGAGGTCGTTGTCAAGCAACCAGGTGTGGCAACCTTCATCTTGGCTTGCAACCCAGGTAATCCTTTCAGTCTGCATAAGATGATGGATTACGAGTATCGTCGAGGGAGTATTCTTACAGAATATGGCGGACCTGACGAGGTAAACGGCATCTATGAAGAGAGTTACTTCTTCCGAACACCATCGCCATTGTTCAAGGATGTGGTCTATGTAAACGACACTAAATATGGTGTACCGACCCGTGTCTACACGCGTTCACTAACAAGAGAAGGTGTTAACGCCGTTAAGACACAAGCTTTCCAGGACTTTATGAGAGCTAATGGATATACAAGAGACGAAAACGACACCAATCATTACGTCAATATCAAAGAGGCTTATACAATGGATGTAGACATCAGAGAGGAGAATAACAGTGTTGTACTGTTCTTCTATCAGATGCATACACAGGACCGCAGCTACCCTACTTTTAGTAGTCTTGACCTTGGTCCTATCGACCTTCTGAACAAGTCTGACAAGAAGATAAGCGATGTTGAGAAATATGAACAGGGTAAGAATAGTGAGGAGATGAAGCGTCAAACGACTAAGAACAACGAGGTTGAGGCTCTTCTCTACAAGACAAACGACCCTACACTGATTGCACGTACTTATTTCTTCTTCCTCCGCAGTGATGCTACAACTCCACAAGATAAGGTCGGAAGCATTGAGCAGTACAGCCTGTTCTATGGTCAGCCTAATTTAGGTATATGGCAGTACGGCAACGAGTGGTTCGTCACCCATGAGTTTGATAAGCTCCTCACTTCCAACAACTTCGAGTTCGTTGGCTACAATGGCAAGCATCATGTCTATGCGCGTCGTTCTGACTATCTGACCTTGGCCATCTCAGGTGGCGAGTATGCCGACGTCAACAACGGTAAGGCAGTCATGCAGATTACCGTCCTGTACAAGCCTACGGTCTTTGCAGGAAGTAAAGAACAGCGACTGGCTAAGGTGGAACGTATGCTCAAACAAACCAATCAAAAGAAATAAATAAAAGGTACATTGATGAGAAAATCTATTATATATCTATGTGCGTGTGCGCTCTCTGGCATGATGGTTACGGCCTCATGCCAAGACAGCCAAGACTTAGATGCGACCGCATCCGACACACGCTCGGTCAATATTGACAAAGACCTCTTTGCGGTAAAAGGCTGCATTAATGTGAAACTGGCAAAGGGTACGAATCAAGCAATCCCTACAACCCGCAGCGGAAGTGTTGAGATGCAAAGCGTCCCATCGGCTATGACCTCTGCAATGCAATATTCTGGTGCGTATAAGATGGAACGAGTATTTAAGCCAGCTGGCATCTATGAAGCACGAACAGTTGCCGAGGGACTCGACCGTTGGTACACTATCTACTTCGACAAGAGCAAGGATGTGGCAGCAGTATTAGACCAATTCAAGAAAGCTGACGGTGTTGAATGTGCTGAACGAGTACTACCAATGGCCAGACCAACGGTTAAGATGACTCCTTATAGTCCTTCTGAAGCAAATACACAGGGAGGTGCCAGCAATTTCGACGACCCTCTCCTCGCTAAACAGTGGCATTACTATAACGATGGAACCATCAGTCCTCATGCTAAGCGTGGGGCTGACTGTAATGTTAAACCTGTCTGGGAGAAATACACAACAGGTAAGAAGAATGTCATCGTAGCCGTTGTCGATGGTGGTATTGACATCACACACGAGGACTTGAAAGACAATCTTTATGTCAACGAAAAGGAAAAGAACGGTCAGCCTAACGTTGATGATGACGGCAACGGATTTGTTGACGATATCTATGGTTACAACTTTGTGACTGCTAAAGACGTTGTTGGCGGTACTATCGAACCCGATGATGGCGGACACGGAACCCACGTTGCAGGTACTGTTGCAGCTCGCAACAATAACGGAAAGGGTGTGGCTGGTATCGCTGGTGGCGATGGCTCGGCCGATAGTGGCGTACGCTTGTTGAGTTGTCAGATATTCAGAAACAAAGACGAGCAGGGCGATGCGGCAGCTGCCATTAAGTATGCTGCTGACAACGGGGCTGTCATTTGTCAGAACTCTTGGGGCTACTCGTCAACAGCAGGCGTCACCTCCATGCCTCAACTACTGAAGGAAGCCATCGACTACTTCATCAAGATGGCTGGTTGTGACGCTAACGGCAATCAGCGTCCAGACTCTCCAATGAAGGGCGGTGTGGTCATCTTTGCTGCTGGTAATGAGAATAAAGAGTTTTCTGCTTACCCAGCTTGCTATGCTCCGACGGTTTCTGTCGCTGCTATGGCATGGGATTTCAGCAAAGCAAGTTATAGTAATTATGCGAAATGGGTGACGATTACGGCACCAGGTGGCGACCAAGACCGCTTCGGAACATCGGCTGGTGTGTTGAGCACCGTACCCAAAAAGAAGGTAGCATCGGGTTATGCTTACTTCCAAGGTACCTCTATGGCCTGTCCACACGTATCAGGTATTGCGGCACTCATCGCCTCTTACTTCGGTCGTCAAGGCTTTACTAATGAAGAACTAAAGACACGCCTGACCACCGCCTACCGTCCTTATAATATCGACGAACAAAATCCTACGTATAAGGGGAAATTAGGTAAGGGTTATATCGACGCTGAGGCGGCCTTTGAAACAGACACGAAAATTGCCCCTGAGAAGGTAGGAACACTGACGCTCAAACCTGATTTCGTAGACATCAATGCTGAGTGGAGTATCGCAAAGGACGAGGATAAGACTGCAGCCTTCTATCGACTCTACATTGCTCAGGGTGATCTGACAGCTGATAAGCTCAAGGATATGACTTACAGAGAAATCAATGGCATGGGACACAGCTTGGGTGAGACGCTTAAGTATGACTTCGATGACTTGAAAGATAACACTACCTATAGCGTTGCAGTAGTGGCAGTAGACCGTTGGGGCAACCTCTCTGAACCTATGATTCAGAAGTGTACAACCCGACTCAACCATGCTCCTGAGGCTACAGGATTCCCAACAGAGGCCATAGAGGTCATGGAGAACGATCGTAAGTCATTCTCTTTCAACGTTGCCGACCCTGATGGTCACAACTGGGACATCAAGGCTACGGGTGAGACAAAGGGTGTTTCCTACACGGTGAAGGGCAATACTGTGACCGTCAACCTCGTTCCTGTGCTTGAAGCTGGTAGTTATAACTGTACTTTCATACTCTCTGATGACTTAGGTGCAAAGGCCGAGCAGAGCTTTACATTTAAGATTGTGAAATATATCCCACCACAGCTAACAAAGCCTTTCGAGAACTATATCATCGGTATGGACGAAGGAGTCGTTACGATACCATTAGCTGGTCATTATACACACAGCAGTAACACGCAACTTACCTATAAAGCGAATGTTGCCAATGGGGGTGTTGCTTCGACTACTATCAGCAATGACAACCTTCAGTTGAAACCAATGAGTAAGGGTGTCACACGCATCAGCATCATTGCTTCTGACGGTCGCAAGACATCATCTGACGGCTCTTTCCAAGTTCGTGTGGTCGAAAAGAAATCGGCTCCAGTCTATGCTGTCTACCCTATCCCAGTACAGAAGGATATTCATACCTTGCTCAATCCTGAAGTAAAACAGGCTGAACTCGTTATTAGTTCTACTGTGGGCGAGCGTCTGATGAAGGCTACCGTGACACCAGACAAGTACAACGTAGCTACACTCGACCTTTCTAAACTGAACCCTGGGACGTATAAACTAACCGTCTATACCAACAAGGGAAATCATACCCAGCTATTCATTAAACGATAAACACAACAAGTATGAATACAAAACATATAATTCTCATGGCTTGCGCAGCATTTCTCGGTGCTGCGCAGGCTAATGCCCAGGGACAAGACCTCTCTATTCTGACGGTCAACACCGATGCTAAGACGGCCGCTATGGGTAATGCTTCGGTTGCAGCCGAGGGTATGTACCTATATAACAATCCTGCTGCTTTCTTCGCAACAGATAAGACGTTCACTGCTGATGTGGCTGCTTCTTTTTTTGAAAAGGCTGAGGGTGCTGACGGCACCTTCGGACTTTACGCTGCTACTGCAGGTTATAAGTTTGCTAAACGTCATGCTGTTTTTGCTGGTTTCCGCTATGCTGGAGGCTTGAAGTTAAAGGGCTACGACTTTTCGGGCAATCCAACCAAGGACTATCAGCCCTATAACTGGACAATTGACTTGGGTTACACCTATTTATTAGGTAAGGGTTTCGCAGCATACGCGACGGGAAGTCTTATCTATAGTCACCTATCAAAGAATGCTATGGGTGCTGCTTTCAATGTGGGTGGTTCGTATCAGAATAACGAGTTGACCCTTGCCAACAAACTGGCCAACCTCATGCTCGATGCGAAGGTAGGTGCAATTGGTCCACAACTCGATTATGGTAACAAGCATAAAACAACACTTCCTACCTATTTTGCCGTAGGAGGTGCATTGTCAGTGGATGTTGCTGAGAAGCATCAAGTGGCTGCTGCCTTGTCTTCTCGTTACTTCTTCCAACCTACAGAGGCAAAGCTCTTTATGCTTGGTGGCGGACTTGAATACACCTACGATAAGATGGTTTCTGTACGTGCTGGCTATGAGTATGGTGACCACGACCTTAGTCATGTCACTATGGGAGCAGGCTTCAAGTATCAAGGACTGCGCTTGAACGGAGCATATAATCTGAAGACTGCAAACGCAGGAAGCAGCTATTGCACCATAGGCATTGGTTATGACTTCTAAAAATGACAAACAATACAATTCAACTAACATAAAGTAATAAGATATGAAAAGAACTTTATTCTCAATTTGTGCATTAGTTCTGAGCCTTACGGCATCCGCTCAGATAATAAAGGACACGCCTAAAGGTAAGCTGATTGAAAACCTATACCGCTCAACTAAGTCTTGGGTTAAGAAGGGTTGGACAGGTGTTCAGCAAGGCAGATATGAAGGTTTAGTGTCTAAGATTGTTATCGGAGATGATGGCTGTATTTATATTTATAATCCACTTTCAGGCCTCGACAGTAAGTCATGGTTAAAGCTTGAGAAGCAAGCTGATGGTAAGTATAGAGCAAAGCTACCACAGGCGATACTTACAGACGACCTCGGTGGGGACGATGAAGAAGAGGAAAGTAGCGAGCGTACTATCACCCTTAATCGTATGGTTTCTAATGATGATGGAAAGAGTTACGAGCCTGTTGGTACAACTATGAACTATGTTGATTTCACTTGGGAGAACAATAAACTCGTGATGAAAGGTATGGGTCAGAAGAAGCAAATATGGGCTGCTGCCTATGAAAATAGCTGGCAAAACAACTATGGTGGCGACTGGGCTCTTACGATTGAGCCACTTGGCGAACAGCTAATTACGCCTCCTTCTACAGCTGTGAAGGCTCAGTATATTGTTTCATCTAAGTCTGAACCTTCGCCACGTATTGTTGAAGCGATGACAGATAATAACGATATCTACATCAAGGGGTTGTTCAAGGCTGAGAAACTCGCAAACGTTTGGGTGAGACTAACCAAGCAGGGCGACAAGGCTGTCATGTCTACTAATCAGTATTTGGGTATTACCAAGAAGACAGACTTTAAGAAATACGATAGCGATAAGTCGGAATATCACACCTTTGCCGCAGCTTTCGAGAATGAAACCAAGGCTGCAGATAACCTTGAGTTCAGCATTGATGCAACTGGTAAACTGACTGCTTCTAAGATTCTTAGAACTTCTTTAGGTAGAGCAAGTGATGACAACATTACTGGTGAAGACTATATAGAGAGCTATGAGGGTCTTACCTTGACACCTTACATTCAGAAGGAGGTTGGAGCACCAGCGACACCTGAATACTTCTATTTCACATCTACTCCAGACTACGATAACACTTCTAATGAGATTAAATTAGCGTTCTATGTTAAGAACGCAGATGTTGACGGCAACTATCTCGACCCAGAGAAGATGTACTACAATGTCTATGTAAATGATAGCACAGAACCTTTCAAGTTCAAGAAGAGTGCAAGTCAATACAATTACATGCATGAGGACGAAATGACTAATATTCCTTTCAACTATCAGGACATGAGAAACTATGATTTCAAGGTCAGCGATAACATTCGTATTCTTCACTTCTATGACAGTTCAATCACTACCGCCAAGGTCGTAATGGTTTATGAGGCTGACGGCAAGAAGTATTCAAGCGAACCAATGGTTGCCAAACTTTCTACCGCTGGTATCGAGAGTGCAAACTTCAATAAGGCCACAACAGAAAAGTATTACACCATTGATGGTCGTCAAATTCAGAAGCTTCAGAAGGGTCTGAACATCGTTAAGTCTTCTGATGGAACTACACGCAAGGTGATTGTTAAGTAAGTTGACAAGATAACAAGTTAATTAGATAATAGCATTGTTGGCAAGTGAACGAGGGTTTGTTATAGCTGTTATAACTTATAACTCACTTACTTGCCAACTCTGTTACTACATCTTATCATTACTATACTCGCATGCCATCCATCCTTAACAACCACTTTCTTATATACTCTTTTCGTACATTTCAAATGAAGACAAAACTATAATATGAAGCTTAAGCACAATGATAAGATACAAGTAAGTACCTAACTACTTACCAACAAATATTTAGAAACGAAAGATAATACTAAGGTTACTGACTTAACAAAACTACATAAAGGACAAAAAACATTATAAAGTATGACAAGAGTATCTTGGAAAGAGAATCGAGTCTTGAATATCGAAACACGTAAAGGAGTATTTGTTGTCGGACAGATGCTTAAACATCCTTATATCAGGTTTTACAACATGTTCAGTACAGAAAGTTCCCTTCACAATGTGAATACAATGAAACTATCAGTCTTATTTACCGCAGCTGTCACCAGACAGTACCTCCGCTGTAGCCAGATATCTATATTAAAAGACGCTATACCAGATATTAGAAAGATAGATTCTGACACGTGGATAAACCAATATCCTGGCAGTAGAAAAGTAGTTGCATATCAAGGGGACGACCAAGAAATTAACTGTGTAATATTAGGTCATAAGCCTGGAGGTATGTTAGTAAAGAAAGATTTATGGTGGAGCCCAACACCCGAACAACCACTCCGCACACATATTAGTGGTGTCTTTGATGAGGTTATTTGTGCTGATATTCCATTAGAAGCTAATGACATCATAGACAGATATGAATTAACAGGCATGTGTGTTTTCCCATACACCAATGAACGGTTATATTTATGTTCCTTATATAATAAGAGCGTAGATCCCTATAAGGATTTAGTCTTTAATAGGAGTTTGCCTAAGGAATACAGCTTAGCTATTAAGATTATTTCGGGAGGTTCTGATGACAAACAGCGCAAAGAGATATTAAACACGTACTTTACAGATTCAACAGAACTAAAATTCAAATAGCGACAAGAGCCCCACTTGGTTCGGTTGCAGAGAACAGCTTTGATAAAAGCAGATAGCTTTGTCATGTAACAGCACCCTGTGATAGCGTAATCGACTTGGCTGTGCTACGCGTAATGAAACTCTGGAACAAAGTGTGATGTGTCTATCCAATGATGCAAAACCTACACCCCTCTACCCTACTTTACGAAATTTTCTGACTTACAACAATATTAATTGATAAAGATAAAACTATGGTTTCATTTACAGATAGTAAGTTACTATATGAAGGTAGGACATCTCTACTTTCTGAAAAGGATATAAGACGACAGTTAGGAATAGATTGTGATGAAATGAGAAGTTTTATCCAATTATATCTAACTTACGATGGTGTCTTTTTCCCAATGCAAGCAATGATGTTCAGACACACCTTTTACCCTATTGAAAAAGGTGATTGGGATAAGATAGAAATAGGGTTCTTCTTAAAATTTGAAGATATCATTAAGTATCGGACCCCTCAATTACAAAATGATTCTGAGATGGATTCTTTAGTCAAGACTCACATCCCCTTTGCTGATGATGGGTGTGGTAATGATATTTGGATAGAAGTATCAACAGGAGTTATTAAAGTATTTTATCATGACTATCCAATGGAAGAAGGCTTGATAGAAATAGCTCCTAACTTTGAAGATTTCTGTTCATCATTGGAGAATTGGACACTTAGATAGTTCTTGCTATTAATCGAATTATAACACTTCAACCAATATCAGATAGCACAATCGTGAACTACAAGAACAGTCGGTATATGCAACGAATAACATTACAAATAATAGTTTACTGATTTATGAATAATTATTATGATAACATCTTAATAAAGAGTGCAGAAGAGCAGAAGATAAATTACACTGTTATTCCCAACCTTTCTAATTACATAGGAAATCTAAAAAAACATATCCCCATCATCGGAGAGCGGCTTAAACTTAGTAAATTAAATAATTATAAGTATATAAAAGCCGAGCAAAGAGACGTCTCTTTTGAAGCCATTAATCTTATTAAAGGGTTAATAGAGGCGAGAGTATATCGTAAGGATGATACGATTATATATATTGGAGACAGTTTGACGGAGAATGGATATGAGTTCTACTTGAATGATTTATTAAAGATAATCCCCTTATTAATAGAAGACATACCTCAACATCACTATTTCCTATCTCAAGATTATACGAAGATCATTTATATATCATTTGAGAATGAAATTGAATTTGGCGAGATTTCCAGTAATATTCATGATTAGTAGACATAATAGTAGTCGTTAAGTTACTTTTCAGAAACTTGGTGTACGAGTATTAAAGTAGTGGGGTTACACAGCTACTTAATATTACTTTCGCATACCAACAGTATGTCTTCGATGGATAGCCTACATCTCAAAATGTATTCTGTGACAATAAGACAGGTTCCTACAATAACCCATTCTGGCATAATAAATCAATGACAGATAATTAACATCACCAATATCCTATAAGTTTAACCAGAAATAATTCAACTCAAAATGGATATGTAACAAAAGCTAATCTTCAATATAGTAGAGGTGGTGCAACGCAATACTTTAGAAGATTATAATGAAAAACTAACACCTTATGAAGCCTCAATAGAATTAGAATCAAGCAAATTTAATAGAAGTATATGCAAATAGAAAACATCAAAGTCTGTAATCCTATAACAACACTAATTCAATATTTAGAGAATAAAGGGTTCAGAATAGTCGAATTCAAGATTACTGATTATCATTTTCACGAAGTATATATAAAGATGTTAGGAGAAAGAACTGATGATATAGAAACCATCAATATAAATAATATCCAACGATATTCTGAGCGCACCTTTGTATGTTCTTGCCATTGGTCAACGATTGAACTTGTTTATGATAAAGATACATGTCAATCACCTTAAATCGAGAAGCTCGCTCCAACAGGTTGCTCATAACGCTTTGAATTCCTCTTTTATCAAATTAGGTAAACCTGCTTTTTTCGATTAGTTTATTTATAAAACAGACTGACAAAATCCTGACGTATCAGGTTTCTAAGTAGACATAAGATGGAAAGAACACAAGATGTAAGTTGAAAGATAAATCTTATATCAAATTATGTTTACTATATCCTCATATCCAATCACAAAGTCGGATATAGGACTCTAAGAACTTTCCACGAATGCTTAATACAATAAATGGCAGAAGTGTACGTTATGATTTATGATATCTTCGGTTCTCTATTTGTATGATATTCGATATAAAGGCGTAACGCTTTTAGAGGATTTACAGAAGCTAAAAAACGTTATACTATAAAACAATGATATATTTTTCAACAAATAAAGAATGGGAAAAAGAATACTATCAGTCGAAAGTTATGGCATTTATGTTGCTTGTATAACTTCTTTAAAGAGGTTTCTTACAAGAAAACAAATAAAGAGTAAAAATCTCTTGAAGGTCTTTCAAGACAATAATGACTTATATATTGATTCACTGAAGGAAGGAGTGTGGATTCCTATCTTACCCATTGACTCAATAGATTATGAGATTCTAATAGGTCACGAAGACATTATAAAAGACAATTGGAATGAAGTTTTTACCTATGATGGATTTAATCTAAATGTAGAAGACGATAACGTTTGGATTGGCTCTTTGGGGAGTTTAGCTAATTTTAGAGTAAGTTTATTTAAAGATCCTGCACAGGACTGTTTATCCTATCAGACTTTAGATGGTCAAACACTGTATAAAGGATTTAGAATAAGACTCGGCAAAGGCAAGTATCGTGTGGCTATATCTGGCTATAAAAAAAGAGTTATGTCCGAGAGTACTATTTATGGTTATGGATTTAACTTTGAACCTACTGATACGTTTACGAGTTATAATGACCCACGTGATGATGCACAATACACCTTTAATATGACACCTTAAGACAATCCCAAAATTGGTGTCATGCACAAAGTTATGGCATGTGGCTGAATCAGATACTACGTCTCATCCATTGCAGTAGACTATTATCCGTCTACGGTAACATTGATGAAACAATAATTAGTTCCACGCTCATCTGCAACTATATGAGTTATTCTGTGAAAGCATACCACAGTTAAGCTATTGCTGTTTTGTATGCTGGCTATGATAGCTACAATAACTTGCGTAATCGCAAGACTATTCATGACTACATCCCCTTCCATCGACTAAGTCGGTACATGAACAACGATACGGGACCTCCTATAAACACTTCCGATATGACAACACAAGGATAGATTATTATAAAGCAAAACACTGGTGTAATCTCCAAAATAACTTTACCTTTGCATTATGGGTAAAAGGTTACCGCACTGCTCACACCTTTCAAGCAATCCTTAATGGTAATAAAAGAAACTCTAACAACTATCAACAGTAATAAAGATATCAAGTCAACATTAGAAAGATGTAGCAATTAACGGAGTCAACCGTTTCTAAAGACAAGACATCAAAGTAGTCTACCAAAGTCAAAAACAACCAGAGGCATAGAAATAAACAAAATGATTATGGAAATATCTAAACAAGAAATTGAGGCTGTAATACAATTATCTCCTGAAGAACGTTATGCATATTTCATCAAACGAATATGTGATTGGGAGTGTATATGGACATTATTTGATGACGATTCTATCATTCTAAATGAAGGGAAAAACGGCGACTTATATGTTATTTTGTTCCCATTCAATGATTTTGCATCATATTATATAAACCAAACAAAAGCAATGTCTGGCTCTATATGTAAATGCTTTGAGTTAGCAGAGTTCCTTAATACTACTATCAGGAAACTACAAGTGCATAACATAAACAAGGCGTTAATATTCCCTGTCCCCGATGGATTTGGGCTGAATGTTTCTATAAGCACTCTCATTGATGACATAAATGAAGAATTAGAAAATTACAAGTAAAATGATAAGAACGCACGCATATTCCACCTTACATAGTATCGAGTAGAACTCAATTCTACCATTCTTCTAATTCGCTCATCCCATGAATAAAGTCATGAACGACACCTTGTCTTGCTTTGCTGTCTTTGTTATACGTCATAGAACCACATTATTATTATTTAGTACCATAAAATGTATGACGTTACTACAGATTAAAGAACTTTGAGGAAATCACCATTCATCAGAAACAAATAGAAACTACTATCAACAAATTACGTATTTCATTGAAGGATTAAAGAGAAGAAGAAGAGAAGAAGATGATTATCTTTTACTTTAACCTTAGCACAATTTTGTAAAGATTTATCGCCCACCTCATATCCTATACATGCCCTTCATAGATTAAGAAGAGGGTCTTCTTCATTCAAGAACACGCCCTTCTTGACGCTTGTTAACGCCCTTCTTGCACCTTATTAGGCATCTTCTCCACTACTACTCACAACATACTGATTTAATGCAGATTACAGACGTGAACCATGTATATAACCTTCGTCATTAACACCTACCTTTCACTACATTTTTGTTGAGACTTTTCATACTCATACCGAGTTTCACAGACATACAAATACGGCGGTTTAATTGAGTGGTACAAAGACGGACTATCCATAAATAGAATGTCATATTAAAAGATGATATAATGCCACATGGGAATAAGACTGGTATGGACAATACTAAACAACTATCACCACAGAACTACGAATTACGCTAATTGCACGAAGACAGAGGGGACAGAATGAACAACGCTTTAAATGTTCTCAGACAGAATGACATAATGACAGGAAGAGACTTAAAAGCTCTGAACGATTGGAGATTTTAATATCCTCAGACAGAATGACATAATGACATGGAGTGACCGAAAACTCTTACATAGACAGAAGGACATAATGACAAAGAGTGGATAAGGGGCAGAATGAAGATGGCTTTGAATGTGTATAAGATATTAAACCTTTGTTATTTAATGTTGTATCAATTGCTTTTATGAAATTATATGATTACTTTTGACAACGAAAATGACAACAGATTGCAAATCTTCCTCTTCTTCCAAAGAGCAAGACTGTTTTACAGCCACACGCAGAGGAGACTTCAAAACGTTGTTAGGGGTTTTCTCTTTTTTGTTTCTCATACGTGAGGGAAATTAAGATGACCTCGTTTTCTTATTTTTCTAACTACTTTAAAATTATCTATCATGAGTTCATTTAGAGCAACATTGGAATTAGGTGGCAAGGAGTACGACGTACTCTATTCTAACTACGAGTTCAGTCGCACGACTGACAAGAAGGGTCAGCCTGCATCAAGTATCTCTGGTGGTCGTATCAGCGTCACTATCGAGTCTACTGATGACACTTCTACTATCGAGGCTATGCTCAACAGTCAGTTCAAACCTGTTGAGGGTAAGATCGTTTACAAGAAGAGTGAGGAGGATGCTAAGATGAAGGAGATTTCTTTTAAGAATGCTTACATCGTTCATTACAAGGAGACACTCGACGTAAACAACGAGGCGCCGATGACCATCGCTATGACCTTCTCTGCTGAGAATATCACCGTGGGTAATGCCGAGCTCGACAACCGCTGGCCTCGTTCATAGGTCTAAGAAACTTAAGGACTGTGTCGGGCTACGTGCTTGACATGGTCCTTTTAGCTTTCTATTTAGGTCTCATCGCAGTAGGACATACCTATAAGCTGCTGAGGTCGCCACCTTATTATATATAGGAAACAAATTTTATTAAAACGCTTTTCAGCCTTAATTACCTCAAAAAATATATTCAATGGCAATACCTTTTAATCCCATCTCCATCACTATAGGAAAGGATGGACTTTCTTCTTTCAAATCACTTCGTATCGACCAAAGTACTGGTGCACATCATCATTTTGACCTCACGGTTGACCTTGAGTCGGGGGGCAACAGACAAGTACATAACATCAGTAGCAGTAAAGAGTGGCTCGGCAAGGATATCATAGTGAAGGCTGCGAACAAACCCTTCTTCTGCGGCATAGTGACGAACATTGAGTTGCATCGCGATGGCAGCGACTTCGGGTGTATACAGGTGTCTGGCTACTCCTCTACTTATCGTATGGAGACGGCACCGAGCTGTTACTCATGGAACGACAGGTCGATTGGCGATGTCGTAAAGAGTCTGTGCAGTGATGGTAAGGTGCAGTTGACATTGAATGCAGCGCACAAGAAACAGTTGGATTACATCTGCCAATACGAGGAATCTGACTTCGATTTCGTTCGTCGCCTTGCCTTGCAGTATCAGGAGTGGATGTACTATGATGGTCTGAAACTTGTCTTCGGTAAGCCAAGACGATTGCCAGACCCTATCAAGATGGAATTTGGTACGTCGCTGAGTTCCCTCAATATTGGTCTACAAACATTAGCTCGTCCAGAACAGGTGTTTACGTTCCATTCTGGTGCAAACCGTGAGATGGACCGCAAGACGCCTGATAAGGCTTACGGACACGACAGAATGGCGGGTGATGCGTTCCGTGCTGCGCTTCCCTCCTACCCTAAAGCGGCTCGCCAGTACTCCATACAGCGTGTCAGCTCTATCGATGATCTTGAGAATTATGTACTCCTAAAACAGGCCGCCGAGACAGCTGAAACTCATTACGTCACAGCCGAAAGCCAAGACCCAAGGCTACATGTGGGTTCGGTGATAAGTTTGTATAGTTCTTTCTTAAAGGGAGTTGGCAATCTCTCCCAAGAGAGCTTAGGCGATTTTATCATCATCGAGATGACCCATGAAGTGAGCGAGAGCTGTTATTACAAAAACCGTTTCAAAGCCATTCCTGGTACTGTAATGAGTCTGCCTAACCCAAAGGTTGAAATGCCATTGGCTGAAACACAAATGGCAACCGTGCTCAGCAATGCCGACCCACACGGAGCAGGTCGTGTGCAGGTGCGCATGAATTGGCAAACCGACAACATGCGAACAAGTTGGGTGCGTGTGATGACACCGGATGGTGGCGGCAGCAAAGACGTAAAGAGCAACCGTGGCTTCGTTTTCATCCCAGAGGTAGGCGACCAAGTCCTCCTCGGCTTCCGTCATGGTGACCCCGCAAGACCATACGTCATGGGTAGCCTGTTTAATGGAACAACAGGTGGTGGCGGTGGTCAAGGCAATAACTGCAAAAGCCTCACCAGTCGCCGAGGTAGTTCCTTAAAACTTGATGATTCTGTAGGTAGTGTTACATTGCACGACAAGGGCACCGTAAGCATGAACTTTGACGGTGGCGGAAATTCTACAATCAACGCCAAGTGTAGCCAAGTATTCAATGCAGGGGCAAGTGTCGGTATAAATGTTGGTGCCAAGAAACATCAGCCTGCTTCATCTGCTTTAACTATGGATAGTGATGGTATAATAGACCTTAGCGGTAAAAGTAAAATCACTATAAAAGTTGGTGACAGCACAATAACAATAGATACTACGAGTATTGTTTTGGAGGCGCAGAATATCCATGCCGCAGGAAGCAATCTTAGTCTGTCGGTGATAGGAGGTGGGACTGGTATCTCTATGACAGAAGCTAAAAATCTTGATATTATTGGAACCCCTGTGAACATAAACCAAGGTGATGGAGGAAAGGTAAATATAAAATAGAATTATGGAGCAGAGATATAAAGTCGATACAAGAAATTCTATAGAACTTAAGGGGATAAACATATATCAAGACTCCAAAAGCCAGGAATGGAGTGTCGTACTTGAAAAGAAGGAAGACAGTTACATTGTTGTAATAATGCGGAGTACCCTATACGATTCAGATGCTGAAAAAAATCTGAAATCTCTACTTAATATGGTTGAAGACGTTTATGCACGTATTGCTCTTCGTGTAAGCCGGAATGGAGAAATGATAGTAGATAACAGAACAGAGATTATTAATCATTGGGAGACCATTCAGGAGAACATTATGGCTACTTTCGGGTGCGATGATGAAATGAAGACGTTCTGTGAGAATGTCAGAGAAGGCCTGGATAACATAGACCATTACGTTAAGCGTAATATGATTTTCTTTGTTCTTTTGTCCACATTCAGTAGGAGGGAGGAATTTGAGTTTCTTACAGATTCCTTCCTGTCCGTTGGTGACTCCATAAAGGTGAATATCAAACGTAACGAAAGTGCAGGGGAAAGCGCGGGGAAAGATATTCTTATACATGAAGGAAGGGCAGTCCCAGTTGATTTGCGACAAATGCGTGGAAAGTATGATGATAAAGTGTTTCAATATATAGGTTCTCCATTCGTTTATGATTTTTCATTTATTTCAAGATACGAATATGATAATCAGAAGGGAGGTATGTTTGATAATGCCGTATGCAATATATATGAGCAGATGTCAGATGGTTACTCCTTTAAAAACCGTATAGAATTTATATCTTTATAATAAGGAATAATGGCAAAGGAATATGTTCTGGATGATGATATGGTTGTTTGTACTTCTGGTGCAAGACAAACTACGATTCATGTATCCAGTCAGTACATGGTGAGAAGAGGAAATGGGAAGTTCGTGGCAACAGAAGATGACCGTTTCACAGGTTGCTTTTTGTGCCAGAAGGTAACGGCTATAGGGTCTTCTTATGGTTTTATTGCAGGAGGTATTTTAGGTGCAGTCGTTGGATTGTCATTGACTCCTACGATGGCTGTTACTGGTTTCTTGTCAGGAGCAATTTATGGATTACTGTCAGGAGCAAAGGAGGGAGGCGAAAAAGGGGCTGCTGTGGGTAAGTCTGCAGGAGGGGCTGTTGGAGCGGTCCTTGGAGCAATAGCAGCCCCATTTCCGTTAAAAAAGATTGGTGCAGCTGTGGGAAAAGTCATAGGTCAGATTCAAGGTAGCGTTGCTGGTGGAATTATAGGGGCTGTCTGCAATGGCCTTTACAAGGGGATGGAAGATAGTATGAAGGGGGCAGTTATTGGCGCAGCTGCTCCCCCTGTTGCTGCTGGGCTTTTCGGAGCAATTTTAAATGGATTAAAATGTAGTACTATTACTAATATGATCATGAATGTAATCAATCCTTGTTCTTTGATGACAAAGGGTACTCCTTGGAGTAGTTTACATTACCAAGTTAAGATTGCAGGGAAATATGCCCTGATGCCTGATGCCAAGATAGCATGCCCGTTTGCAGGAGTTATTTCCATTACAAAACCAGACTGGGACATGATGCTTACATGTGTAAAAATGTCATATTGGGTCTATTGTACACCTGATAAGTATCAGGATTATGAGAAGTATGACCCTGAGAATATGGGGTGGCACGAAGTAACACCAGAAGAATTAGAGAGAAAAAGAATAGTAAAAAAGTCTGATGGAATTTATCAGTTACAAGGGTCTAAAGAAAAAATCAAGTATTCTTCTGAAGTATATAATCATAAACAAAGATATTTTTTTACAGATATTGATTATCAAGGATATCAAAAAGGCGATAATGCAAGCATTGATTCTGGTATGAAAATGGGGATGTATGAGAAAGATGGTCATTACATTTTAGTTGCTCGCGGAACCGCTCGGAAGCCAGATTGGGTAGACGACAATCTAAAACAAGGAGTCGGGTTAGGGAGTGATCAGTATGACCAAGTAACAGCTGTTTCTAAAACTACAACAAAGAAAGTTGGTAAACGAAATGTTACTATAACAGGACATTCTATGGGAGGTGGTACCAGCTCGACAGCGGGTATAGCGACTGGTAGTGATACCTATGCTTTTGATCCGGCAGGTGTTCATCCTAATACTGCAAGAAAGTATGGGAAAACACGAATGGATTCATCGAATATTTATACAATTTATGCAGCCACAGACCCATTAAACAATTTACAGAATAATCTTATCCCGATAGCTCCTACATCTGTGGGACAACGCTTGATGCTTAATACCGCTAATAAGCTGAACTTGCCGCATCCTGAAGACTTTATTATAAACGGGCATGCGCTGCCATTACTTATTGAAGAGATAGAGCGGCAGGCGACAATGCATAAAGATGATAAAGATCTCATGGCATTATATAAATAATTCTTAGGTAGTTTATGAAAAAATATATTTTTGCAATTACAATATTGATGTTACTAACAAGCTGTAGTTACATGTTTAAGAAATCATATAAAATAAATGCACCTGAACCACAGTTATATTTCACGACAGGTGAGGAATTAAAGATGGCGACTGCTATCTATGATGGAGATCTTCATTCTATACAATCTATGATTGATAACGGTTTTGATTTGAATCGCATCGGTAGGGGTGGCATGACTTACCTTTATTATGCCATGTTAACGATGAATTACGACACGATGGAATTGTTGTTGAAGAATGGAGCAAATCCTAATATGCATAGCAAATTCTTTACATATCCAGATTTGCATAAGAAAGGACAGAATGATGAACAAAACACAGGGGTTTGCCTTGAATATTCTGGGTATCCTGCTTATGATATCAAATATATGAAACTCTTAATAAAATATGGTGCTAATGTAAATGACACAACCTATATAAACCCTGTGAGTAGTTCTGCTGATGATAAACTCCAAGGAAAAGAAAAAATCAAATATTTGGTTGATCATGGTGCCAACCTAGACTTTAGTCTTACTGGAACATCCCTCATTTGTGGAGAAGCGTCTGCTTATGATTGGGATATGGTTTTATTTCTTTTAAGTCTAGGAGCAGATCCTATGGCAAGTGAGGATTCTGATTTTAATGTTGCCTCTGCTGTGCAGGATTATTATGATGAAGGGTTTGACCTTGATTCTGAGAATGGGAAGATGGCCCAGGAAGTAAAACGAAGACTTGAACAACGAGGGATTAAGTTTCCTTACCATCCTACAAGTCAAACAACTTCATCTGGAAGCTGAAAGTAGTCTTGTGGTGGTTGCATTCTTATAAAATACTTACGGGAGAGAAGCAGGTCTTATCGTTTCTATTAAAATAGTTGTGGTTAATCTTTTCTAACATTGTTACGAATGTGCATCTGCAGCATGGGGACAGTGATTTTAGATGCATTATTGTTTCTGGCTACTCCGCTACATACAGAATGGAGACGGCACCGAGCTGTTATTCATGGAACGATAGGTCGATTGGTGATGTCGTAAAGAGTCTGTGCAGTGATGGTAAGGTGCAGTTGGCATTGAATGCGGCACACAAGAAACTGTTGGATTACATCTGCCAATACGAGGAATCTGACTTCGATTTCGTTCGTCGGCTCGCCTTGCAGTATCAGGAATGGATGTATTATGATGGTCTGAAACTTGTCTTTGGTAAGCCAAGACGATTGCCAGACCCTATCAAGATGGAATTTGGTACGTCACTAAGTTCCCTCAATATTGGTCTACAAACATTAGCTCGTCCAGAACAGGTGTTTACGTTCCATTCTGGTGCAAACCGTGAGATGGACCGCAAGACGCCTGATAAGGCTTACGGACACGACAGAATGGCGGGTGATGCGTTCCGTGCTGCGCTCCCCTCCTATCCCAAAGCGGCTCGCCAGTACTCCATACAGCGTGTCAGCTCTATCGATGATCTTGAGAATTATGTACTCCTAAAACAGGCCGCCGAGACGGCTGAAACCCATTACGTCACAGCCGAAAGCCAGGACCCAAGGTTACACGTGGGTTCGGTGATAAGTTTGTATAGTTCTTTCTTAAAGGGAGTCGGCAATCTCTCCCAAGAGAGCTTAGGCGATTTCATCATCATCGAGATGACCCATGAAGTGAGCGAGAGCTGTTATTACAAAAACCGTTTCAAAGCCATTCCTGGTACTGTAATGAGTCTGCCTAACCCAAAGGTTGAAATGCCTCTGGCTGAAACACAGATGGCAACGGTACTCAGCAATGCCGACCCACATGGAGCAGGTCGTGTGCAGGTGCGCATGAATTGGCAAACTGATAACATGCGAACAAGTTGGGTGCGTGTGATGACACCAGATGGTGGTGGCAGCAAAGACGTAAAGAGCAACCGTGGCTTCGTTTTCATCCCAGAGGTAGGCGACCAAATCCTCCTCGGCTTCCGTCATGGCGACCCCGCCCGCCCATACGTTATGGGTAGCCTGTTTAATGGAACAACAGGTAACGGTGGAGGTTCTAATAATAGTATTAAAAGTCTTAAGACACGTAGTGGTATTTCTGTTATTCTAAATGATGATAATAAGTCACTTGAAATAAAAGATGCAGGTGGTAGTTCCATTCATTTGGATGGAAATGGAAACATCTTGATTAATGCCCCTAAGAACATACAGCTCCATGCTGGTAATGATATGTCCTTAATGGTAGGTCACGACCTACAGGTCAACGTTGGGAACTCACAGACAACGAACATTGGTAATATGCTGCTGACCAATGTGATGCAGAAGATATTGGTAAACACACCTTTCATGCAGCAGCTTGTTGCGGACTTCTTCCACACACAAGCAGGAAAGGCATTGCTCAACTCTCAGAAGCAAATAAAGATTGAGGCTCCAGAGACGAATGTTGTTGGTGAGCAAAGATTATTCATACATAGTGCAGAGAAAGCCATTGTTAATTCACAAGGAACAATGGAAGTAAGGGGGGAGCAGGGCTTAAATGAATTAAATCAAGGTATGAGCTACGAAACGACTGACCCTACCTTAGATTGTGACACTGTTGTCTACTTCAAACCAACATCAGATTATAAGGGGACGTTTGGTTTTGATTGGTACAGAATGGGGGATAGTGGTATCAATGGTGATATTGCATTTGAGAAGAAAGAAAACAATATTGATAAAGGTATCATTGGACAACATTACATGAAAAAAAAGAAAGATGAGAAAGAAGAGAAAGTAACTGCTGATTATGTGTATGTAGATAAGGATGGAAAATATCAGTATTCCGAGTTTGAGACGTTAGAAAGCAGCATTATTCGCCAAAGAAACTGTTATGAACGGAAGGCTATATTATGGTTAAAAAATGAGGAGAATAAGGCTAAAAGTTACGAATATACGTATTTTACTCCGATAATGACCATAATGAACGGAGTGGTAGCAAATTTGAATGCTGTGATAAAGTTTAATCCTGAGAAAAAAGACAGACCTAAAATGATAAAACTGGAATTTGGGGAAGGTTGTAAGAAGTTGAGTGTTTCCCCTTCTACTCTTCCAATAAAAGAAGGTGCAATGCCTATAACTATAACGTGTTCTGGAGAGTTTGATAAGGAACAAGTACTGTTGGTTAAGGCTGACGAAAAAGAATGTGGTAAAATACGGATACTGCCTAATGGAAAGCAACATCAGAAAGAGATAAAGGTTGTCACAATATCTGTTAAAACTAACCTTGAAGCTAAAAAAGGTGAAGCTAAAAATGGAATAATAGCAACAGGCGGTCCTGAACTTTTTGCCAAAACCCTTAAACAAGCTCTTATTACAGTACCCGAAGGGATACAATCCATAGAAGAACTAGATTGTACAGATGAAGAGTTTACCAACGCATATAAAGAAAACTATACAAATGAAAAAGGGGAAGCATGTTATGGAATCAATTATGAGACTTCATGGGAAATGAAGAATACATTGGAACAAACCTTACAAAAGAAGTATGGAAATGTCTATGACGACTATTATAAATTGTTTTTCTTTGCCGATCCGTGCAAAGGCATTAATGGATATGCTTATTATGATAGTAGGCATGCCTGTTTTTTCGATGGTCATAATGCCTCGACGGTTGGGCACGAGGTCTATCATTGCTTTGGCTTAGCCCATACTTTTGATTTCAGAGATTCTAAACGTTGCGAAATTGGTTATAGATACACGAGAACAAACAATATGCTTGACTATAGTCACCATGTGGGTATAGAACGCAATAGTCTTTTTTATTTGCAGTGGATGTATATAAATCCTTATATTGTGTCAGGCAAACCAGAGTCAGACACAAAGAGTAGAGGTAAGGAAAAAGTATTAAAACATAAAAATGCAGGTAAAAAAGAAGAATGATAATTGTTTTTAATCACAATCAAAGAAGATTGTAAAATATTATAGTCAGATGAGAAAGTATATCTTATTTTTTTTAGTATTAACAGCGATGCTTTCATGCGCCGCACAAAATTCAAATAACATGGGGCAAATAGAGAAATTTAATTATGATTATTATAAAAGTAAACTTCACCCTAATACAACGTCGGTAGTTTACACGGAGAAAGACAAGACTGTTGTTAAAGTAGATTTTGACAAAAACTACTATTCTATAGTTCAAATAAAGAATAGATCTTTCTGTAAGGATGTGAAAATTTATCATAAAAATGGTATATTGTGGGAAGAAGGAAAGCGATTCTATTGTTCGAGCATAGAAATCGGCATGTGGCGAGAATATGACAAAGATGGAAAATTAATAAAGGAAACGGATGAAGATAAGAAATTTGAGAGATTAAGGATAAAACCTAAAGATTTACTCCGTTGGATGGAAAGCCAAGGGTGGATAGACTTGTGGAGCGGCAAGGGGCAGCAAAGTAGTTTTTCCAATACTCCATTTCGTATTAGGTTCTCTCCCCATGGTAATGACCATGCCAAATGGTATGTCAGCCGTGTAACAATGTCAGGTACAGAGGAATTTGTTATAGATGCGGAAACAGGAAAGGTTATAAGTCATGAGAATGTCTTAAATGTTGAATAGCAATGCCTAAGATCATAACGCATGGTGCAACTCTGCACTGTACTCTTGGAGTAAAGGAATCCAATTTAATGGTGACAAGCCAAACATTTTGTAGGATAGCTGATACTCTTGTTGGTACAAAAGGTGATAATAAAGGGATGGTAAATATCCCAAGTTTTGGAGTTTGCAAATGTAGTTCTCCGAATCCTCCTTGTACTCCCCAGCCACAAGGCTGGCAGCAAACAACAAAGAAAGACAGTATCAATGGGATGAAAAAGCTGACGGAGCAGTCATTCTGTATGTGTGCTAAAGGAGGAAGAATATCGTTCGTAGACACAGGGAGTAATACTTTTGTTGAAAGTGAATAAAAGTACTCATGCTCTACCTTTATGATGCGTTGTAGATGTCTTTATACCGATAGACTGCGTATGCCATTGGCTGAAACACAAATGGTAACGGTGCTAAGCAATGCCGACCCACATGGAGCAGGTCGTGTACAGGTGCGCATGAATTGGCAAACCGACAACATGCGAACAAGTTGGGTACGTGTGATGACGCCAGATGGTGGTGGCAGCAAAGACGTAAAGAGCAACCGTGGCTTTGTTTTCATCCCAGAGGTAGGCGACCAAGTCCTCCTCGGCTTCCGTCATGGAGACCCTGCCCGCCCCTACGTTATGGGTAGCCTGTTTAATGGTACGACAGGTGGTGGCGGAGGTTCAAATAATAGTATTAAAAGTCTTAAGACACGTAGTGGTATTTCTGTTATCCTGAATGATGATAATAAGTCACTTGCAATAAAAGATGCAGGCGGTAGTTCCATTCATTTGGATGGAAATGGAAATATCTTGCTTAACGCTCCTAAGAACATACAGCTCCATGCTGGTAATGATATGTCCTTAATGGTAGGTCACGACCTACAAGTTAATGTTGGAAACTCTCAAACAACGAACATTGGTAATATGATGCTGACCAATGTAATGCAGAAGATATTGATAAACACTCCATTCATGCAGCAGCTTGTTGCAGACTTCTTCCACACACAAGCAGGAAAGGCATTGCTCAACTCTCAGAATCAAATAAAGATTGAAGCTCCAGAAACGAATGTCGTTGGTGAGCAGGAACTTTTTATACATTCAGCAAACAAAACGGTGGTGAATTCACAAGGTACGATGGAGATGCGTGGAGAGCAGGGTATGCACGAACTGAATACAGCCAAAGAATATGAAACAGTAAAAGAGGAAATAGGAACAAAGGTATGCGTACAGTTCAGGACATCAGAAAGTTATAGCGGCGAGTTCGGCTTTGACTGGGTACGTTTTGCAGACTCGGGGAGAACTGGAGATATAGAGGAAAACCGCTACGACAAGATAATCGGTACTTGTGAGGAGGAAGGTAAAAAATTCAAACAAGATACTGGCAGATATAAGCAGTTCCTATTTGAATATAAGCATCAGTATATAATTCCTTGGAAGAAGAAAGAGGCAGAATCTGCTATGTCAGCAGTTACTTCGGAAGCAACCAGGGATGCTGCTACAAAGAAGCCGGATTATCTCTATGTAGTACCTGTGATGACTTTATTAAAAGATCAATGTGCTGATTTGACCTTGAATATCGATGTTCATAAAAAAGCTCAACGGTCAGAATATGAGTATGATAAGGATTTTTTTACTTTGAATCAAAGTTCTGCACCTATTCTTGATATCGGTCATTATCCATCGGCTGATGACCTTTCTATAACGTGTAATAAGGAGTTTTCGGAAGATAAGGAGATATGTCTTTATGCTTATGACGAACAGGGCAATAAATCGCTGGCAGGTAAATTAATTGTAAAGGCCAATGATGACAAGCATCGGTATGCCTTGGATGTGGTAATGGTTAATGTGAAAACTTGTATTAAGGATGATAATTTATCATCTCCACCCTCTAACCCCTTTCGCAAAATTACTTTGCAGAAATATTTTTCTCAATGTTATATAGATGCCAATATAGAGGAATGTGAGCTTGATTTGACAACTCCAGATCGGAAAGAGGCTTTCCTTGCCTATACTGATAAAGAATTATTAAAAAGGGAAGATTTAAGTAACTTGAAAATATATGATTATTTGACAAGTGTGCTAAATAGTAATTCATATACGGCAAAGTATGCTTCTTATTATAAAATATATTTAATAAATGAGGATGCTGATGGAGATTCGTCTTTATATGGACGTGCCCGTGATATATGCTCTGAGGAAGTAATCGTGTTGGCTCCGGGTCTTGATGATACCACCTGTGCACATGAACTTTTTCATGCTTTAGGGTTATACCATTCGTTTAGTGAGTTAAACCAACACACTTTTGAAAAATATAAAACGGACAATATTATGGACTATTCTGATGTTGGAACAGAAAAAATACCAGTGATAGCCACATGGCAGTTCCAATGGAACATTCTTCATGAGAACTTACCGACGGTAGCACAGTGGAAAATAATGAAGAGAAAGGAAGAAAAGAAGAAGAGAAAAATCAACAAATAACAAAAAAATCACAAGAGGATGGTAAGGCAAATAATGATTTCATTGACAACGCTTATGATAATAAGCAGTTGCAAAGCACAGAATACAGATAGTAATAATATTAAAAAGAATAAGAATATGGAAAGGACAACAGAGAGGTTTGACACATCTACCTATTATATGGAAAGGCAAGGGCATGATTATCAATTTGAGCATTACTTGCGAGGTAAAGTGAGGCAGTTTGGAGGTGATAATGGCTCTGATTTCGTTGAATATGCAAGGAAAGAAAAATCGCTCTTTGGTACTTATAAAGAGTATCATAATAAGACACGGACTCTCAAAAAAGTAGGACAATATTATTATAATGAATTTAATATTGGTATTTGGAAAGTATATGATGAAAATGGCTATTTAATAGAAACAATAGATAAAGATGCCCCTTATAAGAACTATCCATGGGAAAAGGTGGAGAAGTTTGTCAAAGAAGAATTGAAACTGGATTTGTTTGATAAAAAAGTCTCTATCAATCGTTATTTGAGTAAACATAGTAAAATCCCTATATGGCGAATTCGGTGGCAAGTTGGCGTTAAGGTATATACAATTAAAATAAATGCTAATACCGGCAAGATAATTAATCAAGTAGAAGGGGAGGTAGAGAAATAGAACGGGATAGTTTACAGCGTCTTATTGTAAAGAAGTTGTTTCAAGAAAATAATAGTGCTACCTTTAGGGCTTGATGATGCAATCTGTACGTATGGATTATTAATCACAAGGTAGGACAAAATATAGTTTCTATTAAAATGAATGCTAATACTGAAGAAGTTATAAAGAAAGGTACAAATCCTATAATAAAGTAGAATGGTGAAAATTGTAACTAATGGTGCTTTAATGTGTTGTACTTTAGGAACAGAACAAGCCAAGTTGACAGTTCTTAGTCAAAGTTTCCGAAGTATTTCGGGAGAATTGGTAGCTACAGAGGAGGATAAAAGTGGTTTAGATAATATCTCCAGTTTTGGAGTTTGCAAATGTAGTTCTCCGAATCCTCCTTGTATTCCACAGCCACAAGGCTGGCAGCAAACAACACAGAAAGACAGTATCAATGGGATGAAAAAACTGACGGAGCAGTCATTCTGTATGTGTGCTAAAGGAGGAAGAATATCATTCGTTGATACAGGAAGTAATTCTTTTGTTGAAAGTGAATAAAAGTACTCATGCTCTACCTTTATGATGCGTTGTAGATGTCTTTATACCGATAGACTGCGTATGCCACTGGCTGAAACACAGATGGCAACGGTGCTAAGCAATGCCGATCCACACGGAGCGGGTCGTGTACAGGTGCGCATGAATTGGCAGACCGACAACATGCGAACAAGTTGGGTGCGTGTGATGACACCTGATGGCGGTGGCAGTAAAGACGTAAAGAGCAATCGTGGCTTTGTGTTCATCCCAGAGGTAGGCGACCAAGTCCTCCTCGGCTTCCGTCATGGCGACCCCGCCCGTCCCTACGTCATGGGTAGCCTGTTTAATGGAACGACAGGTGGTGGCGGTGGTCAAGGCAACAACTGCAAGAGCCTCACCAGCCGCACTGGCTGTGCCTTGAAACTTGATGATTCTGTAGGTAGTGTCACCCTACACGACAAGGGCGGTGTAAGCATGACTTTTGATGGTGCAGGTAACTCTACATTGAATGCAAAAGCTACTCATACGGTGAATGCAGGTGACAATGCTTCTATAAATGTTGGAGCTGCTGAAAAAGGGCAAAGTGCACCGTCTTGCCTGACAATGGATTCTGCTGGTAATATAAAGTTAAAGGGATCCACAAATATTCGCTTGGAGATTGACAAAGATACTTATATAGACCTAACTTCAGGTAAAATTACGATTAAAGCAGCTACTGTTTCTGTTGTTGGTACTACCAGTGCTGCTATTGGTAGTAATGAAGGAGCTTCAAAGGGCTTGAAGGCTGACAATACAGGAGTAACCATTAAAGGTGGTGGCTTAAACGATACTATAAATGGAAAAAATGTCAATATCAATTAGGTATTGGAAGCAAAAGAGGTTTTATGGACAATAAGGGAAATATGGGCAAAGGTCATGCCTATCAAAATAACAGAGTAAACACTGACGGTGAACAATTTACATCTGAAGCCAAAAAATATAATAATAGAATGGAGGAAGAAGAGCTCCGTCTGTTATCTTCATTGGGATTAACTAAGGAAGATATTATTGACAAAACAGACCCAGACCTCGGCACTACACGAAGTGCTGAGGCTATGCTTCGGTCTATTGAACGTCAAAGACAGTATAAGCAGCGTGTCATAGAAGCGGCAAGGAGAAAGAGAGAAACAGGAAAAGATATAGTAATAGAACAGGAGAATAGTACCAAAGAAAGAGATATTGAACGCATCTTAAAGTATAGGTGTGAACAAATGTCTGCAACTCGCCTAAATGGTGTTTCTATTAATAATTCTCAGGTTAATCAAGATTTTAAGGTAGTTCAAAATGTTGATAATAAGGAAGGTTTATTTTTAGTAACTTTGTTAGACAACATTGTAAATGCTACTCCACAACCCCTAAAAGAATCAGTTGATTTGCTGATGGAGGTAGATAAAGCTCTACTCTCTAATGTTTTATTGGATATTGACGAACAGACGGGCAAAGTTAATCAGATTTTAAACCATGATGAGATTATCAAACAATGGGACCAATGTAAGGATTCTTTGAGAAATAAATACGATTTTATTCGAAAAGAAGATACTCGTGATAAGTTGGAGTATTTCCTTAAGGTTGCAGAAGAACAGG
The DNA here is from genome assembly GCF_003043935.1 of Prevotella sp. oral taxon 313. NCBI lineage: Bacteria > Pseudomonadati > Bacteroidota > Bacteroidia > Bacteroidales > Prevotellaceae > Prevotella > Prevotella sp. oral taxon 313. The sequence continues at coordinate 1,526,600 of NZ_PYXE01000001.1, forward strand.
CTCACAACTTAGATAGTTTGAATATGATGTTTAATGCAAAACTGTTTGTTAATACATTCTTTGATAAATATTTGGTTACAGATAAAAACCTCTTCGACCCATATAAGCGAGTCTTTAACTCACAGCTTTTTGAGGATATTGCTGTTGAATTGGATTTTACTCAGGAAATTCTGAAAGAGTCACCAAATATGGTCCTCATTCAAAGAAAAAGCAAGATGAACAAGGACACTTTACCATTATCACAGATTAAGGAGACCTATGAGAAAAAGTTTCAACCAACGATTCAATATAAGTTTTCTGACTATAATTATTCTATGGTAGAGAAATATGTTATCAACACGAAATATAATTTCATTGTCCAATCAGATGTTTTATTCATAGAGGAAGTTACCAATAACTTGGAAGTTGTAACAGATTTTAAACTGAGAAAATTAGTATAAGTATATGGCTGAATCGTATATTCCTGCAGAGGCTTATGTCATTTGTTCAAACATGACATGCGGTGTACCACGTAAGTTATTACCATCACGTAGTGATAAAACAGTTGCCCACTCAAATGGTTCCAAGATTCTTCTGACAGTTGAAGACCGAAAGATTGACGAATCGTTTGAATGTGTAAAAAAAGGTCTGGATTGGGGAGGATTTGAAGCGTTAGCTGCAGGTATATGTATAGGAGCGTTGGTTGTAGCAACAGTTGCTACAGGAGGACTTGCCTTGGCTGCAACAGGCGTTATGTTTGCAGCTGCAGACGCAACGGTCATCTCCGGAGTGGGAGGAATTATAAGTATTGCTCATGCTTGTGATTACACACTTGAATCAATATGGGCTGGTAAAAGTTCATCTGTTAAATTCAATAAGCATGCAGCCTTATTGAATAGATCTTCTATGACATGCTCAGGCGGTGGTGGCGTTATCAATATAATATTAGATAAACAGATAGCTATGGATGCTGCAAAAGCCATTAGTGACAGTAATATGAATGCTTTTTATTGGAAGATGGGTTCTCAGTTTGTTATGGGTGCAATAACTGCTATTACTGCAGCATCAAGCGCTGTGTCTCTTGTTGCTGCAGCAGTTTTGGCTGTGCCTTCATACTTTAGTTGGGGCATATCAGATGATTCACCAACAAAACGTAATATAGGTGCTGGCACTGTTACCTACATCGCTGGTATGGTTGTCACCAAAGAAGTTAAGAGTACGGTTTCATTAATAGGGACAGGTGCCAAGACTGCAGCTGGATATATCCAATATGGATATGGAGTATTAGTTGAAAATATAGGAACCCAATTCGAAGGAGCAATACGAACAGCGATACACTCCAAGCGGATAAATCCAAGTCAATTAAAGGGTTTTACTGCTGGACTTGGAGGGGCTGCGGTAAATGTTGGAATTGGAATTGTTGCTGACAATAACATTGATGATAATAGAAAAGATGCTTCAGATAAGAATAAAAATGCAAATAAGGATGATAAATTAAACTCTATTAATGTTGTATCAATACGAGAATAATATATATGAAAAAGATTAATATGGGTTGGTTTTTGGGTGTCGGGCTTGTTGCAATGTTGTTGGCAATTGGTAATCTAATTTACACCTGCACACGGAATGACGGGGAAAAGTATGCACAGCAGTATATGGACGAGTCGGAGTATGTAACTTTGCATATCCCAGGAGGAGCAAAGGACGTCAGCTATGGAGCTGGGAGTATTATGACAGGTGTCCTAATGAACTCAACAGAAAGGATTAGAACTGATAGTATTCTTTTTTATGATAGCACTTATAAGAAATACTTCTGTGTATTCGTTATCGAGCCAGAGCGTGATATGGGTAGACAGAGTTCATTTGTAGAGGATGATATAAGTTACCGTAAGACCATCAAAGCCCGTATAAACAAATACGAACTAAACTCTCCTCGATACGGTTCTAAAGAAAACCCTGTCCCTGTGTTAGACTATGACTATGATTTACAAGAATTCAGAGATGTTTATGATGACAAGGAATACGAGTATGCGTTCAGCAGACCTTCCTATTACAAGAGAGCAGTAGAACTATATCTCACCTATATGATGAGCAAGGAAGAATTCAAGGAACGGTTTGAAAAGGAGTAATTTGGTGGGCATATCAATACAACGATAATATGTTATGAGAAAGAGCGGTATGGGCTGGTTTCTGGGTGTCGGGCTTGTTGCAATGTTGTTGGCAATTGGTAATCTGATTTACACCTGCACACGGAATGACGGGGAAAAGTATGTACAGCAGTATATTGACGAGTCGGAGTATGTTACATTGCATATTCCAGAAGGGATAAAGGATGTTACTTATAGAGCTGGGAGTATAATGACAGGTGTCCTAATGAACTCAACAGAAAGGATTAGAACTGATAGTATTCTTTTTTATGATAGCATTTATAAGAAATACTTCTGTGTATTTGTTATTGAGCCAGAGCGTCGGGAGACAGTTAGGCAAGGTATGATAGTTGTAAATGATATAGACTACCGTAAGACCATCAAAGCTCGTATAAACAAGTACGAACTAAACTCTCCTCGATATGGTTCTAAAGCCAACCCAGTCCCAGTGTTAGACTTTGATTATAATTTACAAGAATTCAGAGATGCTTATTATGGGGAACAATTTAAGTATGCGTTCAGCAGACCTGCCTATTACAAGAGAGCAGTAGAACTATATCTCACCTATATGATGAGCAAGGAAGAGTTCAAGGAACGGTTTGAAAAGGAGTAATTTGAAGGGGCTATCAATACAACGGTAATATGTTATGAGAAAGAGCGGTATAGGCTGGTTTATAGGTGTCGGTCTTGTTGCAATGTTGTTGGCAATTGGAAATCTGATTTACACATGCACACGGAATGACGGGGAAAAGTATGTACAGCAGTATATTGACGAGTCGGAGTATGTTACATTGCATATTCCAGAAGGGATAAAGGATGTTACTTATAGAGCTGGGAGTATAATGACAGGTGTTCTAATGAACTCAACAGAAAGGATTAGAACTGATAGTATTCTTTTTTATAATAGCACTTATAAGAAATACTTCTGTGTATTTGTTATTGAGCCAGAGCGTCGGGAGACTGTTAGGCAAGGTATGTGTGTAGAGGATGATATAAGTTACCGTAAGACTATCAAAGCTCGGATAAACAAGTACGAACTAAACTCTCCTCGATATGGTTCTAAAGCCAACCCAGTCCCAGTGTTAGACTTTGACTACAAGATAGCACATTTCCAGAATGATAAGAATAGTAAATACTACGAGTATGCGTTCAGCAGACCTGCCTATTACAAGAGAGCAGTAGAACTATACCTCACTTATATGATGAGTAAGGAAGAATTCAAGGAACGGTTTGAAAAGGAGTAATTTGAAGGGGCTATCAATACAACGGTAATACGTTATGAGAAAGAGCGGTATAGGTTGGTTTCTGGGTGTCGGTCTTGTTGCAATGTTGTTGGCAATTGGAAATCTGATTTACACATGCACACGGAATAATGGGGAAAAGTATGCACAGCAGTATATTGACGAGTCGGAGTATGTTACATTGCATATTCCAGAAGGGATAAAAGATGTTACTTATAGAGCGGGGAGTATAATGACAGGTGTCCTAATGAACTCAACAGAAAGAATTAGAACTGATAGTTTGGCTTTTTATGATAAATATTATAAGAAATATTTCAGTGTATTCGTCATCGAGCCAGAGAGTCGGGAGACAGTTAGGCAAGGCGAGATAGTTGTAAAGGATATATGTTACCGTAAGACCATCAAAGCCCGTATAAACAAGTACGAACTAAACTCTCCTCGATATGGTTCTAAAGCCAACCCAGTCCCAGTGTTAGACTATGACTATGATTTACAACGATTAAGAAGTGCTTATGATGACAAGGAATACGAGTATGCGTTCAGTGGACCTGCCTATTACAAGAGAGCAGTAGAACTATATCTCACCTATATGATGAGTAAGGAAGAGTTCAAGGAACGGTTTGAAAAGGAGTAATTTGAAGGGGCTATCAATACAACGGTAATACGTTATGAGAAAGAGCGGTATAGGTTGGTTTCTGGGTGTCGGTCTTGTTGCAATGTTGTTGGCAATTGGAAATCTGATTTACACATGCACACGGAATGACGGGGAAAAGTATGCACAGCAGTATATTGACGAGTCGGAGTATGTTACATTGCATATTCCAGAAGGGATAAAAGATGTTACTTATAGAGCGGGGAGTATAATGACAGGTGTCCTAATGAACTCAACAGAAAGGATAAGAACTGATAGTATTCTTTTTTATAATAGCACTTATAAGAAATACTTCTGTGTATTTGTTATTGAGCCAGAGCGTCGGGAGACTGTTAGGCAAGGTATGTGTGTAGAGGATGATATAAGTTACCGTAAGACTATCAAAGCTCGTATAAACAAGTACGAACTAAACTCTCCTCGATATGGTTCTAAAGCCAACCCAGTCCCAGTGTTAGACTTTGATTACAAGATAGCACATTTCCAGAATGATAAGAATAGTAAATACTACGAGTATGCGTTCAGCAGACCTGCCTATTACAAGAGAGCAGTAGAACTATATCTCACTTATATGATGAGTAAGGAAGAATTCAAGGAACGGTTTGAAAAGGAGTAATTTGAAGGGGCTATCAATACAACGGTAATACGTTATGAGAAAGAGCGGTATAGGCTGGTTTATAGGTGTCGGTCTTGTTGCAATGTTGTTGGCTATTGGTAATCTGATTTACACCTGCACACGGAATGACGGGGAAAAGTATGTACAGCAGTATATTGACGAGTCGGAGTATGTTACATCGCATATTCCAGAAGGGATAAAGGATGTTACTTATAGAGCTGGGAGTATAATGACAGGTGTTCTAATGAACTCAACAGAAAGGATAAGAACTGATAGTATTCTTTTTTATGATAGTATTTATAAGAAACACTTCTGTGTATTCGTTATCGAGCCAGAGAGTCGGGAGACAGTTAGACAAAGTATGATAGTTATAAAGGATATAGACTACCGTAAGACCATCAGAGCTCGTATAAACAAGTACGAACTAGACTCTCCTCGATATGGTTCTAGAGAAAACCCAGTTCCAGTGTTAGACTTTGATTATAATTTACAAGAATTCAGAGATGCTTATTATGGGGAACAATTTAAGTATGCATTCAGCAGACCCGCCTATTACAAGAGGGCTGTAGAACTATACTTAACTTATATGATGAGTAAAGAAGAGTTCAAGGAGCGGTATGGAGAGAAGTAAAAGGAATGAAATTATAAAGTCTCGTATATAAAAGAAATAAGGAGGAGGAAACTTATATAGAAGGTCGAATTATCCTGATAATGAGGATATTTTTCCTTTACCTGCTCAATATCGTTAAAGGATATTCTCTAATCAACTTATAATCTTCAAAACAAGATAGACTATTAGTTGGTTACATCATTTTTTGCTGGACCACTTTGTCGATATGGCTGTACAGGGGTATGGCTGGATATCATAGCGAGTACTATCGTAGATAAGACTTAACGCCACACGCATTTGTTGACAGAAACACTTTACATTCTTTGTATATTCACTATCTTTGCAAAGGAAAAGGGATTTACAACAAACACCTCAGAAGAATGAAAAGAATACTGTTATTACTGATGGTCATGATGCCCATACTGACTATTCATGCACAAGCACCGATGACGGGTGGTGAGTGGAAGGATAATTTGGGTAGACATATCAATGCACATGGCGGATGTATCATCAACTATAAAGGGACTTACTACTGGTATGGTGAGAGTCGTTCAACAGGAAAGACACTATATAGTTCAAAGGGCGTCAGTTGCTATACATCGAAAGACCTACAGAACTGGACGAACAAAGGAGTAGTGCTACCTGTGAGCAATGACACATGCAGCGACATCCAAGAAGGCTGTATCATTGAACGTCCGAAGGTGGTATATAACAAGAAAACAAAGGAGTTTGTAATGTGGTTCCACTTGGAACTGAGAGGGATGGGCTATAAGAGTGCCCGTGCAGGAGTAGCCGTCAGCGACACACAGCTTGGTCCATTCCGTTTCGTACGCTCGAGCCGTATCAATGCAGGAATCTTGCCTAAAGATTTCATAGAGGCAGATACAACAGAGCTACGGCAGAGACTCAGTGAACCAGCGTTTAACACATGGTGGACCTCCCCTTGGTATAGACAGATAGAGCGTGGAATGTTTATGGTACGTGATTTACAAGGAGGTCAGATGGCTCGTGACATGACAATCTTTATTGACGACGACGGTAAGGCGTATCATATCTATGCGTCAGAAGACAATCTCACCCTACATATTGCAGAGCTCACGGATGACTATTTAAGACATACAGGCTTGTATGTACGCGTTGCTATGGGCGAGCAGAATGAAGCACCGACAATCTTTAAGAAAGACGGTGTCTACTGGATGATAACAAGTGGTTGTACAGGATGGGCACCGAACGCAGCTCGACTGTTCCGTGCTAAGAATATTATGGGACCATGGGAACAACTGCCTAATCCCTGCCGTGGTGATGGTGCGAATAAGACTTTCGGTACACAAGGCGCCTATATCTTTAAGATTGAAAAGGCAAAAGAGAAGAAGATATTTGATGGTGCAGACTATTTATTTATGGCCGATATGTGGCGACCAAAGAAGATAACTGATAGTAGGTATCTTTGGATACCGATTCACTTTGAAGACGGAAAGCCTACCCTAAGAGCAAATTTGCCTAACACTTATCAGTCTTCAGAATCAAATTAGTCATTTGAGCAAGAAAGAGTTACTGACCAAGCTTCGCTTTTTATCAGTTCTTAATATCGTCTCTTGTTCCACATCTAAGGATTTGGAAGAAGCTACCACTGGGTTAACTAAAAGAGAAATAGAGATATACACATTACCCGTATATCTCTATTTCTCTTTATAGAAGAACATGCAGATACGGTTTATAAGCTTACCCGTTCTTTACCTCAACAATCTTTGTTGGAGCCTGTTCTTTGTTACGACGATTGACAACCGTCACCACACTCTGGGCAAGGCTGAGGAAAGCCTGACCAGTGATAGTGTCTATCTGTGTTGCCGCAGGAGTACCCTTATCGCCATTCTCACAAATGCTCTGTACGATTGGAATCTGAGCAAGCAACGGACAACCAAGTTCTTTGGCTAAGTTCTTGCAACCATCCTTACCAAAGATATAGTACTTGTTCTTTGGAAGCTCAGCTGGAGTAAACCATGCCATATTCTCAACTAATCCGAGGATAGGGATATTCACTTTGTCGTTGCGATACATATCAATACCCTTACGAGCATCAGCTAAGGCTACATTCTGAGGAGTTGAGACAATCACAGCACCTGTAATAGCAAGTGTTTGCATGAGTGTCAGATGAATATCACTGGTTCCTGGTGGCGTATCGAGGATAAAATAATCAAGGTCGCCCCAGTCGGCATCGGCAATGAGTTGCTTGAGAGCAGAGGTAGCCATACTACCACGCCAAAGGGTGGCAGTGTCTGGATTGACAAAGAAACCGATAGAGAGGAGTTTCACACCATACTTCTCGACAGGTTCTATGAGTTGTCGACCATCCTTCTCGACACCGTAAGGACGCTCGTTCTCAACACCAAACATCTTTGGCATACTCGGTCCGAAGATATCAGTATCGAGCAGACCAACCTTATATCCAAGACGTGCCAATGCAATAGCGAGATTAGCAGAGACAGTGCTCTTCCCTACTCCACCCTTTCCAGAACTTACAGCAATGATGTTCTTCACCTGAGGTAACAACTTACCTACCTCTGGGCGTGGCGCATTCTTGAATTCTGTTGTAATGGTTACTTCAACCTCCTTACCCACGGAATAGTGAATCTGAGCCTCAGCAGCCTTGATAGTAGACTTGAGGAAAGGGTCGGTCTCACGAGGGAAGATAAGCGTAAAGCTTACTTTGTTGCCATTGATACTGGGTGTATCGGCCAGCATCTCACTCTCAATAATATTCTTTTTTGTTCCTGGATAGATAACCTTTTCCAGTGCATCTGTAATGAGTTTGGGATATAATGTCATTGTATTCTTATTTTTATATATTAGGATGGAACCACACAATGGGTTTCTCTTATCCTTCATCCCTCATCCTCTTAGATAAGGAAAATATTCTATATTTCATTTACCAAAAATAATGCCAAGAAATAAATGGTCACATTAGTTACGCTTATTCTGCGTACTCTCCCATTCCTCCCACTCCTTGGCAACAACCTTCCAGTCGGTCATCTCGCCCGCCTCAATGGCTTCTTGCACGCGTACCGCCTCATCTCGTGCCTTATCCCGTGCACGCTTTGCCTTCATATCAGCAATTGTAGCATCGTCAAGAATCTGTATTGCTCCACGACGAATAGCCTCCTGCAACTCTTCTTCGCCGAAAGCTTTGCCAGGCTCGTTGAAGTCAGCAATATTAAACTCGTAGATAGTACGAAGATCATGACGTACAAGTTTCTGCTTTGCTCGATTGCCCGCATTCTTTAATCGGAGGAGCTTTGCTATTTCTTTTATCTCGTCTTGTGCGAATTTATTTCGTCCCATGCTTTGATACTATTTCGAACACCATTAGTGCCTTTCTTGTCTGCGAAGTTAGTAACAAAATCCCAATACTGCAAATTTTCATAAAGAATACATTGTGTCACACATGATAAAATGGAGGTTAATACTCCTATAAACATTGTTCATAAATCAAGACTAAGAGAAAACAGGAACAATTTTATCATCAATACAACCTGTAATGGTCGTTAGCACTTCAAATAAAATAGGAGAAAGAGGATGATTGTTCTCAATTCAATAATGATATAGACTGTCATAATTCAATCTACTAATTGGAGAATTTTTATAGAGCAACAATTGGAGAACATAATAGGGAAAATAGGACTCTTTCGTTAAATGCGTAGATACTTTTCGTACAGCTTTAACAGAAGACCCAAAATGGTTCATCAAACAAAAACATGGGCAAGGCAGTCAACTGTCCATTCTATCATCACCCTCCTACGCAAAACAACCTTTTCATTTTAATACGTTCAAAATACAGACAAGAGTTTGAAAAGTCATTACATAATTTCAGACATATCATCTGCAAATATAAAAAACAAATGCAAAAATGTAAGTTTATAACCAGCAGCCAATCAACTGGTTATCAAGTCATTCTTAAAAGGTGCTTAATTGGACTTCAAAAGGGCGTTAGTAACACGCTAAAAGAGCATCTATTGCACGGTAATCAGGCGTCTTTTAGAAGCCAGAAGAGTATGTGTCAGTTTTGAACTGAGTAAAAATATTTACAGACACCGATGTTATGGTAATAAATTGTATGTAAAGGCAGAAAGACATGCTCATGAACAGACACAGCATCAATTTGCCTTTTCTGCATCTTATCTTGTAGTTTATCTTCCGATGTAAGACCAAATGATTTTGGACAGGCATACCTTGCAAGTGCATAAGCCTTTATTCTATTTCCATTCTACGCATTTAACGGAAGAACCGAAAATAGTCGGATACAGAATGTAAAGTTTTCTGATAATTACGCCCTATTTCTTATAGTTTAACACTAAGATGCTGCATTATAATTTAATTGAATCGATAAGCCTTTTTTAACCTAATCACGATTGAAAGCAATAATCAATAAATATAACGTTTTTATAGGAGAACAAAGGGATTAAAGTACATTGAGTTAGTTGTAATAATTGTTATTCCACAAAGACATATCAGCCCTGACATTGTAATAAAAGTTAAAATAAGCGTTAAACGCAGAAAAAACTTACAGCAAAGTTTGTACGTTACCGAAAAAACGAGTACTTTTGCATCAAGTTTTTTTAGTGGTTAATTTAGTTTTAGTATTTAAACCTTGGGTGATGTGAATCAGTCAAGGTCTTTTTTTTGGGAGTCTGATGTGAAGCTTTCTTAACATATAAGATTAATTCATAACAGACATTTCTTAATTTCAATAATCAATTATCATATTAATAATGTAGAATATGAAATATGTTAATGACCGCATACGCAGACAGGACCGCCTAATGGATGAGGAACGAGCAATAGAATTGCTGCGTGAAGGAGAATATGGTGTTTTAAGTATGGTATCAGAGGATATGGGATATGGAATTCCTGTAAACTTTGTTTGGGACGGCGACCATAGTATCTATATTCATTGTGCACCTACAGGACGAAAGTTAGTAGCCATCGAAGAAAATCCAAAGGTTTCATTGTGTATCATTGGAAAGGTGAATTTATTACCACGTAATTTTACCACAGAGTACGAAAGTGCCATCTTCTTTGGTGAAGCTCATATCCACCTCTCTGAAGAAGAGAAGATGCATGCACTGCATCTATTGATAGACAAGTTATCACCTGATTTCAAAGAGCTTGGCGATAAATATGCTCACATGAGTTTCCATCGTGTTGAGATAATCCGTGTTGATTTCTCTGAATTCAGTGGTAAACGAAAGAAGGTGCATTCATCAGGTACGCCAACCGGAGATTAAAGGAATACTCGTAGAAGGATATTCACCACACATTAAATGTTTCACATAGCAAAGGTCGGCATCTCTCAGGACCTAAGTATTAGTTTTTAGCGAATGAATATAGCTATCATTGGCGGAGGAGCAGCAGGGTTCATGGCTGCTATCGTGGCTCGCAGGACAAACCCTGCAAGTAAGGTGACAATCTTTGAACGTGCACAAAAGGTGTTGGCTAAGGTTGAAATAACTGGAGGTGGACGTTGTAATGTTACAAATAGCTTTGCAGCCATTACGGACATGAAGCAGGCTTACCCACGTGGGCATAAACTCATGAAACGATTAATGAAGGCGTTTAGCCATGAAGATACTTATAGATGGTTTGAGCAACATGGTGTGCCATTGGTGACACAAGAAGACGAATGTGTCTTTCCGAAGGCACAAGACTCCCATGCCATTATTGATTGTTTAGTGCGCCAGGCTAATGAATTGGGTGTTACTATATGCTGTCGACATCGATTGGTGGATATTCATAAGATGGAAGATGGAAGATTAAAACTGGAGTTTGATAATAGTACACAGCGCATATTCCATCGTACTATCATTACAACAGGTGGGTCACCTAATGGACGTGGCTTACACTATCTTGAGCGCCTTGGACATAAGATAGAGGCACCTATACCATCGCTATTTACATTTAATATAAAGGACCGAGCCTTCTGTGATCTTATGGGAACAGTGGTTGACCCAGTCGTTATGGCTATCCCTGGCACAAAACTACGTGCACAGGGTGCGTTGTTGGTGACACATTGGGGAGTAAGTGGTCCTGCTGCTTTGAAACTTTCCTCCTATGCGGCTCGTCTGCTTGCTGAAAATGATTATAAAGCACCGCTTGCCATCAGCTGGACTGACGAACTAACACGGCAAGATGTGGAAAGCTGTCTTCTAAAATTTCAAGCTGCTAATCCGCGTAAGCAGGTTGCCAACTTACATCCATTTGGTCTGCCAAGTCGGCTCTGGCTTTATATACTAAGTAAACTTGGCATAGATGCAGTGAAGCCATGGGCAGAGATTGGACGTAAAGCACTAAACAGAATAATAGAAACATTGGTCAACGATCAATACACCATTGCTGGTAAAGGTGCCTTTCGTGAAGAGTTTGTGACGTGTGGTGGTGTGAGTCTTAGCTCTATTAATTCTAAAACACTTGAAAGTAAAGTCTGCCCAAACCTTTTCTTTGCTGGTGAGGTGTTAGACATTGATGCTATTACTGGCGGTTTTAATCTTCAAGCTGCATGGACAACAGGTTTTATAGCTGGGAAGAGTGCTTCTTCATGTGAACTATAACAATATCATCTCCACAACAACCTCCTACTGGTACAAATGAGGCAGCTGATAATATGCGAAATATAACGATTGGTTCTCTACAACTACCCTACTCTAATAGTTTCTTCTAATAATCACCTACATACCCATACCTCCACCAAACCGTCTTCATATCCATAATCAAACACCACACTTTATTATACCAACATTATTCACAAGAACGTATTATGCCCAAATAAATAGCCAAGCCATATCGTATCAACATCACTCCACGGGGACATATAATATTCTAACAAATCGCCTATTCGTATCATGTTATCACTATTCATAGAGCCCCATTATATCCATATAAATGCGCAAGCGTAGTATGTCAACCCCTGCTCAAGAAATGCATTGTATCCGTATAAAATGCTAAAGCGTACTATATCAACATTATTCATGGAATGACATTGTACTCCCATAACACAATATAAATAGACAGGTTTTACTCCCAATTAGACTTTAGAATGCCTCTTTTTGTTAAAAAGTGTTTTATCTAAAAATTTCTTTACCAAACATTTTGTAGTTCAAAAAAATATCCATAACTTTGCACTCGCTTTCAACAAGGAAGCAGGTTGACTACAAAGTAACCTTCTGGAGAGATGGTAGAGTGGTCGATTACAACGGTCTTGAAAACCGTCGTACCGAGAGGTACCGGGGGTTCGAATCCCTCTCTCTCCGCTAATAGGCTTTAAAAGGTCTTCACAAGGGTCTTCATTTTAGCCTTCAAAAATTAGATAATCGTTGTAAAATCAAGGTTTTACAACGATTTTTCTTTGTATATACCTTTATCGCCTGACGGCATAACCCTATGTTTTGACAATCATCATTCGGTCAATTTCTGCTACATAAACTGCTACACAAAAATTGTAGCAGCAAAAAATGTAGCAGTGACGGGATTTTGAATACCATATTGACGGCATTAATTCTTTCTTTTTCAGAGTGTTATATATTAACTTTGCAGCCGAGTGCTACACAAAAGAATGATGCATTATGAGAACAACTTTCAAGGTATCCTTCTACCTACGCTCAAACTATGAGAACAAAGAAGGAAAGTCGCCTGTAATGCTCCGTGTATTCCTTAACGGAGAGATGGCAAATTTCGGATCTACGAAAATCTTCGTGGACAAGACAGTGTGGAACAATGCCACAAGTCGGCTCAAAGGTCGGACGGCTGAAGCTTTATCCGCCAATGCCGCATTGGATTCTATTTCCACAATGCTGAATAACATTTACCACAAATTCGAGGATGATGAATCCTTGTCATTGGATAAAATCCGCTCATTCTTTGTCGGGAAAGACAGGGAGTACACGACCTTTCTCCCTATATTTGACAAGTTCAACGAAGATGTCAGACAGCGTGTCGGACACACCATCAGCAAAGATAGTTTGCAAAAGTACAGTGTTTTGAGAAGACATTTCTCAGAGTTCCTTATCCATAAATATGAAAGAAAGGATATTGGACTTACAGAGTTTACACCATCCGTGGTACAAGATTTTGAGTTATATCTGAGTACAGTGGCAGGCTGTGCTTACAACACGTCTGTCAAGAAAATGAAGGCACTCAAAACCGTAACCATCTATGCGCAAAAACGTGGTTATCTTCTTCACGACCCCTTCCTCAATCATCGTTTTCACTTGGAGCCTGTTAATCGTGGTTTTCTCACGGATGAGGAAATTATGAAGATAGCCAACAAGGATCTTGCTATTCAACGCTTGGAATTAGTAAGGGATGTCTTCATCTTTTCATGTTTCACAGGTCTGGCATATATTGATGTTTCCAATCTCACACCAGACAATATCGTAACACTTGATGATAAGCAGTGGATTATGACCAAGAGGCAGAAAACAAGTGTGGAGACAAATGTTTTATTGCTTGACATTCCCAAGAGTATCATTGCCAAGTACAGTCATAAGACCTATCGGGGCGGCAAACTATTTCCCATCCTAACGAATCAGAAAACCAACGCATATTTAAAAGAAATTGCCGACCTTTGCGGTGTCAAGAAGAATCTGACCTTCCATCTTGCTCGGCATACATTTGCGACCATGTTGCTCAGCAAGGGCGTTCCTATGGAAAGTGTGTCGAAGATGTTGGGACATACCAACATTAAAACGACACAAATTTATGCCCGTATTACCAATAAGAAAATAGAACACGATATGGAACAGTTGGCTGGCAAGTTAGACAAGTTCAATGTTGCCATGGGCATCAACTCAAAATAATGTACAATCCTAAACTAAGAAGATTATGACAACAACAAAGAAAGAACTTTCCTACTTCCGTTTGAAGTTAGAGACTTATCTTAGTGAGCATTTCCCTGAAATGCTGGCTGACAAATCATTCATAACTGCAAGAGCCGACGAAGCACTTACCACCTACTGCGATGCTATGGCACAAGGCTTCTCGCATCCCGAAGCAGAGACAATGGCAAGTGAAGTCTTATACCAAGGTTTGCACTTTTCCAAGTACGACACGCTTGTATCCGTCTTAGAGAATGAGTTCGAGAAAGAACTCCCTTCTCCTCTTCCTGAAAGACTAACACCGATACTTTTGAAGAATAAGGCTGTGCAAAGCGTTTTCGATAAGTATGAACTGACAGACGATTTTGGTGCAAGTCCAGAGTATGAGAAACTCTACACCGAACTGACAGGGACAATCGTTCTGATCATCGAGGTTAATGGTCTGCCAACCGTCAATAGTGAGAACATGACTTGATGTAACACCATCGGGAACTTTTGTAGTGTCAAGAGCCAAGATAACTATTCTTCCCCACACACCAAGAGTTTAAGCAAACACTTGGCTTTGTGAGGCAGAATATCTTGTTATTGCTCTTGAACTATTAAAAGCTCCGATATGAATACAATCATCATGAATCAAGACGTTCACACACCTGCCTTCATCAAGGCAGACGCATCGAACAGAACCGATAATATCAAGCAGCAGCCGACTTCTCCCAAGCAAGTCCGTCGCTTCGGTTGGACACGATTCATCGAACTCGCTATCCTGCTTTCCGTCGTTATCGGTGCCATTTGGCTTATCTCGAAGATGGTAACACCGCAAGTCGTAACTGCCGTCTCTGTCATTGCAGGTTTTCTGATACTACGCTTTATAGTCAGGGTAATTCTAAAAGTGACAATTACGCTGCTGAGCATTCTCTTCTGGCTGACAATTCTCTGTGCCATCCTGCTTTGCGTGCTTTGAGAAGCACGGCTCTGTAATACCTTTCATTTATCGTTCATTAGGTGGTTATCTCACATTTCGAGATAGCCACCTTTTCTATTTTCCACTACGAGCGTTGCACTTTTGCTTCTTTTCCAATGCTCCACAATATGCGAAATGAAGAAGACGGATGCTGTTCCCTTTTTATCCGCAAAGGTAGTACGGGGCTTGTGGCTTTCCCAAGGTCCTAAGCCGCTTGGTTTGTCTGGAAAATCTCCACACCTACGGGTAGTATTTTCCGCCAAAACCTTGTGCAAGCCTCGCCCCGCTACCTCTATTTTGCTACAAAAAGGTATCAGCATACTCCGATCTTTGGACGCATAAAAAAATGTCGCTATGGATAAGCAAAAAGGAACTCGAAGAGAGCGACCGAAGGGAAAGCCAAATACAACATCTTCGATGAAAGGAAAAGGATATAGCTCCTCCTCTCATTACCGCATTAACCCTACGGCTGAAAAAAGTGAGCAAGTGTTGGCAATTAAGTTTGTACTATGGGACGTTCCCCCTTTGGAGAGCCTTTGTAACAGCAAAGTATATATCCTGCGTGAAAAACTCAATCGTGGCGAGCGTATGAGCCGTGAGGAAAAGAATTGGCTATGTGAAGCGGTGAACTCAAACACCTATTTCCGAACAGCCGTTCCCCTGCAAGGCTATCGCTTTGACTTCTTTGATGTACTGAAGAAATACCTTGTGGGTCAGTACGGACAATGGACAGAATATTACGCACCCGACAGAACAAGCCTAAGAGCCTACCTATATGGACGCATCAATCAAATAGTAGAAATTCCCAAGTATTAACAACATCAAAACATATACGACAATGAAAGGTACAGAACATTTTACACGGACAATAGCCGAATATCTCAATCAGCGTGCTATGACAGACCCTTTGTTTGCCCCTAACTTGATGAAACCGAACAAGAACATCGAGGAGTGCATCACCTACATTCTTAATGAAGTGCAGAAAAGCGGTTGCAACGGCTTTGATGATGATGACGAGTTGTTGAGAGCTTAGCTCGAAAAAATCTTCTCTATGGCTGTTCACTACTACGATGAGGACGATATAGAAGTCGGCAAGGCTGTTTCTTGCCAAGTAGCCGTTAATCACGTTGTGGAACTCACAAAGGAAGAAAAAGCCGAAGCAAGGCAGGAAGCCATTAAGCAATATCAGCGTGAGGAACTTGCCAAGTTACAGAGCCGTAACACACGAGTGAAGAAGACAGAGAACGTAGCAACCCAAGTACAACCATCACTATTCGATTTTTAAGCCTATGAAACCGAGAAACAAATTTGAGAAGGCGGTTTTGGAACAAAGCAAGCATCTTCGCCCGATAACCAAGACACAAAGTAAGTGGGCATTCCGTGAGTGTATTGACCACTTCGCCTACCGCTTGCCAAAAGGTCGCACTACTTGTATGGATTGTGGGCATAGTTGGGGAATGAACAAACAGAGAGAAACTTGCACTTGCCCTCATTGCAGGGTAAAGTTACAGGTCAAGGAAACATACGAGCGTAAGTTGCAGCAGAAGCAGTATTTCACCCTACTTACCACTTGTGGAGAGTTTCAAGTATTACGTATGTTCCTACTTATTGTGGGTATGGAGAAAGGTTACGAAGCACAGACCTCCATAATTGAGATTGGGCAATATTGGTGGAATATGCAGGGACGAAAAGCTGTGGTTGCCATACAGAGGGTTTTGGGACACTATGTTGATACCTTTTCCTATTATAGTCCTATGGCAATACGCAACGATAATGAAGCCTATCAGCATATTGCCTACTCACCGATATATCCGAAGTTCAAGGTTACAGACATACTTCGCAGAAATGGTTTTAAGGATAATTTCTATGGCATCGTGCCTACCCAGCTTATTCCTGTATTGCTTACAGACAGCCGTGTAGAAACATTGTTAAAAGCAGGTCGTACAGACCACTTACGTTACTTTCTTGGCAACAAGAGTGCTTTTGAGGAACTATGGCAGTCCTACAAGATTGCAGTTCGTAAGGGTTATGATATTACAGATATTTCCCTTTGGAGTGATTATGTAGATACACTTAGAAGATTAGGAAAGGATATTCATAATCCAAAATATTTATGCCCCACAGACCTTAAAGGCGAACACGACCGCAGACACGAGGAACTTCTCAGACAGCGTGAAAGGAAGGAAATAGAACAGAAGCAAAAGAAGGCAATGGAAGACGAAAAACGTTTCAAGGAACTCAAATCAAAATTTTTCGGTATCTGTTTCACGGACGGCACTATCCAAGTCCACGTATTGGAGAGCGTGCAAGAACATTTGGAAGAAGGTGTATCAATGCACCATTGCGTATTTTCTAATGCATACTACCTTAAGGAGGACTCCCTTATCCTTTCGGCTACCATTGAAGGCAAGCGAATAGAAACCATTGAAGTATCTTTACGAACTTTGGAAGTGGTGCAAAGTCGTGGAGTGTGCAACAAGAATACGGAATACCACGAGCAGATAGTAAACCTTGTGAATGCTAATCGAGGTCTTATAAGCCGAAGAATGAAAGCAACAGCATAAAGTATGAACCATTAAATTATCAGAGATATGAAAACAGAGATTGAAAACATCATCTATAACTATGCAGACGAGATACCGCATATTTTCATTAGGGTTATCAACGCAATAACCCTATCCAACAGCAAAGAGGAGTTAAGGTCGGCTATCAACAAAATAGCCAAAGAAACAGAACTTGACAAATTCTTTGCATACGGCTATGGTGCACACCACTTTTGGCTCAAACACCGCAAATTATCCAATGGAGAGCCAAAGGAATACAGATTATTAAAGGTTGAATTTTAAGATTATGAAGAAGATAGTTTACAGAGTACGAACGCAATATATCTTCGAGGGAGTATTTGAAGTGGTTGCGGAGAGCAAGGAAGAAGCACGGCAAAAAGTCCTGCAAAATTGTGGGCTAGTCATGGGTGGAAGCATTCACAGTACCTTGCCCGATGAGGTGGTGAATTGGGTGTTTGACAGACATCCCAACAAACGAATAGACAGAATAACGAAAGTGTAGGAATAGCCACTGAATAAACAAGAGCCACGCAAACTTTCGGTTTGCGTGGCTTCTTTTCTTTTTCTTAGAACAAGCAGGTGACCAAAGAAAAGAAGCAAAAGAAAGTCGCAAAGAGATTTTTTCTCTTAATAATCGAGAAAAATAAATAACGCTTTGCTTCCTCTTCTATTCTCTTGCTTCCTGCTCTGCATCTCTCTCCATGGCATATTTCATTGCATAGAAAGATTCCGCATCATCAAATCCTTTCATAAGGTTTTCCTCAATCCATTTTGGGAAATATTCTTTAGCCTTAGGAGTGAGCCTTAATGCATTGTTACTTGCCTCGTGGATAATTAGAGTATCATCACTGCCATTAGCAGTTTCTACTCTATACAAGGAAATACTCCCTTCGTTCCCACTTGCTGCTTGATACAACTCATAAATTTCGTGGTAATCCATATCAAAAATAGAGTCCACGAAGGTTTGAAAATCTTTAGTGACGTCCATTGCAGAAATAATTAAAATTCAACATTCTATAAATGCAAATTCTGTGCCAATCCAATTCATGTGCCAGTTTATTTGTTTTATGGCAGACGAAATAACATATACTCCACTTGTCTTCTTTTCACCAATCCTCGCAAAACTTTTCCTTTGTACCTGCAAAAGGAAACATACTCCCAATAGAAGTTTCTGTCTCCAGCTTCTATTTTTCGTAGCAGCCTACTCTTGGAGTACTTACCATAACCGAGCAATCGGCCTACACCCACGTTATAGGCAAGCAAGGTCAGCAGCAGCGCATCCTTACCATAGCCTTTGAAGTGTTCAAAGCATTTCCATAGGTCGGCACGGAGCAATGAGTCCGCTTGCCGTTCCGTCATATTCGCCGTAAAGTGCTCTCCCCGTTGCAGCTGATGCCCATATCCAACATACGGATAATTCTTCCAGCCGTGCATACCCTCAAAGTCTGTCGGCTTGTTCCGACAATTGGCGATCCTGCACTTTCTGTTCGCTGATTACGTTTCTATTGACCGAATGAAGGATAGTGGTTGATACTGCTGGAGTTACTTCCTTTTTTTTGCCGAATATGCCTAAGAAACCTTTTCGTTTTGGCTTTTTGGACTGTTCCTGCACACTTTTCTGTACAATAACCGGAATTTGATTGGCTATCTTCTTGTTAATAGATTGTTGTTCATCCATTAACCGGACTATCTGGAACATCTGTCGTTCCTTATCCTCTAAAAGACTGCGCACACTATCGATGCGCTCTGCTGGATAGGTGGCCTTGAAACGGCAGAGCATACTGTCCATTGCCATACGCCGTGCATGGTAATGCTCGATATCTTTATCGTTCCATTCCAGTATTGTTTCACCCAATAGAGAAAATTTTATCATTTGAATATTGATATTGTTTATTTCTTTTCGGAGCTCGTCTATTTTTTTATTGCCAAGTTCTAATGCTTCTATCTCCTGCCATTCATAGAGGCTATTATATGCCATACATCCGATAAGAATGGAGATAAGTATATATCCCAACCGTATTGCCTTATAGAAATTTCCTGACCGCTCCATTATTTTAATGACATTGATTTTTGGAACATGAATAAAAGTTTATCTTTTTCGTTCATGCGGATATTATCAGAATAACCGTCTTTTGTTATTTGATACCCACATGGCTTAACCATAAAAATGCCTAAGCCCTTAGTGTACGAACTTACTTCTGAGGCATAGTCTTTACTTGTATTTAATGGAACTTTCCCTTTAATATGACACCACTCATTATTACAACTGATGTCTTCAATCTCAGACATCAGTTTTTGCAAATCTGTAATAGCTTTGGAACTCGCTACTTGGGGTATCTGCAACTCAAAACAGAGCATCGGTTCGAGAATGTCCACACCTGACTGTTGCAAAGCCAGCCTGAAGACATAAGGGGTCAGCTGTCTGAAATCAGCAGGTGTACTTACCGGGCTATAATACTCGGCTTGAGTAAAAGTTACTTTCAGATCTGTCACTTCCCATCCATGTAAACCAGATTGGCAAGACATACGAATCCCTTCAAAAACGGCATTTTGAAAAGAATGGTTCAGATAACCATAGGAGATGTCACTTTCGATTTGCAACCCTGCCCCTAACGGTAAGGGTTCAAGAGTCAGCCCTATTGTGGCCCAGTAAGGGTTGGGTGGTACTTCGATCTGAATAATCTTATTGACCTTTTTTATAGGTCGTTCTTTGTAGATAGTCTTGATCTCATCAAAATGGACCTTTACGGAAAATCGTTCTTCCAGCAATGTCTGTATGATTTCCTTTTGGGTCAAACCATATAACGAGATTTCCAATTCATCACTATATGAGTTTATGGAAAAGGACAAAGACGGGTCTTCAATCCACAATGTATTCAGAGCGGATATCACCTTGCTTCTCTCTTCGGGCTTATTTGGCCGGACGGAGGATTTGAGAGCGGGATGCTGATGAGATAATCCTTGAATCAAACAAGGTTTAGCACCTAAATAATCTCCGATTCGAAAATCTTCTATATCTTCTACAATCGCGATATCATTGGCACCCACTTCATCAACATTTATCTCTCTGCCCTGATAAATAGTCTTTAGATTTTTAATCTTGATGAATTTTTCCGAATCGTTGATTCTTACAACGTCTCGAAGTCTCAGACTTCCGTCAATTATTTTAAGAAAACTTCTTTTATGCCCTTTGGGGTCATGCTCTATCTTATAGAGATAAGCTGAAAGTCTGTTTGAGACTGATGCCGGAGGAAGTATAAAAGAAGAAATGGCGTCCAACAACTCATTGATACCGATATTGAACATTGCTGATCCATGTAGCACCGGATAGACTTTGGCTTTTGCCACAAGAGCGATTATCGTATTCCAATAATCAGCCGGTGAAATTTCGCTATCCGCCAAATATCGTTCTAATATATCGTCGTCATGGTTGCATACAAATTCTTTGTATTCTTCCTTTATATATGTTTGGGAGCAAACCGGATAAACCGATCCATCGACAACAGTTTGCATAAACAGGACATCTTGCGACAGATTTGTTTTTATATCCATATACAAACGCTCCAAATTCACACCGGCACGGTCAATCTTATTGATAAATATAATTGTCGGGATTTGCAGCTTTTGTAAAGTACTGAACAGCAACTTTGTCTGCGCTTGTATGCCTTCCTTTGCGGATAAGATGAGGACTGCTCCATCAAGCATTTTGAATGTCCGCTCCACTTCCGCAATAAAATCCATGTGTCCCGGAGTGTCAATGATATTGCATTTCACTCCATTCCAGATAATAGATGTCGTAGAAGCCCGGACAGTAATTCCTCTACGTTTCTCTATATCCATAGAGTCCGTTATGGTGTCACCATTATCCACACGGCCGCACTTTTCCGTTGCTCCACTGGCAAACAGCAGATTCTCGGTTACGGAAGTTTTTCCTGCATCAATGTGAGCAAGAATTCCTAAATTTATAATATTCATTTGGATTAAGCAATAATATACTACAGTAGATGCATTGTCGAAACGCACCTTTTAATACCTCCTCGTAGCATATGAGAACTACAGGATTACTAACTCGTATTAATATGTATATTATTACTGCCGCATAACGATTACAAAATTACACAAAAAAATATATCTAACAAAAGTGGGAGGATTTTTTAACTTTTTACCATAGACATTTTATTAGGGAAGCGTAGGTTCAACTGGCAAGTACAAATAAGTAGAAATGTTTGAACAACACCGTTTTAGGAAGTTGAAAAATCAAGTTTCTCTCTCGGTATAGCGTTTATTTTGGCCAATATCTTCTTTAGTTTAGCATTTGTGTATTTCCCATTCGTGTTCTATTTAGCTCCTTATTATGAGTATGTAGCAAGTTACTTATCAAATTCAGCCTCTTTGAGGGTCAAATATGGTTTTGCAAATGGTGACTGACAAGACATAAACAAGGTCAGCAGGAATTTTTTACATAAATGGACATGAATGTATATAACCTAAAATAAGAATAAATTTTAATAAGGGCTGCCCAAAAAGAAAAAAATGCAGTTGCCATTTTACTACGACTACTGCACGCTCAAAAGGTGACAAGTCTGCCAGCCGCACCCTGCGCTGGGCAAGGGTCGGCTGACAGGACAGGCAGAATACACAAAGTAAAATGAAAGAATTTATCGTTCGCATCAATTACGTTTTTAGTGGCGAGAAGATGCTCATAAACGAATTGAAATTCCTCTGCGAAAGGGGATTGATTGCCAAGAAACAATACCCAGAAGTGCCTCCCGTGTGGAGTATTCACTTACACCATTGGGCAAGAAAGTGCTGCCGATTATCGATGAAATTTCCAGATTCGGAATGGAAAATCTGTGAATCATATTCTAATGGCACTCTCTGCTATATGCATGCCATGCGGAAACAGGTCATTTACCTTCGCCAAGTACTTCTTTTAATGCATTCATCCCGTTGATGGCGGATGGGAAACCCGAATAAACAGTCATCAAAAGCATAATTTCCTTGATGCTTTCTTCGGAAAGTCCGACATTCAAGCCTGCTCTGATATGAAACTTCAACTGAGGTAGGGCATTGCCCAAGGCTGTTAACGCTGCAATGGTGGCTATTTGACGATATTTTCTATCCAAATTTTCTCTTGAGAAAATATCTCCATATCCGTATTCGAGTATGAACTGTGTCAATTCAGGAGCAAAACCATCGTAAGTGCTTTGCAGTTGCTCCACCATTCCTGGAGCTATCGCCGACAATTGCTGTTTTCCTAACTGCAATCGGTCTTGGGCGTTTTTTCTTTCTTCAAAACCCTCATTGTCAGAAACACCATGCTGGTTTCGTTCCTGCAAGACTTCTTTTAATGCATTCATCCCGTTGATGGCTGAAGGGAATCCGGCATAAACAGACATTTGTAAAACAACCTCTTTCAGCTCATCGACAGAGTTTCCTGTATTGAGCGCTCCGTTGAGATGAACCTTCAGTTGCGGTCGGGCATTGCCCAAGGCTGTAAGTGCAGCGACTACCGCAATTTCTTTCGATTTCAAATCCAATCCGTCACGAGAATAAATATCTCCAAACGAATACTCTATAATGAATCTTCCCAAATCGGGAGAAATCTCTTTGAGACTTTCAATTACTTTCTTGCCAGCCTCATCATCAATTTCTTTAAGCTTTTCCCAGCCTCTATTAAAACGTTCTGACTCCATATTTCTTTCTTTTATTTGTGCTGTTGCACATACTGAAATAAATAAAAACAAAATACCAATTATCGGTTTCATCTTTTTTGGAGCAAAGATAATTCGGCAAGAATGCATTCGGATAGGATTTTTCTCCTTTATTTGGGTGCTTTTAAGACTTTTTTAGATATTTCTTTTGGAAAGCAGTCGGTGAGAAAGATGTTTTCTGTCGGAATATTTTTGCAAAATAAGAGTTGTCTTCAAATCCTAATTTAAAAGCGATTTCATTGATGTTCAGAGAGGTGTATAACAATAATCTTTTGGCTTCGGTTATTTTCATATCCAACTGCAACTGCTTAGCTGAAAGCCCCGTTTGCACTTTGCATAATTCACTGAGTGTCTCAGGAGTTGTTTTCAATCGTTCGGCATAGGCTGTTATGGATAGATTCGTATGGATATTTTCCATAAGTAGTTTTTTGTACTTAAAAATCAAGGTGTCCTGACTCCTATAAATAGTTCTCCCTTTCTTAAGCAAAGAAATAAAATAGGAAATGGCTATCTCCTGCTTTTGCTTATCCTCTTCCACAAGCATTTTCTTCAAAACAGTCTCCACAAAAGAGATTTCCTCTTTGTCAATATCCTGATAGGGAGTAGAAAAATCAATATTATACTGTTGAGCAAAAGAAGTTTCCATCAAGATGAAATAACCTTGTGTCTCAGCAGAATATTCCCAGTTATGAATTTGTCGAGGATTTGTGGTAAAAATTCGCTGAGGGCAAATTTCGTATTCTTCAAAATCAATAACATTAAGTCCTTTTCCTTGAGTAAACCAAACGATTGAATAAAAATAGTGTCTGTGCGGCCATTCAATATCTGGGTCTGGTGTCTCTTCAAAAATGCCGATATAATGCTGTACCGGTTCTATACTATCTAATATGTCACTAATTTTATAGATTTTCACTTGAGTTACTATTGCGATATATAATTCTATGTTGTTTTCATTTCCGCAAAGTTACTCATTCATAACGAGAAAGGCGAATAAACTAACAAGAAAAATGTCTCTTGCGAAGTATAAAAAGCACAAGAGGCGTTTTTGACAATCATGATATATAAAACAATGCAAACTCCACCTGTCTCCGCTTGATCAATCCTTTCAAAACTTTTCCCTTGTATCTGCAGAACGAAACATACTCCCGATAGAAGTTTCTGTCTCCAGCCTCTATCTTTCGCAGTAACCTACTCTTTGGATACTTGCCATAACCGAGCAGTCGCCCCACGCCCACATTGTAGGCAAGGAGGCTGAGTAGTAGTGCATCCTTACCATACCCTTTGGAGTGTTCAAAGCATTTCCAAAGGTCGGCACGAAGCAGGGAGTCTGCCTGCCGTTCCGTCATATCCGCCGTGAAGTGCTCTCCCCGTTGCAGTTGATGCCCATACCCGACATACGGATAATTCTTCCAGCCGTGCAGTCCCTCAAAGTATTTTACAACAACCACCGCACGCTCAAAAGGTGGCAAGTCTGCCAGCCGCACCCTGCGTTGTGCAAGGGTCGGCTGACAGAACAGGCAGAATACACAAAGTAAAATGAAAGAATTTATCGTTCGCATCAATTATGGTCTTAGTGGCGAGAAGATGCAGGCTTGTCCTTGCCCTCTTCTCGCTCGTTGTTAAAACTAAAGGTCAGCTGCTGAACTTTCCCAAAATTATCCTCCACATATACATCAATCGTCTGGCGGTCAGATGACAGCGAGGTGTAGTACAAGCGGAACACATCTTTCATCAGCGGATAACGGTCATTTGGCTTGAAGACAGTGCCGTTATCATTTCTTAGCAGGCCTTTGCCGGCAGACTGGAAATAACGTATCGTATAGCGAGTGTCAGCAAATTCACCGCCCCGCTTCAGCGTGCAGCGTATCTCAGCCGTCTGTCCCCTTATGATGTCCTTCTGAACTGGCATTGTCTCCACCGTAAACGGATAAGACTGCTGAACATCCAAATCCCTATCACAAGCAGATAGGCAAAACACGGCAAGGGACAGCACGCCCATTACCCAAATCGTATTCAATATCTTTTTCATCTTTTCTTCTACTTAAAAGTTAAACCTTAGTCCTGCTGAAACAACTGGACGAAAACGATGTACGTCAAAGCCGAAGAGGAAGCGTCCCTGCGCCTTTATAAGAAAGAGAACTCTGTCCGTTAGGAACACTTCCGCCGAACCATGTACGGAACCGCCATAGACAAAGCGGGAACGGTCGAGCAGCGTCGCCCCATCGGGCAGCAGCTTCTTGTCCTCGTTCAGCTGCTCGTAGCCACCCAAAGCAGATATACCACCATAGAGAAACACGTTCTTACCTCTATCGGAAAGAACAGGGTGCATATAGCCCACCTGCAAAAGCGCATCCTTGAGCTTTACGTTATAACTTCCGTACGGCATATTCTGCTGTTCATACTCTGCCATAACAAAGGTATAATTCTCACGACCCAGATAGCGGGTGAGTGCTGCTTCCATGCCGAAATTGTCAGCAGCAAGAAACTTTTCTCCCTTGATAAGTGGAACACTTCCTACGACCTCTATGCCCCTTTGCTTGGGTATCAGTCGCTGTGCCTGCGATGGCAAACTGAAAGCCATTGCCACCGCTGCACAAACCGATAAAATGATTATCTTCTTCATAATGTTTACCATTTCAGTTTGAGGTTATCAATCTTCTTTGCTATCTGTAGGTCTTCTGCCGTTACATAGAAGGTCAGCGTACGACCGCCATTTCTCTCATAGAGCGTCACTTCAAGCTGCTTGTCTTCTGCAAGAGAGAACTGCTCGAGCGCAAACACAGCGTGTTCACTACCCATGCCACGCACCTGCATCACCTGATGATAGGCACGAAGCGGCTGAAGTACCTGTTCTTGTATAGCGGTGCGCTTTGCCATCTTCTTATCAACCACCTTGAACGTGATAAAATCCACCGAGTACGGCATATTCGTGTCATTTTCCATTCGAGTGTGGAAATACAGCAAGCCGTTATGGGCATACAAGCCACGAAGCAGGAACTTCATACCATACTGCTGTACACCGATATGCTTGATGGTACGTTTGTCGTTCTGATAGATAGTTTGCATCATCAGTTTTACTAATACGGGCGACTCGTTACCAAGTTCCTTGAAGTAAATATCAGAGCGGTTGCTTGGCAGTCTACCTTCCGTCGCGGAAAGAAAGTCTTTCATCTCGATACTTAACTTCTCCGGCTCATCGGCATATTTTACGTTGAAAGCATAGAGCGAGCCGTCCTCACAGATGACACTCATATTGGTTTCCGTCTCAAAGTCCTTGACGGCAGCCTTGACACGCAGCACGTTCTCCGCATCCTCCGCCTTTCCAGCGATAATGTTCTGTGAGCCCAAGTCCACATAGCGGACGGCAGCGGGAAAGATAAGATGTACGGTCTTGTCAAAGGTAACGTCAAGACCATACGGCAGAACGACACGTCCCGTTGGAATAGCACGGCTCATACCTTGAAAAAGCTCTCCAGAAGTAAGCGGACGGCTTGGTGTCAAACTATCATTGTTTTCCTGTGCTGTGGCTGTTGCTCCCACCAAGGTAAGCATAGCCATTGATAAAATAATTTTCTTCATTGTTCCTTTTTTATTTGATGTTATTTTTTACTTATCATTTTCGATTGTTTTATTTAGACTGAGCCAAGAAAAGGCGGTAGCCACCCTTGAGCGTTACCTTGATAGTGCGCAGTTTCTTCTGAACCAACTGACTTGCACCCTGCATCACCCCACGGGTAGCCTCGGATATAATCTGGTCTTTGGCAGAGGAAGCGAAGGTAAAGGATGTTCCCATTGAACCGCCGATGTTCGCCCCGACTTCCTTAAGCGCATTGATATCCTCCGAGCCTGGTATATACACGCCCTCCTGTCCATCTGTGTCGTATGCCGAGAGCTTGACGGCTATGATATGCCCGTCCACTTCTATGCTTTTGATAAGCAGGTGCATACGATTACCCTCAATCTTGGCGACTGCTATCAGTCGGCTCTGCCGTGGAATTTGCAGTCCCTGTACTTTGGCACTTTCCAGCAGACGGAGTACGACATTGTCACCCTCCTTAAGAGCTGTAGTCCTGTCCACTACTACTTTGAGCGTATTGCGCATTGTAGGTACAGCCGTGCTTGCAAGCGAATGAAAGCCCATATTACGAGCCTTCTTGCCGTATTCCTCCATAAAGTACACATCGCTCATAGGCTGATCAAGTGAAGAAACTATCTGCCTACGCTCCGGCAGAACTTCCATTACAGGCTTTTCATTCTGCATGGTCTTGCCCTTAGCGGCGTTAGAGCCACCTGCTGCCCCTTCCGTCTTCTCCTTTCCTGCCGTCAGACCATTATTGAAGGTAGGTGGAGTTGATGCTTTAGGGAGATACTTCGCTGCCATCTGATAGCTCTTTTCCATCAAGGCAAGCTGCCGTTTCTCTTCATTGTCCTCCTTGCTGTCTTTGGCAGAGAGTTCTTTTTTAAGGTTGTCAATCTCCTGTCTCATTGCCTCACGTTCCTCTTCGTGTGGGTCGGGAGCGTAAAAAGAGTTCAAGAGGCGATTGTTCTCCTCATAGCGATGCATAGAGTTCTCTATCTTTGCCGTAGAAGCAGCTGTCTCTGCACGCTCCGCCTCCATAAAAGCAATTCTTTCAGAAAATATTTTTCAAGAAATGTTAGAAAATATTATTTTGTCTTTTGTAGATTATAAAGAAAAATCATTACCTTTGTGCTCATTACTAACCTCCTTAAATTTATAGGATATGATAAAATATGTAATTCAAGCGAAGAAAAATCCGCTGAAGAAAAACGAGATTAAGTATTATCCGCAAATGGCACCAACCACACCGATGTCGCTTGCGCAGATAGTAAAGCGTGTGGAAAAACGTTCAACTGTTTCAAGTGCTGACGTTAAAGCCGTTTTAGATGCTTTGCAATACGAGGTTATGGAGGCATTAGAAAATGGTAATACAGTCCGCCTTGGTGATTTAGGTTCGTTCCGCCTCACAATGAAATCGCAAGGTGCTCCGACTGCAGCCGAAGCAAAGAAGAAAGGCGCACAACTTATCAAGCAGGTTAATGTGCAATTTACGAAGAGTACAACCATGCGCGATACCCTTGATGCCCGTCTTCTTGATTTTACGCCACAGGAGGATATCGTGAATGCTACAGATGGAAAGAAGCCTAAACCTGAAGAACATTCTGGTCCAGATATAGACGAAAATTTTCATCCTTAAGTAGCTAAAATCGTCGGATTAGTAACCCATTTAGATGTGCAGAATATTTTACTTCTGCACATCTTTTTTATGGCATTTCATAGTCAAAAATTCGCCTCTGTAACTACCTGATTATCAATAGTTATTAGATAACAAAAATTGTCCTATAAGAGAATTAAAATTGTCTTATAAGAGAATTTGAATTGTCCTATAAGACAATTTTAAGAGTCTTAGCACGGAATTAAATTTCAGTCAGCTCAGTTTATAATCTTTTTTGCACGTTTTTAGTAAAACTCCTATTTATTTTGGATTTGATCTTGATTAAATAAATCTAACTGTTGCTCGTTTGCCTTAATTTTCTTATATCGTTTGGTACTATTCTTAAAGGTATAGTCATCTTCCCACTGGAGGACATCTTTCACTGCATATTCAGGTTTTAAGTTTGTGTATTCTCCATTCTCTACCTTCTTCTTTGTAATAGTAATAAGAGTACAAGTTATCACAGTATTTGCCCCAAATTTAATTTCATTATTGTAAACCTGTTCCAAGAACTCCTTATCTAAAACTTTGAATTCAATTGTCTTTCCTGAATAGTAGCCTTTCCAAACTTTCCCATGTCCTTGCCGCAAAACAGGTGAAAGAATTCGAATAGTCGTTCCTGCTGTCTCTGTTTTATCTTCGGTGGTAGTATCTGAAAGTATTTTTTTTGTAAAATCAGCTTTTATGATTTTAGATGAACTAAAAGGCTTTTGTTCTCCATCTTTTTTAACAGACGCTTCTACAGAAGTTACTGTATCTGTTTTTTCGAGCGATTTAAAGTAATTACTAACGCACTTCCTAACCTTCTTTTCATCTATAAGTTCTTCTGCTTCTTCTTTTGTTAAAGTCCCGTTCTTAACTTTCTCATACAACTCTATTCTAGCATTACTATTAGCAAGCTTAGTCTGTGTAGAAGAAAAGAATTTTTGGATAAGAGCATTGATAAGATTCTTAAATGTATCAGATTTACCAATTATGATAGCAACTATAACAAAAGATTCTATTAGTCCACCTTCCTTCTTCGGTGTTACTTCAATTTTAAAATCTCCTGTACAAGCCTTAATGAAATCAAAAGCATCAAGCAATTGACGCTCACACTCATTCAAGATTTTGGCATCCATTTGATGGAGGCCTTCTTGGTTTAGATAGTAGTGTATCTGAAAATCAAATATATTCTCTTCTGCCATATTATTTATATGAAATTATAGATTCTTACCCTAGCCAATCCATCGCCTTTTCTTGCATGCTTCTATACCACAATACTTCATTATTAGTTTTCTCTGCAAGAGTTTCAGAAGTTTCAAAAAAGGCTTTAATGTTGCTTGGTTTAGGAAAATAACTCGCCTTGTAAGAATCTTCTACCATCTTCTGAAAGAGTGATAGCGGAAGTGGTACTACCGTAGATTTCCCTCCATACATTGCTAAATTTGTTTTGTGTAGCATATAAAAAAACGAAATAGTAGCATCATTGATTGTCGGTGCAATGAATAAGCAATAACATGGTTTACCCGATAACACCTTTAATTTACCAAGATGTCTGCTAACGGGTTCTCCTTCCATTTCAAATTGTTTCTGTCCAGAAGCCATTGTTACTTCTACAGTAACAAGGAAGTCTCCATAATCGCAGACAATATCAGCCATATTCCCTGCTGCCGTTGAAAGAGGTTTTCCAAAATCGTCAAAATTTAGATTAGCCTTAATGTTACCTCCGTCAAGCATAGTCATAGCTCGCCATGTGTTCCATTCTAGCATAATAGGGTTATCGTAATACTTTTTGGCTGTAATGTTGCCGAACACAGATTGAATATCATCGTAAAGTTTATATTCTTTTATGCACTTGACTTCGTCTTTGATATTTTCTTCGCGCTGTTTGTCTCTCAACTCACCTAACAAGTCTTTAAGTTCCTCCGTAGAAGCAGCCGTAGGGATTGTATGTTTTGCAAACTCTTTCTTCAGTTTCTTTATCAGATTATCTCTGTTGTCAGTAAGTAAGACGGGAGTACTTGCATTACCAAGATAGCTACAATACTCTGCTTCATTTTCAAATGATAACGGATTACGTTCTATACTTTCCAAAAGGTAATCGACATCATTTGTGCGCTCAGGTATTATAGAAAGAGACTTACCTACTTGTGACACATTGACAAGACCTGTTGCCCTTAAATATCTAAAACATGAGTCGGCATAATCTCTCATATTGCTTGACTGTGTACATAGGAATTTCTCAAGCGAAGTATCTGCACTTTCTCGTGTCTTTATCATTCCTTGCTTGATACGGTCTTTATAGATTTGTTTTAGTTCAGTGTTCAGGTATTCTGCCTTAAACACTCTGTAGCTGCCTTTATGCTTTGCTTTTTTGATGCGAAAGGTCTCAATCTTATGTACGATATTCTCAAAGTCATGCCAGTCAGTAAGCTGCATTCCAAAAATTTGTAGCTCATCGAATTTTAAAGTTCCCATTGTTCTTACTAAACGTAGCATTTCCAAGTATGGCTTTATACAGAACTTCGCTGCTTTATTTGAAGGTTTGTGATAAGGAGAAGGTACTTGAAACTTTAACATTTGGCGTAAGAAAACTTCATCCTTTCGTTTGGAAGTAATGAGTTTCTCACCAGCAGGTGTCAGTTCTATCGTTGGGGAAAGTCTAACGAAGCCTAAAGATTTAGGAGCACGGTTTATTCTATCTCTTGCACTGAAAGAAGGGTCTTTCTCACCTTTGCCATTGAAGAAGTTCTCTTCCCTCAAAACTTCCATAAAAGCACATTGGCTTTCCTTATTCCACTTTTCACCTGTAAAGTGTTCTATCAAAAGGCTGATTTCAGGTATCATCTTGTTAGGTGTTCTTGGCGATGTTGTCAAGAACAGCGTTCTACTATCAATTCTTGCCATGATATTTCTTTTTAGATTCAAACAACATTATTTGCGTAGTTTCAGGAACAGTGTATTCTTTGTTTACGTTGTCCGTAATTATCTGTACATTATCCCAATCTTTTTTATAATTTGCTACTACAATATGTTTGGCTTCCGACTTAAATCTATTCCTTATATTTACTGCATAGGTCTTTTTATACTCATCGATTATAAACTCTTTATACAGTTCTTCTGTTAGGGGAGTCTTTCCAATAACCATTAATGACTTACATGAGAGATTTTTAAAATCTTCTGCTAACTTCCTATGATTGTCTTCATTGAAGCCCTCTTTATATTCTACATTTCCATAATCTGAAAATACACAGTCATACGGAGGATCTAAGAAAATAAAATCATCGACATTACACATATCAAAGATTTTGCTATAATCTACATTGTGTATCTCAGCTCGTTTTAACAGCTGGCTATGAGAAAAAGATACTTGTTGGGTACTTAAATGCTTATAACGACCATAAGGCACATTAAATTCTCCGTCAGAGTTGTATCTTATCATACCCGAGTACGCTGTTTTGTTAATGAAATAATAGAGTAATGCATCACTATACTCTTTACGGATCTTGTTGTTAAACATATCCCGTAGTAAATAATATAAAGCTTCATTATTATCTACCACTCTTTCGTTAGGCGTACTTGCCTTCAATATATCATAATCACGCCTATTAATTTCATATAAAGCCTCTATTTCATCCAATTCTTTTCGAAGTTTTGGGAAATAGTTTCTCACACCTTTATAAAAATTAATTAGTTGCTTATTTATGTCATTGATGATAGCTTCTCTAGGCTCCAAATAAAAAAAGAGAGCACCACCACCAAAGAAAGGCTCGACATATCTACCAGAAAATCTAGGAACATGCCACATTATGTGAGGGATTTCTTTTGTTTTTCCCCCTCTATATTTTATCATTGGTTTCATAAGGAGCTGATTTTATATGCAAAGGTAACCTATTTTTATTAGAATTGAAACTTTATGACTTGATATTTAGCTTAATCTTATGAAATATGGTGGAGATACGGACGTTCATTGAAGTGCCGTTCGGAAGAACGGGCAAGGAAACTCAGTCCGCCATCGGAGAGTTTTCCTTGATAGTCCTCCTTGATGAACCAGTCCTGCTTGTGTATGATGCTGTAATTAGGTAGCACCTTGATTGCCTTATGCCAGGCAGAGTGCATTGCCTCGTATTCTGTAGAGGTGACGGTAAAGAGTTCTGGCTGTTCCACACGGAAAGCAACCGTAATGTCTGCATCCTTGCTCACCATACAGTCCTGCTCTACGGAGAGCAGTGGAAACTTCGACTCCAAAGTTGTTATCTTACTTTTGTTTCTCATTGCTTCGCTTTTTTGATTGAAGGTTACGGATAAGGTGAAAGGCGGTACGGCGGTTTACAAGGTAGCGTGGGTGCATACGCACTGCTCCCTTTTTCATCAGTCCGTATTGCCCGTACTTTCTATTCATGGTGAACGTTTGCCATACCACAAGGCTGGCACCCACTACACCTATGACAAGACAGGTAACTTGGCTGACTCCACAGAGATAGAGAATGACCACAAGAATAAAGACTGCCAGCAAGCCTCCTGCAAAGAGGAAGAGGTACTGCGCCTTCAAGCCCTTGAACTCTACCGTCCGGCCTACACCCTTGTTGATTTCAAATGCTGCCATCGCCTTACAGGAAGAAACTTCTCAAGATAGTGGCAGCCACAATGAGAAAGATACACGCACCGAACCAAGAGGCTGCGGTCTTGCTCGTATCGGGGTCACCACTTGAGAACTTGTTGTACACTTTAATGCCTCCAATCAACCCCACTACCGCCCCTACGGCATAAATGAGTTTCGTGCCGGGATCGAAGTAGGAGGTTACCATTTTTGTAGCTTCATTGATACCGGCAATACCATTGCCTTGTGCGTATGCTCCTATGGTGGTAGCTGTCAGGAGTAGCATTGTGATTTTCTTTTTGTTGTTCATTGTTCTTTTTATTTTAAGTTGTTAAATGAATTGTTTTCTTTTGGATAGAGATGGTAAGGGGTGGCTCGGTTTTATTGTATGATAGATATAGTTTGATTGTTTTACTTTTGAGCCACCCCTCGAACACCGTACAATATGAACAAAAACACTAAGTTTTACAAATAGTATGAAAGTGGACGCTCGTCATCTTCCGATGTATCGCTATTGCTGCTCTCTACGTTTAAGTTCGTTTCAAAGTTTGAAGAAGAGTTTATATTACTTTCCTCTAATTCCGCTTCTTCCGCCTTACGGATGGCAGCAAGGAGTTTTTGATGGCCTTTCTCCTGCTTGAGCGTTGCCTCTTTGATATAGTCCATAAGCTGTGTGCCCTGTATGCTTTGTAGCGTATCCTGCACTTCCGCTTCGTTTTCCTCATCAAGCGTGTCGTCATTCCTGTGCCAGCTGGTAATACGGACTACTTCCCGTGCAAGAATAGCGGACGGCGAAACTTCGGGTATCACTGCATCGGCGATTTGCAGTTCCTCACGGATAATAGCGTCTTCGTCAGATTCGTCCATTGTATAGTCAACTTGCATTTCATTGTCCTCTTCTGTACCTTCCGCTTCTTTTGTATCTTCGGACATAGATGAGTTTTTCTCTGCAAAAGTATCAGGTTTTTCATCAGGATTCTCAGAAGAGGAAGCAGCGGGAACTTCGGAGATAGATGGGGAAACGAAAGGTTTACTCCTGCCCACCAAAACGTGACGTGCATTGTCAATCTGCTCTTGGGAAACGGATGTGTTGAGACTTGTGTTATGCCCGTTTCCTTTCTGTTTTGGTGTATTCTTCCCTGATTGGGCTGCCAAATTTTGAAATAACCTCCAAAAGTATGCGATGCCGAGAGCTATCCACGCTATACCCAGCAAAAGCAATGCGCCTAACAATAAATTAATTATCATAAGTCTATGGTTTTATCGCGCCTGCGTTGTGAGGCGGTATGGTTCAACAAATCCTGATATGTTTTCAAATGATCGAGAAGGATATTCTCAATATACCCCGTGATGGAAGCCTCCGATCTGATGTCGTTCAGTACATCACGCAGTATCTGGAGTATCTCAGTATGGATACTGAAGCCCGACTTATTGCGCCCATTGCGGACACCCGTCAGAAATCGCTGTTCGTATTCAGGAAAGTCCATTGCCGGGGAAGAATCCTTTGTTCTACCATTTCTCTTTCTTTTCGATAGCTGCGCTGTTTTTGCATTGGTGCCATTAAACACAGTTTCTTCCGGTATTTCCTCCTGTTCGTCAATCTTAGAAAGAGAGACACTTGCATCTTCTTCCACAGAGTCTGAATCATCATCCAAATCAATGGGGTCGTCAAAGTCTGGTGTGTTCTCCTCTGTGCGCTTCTTGACACCAATGTCTGCCATCTCCTCCAATTTCGCTTGAAGTAGCTTTTCACGTTGCTCTTTCAGTGATTTCATACGCCGTTCTCAGTTTTCAGGTTGAGTTTCTTCATGACCTCCTTTACCCACTCATCCACTCCAGTCTGAGGACGGAGAGCCGGTGCAGGGGGCAGGTAGGAGCAGCGGAATACACCTTTGACACCCCCTTGTGCCAATTCCCTGCTGAATCGGACGGAGTTGTAGATACGGGTATCGAAAATCGGCAGTCCCTGTTCCTCAGCATTCTGACTGAACAGGTCGATGACCATGGTACTGGCACTGCGGTTGATTTTGTTCCAAAGCAGGAAGAAGTCCTGAATGCGTGAGCCTTCAAACCCGACACCCAAGTCCCTGATTGTCTTGGCGTATGCAAAACACGAAGCCAGCGACTGTGGGTCGGCTTCTATAGGTGAGATGATGTAGTCCATCGTAATGGACAAATCCATCATGGCACTGGTAAGGGCATGACCAGGAAAGTCAAAGATAATCAGTTGCGGTGCCGTCTTCATTTTACGAAAGTATTTCATGACATCGGAAACGGCTCTTTCCGGCTTGCTTCTGATGATATGATACGATTTCTTGCCGTAGCGCGACAGGCGTTCATGAAGTTCCTTGCCCAGTTCGGGTGAGGACTCGATGAGGTCTCTGTCGCGTTCGCGGAGTTTGTAGAAAGATTCCTGCGTACCGTCACAGTCCACGACGGCAAGAGAGATGTTCTTTTCGTAATATAGTATGGAAGCCAGCACTTCGGCAAGGCTGCTTTTGCCAACTCCGCCTTTCTGTGAGGCGAAGCCCAGATAGATGGGATTGTTTTTTTTCTTTTCCATATTCATAGTCGGTTGTTACTTATGTTATAAGTTAATGTATATCTTGACAGACAAGTCATGTCATATTTGTTGTTGAAACCATATTTTTGACTCGACCTAAAAGTCTGGTTTTGACCCAGCTTAATTTTGACTCAGCCCAAAGACATAAAATCATCCGTCGTTCAAACCATTATTGATTGAATCTTTTTGAGATTGAAACCATCTTTTTTGACTCTTCACCCATACGGATTTTAAGCTGTCTTTCAACTGAATTTGCTTGCAAAATAACAAGGTTTTATCCTAAGTTTCAACTACCTGTGAAGTACAGGGAAATGTAAGGAAAAAGAGTGAACATCATTGATAATGAGATATTTGAAAACTCGCCGTAACTTTGCAGGCGAGAATAATACATGGAGGTAACGTCCCGAAGCAGACACCCCAAAAGGGTGGATACTTCACTCGTATCAACTCTTGATATTGGCAAGGTGTGTCTTTGTCCGACAAACTGCGTTTTTGCCGACAAAGAACCTTGCCTCGGTGCGAGGGAATGATTACTCCAAAGTCGTAATAACAAACCAAATTGAAGATGAAAACGAACGTAGAACGATGGGATAGATGGGATACCCGCCTTCCCAAGCCCAAAGACCAGCAAAAAGTCATTGAACTTTTCCATAAATCCGGTGCAAAATCGAAGTCTGATTTTGTGCGTGGCTGTATTCTTGGGGAGAAGTTCAAGGTGATAACAGTAGATAAATCCGCTGTGGATTATTATCGTAAACTCTCGGAATTGATTGCCGAAAATTATCGGATAGGCGTACTCTACAACCAAACAGTACGCGCAATAAACTCTTATCACAGCGTGAAAACTGCACAGATTTTACTTGAAAAATTGGAAAAAATCTCTGGTCAAATCATCACGCTACAACAGAAAGCCATCCAACTGACGGAACAATTTGATAGTCGATAAAGGAATATGATTGCAAAGATTTCTTCTACCGAGAACCTTGGAGGAGCATTGGGGTATAACTTCAAAAAGATGCAGCACAACGAAGCGGTAGTCCTCTGCGTGAACGAATTTCGGAAAGGTTTCGATGGAACTTTTCAAATGGATAAGGTACTTGCCGATATGCAAAGGGCGATACTAGAGCAATGCAGGACAAAGAAAACGGTTTTTCACTGCTCCCTCAATCCGCACCCGGACGAGAAACTAACGGATGAGGAATTCACACAGATTGCGAAGGAGTATATGGAGGCACTTGGCTATGGCA
Source organism: Prevotella sp. oral taxon 313 (assembly GCF_003043935.1). Lineage (NCBI taxonomy): Bacteria > Pseudomonadati > Bacteroidota > Bacteroidia > Bacteroidales > Prevotellaceae > Prevotella > Prevotella sp. oral taxon 313. Next base: position 1,563,571 of record NZ_PYXE01000001.1, read on the forward strand.
AGCAACCCTATATCGTCTTTAAGCATAATGACATTGCCCGTGAGCATATTCACATCGTTTCGCTTCGAGTGGATAGCAAAGGCAGAAAAATCAATGACAAGTATGAGGGCAGGCGAAGCAAAAAGATTACTGATGCTCTGGAAAAGAAATATAACCTTATCCCAAGTTCAAAGGTCAGTGAGAGAACAACAACAGAAACACCAAAGGTCAATGTTGTGCAAGGGAATATCAAGGAACAGGTGGCAAACACCGTCCGCTCTGCAATGAAGCATTACACATTCTGCTCCTTAGGTGAACTAAATGCCGTTCTGCGTAAATACAACCTTGCTGTAGAGGAGGTAAAGACCGAGTATAGGGGCAAACGATATGACGGGCTGGTCTATGTGCCTACCGATGACAAGGGCAATAAGGTGAGCACGCCCATTCACGCCTCGGACATAGGTAGAGGTGTGGGCTATGCTGCCGTTCAGAACAAGATGCAAAAATCGAAGCAGATGGTTAAGCCATTGATACCAACCGTCAGAAGAAAGGTATTAGAAGTAATGCGTACTTCTCCTGGTACGGAGGGAATACTCCGACAAAGATTGGAGGAGCAAGGCTTGCGTGTAGTTATCCGAAAGAATGAGAACGGACGCATCTATGGTATTACATTCATTGATGATGAAAGGGGCATTACGCTCAATGGCTCCCGATTAGGTAAAGGATATGCTGCCAATAAGTTTAACGAGTACTTCTCTAACCCGGAGAATAATCCATTCTTGGATGAATCGCTTTATGGTAAGATTGATACCGCTTTACAGCAACAGATGCAGACAATACAGTCTGATGAGCAGGAAAGCGACAATCTTGTCGATGAACTTATCGACAATATGGTAGGAGAATCCTTCTCTTCATCGGGCAATGATGATTGGAAAGAAGCGGCATGGCAACGCAAACTTCGTAAGCAAAGTAAGGTAAATCTTAAACGCAGGAAGCGTTAAGTACACCGTTCAAATAACATTCAAACGATTTTCTAACAACAATAAAACAATATTATGGCACAAGAAGATGATTTAAGGGCATTAGGTAAAGTCATGGACTTTATGCGTGGAATTTCGGTGATTTTCCTCCTGATTAACTGTTATTGGTTCTGCTACGAGGCGTTTCAGTCGTGGCACTTCACACTCGGTATCATCAACAAGATACTCATGAATTTTCACCGCACGACGGGATTATTTTCATCTATCCTATGGACGAAACTCTTTTGTGTAGTATTCCTCGCCTTATCCTGCTTGGGAACAAAAGGAGTGAAAGAAGAGAAAATCACATGGCCAAAGATTTGGACGGTGCTTTTCGCAGGTTTCGTCTTTTTCTTTCTCAATTGGTGGCTGCTGATATTACCCATCGGTAAGATCGGTGCAGCTTCGCTCTATATCTTCACGCTGTCCGTAGGCTATATCTGCCTGCTGATGGGTGGCGTATGGATGAGCCGGCTGCTCAAAAATAACTTGATGGACGATGTATTCAACACAGAAAACGAGAGTTTCATGCAGGAAACACGATTGATGGAGAATGAGTATTCCGTCAATCTCCCCACACGTTTTTACTATAAGAAAAAATGGAATAAGGGCTGGATTAATGTAGTCAATCCCTTCCGCGCCTCGATGGTACTCGGCACACCGGGTTCGGGTAAGTCCTACGCCATTGTGAACAACTACATCAAGCAGCAGATAGAGAAGGGTTTTGCGATGTTTATTTACGACTATAAGTTTCCCGACCTTTCGGAAATTGCCTACAACCATTTGCTCAACCACCTTGATGCCTACCAAGTAAAGCCGCAGTTCTTTGTGATTAACTTCGACGACCCACGCAAATCACACCGTTGCAATCCCATTAACCCCGCCTTTATGACAGATATATCCGATGCTTATGAGAGTGCCTACACCATTATGCTCAACCTTAACCGTTCGTGGATACAGAAACAGGGAGATTTCTTTGTCGAGTCTCCGATTATCCTATTGGCAGCTATTATATGGTTTCTGAAAATCTATGAGAACGGAAAGTATTGCACCTTCCCTCATGCCGTCGAATTTCTCAACCGTCCCTACGCACAGATATTCCCGATACTCACTTCCTACGATGAACTTGCCAACTACCTTTCCCCTTTTATGGACGCATGGGAGGGTGGAGCACAGGACCAGTTGCAGGGACAGATAGCCAGTGCCAAAATACCGCTGTCTCGTATGATAAGCCCTGCTCTCTATTGGGTGATGACGGGCGATGATTTCTCACTTGACATCAATAACCCTAATGAGCCAAAAGTCCTTGTCGTTGGTAATAATCCCGACCGCCAGAATATCTATTCGGCTGCACTCGGACTTTACAATAGCCGTATCGTGAAGCTCATCAATAAGAAGAAGCAGCTCAAAAGTTCTGTGATTATCGACGAGTTGCCGACTATCTACTTCCGTGGGCTGGATAATCTCATTGCTACAGCCCGAAGCAATAAGGTGGCGGTATGTTTGGGCTTTCAAGACTTCTCACAACTTACCCGTGATTATGGCGACAAAGAAAGTAAGGTAATACAGAACACTGTAGGTAACGTGTTCTCCGGGCAAGTGGTAGGAGAAACAGCTAAAACACTTTCCGAGCGATTTGGTAAGGTGCTTCAACAACGCCAATCTATGACCATCAACCGCAACGACAAGTCTACGTCTATCTCCACACAGATGGACAGTCTTATCCCTGCATCGAAAATCAGCAACCTTACGCAAGGAATGTTTGTAGGGGCTGTGTCCGATAACTTCGATGAACGCATCGACCAAAAGATTTTCCATGCAGAGATAGTAGTTGATAGTGCAAAGGTTTCTGCGGAGATGAAAGCCTATCAGCCCATACCTGTGATAGTAGACTTTACAAATAAAGATGGCTCCGATAATCTCAAAGAGACCATCGAAGCTAACTATCGCAAAGTCAAGGAAGAAATTCTCTCGTTAGTTGATTTAGAGATTATGCGTATTAAGAATGATTCGAAGCTTGCTCATTTAATCAAAATGTAATCCTTTCATCTATACATCATTAATTATGGATTTGATTATTCCCAATAAGAATCAAAGGTATAATCTCTGCAAATCTCACAACGATTTCGTTCAAAATTGAGTATATTAATATTATAGCCTATTTTCTCATAATGCATTAAATACGGAAACAAGTGCTTCCACCCCCAGAGGATATAGCCAAAAAGTTGGAAGTGCTTATCAAAGAATGAATGAAGGGAGATATTCCAGAGTTGGAATATCTCCCTTTTGATTTACTACTTCTTGAACTTGCCGCCTTTCAGGTCGCTCCCCACCATCCGCTTATTGATTTTTTCACGGAGTTCGTCAAAAAAATAAGTGCGAATGTCATCTTTGCGATGCTTTATATTCATATATACGTTGTAGCAGTTCTTTATCTCCACTCCGAAGATTTCAGAGAGTGTGTGTGCCAATTCCTCCATACCAATTTCTCCATTACTGATACAATTGCAGGTGTCGAGAGCATACAAGAGTTCGACTAAATAATAAACAGAAATACCAGAATACAATGATAAAATTGTTACTCCGGCAAAAAAATGAAACTTAAATGTCGTTATTTTCATTGCCTGATGTTTTTGCAGGCTAAGTTCGAAAGATTGTTTAGGGCAAAATAACCCTCAAAATGCAAGTAATATTTGTGTAAAACTTATAATGAATCAAGATATTGCTTAGGTTTTATCCTGTGATATTTGCAGAAAGCCTCTGTGAAATGACTGAGGTTAGCATATCCAACTTTATAGCCTACTTCTGACACCGAGTAGAGGCGAGTGGAAAGCAGTCGTTTTGCCCATTCCATCTTTTCGGATAGGGCATATTCGGCAATGGCTTTTCCAATAACCTGCTTGAAGCACTTTTGTAATTTGGAACTGCTCATATTGGCTTCGCGCGCCAATTCGGGAATACTCGGTACATTACTGAGACTTTGAAGAATCTGGCGACGAACACGGAATATTGATTCAACATCATTCAAGTTTAGGTTGGCAAGAGATTTTACTTCCGAACGTTTTTCGAGCTTTTCAAGGAACATTGTCAGTAATTCCATAGTTTTTCCATGCAAATGAAGCGTTGAAAAAGGATTGTCGATTTCAGTTATAGACTTAATGTTATCCAAGACCTGTTGCATTGCAGGTGTAATGGTCTCAAACAAATAAAAAGCCTTGTCCGATTGGAGAAGCCGACCGATATAGGTTTCATGTGCTGCATCAATCTTTTCAATCCAATCCTTATTGAAAGTCAGTGTAATATTTTCGTATCGTTTCTTTGGAGGAAAACTCCACTCAGTCGGGATGCTACTTGAAGGCATGAAAATGCCATCGAGCGTGTCCACTCCGACCGTTTTTGTACTTGTTCCAATTATCTGCTCGTGTTTATGCTCATTGATATAGAACATGACAGGAATCCATTTCGAGTTTTCCACCGAGCGACGTATCATAGTTATCGTCTCGTATGCTACGAAACTGATATAAGTTAATGTTAGCCATGGCAGAGGATAATATTGTTTGAAGAATCCACTACCAATAGAAGAAGGAATGGTAAATCCATCGTTTATTACTGATGTGCCAAATTGTTCGGCAACCATCTCCATCCAATCTTCAGGCTTATTGATTGCACAAAATTCTATGGTCATTTTATCATGTCTTTTTGCAAAGTTACAAACAAATACGGATAAAAACTTGAATTATCGCAAGTTTTTATCCGTATTACTCTCAAAAAAGAACCAATAGCTCCATGAGAAATGTTTTTAATGAGAGTTTACTCAAATGCGACTAAACTTGAAGGAACTCCTATGGCAGTAACAATTGGTTTTTGCGAGCATTCGCCTGTCTTGGTATTGTAGGTGTAATACCCCGTACCATTGTTACATATCATTCCAAAGACGATGAAGTCCTTGTAGCGAGTTATAGCAAAAGAGCCATTGCTGTCGGTCATTGGCAAATCAAGTTTTTCGATGGTTTTGTTCCAAATGTCGATTTTCACAGGTTGGAAGTCTTTCTTGAGTATTCCAAATTCTGTATCCGTTACTTTCACGCAACTATACACAATACCATTACCTGCATAGAAAGACTTAATCATATACTGCCCTGTTTTGCCTATTCCTTTTATGGTTGTCTTCGATAGGTTGAACAGATAATCGCTATCCCATTTGTCGCTTCCTTTGCGGATACGCAGGAAACCTTCCTTATCGGCAACATTGAAGTTGTTGCCCGCACTGTAAAAGTAGATGTCACCTCGCTCATCTATGAATGCGTCAGAATGGCGGAACAATCCTACAACACTTGTGCGGTTATCTTTGATAACTTCAGTCTTTTTCGTCTTGAGGTCAATGATAGCTACCTCTGCTCCAGTACCCGGTACGGAGGTATGAGGCGAATTGAGCTGATTGAGGGCAACATACATCTTTCCATCACGGATGACATTACAGCCGGGATCAGGATTGTTGTCTTGGACCGCATAAGATGAGAGGTCAATTTCATCTTCCTTTTGCAATGTTGAAGTATTGATTAACGCAATTTTTCCACGTCCATGCAAAGCAACGTATGCCCGCTGTTCATCAACGAAGTTAATTTCTCCGGGTTGAGCCATCTGTTCAAATGTCATAGTACCTGCTTTTATCAGTTCTCCATGGGCACCTCTTGTAAACTTATGTATCTTATCCCCGAATTTCCCTTCGGGTACAAGCACTGTATTACCCTTAGCAAAGAGGTAGCAACCGAACCCGAATTCAAATGCTTTCTTATTGTCGGTCGCTTGAGGAGTCAAATCACTGAATGTCCCTACATAAGCACTTTTGTCCACATAATGCACAAAGGTGAAATGTTGCTGCACCTCTTGAGGAGTAGGCGTAGGTTCATCATTTTTGTTACAAGATGTCAGCCCTATGATGCCGACCAGCATAGCAGAAAAAGCTATACGATTGAAAATTGTTGTATTCATCTTTTTTATATTTGTTAAATTAGAAAATTCCTTTTGAGAAGACATATCTGAATTTGAGGTGAAGTGTCCGTCCTGCCAATGGTTGGCGGAATTGGTCCCAAACTTCTTTGTTCATTATATTATGGCATTCCAAGGCTACGGAATATTTGCTTTTGTAGGTCAACAATAGCCCTATGTCATTGACGAAACTGCGGGGAATACGTCGTTTCTGTAATTCGGTAAGTTCCCAGAAGTAGAAGAACTCCTCAGTAAATTTGCCGTCCCAGAAAGCCTTGACATACCAATTCTTGAATAATCGGTTGCTGTGATACTCCGCCCCGAAGTTGGCGAACAAATAGGGAATGTTCGGTAGTCGCAATCCTTTTGTCGGATTGGGGGCTTGGGTACCGGGTAAATAGTTTAAGACATCACGCACATCCTGATAAGTTAGATTTCCGTAGGCATAGACCGTTGGCGATATGTCCAATTTTATTTCGGTTTCTATACCTTTAATATGTACCTTTTCTGCGTTTACATATCCGGCTGCCATGTGTTGTTTCATCAGTTTTATCATATCGCTTACCTGCATATAAAAGCTGTTCACTTCAAACTGCAATCGCGATAATCCGAGGACATCATTTTTGTCTATTAAGAACCCCAGATTGAAGTTGTGGCTTTTCTCTGGTCTCAATCCGGCTGCAGGAAAGGTAATGATACCATCACCGAATAGTTCTTGTGAATTGGGAAGGCGTATTGCCCGCTGGTAAGATGCTTTCAAGTGAAAACCTCTGAAGGGCTCGTATTTTATTGCCTCTATCCAGCCTATTTGTGAGGTCGTATTGTTCTTTTTCTTCGGAGCCTCAATCATCTCGTATGAAGTCAAATCTTCTATCTCGGAATGGAGGTGGAAATACTTTGCGGAAAGCATATTCGTCAGTTTCTTATCAAAGAGTTTTGACTCCCAAGTCAACCCCGAAATGAAACTGGTCTTTTTACTGGGAAATCCTCCGATAACAAAACCTGCATGCTGACTTGCAATGTTGTCGCTCGGTTGTCTTCTGGCGTAGTTAATAAGTGTGTTCAGATTCAAACTGTGATTGGCGGACAACTTGTAATCAAAATTGATACGTTCATTGATTTCCAATCCTTTGTCATTCGAGTTGTGAGGAACATCCCCTGTTTCTCCCTGTCCATTCGGACTCGGATATATGTTTCCTTCGAAATCGTGATTAACTCGTGCCGTATCCACAAAATTGTTTGTTGTATGTGAAAGGGAGAAATGGGACTCAAAGTTAAGGCGGTCGTTCAGCATTCCGCTTTTTATCAATTTGTTTTCCAACATAAACATTCCTGATTTGTTTTCGGCATGTTGTATGTTTTTTAAGATACCTTGGATTTCATTGAAACGATTGTAATACCCGAACTCGGTACTAATCTCATCGAGCCAAAGTTTCGTGAAAGCAATTTTTCCCTTCAACATATACGAACGAAAACGGTCGTGGTCACGTCTTACTAACAGATTTTCTCTCTCGGGAACTCTGAAAGAGTAGTCATTCTTTGCAGATGTATAATAACCTCCCGCACCGAGTAGAATACCACTCTTTGGAAAATTCTTGCGAGAGAAGACACTTCCTTTGTGTGTTTGGTAAGATCCGAATTCATACGAGGCATCTAAATAATCCGTACTAAACTCTTTAGTAACGATATTGACGGCTCCCCCCAATCCATCACATCCGAAACGGGCGGGTATGATACTCTTATAGACTTCTATTCTTTCTATAATGTCTATCGGAATTTCATCAAGAGAAAAAGCCCCGTCAGAAGTACTCATTGGTATTCCGTCCCATAAGATTTGAATGCGGTTTCCTTCCAATCCATGAACAATAATTCTCGAACTGCTTCCCAAACCGCCAGTCTGCCCAACTTTCAAACCTATGGTTTTATTCAAAACGGTTTCTAACGAAATAGATCTGCCTTGAAGTTCTTTTGCATTTATTACAGAAACTGCTTCAGGCGACTCTCTGAGTATTTGTGCTCTTGTTTTTCCTACTACGACTACATCTGCCAGCTCTGTTGATTCCGGGAGTAGTCTTATGGTATAACGCATCCCATTTGCAGTAATCGTATCGGTAATGGTCTGATAACCGACATAACTTACCATAAGCATAAGTTTTTGATTACTTGATGCATTTAATTTTGCAATACCTTTCCTGTTTGTAGTCGTACCATTCGTGTACGTTGGAGCATTCAAACCTTTCCATTGTACGGCGGCAAATTCTATACTGTTCCCATTTTCTGAATCAATAACTTTTATTTCTGTTGGTTGCAGTTGTGCAAACATAGGAAAAGACCACAACGAAAGAAAGCCGACAATAAGCATTCTTTTGTATAAATGGACTATTGAGCTGATTGACATATCATATTTGTTTGTGAGATTCTGTGCAAAGGTACTTACCTTCCGAGCAAATAAATAACCCTATTATACACGCTTATACCCCTGTTGTGTTTATATGCGAGCAAATTGTTGTTTTGGGGCAGTGTAATGCTTATCGGGGTTATTTTATCCCTGTTTGTTGCCGTACTTTTGCAACAGAAAAAATCAAAACGACACATATATGGATAAACAAAAAGTCAGACCACTTGATGAGGAACGGGAGAGCCGTAGCCTGCTCTCCAATGTTGTGGTTATATTGCACCTTATTTTAGGCACACTCCCTATACTGCTTGTAGTGTGGGCGGTTGACAAGTTGATGAATAGTACACTCTCTCCCATAATAGTTTGGGGTATTGGAGGAATAATGATACTGTTGGCAATGCTTAGAGGCGTATTCTATGGAACCTCGATTTGGCGTGCACACCAGTCGGCTTACAATGCCCTTACACGATTGAGGTTGCGTATCATAAGTCATCTGCAACGCTTGCCGCTCGGTTTCTTTCAAGAACGGAAAGTTGGCGACTTGGTGAATATTATTAACCACGATGTGGAACAAATTGAAATTTATTTAGCACATGGATTACCCGAAATCCTTTCGGCTACGCTTTTTCCAGCCTTACTCTGGGTAATCATTATGGTGTTAGACTGGCGTTTGGGGCTGTCGCTCATTTCTCTTTTGCCTGTGGCATTTCTTCTGCAAATGGCTGTCAAAACACTTTGGGGAAAGAGCTTTCAACACTTTATGGAAAGTACGCAAAAAATGTCGGAAGACCTTTTGGAATATGTGGCTACCATATCGGTAATCAAAGCCTTCAGTAACGAGGAAAACAGAACGGAACGGGTACTTGGTGGTATGCGCGACTACATCCGTTGGGTAAAGCGGAGCATGTTTAGCGTTACCGTTCCCATGACATTGATAACGATGTTCTTGGAAGGTGGTATCGTGGTAATGACTCTTATTGGACTATGGATGATGAGTTCGGGCGAATTAACTGTAGCTCGTTTTATCCTTGCCTTGATATTGGGCGGTTTATTCTCGTCCTCCTTTGCTAAGTTGGCTACATTCCAACATTTCCGAATCGTCTATGGTCAGTCGTTGGCAAAAGTGCAGTCCATCACAGAGGTACAGACAAAGGACACGGCGGACAAGAAGACGGATACGACACAAACGGATGTTTGTTTCGAGCACGTTACATTTTCCTATCCAAACAAGGAAGACAATGCGCTAAAAGATGTATGTCTTCAATTTCCGAAAGGTAGTCATACAGCTATCGTAGGCGAGTCAGGGTCGGGAAAAACCACGCTGGCAAGTTTGATGATGGGGTTCTGGCACCCCCAAACAGGTACTATCCGATTGGGAGGAGAGAATATTACGGAACTCTCCGAACGTAATATCGCTGATTATTTTTCGATGGTACAGCAGGAGGTTTTTCTCTTTAACACAACCATTCGGGATAATATCCGTATAGGAAGACCTACCGCCACACAAAAGGAAGTGGAAACGGCAGCACAGCGTGCTCATATTCATGATTTTATCATGGGATTGCCGAATGGTTATGATACGCTGGCAGGCGAAGCTGGCGTAAAATTCTCCGGCGGAGAAAAACAGCGTATTTCCATTGCCCGAATGTTGCTTAAAGACTCTCCAATAGTTATTCTCGATGAAGCCACCGCTGCTTTGGACGGAGAGAATGAGAAACTAATCCAAGAAGCTCTTGACGAATTGCAGCGCAACAAGACCGTCATTACCATTGCCCATCGTCTCAATACGATTCAGGATATGGAGCGTATTGTTGTGATGGACAAAGGGCAGCTTGTCTCAAAAGGAACACACCAAGAACTGATGAAAGACTGTTCTCTGTACCGCAATATGACGGAGACGCAAGAACAAGTAAGTAAATGGCAACTGAAAGAAGAGGAGGTATAAACAATGGTACGCAATATATTGAATGAATTGACCGCTCGCGGAGTGCGGCATCTGATTATCTCTGCACTGTTTTTCGTGGTTTATGCTCTTTGTGGCACGGCAATCATGCTAACCGTCTTGTTCCTTATCGACCGTCATATACAAGGAGAAAGCATCTCTTTCATTTCGGCAGCATGGTTACTTGGCGGTCTGCTGGTATTGAAAACCCTATCCAATGCCATTGCCGATATGAGCAAGCATTTTGCCGGATTTGATCTTGTGGAACGTATCCGCGAGAAAATCATATTGAAACTGAAAATGTTCTCACTCGGTTTCTATACCAATGAGCGTCTGGGAGAGATAAGTACAGTCATTCACAAAGACGTGGATAACATGGAAATGGTAGTAGGACATCTATGGACACGGATGTCTGCTGATTTCATTGTAGCTCTGATACTTGGCATCGGACTGTTCTGTGTGGACTGGCGCATGGGATTGACAATGGTAGCCATTCTTCCTATTGCCCTGTTTTCTCTGTATCGGGGCATTCGCTCGGGAATGAAAGCACAGGAAGAGTCTCAGGACAATCTGGCGGATATGGTCAGCCTCTTTGTAGAATACGTCAAGGGTATTCCGGTTTTGAAAGTGTTTGGAGGAAAAGGATTGTTCCGTGACAGACTTGACCACTCTGTCAGTGAATTTGGAGAAAGCAGTAAGAATACTTCTCGTTTGGCAGCTGTGAGTGTGGGCAGATACACTTTCCTGATAGAATTGGCTTTCGCTCTGATGGCTACAATCGGTCTTTGGTGGACACAACAGGGGGAACTTTCTCTTTTCGCTTATTTAATGTTTATCATCGTCTCAAAAGAATTCTACAAACCTTTTGTCAATATGGAGAGTCATTGGCTGAATTACATCAAGGTAAAAGATAGTTACGGACGCATTTCCCATTTATTGAATGCTCCTGTTATCACCAATCCTGAACAGCCGAAAACAGCAACCCATTTCAATCTTTCCTTTGACAAAGTGGCTTTCCATTATGAGAAGGAAGGTTTTGAGATGAAAAATCTCACGTTCCATGTTCCCGAAGGAACGGTAACGGCACTTGTCGGATCGTCAGGTTCTGGTAAAACAACCATTACCAGCCTGTTACTCCGTTTCTGGGACCCGCAGACCGGCAGTATCCGTATCGGTGGTATAGACATTCGAGAAATGGACTATGATTATCTGCTCGGTAAAATCAGTGTAGTGATGCAAAATGTTATTCTCTTTTCAGATACCATTGCCAATAATATCAAAGTGGGCAATCAACATGCTACGCAGGAAGAAATCGAAGAAGCAGCACGTAGGGCGATGATACACGACTTTATCATCAGCCTGCCGGAAGGTTATGAAACAAAAATCGGAGAAAACGGTTTGGGGCTATCCGGAGGTCAGAAACAAAGGCTTTCAATCGCTCGTGCGTTCCTCAAAGATGCTCCCATCATTCTTTTGGACGAGATAACGAGCAATGTTGACCCAGTCAATGAATATAAGATACAACAGGCAACGTCTGCTCTTATTCGAAATCGCACAGTCTTGGTCATTGCCCATCATTTGCAAACCATCCGTAATGCTAATCAGATTATTGTGATGGACAAAGGACGACTTGTAGAGAATGGGACACATGCAGAACTTGCCGCAAAAGACGGAATGTACTGCAAATTGCTGTCTATGCAATAACCTAATCAATGAAAAATATGGAGGTATGGAGTTTGTTCCATACCTCTCTTTTTGCCACTTTCATCCATATCAACGCCACAAGTATGCAGTTATTTCCAACTGCTAACATGCACGGTTTCTTTGATTTACCTTTGCCATACACCGCTATTGGTGTCATTAAATACATTGTAAGATGGACGAAAAAATCAAAGTTCAAGAAGTCCTTTTGGTGAAAGATTCCAAGGACGAGAATCTCAAAGCCGTCTCTGGAACGGACGAAAAAGACGGACTGAAGGTAGTACCGCCCACCGCCGAGTATGAACAGAGTTTCCTGAAGTTCGACAAGCAAAGCAATGCTTTGGAGAACTTTCTCTCCAACTTCATATGACAGTTCAAGCCCCCACACAATTCCACTTCTTCAAAGTCCTCTTCGAGGGTGTTGTTGCTAGTGCACGAGTGCTCACCGAGATGCTCAAAGCACCGGATGCTCCCTCCAATAATGCCAGTTCGGGATAAGAAAATTCCCTAAAAAGTTGGTAATCTCGCCATTATTTTGCAACTTTATGGTTGAAAATCAACAACTTACAAACATATATAGCGATAATTACCACTGACAAAGTTACTGAAATATTCTGTGTGTTGGATGACTTCTGCAAGAATTTAGATACCGAATTAACTAAAAATCTCCATATCGCCCCATGGACTAGGGATATAAGCGAATGCGAAACCGTAAAGGACAGATGTCCAAGAGCGAAATCATGACCATCCTGTTGTGCTATCATTTTGGCTCTTTCCGCAACTTCAAGCACTATTACCTCTTCTTCATCAAGGAGCATCTGGCAAGCTACTTCCCTAAGGCCGTGTCCTACACGCGTTTCGTGGAACTCATGCCTCGCGTGTTCTTCGAGCTGATGGCCTTCATGCGCATCCAAGGTTTTGGAAAGTGCACGGGCATTAGTTTCGTGGACAGCACGATGATTCCCGTATGCCACAACATGAGAAGGAATTTCAACAAGGTGTTTGATGGACTTGCTAAGAACGGAAAGGGAACAATGGGGTGGTGTCATGGTTTCAAGCTTCATCTGCTGTGCAAAGAGATGGGCGATGTACTCACGTTCTGCCTAACTCCCGCAAACGTGGACGACAGGGACCCTAGGGTGTGGCAGGTCTTCACCAAGGTGCTCTACGGCAAAGTATTTGCCGACAAGGGGTACATCAAGCAAGAGTTCTTTGAGAACCTCTTCAACCAAGGCATCCACCTTGTTCATGGGCTCAGTCGAACATGAAAAACAAGCTTATGCCCTTGTGGGACAAGATGATGCTCCGCAAGCTATATATAATAGAATGCATCAACGAACTGCTCAAGAACAAGGCTAACCTTGTCTACTCACGCCATCGTTCCGTACATAACTTCCTCATGAATCTTTGTGCGGCATTGGCAGCATACTGTTTCTTCGAGAATAAGCCCGAAGGACTGCTAGTGCGTATTGAAAAGAGTAGGCAATTGGAACTATTCTAAGCAAACCCTTATCTCGAACTGGCGTAAATATGAGGGTAAGCAACTAATTCCAGCAACTAAAGAACTTCACATACTTATCACCTCCGTATTTACGTACGAAATAATTGATGTGGTTTCTGTCAAGAAATGAGACTAACTGAGCGAAAACGTATTTATCTTTATACATATGCAGAATCTGATGATACCCTGCAAAGGTACATATTCAAATCCGTTGACTCAGAAAAACTTTGCAACTAGCTAAATTTTAACTATTTCAAAGGACAATTACTGAGTTTAAGTGGACAGCAGTGATAATGCGTAAATCCTTATAAAATGACACCTCGTTTTTATATTTTCTGTCTTTATCTTAGTATGTCCTGATTTTTCCTTCATGACTAGTTTGGAAGATTTTTCACTATAATTTTGTTGTTCGAAACTCTATACATATAATAGTAACAAATTATGGAATCAAACAGCAATGACAATTACGTGCTGGTCCTGGAAGACCGCACGGAGGTGAAGAATGAACAGGAAGCGGGAAAACTCTCCGTAATTTCTGGTATTGACGACAAGGGAAACCTTAAAACAACAGAGGCTGTCGCTGCTAACCAAGCGGCATTCTTAAAGTTCAACAACAAGGACGGACTTCTGAAGAACTTCATGACCAACTTCCTCAAACAGTTCAACAATCCGACTCATTTCGGGTTATACAAGGTATTGGCAGACAATGTGGAGCAGGGTGTGGACAACCTGCGTACCATACTGCAAAGCCGTGAAAAGTCCGAAAGCAAACAGCAATTGGCTGAGATGGGCGTTCCCTTTGAGGACTATTTGCCTCGGCAGAAAAATGCCACCGCTATCGACCCTGAAAAGGTAGATTGGAAGATGCTCAACGATCTCGGTCTTTCCCGCGAACGCTTAGAACAGAGTGGAGAATTGGAGAAACTGCTTAACTGGCAGAAGACCAACCTCGTAACGCTTGCCGTACCTATTGGAGACACGACCATCTACACCGAAGCCCGCCTTGCTTTCCGCACGGACGATAGCGGCAATATCGGTTTGGCAATTCATCCTTTGAGAAAAGAACCACAACTTGACTTTCCCTATATGGGTTACAAGTTCTCTCCCGAAGAAAAGGAGCAACTCCTTGCTACGGGTAATCTTGGCAAGACCATTGAGGTAACACCTAAGAACGCTGAGCCTTTTTCTGCTTACGTCTCTATCGATCCGCAGACCAATGAGATTATCGCCCTGCGCGCCGACCGTGTAAACATCCCCAAAGAAATCAAGGGCGTAACGCTCTCTGACACTCAGTATAAAGACCTTGTGGAAGGCAAAGCCGTGAAGGTGGAAGGTATGACTGCCAAGAGTGGTAAGACCTTTGATGCAACTTTGCAAGTCAATGCCGAGCGAAAGGGCATTGAGTTTATCTTTGGCGACAACAAGAGTTTAAGAGAACGACAGGAACACAAACAGACACAGCAGCAAGGCGTCCCACATAAGCTTTGTGGCTTGGAGTTATCAGAAAAACAGCGTGAAGCATTAGATAGTGGTCGCACACTATATCTAAAGAATATGGTGGACAAACAGGGACAACCATTCAATGCATACGTTCGCATGGACAAGGAACAGAACCGCCCACGTTTTTACAAGTGGAATCCTGACAAGAAGCAGGAAACTGGCAAAGAAAAGGTCGTAGCTGTGGCGGAAGAACACAAAACACAGGTAGCGGTTAATAACCACGGCAAGACCAACGAAGCCACGAAGAACGTGAAAGAGCCATTGAAGACCGGACAGACACAGCCCACTGCCGCCCAAAAGCAGAAGCAGGACGAGAACAAACAGAAGAAATCCCGTGGACGTAGAATGTAACCTTAAAACCATTCAGCACTATGTCAACTTGTATTATCGCCGAGAAACCCTCGGTTGCCAGAGATATTGCCCGCATCGTAGGGGCAAAGAGTAAACAAGAAGGATATATGGAAGGCAGCGACTATGTCGTTACATGGGCAATGGGACACCTCATCGCCCTTGCCATGCCCGAAACCTACGGTTTTTCTGCCTACAAAGCTGAAGACCTGCCCATTCGTCCCAATCCTTTTCAGTTAGTGGTACGACAAGTACGTAAGGACAAGGAGTATGTATCAGACCCTGCGGCATTGAAGCAACTCAAAGTGATACGCTCCTGCTTTGACAAGGCAGACCGCATCATCGTTGCCACCGATGCAGGGCGTGAAGGTGAGCTCATCTTCCGCTACATCTATCAATATCTTGATTGCAGAAAACCTTTCGACCGTCTTTGGATAAGTTCACTTACCGATAAGGCTATTCGTGAGGGACTTTCCAATCTCAAACCTGGAAGTTGTTACGACAATCTCTATTACTCTGCCAAGGCAAGAAGCGAAGCTGACTGGCTGGTAGGTATCAATGCCAGCCGTGCCCTGTCCATCGTCCGCAAAGGCGGCTATTCCTTGGGACGGGTACAAACCCCAACTCTTGCTATGGTCTGCCGTCGGTATATAGAGAACCGTGATTTTTCTTCCGTACCTTATTGGAAACTCTCCGCTCTCATGGAGAAAGAGGGCGTG
Source organism: Prevotella sp. oral taxon 313 (assembly GCF_003043935.1). Classification (NCBI taxonomy): domain Bacteria; kingdom Pseudomonadati; phylum Bacteroidota; class Bacteroidia; order Bacteroidales; family Prevotellaceae; genus Prevotella; species Prevotella sp. oral taxon 313. Next base: position 1,579,667 of record NZ_PYXE01000001.1, read on the forward strand.
TCGCTGAAAGCCATTGGCATTACAGACTATGAGAGTGAAGCATCGGCACAGACAGCCCTCACTACGCTCTGCAGTCAGAGCCGGCTTACAGTGGAATCGGTCGCAAGAAAGGTAACGCACACATCGCCACCACTCTTGTACGACCTCACTGCCTTGCAGAAGGAAGCCAACAGACGCCAAGGCTTTTCTGCAGACAAAACCCTCTCAATAGCCCAAAGCCTCTATGAGAAGAAAATCACGACCTACCCCCGTAAAAGATTTCAGAATTTTATATCTTTCAGATAATCAATAGAATAACACCGAATAAAGAAGAAAAGGGTTACGATTTGGAAACGAGCGAGTTTCTTTCCCCTTCTTTATTCTGCAATGTCTCAAAGACCACTTACCTAACATTGCAAAGGTAGTCTTTATTTTCGATGAAAACAAGAGAAAGCCATACTTTTTTATCAGTCCGTTTCATTTTTCCGCACTTGAATTGCCGTTTTATGTCCAAAGCCCATCCTCGTCGTGAATTTGCTGTCTAATACTCCCTTTTTATTGTCTTCATCATCCTTTTGCGTGTTAAAAATAAAATTTTTCTGTGCAATTCCTTGCAAATTAAAGAAGAATAACCTATATTTGCGCTTAGGAAAAAACAACTTAAACGTTCATGCTTATGAAGACAACGTTGATTTTACCAATTTCAGCCCCCTTGACATAACGAACGCCACTTTCGGCAGTCAAGGGAGATATGCAGGACTCTACGAAAAGGCTTTGCATTAATCAATTTTCGCACACACGATACAATCCATCTCACTTTTATTTTACGGGTTTTCTCTCTTTACCGTTTTTGCGGGTATCTTATCAGACTGAAAAAGAACATAGACAGTATTAACTTATGGGACGACATTTACACGAAACAGCATTTCTAATAGTTACAGCCTTATTCATTCCCGTGCAGTCCCGCGCGCAGTCACCCGGTCAGGTCAGCGGTGCCGAGGCATGGCTGAAGACCGTCCCCCTGACGACGGACCTGCAGGGGTACTATCATTGGCGAGACTTCTCGGGCGACTCCGTTAGAACCAACCTCTACGATGCCAAGGGCGCAGCCTACGGTGGTGAGTTCACGCAGCGGCACACATGGATACGGACTTTCAACTTCAACCCCGCCCTGAACTTCTCCGAGGGGAATCAGCCGAAGGAGAGTCTACTGAAATACTCCAACCTCGCGCAGATGACCGTCATCGGGGTGTTTGCCCCGACGACTACCGCCTATAACAAGGACGAGGTGCTATATGCCGTCAGCGGACGCAAGGGTGCGGGAAGCCTCGTGAGCAGGGACAAGGCGGTCGGGCAGCAGGGCATAGAACCGCTCGACTACGGAAGCACCGTCGGCGAGGACCTTCTTTATTCGGGCGGCGAGAGGCAGACCGCAGAGGAGTTCAAGTCCACGAGTCCCCGCATCGTCTCATACATCAGGGCATACGCCCCCGTGCATTCCGTGTGGGGAGAAGGCAGACGTGCGACCATCACCACGGGAACATACAGGGACGGAGACGTCAATTTCACGACAGCCTTTGACAAGTCCCTGTTCGGGGGCGGTGCGCTCAATGGCTACACGCCCGAGCTCATCGCATACGGCAGGACGCTCACGCCGCTGGAGCGCAGGCAGGTGGAGACCTATCTCGCCATCAGATACGGCATCACGCTCAACGGCTCATACTATACGGGGACTGGCAACCTTTCATGGGACAGGGACGAAAGTGCTGCCTACCATCACAGGGTGACGGGCATCGGGCGCGACGATGCGGGCGACCTCTTCCAGCCTCTCTCCACGACGAGCTACGAGGAAGCACCAAGATACTCTACTGAAAAGACATACGACAGCTTCAGAGACGCAGACCCATACGGCCTGCCGACGAGCCAACGCCTTCTCGTCATGGGGCGTGAGGACAGCTCGCCCATGCCCGACGGCGGCTTTATGATATGGGGCGACGACAATGCCGCCACGACCACCGTCGAGACGGAAGGAAAAACACCGTGGCACGTCATGAACCGCAGGTGGCTCGTCAGGACGAACATCGACTCCACCGAGTACAGGAAGGACATCTGGACGCAGAACGGCATCACCGTCACCTCCGACGGTTTTATGGATGCAGTGTCGCAGAATGAGCCCAAGGAGGGCGCATACATCGTCAGTTCCCCGCTCGACACGGGAAACGGCACGATGGAATACACCAACCCGAGGCTCCATCCCGCCTACAACGTGGGCTTCACCGAGGCATCGGGCACGAAGTGCGCATACGGCTTCAACGTCAGCGCACGGGGTGAGATCCGAATCGTAGAGGACGGAACAATACGGAATCGTGTCTTAACAGGCAATACGGGCGGAAAGAGTTTCATCGTACGCAGGAAAGGAAACAGCGTAACCTTACTCATCGACGGCAGGGGCAGCAAGGACCTGCAGATAACCATACCCGTTGAAAACACGGCAAAGGCAGCCTGCATGATTTTCGAGACGGCAGGCGGCGAGACAGCATTAAATATCCCCAAGCTGCGCAGGAACGGCTTTGGAGACAGCGGCAACATGGTTGAGCTCGGATACGGAGTCCTCGCCAAAGGCAACAAGTTCGCAGGTGCGGACTACCGCAACGTCTTCATGCTCATAGACAGAGGTGCGGGCGACAAGAGCGACATACGGGAAAACACCATCATCAGATGCTCGCGCAAGGACGCGAGCCGTGAAAAACTCATCTTCGACAACATCTTCATGGACACCGACGGCAGCGGATCCGACACGTTCACCTTCGCCAGCTTCGACGGCATACTGGCACGGCTGACACCGCACGATGCGAGCTGCACGGGCGGAAAGCCGCGAAAGGATGGCAGTCTTGACATCAGCATGGTGGTCGGCCTGCCGAGTTTTTCATACAGCCTGCTGGCGGACTCCGTGGAGAATATGGAGAAAGGTGCCGTAGCTTCACGGGGAATCTTCGCCACAAGCACGCACACGGTGAAGAACCTGCTCCCGGGAAACTACAGTCTGCTCATTAAGCAGAACGCAGGCATCGACATCACGGCGGAGAGCATGGGAGGCGTCGAGTATGCCCATGCGGTCGGTCGCCGAAAGCAGGGAGAGATCACCTGGACTGTTCCCTCGCTCACCTCCGACTACAGGGCGGGACTCTGCACCACGCTCGGACTGGGAAAGAACATCCTCCACGGCTTCGACGTGAAGAATGCCACGGCACAAGTCGTGGTCGAGGGCAAGCCCGTGGGTGAAGCCATCATGCTGAAAAAGGGGGACGCGCTGGGCATTTCCTTCGATGAGAACACGGTCAATTACTCCATAAACGGCAAGGTCGTCCACCGTGCGGCCAAGAAAGCCGGTCTCGGCTGGCTCTTCGGCATGGGCTTCAACAAGGGACTCTCGACCATCGACGGGCTGAGCATCGACGGTGGAGACTTCGCCCTGACGAGCGTGTCGAGGGGCGTGGCCTACGAGACGAAGAAGGCGGTCGAGGACAGCATGGCGGTAATGATCGGCAGCGAGTGCAGCCCGAGCGTGCCCAAGGCACAGGCAAGGTCGGCAGAAAACGCCTCCTCCATCGAGAGGCAAGCCCATTCTGCCCTCACCGTGACAAGGAAGGACGGGACCGGTATGGCGTTCAGTGCCGAGCTGAGACTTGCCAAGGAAACCGATGCCGAACTGCTCGTCTATGATACATCGGGAAGATTGCTGAGCCGGACGGACATGACGGGAGGCACCATAAAGCGTGCCGACTTCACCGTACCGCAGACGGGCGTGTACGTCGTTAAAGCACTCACCTTAGAAGAGGAATTCACAAGGAAGATAATGGCAAACTACTAAACCCCAACGGCTATGAAGACAAAGCATTACCTCATATCGGCGGCATTACTGACAGCCATCACCGCAGCCATCGCTGCGACGCATATATACAAGGGACAGGACAGTGCACGTGAAAACAACGGCACGAGTATATCACAGGAGACAGCACAGACCGAGACGTCCACGAAGAACGTCCATAATGCAGAAAAAGCTACGCAGGGAATATCACGGATGGCAAGGAAGGAGGATAAGTCAAAGACGACAGCAGCAACTTCTTCCGTTATGGAGACCATCTACACGGCAGACCATGCCTCGGGCATCATAGGACAGCCCGACGGACGGGTTTCGGACAACCCCGAGGACAACATCTTCGAGATAACAGTCGAGAAAGTCTCTCCAAATATGCGCGCATGGCTGGTCTATGACCTCAAGGGCGTAAGTTCTGGTCAGGGCATCAGCAGGAGCATCAACGATCGCACGGCTGTCGGCGGCTACCTTACGGTTCTTTCCAAGGACTGGAAGACCGTCAGGGAGGAAATAAGCCCCGAGTGGCTGAAGGACGGCAGGAACACCGTCCTCTTCACCATTCCGACGGATGCTTCCTACGCCTATTCGGTCAGGAACGTACATATCGAGACCGTAGCGGATGCTAAGACAAAGACTAATACCAATAAGCAGGAAGAAATAATCCTTTCCTCCGCCCCCATAGCCTATGACGGTCAGACCTACCTCCACGGCTTCGTGCGAGGGAAGTCAAGCCGTGTCTCAGTGAACGGCACAATCCTCACCGTCCATGACGGAGAATTCGAGGGCATCGTGCCATCGACGGGCAGACACCTCACGCTCACGGCAACCATTGCGGGCAGGAACATCAACAGGACAATAACACCCATACAGGGAGGTAGGGCGGACTACGCCCGTGCCCTCGTGTCCGTCGGTGGAAAGGCGGAGAAGCAGTTCCTCGCACACAGGGCGGACAGCATCGCCATCGGCGGCAACGTCCTTTCCGTGAAGGCTGCGGACATCGCAAGGGATGGCAGATACTCCGTCACGGCACTCCGCGAGACGGACATTCCTGCCCTTGACTACGGCATGACCAACGTCACCGCCAAGGGAGACGGCTACCGCTTTCTGCCCCACGGCAACCACTTCGAGGGCAAGGGTGCGACGGTGAAGATAAAATACGACCGCACGCGAATCCCGAGCGGTTTTACAGAAGACGACATCAATACCTATTACTTCGACAAGAATACCAAGCACTGGGTGGCACTGGAAAGAGTCAGGGTGGATAAGAAGGAGACCTGTGTCGTGTCACGCACCACGCACTTCACCGATATGATCAACGGTGTAATCAAGGCACCCGAATCTCCACAGACCGACGGATTCACACCAACAATGATGAACGACATCAAGGCAGCGGATCCGACATCAAAAATCAATCTCATTACACCTCCTACAGCCAACAACCGAGGTTCTGCTAATCTCCAGTATGGCTTTGAAATGCCTCCCGCACGCAATGGTATGGCTCCTTCTTTGAGCATACAGTACAGTAGTGAGGGTGGTAGTGGATGGCTTGGAGAGGGTTGGAATCTCTCTGTTCCTTCTATTACGTTGGATACTCGCTGGGGTGTTCCAAGATACGATACAAGTAAAGAAACCGAGACCTATTTGATGTCGGGTTCTATGCTTTCCACGATGGGTGACGACGGCAAGATGGGTGTGGCTCACCGTGGTGAGAAGATGAACCGAAAAGCGGACAGACAGTTCTACACTCGGCAGGGAGGAGATTTCAGCCGTATTATCCGAAAGGGTAATTCTCCTGCCGACTATACTTGGGAAGTAACCGACAAACAAGGAATCAAATATATTTATGGTGGAGAAGGTGCCGTTCTCAAAGGTACCATCACCGATGCAAGCGGTCAAAGCCGTGAGGTGATTACCGAATGGAAGCTCAAACGTGTGGAAGAAACACACGGTGATTATATCGAATACGTCTATGAGACTGCCGACGAACCTGTTCGTGGTGGACTTGTAGCAAAAGCCATTTATCTTAAGGAAGTACGTGCTGGTAATAGCGGACAAGCACCCCACACAGTGGTTGTCTTAGAAGGCAGTAAACAGAAACGACTCAAAAACAACAATGCAAGATATGGCTTCCTAACCTCATCGAATCGTTTGTTAGAGAAGCTAACGGTGAATTTCCAAGGAAGTACGCTCCGCCGTTATGCCTTTACTTATAGCGAGGGTGCGTTCAACAAAGATGTGCTTACGGGTGTGAAGCAACTCGACGACAAAGGTGCAGAAGTGTCTTATCAGAATTTTGACTATTACGATGATGTGCAGGCTGCTAAGGGGTATGTGCCTTTTAAGGAAAAACAGGAAACATGGAATACGCACGATGACGGCCTTGACGCAGGATTTATAAGTCCTCTCAAAGAAGTTGGTGGCATATTCAGCGACAAACCTACTGCCTTAGGAGGAACAACAAGCCTTTCTTATGGTGGCTCTTTCTATGCTGGAGCAGGAGTTGATGATCAAAGTTCTTCAACAAGTGGCACTATTGGTGGTTCTTTTAATTACTCTCATGATAATTCTAAGGGATTATTGACTTTTGCAGACCTTAACGGAGATGGATTACCCGACAAGATATATCAGGATGGAGGTTCTGTGTACTATCGTCCGCAAATATGCACAGACGAAAAGAAAATAACCTATGGAGAACCTATCAAAGTTGTTGGTATCTCTAAATTTTCTGCTTCATCCAGTAATACTTTCTCTGGAGGACCTGCCATCAAGGCTGGGTGGCAGTATATCATGGCTACTGTTGCTACAAGTACTTCTCGCACGACTACCAAAACCTCTGTATATTTCAGCGATGTTAATGGTGATGGGCTTGTAGATATAGTTTCCAGTGGTAAGGTTTATTTTAATCATATAGAAATTGACGAACAAGGTCATGCTATTCCTCATTTTACGCTTAGCAGCGCCGATACACCAAGCCCCATCATCTATGATGCCAAGAAAATAGATAAAACTATTGGGGAGGTTGATCCTGCCGAGCAAGCAGAACTGATTAAATCCTCTCCGATGGAAGATATGGTACGTGTATGGCAGGCACCTAAAGATGGAATCATCAGCATCTCGGGTACAGTTAGTTTGATTACTCCAACAGGCGAATACGATACCGATGAGTATGCTCATGCTGATGGTGTGCGCGTAGCCATTCAGAAAGGTCGTACGGAACTCTGGAACAAGAAAATTACCAAAGGAGATGCAACGGCTTATAATGCTACGGCACAGAATATCACTGTCAAGAAAGGCGACCGCATTTATTTCCGTGTCCAGTCTGGTACGGAGGAAACAAGCAACGGTGCCTTTGACAACGTGAAATGGGCGCCTGTCATTACCTATACAGGTGCGGCAGAAACACTCCCCGGCGGATTATCTACCACTGTTTATCAACCACAGGAGGGTGCCGTTTATGATGCCAATACACTGACCAATGTGGCAGAGAGCACTTCTTTGAACCTGTCAGGTAAGTTCACCAAACCCGTCACAACAGATGACGTTACGCTCAGAATTGTCGCATCTAATGAGTTAAAAGACAGCTTGGGTAATAATAATCCGAATTATAAAAAAAGAGAAATCTATACCCGTACCTTAGCATGGAATGAAGCGTTTGACGGAGAAATTAAACAGACGATTCCTAATCCGGATGGCTTGACAAATCTAAACTTTGAAATCTGTTCTTCTTCTAATGTGGACTGGTCGAAAATAAAGTGGACCCCACAAATAGAGACCATAGGCAAGGAAGGTAGCAGGCAGCGTACAGCAGGGGCAACCCATTATGTTCTCTTTGCTGACATGGTTAGTGAAGGTAAACCTGTAGTACTTGCTTCCAATGTTTCAACCCTGACAGTTACTCCGAGTATCACGATGCTACCACCAACGGTAAACGGAATGGTAACGATGACTGTCAAGACTGTAGACAAACTGCTGGGTAAAAAGACTTACACTTTCAGTGGTGGCAGTCTTTCAGGGGATCCTCTGATAATCACCGGTATCAGTGCAGGCAAGATATGGATAGATTACTTCTATTCAGGTAACATCTCAGGTCAGACAGTAACTTCTGCAGCTACTGTCAGTGGCATAGGAACAGCACAGGCAGGCTTCTATGCCCAAACAGAGAACAAAGGCTTCGGCACAATGTATCGTGGTTGGGGTGGTTTTGTTTATAATGCTTCCGAAGGTAGGTATAGCAAACCTATTGATGAATCACTGCTGAAGCTCCCCGATAGCAAGGATGCCAAGATGGATCCTTTGACAATGGCATTTGTACCAATAGGAACAGACCAAAGTTCATTTGATAGATGGATAGGACAACGAGCAGAATTGTACCTTACAGCTAAAGAGGCTGGGGCTTCAAGACTAACTGAACAAAATGTAATATTAACTAACCCATTCGAACATATTGATGATATAGCAGGAGTTTCCGGTACGTGTCTACAAGGAACCGGTGCTGTAGCTATAACACAGGAAATGGTTGCAACAAGTGATGTCAATCAGACAGGCATTGCTTTTACATACAATGATGCAAGTGGTAAGAGTGTAACTCGCTCCACCATGATGGATTTCAATGGGGATGGTTTCCCGGATATTTTTCAAAAGGGAGTCATACAATATACAAATTCGCAAGGAGGTATCAGTGGAGAAAAGTATAGTGGAATTGGAACCATCGGCAGCGAGAACAAGTCTGAAGGATGGGCATTGGGAAGCGACCCTATTATTTCGATAAGTTCTACGATTGCTCATATTGCAAAAGGAAAGGATCATTCCAGCAACCAAGGCTCCAGCAACAAGGCAAAAGCTCGTATGTCTGGATCTGTCAGTATTCCTCCGTCCAACAAGGATTGGAGTACAGAAACATTCATGGATGTGAATGGAGACGGTCTACCTGATAAAATTATTAAGGGAAATAAAGTTCGACTTAATTTAGGGTACAACTTCACAGAACCGATTGATTGGGGAATTGATCGAATACAAGGAGGTAAGGGAATTACTTATAACGCCAATATAGGTGGTAGCTTCAATAAGGGGTCATCAAGCTTCGCCGGGGGATACAATGTTGTAACCTCTAAGAATGGAGAAGAGTATAATCTCTCTGATGTAAATTCTGACGGATTACCAGATAAGGTATGGCGCAATGGCAAGACTATTATGGTGGCACTTAATATCGGTAATGGCTTTATGGATGCCATTCAGTGGAAAGGGCTTTCTTCTCTTAGCGAATCAGCCTCAACCTCAGAGGGAGCTGAAGTTGCATTTACTGTCAATTTTACCCCAAAGTTAATTCCTGTCAAAATTTCCATAAATCCAGTTGTTTCTGTCAGTCATAGTATAAATCGTAACAACTACTCTCTGCAAGACGTGGACGGCGACGGCTACCTTGATATTGTAGAATCCGATAAGGAAAGTGAACTGAAAGTAACCCGCTCTGCCATCGGCAGAACGAACATGCTCAAGAGCGTGACCAACTCCCTTGGCGGAACCTTTACACTGGACTACGAACACAGTACGCCTACCTACGGACTTCCCGGTGGTAAATGGGTAATGTCGTCCGTAACCATTGACGATGGTATCCGTGATGATGGACCGATGATGAAGACGATGTTTGCCTATTCAGATGGACAGAAGGATCGCCACGAGCGTGAGTTCCTCGGCTTTGGAAAGGTCGTAACCAAGAATATCGACACCGAACAGGGTGAATCCGCAGTCTATCGTCAGGCTGTGCAGCTCTACGATGTGTCCACCTACTACGCACAGGGCAATGAGCTTGGAGCGTCTGTAGAGGATGCCAAAGGCAACAAATACACCGAGACACGCAATGAATATGACGGCTATTATATCACAGCCAATGGCGACAGCTATACTTTCAACAAACAGAAGAAACTCTGTAGCGACCGCGCCTCTGCTTTCGTACCGCTACGCTATACCGCCAATAAACAGTATGAGGGACAGGCAACCGGCATCACCACCTCAGAGGCTTGGAATGAGTATTACCTCACGGGACATCATGGTGAACTGAAGTCCTACAAGTTCAGTGACAAGGGCAAGTTAGGTGCTGACGGTTCGGGTAAGTTCGACTACCAAACCGCAATACAATATGCTCACAATGATAACAAACATATCTTCGGGCTACCTACCAACGTAACCGTAACGGGCGGTGATGGTAAGACTTATCATCAAGTCTCTGCGACTTACGATTTGAACTATGCCGACCATATTACGCAGATTAAGCAACAACTCGGAAGCAGCGAAGCTGTCTCTGACTATACTTATGATGCTTACGGCAACATTATCAAGACCACGCTTCCTGCTAACAGCAAAGGACAGCGCATGTGGTACACCTACCGCTATGAGCCGGTGATGAATATGTATGTCGAGCGCATAGACGATGCATTTGGCTACCGTAGCGAGGCAGCCAACTTCGACTACCGCTATGGTATGGCGCTCCGCCGTATGGATCTCAACCACTTCTATTATGAAACGGAAATAGACAACCTCGGACGTGTAAAAGCAGTGCGTGGTCCTAATGAGTTGGCAACAGGTGTGCCTTACATCATTGCCTTTGACTATCAGCCTAAGGCTACTTTCGGCACCAACGGTATTACAGTGCCTGCTTACGCAGTGACCAAGCATTACGACATACAACACCCAAGCGATGATATGGAGACCGTAACCTTCGTGGACGGCTTCGGGCGTCCCGTTCAGGTGAAGAAAGACGGTGTGGTAACGACAGCTGCCAAGGGTAGTGCTCCGAAAGACGAGACCGTGATGATTGTCAGCGGACGCAATGTCTATGACGCTTTCGGTCGTGTGGCAAAGGCTTACTATCCAACAACGGAGGCACTGGGCAGCAAGACAGCTTTCAACAAGGCTTTTGATAACGTGTCGCCAACCGTAACGGTTTATGACGTGCTTGACCGGGCTATGAAAGTAACGCTTCCGGACAATGCTGAGACCAAGACAGAGTACTCTACGGACGCAGGTAGCAATGCACTCGTAACGACTGTAACTGATGCGTTGGGTAATCGTCAAGCAACCTACACCGACGGTAGTGGCAAGACGGTGAAGACCGAGCAACTCAGCGGACCAGATGGTATCATTACCACTTCTTTCGAGTATGATGGTATCGACCGATTGGTCAAGGTAACAGACACGGAGGGCAACGTAACGACATCCGTCTATGATATGGGCGATCGCCGCACAGAGGTAAATCACCCTGCCAGCGGTATCACCACCTTTACCTATGATGCTTTGGGCAATGTGCTCACCAAGCAGACCGCCAACCTTAAGAAGGAGGGTAAGACCATCAATTACGAGTACGATTACGGACGTCTGACGGCAATCAACTACCCTGACCATCCGGAAAACAACGTGAAGTACCATTATGGTGGTATTAACTCTTCTCACAACCGTATCGGCAGATTGATGCTTCGTGAGGACGGCAGTGGTGCTATCGAGTATTACTATGGTAAAATGGGTGAGGTATTGAAGACTGTACGCACGCTGATTGTGCCCAACCAGGCAGTGGCAACCTACGTAACACAGTGGAAGTACGACAGCCACAACCGCCTCTTGGAAATGATTTACCCCGATGAGGAGAAAGTAACCTACGGCTACAACCTCGGTGGGCAAGTAGACCACGTGCGTGGTTACAAGTCCTATGGATATGACTATGTGAACAAGATAGGCTATGATAAGTTTGAGCAACGCACTTATCTGAAGTATTGCAACGGAGCGGAAACGTTCTATAGTTACGACCCTGCACGCAGACGTTTGCAGAACCTCGTGGTCAATGTCAAGGCAGGTACTATTATGGACAATGCCTATAGTTATGACGCAGTGAGCAACGTGCTCGGTATTAAGAACAATGCTCCACTCCCACAGAGTGGCAAGGCAGGCGGGCAGATGAGCCATAGTTATACTTATGACCCATTGTATCGTTTGGCAAGCGCAACAGGTACTTATAAGGGAACGGACAATAAAGCCGCTTCTTATACGTTATCTATGGGCTACGACAACATGCACCGCATCACGAGCAAGAGGCAGCACCTCACGCAGACGGGCGTGCAGTTCGAGGGCACGCTCAACGCAGGCTATGACCTCACCTATACCTATCAGAAGGGAGACGGCAAGAAGTTCCAGCTCGATAATGTTCGTGATATTAACTACCGGACGGAAGAAACTCCTACGGAGAGTATGAATATCAACAACGGACACAAGTACACTTACGATGCCAACGGAAACCTTGTCTACATCAACACCTCACGTGTAAAGCGTGACGGTAAGGAGGATGAAAAGGCAACCGAGCAGAAGTACCGTTGGGACGAGGAAAATCGCTTGTTGGCAGTGGATGAGAACGGATTTGTGAGCAACTATTGGTATGATGCTGATGGCGAGCGCACGGTGAAGACGAGTGGCGAGAACGAAGCCATATACGTAAACTCCGAGTTCTCGGGTGGCAACACCGGTACGGCTCGCTTCTCACTCTATGTCAGTCCATACCTCGTTGCTGGGCAAGGTGGCAAATATACGAAGCACATCTATGTGGGTAGCCAGCGTATCGTATCTAAACTTGGCGACCTTGCAAGTTATGGTGCAGACCCAAGACGAATACCATACGCAGGCAATGAGGCAGATGGCTTGACGGTGGACTACAAGGCCAAGTACAACCGGCAACTGCAATCCATCAAGGACAACTACAAAACGTTTGACCAACCTTATAATGGTAAAGACAATGACGACTACGTGAACGGTCAAGGCTTCTGCTGCAACGACGACACGCCGGAGGCAGCACAGGCAAGGGCCATGAATGCCAGCACACGTTCTGCTGTAGATAATAATTTCCATGACAAGGACAATTACGAGAAGATGCAGTTCTACTACCACCCCGACCACTTGGGAAGCAGTAGTTACATCACCAATCTCGATGGCGAGGTATCGCAGCACATCGAGTATGTACCGTTCGGCGAGGTCTTCATAGAGGAACGTAACAATACATGGAACACACCTTACCTCTTCAATGCCAAGGAGTTTGATGAGGAAACGGGTATGTACTACTATGGTGCGAGGTATTACGAGCCGAGACTGGGCTTGTGGATGAGTTGTGATCCGATGCAGGAAAAGGCTCCAATCTACAGCACGTATTCCTATTGTCATAATAACCCTATTTTACTAGTAGATCCAGATGGAGCTTATCCAATTATAACAATCACAAAACAAAAAACAGGTAGGACGACTTGGCAAAAAATTATAGGTTATACGGGACAAGAAAGAGACGTTATTACAAGGGTAAACCTTTATAAAGTAACAGTCCGTGATACGGAGGATAAGAACTTTCGTATGGAATTCTCTGTCACAAGGGATGCCTTTACTGTGAGGAAAGGTGATAGAAATGGTAATAGATTGGTTTTATCTAATGTTGCTTATGAACCTAAAAATGAAGAAGACAATCGTTATACAGCACAAGTTATAGAGTTTCCTAAAGGAAATGGCACCAAGGCATTGAAGTTAAAACAACATGACTCTGAGGTAATGTATGCAGCCCCTAATAATGTTTCTGTTGAAATGGAGTATAGAAATAAAAGTGATGTTGCTGCTGGGATTATGATGCATGTTGGTGGTATATGTAATCTAAATGGGAAGAATCATTATGCTGCCTCAGAAGGATGTTTCGGAATTGCAAATAGCGACAAGTTTTCTTCTAACGCTTACACAAATAAAATATTAGATAGTATTATAAATCAATCCCAAAAAAGCAAAACAAATAAGGGTAGAATAGAAGTCATAATAGAGAAGAGAGATGTGAATAAAATACCGCAGATTGAAAATGTAGAAATAAAATGAAAAAGATAGATTATTTAATTGCATTTTTCATATTGTTATACTCTTGCTCAACTAAAGAGCAAGAGTATGAATCTTTCAATGTTTTATACTGTAAGGAATCATCCCAAGGATTACATTATAATGTTAGTGATAAGATTATAACATATAAAGAGAAGAAGTATTTCGTAAAAATGATAGGATATTATATAAAGAGGAGATTAAACAATGTAGATATATATAGAAGTGATGGTATTCTATCTTATACAAATAATGAACTAAAGTCCGACAAGCATCTTATAAAATATATAGACATCCCATTAAACAGAAAGATTATAATTCTACAAAAAACACTTTCTGATAATGGTACCGTTTTCACTTATGAACAAAAAGGAGATTCCATGTTTGTTAATCGGGGAAATGGAATTATTATATATGTTAAGGAGATTCGGTAATGCTTCAAATCAGGAGTTATTGTAATAATCATCTGATTATCAATGTGATTTTTAAAAGATAAGGCGTAAAGGCAGGGAAAGATTCTCTGCCTTTTGCTATTTTTGTAATCCAAAACAAAGGAAAAATGAGCTTACGAGAATGCTTCGGAACTTTATGCTCCAGATTGGGAGTTGAGTTTCAATGTCTGCATTGCCACTCAAACAATATTATCAGAAGTGGTAAAAGTAGTACAGGTAAACAACGCTACCGATATAAGAATTGCCAGAACCGTTTTATTACCGTCTACAACATACAAAGCCTATCTTCCTAACATTGATAACTGACCAAAGAGGGATTGGGCAATCACAGCACGATACTAACGTTGGGCATTATGATTTATCAGCATTCATTCTTGTTTACTCTCAAGGGATTTTGTTAGTTGCACTGCTTGCTGTTGCAGTCTGATAAGAAGTTGGGAATAAGTTTCAAGTTTACTGAGCAATCGTTGAGCAGTGGCAACAGAATGATAAGTATTGAGGGCTTTCACGGCTTCGTTGTATAGCACGCCTATCTTATGAGTCATGGCAACGATTTCGGAGAGTTTCTCCAAGTAAGGCTCTTTTGCAGGGTCTTGGGTGATGACCTTAAAGGCTTCACCTAAAAGTCTTGCTCGGACAAAATCACTTTTCGTTTTTGCTCCCGACTTGCGGTAGAGTCTGATAAGCTTCTGCTGGTCTTCAGAATTAGGTATCCTGATGTGCCATCTGTCCCATCTTGGGCAGGTGGCACATCTGCCGTCTGGCTTCTTTTGTTTCTGCTTTTTCATTGCTTTCTAATCACGACTTTGAAGTGATTTAATCCCCTTTCGGGGCAAGGGGCTTTGTGGTACAAATGGCAATTTGTGGTACAAAGACACACCTTGCCAGTATAAAGAAAGAGATAGTTTGTTATGTTCCATAAAGTAACCTTTCTGGGGTGCTTTTGATAGACGAGAGTTCAAAGTTCAAGAATTAAGTCAAGAGATAAGTTTAGACTAATTTCTTGACTTACTGACTTTATGAGCTGACATATTTTTGACTAAAGTTAATTTTGACTTAGGTCGAAACTAATTTCTTGACCAAAGTCATAACTGACCATTTGACTTAAGTCGCGACTGAGTTCTTAACTTAACTCATAACTTACCTGTTTGCGGTATTGGATTATAATGCCTTTCAAGCATAGCTTGTATGTCGCTCTGCCTGTAGAGTATCTTTCCTCCGATTTTGAAATAGGCAATCGTGCCATTGTCCCGATAGTCCTGAAGTGTGCGAGGACTCAACCGTAAAAGTTTGCACACCTCCTCGCCTGTCAGGTAAACCTCTCCGCCCAGCATCGGACGGGCGGTAGCGCAATACCGCTCCAATTTCTTCAATATTCTTTCCATCAGTTGTGAAAACGACTGCATCTGAGGGTCTTGCTGCGTAATGATTTCTTTCTCTTCCATAGTTCATTCTGTGTTTGATTTCATTCATTGTTTGCATTCAGTAACTCTGCGATGTCGCTCTCCTTATAATAGCATTTATGTCCAATGATGGAGAAGGGTATTTTACCCGTGTCGCGATAGGATTGCAGGGTGCGTTTGCTGATGCCGAGCCTGCGGCATACGGCTTCATTGTCGAGCCATTCGTCCGTTTCGGGCGGATTGCCGATAAGCTGTTCAATACTGTGGATAAAGTCTGCAAATTCGGAGCAGAGCCGCTCCCACGCTTTGCGGTCGATAATAATGAGTTTCATTGCATTCTTTTTGTTTTGATTACGTTATTGTTACTCGGCAAACAAACTGTTATGCAGTCCATTGCCGTACTTATCGAGTGCAAAAGTAAACCCTCGGAAGCACCGCTGCAAGAAATGAGGAAAAGCAGGGAAATAGAAGGAAGAGAAAAGAAGTTAGTCTGTCAATTTGAAAAGCTCTTAAGCTTTCACCCAAAAGCTCCTAAGCTTTCATTAAAAAGCTCTTAAGCTTTTTTGTGAATTACTTATAAGCTTTTTGTAGATTGCTTATAAGCTTTTCATAGAAAGCTCATAAGCTTTAAGTCCAAAAGCTGGTAGCTTTCCTTATCAGATTTGGAGCTGTCGCTGAAAAACTCTTATGTTCTGTATAAGAATGGTATGATTGCGGTAATGAGAAGAGGTGCCGGCTCGTTCCTTTTATTATTTTGTTGTTTTATCGATAATTCGATAGTTCGACAAACCGAGATGTCGAAGTGTCGATAGATAGTTTTATCGATAGATTATTTTGACGATATATAGTTTTGACAACAGATAGTCATGACAACAAATTGTACAAACAACAGATTGTCCGTATTATCGTCAGTCCTATCTGTTGTTGGTTGTTACGCCTTGCGTCCAAAGAGCCTGAGTATGCCGTATTCTTGTCGTGCCTATACTCTCTACGGCAGCCCTGCCCTGCAAGGTTGGGAGAGATGAATACGACCGCACGGATATTAAAAATGGCAATACCGCCTTGAAACAGAAAAATCCTGCGGTGGAGATTCTTCTCTCCATCCGCAGGACTCGACCTTGTCAGGGCAGATAGGCTGCCGTTGTACCTTTGCACGATAAGAAACGGCTTCAGGGGCTTTGCGTCTGCTTTTGCCTACAACGCCTTTGGGCTTGCTTCCTCCGCCAGTTTGACCGTTGGCAGGTTGTTGCTCTCGATGAGCAGCACTATCGTGCTTGTCAGTTCGGTGTAAAGACGGTCGTATTGTCCGCTTGCGGCAAATGCGTCCGTCAGTTCGTACCCAGCGAATGTGGCTTGAACAGCCTTGTTCGCCAACAATAAAAGTGAAAGCCTCTCGGGGAGCGGTGCAGGAAGTTCCCTCTCAAACTCGTCCTCCAAGACAGAAACAAGGGTATCGTACTTTGAGAAATGCAGTCCACTGAAAAGCACTTCACTTGCTATTCTTTCTGCTTCTAAATGATTAAAGCCTTGCGCCACGGCATCGCAGTAGGCGGTCAGTGCCATGTCGGCTCTTGCCGTGATAAACTCCATATCACTCATTCTTTCGGGATGATGTTCACTCATATAGCTTTCCAACTTCAATCGAAAATAGGAAAGTTCCTTTTTGCTATTATCTGTTTTCATACATAAATTTTTGCTGATTTCTAGAATATTGTTGCGTTTTGCTTTTCGATAGCTTCCGTATAGTCAGAAAAAGTCTTACTTTTATGTTCCTGCAAACGGTTCATGTCCTCTCTGATTTTCAGGTCGGTAATTTTTCCATAAATCTGTGTCGTTCCAATGTCGCTGTGTCCGAGCATCTTGCAGAGCGTTTCCATTGCTATACCATTGGAAAGGCAGATGGTCGTGGCGAAAGTATGGCGAGCCATGTGAAAGGTCAAGCCTTTCTCAATTTGGCATATCTGACCAATGTTTATACAGGCGAAAGATGCCTTGCTGACGTTCAATATTGGAAATATCAAATCATCGTGTTGTTTCCCTTTTATATGAATGTCAAGTATCTCCTTTGCGATGGGCAGAAGTGGAATGATGGCTTCTACGTCCGTTTTCTGTCGCTTGATACGTATCTCACAAGTTCCGTCATCATAATGGTGGATATGTTTAGGTGTCAGTCGCAACATATCCACACGAGCCAGTCCCGTAAAGGCACAGAAAATGAAGAGTTGCCTTGCTCGCTCGAACTGCTTGTTTAAGATGGGCGTTTGCAAAATGCGCTTGAGTTCTTCCGTTGTGAGATACCTTCTCGTGCCACGTGGTTTTTCCGCCTTAAAATCCACAAACGGGTCTCGGCGGATGTATTTTTTCTGTTGTCCGATGCTGATGAGCTTTCTCAAGAAAATAACCGTCATTTGAATGGTGGCAGGTGATAATCTGCGCTTGCTTTTAAGATAGAAATCCAATTCTTCGACAAAGCCATAGTCCAACCGTGAATAACCAATATCGGACATTCCGTATTTTTCCAGCAGGAAGGATACTATGAGCTGCTTGTCATAGATGTAGTTGCGGAAAGTGGATTGGGCGATGGAAATTCCCACACAAGGGCGTTTTTCCTCTATGAAACGGTCTGCCTCTTCCATGAGCATTCCATTGCTTTGTGAATCCTCCGTCAGACAATTTTTGAGCAGTTCTGCACTTACATACCCCTTTTGCCAAACCAGCTCATTGTATTTGGTTTGTATCTGTCCTTCCTTTTCTGTCAGTATGCGGTTGATGTTCTTCATCTCATCAGTGTCGCCTTTGCATCTGCCATGCTTTGCGTCCCAATTGTTTGGATTGACATCCAATCCCATACTGTATTGTACTTGTTGCCCGTTTATGGTGATTCGCCCCATTATCGGGCATCTGCCGTTCTTCTTCTGTTTGGAACGGTTAATGTAGAACAATGTCTTGAATGTACTGTGTGCCATAAGCTATAATTTTAAGGTGAAAGTGTGTTCTATCCGCTGTTGAATCTTCTGCATATCCTGCCTTATTCTTTCTGAATTGACCGCAGCATACACTTGTGTCGTTCTCAAATTGGTATGTCCCAACATACCGCTTACGGTTTCTATCGGAACACCTGCCGACAGGGTAATGACCGAAGCAAAAGTATGGCGAGCCATGTGAAAGGTCAGAGGGGTTTCCATACCGATACTTCTCTGTATGTGGTGCATCGCATTGTAAACCACGTCTCTTGGGGGAACGTCAAACACATATCCCGCACGTCTGCCCCTATATCTTTCCATAATGGTCTTGGCTGGGGAGAGAACTACTACACGAAAAGGAGTCTTCGTCTTGACACGCTTGCTTTTAATACATAGCTTTCCTTCTTCAATGATGATGTTTTCCTCTTTGAGATTGCGTATATCTGAAATGGCAAGACCGCTGAAGCAGGAGAACACGAACAAATCACGGACGACACGATATTTCTCCCATTTGATGGGCAGGTCGATAATCTTTTGCAGGTCGTCCTGCGTGATGTTTCTCGGCGTTCCTTTCGTCTTTTCGTAACTGTAACCAATGAACGGATACAGGTCTATCATGCCATTTTTGACAGCCTTGTTCACAACCGCCTTCAATGCAGCCAAGGCACTACATATACTGCCACGTTTCAGTTTTCGGTCTATTGTCAGAAAGTATTCAAAGCCTTCTATAAAGGAAATATCCAGCTCCATGAGCGGAATATCACTTAACTTGTATTTCCTACGCACATACTCCCGAAGAAGAGTTTGCTGATAGATACGCAGCTCCAGTGTTTTCATTGCCCGGTCTATGCCCACTCTTTCATGAATCTGTGTGAGGTACTCAGCATAGCACTCTAAAAGCATTGAGCTTTGACAAAGCTGTCCCTGATAGGCATTGCGCACATCCGTAGCCGTGAATGACTCTCCACTTTCGCAAAGTTCCCGATAGCGTGCATGAATGAGTGCAGTGCATTCATTCAAATACCGGTTGATAGAATTTGCGATGGCACTCTTGCCGAGAAGACGTTGCTTTCTGCTATCCCAAAGAGATAATGGGACTTTCTTTTTGGCGGAAAAGGCGGAATGCTTCCTGCCCAGTTCTATCCGTCCGATAAGCGGCACCATGCCTTTTTTGTCCGCTCGTTTAGCCTGTGTGAAAAACGAGACTTTCAGTTTGTTTTCTTTCATTTTTCTGTCGTTTTTTTCTAATTTCCTTTGCTTGCAAAGGTACATACGAACAAGAGTTCTTGAGCTATGCAGAAAAATGAAAGATGAGGAATAAAAACCTATGCCACAGTTGTTTATATTCAATTCGTAACCCCTTTTTGCTTTGTGCCCTATGGGTTACGAGTTGGTAACGGAACTATTGCCGTTTTCCGCTCAATCTTGCCATATCACAAAATGCAGAAAAGTGCATAAGATGTTATTGTTCAAGTGTTTCCGTTCGTATTTGCCCTTTCTTCTTTCATTGTCATTATTCTATGAACTATCCCCGCACTGGCAGCCGATACATCAGTGAAGATGTCTTCGAGGAAATATCCACCCTGCTACGCAAGACAGGCATGCCACTATCAAATCCACTTAACCGCCATTCTGTGGACAATACCAAGGTTACCGACCACCACGCCATTATTCCCACAGGTGAAACACCCTTAGGATTGTCGGCAGATGAAACAACTATCTATCAAATGGTAGTTAATCGCTTCATAGAAGCCTTTTCTCCTGATTCCGAGGAAGAGCGTATGCAGGTACGGTTCACAGATGGCACCAACACCTTTAGTTGGAAAGCATGCCGACAAATCTCTTTAGGCTGGAAAGTTGTACAGAAAGGTAAAGAAGCGGAAGCAGATAAGGAAGAAGATGGTGATGAACAGATTTTACCTTCATTGCCGAACTTGGCAGAAGGTGAAATCCTATCACTTGTTAATGCGGACATCACCAAACATAAGACCAAACCTAAACCTCTCTACACAGAAGCGACACTGCTTTCTGCTATGGAGAACGCCGGCAAGGAAGTGAAGGAAGACGATAAGCGCAAGGCAATGGCAGAGTGTGGTATTGGAACACCTGCCACTCGTGCCAACATCATCGAAACGCTGATCCTTCGTGATTATATCCGAAGAGACAAGAAATCCATCATACCTACCGAGAAAGGCTTAGCTGTCTATGAAACTGTCAAGGACAAGAAGATTGCCAATGCTGAGATGACAGGCAGTTGGGAACTTGCCCTTGCCGCTATTGAAGCAGGAAAGATGCCATCTGATAAGTTCTCACAAGGCATCAACTCATACGTAGGAACAATCTGCGAGGAACTCCTCTCGCTTTCTTCAGAGCAGAAGTCCTATCCGGTCTACCGCTGCCCCAAATGCGGACAGCAGAGTGTCGGCATCTATGCTAAGGTAGCCAAGTGCAGACATGAAACCTGTGGCTTCCACGTGTTTCGTGAAGTCTGCGGCATACATTTCTCTGAAGATAACATCCGTCACTTGATAAGTTCTGGTCGTACGCCTATCCTTAAAGGGCTGACCAGCAAGGCTGGCAAGAAGTTCAATGCCCGACTTGTTTTGGGTGAAGACTACGCCACTTCCTTTGAATTTGAGAACAATAAAGGAAAACAAAGAGGGAGATAATCCCGACAGAAACAACGAGGAACAAATATAGGTTGGGAGATACAAGTACTACCTCCCGACCTTTTTACCTCCACTTATTAAAAGAAAACACTATGGCATACAATAAGAAAGAAGTCCTGCAAGCCAACACGGAGGCTATCCGTGTGGTCTTGCGTCTGGAAAAAGAACGCCGCGAAGCCACCGAAGCTGAAAAAAGTATCTTACGAAACTATCAGGGCTTCGGTGGCTTGAAATGTGTACTCAACCGCACAGATAACCCCGATGATATACGCTATTGGAGCAAGTCTGAACAGAATCTCTTTGAGCCTACCCAGCAGCTCAAGCAGATGATTTATCGTGAAGCCGTAGATGCCAATACCGCCAAGCGGTATTGGGAGGGCATCAAGGCAAGCGTACTGACCTCCTTCTATACTGATACTCGTATCGTCTCTGCTATCTCAGACGCACTTGCCTCCACAAACCTGCAGATAAGACGATGCTTAGACCCTTCTATGGGTATGGGTGCCTTTGCCGAGATCTTTGCAAGGCAAGCGGGAGTTGTAGATGCAATGGAAAAAGACCTGCTCACTGCCCGCATTAGCCAAGCTCTGCACCCCTATGGAAAAGGCAACATATTCGTTCAAAACGAGCCTTTTGAAGCTATTGGAGAGCTGGAAGACAAGGATAAGTACGACCTTGTTACAAGTAACATTCCTTTTGGAGATTTTATGGTCTATGACCGAGAGTATAGCAAAGGCAAGGACACTCTTAAACGTGAGTCCACACGTGCCATTCACAATTACTTCTTCGTGAAAGGTCTGGACTGCATCAAGGAAGGTGGCTTACTGGCATTCATCACCTCACAGGGTGTTTTGGACAGTCCCCGCAACGAAGCCATACGCCGTTACCTCATGCAGAACAGCCGCCTTATCTCCGCTCTCCGACTAACATCAGGTCTATTTTCAGACAATGCAGGTACGGACGTAGGCAGTGACCTCATCGTCCTACAGAAGCAGACAGGTAAAGAAATCGGCGAAGGAATTGAACAGCAGTTCGTAGAAACCGTTTCCGTTCTCAAGGAAGAAGGTTCTTCTGTCGTCTTCAAGCATAACTCTCTTTTTGTAGGAGATTGGAAAGACATATCTCATCGCACCATTGCCACAGAGCGTATAATGGGTACAGACCCTTATGGAAGACCAGCATGGGAGTATCGGTTCACAGGAGGGATTGAGGAAATGGCAGAAAGTCTCCGAACACGGCTCTCCCTTGAAATGGGACAACGTATCGACCGTAAGCTATATGAAACAGGTATACCAATGACAGAGGCAGAGCGGGAGGCGGAAGCAGAGAAACAGCTTCGCAAGTTGGGTATTACCATAAGTCGGAAAGAAGAAACAGAGAAGACAAAGACTGAAGACAAGGGAATAAACGATGCCTATAACCTCATGCCCGACAGTATCAGGAAGCAACTGCCTAAACTTTACAGCACGGAAAAGGAACTCATTGGCGATAAGGTTGCCTATGCACGCTATTTCTTCCCTATGGGAGCATACACAGCCTACCTTCTGGAATATGACCCTAAGAGCCGCATTGGTTTCGGTGCTGTCACGATGGGTTATGGCTGGGAGCTTGGCAATATGTCCCTCGACGAGATGGAAGGCGTGAAGGTAAGAGGACTGGGGATTGAACGCGACCTGTATTTCTCTCCTAAGAAATTGCACGAGATAGCCGAGTTGGAAGAAATCGTCAGGGAACAATATACCAAAGAAGAAGTGGTGGCAGAGGAAATCAAGGAAGAAGCGGTAACAAATACAGAAGACACGGTTAAGAAGACTGTAAACGGTATTTCTGAAATCGAAACGTCCAACGAGGAATTAGAAACTGAAACAGAAATTAATGTCGGGCAAGTCATAGAAGCGGACGATTTTACCATTACCAAGGCACAGGCAACAGAAAATACCGTTTCCAATGGAGAGACTACTCCATTGCAACCACCATCATCGGAGTCTGTACCACAGCAATCTGTGTCAGAGCAACCATCCATAAACGTTGAACCTGCACCCGAAGGTGTACCCGCCTTGACACTTCACCGACAATACGAACAGGAAAGGTCGGAAATCCGTACGGATATTGAAGCCCCAAGAGAGATGAACGGACAGACGGTGTTCTTTGACGACGATCATCATCCAGTGGTGGACAACAACATGGAAGACATCGGACAACCGGAGCAACTGTCACTGTTTGCCCCGGAGGAATACAGTCTTTGGACAAGAGAAGTTACCCGTGTGAACAATGAAATCAAGGATAATTCAGGAACTTCACAGGCGCGCCGTCCTGTAGAACAAACTGTTTCCCAAAAGCCAGCGGAGTCCAAGATACAAAAGCCAGCAGCCGTACCCAAACGCCGTACTCATAGTAGCAGGAAAGCAGCTTCTTCCTCCCCACGTGAGCCGTCACTTTTCGACTTCATGAACGAAGCCGAGGAACGCAAGCCAAAACCGATAGCGGAGGTGAAAAAGGAGTTCGATTCCTCGCCCCGTCCCTTTCTCTCATCACCCGACTCGCATTTGAGGGATGGCTCCATTGTCGTGCAGAAAGGGCAGGTGGGGTTTCTTTCTGATCTGAAGCGACATCCCACCTTTAATCCGATGGACTTGCCGTATGCGCAGCTTTCCCGTCTAAAAAGCTATATCGAGATACGGGAGTGCTATCATCGTCTCTATGACTACGAGGCAGAGAACCATGCAGAAGACAGGGAAGACCGCAGCAGGCTCAACCACCTGTATGATGACTATGTTGCACGCTGGGGATACTTTAACCAAAAGGCGAACACCGACATCATTAAGATGGATGCTACAGGCTTGGAAATGCTCTTCTTGGAACGCTCCGAAAACGGCAGGTACATTAAGGCGGACATCTTTGACCATCCTACGGCATTTTCCATCACGGAACTGACCGTTGCCACAGACCCGATGGAGGCACTGGGTGCATCGCTCAACAAGTACGGCACAGTGGAACTTGACTACATGAGTTCGCTTTTACCTGATATGGAGGAAAGCGACATCATTTCTTCCTTGGAAGGTCGTATCTATTTCAATCCCGAAGAGAATGCTTACGAGGTAGCGGACAAGTTCATTTCGGGCAATGTAATAGAAAAGGCGGAGCGTATCGAGTCGTGGCTCTTGGACCATCCCGACCATGAGGAAGCCAAACAGAGCCTTGCCGCTTTGCGTGCAGCCACACCTACACCCATTCCCTTTGCCGATTTGGACTTCAACCTCGGTGAACGCTGGATACCTGCCAAAGTCTATGGCAGGTTCGCTTCGGAGTTTTTCGGGACGGATATTGGCGTATCCTACCATTCCAACATGGACGAGTACAGCATTGTATGTGACCATAAGAATGCCAATATCTGGCACAAGTATGCCGTACAGGGAGAGTTCCGCCGTTATGATGGTATCAATCTCCTCAAGCATGCCCTACACAATACCATTCCCGACATCAACAAGAGTAAGGAGGTGACGGACAAGGTTACGGGAGAGACGAAAACTATCAAAGTAAGGGACGGACATGCTATCCAGATGGCAAATGCCAAGATTGAGGAAATCAGACAGGGCTTTGTTGATTGGCTCGGACGTACACCTGATACCTTCAAACAACAACTCTCCGACAGGTACAACCGCCTTTTCAACTGTTTTGTGCGACCCAACTTTGACGGTACACACCAGACGTTTCCCGATCTTGACCTCAAACGATTGGGCATTGCCGACCTCTACAAGAGTCAGAAGGATGCCGTGTGGATGCTCAAAACCAATGGCGGCGGCATATGTGACCACGAGGTGGGAGCGGGTAAGACACTCATCATGTGTACGGCAGCCTACGAGATGAAACGCTTGGGACTGGCAAACAAACCGATGATTATTGGTCTGAAGGCAAACGTCTTCGATATTGCCGACACATTCCACAAGGCGTATCCCAATGCCAAGGTGCTCTATCCAGGCAAGAATGATTTCAACAAGCAGAACCGCCAGCGTATTTTCAACGACATCAAGAACAACGACTGGGACTGTATTATACTTACGCACGAACAGTTTGGCATGATACCGCAGGCTTTGGAGATACAGGAAGCGATTATGCAAAAGGAACTGGACTCAGTGGAAGAGAATCTCGAAGTGTTGCGACAACAAGGAAGAGACATCTCCCGTGGTATGCTCAAAGGCTTAGAGAAGCGCAAGCAGACACTTGAAGCCAAGTTGCAGAACATACAGGATAGCATCGCTGAGCGTAAGGACGATGCTGTAGACTTCAAGATGATGGGTATCGACCACCTCTTTGTAGATGAATCGCACCAATTCAAGAACCTGATGTTCAACACACGCCACGACCGTGTGTCGGGCTTGGGCAATCCTGATGGTTCGCAGCGTGCCTTAAACATGCTCTTTGCCATTCGTACCATACAGGAGAGGTCCGGCAAGGATTTGGGAGCCACTTTCCTTTCGGGAACGACCATCTCCAATAGCCTGACGGAGTTGTATCTTCTGTTCAAGTATCTTCGTCCGCAGGCTTTGGAGAGGCAAGGTATCAACAGCTTTGACGCATGGGCAGCCGTCTTTGCCAAGAAATCTACCGACTATGAGTTCTCCATCACAAACGACATCATTCAGAAAGAGCGGTTTAGGACATTCATTAAGGTTCCGGAGCTGGCTGCTTTCTATGCGGAAGTATAGGATTTGGAAGCAAGAAAAGGCGAAGAATGCGTATCTGATTGAAATAGAGGATATATTGCCTTTTTACTCATTGAGTTGCATCAAAGGAAATAGGCTAAGAAAGGAGTGAAAAAGCAAGAGTTCAGTTACCAAATCGTTCGAGAAACGATGAAAGGAAAAGAACGGCTAAAAGTGGTAACTAAAATGGTGTTTTCTCTTTCATTATCAATGTTTTGCATCACTCAAAGTTCCTCTAAGAAGTGTAATTTTGCAAGCAAAAAGACAATGGAAAAAGAAAAAATGAAGCTGCTTTTCTACCTCAAGAGAGGTACGCAGGACAAAAACGGAAAAAGTCCCGTAATGGGACGCATCAGTATCGGTCGCTCAATGGTTCAGTTCAGTTGCAAATGCGCCTGTACCCCAAAACTTTGGGATAGTCGTAAACAGCGACTTGTGGGCAAGAGTGCCGAAGCCGTATCAGTAAACAACGAACTTGACCGACTGCAAGTAAGCGTCCATCAAGTTTACGAATCGCTTTTGGGCAAGTTGAACAACACTGTTACGGCAGAGCAGATAAGGGAACTTGTATTCGGGTTAAACAGCAGATCGCAGGGACTGCTTCATCATACAGACGAGTATATCGACCGCTTCCGTGAGCGGGTGGGTATAGACCGCAGTGAAAGAAGACTGAAATGTCTGCTGCTTTTCCGTAAGCATCTGGCAAAATTTCTCAGACATCGCTACCATGTGAACGATATTCCCGTGCAAAAAGCCGATACTGCCCTTATCAAAGACTTGGAGGAGTTTTTTGCCAAAGAAAAGGGTTTTAAACTCAACACTTCAGCTGGTTATCTTACAATGCTGGCATCCCTACTCAAGGACCTATACAAACGGCACATCATAGACATCTATCCTTTCATCGCTCACTCTATCCGCTGGGACGTGGGTACACCCCGATACATCACAAGGGAGGAAGTAAACAGAATAGCAGCATTAAGCGATAACGAACTGCAAGGCTATGAGCAGGTGTCGAGGGATATGTTTCTCTTTTCGTGCTATACCGGTCTTTCCTATACGGATGTGTACCACCTCACGGCAGAGCATATCATCCATGAGTCTGGTATGAATTGGATACGAAAGCCGAGAATAAAGACAGGCAATATATGCCACATTCCGCTACTGCCCGAAGCATCCGCCATCATCGAGCGGTACAGGGGTATCCATACAAGGGCGTTCCGTCACGAACCGCCCAAAGGGTATCTGCTGCCCATACCAGGCTGCGATACGGTGAACATACACCTCAAAAAGATAGCACGGCTTTGCGGTATTCAGAAAACGCTGACTTTTCACATGGCAAGGCATACCTTCGCATCGCAGATGACGCTTTCTGAAGGCGTGTCTATCGAAAGCGTATCGAAAATGCTCGGACACAGCCAAATAAAGACCACACAGGTGTATGCAGAGACTTCTCCAGAGCGTGTCTTTCGGGATGTGGAGAAGATTCTCCCTCTCATCGCACAATATCGTCTGACTAACTAGAAATTATAAGGAATACAAACGATAAAACATACATGGAAAAATGAAAAGTACATTTTCAATTCTATTCTATATAGACAGAAGCAAGACAAATGAGAATAACGAGTGCATTATACGCTGCCGTATCACCTGCAACGGTGCGTCTGCTTCATTCTCAACAGGATTGCACACCTCTCCCGTTGATTGGCAATCAAAGATAGGACGCATAAAAGTGGCAGCTAACAGAGCGAATGATGTCAATCATCAACTGGACTCAATAGATAAACGACTTCACGCACTCTATGAACTCACGTTAAGAGAAGAGAACTACATCACGGCAGAATATTTTAAGGAGCAGTTCCTGCATCAAGGAAAATCTACCCCAACACTCATAGAGCTTTACCAAGCTGTCTGCGAAAGTAAGGAGGAATTGCAGGGCAAGACTATAGGAAAGGCTACCGTCAGGGCTTTTAGGGACAGCAAGAAGAGCTTTTTACAATTTCTGAAAACAAGGGGGAAGGAGGATTGTCTTCCCAAAGAAGCCGACAAGGACCTAATAGAAAGCTACCGTCTGTTCATGCTTAGGGACTTAGGAAACAAGGAGAGCACCGTCTCCAACCGTCTGCGCCACCTGCATCAAGTTATTAGAAAGGCACAGCAGGAGCGGTATATCCATGCAGACCCTTTTGAACTGATAGACATTGAAACGCCCACCTACGAGCGCAATGCCCTCACTTCTGACGATTTACACAAACTTCTCTCATATCGTCCTCACCGCTCGGTGGACAACCATTGCAGGCTCATCTTCCTCTTGGGCTGTTTCACGGGGCTGGCATTCTCAGACTTGAAGAAACTCCGAATGGACGATGTTTATACATTCGGGGATGGGCGTAGGTACATATCGCTCTGTCGCACAAAAACTCAGAACAGAAGCATTGTTCCCTTATTGCCCATTGCCGAAGAGATACTCACCATTGTCAACGACGGACAAAAGGAGGGTTTGCTCTTTCGTGAGTTCCCCACGAATAGCCATTTCAACCGCAAGATAAGGGACATCATCATCAAGGCTGGACTCCCATCTCATACCGAAGCCACCTCGCACACGGCACGACATACCTTTGCCACGACCATCTGTTTGGAGAACGGCTTGCCGATAGAAACCGTCAGTAAGATGCTCGGACACCGCTTCATTTCCACCACTGAACTCTATGCAAAGATCAGCAAGAGCAAGATTGCACGGGAAATGCAGCCACTCATGGGTAGCAACACCACAAGGGAACTGCGAAAGGCCCTGCGTGTCTGTTCGCCAAGAAAGCCAAGAATATGATAAAATGATTTTCTTAGACCGTTAAACAACCATCATTAAGTATCAACACTAAATAAGGACAAAATGAAAAAGAACAACAAACAGGAACTTTCCTACTTTCGGTTGAAATTAAGAAGTTATATGAGTGAGCATCACCCCGAAAGATTGCACGACACGGAGTTTATCACCACACGAGCAGACATGGCTCTAACTGCTTACTGCGATGCAGTGGCACAAGGTTTTTCGCACCTCGAAGCAGAGAGCATAGCAAGTGAGGTATTGTATCAAGGTTTGCACTTTTCCAAGTACGACACGCTTGTTTCTGTCTTAGAGAACGAGTTTGAGAGGGAACTGCCTGCACCACTCCCTGAGAAGCTTGCACCCATATTGTTGTCGAACAAGGCTATTCAAGCCACATTCGACAAGTTCGGTTTGACGGACACATTTGCTTCTGACGAGCAATACGACCGTCTTTACACCGAACTCACCGGCACGATAGTGCTGCTTACCAAGAGCAATCATTTGCCAATAGTCGGTCAGACGTAGGGGTAAGTCCAAAGGCGTTGTAAGCAAAGGCACACGCAAAGTCCCTGATGCCGTTTCTTATCGTGCAAAGGTACAACGGCAGCTAATCTGCCCTGACAAGGTCAAGTCCTGCGGATGGAGAGAAGAATCTCCACCGCAGGATTTTTCTGTTTCAAGGCGGTATTGCCATTTTCTGTATTCGTGCGGTCGTATTCATCTCTCCCAACCTTGCAGGGCTGGGCTGCCGTAGAGAGTATAGGCACGACAAGAATACGGCATACTCAGGCTCTTTGGACGCAAGGCGTAACAACCAACAACAGATAGGACTGACGATAATACGGACAATCTGTTGTTTGTACAATTTATTGTCATGACTATCTGTTGTCATGACTATCTGTTGTCAAAACTATATATCGTCAAAATAATCTATCGATAAAACTATCTATCGATAAAACTACATATCGATTTGTCGAACTATCGAACTGTCGAAAGAATAATTGCTATGTGATAAAAGGAAAGAGCCGGCACCTCATCTCATTACCGCAATAACACAGATGGATCTCCTTTGGTCTTTTCTCTTGTTTTCTCTCTATTTCCCTGCTTTTCCTCATTTCTTGCAGCGGTGCTTCCGAGGGTTTACTTTTGCACTCGATAAGTACGGCAATGGACTGCATAACAGTTTGTTTGCCGAGTAACAATAAAGTAATCAAAACAAAATCAAGGCAATGAAACTCATTATCATCGACCGCAAAGCGTGGGAGCGGCACTGCTCCGAATTTGCAGACTTTATCCACAGTATTGAACAACTCATCGGCAATCCGCCCGAAACAGACGAATGGCTTGACAACGAAGCCGTGTGCAAGCGTTTGGGCATCAGCAAACGTACCCTGCAATCATACAGAGATACGGGGAAAATCCCTTTCTCAATGATTGGACATAAGTGCTATTACAAGGAAAGCGACATCACGGAATTACTGAACGCAAAAAGTGAATGAACTATGACAGAGAACGAAATCATTACACAGCAAGACCCTCAGATGCAGTTGTTTGCACAACTGATGGAGGGCACATTGAAGAAATTGGAGCGGTATTGCGCTACCGCCCGTCCGATGCTGAATGGTGAAGTTTACCTTTCGGGTGAGGAGGTTTGCAGCCAATTACGGCTCAGCACACGCACGCTCCAAGAGTACAGAAATGCAGGAACGCTTCCTTTCTACAAAATCGGAGGGAAGATACTATACAAGCAGAGCGACATACAGACAATGCTTGAAAGGCATTATAATCCAATACCGCAAACAGGTAGGTTATGAGTTAAGTTAAGAAATCAGTCGCGACTTAAGTCAAATGGTCAGTTGTGACTTTGGTCAAGAAATTAGTTTCGACCTAAGTTAAAATTAACTTTAGTCAAAAATATGTCAGCTCATAAAGTCAGTAAGTCAAGAAATTAGTCTAAACTTATCTCTTGATTTACTTCTTGAACTTTGAACTCTCGTCTATTAAAAGCACCCCAGAAAGGTTACTTTATGGAACATAACAAACTATCTCTTTCTTTATACTGGCAAGGTGTGTCTTTGTACCACAAATTGTCATTTGTACCACAAAGACCCTTGCCCCAATTGGGGGATTAAATCACTCCAAAGTCGTGATTAAAAAGCAATGAAAAAGCAGAAACAAAAGAAGCCAGACGGCAGATGTGCCACCTGCCCACGATGGGACAGATGGCACATCAGAATACCGAACCCCGAAGACCAGCAGAAGCTTATCAGACTCTACCGCAAGTCGGGAGCAAAGACAAAAAGCGATTTTGTCCGAGCAAGGCTTTTGGGTGAAGCC
The DNA here is from genome assembly GCF_003043935.1 of Prevotella sp. oral taxon 313. NCBI lineage: Bacteria > Pseudomonadati > Bacteroidota > Bacteroidia > Bacteroidales > Prevotellaceae > Prevotella > Prevotella sp. oral taxon 313. The sequence continues at coordinate 1,610,753 of NZ_PYXE01000001.1, forward strand.
TTTAAGGTCATCACGGAAGACTCTTCAAAGAAGCCTTACTTGGAGAAACTCTCAGAAATCGTCGTCATGACTCATAAGATAGGTGTGCTGTACAACGAAGCCGTGAAAGCCCTCAATACTTATCATTCTGTTGCCACTGCTCAACGATTGCTCAGTAAACTTGAAACTTATTCCCAACTTCTTATCAGACTGCAACAGCAAGCAGTGCAACTGACAAAATCCCTTGAGAGTAAACAAGAATGAATGCTGATAAATCATACTGCCCAACGTTAGTATCGTGCTGTGATTGCCCAATCCCTCTTTGGTCAGTTATCAATTAGGAAGATAGGCCTTGTATGTTGTAGACGGTAATAAAACGTTTCCGGCAACTCTTACATCGGTAGCATTGTTTACCTGTACTACTTTTACCACTTCTGATAATATTGTTTGAGTGGCAATGCGGACATTGAAACTCAACTCCCAATCTGGAGCATAAAGCTCCGAAGCGTTCTCGTATATTCATTTTTCTTTGTTTTTTGTTTTGGGTTACAAAAATAGCAGAAGGCAGAGAATTTATCCCTGCCTTTACACCTAATTATTTAGAAACAAATTGATTATCAAGCAGTTATTCTAACAACTCCCAATCTGGAGTATTACCATTATCCATTGTAAGACAATTCTTGTATAATATAATTGTAATCTTTAATTGAATCATCATCATCATAGGGGCATTCCATAAATGAAGATTGGAAAAATCCATGTAATACTTTATCTATATCTATTTTTATAAACTCGATATTATTATAATTTCTTATATATAAAAAATCATTCCTTACGATCATATCTTTAAATAACCTATCAAAGTAAATTTCATCAGGTTTTGTTCTCACAATCATCCCCGAACAAATTTCTTTTTGTATCTTGCTGTCTAGAAAAATTATATAAGCAGAGAAATTTCGCATGCTGAAAACGCATTTTAAAATGATTTTAATTCCTAATTCTTTTAAATCTTTTCTTTTTGCAATCCAAACATTCTCACAATTTTCTTTTTCAAATTTGCACAAAATGTTATTTAAAATATCTAAAGGAATATCCGTATAGGTATTTGCTAGTACAAAGCCTTGCTGAAATAATTCTATATAGTATTTACATTTATTTGATCCATCAGTATTTTCGTAGTACTTCATATTAAAAGGGACACTTATTTGTAAAACATTATTAAATACTATTTCAGAAGAATTTGTACCACCAACATTTATACATATAGTATCAAAAGGCTCTTTTGTTAAAAAATGACACTTCCGAATCTTTCTGGACAAATAATTACAAATAAATCGCACATTAAAATCATAATGTAAACGATATTGAGAATCGCCTACATTATGATTAAGAGACATTGTTATATACTTTAGTATCATTTTCTATGGTCTTTTGTGATATTTTGCATCAAGCTGACCTTCATTACGAAGTCGGATAGCATTAGCTTTCTCTGCCTGCAAAGCTTTTTCTCTTGCATTTTTTCCAGCGGGTATTTTTCTTACTATTCGCGAGTTAAAGACATCTTTCTTATTCATCCTATTCCACTTATTAACTTGCTGAGTTACTCGATAGGATTTTCCTTTTTTTGTTATCTTTCCACCACTTATACCCGTTTTTACGACTTCTCCTGTTTCTTTGTCAAAGATTTCATAAAGGTGTTGAGCTTTCTGACTTTTTCTTGAATTCCCATTTACGACCTTAATAGTTGTCTTCGATTCTTTTACAGCATCAATTGCAGTTTCTATTATTTTTACATCTTTCCCTAGTTTTCCAACTTTAGCGACATCTCCAACTAGAGGTAATAATCCTGCACTACTTATTAAAGCATCGCCCCAGTCTCCTTTTTGAGCCTGCAATATAGCATTAACCCAAGTTTAACCGGCAAAATTATTTTTCATAAATTTTCGGGATATTTTGTGTAGTATCAATTTGATAAATAATTGATAATCAAACATAGGGTATTGTAACGAGGAGTAAAATCTGATTTGTAGGACACAGCCATATCAAAATTATTTTGTTACTTTGCACTCATGCACGCAAATGTACAGACACGATTCAACCCTGTAACAGGCGACATGGCTCCTTATTATCGCATCAAGGAGTCATATCGTGACGTGCAGGGTCATGTACATTCGCTAATTTTGTTAAACATCGGGTTCGAACCTTCACTTACTGCTGTACAGGTTCGAAAAATTGCATACGCTCTTACCAAACGCTTCAAAACAAGAAATACACCCTCGCTTTTCAAAGAGCGTCTTGAAGAACTTACTCCTATTGAACAGGCAAAGGCTGACGAATGGTGGATCCGTATGGAGAAAGAAGGTGGAATCGATCGGTTTAATAAGGAAGAGCAGAAGTCGCTGAGAAAATATGAGAACTATATTGACCTTGAGACGGCAAACTATACTGACGCAAGGGATGTCGGTGCTGAGTGGCTCTGCAAGCAGACAATCGACAAGCTGCAATTAGAGGGTTTTCTGCGCAAAAACGGCTGGACGGAGAATACGATACACACGGCTTTGTCAGCATTGATTGTCCGTACGGTATATGCAGTTTCTGAACGTTCATCTTATTATTATTTGCGCGATAACTCGGCTGCTGGCGAACTTTACAGTGGAGTTCCTGGCTGGACACCAGGAATCAATTCTCTGTATAAAATCACTGACAAGTTATATGAACTAAAGGAACAGTTAGAGCGTCATCTGTGCAGCGTTACTGACGATCTCTTTAATATAGACAACAAGTTGATGCTCTTCGACTTAACCAACTTCTATTTCGAGGGTAGCAAGCGTAATAGCGATAAAGCCAAGTTCGGTCGTTCAAAAGAAAAACGCTCTGACTGTAAGCTACTTGTACTTGCATTATGTATCAATAAAGAAGGTTTTATACGTTATTCTTCAATCTTGGAGGGTAATACAGCAGATCCCAAGTCTCTACCCAATATGATTGATACGCTGGCAAAGAGAAATCCATCACGAATCAAGGATACGCTCGTTGTCATGGATGCAGGTGTTGCCACGGAAGAGAACTTGGAGCTAATAAAGAAAAAGGGTTACAATTATCTCTGCGTATCCCGTACGAAAATGAAAGACTATACGCTCAGTGATGATAATAAGAGCGTTACGGTAATGGATGCCCGTCGGCAGAAGATAACGCTGAAAGAGGTTAAGACAGAGGATGATAAGGATTATTATCTCGAAATAACATCTCCTTCGAAAGCTATGACAGAGTCGTCCATGAACAGAGTCTGGAGAGAGCGTTTTGAGATGGAACTGCAGAGGATAAACGATGGAATTTCCAAGAAAGGTGGAACAAAAACCTATGAAAAGGTTGTTGAACGTACAGGACGTGCCATACAGAAGTACCCTTCTATAGCGAAGTTCTACCAGATAAGCTACATAAAAAATGAGAAGAAACCCAAGCAGATGCTACGTGTAGACTGGGAGATAAAAGACCTCTCAGCAATGGAATCTGGTCATGGAGTCTATTTCCTCCGCAGCAATGTCAGGACACTTTCTGAGCGTGTGACATGGGAATACTACAATCTCATTCGCGAGATAGAATGCACGAACAGACAACTAAAGAATGATCTCAACCTCCGTCCAATCTATCATCAGAAAGATGAGCGAAGCGACGCACACCTTTTCTTCGGTTTATTAGCCTACTGGGTGGTAAACACCATCCGTTGTCAATTAAAACGGGAAGGAGAATCCTGTTACTGGACCGAGATAGTACGACGTATGAGCACCCAAAAGCTTGTCACCACACAAGGGAAGAATCCATTAGGTGAAACCATCGAGATGCGCCAATGCAGTAGTCCTTCGAAACAAGCAAAACAGATATACGATAAGTTGAACTTAAAACACTCACCATTCAAAAAGAATAAAATTTGTAGGACACAGAGCCCATAAGAAAAACGATGAAAGCACGGTGACAGTTAGATTAGGCGAAAGTGGGTGTTAAACTTGGGTTAATTCCATCAGCTGCTCCAGTAGAATCTACTACTCCAACAATATCTAAAGCTGCGCTTAAAACATCTTCTCCGTTTAATCTATAATTTCCTCCCCAATTAATTCCTAAAACCGACGCATTGGCTTATATGAATCTTATCGATTTCACTTAAATTGAACACTGGTTCTTTTGGATTGTTTAGTGTTTTTTCATAACTTCTGCATTGTTAATAAGTTTTAGATGACATAGCTGTCCAATCTTTTGAAGTTGAGAATATTCCACATAATTATTATACACATAATTTAATACCCGAGCTTTTACAATCTCCATTGCTACTGGATTTTTTTCGTATTCTAATAGCAATTCTTCTAAATCATTAATACGCATCTTGTTATAGTAAGTATTAATAGTGAAAGAAATAATTTTGGCAACTGGTGTTCCTATCTGTTTTGCAATTTCATCATATATTTCAGGAACATTTGAAGTTCCTACAGCACTTGACAAATTAGTAAATGATTTAAGACATTGCTGGTAAAGTAGCATATGAAGCAATTTCTGTACTCTTGTCCGTATTTCAGATTCTTTAATATTAGTTTTATCCTTATATTTATCCAGTATGTATTGAACAATCTCTTCTTTTGACTCCTCTATCAAAGTACAAAAAAAAGAAATGGAACGAAAGCAAACATTGTATGATTCTTCAATTAGTTTTAGAATTTGCTCTTTTTTTAGAGTCTCCATTTGATTCTTTACAATTTGACCTAGTATCCTTATAATTTTAAACGTATTATTAAGGTCACGTAGACAAGTGTTTTTTTCAAAGTCTTCTTCAGATGGTCGCATTTGTGGATTCTTTCTTTCAAATTTTCTTTTCATGTCATCTGATTTTTTTAGAGCAATATCCCTATTCTCACGAGGATCAACATTCTGAAGCATAACTTCTGATTTTATACCATCTACAATATCATTTATTCCTTTAAATAAAGGGTCATCACGGTCTAAGGTTATAGGTTTGTAGTCTTCAAATGGAAGCATACTAGCAAATAGTAAATCCTCCATTTGTTTTTCCGTACCATTATGGTAGACTAAGAATATCAAAATATTAGCTTCACGTTCTCTATGCAAATTCATACATAATTCTTGTACGATTCCATCAGCTTGATTATCATTGACCAATTGTGAAATCTTTTGTGCAACAAGAAAGTAAAAAATATATTTATATGAGAATGTGTAGCAACCACTGTCTGCACACCGAATAATATCAGCATTACACAGATTTTCTAATAAGGCCTCTGCAGAATATGGTGCGTTGTAGTCTTCTTTGTAGTCATTATAAAATGCCCTAAAATTATTCTCATCAAAGTATTTTTTTTCTGTATGTTGTTTATACCGATAATATGCAAATTCAGATAGGAATTTCAAGACACCATTGATTTTTTCTTTTACAGTGCCAGATTTTAGTAATGAGGCAATAATGAGAGAATTGTAACAAAAAGCATATGAAGTTTTTGAAATGTCAAAATTGTCAAACACTTGATTTAAACCCTGTAAAAGAGATAGAATGAAAACAGGATAAGACGGTATTAATTGCTGTCCTAATAAGACAGAGATATTATCATATGCTTGCTTAACTTCACTAAGCAACATTTCTTCATTTAAAGTTATTACATCTTGTCCTAATCTAATCCACTTTTCAATTAATGCATTTCGTTTATGGTAGCCTAAAGATAAAATCCTAAAATGCTTTAAGTTGTCTGTATTATTTAAGTGCAACAAAACACTATGCAAATTCAATTGTAAATTGGTTGTCACAATAACCTTTTCAAAATTGCATAATAACCACTCCAGTAACTTTGATTTATAATCATTGTTGATTGTCGATTCATCTAAGTCATCTATCAGTATAATTCTTTTGCTTCTATCAAGTTGCATATATTGATCATAACTAAATTCCCTGTATTGATATTGATCTTTATAAGAGGATTTTAATTGACCAGATATATTATGATGCTTAATAGCTTTACCTGATACCATGATTGGGTACACACCTTTCTTGTACCAAGATATACATAACATCTGTAGAAGAGAAGTTTTTCCTGCTTGATTCTCGCCTTCTAAAACTGATATTCGTTCTATTATTGAATTTCCTAAAAGATCCTCACTATCTATATACTGAAGACATTCCGAACTAATATCCGAAAGAGGTTCTAAGTCTGGAAAAACAAAAATATCTGATAGTTGTAGTGTGTGTTTGTGTATATGCTTTAAGGGAATATTAATTGTTTCCAACTTTTCCGCCCACGCATTCGTAAACATCACTCCAGATTGCTGTTTCCGTATAGTAAACATACTGCTTTCCTGAGATGAACGAAAACATTTGTCAGAATACTCGAATTGGTGACGAGTCAAATTTTTATCATCGGTATCAAGTATAATTAATCCATATTTTGAAATCTTTTCGTGTTGTAAAGCCGAGTTTTCCAAATATATAAGCTCTTGATAATCTAATAATGATGAGATTTTTTTATTTTTTTCTGAATGCTCATGGCCACACATAACAATGTTTGAAGTTGCAAATATATGTTCTTCAAAAGTCTTCTTATTATTTAATGGGGAGTTTGGACTTAACCATGCAGTATTATGATGAAATAGTGAAACCACAATGTCCTGTGGATGAATATTCTGCCTTTCTATGAATTTGTTCTGTGGTATAATTAATTCACCAGGTCGCTCGTTTAGTTGAGATAATGATGCACTGTTATAGCAGTTAAAAATAATGCTAAAGTCCTGTTTCAATTTAACTTCTTGTGTCCACGATATCGATGGATTTAAATTTTCATTTCGTAATTTACTGTAGAAAGACCAAAAATTAGATTGAACAGAGAGGCATATAGAGATAATATCTTCTGAACCTATCTCATCTTGCTTAGATACTGTGCTTATAATCATTTTTCTAACATCAGTTTGTTTAGAAAAATCACAATCGTGATTGCCAGGGACAACGATGTACTCTACTGAATTTAAAAAGCTTGCTTCTCTCTTCCAAGAGCTTTCGCATTGCTTTAGCCAATTATAAGCAACTGCATACTCCTCTTCGTTACCACTGAATGCTATATCACCAGTAATAACTACTATTAATTTAGTACATTCATTAATAAGTGCCTTACAAGAACGATAAAAATCTTCTTGATGCTTAATAATAAAGTCATTTTCCGACTTTATATGAATATCCGATAATTGTAATAATGCAACTTTCATTTTTTTTTATTTTGTTACTTATAACATTCATCCATGTTAAATAAGCAATCAGCCGAGGTTATAGTTGACCTCGTATTCATACTTGTGACCATTGTTGATGGTTGTGCTGTCCGTAAGAATATCCTCCGTGCGATAGTTTATATCTCGGACATTGTTCAGCTGGAACTTTCTGCCCGCCTCCTTGCCGTAAGTATAAGCGAGTTCGTAGCCTGCGTTGAGCGTGCCCTCGAACTGCACACCTGTCTGCGAGAGATGTTGCTTCTTACTCGTGATACGGTGCATGTTGTCGTAGCCCATCGCAAGGGTATAAGAAGCCGTCTTATTGTCCGTTCCCTTATAAGTTCCCGTTGCGCTTGCCAAACGATACAATGGGTCATAAGAGTAACTATGGCTCATCTGTCCGCCTGCCTTGCCACTCTGTGGGAGCGGAGCATTGTTCTTAATACCGAGCACGTTGCTCACAGCGTCGTAGCTGTAGGCATTATCCATAATTGTACCTGCCTTAGCATTTACTACGAGGTTCTGCAAACGTCTGCGTGCAGGGTCGTAACTGTAGAACGTTTCCGCTCCGTTGCAATACTTCAGATAGGTGCGCTGCTCGATGATGCCTGTTCCTTCACACATATCAATTATTTAACGTCGTTCTTTCTTGTTTATTGCTTGCGGTTTTAATACCCTTATATGGGTGTTAAGAGATATTTAAATACTAAAGCATATGGGACACTCATTTCACTAACACTCTACTATGAACATTTCCAATATAGAATTATCTACCACTAAGGAGAATGACCAAACCTTAGGCATTAGGGAATTTATAAGTTCTTCAAAATTATTCTTAAGTACTTCCTTTATTGTTTGCCGTTCTATGCTATTATAAAAGTGCCAAGATAGGTATTTTCCCCAAAGACGAATCGCTTCACAGTAACCATCTGCTTGTATTTGTCTTACATATGTTCCTCCCTTAAATAAAACAATAATATTAAAAGTTTGCAATTCTGAAGGAAGATGACAATGCTGAACAATATATGCTTCTATTATTTTTCCATTGACTTTTTCATATAAGCAACTAATATGATGTAACTTCTTTAAGGGTATTTCCTCTATATCTCCACTATATATATGTTGCTTCGCTTTAGACTTGCTAATATTACCAATATGTGGAAAATTCAACGCGTCAACCCATTGGTTCATTGCAACTTTCATAGAAACTGCATCTATTTGTAAAACGTCTGTTTTTTCCCCATATTGATAATTGGTTATAAAAGTATATTTGTCCATCACCTATTACCTTTATGGTTTCTACTATGGTTTTCACCACTGAAATTTCTACGTTCATTGGCCCGATTCATTTGTCTCTTTAATTTTTCTATTTGTTTTTTTACTTCAGGTGTTTTGTTAGGTGAAGACTTTAATTTGTCGTATTGCCGCTTATATTCTTCATATCTATCTCCATTTGCTTCTTTCTTTTTCTGGTTAGCATGAGGAGAATTCTTATTACCAGAAGAAACGTTCCCTTTCTTTCCTCTGTCATACCCTTGATTTCTATTATTGGCAGCATTCATTGTAACTAAAGTTCCTCCAAGAACAAGAACTTCACTACCTGTAACAACAACTGCACCCGCAGCAGCACCCACAGCACCAGGTGCTGTACCAATACCTGTTGCAGCTACAGTACCACTTGTAGCAATAACTGTTGTACCTGCTCCTGTTCCAGTTGCCCCTGCACCTATAGCCGTTACACCCACTACAAAAGAAAGATTATCAGAATTTCTTAATGCTCTATTATAGTCTTGTCGATTTCGAGGACTATATTTGTCTCGTAAGTTAGATGTCCCAGGTAGAATATTTGTAACAGTACCTATAGTATAACCCCAAAATGTATCCCAACCATCTTTTCCATCAGGATCAATAAATCTTATCGGATTATTATTACAATAAGCATAAGAAGAACTATTGTAATATTTTTCCTGCAACGGGTCAGTGCTCATCCAAACGCTCAACCTCGGTTCATAGTACCTCGCACCATAATAGTACATACCTGTTTCCTCATCAAATTCTTTTGCATTGAAGAGATAAGGCGTGTTCCATGTGTTGTTGCGTTCTTCAATGAATACTTCTCCAAATGGCACATATTCGATATGCTGTGCTACCTCACCGTCAAGGTTGGTGATGTAACTACTGCTACCCAAGTGGTCGGGATGGTAGTAGAACTGCATCTTTTCGTAGTCGTCATTTGGCTTGAAGTTGCCGTTTGCAGCCCTTGTACGTGCCATCGCACGAGCCTGTGCCGCCTCCGGCGTAGCGTCGTTGCAGCAGAAGCCCTGACCATTCACATAGTCGTCATTGTCCTTACCGTTATAAGGTTGGTCAAACGCCTTATAGTTATCCTTAATGGATTGCAGCTGCTTTGCATACTTGTCTTTGTAGTTGATGGTCAAGCCATCAGCTTCATTGCCTGCATACGGTATTCGTCTTGGGTCTGCGCCATAAGAAGCCAAGTCGCCAAGCTTGCTGACAATACGCTGTGAGCCAATGTAGATATGCTTGGTGTACTTGCCACCTTGCCCTGCTACGAGGTATGGACTGATATAAAGGCTGAAGCGTGCCGTACCGGTGTTGCCACCCGAGAACTCAGAGTTCACATAGATAGCTTCGTTTTCGCCTGAGGCCTTCACCGTGCGCTCACCATCGGCATCATACCAATAGTTGCTCACAAAACCGTTCTCATCGGCTGCCAACAAGCGATTCTCCTCGTCCCAACGGTACTTCTGCTCGGTTGTCTTTTCATCCTCCTTGCCGTCTTTCTTTACACGTGAGGTGTTGATATAGACAAGATTTCCGTTAGCATCGTAGGTGTACTTGTGTCCGTTGTTGATATTCGTACTCTCCATAGGAGTTTCTTCCGTTCGGTAGTTGATATCACGAACATTGTTGAGTTGGAACTTCTTACCCTCTGCGCTACCATAGGTATAAACGAGTTCGTAGCCTGCGTTGAGCGTGCCATCGAACTGCACACCTGTCTGCGAGAGATGTTGCTTCTTGCTCGTGATGCGGTGCATGTTGTCGTAGCCCATAGATAACGTATAAGAAGCGGCTTTATTGTCCGTTCCCTTATAAGTTCCCGTTGCGCTTGCCAAACGATACAATGGGTCATAAGAGTAACTGTGGCTCATCTGTCCGCCTGCCTTTCCACTCTGTGGGAGTGGAGCATTGTTCTTAATACCGAGTACGTTGCTCACTGCGTCGTAGCTGTAGGCATTGTCCATGATAGTACCTGCCTTAGCATTCACCACGAGGTTCTGCAAACGTCTGCGTGCAGGGTCGTAGCTGTAGAAGGTTTCCGCTCCGTTGCAATACTTCAGATAGGTGCGCTGCTCAAACTTGTCATAACCTATCTTGTTCACATAATCGTAGCCATAGGACTTGTAACCACGGACGTGGTCTACCTGTCCACCGAGGTTGTAGCCGTAGGTTACTTTCTCCTCATCGGGGTAAATCATCTCCAATAGACGGTCATGGCTGTCATACTTCCACTGTGTGACGTAGGTTGCCACAGCCTGGTTGGGAACAATCAGCGTGCGTACCGTCTTCAAGACCTCACCCATCTTACCGTAGTAATATTCGATAGCACCACTACCGTCCTCACGGAGCATCAATCTGCCGATACGGTTGTGAGAAGAGTTGATACCACCGTAATGGTACTTCACGTTATTTTCCGGATGGTCGGGATAGTTGATAGCCGTCAGACGACCGTAGTCGTACTCGTAATTGATGGTCTTGCCCTCCTTCTTGAGGTTGGCTGTCTGCTTGGTGAGTACGTTGCCCAAGTTGTCGTAGGTAAAGGTTGTGATTCCGCTGGCAGGGTGACTGACCTCGGTGCGGCGGTCGCCCATGTCATAGACGGACGTGGTGACGTTGCCTTCGGTGTCGGTCACCTTGACGAGTCGGTCGATGCCATCATACTCGAAAGAAGTGGTAATGATACCATCTGGTCCGCTGAGTTGCTCGGTCTTCACCGTCTTGCCACTACCGTCGGTATAGGTTGCTTGACGATTACCCAACGCATCAGTTACAGTCGTTACGAGTGCATTGCTACCTGCGTCCGTAGAGTACTCTGTCTTGGTCTCAGCATTGTCCGGAAGCGTTACTTTCATAGCCCGGTCAAGCACGTCATAAACTGTTACGGTTGGCGACACGTTGTCAAAAGCCTTGTTGAAAGTTGTCTTGCTGCCCACTGCTTCGGTTACAGGGTAATAAGCCTTAGCCACACGACCGAAAGCGTCATAGACATTGCGTCCGCTGACAATCATCACGGTCTCGTCTTTCGGAGCACTACCCTTGGCAGCTGTCGTTACCACACCGTCTTTCTTCACCTGAACGGGACGCCCGAAGCCGTCCACGAAGGTTACGGTCTCCATATCATCGCTTGGGTGCTGTATGTCGTAATGCTTCGTCACTGCGTAAGCAGGCACTGTAATACCGTTGGTGCCGAAAGTAGCCTTAGGCTGATAGTCAAAGGCAATGATGTAAGGCACGCCTGTTGCCAACTCATTAGGACCACGCACAGCTTTCACACGTCCGAGGTTGTCTATATCCGTTTCATAATAGAAGTGGTTGAGATCCATACGGCGGAGTGCCATGCCATAGCGGTAGTCGAAGTTGGCAGCCTCGCTACGGTAGCCAAATGCATCGTCTATGCGCTCCACATACATATTCATCACCGGCTCATAGCGGTAGGTATACCACATGCGCTGTCCCTTGCTGTTAGCAGGAAGCGTGGTCTTGATAATGTTGCCGTAAGCATCATAAGTATAGTCAGAGACGGCTTCACCGCTTCCGAGTTGTTGTTTAATCTGCGTAATATGGTCGGCATAGTTCAAATCGTAAGTCGCAGAAACTTGATGATAAATCTTACCATCACCGCCCGTTACGGTTACGTTGGTAGGTAGCCCGAAGATATGTTTGTTATCATTGTGAGCATATTGTATTGCGGTCTGGTAGTCGAACTTACCCGAACCGTCAGCACCCAACTTGCCCTTATCACTGAACTTGTAGGACTTCAATTCACCATGATGCCCCGTGAGGTAATACTCATTCCAAGCCTCTGAGGTGGTGATGCCAGTTGGCTGTCCCTCATACTGCTTATTGGCGGTATAGCGTAGCGGTACAAAGGCAGAGGCGCGGTCGCTACAGAGCTTGGTCTGCTTGGTGAAAGTGTACTTGTCGCCATTGGCAGTGAGGTAGTAGCCGTCGTACTCATTACGTGTCTCGGTGTACTTGTTGCCTTTGGCATCCTCCACAGAGGCACTAAGTTCGTTACCTTGTGCGTAGTAGGTGGACACATCATAGAGCTGCACAGCCTGACGATAGACTGCGGATTCACCCTGTTCGGTGTCGATATTCTTGGTTACGACCTTTCCAAAACCGAGGAACTCACGCTCGTGGCGATCCTTCTGTCCATCTGAATAGGCAAACATCGTCTTCATCATCGGTCCATCATCACGGATACCATCGTCAATGGTTACGGACGACATTACCCATTTACCACCGGGCAGTCCGTAGGTAGGCGTACTGTGTTCGTAGTCCAGTGTAAAGGTTCCGCCAAGGGAGTTGGTCACGCTCTTGAGCATGTTCGTTCTGCCGATGGCAGAGCGGGTTACTTTCAGTTCACTTTCCTTATCGGATTCCACAATATCGAGGTAGCCGTCGCCGTCTACGTCTTGCAAAGCATAGTTGTTACGATTTATACTATGACTGACAGAAACAACTGGATTTATGGAAATTTTAACAGGAATTAACTTTGGGGTAAAATTGACAGTAAATGCAACTTCAGCTCCCTCTGAAGTTGAGGCTGATTCGCTAAGAGAAGAAAGCCCTTTCCACTGAATGGCATCCATAAAGCCATTACCGATATTAAGTGCCACCATAATAGCCTTGCCATTGCGCCATACCTTATCTGGTAATCCGTCAGAATTTACATCAGAGAGATTATACTCTTCTCCATTCTTAGAGGTTACAACATTGTATCCCCCGGCGAAGCTTGATGACCCCTTATTGAAGCTACCACCTATATTGGCGTTATAAGTAATTCCCTTACCTCCTTGTATTCGATCAATTCCCCAATCAATCGGTTCTGTGAAGTTGTACCCTAAATTAAGTCGAACTTTATTTCCCTTAATAATTTTATCAGGTAGACCGTCTCCATTCACATCCATGAATGTTTCTGTGCTCCAATCCTTGTTAGAGGGAGGAATACTGACAGATCCAGACATACTAGCTTTTGCCTTGTTGCTGGAGCCTTGGTTGCAGGAATGATCCTTTCCTTTTGCAATATGAGCAATCGTAGAACTTATCGAAATAATGGGATCACTTCCCAATGCCCATCCTTCAGACTTATTTTCACTGCCAATGATTCCGATTCCACTATACTTTTCGCCACTGATACCTCCTTGCGAATTTGTATATTGTATGATTCCCTTTTGAAAAATATCCGGGAAACCATCCCCATTGAAATCCATCATAGTGGAGCGAGTTACACTCTTACCACTTGCATCATTGTATGTAAAAGCAATGCCTGCCTGATTGACATCACTTGTTGCAACCATTTCCTGTGTTATAGCTACAGCACCGGTTCCTTGTAGACACGTACCGGAAACTCCTGTTATATCATCAATATGTTCGAAAGGGTTAGTTAATATTACATTTTGTTCAGTTAGTCTTGAAGCCCCAGCCTCTTTAGCTGTAAGGTACAATTCTGCTCGTTGTCCTATCCATCTATCAAATGAACTTTGGTCTGTTCCTATTGGTACAAATGCCATTGTCAAAGGATCCATCTTGGCATCCTTGCTATCGGGGAGCTTCAGCAGTGATTCATCAATAGGTTTGCTATACCTACCTTCGGAAGCATTATAAACAAAACCACCCCAACCACGATACATTGTGCCGAAGCCTTTGTTCTCTGTTTGGGCATAGAAGCCTGCCTGTGCTGTTCCTATGCCACTGACAGTAGCTGCAGAAGTTACTGTCTGACCAGAGATGTTACCTGAATAGAAGTAATCTATCCATATCTTGCCTGCACTGATACCGGTGATTATCAGAGGATCCCCTGAAAGACTGCCACCACTGAAAGTGTAAGTCTTTTTACCCAGCAGTTTGTCTACAGTCTTGACAGTCATCGTTACCATTCCGTTTACCGTTGGTGGTAGCATCGTGATACTCGGAGTAACTGTCAGGGTTGAAACATTGGAAGCAAGTACTACAGGTTTACCTTCACTAACCATGTCAGCAAAGAGAACATAATGGGTTGCCCCTGCTGTACGCTGCCTGCTACCTTCCTTGCCTATGGTCTCTATTTGTGGGGTCCACTTTATTTTCGACCAGTCCACATTAGAAGAAGAACTGATTTCAAAGTTTAGATTTGTCAAGCCATCCGGATTAGGAATCGTCTGTTTAATTTCTCCGTCAAACGCTTCATTCCATGCTAAGGTACGGGTATAGATTTCTCTTTTTTTATAATTCGGATTATTATTACCCAAGCTGTCTTTTAACTCATTAGATGCGACAATTCTGAGCGTAACGTCATCTGTTGTGACGGGTTTGGCGAACTTGCCTGACAGGTTCAAAGAAGTGCTCTCTGCCACATTGGTCAGTGTATTGGCATCATAAACGGCACCCTCCTGAGGTTGATAAACAGTGGTAGATAATCCGCCGGGGAGTGTTTCTGCCGCACCTGTATAGGTAATGACAGGTGCCCATTTCACGTTGTCAAAGGCACCGTTGCTTCTTTCCTCCGTACCAGACTGGACACGGAAATAAATGCGGTCGCCTTTCTTGACAGTGATATTCTGTGCCGTAGCATTATAAGCTGTTGCATCTCCCTTGGCAATTTTCTTACTCCAGAGTTCTGTACTGCCTTTCTGAATGGCAAGGCGCACACCGTCAGCATGAGCATACTCATCGGCATCATACTCGCCTGTTGGAGTAATCAGACTAACTGTACTCGAGATGCTAACAATTCCATCCTTAGGTGCCTGCCATACACGCACCATGTCTTCCATCGGAGAGGATTTAATCAGTTCTGCTTGCTCGGCAGGATCAACCTCCCCAATAGTTTTATCTATTTTCTTGGCATCATAGATGATAGGGCTTGGTGTATCGGCACTGCTAAGCGTAAAATGAGGAATAGCATGACCTTGTTCGTCAATTTCTATATGATTAAAATAAACCTTACCACTAGAAACTATATCTACAAGCCCATCACCATTAACATCGCTGAAATATACAGAGGTTTTGGTAGTCGTGCGAGAAGTACTTGTAGCAACAGTAGCCATGATATACTGCCACCCAGCCTTGATGGCAGGTCCTCCAGAGAAAGTATTACTGGATGAAGCAGAAAATTTAGAGATACCAATAACTTTGATAGGTTCTCCATAGGTTATTTTCTTTTCGTCTGTGCATATTTGCGGACGATAGTACACAGAACCTCCATCCTGATATATCTTGTCGGGTAATCCATCTCCGTTAAGGTCTGCAAAAGTCAATAATCCCTTAGAATTATCATGAGAGTAATTAAAAGAACCACCAATAGTGCCACTTGTTGAAGAACTTTGATCATCAACTCCTGCTCCAGCATAGAAAGAGCCACCATAAGAAAGGCTTGTTGTTCCTCCTAAGGCAGTAGGTTTGTCGCTGAATATGCCACCAACTTCTTTGAGAGGACTTATAAATCCTGCGTCAAGGCCGTCATCGTGCGTATTCCATGTTTCCTGTTTTTCCTTAAAAGGCACATACCCCTTGGCAGCCTGTACATCATCATAATAGTCAAAATTCTGATAAGACACTTCTGCACCTTTGTCGTCGAGTTGCTTCACACCCGTAAGCACATCTTTGTTGAACGCACCCTCGCCATAGGTAAAGGCATAACTGCGGAGCGTACTTCCTTGGAAGTTCACCGTCAGCTTCTCTAACAAACGATTCGATGAGGTTAGGAAGCCATATCTTGCATTGTTGTTTTTGAGTCGTTTCTGTTTACTGCCTTCTAAGACAACCACTGTGTGGGGTGATTGTCCGCTATTACCAGCACGTACTTCCTTAAGATAAATGGCTTTTGCCACAAGTCCACCACGAACAGGTTCGTCGGCTGTCTCATAGACGTATTCGATATAATCACCGTGTGTTTCTTCCACACGTTTGAGCTTCCATTCGGTAATCACCTCACGGCTTTGACCGCTTGCATCGGTGATGGTACCTTTGAGAATGGCACCTTCTCCACCATAAATATATTTGATTCCTTGTTTGTCGGTTACTTCCCAAGTATAGTCGGCAGGAGAATTACCCTTGCGGATGATACGGCTGAAGTCTCCTCCCTGCCGAGTGTAGAACTGTCTGTCCGCTTTTCGGTTCATCTTCTCACCACGGTGGGCAACACCCATCTTGCCGTCATCCCCCATGGTAGAAAGCATGGATCCTGACATAAGGTAGGTCTCGGTTTCCTTTGCCGTGTCGTAACGGGGTACACCCCAACGGGTATCCAACGTAATAGAAGGAACAGAGAGATTCCAACCCTCTCCAAGCCATCCGCTGCCACCCTCACTGCTGTACTGAATGCCTAAGGACGGTGCCATACCATTGCGGGCAGGTGGCATCTCGAAGCCATACTGTAGATTAGCTGAGCCGCGGTTGTTAGCCGTAGGAGGAGTAATAAGATTGATTTTTGCCGTCGGGTCTGCCGCCTTGATGTCATTCATCATCGTCGGGGTAAATCCATCGGTCTGTGGAGATTCGGGTGCCTTGATTACACCGTTGATCATATCGGTGAAGTGCGTGGTGCGTGACACGACGCAGGTCTCCTTCTTATCCACCCTGACTCTTTCCAGTGCCACCCAGTGCTTGGTATTCTTGTCGAAGTAATAGGTATTGATGTCGTCTTCTGTAAAACCGCTCGGGATTCGCGTGCGGTCGTATTTTATCTTCACCGTTGCACCCTTGCCCTCGAAGTGGTTGCCGTGGGGCAGAAAGCGGTAACCGTCTCCCTTGGCGGTGACGTTGGTCATGCCGTAGTCAAGGGCAGGAATGTCCGTCTCGCGGAGTGCCGTGACGGAGTATCTGCCGTTCCTTGCGATGTCCGCAGCCTTCACGGAAAGGACGTTGCCGCCGATGGCGATGCTGTCCGCCCTGTGCGCGAGGAACCGCTTCTCTGCCTTTCCACCGACGGACACGAAGGCACGGGCATAGTCCGCCCTACCTCCTTGTATGGGTGTTATTTTCCTACTGATGTTCCTGCCATCAATGACTGCCGTGAGCTTGAGCTGTCTGCCCGTCGATGGCACGATGCCCTCGAATTCTCCGTCATGGACGGTGATGGTTGTGCCGTTCACTGAGATACGGCTTGCCTTCCCTCGTACGAAGCCGTAGAGGTAGGTCTGACCGTCATAGGCTATGGGGGCGGAGGAAAGGATTATTTCTTCCTGCTTATTGGTATTAGTCTTTGTCTTAGCATCCGCTACGGTTTCGATATGTACGTTCCTGACCGAATAGGCGTAGGAAGCATCCGTCGGAATGGTGAAGAGGACGGTGTTCCTGCCGTCCTTCAGCCACTCGGGGCTTATTTCCTCCCTGACGGTCTTCCAGTCCTTGGAAAGAACCGTAAGGTAGCCGCCGACAGCCGTGCGATCGTTGATGCTCCTGCTGATGCCCTGACCAGAACTTACGCCCTTGAGGTCATAGACCAGCCATGCGCGCATATTTGGAGAAACTTTCTCGACTGTTATCTCGAAGATGTTGTCCTCGGGGTTGTCCGAAACCCGTCCGTCGGGCTGTCCTATGATGCCCGATGGATGGTCTGCTGCATAGGTGGCTGCGCGGGATGCTGTCACTGTTTTAGTATTACCCCTTCTAATAGCCTGTGAGTTTCCCTGCGCAGCCTTCGCCGTGTTATGTGTGTTCGACGTGAACGTCTCGGTCTGTGCTGTCTCTTGTGATATACTCGTGCCGTTGTTTTCACGTGCACTGTCCTGTCCCTTGTATATATGCGTCGCAGCGATGGCTGCGGTGATGGCTGTCAGTAATGCCGCCGATATGAGGTAATGCTTTGTCTTCATAGCCGTTGGGGTTTAGTAGTTTGCCATTATCTTCCTTGTGAATTCTTCTTCTAAGGTGAGTGCTTTGACGACGTACACGCCCGTCTGCGGTACGGTGAAGTCGGCACGCTTTATGGTGCCTCCCGCCATGTCCGTCCGGCTCAGCAGCCTTCCCGATGTATCATAGACGAGCAGTTCGGCATCGGTCTCCTTGGCAAGTCTCAGCTCGGCACTGAACGCCATACCAGTCCCGTCCTTCCTTGTCACGGTGAGGGCAGAATGGGCTTGTCTCTCGATGGAGGAGGTGTTTTCTGCCGACCTTGCCTGTGCCTTGGGCACGTTCGGGCTGCACTCGCTGCCGATAATTACCGCCATGCTGTCCTCGACAGCCTTCCTCGTCTCGTAGGCCACGCCCCTCGAAACGCTCGTCAGGGCGAAGTCTCCACCGTCGATGCTCAGCCCGTCGATGGTCGAGAGTCCCTTGTTGAAGCCCATGCCGAAGAGCCAGCCGAGACCGGCTTTCTTGGCCGCACGGTGGACGACGATGCCGTTTACCGTATAGCTTACCGTGTCGGGGGTGAAGATGATCCCGAGTGCGTCACCTCCATTCAGGGTGACGGCAGCACCCATGGGCTTACCCTCGACCACGACTTGTGCCGTGGCATTCTTCACGTCGAAGCCGTGGAGGATGTTCTTTCCCAGTCCGAGCGTGGTGCAGAGTCCCGCCCTGTAGTCGGAGGTGAGCGAGGGAATAGTCCATGTGACCTCTCCCTGCTTTCGGCGACCGACCGCATGGGCATACTCGACGCCTCCCGTGCTCTCCGCCGTGATGTCGATGCCCGCGTTCTGCTTAATGAGCAGACTGTAGTTTCCCGGGAGCAGGTTCTTCACCGTGTATGTCTTCGTGGTGAAGTTTCCCCGTGAAGCTACGGCACCTTTCTCTATATTCTCCACGGAATCCGCCAGCAAGCTGTATGAAAAACTCGGCAGGCCGACCACCATGCTGATGTCAAGGCTGCCGTCCTTTCGCGGCTTTCCGCCCGTGCAGCTCGCATCGTGCGGTGTCAGCCGTGCCAGTATGCCGTCGAAGCTGGCGAAGGTGAACGTGTCGAATCCACTGCCGTCGGTGTCCATGAAGATGTTGTCGAAGATGAGTTTTTCACGGCTCGCGTCCTTGCGCGAGCATCTGATGATGATGTTTTCATGTATGTCGGTCTTGTCGCCTGCGTTTCTGTCTATGAGCATGAAGACGTTGCGGTAGTCCGCACCTGCGAACTTGTTGCCTTTGGCGAGGACTCCGTATCCGAGCTCAACCATGTTGCCGCTGTCTCCAAAGCCGTTCCTGCGCAGCTTGGGGATATTTAATGCTGTCTCGCCGCTTGCGATCTCGAAAATCATGCAGGCTGCCTTTGCCGTGCTTTCAACGGGTATGGTTATCTGCAGCTCCTTGCTGCCCCGGCCGTCTATGAGCAGAGTTACGCTGTTTCCTTTTCTGCGTACCATGAAACTCTTTCCGCCCGTGTTTCTTTCTACTATTCTGCTCTGCACAGTTCCGTTCTCTACGATTCGGATCTCACCCCGTGCGCTGACGTTGAAGCCGTAGGCGCACTTCGTGCCCGATGCCTCGGTGAAGCCCACGTTGTAGGCGGGATGGAGCCTCGGGTTGGTGTATTCCATCGTGCCGTTTCCCGTGTCGAGCGGGGAGCTGACGATGTATGCGCCCTCCTTGGGATCATTCTGCGACACTGCATCCATAAAACCGTCGGAGGTGTCGGTGATGCCGTTCTGCGTCCAGATGTCCTTGCTGTACTCGGTGGAGTCGATGTTCGTCCTGACGAGCCACCTGCGGTTCATGACGTGCCACGGTGTTTTTCCTTCCGTCTCGACGGTGGTCGTGGCGGCATTGTCGTCGCCCCATATCATGTAGCCGCCGTCGGGCATGGGAGAGCCATCCTCGCGTCCCATGACGAGAAGGCGTTGGCTCGTCGGCAGGCCGTATGGGTCTGCGTCTCTGAAGCTGTCGTATGTCTTTTCAGTAGAATATCTTGGTGCTTCCTCGTAGCTCGTCGTGGAGAGAGGCTGGAAGAGGTCGCCCGCGTCGTCACGCCCGATGCCCGTCACCCTGTGGTGGTAGGCGGCGCTTTCGTCCCTGTCCCATGAAAGGTTGCCAGTCCCCGTATAGTATGAGCCGTTGAGCGTGATGCCGTATCTGATGGCGAGATAGGTCTCCACCTGCCTGCGCTCCAGCGGCGTGAGCGTCCTGCCGTATGCGATGAGCTCGGGCGTGTAGCCATTGAGCGCACCGCCCCCGAACAGGGACTTGTCAAAGGCTGTCGAGAAATTGACGTCTCCGTCCCTGTATGTTCCCGTGGTGATGGTCGCACGTCTGCCTTCTCCCCACACGGAATGCACGGGGGCGTATGCCCTGATGTATGAGACGATGCGGGGACTCGTGGACTTGAATTCCTCTGCGGTCTGCCTCTCGCTCCCCGAATAAAGAAGGTCCTCGCCGGCCGTGCTTCCGTAGTTGAGCGGTTCTATGCCCTGCTGCCCGACCGCCTTGTCCCTGCTCACGAGGCTTCCCGCACCCTTGCGTCCGCTGACGGCATATAGCACCTCGTCCTTGTTATAGGCGGTGGTCGTCGGGGCAAACACCCCGATGACGGTCATCTGCGCGAGGTTGGAGTATTTCAGCAGACTCTCCTTCGGCTGATTCCCCTCGGAGAAGTTCAGGGCGGGGTTGAAGTTGAAAGTCCGTATCCATGTGTGCCGCTGCGTGAACTCACCACCGTAGGCTGCGCCCTTGGCATCGTAGAAGTTGGTTCTCACGGAGTCGCCCGAGAAGTCGCGCCAATGATAGTACCCCTGCAGATCCGTCGTCAGGGGGACGGTCTTCAGCCATGCCTCCGCACCGCTGACCTGACCGGGTGACTGCGCACGGGACTGCACGGGAATGAATAAGGCTGTAACTATTAGAAATGCTGTTTCGTGTAAATGTCGTCCCATAAGTTAATACTGTCTATGTTCTTTTTCAGTCTGATAAGATACCCGCAATAAAAACGGTAAAGAGAGAAAATCCGTAAAATAAAAGTGGGATGGATTGTATCGTGTGTGCGAAAATTGATTAATGCAAAGCCTTTTCGTAGAGTCCTGCATATCTCCCTTGACTGCCGAAAGTGGCGTTCGTTATGTCAAGGGGGCTAAATTGGTAAAATCAACGTTGTCTTCATAAGCATGAACGTTTAAGTTGTTTTTTCCTAAGCGCAAATATAGGTTATTCTTCTTTAATTTGCAAGGAATTGCACAGAAAAATTTTATTTTAAACACACAAAAGGATAATGAAGACAATAAAAAGGAAGTATTAGACAGCAAATTCACGATGAGATGGGCTTTGGGCATAAAACGGCAATTCAAGTGCGGAAAAATGAAACGGACTGAAAAAAGTGTGGATTTCTCTTGTTTTCATCGAAAATAAAGACTACCTTTGCAACGTTAGATAAGTGGTCTTTGAGGCATTGCAGAATAAAGAGAGGAAAAGAAACACGCTCGTTTCCAAATCGTTCACCTTTTATTATTCTATATTATGTTTTCCTTTTGTAATCAGCCGATTACATTCGCTCCTATTACTTTTATGCGGAGATTTGCGATTTTCGCACCGCCAAGGACATCGGTATCGACCGTCCTGAAAAGAATGAGATACTACATAATATACCACCGACACCCGAGCAGGAAGTTTTTATCGGCAAGCTGATGGAGTTTGCCAAGAGTGGCGATGCCACGCTTTTGGGACGAGCACCTCTGAGTGAGAGCGAGGAAAAGGCAAAGATGCTTATTGCAACCGATTATGCCAGAAAGATGAGCCTTGATTTACGCATGATTGACGAAAATGGGTACTCAGACCATATAGACAACAAGGCAAGTCATTGTGCGAAACTCTTGAATGACTATTACCAAAAGTACGATGCACAGAAAGGGACGCAGTTTGTTTTCTCTGATTTAGGTACTTATAAGCCCGGTGGAGACTTCAATGTCTATTCGGAAATCAAGCGTAAATTAGTGGAGGACTACCATATACCGTCCTACGAGATACGCTTTATCCAAGAGTGTAAGAACGAGAAGGCCAAGAAAGCGATGGTAGATGCCATGAACCGTGGTGACATTCGCATTATCTTCGGTTCTACATCCATGTTGGGCACAGGTGTAAATGCGCAACAACGTGCGGTAGCCATCCATCATTTGGACACGCCTTGGCGACCTTCGGACCTGGAGCAACGCAACGGACGAGCCGTGCGCAAGGGAAATCTTATCGCCAAGGAATTTGCGAACAACAAGGTCGATGTGATTATCTACGCTGTAGAACGTTCTTTAGATAGTTATAAGTTCAATTTGCTGCATAACAAGCAACTCTTCATCAATCAGCTGAAAAGTAACCAGCTTGGCAGTCGCACCATCGATGAGGGTTCGATGGATGAGGACAGCGGCATGAACTTCTCTGAGTATGTAGCAGTACTTTCAGGTAATACCGACCTTTTAGAGAAAGCAAGATTGGATAAGAAGATTACCACCTTGGAATCAGAGCGCAAGAACTTCCTTCGGGAGCGTGATGCTGCAAACGGCAAGTTGGCAGAGATTGAGAGTTCCGTGTCCTTCCATACGGATAAAATCAAGGAGGCACAGTCTGACTTAGCTCTCTTTGAGAAACGTGTGGAGCGTGATGATGAAGGTACACCTATAAATAAACTGACAATCAAAGGTGTGGAAGATAGTACCGATATCAAGGCTATTGCTGCACGTCTGCAGGAGATAGACGAAAAAGCACGCACCAAAGGAGAGTATAATAAAATCGGTGAAGTTTATGGTTTTTCCATAATGGTCAAGACGGAGAGCACTTCCAAAGACTTGTTCGACTGTTCGGTGAACCGCTTCTTTGTGAAAGGGCAGGAGTCTATCTACTACACTTACAATAACGGTAAGTTGGCGACAGACCCGAAACTTGCATGTCAGAACTTTGTTAATGCCTTGGAGCGTATTCCAAAGGTAATAGAATCGCATGAGAAGGAAATGGAGAAGGTAACAGCCAATAAGGATGTTTACATTACTATTGCAAACAGCTCGTGGAAAAAAGAGGACGAGCTTCGCTCACTTAAAAGTGAAGCTGCTGAATTGGACAGAAAGATTGCATTGACAATTTCTACCAATAAAGAGGCAAAAGGAGATGTAGAACAAGACAATTCCATATCCATAAGTGGACTACCTAACCAAATAGATAATAAACAATCTAAGATACATGAAGACAGTGAGGATGGTCGTTCACAAGGTTTTCGTCCAAAATGGAGGCACTAATTCTCCAATATATAGAAGAGTAGATTTTCGGTAGTATATATATAGCTGCTGGAATCTAACATTTTATTTTATATTAATATCAACTACAGAACAGTCATCTCCCGTGCATTGTAAAGGTGGTGAAGTTCTCTGTTGCAAGTACTCACTTACATCATATTGTTTGTAAAAGCCATCGCTACAAAGTATGAAGCGATCTCCTGTTTGTACTGACATTTGATATACTTCTATTGGACTTCTGTACCCTCTTCCATTAATACAGATTGTAAGGTAACTCTCACCTCCAATGTTGATTACATCATCGGACGTCAGCAGTGTGATTGTCCCATTAATGTGTTCATGATATAGACGAACATCCCCCAATGAAGTATAATAGAGAAAGCTATCCGTCAGATACACAAGCGTGAGGGCAGTACCCATCTTACACTTTCTTTGGTAGCATGCCTTGCGTAAGGTTTTATCGGCATATTCTAAGCTCTCTTGAATAATCTTTGAGGGATCAGACGCATTGTAACTTTCAAAGTAATCAAGGATTGCTTCACAAACGATTTTCGATGCCTGTTCAGGAAAATCTAATCCTCCCATACCATCAGCAAGTAAAACCAAAGTTCCGCCTGCTATTTTCTTCTGAAGAATAAAGTCTCCATTCATTTCGTTAGCAGCTATGCTTTGAAAAGCAATACATATTTTCATCGGGTAAACTTATTAAAAACTTCTATCATTTTTTGGAAAGCATATAAAACTTGCTCATACTGAAGAACTGAGTTACTGTCCAATATTTGTTGAAGAAGCCTACTGTCCTCTTCTTTTGTGATTTCCTTTTGTAGACATTTTTCATAATAGGACAAATACTTTATGGGGAGAAAACCAACAATGTCATTGGCAAGCCAATATGCACCGACAATAAACTCATCAAAATCGTCCCAATCAAATACTTCTTGGTACACACTCCTGTTTAAGTTGGCTACGAAGTAGTTCTCAATGATAAACCCCATATCATCAGCATCTTTATTTGTTTGCAGGTTACGATCTAACCAAGCATTAAACTTTAGGATAAAAAGTCCGTGAAGTGATGCTAGCTTGATGTCAAATTCATTATCAATACTTATGGTTATAGCATCTTTTAGAACCTCCTCATAACCTTTCACAGACATGGCAATATCTTCTTCTGGTGGCCAATAAATATATCCATCTTCTTTTGCAACATCTCCGTAAGGAACAACATCCATTTCATAAACCCCATAATAGAAGCGTTGATACATTTTCTCATCCTTAGTGAAACCATGCGCCAAAAGCATCTGCTTTATTTCGTCAAAGGCTTCCCAATTAGGGATAGCAATAGCTAAATCTAAATCTCTCGTTTTTCGACCAGAGCTAATGCCTACTAATTGCTGTATCAGTATATCACGTGCAGTTGCACCAATTACAAAGAAGTCTTGTCCTACCTCTTTAAAACATTCACTGGCGGTTCTTAATAATTCAACCAAAAATGGATTGTCTATCTTATTACTTGAAATTTGAAAGCTCATCATTCAATATTTTATTTGCAGCTTCTATCGAACGACTATTGCCATCACCTAATAAGTCTGCATAAATAAGAATTATTGGCATTGTACTGCCTTTCCAAAACTTCTGATACATTGTAATTTCTCCTTCTGTAGCACGCATGGCACCTGTTTTCATCAGATTACCCCAAGCTACATCGGTATATATTTCAAACTTTTGTGGAGTTAAATATCCGTTTACTTGATAAGCAGCACACTCTCCACCCCAGCATATTCCTTCGGGCAACACTATTTTATCCCATTGTGCTTTAGACTGTTCATCTCGAAAGGCAAAATGCTTCACCAAAAGTTTTGGCTTAAGAACATGATGATAGTTTTCCACCCATAGATCAAGCAACCTGCGTTTATCTTTCAGTATACGCTTTCTTTTAGTAGTCAATACAAACTTTCGAGCTTCTAATTCATCAAGTACATTTTTTATAGTACCTAACGAAACGTCGCACTGTTCTTTGATTTCCCTAAAAGTTTTACCCACATTGTCTACATCTTGCAATAAATAAAAAATAACTTTTAAGCCTGCTTCTTGAAAGATTGGATAAGCCTTGTTAAGCGCTATAGGTGCTTTTTCACCTGTGTGAGAAAGTTGAAAAATCAACTTCTTACCTTTTGTATATAGGATTTGATAGTTACCAACAGTATCTACAAAATTAATGCCTGCCGTTCGTAAAATGTTATAAACACCTGGTTGAACATATCGTGCTATAAGCAAAATAGGTATCTTTTGTAGTTCAGCACACCCCTTTATCAAATCCTGAATGCGGCCAATGTTGATAATATTCACCTCGTTTTCTACAAGACAAGGAAAGTCTATTCCTATAATGTTAACTCGTCCCTTAAGTATAGGATTACTTTGTGGAGTTAAATCATAGGTGATATTGAGTCCACTTTCTCCCCATTGTTGCTTCATTGCACTTACTGCCTGTTCTATAATATGTACTTCTCCCATACTTGTTCATTCTTTATTACTTGTTCAACAATATTGAACACTGCAAAGATAATGAACAAACACGAAGACGCCAAATATTTTGTTCAATAAATTAATTTTGTTCAATAATAGTGAACAATAGAAGGATATTGAAAGAATCTAATTTTTGAGAGAATTTACCTACACTCTCGCTTACGCAGTATACTATCAATCTCTTCACGAAGAAACAGCAGCCTACCATTAGCTTTGAGAAATGGGATCTTACCTGCCCAAACCCAGTTATAGATAGTCTTTTGCTCAACTTTCAAGATTCTAGAAACATCTATGATATCCAGATATTCCGGTTTCAAAGGTGGACGGACAGTTGTATCGACGGATTGCTCTTGCAGGACAAGTAGCTGGTCGAGCTTATTCTCGACAGTTCTTAGTTTATCAAACAATTGTTTGCACCAATCTGTTTCTGAAGTATCGTTTAAGTATGGCATAGTTCTCCTTTTTGATAGTTTCCACTTGTATCTTGCGTCAATATGCGCTGCTCTTTCATATATGCAATGTACTTTTTTGCAGTTCGGTCTTTGATCTCCATTTCACGCATCAGCACCTCACAAAGTTCCTGGTATGAAAGCCTTAGTTTGGTCCGAAATGCAGATTTGATGACAAGCAAGAGTTCATCGGTCTTACGCTTTTCCTTATCTTCCTTCGATTTCTCGCCACGATAGACGTGCATGTCTTCAGTTTTATCCCAGCCAAAGAGCATCATTGGAACATCTAATGGGCTTCCGTCACGGACTTTCAATGCCTTGACGACAGAATATTCAGGATTGTCGTCCTTTTCTATAGAGAGAATGCCCGCCGCCTTGCGTTGAAGTTCCGAACCAATATGTCCACGCAATTTTATGCCATTAGGCACAAAGTGAAGCACACAAACAATACAGGTATTGTATATGCCTGCCAATCGGTACAGTTCATCTACAATAGCTATACTTTCCGTTTCATCGTTGGCTGAGCGTATCAAGTCAGCAATACCGTCAATTACCACAATATGGATACCACCATGCTTGTGATAGAACAAGTCCATACTCTCACGAATGATTTTTAGCCTGTCTTTGCGGGATAGTGATGCCAAGTAGAGTGAATGGTAGAACTCTGGCACTGCCTTTACTCCTGCCCGACGAAGTGTCTTTCCCAGGTTCTTGTGCAGCTGTGCTTCAGACTGCTCCGTATCATAGTGGAGTACCGCTAATCCTTTGGGGTTAGCAGTTATCTCTAATCCCAATGTCTGTTCAGCTTGTAATCGTTCCGAACCAAGTGTGCCTGAAAGGATTCCAGAAATATAGTTGCTCTTACCTGTTCCTTCTCCACCTGTGATACAAAACAGATTATCCTGTGTTCCGAGTGGAACACCATTGACTGCCACAACTGATTTTGAAGCATCAGGTGGATTATCGTAGTCGATTTCACAAGATTTTAATATCATCATTGTCTGTGAATACATATTGGTAAACATATCAGAAAGGAGAACTTTCAAGTCATTCGAGTTATTTCCCAAGGCAAAGAAGTCAGATATATCTTTCTCCGACTTAATCCCTTGCAATGGTAAGGTCAAGCTCAAAACCTTATATTGAATGAGTGCATTTGTTTGTTGTTTGGCTTCTCTTATTCCCGTCTCATCAGAGTCATATAATATGATAATATTAAGGGGGGTAAAACGAAATGTGTAAATACGATGTTTGGGTGGACGTGATTAGATTGTTTGTTTATCAGAGAGTTACGGAATATTAGAGGATGAATGAGGTGCAAAACGAAATGTTACAATCGTGTTACATTTGCGTTACATTCGATGAGCGTTTGAATGGTGTTTGAGAGAAAAATGTTACATAGGAGGGTAAATGGGGCGATTTGGGACGTTTTAAGCCTGAATATGTGTACTTAATAGTGTAAGGAGTATTGACGGCGACAAAGGCGAAGCAAATAGCTTTGACAGGGTTGTTTTATGTATAAATTGATGAGGTAGGTTATTTACAGCTTACCTTTTATTTTACGCATTTAGTAAAATATTATATGATTAAAATATCGTATATAGTAACTATTTTGTATATTTGCAAACAAAAAGAGATAACTATGACAAAGGTAATACACGTACAATTGATGAAAGGGAGGAAGAATTATTACTTTGGCTCAATTCCTGCGATTTACAGCGTTTTGACGGCTGAGGAGATTGGTATTAAGCAAAGCTCGCTGGAGCGTGTAGGACTGAGCAAGGGAGGGGTTGTACTGAACAAAAAGGCTTGTATCAGGGCTGGTGAGCTTATACGCTCAAAGGTGATAAAATAAGGGTATGTATAAACAGCTAAAACGCTGATTGAACGATAGTTGAACGGATTTCAATACGTTTCTGAACGGTTGAAAGCCGTTTTCTTTATTTTATTGGGTTGTAAAGGTGTGTTTTTAAGGTAAAAAATGGCTTTGGAGTGACATTAGGGGTGACGATTGGAGTGACAGTGTAAAACGAAATGTGTAAAGAGGGGTGACATTAGGGGTGACACTTTTTTTATGTTTTTGACCACATTCACCCCCCTAATAAAGACGAAAAAAAGCGGATAGACCCTATTTTTAATCATTTACCCCCCCCATTTATTCCGTATAAGGAGGGGTATAATATCATATCTCGTTAATAGACATATTGTCGAATTTCCTTTATTTTCAAGGCTTTTAGGCTAATTTTGATGTATTACACCCAACAAAAGTGTGTGCGTGCTCACTTTTGCGCCTTATCGTGCACCTTATTCAACATCAGAAATGCTTATAACTGTGCCCAGGCTGTCAAGTGTAAAGATTTGGTTGTAGATCTGTGTTGCACCATATTGATTCTTTGCACGGTATTTATGACGTACTATGAACCATTTAGTGTGTGGGTTCTGTGATACTGGACTCCATTCAACACCATCATAGCTTTCAGGATCGTTCAGATTCTTTTTTAAGAACTGTTTTACCTGGCGTACTGAAGCATCTAATACATCATTGTGAACAACAGCCACAGGTTCTTTCTTCTCTTGTGGTTCTGGCGAATCGCTAAATGCACCTGCAATTAATACTGATATTACGATTAAGCCAATAACCGCTAATATAGAAAGATTAAGCTTTGCCTTTTTCCTCTCTTGTGGAGTCCTCTCACTCCATTTCTTTTTCTCTTTCATATAATATAAACTTAAGTTATTAGACGTATTATAATTGAAAATAGTTATGCATCAATCTCCCAATCTTTGTAGCCCTTTGCACGCAGTTCTTCCAAGCGTTTTGTATAGGCTGTGATATCATGAACCAGTGGAACCATTCTATACCTATCGTATAACTGCTGTTTCTCGTCATCTGTCAATATAACAGGCTTGTCAGGATGTAACTTGTTCCAATAGTTTTCTACAAAGAACACTGCATTACAGCGTACTCTGGCATATTCTTTCAAGAACTCTTCAAGTTCAGTCTTCTCCGGGTCTATCATAGTATATATGTTTATCAAATGATACAGTTAATGCGTACAGATGCCTTGACGAGGGCAAGAGCAGTAATACGGCGAAAGTCGATATCCCTTGCTGCATAAGCAGGATTCTCTGAGCCGAGCGTTACGAATGGTTCGCCCTTATCAGACTTGCGGATGTATTTTACCACAATATAGTCTTCTCCATCAATATCATAAGAAAGCAGGTACATTTCTCCATAGAGTAGATTATTCATATCGGTTGACTGCTGCTTATACAGTATAATATCGCCAGACTTGAGCAAGGGATACATAGAATCACCAACAATACGAATAGCACCATCACACTTGGGTAAATTAGGAATCTTAATAGTATCAATGATATTCTGCTTGTTGTTGTCAAAGAGGGCCTTCAGTCCTGCAGTAGCTTCAAAGTCATAGAGATATACTACTTGCGTATCTTCTTTTTTCTCTATGCTGCGAGGTTGGTGTATAGGCTTCACCTTTACTTGTGACTCTTCTGTTGTGGGTTTGAGCATGGGACCTTGGCCTGTGAGGAGCCACTCTGGAGAAATGTTTACGCATTTTGCATAAACAATATCAATGTCAAAGGTATTCCGGCTAATCCATGTATTAACAGCCTGTGGAGATACGCCTATTATACGAGCAAATTCTGACTTATTTCCGTCAGAATAGTGTTCTATAAGCTTTAAAAGTCTATCCTTTTTCTCCATAATTAAACATTTTGCGTAAAATAATTGCCTAAATATTTGTTTTGTTTATGCAAAG
Source organism: Prevotella sp. oral taxon 313 (assembly GCF_003043935.1). Classification (NCBI taxonomy): domain Bacteria; kingdom Pseudomonadati; phylum Bacteroidota; class Bacteroidia; order Bacteroidales; family Prevotellaceae; genus Prevotella; species Prevotella sp. oral taxon 313. The sequence goes on from NZ_PYXE01000001.1 coordinate 1,641,152, forward strand.
TGTTTATCTTTGCAGCGTGTTAAGTTTATTAACAGCGTCCAAAGATACAAAAAAGGGGCGTGATTTGCAAATTTTAGATAAGAGAATATGGAAGGGAATCTTTTCGACAAAGTTAGTAATGAGAAGTTAGATATGCTGCATGGAGCACTCAGCGAGGTAATCAGTGACATGCGTTATGCAGGGGAGAGCGTTGATGCTACTTTTACTGACGAGGCGTTTTGGGCATGCCTTTCGATTAGGAATATGGTTTTTGCGGCTCTTAGAAGACATGAGATAAATAAAGGTTGTAGATTGTAGATAGCAAAAAGGCGGCTACGTCCGAATGGTAGCGGACACGGAATTAAAAGCATCGGAGCGATTGGGGTTCGATTCCCCACCGCCTACAAAATTAACATTATAAGAAAGGAATTATGGAAAAACAAATCTATGTAAGTAAGAAAGGTAAAACTCACTTGTGTGAAGTCTTTAACTGCACCACAGTAATGGTATGGAAGGCTCTGAACTTCAAAAGTGATAGCGAGCTTGCAAGGAAGATTCGCTTCACTGCACTGACACAGCTGAACGGAACTCCTAATTGGAAGCAGGCAGAGGTTGAAACTACTCACGAGGAAGCAGAACAGACAATGACACAGACCTTCGGTGAGCGAGTGAAGTTGGTTTTCGACCGCAAGGATGGTAGTGTAAGTGTGTTTGTTGACGGAGTTGAGACACGTCGAGAGCAGGATATGAACATACCTGCTTTCATGGAGTTACAGAATGAAGTTGAATTGATGGCTATGAGCTTATAACTATATTTGGGATGGAATACTTCAACAAGATATTGTGCGTAACCTACGCGGAACTGACTGGAGGTGGTGATGCAGTTATTAAAGCTGCTACATTACGTCAGAACATGAGCCGTGGAAATATTGTCAGCGTACACCGTGGAGGTGGCGAGGGCGGTCAGGCACTCTACGCATGGAGTTCCATTCCTCAGAAATACAAGGCTCGGTATATGGAACGATACGGTGATCCAGAGCAGCGAATGAAGGAAGCGATGATGCGTGACCGCATACGGCTTGACAGCGAGGCACGTGAGTTCTTTGAAAACTTCACCTACGAGAAGAACGGCAAGCAGGAACATCTTACAGAGAAGCTCATTGAAGAGTACACCATTAATGCGAGTGTTCTGAAAGAGCTGTTGAAGATGATGGCACAGCGTAGAGCAATTCGTCAGAGTTTGAACGGCAGCACTGCAGGAGCTTGGGAGGTAATCTATCAGAGTTCTGAAACTATGCGCAAAGAGTATCAGCATACCCTTCCACAAAATGAAGCACGACTGAAAGCAAAGATTAAGGCTTTCAAGGCAGATGGCTACAAGAGCCTTATCAGCGGTAAGGTCGGAAATAAGAACACACAGAAGATAACAGACGAGTTCGGACAGCTACTCATCGCACTGAAACGTTGCAGGGTTCCTGTCTACACCGATGCGCAGCTCTTTGAAGAGGCAAACCGCCAGGCGGAAGCAAACGGCTGGAAGCCACTGAAAAGCCTTAGCGGTATGAAACGTTGGCTGAACAGTGCTGCGATTATGCCACTATGGTATGATGCTGTACATGGTGAGCAGGCAGCACGACAGAAGTTCGGACGTAAGCACCGTACGGCATTGCCAACGAAGCGTGATGCGCTGTGGTATGGTGACGGTACAAAGCTTAACCTCTACTATCAGGACGAGAACGGCAAGGTGCGCACCACACAGGTCTATGTCGTCATTGATGCGATGAGTGAGGTGATGCTTGGTTGGCATATCAGCGATACAGAGGACTACGAAGCACAATACCACGCATATCGCATGGCAATTCAGACAAGCAAGCACAAGCCCTACGAGATTGTTCACGATAACCAAGGCGGACATAAGAAACTGGATGCTGACGGACTGTTTAAGAAGCTTTGCCACGTGCATAGGACCACGCAACCTTATAACGGTGAGTCAAAGACCATTGAGGCGGTGTTCGGTCGGTTCCAACAACAGGTGCTGCACAAGGATTGGCGATTCACAGGTCAGAACATTACGGCAAAGAAGATGTCGAGCCGTCCGAACCTTGAATTTATTGAGGAGAATAAAGACTCACTCTATACGCTTGAGGAACTGAAAGATGCTTACGCAAAAGCTACTAAGGAGTGGAACGAAATGGCGCACCCTACATACGGCAAGAGTAGACAGGAAGCCTACGACAGCAGCGTGAATGAGGAAACGCAGCAGGTTACGGCACACGATATGGTGGATATGTTCTGGGTAACGGCTAAGCGTATGAGTACCTTCACCGACCAGGGTATCAGTGTAACCATTAAGAAGGAGAAGCGACAATACGAAGTGATGAGCCAGCCAGGTGTACCAGACCATGAGTGGCGCAGGCAGCACACTTACGAGCGGTTTGTTGTTAAGTATGATCCTTACGACTTCGGAAGCGTTCGGCTCTATAAGAAAGAAGCTGATGGCAGTCTGCGATTTGAACGAGTAGCAGAACCTTACGTTGTTATCCATCGTGCGATACAAGAGCAGACAGAAGGCGAAGCTGCGTTCATCAGACAGGAACAGGCAGCCAATACCACTGACCGCATTGAGCGAACAGTTGCAGGACGTGAGATTGAAAAGGCTCATGGTATAATGCCAGAGCAGCACGGTCTGCGTAGTCCAAAGCCTAAGGGAATGACAGCAGCTGAACGCCGACAGATTGAACGTCGTACTGGCATCTATAGCAAGTCTCCAGAAGAGTATAAGATAGGACGGAAGACGAAGCAAGTGAGCCTTGAGGACTGGGCGGAGGTCGAGACGGCAGTGGTTGATATGGCAGCAACGGCAGGAAAGCTATAAAGAAACCGATGATAAGTCATTCTCTTACGCATCAAAAGTGGGTCACTTATGCACTGAAAGTGATAAGGTAATTATAAGCAGCGAGGCAATGCCTCACTGAACCAAGAACAATTAATAAAAAGAACAACAATATGAAACTAACAAAGAACGAAAAAGGACAGATACAGGAGAGCTTGAGACAATACGTCAGCAAGTATCCAAGTCAGAATAAGGCAGCACAGAGCCTTACAGGAACAAGTAGCGCAACTGTGAGCAGCATCTTGCAGGGTAAATGGGAAAATATATCTGATGATATGTGGCGCAACCTTGCATCGCAGTTAGGAACCACGGCAGGAACAGACTGGCAGGTGGTGGAAACAAAAGCCTATCAGGAAATGGTGTTCGCTATGAACGATGCTCAAACAGTCAAGAACGTTACGTGGGTAGTTGGTGAAGCAGGCTGCGGAAAGACAACCACAGCTAAGCTGTATGTAAGTGAGCATGGCGAGGTGTTTTATATTCTCTGTTCAGAAGATATGAAGAAGAGCGATTTTATTCGTGAGATTGCACGCCGTATCGGTCAGAAGACAGAAGGTTACAGCGTTAGAGAGCTGCTCGATCGCATCATTGATGATCTTATTCAGATGAAAGCACCGCTGCTTCTTTTTGACGAGGCGGACAAGTTGCCAGAGCGTGTTTTTCATTACTTCATCGACTTGTACAATAGATTAGAGGATAAGTGTGGTATCGTCTTCTTCTCTACAAGCTATATCAAGCGTCGTATGACAATGGGGCTGCGTTACAACAAGTGTGGATACAACGAGATACATTCACGTATCGGTCGCAAATTCTTTGAGCTTGAACGTACAGGTGCTCACGATGTCTATGCGGTTTGTATGGCAAATGGCGTAACGGATAAAGCACATATATCAGAAGTTGTGAGAGATTCTGAAGAATACGAGTTTGACCTACGACGTGTGAAAAAGAGTATTCATAGAGTTAAATTGATGGCTAAAGCCTCTCCCAGCCCCTCCGAAGGGAGGGGAGTTCAAACAGTGGTAAAACAGTGTTTGAGTACCAAACAAAATTCAAACCATAAAACTGAAGGTGATGAATAGAGCAATGTCAGTAACCGATATGCTACGTATGAAGAAAGAAACCTATCCATTTGAAGGGGAATGGGCAGATGCCTTCGGAGCACCAGAGCGAGGAGGCGTATGGTTTATCTGGGGACGAAGCGGAAGCGGTAAGACCAGCTTTACAATGAAGCTCTGTAAAGAGTTAGCTAAGTATGGAAAGGTTGCTTATAACTCCTTAGAGGAGGGTTTCTCTCTGACGATGAAGAATACGCTTATGAAAGCAGGTATGCAAGACGTTGCACGGCGGTTTATCCTCATCAGTGAGAGTATGGAAGATCTTGATGCACGTCTCAAGAAGCGTAAAAGTCCAGATATCGTAGTTATTGATAGTTTTCAATACACACAGATGAGCTTTAAGGAGTATCAGAAGTTTAAGGCACAGCATCGTGATAAACTTCTTATCTTCATCAGTCAGGCAGAAGGAAACAAGCCGTCAGGTCGTACAGCTGCGAGTGTTATGTTTGATGCAGCATTGAAGATATGGGTGGAAGGTTACAGAGCTATCAGTAAAGGACGCTACTTTGGCAATCTTGGCTATTACACGATATGGAAAGAGCGAGCAGATATATACTGGGGCGAAACAAAAGAGTAAAGGCTATGGCAAACAAGCGAGACAACCTATTGTACAAGCTACGGAAGAAAGGAGTGAGAGTACTTACACGAGAACGCACAATCTTCTTCGCTTTTGATAGAGAGCCGTTCGATGTAGTACAGGTGAAACGGCTGTGCAGGGAGTATCATTTTAATGTTCAATTAGAGTTACAATAAAATTATGAGTAAGGAGAAACGATTTATTGAGATTAGTCCTGGTTTGATGAGTCCAGGTGGTAAGATGACAGACCAAGTCGAGAGTCAAGGGCACATTTGCCCCTACTGTCAAGGAAACGGATATCGCTGGCTGGAGGATGATTGGCAAGAGCGGTATAAGAAAGAGTGCCCAATCTGTAGAGGCAGTGGTAAGCTTGATGCAGTGATTAGAGTTGAGTGGAAGGCTTCAGAATAAACAACTATGGAAAGGTTACTATCACATTCGATAACACCAACCGATAAGCCTGAATGGCTGTTAAAACTGCAAAGAGCTATCAATCAAGGCTACTCTTTGCGAGGAATAGAAAACAGCGAGAATGGATGGAGGGAGTTGAAAGACTTTGTTGATTGGTTTATCTATAAACTCTATGATCGTAGAGACATAACGGTAAGAAGTAGAATCACGTCCTACCTTATGATAGAGGGTGGTCAGACAGAGTTACACATTAAACGAAATAAAAAGACTATTCAAATATATTATATTCAAAAGCAATAGAAGATATGACTACATTTTTAGACAAAATCAAACGCAGATTGCAAGTATGGCACGAACAGCGTGCTGATCGTATAGAAACTAAACGACAGGCACGGCTTGATGCAGAGGCACGTGAAGCCGTACAAGTAATGGAATTTAATGGTGAGCTATATGTGAGCGTACACGGCATACCATTGTTCGGTCAAAGTGACCTTAGCGATGATCTTACAGAGGCAGTAGCTTCTGGTCGTAAAGCATATAAAGATTGGAAGGAGGAAAAGCTATGGGGGCGAACAGGAACTACGCAAGGTTTTATACCCTGTTAAAGAAGATGCCTGGTGCTGATAAGGAAACGCTGGTCTATCAGTTCACACAAAACAGAACAGTACACCTTCATCAGATGTTAGATAAAGAGTATGATGCTATGTGTAGACAGATGGAAGATATTACAGGGTATGACGAGCGAAGACGTAAGCAGTATGATATCCTACGCAAGGCACGTAGCGGAGTTCTTCATCAGCTGCAGATATACGGCATAGATACGACAGACTGGAACCGTGTAGATGCTTTCTGTAAAGACCCACGTATAGCAGGTAAGCGATTCAAAGAACTGGGCATAGATGAACTCAACGGCTTAAATACAAAATTAAGAATAATCATTCGAAAACGTAAACAAGAAGACGAGTAAACAGGTTGACAAGTTATTAGTACAATTAACTTGTTTAGAGGTAAACTCGTAAACTAATCAACTAAATATAAATAAATATGATGAACATTAAAGACATGAGTAAAGAAGAGCGAGCACGGCTGCTCGCTGAGTTACAGAACGAAGAAAAGCAGAGTCGCATTGAACGCCGTGAGACCTACGAGGGGCTACGTGCTGAGATGATGCACGATGTGTGGCAACGCTTAACACGTATCGTGACTGACGTGCGTGGATTCCACGACTGGTTACAGGGTGAAGTTGAAAGCTTCGTAAGTGTGATGCGTGATTATGGTCAGGTTCGCAAGAACGACCAGCGAAGCTACACGATTACTGACGGCGATTTTCGCCTTGAAATCTCAAGTAATAAGGTGAAAGGCTTCGACGAGCGTGCAGACCTTGCAGCAGAGCGTCTAATCGACTATCTCAAGCGTTATATGAAGCAAAGCGAGAAAGGTTCGGACGATCCAATGTATCAGATGGCAATGACGCTGCTTGAGCGCAATAAGGCTGGCGACTTGGACTACAAGAGCATCTCTAAGCTGTATGAGTTGGAGGATAAGTTCGATAGTGAGTATTCAGAGATTATGACGCTTTTCAAGGAGGCGAATGTGGTTCAGAAGAACGCTATCAACTACTACTTCTATCAGAAGAATCCAAAGACCAATGTTTGGGAACGCGTAGAACCAAGCTTCTGTAGGTTGTAACAGACAAAAATCATTAACTAACTCCTGTTTAAGAATAAAATCGCCCATTAGTGTGTACGAACACACATTTGGGCGGTTTTTATTTGTAATAAGCAGATAAAAAGGTGTAAAGACTTGCAAATAAGATGATTATTTGTTAATTTTGCAGATATGAGTAAAGGAAGAGATAGTAAATTGATAGAAGCACGCAACAGAAGGCTATTTGAGCGTTACTTCTACTGGACAGAGGAACGACGCCTCCGTTTCGATGATACTATCCGCATACTTTCCAATGAAGAGTTTTATCTGTCTGAAAGCCGTGTGCTGCATATCATTCGTGATATGATTAAACGTGGCGAAACAGTAGATGGCAAGCAGATGAAAGCACCGCTCTTTACAGGCTTTCGTGTTACACCTTCACGCCCATCTTCACGCGTAAAGAAGGTTTCTGAACCGTCCTTGTTTCCTTAACCATTTCTGACACTGTACACTCGTACATCATTTCATACACTTTTATTCCGTGCTTCCAAGTAAAGAACTTGGAAGACTTGCGTATCAAAGGAGCATCAGTGCCAAGACAGGTTCCCTGCAGCAGCTGATGCAACTGGTGGCGCATTTCATTACGCTCTCTGACAGCCTGTGTAGTTCCACTCGTTACATGAGTGTCATCATAGCAGTCTATAATGAGACGGATGCGAAGCCTACAAGTTCCTTTCTGTGCAAGCTGTCCTATATCGCTCCATTCAGTCTGCGCTTCTTCTATGAGTACTGCAGGGAACGTCAGCGGATACATATCAGTATCCTCGTCCTCTATATTTTCAAGTTGTCCGTAGTCTTCGTCAATTACTGAAAGCAACGGCATTTTCTCTTTAAGAAAGTCTATCAGTTGGCAGAGTGTCTGTTCCATATTTATGCTCTACTTACAAGTTCTTTAATTTTCTCTAAGCTCTCATCAAGCATCTTGTTAATCTTTGCTGTCAGCTCACGGCTATCACCAATGAACTGACGGCGTGGAATGCGTGCAGTGATATTAAGCTTTGTCTTTTTCGTGAGTGCGAGAGCCTTCCACATCTTAGCTCCAGAAGGTAAGTCTTTTGGAAGTTTCCCTTTGCCTTTCACGCCTGATAGTGCATACACCTTAGCCCACGCCATACGCCGCATATGTTTTGTAATAGTTGGATGCATATTGATGGTACCGCCTTCATTGTGAACAGCTGCGTAAGGCACAGGATTGGATATTGTAACTTGCCCAGGTGATGTTTCACTCTGTATTGAACGCATAAGATGATTGCGTCGAGAGGTAAGAGGAGAGTATTTTGCATCCGTCGTATTACCGTCCTGTCGTTTCGTACGTTTCCATTGGTGAACTCCTCCATCCGTGAAGCCACCATCTCGGAAGTTCTGCTTGAAGTGGTTTGCAGCCACGACACCGACCTTTCGAGGAAGTCTATCCGTCACCTCCTTTTGTATCTCATCTTTTACACGTGAGATACGCCTTTCTATTTCTTTTGCATCCATAATATAATTTTCCTCGTTTTTTATTTTGTGGAATGAAAATAAATATCTACATTTGTGGTGTGGAGGGAGCGTTTAATCCCTATTAGGACACGTCCTCCATTCCAGCCAGAGTGTTTACTCTGGTTTTTTTATTAGCAATATTCCCTTATTATTGAGACAATATATCACTTTAAACTTTCGATATTGTGAAGTTCCTCTCAGTCCATAAAATTTATTATATCCTTCTTCAAAGATGGAATAATTAAAATTATCATTTGGGAATAGCAATACTGCGACTTCTGTATTAGGCTTCGATGCACAATGTTTCAAAGCTTGTCTAATGTTATTTGAAGTACCCGTTTCTGCACCAGCAATTTCAAACAACATATTATCCCAAGTTCCTTCTGTATTCTTCTTAAATAACACTGTATGGTCCTCCTTTTCCAGAACTACTTTATGACCATTCTGAAAGCCAACCTCTTGAACAGTTGTCTCATACCATCCTTTTTTCTTATCAAAGCTATGTTCAACATGTGTCGCTTTAAGTCCAGAACTCTTGGCATCAAACTCCACATCTTTGTATAAAGGGTTATCTTTATATTCAAGATATTCATTTCGTCTCTGTTCTCTCTGTTCAGATGGAATGGCAGCATCTACATAAGGACAATTATAACAATCCTTTTTCCTATTCATGAAGAGTGTCATAATCCGCCCTTTTATGCCAGGCTTATAAAAAGAGCATTGACTGCATTTGTCTGGGAAATACGGATGAATGTCGTTGAATATATGCCCATCTTTACCCGGGTTGTTTTCAAGTCCTTTTTGTGGCAGAGGAGCATCCATATCTGCAGGACGATTTACAGGATCATCAGTAGCTTCAAGTGAGCACTTACAGTTCCATCGGTCGCCAGGGTGGTGCGTGTTCCAAAAAGGATCATCAATAGGCAGGGTAAGCTTTGCCATCCAATAGTTACGATGACTCCCTTCAGGACTTGGTGAAGTCGTCGGCATCCATCGTAGGTTAGGCAGGATATCCTTGTTACGTTCAAACTCACGCCAGTCTGCAGCGTTGTGCGCACGGATAACAGCAGTGTCATACTCCGTACAAAGCCACGCACCAACATAATGTGAGGTGATTCCCTTTACATCATCTATCCATTGACTGAAGGGTTTCAGTTTACCGTCACTGTCCAGCAGGTTCTTCGCGACCTCTCCAGCCAGCGAATGTACTTTGAACGCAGCGAAAACCTCATTAGAATGGCGCAGGGCGCGATAAAACTCCTCATCATGTGTACTTGCAGCATTGCTCTGTGAAAGTCCCTCCACAGTCGCCTCGTTGATAACTTTAACGACAGCCGACCATAATCTAAAATCAATGCCTTCAGCTAATTCAGGCTTGTTATGGATTCTTTGTAGAAAAGCCTGCACAACATTAAACGAGATAGCTGGGCTTTCGTTGTGGAAATGACTATGACCAGAGCAAGAGCAATGTTCACCATAATAGAGCGTATCAATCAGAAGTGCGCCCCTTTGTCTGGGGCGAGTCCGAAAAAACTTCTCAAATGCTGTTTGAACGCTGTTTTATCAGTGTTTTTGTCTTGCTTCTTTTTGTCATCATCATTACCTTGCATACCGAGTTGCTCTCTGAATGCAGCCTTTGCAACCTCCTTCTCCTCTTTCAGCTGTTTGTAGTTATCAGGCTTAGCAACGCAGAACGTTTCATAGAGGTAGTCGTCATCAATCGGAAGCCCCATTGACGAGAGTTTCTGAACGATGTCTATTTGCTGAGCAGGGTTAATCTTGTCTTTCTTTGCATAGACGAACTCGCCACCTTCCACATTGAAGCCAAGTGAGGAGAAAATAGGTCGCATATCATAATTGAGAATATCAAGAATGAAATCACGATCATCAGAGTTCATCTCGTCCTCTTCCTCCTTGTGTACAGAACCGAGCGCCTGCGTTCCTGTTGACTTTGCGTCTGTAGTGAGCGTGTTTCCCAGCACACGTATAGACATCTTTATCAATATTAAAAGAAAAGTCTTCTAAATTTATCGATTTGTTATCTCTTTACTTTCTCTTAAATATTGTTATAATATTCACAATAAAATCCTCCTTACTTTGAAAATTAAAGGGAAAGCCATACCTTTACATTGCTCATCTATAGTTAGAAGGAGTTTCGAGACCCGATTACCTCTGATGCATCTCGGGTCTTGCGTTTTTTATAGAGGTGTGGAAAGTGCTTTCTTTCGTTTCTTATGGTTTTAAGGATAAAAGGGGGAAAAGGACTATATTGTAAAATTCGTTACACAGTTTTGTGTTTCTATAACTTTAATTGGGTCTTGCAGTAAAGTTTTATCGAAGAAACAAATCTGAACTTGTCTAATTTGTGCTAAATAGAGACCAGCTTTAGGGAAGCATATATCCGTGTTTTTAAAAGAAGATTGTATAGGCATAGCTCTTATAGCCTTATAATTAAATTCGGTATGTTCTTTCAAATATTTAAGAACAAAATCAAAGCGAATATTCTTTTTATTGAACTGTTTCTTGACTACTTGTGCAATTTTGATAAATTCGTCAAAAGCCTCTAAATCGCCTAATAGGTCATAAAGTAAGGGAGAATGGGCATCGTATAAAGTTTTACAAACGACATACCCTTTTCCTTTACTTTTATATGCAGTTTCCCCCCACCATTCAGCATCTTCTATACGTGTGTCCCAAAAGTAATAACCTTCCCCAAGCCAAGGAGTCTTTACGCCTGTTTTAATATTCCCTTGAGCGTCACGTAAAGAACAGAAATAGGGACCATTAGCCTCTATTTCCTTATTGTTATTACGATATTCAAGGGTCTGATAGATTGTTGTAGATTTCATGGATTACTCAACAACAGAAGTGTTGTCACGGAGTTCCTCAGTAAGCCCCATCAGATTCACTGTTGGTAATATCATAGGGCGGAAAGAATTTGCTTGGAGTGAAAGAGTACTGACAAAAGCCCTTATGTAAGGGAAAAGTATGGCAAGGCTATTTGGATAAAAGAAATCAGGAATCTCCTCAAACTTAATTCTATCCATGAAACTAAACTGTGCTATACAAGAAACTTCCACTATGATAGTATCAGTCTCTTCACACTTCACAATTGTATCAAAAGAAAGGTCATAAGTCCCTTCTATCTCTTTTAACTTGCCAGATGGTTTGAAATCGATTACAAACTCTGCATCCTTTGGTATATCAAAATTCAAGGTTGCCTTAGTGAATTTGTAATTAACTAACCGAAATGCTACTTCCTTATTATTCATAGATATTATGCAGCCATACCGTATTGCGCATTAGAAGATATATCCTCTGTTGAAACGGTAAAATCATATTTTCTATCATCACAAAAAATGTCAGAATTGCTATAAGCCATTTCTGTATCAATATAGCCTCTTACCAATTTAGCATACTCTAATACGTCAGGACCTATCTCATTAAGGTAGTCCCACTCTGCACACTCTTTTTCAAGAACCTCCGTTGGAGTATTCTCGAAATAGCTCTTAAGTTGCTCAAGAAGTTTTCCCATTGTCCTTATTATGTTATTTGTTTGTTTGTTTATTTCTTTATTTCTGCTGCAAAGATATGACTTTCTTTTTTAATATCCTAAATAATTTACGTAATTTTGTAACTATATCATATACCTATATCATGTACCTTTGCAAAGAAATATGTCTAATACTTATAACTGGGAGCTTATAAGTTCAACTTTTTGTATATAAAAACATCATGCCTTATTACACCTTCATCTTACCAACACAAACAAGTAAGACAAAAATACCATTTGCAAAATAGAACATAAATTGCCAACTTTGTAGTGTGATACAAGTTGATGAGTTGACGAGTAGACAAGTTATCCGTACAATTAACCATTCATTTGTTACTCATTCACTTGTCAACCATAAGTGACCCACTTACGCCTCAAAAGTGACCCACTTATGCACCGTAAGTGATAAGGTAGTAATTGGGTAAACGAGTAAACAAGTCTACAAGTAGACGAGTTAATAGTATTGATAGGCTGTCAACGTTATAAATCAAACAAATATGAACAAAGAACTATTCAACCACAACAATCGTACAACCCCTTCTTTGAAAGAATTAGGAAAGCCTTTCCGACTCCGTGCTTATGGGCGTACAGAACTGGCACAGGCTTATAATCCTCACCTCTCGCCAAGCGCAGCATGGCAGAAACTCTCCCTATGGATACATCTTTACCCAGATTTGACAGAGCGACTTAAAGCAATCGGCTACTCGCCCCACCAGCGTGTCTTCACTCCACGGCAAGTAGCGATGATTGTCGAGGCATTGGGAGAACCATGAGGGGGCGATATGAGAAATATAACAAATAAAGTTGCGTGAAATTTTCACGGCATATATATTTTTTGTATATTTGCACCTAATCAATAAATAGATACATTTAGAAGCTATCTTTATTCATTTATGATCATTTAAATTTGTACGTTATGTTACTCAGAGTAATACTAAAGAATTTCCTGTCTTTTGAAGATGAGGTTCAATTTGATATGTTCCCTAATATGAGAAAGGAGTCTCTTCCCAATCATATTACTATGGCTGCAGGAGTGTTACCAACACTAAGAATGGCTGCTATATATGGTGCCAATGGTGCTGGAAAATCCAATATGCTGAAAGGTGTTGACTTTATCAAGTTATTAGTGACTAATAAAGATTTTTTAAATCAATCTAAAGTTTCAAGATATTTTTATGCGTTAAAGGATGATCCTGCTTCACAACCAATAACTCTGGCTATAGAGTTTGTTACAAAAGCAGGAAAAGCATTTATCTATTCTGTTGGAATTGGTGAAGAGGGGATTAGATCTGAGACTCTAATGGAATCTGGACTTGGTGCAAACGAGAATAAAAATGTCTTTACAAGAGAAGGCGACACTTTGTCCTTTGCAGTAAAGCCATCAGATGAGGTTCAACAAATGATTAAAGCATGGTTAGAAAAAAATCCTTTTGCCAGTTTATTGACTATTAATGATGATATGCCTGTTTTATCAGATGAAAACATTGCTATTGCCAAGAATTGGTTTCATGAAGAATTATTACTAATCGGCTTTCATTCGTTCATCCCTGGCTTAATTGAACTTTTTAGAAGAAATAAAGAAATCACTGAGTTTACATCAGCTCTACTCAAGGCTGTTGATTTAGGAATCAATACGGTCAAAGTTCAAACAGAGGATTTTGATGAATGGATTCGCTCCCACGATGAGGCAGAACCGTTAATAGAGAAATTAAACAAAATGCAATCTGGTGGAATATCTCAAATAACAGAGAACAGAATTAGACGAAATATCACCGTTGAAAATGGGGTTAGAAAGATTAGCCAGATGATGTTTGAACAGTTTGGGAGAAACGGCTATTCAAAAGATATGGATATTGTGGCGCAGTCAGACGGAACAGTTCGCCTACTTAACCTTGCTCCTGCTTTTTATGATGCGATAAGGGATGGTAAAACTGTCCTAATTGATGAAATTGAACATAGTATCCATCCACATCTTATAAGAGAATTAGTAAAAATCTTTTCTAAACAGAAGACAACTGGCCAGCTAATATTCACAACGCATGAGACCTGTTTATTGGATCAAAAATTTATCCGTACAGATGAGGTTTGGATGGTTGAGAAAAAGGATGGTAGCACCCACATGTACTCATTAAACGATTTTAAGATTCATAATACCATCAATATTGCAAATGGGTATATGGAAGGACGTTATGGTGCCATTCCCTTTATTGGAGACCTAAAGATGTAATGACTTATGGACTTTTCAAAGTTTTCATATAAAAAAGATGACTCCGAACAGGAGCCAAAAACGTCTATTTGTTATCGAGAAAATGAAGATCAGACTGATGCAGAGGATAGGCAGACAGACGTAGGGCATAGTGAAGCAAACAATGTCATCACAGCTTTCAATGCCTCCCCAAACTACCAAAAAGGGGATAGTTTTCGTGAGCCATCACTTTTTTTTATTATCTCAGGTGGAGAAAAAAGGGAACGGGATTTCCTGAAAGAACTTATAAATAGCAAGGAATCCACTGCCTTAAAAGCACTATTTCTATCAAAAAAAGGGCAAGGATTACATCCTGATCAAATGCAGAAAGAATGGCAGAAGATTAGAAAGGATGGGAAATTTATAATTGATGACCAGACTTATTATTTAGAAAAAATAGATGAGGTTTTCTTGTTGTCTGATGTCGATAACTTTTACGCAAAGTTGCAGGTAATTCTTTCTTCTAAGTCAAATGATGATACTGGCAGATGGATAATAAGTAACCCCTGCTTTGAGATATGGCTATACTATTGTTATAAAAATGACCCTAATAATGATTTGAATTGTATAACATCATTATCTCCCAATCAACGAAGCAAAATACTAAAACAACGTTGCAACGACGTTGTAAAAGGAGGACTAAATGGCATTAGGGCTTTCGGGTATATGAACAATGGTATAAAAAACAGCAAAGAACATTACGCTGAGGATGCTAATGGCATTCCTGTTCTCTTTGCTACACAAATGCACGAAATGGCGCAGTGCATAATAGATAAACTTAAATAAAAGTCGCTATCATGTAATTTCCAGTGGCTTGTACTCTCAAAGTGCAAGCCACTGTCGTTTTTCCACTCTTTGCATGACAACCGTCCGCAAAGTCCACATCTAATACTTAATAAGCCCTGCTAACCCCTGCTAACCGCTGAAAACCTCTACCCACTCTCGCACCCTTCCTATCTTTGCAACGTGATTACACACAGAGAAAGCAAAATGTTTAACTAACAAGTAAAGAAAGGAACAACAACTATGATTCGTTACAAGATTTACGAGAACAAGAACAAGAAGAGTGCGGGCTATAAGAAGTTTTATGCACGTGCCGTAAGTGAAGAGACTATCGACCTCCGCCAGCTTGCCGACTACATGGCTACGCACAATGTGCCCTTCTCAAAGGGTTGCATCTATGGTGTATTGCGCGATATGGTGGCTTGCATCAAGGAAATCATTATCGACGGAAAGAACGTCAAGATTGACGACCTCGCTATCTTCTCGGCTGGATTGCGCACACTGGGTGCTGCTTCTGTGGAAGACTTCCTGCCTGCGAAAAACATCAAGTGCGTAAAACTACGCAGCAGAGCAACCGGAGTGCTCCGTACGCTAAAACTCACTGGCGATGCTAACTTACGTGAGTTTGCACTCTACACCGTCGCCAAGAAGAAGAAAAAGCAGAAAGGCGGTGGAGGCGAACATGTGGGACCTGAACCCGTAGGACCTGTTCCTTCAGGGGAAGGATAAAAATGTAGAATAATAAACGAGTAGATAGGTTGACGAGTAGACCAGTTGATAGTCAAGCAACTTGTCTACTCGTTTATTTTTTCAACCTTTACGTCTCAAATATGACGTGGAAATAGGAAGCCTTCTCGTACCAGATGTTCGCCTTCGTGCATCTGAAACAGATGATAATGGTGAGATGCTGATAGTTCCTAAAGTCGGTACTGCAGTCATCATTGGAAGTCTGTCAGGAGACTATTCAAGCCTTGTCGTCTTAGCTGTGGATCATGTTGAATCTATAACGATAAATGGAGGTAAGCTTGGGGGATTGGTTAATATTGAGGATTTAACCAAGAGACTTAATGAACTGGTTAAAGCTGTCAATAGCCATACACACCAGGGTACTCATGGACCAACTGGTCCACCTCTGACTAAGGCACAGGAGTTTAAGAAGACTGATTATGAAGACGTAACTATCAAACATTGATATGAAAGGTATTACATTGATAGACTATGAAGCGGTTATACAACCGCATCGAGGACCAGACGGAAAGATTATCTCTGGTCTGGTTATCGGTGACACGCTGCATCAGAATCAGGCTTTGATTCTTCACTTACATAAGGGAGAGTTAAAAGAACGACCGATGACTGGCTGTGGTATCAGTGATATGTTGCTTGACAATGATCCTATTTATTGGAGGACGCTCATCAGAGAGCAGCTGGAGATGGACAGACAAACTGTGACTAATATAAAAATAACAACTAAAAGCATCGAAATAGATGCACAATATTAAACTTAAGCAATATGCAAAGAAACACGAAGGAATGGATACAATACGGCTCAGCCATATTTCTGCTTGCAAGTGGTGTGGCAATGGCTTTTCTGAGCTTCTTCTTCAACGGAGGTGATGTTAAGGACAGCGTGCTGTGGTATGTGTCACAGACATTGGTTTATGCTGGTTCTATCTTCGGTGTGGGTATCTACATCCAGAGTAAATGGGGCGACGTGAGAAATTACATCGACCGAGTTGTCAACTCTAAGAACGGAAAGGAGGAAGAATGAGAACGATTAAATATATTGCAATACACTGCACTGCAAGCCATCAGTCACAGACTATTGAGAGCCTACGACAAGAGTTCATTCGGAAAGGATGGACTAATCCAGGCTATCACTATGTGGTGTCGCCAGACGGCAAGATTACCCAGTTACTCGAAGAGGAGAAGGTGAGTAATGGCGTAAAGGGGTTCAATTCAGTTTCTATCAATGTCGCTTATATTGGCGGTATTGATATTAATGGTAAACCTATTGACAATCGCACAGAGGAACAGAAGCAAAGTCTGCGCTCGCTGTTGAAACTATTGCATAATAAGTACCCTACGGCAGTTATTCAGGGACATCGTGATTTTTCTCCTGACTTGAACCACGATGGTAGAATTACCTCTAACGAATATATTAAGGCCTGTCCTTGTTTTGATGCAAAGGCTGAATACGCAAACATCTAACAACAACGATATGAAAACATTAAAAGTATTATTAGCAGTTATTCTTACTGCCTTACTTTTCTCAGCTTGCTCTCATAAGGTCTATGTACCTGTAGAGAGTGTAAGCACCGATACCCTGCACGTCGTTAGCCACGATACTATAAGGGTTACGGAACGTCTTGCGCCAGTGTCACTTGCATTACCTGAGTATCATCAAGAGCGAGCAACGAAAGACTCTGTTTCTGTCTTGCAGAATGCCTTATATCGCTCAACGGCAAGAATACATAACGGTATCCTCACACACATATTAGAAAGTCTGCCAGGAGCTAAGGTAGAAGGTCTGACACCAGTGCATGACACCATCCGCATAACGATACACGATAAGGATCATAAACAATATAAAGAGAACCCAAAGATAGTTTACAAGGAAAAGAATTTGAAATGGATTGAAAAGCGTGCAATGGAAACAGGCTTTATCGCATTCGGTGTCCTTGTGATGTTAGCTCTTTATTTCGTAATAAGATGGAAGTTGAAGTAAAAGATGGTCAGACCTTGGCTGATATAGCCATACAGGAGTATGGCTCGCTGGAAGCATTGCCTGCTTTGGCTGCTGCTAATGCTATTGGTATGACTGATACGTTAGAGGCTGGAAGCAGATTGCAACTTCCTGACGTAAGTTTCAACCGATTAATACAACAGTATTGCAAGGCTAACGATGTGTCTCCAGCAACAGAGAAAGGTATGACGGATGTCAAGCTAAGGGTGTTCGGTGGTGAATTTGCACCACAGTTCAATTAAAGTAGATAAATATGGCTCGTAGTATAGCAGAGATAAAACAAACAATGACAAATGCCTTTATGGCAGATGCTACAGTAAGAGAACAATACGGACTATCAGAGAATGACACTTTTGATGATAGTTTCTCAGCGGTCAGTATTGAGAACATCCTGTTTTATATAGTTGCTGCCTGCAGTCACGTACTGGAGGTTATATTCGACCAGTTCAAGGCGGATGTAGACGATAAAATCAGTCGTGCTGTAGTAGCAAGTGTACCTTGGTACTATAAGATTGCAAAAGAGTTCCAGTATGGTGATGCTTTAATCTTTAATGAGGCGACGCAACAATATGTCTACGAACAGGAAAACGAGAAGAAGCGACTTGTTAAATATGTTGCTGTACGCGATAGAGGAACGTCCGTAGAGATTCTTGCTTCTGCTGAAGCAGGAGGACAGCCGGCTATTCTTTCAGAAGATGTTTTAACAGCGTTCAAACAGTATTTGAATCGTGTTAAAATAGCAGGTGTTGTGCTCTCTGTTCGCTCGTTGCCTGCAGATAGAATAAGTATCAATGCAACTATACACGTCGACCCACTGGTGATTGATAGAACAGGTGTAAGAATAGCAGATGGTAGTTATGCTGTAGAGGATGCTGTGAACGCCTATGTCAGAAAGATTATCTATGGCGGTACTTTCAACAAGACGAAATTGGTTGATGCTATACAAAATGTAGAAGGTGTGCTGGACGTGGAACTGCATATCTGTAAGTACAGCACGGATGGGACTATATATAAAGAAATCAGCGGTAATAATTACACCGCTGTTGGTGGAAGTTTTGTTACTGTGAACCTAAGAAATACATTGAACTATGTGGTATAAGTTAGATATCATCAAACTTGGCTTTCAGCTGTTGCCTCCAATATTGAGAAGCAAAGTGCTCGTAGCACTACTCAAAGCGATGCTGCGTGGAATAAGGGATTTGTATAACCGATTTTATAGTTACCGTTCTCACGTCTTGAATCGTCTCAACATAACGGCAGGTGTTCAGTATATAGAGAAGATCCTAAATGATGCCTTCTTTCTTTCAGAGCATCAAATTTACATCGTCTCTGCTGATCAGAGAGTACAGACTGTTTTACATTTCAAGAGTGAAGGTCTGACCCCTGTTTATGTGAGTGGTAATCCTCCGCTGTATGTCAGAGCGTATGACGATGTCCCTAAGCAGCCTTCTTTCATTGTCTATGTACCGTCATTCCTATGTACATCAATAAATGCTGCAGAAGACAAGTATGGAGGGCATAATTTGACAACTATATTAAACCTATTGAATCATTATAAACCTGCGGGACGCTCTTTCCGCATAGAAATATACGAATATGAATAAGATGCTCTTTAGTGAGGGTGGGCAGCCCCTCTACATCGATGATCTCAAAACATTGCAGGAGAATCCAATCAATCAGATGTCTGCACTTCTTCAGGCTCTTGGTGCTAACACATCAGCCTTTCTGCTTGAACGCTTCCAAGGAGAGTTGAAGAAACTTAATGAAGGGGATAAGACTACTACTTTTCAAACTAAGAAGAACTGGTTGGTGCTTGATGGAATCATTTATGAGATAAAGGAAACTACACTGGTTGCTAATAGTTGGAATGATCCATTATATGTTGGTGTTAGAAAATCTACTTCTGATGTACGCACATTTGAGGATGGCCAGGAACGTGCCTGTAGAGAAACTGCAGAGGCTTTCTTGACATATGAAAAGACAGAAGGTGTCTTTAATGTCAGTGAATTGAAAACGCTCTTTGACCTTATAGCTCCATCAATAGTTGTTAAGTTGTCTGAAACAGAATATAAGGATATGCCGTGGGTACTGAGGAATGGTTATTCAGGACAAATACAATCTAAAGTGAGATCTGACTATACTATTATAAAGGTTGATGTACAAAGTGAAAAGTCAGAATGGACTGATGGTCCTGGAGTAATCTTCGAATACCCTACGACACGAGTGCCAGTACCACCTATTGTCTCTGGTGCTATTGTTGTAGGAGTAAGCTCATACAATGGTCAGGAGCAGGTTGTTCACATCCAAGTGCTATCGGGGAAAGGAAAACTCATAGGAAGCTTGGGGGCATCCAGTCTTCCATCTCCTGCTAACTGTCCAATTAATACATATTTCATCATTCCAAAATAAAAAGTAATAATGGATACAATATACAGTTTGCTCAAGCGAGCAAAGGAACTTAAAGAGAAAAGTCAAGTAGATAGTATCACACCTGAAGAGGTGGGTAAGCTACACGAGGATACATTAGCATACATAGCCTCATTGGAGCAGTCTGCTGATGGATTTGGTATTAAAAAGGTTTATCAGTCTAAGTCAGCTATGGAAGCTGATACAGACCCAGTCGAAACTAATGGCAAGACTCTCCGCTATGGTCAGTTAGTGAGCATCTATGACGATGCACACGCTGATAGTTCTGAGAATGGAAATATTTATGCTTATCAGAAGCCAGGGTGGCTGCTGATGGGAAAGATCAGTGGTGGAACGACTCTTTCTATTGCGCAGGAAGCCGGTGATAGTACAACCTCTGTTATGTCGCAAGCAGCGGTGACAAAAGCGTTGGCGAACGTCAAGGCAGTCACGGATGACGGAAAGAACTTGCAGGAGGTTTACAGCACTCTTTTTTTGGGAAAAGATGCGAAAGCGACATCATACATTGATGTTATGGAGGTAGGGTATGCACTTTTCCCAGATGGGCGTATTGCACCACGTGCCGCATGGAAGGCTACGAAAAACTTTATCGAATTAGGGGAAACATTAAGAATTAATGTATCTTTTGCTGGCGGTGATGCTAACGTAAACTTCGTCTGTTTCTATGGTAAGAGCAAGGAGTTTTTGTCAGGCATCCCTGCGGGGGATAAAAAATATAATGCTGAAGTATCAATTCCACAAGGGGCAAAGTATATAAGGTTCTGTACCACTATAAACTCTTCTGCTGTTGCAAAAATATACAGAAAAGAAATTACACCTATCAGAGATGTTGTTCAAGCCATCATGAGCGCTATCAGCAAGGTTAAAGAGGATTTTATAATTAAAGAAGCATTGCCTGATTATGATTTCAGGTTAAAGTCATCAGAAGAGGGTCTATTAAAAGAAGATACTGGTAGTTATGCGCCAAACAGAATTTGGGATTATACTCCAGCATACCTTGATTTGAGTAATGTTACAAAAATTGTCGTCACGTCCTCTGGCGTAGGTGCTTCTATTGTTGCATTCTACGATGAGGAAAAATCATTTGTTGGAAACGTAACGCGTTCATTGAATGCAGAAGAAATCAAAATACCTGCAAATGCAAAGTTTGCTCGCTTTTGCTTTGGGTGGAAAAAAGGAAGCGCCATCGTTTCTTCATACAGAACATATACGCTGAATGAGTACGTAGAAAACAATATCAGACCAGCAGATGTTTACTGTGACGAAGTGAACATAAATAATGTTGATGCGCTTTTAGTAGAAGGTTCTTCACTAACTGCGAGCATCGCATCTCCTATAGGGTTTGGATGGTTGTCGAAAATGAACGACTTGGTTGATATTCTTATTGTCAACGACGGCAGACCAGCTCAGAGTCGCACCATTAATATCAATGCACTATTCAAGGGTGAGCTGATGAACATGTCAAACAGTTCGTTATCTGTTATTAACTATAAGTATCTACTACTGATGAATAGTGCTAATGGTAGTTCGACAGGTATGGAAGGATTTAAGGAACTCGAAAAAGCATTATCTTTTTCAAGTGCAAAAAATGTGACCCTTATACTGGGTGAAGAAGAATGGGGGGCGAATAGACATACCGACCTCAATAAGAATTTTGGAAACTTATACAATATTCCTACTGCCGAGCCAATAGCTGCTATGTCTTCAAGATTATCTACTGGGTATGCTGGGTTAAAACTATCAAGTCACGCAGGATGGAGATTAAGTTCGTGTTACGCAGCTATGCAAGAGTTTATCGAAGCATTGCCTGTGCGTAGAAGTATCAAGATGTTCCGTGTTCGCCCTAACATTAATGTCTCAAAAATAGACGATTTAGCTTTTTCCACGAATGAGCAGCGTGCTTTACTATGGAAGTCTTGTCAAGCAGGTCAGCAGGCAAACATTGCATTACTTGGACGTGCTATGACATTTAACTCAGCTGATAACTTAGACCAGCGAGACGGCAGGTATGATACTTCTGTGACCTATTCCGAAAGTGCGAGTGAAAGATCAGAGTCGGGCAAACTGTTGTCTGGAGGGACAATAGATTGCGTCGGATACTCCCTTATCCAGTTCGTTGTTAATGCTGATGCTGTGTATAGTTGTAATATTACTTTTGAAAGCGATAAGAAAATTAACGCTTATACCTTGAAGTACAATGATGAAGCTCATTCCAATATCTATCACAAGTATGTAGAGATAGAGAGTAGTTATGTTGACGGAATAGTTAACATAAAGATAGACAACGCAAAGGGGCTTCTTTGCGACGGCAAGATAACACTGTTATTGTATGCTGATGAAAGTTACAAGGTCAGCAATCCAAGATGTCAATACACAGGAAGGCAGAAATCGGAAGGAGTCTTTAATTATCATCAAAGATTACACGGAGATGAATGTCTTCAAGATACTTCTGTTGAAGATGTAATACTAAGCGGAGGGGCGGCAATCATAACCCCTCCTGTGAACCTTTTCTTGAAGAGTAATTGTAATAGTTCAGGAAAACTTGTCGCACTATCTTCTATGACAAGTGCAATAAAAAAGAATTTTGCAAGCAAATCTAACAGGATAGCTATAAGGATAGCGGCACAGAATTTTTTCAAATTCGCCACCACAAGGTATTCTGGAGCGGAATATGAAGACTATGTTACCTCGGGACATATTGGGCTTGAGCCTAATGGATACGACTATGCGTACATCTATGTAATAGTTGATGGGGCGATTCAGAAGAAATTGGTGTGGTCGGGCTGGACAGAGGTCTATTGTGAATTTGACTTGCAAAAGGGGAATCACACGTTGACAATTCAGAGAGCCACAGAGGGTAATCAGCCTATATTGATTCATGATATATCAGTGCAAGATGCCTAATACACATATGCTTAATGAATTTTATATATAAGAAAGTGAATATGGCAGAGCTGGGTTTAATTTTAACGCCTCTGTTGGTGAGTCAAGTCAGTTCTGTCAGAAAAGAAAATATTATGTTATAATCAACTTTTATTGTGCTGAAATAGGGGGTAAAAAGCCCCCAGCCTGTTAATAAGCAACGCCAATCACTTTTAACAATGTACGCCACAAGAGCGCGATCGGGGGCAAATATCCTCGCTCGCTCTTGTGGCGTTTTATTGTAAAATAAAAGTGATTGGCTTTGCAAATTTACGAAATTTATTAGATATGAAGATAATTGAGATTGTAAAAATTAACAGGGAACTATTAAGAAACCTCCATATTGCTGGAGTTAGATTGGATGACGCAAAATATATAAATTTATATACAGAATATAGACACATGTTGGAAAATCATGAAAAAGTGTCTTACATAGTGGCAGTTCTTGCAGAGAAATACGCTATTAGTGAACGTAAAGTATATGGACTTATCAAGCGATTCCAAACTGACTGCAATTTGTTTGCAGTGTAATCAGTATATACGTTTATGCTTGTGAAAGAAAAACTCACGACCTTTGCATCATTATGAAGAAAAAATATTATTCAGCTCCGCTTCCATTCGTTGGACAAAAGCGGATGTTTGCAAAAGAATTTAAGAAGGTGTTAGAACAGTTCCCAGACGGAACAACATTTGTTGATTTATTCGGAGGCAGTGGCTTGTTGTCGCATATTGCAAAGTCCGAGAAACCACATTCTAAAGTCGTGTATAATGATTTTGATGGATATAGGCTACGTCTGGAACACGTGTCACAGACTAATGAATTACTCTCAGAACTTAGAAAGATAGTTCGTGAGCTGCCTAAGCATAAGCCTATCGTTGGAGAAGCACGTAAACGAATTTTTGAGTGCTTAATTAAACATCAAGATCGTTATGGTTATTTGGACTTCATCACGATATCGTCTTCTCTCTTATTTTCGATGAAGTATTGTCTGAATATTGACGACATGAACAAGGAGACGTTGTATAACAATATTCGCTCTACTGATTATCCGCTTTGTGAAGGCTATTTGGATGGTTTAACAATTGTTTCAGCAGACTATAAACAAGTCTTTAATCAGTATAAGGATACTCCAAATGTTGTATTTTTGGTTGACCCTCCTTACCTCAGTACCGAAGTTGGTACTTATAAGATGTATTGGAAACTTGCAGATTACCTCGATGTACTGTCGGTTCTTGCTGGACATTCATTTGTTTACTTCACAAGCAATAAGTCGTCTATACTTGAACTCTGTGACTGGATAGGTCGAAATAAGCATATCGGTAATCCATTTGAGAAGTGTACTAAGGTGGAATTCAATGCTCGCATGAATTATAACTCAACCTATACAGATATGATGCTGTATAAGAATGCTGGTTAAATACTATTCAAATACTGATAAAACGATGAATAAATACTACAAGATTTTAGACCGGATTATTCATTCTGGAAAACAGCAGTGTAACAAGAAAGGGGAAATTAGGTATCTGTTAATGGTAATGAAGATATAAAGTTTGAACTCAACGTATAATCTAAAAGGTGGCAAAATCTTGCAGAATTATCCAAGTCTTGCAAGAATTTGCCACCTTTTTACTATTGTGTGCGTGTTGAGAATTGTTACTTTTCGTTTTGCATCAAAATATCACTTTTCGTTTTACAACGCACCTACTTTTCGTTTTGCCGGATTAAGTAATACTACACAAAATATCCCGAAAATTTATGAAAAATATTTTGCCGGTTAAACTTGGGATAAGATCCTTACTGTCAAAAACGAGTCCGCCTCAGAAACGCTATTTCTCACATTCATTATAATATCCCTATTTTTCTACAATGAAAGAAATCCTCAAAATGAAAGTTCCTGTCACTCATGTCACAAGAGAATAGCTTATAACCTGCTGATTTGTAGCACGTTTGCACGAAGTGTTAAAAGTGACAGCAAAATGAAATTAAAAATACTATAGTTATATCGTTACATTTTTAAGAGAGCAAACAACTTTTCATTTCTCAAAGAACAACATATAAACAGGATTATTAGACGTACCCAACTCTTACGTTAGCAAGATTAATGTCTCTTCTCACGTAAAAGTAATTCTATCATAAATTAAACCGTAGTGTATAGCACTAAGAGCCTTATACTCATAGTAAAAAGAAGCCGTAAATAGTAGAGAACGAATATAAAAAGCGTTGCTTTACACTTAACTATAAAGGTTCAAGACTGCATATTACATACTTCTTGCTATGTTTTAAAACATAGTTTATAAACAAACTATCTATAACAAATCCTGCATGGACTAAAACCTTTTGACTTTGCCGCACTCACAGAAAGGCCTTTTATACTGCCTGAGCATCTATTAAGACCACGGCAATTTTGACTTGAATGATACTTTCTTGCCTTTGGACCCGTACAAATGTAAACCGTTCCAGACTGAATATTCGTATTTCTCTTTGTAGAAGCAGTCGTTCCTCCTATCGTAGAGAACAAAGCAAGTGCTATAAACGCTGATTTAATAAATTGCATATTGGTATAAAGTAAGATTGTTGTAAAGAACTTAGTAAATTAGAAGTGAGAGAAAAGGTAAAGGCCATCCTCTTTTAGATATTCATTTATAAAACATAAAAAATAGGCGGTATACCTACGTAAAAACATGGTATACCGCCTAAAAAACATATCTCTAAGAAATTACTTCATTTCTTCCACTGCTGCCTGTGCCGCTGCAAGTCTTGCGATAGGCACGCGGAATGGAGAACAGCTAACGTAATTAAGACCTACACGATGGCAGAACTTAACAGAGCTTGGCTCACCACCATGCTCACCACAGATACCACATTTGAGGTTCTTGCGAGTCTTGCGACCCTTCTCAACACCCATTTGGATTAACTGGCCAACACCCTTCTGGTCGAGAACCTGGAATGGGTCAACATCAAGAATCTTCTTCTCCAAGTAGCTTGGCAAGAAGCTTGCGATGTCGTCACGGCTATAACCGAAGGTCATCTGAGTCAAGTCATTTGTACCGAAGCTGAAGTATTCAGCCTTCTGTGCAATAACATCAGCTGTCAAAGCAGCACGAGGGATTTCAATCATCGTACCCACCTTGAATTCAACCTCAACACCTTCTTTTTTGAAGAGTTTGTTTGCAGTTTTACGAATGATACTCTCTTGAATGTCAAGCTCATTAACAATACCAACCAATGGTACCATAATTTCTGGCTTAGGATCAAATCCTTCCTTCTTCAACTGAACAGCCGCACCGAGGATAGCCTTGGTCTGCATTGCAGTAATCTCTGGGAATGTGTTACCCAAACGACAACCACGAAGACCTAACATTGGGTTGCTCTCAGAAAGTGCACTTACACGACTCTGAATAAACTGAACACTTACGCCCATCTCTTCAGCCATTACTTCCTGTCCCTTAAGGTCGTGTGGAACGAACTCATGCAAAGGAGGATCGAGCAAGCGGATGTTTACAGGCTTACCATCCATACACTTCAAGATGCCATAGAAATCTTGCTTCTGATAAGGCAGAAGCTTTTCAAGTGCCTTTTCACGCTCTTCCGTACTGTTAGCGAGAATCATCTCACGCATAGCCTTAATCTTCTCGTTCTCGAAGAACATGTGCTCTGTACGGCAGAGGCCAATACCAACAGCACCGAAATTACTTGCTACTTCTGCATCATGTGGGGTATCTGCGTTGGTACGAACAACCAGCTTACTATACTTCTTACAAAGGTCCATCAACTCTGCGAAGTCACCTGTAACCTCAGCAGGGCGAGTCTTCACCTCACCAAGATAAACTTCACCTGTTGAACCATTCAAAGAGATATAATCTCCCTCACGTATTATAGTTCCATCAATTTCCAAGGTACGTGCCTTATAATCAACCATGATAGCACCAGCACCACTGACACAGCACTTACCCATACCACGTGCAACAACGGCAGCGTGTGATGTCATACCACCACGAGCAGTCAAAATACCCTCAGCAGCAGACATACCAGCGAGATCCTCTGGAGATGTCTCGATACGAACCATGATAACTTGATGGCCATCCTCATGCCATTTTGTAGCATCATCAGCAAAGAACACCACCTGTCCACTTGCAGCACCAGGAGAAGCAGGCAAACCACGTGTCAAAACATGAGACTGTGCTAATGCCTCCTTATCGAATACAGGGTGAAGAAGCTCGTCGAGTTTATTTGGTTCACAACGCACGAGTGCTGTCTTCTCGTCAATCTCTCCCTCGTGAAGAAGGTCCATAGCAATCTTAACCATTGCAGTACCTGTACGCTTACCGTTACGAGTCTGGAGGAACCAGAGCTTACCTTCTTGTACAGTGAACTCCATATCCTGCATATCATGGTAGTGCTTCTCCAACTTATCCTGGAGGGCAAACAGCTGTGCATAAAGTTCAGGCATAGCCTCTTCCATAGAAGGATACTTTGCAGCACGAGTCTCTTCATCGATATTCTGCTGAGCTGCCCAACGGAGTGAACCTTCCTTAGTAATCTGCTGTGGAGTACGGATACCTGCAACAACATCCTCACCCTGTGCGTTGATAAGATACTCACCATTGAAGAGATTCTCACCAGTACCAGCATCACGAGAGAAACAAACACCTGTAGCAGAGCTATCACCCATATTACCAAATACCATAGCCTGTACGGTTACGGCTGTACCCCACTCCTGTGGAATACCTTCCATCTTACGATAAAGGATAGCACGCTCGTTCATCCATGAGTCGAACACAGCGCATATAGCACCCCACAACTGCTCCATAGGATCATTTGGGAATTCCTTACCGGTCTGTTCCTTGATAGCATTCTTGAAGAGTACAACAAGTTGCTTCAAGTCATCAACGGTCATCTCGTTATCAAGCTTAATGCCACGCTCAGCCTTAACCTTCTGAATAATAGCCTCGAATGGGTCGATATCTTCCTTATTTACAGGCTTCATACCCAATACAACGTCGCCGTACATCTGTACAAAACGGCGATAACTGTCATAAGCAAAACGTGCATTACCTGTCTTCTTAACCAATCCATCAACCACAGCATCATTAAGACCAAGGTTAAGAATGGTATCCATCATACCAGGCATAGAAGCACGTGCACCTGAACGTACACTCACTAACAGAGGATTAGATGGGTCTCCAAAGGTTGAGTTCATTAAACTTTCAACATGTTTAACGCTGTTCTCTACTTCTGCCTTTAGCAAACCTACTACAGTCTCTTTACCTTTCTCATAATACTCTGTACATACATCTGTGGTAATTGTAAAGCCTGGAGGAACCGGAACACCAATAAGATTCATCTCTGCCAAGTTAGCACCCTTGCCTCCAAGGAGATTTCTCATGTCAGCTTTACCTTCAGCCTTACCATTACCAAAGGTATAAACTCTCTTTTCGCTCATAAGTTAAAAATGATAATGAATTTTAGTTATTTGTATAGTGCAAATATACCAATAAATAGGTAAAGTAGCAAACTTTTCTGTAAAATTTGCTATGTTGACCTTACATTTTTACTTTGTTGGCGTACACAGAACCGATAAATATCATCATGTAAACCACAAACAAGAAAAAATTAGTAACTTTGCAACGAAATACAAAACAGATTATGAGTAGAAAAAGAAAGCCATTACCCATTCTGGAGAATGTCACAATAGAGGCTGTAGCAGCCGAAGGAAAGTGTGTTACGCACGTAGACGACAAGGTTATCTTTGTTCCTTTTGTAGTACCAGGAGACGTTGTAGACCTTCAGATACGCAAGAAGAAGCGCAACTACTGTGAAGCTACCGTCATCCGCTTCATTAGCAAGAGCAATATTCGTCAAGAACCTATGTGTGAACATTTCGGTATCTGCGGTGGTTGTAAGTGGCAGAACCTCCCTTACGAAGAGCAACTAAAGGCAAAGCAACAACAAGTTTACGACCAACTAAGCCGTATCGGTAAGGTTGAGCTTCCTGAGTTCCGCCCTATCATGGGTTCTGTACATACAAAGGAATATCGTAACAAGCTCGAATTCGGCTGTGCTAACAAGAGATGGTACACAGCTGAGGAGCTTCAAGCTCTGCCAGAAGACGCTGGCTTAGAAGAAGGAGCTATCGGATTCCACATCACAGGAGCTTTTGACAAGGTCTACCCTATCGAGAAATGCTGGTTGATGGACAACCTCTGTAATGAACTACGTAATGACATTCGCGACTATGCACACCAGACAGGGATGAAGTTCTACGACATTCGCGCACAGCATGGCCTACTCCGTGATATTATGGTGCGTAACTCTAATACCGGCGAATGGATGGTACTCATACAGTTCCACTACGACGAGGAGGGAGATGACGAACGTGCAAAAGCATTAATGCAGCATATTGCCGACCGTTTCCCACAGATTACATCACTCTTCTACGTTGATAATCAGAAAGGTAACGACACCTTTAACGACCTCGACCTCATTCTCTTCAAGGGAAATGACCATATCTTTGAGACAATGGAGGACTTGAAGTTTAAGGTGGGACCAAAGAGCTTCTATCAAACCAATACCGAACAAGCATACCATCTTTATTCTGTAGCGCGCGAGTTTGCAAACCTTACAGGTGACGAACTTGTTTACGACCTATATACAGGAACGGGAACCATAGCCAATTTCGTCGCCAAGAAGGCCAAACAAGTTATTGGTATTGAGTATGTTCCAGAAGCAATAGAAGACGCAAAGGTCAATTCTGAGGTTAATAAAATAGACAATACGCTCTTCTATGCAGGTGACATGAAAGACATCCTTACGGAAGACTTCATCCATGAACACGGTCGTCCAGACGTCATCATCACCGACCCTCCACGTGCTGGCATGCACCAAGACGTAGTAAACGTAATCCTCGGAGCAAGTCCAAAACGAATTGTTTATGTGAGTTGCAACCCTGCCACACAGGCACGCGACCTCGCTCTACTCGATGTTGACTACAAGGTAGCAGCTGTTCAACCCGTAGACATGTTCCCTCACACCCCACACGTTGAGAATGTAGTGCTATTAGAAAAGAGATAGTAAAGCTATAATATCTAAAGAAAAATTGTCTGTCTTGTCAGTTCACAGGTTTTTCCTCCTTTGTTACTGACATCACAGACAATTTCACCTTATTATATATAAGGATAACATTATCAATCGCCATCACAAAGAAAAACACACAATAAAAACATCATAATATTTTGTTTATGTTTGATAAAACACTATCTTTGCATCGTTAACAGCCAAGTTATCAACCTAAGATATTATCATTACCTAAATTCATATAGTTATGAGAAAAACAATTATCTTATCTGTTATGATGCTATGCTCGCTTCTCAGCAAAGCACAAGAAGCACCGAAATGGATTAATAACGTTAAGCTGTCAGGCTTTGGTATCGTTCAATACCAATACAATGGTATGCATAACAACAAGTCAAACACATTCAACCTCCGTCTTGGTCGTGTCTCTCTTGATGGCCGTATCTTAAATGATTGGTATTGGAAAGCACAGTTACAGTTTAATGGTAACACCTCTACTTTGGGCGCATCACCCCGTGTAGTCGACTTATTCATCGAGTGGCAGAAATATGATTTCTTCCGTGTTAAGGCGGGACAGTTCAAGAATCCATTTACATTCGACAACCCTATCCACCCTATCGACCAAGGTTTCATGAGCGTAGCACAAAGTGTTCAGAAGTTGGCAAGCTTCTCTGACCGTGCTGGTGCGCATCCTTCAAACGGTCGAGATATTGGTGTACAGATACAAGGTGATTTCTTAAAGAATAATGCTGGTAGGAACCTTGTACACTATCAAGTTGGAGTTTTCGACGGACAGGGTATCAACGTAAGAGATGTCGACCAGCAGAAGAACATCATTGGTGGCGTATGGGTAATGCCTGTTGAAGGTATGCGCTTAGGTTGTTTCGGCTGGACAGGTTCGTATGCTCGCAAGGGTACGTGGACAGACGCAGCCGGAACCACACACTCTGGTGTACGTAGCCTGCAACAACGACGCTATGCCTTCTCTGCAGAATACAAGATTAAAGACTGGACAGTACGCTCAGAATACGTACATTCTACTGGCAATGCTTTCGCTAAAGCACTGAGCAACACAGATGCTTCAGCAGCTACAGACTGCAATCTTAGTGCAGATGGAGACAAAGCTCAGGGTGTTTATGCTTTAGTCATTGCACCTATCATTCCTAAGAAGCTACATGCCAAGGCACGTTACGATATGTATCAGCCATCTGATGGAGCAGATAAGCAGCGCACTCAATACGACTTAGGACTTGATTATGAGTTTACTAAGAGCCTTGCGTTAAGTGGTATTTATTCTTACGTTCACGACCGTTCCTTGAATGGTCCTGCAGGTCATCCGAACTACTCAATGTTCGACTTGGAATTAAGTTTCCGTTTCTAAAATAAATTAAAATTAAGAAAATCACGGATACATTAGGTTGTATCCGTGATTTTTTGTACCTTTGTCACAATTAGTGTAAAGTTATATTAACAAGCGAAGGGTTACTTCTCTACAGGAGACCCTTCTCACACAAACTCTAAAACATGACAAGGCATCATCATACGCACCATCACACGGGAGGAATTAAGCCCCCTTCTTCATCAGCTGCACGCCGTCGCAAGATTATAAATAAGGTAATGAAGATTGTTATGACATTCGTTGCTATAGCAATTGTTGGATTGGTCTACTGGCTATATAACAACTAATCCAACTGGATTCATTAACAAACTAAAGTCTAATACTTCACTCCTTATTCGGTTATGATAGCTGAATAAGCAACGGTTTGTACATTGTATACAAACTCACAATATCACGAAAAGAATTCCATTAATTATCGGCATACGACAACCATGTTTCAAGCATGATCGTTGCCAGTTGTCTCTTATCATCAATTTTACTACAATCCAAGAGTTCATTCCTCCTTTCCCTATTTATGAATAACCGCCTAAATGATGGGTGTTGGGTGGTAAGTGTTAGGTGGTAATGGCTTTTTATAGGTGTTGGATGTTAAGTGTTAGGTGGTAATGATTTGTATAGTGGTTGATGGGTGTTAGGTGTTTTGTTAGCTGTTAATGGATTGTTTGATGGGTGTTAAGTATTGAGTGTTGGGTGATTATGGCTTATACCGTGAGTACTAAATGTTGAGTGTTGGCTATTAACAACTTAGATTAGGCTCCTTCACCTTCCTTGTCACGCATTAAATCAGGTTCTTCCGAAATATGGAGTGATAAACTAAAACGCTTATATAATAAGGCACACAGAGCTACGGAGAGGATGGAGATAAAGGCAATGTTACGGAGGTGCCGATGGCACAAAGAGCGACGGAGGTGCAGCGTACAGATTTCTGATAACCCTTTTGGTATGAACGCTTTGTATATAAATTGCTGACAGAATTGACAAACTATCTCCGTCGCTCCACGCACCGACGGTGCCTCCGTGCCTACCAGTGCTTTGTTTTGATAACCCTCCGTACTCTCCGTTCCTCTGTGTGACATCTCGCCAAATACCTAAGCTTAGGCGGATTATTATCACTCCAAAATTCTGAAGACTCTTAAATCATAGCAAACCATATCCCGTTAGGCGCTCCCCTCCTTCGGAGGGGTCGGGGGAGGTCCTTCCCACTAAACATTCCTTTCCCCTTCGTTGAGAGTCTATGAGGAGAGGTATCAAGTCTCTTTATGTCAACATTTTTCGCAACTCTCAACCCCAACACATGCTCTTTAAGCTCAAAGAAGAGGCCTAATTATATTCAAGAACATGCCCTTCTTGCATGCAGAAGACGCCCTTCTTGGCCCAAGAAGGGCGTCTTCTGCTTTGCTGCTTATAACATACTGATTTATTGAATATTACAAATTCAAACCTTAGGGATATTATACCCCCAACATGAGGGTATTTAGATAGAACAAATGTAATACTTTTTTACTCACTTGCAGTTATCCCCGAGATATAAAGTAGTTATCAAGATGTTATCATGAAGACAAGGAGTGAAGCAGTAGGACACTTCAGTCACTCACAGAACAACGGTGAATTTTGCATACAGAAAAAAATTATATAGGCACTGTATGTAGTATCTGAAACATCACTCAGAAACTCAGTAAGCCACATAAACGACATCAAGATATGATAATATTTAGGATTACCTTATCTTTTTACTATCCCTCAATATCAACTCGCAGACCCTTTTACACCCTTTCTCTGACAGTAGTCATTATCTATCCTTATGAACAAGGTGGAGATGATAGTGCGCCCCGTCATAATCAATACGCATTATTCTATCAGAGAGTTCATGCCGCTTTGATAGTGACAAAGCGACATGTCCCATCGTACGTCGTAGATTTATTTCGACAACAGGATGAAGCATAAACCCCTTTTCTGCCGCAACAATCATCATATCAACGCCCAACGGACCTCTATAAACACCACGCAACTGACTGGTAAGCAACTGCTCCAAGGATATTATTACATCATTCAACAGACCTTCTGAGATATAAGTTGACAAGATAGATTTCTTCTCTACTTCATCAGCAAGGCTATTACCAAGATACGCCCCATTAACGGTATGAAAGACAGATAGTCCCGCATAGTGAACACCTTCAGCATCAGAATAGAACTCAACACCAAAGTCTTTCACCTTATTGTAATAGGGTTCAATCATTATTCCCCCTTGCATCTTTATCACATTCTTAGCCCAATTAGCCAAGGCAGGCTCCAAGATTGAATCAACATAGCGTACGCCGCGTCCGCTACTACTCCATGGCGCTTTAATCACAGCCTTTCCTATCGTCTGAAGCATGCTTTCTAAATCCGCAAAACAGTCTGCATAAAAAGCCTTACCAAGCAAGACAGGATTAGCAAGTTGCGTCTGCAACCCCTCCAACACGGTAGAAGAGAATTGTCGATTACTCAGTTTTCGTATATCGGCAAGTTCTTTGTCAGTAGGAAGAACTGCTGTTTTAACGCCCACCTGTTCTAATTGAAATTTCAAGGCAGCGTCCCATCCCCATGGTGACACATTATCTATATGTTCAGAAAGACGCTCAACATCGTTTCTGCTTACAAAGTTAACCTGTTCACCGTAACGTTGAAGGCGAAGTGCATGTTGCTGAGCAGAACCAATGTTCTCTACAAGAACGTAGTCACCTTCCGCTGCCCAAAGAACAGGAAGATAATCTAAATCGTGACGAAGTAGCCTTCCAGCGTGTGGAGCCGTAAAATACTTATTATCATAAGCTAATGCTATATCATGCTCGGGATTGAATATATGTAACGTCATAGATGTCCTTTATTTATGTTGTGCAAAGGTACATCAAAGCAAATATACCACAAAATAAAAATAAAAAAATCATTTTTTGCTATCTATAGTTTGCAAATAAGAGAAATAAGTAGTAACTTTGCATGTGCATAACATTATATAAAGAGAACAAGATGGACGCATTCTTTCGCACGCATACTTACTTGGTGGAGCACGTAAATGCTCCTGTGCGCCGTCGGCTCATGGATGAAATCGATTGGAACGACAGGCTCATTGGCATCAAAGGCACACGAGGCGTGGGTAAGACTACCTTCCTATTGCAATATGCGAAAGAGTATTATGGCTCTACTGATCGCCAATGTCTTTATGTAAACATGAACAACTTTTACTTCCAAAGTAGAGGAATAGCAGACTTTGCTGGCGAGTTCTATCGCCATGGAGGAAAAGTATTGTTAATTGATCAAGTATTCAAGCAGCCAAATTGGAGCAGTGAACTCCGTTTGTGTTATGACTCTTATCCTGAGTTGAAGATTGTCTTCACGGGGTCAAGCGTCATGAGGTTGAAAGAAGAAAACCCCGAACTGAATGGCATAGTAAAGAGCTACAACCTTAGAGGATTCTCCTTCCGTGAGTACTTAAACCTACAGACAGGACAACACTTTGAGCCTTACACCTTACAAGACATAGTAAACAACCACGAGGAAATAACAAGACAAATACTCTCAAAGGTTAGTCCCATGAGTTTCTTTGCAGACTATATTCACCATGGTTTCTACCCTTTCTTCTTAGAGCATCGTAACTTTTCTGAGAACTTGTTAAAGACTATGAACATGATGACAGAGGTCGATATCCTCCTCATCAAACAAATAGATCTGAAATATCTCACGAAAATTAAGAAGCTATTTTATCTTCTTGCTCTGGAAGGCCCAAAGGCTCCCAACATCAGTAACCTTGCTAAAGAAATCAATACAAGTCGAGCTACTGTAATGAATTACATCAAGAATCTCGCTGATGCACGACTCATAAGTCTTGTTTACCCAGTAGGTCAGGAGTTTCCAAAGAAGCCTGCAAAGGTAATGCTACAGAACTCCAACTTGATATATGCCATCTATCCTATCCATCTTGATGATCAGCAACTTATGGAGACATTCTTTGTCAATGCACTACAAGAAGTCTGCTTAGTAAACGAAAGTAATAAGCCTGGTACATATATTATCAGTCAGAAAGACAAATTTAAGGTTTGTGATACAGGAAAGAACAAGAAACGATTCAGTAACGACACAACCTATATTATATACAATACCGAAGTTGGGAAAGACAATCAAGTACCTCTTTGGCTAATGGGTTTCCTATATTAGGCAAGACCAAAAACATTATAACAATATTCATTTAATAAATTTCAAAATGGCTAAAGAAAAGAAGTTTATCACTTGTGATGGTAACGAAGCCGCTGCTCATGTGAGCTACATGTTCTCAGAGGTAGCTGCTATCTATCCTATCACTCCATCATCTCCTATGGCTGAGCACGTAGACGAGTGGTCAGCACGTGGACGTAAGAACCTTTGGGGTCAGACTGTTAGCGTACAGGAGATGCAGTCAGAGGGTGGCGCAGCTGGTGCCGTACACGGTTCTTTACAGTCTGGTGCTCTCACGACAACCTTCACCGCATCACAGGGTCTTCTATTGATGATTCCTAACATGTATAAGATTGCCGGTGAGCTTTTGCCATGTGTATTCAATGTTTCAGCACGTACACTTGCAAGCCACGCCCTTTGTATCTTTGGTGATCATCAGGACGTTATGGCTTGTCGTCAGACTGGTTTCGCATTGTTCTGCTCTGGTTCTGTACAGGAGGTAATGGACCTCTCTGCAGTTCCACACCTTGCTTCATTGAAGACATCAGTTCCTTTCATCAATTTCTTCGACGGTTTCCGTACATCACACGAGTATCATAAGATTGAGTGTCTTGACCAGGAAGACATCCGTCCATTGGTTGACGAGGAAGATGTTAAGCGTTTCCGCGACCGTGCAATGACTCCTGAGCGCCCAGTTGTACGTGGTACTGCTGAGAACCCTGAGA
Organism: Prevotella sp. oral taxon 313; assembly: GCF_003043935.1. NCBI lineage: Bacteria > Pseudomonadati > Bacteroidota > Bacteroidia > Bacteroidales > Prevotellaceae > Prevotella > Prevotella sp. oral taxon 313. The sequence goes on from NZ_PYXE01000001.1 coordinate 1,677,370, forward strand.
CTTTCTTCACACATCGTGAGGCATCTAACAGTGCATACGAGAACGTACCAGAGGTTGTTGAGCACTATCTCAACGAATTGACCAAGATTACTGGTCGTGAGCATCACCTCTTTGATTACTATGGTGCAGAGGATGCTGAGAATATCATCATCTTGATGGGTTCTGCAACTGAGGCAGCTCGTGAGGCTATCGACTACTTGATGTCTCAGGGTAAGAAGGTTGGTATGATTGCCGTTCACCTCTATCGTCCATTCTCTGTTAAGCACTTGCTCGCTGCAGTTCCTAAGTCTGTTAAGCGTATTGCAGTACTTGACCGTACAAAGGAACCAGGTGCTGAGGGCGAGCCACTGTACCTCGATGTAAAGAGTGCCTTCTATGATGTTGAGAACAAGCCACTGATTGTTGGTGGTCGTTATGGTCTTGGTTCTGCTGATACAACACCAGCTAAGATCATCGCTGTTTATGATAATCTTGAATTGCCAGAACCAAAGGATCATTTCACTGTAGGTATCGTTGATGACGTAACCTTCACTTCTCTCCCAGAGGTTGAAGAGATTCCATTAGGTGGTGAAGGCATGTTCGAGGCTAAGTTCTATGGTTTGGGTGCTGACGGTACAGTTGGTGCTAACAAGAACTCAGTAAAGATTATCGGTGATAACACTGATAAGCACTGCCAGGCTTATTTCTCTTACGACTCTAAGAAGTCAGGTGGTTTCACCTGTTCTCACCTCCGTTTCGGTGATAGCCCAATCCGTTCTACTTATCAGGTAAATACTCCTAACTTCGTTGCATGCCACGTTCAGGCTTATCTGAACATGTATGACGTAACACGTGGATTGCGTAAGAACGGTACATTCTTGCTGAATACAATCTTTGAGGGTGATGAACTCGTACACTTTATACCTAACAAGGTAAAGCGTTACTTCGCTAAGAACAATATTACCGTTTACTATATCAACGCAACAAAGATTGCTCAGGAGATTGGACTTGGTAACCGTACCAACACCATCCTACAGTCTGCTTTCTTCCGTATCACAGAGGTTATCCCTCTCGACCTTGCCGTAGACCAGATGAAGAAGTTCATCGTTAAGAGTTATAGCAAGAAGGGTCAGGATGTTGTAGACAAGAACTTTGCTGCTGTTGACCGTGGTAACGAGTACAAACAACTGACTGTTGATCCAGCATGGGCTAACCTTCCAGACGATGAAGCTAAGGTTGACGATGCTCCAGCATTCGTTAAAGAACTCGTTCGTCCTATGAACGCACAGGCAGGTGACCTCTTGAAGGTTTCTGACTTCGTTAATCATGGCACCGTTGACGGTACATGGTCAGTTGGTACTGCTGCTTACGACAAGCGTGGTGTAGCTGCTTTTGTTCCTGCATGGGATGCTGAGAACTGTATTCAGTGTAACAAGTGTGCATTCGTTTGTCCTCATGCTTGTATCCGTCCATTCGTTTTGGATGAGGCAGAGAAGGCTGGCTTCAATGAGCCAACACTTGACATTCTTGCTCCAAAGCAGCTCAAGGGTATGCAATTCCGTATCGAGGTGTCTGTTCTCGACTGTACAGGTTGTGGCAACTGTGCTGATGTTTGCCCAGGTAAGAAGGGTAACAAGGCATTGTCAATGACACAGTTTGTTGCAGGTGAAGAGGAAGCTACACGTCGTGCAGCCGACTGGAACTACCTTGTTAAGAACGTTAAGAGCAAGCAGAACTTGGTAGATATCAAGTCAAACGCTAAGAACTCTCAGTTTGCTCAGCCTTTGTTCGAGTTCTCTGGTGCATGTGCTGGTTGTGGTGAGACTCCATACGTTAAGCTCGTTTCACAGCTCTTCGGTGACCGTGAGATGATTGCTAACGCTACTGGTTGTTCTTCTATCTACTCAGCTTCAGTACCTTCTACTCCTTACACAACTAACGAGGAAGGTCATGGTCCTGCATTCAACAACTCATTGTTCGAGGACTTCTGCGAGTTCGGTATGGGTATGGCAATGGGTAACAAGAAGATGCGTGAGCGCATCGTAGTGCTCCTTAGCGGTGCTATGGATGACGAGCATGTATCTGCAGAGTTCAAGGAAGCAGCTCAAGAATGGCTTAACAACATGAACGACGCTGATGCTTCTAAGGTTGCAGCAGCTAAGTTGAAGCCATTAATCGAGGCTGGTGCAGCAAAGGGTTGCCCTGTATGTGCAGAGTTGAAGACTCTCGACCACTATCTCGTTAAGCGTAGCCAGTGGATCATCGGTGGTGATGGTGCTTCATACGATATCGGTTACGGTGGTCTCGACCATGTTATCGCTTCTGGTGAAGACGTTAATATCTTAGTACTCGATACTGAGGTTTACTCAAACACTGGTGGTCAGAGTTCTAAGTCTACTCCACTCGGTGCTATCGCTCAGTTCGCAGCTAAGGGTAAGCGTATCCGCAAGAAGGATCTCGGCTTGATGGCAACTACATACGGTTATGTTTACGTAGCTCAGGTAGCTATGGGTGCTGACAACGCACAGACCTTAAAGGCTATTCGTGAGGCTGAGGCTTATCCAGGTCCATCACTCATTATTGCTTACTCTCCATGTATCAACCATGGTTTGAAGATTAAGGGTGGTATGGGTCGCAGCCAGGCTCAGGAGGCTAACGCTGTTGCTTGTGGTTACTGGCACCTCTGGCGTTACAACCCACAGTTGGCAGAAGAAGGCAAGAACCCATTCTCTCTCGACTCTAAGGCTCCAGATTGGGACAAGTTCCAAGAGTTCCTTCACAGTGAGGTTCGCTTCCTCTCTGTCCTCAAAGCTTATCCAAACGAGGGTCAAGAGCTCTTCAAGGCTTGTGAGGATATGGCTAAGCTCCGTTACAAGAGCTATGTTCGCAAGACCAAGGAAGACTGGAGCGAAGAGGCATAATCGCCTACTGCACAGACTAAATTGATATAGTTTAATCACTATATAACATACGCTAAGAGGCTTCTCCACTATGGAGAGGCCTCTTTTTTATTGTCTCTAATCATTCATCACGTTACATATTATCAGTCCTATTACCATGGAAAGGTCTCTTACTGATTGTTTATACATATTCTCACAGCCATCGAAACAGATTACAGACCTACTCTTTATAATTGATAATAACCATTCAGCACACCCTCAAAAGCATAACAATATCACTATTCCTACTCAAGATTTCTGAGACAAAAAAGATATCACTACGAATTATTTTCATGAAGAAAAATATTTTTTTACGTGAACATAATTATTTTTTTTCATGAAAATAAATATTTCCACTCATGAAAAGAATTTGAAGAAAGAGAATAAACAACATAAAAAGCCATCATGAATACGCTCTTAATCTATTGTGATTAAGAGATGAAAAAACAACATATTCGCTTTGAATTTACTATGATTATGCGTATATTTGTACATGAAGACAGTTACTCCTAACGTAGACAACAATCCGAATATGAAAAGTAGAATCTTATCATTAGCCATCATCATTGCAATTACCGTCATTTCATTACTCCGTATTACGAACGGTCCTGAGAGTATTATCCTGCATTGGAGCTTTGCAGGAGAGGCAGACAGCTACGGTCCTAAGTATCTTATATTGGCACATCCTGCTATTTCAATAATCGTCTTCCTACTGATTATCAACCAAGAGAAACACCCATACGACACAAGTCTATTGAGCGAACAAAGTCGAAGAAAGAACAATCCAAAGGCTATCCGTACCATTATGCCCATACTAATGGTAGTTATATTGTATCTTACAACATGTTCTGCCCAAATGCTTCCCATGTCATCAATAGTGCTGTTCTCCCTTATCTTCCTTGCTATAATTATCTATATCTATAAATCACACAAACAGATAAAGCATTAAAAACGAAGTTATTTATTTTGCATTTCGCTTGATTTAATGTATCTTTGTAGCTATGAATGCACAAGAAGCACAGAACATTAAATGGAGTGAGAATATCATCATCGTGGATGGTGATTATATAGACCATGTTGCGTTCGACCTCATTGTCAACTTTGAGCGAATGCTTAACCGTCGTATTCCAGCTGCTGATTTCAGTCAGTGGGCTGTAAACATAGCCCTTGACGGACGATTGAAGCCAGGAAATCATGAGACACAAGTAGTCCTTCTACATGACAGAAAGAATCGAAAACTAGAGAACTTTGTCCCGTCTGACTATGAGAAAGAGTTGAACGGACAAGCTTTCAAAGATGTTCAACTTGGAGAGTTCATTATTAATACGATTGCTACTGGTGATGAAGCAGCCGAGAAAGACAATGTTCTTCTCGACCTTCTGAAGACCATTCTTAATCATGAAGAGGTTAAGCGTATTATGATAATACCAAATGCTGAGGATGGGCATGTGATGAGTGCACTACGATCTACGCTTCGCGATGTAGATGATGAGCTAAAACATATCACGCTGTTTGCAATGCAACCACTCGAAGGAGGCAACTTCAAACAGCAAATATTAGGCTATTCGCTACTAAACGCAATGGGCATAACCTCATCAGAAATTGACCGTAAGATTAAGTAAGAAATAAGCATAAAAACAATAATTATAAAATAAGAATTCCTAACATAACATTCCCTTTCCCCTTACGTTGAAATGGAGAAAAAGGATAATATGACAAGGAATAGGATTGAACTATGGGAAAAGTTTTAATGATTGGCGCAGGTGGTGTAGCCACTGTAGCCGCTTTTAAGATTGTCCAAAACCAGGACGTGTTTACGGAGTTCATGATTGCCAGCCGTCGTAAGGAGAAATGTGACGAACTGGTTAAGGCAATTCATGATAAGGGCTACAAGGCTGACATCAAGACTGCACAGGTTGATGCAGACGATGTTGAGCAGTTGAAGGAACTTTTCAACTCATTCAAGCCTGAGCTGGTTATCAATCTTGCACTACCCTATCAGGACCTTACCATCATGGATGCCTGCTTAGCTTGCGGTTGCAACTACCTTGACACCGCTAACTATGAGCCAAAAGATGAGGCACACTTTGAGTATAGCTGGCAGTGGGCTTACAAGGACAAGTTCGAGAAGGCTGGCTTGACAGCTATCCTCGGTTGTGGTTTCGACCCAGGAGTGTCACAGGCTTATACTGCATATGCAGCAAAGCATCACTTTGATGAGATTCACTATCTTGACATTGTAGACTGTAACGCAGGTAACCATCACAAGGCGTTTGCAACTAACTTCAACCCAGAAATCAATATCCGTGAGATTACCCAAAAGGGTCTTTACTATGAGAATGGTAAATGGATTGAGACAGAACCATTGGTAGTACATCAAGATATTACCTATCCAAACATCGGTCCTCGCGACTCTTACTTGATGCACCACGAGGAGTTGGAGTCATTAGTCAAGAACTATCCGACAATTAAGCGTGCTCGCTTCTGGATGACCTTTGGTCAGCAATACCTTACTTACCTTGATTGTATTCAGAACCTTGGTATGAGTCGTATCGATGAGATTGAATATGAAGCACCATTAGCTGACGGTTCTGGTAAGACTGCAAAGGTTAAGATAGTACCTTTACAGTTCTTGAAAGCAGTATTACCAAACCCACAAGACCTCGGTGAAAATTATGATGGCGAGACCTCTATCGGCTGCCGTATCCGTGGTATCAAGGATGGTAAGGAACAAACTTATTACATCTATAACAACTGTAAGCATCAGGATGCCTATAATGAAACAGGTATGCAGGGCGTAAGCTATACGACTGGTGTACCAGCAATGGCTGGTGCAATGATGTTCTTCAAGGGACTGTGGCGCAAGCCAGGTGTATGGAATGTGGAAGACTTCGACCCAGATCCATTCTTGGAGGTACTCAATAAACAGGGACTACCTTGGCATGAAGTGTTTGGTGGTGATTTAGAACTATAAGAAGATGGCTTGCTCTTTAGACTTTATTGAATTTGTCAGTAGTCAGATAGCTACTGCAGGGACAGTGAGATGTAGGAAAATGTTTGGTGGCTACATAGTTTATGTTGACGAAAAGCCGGTTATCATAGTTTGTGACAATATACCTTATGTCAAAGAACACGAGGCAATTAAGTCAATGATGCTATCTGCCGAACGTGGATTCCCTTATGAAGGAGCTAAGGAACACTACGTTTTAGATGTTTCAAGGTCTGATTTTGCAGTCAGGGTTGTTAAGACCTTAGTAGAGGTTTTACCCTATCCAAAAAGAAGAAAGAAGAATAAATAATGTTTTATCAATCAAAAACAAGATAATAGTATATGGCAAAAGAAGAGACAACATCAGCAGCTGAAGGCAAGTTGAAAGCTTTGCAGGCTGCAATGTCTAAGATAGAGAAAGACTTTGGTAAAGGGTCTATCATGCGCATGGGCGATGAGCAGATAGAGCAGGTAGAGGTAATCCCAACAGGCAGTGTGGCACTTGACACGGCACTTGGTGTAGGTGGTTATCCACGTGGTAGGATTATAGAGATCTATGGTCCGGAGAGTTCTGGTAAGACAACATTGGCTATCCATGCTATTGCAGAGGCACAGAAGCAGGGTGGAATAGCAGCCTTCATTGATGCCGAACATGCGTTCGATCGATTCTACGCAGAGAAGTTAGGTGTGGATGTTGATAATCTTTGGATATCACAACCAGACAATGGTGAGCAGGCATTAGAGATTGCTGATCAGCTGATTCGTTCATCTGCAATTGACATTCTCGTAGTCGACTCAGTAGCAGCCTTGACCCCAAAGAAGGAGATTGAGGGTGATATGGGTGATTCTGCAGTAGGTTTACAGGCACGATTGATGAGTCAGGCGTTGCGTAAACTTACCTCAACAATCGCAAAAACCAATACTTGTTGCATCTTCATCAACCAGTTGCGTGAGAAAATCGGTATCATGTTTGGTAACCCAGAGACAACTACAGGTGGTAACGCTTTGAAGTTCTACAGTTCTGTTCGCCTTGATATCCGTCGTGTAACATCTATCAAAGATGGCGACCAAGTTATTGGTAACCAGGTTCGTGTGAAGATTGTTAAGAACAAGGTAGCACCTCCTTTCCGTAAAGCAGAGTTTGAGATTACCTTCGGTGAGGGTATATCAAAGATTGGTGAGATTGTTGACTTAGGTGTTCAATACGGCATCATCCAGAAGAGTGGTAGCTGGTTTAGCTATAATGGGACCAAACTTGCACAGGGTCGTGATGCAACCAAGGCTATGATCAAGGATAATCCAGAACTTGCAGAAGAGCTGGAGGGCTTGATTAAGAATGCTATCATCGAACAGACGAAGTAATAAGCACAAACCTATGGTAACTTGAATGTAACTCTTTCATATAAGTACATTCCTGATACCATAGGTTTTTTGTATACCCTAATTAACTTCCAGTCCTATAAGGTTTAACAAGGATACAACATTAATTATAAACTTTATTTCTATGCTTTCATTCTCTTCTCTTAATTCCAACGAGCGCACACTTCTTATGCTGATGGCTTATTTTTACAAATATGGTCAAACTAAGAAAAAACTATCAAACTTGTTGGAGAAGATAATGTTGCCATCTCTTTCCGATTTGGCTTTTAAAAGGTTAATGACCGATGGTTTACTGGTAGAAGTAAATCTTCACTATTACGGGGGTGGAAAAGTATTGTACATAAATAAGGATATGCTGATTCCTTCTCTCTTTGAACTTTTCAAAGAAGAAAACAGCCTATTATTACAGAATATACGCAGACTTTATAAGAAGACTTATAATAATGAAAAACCATCTCCTTTGGTGCGTTTGATAATATATTATATTGCACCAAATGCAGAGGAAGCAATATCGACTTCCTATGCGCAAGTCTTAGAATCGTTCAATAACTGTTGCCTTAACTTAATTGATAAAAGAGAATATGAGACTTTCTTTCTATCAATGCCCACAGAATTATTGTCTTTTGTGATGAATGCTACTCTTCGTATGGCAATGGCTCAGGATAAAGTAATGGATTGGGAATATTTAAAAGGACTTGCTTTCAGTCGTAAAAAAATAGGCAATAGTGTAGCTAAAAAAAGCGAATTAGAATCGGTCTTTGCTTATTATTACTATTTAGGTACAGGTAAAATCTGTATTAATCTCAAAACATCTGTAAGCAATATCTTTACACTTCAGATAGCATCAATTGATGCATTGTATAAAGAAGATTACGCTTTAGCCTATAAGCTATATACCAAGGTGATAACGGCTAATAATAAGGTAGCGCCTATTAAGGGACTTTTTGTAAATCCAATTGCTAATTATTATTTCTCACTTGCAGCTATCTTTACCAACACAGAGACCTCTCTGAAGAAGTTAGAAACGATGATGAAGCGTAATGGGGATAGAGAATACACGCCTACATACTTCCTTGTACAACCGTTGAAGGCTTATTTTTATGATAAGTCTGATGCGAATATACGAAAAGAGTCTTATCTTGAATTGTGTGAGAAGCCAGATATGCAGATGGTATCTTGGCTTACTTGGACGATGTATCCGTCTTTTGGCATACTTCCGACAAAGGCAACTAAGCCTATTAATCCACCTAACTGGGCTTTCTTGCAGTTGGAGACTGGCATTATGGAGAGTAGCTCTTCTGAAGCAAATCTGATGAAAGACTTCGGTGGTACATCACTGTTGAGCCGATTAGAAGTAAAATCTCTTTGGCAGCTTCGACTTGAAACGCTAATTGCGGAGAATCAAGCAGTAGGGAATCAAACAACAGAGACTGTTCGAGACACAATGCTCGTATATCTGTTGCGTTATGGAATTGTTGTTCCCATTCTTAAACGTAGGTTGAAAAATGGTAGTTGGTCTGTGGGTAAAGAGCTTTCTGTTCGTGAACTTATAAATCTGGATGTTCCGTGCTTAGACAGTGTTGATCAGCGTATTAAAGAAGGAATCTTTTCCTGGGAATATAGTGTCTATATTGAAAAGTATCTGTATCTTTTTGTTGATTGTGACCATATTTACACTGGTTCCACCTATGACTTGCAGCCTGTGAAGATTCATAAGGACAATCCACACCTTATCATAGATAAACGTTCGGATGGTTCTTTCAGTGTCTCTACGAATGTAAAAGAGTTACAAAGAGGTGAAAAATCGTCTTTCTTTTACAAGAAAAATTCAGAAACAGACTATTCTGTCTTTACCCCTTCTGAGTTTGAATATAAGACTTATAAGGAAATTCTGGCACAAGAGATTTATCCAGCTGAAGCCGAAACCTTGCTGGTTCAGCTGATTAAAGCTGTAGGTGGAAAGACGGAAATCCACTCCAACATGGTTGCTGAGCTTGACGATTTACAGCGTGTTGATGTGCAACCTTGTATAACGCTCCGTGTTGTTTCCACTGCAAACAACTGTTTCCAACTTACTGCTTTGGTGCGTATCTCTGATAGTCTTTCCTTTGTTCCGGGAAAGGGAAATGTTACCACTATTGCAGAACAAGAGCATAAGAAAGTGCAATTAGTTCGTAACCTAAAGAAAGAGCGAGATTATCTTAAAGCGATTAATGAGAGTCTAATTGAGGTAGAGTTCTTTGATGAAGGCGAAGCATGGAAGCCTCAAAGTATTACGGATTCGATAACACTTCCTATCTACACAATGCTACCTTTCATTCAGTGGTGTAAAGAACACCGAGAAATTTGCATAATGGAATGGGCTGAAGGTAGTAAGATAAAGTATTATCCGGGTATCAGCAGTAGTGCTGCTCATATTTCTTTTAAATCAAAGAATAACTGGTTTGAGGTCGAAGGTGATATTGAAATTAGTGAGGGGCAGGTCATTTCCCTTCAAAAGCTGCTCGGACTGATGCATCAGAGCACTCATCAGAAGTATATTCTTATCGGTGATAATGAATTTATTACGATAAGCACCCAGCTCTCACGCATACTTAAACGACTTGACACAGTAACGACCGAGAATCGTTCACATCTGCAGATAGCACCTGCTGCTGTCTCTTTGTTAGGCGACTTGCTGGATGATACATCCTTGAATATAAAGCGTAATGAGACTATGGATGCCTTACGTCAGCGCATTGAAGTGTGCAGTAAGACGATTCCTGTTGTGCCCAAGACCTTGCAGGCACAGTTACGTGACTATCAGGAAGAGGGATTTGAATGGATGTCAAGATTGACAGCGTGGGGAGCTGGTGTCTGTCTGGCTGATGATATGGGATTAGGAAAGACCGTTCAGACCATCGCCCTACTTCTTGAACAGAGCGAAAACGGAGCTTCGCTGATTGTGGCACCATCCTCTGTCGTACCTAACTGGCGCAATGAACTTCAGCGTTTTGCACCGACGTTGAATCTCACTATTCTCAATCAGAGTGAGGATCGTTCAAAAGATATTAAGGAGGCAAAGGCAGGAGATGTTATTATCACCACGTATGGTTTGTTGAATATTCAGCAGGATGACCTCACTGGGAGGGAATGGAACGTAGTCTGTCTTGATGAAGCACATACCATCAAGAATGCCAATACGAAGATGTCAAAGTCGGCTATGCTGTTGAAGGCACAACGCAAGGTTATCCTTACGGGTACTCCTATTCAAAACCATCTTGCAGAATTGTGGAATCTCTTCCAGTTTATCAACCCCGGTCTCTTAGGAAGTGCAGAACAGTTCAGGAAGAAGTTTATCCTGCCTATTGAAGGAGATAACGACAAAACACGTCAAAGCCAGTTACGTCGTCTGATTTCTCCGTTCCTTTTGCGTAGAACAAAAGTAGAGGTCATTGACGAATTACCTGCAAAGAACGAAATAAAACTCCCTGTTGAACTATCATCGGAGGAGATGGCTATGTATGAGGTTAAAAGGAGAGAAACAGAGGCGAAGATTCTTGAAAATAAAGCTGACAAGGTAAGTACGTTGGCAGAGCTTACTCATTTGCGCCAAATGGCGTGTAGCTGTTCGTTGGTTGACAAGAAATGGAAGCTACCAAGCAGCAAAGTGCTTGCGTTCATAGACTTGGCGGAGAGTCTCAATGACAGCGGCAATCGTGCACTTGTTTTCAGTCAGTTTACCAGTTTCTTTGAAGAGGTGAGAAAGGCGATGGATAAGGCAAAACTTCCATATCTTTACCTTGACGGAAGTACACCAATGGCTATGCGTGAGAAGTTAGTCAAGGAGTTCCAAACAGGAAAGTGTCCTTTCTTCCTCATTAGTCTGAAGGCTGGAGGATTGGGACTCAACCTTACGGGTGCGAACTATGTTATCCATCTTGACCCTTGGTGGAATCCTGCCATCGAACAACAGGCTACCGACCGTGCTTATCGTATTGGACAACAACAGGACGTAACGGTCTATCATTTGATTAGTCAGCACACCATTGAGGAGAAGATACTACGTCTACATAAGACAAAGCGTAACCTTTCTGACTCTCTTCTTGAGGGTTCTGACATCTCTCATGCACTGACACAGGAAGAATTGCTCGAGTTGTTGCAAGATAACAGATAAGAAAAGAGAAATATGAGGAACTTGCATATTTATATCTATTATATGTTTAAGAATAGTTTACTGTCATTTTAACATTTGCTTATAACAGACTTATAATCAATCCATTAACGTATAGTTCTGCATGACAGGAATGACAGCAAACACAAAATCTTAAACCTATATATCCGTAAGTATTGATAAAGTGAGGGATGCACTTCAGCCTGTGCATCCCTCAGTTTTATTATCAGATACTGATAGAGAGAGAACCCTCTTACTTATTATCCATTTAGAAAGAGGCTGTCATTGTTGCGCTTTCTCCCACTCTTTCTCTATATCTTCTATTGTTATTCCTAATAGTTTCATCTCACGAAAGACAGAGGGAAGAGACTGTGTAAGGAATGTTTTACGCCGAGCTATTATAATTTGCTCACGTGCACCAGCTGAAACAAAGTACCCCAGTCCACGCCTGTTGTATATTATCTCCTCACGAGAGAGTAGCTCGTAGGCTTTCACTGCAGTGTTCGTATTCACCTGCAGCATAACGGCATACTCCCGGACAGAGGGTATTCGGTCGTCAGCTTTATAGGTTCCAGCTATGATCTCATCGCAAAGGCGGTCAGCCATTTGCTCATAGATAGCCTTATTATTTTCGAAATTCATAAGCCTTAATATTTAATTAGTACTTTATTAAATATTTCTCCATCGGTTGTTGATAACCTGTAGACGTGTATAGAGTTTATAAGAACTCCAGTACATCAAGACTGTTAATCCTATACAGATGAGGTTGCTTATAAAAGTGGTGAGTGCGTTATTAGTTAAAACAAGCTCGTAGTCGGTGTACTCGTAAAGAAGATAGGCAAAAGTCGTGAGGCTTATTGCAATGCCGATAATGATGACAAATAAGCTGATTAGCGTCTTCAGCCATGCAACCTTGCGGAAGAACATTCCACCTAAAAGTGTGAATGAATTAGTAAGAAGAACTATTTCGACGTTAACCCATAATGGAGAACCTGTTCTTAAACTTTGACAGTATTCATACCACGTTGCGACCAAGGAAGCTCTTCCACCATAGAAAATAAGCATTGTCGTTAGCTGTTGCAATCCATCAGCAGCGATAAAGGCGATGGCAATAAGCAATGGACAAACTACAGAAACAAGTATGAAACGTGCCAAAAACTTCTCAATATTAGTTGCAGGCAGCATCATTTCATTTATACGTTGCTGACGTTTACCAAGGTCGCTGATAATGAATGTAGCTATAGTGAAGAATGACATTGCAAATACTATATTGATAAAAGGTGTTATTCCCCATAACCTAATTCTTATATAAGCATCTGACATAGGCTGTCTCTCAAAGAACGGAAAAAACATTATTGCAATAACAAAGAAACCTATGAGTAAGCCAGCAAAGAGTTTAATGATAAAGCGGCGGCGTATAAGGATGAGCCGGCTCATTACTTTACAGAAGCGATTTATATCAAATTTTTTCATATTTATATCCTCCTTATGTTTATTTAATTCTTGTTGTTTCATTCTTGATCACGGCTTTACCCCCTTCTATCATTTGTATTGGCAGACGTGTTGTTCCCGTGATCTTGGCATCTGTATTACCCATTATATAGAAGGATGCCGTGTCTGTGCGGTTGAAGTTTACGTCTAAGTCAGCATTCCCTGGAACAGCAAAGCGAGCTTTCTTGGCTGTCAGATTTCTGATTTTCAGGTCAGCATTACCTGCTATGGAGAAAGATGTATTGTCTATATGCCCTGAGTTCAGCCTTATTTTGCCATTCCCAGAGATATCAAAATTGGCTTGCTTAGCGGTTAGGCTCTTAATATTTATACCCATATCATCAGCTATGACAAAGTTCAATTGATTAATTCTCATCTTATTTATAGTAACATTACAACCAAAATCAGAATTAATTATCAGGTTATCAAGTGTAATAGAGTCTGAGAAAATAATCGGGTTAGAGCCTTGCAAATTTATGTGTGTTAAGTTGGGAGCAGTAATATAAAGTTCAATATTGCTATTCACTTTTTCCATGTTATAGGGAAAGAATAGCTGACCAAATGCAGTATCTGGGTTCTTTATTTGTACAGTCAATTTGCCATCAATGACATCAAAATCCAAATATGAAAGCAATCTTTCCTTTCCTTTTACCTTTATACTACATTTCTTACCTTGTATGATATGAACTGGAACTAATGCTGCAACCTCTAATTCCTGGAACTTTTCAATAGGAATATTCTTGGTTACGACCTTACCAAAGTCCCCTTTCTTGCGAATACAAGAACTGAAAAGGAATAGGCAAGCAGCGATGATAAGGCTGATATTTACTAATTTTGCTAATGTTGTCTTCATAATAACATCCCTCCCTCTTTTATTTAAGTTTACCTGCTGTTGCTGCATTGAACAACAATTCAAGATTGATAGTAGTCTCATTGTCACCCTCCTGACGTCGAGCAATCACATTATTGCCCTGAAGTGATGGTTCAGCATAGAGTACTTCGTCATCCATCTCATTACTTTGACGGATGCCGAAGGTGTATTTTGCGGTGATATCCTCGGTAGAGGCGTTGATAAGCAACTGTGAGTTATCAAGGATGATGATGTGATCAAGCAGTTGCTCAACATCATGCACCTGATGGGTAGAGATAATCAGCGATGAATCTTCTGCCATATTGCCAGCAACAACCTTACGGAAAAGAGCCTTTGAAGGAATGTCGAGCCCATTAGTTGGCTCGTCCATCAATAGCAGATGACAACCAGTAGCAAGTGCAAAACTCATATAAACCTTCTTTTTCTGTCCCATAGAGAGTTGCTTAAAATCGACATCTAAAGACATCTCAAAGTCGGTCAGACACTTTTCAAGCACCTCCTCACTAAATCGAGGGTAGAAGTCTTCGTGAATCTTAGCATACTTACTGAGTGGCATATTAGGCAAATCATACTCCTCAGGAACAATATACAGTTCCTCTAACATTTCTGGGTAACGACTTGAAGCGGTATAACCATCAACCAAAACACTACCCTTTTGCGGTCGTAGAAGGCCAGCAATAAGGTAGAGCAGTGTACTCTTTCCCATACCGTTCCTGCCTAAAAGACCATAAATTCGGTTCTCTTTGAGTTGTAGACTCAGTTCCTCAAACACATTGTGCTTGCTTTTAGGATAACTGAAAGTCAGTTCATTAACTTGAATCATAAGGCTTTCTTTCTTTTATTAGATTGTTTTATATAACGTCATTTATTACTTGCTTATTTATTAGTAATAGTGTACCATTATAATAGTACACTGCAAAAGTAATATTAAAAATCATTACTTGCAAGCATTTCAGCAATAATTTTACAACTTAATGATTAATTTCTTTTATCTTTACCCTCATGAGCTATCCCCCCCCCTTCAGCGTTTTCCATTCTGAAGAAGGCCATTTATATATAAGGTATATACGCAATAAAGAGAAGGATAAGAGAAAGAATCTCGTACTGCACTTTCCCTCCTCCACCTTCCTTTCACACTTAATAGGACGAAAGAACTTGTCTTCTATCGGTATTGAAAAAAGCTAAAAGCATACAGAAAAACAAATGTTTATGCTTCAAAAAGTCGCTGTTATATCACCCTAAACAACGGATAAGACCAATAAAAGATAGTCCTCTAATAAACTTCTTTGATGAAAAACACCTATTAAGTAATAAGAAAATAGTAACTTTGTAAACACATGTAATTTATTATAAACAAGAAGACTTAACAGGTACATATAGCCCTTCTTTTCTATTCTTAACCAACCATTTGAGGCAGAAAGCTATTCTCTCCTCATTAGGAAAAGGATTGAATAAGGAGCAGCCCCACCTTATTATAAATAGCATTAAAACCAACATACCAATCAATGAACCATATATTCTTAAAAACCATCATACTCTCTCTGTCCTTAGTAGCCGTTGCATGTCAAGGAGAGAAACGAAGAGGAGACTTGTCAACATTAGACAAACCCTTTGTAGAGTCATATAACAACGAAAGAACAGACGCTTCCAACACATCAGATGAGGACCCAAATACCAACCAAAGAAAGACGATTAAGGTAAAACAAGGATTAGAGATTCCTATCGGCAAAGCCAATGTCCCGTCCCTGTTACTTTATCGCGAAGGTTATACAACTTCATATAATGCTGATACACGTACACCTAACTGGGTGGCATGGCACCTAACGGCGGTTCACACTAACGGTCCTGCTAAGCGCAAGGGTATCACCTTCCAAGTAGATGAAGACATACCAGAACCACGTGTCGACACCTACGATTATATGCGTTCTGGCTACGACCGAGGTCACATGTGTCCTGCTGCTGACAACCATTGGAGCCAGAGAGCAATGGAGCAAAGCTTCCTCATGACCAATGTGTGTCCACAGAACCCAGCCTTGAACAGTGGTCTGTGGAACTCAATAGAGAATCAATGCCGCACATGGGCAGAAGAGTATGGCGACGTATATATCGTCTGTGGACCTATTTATCTCAATCAAAAGCATAAGACAATAGGTAAGAATAAGGTGCAAGTGCCCGAAGCCTTCTTCAAAGTTATCCTCCGTCTGAAAGACGAACCGAAGGCTATTGGCTTTATCTGTAGGAATGTCTCAGCCAAAGGACATAAGAAGACAGACTACGTCAACACCGTAGACGAGCTAGAACGTATCACAGGTATGGACTTCTTCTCACAACTTCCTGATAACATCGAACGACAGATAGAAGGTAAAGCAGACATTAAAGATTGGAATTAATGAGGGTAAAAGACATTAAGCAATGATAATTGATGAACTGAAATATAGGATATTACAGAACTTTGGCTTTGAGCCAACAACCGACCAAACACATGCTATTGAGGTCTTTACACACTTTATGACCGAGCGTGACGAGCGTGTTGTAATGATTCTCAGAGGTAGTGCCGGAACGGGTAAAACGTCCTTAGCGGGTGCGATTGTACGTACACTGCAGCAATTACAACAGAAGGTAACTCTCTTAGCACCGACGGGTCGTGCTGCTAAGGTATTCTCCTTAAATGCCAACCAGCCTGCTGCAACCATCCATCGCACCATCTATCGTGAGAAAGCCTTTACCGGATTAGATGGAAAGTTCAATCTAAACGTCAACCTCTTCCGCGACCGCTTGTTTATGGTCGACGAGGCTTCAATGATTAATTTATCGTCTAACAACACCACCTTCGGCAGTGGTTGCTTACTTGACGACCTTATCCAATATGTTTATAACGACCGAAACTGTCGCATGCTGCTTGTTGGAGACAAGGCACAGCTCCCTCCTGTAGGTGAAGAAGAGAGCCCTGCGCTACGTTCAGATGTTCTTCGAGCCTACGGTCTGACAGTCTATGAATGCGACTTAAACGAGGTGCTTCGTCAGAGTCAAGACTCTGGCATTCTCTATAACGCCACCGTTATTCGTCAAATGATAACCCATGATGAGGTAACGCAACTACCAAAGATTCGCTTCAATGGCTTTGCTGACATTTCTATTGTCCCAGGTGATGAACTTATCGAACGACTGGCCTCCAGCTATTCTGAGGTGGGAATCGACGAGACTATGGTCATCACACGCTCCAACAAACGTGCTAATGTATTCAATCAAGGTATTCGAAACATGGTTCTTGGACGTGAGGAAGAACTGACAACAGGCGACATGTTGATGGTGGTGAAGAATAAATATAAGAACACCCCTACCCCTTCTCCATCCCTCAAAGGCAGCCTCAACAATGCTACAAATAACGTAAACAGCCTTACTACACAAGCGACAAGACAGGTTACGCAACTCCCTTCAGGAGGTGGAAAGGAGATAGAAAAACCCGTACTAACCTTCATTGCCAACGGCGACCGTGCTGTTGTGCGACGTGTACGCAATGTTCGCGAGTTCTATGGGTTCCGTTTTGCTGATGTGTCATTGGAGTTTCCCGACTATGATAATGCTGAAGAGGAGATGACGGTCATCCTTGACGCACTGATGACAGAAGCCCCAGCCTTGACTCAAGAGCAGAACGAACAACTCTTCCAACATGTGTTAGAGGATTATGAAGACATCCCTCTAAAGGCAGACCGCATGAAGAAGGTGCGTGAAGATGAGTATTATAACGCCCTACAGGTAAAGTTCGGTTATGCTATCACCTGTCACAAAGCGCAAGGTGGACAGTGGGCACACATCTATCTTGACCAAGGATACATGACAGACGAGATGCTCACACCCGATTACATCCATTGGCTTTACACCGCTTTCACTCGTGCTACTGAACATCTCTACCTTGTCAACTGGCCCAAAACACAAGTGGAATAAACGGTTGAAGCCTATACAACGACTCCGCTACAGGGATAACAAACATCTCCACAAGACTTAAATAGTCTGAAAAAGACATGAAACAAAGAGATAAACAATTCATAAAAAGATAAAAACGATTGTTTTATATGGGGTTGAAATAATGAGTATTCAACAGAAAATGATTATATTTGCCCTTAAATAAGATATGTATTCACATTAAATAGAGAAGATGTATATAGAGAATATTAAATCTCCAGCCGACTTAAAGCAGCTGAATATTGAGGCATTAAAGGTTGTAGCTGATGAGACCCGTCAAGCAGTATTAAATCGTGTAAGCAAGCATGGCGGACACGTTGGACCTAACCTCGGCTTTGTAGAGGCAACTGTTGCCCTCCACTATGTCTTTGACACGCCTAAAGACAAGTTGGTTTTTGACGTGAGCCACCAAAGTTATCCACACAAGGTATTAACAGGACGTGCTTCAGGATTCCTTGGTAACCTCGACGAGATGAATGCTATTAGTGGCTATTCTTCACCAACAGAGTGTCCTGAATATGACAATTTCGAAGTTGGACACACCTCTACTTCCGTGAGTCTTGCCACTGGTCTGCAGAAAGCTCGTGATATAAAAGGGACGAAAGAGAATATTATTGCAGTCATTGGTGACGGTTCTCTCTCTGGTGGTGAGGCTTTTGAAGGCTTTGACGAGGCTTCCGAACTCGGCACAGGTATTATTATCGTCGTGAATGACAACGAGATGTCTATCGCTGAGCCACACGGAGGTATCTACAAAAACCTACGTGACCTACGTGAAAGCAATGGCCAGTGCAATCACAACTGGTTTAAGGCTTGGGGCTTTGAATATAAGTACTTAGAGGAAGGCAACGACGTAGAAAAACTCATCGAGGTGTTCCGCAGCGTGAAAGATACGAACAAGCCGACCGTAGTTCATATCCATACCGAGAAAGGACATGGCTTTACACCAGCCGTTGAGAATAAGGAAGCATGGCATTATGGTATGCCTTTCAATAAGGAAGATGGCAGCAGACCAGAGCGTCCAACTACTGAATCCTACGAGCAACTACTTAGTGATTGGCTGTTGAAGGAGATGAAGCAAGACAAAACACTCATCGCTGTGACAGCCGGTACACCTTCGGCAGCAGGTTTCACACCAGAGAAACGTAAAGAAGCTGGCGCACAACATGTTGACGTGGGTATTGCAGAAGAACAGGCTGTAGCGATGATTTCTGGTATGGCAAAGGGTGGATTGCGACCAGTATGGACTGTTTTCAGCACCTTTATCCAACGTACCTACGACCAAATAGCACAGGATCTCTGTATCAACGCTAATCCAGCTGTTATCAACGTGACTTGGGGTGGCACTGCTTCCATGAATGACATTACCCACATCTGTCTCTTTGATATACCAATGTTATGCAGCATTCCAGGACTTATCTATCTTGCTCCAACAACCTGTGAAGAGTATTTTGCAATGTTACGTTGGGCTATCCTGCAAGATAAGAAGCCTATTGCTATCCGCATACCAAGCAATGGTGTGCATCACACTACGGAGACTATTGACAGAGAATATGCTTACGAAGCAAAATACAAAGTGATACAGAAGGGTGAAAAGGTTGCTATCATCGCTGCTGGCTCTTTCTATCAGAAGGGTGAAAATGTCGTTCGTTTACTTGCCGAGAAGGGAATAAAGGCAACACTCGTCAACCCTCGTTACTTAAATGAAGTTGACCGAGAGACACTCGACTCACTGAAAGGAAGCCACGAATTGGTAGTCACATTAGAAGATGGTAGTAAAGATGGAGGCTTCGGAGAACGTATCGCTGCCTACTACGGGACATCAGAGATGAAAGTACTCGTGGGAGGTATAAAGAAAGACCTTTATGACCGCTTCGACCTTCAACAGCTTCTTTCAGACAACCATTTACTTGACGAACAGATCGTTGAAGACGTGATAGACATCCTGTCTTAACGTTTTGCGAATGGATAAGGATGTCGATGGGTATATCGTGGGATTAATCATCTCTCACGAATACCACAGACGAAACAGAGCTTTTTTGCACACGTGAAGAGCCTACAAAAGGCCTTCTAACGACAGATATCACAGAGTACTTTCGCTGACATCAGCTATAAGCTCTGTGATATCTTGCGTTTAAACAATTCCTCAGCGGGCTCTCTCTCTGTGGAGAAATTGATATCTCTTTGTGAGATACAAAACCCACAACACCCCTACAATGATATTGATAGAGACCAAAGGAATGCTAAATATACAGATAGAAGTTGTAAGGATATTTCATCAAACACCTGTCTCTCCATTCGAAGAAAGGCCGAGGAAGAGACAAGAAGACGCCTTTCAACGTTCAAGAACATGCCCTTCTTGCATGTTGAAGACACCCTTCTTGAAGCAAGAAGGGCGTCTTTTTCGGTATTATACGTAACATTTTGATTTATTATAAGTTATAAACTTACTTTTAGCAGAGCTATATTCCTTTCGTGAGGACATCCATCTCGACTTTATGTAATTATTTTTTACCACATTACAAATTACTCCGAAGTATTGGAAAAGAGTAAGACGAAGATCGTTATTGCCCGTTAAGGAGAGCGTTTAACATCATCGACAAGCAACGTATCACAGGTTAAACCCACGTTGAAAGACCATTATCTCTGAGTCAATCAACTTTACATTTTTATAGTTAAAACATTCTAAAAAGGCAACAACTAACAAGAATAATACTTATCTTTGAGGACATTTATAGATTAAGTCTTTAATTCATTTAAACTAAGAAAATTATGAAGAAAGTATTTCTTATGGCTCTTGCTGTAGCAGCAATGACTATTTCAAGTTGTAACAACGGTAAAACTAATGCTCCAAAGGCTAATGCAGACTCAGACACAACAGAGTCAGTTGCTGCAGACTCTGCAACAACTGCAGCTGCTCCTACCGATGCTGATCAGCTCATCAACCAACTCAACGAGAAGATAAAGGCTAAGGATGAGAAGGGTGTTGCCGCTTTATTGACCACAGCTCAGACCAAGATGGCTGAGTTGGCACAGAAGGATCCAAAGCAGGCACAGGAGTATATCGGAAAAATTCAGCAGTGGATGCAGAGTAATTCAAAGAACATTCAAGAGGCTTTGAAGGCTTCTGGCAATGAAGCAGCTGCTGAGGCTGTTGGCAAGGCAGTTGACGCAGCATCAAAGCAGGATCCAAAGGACGTTACAGAAAGTCTACAGAAAGCAAAGGATGCAGTAAAGAATGCAACACCTGAACAGATTGAAGCTGCTAAGAAGGCTGCTAAGGAAGCTGCCGAAAAGATGCAGGGTAAGTCTGGTGAGGCTGCTAAGAAGGCTATGAAAGATTTAGGTCTTTAATCCTATTTCACCCCACCCCTTCCTCGCTTAGGAAGTGGTGGGGAGTTTGTTCAAACCTTATATCATACGGATTTCACCCACGAGAAACACGCTATCTCAAATAGTTTTCGTATCTTCGCACTATGATTAGAATTGAAGATGCACAAAAAGAACAGGCTGAAATAATAGCCCGACTGATCATGGAAGCGATGAACCACGACTGTTGTCAGTGGTTTGCAGGACCAGACCATAGCTTAGAAGAGTTCCACCAGCTTATAACATCGTTAGTAGAACGGGATGATTCGCAATACTCCTATCTCAACACATTGGTTGCACTAACAGCACATAACGAAATTGCGGGTATCTGTGTCAGTTATGATGGTGCGAAACTTCCGAAGCTGAGACAAGCCTTCATCGAAGGAGCCCTCAAGGCTTTCGGTCGCAATTACGCTGATATGGATGACGAG
This sequence comes from Prevotella sp. oral taxon 313, assembly GCF_003043935.1. NCBI lineage: Bacteria > Pseudomonadati > Bacteroidota > Bacteroidia > Bacteroidales > Prevotellaceae > Prevotella > Prevotella sp. oral taxon 313. The sequence goes on from NZ_PYXE01000001.1 coordinate 1,698,935, forward strand.
ACGTCGGCTGGCGAACTGTATATCGATTCGCTCTGTGTAGACAAAAAGTTCCGTGGGAAAGGGATAGCAAAGCTACTTCTTGAGGCAACGATAGAGAAAGGAAGGAAGATGAACCTCCCTACTGGTCTGCTCGTCGACACTGGTAATCCTTCTGCCGAACGACTTTATCACCGTGTAGGCTTCGTTTATGTAGACGATAACCAATGGGGCGGACATCAGATGAAACACCTTCAAAAGCACCTTGATTGAGGTTGGCTTTTGAGATAGAACAACTTTTATCGGTTCAAAAGAGCATTATCTATGAATTGATAGGCCTACCTATTGCATTACGGTCTATTCTCTGATTGTGACAATATTCTCGTGAGACAATAGACAGAAAAGCATACCTTTATTTGTTATTCTCCTCCCTTTATCGTATCTTTGTAGGCGCAATAGGTTCATTATAAGCATGATTAAAAAGGGAAAGCGGTGAGATTCCGCTACTGTCCCGCAGCTGTAAGTTGTCTGTCACAGGTAAACATAAGCCACTGATAACGAATGATTGGGAAGGCGTTTACCTTCTTTTGGATAACAAGTCAGAAGACCTGCCATTGCAAGTCATTGCATCCCTCGAGGAAGGGCACTGCATAGAACCTTTATGATACATTATAAGAAGATGAGGCAACTGGCTTCTTTCTTTCTGTTGTTATGCCCTTTGAGTATGACATCACAAACCGTAACCAATGATTCCACACAGACGATAGAGGAGGTGGTGGTCAAAGGCTTCCGTATTCCTGGGAATGTATTGGCAAGTACACCGATACAGACTCTGTCACACACGGATATGGAGCGTCTCGGCATACACGATATGGGCGATGCGCTGAAACGGTTTGCTGGTGTACAGGTGAAGGACTATGGCGGTGTAGGCGGTATGAAGACGGTAAATATTCGAGGCTTAGGGGCTGGACACACGGGCGTTACGTATGACGGAGTACAGGTAGGTGACTGCCAGAGTGGACAGGTAGACCTCTCTCGCTTCACGCTTGACAACGTCTCACTCGTCAGTTTGCAGATTGGACAAGAAGACAATATCTATCAGAGTGCAAAGGCTTATACCTCAGCAGGACTCATCAATATCAGTACGTTACAAGGCGTATCCGACCGCAAACCACACCTCACAACAACACTGCGCACGGGTAGCTATGGTCTCTTTTCACCCTCCCTACTCTATCATCAACAGTTCTCACGTTTGGGGATTGGCGCATACACAAGCTACGAAAGGGCCGACGGAGTTTATTGGTTCACGCTAAAGAATGGTATCAAGACCATCCATGAACGTAGAAACAATAGTGACATAAAGACGTGGCGAGGTGAACTGAATATGAGCTATCAGCTCACGGATAAGCAGACATTGCAGTGGAAGGCTTATGGCTTCACGTCAAACAGAGGATTGCCAGGGGCTGTCATCTATGACAACACGTATTCGGCAGAGCGGCTGAAAGATAAGAATGTCTTTACGCAAATGCTCTATGAGAACCGATTTAGCAATCGTATCAGGATGAAAGCGGCTGCTAAATGGAATTACGCTTGGTCACGCTACTCTGATATACCTGCCAGTGGATATAAAGAAGATACCTACCGACAGAACGAAACCTACCTAACAGCAACGCTGTGGACAAATCCTTTGCAGGGATTAAACCTATCTTTCGCACAGGATTATGCGCATAACCATCTATCCATGACGCTGCCGAAAGCTGCCAACCCTACCCGCAACTCACTGTGGACAGCCTTAGCAGCTAACTATCAGATAGGCCCTTTCAGTGTCAATGCATCTCTTCTTGCAACGAATATCTACGAACGTGTAAAGCAAGGGAACGCTTCAGACGGATTTCACAGACTATCGCCTGCCTTCAGTATGCAGTGGCGTTGTCTGCAAGACTTCCGCCTCCGCTTTGGATATAAAGACATCTTCCGTACTCCAACACTCAATGAACTTTATTATACAGGTATTGGTAACCGCCATCTGAACCCAGAGAAGTCACGCATGTGGAACCTTGGTACGACTTACTCGCACACCTTTAATCGTACACTCCAGCTTTCCTTGACTGCTGATGGGTATTTTGGCAATGTCACCGATAAGATTATTGCGGTACCAAAGATGTTCTATTGGCAGATGATGAACGCTGGGAAGGTTCGCCAATTAGGGCTTGACGTATCAGCAAACATAGAGAAGAGATGGGGTAATGATTGGACCGTGAGTGCGACAGGAAGCTATAGTCTGATGAAAGCAACCGACATCAGTGATCCAACAGTCGTCTATTACCGCAACCAGATAGCTTACACACCACTTCATTCGGGTTCAGCAAGCGTCTTATTACATACTCCTTGGCTCGATTTCAGTTATAACGTTTTATTCATGGGAGAGCGATACACGCTGAGTTATAATATCCCAGACAATCGTATGAAACCATTTGCCGACCATAGTATAACACTCTCGCGGGAGTTCAACATCAATAAGCAGCAATTACGAGTACAGTTTGATGTGCGCAACCTCGGCAATAAAAACTATGAGGTTGTTCGCTTCTATCCAATGCCAGGCACCAACTGGCGACTGTCTGTAAGCTGGGTACTTTGAGCAAGAAAATAATCACAATAAAAGGATTCAATAAAAATTCAATTATAAACAAAACAATGAAGACAATGAAAAAGAATCTACTTGCGTTAGGCATTATCCTCATGTCTGCGCTCACATTCACTGCTTGTAGCGATGATGACGACTTTTATGATGGTAAGCAACCAGAGGTATCAACCACAGACGTCTATGTTTCTTGCGCCGGTAACTTTGGAGCTAATGATGGAACTGTTGGTATTCTTGATTACAACATACAAGCTCGTCCAACAGCACCTTTCCTTTATCGCAATGCTTACCAGGAACAAAATGGCATCAAGATTGGTGATGCACAAGACTTGATCGTATTTGGTGATAAGGTTGTCGTTGCTTGTACTACTTCTTCTAAGATTGAGGTTCTGAACCGTGTAGGTAAAGTAGAACAGACAATTAAGCTCCACAACGTTGAGCCACGTTACTTGGCTACAGATGGTAAGTATGTTTACTTCTCTGCCTACAGCGGCAAAGTATATAAGATGAATCCAAGAGATAAGCAGAAGCCAATGGTCGACTCTGTTGTTGTGGGTGACCACCCAGAGGCCATCTCTATTACGAATGGTAAGCTCTATGCAAACCTTTCAAACTATAGTATGACTGGTAATGGTAAGTACGTAGCAGTAGTAGACCTCAACACATTCCGTAATCCAAAGAATATTGAGGTTGGTCTCAACCCTTACAATCAGAACATTGCTGCTGGTAATGACGTATTTATCGTGTCTATGTTTGATTATGTCGAAAAGCCATTAGTACAGAAGATTGACACAAAGACCAACAAAGTGACACAACTCTTCAATGCTACTTCCATTGCATACAGTGCCCAGAAGAATGCGCTTGTCTGCCTATATGCTCCTTACGGAAGCAATGATAAGAGTTTTTTCCTCTATGACTTAGCTACAGGTCAGAAGACGAACCTCGACATGACAGGGCTTCGCAGTCCTCAACAAGTTAATGTTGACAAGTGGGGTAACATCTATGTTATAGACAATCCAAGCTATAATGCACCAAGCGAAGTGTTCTTCTACTCACCAGAAGGCAAGCTCATCCAGGGTAACATCATCGTTGGAATGAGTGCACAGAACGTACGCTTTGCCAATTAAGCCATAGCTTAAACACAACAAAAAAGATTGGAGATAAACATCATTTATAGGTGTTTATCTCCTTTTTGTGTGATATATAATAGCCTAATATACTTTATTCTTTACAGCTGTTCACCCGACATTCTGAATGAAATAACTATGAGTCTCCATGGTGTTAGCGTCCACACTTTTCCATGAACGTTTTGGGGTCTTGTTGGCAAACAATTATCCTCATATCCATTAAAGCTATTTTGCTACATTTCTGTTGGGGAATTCATCTCTCATAGAGAACAATACTAAACATACGGATTAACTTATAGCTTATTCCATAAGCCAGATAAGTTTAATCCTATCAGAAGGTGAGAATGAAAGGGGAAACATAAACTTTTTGGATAATATTCTTGTACATCTGAGGAGTTCGCAATCGTTAGCTGATTTATTGAAAACCAAACTTGCTGTCATTCCTGTCAGCTATCATCCCCTCCTAACACCTTACTCTGCAACAGTTTACATGAAATGTTAAATATGACAGCAAACTAAAATAAAACTATATTGGGTATTTGTGTAGTTGTTTTCTTTCATATTCTGCAATCTTGCTCATGCTGACAATGGAAATATTTGATAGGTTCTAAGACGTGAAAAACGTCTTATATAAGGCTGATTATTAGAGCTCATAAATAATAAGAAGACCACAAGAAGTGGGAACAAAGAACAAGTAAAGCGGGTGTTTCCCACCTGTAGAGGAACCACCCGCTTTATGTATAATGTAATTTCTAATACTCTTTAATAGATAATACGGTCGTTTACAATGGTGTCTTAAAGATAAACGTACGGATAATCCAATAAGAGAGAATACCACAGAGGTAGCCTAAGAAAGCTATCCACGAAATCTTCTTCATGTACCAACCAAAGGTTATCTTCTCCAATCCCATTACGACAACACCTGCTGCAGAACCAATGATAAGGATAGAACCACCTACTCCAGCACAATAAGCCAATAGCTGCCAGAAGATGCCATCAACAGCCATGTCGCCTGTTGCCTGAACTGGATACATACCCATACTACCTGCAACAAGAGGTACATTATCGACTATAGACGAGAGAACACCAATAACTCCTGTCACTGCATAATGATTACCTTGGAAGAAACTGTTTAATCCTCCACCGAGTTCATGTAATACTCCCACCTCCTCAAGACAGGCGACAGCCATCAAAATACCAAGGAAGAAGAGGATTGTTGACATATCTATACGACTCAATAAGTTGGATACTCGCTTTGAGAAATCCTCACTGTCGCCTTTTGAACGATGTAAACTACGATAGAATATCTCTGTTATCGTCCAAAGAATACCTAATACAAGGAGGATACCAACGAATGGAGGAAGGTCTGTGAAGTAATGGAATACTGGTACGAAGCAGAGACCACCCACACCAATAGCAAAGATTATCTTGCGTTGTGAACCATTGAACTCTAATAGTTCTGTATCACCAGAGTGATCTGTCTCTAACATATCACCACCTAACTTGCCCTTTAATAAGAATTGAAGAACAAAGGCTGGGATAATCATTGATATAAGAGATGGAATGAAAATCTCGCTTATCACGCCACCAGCTGTTATCATTCCTGCATTCCACAACATGATAGTTGTCACATCACCGATTGGTGAGAAAGCACCACCAGAGTTGGCGGCAATGATAACCAATGACGCATAAATCATACGATCCTTATGGTCTTGAACGAGCTTGCGAAGAATCATAATCATCACAATACTTGTCGTCAAGTTGTCCAAGATAGCTGAAAGGAAGAACGTCATGAAGGCTATCTTCCATAATAAACTACGCTTTGACTTAGAACGCATCACGTCTTTAACCCAATTAAAGCCGCCATTCTGATCAACAATCTCAACGATTGTCATAGCTCCCATGAGGAAGAAAAGCGTGGTTGCAGTGTCACCAAGATGTTCGGTTATCAACTTGTTGGCAAATGTGACGAGCTGATCTCCAATACCCTTAAACTCTGGGTGCATCAGTTGCACAAATGGTGAAGGGTCGACCATATAGAGAACCCAACAGAAAACAAACATCAACAAAGCAACTGCAGCTTTGTTGATTTTCGTCAGACTTTCCATCGCTATGAGTGCATAACCCAAGACGAAAACGACGATAATAGCAAGTGTTAGTGTAGACATAAATAATATTAATTCGATTGTACTTTGGCGCAAAGGTAAGCAAAAGAAATGAGTTGCACATAAAGAAATCAAATTAATTATAAGAAAAAGACCACAAGAAGAGGGAATAAAGAACAAGTAAAACGGGCGCTTCCTTACCGTAGAGGAACCACCCGCTTTAATTATAATGCAATTTTTAATGCTCTTTAATAGATAATACGGCCGTTTATAATGGTGTTGTAAAAATAAACGTACGGATAATCCAATAAGAGAGAATACCACAGAGGTAGCCTAAGAAAGCTATCCACGAAATCTTTTTCATATACCAACCAAAGGTAATCTTCTCCAATCCCATTACGACAACACCTGGTGCAGAACCAATGATAAGGATAGAACCACCTACTCCAGCACAATAAGCCAAGAGCTGCCAGAAGATGCCATCAACAGCCATGTCGCCTGTTGCCTGAACTGGATACATACCCATACTACCTGCAACAAGTGGGACGTTGTCAACAATAGACGATAATACTCCTATGATACCCGTCACTACATAATGATTACCTTGGAAGAAACTGTTTAATCCTCCACCGAGTTCATGTAATATACCCACTTCTTCAAGACAGGCAACAGCCATCAAAATACCAAGGAAGAAGAGGATTGTTGACATATCAATACGGCTCAACAGATTGGTGACACGCTTTGAGAAGTCTTCGCTATCGCCCTTAACACGATGTAGCTTGCGATAGAATATCTCTGTAATCGTCCAAAGAATACCTAATACAAGGAGGATACCAACGAATGGAGGAAGGTCTGTGAAGTAATGGAATACTGGTACGAAGCAGAGACCACCCACACCAATGGCAAAGATTATCTTGCGTTGTGAGCCATTGAACTCTAATAGTTCAGTATCACCAGAGTGATCAGTCTCTAACATATCACCACCTAACTTGCCCTTTAATAAGAACTGAAGAACAAAGGCAGAGATAATCATTGATATAAGAGATGGAATGAAAATCTCGCTTATCACGCCACCAGCTGTTACCATTCCCGCATTCCACAACATGATGGTTGTCACATCACCGATTGGTGAGAAGGCACCACCAGAGTTGGCGGCAATGATAACCAATGACGCATAAATCATACGATCCTTATGGTCTTGAACGAGCTTGCGAAGAATCATAATCATCACAATACTTGTCGTCAAGTTGTCCAAGATAGCTGAAAGGAAGAATGTCATGAAGGCTATCTTCCATAATAAACTACGCTTTGACTTAGAGCGCATCACGTCTTTAACCCAATTAAAGCCGCCATTCTGATCGACAATCTCAACGATTGTCATAGCTCCCATGAGGAAGAAAAGCGTGGTTGCAGTGTCTCCAAGATGTTCTGTTATCAACTTGTTGGCAAATGTGACGAGCTGATCGCCCATACCCTTAAACTCTGGGTGCATCAGTTGCACAAATGGTGAAGGGTCGACCATATAGAGAACCCAACAGAAAACAAACATCAACAGAGCAACTGCAGCTTTGTTGATTTTCGTCAGACTTTCCATCGCTATGAGTGCATAACCCAAGACGAAAACGACGATAATAGCAAGTGTTAGTGTAGACATAAAAAATATTAATTCGATTATTCTTTGGTACAAAGGTAAGCAAAAGAAATAAGTTGCACATAAAGAAATCAAATTAATTATAAGAAAGATAGACTCGTTCGCTAAATTGTAGTATATTTGCAAGTAAAGTATGAAGTAAAAGATAAAATTATCTTGATAATAGAAGAAATCGATGGAAAAGAAATATCTCAACGTTGTTTGTGCTGTTATCCATGACGGTGATAGGTTTTTATGCACCCAACGGTTACGTAAAGGGCCTGAATATATTGCTGAGCATTGGGAGTTCCCAGGCGGTAAAGTGAAGGAGGGAGAAAATGATTACGAGGCTTTGCGACGTGAACTACACGAAGAGATGGATTGGAATATCTATGTAGGGGCAAAGCTCGGGAGTATTGAACATGAATATCCTGATTTCATTGTCCGGCTTACTGCCTACGACTGTATGGCACATGATAAAGATTTCAAACTTCTTGAACACATTGACGCATGCTGGTTAAGGCCAGAGGAATTTACAAAGCTCAATTGGACGGAGGCTGATGCAGCACTCATTAAACAGCTTTGGAAATAGCCTCTAACGGTTCAATCAGTTCTTATTCCTACTTAATAAATACACAGAACAATTTATCATCATCAGCTATCAAACCAAATTATGAACAAAGAAATACAATCACTTGTCAATCAACTTAATGCTGCATCCGACGCTTATTACAATGGTCGTGACGAACTTATGACAGACTATGAATGGGATGCAGCCTTTGATAAGCTAAAAAAGTTAGAAGAAGAAACAGGTATTATACTCCCCGATTCTCCAACACAAAATGTATCTGCCGATAATGTTGCCGGTAAAAAAGAAGTACATGAGTTCCCTGCACTATCCTTGGCAAAAACTAAGAAGGTAGAAGACCTTGCTAAATGGGCAGAGAATAGACCTATATGGCTCTCATGGAAGTTGGATGGATTGACACTTGTTGTTACATACGATAATGGTAAACTGACAAAGGTTGTCACACGTGGAAATGGTCATATTGGCACCAATATTACTCATCTTTCTACGGCTATTGATGGTATCTTGCAAACCATTCCCTATAAGGGACATCTTGTTATCCGTGGTGAAGCTGTCATCAGTTATCCTGATTTTGAACAGTTTAACATGGAAGCAGAGGAAGAATATGCCAACCCTCGCAACCTCGCATCGGGCTCTCTCACTTTGAAAGATATCAATGAGGTGAAAGCCCGCCACTTGCGTTGGATTCCTTTTACACTCGTTTATACAGAGGAAGAAATAAACTCTTGGGGCGGACGCATGGAATGGCTTGAACACCAAGGTTTCAGAGTTGTCGACAGAGAGCTCATCGAACAGCCTACTATTGCCAACATAGAGGCAGTCATACATCATTGGACAGAAAGGGTAACAGGCGCAAGTTCGTCACCTTTCCCCTACCCCGTTGATGGCTTAGTCATCACTTACGACGATACCGTCTACGCTGCAACAGGTTCTGTCACAGGCCATCATGCCACACGTGCAGGCTATGCCTTTAAGTGGCAAGATGAAAGCGCAGATACAGAGTTAGATTATATCGAATGGTCATGTGCTGCTTCAACCATTTCACCTGTTGCCGTTTTCCGTCCTGTTGAGTTGGAAGGAACAACCGTTAAGCGTGCTTCCCTTTGTAATATCTCCGAATGTGAACGATTAGGGATTGGCGATAAAGGAACAAAAATAGCTGTTATAAAGGCAAATAAGATTATTCCGAAGGTTATAAACGTTATTGAAAGCGTTGGTACTTTCCATATTCCTGAGACTTGCCCAGTATGCCATTCTGCTACAGAAGTTAGCGAAAGCGAGGTTAGTGGAACACGCACACTACACTGTACCAATACACATTGTCCAGCTAAACAGCTGAAGAAATTTGGTAGATTTGTATCAAAAGAAGGTGTAAACATTGACGGACTCTCCGAGCAGACCGTACAGAAATTTATAAACCTTGGATGGGTTCGTGAATATGCTGACCTTTTCCATCTTACAGAACATGCCACAGAGCTGCGTACAATGGAAGGTTTCGGAAACAAGAGTGTCACTAAGTTATTGGCTGCTATTGAAAAGGCTCGTAATGTTGAAGCACGTCGTCTGCTCTTTGCTTTAAACATTCCCCTTGTTGGACAAGATGTTTGTAATCGTCTTTTATCAGCTTATCCATTGGAGGAACTTATTAAAACAGCTACAGAAAGTGCAGCAGAAGATGTCTTCTCAACGATTGCTGGTATTGGACCAGAGAAGAGTGCAAGCTTTGTACGCTGGATGAAAGATACTGATAATCAATCAATGCTACAGCATCTGTTGGTTGAGCTAAACGTTAGTCAACCTTCATCAGCACCAACTGGTGATAGTTGTCAGGGATTAACCTTCGTTGTTACAGGTGATGTTCACCATTACAAGAACCGCAACGAACTGAAAGCATACATAGAAAGTCAAGGTGGTAAGGTAACTGGTTCTGTTTCTAAATCAACGAATTATCTTATAAACAATGACGTAGAAAGTACTTCTGGAAAGAATCAGAAAGCAAAGGAACTTTCCATTCCTATTATATCAGAAGATGATTTCATAGCTCGCTTTGCACAAACCACAACGTCAGAAACATCTTCACAATCCACAGAAGGAAATTTATTCTAAGGCATAAATACAATAAATATATAAAGGAGACGATTGCTACATCGTCTCCTTTTTATATATAAACAACTCTTTTAGAAGGTCCACTTAGCTGCTACTGTAGGGATAGCATAGAAATGGTTATTCTGTCCTTTGTCATTCCATACGAAATTGTTACTAATCTCAACCTCTGAACCCAAGGATAGATTCACATTCTTCATACCCTTGAGTGTATTGAGATTAACCCAGAACTGAGGTTCAGAAAGGAGTATCAACTTACCATTAACATTTGGATCATACCAAAGGTCACAGAATCCAGAGAATGTACAAAGACCTTTAGCGAAGGTTGTACCCCATACCTCTGTCAGCTGAAAACCACTGAAAGGATGTGCACCAGTGTGAGCATTCTTAAACTGATACTTATACATCAACTGAAGGCTGAACGTTTTTGAAAAGTCTTTTGAAGCCCAGTTCCATGCACCACCAAGAAGAACAGCATGCTGATAACGGTTACCATAATAGCTATCCATAGTTTTACCAGAACCTAAACCACCGTCATACTCAACATGTGCAGCCCACTGCTTATTCTTCGTAAGATTAAACTCACGTGAAATCTCCCAATAAGCACCCATTACTCCATCGCTCTTGTAATCAATATCAGTAAACATATAGGTAGAACCCCATGTATCAGGTTTGAACATTTCTACTGTTGTTGTTACTGACGTACGAGAACTTAGGTTCTTGTAAAGACTATGACCTAAGTCATAATGCAACTGGACATCTTGTGCGTTTGCACAACAAAAAGCTGCTATCATACAGATAGCGAGGGAAAAGAATCTTTTCATAACTGTTCTTAGTTTATATATTAGAAACTGCAGCAAAGTTACAAAAAAATCCTAAACTATCAACGTAATAGCAAAAGATTAGTTAACTTTGTGCCTATATGAGAATAGATATCATCACCGTATTACCAGAGATGCTGGAAGGATTCGTACACGAGAGCATCCTTGCCAGAGCAGAAAAGAAAGGGTTGGCAGAGATTCGTCTGCACAATCTTCGTGACTACACAAAGGATAAATGGCGCCGTGTTGACGACTATCCTTTTGGTGGACAAGCTGGTATGGTCATGCAGATTGAACCTATTGATCGATGTATCGCTGCTTTGAAGGAAGAGCGGGAGTACGATGAAGTCATCTTTACATCACCTGATGGCGAACAATTTAATCAGAAGATTGCTAATGACCTCTCATTGGGAGGTAACTTCATTATTCTTGCAGGACATTATAAAGGCGTTGACCAACGTGTACGCGACCATCTTATTACACGTGAAATATCTGTTGGCGACTTTGTTTTAACAGGTGGCGAACTACCAGCAGCCATTATTGCCGATGCTGTTGTACGACTGGTTCCAGGTGTTATCAGTGACGAACAGAGTGCACTCTCCGACTGTTTTATGGATGATATGCTCTCAGCACCTATCTACACCCGCCCTCGTAGCTATAATGGTTGGGAGGTGCCAGAGATACTTCTCAGTGGACACGAGGCTAAGATTAGACAATGGGAGTTTGATCAAGCTATGGAGCGAACCAAAAGATTGCGTCCTGATCTCTTGAAAGAATAAGACAAATGAGCATCTAAGATTAACTAATAAAACTATACTAATTATGTCACAGTACAAAGAATTACCACAAGTTGAGTTTGCTGTAGCAGCACAGAACGCATTCAAGAAATTCTTTCAGTTCAATGGTCGCATCCGTCGATCTGAGTATTGGTGGGGCTTTCTTACCCTTTTCATCGCAGCTTTTGTTATATCATTAGTTCCCTTTGTCGGACCTCTTGTAGCACTTGTTCTTAGTATTGCAGGCATTTCTATGCAGTTCCGTCGTTTGCATGACACTGGAAGAAGCGGATGGTGGTGGGCTGCCCAAGCTTGTGTAGGAACAATTTCTTGTACACTTTTCTTTGTGTCTTTCAACTTCAGCGCATATTTAGAAGCCATACGATCACAAGATATTCAGGCCGCAATGAACGTTTTGATTAGTGCTATAACAAGCATAACAGGTATCTTAGCTATCGTTTTCTATCTAATAAACATCGCCTTAGGTATTACAATTCTGGTTTTCCTTCTACAAGATAGTCAGCCAGATGCAAACAAGTATGGTGAGTCTCCGAAGTATGTTCTTCAGAATACAGAGGTGTAAAAAACATTATTGTTGGGTAACGTAGTTAATAGAAAAGAGACGACTTACCGTCCGACTAATAACTTTCCAGCCGACGTTACACGAAGAAACAGAACGTAAGCTACTACTTTGCTCAACATCTTCATAGAAACGTAATAGGTAATCTTCCATGTTTCAAAAGAACCAGTAAAGTAATAAAAAATCATTACATAACATCGTACGAAACATCTTCACCGAAAGGATATAACATCTCCAACAGCCAAACTCATAACACACAACAAATCAGCATATTACAGATTGCGTCACAGAAGACGTCCCTCTTGCAGCAAGAAGGGCGTCTTCTTCATATAAGAAGAGCATGTTCTTGAACGTAGTTAGGCCTCTTCTTCCCTCATATACAGCCTTTTCTCTGAATGAAGAGGGAGTAATCACAGAAATATCCTTACAATTTCTACTTACTCATTTAGTGTCCCCCTCTTCAGCTAACAGCTTTTTCATAAGGGTAAACTAACATTCTATTACTCGCTACATTTGGAGAGATACGGAAGTTAGACCATTCTTTCTAACTTTTACAAGTGCTCTCACACCACACATAAGTAGGGACTTATTATTACATATTGTCACTCAATAACCTAACAGAAACTAATTTATACCAACTCTTAGGTATTGTAGTATTCATATTTTATATATACTTTTGCACCGCTTATAAATTATTTCAGGATTATTATATTTATCAATATGGTTAAAAGATTACACTCTTATATTTTATTGACAGGTACCTTATTATATTCTGCAGCCCTGCCAATAAATGCACAAGGGAACACTATGGGTAAAGTCCCAACAGATAGCCTTACACAAGACACATTGTTTTCAACACCTTATCTGCACGACCAAGTACTGCAGACGGTAGAAGTAATTGGACGTAACGAACGTTCCTATAAGAATACCAACTCTTTCATCGGTACAAAGACAGAGACACCTTTGAAAGACATCCCACAATCTATCGGTTACGTAACAAAGGAGTTAGTGCGCGACCAAGGCGCAACAACTATCAATGAGGTTGTAAAGAATATCAGTGGTGTAAACCAATATACCTTCTATAATGACTTCTCTATCCGTGGTTTCCGCACTACTGGTAACCGTAATTCTGGTAACCTTGTCAATGGTATGCGAGCACAGACAAGTCTTTGGAAACAGCAGTCATTAGCAAACATCGAGCGTGTTGAAGTTATCAAAGGTCCTGCCTCTGCTCTCTTTGGCAATGCTGCACCGGGTGGTGTTATTAATCGTGTAACTAAGAAACCACTACCTTATCAACGCAATACAGTATCAACAACCGTTGGTAGCTTCAACACACTGAACACCTATGGAGATTTTACTGGACCATTAGACAAGAAGCATACCCTACTTTATCGTCTTAACATCGGTTACGAACATACTGATTCTTACCGTGACCTACAGGAAAACACAAACTATATCGTTGCACCATCATTCTCGTTTCTCCCAACACAAAGGACACGCTTTAACGTCGACATCGTTTATCAGCGCACCGATGGCAAGGTTGATCGTGGTCAGCCTATCTTTGGAGATGGTGACCTCAAATCCGTTCCTATCACTCGTTCGCTCTCTGCAACAAATGACTATCTTAAGGAGAACCTCGTGAATATTACGCTTGGTGTAACCCATAAGTTCACGGATAACCTCTCTTTCAATGCTACCTATCTGAACTCTTCCTATGATGAAGACCTTCGTGAGCACAATCAAGCCAATGCTTACGTGAAGTTAGCAGATGGTACACAGAGTCCGTCACGCATCCTTATGCAGTGCCTTGTACGCCAGCGTCACTTCCGCAACAATAGTTTCAACACCTATTTTAACTATAACGTAAGCACGGGTTCAGTCCATCATCGTATCCTCTTAGGCTATGACTATTTCCAAATGGCACAGCAAGCTGGCTCGTCAGCAATGACTGCTGGAGGCTATCTATTGAAGGACGGTACGACAACAACGGCTTTCAAGCCTGCCAACATTGCTAAATACGTACTCGACAAGGATGGTAATCCACGAACGAATGTGCCTTACTATGACTTGACAAGCAATAATAACAACATTGAACGCGACTACTCAAAGTATATCTTTGTCTCAACAGCACTCTCTCCTTACCTACAGTATTCTCATGGCATTTATCTTCAAGAGCAGATGGAAGTAGGACCAGTAAAGCTTCTCTTGGGTATTCGCCAAGAAATATTCACTGATGTACTAAATTATAAGACCAATAAGGAGACCCGTACCACGCAGCATGCGTTCATTCCACGCCTTGGTGCTGTCGTTTCAATCAATAAGAATCTGAACGTATATGGTACATGGGTAAAAGGCTTTGAGCCACAGAGTGCATCCGTACAGGGTAACCCTAACACCGGTGGACCATTCGACCCAGAGTATAGCCAGTTGTTGGAAGCGGGCTTGAAAGGCGAATGGTTTGACAAACGACTTAGTACAACGCTTTCATTCTTCCATCTTCAGAAACGCAACACACTCTATAATGCTAACGACGCAAACAACCCTGAGTTGTTAGAACAGGTGGGAGAAGAGACGTCAAAGGGTATAGAATTTGATGTGGCAGGCTTCATCCTCCCTAACTGGAGTGTTGTTGCAAACTATGCCTACACCCATGCTGCTATCACAAAGACTGCAACTGATTCTGAGAAAGACTTTGGAATGCAGCGTCCTAACACTCCTCGTAATGCTTTTAATATCTGGTCAAAGTATATCATACAGACTGGTACGCTACGTAACTTCGGTTTTGGACTTGGTTGGAATGCTGTTACAAAACGTTATGGACAAGTTGGAAGACGTGAGAATACTACGGTCTACCCTGGCTATGGTCTCATTAACGCTGCCCTTTACTATCGTCTCCGTAACCTGCAGGTACAATTAAATCTCGACAACGCACTGAACAAAGTTTATTGGGTGGGCGGATACGACAAACTCCGCTCCTTCCCTGGTGCTCCACGGAACATTAAAGCTACAGTCACTTACAAGTTCTAAAGAGTAAACAAAACACAATCATAAAAAGCCTTCATCCGTCTGCAGCATTATTGTCCTTGCAGAAGATGAAGGCTTTTTACTATCAGTAGTGATGTACTAAAACCCTTATACATATACTCTCTTACAAACTATTGCACACGCTTAGCCCTTGCATGTTTCTGCAAATAGTCATATTTACCAGGGAAAGGATAATCATAATCAGATGACTCCACACAACTAAACACTACATATCGATTGTAGACAACAAGGTGATAATGCCGATTTAACTCATACGCAAGTGAGTCTGTGAGCGGTTTATCATAGATTCTATAATCAAACTCTTTATTTCCAGTCACCCCATAAACGATTTCTGTATAGTCACTTACAGTACCACCTCTACTGACAGACAAGCCTCGATAACCCATCTTCTGCAAGGCTAAACGAACAGAATCGAGTCTTTCTATACTTAATCCTATCTTTTGTAGTTCTCTTTCCTGCTCTTTCTTCGACTCTATCTCATCACCTTTGAAATTAACGTCTTGCTTTGAAGATACACCCCAGTCCGTCAGTTTTCCATGCTTCGAATACGCTACAGAGAATCCAGTACTATCTGGTAGCCAACTTCTTGTAACCTTAATAAGTCTCTCTATATTCTGCTGATTAGCATTGTAGGACGCCTCCATCGTCTCAGGAGTACATTCTTCTTGTGGAACAACAGCAAATACCGTAATACACAACACCTGTAAGATATTAAAGCAATGGAGTCCAAGAAAGATATTGTTCACATAATTACGATACCAAACCGACTGTACAAGAGAACAGATATAAACAAGAACAATAGGTATTGAAATGAACCAACCAAGTATTGCAAAAATCATTAACCAGGAGAGCGAATCCTCTGGATAATCATCTTCGTAGAAGCTCAACATGATTGTAAACAACAGGACTGTTACAAGAACATATATCAAAAAACGTAGAAACAGCCAGAAGAAGAAACGATAATAGCTTTTACAAGAACCCTCTGCATCGACAACTACATCCTTTTGTTTATTTTTCTTCCTGTTATCCATCCATAGCCAAACACCAAGGACAAGTAGGAATAGTAGAATATTAATCGTAAATACCATCATAATAGACTATTGATATATTTATCAGTACCATGAGTTTTTGGTACTTGTCTGACAACTTTGCTTATCTATCTCCTTAATTTATAAGGTTGCCAACTACAAACATGATTACTAATAAAGGGATAAAAAACTACCAAAAACAGAAGTCTATTATCACACGCTATTATAAGAATAATGTTATTATCAAGTTGCTGTCATTTTAACATTTGGCAGCAACTATCTGTATGACAAAGTATTGCATCTTCAAAAAGCATGACAGTAATGACAGCAAAATTAGTTTTACTGAATTGTTCACTTTAGACTAGAGCAAACATAAAGACGGCTTCTTAGTTTAATTTATAGAACAGCCACATTAATTTCCTCTTCACAGCTGGATTGGACTTTGCATTCTGATCTGTAACAATTCGCTCATTAATACTCATACCTAAAGTATCATCTTTTCCCACATTGACGGGTAATACAGATAAAGGAATTGATCTTATACAAGCTATAATACTATCATTATCAACTTTTGAGAAATGCTTATATCGTGTATCTGGTACTTCTATGCCCACGCTATCACTAAAAAAGAGTTGACGCAACAAGCGTGACTTTGTATCATAGATAGAACGAGTATCAAAACCATTCTTTAGGTAATACCCATCAGCAAAGACTATATACTTATCGTTCTCACAGAAGAGTTGCTGTGCTAACTGGCTTATCTCCTTCTTGTGGGTCATGGCCTTGGCTTCATCAATATAATAGAACTTGTTGTCAGACAGTAGTCCTAAACCTTCATTTAAGTCTTTGTCTGCCGTAAGCACAGCCACTCCAAGGTCATCATAGAACTTCCATCGCTTATTCTGGTCGCCTGGAAGGTTATAACCAATGTCCTCTCCCATATAATGATTAATAATCATTCCTTTCTTATAGAACACAAACTGCGGATTATAACTTAAGAAAAAGATGGGATCATGGACCTTTATAAGTATCTCATGACGACTATCACGATACTCACAACCCAGAGCTATATTAGAGAGGATAAAGTTCAAGGAGGGTATTAGGAATATAAAGAAAACAATAACGGATATTGACCATAGAAGAAACCTACCAACTTTTGAGTCATTAGTGCAAAAGGAGATAAGTTTAGCAAGGTAATAAACCCATACCCAACAAGTGAGAACGGTCCCAACAATCTCCACCTGTTGTATAAAATAGCAGAAGGTGTCTTTTCCTAAACAGATGACATCTATCAAGAAAAGTAGTACACAAATCACCTGCACTATCAGGCATACCTTTATTATATTCTTCTTCATAATCTTAATACGTTTCTTCTGGCCAGTGTTTAACGATATCCCCATCCTTGAAAACAGCCCATGCACGTAGCTTCCCATGACTATTATACCAATAAGCCGTATCAATAGCATCGTCATTCCTGTACTTTACTTTAAAACGAAGAACACCATGCGGACGGCGCTTTATTGAATCTTGATAATAGCAATCATAACGCCTTGTACTATCATCAAGTATTGTTACTTTATCTTGTATCTGTCCATTTGGATAATAAACATTGGCAGGAGCCCATGAGTTACCACCGTCATAGATAACAGTCTGATAGGCAATAGGATGTCCATGAGTAGCATAACGAATAACGACCTTATCTTGCTTTAATCCATTCTTTACCCTACATGTATATAAGTCGGGGAATATCTCTTCCTCGTCGTCTTCATTTTCTCTTGGGAAAAAGGCTTCTGGAAATTCGTTGAAATAGTTTTTCAAATAGACAACAGGCGTATTACTGAGTGTACCAGTAAATAGTTTCCCAGAACCGACTCTGTATATCTTTACCCCATCTGTATATAGTTGATATTTCTCAGAAGAGTTTAATCTTACTGCATTCTCGTCATAATTGCGAATATCATCAAGTGTTCCATCTGGCTTATAGAACTTCCATTCACCTTCTCGATGCGCTAAGTTATCAAAAGTTGTGTACCCCTCCGACTTTAAAGTACCATCCTCATAATAATACTTAGCATAGATTAAGTGATTATCTGACTTGATAGAAGGGAATTTCTCTTCCTTCCAAATGGTGCCATCTCGCCTATAGGACTTCACCCAACCAACCCATGTATCATAACTATGTTCCTTTTTTCCAACTTGTTTCACCTTACCATCTTCATAATACTCTGTGTACTCACTTGGAAGAGTATCAATGTAATCAGGTATAAGAGATATCCCATATCCCAATAATAAAAGTAATAAAGCAATGAAGGGAGGAAGTAGAGTTCGTAGGAAAATACGTGAGAAGATTATACTGATTATAAAGTATACTACGGAAACCATGAAGCCTTCTATGTATATACCCAAAACTACATACCCCCGTCCAGCCGCATCAGTGCTGTCTCCAGAGGCTGCCTCCATTGCAAACAAGAACATAAAAATAAGTGGGTAAATCAAAGCCATAATAACAGAAGCTATGGCTATCCGAAGCTTTTTATTCTTTATCATGTAAGTTTCTACTCATTATAAATCATTTCTCCACATGGGAGTCAAAGATTATAGGTTATTAATATAGGTCTTTAAAAATGGTTGTCTTTCTGAAAGACTATAGATTGACTACAAAGATAAGAGTTTCTATTGATACTTGCACAGGAAAAGAAGATGAAATAACAATTATTCATACAAACCACTTATAGCTGACTACTCAATATCACAACGCAAAGTAACTGAAGAGCATTGAAACAATAAAGGCCAAGAAAGACGTTATTCATATAATCACGGTGCCGAATAGCTTGCACTGCTGAGCAGATATAAATAACAAGAATAGGTATTGAAATAAACCAGCTGCCGACAATAAACATGATAATCCAAAAGAAACACTCGCCTGCATCATCCTCACCAAAAGTGGCAATTACCATTAAGAATAAAATAACTGTAACCAAAGCAAAAGACAACACACGGAGGAATATCCAGAATAAAGACCGCCAATCCTTATTATAAAAAGCAACAACACTGAACTCAGCCCCACTTTTCTTGCTCTTATTCCAATGACCAACAAACAGTGAAACACCAAGAGCAAGAACACAAAGTAGTATAATGATGATAAAAGCGAACATACTTAATTTATTATTACAGTCATCAACTGCCTCCTAAACAGTAAGAATTATATCTTGCAAAGATAAACTTTTGTACTCTAATATACAAGGGATACAACTAAAAACAACAGCCTTCTTTGGCAGACAAAACATGGTTACATTTCTATAAAATAAAGCTTCCTCTAATTATATTCATGAAAAAAAATATTTTTCTTCATGACAATAAATATTTCTTTTCACGTAAATAATTCTACCAGCATTATGTACTAAGGCCATCGAAACACATCTCTACCTAATGACATAGTATAAAACTTATGTCCCTTAAAGCAACTTCTATTACACAGACAACGAGTAAGCGTACAAAGAAAGAGAGCATATCAATCGCTTGACATGCTCTCTCTCCTTATTTAATTCTGTCTTATTCAGTTAAAGCCTACTTTATAGCTTCACCATTTGCCTCAACTGGCCAGTAGATATTCTGGTACAAGTTTGAGTTCTCTGCATTACGATCAGGTGAACAGAGCTGCATCTCCTGATAAGAGAATGGAGACAAGTAGTGTGCCTGATAGAAGGTGTAACCGTTGTAGAGGATATTGTTGGTCGTCTGAATCTGGTAAGGACGAACATACTTTGAAAGTGTCTTAGCAGACATTGTAGCATTAGCACCACCATCAGCAATAATCAGACTCACACCATTCTTATCAACGAAAGAAGGACTCTGATATATCTGATCCCAGAAGTTAACACCCTCAATCTGATAGTTCTTCACCTGATCCAAAGCTGCCCAACGAATCAAGTCATCTTCACGAAGACCCTCACCAGCAAACTCGCTGCGACGCTCACGACGGATAGAATAGAGTGTTGCATCCACTGGATGACCAGCTGAGAATGCTGCCCAGTCGTATGATGGACGATTCACATCAGCCTCCTTACTCATATCAGTTGCAGCGATAGTTGTTGAAATTGGGGCTGTGATACCAGCGCGTGCACGCAATGCTGTCCAATAACCAGTAGCTGTTGCATTCAATGAGCCAGTACGGAGATAAGAAGCTTCAATGTAGTTGAGCATAGCTTCCTCAACACGAATAATAATCTGACCATCAACATCTGAGAAGGTCTGACCCAATTGCATTGCTGGATCATAGTTGTAGAACTTACGCTGACGATAGCCAGTTACGTCTCTACTTGCCTGGTCTGTTGCGAAGAGAGTTGCCGCATCGAATAAGAGTTTAGTAATGGTAGGTTTACCTTCTTTAACTCTTTGCTTATTAATTAAATCAATACTCTTCTGATCAATATCAAGGTCATTAGACTCACCGAACACGAAAAGCTGCAAACGCTCATCACGATCAGTCTTAGCTAAGTCTACTGTAGTATCACCATGATAGCCTGAACCAGAAGCATAGATAGGCAAACCATTCTTCATAAGGAATGACTCTACGAGACCACGAGTCCAACCTGAAGACAAGCCACCACGCAGTTTGTTTGATGTAAGGTGGGCTACGTTGATATCAGTATTGAATTCTCTCCACAAAAGAACTTCTGGATACTTCGTCAAGTTTGGACTTGCAAACATATCATAGTATGGATTCCAGCCATTGAAGTTACCAACAGTACCAGGATTCATTACGTGGTTATTCTGAGTTGACAATGGTACAGCATCACACACCTTCTTAGCTGCATCGATCGCTTGATCAAGGAAGAAATTAACCTCATCATCCTGATTGATAGTGAAGTTCTTGTTCCACTCCTTGTTCTTACCTGGCCAGTTAGCATCACCTGGTACACGACCTGTTCCTCTGTGATACTTCTCGAAGGTTGCTTCATAGAGTGCCA
Source organism: Prevotella sp. oral taxon 313 (assembly GCF_003043935.1). Lineage (NCBI taxonomy): Bacteria > Pseudomonadati > Bacteroidota > Bacteroidia > Bacteroidales > Prevotellaceae > Prevotella > Prevotella sp. oral taxon 313. The sequence continues at coordinate 1,720,329 of NZ_PYXE01000001.1, forward strand.
TTCTTGATTTCATAGCCAGAGCAGCATACTTATTGATACGTACCTTATTGGCAAAGTTCACCTGCAACTTATCAATAGCCTTATCCATATCAGAAAGAATCTGACGTGCAACAAGGTTACGAGGCTGACGCTTACTTGCTTCTACGAGGTCTTTATCAATGTTTAACTCATTAAGCATGATAGGGAAATCACCGTAAGTCTTCAGCTTATCAAAGTAGAGCATAGCTCTGATGAAGTAAGCTTCACCCATGTATTGATTGATAAGTTCTGGCGTGCCAGTTACTTCTTCTTTGGCAATCTTTGCTTCACTTTCATTAATGAATTTATCTACATCTCTGATAGCATACACATCAAGACCTTTAGATGTTGGGACTTTCCACTGATCCTGTAGGTACATTCCAGAGTTTCCATCTCTTGCTGCTTGGTTATCTGTACCATTATCAAATGTAGCAACACCCCCAAACCAGCCACTGTTATTAGGGAAGATTCTTGTATAGTAGTTAATGGTGAATGTACCAAGTTGATCTGCAGTTTTGAAGTATTCGCTTGGTGAAACCTGATCAAGAGGTTTTCTATCAAGGAAATCATCACATGAAGTAACAGTCATGCCAAGGCACAGCAATGGTAGACCACCTTTTAGTATATCTGAAATAATCTTTTTCATAATTCCGTGTATTTAGAAGTTAAGATTCAAACCGAATGAAACAGTTCTCTGAAGAGGGTAAATTTTTCCAGGTCCCCAGTCTCCTCCTGTTGCTTCAGGGTCGAAAATCTTATTCATCTTAGTAAATGTTGCGAGGTTCTCAGCAGAGAAGTAGAAACGTATTCTATTAGCTCCTATCTTGCTTGCGATAGACATTGGCAGCGTATAACCAATCTGAATATTCTTGATTCTCATGTATGCTGCGTTCTGTAGATATCTGTCGCTTGTCTGGAAGTTCTTAGAACCTGCACCGAAGAGAGGTCTTGGATAGAAAGCATTTGGATTAGGACCGAAGTTGGTATCGGTAGCTGGACGCCAGTAGTCAAGGTGATCCTTGAATGCTGCACTCTGCCACAAACCAGTATTAGCACCAACACTATAAGGAGAAGCATCCCAGAAATCACGCTTACCAACACCCTGCATGAAGATGAGGAAGTCAAATCCTTTCCAGTTAGCATCCAAAGTGATACCGAAACGATAGCGTGGTAATGAGTTACCGATCTTGGTCAAGTCACCCATATCATCGTATGTGCTCTTACCAGAGTTCACCTTCTTATCACCATTGAGGTCTTTGTACATTACATCACCTGCAGCCCAGTCAGAACCCCATGAAGGCTTATTATTAGCCAACCATTCGTTCATCTGCTGATCAGTCTGTGCTATACCTTCTACTTTATAACCATAGATATCGCCCATACGCTTACCAGCACACCACTGAGAAAGCAGTCTGTTTGGATTATAGAAGTTCGTAATAGTCTGGTAATCATCAGAGAGAACGAGCTTGATACCATAGTTTACTTGTCCAACTCTGTCTCTCCATCTTACTTCTAAGTCCCAACCATTTGATCTCATATCACTATTATTCTCTTTTGGCTGTGTCGCTCCGAGAATAGATGGCTTAACAGGTGCAGGACCAACCATGTTCTTTGTTGTACGAACGAAGTAATCGAATGTTCCTTGAAGTTTGTTATTAAACAATCCGAAGTCAAGACCAATGTTCCATGACTGTACTCTCTCCCATGTAAGGAAAGGTGATACAAGACCAGGAACGCCTGATGTATTAACGCGTTCACCATTAACAAGCCATGCTGAAGAGTTTGAGCTAATAGGCTGTCTGAGGAACCAAGGATAGAGCTGGTCTATATTAGTATTACCAAGTGAACCGTATGTTAATCTCAACTTAAGAGTATTAACTGTCTTGTTAAGAGGCTTAAAGAACTGCTCGTTAGCAATATTCCAACCGAGTGCAAAAGATGGGAATGTACCCCATGTCTTATCTCCGATGAAACGTGAAGAGCCGTCTCTACGAATAGAGAACTCAGCCAAATAACGTGAGTCATAAGCATAGTTGATACGACCAAACACACCCATTGTTGACCAATGTGTATTAGAGAAACCACGTCCAACAACTTTATTAGTTGCATTGTTGAGGGTTGGCACTAATGGTGTTACAAGGTCAGCTTGAGAAGCACTGAGGTAAGTATAAATATTAGACTCCATGTCCAAACCAGCAAGGAACTTAAATTCATGCTTGTCATTGAGTGTCATGTTATACTCAGTGAAGAAACGTCCATTGTAGTAATTATTCTTAGACATTACCTCACCAACGTTAGACTTTCCTGCTGCATAGTCTCCGCTCCATGCTGCAGCTATTGGATGCTGATCTGGATCATAGTAGTAAATAGGTAACACGTCCCAATGGTTGTGGTAGTTAGTGGTATTGTAGTTACCTTCTAATCTAATCTTCCATCCCTTGATTGGTCGGAACTCAAGAGCAAGCTGCTGGAAGAGCTTATCTTCCTGGGTTGCATCAATACCACCATTCTCCATCTGTAAGATCTCATTTCCATGTACATAGTGGCCGTTTGGGTCGTAAACAGGGTTGGTAGGCCAGCGGCGTGCGATGTTATGGAAGAAGAGTCCGGTCATATAAGATGGTCTGCTATAATCTTCGCGAATCCACTTTGTGTTATAGGTAACTGTTGCCCAATCAGTGAGGTTTGCTGTAACCTTAGAAGAGAAGTTATATCTCTTCAGCTTATCCTTACCATGACGGATCAATCCACGCTGACTTAAGATAGCTCCACTGATATAGTAGTTCACCTTATTACCGCCTCCACTTACAGAGATATTATGCTCTGTTGAAGGAACAGCAGACTTATACATCTCCTTAAACCAGTTAGTATTATCCCAAGAACCATTATACATACTCCATGGCTCATTAGCAGCAGTACCCTGCCAAGTCGTAGTTACCTCTTCACCTGGCGCTGGTGTACCATTGATATGGTTCTTAATCTTATTAAGCATATCCTGACTAAATGGCGCATTACCGCCACTGTTTGCTGCAGCATCATTCCAATAACGTGCGAAGTCGTATGAGTTAGGCATCTCTGGAATCTGAGTTGCTGTAGAGAAACGTACGTTACCATTATAAGAAACGTTCGTACGACCTTCCTTACCACTCTTAGTTGTAACGAGGATAACACCAAACGCAGCACGTGAACCGTAGATAGCACTTGATGAAGCATCCTTCAATACAGAGATACTCTCGATGTCATTTGGAGAAATAGAGTAAAGATCACCTTCCGAACCATCGATAAGTACGAGTGGAGCAGCATTAGAACCATCACCAATAGTTCCTATACCACGAATGTTAAGTCCCATACGGCTCTTCAATGAACCACCTGCATTACCAACGCTGAAGTTCAATCCTGGAACCTCACCTTGCAATGCCTGTGCTACACTCATTACTGGACGTGATTCAAGTGCTTTTGAATTAACAACAGAGACAGCACCAGTAAGGTTAACCTTCTTCTGTGTACCATAACCGACAACGACAACGTTATCAAGCATCTCACTGCTCTCCTGAAGTGTTACCTTTAGGTCTTTACCACTCCAAGTCACCTGCTGAGTCTTATAACCAACATAAGAGATGGTAAGTGAAGAGCCTGAAGCGATACCGTCTATCTCGAAATTACCATCAAGATCAGTTACACTTCCTTTCTTGTGTCCATTACTTACGGCAAAAACAGAGGCACCAACAACTGGTTCTCCATTACTGTCGACAACTGTTCCCTTACATACAGCTTGCTGTTGAACAACGGCTGCATTAGCTTTATACGTAATGTTGGCATGCAGTAAACTTGAACTGAACAAAGCCATCATCATTAAGCTTGTAGTCCTTTTCTTCCTTAGGTACATAGGCTTTTAAGTATATTTAGATTAAAACTTATTTTAGGTTTTGTAGTCGCAAAGTTAAATCAAATTAAACCGGTCTACAATAACACCTATAAAAATTGTTAAAAGAGTGCTTTGGTTGGTTTGTTGTATCAGAAACAACTGTGTTTTTTCATCTCTTTTGCACTTTTCTGCATTAAGAAACATCTGATAACGGTATTTTCGCAAGCCTAAATGAAAACCGAACTCCGCATGGCATGGAGAACTGACAGAACCGATATACCATCGAGACCACTAATGTGATACTTTATTAAACACAATTATCACCTTTCCTGAAATGTCCAAATCAACTATTATAAGAATGCATATCACCTATTATAAAAGACCATATCACCTATTACGAAAATCCAAACCTCCTATTATTAAAGGTTCTTCCGTTAAATGTGTGGACGCTTTTCGTAGTGCTTTAACGTAAGAGTCAAAGTTACTCATTAAACAAAAATATGGCTGAGACAGTCAACTATCTATCCTATTTTCATCCTCTTTCATTGAAAATCTTTTCGTTTTAAGACATCGAAAGCCTGCAGACAAGGATTTAAAAAATCATTACATAATTTCAAAGAAAACACCTATAACTAACGGCAAAAACACACACTTGAAGCAGGTTTACAACCAACAGAAAATCAATTAGTTATAAGCAGTAAAGTAAAAGGTGCTTAGTTGGACTTCAAAAGGGCGTTAGCAAGGGTCTTAAAGAGCATCTTCTGCAACCCAAAAGGGCGTCTTTTAGAAGCCAAAAGAGCATGTATTCAAAATTATGATGTGAAAAATTATAACAGAATAATAAGTTATTAGCCTAATTAGCCCAATTGGACTAAATAGCCTAATTAGGCTAATAGGAATAAATTGTTTGTAGACGACAGATAGACATCACACCTAATTACATTTATCATGTAGTTTGCTCCCCCTTATAAAACAATCTTATTGAAGGTAAGCTTACCATGTATGTGGATTAATCTCATTCTATTAACAATCTACACATTTAACTGAAGAACCTTATTAAATAGGTGAAAGTCGTTTCAAAAAAGCATGGGACTATCTCAACAAGTATGTTTTGAATAAAGCAATCAGTTTGCTTTCCGTCAGTTCATCCTCTGTTACATTAATATAATAATGGCCGTAGCTATATGAAAATCGTTTGTTTTCATCAACCTTCTCACGGCTTACATTGATATATACACTCCTTGTGAAATCTAATATATTTGAATTTAAGAACAGCCATTTGGCAACTCTTTGCGTCAACTGTCCATACTTATTACTAAGCTCATCGGGCGTCAACACTGGTCGAAGGAAACACACATGAAATCCACTATAGTGTGTAGACAATTGCGTACAAGGGAAACTATACGCATAACTCTCAGACGTAGAGACATTCCAACTCTCCGCCAACTCAAATGTCTTAAAGTGTCGTGTCAAAGAATCAATTTGAGGGATTAGCTGTCGAATAAGCTCTGGCTTGTTATTCTTCACCGCTTCACACGATGTTTCCAAAACGTCTATCAGTCCTCCCCGACCATGTTCTTCTTCCTTACGAAAAGTGTATTCTGCTCCATCTTGCAGGTCAAAGAAGAAACAAGTCTTGTGTCGTATCCCAAGCTTTCTACGTACAAAGGGTGTAGAAGACAGCACAGCATAACGCAGCAATGACGCTATTTTCATTTGGCAAAGACTATCTGTCAACTCTTTCTTATTGCCTTTTAAGTCCTTATAGGCAAGTATATACGTTCGTTCTGAGAGCCGAGAACCATCGATAACTTGTAAAGCGTACTTCTCCGACTCGCCTTCTGCAACAATGTATTGTTCTGCTGCAAGAGGATTGTATAACTCGTTGAGAATAGGTGCATAGAGTTCATAATCCAACTTACTACAAGGCGAAAAGCGGCTTTGTGCCTGTATCTCTCTCCCAACAAGGAACAATAGTAATAAAAGAAGAACACTCTTGACAAACGTGATATTACTTTCTTTCATTTAAAATTGTAATTACCTGCGATTAACTTACAACAATTCAGCACCCTTAATAGTACTCCATTCCACATACTCTCTATATCCATATTCCATACAGGATTATGCATTAAATAACAACAAAGCTACCCTACTCATCCAGTTTTCTTATCACTCTACAAGGGTTACCAGCTGCCACAACACCACTTGGGATATCATGTGTAACGACAGAACCAGCCCCTATCGTGGTATTATCGCCTATCGTCACACCCGGTACAACGACAACATTGCCTCCTATCCACACATTATTCCCTACATGAATAGGCAGAGCATACTCAATCTTCTTATTTCGAAGTTCTACATCAAGTGGATGACCAGCAGTGTAGAAAGAGCAATTAGGGGCAATAAATACGTTATCGCCGAATGTCACCTTAGCCTCATCAAGAATGACACAATTAGTATTAGCAAAGAAATTCTCGCCCACTTCGATGTTATAACCATAGTCACAGAAGAACGGAGCAACGATAAACATACCATCGCCAGCCTTTCCAAACAACTTTCTCAGACGTTCCATACGTTCATCCCTACGTGAGGGTGGAATCTGATTGATTTCATAGCACTCGTTTTCGCAGTAGTATAAGTCTTTCAAAACTTCTGGGTCATTTGCCTGATAAAGCATCCCTTTCTGCTGTTTCTCCCTCTCTGTCATAATTTCAAGTATATTGATAATGTTCACAAAGATACAAATCATTTTTTAAGAAATAGAAGATTTCATTCACGAAAAAGAGATTTTTAAGGTTGAAAAGAGTGAGATAACTGAACTTTTTCGTATATTTGCGATTATAATCTTATTCATCTTTTAATAGAGAGAAAACATGAACATAATAACATACGAATTTGTATTAAGACTGTTCGTAGCTGCCATGTTGGGTGGTGTGATTGGTCTGGAGCGTGAGTATCGTGCAAAGGAAGCTGGTTTCCGAACACACTTCCTTGTGGCATTAGGTAGTGGTCTGTTTATGATTCTGTCACAGTTTGGCTTCGACAATGTCCTCTCCAATTATGAGCAAGTATCACTCGACCCCAGTCGTATTGCTTCGCAGGTGGTGACGGGTATAGGTTTCATCGGTGCAGGCACGATTATCTTTCAGAAACATGTGGTACGTGGACTGACCACTGCGGCTGGTCTATGGGTCACATCTGCTATCGGTATGACGGCTGGTGCAGGTATGTATGTGTTATCAATAGCCACAACAGTCCTCGTACTGCTCTGCTTGGAGGCTCTTTATTTTATACTTCAGCATTTTGGAACACGTAATATTACAGTCACATTCAGTACGCCGAAGGAAGAAAGTATCAAACTTGTCTTGCAGCGTTTGCGTGCTAAAGAAGTTATCATCGACTCCTACGAGATGAAACGTAAAGACACTTCTTCTGGTTACTACTACGTTGTAACGATGGAGATGAAGTTCAAACGGAAACGTTATAAGAATCATCTCCTTAATTTCATGGCTGAGTTTGAAAGCGTAACAGTAGAGATTATGGAGTAAACAAAAGGGTTTATCGTTAGAGGGCACACCTTTCATTTGTCTGTAAGAAGTTTCATACAGATAGTTGAAAAGTGTGCCCTTATTGTTTACCTACCTCTATGAAGAAACCTAACCTTAGTTCCATATCCTTCTAAGTACAACTTTTATACTACTTACCCATACCTTATAAACAGCAGAAAAGTTCTTGTGTTGGAGTCATCTTATCAGCCAGTCATCAGCAATTCGACCACTGCTTGCGAATTATTTACATGAAAATAAATATTTCCGTTCGTGAACATAAATCTTTTCGTTCATGAAAATAAATCTTTTCGTTCGTGAAAAGAATTCTGATAGATGCTGTTTTACCTTAGAGAAGGGTGTTGTTAGGAGTCATATTTACGCTAAATTGTCAGTGTTAAAAGGCTTCCTACAGTTGCATAACTTACTTAGAAAGACACGCTAAGACCAGCCTCTACGGTGGTGTAAGTCTTTCTGATAGGAACAATCGGTGCTGTATCATAGATGACACGGTAGGCACCATTAATACCAATGTTTGGTGTAATGTTATACTTTAAGTCTACTGCGCCACCGAATCGAGCTGCCTTAGTGTAGCTATCTGGTTTCGCTTGATAGATAGCAGTGGTCGTCAATTCCCAATGATCACTAATATGATGCTTAAAGCTTACAGAGATGTGACTCTTAATACTACGACTGTAAGCATATAGTGGGTCGGCATTAGGAGTAGGGTCTTTCCACTTCTCAAATTCATAGAACAATCCTGCTGCAACAAAAAGTTGCACTTTCTCCTTGTTGATGAGTTGATAACGTGATAGTAAACCAGATGAAATCTTAAACTCCATACCACGGCTACCAGCCCATTGTGACTCCGCATAAGGATAAACCTCTACCGAAGGGCTTAACAGATAGCGATATTCAAGGTGTACAAATCCTCCACTTACCGTTACTTTCTTACCGTATGTAGAGAACTCTAATTTGTTGATTAGATTGATGACACGCTTATGTTTTATCAAAACATTAAGGTTGGCCGTGTTCTTAAGAGTAAGTATATTCTCCTGTTCAGTCTTGAAATCCAATACAGGTAATAATGTTCCTTGTATAGTCTTTGTACTATCAATGTTCATTGTTAGGTTCTCTGAAAAGAGCATTTGGGAGTATATTGGTAGATGAGCTAATAATATCAATAGTGATAGGAGTATCTTCTTTATCATTATATAATGTTTTTTTAGAGAGTAAAATAATGGATTTCCAACGTTGGTATTAGCTTGTGAGATCGCAGTAGGTAGTTATCTGTGCTACTGCCAGATATAAGAGAGGACGCACAAAGTGTGCGTCCTTTATTCTCGATAATATTTTTGACGATATTAATTGTTAACAAACTTGATGCGTTTGTTACAGTCATCAATCTTTGCCTGAAGCTTAGCAATCTTTCTTTCCATCTTGCTTAAAGTCTTCTGACTCTTAGCCAACTTCTTATTGATAGCCTTAGCTTCTTTCAGTCTTTTGATAGTACTCTTCGCATCCTTAACCGTGTTTGATGCGTTAGTAGTGTTGAATTCTGTTGTAGCTATATTTGCTTCAACATTGATATCTGCTGCTTTCTTGCTGAGTTCGATATTGTTTGCCTTCTCTTTCTCGTAATCTAACTGCAGTTTGTTTAACTTTGTAGTTATCTTGAGCACCTTCTGCCGCTCCTTCAATGTATCGATTCTTTCGCCACTCTGAGCAAAACCTGCTACGGCTGTAAGAACCATTACCCCAATCAAAAATAATCTTTTCATACTTATAAACTATTTAATTTAATGCTGCAAATGTATATAAAATATTGTTCTTGTGCAAATGATAATATGTAAAATTACCTTTTTAATCGTAATCTTCTTTATTTTTAAGAAGAAATATAGACATCTAAGTCTTTTTGGAATGCGTCCCGTTATTGAATAGAGTCGCTTTCCACTCTCTTATGCCTACTTGGTTTTGAAGCATGAGTATCCCCACCCACTTCGTCTAAGAACCCATCGAGTGCACTCCCCAATAATCCTTGTATGGCGGACGTAGCCGGTGCAATGATATTATCTTGCAGTATCTTCTGTGCTTTCTTCTTGATTTGTTCCTTCATGTTGATTTCCTTCTTCTTGTAATAGTCCTCTGCTGCTTCACGAAGGTCGTCCTCGTCAACAGTGAAGATATGGCCAAAGACACCCACAGAAACAACGTGGGCCTTACCCTCATAACGTACTTTTCCTAAGGAGCAAACGACGTAATTATCAACAGTCACAAGTTCGTTGACGGCAGCTTGTATCACTTTGCCAGCGAAAGCATTGCTAACAGTTTTGAAGGCATTGTCGAGGTAAGCATTACCAGTTATATTGTCACTCTCGTTGACAGCGTCGTTGACGGTGGCAGTTATAACCGTTGAGAGAACTTCCTTGTGCTGTTCGGCCTTTGGACAGGTAATTATCATCGTTGCAATCAAGACAACGAATGAAAGCAGCAAAACCAAGAGACAACCAGTGTGATGCTTCTTCTTTGGTGCATGTTGCGGTTGTTGATTTTCCTCTTGTGGTGTAGCTTGAAGGATGGGTCTTGCTTCTACGAAAGGTATCTCTTCCTTATTAGCAGCCTCGTTGGTAGACTCTTTATTCTCAAAGCGTGTGCGAAGCTCTTCAATCTGGTTTGCTTGCACCCATTCAGTACCATCTGTAGGCATTACCAATGTCGTAGACTCTAAGTTTCGCTCTACTAATTCGTTGAGGCTATAAGGCCCTCTTTTCTCCTCACCTACCTTAATATAATATTCCATTCTTATCTGTTTTTAATGTCAAAGATGGATTTCTCCATTGTTTAGGAGTCTATCCATAACTCTATCTGTTTGTTTGCTGCGAAGTTATATATTATTTCTGAACTGACAAAGGAGTTATTTCTTTTTTTGAATTAATAGTTAGCTCTGGTGCTGTTTATGGCTAACTTGTAGGGTGTCCGTAAGTTGAAAAGGCTGATTGGTAGTATTTTTTAGGCGTCTTACTTGTGAGTTCAGTATAAAAGATGTATTTTTGCAGCGATAAAAAGAGCGAAAACAGAAATTATAATAACGTCTTAACAACAACGAAAAAATGATTGATTTTGTTCAACCCTACCTTGCCATTGCCGTAAAGTTAATTACGGGCATGATTGGTATTCTTGCCTTCTTGCGCATAACTGGTAAGGCTCAGATGGGACAGTTGACCCCACTTGACACCGTGAGTGCCTTTGTGATTGGCGCATTAGTCGGTGGTGTCTTATACAACCCAGACATGTCTATCGGGCACCTTCTCTTCGCTTTAGCTGTGTGGACAGGCTTTAATATGCTCGTGCGCTTTGCTATGCGTTCAGCTCGCCTACGTCATTTAATTAAGGGAGAGAGTGTCTTTCTTGTGAAGAACGGTGTTATCAACTTCGGAAACTTCAAGCGTAACAGTATCGAAATGGAGCAGTTTCGTTTGCTATTAAGGCAGAAAGGCATCTTTTCTATGTTTGAAGTAGAGGACGTATTGTTTGAGGCTAATGGTTCAGTAACAGTCCTTCCTTCTGGTAAAGCATCTGAGTCTTTCCTCTTGATAAACAATGGTGAGTTTGTAGAGAGCGGTCTTAAGCATAGTGGACGTTCGCAGGAATGGGCGTTACGTCTCATCAAGAAGAATGGTTTTGAAGGTCCTGGAGACCTCTTCTGTATGGAGTGGACGCCAGGTAGGGGTATTTACTTTGTTACTTACGATGGCCATGTTAAGCGTGGAATGGTAGAAGTAGATGCGCATGAAATTGAGCCTGATAATGCACAAGTATAAAGGTTGAAATATAAAGTAGTGATACATGACAAGTGTGTCACTATTTTTCTATAATCTTCTAAGTGGTGGAAAGGTATTTGATAAGATATTAATATAAATAATGTTGGATAATCTTTCTGATTTAATCTACTTTATAACAGAAACGAAGAAGATATTAATTCTTATTATATAAAGGAATTATAGTATATGAAAAAACTATTGTTAATAGTCGATCCACAAGTCGACTTTATTACAGGCTCACTTCCTGTTGGAGGGGCTGCCAAGGCTATGGATGCATTGGCAACGTATGTAAAGGAACAGAGTGAAGAGTATTCGGTGAAGATAGTAACAGCAGATTGGCATCCTTATCATCATAGTTCGTTTGCTGATGAAGGTGGGTTATGGCCACGCCATTGTGTACAACATTCTGTTGGTGCAGCTATCTGGGATTCTTTGTTGGTTGCACTTAATGAGTCGAAGGGTGGTTTCACCTTATTATATAAGGGTAACAGCATAGAGAAAGATGAGTATTCAATTATGCAGAACGCCGAATCAGCAAATATCCTTAGTAGGTTGATTAAGGCGTTGAAGATAGAGCAAATAGATGTATGTGGATTGGCTGGAGACATCTGTGTACTGAACACAGCAAAGGACTTAAAAGAAGTCATCGGCGATGTAAGGCTTAATGTCCTTAAAACTTATTCCCCTTCTCTGGATGGTGGAGTCGCTTTAAGTGCCTTTGTGGAAACGCTAAAATAAAAGAGAAGATTATCTGTTAGCTCTGTTCCATTACAAGTGTGAAGATCTATAAACGCTTAGAAGGAGTTAAGTCTATATCCTCCGTAGCTACTATCTGTAGATGATTAGCTTGAGAGGATATGGACTTAACTCCTTCTATTCTTTGTCTTATTCGTTGTAGTAGATGGCAACTGTTGAACGAAGAGTACTATCTAAAGTCTGTTAGTCTTGCTTATTAACAGGGCGTCAAGTATTGTCATCGCAGCCATTGCCTCGACGATAGGGACAGCACGAGGTAGGACACAAGGATCGTGTCGACCATGTACATCCATCGTAATCGCTTCCCCCTCCATCGTTACTGTTTGCTGTTCCATGAGTAAGGTAGCGACAGGCTTGAACGCAACACGGAAGTAGATGTCCTCTCCGTTACTGATGCCACCTTGTATGCCACCGCTATGGTTGGTCTCAACATTGCATATTGGGTGATGCATACTATCGTTGGTAGGGAGGAAAGTGTCGTTTTGCTGGCTACCTCGCCATGCCGATCCAGCAAAGCCTTCACCATATTCAAAACCCTTCACAGCATTGATGCTAAGCATCGCAGCACCTAATTGTGCATGGAGCTTACCAAACTCAGGCTCGCCTAAGCCCACTGGGCATCCTTTGATAACACATGAGATAACCCCACCAATCGTATCGCCTTCATGCTTCACTTGGCTGATGAGCACTTCCATCTCTCTTGCTTTGAGAGGGTCGGGACAGCGAACTGGATTCGACTCGATAATACTTAAATCATATTTATGATAGTCTCTTTCAAGTTTGATGTCGCCCACCTGTGATGTATAAGCATAGATGCTGATACCCTGCTGGCGCAATACAAGTTTGGCCAACGCCCCTGCTACGACACGTGAAAGGGTGATACGTGCTGAAGAACGCCCCCCTCCTCGGTAGTCACGAATACCATACTTCGTGTAATAAGTATAGTCCGCATGAGATGGACGGAAGATGTCACGGATGTTATCATAGTCCTTTGAATGGTGATTAGTATTACGGACAAGAAAGCCAATAGGCGCACCTGTTGATTTTCCCTCAAACACACCGCTTAGCAGTTCTACCTGGTCTGCTTCTTTCCTATCCGTTGTGATATGGCTTTGTCCCGGTCGGCGACGTGCCAGTTCACGTTGGATAAAGTCTGTGTCAATGGTAATACCTGCTGGCATACCATCTACTATACCACCCACAGCAGCCCCATGGCTTTCCCCAAAGGTGGTTAGTGTGAAGAGTTTTCCGAATGTATTCATATCAAAGAGTCTATGAATGATTATCGTGGAATGGGATGTCTAATAAGAGAAACATGTTGTTTATTTTCTCTTATCAGACCTTGCTCTTTTCCTATAGCATTGTTAATGACGAATAGGAAAGGGTGCGTAATTCTTAATGACAGCCACAGCAGCTTTCTTCGCCTTCCTCATGACCTCCGCAGCCACAGCCACTTCCGCAGTCGCTACCGCAACCTCCGCCACATCCACCACCGCAGTGATGCTGCTTCAACTTCTCGAAGAAGTCTTTTACTTCCTCTTCGCTTGCCTTACGATTCTCGTAGACATGGCCACGGAAAATAAGGTCTTTGCCTGCAAGAGGGTGGTTGAGGTCGATAGTAACCTTATCGTCATCTATATCCAAGACCGTACCTAAGAAGCGTTGACCTTCTTCGTTCTGCAAAGGAACGACGGCTCCTTTATAGATGTTTTCGGCATCGAAGACTCCATTAGCTGAGAAGGTTTCTTTGTTAAAGTCTATAACACTGCTGGCATCATGCTCTCCGTAGGCCTCTGCCTTTGTGAGTGTGAACTCAAAATCAGCATCTTCCTCAAACTTAACAATCTCCTGCTCAAAAGCGGGTAAGGACAAGTCGCAACCCGTATAAAGCTCCATAGGCTTCATATCATCTGTTTCTTCGAAGAGTTTCTCCTCACCATTTACATTGCAATATAGTTTGTAGCTGACTACTACAAAACGATGTTTGTTATTCTCCATTACTGTTATTTTATTCCTTATTAAATATGTATATCTGCAAAGGTAATGATTTCAAATGGAATAAAACCTGCTTAGTTACTGTTTTTTCCTTTTCGTTGTGCTATTCAGTATGGTTTGTTAGGAAGAGGAGGGTAGAATTATCTTTTTTGTTACTGATATAAATCAAACGTATTGACGTGCGTCAAAAATATAAATAAAAACGAACTTTAAGTAACGAATAGTTATATTATATGCGAGTAATCTTGTAACTTTGCACTCGTAATAAGGACATTAATTACAGAATATAAGATAATAACAAGTCTTTCTGAAAGGCTTTAATTAAGAAAGAAAGGATAATTAACATGAAGAAGATTGTATTGACAGTAGCAGCGGTAATGAGTATGACTTTGGCTTTCGCAGCAGGTGAGAACGATAACAACAACACAACTACAAACACAAATGCATATAAGTTCAATGTTAGTACATACGCTTTGAGTCGTGCTTTGAACCTTGACTTCGACCAGGTAGACGTTGTTGAGGACATCAACCGCACATTTGCTACAGAGATGATGAATGCGTCTGTCGCTGAGGGTTCTGAGCGTGAGTCTAAGATTCAGAATGCTATCAAGAAGGATCTTTCTTATATGCGTTATATTTTGAACGACCGTCAGTATCGTGAGTACGTTAAGCTTCTCAATGTGACACTGAACAATCGTGGTCTTAACAAGTAAATTGTTTCCTCTCTCCTAAAAGGGAAGGGGTCAAATAAGACAATAATGAAAGCTATGAATCAGCATACTGGTTCATAGCCTTTTTTCGATAGTTTTCTTTATTACTTATGAGTATGTAAAGCTCACGCCTATTGCCTTATATCGAGTATAATTGTTTAGTATAAGCCTCTCTAAAAATAGCTTTAATCGCTATTCTCAATCGCTAACACCACACGTCCTGAGCTTTTGTACTATGCTATTAAATGGTTAAAGAAGGCTTTTCTTACCATTGAATAATACTTCATTATCCGTTAAAGACAAACGAATATGGGGAGAGCTTTATGAGATACCGAGAAATTAATGATAACTCAAACAGCTATTCTAATGATTCTTCTTATAGCTTTGTACAGCCCAACAACCCATGACAAGACCGATGCCAAGGAGTGCGAGGACCTGATGTAAGATGCTCTTTAAGTTTCCACCACGAATGAATACAGTGCGCATCGCATCTATGAAGTAGCTTACTGGGTTGGCGTATGTAGTGAGATAAGCTGCAGCTGGCATTGAACGAGTAGGAGTAAAGAGGCCAGAGAGCAAGAGGAGTATCACAACAAAGAACCACATGACAAGTATGGCTTGCTGCATTGTGTCCGAGTAGTTGGATATTATCAAGCCGAAGGACGAGAAGAAGAGGGCTAACAACATCGCTAAGAGATAGATAAGGGCCACATTACCCACAGGAGTAATGTCGTATAAAGCCCATGACAACAGTAGACAAACAGTGATAACGAAGGAGGCTATCAGCCAATAAGGGATTAACTTTGCAAGTATAAACGTCCATTTATTTACTGGTGTCACATTGATCTGTTCGATTGTACCAGCCTCTTTCTCCCCGACAATATTCAATGTTGGCAGAAAGCCTGTTGTCATCATCATTATTATCGCAAATAGTGCGGGAATCATATAACGCTTATAATTCAGCTGTCTATTAAAGAGATAGAACGTAGAAACGTTCGTTTGCAACGCCTGCAAAGTAGGGACAGCATTGGCCGTCACCATCTGTGAGAGGTAAACAGACCCTATCGATCCCTTCGTTCCGTTAACGGCATTGGCTGCAATGAGCACTTGCGGCTTGTTGCCCAAGGTCAGGTCACGACTATAATGTTGGGGTATCACCACAACGATGTCGGCCTCAGAATGTTCGATATCATTGAGGGCTGCGGTATAGGAAGGCTGTTGTCCGTGGAAAGAGAAATAGTTATTGGCTGCAATCTCATGTACCAACTGTTGTGAAAGAGTAGACCTATCATTGTCTACTACATCAACAACAACATTCTTCACCTCCATATTCATGACCCAAGGCATGATACACATAATCATGACGGGGAACATAACAATAAGGCGGGGGAGGAACGGGTTGCGTCGAATCTGTGTAAACTCCTTTCGTAGAAGATATTTCAGTATCATAATGAAATTACTCTAATCGTTTGTTAAACATGGCGAGCGATAGTCCGAGCAGGCCGATGAGCATACAGATTAAGACTATCATCTCGTGCATCACTTGCCTTACTCCCACCCCCATAATCATTAGTTTGCGCATAGCACTGGTATAATAACGTGTCGGAATGATAGCCGAAACGTATTGCAACACCTTTGGCATTGACTCAATAGGGAAGAACATACCAGAAAGCATCACGATAGGCATGAGCAGTACCATTGCTGATAACAACAAAGCAACTAACTGTGTTTTGGCAATGTTAGAGACGAGTAAGCCCAATGAGAGGGCTAAGAGGATATAGATAGTAGAGATAACGAATATCCAGAACACCGACCCCTGCAAGGGAACACCGAGTAGGCTGTTTGCCATAAGTAGGATGACAATTAGGATGATGAAGGCAAGTACCAAGTAAGGAATGACCTTTGCGATGACGATAAGTATTGGTCGAACGGGCGATACCAGCAGCACCTCCATTGTTCCCCTCTCTTTTTCACGAACAATAGAGATAGAAGTCATCATGGCACACACCAACATCAACAGTGTTCCCATGATAGCAGGAACGAAATTGTAAGCCGACTTCATCTGTGGGTTATACAATAGCTTCGTGTTTACTAAGCCGTTATTCGGATTCGTAATGACGGCATTGGCGTATTGAGTCCATTGTTGCGCCATATTCGGGTCGGCACCATCAACAATAAATTGTAGGCCTGAATGTCCGCTGGCATAGTCCTTTCCAAAGACGATAGCCAAGTCGGCCTTTTGGTCTCGGATAGCTTGTTCGGCCTCTATGGGAGTAGCAACAACCTGCTTTATCGTGAAATACTCCGATGCAGATAAGCGGTCGACAGCCTGCTGAGTAACGTAATCAGTATTACTCATCACTATCACCGTACGTACATTCCGCACGTCATTCCTAACGGCATAACCAAAGAGAAGCATCATGATGATAGGCATTCCAAAGAGAATCAGCATTGTTCGTTTGTCTCGAACAATGTGTTTAGCTTCCTTGATAATGAATGATATAAATTGTTTCATTGCTTGTTGGTTTCCTTTTTGCATGTTGTCATGCTCTTCTAAGCGATTTTCTCAAAAGCTCTTAAGCTTTCCACGAAAAGCTCTTAAGCTTTTTCACAAAAGCTCTTAAGCTTTCTCAAAATTATTCGCGAACTTTTTGTGGATTGTTCGCGAACATTTTCTAAATTCTTCGCGAGTCTTTTGTAGCATCTTATGTGACTTAGTCTGAACTTCTCTTCGCCTGTCGAGCTAAGTAGGTAAAGACCTGGTCAATATCGGGTTTATTGAACTTCTGTTTCAATTCCGTGGGTGTTCCAAGGGCTTTAATCTTCCCATCAACCATGATGGAGAGGCGGTCGCAATATTCAGCCTCGTCCATATAGTGGGTAGTAACAAAGACCGTTATACCTCTCTGGGCGGCATCATAGATTAATTCCCAGAACTGTCTTCGTGTAGCAGGGTCAACTCCTCCTGTCGGTTCGTCGAGGAAGACGATACCAGGAGAGTGGAAGATACTCACCGAGAAGGCCAATTTCTGTTTCCAACCTAAGGGCAGGCTTGACACTAAGCTATCACGATGTTCCGAGAAATTCAGGCGTTGGAGAAGAGCGTCTGTCTTGTGTTTAATCTCTTTATCGTCCATTCCGTAGATACCAGCAAACAGACTGATATTCTCTGCCACAGTAAGGTCTTCATAGAGAGAGAATTTCTGACTCATATAGCCAATGTGCTTCTTTATCTGCTCATAGTCTGTTCGGATGTCGTATCCCACAACCCTTCCCGTCCCACTTGTGGGCTGGCTGAGTCCTGTGAGCATGTGCATCGCTGTAGTCTTACCAGCTCCGTTGGCCCCAAGAAAACCGAAGATTTCCCCCTTTCTCACCGTGAAGGAGATGTCGTCAACAGCGTGGAAAGTGCCGAAAGCCTTTACCAGATGTTCCACTTCAATAACGTTTTCTGTTGTGCTTCCCACCTTGTTGTTATTATGCTTTTCATCATGTTCAAGGTTGGGAGGACTAAAGATGTCGCTAAACTCATGGAGTATCTTTTCTGGCGAACCAATACCTCTTATCTTGCCTTCCGATAGGAAAGCCACCCGTTCACAGCGTCTCACCTCATCAAGATAAGGGGTGGAGGCAACGATGGTTATCTCCCGCTTTTTCAGTAGGGAGAGTATGTCCCATAACTCCTTACGGCTAACAGGGTCGACACCCGTTGTCGGCTCGTCCAAGAAGAGAACACTCGGCTTATGAACAAGAGCACAGCAGAGGGCTAACTTCTGCTTCATACCACCCGATAGTGCCCCAGCCTTGCGGTCTTTGAAGGGTTCTATCTGCGAATAGATAGCCTTGATTGCATCGTAGTTCTCCTCAACTGTGGTGCCAAAGAGCGTCGCAAAGAAATGGAGGTTCTCCTCTACTGTTAAGTCTTGATAGAGTGAGAACTTCCCTGGCATATATCCAACCCGCTTTCTTATCTCCTTCATTTCTTGTATGACATCATACCCCTCAACCCTTACGGAGCCTTCGTTAGGAAGGAGCAAAGAACAGAGAATGCGATAGAGTGACGTCTTTCCCGCACCATCTGGGCCGATAACACCGAAGAGCTCACCTTTCCTTACAGAAAAGCTGACGTCTTGTAATGCCTGTACTTTGCCGTATCGCTTAGATACTTGGTTTACTTCTATTGCGTTCATCAGCATTGTTAAAACTTCACCTCACCGTACATACCTATCTTCACATAGCCATCGTTCGTGAATTGTATCTTAATGGCATACACCAAGTCGGCCCTTTCGTCGTCTGTAACAATGGTCTTTGGCGTAAACTCTGAACGGCTTGATATCCAGGTGACCACGCCATTATAGGTTTTCTTCTGACCTTTCCCATAGTCGGCCATGACCTTTACCTTCTGTCCTATCTTCACACGTTTCAATTGCTCGGAGGTAACGTATGCACGGAGAAACATCTTCTTGGTGTCGGCAATCTTGAAGAGTGGCTTACCAACAGGGACATACTCTCCAGCCTCAACATACTTCTCCAAGACCGTTCCTATAATCGGACTCCGTACGAAGGTGTGTGCTATTTGGTCGTCGAGTTGGGCTTGTTGTGTACGTACTCCAGCCTGTTGAGCATTGATACCAGCCTGTTGTGCGTCTATACCCTCCATCTGTGCCGTAATCCCTTTGTTCTGTTCGGCCAAAGAAGTGTTCTGACTGCTTATCTGTTCTTCTGTGGCAGCAAGTTGTTTCAGCAATACCTGTATCTGATAGTCTATGTCATCAACTTGCTTCCGAGCGACGGCTCCGTCCTGTAAAAGCTCTGCAAAGCGTTGACGCTCCCGTTGCTGGTTTGCAATCTGCTGTCGGATAGCTGCTACCTGCTTCTTCAAATCAAGTTGTTTGCTGCTCGTTGCCAGCTGATTAGCAGCCAACTGGCGTTTGTTAGCGGCTAATTGTCCGTGTGTGGCAGCAAGTTGTTCGTTGCTACTCGTCAGTTGTTCACGTTTCAAAGTGAGTTGTCGAGCATCAATCTGACCCACTGTCAAACCTCCATTCAACACCTCTCCTTCGCTCACATTGAAGTTCTCAAGCTGTCCAGTCGACTCTGCCGACACAGTTACCTCAGTAGCCTCAAATGTCCCAGTAGCGTCATAGTCTTTCTTGTCTTTCGCACATGATGCCATCATCAAAGCACCGAGGCTTATTAAAAGAAGCTTTTTCATATCTTTAGTTGTTTTATTCGTTGTTGGTGAACTTTAAGTTATACATCTCTTTGAGCATGTCAATCTCGTGTATAGCTTGCTGTGCCTTGGCAGCATTCTCATTGTTTATCTCTCTAAGCAAACTATTTACATCAATAATACCATGAGCCAGTTTCGATTCAGCTGCCTTACGGATATGGGTGCGCAAGTTGATGATTTCGTCGTCGTTCTGCATCATTTTGCGGTACCTATTGATATTCTCTTTCTGTTGTATCTCGTCTATACTGTTGTTAAACAAGAATACTTCTCGTGCATTCTCTATTTGTTCTCGTTGTAGTCTCAGTCTTGCTTTATCATTCTTATGAGTATAGAGTGCACCGATGTTCCACGATAGTTTTACGCCCACTAAGCCGTTCAGACTCCATTTATGTTGCATCATATCCTCAAACATATTGAGTCCCGGATAACCATAAAAGCCTTGTGCAAAGAGTCCTAAATGTGGCTTCAATCGTGCGTCTAAGGCTTTTTCTTGTACTTCAGAAAGGCGTAATTGATTATCAAAGAGCCTCATCTCTGGTCGGGTATTCGTTGATACAACTGCGTCAAGGGCTTGAGGTTTCTGCAGATGAGTAATTTCAATACCACAGAAGACGCTTAATATCCTATTTAACATCAGTTTCTGTGCTTTCAGACTCTCGTTTGCTTGCTCTGCGCTAAGCCGTTCGGCCCTCACGTTCTCATAGTCGCTTGTTGCTGCCGTACCACCTTTCACCATGGCGGAGAGTTTCTGCTCGCTCGATTGTAGCAGTGCTTTGACATCATCATTGAGTTTGATTTGTTCGTCAAGGAGCAAGAGTGAGAAATATAACTCATTGACCCTCTGTCGCACTTGGTACAGGTTTACCTCATTCTCAGCCTCCTGCACCTTTCCTTCCTGGCTGGCTATCTTACGCTGACCACTGATAGCACCACCGTCATAAATAGGTTGCTGTACATCAATAGATAGCTTATATTGGTCTTTCCTAAGACCTTTCATCTTCAGTCCTACCTGCTGGAACATACTTTGCAGATGGTCAGGCCATTCAGCAACAGCGCTCTGATAAGTAGCTTGGGCTGCTGCAGTCACCTGTGGCAACCACCCTTTCTGAATGTTCTTAACCGTTAAGTCGGTCGTCTTAGCTATCAAGTCATAACGCTTGATAATGGGATAGTGCTTCTCTGCAGCACGCTGACACTCGTCCAAAGTCTGTGCTTGTACAACTGATGCCGAAGCAATCAGCGAGAGGATTAATACCTTTATTCTCATATACTTTCCTGTCATTTATGGTCTAATTACTTTCATTTGACAAAGATAAGTTTATTCTGATACAGAATGGTAATGCTTTGCACCGAATAAATTGTCATATTGTACGATTTCTATATAATATCACCTCGTATTCACAAAGATAATGTTAAATTTGCAATCTAATCATACAATAAGGCAATTATGGCGGAAGTAAAGAACATCAATGCGCTCTCTATGGAGAGTATTGACCTTGATGAAGTCTATCAGCAACCCGAACAAGGAAAGATATTGATGAACGATGACATCGTATTTGTTATGGGTGGACATCTTCAAAACACTCGTTTTCTCTTGGAGGGAAAGATTTATCAGATGGTTGAACCTCGATTGATACTGGCGTTGAAAGGTCATGCTGATATTTGTGTTAACCTTCAAGACTGCCATGTTGAGAAAGGTTCTGTCATGCTCTTGCCGACAGATACGATTGTAGAAGTTAAAGAAATATCAGAAGATGCACGTGTTGTTGCAATAGTGTTCGGGGACGGCATGGACATTATGGACGAGATTGTTGTCAGTACCTCACCAAGTGAATTTGCCCGTTTGATGCGTATCGTGTATCTTGCATGGGACTTTCTACAGATTAAACCCTATAGAACTAAGACCATACAGAGTCTTTTGCAATCAGTGGTTACGGATATTCAATACATAAACGACCTTGAAGAGGGGAATACAAAACGTGGTTCGACATCACGTTCGCACGACCTTTTCTTGCAGTTTAAGCGCCTCGTGCATCGTCACTGTACGCATGAACGCTCTATTCCCTTTTATGCTGAACAATTGCATGTGACACCCCATCATCTGTCGGCTATCATCAAGAAGGCAAGTGGTAAGAGTGTTATGCACTGGGTTAATCGTGCTACTATTCAAGAGGCAAAAGTACTTTTAAAGACAAATAACGCTATGGGGTATGAGATAGCAGACCGTTTGAACTTCCCTAACGCGTCTGCCTTTTCCAAATACTTCAAGCGAGAGACTGGAATGACACCACGAGAGTATCAGGAGAAAATGACTTTATGATGGATACTCTCTGTTTTTCTGAGTAGTAGTCCCTGTGAGTTTGATGTTGTCATCGCATGATTTTTCATTTTACTGACCATGTTTGGCTCCCTTTCTTCCTATCTTCTCTGGCAGTGATGAGGCTCAGCTTGTGTTGTGTTAACGCTCCGAATGAGTTGTGGCAATGCCTGTCCGCCTTAGACAGGGAATACACTTAACGAATTGGCAAGCATAGACGAAGATAAAGCAGACAGTGTTGTCTTAACTCCATTCACGCCTATTCAGTTCTTAACTCCTTTCCCTCTTGTCAATATTTTTCGCTCCCCTCGATTCCAATACATGCTCTTCAAGGGGCAAGAAGAGGCCTAACTACATTCAAGAACATGCCCTTCTTGCGTGTTGAACATGCCCTTCTTGGGGCAAGAGGGGCGTCTTCTTCAACGCTATTTATAATCGGTTGATTTATTGAAGGTTATAGACTCGTTTGTAGAAGACTTTTTACTCCTTTTTTGAGGGTAATTAGTTTGAAATAATGTAATATATTTTTACGATTATGATAGTCTTTTTCCTGTGTGGAGTGATGTGTTAGAGGTCTCATTCATGACACCGGACGAAGAGATAGTTATGGGGTTGGTTATGTCTTTCTAAATAACTTTGCATACTCCATTTATTTTTTGTTCCTTTGCAGAAACATATTGATTAAGTAATTAAAACGCTATATCAGTCAATGAGATATTATCTATTTTCTATTCTGTTCTTCCTCGCTATCGGTCTAAACGCACAGCGACCACGTTACGACAAGATGTCGCCTTTCGTACGTGAGGCTATGGTGTCTTCGCTTACAGCGAAGCAACTCACTCGCTCTTATTCAGAAGATAGAGTGCTAACAGCCTTTGTGCGCATTGATGGAAATGCTGCCGAACTACTACATAAATATGGAAGTAAAGAACTTGCACGGGTAGGGAATGTTAGTATTGCAGCCATTCCACTCAGTCAGTTAGGTGCTTTGTCTTGTCATCGTCGAGTGAGTAAGATTGAAACAGGTAGGCGTTGTAGCATACAGATGGACACGACGCGACTGGTTGTCAATGCCGAGCCAGTCTATAGAGGGACGGGGTTAGCACTGTCATATACTGGGCGTGGGGTCGTTGTAGGCGTCCAAGATATTGGGTTCGACCTAACGCATCCTAACTTCTATACGTCTGATATGAGTCGATATCGCATTAAAGCATTATGGGATCAACTGTCTCGAGACACTATAGGGTCTAACCTCTTTGTTGGACGTGACTATGTTGGTGAGGAAAGTTTACTGCGATTAGGATGCCCTTTGGATGGAACTTCACAAACACATGGTACGCATACTGCTGGTATTGCAGCGGGTAGTGGGGCTGAAGGGGATGGTGTGCTATCACCTTATAGAGGGATAGCTTGTGAGGCCGACCTCGTCTTTGTTGATAATGCAGCAGACAATTACGGATTGATAGAACCAAGGGATTACTATAAGTACACCTATGCTACGGATGCACTTGGTTTTAAGTATATATTTGATTATGCTACCCAACATCATCAGCCATGTGTCATCAATTTTAGTGAGGGAAGTCCGCAAGACTTTCGAGGAGATGATCAATTATATTACGAGTTGCTTGTTGGATTAACAGGACCTGGACGTATCATTGTTTCTTCAGCTGGGAATGATGGTGCGAAGACCACCTATATTCATAAAGGTATTGATAAGGAACGTGCTGGAACATTTTTGCGTGGTAATTCAAAGAGCTTTGGCTGTACAGCTAAGTCTCGTCAACCTTTCATGTTCCGTGTGTCTATATATAATAAGGTGGAGTCTCCTAAAACGGTTGATGTGAGTACGGTGCGAGTGTGTTCATCTAAGGACTCACTTCTCACAGACTCTGTTCTCGTGGATGGAAAGATGTATAAATGGAGCGTTCTCGCCTTCCCTAATAGTTATAATCGCCAAGAAACAGCTTACGACTTACGGCTTAGTTGTAAGCAGAGGTTGGGAGATAATCCAAAAGTCTCGCTTCAAATCATGGGTAGAGATGCTGATGTTGAGCTTTATCGTACGTCTGGTGAGATGTTTACCGATGTCCTTGACCCTACTCTAAACGCTGGGGATTGTAGTAGAACAGTCTTCTCTCCATCCTCTTCGCCCGATGTTATCTCTGTTGGGGCAACTGGATATCGTACTCAGTTCATAAACTATCTAAATGAAAAGAAGGTCTATAACAATGGTACGAACGGTGTTCGCACACCTTTTTCAGCCATGGGTCCTACATTCGATGGGAGAATTAAGCCTGATGTAATGGCTCCTGGACAAAACATCATATCGTCGTATAGCTCCTTCTATATTAGTAATACGCATAGAGAGGATGGGTCTGTAAAGAATGACTTAAAGAGCGATATTCGTCGTTTCGAGTATAATGGACGTACCTATTCGTGGAATGCTAATGCTGGAACATCAATGTCTGCGCCCGTTGTGACAGGTGCTATCGCTCTTTGGTTACAAGCTGATCCTACATTGACAACCGCCGATTGCATGGATATCTTTGCCAAGACATGTACGCATTATGACTTATCACTTAGCTATCCAAATAATCTTTATGGATATGGACAGATTGATGTTATGGCTGGACTACAGGAGGTATTACGTAGAAAGGCTTTGGGTATCAATGCTATTGAGCGTAAGGAAGAACCATCAGATAATCGTATATTCCTCTTAGATGGTCGCTATGTGGGTACAGATGATAGTAATCTACCTAAAGGAATATACATAAGAAATGGAAAGAAGTTAATGAAATGTAATTAAAGACTCCCTAAAAGTAGGTATTTTGCACAAACCATCATTTTTAGGTATTGCACGTAATATAATTTCATTGTATCTTTGCAAGCGTAAAGAAAATAATGAATTAAATTAGTAAAAAGAAATATGAAGAAGACAATTGTTGTTTACGGTTCATCAACCGGTACATGTGAAAGCATTGCAAATACCATTGCTGAGAAACTTGGAGTTGAAGCTATTAACGTATCAGACTTTAATGCTGATGTAGTAGCAGAGAATGATAACCTTATCCTTGGGTCGTCTACTTGGGGCGCAGGTGAGTTGCAGGATGATTGGTATGATGGTATTAACGTACTGAAGAATGCTGACCTCTCTGGTAAGACTGTTGCTATCTTTGGTTGTGGTGATAGCGAAAGCTACTCAGATACATTCTGTAGCGCAATGAAGGAGATATATGATGCAGCTGAAGGTGCTAACATTCTTCCAGGTGTTTCAACAGACGGTTATACCTTTGATGATAGTGAGGCTGTTGTTGACGGTAAGTTCGTTGGCCTTGCATTGGATGACGTAAACGAAGATGATAAGACTGAAGGTCGTATTGATGCTTGGTTAGAAGCTATCAAACCAGCATTGTAAAGGCCTTATAACTTACAATATAATTATTCATACAAAGGGATAACTATGATGACAGATATGATGTCCGCCGATATGAAGGTGCTGATGAATCACATCTACGAGTACAAGAAAGGTGTTCGACAGATGGTCTTATATACTTGTAATAAGAAGTATGAGTCATTCGCCACGCTCCGTCTTGAGCATCAGAATATCCCATATATCATACAGCCGGTGGGTCGTGACCGTATGAATCTATTCTTCGGTCGACAGGAGTGTCTTGATGCCATCCGGCTGATGATAACCAAACCTCTTAACCAACTAACGCCCGAAGAGGATTTTATCCTTGGTGCAATGTTGGGTTATGACATTCGCGTACAGTGCGAGCGGTACTGTGAACGCAAGTGTCGCACCTGTAAATGTGCGACATAAGCCAGAATTATTAAATGATAATCTTGTTCGCGAAATAAATTATTTCATAATGTTTTTGTATTATAAATAGGCTTGTCGTGAGACAGGCCTTTTTATCTTTAAACGCTTAAGTATAGTTATTAGAGATACCTTTTACGCTATCTTGTTTATATGATATATGTCCCAACCATGATTTTATGCGTACTGTAAGTATGGTTATGTGTCTGGGTAATCTCCTTATAAGCATATTTGTCTTGTGAATAATACCACATTTAGCTTAAATGTACGTTGCGATTATATTTAATATTTGTCGTATCTTATTGATGAGTAGTTGGTTAAGAGTGTATAAGATGTGACAGATATGACAGGAAAAATAGTTTTACCTAAAAGTTGATAGAGTGATGTTTAGATTATAAAGGGTGGTAGAAGGCTCTATATGAAAGGTTGATGGATGATATTTACAGTATTTGGTTAGTATATAAAACAGCGAGGGTTCCCTGTTATACAGGTAATTTTATATTGACTTTGGAGAGTTAATAATCAATATGACCAAGTAAGAAATACTCACTTTTAGAGGTGTAAGTCTCATTTACTAACAAATGGGTATAACGTTCTTTGCTCACCTCTCGTATGCAGTACGCCATCAACAGTCATGGTGGTTACAGGTGACTCGACGAGTAGTGAGTATAGGACAAAATACTACTTGTCCGCACCTCGGAGGGCGTATACCAGCATCACTCATGGTGAAAGCTGTTAGCACCATGAGTGACGAGTATTAACACATTGGTTGGGGATGGAAAATAGGATGATATTAATCCCTTCTAAATATATCTCGAGTGTACACTTTCTCCTTCACATCATCAAGGCATTTATCATAGCGGTTGGCAATGATAGCATGACAACGGCGTTTGAAATCAGAAAGATTATTGACAACAAGACTACCAAAGAAGGTTGCACCGTCTTCAAGTGTAGGCTCATAGATAATAACTTGTGCCCCTTTAGCCTTAATGCGCTTCATAACTCCTTGGATAGAACTTTGGCGGAAATTGTCACTATTTGACTTCATTGTCAGTCGATAAACACCAATGATACATTCTTTCTCTTCGTCGGGATTATAGTCTCCACGGTCGTAGTAATCATAATAACCAGCCGTGTGTAACACTTGATCGGCTATAAAGTCCTTACGAGTACGGTTACTCTCGACAATAGCTTGGATAAGATTCTCTGGGACATCAGCATAGTTGGCAAGCAACTGTTTGGTGTCCTTTGGCAAGCAATAGCCTCCGTAACCAAAAGAAGGATTATTATAGAATGATCCAATACGTGGGTCAAGACAAACACCCTGTATGATATTAGATGTATCAAGCCCTTTCACCTCAGCGTAAGTATCCAATTCATTGAAATAGCTAACACGCAGTGCGAGGTAAGTATTAGCAAATAGCTTTACAGCCTCAGCCTCGGTCAATCCCATGAAAAGGGTTGGGATGTTCTCTTCTATTGCCCCTTCTTGTAATAACTGGGCAAATACATGGGCCGCACAGTCCAATCGTTCGTCACCTTCGGGGCGACCAATGATGATACGACTTGGATAAAGATTATCGTAGAGCGCCTTACTCTCACGCAGGAACTCGGGTGCAAAGAGAATATTATCGCACTTATATTTAGCTCTGATATTCTCTGTGTAGCCAACCGGAATCGTAGACTTAATGACCATGATAGCCTTAGGATTCACCTTCATTACGATTTCGATGACCTCTTCAACATGTCGTGTGTCAAAGTAGTTCTTTACTGGGTCGTAATTAGTTGGTGTGGCAATGACTACAAAGTCAGCATCTTTATAAGCCGTCTCTGCATCCATCGTGGCGGTGAGGTTTAAGTCCTTCTCGCTCAAATACTGTTCTATATAATCGTCTTGAATAGGCGAACGCTTATTATTAATCAGTTCCACCTTTTCTTTAACTACGTCAACAGCCATTACAGGGTGGTGTTGACTCAGCAATGTAGCTATACTGAGACCCACATAACCAGTTCCAGCCACAGCTATCTTTACGTCTTTAATATCCTTATCCATTGTTTTGTTCAGCTTGTTTGCAAAGATACGTATTTTTATTTGAATACTACAATCGATTATAAGAAAATCCTTGCAAAATCTCTCCTTGCATTTGATTTACTTGCCTCTCAGCTTTTTAGTGTTCTTTTGTTATTGTTTGTATGAAAGATAGAGAGGTGTAAGTGATAGATAGAAATGACTTACGTTCAGTGTAAATCATACTGCAACAGGTAAAAGACGATGATTATAAAAATCCCAGACAACCATTTTGTTGCCTGGGATTTTATGTTAGTACTAATCTTATTTACAGTTTAGATAGATGTTTTGTTTTATCCGCAGTGGAAGTACTGGCGAACAAGTTTTTCCATCATCATCTCCTTGCCCTCTATCTCTTGACGTAGTGTACGGTCATTGTATGAGCGGAGCTGTTTGATGATACCATCAATCATGGCAGGAGAGAACACATCATACTCTTCATAAACCTTGCGTTGACGTTCCAAGCAATCCGCTGAAGCAGCACAGCTATCAGGCAGTTGAGCCAATGTAGCATAGCGTTCAGCATTCTTTGGATCGTGGATGTCACCGTCAGCAAAGGTTCTCTCTGCCTCTGCCTCAGCGTTGGCCATCTCGAAGCCATGGCGACAAGCAACGCAAAGACCAGCCAAGAGCTGATAGATATCAGCCGAAGCGTCAGGTGAACGCATCTCGACAGTCTGCTTGATAGAGTAGTCACGTGCTGTAAGTGGCTCCACGTTGTTAGCCTTATGGCACATATCTTCGCCAGAAGTCCAGCCTAATGGTACACGAACAAGCACAGAACGGTTGCTCATACCCCAGCATACATTTGTTGGAGCCTCCTGATGTGGAACAAGACGGAAGTAAGATGTTGGGTTCTTATTACCAAAGGCAGTGATACTTTCTGCCAAATCCATCATACCCGCAATAGCCTTACGAGCGTCCAGTGACAACTTACCATTGTCTAACATCATATTCTTTCCGTCCTTCATTATGCGCATGTGGATGTGCATACCAGACCCGGCTTTGCCCACAGTAATCTTAGGAGCGAAAGTAATATCAAGTCCTTCCTCATAACCTAAGCTGCGGATAACCCATTTAGCAATGAGTAATTGCTCCGCACACTCGTTTGCAGGGACTGGTAAGAACTCAATTTCGTTCTGTTCATAGCAGCGTCCATTCTCCACGAAGTTGCCCACCTCAG
The DNA here is from genome assembly GCF_003043935.1 of Prevotella sp. oral taxon 313. Classification (NCBI taxonomy): domain Bacteria; kingdom Pseudomonadati; phylum Bacteroidota; class Bacteroidia; order Bacteroidales; family Prevotellaceae; genus Prevotella; species Prevotella sp. oral taxon 313. Next base: position 1,749,660 of record NZ_PYXE01000001.1, read on the forward strand.
AGTGTCCATACTTAATTTTTCCGCCACACTCGGCAATTAGTTGCATAGAGCGCATGCGGAAATCGTTACCCTTAGAGAAAGGTGTACTCTCGTGATAACCATGTTGGTCGTCAGCAGGGAACACTCCCTCATCCTCTCGGATAACATAATACTCTAACTCACCCATAGCCTGAAACTCCATGCCTGTCACTTTCTTAAAGGCATCCATAGCCTTTCGGAGCGTGTACTCAGGTGATGAAGCTAACGGATTGCCGTCACGATCGAAGAATGAACAGAGCATGCAAAGCGTTGGAATCTCTGAGAAAGGATCGATGAAAGCCGTAGAGAAACGAGGCATTACATAGAGGTCACTACTTCCTGCAGCAATGAAGCTGAAGAGTGAAGAGCCGTCAACGCGCTCGCCACTTGTAAGGATTGTCTCCAAGTAGTCGGGGGTGTGGAGCATGAAATTCAATGTTTTCAATCGTCCATCACCAGCAGGATACATAAAGTTTACCATTTTGATATTCAAGTCTTCGACAACTTGTTTGATGTCATCTTTCGTAAACTCATGTGCATTCTTCCCAAGGTGTGCTTCCAGCCTATTAGCTGAACGCGTAAAAAGGTTATTCTCCATTGTCATAGGTTTTATAAAGTTAGTATTCGATTCTGCTGACAAAAATACATATTAATTTCTTTATTCGCAATTATTTTACGTACTATTTTTCTTCACATCATTATTGGTAACCATCTTGTCCTTTTTCTTTTTGTGTCTTTTTCCTATCTATGTGAACCTTGATGTTAGGTTTTCTTTGTACTTTTGTATCGTTGGAGTAATAAAAGGAGATATCTTATGACAAAAAAGAAAACAATAAATCTGTCGAATGGTCGTACTGTTAAGAAAGCTTCTATAGGGGATTTGTCTGTTGTAATGGACTTTATTGAACAAGGGAAAGCAAAGATGATAAAAGCTGGCAATCCTAATCAATGGTCAGCAAACTATCCTGCTGTAGAGACCATAGAGCGTGACATTGTGCAAGGCGATTGTTATCTGCTTTATGAAGGAGGCAAGGCCATTGCAACATTTGTATTCAAAGAGGGGCCAGAGCCTAATTATCAGCGTATTGATGATGGCAGTTGGCTCGACGATCTACCTTATTATGTTATCCATCGTGTGGCATCTGCAGAAGGTGTACATGGTGTGATGGCAGACGTCATCAGCTATTGTTCGTCGTTTACCTCCTCCATTCGTATTGACACACATGCAGACAATCGTCCTATGCAAGCATCCTTGACTCGCTTAGGTTTTGTTTATTGCGGTGTTATCTATGTGGAGAATGGGGATAGTAGACGAGCTTTTCAACGTATCTTTTAGCTATCTATCACCGTATTACTTTGTTCCCTCTTTCAAAGTAAGTGATTGTTTACGTTTTAGACCTCTAAGTTCTCCTTCCTAATAATAAGTCTCGTAATTGATCGTTAAGTTCTTCTTCTGAATTATTTTCATGAAAAGAAGAATTTATTTACACGAACGGAAATATTTTTTTTCATGAAGAAAAATATTTTTCTTCATGAAAATAAATCAAAGAGAGAGTTGTTTGCTTCAATGGTGAAGACGTAGAACAAGTGGTAAATGGTCGCTAAATCCATTGTTAAAACGCATTCCATTATAGTTACGGCGGGGCTTTACTCCGCCGTATTTCGTATCTTCTTCTAACAAGAAGGGTGCATCATTGATACGACAACCAGCCACCCACGACCGTAGGTTATCACTAATGAGCATCTGGTCGAGGCTACCCCACTCTCCATGATAACGATAGGTTCCTTTCGCACCATTACGTCCCTGCACCCCTGCCGACACATTAAACAACCCATGGTCGTATGCGAGTAAAAGCGAAGGACTGTCAGCATAATCATTGAAGTCGCCCATCACCAATAGTTTCGGTTCTGTATAAGTACGGCGAAGAGAGTCTATCGCATTGCATAACCGCTCCATCACGTGTTTTCTAAAAGGTCGGGAATAAAGTTCGCCACCCATTCTACTCGGTGCATGAAGTAGGAAGATGTGTAGCGTATCACCGTTTTCTATTTCGCCTTCTACATGTAGGATATCACGAGTCGGGCGCATATTCTTCATCGGTTTGACGCGTAACGTATCCGCTTTAATCAAGCGGAAGGAGAAAGGCGAGTACAATAAAGCCACGTCAATACCACGAGCATCATTAGAGGAAGTCATCACATACTCATAACGAGCCTTACGTAACAATGAACGACGAGTAAGATCAAAGAGCACACTATCGTTCTCCACCTCACATAAACCCACTATATCGGGTAGCGACCAACCGCTGCTATCTTCCCCACAAGCAATGATTGCTTGTCCTATCCTATTCAGTTTCTGCCAGTATTTAGTACGTGTCCAATGACGGGGAGAGTCTGGCAAGAACTCATGGTCGTCTTTTAAGGAATCATGCCGAGTATCAAACAGGTTCTCGGTATTGAACTCAACAATCGTTAAACGTGTTTGAGCTACTGACAGAAGCGTACTCAACAGAAGAAAGGAGGTTAATAATATGCGCATAGTAGTTAGGTTTTAAGGATATAGCAATTATTTCTTTATTTCAATATCTCGTGCCACATGATTGCGAATCTTGGTTAGATAAGCTTTCATTTTAGCTGCATCTTTATCGTTGATAATCTGTAACAGTTCCTTTAACTCTGTGCGTATCTGTGCCACTTGGTCATACGTATAAGGATTGAATAGAATCTCTTGCAGCAGATAATCGTCTTCGTTCAATACTCCCTTAGCTATCCGCATGTGCCGTTTGAAGGTCGTACCTGGTGCATCTTGGTGTTTCATCACAGCCGCAAAGACGAAGGTAGAGACAAAGGGAATACTCAAAGAATAAGCTACAGTCTTATCGTGTTCCTCGAAGCTATACTCATATATATTCAAGCCGAGACTTTGGTAGAGGTCCTTAAAGAAGATTCGGCCCATATAATCGCCTTCACTGATAATGATTGCATTCTCTTCACTTAGCTGATTGAGGTTGGCGAAGGTTGGACCAAACATCGGGTGCGTAGAGACGTATGGGTGGCCACAGTGGTCATACCACGCTTTCAGGCCCGTCTTTACCGAACTGATATCAGACAAGATACAGTCCTTCGGTAATACGGGTAGCACCTCTTCAAATGCTGATAACGTATATTTCACTGTTACAGCATTGATGACAAGCTCTGGTAGAAAGCCTTTCACTTCCTCCAAAGACGTAAACCTCTGACAGTTATAAGTAAAGCGAAGACGGCGTGCATCCTTCTCGTAAGCAGCCACTTCATGGTCGAAACTGAGCAAGTCGATGAAGAAACTTCCCATCTTTCCTGCTCCCATAATTAGTATTCTCATGTTTGCTTGAGTGTTAGGTGATTGGTGTTGGGTGATAAATGATAGGTGGTGATGAATTGTTGTGTTGGGTGTTTACGAATTATAATGGTGACTGTTAGGTGATGAGTAGTGAGTAAAGAAAAGCACATTTAGGAGATTTTTACATAACGTCATTACATCCCCTTCATCACTATTCATCAACACCTAACACCCATCACCCAACACCCACTACCCTATTTATTCACTATCTCCAATTGTTGACGTACACTTTCCTCATGTATGAGTTCAAAGACTTGAGCAGCAAAGTTAGCATCCATACCACAAAGACTTGCTTGTGCACCACGCTTCTCAAGGATTTCATTGTACCGACCAGCCTGAAGAATGGTCATGTTGTGCTCCTTCTTAAAGGTTCCTATCTCTCGACAAATACGGAAACGCTTGGCAAGTAGACCCATCAAAGAGTTGTCTATCTCGTCTATCTGTGTACGAAGGAAACGCAGCTCTTCGGCGGTTGAGTTATGATCACGCACCACTAAGAGAGAAAGGATATAATCGAGTATTTCAGGGGTGACCTGCTGTGCGGCATCACTCCATGCCTTCTCTGGACTACAATGACTCTCAACAATCAGACCATCAAACCCTAAGTCCATCGCCTGTTGGCAAAGGGGCGCTATCAAGTCACGTCGTCCTCCAATATGACTTGGGTCACAGATAATCGGCAGACCAGGTATTCTTCGGCGCAACTCAATAGGAATCTGCCACATAGGAGCATTCCTATAGATCTTCTTTTCATAACTTGAGAATCCTCGATGGATAACTCCCAGTCGCTTCAAGCCTGCTTGATTAAGACGAAGAAGTGCCCCTATCCACAGCTCAAGGTCTGGGTTTACAGGGTTCTTAACCAATACTGGGATGTCTACTCCTTGTAAGGCATCGGCCAAAGCTTGCACCGCAAAAGGATTAGCAGACGTTCTTGCACCTATCCACAAGATGTCCATATCATACTTCAAGGCAGCCTCAACATGCTCAGGTGTAGCTACTTCGGTAGCAATCAGCATTCCTGTCTCTTCTTTCACTTGCTTCATCCATGGTAAGGCCATCTCACCATTACCCTCAAAACCACCCGGTTTCGTCCGTGGTTTCCATATACCTGCACGGAAAATATGGCATCCCTTGGCTGCAAGATTGCGTGCTGTAGACATCACCTGTTCTTCTGTTTCAGCCGAACAAGGACCAGCAATAACTATAGGGCGTTCCTTATCGCTCGGTAGTCGTAAAGGTTCTAACTCTAACTCCATAATTATCTATCTTTTAGTCTTTACTTTCTTAATTGTTCTCCAAAGGTAATATAAATGATGCATATAACCTTATTTTACCAGTCTAAAGATGCAATACGGGCGTACGCTTCCTTCATCTGCTCGTCTTTTGCACATAGAGAGAGGCGCACATAACGTCGACCATTACTCCCAAAGATGAAGCCAGGCGCTATAAACACATGTGCTTCATGTAACACACGCTCTGTCAGTTGTTCTGCATCAACATACTTCTCGGGTATCTTACCCCATAGAAACATACCGACTTGAGCCTTATCATAGGTGCAACCTAACAGTGTCATTATCTCTTCTGCGATAACTCGACGGGAGCGATAAACGGCTATGTTATAGTACTGATGCCACTCATCTGTATTCGTATTCATGGCTTCGGCTGCTGCTAACTGAATACCTCTGAAGGTTCCTGAGTCGATATTACTCTTCACTTTCAGTATCCATGAGATGAATGTTGGGTTGGTAACGCACATTCCAACACGCCAGCCTGGCATATTATATGACTTCGAAAGGGAGTTAAATTCAATACAACAATCCTTTGCGCCAGGTACTTGTAACAGGCTCAACTTCTCCCCTTCATTGAGAATAAACGAATAGGGGTTATCGTTAACGACAACTATACCATGTCGACGAGCAAAGTCTACTAAGCGTTGATAGGTCTCTCGACAAGCATTCCCACCTGTTGGCATATTCGGATAGTTGGTCCACATCAGCCGAACTCGGCTTAAGTCCATTTGCTCTAATGCATCGAAATCAGGTTGCCAACCATTGTCTTCCCTCAAGTCATAGGTGACCACCTCTGCTTCTAATAGTCGGGAGAGTGCTGTGTAGGTAGGATAACCTGGATTAGGAACCAACACCTGCTCGCCAGGATTTACGAAGGCCAAGGTGACATGTAGGATTCCTTCCTTAGAGCCAATGAGAGGTTGTACCTCTGTAGCAGCATTTATCTCTACATCATACCACCGTTTATAAAAGCCAGCCATAGCCGTACGGAGTTCTGACGTACCTATTGTAGGCTGATAACCATGCTCTGACGATAGGCAGGCTACCTCACAGAGTTTATCAACAGTTTGTTTTGACGGTGGCATATCTGGGCTGCCAATGGCCAAGGAGATGATATCCTTTCCCTCAGCGCTCATCTTTGCCACCTCCTTCAGTTTGCGTGAGAAGTAGTATTCTTGCACCTCCTACACTCTATTTGCTGGCTGTATCATAGGCAGTTGTTTTGTTGTCTTTTGTTATTGTTCCTCCTACTGAGGCATTGCCTCAGTACTCCTTCCCTCTAATTCTCCTTATACTCCCCCAATATCTTGATACTTTTCACCAAAGGAGTGATGGCATGTATTGCCTGACGATAGCGTGTAAAGTTATCGAAGGTCAAGTCTACATAGAAGAGATACTCCCACTCGTGACCGATAACGGGCAATGACTGAATCTTCGTAAGATTGATGTCATAGAAGGAGAGGATGGTTAACACCTTACTTAAAGAGCCTTCTTCATGTGGGAGAGAGAAGACTATACTCGACTTATCCACCTCTGTCAAGGAGCGTAGGAGGTCGGCTTTCTGTGGATGACAAGCCACCAGAAAACGTGTGAAATTATGTTTATTGTCTTCAATTGAGTCTTCCAAAATCTTCAGTCCATAAAGTCTTGCGGCGTCAGCAGAACATATTGCAGCACAACCATGGCATTGGTTCTCTACAATATAAGCTGCTGAACCAGCGGTATCGTCAGCTTCTACTGCCTTTATAGTAGGATGATTACTAAGGAAAGAACGGCATTGCATAAGGGCTACAGGGTGAGAATGTACCTCAACAATGGTTGACCAGTCATCATCTGGCAGACAACAGATACAATGCTGGATATGTAGACGCTGCTCACCAACGACCATTGTACCTGATTGACGCAGTAGATCGTAATTATGCAACAGGCTCCCTGCTATCGTGTTCTCTATTGCAAGCATAGCAATAGCAGCAGAATCACTCTTCACCTCAGCAAATACATCCTCAAAGGTAGCGCAGCAAGTGAGTTGTATCTGCTCATTTGCAAAATATAGATGGGCTGCAATATCGTGAAAACTCCCGTACTCTCCTTGTATAGCTATTCGTTTCATTCGCTTCTTCTGTCTGTTGGTTATCAACTAATATGTACTAAAACGAAAACGATCCCACTCTGTATTGAGCGGGACCGTTTCGTTATGTATTTCTAAAAAAACTTTATTCTCTTAAGTTGAAATCTATACGCAACTTCCCGCTTTGCACTTTTCTGCAAAGTAAAAATAGAAGTAACGGAAAGATACATAAAGTTTCTTCATATCTTCGATTTCGTTTATATTCGCCTGCAAATGTATTACTTTTATTCTTTACAAGCAAGTATTTTGAGAAAAAATTACTTTTTCTCCATCATTATCTTACGTTTTTTGCTATTTCTTTCTTATCGTTCTCTGACAAAGAACACGCTCAAACTCATATCTATTTACATCTATCTTAACCCACTAAAACAAGCATTTCCTATCGATTTAGGATATAACATCACTTAAATACGTCATGCCCTTCTATTAAAATAAGGAAATTCTAAGCAACATATAAACTTTTTTACTATCTTTGCATAAGATAGGCTGCACTCGACAAAATAAGAGCAAGCTCTCTTTATACTCGTTTGCACTATCTTTGCATAAGATAGGCTGCACTCGACAATACGAATGCAAGCATTCATTGTACTCGTTTGCACTATCTTTGCATACATAATAGAATGACCTATGAAACAGTTATATGCAATACTGACAGTAGCAATGCTTAGCGTTGTCCTCTGCTCACACGCACAAGATCAGGTTCAAATTCGACTTGTGAACAGCAATGGTATGGAGGCTGTCATCAGTAACTATGGTGCACGTCTTGTCTCTCTTACTGCTCATAACTGGAACGGTAGACTGGAGCCTGTCGTTAAGACATATACTAATAAGGAGGAGTATATGAAAGACAGAACCTTGGGAGCAACACTCCTCTTCTTTGGTAAGAATCATGAAGAGACCTTGTCAGGGAAGATGTGGGAGCTTGTTAGTTCTGACAACCAATCGGTTACACTACGATATGTGACTTCAGAAGGTGAGAACGGATTAGATGGAAAGTTAAACGTTACCGTTACCTATACCCTATCCGACCAAAACGCACTTGACATAGACTACCGAGTTGCGACGACTGCTAAGACTAACTTGGAAGTAACAAACGGTATATGCTTTAACCTTTCAGGTGAGATGCACCGCTCCATCATCAAACAGCATCTTTGGGTTGATGCTGTTCAGATGAACACATACAATGCACAAAGACAACTGACAGGTGTTCTTCAACGTATTAAAAATACTCCTTTCGATTTTACTAAACCAAGAGAAATTGGCGAAAGAATTAGAAGTACAAGGAATGGATACGACAATGCCTATCAGTTGCGACACCCTGATAATATGCAGAAGCCGGCCGCCATCCTCTTTGATGCACAAAGCGGGCGTGCAATGACAGTCTATTCAAGTGAACCAACCCTCAACATCAACACCTACGGAAAGGATAGTCAGGGGATTACATTACAACCGATTCACACGGGATACAATAGCGGTATGGAGAAAGTAAGTAATGAACTACAGCCTGGACAGGTACTCCACAGTGCCACAGTCTTCTTCTTCACAACCGATCCACCACTGATTATGCGTACGAAATAACACACATGTGCTAACGTCATGAGCATAGTTCAGCGTCATATCAACATCTTGAAAAAGCGCTAATTATCATTAAAAGACTTGGTGATTGGCCTTCAAATATTTATATTTGCAACCAAATGAAGAAATATAGTTTCATAATAGCGGCTATTCTCTGCATGCCTTTACATGCACAGAATACTAAAGAGAATCACAATGGGAACACTTCTACAGTGGAGCCCATCGAGTCGGCGCGTCTACAAGGGCCACGTGAAGCCACTGAGGCAGAGAAGGAATATGCCAGACAAATGGCTGAAGACCGTGCACAACAGGCACAAATCGACAATAATCTACCCCTTATTACGGAGAACGGACAGACCGTTACGCCAAACGACTACTATTATCCGGCTTGGGGATATGGTGTTGGACCATGGAGATTACACAAGGGTCTGAACATCAACCTTGGTGCTTCGGCCTTTGCGAGCTTTGGACATGGTAACAATCATGGTGCTGGTTTCTCACAGGACGTATCGTTGATGTATGTAACAAACCTCTCTAAGAAAGCTACATTGGCTGTGGGTGGATATGTAAACCACCTTACCTATCGTGGCGACAACTATTTCGTCGGTGGTGTCAATGCTGTCTTTGGCTATCAGTTCAATGAACATTGGAGTGCATACGCATTTGTTCAAAAGGCCTTCACATCCAACAACTTCGGCCAAGCCTTTGGTTATGGAGCCTACGGTTCACCTTATTGGGCAGGCTACGGTGGCTTCGGCTATTCTCCTTTCGGTTATGGTTATGCATCAATGGGATACGGATACGGACCGATGGGATGGGCTTACGGCACTGGAGTAAGTCGTTACATGGACAGAATTGGTGGTGGTGTGACTTATCAATGGGGTTCAAACAACCAGAATTCAGTTTCTGTTAGCGTAGAGTTTGACCGTCTCCCTTCTCAACATAATGGTTTCTATAATACCAATCGATACGATTATCCTGTGAGATAAAGAGGTATTACAAATACATAGAAAACAAATAGAGTTTACTATTTACTATCGTTCATTGCAGAACAAGTAATTAGTAAACTCTATTTTTTATAAGCCTAAATCAAACTTACTTCATCCATCTTAAGCGAAGACTATTAAGTACAACACTAACACTGGAGAATGCCATCAACGCACTTGCCCACGATGGGGTAATCTGCCAATCAATGCCGAAAGCATACAGCAGACCGGCTGCTAATGGAATACAAACAATGTTATAGATGAAAGCCCAGAAGAGATTCTCCCAAATCATACGTACTGTATTGCGACTCAACTGTATCGCTTCTGGGATAGCCGACAAGTCATCTCCCATGAGTGTCACCTGTGCTACATCCATAGCTACGTCCGTTCCCCTACCAATAGCAATACTTACGTCTGCCAAAGCCAAAGCTTGTGTATCGTTAATACCGTCACCTACCATTGCTACTCGCTTCCCTTCGGCTTGCAGCTGTCTAACAAGATTCTCCTTATCTTGCGGCAACACCTTACTATGATAGTGTTTTATACCAGCCTTTTCAGCCCAATAGCGAGCCGCCTCGTCCTTATCTCCACTCATCATATAGACCTCAATCCCCTTCTTCTGTAGCTCATCCATAGCCTCACGAGCATTAGGCTTTAATGTTTCACGCTCTTCAAAAGGAAGGTTATCAGCCTTTGTAAAATCAATATTCTTATTAGGTATGGTCAAAGTTCCCGTCTTATCGGTCACCAACACATCAACCTTACGCAGACTCTCTAAGGCTGCAGCATCCTTAATAAGGATTTGTTTCTGAGCGGCTTTACCAATACCAACCATCAGGGCAGTTGGTGTTGCCAATCCCATTGCACATGGACAAGCAATGACTAAGACGGCAACAGCTGACATGATTGCCTGTGGTAAAGCACTATTCCCTCCTATCAACCACCATAAAAGAAAGGTAACAAGAGCAATACAAGCTACCACTGGAACAAATACTAAGGCTGCTTTATCAACGATTCGTTGGACTGGAGCCTTTGAACCTTGTGCTTCTTGTACCATTTTAATTATGTGAGCTAAGGCTGTATCCTCACCAACTTGACGAGCACGCATGCGGAACTTACCTTGACTTGGTATTGTTCCTGCCAACACCTTTGAGCCTTTTTTCTTCTCCGCAGGCGTTGGTTCACCCGTTATCATACTCTCATCAACGTAGGCTGCATCAGCTGTCATAAAGCTTTCTGCCCATATCACCTCACCATCTACAGGTACCTTTTCACCAGGACGAACCTCCAAAACATCCCCAACCTCAATGGTTGAGAGTGGAACCTCCTCTATCTTGTCGCCATCAACGATATGTGCTGTCTTCGGAGCCATACCCATCATCTGACGAATAGAAGATGCCGTACCGTCTTTAGCCTTCTCTTCTAACAGTCTACCAGTCAAAACGAAGGTTATAATCATTACCGAAGCATCAAAGTAGGTGTGCCATACAACTCCCCTACTTGCCCATACGGCGTCTCCCCAAAACGTGTTAAACGCACTGAAAAGAAAGGCAATACCCGTAGACAAAGCCACCAATGTATCCATGTTTGCACTGCCATGACGCAACTGTCTAAACGAAGATACATAGAACTGCCGACCGCAATAAAGCATGTTTGCCAAGGCTATCAATAACGCAACCTGATTGGCTATATCACGTGAACCCAAGTCTATCCATCGCATAGACACACACATCACAGCTATTGAGAACAACCATGACAACGCAGTCTTACGCTTTAAGAGTACATACTCACGCTTCTCTATCTCGTCTACCGACGTCTCCTTATCTATCACTAAGTCATATCCAAGCGCATTGATTTCAGCCTTCATCTTCTCAAGTGAGATAACCTGAGGATTGAAATCAATCAAAGCTGAACGCCCAGGTAGCGAAACTGAAGCAGAATTAACACCCTTGAGTGTATTCAACTTCTTCTCTATATTGGCTGAACAAGCTGAACAAGCCATACCAATAACTGGAATTGTTTGTTTCATAATGATACTATTTTTATATTCCCCTTACCAGCGAAGGGGAAGGATTCTACAAATGAAAAGAGCATAAAAATATGCTCTTTAGAGTATAAATAAGCTGTTACAAGCTCAGCTCATAGCGTCCGCTGTTGTCTACAGCTTCCTTGATTTCAGAAGGATTAACCTTACTTTCGTCATACTCAACTGTGACATTGGCCTCATCAAGATTAGCTTCAGCAGACGCTACACCATTAAGTGTTTTTAAGGCATTCTCAACGTTGGCCTTACAATGTACACACTTCATACCGCTTACTGCATAAACATTCTTTTTCATAAGTCTTTCCTTTCTATTAAAATTATGTTGTTACTATTCTGCTTTATTCTTAACGCTTGCAAAGATACACATATATTATCTATCATCTCTTACAGAATTATGGATAAAAGTTATAACTTCTCGCATTCAGTCCATACGACTACTCAGCCCATGAAGATAGATTTCTTTCAACATCTCAATACGTTAAACACTTACTCTATTATACAGTTTATTTTTTAATTTAGTTTGCTGTCACATTTAACACTTCATGTAATCGACTGTAAACAAAGTAGTTAAGCACTCATAAAAGATGACAGTAATGACAGCAAAATTAGTTTCTACGAGAAATCATTACGATTGGATTAACTGCTTAAAGTTATCATATATAAGGTTGTAGACATCATTGAATTTGTTAAAAAATCAAGAAAAGGAGCTTTGCGCACGACTTTTTAAGTTCATGAGTTACACCTTACAAACATGCGATTATTCTGCTTTATATTCGTGTCAATCATAGTCTTCTTGTTATCGATTACGTTTGCAAAACATTGAAAGATATTTACAAAAACAAAAGAAACAATCAGATGTAAAAGAACAAAGTACGCTCTCAAGTTAAGTTAATAACCCACATGAAATCAAATAGTTATAAACAACCAAGAAGAAGGGCCTTAGTAAGCATCAAGAAGAGGCCTGTCAACACTCAAGAAGAGCATGTTCTCAAAGGTAGTTAGGCGTTTTCTTCAACCTTAAAGGGCATATACTGGCATCAAGAGGAGGGAAAAATATTTACAACGAACACCTTTCCATATCCTATAATAACATCTGTCAACGAACTTCACCCCAAGCTACTCCCGAAAAAACGATGCTTATTTCGACTACTTAAAGCTTATCCAAAGATGTTCGAGGAATATCTTTCATCGCCTTAAACCGACTGGGTGTCATACCCGTCACCGACTTAAACTGGCTGGAAAGATAGGCCACAGAAGAGTAGTTCATACGAAGGGCTATCTGCGTCAAGGTCAACTCATCATAACGAATAAGTTCCTTCACCCGCTCTATGCGCAACTCGATATAATAGCGTTCAAGGGTCTTCCCCTCTACTTCTGAGAAGAGTTTTGAGAGGGCACTATAATCCTGATGAAGCTCTGAGGATAGGTAATCGCTAAGATTGGTTGAACTCTGATTATCACGATAACGGACAAGTCGGATTAAAGCAGACTTGATTTGATCGATTGTCTGCTGTCGCTGGTCATCGAGGAGTTCAAAGCCGAGCTGCTCGAGGACTGTCCGAAGTGTCGAAAGCTGGTCGGATGAAGGTTCTTTCTCAAGGTCTACCTCACCCAACTCTACCTTTGTAGGACTTAGTCCAACACGCTGCAATGCTTGGCTAACAGCCATTTTGCAGCGGTCGCATACCATATTCTTAATATAAAGTGTACTCATACTTTTGTTTTCCTTTCTGCTGCTTCTCGTGTAAACTCACGGAAGGTGTAAACGACAATAGGTACTGTAAGCGTGAAGGAGAATATGTCGCTGACTGCTTGACACATCTCAACGCCCAACAGACCGAAGTGTGCTGGGAGAATAAAGATAAGCGGAATGAAGAATAACCCTTGTCGGGCAGCAGCCAAGATATTAGCGCGCCACGGCTTACGGCAGGTTTGTGCGAGCATATTACTTGCCAAGATAAGGGAGTTAAGAGGGAAGGCACAGAGCTGCCAACGCAAGGCCACAACGCCAATAGCAATCACTTTCGGGTCATCACGGAAAACTCCTATAAGACTGCCACTAATGATCCAGCCAATAATACATATCACTATAAGGAAGCTCGTACCAATTATTACCGTAAACCTGTAGGCTTCCTTTAATCTATCATATAGTCCTGCTCCATAGCAGAAACCGCAAACTGGCTGAAAACCCTGCCCCAATCCGATGACAACAGCAAAGCAAAGCATTGCGATACGACCCACAATACTCATCGCAGCAATAGCCGAATCGCCAAAAGCACCTGCTGCTAAGTTCAATGACATAGTAGCAATACAAGCTAAACCTTGCCTCATCATGGAAGGACTACCGCCATAGAATATCTCCTTATAACGCTGTAATGAGGGTGAGAAATTGCAAAAGTGAATGGCTATATTCTCTCCTCTGCGCGTCATTAAGAAAAGAATAACGAAGGACACAGCCTGTCCTATCACCGTTGCCCACGCTGCTCCGCTGACACCCAGACCGCAAGTAAAGATAAGAAGTGGGTCGAGTATCACGTTCAATATAGCTCCCGTAACAATTCCAAACATGGCAAACTTGGCATTTCCTTGTAGTCGCATCTGGTTGTTCAGAGTGAGTGAAGATGTTAAGAAGGGGGCACCAAGGAGGATGACTTGCATATACTCCTCTGTATAAGGAAGGATAGTAGATGTACTACCAAGCATCAAGGAGAGCGGAGTGAGGAATATTTCGCCAAGGATAAGAACAATGACTCCTACAAAAAACGAACTAAAGAAGCCTGTTGACGCCATCTTTATCGCATTTTCATGACGGCGTGCTCCTAACTCACGAGAGATATAATTGCCCGAACCATGTCCAAAGAAAAAGCCCATTGCTTGCACAAAGAACATCAGAGAAAACACAATTCCCACTGCCGCTGTAGCCTGAGTATCAATCTTACCGACAAAGAATGTATCGGCAATATTGTATAATCCCGTCACAAGCATGGAGATGATTGTCGGTATGGCCATTGTGATAATGACATGATGGACAGGTGCCTGCGTCAGATAAGTATAGTTATCTATATGTTTGTGCATAAACTTTTGCTATTTAAAAGACTCATGCAAAGGTACTAAATAATTCAGAATTGAGTCTTTAATAACCATAATTATAACATCTATCGAGTAGTAATTCTAAAATAGTAAATCATAATTACAGTTATTGACTAAGGTATGTTCTTTGATAGAAAACAATGAAATGGATTATACTCAAACTGTGCTTTGCGGGAATGTAGCTATTGTCTTGATACCAGATGAGTTTAAGTACGAAAACAATCGTTAACCTTTTATACTGTTACCGCATAGAAACGAAAAGGACAGATAGCTTCGCCTGTCTGCCAAAGAAACAACCTTAGCAAACAACGAAACTATCTGTCCTTGTTTTAGAAGGCTAACGCTTGCCCTCTATAGATAAGATGCTTACTGACGTTCGAGCAAGATTTGGATGACACGCTCAGCCGAACGACCATCCCAACGCTCTGGTACACCACACTTCTTCCACGTTCCTGCCACCATATCAGTTAATGCAGAACGAAGCAATTCAGGGTCTTCACCAACCAAAACGTTGGAGCCCACCTTTACTGTCTCTATATGTTCTGTATAGCTGTTGAGCGTGATACAGGGTACACCATTGAATGTTGCTTCCTCTGCAACATTGCCTGAATCAGTAATGATACCCTTAGCTTGGGCTGTAAGATAGGCGAACTCAAGATAACCCAATGGTTTCACAACATGGAGATTATGCAATTTAATATTCTTCTTCAAGCTGAGTGCCATGATAACCTGCACTGCTGAGTCACGAAGCGGAGCAATGATAGGCATCTCGCCTGCTGTCTCACTCAACACACGTAACATCTGTTCAAGATTATCTTGGTCGGCCAACAAAGCCTTACGATTCAATGTGAAGACGAGGTAGTTACCTTCCTTTAATGGTAAGCCAGCCAACTCGTCAATATCAGATAACGTCATTCCGCTGATACGCTCACGGTCGAAACGGATATTGTCAATGAGGATGTTACCCACCATATAAACCTTTGACAGCTCAGCACCCTCCTTGTTAGCAATGCTGTTATTACTAAATCCTGCTGTAAAGAGTATATCTGAAAGACCATCAATCACCAAACGATTGATTTCCTTCGGCATCGTTATATCAAAGGAACGAGTACCTGCTGCAATGTGGGCAAGCGCTATCGCCTGTTTCTTAGTTACTATAGCAGCAGCCATAGTAGATGCAAGATCGTCCACAACGATGACTACATCCGATGGATTCTCTTGTAGATACTTCTCAAACTTAGACATTACTTGACCCGTAAGCTCGTTCAGGTTCTCACATTCTACACCAAGATAAACATCTGGCTTACGAATAGAAAGATTCTCAAAGAGCTGGTCCTCAAGTGTAGGGTCAGTCTCACTACCTGCATAAACCAATGAATATGAAACCTGATGAGGGTTGTTACCCTCAGAAAGTCTATCGATTACCCTGATAATCGGTGCTACCTTTATGAAATTAGGACGTGCACCACAAAAGATACAAAGCTTTTTCATTTCTTGAAAGACCTACTCTATAAGACTCTATCATTCATGAGAACCTTACAGAGTAGATAGCTATATTAGTGTTTATATTTATTATTTGAAATAGAAATACCCCTTGGCTTTACTTAAACATGTCTTTAATTCCACCAATAGAACCCATCAAATTGCTTGCTTCGAATGGTAGGTAAACAGTCTTCTGGTTGTTGTTCTGGGCCAGTTCAGAAAGCATCTGAATATACTTCTGAGCAATGAGATAGTTTGCTGGGTTGGTACTCTGCCCAACAGCTTCCGTTATCTTCTGAATCGCAACAGCCTCAGCCTCAGCCTTACGGATACGAGCCTCGGCCTCACCTTCAGCTATAAGAATCTGTTGTTGCTTCTTGGCTTCAGCGCGGTTGATGGCAGCCTCCTTCTCACCCTCAGATTGTAAGATAGCTGACTGCTTATCACCTTCACTCGTAAGGATGGCAGCACGCTTATTACGTTCAGCCTGCATCTGCTTCTCCATAGCCTCAGAAACACTTGCAGGAGGCGTAATGTCTTGTAGTTCTACGCGGTTAACCTTAATTCCCCACTTGTTTGTTGCATCGTCAAGTACGGCCCGCAACTTCGTATTAATCGTATCACGTGAGGTTAAAGTCTGGTCGAGTTCCATCTCACCGATAATGTTACGGAGTGTTGTCTGCGTCAACTTCTCTATAGCATTAGGCAGATTATTGATCTCATAAACGGCCTTAAAGGGGTCAATTATCTGAAAATAAAGCAGCGCATTAATCTGCATTTGAATGTTATCTTTCGTGATCACGTTCTGACGATCAAAGTCATAAACTTGCTCACGAAGGTCTATAGCGTTCGTGTAGGTGTAACGTCCGCCTCGTATAGCAACTATTACCTTTGCACGATCGATAAAAGGAATAATGATATTAACACCTGGCTGGAGCGTCGCATGATATTTACCAAGGCGCTCTATAACTCTTGTCTCACTCTGTGAGATAATAACAACAGCCATCTTGGCAAATACTAATGCCAACACAACACTGGCTATTATAACATAAACTACAATATCGTTCATAAACATTAAAATTATTAATTCATCACTTTAATCTACTTTCGCAGATATCGAAGAGAGGAACATTAGGTTAATACTTGATTAATTTCTCGTGTACAACTCGGCGTTTGTTTAACAACGCTCAACCATTGCGATAATAGAGTCAAGGCGTAAGATACGTACTCTATCACCCTGCGTAATCTCCGAGCCATCAACTGACTGTGCCTTCCAAGAGTCACCATCAATCTTCACTCTACCATATCCACCAGCCTCAATGGTATCTGTCACCTTTCCTTCACGGCCTATCAAAGCCTCGACATTACTTACTCTTTTGTCTTTTGACTGATGCAGATATTTTATCGCAGCAGGCCGCAACAAGAATATACTCAACACTGAGAAGAAAAGGAAAACAATAACTTGAGCTACAATACTGTCAGTAAATAAAGAAACAAGTGAGCCAAACATCGCCCCTACAGCGAAGCACATAATGTATAAGTCTCCATTTAATATCTCCAAGATCATACAAACAAGACTCACTAACAACCATGTTAACCACAAGTTCTGTATCAGATAATCAATCATAGATATAAAGGTTTGATTTCGTTTGTAAAGATAGTAATAAAAGCTGACTTGGTCAAATAATTCAAGAGAAAAATATCACTTAAACAATTAGTAACCTTTTCTTTGATACGATTTCACTTACAATATTGTCTCTCAAATATGTGCTTTAGTGGCTAATCCCTCATGTTTCTCAGTTTTTTATAAGGGCTATTAAGCGCTTCGCAGCCCTATTCTACTGATATATTCGTGCTCAGCTCCAATGGTGATGAGGGCTGACACCATGCAACAAGCGGTTGATGAAAGTTCAACTTGTTTATCATTAGGAAGGGAAGGGGGCAACTATCTGTAAGCAACACATAGCTAAATAGGTACTAAACTACTCAAAGTTAACACAATAGACTTTGTCTATAAGAAGAGATACATGGGTTGGCACGCTATCTAAAGACCATCAATTTAGAACATTAACTCGCTCAAACAGATACATGTTAACCAAGAGATTACGGCTATCTGTTTACGTTCTTGAACGAAAACAGATAGCCGTAAGGATATTAATATTAGTTGTCAATCGACTTACCGACGCTTGTTAGAGCGATTGGAAGACGAAGTGCCGCCAATATGCAATGTATTTGTTGACTGTGAATAACCAGTTGAAGAGACTCGATTAGCACCTGCTCCATGGTAGTACTTCTCTGCTTCTGGTAACCATCTCTTGATGTTCTCGATACGACGAGCATCTGATGGGTGGTCGCTTAATATCTCTGAACGACTGCTGTTGGTCGCTGAGGCCATACGCTGCCAGAAGCTTACAGCATTCGCAGGGTCGTATCCTGCCATTGCAGCAAAGATGAGTCCCATGTAATCAGCTTCACTTTCATTATCACGACTGTACTTCAAGTTACGGAAAGAAAAGTATCCTCCTGCCAC
The DNA here is from genome assembly GCF_003043935.1 of Prevotella sp. oral taxon 313. Taxonomy (NCBI): domain Bacteria; kingdom Pseudomonadati; phylum Bacteroidota; class Bacteroidia; order Bacteroidales; family Prevotellaceae; genus Prevotella; species Prevotella sp. oral taxon 313. The sequence goes on from NZ_PYXE01000001.1 coordinate 1,768,184, forward strand.
CTGTGAGGCTATGTCACCGACTCCACTACCAACGGCAGAATTCAAGACAGTGCCTAAGATACTCGTTCCCATCTGTTGGTTCATTTGCTTTGTTATCTGTTCTGCACTGTGTTTAGCCACGGCATGCGCAATCTCATGGCCTAACACGATAGCCAAACTTGCTTCATTCTGCGTGTAAGGGAGCAGACCTTCATAGACAACAATCTTACCTCCAGGCATACAAAAGGCATTTGCCTGTTTATCCTGAACCAGATTAAACTCCCATTTGAAGTTATTTATCTCATTCGCATAGCCATTATTGCGTAAATAAGTCTCCACTGCATTAGCAAGATTGCGCCCTACACGCTGAACCATAGCCGTATTCTTTGCATCAGTAGACCTCTTTGCTGATGCCATAAACTTCGCATATTCCTGATTACTAAGACTAAGAAGCTGTGCATCGGAAATACTAAGACGATGTGTACGGTTCGTCAAAGGAACCTTTGAGGCCGTTCCACAAGCTGTCATCAAAGCAACAATAGCTGCCATTAAAAAATACTTAACCTTCATACAATTTACTCTTTTTTATAACAATCTGTACTGCGAAAGTACAACAAATTTCGTGAGGAACAAATAAAATCATTACTTTTTTGTAAAGGTTAACGGCTAAATACAAACCATAATAACCCTCTCATATCAAGTAAGACCTATCCTTTACGCTTCCCTACCTCCTCCGTTACGGGTATAAAACAGGTCACGATAAGACTGATAACACCCAGCAGTGCTACCTGAAGGAAGAACAAGCGATAGCCAACATACTCTTGTAAGAACCCTGTAAACCACCCTGTCATCACCCAGGAGAAGGCAGTTATGGCCGTACCTATCGAGTAAGTAAAGATAGAATGTTCACCTTTTGTACAATGCGTAAGCCAAACGACGTAAACAATCAAGCCAAGTCCTGTTCCGAACTGTTCGATAATCATACAGATATTGATGATTGACAGCGTAGAAACAAAGTAATAGCTAAGATAGACAAAGACAAACTTTGGTAAGGTTAAAGCGACAACAAATAACCATAACCAGCGTTTCAGACCATCCCGACGAACCAGTCCTATTCCGAAGATACAGCCTGCTATCAACGAGAACGTCCCTATCGTCCCCGAGACTAAGCCTAACTCCTGTGGCGAGAGGGCTAATCCACCGTTGCTACCTGGGTCTATCAAGAAGAGAGGAGCAATCCTAAAGAACATCCCTTCTGGGATAAGGAAGCAGAAAAGGAAGCACAGGCTTGCCACATAATGAGGACGACGAACAAAGGCAGACTTAACGTCATGCCACCACTGACGCGTCACACCAGTCCATATAGGGAGGTTTGCATGCAGACTATCCTTGGGAAGGATGAAGATATGGAACCCCATCAAAGAAGCGACAACAGCAGACAGCACCCAATAAATCCTTGCCCATGAAGGTGCTATAGTCCTATTAATCACTTCTAAATTACCCGCTATTGTTATCGGGATAGCCATTCCTATAATAAGAGACAACAGCATATAAGAGATAGCTCGTACTCCAAAGAACCCTGGACGATGGTATAAAGCAGCTTCACGCTTATAGAGTCGTTCGACAGCAACGTCATGTAAGGCAGCCACAGTGGCTATTATCATCAAGAAGAAGACGGTCCATTCAAACCAATTAGCAGAGGTTGCGACAAGTGCTAAACCTCCAAGACTTATTGTCATAACAAACTCTGCGAGGATTATCCACGTATATCTACTCCAATAGCCCACGACGAGTCGTGCCAGTAACGGACGCAGAATAAATGGAAGAAGGAACCATGACGAAGTAAGTGTTATCGCTCCATTCGACAAACCCATACGATTGAAATAAACCAAGGAAGTCATCAATAAGATAACGTATGGTAGTCCTCGTGTCAGATAAAGCGTAGGCAGCCAAAGCCAATGGCTACGCCACCGACTCATAATAGGTATCCCATTGATAATCTTCTGGTCGTCACGCATGATGCTATTCGCTATTTGTATTGTGCTTCAATCGCTGCATTTTGATAATAATGGTGGAGGATTTCGGTATATAGATAGCCCTTCTCGCCCATCACAGCAGCACCAATCTGACACAAGCCGACCCCATGTCCCCATCCTGCACCCACAAGACGGAAGTGTTGTGGGGCGTTATTCACCACCTCACTACGTTCTACCACGAAAGCAGAACTGTAGAGATGACTCTCACTTAACGTGCGTCTTATCTCTAATTCCTTACCGATAATACGTGTGAACTTTGTTCCTACAATCTTCAAACGCGTGATACGACCACTCTTACCACGTTCTAAAGGTTGGAGGTCAATAATCTCTCCGAAATCAAGACCACTCTTACGACGGATTAGTTCAGCAAGTTCTGACTGCTTGAAGTCTACTGTCCAACGATAAAAGTCTTGTGTTTCTTGGTCATAGTTATTAAGCACCTGCCCCAAGACTGCCGCATCTTTTGTATTACAGAAAGCCTCTGGAGACGACAGAATCCACTCCTGTGCCGTCTTCTCATCAGTAAGATCAATCTCAGGGGCTGTTCCCAAAGGTGCATTATCTACTACAGAGAGCAGGTAGGGCTTATGAGTATTATCCCAACAGTACTCATATTCCTCCGAAACACCTCCACAACACTTACTGAAACGAGCATCGCAGATTTCCTTTCCATTCATCAACAACTGTCCACGTGTAGCCTTGATAGCCTCTTCAACATGTGGACTCGTTGCCTTCGTAATACCCTGATAACGTTGGCAATGGTCGTCTGCACATACATCAAACAAGGTATGTGCATCGCTATCATACCATACCACACCTTCTTCATCCGACACTTTTACAGGTGCAGATGCTGTCTGAACACCCATTTCGATGGATTTTCGTCTTCTCATCTGTACCAAAAGCCAACTGCGAGAGATTACAGCATGTGCCTTCAAAAGCTCTAATGAAGAGGTAGCACTCATCTCACTTGAGATAACACTTGCTAAATAACGTTCTACAGGTAGTTCATTAATAGCCCAGAGCTTATCTCCATCGACAACAAAACGTAGCTTTCCGAGGAAGGTTTGTGCCTCTTTGCGCTCCCAATGGAAGTCTACTCCGATAGTAACATCCTCCAAAGTAAAGGATATATCATCATTTTGCGGGGTGAAGCAAAGTTCTTGATAGACCGCAGAATTCCACAGAATCTGTCCGTCTTTGAACTTTACAATCTGCTTACCAGTCACCTCTTTGTTTCCTATTGTATAAGTACCATTCAGCTGGAAACGTATTTCGTCGCCACTAACGATACCTACCGAAACTATAGGTTCGTGCTTCCAATCATCGAAAGCGAGGTCAACCGCCTTATTGTGAATCCGTTTCACAACATCTTTCATTGCCTCATCTGACAGTGAGACCTCTTGTAAAACGTCCTTAGCACGCTCTGCTGTCATCCCTTCGAAGTCGCTCTGACGAGGCAATATCATCAATCCTGCCATATCCAAGCTACCCGGACTGACCAGACACTGTGCCTCTCCGTCAGCAGAATAACAATCAGGACGATGCTTCTCACGTGGGAATACGACTGAAATAAACGCCTCTCCACTGCGCCATGCCACGTTATTCATCATCGGCTCAGTCTCATCTTCCTTCATTGGAAGTGCTTCATATAAATGGCTGAACAGCTCAACATCATGCTTCTCTGTATGACTCACGATAGCTAAAGCAGGACAGATATAATCTTTTATCTCATAGATTCCCTCAGCATCATTCAGTTTTAAGAGTGGAACAGAGGTCTCATAAAGCCGTTGCCAGTCACGTTGTAAAGGAAGAATACCACTTGTTCCTGCCTGAAAGTGGAGGTGATCAGGAGCACTCGCCCCACACTTCGGACCATTATAGAACACCATCAGCTGCGGATAGGCTCTTAGCAAGCGATGTATCTGTACATAATTCTCTGCTATTGCCTGCAGTTGATGATGACGAGAAGGTATCGTAAAATGTACTGGAAGGATTGGGAAGGGATTGACAAGGATATCGAAATCATTCCCAAAAGGCAGAACAATCTGTTCTTTTGGACGATTCTTCTCACAAAGGAAGCAAGGACGCTTAGCCAGCGTAGCCTTATCAATCTTCGCCCCTGTACTTACCAAGCGTGCAGGATTGAATTGCGCAAGGGCTGAACCCACCTCACGCGTCTGCACACCCACCAACTCTTCAAAACGTTTTGCAACGTCTTTCCATTGGTTCAGCTGGTTATGAAAAAAATCAGTTAGCCCTTTCTCTCTGTCTCTATTCTGCTTTTGACGTGCAAGAATCTCAACTGTACGAAGCTGATCTTTATAATGATTGTTGGCATTAACCTTATCAATGCTCAGTACAGCATCACTATTTCCACCCCAACGACGGCAGAGATAAAGCTCATCGTATATCCTTCCAATACGAAAACGACGACTAAAAGCCAAGCCCATCGCATAGTCTTCGCCATAACTTGTATTAGGGAACTGATGCTGACGAACCAGAGGAGTGAAGAAAGCACGTGGTGCACCGAGCCCATTAATACGTAGGGCGTTGTTACAACCATTATCCTCTGTCCACTCATTATGGCTAATCAAACCCGGAGGAAGGGTATTAAGATCGAAGTCGCACATACGATAAGAACCGACAATCATTGCAGCCTTCTGCTCATGGAAAGCATTGACAATGACCTGCAAAGTATTCTCAGAGGAATAAAGGTCGTCACTATCCAACTGAACAGCAAAGCGACCGCAATGCGCATCATTGATAGCATAGTTCCAACAGCCACCTATACCGAGGTCTGTACGTGTAGGAATAAGATGCACAAGACGCTCATCAGCAGCCAAAGTAGAGAGAATCTCCGTCGTTCCGTCTGTCGAATGGTTGTCGACAACGATGACATTAAAAGGGAAGTCTGTCTTCTGTGAGAGTGCTGATACAACCGCATCGCGTACTGTCTTCTCACGATTAAAGACAGGAATCACCACTGACGCCTCCACTGGGAAAGTCTCAGCAGAGAAGTCTGGCTGTGCATATTGCGTTGTATCTACCAAGGCATTGATAGCAGAGAGGTGTGCTGTTGCAGCCTGCTCCATCTCAATCTGTACCTCACGGTTGCGTGGATTCACATAATCAAACTGCTTCTCGCCACTTGCACGTAGGTCGTCTTCCTCCTCCGTATAGAGATATTCATTCAGATGGAAAAGTTCTCCCTTACGGCTTAAGAACAGACGAAGAGCATACCAACCAGCATACTGATAATCTCTTGCAATCTCTTTCTTTGCTTCAAACTCTTTCAGGTAGTCAGTCTTAAGAAGTACTACAGAGCCAAAGTCGAAGTCATCACGGATGCTACCCAACTGATAAGCTGTAACGGGATGTTTGACCGTCTTGCCAGCTTCCACTGAGTAATGGTCAGCATAAACCATTGCTGCTTCAGTCTCTTCGGCCACCTGCAGCATACGTTCCAGGGCATGATAACCTAACGTGACAGGCCCCTGTTTCAAATAAAACAGGGCATAATCGGCTGTTGCTGTAATCGCAATAAGGCGCATAGTAGCAAGGGAAAGCAAGCTGCCTGCCTGCAGGTGATGGGTGTACTGAGGCAGTGCCTCAGTAGGTGGGACATCGGCAGCTAACGTGTATATACTCTTCACTACACCTGACTCGTGCAACTGTGCAGCGAGCGACTGCGTTATTGCAGCTGTACTATACGGTAGAAAGCAATCTATCTGTTTCTTCTTTTCCATCTAAAATGTGTTCTTTTATCTACTTGCAAAGATACTATAAAATCCCGTCTTACGCATGAAGTTTATGAAGAAAACGCCTCACTACGAATTCTTTTCATGAAAAAAAATATTTTTCTTCACGTAAATAAATATTTCTTTTCATGAAAATAATTTGGAAGCGGTGGTCATACTGAACTTTTTCCGTAACTTTGTACACAGATAAAAGACATTAGAAGATAATAAAAAGATGGAGAAAGAAAATCATATAGACCGTGCACTGGCATTCATGGAAAGCCTTGAAAGACTTGGTGCACAGCTCAAGAAGGCTGATGAACAGCAGAAACTAATGCTGCAACAGATGCTGACAAAAAGCCAGAACAACGAAACAAACACGGATGAATACCGTGAACTGGAGCAAAGAAGCAAGGACCTTCAAGCAATGATTAACAAGTGGCATCCTATCTATGAGGAACGTCTGAAAATGGTGAAGGAGGCACAGAAGGCAGCAAAGAAGTAAGGCTGACTGTAGAAGAACAAGACTTAAAGAAGTTCGTTTCCCCATCTGAAAAGGGAGTATGTGTCCCTTACTGCTACCCACTATCTCCTATGCAAGATTGCAGAACTCCGCATATACAAACAAACTCCCTAACTATCAAGAACAAATGAAGAAAGACTTATACAAAAACATCAGACTGTTCTTACTGGCTATCATGGCTGTTAGTTTGTTTTTCTCATGTTCGTCTGTTCCTTCTGGAATAGCTGAAGAGATAACTTATCACGGAGAACAACTACATCGTTATCTGACGATTATCAAAGACGTAACAACGAATCCGGAGAGGAGTAAGGATACACTCACCTATTATTGTAACCAAAAAGGACAGCTCATCATAGAGCGTGTGGGTACAGATAGCTTGCAGGATTACACTTACTCCTATGCTGGTGATACCATTCACATTCATAAGACGCATATTAAAGACCAGTTAGATGAACTCCTCGATGGCTATTACATAGTTAAGAACGGACTTATCGTAGAAGCGAATAACACTCCTGGCTACTACACATACACCTACGATAATAAGAGAAAACTCATTTGTCGTGACACACCGAACGTTATCTGTGGGAGAACAACCTATAACTTCCAATGGAAAGGAGAGAAGATGTTTCCTTATAGACCATTTAATATCACCTACAGAGAGACAGGACAGAAGGCAGCCTACCACAACTTCTATTTCTTGTGGATGTTTGGTAGTGGTATAAGAATACCTATCCCCTTCATCACTTTGGGCTATATGGGTGTTATTCCGAAAGGAGATATTAGCAGCTATAGCTTCAGTTCAAAAGATAAAGACTTCGATTTCAAGTCACAACTGACAACGGAGTATGATAAGGAAGGACGTCCCACGCGCATTGAAGAAGTGGTGACAACACTAAATAAGAATAACAAACAGGAAAGTAGTAAGTACGTTACAGAATACATTTGGTAGATAAATACCAGTATAGAAAAGCTTAAAACAAGATATGGAAAAGGAAAAGAAAAGTGAAGGAATGATGAGTGTTATTGCAGCGTTAGGTGCAAACATCTTAGTGGCTGTGTCTAAGTTTATTGGTTTTGCAGTGTCTGGTTCAGCCGCTATGTTGAATGAGTCAATCCATAGTATCGTAGATTGTGGCAATGAAATACTACTGTTAGTAGGCAACCGACAGTCAACAGCGAAGATATCAGATAAACATCCGTTCGGACAGGCACGTGCTAAGTATTTCTATAGCTTAGTTGTTGCAATGATGTTGTTCTTCGCCGGTGGTGCCTTAGGTATCATGGAAGCTGCTAAGAAGCTATTTCACCCAGAACACAGCTTGGAGAATACATGGCTCGTCATTGGTATTCTGGCCTTCGGACTCTTAGTAGAAACTGTCAGTCTAAGGGTTGCCTTCAAGGAGATTAAGGAACTGAACAAGGACAATCTATCACTTTATCGTTTCTTGCGAGAGAGCCGTCACAGTGAAATCCTTATCATCTTTGCAGAAGATAGTTGCGCTGTTGTTGGTCTGCTGATAGCCTTAGGCGGTACACTTCTTACCCACTTCACAGGTAATCCCTTCTATGATGCCCTCTCGGGTGTATTGATTGGTGTGCTCCTCTGTGCAGCAGCTCTTTTCCTCGCACGTGAGTTCTATAGTTTGCTTATTGGTGAGAGTGTCACGCAGAAGGATTTAACTCGTATCAAAGAGACATTCAACAGAACAGAAATCAACCGCCTCATCAACGTCAAGACCATTCACCTCGGTCCTAATGACATCCTTGTCACTGCAAAGATTGACGTCAAGAGCGAATATGAAGCGCAAGCACCTCAGTTGGTTAACGACATCGAAAAGAATATGCGTACCGCTTTCCCTGAGTACAAGATTTATATCTATATTGAGACGGATAAATATAAAGAGGATTATTAAAGACCTCTCCTCTGGAGCCTCTCCGAGATAGAGAGGAGTACTGGATAAGGTTATCAACCTACTCTACGACTACCTACTAATGATGAAGATGTCTGCAATAGGGTAAGTATAAGAATTGGGATAGATAAGACGCTATACCACTTCAGAATTAAAGAAAACACAAAAGAAAAAGGGATGCACGACTGCATCCCTTATTCTTTATACTCAATTGCCATTAAGACTTACTTAAACGTGCGTTTGCCCTCTTGTGCAGCAGGCTTAACGATAATCTCACGCTGCTTAGCATTTGTCATCACTTTCATAGCTACAGCTGTGATATCTTGTGGTGTAAGCGTCTTGAATACTGGTGCGGAAGCGGCATTATCATTTGGAGAAAGCTCGTTGCCCGTCTCAGCATAGATGTTCAACAAAGCCATCCAAACTGATGGATCACTGTTAGACTGTGATGCTGCACCAGACTGTTCCTCATCAACAGCCAAAGGTACCATTGCAGCCTTGAACTCATCTGCAGAGAAACGGCCAGCCTTTACATCATCAAGAATACTATAAACAAGGCTAACAGCTTTGTCTGCATTCTCTTTTGCAGTAGAAAGATGGATGTTAAGGCTCTCGCCAGCTACTGGCTGTGAAGTATAGTTGCTCTGTACACCTACGGTATAAGTAAGGTGTTCTTTCTCACGCAATACATCAAAATAGCGACGCTCCAAGAGTCCACGCATCACTTCCAGAGCAGCTTGCTCACGCTCAGAAAGTTTCTGCTTATTGGCAAATGAAATCTCAATCTCTGCCATACCACCTTCTGTCTCAGTCTCGAAAGTGCGCTTGATAACAGGCGTAGATGACGAGAAATCCATTGGCTGGATAGCAGTCTTCACAGGCTTACCTTCACCCTTGAGAGAACCAATATAGCGAAGAACCAACTCTTTTGCCTTTGCTTCTGGAATATCACCAATAAGACAATAGGTGAAACGAGACGCATCACCAAGATGGGCTTGGAACTGTTCCTGTAACTTATCAAACTGAACTGACTTAAAGAAAGTCTCATTCTGACGTGGATTCATCGCACTAACCGGATAAAGCAACTGCTGGATAGAATCCTGTACGGCAGCCATACCTGTTGTTGCACGATTCTCATAAACGTAGAGGTTACGCTGGACATACTTATCAAAGGCAGACTTTGAGAAGTTCTGACGTGACAGAATCAAATACAGATAGCTGAAGAAATCGTCAGCCTTGTCAACAGGTGCATTACCACCGATACCATCACTATAGTCTTCCAATGAGAGGGAGAGGTTGATATTCTTACCCTGTAGCCACTGCGCCAACTGATTTCGGTTGTAATTATATACACCTGACTGCATCAAGAGTGAACGCATTGCATTATAGTTAGCAAGTTCTTGTGCAGGAACAATAGACTTCCCACCTTCTGCAGAACCAGCAAAGAGGAACTTACCACTCAGTTCTGGAACGTAACGATAAAGAACTTTCGCACCATTAGAGAGTGTCCACTCCTTTGCCTGCAAAGTCTTCAACTGCTTTTCAGAAACAATCTTTCCTCCTGTCAGAGGGAAGTCAATCAACTGACTGATAGGCTTCATACCATCAGCATGAGCCATATCGCTGAATGAACTCTTTTCCTTCAATGCAGCCATAAGGTCATTCTCAGTGATATTCATCTCACTCTGCGACTTAGAATAAGTGACAAAAGCAAGGTTATTGTCATTAAGCAATGACTTCATCCAAGCATTCATGTCCTCAGCCTCTAACTCAACCAAAGTCTCAAGGTTACGGTTAATCTGTCCGCGGAAGTCTTGTACAGGAATATCATAGAGGAAGTTCTGACGGAAAAGCATCAAAGCATTGTCTGGTGTACCTAATCCCTTTGCTTCGAGGACATCCTTCATTCCATTATACATCTTCTCCTTCTCAGCATTGAACTCAGCAGCAGTAAAGCCTTGGTCGCGCAAGTTATCACGCACAGCTAACATCTGTTGAAGCGCCTTCTGTTCATTACCCTGATAGGGAACCATGTCCCATGCCATCTGATAATAGTTTCGTACCAAAGGAGATAGACTCACCTCAGCAGCAATATAACTCTCCTTATCAGCATTCTTCAACATCACAAAACGCTTTGGAGCCAATGTGTTGAAGAACTTAGTGAAGATAAACTGACGTACTCGGTCCTCTTCTGGAGCGTTGCCCTTCACCTCATAACGTTGATAAAGGCCAAAAGAAGCACTCTTGTTCTCTGGATCAATGAAACGCATATAGAGTGGTGTGCCATTGTCAGGTATCTGTCTTGTCTGTGGATTTACAGCAGGGGCTTGCTTAGCTGGTAATGTCTTGAAGACCATCTGAATATCCTTTTCCATCTGGTCGACATCAACATCACCGATAACAGCAATAAACTGCATATTAGGACGGTACCACTTATCATAGAACTGCTTTACCTGCTTCTGCTGAAAGGTCTCCAGAATCTTCTGTGAACCAATCACATTATGAGTAGCATAACCTGCATGATTATAAACAACAGGTGCAATGGCATCTGTCAGACGACGGTCTACTCCCGAACGATGACGCCATTCCTCAAGGATAATACCACGTTCCTTTTCAATGTCTTTAGGGGTCATCTTGACGCCATGGCACCAGTCACGGAGCACCCAAAGCATATTCTCATTTAGCTTCACATCATTGGTTGGTACGTTATGAACCGCATAACGCGTATCATCAACACCTGTGAAAGCCTCAAAGTCATTGAGGTTGTTACTGCGAAGGAAGTTCATCACACCATTAGGGAAGTGGTCTGTCGTATTGAAAGCCAAGTGCTCCAACACGTGCGCCAATCCCATTTCCTCATCATTCTCTAAGATAGCACCAACATTCTGGTAGAGGTAGTATTGTGCCTCACCAGTAGCAGAACCATCATTATAGATATAATAAGTAAGTCCATTTGCCAGTTTCCCCTTTCGCAATCCATTCATCTGCGCATTGGCAGGACTAAAGGGGGAAAACAAAAAGCCTATGAGCAGTGCCACTGGCACGCTCGATAGGCATTTAGTGATATTCTTGAACATAGTCATTGTTTACTTTTCAAGGAGTTCGAGCGTAGAGAGCTTCTGCTTGATTGCACCCTGCAACATAGCCTGTGGCATCTCCATATTCTCTAAACGGAGTGTCTCAGCAAATGCCTGGTTATAGTATTCACGTGCCTTGGTATAGTTCTTCAATTCACGATAAGAGTCACCTATCATTACCATATAGTTGACACGGTCCATCACAGCATCTTCCTGTGACAAAGCTTTCTCTGCCCACTTGATAGCTACCTCATGATCCTTAGCCTTCAGACTCTTGCCTGCAGCCATGTAAAGGTTCTGTGCAGCCTTACCATAGTCGGCTGAACGGAGGTTGTTCTCCATCTTACCAAAATAGGTTTCCATAGCTTTCACATAGCCATTTATATCTTTATTCTTATACAAGTTGTAGAGAGCATCAAAGTAGAGCTTTGCTTTCTCGTATGGAGTAATACCTGTCAAGCCAACAACCTCGTATGCCTTTGCATACTGGTTCTTAACTTTCTCTACATAGTCTTTATACTTCACGTTGCCATCTTTTGCCATATCCTCAGCGAAGATGTCGTTAGCCTCAACAATATAGTAGGCAGGTGCCTTACCAAGTTTCTTCATCCAGTCATCAAGGTGGTCGTTCATAAGGTCAATCATATACTGCTTGTGCTCCTTATCTTCATCACCCTCCAATGTTAGAATGATACGATAGTCATTCTCATTGATAAGCTTCAATGGTGCCTTAGCAGCTACATAGTTCTTATAAAGTTTCTGTAGACGGGTCACCCACTTATCTGCATCCATACCTTCCTGCGCCTGCAAGAATGATGGTGCCTTGAGAAGAAGTTGCTGCTGAACGTCAAGGTCGTTGTTGTCAGCCTTATACTTGTTGTAAAGTTCCTCAAAACTTACACTCTCTCCAGCAGCAATCTTAGCAGCTTCCATGAGTTCATCCTTATCCATCGCACCTGTATTCACAGACAAAGCTTTGCCATCTGGTGCAATAAAAGCTACTGTTGGATATGCTGCTACCTTGTAGTTTTTGGCGATATCAACATTCTCACCCTTCTCAGCATCTAACTGCAGACTGATAAAGTGTTCATTGAAATACTTTCCTACTTCCTCTTGTGTGAAAACAGTCTTTGCCATCTTCTTACAAGGAACACACCACACTGCGTAGAAGTCAACAAACAGTATCTTATTCTCTTGCTTAGCTTTTACCAAAGCTTCACTGAAAGTTCCCTTAAAGAACTTAATACCATTTGCTGCTTCTGTACCCTGCTGTGCACGGAGCTGAACTGCCATCATCAAAAGAGATACAAGCAGTAAGATATATCTACATCTTTTCATATTAATCTGTTTTTAATGGATTGTTTTATTCAATTTATCTATTTAACCATCATCTACTTACAGCATTGAGATTTACTCATGTCTGTCTTTCTCATACAATGACGAGAATACATATTCAATCAACACTGAACGTAGTATGTGCACTTGTCATTTACCATTATTAATATTAGTCGACAAGTAGCTTATCATCAGTCACGACCACCTTGAAGATATTCTCCAAGACAGCCTCATGGTCTTCATTATACACCTTGATAGAGAGATGATATCTACCATTAGGCAACTGTTGTGCAGCATCTTGCGTAACTACTATCAAGCCGCCAGTCACAGAAATCTTACCTTCCTTGTAGAGTTTCATAAACAACTGTGCCTGTTCTTGGTTGTCAGCCTTAACCCCAGACAACTCATAATTGATAGGGTTGGTTCCTGCAACACCTTGGATACGTGTAGAAACGAATGGCAGCTTGTATTTACCACGGTCACTCGTTGAGTCTACATTATGAAAGGCATTAAGTGAGTCGGGAGTAAAAGATGCTCCCGTTGTTCTCAGATAGCCAACATCCATTTTGCTACATGATACCATAAAACCTATTGTAAGGGCCATAAGGCATAGCAATGCGATTCCTTTCTTCATCTTTTTCATTTTTAAAAGTCGGTTAAGTTGAAGTCATATACAAGTGAGTGAACCACTCCCGTGTTTGTTTCAATATTACATGAAGCAACGTCAGAGGTCTTGGTAGTCGTCGGAGAAACCAAATGGATACGCAAAGGTCCAGCACCAGGAACACTGTTGTAAGACTCACGGAAGGTATAAATCCATAACTGTTTACCTGAAGCCATCTCAACAGTCTCACCCCCTTTACCGATAGGTGTTGATGCATCAGACGACTTAACACCCTCCTTAAAATCATCAAGCATCACTCGCTTGTTAGGTAAAACACTATTCAAGATAAACTTTTTACAGTCCGCAACAGGAATATCAGATACTCTTTCCATATTATTATCATAAAGATAACGACGGATACTATTGTTGGTAGGACCAAAGAACGTGATGTTCTTGCCGTACTGACTTGTACCTTGGAAAAGAGAAACTAAACCAGCACGCTCAGTCATCACGCAGAGAGAATCCCAGTTATAGCTATCGCGTTTGAAATATTCCCACATCGTCATATCGTGCTTACCATTGGCAAGACCAGTGTCATCGAAATTATACTGGGTACAACCAGAGAGCATCCCCATCGTCAGACACACGACTATTATATATATAATCTTTTTCATCTATCAAACAATATATTTATTGTAACGTTCCTAACCCATTATTAGTTATAAGCTTGCCAATAAGGTTTCTGTCGTAACTTGGTATTAATAATGTGTCCATCCTTATCCTGCCATGAATCCTTTGGGAGTGGAAGGAACAGCGCACCACCCTGAATATCCTGATTGGTCAGCAAGAGGAACTTACCCTGTAACTCTTCTTTCACATAACCATTACGGATAACATCAGCATAACGGGCATCATTCTCACCAATAAACTCCTTCTCTCTTTCAAGGAAGATGGCCTTCTTCAATCCTTCTGTATCGTATGTTGAAGGATAAGAGAGAGCACCAGCACGTGAACGAATCACATTAAGGTCAGCAATAGCTTTTGCTTCGTTCCCTAACTTCTGATAGCATTCAGCTCTCAAAAGATAGAAGTCTGCAAGACGCCAATAGACATAATCAGCATCTACCGTACGGTAGGTTTTACCACTTGGTGAATACTGGTCGGGATCCAATATTGCCTTTCTAAACTTATACATGATAGCATAATCCGTCCCATCAACCTCATGTGGCGTACCCCACTGATAGAAGAACGATTGTAGGCGTTGGTCAGTAGTATCTGGGAACAAGCTTTCTACTGTTGAAGTATAAAGCTGATAGGTACTGCTTGATGGTAGATCAGCTAACGTCTGGTCCTCTCTAACAGGCCAGCTCACAAAGTTCTGCGCCACCTCATTAGGTGAGACAACATTCTCAGAGCGAGTCTTATCAAAGTAAAGACTGAAGATTGCCTCAGGATTAGGTGTCTTCTCATTAGACAGATACGTACAGAGTTCTTCTGGAGAAGAACAAAGTTGATAGTTACCTACCTGTCCCTCGATAAGTTGTGTAGAGTAATCAATAGATTTCTGATAATCTTCCTGTGCATTACCCTTCAACTTATAAAGTTCAGTCACACTACCTTTCCATGCGTAAATCTGTGCGAGCAAGGCGGCAGCAGTACCCTTTGAGGCTGTCTGACGATTGGTAATAGCCACGCCATCCAAGTCTGTCAGCTTATCCCATGTAGGTAGAATATCCAATGCCTTCTTAGCATGTTCTATCGCAGCGTTGAGTACATCAGCTTGTGAAGACAAAGAGTAAGGCTTTATCTCAGAGGAGTTTTCAGTGATGATAGCCTCCCCATAACGCTGAGCCAAGAGGAAATAAGACAATCCGAGAGCGAACTCAGCCTGTCCAACATGGTACTTTCGACGCTCTTCCGGCAAGCCTTTTGTCTTATCTATATTATCAAGCAACAGATTAGACTCAAAGATAATGTCATAAAGACCCTTCCATGAATACTCGCTTGCTATGACTGTTCGTGGGTTCCACTCGCGCATCTGCTTGCCATCCAGTATCTCGTCAGCCTTAATGCCAGCTGTTGAAAGGACGTAGTTATTACCTACTACAGTATTGATATAATATAGAATAGAAGTGGTTGTTGCGTTCAGCTCTTTCTCTGTATTAAACGAGTTGCTGTAAGTCATTCCGTTCTCTGGCTGCAAATCAAGGCTGCAAGAGGACAGAAGACAACCACATAATGAGAGCATTATAATCTTCTTCATTGTCTATTAGAATTTTAAGTTAAGACCCAAAGTAACCTTTCTATTCAATGGATACTGTGTTCCATCATCCTTACCAGAATAAGGATTGATAACTTCAGGGTCTACTCCTGAATAATTAGTAATCAAGAACAGATTCTCTCCACTAAGGTATATATTAGCATCTTTGATGAAAGAGCCCTTCAACCAGTTCTTTGGTAACTGATAACCAATCACCAACTGCTTGAGACGTAAGAAACTAATGTTCTCAATGTTAGAGTCTACATTACCGTCAAACTGCCCTACATAATCCTTGTCAGCGAACTCAAGTGATGGATACTTCGCATCTCTATTGCTTGTTGTCCAGAAATCATTAGCGTGGAAGTAGTTCATGATAACGCCAAAGTCCTTTGTAAAGGTGAAGGCACTGTTCTTATACATATTCATCACCTTACGGCTGATGGTATAGCTGAAGAGTACATCAAAGCTCAATCCCTTCCATTCTAAGTGGCTATTCAGACCACCGTAGACTGCAGGAAGAGTACTACCAGCATAATAGAGGTCCTTATCATCAATCACACCATCATAGTTCTGGTCCTTAATCTTCCTACCACCCACACGCAATGGATTATTGATAGACTGAAAATAAAGTGGAATCTGCTTACCAGAAGCATTAGGATACATTGGGATATCTTCCGCCTTCTGAACGATTCCCTCATCCTTAAAGGTATAGATACCATAGACAGGGCGACCTAAGACTTTGTCATTAAGGTCTTCGCCATTGTATGTCTTACGTAACATATTCTTATTATGAGAAAGGTTGAAGCCTACGCTCCAATTCCAATTCTTCTTGCGGATAACATCATACTGAGCCTCGAACTCAATACCCTCGTTAGAGATTGCAGAAGCATTGTCCCACATACTTGTAGCAAGGAAGACATTACCTGGCAGATAAGACTGCATCAACAGCTTGCTTGAATACTTATAGTAATAATCGAGTTTGAGCTTCAAACGATAATCCAACATCTGCAAGTCAAGACCAAGGTCATACTGATCACTCTCCTCCCAAGTCAATTTCTTATTAGCCATAGATTGTGGGATAAGACCTAACGAACCATTAAATACATTACTCTCCTCCATCACGCCCAATGCCAAATAAGGTTCTTGGAACTTCTGACCAGACTTACCCCAAGAAGCACGAAGCTTACCGAAGCTCAACCACCAGAACTTCTTCATGAAATGTTCCTCACTGAATGCCCAGCCAAGACCCACAGAAGGGAATGTTCCCCAGCGTACATCCTTACCGAAGACACTTGATCCATCCGCACGGATAGACAACTCCGCCATGTAACGTTTCTTATAGCTATATGCCGCACGACCCAAGAAACTAAGCAATGACTGCTCCTGCTGATTGGTTAGGAAGCTTTGTGCAGCCCTCACAGTTCCACCATCGTTGAAGAGAGAAGGCCATCCCTCACCCGCAAACTTAATAGAGTTAGTAGGGCCACCCTTTGCTGTACCGCTTAGGTTCTGCAGCAAGTCATAGTTATAAGTCATACCAGCCATCAGCTCCAACTTATGTTCGCTTGGCAATGCAAGGTTATAAGTAAGGATATTCTCAGTCTGAATATTCGTCATAGCAATATTAGAAGCCTGTACCTCCGACTTCTTATCATACTTCAGATAATCAGGTGTAAACGTGTAGACACGTGTGAAGTAATGGTCAAGCGAGTAGGTAGATGAGAATTTCAGACCTTTTATAATATTATAGTTCAAGCCTACACTCAGACGAACATTATAATTTGAATTCGTCTTATCAATATCCTTCAACTGCCTTAACGCCACTTGTTCCGCGACACTTCCCTTACCCGGCAAGAGCGTAGACGTACGCTTCGGATCGAATGTCAATCCCTGCACACGTCCCCCATCCGAGCCAGCTTTCTGCGTAGCGTATGTCAGGTTGATACGTGTGAAAGCACTCAACTTCGTCGATAGGTTAAAGTCAAGATTACTCAACAAACTGAAACGACGGAAATTAGAGCTAATCATAATACCCGTTTCATCGTAGATACCAGCATTAACCATATACCTTATATTATCTGTACCACCAGCCAACAACAAGTCACCTTTGGTCACCCTACCTACACGGAAGGCATATTTCCACCAGTTTGTTCTGTTGTTATAGAAAGTGTTCAGTGAGTCTTGTGCTATTCCTGGCAGTCGACGATCTGGGTCTAACACCCTACCATTACGCCACAAGTAGTCGTATGCACCATCATTATCAGCATCCCAGCCGTATGAATCCTTATAAGAATCTGGATAAATCAGCTTATCTGTTATATAATCATAGTGTGCACCTCTCTGGTTCTTAGCCAAGAGAAGAGCTATGTCACGTTCACCCTTACCAAGTGTCTGCATTGGTGTACTTGGTAACCAAGAAAGAGATTGTGAGAAATTGAAGCTTACTTCTGAGCGTCCCGACTTACCTTTCTTAGTAGTAATGAGGATAACACCATTACCAGCTCGCGAACCATAGAGTGACGCAGAGGCAGCGTCTTTAAGCACCTGCACAGACTCTATACTTGAAGGGTCAAGTCCTGACAGTGGGTTAATACCGCCCGTTGCATCCCCAGCACTACTTGACACTGGTATACCATCAATCACGTAAAGCGGTGAACCATCGTTGATACCCTTCTGATTGAGAGAGCTAAAGCCGCGAATCGTGATGCGAGAGCCACCACCACCAGGTGAACCAGACAGGTTAGTCACGTCTACACCAGCCATACGACCCTGCAAGAGATTCTCAATACTTGCTGTTGGTGCCTTCTGCAAATCTTCAACTTTAACAGAGGCAATGGCTCCCACCTGTTCACGTGTATTCCTCTTACCATAAGCAACGACCGTAACCTCACCCATAGCAACGGCAGATGACGTCAGGATAACATTCATCGCCTTACCAGTATGGTATTTTAGTGTCTTTGCGTCATAGCCTACACTGGAGATAGTGATAGTTCCTTCCTCTTTTTCTACAGGCATAGAGAAATTACCATCTACATCGGCAGTAACACCTTTCGACGTCCCCTTAATCTGTACAATAGCAAAAGGTACGCCCAACCCGTCCTTGTCTTTTACTGTTCCATGAATGGTGTATTGTCCCTGTGTAGCATTTTTCATCTTGAACACATCAATCACCTTACCGTCAATATTATAGACAAAAGATGAGTGAGCCAACAAGTTTTCTACAGCACTCAGTTCGTCTACATCCTCAAACGAGATGGTAAGAAGCAACGTATCGTTCTTAACATCATCCGTGTAATTAATCTTGTAGTCTCCCTTTGTAGAAATGAAATCCAAGATCTGAGCAACACTCTTATCCTTAAACGAAATCGAGAACTTCTTTCCTGCGACTTGTGCAGAAGCAGGCGAACTCCACGAAAGCATCAAAATAAAAGCTGTCAGAAACACCAAAGAAGGCAAGCTTCTTAAAGTTCTAAACATGTGTTGATGATACTTCATTGATTAGTCTTTATTGTTATTACTTTTGATATTAACTTATTAAACAAATTAGATTACTTCACAAATGCGCTCTCAACGATTCTACATAAAAAAGGTATTAATATTGATTGCGATGCAAATGTACATAAAAATATTGGATATCAAAGCCAATTGGACATAAAAAAAGTAAAAGAAAAATAGCTATAACAAGACATCTCACCCCTTCTCGGAAAGGAGAAGAGACTTCTAAGATAGAACAGATGCCTACCTATTAAACACGAATAGTCCCTTTACTTTCTCCCTTCTCTATACGTAGAGGAGTACTCTCTCGACGCATAGAGGTGTATTGTCAACAAAGCTTATTACAGGTTTCTACCCCTTCTTTGTTCCAATCGTTATATCAGAAACTATACTGAAATCCTATTGATGCAAATTCCTTCAACTGCCAGAAGGCATAATGGTCATCACGACGTACTCCATCATCAAAACGAGGATAGATGAATACTCGACTTGAGATGTATCGGTTGAAGCGGAAGGTAAAGGTATTCTCCCACTCTAACTCTGTGCGCTTATACGTAGAATAGCCATACAGACGAGTCTTCCAAGTCAACGACTCCATCATCTTCCATTCTAAATCTACAGTAAACTCAGAACCGAAGTCATGCAGGAAATGATTACCATCCTTGATACCCAAACGGCGAGTCAACTCCAACATGCGAGTGTACTTCATGTTATAAGCCAAGGGAGCTAAATGGAAGTTACCCTTCAAACGATGGTTCATCCAGTCGACCGAGTAATCCATACCGATAGAGAGGTTTATGTTCAATGGAGCAACGAAAGCTGAATATACCTTTGGGTCGTTAGACCGATAAGAACGACTAAATTGTGTATTACCAATAAATTGCACCGTATAGTACCACCGCTTCGTTGCCTGCAAGCCAAGTTTTGAGGTAAGACGTATCAAGTCTTCTGTACTCTTGAAACTATGCAAAGAGTCTGAACGACTACTCTGTAAACCGTATTTCAGTTCCAAGCGGTTTTCCCATTTCAATTTCTGTTTATTGTTATAATTGGCCTGCATCACCAAAGAAGCCAATGCTGAATAGTTACTTTCGCCACCTCTATACCAGTTTCCAGAAACATAGTTCTGCAGGAATTGCAAAGCATAATCACCATTAAACGTCCAGAAATTAGGTCGTTTTATCATAACCTCCACTGGCACTGTCGTTGGCTCAACAGGTGTTTCTGGCACCTTCTCAACTAATATTGGGTCATGATGGATTGGTGCGTTAATATCGTCCAACTTTGTCTGCTGCTGCTGTACCATCCTATCAGTCCCTCTGACAAGGTCAGGGCGTGTCAGATAAAGGTGCATCAACTCTGACAAAATAGGGTTGTCATTTCTATCTCGTGTGAACAATTTCTCTGCAACATTACCGTAATAGGTCAGTGGTAGGAACAATCGCATATCATTCCTACGCAGTCTCTGTTCACGACGTATCTTAGGCTTTTTAGACGTAAAAACACTGTCTTTTAATGCGTTCAACGAGTCAACATACGCTTGTATCTTATCCATTGATGGTCGTTCATCGCTACGAACAGGGACAGGATGACTCACTTGAGCAACAGCACCCAAGCATATTGTTAAAAACAATGTGATTAAAAAGTTCCGTTTCATCATACTTAATATAATGTGCAAACTTACAGTATTTTTTTCAATTTACGGCCCTATTTACTGAAAATCTTAATCACTATAAGCAATTTACCCATATAATTAGTTGTCTTCCACTTCATCCTGAAATGAAAGACAACTAACTCTTACATCCAATGGTTATGGTATTTCTTGAATAACAAAGAATACTCCTTAGCGTTGTCTTAAAGATTTAATTTATAACCTACAGACACCTCAAATACGCTGTTACGAGAAGAGTCGCCATACTTGTAAATCTTAAATACGCCCACATGATATAATGCTCCTAATACAACGTTTTCGTACTCATAACTTACGCCAACTGGTATAGAAAGACCAAACTTACGCATACGATTCTTCATATCGATAGTAAACTCATCCTCATGGAAGTTAGACTTTTTACCCTCCTTATCTACTTCAAACGACTGTTGTATTTCATTACTTTTTGCACTAACCAGCAAGGTTGGCTCTATACCAGCCTTTACTGAAAGTCCTGGTAACAGGTAACTATGGATTAAAATCGGCATGGTAACATAATTCATTCGCAAGTTACGACCATAAGACACATAGTCCTTTCCTTTATCATCTTTGAGCTTACAACCTGCTTGAACAAATGATAAACCTGCGGAAAGACCTACGACATCAGAAGCCTGATACATCACATCAGCACCTCCAACAAACCCTAATAATGCATGAGGTTTAACCTCTACAATCATGTTATCGCCCACTTCGTAAATACCAGACCCACCTAACAAAGAAGAAATTGACACTCCTACATGCGGTATCACTGACCATGTACCCGGCTTGTTCTGTGCCATTGATACCAAAGTTGATGTAACAAACACGATTAGAACTGCTATTCGTTTCATAGGTTTTGTATATTATTTTGTTAAAGATTATATCCGTTAAACGTATTTCACATGATTTTATTGCAATACCTTATACTATTTGTGAGTCTTTCATCCCCCGAAAGTTATATATCGAGTTCTAATTACATGCCTAATATTGAGAAATATTGCAATTAAAGTCTTTGATTTACACCAAACCTTACCAACGGATAACAGCCATAACACAGACAAAAGATAGCCTCTTCACAGCTTTCTATGATACGAAAAAATCTTTACATCTACATTCTATATATATGTCTTAAAGACCACGAAGACTCCCCTACAATCATCTTTATAATCAACAACATATCAAATGGTTATGAACTCGTTTCAAGAAGAGGCCAAATTAGGGGCAAGAAGGGCGTCTTTTAGGGGCAAGAAGGGCATGTTCTTGAATGCAATTAAGCGTCTTCTTAAACCTTGAAGGGCAAGTGTTGTTTTGGACAGACAGGAAAAAGATTTACAAACGCAAGCTTGTTGGCAATTAAAACAAAACCTTTAACCTCCTTCCCACCCCATCTTCTTCCAACGTTTCAATACTTAAAACATAGCATGCGGACAGCCCACACAGCATGTATCGAAGTTCGTCCCGTATGATGCGAATGGCAGGTGAAACCGAATTAAAGAGCTACTACAGTCCTTCATCATTTAAGTATCTTTTATCATTCTGCTTATTCTTAAGAGAAACAGAAAAACATGTCTTACCCACTTGTCCTACCGCACTCGGAAAAGTAGCAAGCAGAAACATCCTTTTCAAGGGAGTTTTGAATTTGCTGTCATATCTGTCATCGAATATCATCACCTAAGTCACTAACTGACAGTAGGATTACATGAAATGTTAATTATGACAGCAAATAAAAATAAAACTATTTTCGTAGTTTACGGAATAGTATCTCTTCTGTTAGAGTCGCCCAAACCCTGAATTGCTCGGAAGAATTTCTTTTAATCAAACCGCTCTCCCCCACCCTTCCACAGTAGCGTGTGTAAAAGTTTCATCTATTATCTCTAAATAAAATATAATTTCTTTTGTCATTACCTTATTTTGCTGTATCTTTGCAACAACTTTGGTGTATTATACCTTATTAAAGAAATGGCAAAAAAAAGAAACAAAGCCCGCAGTCGTCATAGTCTGCAGGTTGTCACACTATGTATCAGTACAGCTATGGTGCTGATGCTGATTGGTATGGTCGTACTTACAGGCTTTACCAGTCGCAATCTTAGTTCTTACGTGAAGGAGAATCTTACTATCACCATGATTCTCCAGCCTGATATGAATACAGAGGAGAGCTCTGCTCTTTGTCAACGTATTCGCAACTTGCATTATATCAATAGCCTGAACTTTATCAGCAAGGAGCAGGCTTTGAAGGAAGGAACTCGAGAATTGGGTGCTAACCCTGCCGAGTTTGCAGGTGAGAATCCGTTTACAGGAGAGATAGAAGTACAACTAAAGGCCAACTATGCCAACAACGACTCTATTCGTAACATCGTTCAGCAACTACGAACCTATCGTGGTGTGAGCGACATCACCTATCCACAGAGTTTAGTAGAGAGTGTAAACCAAACGTTGGGTAAGATTAGTCTGGTGCTGTTAGTCATTGCCGTCTTGCTCACCATCGTCTCCTTCTCTCTGATTAACAACACTATCCGTCTGAGTATATATGCACGACGCTTCTCAATCCACACGATGAAACTCGTTGGAGCATCATGGAATTTCATCCGTGCACCATTCTTACGACGCGCTGTATTAGAAGGACTCGTCTCTGCCCTATTAGCTATTGCAGTCTTGGGGGTTGGGATATGCTTCCTCTATGATTACGAGCCAGAGATTACAAAAGTATTGTCGTGGGACGCATTGGTTATCACAGCATTCGTTATGTTAGCCTTTGGTGTGATAATTGCAACCTTCTGCTCATGGTTGTCAGTAAACAAGTTCCTGCGTATGAAGGCAGGTGACCTATATAAAATATAAACGAAAAGTAAATAAGGTAAAAGATTTCTTAGGTGGTGAAGGCTGTCTTGTCTTAACTCCCCCTAACGCTCTTGAACTCCTCAAACAAACAATATGGACAAAAGAAATTTAGCTTTTGGTAAGACCAACTTTATCTTGTTGGCTATAGGTATAGCCGTTGTTATTATCGGCTTTATCCTTATGAGTGGTGGATCCTCCACAGAGACGGTATTCGACCCAAATATCTTTAGTGCTCGTCACATCACAGTAGCACCTATCGTCACCTTTATTGGTTTTATCTCTATCATTGGTGCTATTCTTTATCAGCCGAAAGAAACGAAAGGAATGGAGGACTAATGACACTTTTACAAACGATTATTATCTCTATTGTCGAAGGACTGACGGAGTTCCTTCCAGTGTCATCTACGGGTCACATGATTATTACACAAAATCTTTTAGGTGTACCATCAGGTGACGAGTTTGTACATGCCTTTACCTTCATCATACAGTTTGGTGCTATTCTCTCTGTCGTATGCTTATATTGGAAGCGCTTTTTCCAGATTGACCATACACCTGTACCTGCTGATAAAACTTGTACTTTCAAGAAGAATATTCATCCAATCCGCTTTTACTGGTTATTGTTCATTGGTGTCCTAACTTATACTTTCAAGAAGATTATTCATCCAATCCGCTTCTACTGGTTATTGTTCATTGGTGTCCTACCAGCTGTTATCATTGGCTTAGCAGCTAAGAAAAGTGGTTTACTTGACTGGCTACTCGACTCTGTTTGGGTGGTAGCAATAATGCTCGTTGTGGGTGGTATCTTCATGCTTTATTGTGATAAACTGTTCAATAAGGGAAAAGAAGAGAATCAGGTAACAGAAAAGCGTGCCTTTAGCATTGGTCTTTTCCAGTGCTTATCGGTTATCCCTGGCACAAGCCGCTCTATGGCTACTATCGTTGGCGGTATGGCAAACGGATTGACACGTAAGCGTGCAGCAGAGTTCTCATTCTTCCTTGCAGTACCTACTATGGCTGGTGCAACACTGCTCGACCTACTTGATTTATTAAAAGGTGACAGCACATGGGCGTCTACTCATAACCTTATAATGCTCGCTGTAGGCTGTGTTGTATCATTCATCGTTGCGCTATTGGCAATGAAATGGTTTGTAAGTTTCCTTGCAAAGTATGGTTTCAAGTGGTTCGGTTGGTATCGTATCATCGTTGGCCTTATCATCATTATAATGCTGCTCTGTGATATTCCACTGAATATGGTTGACTAATCTCATATACTTATCATACTAATGAACTTCAAAGAAGGAGTAATCATCCCTATTGACAAGCCCTACGGAATCACCAGTTTCAAGGCGTTAGCACACGTACGCTACCTTTGTACACAGGCGAATGATGGGAAGGTAAAGATTGGTCATGCCGGTACATTAGACCCTTTAGCGACAGGAGTTCTCATCCTGGCAACGGGTAAGATGACAAAGCAGATTGAGACTTTGCAGACTCACACAAAGGAATATACAGCGACCTTACAGCTGGGTGCAACCACACCGAGCTACGATATGGAACATGAGGTAAATGAAAATTTCCCAACAGAACATATTACAAGGGAGCTGATAGACGCTACACTACCTCAGTTTGTGGGTGATATCGAACAAATTCCACCCACTTATAGTGCTGTGAAGGTAGATGGTAAACGTGCTTTCGACTATCGAAGAAAAGGTAAGGATGTTACGTTAAAACCTAAGAACATTCGCATTGATGAGATAGAAGTATTAGTGTTCGATGCAGAGAAGATGCAACTATCAATTCGTGTGGTTTGCGGTAAAGGTACTTATATTCGTGCATTGGCACGCGATCTTGGTCGTGCGTTGAATAGCGGAGCCTACCTTACAGCCTTACGCCGCACACGTGTTGGAGACGTAAGAGTAGAAGACTGTGTCAATTATGACCAGTTTGACGCATGGCTCCAACAACAAACAATAGAAAAATAATAAACTCCCCAATATATAAATATGAAGCTTTCACAGTTTAAATTCAACTTGCCAAAAGAGCAGGTAGCCTTATATCCACATTCTTCTGAACGTGTTCTGACACGTACTGATGGTAGCACACAGACCTTCACCGTCACTCGTCGTGATGAAGGTAGGCTGATGGTGTTACACCGTAAGTCAGGAAAGATTGATATGTTCAAGGCTGATATCAACGGTGAACCTACTGAAGAAGACTACATCCGATTCAAAGATGTATTCAACTACTTCGATGAGGGAGATGCCTTTATCTTCAATGATACGAAGGTATTCCCTGCTCGTCTATATGGTACAAAGGAGAAGACTGATGCGAAGATTGAGGTATTCCTCCTTCGTGAACTCAATCAGGAGATGCGTCTTTGGGATGTATTGGTAGAGCCTGCACGTAAGATTCGTATCGGTAACAAGCTTTTCTTTGATGAGTCTGGTACGATGGTAGCTGAGGTTATAGACAATACTACCTCTCGTGGTCGTACTCTCCGCTTCCTTTACGACTGTCCGCACGATGAGTTCAAGCGTGAGTTATTTGCTTTGGGAGAGGCTCCATTACCACGCTACGTCATTGATAACCGTCCTAAGGAGGCTGGGGAAGAGTTTGCACACGCAACAGCTGACGACATGGAGAATTTCCAGTCTGTCTTTGCAAAGCATGAAGGTGCCGTCTCAGCACCTGGTACAAATATCCATTTCTCTGAACACATGATGAAGATGATGGATATCAAAGGTATCAAGAAGGCCTTTATCACACTACATTGTGGCTTAGGCACCTTCCATGATATTGAGGTAGAGGACCTTACAAAGCATAAGATGGATTCAGAGGAGATGCACATCAATGCTGACGCATGTCGTATCGCTAACGGTGCTAAGCAGGCAGGACATCATATCTGTGCTGTTGGTGCAAGTGTTGTCAAAGCTACAGAGACAGCTGTTGGCACTGATGGTATGATAAAGGAGTATGATGGTTGGACCAATGAATTTATCTTCCCTCCTTACAACTTTGGCTTTGCCGACTCAATGCTGGTAAACTTCTATCATCCATACTCAACTTTATTGATGGAAACAGCAGCCTTTGGAGGTTATGACCTTGTGATGGAGGCATACGATAAGGCGGTGAAGAATGGTTATATGTTTGGTTGCTTCGGCGACTCTCTACTGATTCTTAACGATTAACATGCACATAGTTTATTTATCCCTCGGCACCAATCTTGGTAATAGAAAGGCCATTATGCACGAGGCGATAACACGAATAGAAGGAAAGATTGGCACAGTATTGCGCCAATCTTCTTTCCATGAGACAGAGCCTTGGGGCTTTGAAAGTCCTAATCTCTTCCTCAATGCCTGTGTATGTGTCTCTACCTCTCTTGCTCCCAGACAACTATTAGAGGCGACACAAGCCATAGAAATAGAGATGGGACGAGTAAAAAAGTCTATCAATGCACAATATACAGACCGCATCATAGATATTGATATCCTGCTTTATGACAAGCTAAGTATCAATGAGCCTGACCTTATCATCCCCCACCCTCTTATGGAAGAACGTGATTTCGTTATGCTTCCCTTGAAGGAGATATGGGAGGAGTAAGCGCTCTTCACACCGTAAAATAAACTAAATCTATTTGTCGGAAATATTCTTAAACTTATACAACCCTGACGTAAAATATAACAAACCAAAACTTTGACTAATAAGATAAACAAATGAAAAGAACTTTATTATTAGTACTAACTGCGTTTTCTAACATTCTACTTGCTAACGCAGAACCCATCACCCAAGCACGAGCTTTGAGTATAGCTACAAAATACATCAACAACCCAAAACTATCGAACGATACCCCAAGAACCCGCTCATCACAAGCTAATGAGCAACCAGCTTATTACATTTTTACTAATCCAAACGACAAGAAATTCGTTATTATCTCTGGAGAAAGTAAACTCAACGAGCTCGTGGGTTATGGAGATAAGATGACAGAAAACCCCAACGACCAGCCTCCCTACTTCAAACTGTTCTTAAAGGAATATGAACGTGTTGTAAAAGAAGTGCGTTCTAAAGCTGCGACTACTACTCCACAGCGTCCTATCAAACGAAAAGTAGAACCCTTGCTTACTTGTAAGTGGAGCCAGTATGACCCTTTCAATAAGTACACCCCACTAAGTAATGGACAGCATACACCTACTGGTTGTGTTGCAACAGCCACAGCACAGGTGATGTTCTACAATAAATGGCCTAAGAATCGACCACAAGATTATATAGCATCAACAGGTGATGATGCTAAGAAAAGCGCTACTTATTGGTGGGATGAAATGAAGAACACGACTAATGAGATGAAAACGGAACATTCTCGACAAGCCGTTGGCGTGTTGATGTATGATATTGGTAAGGCTGTCCACATGAGATACTATATTAAAGGAAGCGACTCAAATTTACAATATGCTTGCAATGCACTTCGTGATAAGTTCGACTATACTGTACGTTATCTTGACAAAAACTTCCTTCCTGCCAATGACTTCCTCAATGAGGTGATGCAAGAAATCTCAGATGGATATCCAGTCTTAGTAGTAGGTGGACCACATGCCTTTGTTTATGATGGCTATGATGAGCAGGGGCTCATTCACACCAACTGGGGCTGGGGAGGTGAAAACGACGGATACTTCGACATCAACATAGTTACCCTTAATGTTTCAGGCTTTGCTCTCAATAGTGGAACATTCTGGGACGACATCTCAGTTGTCTTTGCCCATCCTAATGACGGTAAGGCTACCCCTTTTAAGGATATAGAGCGCGGATTAGATGCAAGAACCACCACTTCACTCACTATTGACAAGACAGAAGCAAACCGTTCTGAAAGTTTTAGTGCAAAGATTGAGAAGTTGGGCTCGTATAGTTCGGTGAAAGGTGAACTTGGTGTATTCACTGGGAAGGTTGCACTTGCCCTTTATAATGACAAGAACGAACAAGTAAAAATCTTCAACTCAACTGCAAGCGACCAGACTTGGGCATCTATTTTTACTTCCATGTCCTTTGATGTTGCTGATATTAACTTTAAGGGTATTGCTGACGGAAACTACCATTTAGTACCAGTATTCTCTGAGATGCTCGATACCAAGACAAAGGAACACGGTGACTGGAAGCCAATCAATCACGCCAATGAGATAGAAGTAAAACTCACTCCAAATGCAGTACAGCTTAATACAAACAACCCAAAGGATGTAGTTGTGATTGAGAAAAGCCCAAGTGTACTCTCCCCTTTCTATGAAGATGCAGGAAATGCTGCCTTTAGTTTTACAATGTACAATCCTGGAAGAGAGGAAGTACGTGGCGACTTGGTGATGACACTTACTAATCAAGAGACTAAAGAGGTCTTTAATGTCTATCTACTTACGCCTAACGTTGTTGCACAACGACTTGGCTATTCAACCTTTATTATCAAAATGCTGACGCTTTATTATAGCTCAGGTAAGGTAGGAAAATTACCCAAAGGTAAATATGACGTAACGCTATCGATAAAGGTTAATAGAAATGGTACGGACGTCAATGTACCTATTAAGATGAAAGAACCTTTCAAGATTGAAGTATTGCCTAAGCCAGACAATGGAAATATTCTGTTTACTTTTGTTGATTATTATGCGGATGGTGAATACACTAATTACAGTACCTTCCAACTTAATAAGATAAAGAATATCAGTCTGCAAGTACATTCCAAAGTATCTGGCTATCAGATTAGGAATGGCTACCGTGGACCTATCCATTATCGTCTGCTCGATTTGACAAGTAACAAGTGGATAGACTTGGGTACCATCAATAATGTCTATCTTCCATGTGATGCAGACAACAATGCAGCACAGACACGTATCACCTTTGCTGCTTCTCAATTAGAGCCTAATCATTCATACGAGATACATATTGAGGTTGAAAGAGATGGAAAACGAGAAGACATTTGGAATCCAAATGTGTTACGCAACACATTCTCTACGATTGATGAGTTGAAACCTAATGGTATTAACTTGCTTAAAACCAAGCAGAGCAGAGCACTGAACATATTTACCTTGCAAGGGCTTCGCCTATCACAGCCTTGGGAAGAACTCCCTGCAGGTATCTATATCGTAGATGGTAAAAAGATAATTAAGAAATAATATAAGCTAATCCTATCTTATAACAGATACAGCACGCATAGAGAATGTGAACTTCTTAGGAAGAAATAAGAAAGAAATCGGTCATTGAGTATTATTATTAAATACCCATTGACCGATTTCCTATAAATAGAAAGATATAGTAATTAAGAAAACCTTTACATAGATTCTTCCTTTCCTTGCGTCCTTTTAAAACTTAATCAACAATATAGCAAAAGTAAGATAGCATGAATAGTAAATGAAAAAAGGTAAGAAAGGAAAGTATGGACAAGCCAACCTTAACTTTCTTACCTTTATTTCGTTGCTTCTTAAAAGCTTACTTACGGAGACCCAAAGCCTTGATGATAGCACGATAACGCTCGATGTCACGATCGTAGAGATAATCGAGCAATGCACGACGCTTACCTACGAGCTGTGTCAATGAACGAGTTGTAACGTAGTCCTTGCGGTTCTTCTTAACGTGCTCAGTCAAGTGCTTGATACGATAAGAGAAAAGAGCAATCTGGCTCTCAGCTGAACCTGTGTCAGTTGTACTCTGTGCCTTACCATACTGAGCGAAGATCTCTGCCTTCTTTGTCTTGTCTAAATACATAATTTGTTTGTGTGATTAATGTGATTTGCAATTACATCTTTCCATCGTTAGCCGCCTTAATCACAACGGGTTACGACATCAAATGCATCGGACGTTCCGAAAATGCTGTGCAAAGTTACAACTTTTTATTGGAACCACAAACGTTTTCCATTTTTTATTCGTACTTTTGCACCATAAATTTAGCGTAAGCTTTTTTAAGGTAATTAAATGCAAGATATTCGTAACATCGCAGTTATTGCGCACGTAGACCACGGTAAGACAACCTTGGTTGATAAGATGATGCTCGCAGGAAAACTTTTCCGTGACGGACAAGACAACAGTGGAGAGGTTCTCGACTCTAATGACTTGGAGCGCGAACGAGGGATAACAATTCTCAGTAAGAATGTAAGTATTAATTGGAAAGGAGTAAAAATCAATATTCTCGACACCCCAGGTCACTCTGATTTCGGTGGTGAGGTAGAGCGTGTATTGAACATGGCAGACGGTTGTCTGTTGCTCGTTGACGCTTTCGAAGGTCCGATGCCACAGACTCGTTTCGTACTACAGAAAGCCCTACAACTTGGTTTGAAACCAGTTGTTGTTATCAACAAGGTAGACAAACCAAACTGTCGTCCTGAGGAAGTATATGAGATGGTATTCGATCTCATGTGTGACCTCAACGCTACAGAAGACCAGTTGAATTTCCCAGTTGTCTATGGTTCAGCTAAGAATGGTTGGATGAGTGAGGATTGGAAGAAGCCTACAGATAACATTGAATATCTACTTGACCTTATTATTGAGGCCATTCCAGCCCCTAAACAACTTGAAGGAACACCACAGATGTTGATTACATCTTTGGACTATTCAAGCTACACCGGACGTATTGCCGTTGGTCGTGTACATCGTGGCACACTGAAGGATGGACAGAACATCACTATCTGTCATCGTGACGGAACACAGGAACGCACTAAGATTAAAGAGCTTCATACCTTCGAAGGTATGGGACATAAGAAGACTGATACTGTAGATTCAGGCGACATTTGTGCCGTGATTGGTCTGGAGAAGTTTGAGATTGGTGATACTATAGCTGATTTTGAGAATCCAGAACCACTGCCACCAATCGCTGTTGATGAGCCAACAATGAGTATGCTCTTCACCATCAACGACTCTCCATTCTTCGGAAAGGAAGGTAAGTTCTGTACCTCTCGTCATATCAGTGAACGCCTCAACAAAGAACTTGAGAAGAATCTTGCACTACGTGTACGTCCTATGGAGGACGCAACAGATAAGTGGATTGTCAGTGGTCGTGGCGTTCTCCATCTCTCTGTGCTCATTGAGACAATGCGTCGTGAGGGGTATGAGCTACAAGTTGGTCAACCACAGGTTATCTACAAGGAGATTAATGGACAGAAGTGTGAGCCTATCGAGGAGTTGACAATCAACGTTCCAACTGATTTCTCAAGTAAGATGATTGATATGGTGACTCGTCGTAAGGGTGACTTGCTCGGTATGGACGCTGAGGGCGAACGTGTGAACATTACCTTTGAAATACCATCACGTGGTATCATTGGACTACGTACCAACGTCTTAACAGCCAGTCAGGGTGAAGCTATCATGGCACACCGCTTCAAAGATTATCAGCCATTCAAGGGCGAGATCGTACGTCGTACAAATGGTTCAATGATTGCGTTGGAAGCTGGTACTGCCTACGCTTACGCTATCGACAAGCTACAAGATCGTGGTAAGTTCTTCATTGATTCTGGTGAGGAAGTTTATGGCGGACAGGTTGTTGGTGAGCATGTTCACGACAACGACCTCGTTATCAACGTTACGAAGGCAAAGCAGTTGACCAATGTTCGTGCATCTGGTTCTGACGAGAAGGCACGTGTCATCCCTAAGACCGAGATGAGTCTTGAGGAATGTCTTGAGTACATCAAGGGCAACGAGTATGTTGAGGTAACTCCAAAGAACATTCGTATGCGTAAGATAACGCTCGATCATAATGATCGTAAGCGTGAGAGTAAAGAATAAATCTTATTTCAATCATAAGACGAGGGGCGACTATCCGATGGGGGTAGCCGCCCCTTTCTTTATTACTAATTTTTTGTTTATTGTAGTTGCTGTCACTTTTAACACTTCTCGTAACAGTCTTGTAGTTAGTTGATTATAACGTCAATATTATGACAGTAGTGACAGCAACCTTAAAAATGACCATCTTCTTATTTTGTCCCTTCCGTTAGTTTTCCTCTATTTTCATTTGTTTCATTAATGGATTATAGCTATTTTTGTATTCGAGTTTGTAGCCTTTTGTATAACTCCTGTTTGTTATATCAAAGGTAAGATATTATTGATTAACAGATATGTAAAGTAATAGTTTATGTTAGGAGCAATAGTTGGAGACATCATAGGGTCAGCCTATGAGTTTAATAATACGAAGCGGAAAGAGTTTCATTTGTTTACTCCGAAGAGTAAATTCACAGATGATACGGTGATGACGTTGGCTGTGGCTCGATGGCTGTGTGGCGATAAGGAACATCGCAAAGAAACACTGGTTCGACACATGCAAGAGCTTGGTAGACGTTATCCAACGGCTGGTTATGGCGGTAGTTTTATGCGTTGGTTGTATAATCCAGAGCCTCAACCTTATAATAGCTATGGGAATGGTTCTGCTATGAGGGTGAGTCCCGTTGCGTTCTATGCGCATAGTTTACAGGAAGCATTAGGTCTTGCGAAGATATCAGCAGAGGTGACACACAATCATCCCGAAGGCATAAAAGGAGCACAAGCAATTGCTTCCTCCATTTATCTTGCACGTCATGGGGCAACGAAGAGGGAGATTAAGAGCTATGCAGAGGAGCAATTTCATTATGATTTAAGTCCGCAATTGGATGATATCCGACCTACTTATTCCTATGATATGTCTTGTCAGAATACTGTCCCACAGGCTCTTTTAGCATTCCTTGAGGGTGCCAACTTTGAAGATGTGATACGTATTGCGGTTTCCTTAGGTGGTGATTCAGACACAATAGCAGCGATGGCTGGGAGTATTGCACAAGCATTTTATGGTATTCCTCAAAACCTTGCATCCTATTGTTATGCACTGCTGACACCTTACTTACGCACAATTCTCAATAAGTTCGAAGAAAGTATAGGAGTGCTGACTCCCGACCCTTTCGACATTGAAAGATTTATCAAGGCTCAGAACGATGACAATACCTACCAACAAGCATTGAAAGAAATCTTGCAAGGGCATAAAACCTCCCATTGGATATGGTATATCTTCCCACAACTGAAAGGACTTGGACACAGTACCTACTCGCAATATTACGGCTTAGCAGATACGGACGAAGCTCGTACATTCCTTGCAAACCCTTGCTTGAATGAACGATTACGTGAGATAACTAACGCCCTACTGATATATAAAGACAGAAATATAGAACGCCTCATGGGTAGCTCTATTGATGCCTTAAAACTAAAATCCTCTATGACTCTATTTGATGCCATTAGTCCTAATGACATCTTTAGCAAGGTTCTTGACGTCTTTTACGATGGCAAGAAAGATAAAAATACAGTTCAAAAGATAGGCAAGACTTTCAAAGGTCATACTTCCAACAACTAATCCTAACTATAATAAATTGACATCATGAATATTAAAGAAGCCATTTGCCTATATCGGTCTACATTTAGACTGAACAGAAGATTCATTGCCTTAATTGCTATGATAGTGTTATCTTTTCAGTATATGCAAGCCCTTGACACTGGTAGTAGACAATATGAGCCAGAAGGCCAAAAAGGAAATACCGATCCACTCTCAGCATTCTATTCTCATGGCTTACCCCACGATGCTTATCCTGCAGCTTACAACGGTAGTGACATTCCTTATGCACAGTTAAGCCCTAAAAAGAAGCAAGACTATCTTGCCATGAGTTGTCTGCAATCAGGGAGCGGAGCTTTCGGAACCTATTATTTCTTTACCCAACCTATAACAAACTCAGACGGAGATAGCGACGAAACATATTACAATATCTACATGTTTGATAACTCATCAAAGGTATTAACCAAGATTTTCTCTCACCATGTAGACACATATACAGAAATGCAGGTAGACGATATCTCATGGGATTATGATATCAAAACTTTTAACAAACCATACATTTCCAAGTCGGGTACAAAAGGTATGTTACGTATTAAAAAAGCAACTCCTGTTGTCGTATTATCTTGTACAGATAGAGGCATTACGCCACATGCTTCTCCTCTAACCGTTATCATTAACCCTACCGCACATAAACACAAAGTGCTTACAGAAAAGTTCCTTGGTTTCGTTAGCATAGACGACAATACCCTAATGGTAGCAGAGCAAGGACTAACAAAACGAATAATACTTACAACATCTACCGTCGCTGTGAACAAAGATCTACCAACTCCAAAAGGGGTAGATATCTTTTACAGGACCTATCTTACACCTTCCATCAATATTTATTCTACGACAGGAGTAAAGATTGGAAGTAACAGTCTTCCTACTGATGAGGTTGATTGTCTAAGATAAAAAGTAGGTATCAAAATAATTGGAAACGACATCATTTCCAAGAAAAATACGTACCTTTGTTGTAACAAGATTATGAAAGGAAAGACAACAGATAGATGAGCTCTCATCTACTCAGTCACATCCTACCCCATAAACCATTTATAAAGACAATTTCAATGAGCACGATTATCTATCCGTCCCCTATATTTGGCCCCGTTCATAGCCGCCGCCTTGGTATTTCCTTAGGTATTAACTTGATGCCAGCGGACGGTAAGATATGCACCTTCGACTGTATATATTGCGAATGCGGATTCAATGAAGACCACCGCACAAAGACTCCCCACCCCACTCGTGAACGTGTTGCTGAGGCTTTGGAGGCAAAATTGAAGGAAATGCAACAGGACAATATCCACCCTGACGTTCTGACTTTTGCTGGCAACGGAGAGCCTACTTCT
The DNA here is from genome assembly GCF_003043935.1 of Prevotella sp. oral taxon 313. NCBI lineage: Bacteria > Pseudomonadati > Bacteroidota > Bacteroidia > Bacteroidales > Prevotellaceae > Prevotella > Prevotella sp. oral taxon 313. Next base: position 1,803,359 of record NZ_PYXE01000001.1, read on the forward strand.
CATCCACACTTCGCTGAAGTCATCGACGATACAATTCGTCTACGCAACATATATTGCCCACAAGCAAAGATTTCTGTCCTCAGTAACTCTACGTTCATTCATCGTCCGAAGATTCACGAAGCACTGTCAAAGGTAGACAACAACATTCTGAAACTCGATACTATCAATACTGAATATATCAATAAGGTAGACCGACCTACGCAGCCTTCCTACGATATTCATCATATCATAGCAGATATTAAGGCCTTCAACGGCCAAGCTATTATTCAAACAATGTTCTTGAAGGGGACAACCGAAGATGGTTATGACGTCAACAACACTACAGAAGAGTTCGTTGCTCCATGGCTTGAAGTTGTCAAGGAGATTGGACCTCGTGAGGTAATGATTTACACTATTGATCGCGAAACACCCGACCAACACCTACAAAAGGCTACACACGAAGAATTAGATGCTATCCGTGACCGTGTGATTGCATTGGGAATCCCTTGCACAGCATCGTATTAACATTTCTCTATTCTTAATATCTGTATCACGAAAAGATTCCTAATATAGATTAGCTACCCAACACGAAAGTATAAACCAACCATAATGGACGCACTTTTGATGCGTCCATTTTATTTTAACGAATGTATAAATCCTACGTCTATTATACTTATAAACCAAATTACTTTAAGCTCAGTTGAGGATTGCTTGCATTACCAGAAGCCTGTAGAGCCTCTTGGTATGTCATAACTTTCCCTACCTCTACAATCTCACCATCCGTATTGCAGACAACACGCTGATACTTTGTATCAACCAACATATCACCATCAAAAACCTGCTCCGCATTTCTGTAATAAGAGAAAGTATTGTTACTCTCTATTGTGACTTTTCTCAATGGGTTAACATCAAAAGTCGCATTACATATATGAAGAGCCTCATTACATATATGAAGAATACTCGTCTGACCATCTTTATCTACTAAGTTTGTAGTTTCAACCAGTGTGTAAGGACTCTTAGCCAGCTCAATTTCCATCATCTTAGCCTTGCTCGTTCCTAAAGGGATAACCTTTAGATAATCGCTAACAGTCCCTTCTTCATTGGTAAGCTGGCTGATGAGCATCTTATCATCAGGCATAATGATATCTTCTTTGGATGATGCATCGACTAATACTCCATCTTCATCATACCATGCATACTCTTCTGTGATACGTACATCACCAGACTTTGACTTTGGTGATTTAACAACAAAGATACAATTATTATCTGAGAGCACCGTTGTTTTACCACTTTTGACATCATACAATCCAAGTGTATAAAGCGAACGACCTTCTGATGTCTTCTTTTGCGATTGTTTTTTAAAGATAATCCATTGCTGCCCTTCAGAGCAATCCATAACCTCCCCACCCTGCTTCACAATTTGATTACAGGGCTTAATCAGCTGATTTTTACTCTGCGCAGAACTTACCATTGGAACACTCAAGATTAAGCCTAAAGCAACCAGGACGTATCTGGTTATCAACTTCTTTAAGTTCATACTATTAATTTAAGTAAGTTATTATATTAAGATTTTATTTCTTACAAATAGATTGTTTATATTCTGGGACAAATATAATGCTATTCTTTTATATTACAAACATTTTTGAATATTTTTTCATTACCTCCTTTATTTTATCTTCAATAGATAGAATATTTACATCATCATACACAATTTATACCTTGAACATAATTAAAACGACAAAAGAGAAAGGTTAGCGCACAGAGAAAAAAGGCTAAAAAACGCCGTAAGGAACAATAGAAAGTGTTTAAAAAGTAAGCTCAATAGTCTATTTAACAATAAGTAAACAAATAGTCTACCATCATTCCCGAATTATTTTCATGAAAAGAAAAATCACAAGTAAGGCTACGCACGCCTTCAATTGCACATGAGAACGCTTGAAACTAACAGCCATAAGGACGAAAAAAGCGGTTCTTCCGTTAAATGTGTGGACGCTTTTCGTAGTGCTTTAACGTAAGATCCAAAGTTACTCATTAAACAAAAATATAACTGAGACAGTCAACTATCTATCCTATTTTCATCCTCTTTCATTGAAAATCTTTTCGTTTTAAGACTTCAAAAATCTGCAGACAAGAGGATTGAAAAATCATTACATAATTTTAAAGAAAATACCTATAACTAACGGCAAAAATACACACATGAAGCAGGTTTACAATCAACAGCGTATCAATTAGTTATCAAGTATAAAGTAAAAGGTGCTTAATTGGACTTCAAAAGGGCGTTAGCAAGGGTCTTAAAGAGCATCTTTTGCAAGCCAAAAGGGCGTCTTTTAGAAGCCAAAAGAGCATGTATTCAAAATTATGATGTGAAATATTATAACAGAATAATAAGTTATTAGCCTAATTAGCCCAATTGGACTAAATAGCCTAATTAGGCTAATAGGAATAAATTGTTTGTAGACGACAGATAGACATCACACCTAATTACATTTATCATATTGTTTCCCCTCCCTTTATAAAACCATCTTATTGGAGGCAAGCTTACCATGTATGTGGATTAATCTCATTCTATGAACAATCTACACATTTAACGGAAGAACCAAAAAAGCACCTATATAATAAAAATAAAAACCTATATAATAAAAACAAAAAAGGAGGGCTAACCTTGCGGTTAACCCTCCCCAACATTAAAAATTATAGGTATGAAAATTATAATTTACTAATGATTCCAACCTCTGTACCTCTAACAAAGTCGATAATATTACTTATCTCAGTTGAGGAAGGAACCTGTTGTTCTATTTGTATACATGCATCAAACACCGATGTTTGACCATAGAACAAAAGACGATAAGCATTAGCGATATGCTTGAGGGTCTTCTCTTCTACACCAGCAGACTTTTGAATCGTGGTATTAACACCATGGAATCCAACTGGAGAGCCTCCCGCAATAATATAAGGAGGGACATCACGAGAGAATGTTGTACCCGCTTGTACCACAGCATACGACCCAACACGGGTGTTAGCCTTCTCTACAACGTTAGAAGAGATGACTGCACCTGTGTCAATAACACAATCGCCAGCAATCTTCGCACCATACCCAAAGACACAGCGGTCGCCAACGACGGTATCATGACTGATGTGTGCACCCTCCATCAAGAAGTTATCTGAACCAATGACCGTCTTACATCCACGGTGTGTAGCACGGTTTATCACTACATTCTCACGGATAACATTGTTGTTGCCAATTATCAATTCGCTCTTTTCTCCTACGAAGTTGAAGTCCTGTGGCAATGCAGCAAGAACAGAACCTTGGTGCACTTTGTTCCCATTCCCCATTCTCGTACCATTCAAGATACTAACAAAAGGAAAGATAACACAGTTATCACCAATGACAACATCGTCTTCTATGTAAACAAATGGAAATATCTTACAGCCATCTCCAATCTTTGCTCGTGGAGAAATCTCGGCTTTTGGACTAATTACACTACTCATACTTTTGAATACTAAGAATTAAACAAACTTATTACTTAGAGCCACCACCGAGTGCATTATACAAGTTCACGATAGATTGTAGCTTCGTAAACTGCTCACGAATCTGTGAGATTTGAGCATTAAGTAAACTCTGCTGAGCAGTGATAACCTCAAGATAGGTGCTTGAACTTTGTGCATAGAGCATCTGCGTATGTTCTACATTTTGCTTTAAGACATCTATTTGCTGTTGTTGTAACTTCTCTTTCTCGTTAGCAGAGTTGTAGGCTACAAGTGCATTACTAACCTCTGAGCCTGCCTTAAGAATACTGTTTTGCCACGTGTTATACGCTTGCTTATACTTGTCTTCAGCCACTCGTAGACCAGCTTTCAGCTGTCCACGCATGAAAACAGGCTGTGTAAGACTACCCACTACGCTCAATAACAACTTAGCAGGGTTTACCATGCCGTTGCCATTACTCCAACCTCCGGTAGGAGAAATGTTCAATGCTGGATAAAAACGGCTACGTGCCTGCTGTACATTATAGAAGCATTGAGCCAGCGCCATCTCGTTTGCATGCACATCAGCACGATTGCTTAACAGCTGAACACCAATGCCTCCTGCAAAATTCGTTGGTAGACTCTGATTATCAAGGCTTCCACGTACAATCCCTTGAGCAGGTTCGCCAAGAAGAAGACTCAGTGAGTTCTCTGTCTCACGAATCTGACGACGAATGTCTGCAGCCTGTGTCTGTACGCTATAGTAAGCCGCCTCAGCACTCTGAACACTCGTTGAACGAGCACGTCCAAAATCCATCTGCAACTTCATCATGTCCCAAGTGTTCTTTGTCAGACCAGACATATCATCGACAATCTGCTTCTGACGATCGAGCATCAACAATGTGTAATAGAGATTAGCTACGTTACAAATAAGACTGGTTTGTACTGCCACCTTATAATCCTTTGACTGAAGAAGAAGCATTTGTGCGGCTTTCTTCTGCGAACGAAGCTTCCCAAAGAGGTCAACATCCCAACTTGCAGCAATAGGAAGCGTGTAAGACTGTGTTGAAGAGGTATGCGTTCCAAAATGAGAAATCGTACCTGTTGGTGCGAAGACTACCGATGGTAAAAATGCCAACTTCGCCATCTTAACCTGCTGCTCAGCAATATCCACATTCAAAGCAGCATTGAGCAAATCAGGATTATTATTAAGAGCTTTCTCAATAAGTGCCTGTAATTGAGGGTCGGTAAAGACACTACGCCATGACAGGTTACCGAAATCGTTAGCCCCTTCAAGTGCGGTCTTGTCATCAACAGGGTCACGCACAATCCCATTCGTCTTAACGTCTGGACGTTCGTAATTGCCATAGAGGCTCTTACAGCCTGTCAATGACAGGGCTGCAAGGGCTATGATGATTATATTCTTATTCTTCATTATTGTTCTTTTAATATAGTACTACTCTTCTACCTTATAGTCATGTGCAGGACCTTTAGCAAATTGTTCAAGTTCCTTAATGACGTCATGATTAGCCTCATCTTCAAACTCGAGAGGCTTAATACGCTCCTGTAAGTACTGGAAGCCAGCGAAGAGAGCTGGTACAACAAATACCTGACAGAGTGTACCAATCAACATACCTCCAACGGCAGCAGCACCTAATGTCTGGTTACCATTACGGCCTACACCACTTGCGAACATCAATGGCAACAATCCAATAACCATTGCCAAAGAAGTCATCAAGATAGGACGAAGACGTGCACCAGCACCTAAGATAGCCGCATACTTTATCGCCATACCCGTACGACGGCGTTCAAGAGCAAACTCAACGATAAGAATAGCATTCTTCGCCAACAATCCAATCAACATAATCAAGGATATTTGCATATAGATATCATTGTTATGTCCAAACAGCAAGGTGAAGATGAACGCACCTGCAAGACCGAATGGTATTGACAAGATAACGGCCAACGGAAGGATATAACTCTCATATTGTGCACTAAGAATCAAATAGACAAACACAATACAAAGCACGAAGATCATCGCCGTTGAGTTAGAAGACTCTTGCTCAGAACGTGTCAAACCAGAGAACTCGTAGCCATATCCCTGTGGTAATATCTGCTTAGCAACTTCCTCGGCAGCCTTAATGGCCTGACCAGAAGACACTCCATTGGCAGGTGTTGCACTAACGGCAATAGAAGTAAACAGGTTGAAACGAGTGATATTTGATGGTCCATAAACACGCTTCAACGTACAGAACTCACTCACAGGAGCCATACCAGCCGTTGTACGAACATAGATATTATTCATGCTCGACTCGTCCATTCGACTCTCTGCTGTTCCTTGTATCATCACACGGAAAAGCTTACCGTATGCATTGAAGTTGGATGCGTACATACCACCATAGTATCCCTGCAATACAGAAAGGATAGCTGCTGGAGATGTACCAGCCTGCTTTGCCTTCGCAACATCAACGTCTACCATGTACTGAGGATAGTTAGGATTATATGTAGTGAGTGCACGGCTAAACTCTGGACGCTTGTTCAGCGCAGCAATGTAATCCTGTGCTATCTTAAAGAACTTATTCAAGTCGCCACCAGTCTTATCCTGCAAAGAGAAGGAAAGACCATTGGTCATACCATAACCAGGAATCATTGGCGGTGCAAAAGCAATAATCTGTGCGCCCTTGATACTTGAAGTCTGCTTATAAATCATACCCAAAACCATATTTGAAGAAGTTGGGTCAATAAACAGTCCGGCAATACCAGCCCCATCAAAGACAGACTTAATGCGTTCTATCATGCCATATTCACGCTCAGCGAAAGGCTTCAACTTAATAATAAAAGTCGACTGGTTAGAACCCTGTCCTGCCATGAAGTTATAACCAACAATCTGTTCACGGCGCTCGATATAAGGGTTACTTGCCAACATCTTATCCACCTGGTCGGTCACCTTCTGCGTCTCTACTTGAGAGGTTCCAGGAGGAGTACTAATCATGACATATATACTTCCTGTATCTTCGTTAGGTACAAGACCTGTCTGTGTAAAGGTCATTGTCAGAACAAGAGCTATAACACCAAGGACGACAGATACACCTGATATCCAACGATGATTGATAACCTTCTCAACGGTTTTCTGATACTTACTATTAATCTTCTCATACTGAGCATTGAAAGCAATGTGGAACCTGTCTACGCGTGACAGCTTCTTGTGTTCTTCATCATCACCATGAGGCTTCAAGAAAATAGCGCAAAGTGCAGGTGATAACGTTAAAGCGTTCAAAGCAGAGATAACGATTGACACGGCCATTGTCACACCGAACTCACGATAGAAAGTACCTGAGGTTCCGCCAATGAAAGATACAGGAACGAACACTGCTGCCATCACCAAAGTAATAGAGATGATAGCGCCTGAAATCTCGTTCATAGCATCTATGGCAGCTGTCATAGCACTCTTATAACCTAAATCGAGCTTAGCATGAACAGCCTCAACGACCACAATGGCATCATCGACCACAATGGCAATCGCTAATAACAATGCTGACAGGGTTAAAAGGTTGATGGAGAATCCGAACACCCATAGGAAGAAGAAGGTTCCAATCAATGCCACTGGTACGGCAATCATAGGGATTACTGTTGAACGGAAGTCCTGCAAGAAGATATAAACAACGAAGAATACCAGCACAAGGGTGATAACCAATGTGCGAATAACCTCCGCAATAGATGCAAAGAGGAACTCTGTTACATCCTGCTCTATCGTAACCTTCATTCCTGGTGGCATCTGCTTTTGAGCATCAGCCAAGGCTGTCTTCACATCTTCAGCTATCTGAGTAGCATTCGAACCAGCAACCTGGTTGACCATACCTAACACAGCTGGTTGGCCATTGTTACGCATGGCAACAGAATACATCAAGCCACCTAACTCTACCTTAGCGACATCTCGCAAATGTAAAGTCTGGCCATTTGTATTACTTGAGATAATAATATTACCATACTCTTCAGGCGTTTTTAAACGTCCCTTATATCGCATGGTGTACTCGAATTTAAGCTTGCTTTGCTCACCGAAAGAACCTGGTGCTGCTTCTATATTCTGTTCTGCTAATGCACCAGAAATATCAGAAGGCACAAGACCATACTGCTTCATCTTATCTGGCAGGAGCCAAATACGCATAGAGTAGGTCTTCATACCCGGTGTGCGTACGTCACCGACACCATTGATACGCTTCAACATTGGCACGATATTGATATTGTTATAGTTCGTCAAGAACTCATCATCATATCGTCCGTCATCTGTTGTCAATGAATACATAACAACAGTTGAGCTCTGACGCTTTGACACCGTCACACCCGCACGTGTTACCTCAGCAGGCAACAACGCCTGTGCTTGTGACACACGGTTCTGTACATTGACTGCTGCCATATTAGGGTCTGCACCCTGCTTGAAGTAAACAGTAATCATTGCCATACCAGCATTGGTTGCTGTTGACTCCATATAAGTCATGTTCTCAACACCATTGATACTCTCCTCCAATGGTGTAATAACTGAATTCAATACGGTCTGTGCATCAGCTCCTTGATAAAATGTCTGAATAGAAATCGTAGGAGGTGCAATATTCGGATATTGTTCAATAGGCAGTGATATCAGACCAATTATACCCAAAAGGACAAAGAAGATGGATATAACAGTTGATAATACCGGTCGTTTAATGAAATTCGTAAATGTCATAATACCTAATTATTTATTTAGGGTTTAGAAGTATTGAATGAGTTAAGCAATACATCATCGCCTATCATTCAACACTCATCACCTACTTATCGTCGCCCTTCATTGCTTTAAGGAAGCCTGAGGCAGAACTCTGCTTCTCTCCCAATTTCTCTGCTTTCTGAATGGCTTTATCATACTCTGCAGGGGTTAGAGCCTTAATCCATGTACCATCTTCAAGACTTGAAACGCCTTTACTTACAATACGATCACCCATCTTAAGACCACCTGTCACGATATAGTTGATACCATCATTCTGTGGGTCAATGCTTATCTCACTATAGCGTACTGTGTCTTTAGCATCAACCTTGTAGACAAAGACCTTATTCTGAACTTGTACGGTAGCCTCCTGTGGTATCAACAATACACGATTGTTAGTCTTTGCTATAACTATCTGACCACTTCCACCACTCTTCAGTAAGTGTTCTGGATTAGGGAAACGAGCAATAACACTTACTGTTCCTGTTGTAGGATCAATAATACCACTGGTCTTAACAACGACTCCTTCATGATTATAGGTTGTTCCATCAGCCAATATCAAGCTCACACCTGGGAAAGACTTGATGGCATTACTCAATCCATTATTAGTACGACTGAGCTTTAAAACATCCGCTTCTGTCATAGAGAAATAAACTTCTATTGAAGAGTTATTGCTGACTGTGGTAACAGGCTGTGCTGAAGAAGCACTTACCAAAGCTCCCTCCTTATATGGGAGGCTACCAATATAGCCTGATGCGGGACTCTTCACATAGCAGAAACCAAGGTTATCTTTAGCTGTAGCAAGCATAGCTTGAGCCTGACGAACAGCTGCTACTGCTTGAGTCACAGCTGTCTTAGCTGCTACAACACTACTCTGTGCTTGACTAACAGCCGACTGTGCCGTCTCGTATGCGTTCTTTGCAGACTCCAACTCATACTCGCCAATCACCTTATTATTATATAGGTTCTTGCTGTTACTATATGTTAAACGTGAAGTGGCAGCCTGTGCGTTGGCAGAATTGAGGCTTGCATTTGCCTGAATGACACGAGCTTGTGCACCTGCAACACCACTTTGCGCTGATGCCACCTGCGCCTCTGCTTGACGAACTGCAGCCTGATAAGTAGAGTTATCTACTACAAAAAGCACCTGACCTGCACGAACATACTCACCTTCATGTACATACAGTTTTGTAATAAAACCGCTAACCTTCGGACGAACCTCAACATCCTGTACACCCTTGATGGTTGCTGGGAATGTTGTCTTCAACTGTGCATTAGCTGCACCAATCGTTACTACTGGATACTCATTACTTGTAGGAAGACCCTGTTGGCCTCCCTTACAACTGGTAAGTAACACTGCCGCTGCTGCAACAGCAGCCAGTAAGACACCTTTTTTCTTCATACCTATAATATTAAATATTCTTTTTCTATATTCTTTCTCACAAATAGTAAGACTCTAACTATGTACCTCTAAGGGGTTTTATCAGTAAGTCTAAGCCCTTATAAAACCAAAACTAAGTGTTTTAGTTTTCGGTATGCAAAGATACACATTTTTATCCATTGACATCGAACAAGCACTTACTTTTTTAACATTTATTATTTATATCAATCCTAACTCTTTTGCTTTTACTTGTAACAAAGCTAATAGTGGCTCACGCTCATTGGGTACCTTATTATCAAGAACAGCATCCTTCAATGTCTTTTTCAGTTCTCCCACCTCTCTACTCGGCTTCAGACTAAACATCTCCATAATCTCATTACCGTCAATACAAGGCTGTAACAAACGCTTATAATCACGGTCTTTCAGGTCTTTTAGTTTCTCACGAACAATACGAAAGTTATCTAAGAAGCGCTGTTTTCGTACCGCATTCTTACTTGTTATATCTGCTTCACAGAGCGTCATCAGGTCGTCTATATCATCACCAGCATCATTCATCAATCGCCGAACGGCTGAGTCAGTCACCTCTTCATCGGCTATGACTATCGGACGCATGTGTAGGTCTACTTGCTTCTGCACATATTTCATCTTACTATCCATCGGGAGCTTTAGACGTCGGAAGATTGTTGGGACCATCTTTGCACCCACAAAGTTGTGGTTATGAAAAGTCCACCCAGCCACTGTATCCCATCGCTTACACTTTGCTTTCCCTACGTCATGTAACAAGGCTGCCCACCGCAACCATAGATTATCCGTATGCTTGCAAATATTATCCAACACTTCTAAGGTGTGATAGAAATTATTCTTATGTGCACGTCCATTTCTTGTGTCTACAACGTCAAGTGCTACAAGCTCTGGAAGAATAAGCTGCAGGAGTCCACAGCGGTATAACTCAATAAAGCCCTTACTTGGAGTTGCCGTCATCATAATCTTATTCAACTCCTCTTCTATGCGTTCCCCACTGATAATCTTAATTCGTTCTGCATTACGCTCCAAGGCTTCAAAGGTCTCGTCTTCTATGAAGAAGTTGAGCTGTGTAGCAAAACGAACACAACGCATCATGCGCAATGGATCATCAGAAAAGGTTACATCTGGATCGAGAGGAGTACGGATAATTCCATCCCAAAGGTCATCAATGCCTCCAAATGGGTCTACTAACTCGCCGAAGCGTTCCTTATTCAAGCAAACAGCCATCGCATTAATCGTAAAGTCACGGCGGTTCTGGTCATCCTCTAATGTGCCATTCTCTACTACAGGTTTCCTACTGTCGTGGCTATAACTTTCCTTGCGTGCCCCGACAAACTCCACCTCTATGTTCTTATACTTTACTTGCGCTGTTCCAAAGTTACGAAAGACTGACAAATGCGCCTTCCTCCCCAAGATGGATTTTAACTCACTTGCAACCTGAATACCACTTCCTACAACCACAACATCAATATCGTTTGACGGACGTTCCAAGAACAAATCACGCACGTAACCACCTACGACATAACATTCTAAGCCAAGTTTATCTGCTGCAGATGAGATGTGATGGAATATGTCTTTATCTATAAGCTGTGCCAATTCGGCATCTGAAAGATCTCGCATAAAATAATGTTATCTTTAATAATAAGAGTCATGCAAAGATACATAATTTCCTTAACTCTCACAAGACTAAAAGTAGGTGAATACGCTTTTTACAACTAACTATTTTCACAATAACGCAAGTTACAAGTATAGACAAGCATGATATAAATCAAGTACATTGGTAAAAAGAATACACAACATTCATCTTCACGCTTACAAAAGTGGCTAAACTTAAATGGAAAGTACCATTAGGCAAACGTTAACATATCACAATAAAAGCTGTTTGATCACGACCGATGCGTTAATTAAAATTTCGTTTTAGAAAGTTTCCAATAAGCTTTTTTACTGTTTACAGAAGAATGATTAACTTTGCAACCCACTAAAAAAAGCGACGGTAAAGGACTTGGTAATAAGTCTTTAAGACCGTGTAAAGATAAAATAACCACCGAATACAAATTTGTGATATCAGTACTTAAGGACTCCATCTAACGGAGATGTCCAGGAGAAAAGGACTGACGACAAAGTAAAAGACATAAAGAAGTCGGTCACGGATAACAAAAGAAACAAAAGGAAACTATGATATCCAAAGAGAGTAAATAGGATAACAAAAAGGAGAAAAAATGAAGAAAGTATATCAAAAACCATCTACCCTTCTGGTCAAAATGGAGACAGAAGGTGATTTCTTAATGGATAGTGCGCATGGTACTCAGCACGAGGGATTTACAGAAACTCACGACCCTAACCTCAGAGTTGAAGATGGTACTGACGATGACTCACCATTTTAACCACAAAGGATTAAGCTTATCACAAAACGAACAAAAAATCAAAAAGTATTATATGAAACAATTTAAAGCATACTTACTGTGCTTAGGACTTGCACTTATCACAGTATCATGTTCTCAAGACGATTTCGGAAACGGCGACAGTGACAGTGAGGAGCTCGTTGAGATGAGCTTTATTGCAGGATCTTCACAGCCTGTCACACGTACAGTACTTGGCTCAGACGGTGCAACTGTTACTTGGCAAGCAAACGATAAGATTGGTATTGGTTTTAAAGGATACCAACCCAAGAATTACCCCTTCACAACTCCCACCGCAGGAAGCGACGTACATTTCTGGGGAAAAGCACCAAATGTCAATAACGTATCATACTTCATGATGTATCCTTATCAGCAGGATGCAAAGATTTCAGCAAACAGTAACACCCAAGCAATATACCAATACAACTTTCCAAAGGAACAAAATGCCATTGCAGGCACATTTGATTCAAAGGCGAATGTATCTGTTGGTATCATTCCACAGCGTGGAAAACCATTCATTGCATACAATGTTGGTGGTTTGCTCCGCTTTACCATCAAAGGAACTTCAAACGTAAAGCAGGTAAAGTTACTTGCTATTGGGCAGGAGAACCTTGCTGGTAATTTAAAGTCAACCATCACTTTTGCTAATGATGGAAAGATTAGTGCGGCTAAAAACGAGTTCACTAAGGCTTCTCCAGTGGTAAACCTCAAAGCCGAGTCTGGCACTCTTGAGGAGAATAAGGCATATTACATAGCACTCCCTGAACAAAAGCTTTCACAGGGTTTGACGCTTGTCTTTATCATGCAGGATAGCAAAGCTATCTTGAAGAAGGTTAAGCAAGAAATCAACATTCAGCGTGCCAAGGTTTACGACCTCGGTGAGATGACGCTTGATGCATCTAAGGCTAAGGCTTTCATCCTCAAAAACCAGGGTTTAATTGAGGCTGTTGGTGCAAAGGTATCAGGCTTAACAAGAACCGCAGATGGTCACTTGGATATTTATGCTGCAGACAACTTGGAGAAGATCCTTTCTTACAAGGGAATGTTAGAAGTCAATAACAAAGACAACTTCACGTCAATTGATGAGCTACAATACTATCGCAATATTAATGGTCTGAACCTTCAAGGTAACAAGAATCTTGCAGGAGAGCTTAATCTCAACAAGTATCCACAGCTCACTGGACAAATAGTAATTAGTGGTAGCCCACTGGTCACAAAGATTAATGTGACAGGATTAGATAAGATAACACAGTTACAAGCGCATCATCTGGATGGAATGACTGAAGTTGTAACAGGTGGTAACACTAAGCTCAACTTATTCGCAGTGTATAATAACAACAGCCTTCAGTCGGTTGATGCAAGCAATATGCCTACATTAACAACCTTACAGACATATTATAGTCCCAATATACAGACTATCAACACCACCAATTCACCAAACTTGAACGACTTTAATGGTCTCTCTAACGGTAGTCTTCAGAACTTCATCGGATTGTCAGATAACTCAAAGCTGCAGAGATTTTGGGCATCAGGTTCAAGGATTGAAAGCTATGACTTCAGCAAGATGACAAACCTAAGGGATGTCAATCTTGCAAGTGCTGCAGTAAAAGAAATCAAAGGACTGTCTGCTGCTGGTGCTAACTTGAAAGAACTTCAGCTATCAAATACACATGTAGGTTCATTGGATGTATCAAACAATCCAAACCTCACAAAGCTTGACTTATATAATGTAAGGGAGATGTCTGCATTGGATGTAACGCATAATCCAAACTTAATATATTTGCGAACAACCTTTATCCCATTTACATCTCTCGACTTATCGAACAATACAAAGTTGGAAGAGTTAAGTATTGCGCATTGTAGATTTTCATCATTTGACATACGTCACATGCCAAACTTGGCGAAGTTTTTTGCTGGTAGTCAAGAGCCAAATGGCTTCTTGGCAAATATTACAGTCACAATGACTGCTGCACAAAAGGCTAAACTGGAACAAGTAAAGCCATTCAAAGAAAGTGCTAACGATGACAGAGCCAATCACGATGACACTAATAGTTGGGTAAAAGTAGTAGTAGCACCATAAAACTATACTGCGTTTACACATACATCCACAGAGCGGGAACACCTTTAACAGGCGTTCCCGCTCTTTCATTTTATAATCTTTCGTATAGTTTTAGGCAAAGTATTACGAATATTGAAAGACTTTTTTTAATATCAAATCCCGCAGACAAGGATATGAAAAATCATTACATAATTCCGTATAAAACATCTATAAATAAAGGCAAAAACACTGATAAAAAGTGAGTATACAACCAACAGAAAATCAATTAGTTATAAAGTAGCACAAAGAAGATGCCTAATTAGACTCCAAAAGGGCCTTAGTTAGACCTCAAAAGGGCCCCTTCTACAACCCAATTAGCCGTCTTTAAGAAGCCAAAAGAGCATATATTGGTTTCGAACTGCATAAAATATTTTACAAACATCACACAATAAAGGAAATAAGTTGTTTGCAGAAGACGAGTAGATAGGGTATCAATTTGTATTTTACCCTGCAGTTTATCCTCCTTTGTGAGACCAACAGATATAAGAAAGTAATACCATACAAGTGTATAACCCTTTATTCTATTCACAACCAATAATTTAACGGACGAACCTTAAGGAATACGATTTCTCTCAAAAAGACTTAGGATTAAGACTCTCAGAAAGCCTTGTAATCCGACCGAAAGACACCTATCTATCTTCAACACAAAGACTGACAAAGGATATTCAAGTCCTTGTTGCAATCGCTCACAATGATTTACGAACCAACCTTAAAGACAGGAATAGTTGTTAATTCATTCGTTTATTACAGCGAAATTACGTATTTTTGCAGTCAAATCAATATAAGACTATGGCAAGTCAACTGACAAAGACACAGCAGGAATTTCAAGATGTACTCGCTGAGTGCAGAAGTCTTTTCGCAAAGAAGCTCCATGACTATGGTGCTTCATGGCGCATTCTGCGTCCTTCTTCCCTTACTGATCAGCTCTTTATCAAGGCGAAACGCATCCGTTCTTTGGAGATTACGGGTGAGAGTTTAGTAGGTGAAGGTATTCGTCCAGAGTTCATTGCGCTGATAAACTACAGTATCGTAGGACTTATCCAGTTGGAAAAGGGCTTTGTCGATAGCGTTGACATGACCCCTGACGAAGCTTTAGCTCTATACGATAGATACGCAAAAGAGGCCTACGAATTAATGATTAAGAAAAATCACGACTATGGCGAAGCATGGCGCGATATGCGTGTCAGCAGCTATACCGACCTTATCTTGACAAAGATCGAGCGTATCAAAGAGATAGAAGACCTTGGTGGAGCAACGCTTGTCAGCGAGGGTATCGATGCCAACTACATGGATATAATGAACTACGCAGTCTTTGGAACAATCAAACTACATGAATAAATTAAAGTCCATACTGGTAAACTTAAGCCGCACACTACTTGCTTTGACATTCATCTTCTCAGGCTTTGTCAAGGCAATTGACCCTTTAGGTTCGCAATATAAGATTGCAGAATACTTAGAGGCAGCGCAGTTGTCGGCATATATACCAGACTGGGCACAGTTGATGTTATCAGTCGGATTGTCAGCAATAGAGTTCACCTTAGGTGTGATGCTCTTGCTTGCTATACGTCGCCGACTCGCCAGCAAGCTCTCACTCATCATGATGGTAGTGATGACGCTCGTGACCCTTTGGCTTACTGTAAGCAATCCAATACAAGATTGTGGATGCTTCGGTGATGCCATTCACCTTACGAACATGCAGACTTTCATTAAGAATCTAATTCTCTTGACAGCAGCTATCATCCTTGCATGTTGGCCGCTTTATCAAGTTCGCTTTGTATCAAAAACAAACCAGTGGATAGCTTTCTACTTCACAATTGTCTTTATTGTCACAGCCTCCACACTGAGTCTTTATCATCTGCCTATCTTTGACTTCCGTCCTTATTACATCGGACAGAATATCAAAAAAGGGATGGAAATTCCCAAAGGGGCTAAGCTAACGACTTATAAGACGACCTTCATTTGTGAGAAGAATGGCGTAACAAAAGAGTTCACTGAGAATGATTACCCTTACAATGACTCAACATGGGTGTTCAAAGATACGCACCAAGAGATACTTGAAAAGGGTTACGAACCACCTATTCACGACTTTTCAATTACAGACGAAAAGACGGGAGAGGACCTTACTGACAGCATACTAACCAAGGATGGATATACCTTCCTACTCATTGCCCCTGTATTGGAGCGTGCAGACGATAGTAATTTTGGTGAGATAGATGCTATCTATGAATATGCTAAGGAAAATGGATATGGCTTCTATGGATTGACAGCAAGTACGGATAAAGCCGTAAAACATTGGCGAGACATCACTGGGGCAGAGTATCCTTTCTATACAACTGATGGGACAACCTTAAAGACTATCATCCGTAGTAACCCTGGTTTAGTACTGCTTTATAAAGGTACTATCATCAACAAGTGGAGTCATAACGACCTACCCAAACAAGCAGAACTGAACGCACCATTGTCACTCATAGAGATAGGACGCGAACCAGAGAATGAGACATGGACAAAGATAGTACTGATACTTATTTGCTATATCTTCCCACTGACCCTTCTCATCGTTGCAGATCGCATTTGGTCATGGACAAGATGGGTGAGAAAACGGGAGGAATGGCTTAAGCAGAAAGAGCAATGGATAATACAGAAAGAACAATCAAATAGATTATATCAACTTTTAAAACGTAAAAGACAAATGAGAAAGAAAATTGTAGCAGGTAACTGGAAGATGAACGAGACCCTGCAAGAAGGTGTTGCTTTGGCAAAGGAAATTAACGACTCATTGAAGGCAGAGAAGCCAAACTGTGATGTTGTTATCTGTACTCCATTCATTCACCTTGCAAGTGTTGCAGAAGTTTTAGACGCTGAGGGCGTTACTCTCGGTGCTGAGAACTGTGCTGATAAGGCTAAGGGAGCTTACACAGGTGAGGTTTCTGCCGCTATGGTAAAGAGCACTGGTGCACAGTATGTAATCCTTGGTCACTCAGAGCGTCGCCAGTACTACGGTGAGACAGCAGAGATTTTGAAGGAGAAGGTACAGTTGGCTTTGGCTAACGGCTTGAAGGTTATCTTCTGCTGCGGCGAGACTCTTGAGGAGCGCGAGGCTGAGAAGCAGAACGAGGTTGTAAAGGCTGAACTCGAGGGGTCAATCTTCCACCTCACAGCTGAGGAGTGGAAGAACATCATCTTGGCTTATGAACCAATCTGGGCTATCGGTACTGGTAAGACAGCTACATCTGATCAGGCTCAGGAGATGTTAGCTTATATCCGCTCAATCGTTGCTGAGAAGTATGGTAAAGAGGCTGCTGAAGACACATCTATCCTCTATGGTGGTAGCTGTAACGCAAGCAACGCTGCAGAGTTGTTCAGTAAGTCAGACATTGATGGTGGTTTGATTGGTGGTGCTTCACTGAAGGCTGCTGACTTCAAGGCTATCATCGACGCTTGGAAGAAGTAATTAAAGAATATCTAAGAGGCTGTATCAATCTGTCACTCGGTCAACAACCCTTGGCATCTTTGATACAACCTCTGTTTCACTTATCACAGACTAAAGAATGAAAAGACTCCTTACAATCATAGTTCTTATGCTGACTTCCATTGTGGCTGCTAATGCCCAAGGGTCGGTAACGGTATCACAGAGTGCCGAGATTGACGCATTGGTGAATGGTAAGAAAGCTTCAAAGAAAAATAATAAAGACCGACAGAAAGTAGAGAGTCAAAACGAGAGCGCACGTCCAGCTATCAAGACACCAGACACGAGACAGCTGACTGTCCCGAAGCTAAACGAGCATAAACCAGAAATAGCACGCCCTGACAACAGCACCTTACAACCAGTTAGGACCAAGATGGTCAAACGTTTAGTCAGAAGACCGCACGTCCCTTCATGGGATGAAGTAGACGAGACGCGGATTGTGACCAAACGTATTAAGAAAGGAACACAGAAGGTTAGAGGCTTCCGAGTACAAGTTTATAGTGGTGGTAACACTCGTATTGCTCATCAACAGGCTGACAAGGCTGGTCAGAAAGCCAAGGAGCTATTCCCAGACCAGCCCGTTTACGTACATTTCTATTCGCCCCGTTGGATGTGTCTTGTGGGTAATTTCACTAACTATAATGCAGCTAAGAAGATTATGCGGACGCTTCGTACAGAGGGTTATCCACATGCCAATGTAGTCCGTATGATGGTAACCATTAAGACATCTCAGGTCGTAAGTAACTAAAGGTCCTACCTTTTATTAATAGGGCGAAGGACCAGAACATATACAATTAACAAGAAACTATAATAATATGATTCCTGAATCACCATTCCGAGAAGGGTTAGACGAACTCGCATCACACTACAACCAGGTGCTTACTCTCTTAGGAGAAGACCCAGAAAGAGAAGGTTTGGAAAAGACTCCAATGCGTGTTGCAAAGGCAATGCAGGTACTTACGCGTGGTTATACACAAGACCCACATAAAGTATTGACCGATGCCTTGTTTGAAGAGAAGTATAATCAGATGGTTATAGTCAAAGACATTGACTTCTTCTCTATGTGCGAACACCACATGCTACCGTTCTATGGGAAGGCTCATGTGGCGTATATTCCGAAAGGATATATTACTGGTTTGAGCAAGATAGCACGTGTTGTAGATATCTTCTCACATCGTTTACAAGTGCAGGAACGCCTAACGGAACAGGTGATGCAGTGTATTAATGATACGCTGAAGCCACAAGGTGTGATGGTTGTCATCGAAGCAAAGCACATGTGTATGCAGATGCGTGGTGTGGAGAAGCAGAACTCTATCACCACAACAAGTGCTTATAGCGGTGTGTTTGAATCAAGTAAGACCCGCAACGAGTTTATGGACTTGCTACGCGGTGAGACCAAGAGAATATAGAAGAAATAAACAATAAACTTAAAACCCAAAGTTATGAGAAAGACTATAAAAGCCACAATGATAGCCATTTGTGCACTTGTGATAACATTGTTTACGGCAAGCTGTTCAAAAGACAACAATATTCCTGACGCAGAAAAGACTGCGGAACAAGCGCTCAACAACATGGTCGGCACCTATAATGGCACTTTGAGAACTGATAATAACACACCCAACTCAGTCTTGACAATAGTCACTTGGACAGCAAACAAGAACTCTACTATTATAGTTAACGACTTTCCTTATAATTTGTTAGCGAATGGTGTATCAAAGAATACGTCATCTCCACTGTACACAACCCTGCTGAATGCGAAGAAAGCACCCCTAAAATTCTATATTACAACACTCCTACTACAAGATGACTACGTGCTTTTCAACTTATCGCCTAACTTCAAGTTTGATGTAACAGTAGGTGGTGAAACCTACGAGTTAACAGGCGTTGTTGCCTATAGGAATAATCTGTTTTATAATAGCTACACGATGAGTAGATCAGAGATGGCAATACAATTCACTATAAACAGCTTAGTGAGAATAGACAAGGCACACGCAACTGCAACTAAACAGGACGACTTTGACACACCTGTCAGCTTTTCTCTTACAGGGAGAAAGATATAAGACAACAACAAGTTCATTAAGATTAAATTAAGAATAACAGCTAAGAAAGAAATACAATGAAGTTTATTTCATGGAATGTAAACGGGCTTCGCGCCTGCGTAGGGAAAGACTTTGAGCAACAATTCAAGGACTTAAACGCTGATTTCTTCTGTCTTCAAGAGACGAAGATGCAAGCGGGACAACTCGACCTCAGCTTTCCTGGTTATGAATCTTACTGGAATTACGCTGACAAAAAAGGCTATTCTGGTACCGCTATCTACACTAAGCATAAGCCGTTGAACGTCACCTACGGTATTGATATTGATGAGCACGACCATGAGGGACGTGTGATTACACTCGAGATGGATGATTTCTACCTCATAACCGTCTATACACCGAACTCACAGGACGGGCTTCGTCGATTGGACTATCGCATGAAGTGGGAAGATGACTTCCAAGCTTATCTTCACAGACTCGATGCTATTAAGCCCGTTATCGTATGTGGTGACATGAATGTTGCCCATCAGGAGATAGACCTTAAGAACCCAAAGACCAACCACAAGAATGCTGGTTTCACAGATGAAGAGCGTGAGAAGATGACCCAATTGCTAAGTAATGGCTTCATCGACACCTTCCGTACCCTTTATCCAGAGCAGGTTACTTACTCTTGGTGGTCGTATCGTTTCCGTGCAAGAGAGAAGAACACGGGGTGGCGTATCGACTATTTCCTTATCTCAGAACGTCTCAAAGACCGCCTTGAAGACGCCAAGATTCATACAGAGATTATGGGAAGCGACCATTGTCCTATAGAGATCACCTTGAAATAAGACGCTCGTATGCAGGCCCAGATAAAGACATTACTCTTGATGGCTGCTGTCATGGCAGCCATTATTGTCTATGCCGTTATCCCAACAGAGATAACTTTGGGCAGCTATACCATCCGCAAAATTACCCTTGCCAACCTCAGTCAACCACTTATTGAGAGGTCAAAACCCATAAAGCATACCGTTAAGAAGGTGCGTCGCAACCAGACTATCCTTTTTATAGGAGACTCTATGGTGGAAGGACTATCACGTAGGTTGGGTGATTATGCAGGTGAGAACGGCCATAAACTATATACCGTCATCTGGTATAGTTCTACTACTGAGCGCTGGGGAACAACCCAAACATTAGAGCACTTCATTGCAGAATACAAGCCAACCTACGTCCTTATCTGTCTTGGAAGTAATGAGTTATTCATCAACGACCTTGCCAATCGCACGCAATACGTACAGCAGTTGGTAAAAAAGTTAGGTAATCTCCCCTTCGTATGGATAAGTCCTTCTAACTGGAACGGCGACACTGGCATCAATGATGTTATAGAAGAGAATGTCGGGAAGGGCCATTTCTTCGACAGTCGTAACCTTAAACTCAAAAGAGGTAGCGACCATTATCACCCTACCTGGGCTGCAGCAGCCTACTGGATGGATACCGCTGCGAAGTTTATTAGGAGTAAGGAGTGTGCCAACCCACTGCTACTTAATAAACCCAAAGCCCATCATAAGGCTACGAATACAAAGCTTTTACAACCTTCCTTCGAGGGTTATTAAATAGGAAAGAAGCAGCACTTAAACGATTGATAAATGGCAGAGATAACACAGCTGACAACCGCCTTATTCGATTTCTTGTCTTCACAAGACAAGAACTGGTCGCTGTGTACATTTCCTTTCATGGTTTCCTTCCTTGTTTTCTTCGCTATTTACATCGGATTAAACCGCTATCGACCGATGTGGACCAAGGTCTACGTCATTGCTTTCAGCCTTTTCTTTGCTTTCAAAGCGAATGGAATATTGATGTGGCTATTGCCTATCATCACCATTAGCTCATGGTATCTCACTCGCTTTATGATGCGTTTAAAACGGGGAAAAGTGCGTAAAATCGGACTTGCCCTCGTCGTTCTATCAGAGTTAATACCCCTACTCTACTACAAATACACAAACTTTACCCTTGAGATATTCCATGAACTCCTACGTAGTAACTTCTCTCCTGAGAAGATGCTGCTGCCTGTCGGTATCTCTTTCTTCACCTTTCAAGCTATCAGCTACACCGTTGATGTCTATAAGGGGCGCTATCCCAAGACAGCAGAACTCATTGACTACGCTTTCTACCTTACCTTTTTCCCACTCCTTATCGCTGGTCCTATCACCCGTGCTGAGGTATTACTTCCACAGGTTCAAACGCCGAGAAACAAGGTCGACGACCGCCTTGTCTATAAAGGACTATGGCTCATCATCTGCGGATTAATAAAGAAAGCCCTCATAGCCGACTATATCGCACAATACAATAACATTGTTTTTGATGCCCCAGCAAGCCAAAGTGGCTTCGGTGACCTGATGGGTGTATTAGGTTTCTCAGTACAGATTTACTTCGATTTCGCAGGCTATAGCGACCTTGCCATTGGTGTTGCTGCACTGATGGGATACGAATTAAAAGACAATTTCAGATTCCCTTATCAGAGTCTGAACCTCACTGAGTTCTGGCATCGTTGGCATATAGCCCTCTCCACATGGTTCCGTGACTATCTTTACATCCCATTGGGAGGAAACAGGAAAGGCGAACTACGCACCTACCTCAATAGCTTCTTAGCAATGATTGTGGCTGGTCTTTGGCATGGCGCATCGTGGATGTTCGTCGTATGGGGTGTACTTCATGGTATTGGACTGGTCATTCATAAGTTCTGTCGAAACAATGGATTGGATAAGATACCAGACAATAAATACACAAAAGGTATCAGTTGGTTTATTACGTTTAGCTATGTTTCCCTTGCATGGATATTCTTTCGTGCGGCGGACATAACGACTGCTACGACATTAATCAGCAATATCCTGCATACTATCAGCCTCTCAGATGCCTACACCTTCCTAATGGAATACCCACTATGGTTGGCCGTTGTACTCATAAGCTTAGAACTTCATAGCATCCGAGAGGCTGACTATAACTGGCTACAAAGTAAGTTTATCAATTCTTCATGGCTCGTGAAGCTGTGTATCTTTGCTGTTATTCTGCAGTTGGTAATCAACCTCAGTCACCATAGTATTCAACCTTTCATCTATACACAATTCTAAGTAAGCCCCAAGAGGACCGACAACTATGCCATTATAGTGGCACTTATAGGGCTAAGACCACCGTCTTCAATGGGTCTTCTAAAGGAAGACTATAAGTCACAAGTCCAACAGAAAAAGACTTGTCCCTCCCCTTCTTCAAATTATTTTCATGAAAAAAAATATTTTTCTTCATGAAAATAAATATTTCCACTCATGAAAATAAATGTTTCTTGTCATGAAAATATTTCACTTCTGATAATGAAGAATCACAAAGAATACACATTTTTACTCCCCAAACTGTACCCGTTTAGCAGCTTGTTTGCCGTTATTTCCACCGAAGACAACAAATGAAACAAATCATTATGGAGCTTATAACGACGCTTATTGGAAATGAAGAATAAGCGGGAGGTTATATCTGCAAGCCACAGGTTTACCATTGTGCATAGCAGGTTTCCAGCCTGTCAACAGTTGAAGAGCTGCTGCAATAGCACGATTTAACTCGATGTTATTAACCGTTAGAAAGGTGATATCTTTCAATGAACCATCCAAATCGACAATAAAAGAGACGAAAGTTTTATTCACAGGAGTCGTTTCGGGAGTAATACTCGTATAAGAAAGACTCTGCCCAATAGCGGCCGCTACATTCCCTTGAAACTGTGGCAATACTTCAGGGAACACCGAGTCAGTAGGTAAAGTAGTATATACAGCCTCCATAGGAAGATTTGTATTGCCTTCGGTTGATACCTTTTGCTTCATCCATCGCTTAAAGTCTTTAGAGAAAAGTACGTCGACCATATCATCAGTCACGTCTGAATAAACCCCTCCACTCTTGTCTACACCGAGGTCGAAGCGTATGTTTTGTCCTTCCAAAGCAAACTGATTAGGAAGGTGATCCCAGTCTATCGAGTCTGCTGTATGCGTGTTCGCCATATAATCTAATAGTTCACAGAACTGACTACGAATGTTAGCATCCTGCCACATACGTGTCTGATTGAACACATCCTTCTGTGTTAACACCTTCTTATTAATAAGGTCAAAGGTGAAATAAGAATACTTTTGCGTAATAACCCTTGTCTCGTTACGCTCCTCCAGACGGGCAAGGAAAGACACATACCGTCCCTGTTCTAACCATAGACAGCGCAAACCCATATCATAATAACGCCTTTCTGTCCCCGTATCGTCCTTTATCGCATGCACTTCTTTACCTTGTAAGGACTCGAACTTCTTCCACCCAGCATCATAACTATCTGATGCCCGTCCAAAAAAGAAGGCCGTAAGATACTGTTGTAACTCGGTCAGCACAGAACCACTCAAGCCCTTTGGCCATTCCAAATCCTTAGAGACAATCGTCAGCTTATTACCCTTCTCATACAGATGACGCGACGTCTCATAGAGCATAGCATCCTTAGATGCAATTGTTCCTGCCGTCTGTCCGTAGGCCACAAGGCTTACGAACAGTGACAGGAACAAAGTATAAAGTCGATTAATCATAATTTCATAAATGTTGTCTGCCGTCTCTTACTTGCTTTTTGACCCTTTGGTGTAAAAACATCATTAAGCTCCATCACACCAGAAAAGCTGATAGACTCCTTTCCACTGGGGTTGACGATAAGTGAGACAGTAGCATTGTCGAATACTTCAAGAACTATCTGATAACTCTCAAAATCATTACGTGTTGTCATGAAGATGCGCCGTCCGTCCTTCATCGGTTCTTCCTTATAACTCGTTAGAGGTTCAACAAGACTCAAGCCTCCGCCGCGTCCGTAAGGAATTTGGTAGACTCTACCGAAGTAAGGGAGAAAGAGACCGACAGAGTCACCGCTCACCTCCATCCCCCAGTCATACTGTAAATAGACTGCAGGACCTCGCATTGGATACATACGATCGACGAAGATGCGATAACGATGCTCTCCTAAGTGAGCCTTCACAGCAGCGGTTCGCAACTGATTCATCTTCTCCTTTGGTACAGGATTACCTTCGGAATCATAATAGGTAGTAGCACAACCTGCAATAAGGACCGCTACAAAAAGAAATAAAAATAACCGTTTCATTGTCTACCTCTCTTTCTTTTAAGTCGTTATAAATCCACTCTCATTTGTCCAAGAAGCTCCAGAACATGTTTACAAGACGATATATCGAACATAAAAAAGTGAATGTATGAACCTTAAAGACTTTTTTTTCAAATCTAAAAGTCGTCAGACTATTCTATCTTCTCTATCCTTGGCGCATCCATCTTCTCAATAGATGGAGCTGTCTGCTTGGCAGGAAGATCAGAAGAAGGAGCTACGTCTGGTGCTGGAGCAGCAATAGGAGCATCATGATGGGTCGTTTGTTCCCTCTCAGATGAGGCCTTGCCTTTTTCGTCTTTAGCGTTCTTATCTTTCTCAGCATCAGCTGTCTTATCCTCATCGGTCGTTTCCTTTTCCTTTGAAGGCTTCATGTCTGGCCAAAGATAATTACCGACAATATCAATCGTGTCCCTATCTGCGTTACGTTGTTGCACCTCTTCCTGCTCTTCTTCAGTCATGGGAGCATCGTCAGCAGCCACAATGAAATTATAAACTAACCCTAAGACCAAGAGGACAACCAGCCCACAAAGGACTTTAAAGGTCAACGACTTTCTAAATTTATGTTGTTTTTTTTGATCTGACATAGCCTTATTACTTTTCTTTTCTAAGGAGTTCTCTATTTAAGTTCATGGAGAAATGCAATCGGTACATTCTCCTTCTATCTTTTGCAAAGATAAACATTAAAAAGGAGAATGTACCGAAAGATTATTAAAAAATATGCTTTTTGCAGCAGTATTTAGGGGATAAAAGTGTTCTGAGACAGGATTTCTTTATTCGAAATGGAGGCTGTTCTTCATTACAAAACAGCCACAACACTGTTCCCTACAGCTGCCTTTCATCTACTGAGAACACGTGAATAGCGATAGATTCACTGTCGTTAAGCATCATTGTTGTCTATTCCTTAATACGGATAAGAGCATTGGCAATGATAGCGGTAAGGCCACCTGTCGTGATACCACTTGAGAAGATTGTCTTAATCATAGCGGGCATCTTATCAAGTATATTAGGTACTAACTCTACGCTCAGACCCATAGCAAAACTAATAGCCATAACCAACACTGCTTTACGAGTAATCTCTGTTGAAGCAATGATACGAATACCTGCAGCGGCAACAGTACCGAACATCAACAAGGTAGCACCTCCTAAAACAGGAGCAGGGATAAGTGAGAACACCCTACCAACCACAGGGAAGAGTCCTAAGAGTACTAATGCACCTGCAATGAAATAGCCCACATAACGGCTGGCAACGCCCGTAAGCTGTATCATACCATTGTTTTGGGCAAAGATAGAGTTAGGGAAACTATTGAAGACAGCGGCCAATAAGGAGTTGAAACCATCTGCTAACACTCCACCCTGTGCTCTCTTCAAGAAGACAGGACCCTCAACAGGCTCGCCAGAGATAAGCGAGTTGGCTGTAATATCGCCATAAGCTTCAACTGCCGTTACAAGGTAAATGAGCCCAAGACCTATGACTGCACCCAAATCAAGCCTAAACCCATATTTAAAAATGGTTGGGATAATAATCCCACCACTACCTTTAAGCGTTGAGAAATCTATCATCTTGAGTGCATAAGCAGCCACACAACCTATCAGTAAGCCCAATACTATGGACGCCATACGTAGGAATCTGTTGCTTGAACGATTGAAGAATATAATGCTCACCAGTACCAACAAGGCCAGACCAAGGTAGCGCATAGAACCGAATGTATGGTTATCTATGGCCGTCTGACCACCTCCACAGGAGCTGATACCAGCCTTAATAAGACACATACCGATAAGGGTAACGACAATACCTGACACCAATGGCGTGATTATCTTACGTGTATAAGGTAGGAGACGACTCACAACCATCTCTACAACAGAAGCTACGAGACAGGCACTGAAGATGTAACTGAGGCCTAACTCGACGTTCATCTTATGATTAACCATACCCAGCATACCTGCTCCTATGATTGGACTGATAAAAGAGAAGGACGTTCCTTGAATACAAAGGAGACCAGCACCAATCGGACCAAACCTACGACACTGAATTAAAGTAGCCAAGCCTGACACGAAGAGAGACATTGACACGAGGTAACCAGTGGTCGCCAAGTCGAATTTCAACGCCGAACTGATGATGAGAGGAGGTGTGATAATGGCTACGAAGATGGCTAACAGGTGCTGCAAAGCAGCAAAGACGGTTTCACGA
Organism: Prevotella sp. oral taxon 313; assembly: GCF_003043935.1. NCBI lineage: Bacteria > Pseudomonadati > Bacteroidota > Bacteroidia > Bacteroidales > Prevotellaceae > Prevotella > Prevotella sp. oral taxon 313. Next base: position 1,830,285 of record NZ_PYXE01000001.1, read on the forward strand.
AGCGGTGGACGATCATTCAGACCATAGATAAGTTCCTTTGACTTTTCCATTCTTTTCTATTATTAAATACTATAACTGAAGGTAAGATACCATACTTTTATAAAACGAAGATAGCAACTTTGGCTCTACCAAAGTTTATCTTTACACTAACTGAGTATATATGCAGGAGTCACTTAAAAGACGTTTCTATAATTCCAAAAGACACTCCTTCAAGACGAAGACCACTATATAAATAGGAGAAGACTACTATATAAATAGAAGCAAACTACTATATAAATAGGAGAAGACTACATTATATAATAAGAAAGGTGGGCACACAAGCCCACCTTATTTATACTTCTTTCATTTTAATCTCACAGTTATCAAGCGACTCGATGATAGCTAAGCTCTCACAACGAACGCCTTCCGCCTCAATCACCTCACGCCCATGTTGGAATGCTTTCTCTATAATGAAGCCCATACCAACCAGTTCTGCGCCAGCCTGCTTACAAAGGTCTATAATCCCTTTTGCCGCATTACCGTATGCTAAGAAGTCGTCTACGAACAACACCTTATCACCTTTACCAAGGTACTCCTTGGAGATTACGACATGATACTCCCTTTGTTTCGTAAACGAGAAGACCGTTGTTGAAAGCATGTCACCCATCGTTGAGGGTTTCTTCTTCTTCGCAAAGACCACTGGAAGGTCAAGGAGAAAACCCATCATAATGGCTGGTGCGATTCCACTCGCCTCTATTGTGATAATCTTATTGATTTCTGTTGATGCATAGCGGCGGATGAACTCCACGCAAATCTGCTTCATCAAATTAGGGTCCATCTGGTGATTAATAAACTTATCTACCTTCAAGATACCATTTGGGAAACACTTTCCATCCTTTAGGATACGGTCACGTAATGCTTTCATTGTGCAATTAATCGTTTTTCTACTTCGATAATTAATTGCCTACAAAAGTAGTAAAAATCTCAAATATAACATACATAAACGATGCTTTTTTCTATGTCTTACCTGCATAAAAGCTGATAATTATCGATTTACCCACGCTCTTCAAAAAAGTTTTATTACTTTTGCACTCGTTTTGCCGGTAAGGGTCTTTTACCCTTCCGACCTTTTATTTAATTATAAAATATGTACAAACCAAAAAATCAAAAGCGCAGTGTTCTGAAGTTCAAACGCTTCTCTAATCACGGCTACTCGCTCTTTGCCGTTCTTGGCAAGGAGGTTTTGATTGGTGTACTGAGTGTCGCTACCTTACAGAACGCTACAGCCAAGGGCATTAGCGTTAAGACTGAGAAGGCAGAGACAGACTCAACATTCGCCAACCGAGGTGTCTTGATGCAGGAAGTGAACGTGACAGGAACACGAGCACCACTGACAGTAAGTCAGCAGGCGAGAATGGTAACTGTACTAAGTCGTGAGGATATCCAAGCGGCACCAGTACAAAGTGTAAACGATTTGTTGAAGTATGCCGTCGGTGTTGACGTCCGACAGAAGGGTCCAATAGGTGCTTTAACCGACATAAGTATCCGTGGTGGCAACTCAGAACAAATCACTGTCCTCCTTAATGGTATTAATATCTGTGATGCACAGACAGGACATAACTCCTTTGACTTCCCTGTTGACATCAGTGAAATCGAACGAATAGAAGTCCTTGAGGGCCCAGCAGCCCGCGTTTATGGTACATCTTCTTTATTAGGTGCTATAAACATCGTAACCAGAACACCACAAAAAACAAGTCTCTCTGCCCATGTTGAAGGTGGTTCCTACGGCTATCTCAGTGCTGGCGTACGTGGTAATATTGCATCGAAAGACCACTGGAACAATCAGCTATCAGCTTCTTACACCCGCAGTGATGGCTATCTTCGTAACAAGGCGGGCAACCTCAATGCCGACTACCGCACTGCAAAGGCCTTTTATCAAGGAAATTATACAGATGAGGACATGGTCGTACGCTGGCATGCAGGTATGAGTCTGAAAGACTTTGGATCAAATACTTTCTATTCAGCAAAGTACGATGACCAGTTTGAACACACTTTCAAGACCTTCACAGCCATTCAAGCTGAGAACCTCCGAGGCCGCTTCCATATCCGTCCTTCTATCTATTGGAACCGCAATATGGACCGTTTCGAACTCTTCCGAGGTGCTGCCAACAAGTATCCATTCAACTATCATCGCACTGATATATATGGTGTTAACCTCAATGCTTACTTTGATTGGAACCTTGGACGTACTGCCTTCGCAGCAGAACTACGCAATGAAGACCTCGTCAGTGGTAACCTTGGCGAACCTCTCTCTCGTCCAAAGCATATCCACGGGACTGACAGAGACTACACCGTAGGGCTAAATCGCACGAATATTCAGTTTGTTCTTGAGCATAATATCATCCTTGACCGCTTCACGCTGTCAGCTGGCTTGACGGCTGTCAAGAACAGTCAGGCAGACATGCCAATGCATGTTTACCCAGGCGTTGACGCAAGTTATCGCATTGGAGACGCTTGGAAGTTATATGCTTCCTACAATTCATCACTCCGCATGCCGTCTTTCACCGAGCTATTCTACTCTGTTGGCGGTCATAAAGCCGACAAGCATCTCCGTCCGGAAGAACTTTCTGCATTCGAGGCAGGTGTGAAATACGACAACAAAGGTGTCACTGCTAAGGCAAGCCTTTACTGGAACAATCACAAGAACCTTATCGACTGGATTAGTGATGGAACATTAGATGCCAACGGAGCAGTACTATGGAAGAGTGTAAATTTCGGTAAGATAAAGCATTTCGGAACCGAGGCTTCACTCGACTTCGACCTCTATCAGCTTCTTCCTTCCCAAAAGTTCTTTAAGAAGTTTGGCGTGGCTTATAGCTACATCCACCAGAAGAAGGTTGATAATCAAGGTTATGTGAGTAAGTATGCGTTGGAATATCTGAAGAACAAGTTTGTCAGCAATCTTCAGTTGAACCTCTGGCGCAACCTTGATCTTGGTTTCTACTATCGCTTCCAACACCGAATGGGAAACTATATCGACACCAACAACCAGCTACAAAGGTATAAGAGCTATGGAGTTGTGGACAGTCGAATGAGTTGGAAAGCCTCAACATGGACCGCATACGTTGAAGCCAACAATCTATTTGGGGCTCATTACGTTGACTATGGGAACGTTCCACAGCCAGGCGCATGGGTCGTTGCAGGTGTAAGTCTGAACCTTTAGCGAATTATTTTCATGAAAAAAAATATTTTTCTTCACGACAAGAAATATTTTTTTTCATGAAGAAAAATAATTATCATCACGAAGAATAATTCATTACCTTCGTGATGATACTTTTATTTATAACGGTATGTCGTCATCGTAAAGACTTTCTTTTTACAGACTGACAACACTCATCAACACTCTATCTTACGTTTACTGCAATACCACGACGAAGCATATCATCCGCCAGCGGACGAACTCGTGTGAGGAACTCCTTATAATTTCTATGTTCAGGAACACTCCATCCTGCTTCAGCCAAAGCGGCTGCACGTGGGAAAGCTTGATAGTAAATACGCTCCGTGGAGTTGATACATTCGCTCCAAAGCGTACCACTCACACCGAGCAGATTGTCACGTACAAACACGCTATCCTGCCCCCATGCTGGGTCAAGACGATAGGTCTGTTCGAGCGTAGTGACCGGCATTCCCCAGTTCTTCTCGGGCATATCGCCTCGCTGCTGTGGATAGTCAAGGTAACAGTGCTCGCCCGGGCAGAGCATAATCTTAGCCTTATTGCGTACGGCAGCATCAATGGCTGTCTTCGTCAAACCATGTCGCCAAGCATAGACCACACAGCCCGGTTGAATCGTCTTAAACTCCTGCTCATACCAATACATCGGTGTCTTACCCAACGACTGCAGCTTATTAATCACACGATCAAATAGATATTGCTGCAACTGCCAGTTCTCTGTGTATCCTTCTTTCTGCTTCAATGCCTTACAAGCAGCACAATCTGACCATGCACCCAAAGGCGGCTGACCAGCCTCATCACCCCCTAAATGGACGTATGGGGCAGGGAACACATCGGCTAACTCAGTCAGGACATTATCGAGAAACTCATAGACAAATGGCTCTGCAGGGCAAAGCAACTCATTGCTCACACCACAAGTCAAGCGGATAGGGACTGGTTTCTTTGTACAAGACAGTTGTGGGAAACAGTGGACAGCAGCCACTTCGTGACCAGGAAGTTCAATCTCTGGTATCACCATGACATGATAGGTCGATGCAAAACGAACAAGTTCTCGCATCTGGTCTTGGGTATAATAGCCACGAATACGCTCTGGCATATCATCCATACCGACACGGTCGGAGGCCTTCTCTATAAGCTCTGGGTATTTCTTTATCTCTATTCTCCATCCTTGATCGTCAACAAGATGAAGGTGGAGAGCATTGAACTTATAGCGTGCCATCTCTACGATAAATCCCTTTAGGTCATTGAATGGGATGAAATGGCGCACTGGGTCGACCATTAACTCACGGATTGCCGTACGGGGCTGGTCGACTATATAGAGTGAAGGAAGCTGTATCGAACGGGCTGAAACACCGTTACCTATACAGAGTTGTTCGAGTGTCATCAGTCCATAGAATACCGCTGCAGGTGTGCGTCCTTTAATCGTTATACCCTTATCGTTCACCTGTAAGGTATAAGCCTCATCATTGGTAAGCGACTTGTCGAGTACAAGACGCACCATCGGACCAGCTTTATGCCTCTTCTTATAGACTGTTCGTTCACCGAGGATACGTTCTGCTTGCATCTTTTCGTTACTCAGTTCCTGTGGAGCCTCTACCCCAGCAACATCTTTCCATTGAAGAGCAAGCTTGGATTTATATACCTCCAACTTCAGTGGACGGGGTACAAGGAGATGCTCTGGGTCGCATACATTCTTCGTTTCGTGATGGCTGAAGAAGTTACGCCAGCCCGATGCGTTACGATAAGCCTTCTTTGCTTGTGTCGGGACTATCAATTTCACACGACTAAGGTCAATACCATCGAAAGCATTGTCAGCACAAACAGGAGGAATGACAGCTGAAAGTCGTACCTCACGCAATCCTCTACAATTAGCGAAAGCAAAGGCCCCTATACGAGTAGTGCCACCGAAGTTCAATCCAGTCAATTGACGACATCCATTAAAGGCCGAGGCCTCTACGACACGTGTCGTTGCGGGGAAAGAGAGTTCCCCACCAATCCCATCACATGCAAAGAACGCTTGACTACCGATAGAATCAAGTTTTGTAGGGAGGATGAGAGAAATAAGTCGATGACAAGAGTGCATTGCGTTGCGTGGTATCACCGTACAATTCGTTTTCGAAAGGTCAAGTATTGTCTCGTTTACCTTCACATCTCGTAAGGTTCTAAAGTTCTGTGCATTAGCCATCTGACCTAACAACAGGCAAGCAAAGAGTATTGACACGCCCTTACTTGCAACTCTTCTCCAAGAGAGGAGACTATTAAGTCGGTTCCTTTTATTAATAAACTGCAGAGGAGTCTGCCATAGATTTGCCCAAGAGATTACGCTCATTGTAGCCATTTTCTTGTTTGATTTAATTACGTAATACAATAGATTTTGGTTTTATCATCCCAGTAGAGTTGGCAAAGATACAAATAAGATTTGAGATAAAAACATTTTCCTTTAACATAACATATAATTCAACAAACTATTATAAACATTGCGAGATATTGAAGAAATTTATTATCTTTGCCCTACTCTTTACTCAAAGAAGTAGGGAAACGGTCTGTAATAGCCGACAAATATAACCACAACTATATCTCGAAACAGTATAGAAACAAATATAACTAAAAACATAAATGACATGGAAAAGACGTCTGAAAATCCTCAGCAGATAGAAACACAGGACAATAAGAATGACAAGAACAAAGCAACACCTGCCTATACACAACAACAGTTAGAGGCTAACACGCAGATTAAAGGGTTTCTTGCCATCTATCTCCTTACGGCTATCATTGGTGTTGTCTATAGCTTATTTCTTGGTTTGAAAGCCTATAATATATTAGGAGAAGACCTATCGAGCAATATTGCTATCGCAAATATATTTACCATCTTTACGCTTTGCTACACAGGAGTCTACACCATTTATGCCTTCATCAAACGCAAGGCTAATGCCGTGTTCTATGCTAAAACCTATGCAGGACTGATGCTCTTCGCTAATATACTGATACTCATCACCTCCCTTACAGAAGGACACTTGACGGCTGACTGCCTGGTTTATCTCGGTGGTCTCTGCCTCGGAATCAGCTGGATGGGCTATTTGTTTGTCTCAACCAAGGTGAAAGAGCTTGTTCACTCAGCCTGTCGTAATGCCCCACAAATGAACCGAGCAGTCATAATAGGCCTGTTCACCACATCAGTCGTGCTATTCCTCTTAGGAACACCAGATTTAGTAATGAACTTTACCACCAAAGCTAAGCAGAAAAAAGAGATGCTTAGTAGGAAGCTACAGCCTAACCAACGTACCAATGGAGTGTTTATCTTTACAATTCCAAAAGGTTTCACCTGTAATAGACAACAGCCTAAAAAAAAGTTACCTATCGACCCTTTGTTCGAATTACACAATAAATACGTTGGTGGTGCGGGCCTAACTGCATTCTATTTATCTGATGAATATACTGAAAAAGTTTATTGGAGTTGGGAAAAGGGAATACTCAAAAGTTTCGATGACGTTTCTCCTCAACTGATAGCAGAGGGTCAGGAGAAGATTAATGGTAATACTTGTACATACCGTATCAGGAAGATTGAGAAAAAAGGAGAAACTATCTTCTGGCGTTACTGTATCCTTATTGATAAGAAGAAAGAGAAGGGTTGTATCATATCTGCCTTCGACAATGGTGTATCTGTCGGTTATATCACCGAACTTACCAAATCTATAAAATTCGAATAAACACCTTTCTTTCTAAGGTAAGAGGTGAGGACAGTGGGAAGGTAACCCCTACTTTCCCTCCTTTACATTATAGCGTAACACGCTGACAACCTGTCCCTATACGAACGCAACACAACTTTTTGAAGAGTTATAAACCCTCCTTACGATTAGTGCTAAGCCCCCACACCGTGCATGTTCAGCCTCCGCAACATGCGTGCTGGGGCTTTGTGCGATGAAAAAGAACTGTAAGGAATGATTATAGTGATGCTCTCACCGTATAAAGAAATGTGCCTTCTCTTTTATAATCGTTATCCTACTGTATTTTAGGAGAAGCATGATAAGTTAAGAGTCTACCCAAGCCACAGACACATTCTATGGTTAATCAAAATTCATCTCTCGACTTAGTCTTCAATAGAGAACGACACCTACAATAGATAAACAGGATAAGAAAGAAATAAGTACACCTCTTTTAACAAAAAAAGGGACTGATAAACAGCCCCTTTGTAACAATGTTTCTTGGTCGGGATGACCAGACTCGAACTGGCGACCACTGGTCCCCCAGACCAGCATTCTAAACCTACTGAACTACATCCCGTATCTTTTAAGCAGTGCAAAATTAGTTACTTTCCACCATATTAGCAAACTTTTGGACTTCTTTTTCTCTATTCCCAAGTTTATTTTGTACTTTTGTCGTAGTATAAATCTGCACTAAATACACATGCAATACATCGTAAGTTGCCCCGAACATATTGATACTTCTATCATGCTTCCAGCATCAAAAAGTATCAGTAATCGTGCCCTTATTATCCAAGCACTCACAAAGGGAGGAATGATGCCTGAGAACTTATCTGATTGTGATGACACTGAGGTTATCATCCGTGGACTTGGTAAACAATCGGAAATCATAGACATCAAGGCGGCAGGAACGGCTATGCGCTTTATGACAGCTTACCTTAGTGCTACGGAAGGAGAACACACGCTTACAGGAACGGAGCGTATGAAACACCGTCCAATTGGTATTCTTGTGGATGCACTGCGCTATTTAGGGGCAGAGATTGAGTATGTTGGCGAAGAAGGCTACCCACCTCTCCATATCAAAGGTAGGCAACTTGAAGGGGGAACATTGCAGATAGCGGGTGATGTTAGCTCACAGTATATCTCTGCTCTACTGATGATTGCACCTATTCTGACGAAAGGCTTGGAACTAAAACTAACGGGTAACATTATCTCTCGACCCTATATAGACCTCACATTGCACCTTATGCATGAGTTTGGTGTAGCTGCCGAATGGTCTGACTTTGATACGATTAGAGTGAAGCCACAGCCCTATCAGCAACGAGCCTATACGATTGAAAGCGACTGGAGTGCTGCAAGTTATTGGTATGAGATACTTGCGCTGACAGATGACACCCAGTCAAAGGTAGCTTTACAAGGACTGAAAGATGGGTCAAGACAAGGCGACTCGACGGTAAGATACATCTTCTCACTACTCGGAATAAAGACGAGTTTTAAGGAGAAAGGCGTTAACGGAATGCCTGAAGCACTCTTAACCCGCCATTCACGTATGTTGAATAGAATGGACTATGACTTTACCAATCAACCAGACTTGGCCCAAACGCTCATTGCCGTATGTCCTATATTAGGAATACCATTCCATTTTACAGGCTTAAGAACCTTGAAGATAAAGGAGACCGACCGTATTGAAGCCATGAAAAGAGAAATGGAAAAGTTGGGATATATCCTCCATGAGGAAGAGGGGACGGCATTATCATGGACTGGTGAACGTTGTGAACCCATGACACAGCCAACGATTGACACCTACGAAGACCATCGCATGGCTATGTCGTTTGCCCCATTGGCTATCAAGTTAGGCGAGATACGCATCAACAACCCAGAGGTTGTGTCTAAATCTTACCCTCATTACTGGGCCGATTTACGCAAAGCAGGATTCAAGATACAGCAAGTAGATTAAGCAACTCCTATCAGAGTGTATCAAAGAAGCTAAAGAAAGCAAAGGAAGTAAAGAATGAGTATATTTCTTATTGGCATAGGAGCTCTATTTATATTAGCGATTATTGCAGCAATAGCGACAAAGTTCACTAAAAGAAAAGCAGGTGAACCTGATGTCATGATGCCCACCTCTGGTGACTGTTCATCCTGTGATGGGACAGATGACAAATGTGAACAAGTATGTATGATGGAGGCCGCAACAAAAGACATAGAGTATTATGACGACGAAGAACTTGACCGTTTTCGTGGTAGACCATCTAACCAATACACTGATGCGGAGGTGGAAGAGTTTGCTACCGTACTCTATACAATGCAGCCCCATGAGGTGAAAGGCTGGAATAGAAGCCTTATCCTTCGAGAAATCAATCTACCAGATCAAATCAAGGATGAGGTGATAACAATGATAGAAGGTTAAGTTCGTTATCTGTACCTATCGTAGTTTGAAGGCGCTTGCAATAGTACTGAACATCAAAGGAAACGTGAAGAAAAGAGTAATAAGACATATCATCCCCTCTTTGTTGGCATTCTGTGTACTAACAATTATTAGTTGCTCAACAAAGAATAACACCGCGCAAACGCGTTGGTGGCATGCCTTCAATACCCGTTATAACGTTTATTATAATGGTGCACAAGCCTATATTGACGGTTCATTGGAGAAGGAGAAGGGGAATAAAGATAACTTCACAGAGTTCATCCCACTCTATACTGTCGGCAATAAGAATAGTCGTGACTTAGGAAAGGGTAACTTCGATAGAGCTATAGAAAAGGCTGAGAAGGCGATTGCAAAGCATAGTATCAAGAAAAGACCAGAATGGACAAAGAGCAGACGAAAGACGGAAAAGGACATAGAATGGCTATCGCGCCGTGAATATAATCCCTTCCTATGGAAGGCATGGATGCTCATGGGGCGTTCACAATTCCATAAAGGTGCTTTTGAAGAAGCGGCTGCTACCTTTGCTTATATGAGCCGCATCTACAAAGGACAACCTGCAATCTATGGGAAAGCAAGGGCTTGGTTAGCTAAATGTTACATAGAACAAGACTGGCTCTATGATGCTGAGGATGTCATTCGGAATATGCAGCGCGACTCTTTAGATTGGCGAGCTGTGAAGGAGTGGGACTATACCTATTGTGATTACTACCTCCATTCGGGTGAGTTGGAAAAGGCTGTTCCCTATCTCCAAAAGGTTATCAAACATGAAATGCGTAAGAAGCAGAAGGCTCGTGAGTTGTATCTACTTGGACAGGTATTGGCTTCGCTCGGTAGAAATGAGGATGCTTATAAAGCCTTCCAACGTGTTATTCGCACCAATCCTCCCTACGAATTAGAGTTCAATGCACGCATTGCTCAAACCGAAGTGACCGCAAAGGGACAGACAAGAAAGATGATTAGTAAACTCAAGCAGATGGCTGCTTCAGATAATAACAAGGAGTATCTTGACCAGGTGTATTACGCTATGGGCAACATACATCTTGCTAATCAAGACACCCTTGCAGCCATTAATGCCTACGAGCAAGGTAACAAGAAGGCTACAAGAAACGGTATTGAGAAAGGCGTACTACTACTCCACCTCGGTGATCTATACTGGGCTAAAGAGCGCTTTGGAGATGCTAAACGTTGCTATGACGAGGCTATCGGACTGCTTGACAAGGACCGCAAAGACTATGAACAACTCTCTGAACGCTCAAAGATATTGGATGAGTTAGCACCTTATACGGATGCCGTACAACTTCAAGACTCCCTTCAACATCTTGCTAAATGCTCTGAACAAGAACGAAATACAGCCATAGACCGTGTCATCACAGCCCTCAAAAAGAAAGAAAAAGAGGAACGAGCACTACAAACAACACAGGACAATGGACAGCAACAAGACGTGTATGGCAACTTTGGGAACAATAACCTTGGAACACCTAAGCGTGTAAACAATAGACAACAACAAGGAAATACATGGTATTTCTATAACCCTACGGCTGTTCAACAAGGTAAGATAACCTTCCAACAACTATGGGGTAAACGCGAGAACATTGATAACTGGCAACGTAGTAACCAAAGCGTTGTGGGGAGAATAGGTAGTACTAACATGCCTACTGACTTCACAGACCAACAAAGAGACTCTATCATGCGGGCTGAAGCACGCCAGGACTCTATCAATCAAACGGCCGACTCGCTCAAGAATGACCCTCACACGCGTGAATACTATCTATCTCAGATACCTTTCACTACGGAACAGTTGGAAGCAAGTAACAAGATATTAGAAGACGGACTACATCATTCTGGTGTTATCTTTAAGGACAGACTCGACAACCTTCGATTAGCTGAAAAGGCCTTAAGGCGGGTGAGTGACAACTATCCCGACTATGATCAGATGGATGATGTGTACTATCATCTATACTTACTCTACATGCGCAAGAATGAACCACAGCTTGCTGAGAACTATGTTACACGTCTAAGTCAGAAGTTCCCAAAGAGCAAGTGGACCACACTCCTTACTGATCCTTACTATAAACAGAACCTTCGTTTCGGTGTGCAGATAGAAGACTCCCTCTATGCGGCTACCTACGAAGCCTTCAAACAAGGCCGATATAGTGAGGTAGCAGGTAATGCTCGCATCTCTGAATCACGCTTCCCTATGGGCGCTAACAGGGATAAGTTCCTCTTCATTGGAGGCTTGGGAAAACTGAACAATGGCGACCCTACGGGCTGTGTCAACGACATGAAGGAGGTTGTGAAGAAGTATCCAAGCAGTCGTATCAGCGAGATGGCGGGTATGATTGTCAATGGTGTACAAGCTGGGAAGAAGCTACGTGGAGGCAAGTTCGACCTTGACGACATCTGGAACTATCGTGCAAACGTAATGAACGATAGCGATAGCATACAGCAAGCTAAGTTCTCTTCTGAACGTGACATAGACTTTAAGTTCCTGTTAGTGTACCATCCTGACTCACTGAAAGAGAACAAGTTGCTATTTGAATTGGCACGTTTCAACTTCACAAACTTCCTTGTTCGTAACTTTGAGATAGAGGTAGAAGACCTCAATGGACTACATCAGATGCAAGTATCGGGCTTCCGCAGCTTCGATGAGGCTTATCAGTATGCACGTCAATTGTTTGCTTCCAAGCTTGTTGTACAACAGATGGGTAAGTCGACTAAGGGGATTATCATCAGTGATAAAAACCTTAAACTAATAGGTACTACTTATAGTTATAAGGACTATGAGACGTTCTATGCAAAGCATTTTGCACCATTAGTCGTGACGCAAAGATACTTACTCAGTGAGCCGGCTGAGGTTACAACACCACGTGAACGCGACCTACAACAGGAGATTGAACAGAAGCATGCAAATGACCCTGACCTCTATCCTGACACACAGGACGTACCTGTCGACAACACTATGACGATTCCTTTGGAGGATGCTAAGACTACAAAGACAGAACAGAAGGTGAATGAACAAAATAACAACACCTTTGAGGTTCCCGTAGAGGAGAAGAAGTCTGCCGTAGAAGAGAAGAGGGAAACAACGAAACAGAAGCCTGTTGTTGAGGAGAAGAAGCCTCTACCAGAGGAGAAGAAGCCTGTCTTAGACGACAACAGTACTTACTTTATCCCAGACGAGGAACCTGTAAAGGACATTACTCCTAAGGTACCAGCCAAGACTACGAGGTCAACGACTCCTGTGAAGCCTGTCATACCAACAAAAGAGACAGATCCCGTCACTCCGAGCAAGCAGTCTACTACTGTCGTACCTACCAAGCCAACGTCTCCAGTAGCACCTGTAAAGACAACAAAACCAGTGGCTAAAGACAAGCAGGCTAAGCCTACCGTAACGAAGACGCAACAGCCTTCTACGCAGAAGCCACAGACCGCTCCTGTGCAGAAGAAGAAGGTTTCAGATGACGGTCCGATTATCTATTTCGGCGATGACGTACCTCAACAAAACAAGACAAATAATAAGAATAATAAAAAGAATCAGCCCATCCAGAACGACATCGAAGATGAATACTACGATTTGGAGGGGTTCTAAGGAAAGGAGATAACAGCTATGAGCAATGGATTGTTACTTTGGGTAGATGATGAAATAGAGTTGTTAAAGGCGCACATCATCTTCCTTGAGAAGAAAGGATACGAAGTGGTGACGGTTAGCAATGGTGCTGACGCCATCGACCAATGCCAAACACAGACATTCGACCTCGTTCTCTTGGACGAGCAGATGCCGGGCTTGTCTGGTTTGGAGACTTTACAACGAATTAAGGAAATTCAACCTGCCACCCCTATCGTCATGGTTACGAAGAGTGAGGAGGAGGATATTATGAACCAAGCGATAGGTGCTAAGATAGCAGATTACCTTATCAAGCCTGTAAACCCTAATCAGATACTCCTTACACTGAAAAAGAATGTTCATCAGAAGGAGATTGTCACAAAGGTGACTCAAAGTGGTTACCAACAGAACTATCAGCAGATTGCTATGCAGATAGCCGACTGTCGCACATTCGACGACTGGAAAGACGTGTATAGAAAACTTGTTCATTGGGAACTGGAGTTGAGTAGTGCGGATAGTAACATGACTGAGATGCTGAAGATGCAGAAGGAGGAAGCCAACAACGGCTTTGCTAAGTACATCGCTAAAAACTATCTTGACTGGGTTGCCCCACAGGACAATAAACTAAGTAACAGCTTCTCTAAGCTGACAGGACATAAGAAGAAACCATCCAACAACAACGATAGTCGTCCGCTGCTCAGTACTGACATCTTCAAAAGTAAGGTTTTCCCACTCATAGACAAAGGTGAGAAGGTATTCCTCATCGTCATTGATAACTTCCGACTCGACCAGTGGCGTATTCTCTCAAAGGAGATTGGTGACATGTTTGATATCGATGAAGACCTCTACATGAGTATTCTCCCAACGGCCACACAGTATGCCCGCAACGCCATCTTTAGCGGTCTTATGCCGAAGCAGATAGCTACGATGTTCCCTGAACTATGGGTAGATGAGGACGAGGAAGAGGGTAAGAACCTTAACGAGGAACCGCTTATACAAACACAGATAGACCGTTATCGCCGTCACGACAAGTTCTCTTATCATAAGATTAACGACTCTGCTGGTGCCGACAAGTTCATGCAGCAGTATAATAACCTTGCACAGAACGATCTCAATGTACTTGTAGTAAACTTCGTCGACATGCTTTCTCACGCTCGTACAGAGATGAGAATGATACGTGAATTGGCAAGTAACGAGAACGCATATCGCTCTATTACGCTTAGCTGGTTCCAACATAGCGTGTTAGCAGACGTATTCAAAGAGTTGGCACAGTCGGACTATAAGGTCATTATCACGACCGATCATGGGTCTATCCGCACCACCAATCCAGTAAAGATTATCGGTGATCGTAATACGAATACCAATCTGCGTTATAAGTTGGGGAAGAGCCTCAACTATGATGCACGGCAAGTATTCGCTATCAAGAATCCTCATCTTGCACAGCTCCCTGCGCCAAATCTCAGCACAAGCTACGTCTTTGCTACTGGCGACTCGTTCTTTGCTTATCCGAACAACTATAACTACTACGTCTCTTACTATAAGGATACATTCCAGCATGGAGGCATCTCTATGGAAGAGATGATTGTCCCATTGGTAACATTAAGTCCGAGGAAGCGGTAAGAGGGACCTCCCCCAACCCTCCGAAGGAGGAGTGAGTCCCCTAAAATACACTTAAGACTGGGATAGAGGATATATCTTATTAAAGACACGCATACTGAATAGCATAAACATCGGTTGTATTGTAATTGTTCGCACATAGTGGTCTATAAGATTCACAGAAACCTATAGATCAATCCGAAAAGAACGAACGACTCACAACCAACTATCACATAAACAAAGTAAAAACAAAGCAATATGGAAATTACAATCAAAAGTCTCGACACCATCCATGAGGCTGCAAAAGAATTTGTCAAGGGGATGGGCGAAGGTAAAGTATTTGCTTTCTACGGAAAGATGGGAGCTGGTAAAACCACTTTCATCAAGGCTCTTTGTGAGGTCTTGGGCGTAGAAGATGTCATTACCTCCCCTACCTTCGCTATCATCAATGAATATACTGACGGTAAGGGCGACCCTATCTACCACTTTGACTTCTATCGCATCAAGAAGTTAGAAGAGGTGTATGACATGGGATATGAGGACTACTTCTATAGTGGTAACCTCTGTCTGCTTGAATGGCCAGAGCTTATTGAGGACATCCTACCAGAGAATGTCATCAAGGTTACGATTGAAGAGCAGCCTGATGGGACTCGTAAGCTGTCTTGCTAACGAAAGATAGCAGGTGAGAAGGAACCTTACAAGGGCATGAGATGTCTTTCCATTCTTTGTGATTGATAGTGTCAAATACAGAGAAAGGGAAGATGTCTTGACATATTGACGTCGAACGGTGATGCTATGCTCCACAAGACAGCTCATAGAAATCACAGAGATACTCCCCTTGAAAATGTTCGCAGAAGTCGAAAGGAGCTTTCTTGCACATCAACAGCACAGATAGAAAGAGGTCTATTTGCACACATGTAGAGCCAGAGAAGGCGTTTCATCCGACAGATACCACAGTGTTCGTCTACTATAGTTGGTCGCTATGCCCTGTGCATTCGTGTACCAGAACAAGCCTCTCGGAGCTCTGCTTGTAGACAAGAGATTGTCTGGTTCCATGAGAAAATATCACTGAGACACCACAACAAGGAGAATGACAAAGAGTGAGAAAACGCTAAACTTGCAGGCATACATTGTCAAGATATTTCTGTAATCACACTCCCCTCTATTCGGAAAGAGGCTGAGCTTGATAGAAGAAGACGCCCTTCAACGTTCGAGAACATGCCCTTCTTGATGCAAGAAGACGCCTCTCTTGGAGCAAGAAAGGCGTCTTCTTCGGTACTGTTTGTAACCTACTGACCTGCTGTATGTTACAAACTAAGATTTAGGAAATATTCTTCTCCCATCTTAAGAATGTATGGTTCGATGCGTTGTAAGGATTTTTTATGATATTACAGGTAATCCCGACATGAAGAGATAAACCTCAATTCACGTCCTATCAAGCTGCAATTAAGAGAGAGAAGATAACAAAAAAGGACAAATCAAAGCGATTTGTCCTTTATTGTTTTGTATATAATAGAGTGTTATCTCTTATTCAGATTTAGTATCATCATCCTCCGTAAAGTCAACATACTCGCCCTCGCTGTCTGGTATCACCTGTTTATGGCGCTCCTCCATAGGCCGATTATCGATGATAGTATTCTCTGTTGAGTTTGCTTCCTGCTGTTGGTAGTCGTAAGGATTGTACTGACGACGCACACGAGTCACCTGCTTATAGAACCTGTAAAGCAACCATAAGATGAATACAAAGAAGGCTATAAAGAGGAAAAAAGCAAACTTGAAAAGGAAAGCAAAAAATGTCATATCTTTGAAATTATGCCCCTACTTTTGTGTAGAAGTCTGTTGTACGATAGCTGATAATATCACATACCATGCGACGATGATAGCGAATGCAGAGATACCGAAGATGGCCACCAATGGACAACAGGTTATCAAGAAGATATACTTCACCTCATTACCCTTAAATCCCCAGTGCTTGAACTTCAAAGCAAACATTGGAATCTCTGATACAAGCAACCATGAACTGATAAGAATACCCGCTATGATAAAGTATAATACCCATGAATGGTTTTCTAACTTATCCCCTACTCCAACAATGAGTGACCCCCAGAAGAGTGCGTTGGCAGGTGTTGGCAATCCGATAAAACCTAAGGCCTGACGCTCGTCGAGATTGAACTTTGCAAGACGCAATGCCGAGAAAGCAGCCATGATAAAGGCTACGTAAGGCAGATAGTCACGCAGTGGCTCAAGGAAAACAGGATAGGACATTACATGCAACATGGAGAAGATGATAGTAGATGGCGCCAAACCAAAGGTGATAACATCTGCTAAAGAGTCTAACTCCTTGCCGATTGACGAACTAACATTAAGTAAACGAGCCACCATACCATCAAAGAAATCAAACACTGCACCTATGATAATAAACAGCAAAGCCATCTCTATGCTGTTACCAAAGGCAAAGCCAGTAGCAATACAACCTGAAATAAGATTGCAACAGGTGATGCTGTTAGGAATATGTTTCTTCATCTTTACTTATTATTAGGCTTCAACTTAGCAATAACCGTTTGGTCGCCTGTTGTCGCCTGACCCATCTTTACACATACCTCAGAGCCTACAGGCAGGAAGATATCAACACGACTACCCAACTTAATAAAGCCAAGATGCTCATCAATATAACAATCCTCACCAGGCTTAGCGTAGGTCACGATACGACGTGCCATCGCTCCTGCAATCTGACGACAGAGTACATCTGTGCCATCAGGAGTTGTGATAATAGTGTCAGCGTGCTCGTTCTCCTCACTTGCCTTAGGTAGCCAAGCTTTGTGATAATTACCATCAAAGTGCTGTACGGACTTTACCACTCCGTCAACAGGGAACCAATTGGCATGCACATTCCACAGACTCATGAAGATGGATATCATCAATCGGCGATCATGGAAGTATTCATTCTCGTCTACTTCTTCAATGACAACGATATGACCATCGGCTGGAGCCACGACAATACCATCTGTCTCCTCACTACCAAAGTATCGGATAGGACACCGATAGAAGTTTAGTACTATACCATAGACGGTACCGAAGACTACTGCAAATATCCAAAATGGTATCTTAGTTGGAACTGCAAACCAGAGAATCAAGGCGATCAGGACAAGAGCGATGCCTCCGTAGAGTAACGTATTAGTCCCTTCGTGATGGATTCTAATCTTTTTGAGTTTCTTTTTTATTTTTCCCATGGTCGATAAACGACGTATTTGTTTTGTTGCAAAGGTACTTCTTTTTTGTCATTTCCACAAATTTTCACTCTCAATCTTTTGTTATGTCGCCTTTTCATAGTAACTTTACAGCTCAAAAACGCATAAGTTCAATGGAAGATTTCGTACATTTACACGTCCACACCAACTATTCTATTCTTGATGGTCAGTCGAAGGTCACACGTCTTGTTGATAAGGCTATTGCTGACGGAATGAGGGGTATGGCGATTACTGATCACGGTGTGATGTTTGGCATAAAAGAGTTTGCTGACTATTGTGCTAAGGTCAATAAAGGTAGGAAAGAGAAGGGTGAAGAGCCTTTCAAACCTATCTTTGGTTGTGAAATGTACGTAGCCCGTCGTACTATGCACGATAAGGATAAGAGTATGCATGATAATTCTGGCTACCACCTTATTGTATTAGCGAAGAATTATACAGGTTATAAGAATCTTATCAAACTGGTATCCAATGCGTGGGTAGATGGTTATTACTATCGCCCTCGTACGGACCGTGAGCAGCTTGAGAAGTATCATGAAGGATTGATTGTATGTACAGCTTGTATAGCAGGTGAGGTACCTAACAAGATTATCCATGATGATATCGAGGGTGCAAGAGAGGCTTGTGAGTGGTATCATCGTGTGTTTGGAGATGATTACTACCTTGAGCTACAGCGTCATGAAGTAAAAGATCCAACCTTGATGGCTAACCGTGAGGCTTATCCTCTACAGCAGAAAGCCAACAAAGTGCTCATGAAGTTTGCACAAGAATATGGTATAAAGTTAATATGTACCAACGACTGTCACTTTGAAGACAAAGAGACTGCCGAGGCTCATGACCATCTACTCTGCCTTTCAACGAACGAGGATTTAGACGATCCAAAGCGTATGCGCTACTCTAAACAAGAGTGGTTTAAGACGAAGGCGGAGATGAATGAGGCCTTCTCTGATGTCCCTGAAGCTATGGCAAACACGTTGGAGATTCTTGACAAGGTAGAGACGTATAATATTAATCATGGTCCTATCATGCCGTTCTTCCCTATCCCAGAGGACTTTGGAACCGAAGAAGAGTGGAGAAAGAAGTTCACTGAAGAAGACTTATACAAGGAGTTTACCACCGACGAGAACGGTGAGAACCCACTAACAAAGGAAGAAGGACAGAAGGTTATCGACCGTTTAGGCGGCTATGAGAAGATATATCGCATTAAGTTCGAGGCCGACTATTTAGCTAAGTTAGCCTACGATGGTGCAAAGAAGCTATATGGCGATCCTCTATCAGATGAGGTTAAGAACCATATCCGATTTGAGTTACACGTTATGAAAACCATGGGTTTCCCTGGTTATTTCCTTATTGTGCAAGACTTCATCAATGCTGCACGACAAGAGTTAGACGTGATGGTGGGTCCTGGTCGTGGCTCTGCTGCAGGCTCCGTAGTGGCTTATTGCTTGGGAATAACGCAGATTGACCCGCTGAAATACGACCTTCTGTTTGAGCGTTTCCTCAATCCTGACCGTGTCAACCTACCTGATATTGATACTGACTTTGATGATGATGGGCGCGGACGTGTGCTGCAGTGGGTAATGGATAAGTATGGACACGAGAACTGTGCACATATCATTACCTATTCTACCATGGCTACAAAGAACTCTATCAAGGATGTGGCACGTGTAGAGAAACTACCGTTAGATGTATCTAACGCTCTTTGTAAGGCGATTCCAGAACGCTTACCTGATGGCATGAAGATGAACTTAACGAATGCTATCAAGTGTACCCCAGAGTTGCAAGATGCTGAGGTTAGCGAAGACATAAGGGAGCGCAACACCATTAAATATGCCAAGATGTTGGAAGGAACAGTGCGTGGAACAGGTATCCATGCCTGTGGTTTCATTATATGTCGTAATCCTATTGATGAGTGGGTACCTATCTCTACGGCAACAGACCCAGACTTTCCAGAGAAGAAAGTACCTGTAACACAATATGACGGTCACGTGATTGAGTCTACAGGACTTATCAAGATGGACTTCCTCGGACTGAAGACTCTCTCCGAGTTAAAGGAGGCTTGCAAGGTTGTTAAGCAGACGACTGGCGACGTGATAGACCTTGAGAAGATTCCTATTGACGATGAATTAACCTACCAACTCTACCAACGTGGACAGACCGTTGGTACTTTCCAGTTTGAGTCGGCAGGTATGCAGAAGTACCTTCGTGAGCTTCATCCAACCGTGTTTGAAGACCTCATCGCCATGAATGCGCTCTATCGTCCGGGTCCAATGGACTATATCCCTGACTTTATCAAGCGTAAACACGACCCGTCACTGGTGAAGTATGATATCCCATGTATGGAGAAGTACCTCAAAGACACCTACGGTATCACTGTCTATCAAGAGCAAGTAATGCTCTTGAGTCGCCAGTTAGCCAACTTTACACGTGGTGAGAGTGATGCTCTTCGTAAGGCAATGGGTAAGAAGATGAAGGCTATCGTTGACAAGATGAAGCCTAAGTTCATCAAGCAAGGACAGGAGAATGGGCACGACCCACAGATACTTGAGAAGATATGGAGCGACTGGGAGAAATTTGCCAGCTATGCTTTCAATAAGTCACATGCCACTTGTTACTCATGGGTAGCTTATCAGACAGCCTATATGAAGGCGCATTATCCAGCCGAATATATGGCTGCGTTGATGACACGTCGCTTCAGTCAGATTACCGAAATCACCAAGTTAATGGAGGAGTGTAAGGCATTGAAGATTGCAACCCTTGGACCTGATGTCAACGAGAGTCAGATAGGCTTTGGTGTAAACAAGCATGGTGAGATTCGCTTCGGACTCTCTGCTATCAAGGGAATGGGTGCGAGTGCTGCAGAGAGTATAGTACGTGAACGTGAGAAGAACGGCCCTTACAAGGATATATACGACTTTGCAGAACGTGTCGACTTCAGTAATGTCAACCGCAAAGCATTTGAGAGTTTAGCCTATAGTGGGGGCTTCGATAGCTTCGGATTGCAGCGAGAACAATACTTTGCTATTACTGGGAAAGGTGATTCCTTCTTAGACACCATTGTCCGTTATGGGCAGCTTTTCCAAGCAGAAAAGGCCCAACAACAGAACTCTCTCTTTGCTGGTATGGATGCTATAGATGTAGTACATCCTGTCGCTCCAAAGGCTGAGAAGTGGCCAGTCATTGAGAAATTGAATAAGGAACGAGAGTTAGTTGGTATCTATCTATCGGCCCATCCCCTCGATGAATACAGTGTTGTACTGAACAATATGTGTAACACTCACTGTTCTAAGATAGGTCGCAATGCTGACATGACACAATTGGCAAAAGCTGACGAAGTGACATTCGGCGGTATTGTCACATCTGTTAACGAACGTTTCTCACAAAAGACAGGAAAGCCATTTGGCTTTGTCACGATAGAAGACTTTGGTGGAACGGGTGAGTTAGCACTGTTTGGTGACGACTGGGCACGATGGAACAACCTCTTGAAGATGAACTATACCGTCTATATCACAGCCAAGTGCCAACCTCGTTATCGCAACAATCCAGAACTGTTAGAGCTGAAGGTGCAGAAGATTGAGCAACTTTATGACGTGAAAAAGAATCGTTTGGAACGCCTCACCATCTCTATGGATGCGACAGCATTAGACGAAGCCTTTGTCAAGGAACTATCAACAGTCATCGAGCAACATACAGGTAACACACAACTCTACATACAGTTGCGAACGCCTGACAGCACAGTACTTATGCTAAAGAGCAAGAAAGGCGGTGTTAACGTTGACCGTAAGCTGATAGACTTTATCTCATCTAATGAGAAGATGGAGTTCCATATCAACTAAACCGAAAGTGGCACAATCTTTGATAAGAGGTTATAAACAGAAAAGACAATATTAATAAACTTATAAAAAGAATAACAATGGAAGTAGTAATTACTAACGAGAATTTAGAGACTTATAAGAATGGTGAGTTACCATTGGTAGTTGATTTGTGGGCAACATGGTGTGGTCCTTGTAAGATGATTGGTCCAATTATCTCAGAACTTGCCGAAGAGTACGACGGTAAAATCGTCGTTGGCAAGTGCGATGTAGAGGAAAATGACGACGTAGCCATCGACTTTGGCGTACGTAACATCCCTACCATCCTCTTCTTTAAGGGTGGTAAGTTGGTAGACAAGTTTGTTGGTGCTGCCTCAAAAGATGTTTTGAACGAGAAGTTCAAGGCATTGCTCTAAGCTAAGACTGATAAGTATAAGGCCATATTAGACTATCCTCTTGCAGGATGTCTGATATGGCTTTTTTCATGCAACAGCATTTTCCAAGTCCTCTTCTATTATTATACATTATATAGTAAAAGGTTCTGAACAACCATATAATACCAAGACTTTCATAAAGCAAAGGATAATCCTATAGCATGGCATCACACATCACTGACACGCAACATTATACTCATATTTCGTATAAAACATCATCTATAAACCACCTTACGCCTAAGAAAAACGTACGAAACTAAAAGTTTTTCCTTTTTTTTTATTGGTTTCCATATCTTTTCATACCTTTGTAGCTGAAACCTATCGCTTTTAAAAAGCGCAACTGAGTTTGAACCTTTCGTTTCACTTATCTTCATTAGTTATGGAAAAACTATTACTTATCCTCCTTCTGTTCTGCACTGGACTTCGAGCCAGCGCACAATCCGTATCTGGAAAGGTGCTTGATGAAAACAAGAAGCCTATCCCCTACGCAAATGTCATTATTCTTTCAGCCAAGGATTCTACCTTCATTGTTGGTACAACAACCGCTGATGACGGTAGTTTCAACTTCAAGGAGGTTACAGTAGGTAATATCCTTAAAGCCTCCTTTGTAGGTTATGAGCCCTTCACTACAGTTCTTTCCAACCAAGACAACCTTACTATCGTACTGAAAGAAGATGCAAAAATGATGAAAGAGGTGGTCGTCAAAGGCAATGCTCCCCTACACAAGATGACAACAGAGGGTATACAAACGAACATCGAGAACACCATACTGAGCAAACTCGGCACTTGTGAGGATGTACTTGCGCATGTCCCAGGACTGACAAAGAAGAAAGATGGCTACGAAGTATTTGGTAGAGGTACACCTATCATCTATATCAACGGTCGTCAGATGCGCGATGCAGCTGAGCTTGAACGCCTGAAATCAAGCGATATCAAGAGCGTTGAGGTGATAAGCAATCCCGGAAGCCGATATAATGCAGCAGTAAGAGCAGTCGTAAAGATACGAACGAAGAAGGCTGTAGGCGACGGCTTTGGCTTCGATGTACGCTCCGCCTACTACCAGTCGGAAAATGTAGACCTCTCAGAACAGCTGAACTGGAAATATCGCCATAAGCATCTGGAACTCTTTGGTACGCATGGCTATTCACTTGACAACAGCCTCGAACACAGCACAACAACTACTATTGTTCACGCTGACACCCTCTGGCAGCAGGATTTCACGCAAAAAGTCCCCGATAAGAATTCTATTGTCAAGAATACTATAGGAGCAGACTATCAGCTGAATGACAGCAATTCTGTCGGTATCAAATACATGATTAACTTCCCTCATAACTTCCCCCTATCTGTTTTTCTTAGTAGTGATGTAACGGCAAACGGGACTTTCTACGACCATATTAACACCTTTGCAACATGCAAGCAGTCCCATCGTCCTTCCCAATTCATTAATCTCTACTATGTTGGAAAGATAGGAAAGATGGACATAGACTTCAATGCGGATTATCTTTATAACAAGCAAAATAACCATACCACCTATCGAGAAGAAAGTCGCAACAAGGTTAGTCGCACCGTGACTTCCGACAATCAAGAGCGCAACAGGCTCTTTGCTTCTAAGCTAACTTTGGGCTATCCAGTTTTAGGAGGTAATCTGTCAGTGGGTGCAGAATATACCTATACGAACCGCAATGATGCATATAGCAATCCTGAAAACTATGTCCCAAGCTCATCCGCACAGCTAAAAGAGTCGAATATAGCCCCTTTTATGGAATACAAACACCAGCTATCTATCTGCCAGTTGACAGCTGGTCTGCGCTGGGAGGCGGTACGCTTCAACTATTATGAGAACGGACAGCACATTGCTAATCAGAGTCGTTCGTTCAGCAACTTATTCCCAAGTATCTCTGTAGCTACTCAATTAGGAGACCTACAGATGCAATTAAGCTATGCAGCGAGGACGCGTCGCCCTTCTTATAGTCAGTTAAGCAATAACGTTATATACGGCAATCGTTTCTTGATGCAGTCGGGTAACCCACTGCTTCAGCACGAATATATCCACGACATAAGCTTAGGAGCTATGTGGAAGTTCATCCAGTTTGGCATCTCATACAATGACCGTCGCCACGCCATTGTCTTCTGGAGCGAACAAAACAGCCATAATTCAGCTATCTCACGTCTTACCTACACGAATCTTCCAAGCATCAAGACAATATCTACTCAGTTAGCTTTTTCGCCAACAATCGGTATCTGGACACCTGAGTTCACGGCATTAATGAAGAAGCAATGGCTCACATTACATACGAGTACAAAGACTTATAAGCTGAACAAACCAATCTGGCAATTCAGTTTTAACAACACATTCGATTTCGGCAAAGGCTGGTTACTATCAATGGAGTCCTACCTCGTTACAAAAGGCAATAGCGAAATTAGCTCATTAGCAAGCAATAGAGGTTCGCTTGACATCAACCTTACCAAGTCTTTCCTAAAGGACAGACTCGCACTTCGTATTGGTGGAACAGACTTGTTCCATACCCAAAAAGAAGGAGGAATTAGCTACACAGAGTCTATGGAGACTCAATATATTGGTACATACGACAGCCGTCAGTTTGTTCTAACTGTTACTTATAAGTTCAATACTTCACGAAGCAAATACAAGGGTACAGGTGCTGGACAGGCTGAAAAGAACAGATTATAGCCTTCATTAAAGGCGTAACCTATCAAGCCATCAAGCTTCCAATCAACTATAAACGACAAGCCCCTCGCAAGGAGAAAACTACCTACGAGGGGCTTATTTTGTGTCGAAACCAAATTATTCTCATGAGTAGAAAGAATTATTTTCATGACAAAAAATATTTTTCTTCACGACAAGAAATATTTATTTTCATGAAAATAATTCGGTAAGAAGGATTAGGAAGGAGAGAAACAACCTGAGGCACTATATCCTCTGTCGTAGTTTACTATCTGCCGAAAGTGCTCGTTCGTAAAGAGAAAGCATTGGGTTAGATCGTAGAAAACGACGTTTTCGTTCTTATAAAACTATTGGATGGTAATAAATTAGAATTATTCATTTATTCTATCAAAAAACAAAATAGATAGTCGGAATAACTCACTTAAAGTTGTACCTTTGTATCAAGGAGTTCTTCGCCATAGTAGATACTCATGGACGAAGGGACACAGAAACGATAACAAAACAATATTTAAGATGCCTAATATGGAGAAAAATCGTGCAACACGAAACCGTACTATTGTCTTGTCTGATAGCGAACGAACAGACTTAAAGAAGGATTTATGTCAACTTAACACGTCGTCATCGGTAGATGAAGTACTCAATAAAATTTATAATCAAGATTTATTTGAGGCTATAGATTACCTACCCAAACATTTTGTAGACCTGCTTATCATAGATCCTCCTTATAACCTATCGAAAGACTTTGCAGGATTTAAGTTCAAGGCTACGGACGACAAGACCTATATTGAATATGTAAGATGTTGGTTTCCCAAGGTGTTAGAACTATTAAAACCTAACGGGAGTATATATGTCTGTTGTGATTGGAAAAGTACAAGTGCTATCTATCAAGTCATGAGTGAGTATATTACCATCAAGAACCGTATTACATGGCAACGTGAAAAGGGTCGTGGAGCTAAAACAAACTGGAAGAATGCTATGGAAGACATCTGGTTTGGTGTCCTCAATGATAAAGACTATTACTTTGACGTAGCATCCGTAATGCAGAAAAGGAGAGTTTTAGCCCCTTATAAAGTGGACGGAAAACCCAAAGACTGGATAGAGACTGAAGACGGAAACTTTCGCCTTACCTACCCATCTAACTTCTGGGACGACATCAGTATCCCTTATTGGTCAATGCCAGAGAATACAGACCACCCAACTCAAAAGCCAGAGAAGCTGATAGCTAAACTCATTTTAGCATCATGCCCAAGGCAGGGTGTCGTGTTTGACCCTTTCCTCGGAAGTGGAACAACATGCGTTGTTGCAAAGAAATTAGGTAGACACTATTGTGGTATAGAAATCAATGAGGAGTATGCCTTATTGTCATCTAAACGCCTACGTATGGCTGAAGAGAACAAAGACATTCAAGGTTACTCTGACGGTGTCTTTTGGGAACGTAACACATTAAGCCTACAAAAGAAATCGCAAAAGGCATCTGCAGAACAATAGAAACACATCATTATTTGTCTAATCTCGCCCTAAAATAACCTAAATAGAGAATTAAAAAGAACGGAGAACAATATCATAAAGGCTCATTGAAAAATCACTTGAAAAAACTAACAAACCGTAGTGATGGCATAAAGATGAAGTTTTCTAAGTCAAAAATCATGCGTTAAAACAAGAGACCATAGTAACCTAATTCTACCAAAACCAATTTTCCTGTCACTCCTGTCACCATCTATAAACATATAACTAATTAATTCCTATGCACTTACACGAAATGTTAAAAATGACAGCAAAGTAAAATTAAAAAAATATAGTATATAGGGAGATTGGCTTACGTAAGCAATTTATGGCTAACAAAGGACATTATCATCACACGTTAACAAGACTTTCCATATCATATCATAAAGCTACATCAAACCTCACAGAGAGATATAAAGATTTACGGAGGGACACTCAGTACCACCATAAAGAATAACAACAAAACGATACTCTATCCTAACACTGAACAAAAAGAAAGAGGGTATATCCAAGACACAGACGCCTGAGATATACCCTCTGAGATGTATGTTAACACGGTAGATTAACCATTCATATAACGCTGGACACGTGCATACATCAACTCATATTGAGACCTTACGGTCGTGTCCTTCGTTGTCTTGATGCGTTCCTGAAGAAGTTTCTGAAGCTTCTGTGCATAGTGGAACACATATTCAGCTGTACGGTCGATGGTCTCCGTCCACATTGTATCTGGTTCACCATAGCCAACACCAAAGCCGAGGAAAGCAACATCCTGCTTGTCATCACGCAAGCTGCGCACCTTACCAACCTGTTTAACCTCAACAATGTTTTCCTTCAGACGCTCAACATAGAGTTGCTGCATGGCGATATCATCGTCGTCGAGATTCTCATCACCTGCGATTGTCTTAGCCCAGACATTATTATACGTGTCTTCGCAATACTCCAAAGGAGAATAAGAAGTAGAGTCAGCATAATAGCTCAGTGCCAAACGTGCTGTTGCAGAGAGTGCCATCTCTTGGATACCACTTGCCAATGTCTTGTAAGGATGCGAGTTGATTTGAGGTAAACGGTTCTCAATACTCTCAACACCACGCTTACCAAACTTGCGTGCTTCCTGTAACAACCACATTGCAGCAGCACGTTGTTTCTCCTTAGGCATGACCTCATAACGAGGAATACCAGATGACTCTGTGCTCTGATTCAACTTGATACCACCAATGACAGCATAGACATTACGTGCATAACCGTAAGCTTGAGAAACCATCTGACGATAGAGCTTTGCCTTACGAGTACCGTCTGTACCATCAGGAATCCACTCATCAAAATGTTTGAGAATATACTCAAGGTTCTTCAGACCGTATGTACTTGACTTCACAGCATCGTCACCGAGATCCTCCTCAATGGCAGTCGGGTCATAACGATAGCGCGACTGCTGGAGAACATAACGATACATTGGGTCATCAGCATGGGCTGCTACGAGGGCCATCAACGGTTTCACATCATCCCTAAAACTCTTTGAGTTAGGGAAGACACGGTAGCCCCACTCTATTGCATACTTGTCATAAACACCGAGGTAAGGAGGAGTCAGCGACACACCCTTATCTGTTGGCTGTGCAACATAGTTGAAACGAGCATAGTCCATGATAGATGCTGTCGTCCCATACTTCTGTGTGAAGCTTGCAGAACGTAGCGAATCAGTTGGGATTGCAGCCGATGAAGCCATGTTGTGCATTAGTCCGAGTGTGTGACCCACCTCGTGCGTAACAATATACTCCAATGTTGGAAGCATAATACTGTCAGGCATATCCAATGTACGAGCAGCCGGATCAATCTGCGACGTCTGGATAAAACGCCAACTGTTGATGACATTTACGACATCATTATACACCAGTACGGTAGCTGTGATAATCTCACCTGTACGTGGATCGACCCATGATGGTCCCATAGCATTCTCTGTTGCCGTAGGCAGATAACGAATACAAGAATATTGGAAGTTATCTGGGTCGAAGTTTGGGTCATTGGTTGGGAAGTCCACAGCCTGCATCACATTCTTAAAACCAATACGTTCGAAAGCCTTATTCCATCTTAGAACGGCATTTCTAATCGCTGGTTTCCACTTTTCAGGGAAGGCATTATCGATATAGAACACGATTGGTTTTACAGGTTCACTGAGCTGACCAGCAAAATAAGCAGCAGGATCCTTAGGTTCTACACGCCAACGATTGATAAAGCTTGCATGGTCGATAAGACTGTCATTAACGATTGACTTCGGTGTGAGGAAGTAACCAAGACGTGTATCACTCAGACGTGGAGTCATCTTATCCTCTGGCAGGAGTGCTAAAGTAAACTGTACGCCGATAGAAACAGGATGATTGCTAATAGCAACACTACCACTATTACCAGTCATATTGGTAACGTAGTTGCGTATCATTGATATGCAAGCATTGTTAGCAAACGACTTCAAAGACGTTACCTTAATCCACTCTGGCCTCAAGTCAGCATCCACACGATATGGACCAGCAATCTTTGCAATCACTGGGAAATACTTACTTTCTCTCAAGAAGAAAGAAGACGCATCAAAAAGAATACCACCCGTCTTCTTGTTTCTCGCCTTGATAGGGAAGCTATAGAAGTCGAGGTTACGATAGTTCGTGGCTTGTGCTTGCTTCGCATCACCTGTAGGCAGTGCGTCAAGCAACTCTGAATTGATAGCCTGCATAACGATAGAACTATCTTTCTCTATAAAGCGTACGTGAGAGACAGAACCTGCACGTGTACCAACCTCAGCAAACTGTGGACTTGAAACAGAGGATATAGTAGCACCGATAAGCATGTCGCGACCAATAGACGATGGTGGTAACTCAACAAGAAGTTTCTCACCTGTCCTGTAGAAGGAAACGAATGGTCCCTTAGCAGAGTCTGTCTTCTCTTCAGTCAGAATGCGCTCATAGGCATCCTTCTTAGCCACCGTAGTAGTGGTGGTAGCCTTCTTTTTCTTCTTCTTAAAGAAAGGGAAAGCCTGTGCTGACAGTGAGAGACCTAAGAAGCCCACTGCCAGTAGGGTTACATGAACCGATTTCATTGATATAAATGAAGTCTTTCTCATTTCTTCACCTCCATTGTCTTATTGATTTTGAAGAGCATCATCTCATAGTGTGTACGCGCTTCAAGTGGCAAATTAGCCTTTAGACACTTCTCTAAAGCCGTTCTTAACTTCAACATACAGTTGTAGAAATAAAGCTCAGAGTTGTCAGCAAGAGAGATATCAACAGTTGGAGCAAGGTTCTGAGAAGGGTCGCCAAATCCTGGAGTAGCACCGAGATCATCACCCTTCAAAGCTGTACCAGCACCAGAACCACCGCCAGAACCACCGTTTCCAGTAGCCTTAGAGACAACACTCTGTGCCTGACTCATAAACGCACGCTGTAAAACACGCTCGCCCTGAGAGGGTGCGCGCATCTCAGCAACACTCTTGAAGAGGGTGTTATAGATATCATCAAAGTACTCTTTCTGTGTGTAACTGTTTGGATTCAAGTAAGAAGTGATAGCCACACGCATACGTGCTGCCATCAAATCGTAACCCATAAACTCTAAACTCTGGTCATAATAGCTCACTGACAAGTAGCCCTTACGCTCGTAGTTACGGTTAGCATACTTCTTAAAGCTCATTGCCTCTTGTAGACACCACAGGAGAGAACGACGCTGAAGATCCTTTGGAACAACCTGATACTGCGGTACTCCTGCTGAAATCTTCATGTTGTTAAGGTACATTCCACCAACATTACTCAACACCTGCTTGAACAAAGCGTAACGATTCTGTGATATCTGCAGGTATAACTGATCTTTGATACGAGTATCCTCATCGTTCTTAATCCACTTAGAGAGGTTGTTTTCAACGATTGTATAGTTCTTATTTGCAAGGTTTGCACTTGCAATCATATCGTTACCAAGTGCTCCTGCAGCAAGACGTGGGTCCCATTTAGCATTGCGCTCAGCATAATAACGAAGACGTGGGTTTGTCACCTTCTTGTCAACAAACGCCTCAAGTGTATTCTTCTCATCATTGATAGAAACATTATCGGTATCGAAGTAACGATAGTTCCAATCAATTGTAAAGTAGTCGTACATACCAAGTCCTGTTGGAGCAAGGCGTACACCATTATCTGTTGGCTGTGCAACATAATTGTAATGAACGTCATCCATAACAGAAGGAGCAAGTCCCATGGTAGTCGTGAAACGTGCATTATGCAATGAATCAGTAGAATAAGTAGCTGAAGCACCAAGGTTATCCAAGAGTCCTAACATACTACCAGTTTCCTTTGTAACCAACATCTTCAAACCTTCAGCAAACTTAGCTGCAGACAAACGGTTGCTACGTACTGATGGGTCAACAGCACCTGTTTCAATTAAACGCCACTTATGTAACAACTTCTCGACATCAGAATAGATGAACATAGAGGCTGCCATAATCTCTCCAGTATTAGGATTGACATAGATATCACTCTTTGGAGCAGATGAAGAACCACTTGGTATGTAGCGAATACAAGAATACTGAATGTTGTCTGGGTCGAAATCTCCTTGCTTCTGAGGGAAGTCAACAACTTCAATAGCATTCTTAAAGCCTATTCTCTCAAAAGCTTTGTTCCATTCAAGGATACCTTCACGGATGGGTTGCTTCCATGACTCTGGGAAAGTATTGTCCAAATAGAAACGGATAGGACTGACAGGTTGAGTCAACTTACCCTTTGCATACGCCTTCTTATCCTTTGGGACGAGGTTCCAACGATGTGAGAAGAAGATGCGCTTAGTACTTGCACCTTCCTGAGGAATACCCAAACGAACAGAATAATCCACACCGATACGTGAGTCCATGATACGTGGACGCATTGCAGACTCAGGCACAAGTGCTACGCTATAACTAACACCAACAGTTGTAGGACGCTCGCCACCGATAGGCATAGACATCAGAGAGGTTGACACACCATACGTAAAGTCATTGTTAACGATAACGTTTGTATCAAAACTCTTTATCCCACGAATGAACGAAAGTTCTGATTTTGGAGTTGCCTTAAGGCTATAATTACCATTCTTCGTTGGCATAACCGAGATAAGGTTAGTTGGCTTACCTAACAAAGAGGTTACATCAAAGACAACAGCAGAGCTGTCATTGTTGTAAGCTAAGATGTTAAAGCCCTGCCAAATACCATCACGATAGTTCAAGGCCAATGCACTATCAAGGTCTGCTGAGTTTGCATTCTCCTTGAAAAGAACATTGTTAGGAGTCTTCATAACGACCGAGCTATCCTGTATGTCAAAGTAGAACAAGACAGGGTTAGAACTTGTAGAACCAACAGTGACTGTAGATGCATCAGTTGTTGAGTTTACTACTCCACCAAGCATCATCTGTTTTTTCAACAAAGTACGTGGCAACTCAAAGTAAATCTTGTTATCAAGCTTATGAACAGTAATAAACTTACTGCGTGCAGTCTCTGTCTTCTTATCCTTAAAGAGTCTGTCATACTTCGTTTCCTTCTTAGGCTTAGACTTAGACTTGTCATCATCAGCTTTTGCAACAGTACTTTGCAATACAATGAGGAGCAATAATGCCCCTCCAAGTAAAGAGTTCTTAAATGAGAAATTCATTCTTATCATTTGTATGTTATTTATTTCTGAATAATGCCTTCACAATACGTCCCGTAATGTGCTGCTTTGACCAAAGTAGAGCATTTGTCTGCGTGTCATAACAATATAGACTACCTGGCATAGATGCCGATGTATCATTGGTTGCAACATAGATGAGATTATCATCATCTGAGAATGTCATATCAACTATCTTCTCCGTACTGTTCCCTACTGTAAACAGTGCAGAAGTTGGGAAGTTACTATTAGCAAGTACGTTATGTGCATAGACAGCATTGCCATTAGTGTAATAAACAATGTTCTTGCTACGAGCCGAGCGTACGACAGAGCCATTAGCGATACCAGAAGTAGAAGGCATTGCAACACGGTAAAGCACATTAGCTGCAATTCTCTTATCTGCAGAAGAAGAGTAGTAGCCTGGGAAGATGTATGTAAAGTAGAATGTTCCCGTGCTTGTCTGATTGGTAATCAAAGCAAGGTTACGCTGCTTGTTAACACTACCCATACCTACCAACGTATCACCAGTAAAGGTTCCCTTCAAGATTTCAGCAGGAACAGATGTATTCTCAATAGCCATTGCCAGCAGAGAACCATGTGCGTTGTCGAAATAAGCATCACCATGAGCATAGAAGAGGTCGTCTCTCCACCATGGTGTCATGCGGTCTGCAAACTTGACAGAACCTCCTACTGCGCTTGTGAAGCGTGATGTCTGTGAAATCAAATTGGTTGAATTCAAGCCCAAAGAATACAAGTTGTTCTTTGTGATCGCCATTACCTTCGGTGAACCTGGGTCAGAGTTTGCCTCTACCTGTATTACCTTCTCACCAACAGGAGTTTGGAAAAGTGATAGCATCTCATAGCCATCAAGCTGATAAAGTGTTGATGGATTGCCTGCAGCAATGATGAGAACATTATTTGTCTGACTACCAATCGTCTTGTTCCAAGCCATTGAGCAAGGTGTACCGAAGTTAGTATTCGGATTGTTAGCACCCAACACATCAAGTTGGAAACTCTTATTCACATCCTCTGTTGGTACGTAGGAAAGGATTGCCTTGTTGTCCTTTTCAGCCAAGAGGAAGACACCCTTCGTATAAGCATACTCTACGTTCACATTGAACTCATAGATCTGAATATTCTGACCATTGCTCAGACGCAGACGTCCAGTATAGGTTCCAGAGGTCTGAATAGGATAGACAAGTGCAGAATCACTCGATACCAACTTATGATTTATCTCCCATTCGTAGGTGAGTTTCTGCTTCCCATTGCTCTGCAATACCGTAGGATTAATCTTCAATGTATCTCCTTGATTAAGCGTATAGCTACTGTTCAGAGGTGTCTGCAGGCTGATTACAGACACATTATCGCCTCCTTCTGTCGAATCATCTTTAATACATGATGAGAAGGTAAGGGCTGCTATAGCCAAGAGATATAAATATTTCTTTACCATATTTCGTGTAATTATATTAATGGTTATACCAATGAATGTGATTACTCAGGGTTAGCAGCAAAGTATGCTTTCAACTTCTGAATATTCCTGTAAAGCTGTGTCCAACTTCGTGGGTTACTTACAGCCTTCTCTATCGCTCTTGCATCTGAATTATACAAGGACAGTAGATAGCGATACTTAGCTGGCGTATAAGCAGGAAGTCCCATTGCTTGGAGTGTAGGATTTGACCACCAATAAGGCTTTTCAAGTACATTATCGAAGGTGATTATCCTCTTTATCTTGTCAGGAAAACGAACACCAAGGTCGTCAGATGCTTCCAAACGCAGAACAAGACGAATACTGTCATTCTTCGTATCACTAAGGTTCTGACGCAGAAGAACTACTGGGAAACTCGCAGAAAGACTGTCAGCTGGTATTGTCTGGTCACTATTGATTGCTACAAAGTGAACCCCAGCCTTTGCCGAACTACTTGGGTCAACAACCACCTTATAGTGCTGTACCTGTGACTTTCTTACTCCTGCGAGTTTCACCTTCACATTGATTGTGTCAGAGGTCACGCTGGTAGGCAGTGTTCCGAATGAATAATTATATAATGTGTCAGAAGCATTATTGAGGTCGAAATAAACCTGATTTGCCCCTTCGAAAGTACCATCTTTTGAGTATTCTCCCTCGTAGTTATCGTTTGAACACGCTGTCAACGATAGTGCTATAGCACCGATAGCGAAGATGTTTGTGATTGATTTATACATAATCATTTGTTTTTTAGTGTTGTCCGATAAGTAATTCTCATGGTGAATCAGTCTTTTTTGCCCTACTGCATAAGACCATCATAAACTCACCATACCATATTCTACTCTGGTGTTAAGACTTATCATACACCATGTAAAGGGTAAACATCAATGGAATAGTATATTAGTCAGCCCTTTTAAAAGTATATCCTATTTAAGTCTTTACGAACTACAATATCTGTCTATACGTTTATATCTTTTCTTTTATACACTTAAGTCTGTGATTTAGCATAGCTAAACGCTTATTACAAATCGCCTTGCTCTTGTCGTTTAGCAGTGCTAAAACATACAGACTGCTTGATATGTATTATTCGTTATGAACTGCCTGATCACCATACTCATTCTCTCTATCTGGCCAAGGGAGATTAAAGATGGCATCTGAAGGCTGATATGTGTCAATATTTCTAAAGTCAGTAAAACTACGGTTGTAGTGCTTCAACGCATAGAAGGTCTGACCCATACCAGGGAACTCACGCATACGTTCACGCATCATCTCCTGCTCGAAGAGTGTACGTGTAGCTACCTTAGCTGCATCAACATCGCCTAATCCCCTACTCTTTCTAACCTGATTGAGCAGACTGATAGCCTCTGTCTTGTTTGAATCATAAAGACTTTCACTCAAGATGTAATACATCTCTGGCAAACTAATTAACACAAAGCCTTTCAATGCACCTCTTGTAGCCTCAGCATCATTCTGGATTAGACGAATAAAGCTGAAAGAAGAAGCTGAACCCGACGTATTTTCTCTAAAGAAAGAGGTGTATCGGAGGTCAGAGCTAAGAGCCGTGAATTGGTCGACCTCATAGAGACTACGCAAATCACGACGGCCTTCAACGAAGGACCCATAACCTGTTGAACGCAGGAATGTTGAACGAATAGTTGTTGAACGGTCGGCTGCATAAACTCCAAAAATCATCTCTTTACTTGCAGGGAAACGCATCACAGAATCAAGTGATGTACTTGTATTCAACTTAAAGTTCTGTGTTGCATTGATAACCTCACGGGCATATTTAGCAGCTGCTGTGTAGTTACCCATAGCGTAATACACACGAGCTTTCGTAGCTTTAACGGCAAACTTATTGAAAAGTATCACACGTCCCTTGCTGTAATCACGTACGAAATTGTTATCGTAGGTAACATCATTGTCGTCTGTCAATAATGAGTCTGCTTGGTTCAAGTCCTTAAGAATAAGGTTGAACGTTGCCTGCAAGGTGTAACGAGTGCGGTTCTTCAGATTGAACTCTGTTGCGTATGGTAATCCAAGCGTGTTTGCATCACTGCGCGTATAGTCTGTACAGTAGAGGCGAGCAAGGTCGAAGTGCATAAAGCCACGCAGACCCAAGGCTTCACCGTGAATCATCTTACGCTCCTGTGCACCTGCACTAATATCATTAATGTGCCTCAACACATTGTTGACATTAGAGATGTTGTTATACATATTGCTCCAGACAGCATCTACAACGTTGCGTGCTTGCTGGTTAGTATATTGATAGCGGTTCAAGTAGTAACTTACGTCTTGTGTATTGTCATAACCGAACTGCTGGCCTAACTCATCCACCATACCCCATGAGAGATTACTTCCATAGAGGTTAGATGAAGCTAACTTACCATAAATACCAAACATAGCATCCTCATAACCAGTAATATCAGTGAACATCTCGTCATCTGTAAGCTGCCCTTTAGGCTGTACATCCAAGAAGTCGTTACACGATGTAAGCAGCGCAACCACCATGGATATTCCTATATATTTCGTTATCTTCTTCATTGTTATCCTAATTTAGTTTTAGAGTGAGAAACGTACTGAGAACTCAAAACTCCTATCGTATGGATAATTCAAACCACGTTCTCTCTTCGCTGTTGACAGATAGAAGAGGTCGTTAGTGAGGAGTTCTAAGAACATACGCTTCAAGCCGTACTTCTGAATAAAGGTCGTTGGAACCTCATAAGAGAGCGAGAGACTGCTCATACGTAGGAAGTTATTCTTCTCTACAAAGCGTGATGTCTGATACGGAGTAGTTGTATCGTCAATACGCTTGTACTTTGCTATTGTTCCAGGAGTCTTCCATCTGTCATTTAATACACGCTCATCAGCATTGTATTTAGGATTAGCTCCCTCAACCTTTGTTGCTAAGGTTTCGTTGTAAAGAGAACCTCCGAAGGAGTACAAGAATGAGCAGCTCAAAGCAAAACGCTTATAGGTGAGATAAGAGTTGATAGATCCTGTACCTATAGGATTGGTATCTCCGAAGATTACCTTATCATTTGAGTCATAAACAAAGGTGTATGTTCCATCACGCTTAATGAAGATTTCCTGACCTGTTACAGGGTCGATACCTGCAGAAGGAACAACCTTCAAAGCAGTTAAAGACTGACCTTCTTCATAGATAGGAAGTGGTGCAACACCATTATCAGCCTTGTTCTTCTCATTTTGTTCACGCAGAGAATTACTGATCTTCTTAATCTTATTCTTGTTATAAGCGTATGTTAAACCGAGCGACCACTGCCAGTCTTTATTCTGAATTGGGAAGGTGCGCAGACGGAGCTCAAATCCTGAGTTCTGCACCTCACCAATGTTTTCACGTGAAGTAGTCACACCCACAGATGGTGCCTTGGTGATATCCAAGAGCAGGTTATCAGTATTCTTGATATAGTAATCGGCTGAAAGGTCGACACGACCACGGAAGGCAGTGAAGTCAACACCGATGTTGGTGCTCAATGTACGCTCCCACTTCAAATCTGGGTTACCGATAGTAATTGGCGTAGCACCAGTTCCCTTGCCATAGAAATATGAACTATTATAGCTATAAGTAGTCAGTGCTTGATATGGGTTAAAGTTGATGTTACCCAAATAACCTACACTGGCACGGAGCTTCAAGAGCGATACTTGCGAGCCCTTCATGAACTTTTCATTGTGAATATTCCATCCACCACCGACACTCCAGAATGGGGCAAAGCGCTGATTCTTACCGAAACGAGATGAACCCTCATAACGATAGATAAGGTCGAGGAAGTATTTATTATCCCAGATCGTATTGGCATTAACAAAGAATCCAACTCCTCTCGTCTGTGTATCAGAGCCACTTGGACGCGTTGCAGCATACGCTGTAGCAAAAGCTGGGTGTCCTAACTTATCAGAATAGAATCCTATTGAAGTATAGGAAGCCGCATCTGTTGACGTAGACTCCATACTACTACCTCCCATTGCAGTAAGGAAGAGCTTCTTAAAGAAGTAGTTGTTGTATGACAACATAAGTTTTCCCTGCAATGTAGTGGTGTTTACCCAACTATCAGTCAATGAACCACGCTGATCAGCCGTCTTGTTACGAATCTCATTATAGGCAAAAGGAGATGTAAAAGTACGTCTATCTTGCTTGCTACGGTCAATAGTGAAATCACCATCCAAACGAATCTTTTCACCGAACCACAACTGAATATTAGTTGTATTGAGGAAGTCGAAGTTGTTTGAATTACTATAACTACCTAACGAAGCATCATATAATGGGTTTGCTAAGTCATGATATAGCGAAGAACGCAACTGTCCATCAGAGTTATATGGGTTCTCATAAGGGTTCATCTTAACCCAGTCTGAGAAATCACCATAAGGTGACACGTTACTCGTTACAGACGAGAGTGTCGAACTGTTAGACACGAAGAACTTACCTGCAATATTGTAAGAGAGGCGGAAATTGGTTGAAAGACGAGTACGATCAGAGCCCTTCATAACACCAGAATCCTTTCCATAACGTACACCAAGATTATATTTCGCACGGTCGTCACCACCATCTACACTCAAGCTATGTGACTGAGAGATGGCATTACGCAATGGCTTAGACAACCAATCAGTCTCTACACCTCTTTGAATGTCATTATATATACGTGCATAATCCTTATCAAGTGTATATTGAGTTGCAGGACTTGTATCTGTAAACAAACCTGCAAGGCGCTCATACTCAAGTTTCTGACTTGCATTCAACAAGTGATAATCATGTAAGTCAGGCGTTGACAGACGTACTGTACCGCTATAGTTCACTTTCAGCTTACCACCTTTCAGTGTCTTTGTGGTAATAACGATGACACCTGCAGAAGCCTTCGCACCATAAAGAGCAGATGCTGAAGCATCCTTCAATACGGTTACGGTCTCAATATCGTTCATATCCATATCGGCAACATACTCTGCTGTTACCTGTGCACCATCTACCACATAGACCGGTGTATTGGCCTGTCCTTCGAAAGTGGCACGTCCACGAATATTGAGTTCTGCCACCTTATTAGGGTCAGAACCTTTGAGGTTATCATCTGCGATGACCATACCAGGGACGAAGCTCGCAATACTCTGCAATACATTCTTCGTACCTACAT
This sequence comes from Prevotella sp. oral taxon 313, assembly GCF_003043935.1. Taxonomy (NCBI): domain Bacteria; kingdom Pseudomonadati; phylum Bacteroidota; class Bacteroidia; order Bacteroidales; family Prevotellaceae; genus Prevotella; species Prevotella sp. oral taxon 313. Next base: position 1,868,736 of record NZ_PYXE01000001.1, read on the forward strand.
TCATCAACTGGTCACGACTTACAGCTACCTGAGAACCTGTAAACGAGTTCTTATTCTTAGTCTGATAACCGGTCACAACCACTTCTTGCATTTCCTTTGAGTCTTCACGCAACGTGATGTTGGCTATAGCACCATTCTTTACAGTCTTAGTAACAGTCTTATAACCAATATATGACACGGTCATGTGCACCTCTTTGAGGTCGGTCACAATGTCGTATTCACCATTAATATCGGTCACATAACCACCATTCACACCATCCACACGGATAACGGCACCAATGATAGGATCACCGTTATTATCGGTAACCTGACCACGAACACCACCTTTACGTTGCACCGTTTCCTTCTTTGCAAACGTCAAGGTGTTGCCCTCAACGGTATATGAGAGTGGGAACTGGTTTGCCAAGTTCAGTAACAAACTTGAAACTGACTGATCGCGTACATCAAGGGACACACCCTTAAACGCCTTCACATCATCATCTGCAAACTTTACATTCAATCCTGTCTGCTTAGCAACTTCATTAGCAAAATCCTCTACTGTCGCATCATGCATAGAGAGAGTTACTTTTGCACCATTCAGTTCTTGTGCTGACATAGGGAGACTTAATGGCCCAATGCATAAAAGGTTCAGTAGAAGAACACATATTACGCGCTGGAGGAATTTAATCTTCTGCATCGTTCTCTAAAATTATGAAATTCTGTTACTTGAAAATACAATCCTTTTTTAACTCGAAAACTCTTACGTTAATAATTGTTCAGAGAGAAGAAATGTCTTCTTTATAACTATTTATACTATTAATTAGTCACCTTCACAGGTAGACTATACCTATTTACATATTATTCTGCAAAAGTACGAAAAAAAAACAAAAATACAAGTGACTTTATTATTAAAAATAAAGAATTCTATTCATTATTATTGTTTTTTGATAGCCAAATGTACGTTTTAATGGTATTTTTTCACTTAACATTAACATCTACCAAACCAAATGACATATACTCACAGACTACCCTCTTACGATCTTCATCCTTACACCTTTTTATTCTTAAAAGCATTAAATAACATGGAAGAAACTAATGCTTTATCTGTACAAGGTACGTTTACCAAATAGTACGTATCCCCTCGTGCGTTAGTAAAGGCTTCAGGTATAAATAGAACAAAGGGTTGTATCAATCAAGACCTTCCAATGGTCTTTTTGATACAACCTCTTTCAGAACACATGACTATGCGGCTCTATACTATCTACGAGATAGTTAAGCGCAATATTGTCAGCCTATATCATTATTGCTGTTTGGCGTGATAATTTTCCAAGCCCTTATCGAGGAATTCAAGATAAGCAGGTACATCCTCCTTAAAACTAAAGCTACCATTCAACGGCTTACCCGCATTATCCAAAGGAACATAGAATGGCTGAGCCAGGTAACCGAACTTAGTCTGTTCCAGATAACTCCACTTGTCACCGATAGTACGCAGTGTACGTGACGTTCCATCAGGTAGTTTCACCTCAACAGGCTGCTTCAATGGAGTCTTGTCGTCTACATAAAGCGAAATAAGGACATAGTCTTTATTTAGCTTCTCAGCGACACGTGAGTCGGTCCAGACAGATGCCTCCATCTTACGACAGTTAACACATCCGAAACCAGTAAAGTCTATCAAGACGGGTTTACCAGCTGCAGCCGCTGCACGCATACCCTCATCATAATCCGTATAAGCAGCATGCACGGTCTGTGGAGCAAGGTTGAAGTCCTGTGTATTAATAGGTGGTGCGAACGCACTAACCGCTTTACAAGGTGCACCCCAGAGGCCTGGAAGCATGTAAACAGAGAAAGCTAACGAGCAAAGGCCCAACATGATAGCTGGTACTGGCATTGCCTTCTGTTCGAGATCATCATGAGGAAACTTGAGTTTACCAATGAGGTATAATCCCAAAAGGCCAAAGAGAACAATCCAAATGGAAAGGAATGTCTCACGATCAAGGATATGCCAACCGTAAGCGAGGTCGGCTACAGACAAGAACTTCAGTGAGAATGCCAACTCGATGAAACCCAACACGACCTTAATCATGTTCATCCATGAACCAGACTTTGGCGCTTTCTTAAGCAAAGTTGGGAAGAGAGCAAAGAAGGTAAATGGTAAGGCAAGAGCCAAAGCAAAACCAAACATACCCACTGCAGGAGCTACCCAGTCACCACTTGTTGCTGCCTGAACAAGGAGAAGACCTACGACAGGAGCTGTACAAGAGAAACTTACCAATGACAAGGTGAATGCCATAAGGAAGATAGAAAGCAAACCTGTTGTCGCAGAAGCCTTATTATCAACCGCATTACCCCATGAAGAAGGCAATCGAAGTTCAAACCATCCAAAGAAACTGAAAGCAAAGACTGCTAACAAAAGGAAGAAGAACACATTGAACGGTGCATTTGTTGCCAACTCATTCAACTTCTGTGGACCGAAAGCCCAAGTAACAAGCGTTGCCAAACCCATGTAAATAACAATGATTGACAAGCCGTATGTCACTGCATCACGTATACCCTTCTTACGGTCATCCTTCGCTCTTTTGAGGAAGAAGCTTACCGTCATTGGAATGATAGGCCATACACAAGGGGTAAGCAAAGCGATGAAACCACCTAAAATACCCATAAAGAAAATGCTCCAAAGAGAGCTATTAGTGCTGTCCTTGGTGCTATTGAAGGCTGATAACTCTTTGATAACAGGTTGCCACAAGTTAACATCTGCATTTACTTGTGCATTCTCTTGCTTTACAGATCCTGCAGTATCGCCTGGCAAAACATCAGACTTTTTTGCAGTATCTGCAGTCATTGCGGTAAGTGCAGATAAACCATCAGCTGCTACATCAGTAGCAGCTGTCGTTGTTTTTTCCGTTTCTGCGTTAGCAGCTGTTGGTGTTGCTGCGGGCGCTGAAGCTGGTCCATTGCCTTTAAAATTAAATTCTACCTGTGTTGGTGGCAAACACATCTCATCATTACAAGCACCATATTCCAAGTAACCTTTTATACTGTAGGTCTTGGCTGTTATCTTGTAACGCTGAACGAAACCAACGCTATTCTCGAAATAACGTAGTTTCATCTCGAAAGTCTTATCATAGACATTCAACTCTTTACCACGTGTTGTGAGCTTACCAACCGGTGTTACGCCCTCAGCTTTGTCCACATGTAAGGATGCAGATGTAGGACCATCAGCAGGAAGATTCGTTGAATATACATGCCATCCCTGGTCAATCTTCGCTGTGAAGATAACCTCTACCTCTGTTGGAGAGACCTGCTTCTGCTGTACAGAAAAGTGAACAGGGTTCTGCTGTGCCATAGCTGTGAGGCTAAACAACAGCGTAAAGAGGATAAATAGTGTATTTCTTCTTTTCATCGTTTTATACTATTAGAATTTGAACTGCAAAGATAAGAAAATTATTTTTATATCATTACATAATGTATATATTTAATATTTATATTCAATAACTTTTTATCAATCTATGTTCAAAAGGTTTTCAGGATTAAGATGAGTTCTCTCGTCGATTTTTATTTTACGTATATTGTTGCAGACAGATAGTCACCTACCTGCTGCAACGAATATTAGTTTAAGTACAATCAGGCTTAATTGTGCACCAATGTACCAATATCTTCACCATCCATAACCTTCTTCAGATTACCGACAACGTCCATATTGAAGACATAAATAGGTAGGTCATTCTCCTTACACATGGTCGTTGCCGTGAGATCCATTACCTTAAGACCCTTATTATAAATCTCATCATATGTGATTTCAGAGAACTTTGTTGCCGTTGGATCTTTCTCAGGATCGGCAGTATAGATACCATCTACACGTGTACCCTTAAGCATTACATCTGCCTCAATTTCAATACCTCTCAGACTTGAACCGGTATCCGTAGTAAAGTAAGGACAGCCCGTTCCTGCTGAGAAAACACATACATAACCAACCTCCATAGCCTCGATAGCTTTCCACTTGCTATAGAACTCACCGATTGGTTCCATACGGATAGCAGTCAAGACCTTTGCTTTCACATCGATTGCCTCAAGTGCTGAACTGAGTGCAAGGGAGTTGATAACAGTGGCACACATACCCATCTGGTCGCCTTTCACACGGTCGAAGCCTTTCTGGCTACCGCTTAAACCACGGAAGATATTACCTCCTCCGATTACGATACCAATCTGTACGCCCATTTCATGTACTTCCTTAATCTGCTTAGCATAGTCACTAAGACGCTCAGGGTCGATACCGAAGCCCTGCTTTCCCATCAAGCTCTCACCCGAAAGCTTTAAGAGTATTCTTTTAAATCTTGCCATTTTTATTGCTGTTGGAGGTGCTGAGGGAACTTCCTTACTTCCACCTACACCTTATTATATAATAAACTCTACTTCTTTGAATTGATATTCTCGTATCATACCCTTACTATCACGGAGGATAAGATGCCCATTGTCTTCTACCTCAACGATAGCTCCTTCAAACTCGCCATCGCTATCGCGGAATTTATAAAAGCCTCCACGGCGATACAAGGCTTCGTGATACATAGCACTGACATCATTGTATCCACCCATCTCTAACAGCCGATAGAGTTCTGAGAACTTCTTGACTATCTTCTTCAATAGTTCTTCTTTGTCTACCTCATGCCCTAAAATCTGACAGAGAGAGACAGGATTAGGAGCATCACTATGGAACGTTTCCTGATTTACATTCAGTCCCACACCGAAGACACAGTCTTTTATACGTCCCGCAGCGAGCTTTGTTTCAATCAGTGTTCCGCTCAGTTTCTTATCTTTCCAATAGATGTCATTGGGCCATTTCAGACGGATATCGTCTTTCACATAGTCTGCTAAAGCTTCTTTCAGAGCCAAAGCACCAGCTTCAGAGAGTAGGAACTGACTACGAACAGGCAGCATCGTCGGGTGTACAAGTACCGAGAACAACAGGTTCTTACCAGCTTCACTCTCCCAAGTGTTCGTCCCCTGCCCTTTTCCTGCAGTCTGATAATCAGCAACAACGACTGTCATTGGCTCATCTTCAGCAGGCTTGTAAGTGCGCAGATAAGCATTTGTACTATCGACAGCATCCAATCTTACGACTTTCACCTCTCTTTCTTTCTCTACTACTGTTGGCTTGAAAAAGCCTAATACGGCATCTATTATCTTCATTTACAATCTATTCTTTATATGAATGGAAGAAAGGCATCCTTCACGTGGCGCACTTCATTGGTTCCTGTTGGCTGCCCTACGACAGTGATTATATCAAAGCGGATATCCAAATTGATATTATATCGCTTGACGTATGCATTGGCAGCTATCGAGAGCGAACGCACTTTCTGCACGGTGACAGCCTCATCGGCATCAGCAAACTGCTCATTCTTTCGGGTCTTTACCTCAACGATAACCAGCGTACCATTATCTATAGCAACAATATCTAAGTCTCGATGATGATAATCCCAATCACGATGAAGAATGACATAACCCAACTGTTGGAGATAGCTTACCGCCACATCCTCTCCCCATTTACCTAATTCGTTATGGTATGCCATGCGTCTTTCTTTCCTCAACTTGCAGAAGTTTTAGAAGTTCAGACTATTAGAAGGAGATAAGATAATTCTTTATACGTATCAAATCGATTTACGGATGAAACAAAGGTATTGCCTACTTCTTCTAAAATCCTAAAACTTTATCACTCCCGTCAAGAATTGTGTACATTATTATTCACGCACAAAGTTAGAATAATCTTTCGTAAAATCAAAATAAAACCCGTATTTTTGCAGTATGAGTACAGAAGAACAAAGCAAGAAAGACCTATACTATATGCAGCGTGCATTGGCTGAAGCCGAAGCCGCTTATAAAGAAGGTGAAATCCCTGTTGGTGCTGTTGTGGTATGTCGTGACCGTATCATCGCTCGTGCCCATAACCTGACAGAGACACTCAATGACGTTACTGCACATGCAGAAATGCAAGCAATAACCATGGCTGCCAATGAGTTGGGCGGCAAATACCTGCAGGACTGCACGCTATATGTGACTGTTGAACCTTGCATTATGTGTGCTGGTGCCATCGGTTGGGCGCAACTCCGACGTATTGTCTATGGCTGTCCCGACGAAAAACGGGGCTACCACGAGTATGCACCCAAAGCCTTTCACCCAAAAGCTAACGTCACCTATGGTGTTATGGAAGAAGAATGTCGTGCCTTGATGCAGCAATTCTTCCAAGAAAGAAGGTAGGTTTTGAGGAGTTAAAGAGTGCGAAGAGAGTGAAAGGAGTTAAGACATTACTTTTGCTCCTAATACTAATAAAGATATAGAAAGAAAGGAGGAAGGATTTTACCCATGCTCTCTACGAATATTAGAGGTAAGAGATAAACTGCTGATAAATGCCCTTTTAACTTCTTATAGCTACATTCCAACGAATTATTTTCATGAAAAGAAATATTTTCTTTCATGAAGAAAAATAATTATTTACACGACAATAAATATTTATTTTCATGAAAATAATTCGCACAAAAGCTACAGTAAGCATAAATAAAACCGTTATCAGAAAAACAATTAATACCATAAAACAAATAAATTTACGCCTTTTAATGTCACCTTTTACAAACCAATAACGTTATACAAGTGAATCGGTTCAGAAAGAAAACCAAATGTATAACATATTAAAAACAAATGATTATGAATTATGTAATATTAGAATCAATCATTAAAAGTCTCGTTCCAATAGCAATTGTAGTAGTTCTTCCTATCATAATGGCTTGGCTCTCTTACCGTAACAAACAACACGAAACAGAAAAAAGAAGCGAGATTGTTACGGCTATTATTGAAAAGAATCCTGACATTGACGTGCAGGAGTTTCTCGACAAGCTGAACCCTTCAAAGAAATCATACAAAGAGCAACTGATGACAAAAATGCACCAGGAACTACTTTGGGGGACAATCTGTCTTATCGGAGGGGCGGCAACCATATTGGTTATTATAGTTTTGAGCATTTTGCAAAGTTTTGACAAAGGATATATCCATATAGGCTCTGTATTTGGTGTTGTCCCATTGGCAGTAGGCTGTGGGCTGTTAGCCGCCTACAACAGTGCCAAAAAGACTTTGGAAAACTTGAAAGACAACGATTAGGTTATTATGACAAGAGAACAATTCGTCGAACAGGTCGGTCGGGAACAGGCAGCATTACGCCGGTTCCTGACGGCCCTATGCTGCGGCAATAGTGCTGAAGCTGACGATATTGCTTAAGAGGCTCTCATCAAAGCTTACCTTCGCAGTAGTCAATATGACGAACGGGGACAGTTTTCGGCTTGGCTGATGAAAATAGCTTATCGTGTCTTCATCGACTCACGTCGCAAACAGAAACACCAACAGGAACTACCCCTTGAGAAGGCTATCACGCTCCAAGGAAACAGTAAGAGTGATGATGCCTTCCGCTATCAGGAACTACACACTGCGTTGGCAACGCTCTCGGAGACAATGCGCACAAGTATCCTGCTCTATTATATGCAGGGTTATCAGATAAAAGAGATTGCAGAGATAACCGAAAACAGTGAGGATGCAATTAAGAAACAACTCTCACGTGGACGGCAAGAACTTAAACACATATTGGAAAGATGAACGAAGATAAATTCTTGAAAGACTTACTCTCGGACTATCATCCACAACTGTCGGATGACAATGCCTTCATGCAAAGACTGCAACGACAGATGGAACTCATCGAAGAAGTCAAGGCGTATCAACGTGCGGAGAGCCGAAAGAACAAGCTGATGTCGCTTAAACTGCTTGTTGTCGGGGTTGTTTTGGGCTGTATTGTGACGCTTGCAAGTTTCACACTGCCTAACATCTTTGATAGATATATCAATGGAACTGAATCAGAATTCATCCTTACCTTGCTTCACAACGTTCAGTATATTGGATTGGCAATAGGCGCAGGCTTCGTCACACTCAGCCTATTGTTTACCACGAAATTAGTAAATCTAAAAGACGAAGTACCACTTCAATAGTAGTTTCTTTGGGCTTTGCTGAAGTTGACATAACAGATAACGCGATTACAAAAAAGGTAGACCTTTTTGGGCAAAAAGGTCTACCTTTTTTGAAGAAACCGTCAACCTTTTTTGAAGAAATAGTCACCCTCCTTCTGAATATATCCAATTATGAGAATGGAGTAAGTTTGGAGAAATAAAAAAGGAGATGTGCTGTTATAACACATCTCCTCTTTCTTATTTTGTATTTTATGATTATCTAACCTGAATAACCAAGTATTTACTTGTGCTCCAGAATGTCTGTGGGTCAGTGATACGGAGTACATACTGTCCGTTTGTATCAGTTGTTAGCGTGTAGCTGCTGCTTGGATGCGCTGTCAACAACTGTGCACTCTTACTATAAAGTTTGATCTCCTTGTTGATACGGATATCTATCTTTGTGAAATAATTCTTGTTGAACGAACCCTGTAACACCTTTCCTCCGTCGAGAATACGTTGTGCCTTCAACTCGCTCTTAGTACCGAATACATACCAACCAGTGTTCAACTGCTTGTCTTGTGTATTAATGGTTTCGGTCTTCTGGTTGCTTTCTGTTTGCAAACTCTCCTTCTCTTTCGTAAGGTTCTCTTTATCGGCTGTAAGGTTCTCCTTATCTGTCTTGAGATTAGCAACGTCTGTATTCAAGCCAGTGATAGTCTCATCAAGTTCCTTGATATGAATGTTCTTTGACTCTAACTCAGCCCGCAACTGCTTCAACTCACGCTCCTTAGAACTCAGTTGATTGGTCAAACGATTCAAAGTCTCCTTCATTGCGTCACCCTTAAAGCCTGTCTCGCGTAATTGCTGCTGTAGTTTCTTGATGAGTTCACGGTTTTCTTGCATACGCTGAGCGATAAACTGAATGTTTTCCTTCATCTGTTCTGCCTTATCAACACGCTCACCATCCTTCGCTATCGTCACTCTATTCTCAGCTTCATTGATAGCCGCAAAGCCCTGTTGGATGTCGTTCAACGTTCCCATCATATCGTTTATCTCGTGGTCACGAGCGTCAATGATGTTACGCAAAGAGTCACTCTTTATCTCAGATGGGTTTAATGCCGACTTCTTGTCTTGGTTGCAGGATGCCAGCGCAAGGGCTCCACATACTGCAAAAACTAATAGTTTATTCATACTTTCACGTTTTTATCCATTTGTTTCTTCCGTTCAGAAGACTTTACTTTGTCCTTTCCTGCCACAACAATAACGAACTCTCCTCGTGGTTCCGTCTCTTTGAAATGGGCGATAACATCTGCCAATGTTCCTCTAACACTCTCCTCGTGCACCTTTGAAATCTCACGACAGCAACTTACTTGTCGCTCTGCTCCAAACACCTCAGCGAACTGCTCCAACGTCTTCACTACTCTATAAGGTGACTCATAGAACACCATTGTGCGCGTCTCATCGGTTAAGCTCTCTAAATGAGACTTGCGTCCTTTCTTCTGAGGGAGGAATCCTTCAAAGCAGAAGCGGTCGCATGGTAAGCCACTTGACACTAATGCAGGTACAAAAGCGGTTGCTCCAGGAAGCGTCTGAACGGTTATCCCGTTAGCAGCAGCCTCACGAGCAAGGAAGAAACCAGGGTCGCTAATGCCCGGAGTCCCCGCATCCGAGATAAGAGCAATCGTCTCTCCAGCCTTCAGTCTATTGACAATATTGGCAGTACTTGCATGTTCATTAAACTTATGATGAGACATAAGACGGTTCTTAATCTCAAAGTGCTTCAATAGAATACCCGATGTTCGAGTATCCTCACACAATACTAAATCAGCTTCCTTCAGGACTCTGATGGCACGGAGTGTCATGTCCTCCATGTTTCCAACCGGTGTCGGTACAAGATATAATGTTCCCATTGTTGAATGCAAATGTAAAGCAATTGTGTAGAAGAACAAAATAAATTAGCTTTTTTTACATAACAAACATCTCCATTTGCAAGGGACAAAACTTAGTAACAATGATGTTATAATTTTAACCCAAAAGCGTTATTAAACATCATACTTATCATCTCATCCTTTCAAGCGTAAAGTCTTCTAAAACACAGTCTGTCAGTATGTTTTATAACAACAAGGCTAAAACAAACTCTTAATAAATCCTTTACTTTCCAAGAAAACTTAACAGACAAAAACCTTTCCAACAACATTTAATAACGCATTGAAAGCTAAATAAAGTTGATATTCAGTATGCCCACCACTCCTAATTAAGCCTCATCACGACCATAGAGAACGGTTGAAGAAAAGACTATTCTTATCAAATAACACTGGGAAAATCCGTCGAGTTGCCCAATTCTCACCCTCAAAAGAACAAAGAATAGGCCTACACAATAACTTTTAACGCTTATAGTATGACTATTCCTCGTAATTTATCTATCTTTGCAATAACTATGGCAAAGATAGATAATCATAATGGTGAAAGACGTCGACAAGGACGTATTGAGGTGATATGTGGCAGTATGTTCTCTGGTAAAACAGAAGAACTCATCCGTCGTATGAAGCGTGCTAAGTTCGCAAAGCAGAAGGTTGAGATCTTTAAACCTTCTATTGACACACGTTATTCGGACGAGGATGTAGTCAGTCATGACCAGAACTCCATCCATTCCACCCCTATTGATTCATCAGGAAACATTCTCCTTCTTGCCTCTGACATTGACGTCGTGGGTATTGACGAGGCCCAATTCTTAGACGAAGGACTAACAGATGTGTGCAACAAGTTAGCATACAACGGTGTGCGTGTTATCGTTGCAGGCCTCGACATGGACTATAAGGGTGTTCCTTTCGGCCCTATCCCAGCTCTTTGTGCTATTGCAGATGAGGTAACAAAGGTGCATGCAATCTGCGTGAAGTGTGGTGCCTTGGCATACGTTAGCCATCGTCTCATTGCCGACAATCGACGAGTGATGCTCGGAGAACAGCAGGAATACGAGCCTCTATGCCGTGAATGCTACAAGAAGGCGACACAGGAAGAAGCAAACAAAAACGTTTAAAAAGACTTATGAGACAAACAATTACTTTCGATAAGTTCATCCGTTGGGCACTCATAGCACTTGCTGTTCTAACAGTTGGATTTATCATCAATGCACTATCTGAGGTACTCCTACCCTTCTTCATAGCATGGTTATTAGCTTATCTCCTCTATCCGATTGTTAAGTTTGTACAGTATAAACTACACGTACCAGGCAGAGCTTTAAGTATTATAGTTACCTTACTATTTGTTATAGCTATCTTTGCTGCTATCTTCTATTTCATTGTTCCGCCAATGATAGACCAAGTAGATCGATTCATGCACATAGCCAATCGCTATCTAAACGAGACGACTCACACAAACAATGTATCGACAATGGTGCAGCAGTGGATAAAGGAGAACCAATATGAAATCGAACGATACCTGAAGAGTCCGGACTTTAGAAACACCATCAGGACCGCTATGCCGAAGCTTTTCTCGGTAATAGGACAGACGGCGAGTGTCGTTCTCTCCGTCATAGCCTCATGTATCACCCTGCTGTATATGTTCTTTATCCTGCTTGATTATGAGGTGTTGACTAACAATTGGATTAAGATATTCCCTAAGAATGCACGCCCTTTCTGGGCCGGACTGGCACAAGACGTAGAGCGAGAACTCAATAACTACATCCGTGGACAAGGACTGGTATCACTCTGTATGGGAGTACTCTTCTGTATTGGCTTCACCATTATAGACTTCCCAATGGCTATCGGACTGGGCATACTCATCGGTATTCTCAACCTTGTACCTTATCTTCACACCTTTGCCCTCGTCCCAACAGCGTTCTTGGCACTGCTCAAAGCGGCTGATACAGGGCAGAATTTCTGGATTATCTTTGGCTCGGCATTGGCCGTGTTTGCTATCATACAGGCCCTTATGGATATGGTGATAACACCGAAGATAATGGGTAAAGCCATGGGACTTAACCCTGCTATCCTACTCCTCTCACTCTCTGTATGGGGTGCCCTCTTGGGTTTTATCGGACTTATCATAGCCCTTCCACTCACCACGCTCATCATTGCCTACTGGCAACGATACGTAACAAAGGATATCGACAAAGACGGGATAGAGGTACTATCGACCCTCACTGAGGACGCAAAAGAGACGAAAGAGTAAACTTATCATCCATTAGTTATAAAGAAAACGGCTCTCCTTTTCATTCGAGAAGGAGAGCCGTTTTCTTTATAATCACCTCACAGATGATGCTTCAGAAACGTTACTTGCGTCATTGATTACACGTATGACTCCAAGAATTTGATAGTTCCTGAAACCTTGACAACCGTTGTTGTAGCAGGAAGGAGCACACTCTCACCTGCACGGAAAGAGATAGTATTACCCTCGGCATCGGTTATCTCACCTTCACCCTTCAGTCCAACGAAGATAACAAAAGAGTCTAAGTCACTGTAATCGAGTGTCATTGGCTCGGTAAGGTCATAGACAGAAGTAGTGAAATAAGGACAGCTAACGAGCTCTACTGGCTCATTCTGGCGTGCCTCATACTGTGTACGATAGTCTGGATAGACAGTATAATCAATGCACTCAGCAGCTTCCTTGGTATGCAACTCGCGATAATTACCCTCTGCATCCTGACGCTTGAAGTCATAAATACGGTAGGTTACGTCGCTTGTCTCCTGTATCTCTGCCAAGAAACAGCCTGCACCGATAGAGTGAATACGACCAGCTGGCAAGAAGAATACGTCGCCCTCCTTAACAGGATATTCTGACAAAGCCTCAGTAATGGTATCATTTTCAACCATTTCCTTGTACTGTTCTGGTGTAATCTGTTGCTTCAGACCACTGCGAAGAGATGCATCTGCATCGCTTTCCATCACATACCACATCTCAGTCTTACCACGACCCAGCCCCTGTGCCTGCGCCTGCTCGTCTGTTGGGTGAACCTGTATAGAGAGTTGCTGACGTGCGTCAATAAACTTGACAAGCAGAGGGAACTCATTGCCAAAGCGCTCAAAGTTCTCCTTACCCACCAGTTTATCCTTCAACGTGTCGACAAGCTTATTCAGTGTCCAGCCTTTGTACTTGCCATCAGAGACAACACTCTCATTGTCCTTAACGCCAGACACTTCCCAACTCTCGCCCACCTGTTTCTGATCAGAAGTCAGATGCTTGAAAGGTACTATCTTTTCTCCACCCCAAAGGATAGACTTCAAAAGAGGATTAAACTTAAACATTTCCATTTTTTATTGCTTTTTTAATGTTTCAAACGTCCTTATGACGAGGCCTGCACATGGCCTTCAATTGTACTGCAAAGTTACACTTTATTCCGTAGATAACCAAAGATTATACAGAAAGAAGACAAGTGTACGTCTTTAAGTAGGCAATTGCTTAATATCAGTAACTAAATGTCAAGACCCTTCCACACGTCTATCAAGTAGTGTAAAGCTCGTTTTTACACGCATTAAAGACCAAAGATACTCTACTTGCTATCGGTATGATAGATAGCGAAAAACCGTCGGGTATAAATTATTTTCACGAAGAAAAATATTTTTCTTCATGATAAAAAATATTTTCTTTCACGATAAAAAATATTTTTCTTCATGATAATAATTCGCAGACCAGAGACGAGAGAGCATGAAAAAAGGTGCCTAACTGAATCTCAATTAAGCACCTCTTTTTCTTTTATCGAGCATTGACGGCAACGCTATCAAAGCCTGATGATAATATAACTAAGCATTCTTTAACGACAAGAACACCATCGTTTATTGACTAAAAATAGTTCTCAAACAATCCAAACTACTTGATTTCAGACATACGTTTCGTATGCTTTTGAATAATCTTCAAGGTTGACTTGTCTGATGCAAACACACTATAAAATCCTTGTGGTTCATGTGCTGGGTCGCAGGTAAAGTCATCTCCTGCCTGCCAACGTTCATGTCGAGGCTTTGCATAACCTCCCCAACCCCAGAAGTTGCAGGCAACAAGGAGTCCACCATGCGCTGCATTCTCTGCAACAGCGTCCATAACATACTTGTAATAAGCATCGCGAGCCTTCGTCGAACTCTTCAATGAGAACGAAAAACCGTCCCGAGGATAACCAAACTCTTCAAGTATAAGTGGCTTATTAAGGCGCTTGCAGATGGCAAGATGGCTGTCGATATACTCTTGTGTCTGCTTAAAACTTGCCTTGAGGTCCTCCTTCAGATGTGTCTTTCTTGCCCATTGCCAGTTATAAGGCCAGATATGAATATTACAGTAGTCAACGTTCTTGTCAGCACAGATACGCTCAAAGCAACCATAATCACGTTCACAACCGAAGGCACCTTCGCTTCCAAGACTGATAAGATGGTTCTTATCCAGACTGCGAACAAGTGCTGTAGCCTCTGAAAGCCATTTCTCAAACTCTGGTAAAGCTTCCTTCGAGAAGGCACGAGGTTCGTTACATATCTGCCAAGACATGATGGTTGGGTCGTCTACATACTTTATTCCAGAGTATCTATTGGTACGGCTAAGGATGAAGCGGATATGGTCATAGAACATCAAATGAGCCTTCTGATTAGCAGCAAACTTACTGGCAAACTTCGTGTAAGCGCCATAGCCGTCCCTACGTGGTATCAAAGCTGGTCCCTCATCAGCCCACTCCAAATAAGCACCATAGCCTCCACTCCACTCCCAAGAGTTAGTGAGATAAAGCACAGCAACCATCTTTCGCTTGCTCATCTCCGTCAGGAGATAATCAAGACCAGCGAGGATAGAGTCGTTATACACCCCCGGACGAGGCTGTAAGACAGGTTCAACCTTATCTTCAACACCAGGCAGACCATCCGCACCCACCAAGATGCGGAGGTTATCTATGCCTAAACGCTGTAGCTCATCAAGCTCCCGACAAAGGCGCACACGGTCGCCCCCCGGCCCTTCAGAGCCAAGTATGGCTCCATACCAGAAGTTAGCTCCCACGTAATAGTAGGGTTTTCCACCACGGATAAAGCGTCCGTTCTTTACTTTCACAAAGTCTCCGGCCATCATATTTACGGCCATTGCTAAGGCAAGAATTGCCATAAAAACTCTTTTCATATATTAGTAGTAATTCTAAATAATACTCATTCGTCCTGCTTTATACCCCCTCTTTGAGAAGAAGCATCTACTTATTAATACACTTGAAGCATGTTTTTCCCTTACACAGAGAGCTACTTTTAGAAGAGCAAATAGGCTTTTACTTTTTTACTCTTTAAGTGTTTTACTTATCCAAACCTGCCCCTTTTCTCACAATTATTTACTAACTTTGTAGCCAAATGGACAACAACATAACATATATAAAGCAAATACTAAATGACGAGACGGGCGAGAAACATTTCTCATTTGAGGTTCTTCCCCCTTTGAAAGGTAGTGGAACAGCGTCTCTCTTTCGCAATATTGACCAGCTCAAGGAGTTTAATCCGAGCTTCATAAACATCACTACTCACCACAGTGAGTTTGTATATCACGAGCGTGAAGACGGTCTGCTGGAACGCCAGAGTGTACGTCGTCGCCCGGGGACAGTGGCTATCGCAGCTGCTATTCAGCAGAGGTATGGCATTCCTGTCATCCCTCATGTGATATGCTCAGGCGCTACAAAGGAGGATATTGAGTACGAACTACTCGACTTGCAGTTCTTGGGTATTGAAAACCTTATGCTCCTGCGTGGTGATAAAGCACGTGAAGACCGCTTCTTCACACCGACCGAGGGCGGGCATAGTCATACAACAGAACTGATTGAACAGGTGAACAGCTTCAACGAAGGAATATTCACTGATGGTTCTACAATGAAACATCCTGGTAAGCCTTTCGTATATGGTGTAGCATGCTATCCAGAGAAACATGAGGAGGCACCGAACCTCGAACAGGACCTACGATACCTCAAACAGAAACAGGACCTTGGTGCTACTTTTGCCGTAACACAGCTTTTCTACGATAATGAGAAATTCTATAATTTCGTAGATCAGGCTCGTAAGATGGGTGTTACCATCCCTATCATACCGGGAATTAAGCCGTTTGCAAAGCTGTCTCAGCTGCATGTCGTACCAAAGACATTCCACTGTGACATCCCAGAAGAGCTTGCTGGGTTGGCTTTGCTGTGTAAGACGGATGAGGAGGCACGCCTGTTAGGTATTGAATGGGCCGTTAGACAGGTGAAAGACCTTTATGCGCATGGTTTCAACAACGTACATTTCTATACCGTATCGGCTGTAAGTAGTGTGCACGAGGTGATGAAGCGGATAGTAGAGAGTGGTCTTCTACAACAGAACAGCAAATAAATAAGAATAGAAGAGAAGATGGACTTTTCAGAAGTTATAGGACAAGAAGCAGTTAAGGAACGGCTTATTCAGATGGTCAAAGAAGACCGTCTGCCTCACGCCTTGCTCTTCTGCGGTCCTCATGGAGCGGGTAAGATGGCACTTGCAATGGCTTTTGCCTGTTATTTGCTCGCTGGTGACGAGACGAAGGGAGAATCATCTCCATCCGTGTCTAATGCTCGTGCCATGCTTCGCAACTGGGAACATCCTGACCTTCACTTCTCTTATCCTACCATCAAACTGCCAAGCATGAGTAGTGAACACCAACCCGTAAGTACTGACTTTGCGAAGGAATGGCACGGACTCATCATGCAAGGGACTTATTTCACCATGAATCAATGGATGAGTCAGATGGGGGCTACCACACAGCAGGCTATCATCACGGGTGCTGAGAGTGACGAGCTGTCACGTGTCTTGGCGTTGAAATCAAGTCAGGGAGGCTATAAGGTGTCTATCATCTGGCTGCCAGAGCGAATGAACCTCACATCAGCTAACAAACTATTGAAGCTGTTGGAGGAACCACCACAGGGCACTGTCTTCCTCATGGTATGCGAGGAACCAGAGAAGCTACTCGAGACTATCGTTAGTCGTACACAGCGTATTGATGTGAAGCGGATAGAAGACAAAGCGATAGAAAAGGCCCTCGTCGACAAGAGGGGTATTGATGCTGATGCAGCTCACCGCATTGCCCGCATTGCAAATGGTAGTTGGTTGAAAGCATTGGAATCACTGGACGCTGGTAATGAAAACCGTGAGTTTCACAACATGTTTCAGATGCTTATGCGCTTATGTTACCTCCGTAACGTAAAAGACCTCAAACGTTGGAGTGAGATTGTGGCTGGCTATGGACGAGAGAAAGAACGTCGTATGCTTACTTACTTCCAACAGCAAGTGCGCGAGAACTTCATGTTTAACTTCCGAACTCCTGAACTTAACTACATGACACTGGAGGAGGAGAATTTTGCAAAGAACTTTGCTCGATTCATCAACGAGGCTAACGTCATTGAAATCAACGAACTCTTCCAACGTGCCAATCGTGATATTGGACAGAATGCAAACGCTAAGATTGTCTTTTATGACATGGCTCTGAAACTCATTGTGTTGTTGTTGAAGAAATAGACGAGTTGACAAGTAGACGAGTTGACAGGTGGACAAGTTGACAAGTTATATGCTTGAAAGCTGTACAATATAATTTATCATTGCTTATCACAGCCTACCATCCTTCTCTATCAGAGGTCAGCATGGAGGCTTCCAATATATATATAAACAAAAAGAAACAATCAATGGATTACAAAGATATGAAATTCAAGGTCTGGCATGGGTGTGACCGAGGTTTATGCCACAAAGGGTGTGGCAGACAAAACCACCAGCTGAACACCTTCGACTGGCTGGCTGACGTGCCTGGCAACAACCAGACAACCGACCTTGTTGAGGTTCAATTTAAGAATACTCGTAAGGGTTACTACCACAATGTCAACAACCTTGACTTGAAGAAGGGTGACATCGTGGCTGTTGAAGCTAACCCTGGACACGACATCGGAGTCGTTACGCTGACAGGAAGACTCGTCAAACTGCAAATTAAGAAATCGTCGACAGTGAAGTCACCTGACGACATCAAGCGTGTCTATCGCCTTGCTAAAGAAGTTGATATGCAGAAGTATCACGAGGCTAAAGCACGTGAGCACGCCACAATGATTGAGAGTCGACAGATTGCAAAGGGCTTAGGACTGAAGATGAAGATTGGTGACGTAGAGTATCAGGGCGATGGGAACAAAGCTATTTTCTACTATATTGCTGACGAACGTGTCGACTTCCGCCAGCTTATCAAGGACCTTGCTGCTGCCTTCCACGTACGAATTGAAATGAAACAGATTGGAGCACGACAGGAGGCAGGCCGCATCGGAGGTACAGGACCTTGTGGTCGTGAACTTTGTTGTGCTACTTGGATGAAGAATTTCTCAAGTGTCTCTACCACTGCTGCACGTATTCAAGATATCTCACTCAACCCTACTAAACTGGCGGGAATGTGTGCTAAATTGAAATGTTGTCTGAACTATGAGGTTGACGACTACATGGAGGCTGGCAGGAAACTACCAAGTAAGGAAGTGATATTGGAGACTATGGATGGTGAATACCATCTCTTTAAGACTGACATACTCAATGGTCTATGCACCTACTCTACCGATAAGAACCTTGCAGCCAACCTTGAGACCATCAGTGCTGAGCGTGCTAAGGAGATTATCGAACTGAACCGACGTGGTGAAAAGCCTCTATCGCTACTTGAAGATGGTAAGGCCAAACCGACGAAGAAGCCTGTCGACCTCCTTGCAGGTGCTGATCTCAGTCGATTCGACAAGGCTAAGAAGCGCAAGAAGAACAACCAATCGCGCAATAACAACGGTCAACAAGGGGGTAGACCACAACGTGAAAACCGTCGTAACCAGCGAGATGGACAGGATAACGGCCGTCAGCCAAATGACAACAGACGTCCACAGAACGACAACCGTCGCCCACAGAATGGTAATCGACGCCCTTATAACGGTCCTCGCCCTGCTCAGCAACAGAACGAAGATGGACCTCAGAACAATAGAAATGAAGGCAGACAGCCTTAGCAAACGGAAAGAACACAAGAATGAAACATAAGGTTTCCACCTTATTATATATAATAGTACTCATGATTACCATCATGAGTACTACTTCATGTAACGACCCACGCACCTACGACCAATACAGAGGTGTGTCGCTACAGGGATGGTTGCGCAATGACACACTTACTTTTGATATTCCTCGACAATGGGAGGGTAACTACCAGTTAGACCTTTGTCTACGTGCTGCGCGAACTTATCCTTACCGCAATATAAGTATGATTATTGAACGGAAGGTTATCAACTACAAGCAACGTAAAAAACAAGAGAGAACATACAACGATACTGTTAACTGCGAGATTGTCAACGACAAGGGTACTTTGGTTGGTCAGAAAGGTATCACAAGCACTGAGATACGTCAGCCTATCACTTCCTTCCAGCTCAATCGCAACGATTCGTTGCATGTCACAATACATCATATCATGAGCCGTGAGTCCGTCCCAGGAATTAGTGACGTTGGTATCAGACTTCTTAAGAAATAAGTAGTAAAGACAAATAATAAAGGCTGCTTCAAGCTCCACACATCGGAGTCTTAAAGCAGTCTTTATCTATACTATAATCTGTCCTTAGCTGAACAAAATAAGAAAGGGCGATAAACCGCAATAAACAAGTAATGCTAATCAAAGCGACATTACTATACTTGACAGTGTTGCTATTATTGGTGTATGGTAAATCTAATATCCTATTAGATAAGCACTTACATTATACTTTCTTTCATTCAACGGCGATTAATCCTCTTACTCACCATATTCTGTAATGATATAGACCATTATACACCTTACAAAGAACCGTGCCGCGTGAAATATTATGACCAATGACAAAGACACACAGACACATACTTTCAAAAGCAACAGACACCCCAAAAAGGGTTCTTCCGTTAAATGTGTAGATTGTAAATAGAATGAGATTAATCCACATACATGGTAAGCTTACCTCCAATAAAATTGTTTTATAAGGGGGAGGTAAACTATATGATAAATGTAATTAGGTGTGATGTCTATCTGTCATCTATAACCTACTTATTCCCTTATTAAATCATGTTTGTAAACTATTTTTGTACAGCTCAGACCCAATACATGCTCTTTTGGCTTCTAAAAGACGCCCTTCTGGCTTGCAAAAGATGCTCTTTAAGACCCTTGCTAACGCCCTTTTGAAGTCCAACTAAGCACCTTTTACTTTACTGCTTATAACTAATTGATATTCTGTTGATTGTAAACCTGCTTCATGTGTGTATTTTTGCCGTTATTTATAGATGTTTTCTTTGAAATTATGTAATGATTTTTTAACCCTTATCTGCAGGTTTTCGATGTCTTAAAACGAAAAGATTTTCAATGAAAGAGGATGAAAATAGGATAAATAGTTGACGACTTTCTCAGCTATATTTTTGTTTTATGAGTAACTTTGGCTCTTACGTTAAAGCACTACGAAAAGCGTCCACACATTTAACGGAAGAACTCCAAAAAGGGCTATTCCACATACAAAAAGAGCAAAGGAATATCCTTTTATCAGCATAAATCATAAAAGGAAAATCATCTAAGCGTAATCTTATCTCTTACTGACGGATAAGATTACGCCCAGCATCAATGCGGAGGAAGATAAATAAAAGTAATGTGAAACCCCAAAGAGAAGAACCTCCGTAACTAAAGAATGGTAACGGAATACCGATTACAGGCGTCAGACCGAGTACCATCCCGACGTTTATAAACACGTGGAACAGGAAGATTCCTGCCACACAATAGCCATAGACCCGTCCGAACTTAAAGGGTTGTCGGTCGGCAAGGTACATCAGTCGAAGGATAAGACAGAGGAACAACACAAGTACTGAGGCCGAACCAAGGAAGCCTTCCTCCTCTCCTACAGTACAGAAGATAAAGTCGGTGTCTTGCTCAGGCACGAACTTCAACTTTGTCTGCGTCCCATTCAAGAACCCTTTACCCTGCAAACCACCAGAGCCGATGGCAATCTCACTCTGATGCACATTATATCCCGCTCCTGCAAGGTCCTCATCCAATCCTAAGAGTACATTGATACGTACTCGTTGGTGGGGCTGCATGACATCGTTCAAAACATAGTCTGCTGAATAGAAAAAGGCTATTGAACCTAAAGCAAACAATGCTATATAGAAATAGTTGGCAAAGCGAGTATTCATCGCATTATAGACTAAATAGCCTATGACACATGCTGATATAACCAACTGAACCCAAACAACATCAAAAGGTATGACAAATTCAGAGAATAATAAGGCAAGGGCTGTAATACCAAAGACGTAGGTTAATAACAAGCGCATACGTCCCTTGTCGCCCACATACACCCATACCATAACGGATGAGAATACCTGAACAAGCAAGAGGACCACAAACTTTCCTAAAGACGTTGGTGTGTCCCACAACAATATATCCTCATACTTGATTCCAACAACGAAATAAATGATCATTGCCAGTCCCGTAAAGAGAAATGCACCAGACATTCCTTCACGATAAAGCATGAGGAAGAAAGAAAGATAAACCAATGCTGAACCTGTCTCGCGCTGCCCTACAATACATAACATCGGTAGGAATATGATTCCACAAGCACCTGCGAAATGCTTCCAATTCTTAATTGTAAAGCCGTAAGCAGACATAAACTTGGCAATTGCCAATGCCGTTGCGAACTTAGCAAACTCGGCAGGTTGAAGTCGGAGTGGACCAAGCACTATCCATGAACGTGAACCTTTAATACTATGAGGATTAAAGATTGTGGCAAATAGGAGGAGCACTAATAAACCATAGATTACGTAAGCAAAGGTGTCATAGAAGCGGTCGTCCATCATTAGAAGCACAAAGCCTAAACAGATAGAAGTACCAATCCACACGATTTGCATACCCGAACGAGTTGAAAGTGAGAAGATCTCTGTATCTCCATAAGTATAACTCGCACCGCAGACGCTTACCCACCCGAAAGTGAGTAACGCTATATAGATACCAATCGTCCACCAGTCTAATGAACGAAGAACACCCGGCTGTCTGTCTGCTGTATAATTACTTGGCACGATTTACTTTCTCCTTACTATTTTGTTTCGCCTTGGATTGACCCTTAGACTTATCTTTAATCTGCTCCTTAGGCTTATCTTTTACTTGCTCTTTAGTTTTATCCTTCGACCGTTCCTTAGGCTTATCTTTTGCCTGTTCTTTGGACTTCACCTTGGTTTGTTCCTTGGGTCTGTCCTTTGGTTGGTCCTT
The DNA here is from genome assembly GCF_003043935.1 of Prevotella sp. oral taxon 313. Taxonomy (NCBI): domain Bacteria; kingdom Pseudomonadati; phylum Bacteroidota; class Bacteroidia; order Bacteroidales; family Prevotellaceae; genus Prevotella; species Prevotella sp. oral taxon 313. The sequence continues at coordinate 1,890,896 of NZ_PYXE01000001.1, forward strand.
AGGCTTTTCCTTGTCCTTAGAATTCTCTTTACTCTCCTTTCGTGTTTCCTTATTCTTTTCTTTATCTTTTTCCTTCTTATCGTCGCCCTTATCCTTGTCTTTCTTTTCTGTCTTGACCTTCGTATCAGGCTCTACACGGATAGCAGGGTCGTTCTGAGGTTCCTTCTTCTTCTCCTTATCTTCTGCATCCTTCTTTGCCTTTGCCTCTTTAAGTTTCTCGGCTACAGCCATGTCCTGCTTTTCTCTGACCTTCTTCAGTGAGTCGCGAATAACATTCACACGTTTTATTGAATCGAGACGAACTGAGTCTGCACGTGAGAGAGGACGCTTAAAGGAGTAAGAGATGTGACGGCTCTGAAGAGCTGCAGCACGAGCTTCATCCCCTGGGGTCAGTTTACCGTTGATATACTGCTCTATCATGAGTGAGCCGATAGGCACACCGTAATCAGCACCAAACCCACCATTCTCAACATAAACGGCAATGGCTATCTTCGGAGTATCGACCGGTGCAAAGCCCATAAACACTGAGTGGTCCTTACCACGGTTCTGTGCTGTACCCGTCTTACCAGCTAACGAGTAACCAGGATGGACTGCATGCGCACATGTTCCACCACGAACGGAGGACATCATACCCGCTATTACCTCTTGATAAGCTTTAATGCTTCCCTTTGTACGATGCTTCTCAAGATACTTCTTATCCAGTTTCTTGCCTTGAATATTACGTACAACGTGTGGCGTAATGAAATATCCACGATTGGCAATCGTAGCACCCAAGTTGGCAATCTGTAATGGGGTAAGGTTGACCTCACCTTGTCCAATAGAGATAGAGATTACTGATAATGGGTTCCATTTCTTAAAGGCATTATCATAGAACTTCGCATTAGGAATCATTCCTCGCTTCTCTCCTGGAAGGTCAATACCAAGTTTATAACCAAAGCCCATTGATACCATATAATCGCGCCATACGTTCATCGCATCCTCCAACGTCTTATACTTCCTACGATTGGAGAGCATGTGATAGAGTCCCCAACAGTAATAACTGTTACAAGAAGTACTAATGGAAGGTACCAAAGAAATTGGGGAGGCATGAGCGTGACAACCTACATGGAGTCCCTTAAAGTTAAATCCATGATGACAAGGATAACGAGTTGAGTCAGTAACAATCCCTTCTGTGAAATAAGTAACAGCCTGTCCGGTCTTAAACGTTGAACCTGGAGGATACTGACCCATTATCGCACGATTGAGCAGAGGCTTAGCTGGGTCTAAGGTCATCTCACGCTGATACTTACCACGCAGTTTACCTATCATAGCACGAGGGTCGAAAGTAGGCGCTGAGACCATTGCTAAGATCTGTCCCGTCTTAGGTTCAATAGCCACGATAGCACCGAGTTTTCCTTCCATCAAACGTTCGCCAAGGGCTTGAAGATTGGCATCAAGACCAAGCTGAATGTCTCGTCCAGGATGTGGACGCTGATCATACTTACCATTCTGATAGCGACCTTGTATCTGACCATGCGCATCTCGCAGAAGTATCTGTACTCCCTTTACACCACGTAAGTCTTTTTCATACTCACGCTCGATACCCATCTTACCGATATAATCGCCTGCCTGATAGTAGTCATCATCCTCTATATCACTCTGACTTACCTCGGCAACGTCGCCAAGGACATGGGCTGCAATAGGTTGTTGATACTGTCGAACACTACGTTTCCTTATATAGAAGCCTGGGAAACGATAGAGTTTCTCTTGGAAAGCACTAAAGTCTTTATCACTTAACTGGCTCAAGAAGAGTTGTTGCGTGAAACGTGAGTATCCTGGATTCTTGTTTCTATCCTTGATATTAACCATCCGGTTAATAAAGTCGGCCTTAGTTATGTTCAAAGCCTTACAAAACTCGAGCGTGTCAAGATGGCCCCTCATCTCGTTAGTAACAACCATGATGTCGTAAGCAGGCTGATTATAAACCAGCAGCTTACCGTTCCTATCAGTGATAGTACCACGCGATGGGAACTCAATCTTCTTTAGGAAAGCATTAGAATCAGCACTCTTCCGATAGTCGTCACTGGCTATCTGAAGAGCAAAAAGGCGTATGATATATATCGCCACGATACCTATTGCAACAGCACTAAGCACGAGGCGACGTTTTTCTAAGTCATAATTCTTCATTTCTTATCGCCTCCTAACGTTCTCAACAACAAGAATAAGAATCACAGTGAGCAATGAACTACCTCCAATACACTGTAGCCATTCAAACACATTAAAGAAGCTGAACATCTCTAAAGAGAAGAAGACAACACAGTATATCAAGGTGAGAATGGCCACATACCACGTATATTGCGGTATACTTAACGTATCCATACCTGCTTGGAAGTTCTCACTACTATCGCGAGGAATGAACAGCTGCAACACAAAAGGTTGTAAAGCAGCTATTAAAGTCAACGAACTTGCAGCTACACCTGGCGTATTCGAGAAGGTGTCAATCGTTAGTCCCATCACAAAAGCCCATAACAGAATAGCCCACTGAGGATAATTACGAGGGAAAAGAAGAATGAAATAGATATAAAGCAATGGCGTGGCAACAGCAAACAGATGGATGTGATTAAGTACAAACACCTGTGCTACCGTCAAAACAGTAAACCAAAACAAACGTTTTAGAAAATCTATATTCATTCTTTCTATACGTGTATATAAAGGGGATAATAGTCACACAAAACGAAGAAATTGCTTATAAAGTGGACTTATCCGGCCTTTCTCCAAACTAATACTATTGATAGTCACAGCTTACTGTGCTTTATTTCCTATCTGCTCCTCAATAGGCTTGATAGAATCTTGTGCTGCTTTTATAACTTCTCGTTGGTCTCTTATAGAAGCATCGTCTATTACACAAACATCACGAAGATTACCGAAATCAGTTGAGAGCTGTATCTGCAAGCGATAAGAGAGACCATCCTCCGAATTATAGACATGCTTTACCTTGCCTACTAACACCCCAGCTGGGAAAACGGAAGAATATCCACTCGTCACGACACGATCGCCTAACTTAAACTTAGCATGTCGAGGTATATCATCCAAATAGGCTACATCAGATGCGCCACCATTCCAATGAAGATAACCAAAGTAGTCACGTCCTTGAATGGAACAACTGATATTTGACTTTGAATTCAGCACTGGGATAACAACAGCATAATGGATACCTGCCATATAGACAATACCTACAACGCCATTACCACAGGCTACACCCATATCCTTCTGTACTCCATCCCATGTTCCCTTATTGATGGTGATAAAGTTATTTGGCTTATCCAGCGAGTTAGCAACAACCTTTGCTTGTATCAAACGGAACTTAGATAGAAAACGATACTGACCTTTATGAAGAAAGGTAGAATCCTTTGTTTTATCATACAGTTGGGCGGACAATGCCTTAACTTGCTGTTCCAATTCGAGGTTACGCTTGGTTAAAGCTTCATTCACCTCACCCATTGTCAGATATGATGTAACCTTCGAACTCCCTTCATAAGCCAAACCAGCAACGTAGTTTGCCGACGTGAACCACACACTGCCCTGATAGTCATTGAATCGGAACAGGAGAACCATACTCAAGACTTCCAGGGCAACGAACAAGAACCAATGCTTGTACTTAGCAAGGAACTCTGTCAGATTGTGCATGAACAGTTATTGTTATCTCATTAAGAACGAGAATCGGTCTACGTTCTTCAATGCAATACCGGCACCCTTAGCCACACTGTGCAATGGGTCTTCGGCTATATGGAATGGAATATTAATCTTATCAGTCAGACGCTTGTCGATACCACGAAGCAAAGCACCACCACCACTGAGATAGATACCATTCTTTACGATATCAGCATAAAGCTCAGGTGGAGTGTTTTCCAATGCTGAAAGTACAGCATTCTCAATTTTTGCTACTGTCTTATCAAGGCAATGAGCAATCTCTTGATAGCATACAGGTACCTCCATAGGAAGAGCTGTTATACGGTTAGGACCATGTACGATGTAATCCTCTGGGGCCTCCTCACCAAGATCCGTCAGCGCTGAACCCACATGAAGCTTGATACGTTCTGCCATACGCTCACTGACCTTTACATTGTGCTGGCGGCTCATATATTCTTGAATATCAGCTGTAAGATCATCACCAGCAACACGGATAGAGTTGTTACATACGATACCTCCTAAAGAAATCACAGCTATCTCCGTACTTCCACCACCGATATCAACAATCATGTTACCCTCTGGTGCCTCTACATCAAGACCCATACCAAGGGCTGCTGCCATTGGTTCGAAGATAAGGTAAACATCACGACCATCAGCGTGTTCTGCTGAGTCACGCACTGCACGAAGTTCTACTTCTGTAGAGCCAGATGGCACTCCTATCACCATACGAAGTGAAGGAGAGAAGAAGCGATTACCAGTGTGAACCATCTTAATAAGTCCACGCATCATCTGCTCACAAGCCGTAAAGTCTGCAATAACACCGTCGCGTAAAGGGCGAATAGTACGAATATTGGGATGTTCCTTCTCGTACATCATCTTCGCATCACCTCCCACAGCAATCATCTTATCTGTGCGACGGTCCAGAGCTACTACTGACGGCTCATCAACAACAATCTTATCATCACTGATAATGATTGTGTTTGCCGTTCCCAGGTCCATAGCTATTTCCTGGATAAATGAAAATAATCCCATTAATAATATGTGTATTTTGTAAATTCCTAATTCTTTATCTTATGTGCTTATTCCGCTGCAAACCAACGATGAATAGCGGTATCATAATGACTACTAACACCAAAAGCACGCTCTGCAAACATCTTTCGGTCTTCAATATCTGTCTGTGCTCCGTTCGTGTTAAGTATCTGAAGCAACACAGGATATTCTGCTTTACTTGGCACAATGACAACATCCTTGAAGTTCTTAGCACCTGCACGTATCAGCGAGATACCACCAATATCAATCTTCTCAATGATATCCTCTGCACTGGCACCACTGGCTACTGTCTGTTCGAAAGGATAGAGGTCTACGATAACAAGGTCGATAAATGGAATATCATACTCCTCCATCTGTTCTTGATCGCCTGCATTATCACGACGAGAGAGGATTCCTCCGAATATCTTTGGGTGGAGTGTCTTTACGCGACCACCAAGAATAGAAGGGTAAGATGTAACCTCTTCAACCTTTTGGCACTCATAGCCTAAGGACTCAATAAACTCCTGTGTACCGCCAGTACTTAGGAACTTAACGCCTTCTTCGTGTAATTTCTTGAGCAAATCCTCAAGTCCATCTTTGTGAAAGACCGAAATAAGAGCAGTCTTAATTTGTTTTTTACCAGCCATTGTAAAACATTTTATGGATTTGATGTGCAAAGTTACTAATTAAAGGTGACTAAACAATATTTTAAATCAAAAAAAAACAAAAGGTGAGCAACTAATTGATTAAAGTCTAATAAGCTGCCATCTTTTGTTTTATTATGCTTGTTCTCTGAGCGCTGCTGTTTTGTTCTTAACTCCCTACAAAGCTCTCTTTAAGTTTATTCATTACGCTTGATACCGAGAGCATCTAATATACCTTGTATCTCACTACCGAGACCAAAGACACTATTCACCACTCCGTCCTTAGCTCCTCGCACCATATAGCGTGCACAATCGCCTTCGAGTCTACCGATACGCTGGCGTTCTGCAACGGTATAGTCATGCCGTGCTATCTCACGACGTATCCTACCGAACTTGTTCACAGCCTTACGCCACTTCTTTGCAGTATAATACTGACTGTTATCTCGCAATTCGTACGAAAATTTCTCTAAGTCATTAACAGCTGACTCACGTGTGGCACATGAGCTTACCGAGAGTGTTGCCACAATGAGGGCAAGGCCCATTAGTATTTTCTTCATCTTGTTTCTCATCTTTTATAACCTCTAATTCTACATTAATTTTCCCTATCCTCGGCTTGTATTTACAATACTTCCACTACATGATAAGTAATGTCATTTTATGCCATCGCAGGGTAATAGTCATGGCAAAAATAGGAAATAATAATGATTTTAGCAACAAATCGCCACGTTACTTTTCATTCTTTTTCTACTTTTTAACTACCTTTGCCCCATGAATTTCGCTGCAACACTCCTTCAATGGTTCAAAAACAACGGACGATGCCTGCCTTGGCGGGATACGAATGACGCATACGCTATTTGGCTTAGCGAGGTCATTCTACAACAAACTCGTATCGCTCAAGGTCTGAGCTACTGGCAACATTTTATGGAACAATGGCCTACGGTAAACGAACTGGCTGCTGCTACGGAGGACGAGGTACTAAAGGCTTGGCAGGGATTAGGCTATTACTCCCGTGCACGAAACCTACATACTGCTGCCCAACAGGTGGTTGAATTAGGTGGATTTCCACAGACTTTCAAGGGATTGAAAGCACTGAAGGGGGTGGGTGATTACACTGCTGCTGCCATTGCTTCTATTGCTTTTGGCGAACCGGTAGCCGTGGTGGATGGCAATGTGTATCGTGTCCTCTCTCGTTATTATGGCATAAAAACTCCTATTGACAGCACCAACGGCAAGAAAGAGTTTCAAACACTGGCTCAATCTCTTTTACCTACAAGCGAACCAGCTGACTACAATGAGGCAATAATGGACTTTGGTGCTATTCAGTGTACACCATCTTCTCCTCATTGCAACACTTGCCCTTTATGTGAAACATGCATCGCTTTCCGTGAGCAACGTGTTAATGAACTACCCATAAAAAGCAAGAAGGTGAAACAACGGGAACGCCATCTCACCTATTTATATATTGAATATGGAGACGAGATTGCCATCCATCAACGTGGTGCTGGCGATATTTGGCAGGGATTATGGGAATTTCCACTACCCGAACTGCTTGCTCCTTCCATAGGAGATAGATGGGAAACAGAAGCACAACTACTACGGAAAGGGATGAAACATGTTCTTACTCATCAAATTCTACTTGCTGATTTCTACCTTTGGCAGCCCAAGGTACAACCACAGTTACCCTCCGACTTCATCTGGATAGACAAGCAAGACCTTGAGAAATATGCCTTACCTCGCCTTATCGAAATTCTCCTGAAGGAAATTCCAACCTAAGCTTCTCTCCCCTTTCATCCTCCCTTCTCGCCTTCTGACTATTATCGCCTTTTCCACGGTCCATTTCTACAAGCCACCGCCTTTTAGCCAGTCTTCCCATGCAATGGCTACCTTCTCGCTCCTTTCCTTTCTCTTCAAAGCCCAGCCCCCAACCATTACTTCTTTCCAAAGTCCTCATCAATACGTAGCTGATGAGCTACCAAGAAGGGGAAGATGCAGACTATCATCACGATTACAAAGAACCAACGATAACCCACAGCCTGTGCTAATGTTCCCGCAAATAGTCCCGGAACCATCATTGACAATGCCATAAAACCCGTACAGAGGGCGTAATGACTGGTTTTGTGTTCACCCTGACTGAAATAAATCATAAAGAGCATATAAGCACTGAACCCAAAACCATAACCGAAATTCTCGATAAATACGGCTACACTAACGGCTATTACGTTGTCTGGAAGCATATAGGCGAGGTAAACGTAGGCCAAATTAGGCAACGTGATAGCTGCAGTCATCGGCCATATCCAACGCTTCAAACCATCACGACTAATCATCATTCCTCCTATAACACCACCTATCAAGAGGCCTACTGTACCAACTATACCATTCACTGTACCATACTCAATCTCGGAAAGTGCTATCCCTCCCTTTGCCTTCGATGCTTGTAGGAAAAGTTGAGAGATAGGTATAATTAATGCCTCTGGCAATCGAAAGAGTAATAGAAAGCAAATAGTGGTTAGTGCTTGTTCCTTTTTGAAGAAGGAGAGAAAGGTCTGCCCAAAGCTGCGTAATAAATGGCAAGCTGAAACTTGTTCTCTCTCTGCGTCTTCAGATGGACAAGGGAGTATCAAACGATGATAGAGAGCAAGACCCATAAAGAGTGCCATCAGGCCATAGAACACAAGCGACCACGTCCATTGTACATCAAAGCTCATGTGCAGAAAACCTGCAAGAGCAATCAGTCCACCCTTTCCGACGACCATAGAAATACGATAGAAGGTAGAACGAATACCAACGAAAAAGGCTTGGTCGTGCTGGTTGAGTCCCATCATATAGAACCCATCGGCAACTACATCATGCGTAGCACTACTGAAAGCAAGTAACCAGAAGAAACAGATGGTTCCTTGAAGCCATAGAGACGTGTTAACCGTAAAAGCTACTCCAGCAAAGGCTGCTCCCACAAGCGTTTGCATAATGATAATCCACCATCGTTTTGTCTTTATCAAATCAAGGAAGGGACTCCACAAGGGTTTGATAACCCAAGGCAGATAAAGCCATGATGTGTAAAACGTAACTTCGGCATCTGACAGCCCCATCTGCATATAGACTTGAAGTGACAACACCGTTACGGCAATATAAGGCAGGCCCTCTGCGAAATAAAGAGAAGGAATCCATGCCCACGGACTTATCTTTCTTTCTGTTTTCAATGCTTATCGTGTTATATGTTCTATTATTTTCACTATTGCTTGAGGTGTGTTCATCTTCTACCGTCTACTATCTGCAAACCAATTAGAGGTTATCCTATCATGTCAGCCAAGAGAGACATATAGGGCTAAGTAGACAAGCCGAACACTATTGAACACTTTGTTTTGTGACTTTTCAAACGTTCACAAAGATACACAAAATTAACGAGAAAAGATAAAATGACACTCACGAAAAAGGATAAGAAAGATAATTTATACATTAGAGTGCAATGATTTTCGCTTTTCTTGAAAGCATCTTTGAGAAATTTAACCTATCTTTGTGAACAGAAAAATGACATCCGTCATATTGTCACTTATATTCTCTACATGTGTTTAGATTAGTTCATAAAATACGAACAAAGAAACGACTCTAATACACTCTACCCTCTCTATTGGATATAGAGAACCATAGAGTAACACGATAAGGAAGCATGACACTAACAAAGGTCTGTCTAAAACTCAAAGTGATATGCTTCCTTCTTCGTTTGCAAAAGAATGAACAAGAATATAGCTAAACTTTACCTCCATTAATAACAGCCCAATCTAAGGGTAGAACCTATCATCTCTAAAGCTATAGAAACACCAATATTATCTGCTTAATTATTTCTTTCTTCTATCGCAAGAATCTATCTTCGACAATTTATTCTCGTGTGAAGAAATATTTATTTTCACGAGAAGAAATATTTATTTTCATGAAGAAAAATATTTTTTTTCATGAAAATAATTTGCAACACACTATTCTCTGTTATTGATAAGAGTAACTAAAACTCATCTATAATGGGGATTTAAAATGTTAGAACGACATAGGCAATAACGGATCTTACCTACGACAAGCCTCCTACGCCAGCGTTGTAACATTAAAAAAAAGGGCGATAGTCATTACGACCATCGCCCTTATACCTAATAAATATTACGGATAATTACATTCCTAAAGCCTTCTTTGCACCCTCATTGTTAGGGTTAACCTTCAGCACCTTGTTGAAGTACTCGTCTGCAAGAGGCTTATTACCCTTCTTTGAGTAATAGTAACCAAGACCATAGTAAACGTTCTCCAAATAGCTCTTGCTATCTTCGTCGAGTGTTGGCTTTGCCTCTTCGTATGCAGCAACCTTCTGATATATCTCAGCAACCTTATCTGGGTCGTTCATTAACTGAGCTACGTTAGCTTGGTTCAACCATACCCAGTCAGAGATTGTTGGGAACTTGGCAACCATCTGCTCATAAACGTCAAGAGCCTTAGCGAGAACCGCATTCTTTGCAGCACGGTCTGTCAAGCCATCTGCCTTTGCAATGTATGTGTTGGCAAGTGTTGCCCAGTCGTTGTTAGTAGCCTTCTTGCTCTTTGAAAGATACTCCTGCTGAACCTCAAGTGCTTTATCATCATTACCCTGTGCAGCATAGATAGCGGCCAAAGTCTTCAATGGTTCAATATTGTTCTTATCAGCTTCAAGTGCCTTGTTGACAGTGCTAATAGCCTCGTCATACTGCTGAGCACCACAGAGAGCCTTTGCATATACATCGTAGTCGTTAGCTACCTTCTTACCAGAACCAGCGAATACAGCCTTTCCATAGTTGATAGCTGAAGCATAATCCTTCAACTCAACAGATGCCATCATTGCTATACGGCTCAAGTACTCACTGTTAGGGAATTTCTGTAAACCCTGCTTTACAACATCCAAAGCTCTCTGGTAGTCTTTTGTTATGTATGCCGCGAAGCCATAGTTATAGAAGTTATCCTCTGACATATTAGCAGGATTAGCCTTACCATACCACTCCAAAGCTTCCTTATACTTACCGTCATTCAACATGATTTCAGCTGCAGTTGCCTCTACAGGATAGTCTGGCTTAACCTTACGAAGTTCTTCAAGTTTCTGAACAGCAACCTTTGAATTTACATGACGAAAAACCTTTGCATAACGCTCGTAAGCTGTTACGTTCTGTGGATCAACAGTAATTGCGTTCTGATACTGTGTAGCAGCTGCACCCGCATTACCAATAGAGTCCTTAAGAGCAGCAATGTCGCCCAAAAGAACGTATGCTAAGCTGCCCTTAAATTTCTTATTATTGATAACATTGTTGGCAATCTCTGTTGCTGCATCGTAGTTATGCTGCAAAAGATAAACATTACCCAACGCAACAATAGCCTCTTCACTCTTCTTAAAGGTCTTTTGATACTCCTTGATGAGGTCCTTGGCTGCCTTTGGATCATTTGGTGCAGCTTCGATAGCAGCTACAATAGGCTTTAGAGCTACTGCGTAATCAACATCCTGTGCCATTACTGGAGTTGACATTGCCAACATCAAAGCTCCAGCTATTAAATATTTCTTTGTCTTCATAATTCTCTCTCTTTAATTTTCAATTTAAGTGAACACATTATTTATTAAGACGCCTATCATGACATAATAGTTTAAAGAAAATATCCATAATTGATTATTATCAAGGATAAGCAAGATCATTTATCTCTATCTTATAACTACTTACTCTACGTCTATAACTACCTCTAATTTAATGTTTCTTGCCAAGACTTACCTGTTAGATAACACGTAATTAATACTTAAGCTACATACTTTGGTGATTTGTACAATACCTCCATCCAACTAAAGGGCTCGTAGTTAATTGCTTAAACCACATGTGATGAAAATTTGTACGGCTTTTCCAACACAACATGATTATCAGTAGTTAAGAATTAGACCATTTGTGATGGCTGTGCCTTTACCATACTTCCGACTTAGCAAGATGACCTATACTTAATACTTAAACCACCTGCGATGGCTGCTTGCACGATATGTCCAACTTAGCAAGAGGACACATAATCATTGCTCAACCACTTACAATGGTAGCTTACACCAATATCTTCGTCCCAGTTTGGGAACAAGTAATCTGATGCTAAAACCACATGCACTGGTAGCTCTTATTACATCTGTATCCTGTCAGATGATCCGTAGTTAATCATTAAACCACTACTGTGTCTTTACCTCTACCTCACGGATGTTAATCTCTCCACGATAAGGTAATAGACCAGCCTTGAAGATAATCTTCTGCCCAATAGGGTTCGTTACGAAGTTAGCAAATGCCCATGGAAGTGCCTTATGAGGGTCAGCAACTATCGCATAGATTGTTCTAACAAACGGATACCTTCCATCCAAGAGATAAGCTTGGTATGGCTGCCAACTGTTACCAGGCTGTGCTACAGTAGCCTGTGAGATACCTACTACGGTAATATCTTTCTTAAATGTAGTGTTTGTTGAGTCTCTGTGGTCATTCAACCAGTTTGAACCAATAACACCTATGGCGTTAGGAGTCTTATGAACATAGTCGACAACCGACTTACTATTGCTTGCAGCAACAATGTTCGCCCCCTTAATATTCTTTCCACCTAATATCGAATCGACTACATAGTGCAATGTTGCTGAAGCCTTGTTATCAAAGACAACTTCTATGTTACCTTTGTTATTCTTCGGGTTCAGTTGATTCCACTTAGTAATCTGTCCGCTGAGAATCTTCTTAACATTTGTGACCGTAATACATGAATCAGCATTCGTATTGTTCACAATGAAAGCAATTCCATCATATCCTATCGGGAATACCGCTGGAATAGGACCTTTCTCTCGTAACATGGCATCCTCTCCCTTCGTCAGTGCATGAGAAGTAAAGAAAAGATTAACCTTCTGGTCGAGAATCAGTTGCATACCTTTGTTGTCATCTGTATAGATTGGCAACAAGTGAGTTTGTGGGTAGCGGAACTGATAATTCTGTAACAGTTCCTCTATAATAGGACTAAAACTTTCGTCAGAGGCGAATTGAATCGTCCCTGACGTCGGTGTATCTGTTCTGCCGTCCTTAGCTTTCTTCTGTCCGCAAGCAGACAGAAGGAAGCCGAGGGATAGCATCAATCCTACTGTTATGTAGAATCTGGTTCTTTTCATATAATATTTGCTTTTACTGCAGTTTGAAGGTAATAGGGAGAGTAAACCAAACGTTTGCTGGCTGACCATTGTTCATACCAGGAGACCACTTCGGCATGCTGTTAACAACACGAAGCGCCTCACGGTCGAGTGACTGGTCAACACCACGAACAATCTGTGCCTGACTTACGCTACCATCGCGTCCTACAACGAACTTAACGATAACACGACCCTGCACACCATTCTCAGCTGCTACAGCTGGGTACTGGATGTGAGAAGCCAACCAAGCATTTACGTTCGGGAACGAAGGCATAACCTCTGCCACTGTGAAGACCTTATTCTCAACCTCCTGCTTTGGCTCTGGTTTTGGAGCCTCAACAACAGGCTTTTCGATCTTTGGTACAATCTGCTCAGGAGTAGCAACGGTACTACGAGCTGCAGTTTCAGTACGATCTTCCGTACCTTCCTTGTTCTCAACACCGACTGCCTTGGTCTCCTTGTTCATCTTGACCATTGGTGGCATCTCTTCCTTTACATCCTTATCATCCTTGATGACAGGGGCTGTAAACTTAACAGTTGCACGAGTTTCAGGAACAACCTTTTCAACGTCAACCTTCTTAGGTTCTTCCTTCTTCTGTTGCTTCTTACGCTCAGCCTGATCTTTCTTAGCCTGCTCAAGAGCAGCTAATTCCATCTTAGCAGCATAAGCAGCTTGAGCAGCCAACTCGTCGTTGTGCTTCTTAATCTGATAAGCTAAGTAACCACCACCGAGGAATGCAGCACAAAGCAGAATAGCTAACGCTTTGATGTTACGCTGAGAAACAGTTTTACGAAGCTTGTATGCACCGTACTCCTTGTTCTTGTCGGCGAACACCATGTCGACCCATTTAGGATCGCATAAATCTATTTTTGCCATTGTCTTTCTTTCTTTAATTGTTTACGAATCAGTGATTAAGCCTTTATACCTTTCTTGGCTAAGAGTGCCTTGTCTTGGTCTGTCAGCTTGTCAATGACGTAAGTTCCAATATATGAAATCTGCATTTCATCGAGGATGTCTACCAAGTGACGATATGAAGCATGATCAGTTGGTTTAATAATGACAGTCATGGTTGAAACCTTCTTGCCATCAATCATACCACCTTTAATCGATGCAATCTCAGCCTGATAGATGCTATCAGGATAAGCCTTAGGGTTCTCAGCCTTCTTGCGATTCAGATCCTTTACAGCGATATCCATATCCTTATATGGGATAGAGATAGCTTCACCAGTAGAAGGATCACCCACTTGCTTATGTTGAAGAACGTAGCGAATACCTTTTGAAGTATTACTCCAATCAGCAGGCTTCAGCCAATTAGCGTTATCATACTCTGGTTTACCATTACCATAGAAGATTTTATCTCCGTCAGCAATGTAAATTGTAATAGAGTGTGACTCCTTAGCCTCATTCTTCTGGTTCTCATTCTGAGTTTTATCATTACTTGGCATCGTCAACTCCATAGTTGAAGGCTTGCTAAGCGAAGTACAAAGCATGAAGAAAGTAATCAGCAACATAAGCATATCCACCATCGGCGTAAAGTCTACGCGGACGGTCATCTTCTTCTGCTTGCCGCCTCCTTTTCCTGTATCCATCATTTCCATACTTTGATCTCCTTACTTATTAGCTGCCTGAGCAGCCTTTTTAGCGTCCAACTGTGTGATCATATAGTAATGGCTCTCATCCATATCTTGGAGTTCGCTCATTACCTTCTTAACGGTACCATAAGGAGAGTCAGCATCAGACTTGATAGCAAGTCTAACCTTTGGGTTCACCTGGCGGGCTGCGTTAACCCACTGTTGGAACTCAGTCATCTCCTGTCCTTGGATACTATCGAGAGGAATACCCATCTTAGGGAGTTCTTTACTACGCTCTGCAGCAGGCTTAGACAAATAAGCAGCCAACTTATCGAGCGGAGTACCAAATGTAGACTCAGCAACAAAAGTTTTCTTCTGTGCAGGAGTCAATGTAATGCCCATATTGCCTACGATCTGTCCCAACTCATTGGTATTATCGTAGCTCATGAAAACCTGGCCTTCGCCAGTAGGCTTTCCATTAGGTCCTTTTTCAGGACTAACGAGAATTGTCAAGACACCATTCTCAGGCACCTTAGTTTCAGACACAGAACCCGGAGTATTTACCTTCACTGGCTCATTCTTAACGAAAGTAGAAGTCAGCATAAAGAAGGTAAGCAACAGGGTCATAACGTCTGACATAGGCGTCATGTCGATAAAAGTGTCATTCTTCTTAACTTTTACTTTACCCATAGCGATAAATTATTAAAGGGTTAGCAAAAATTAAGCCTCGTCTGTGTGGTTTACTTCGTATGTCTGAGCGATAGAATAACCAACCTCGTCGAGGGCGAAAGTCAACTTGTCAACCTTGTTAGAGTAGTAACCGTATGATACCACTGCACACCAAGATGTTGCAATACCGAAAGCGGTGTTGATCAACGCCTCAGAAATACCAGCAGAAAGTGCAGCAGAGTCAGCACCACCACCTGCAGAAAGAGCAGAGAACGACTTGATCATACCGGTTACAGTACCGAGAAGACCAGTAAGAGTACCAAGAGTTACGAGAGTAGCAATGATAGGGAGGTTCATTGTCAGAGTTGGCATCTCGAGCTGAGTAGCCTCCTCGTGAGCCTGCTGAATCTTAGCTACCTTCTGAGCCTTCTTAAGGTTAGCATTAGCACCAGTCTCCATATCCTTGTAAGCGTTCAAAGAAGCCTTAACAACGTTTGCTACAGAACCCTTCTGCTGATCGCAGAGTTGGTTAGCCTTAGCAAGGTCATTAGCGTTAAGAGCACTCTTGATGTTTGCAACGAACTTTGGAAGGGCACCCTTACCGAAAGCAGTCTTCAAAGCCATCCAACGCTCGATAGACATAGCGAGCACTGTCAACAAGAGAGTGTGGATAACAGGAACGACTACGCCACCCTTGAAGATAGTACCCCAAACGTCTGCTGGGTTCTCACGTGCAGCACCATCCTGGAAGTGCATCTGATTGCCGAACCAAAAGTAGAACAATGCGAACGCAACGATAGCGCAAAAGATGATAATCCAAAATGCACCTCTAACTCCTGTGAAGCCCTCAGACTTTTTCTGTGGGACTGGTTTTTGTTGTGTAGTTGCCATAATTTGATAAAATTTTAATTTTTAGGTTATTAATGAATTAATTTGTTAATATCTTTCTGATTTATAAGCATTTGTATGATACGAGCCGTATGTGAGCTCGTTCAACACAGTGTCTTATCTCCGCAAAGATAGTAATTAAAAGAAAAATAGAGATAGGATTAATAACATTTAACAGTTATAAATGTACGGTTTCTCTCTCTACTTTATTACTATCTACTCTTTCGAGCCCTATTTAAGTTTTGAAAGTACTTCTTTGATACGACGTAGTGCTTCCTTAATATTATCATCACTTGTTGCGTAACTCATTCGGAAACATTCTGGGGCACCAAAAGCGTCACCACCCACTGTTGCCACGCCTCCTTCTTCAAGAATATACATTGCGAGGTCTGACGAACTACGAATGACATGCTTACCATCTGTCTTGCCAAAGTAGCTTGAACATTTAGGGAAGAGATAGAATGCACCCTGTGGTACATTCACTTCAAGGCCAGGTATCTCCTTTGCCAACCTAACTATCAAGTCACGACGACGTCGAAATGCTTCACGATAGTCAGCCACGCAAGCTTGATCAGCCTCGTATGCAGCCACAGCTGCCATTTGACTTACACTACATGTACCTGACGTATATTGTCCTTGTAGCTTATTAATTCCTTTTGCAATCCACTCTGGTGCAGCAATCCAGCCTAATCTCCAACCTGTCATAGCGTAAGCTTTGCTAACACCATTGCAGAGTATCGTACGGTCTTTCATCCCTTGGCAAGAAGCAATACTACAATGACCACCTATATAATTAATGTGTTCGTATATCTCATCTGACAGAACGAACAAGTCATCATGTGCCAAGACGACCTTGGCTAAGCTCTCCAACTCTTCTGCAGAGTAGACACTACCAGTAGGATTACTTGGAGAACAAAGAATAATCATCTTTGTCTTGGGTGTAATCGCATACTCCAACTGTTCAGCCGTAATCTTGAAATCCTGTTCAATACCAGCAGAAACAATTACAGGAACGCCTCCAGCGAGTTTTACCATCTGTGGGTAACTAACCCAATAAGGTGCAGGAATAATGACCTCATCACCAGGATTAACCAAAGCCAAAATAGCATTGCATACACCTTGCTTACCTCCTGTGCCAACAACTATCTCTGAAACAGCATATTCAAGGTGATTCTCTTGCTTCAGTTTCTTAACAATTGCCTCACGCAGAACAGGATATCCAGGAACAGGAGAATACTTAGAGAAGTTATCATCAATAGCTTTTTTGCCCGCTTCCTTCACATGGTCGGGTGTCATAAAGTCTGGTTCACCCACACTCATATTGATAACATCAATTCCCTGCGCTTTCATTTCACTACTCTTCTGCGACATTGCTAATGTTTCAGAAGGCGCCAGTCGATTCAAACGATCTGATAGTTGTGCCATTTCGAACTTTATCTTTCTTTATGAATAATATCAAGTACAAAAGTACGTAAATTCATTCTGATAACGTAACTTTTCTTTCTTTATTTTATCATTATAACATTTTTACTGCCGATTTGACAGCTAAAACCACAAAAATATGGTTCTTCCGATACTAAAAGTGATAGAAATTAAATACTAAGAAGAATCTTGTTACAAGAACTGAACACCTATTCTACTCACCGAGTAACACATGAGTTATACTCAAATAGAGTTGATGGGTGGTGGGTGATGAGTGTTAGGTGATCGGTGTTAATGATTTGTGTTTGGTGGGTAGTAGGTGATGGAAAATGGGTGTTAGGTGATGGTGGATAGGTGTTAAGGGCTTGTGTTTGGTGGGTAATAGGTGTTGGATTATGGGTGTCAGGTGATGGTGGATGGGTGTTAAGGGCTTGTGTTTGGTGAGTAATAGGTGTTGGATTATGGGTGTTAGGTGATGGTGGATAGGTGTTAAGGGCTTGTGTTTGGTGGGTAATAGGTGATGGATTATGGGTGGTAGGTGATGGTGAATAGGTGTTAAGGGTTTGTGTTTGGTGGGTAATAGGTGATGGATTATGGGTGGTAGGTGATGGTGAATAGGTGTTAAGGGTTTGTGTTTGGTGAGTAATAGATGATGGAAAATGGGTATTAGGTGATGGTGGATAGGTGTTAAGGGCTTGTGCTTGGTGGGTAATAGGTGATGGAAGATGAATGTTAGGTGATGGTGGATGGGTGTTAAGGGATGGTGTTAGTGATGGGAGTAGGTAACGACTGATGGGTATTAGAGGCTATGGAAATCGCTCTCCCTCCCCTTTCTGTCAACTATTTTTACCCTTCATGAATAGAGTACACGCTTTTTAAGATAATAGAAGAGGCCTAACTGCATTCAAGAACATGCCCTTCTTGCATGTTGAAGACGCCCTTTTTGAAGCAAGAAGGGCGTCTTCTTTAAGACAATATGTAACCTATTGACTTATTGCATATTATAAGCTCTATCATAAGAGTTCTTATACTCATATTGTAAGGGTAATTAGATCGATATTATGTAATGATTTTTTACAGCTAAGCAAATTCCCTTAAAGTATAGAGCGGTACTTTTAAGATACTTATCGTAAAGCCAAACAGACATGAAATACAATAATATTTACATACCTAATATACTTTACTTTGCAAACAAAGACTTACCATATTCGTCTATATAAAACCTCCTTTTACATCTATCGACCTCTCTAACTTACATTCACTCAAGCAATTCATAGCTTTGTGCCTACCCTTCACACAACTTGCAACAAAAGCCCACACTTACCCTATTGAGTAACATCTCACCTGTCATAAACCTATAAGTGCAGCATTTTTCTCATATTTCCACATAGCAACTGGTAGCTAACAAACTTACACGAGTAACAACTGTCAGAGGTCACAAAACACTACCACCACTCTATCCTACTCCATTCGCCACCAGCCAACAGACCATTTTTGATTCGAACAGATTATGAAGATGAACTCCCAAAAGCATAAACAACAATCCCACTATAAAGAGACAGAACGCCTCTCCATAGTGGGATTGATAACAAGGCTTACTACAAAGCCTTTCAATAGTATATTATCTTTATAGATGCAAGTCGTGACCCATGCGATCACGCTTCGTCTTCAAATAGCGATAATCAAACTTATTAGGAGTAATCTCAATAGGGACATTCTCCTCAATCTCCAATCCGTAAGCTTCAAGCCCCACACGCTTCGTTGGGTTGTTTGTAATCAGACGCATCTTATGGACGCCAAGATGGCGCAACATCTGTGCTCCGCAACCATAATCACGTTCGTCAGGACGGAAGCCAAGGTGGAGGTTTGCCTCAACAGTATCAAGTCCTTCTTCCTGCAGTTTATAGGCAGCAATCTTATTCATCAAGCCGATGCCACGTCCTTCCTGTTGCATATAGATAAGGACACCCTTACCTTCTTTCTCAATCATCTCCATTGCCTTGTGCAGTTGCTCACCACAATCACAACGTTGACTACCAAGAATATCGCCCGTCGCACATGAAGAGTGTACACGCACAAGCACCGGTTCGTTTTCTGTCCACGTACCTTTAATAAGTGCCATGTGCTCTAATCCATTCGCTTGACGGAATGGAATCAGATGGAACATACCATATTTAGTAGGGAGATCTACCTCCTCACCGACAACAATACTTGTCTCGGTCTTCAAGCGATAAGCTATGATATCCTTGATACTAATAATCTTCAGTCCCCATTCCTTTGCACGTTTCTGCAAATCAGGCATACGCGCCATCGATCCATCTTCGTTCATTATCTCCATCAACACACCCGCTGGGAAACAGCCAGAGAGCTTACAGAGATCGACGGCAGCCTCGGTATGACCCGAACGACGCAGGACTCCATTGTCTTGAGCATACAATGGGTTGATATGACCAGGTCGGCCAAAGGTCTGTGGAGTAGATTTTGGGTCGGCTAACGCCTTGATTGTCTCAGCACGATCATGTGTAGACACACCTGTCGAACAGCCTTCCAGCTTATCAACGGTGACGGTGAACGGAGTACCAAGCATTGATGTGTTATCAGAAACTTGGTGAGGTAGGTCCAATTCTTCCGCCCGTGATATCGTAATAGGTACACAAAGCACACCTCGTGCATTCTTCAACATAAAGTTAACCTTCTCTGGTGTGATCATTTCTGCAGCCATAATAAGGTCACCTTCATTCTCTCGGTCTTCGTCATCAACAACGATAACGAACTTTCCCTCCCGAAAGTCTTTCAGCGCATCTTCGATGCTATCGAGTTTAAAGTCTTCCATATTGTTACTGATTGTTTGTTGTTTCGATACCAATAAACCTTTGTTCCTCTCTTTCCTTCATCCGTATTATCTCTGAGATAATCGTCACGTTACATCCAATAATCGTATGGAGATCACGATAAAGACGCAAGCGGAAACGCCACATGCGGAAGTAGAAGAAGATACCAGCTGGCAGTATCACTGCTGCAAGAATATTAGACCACTTATGGTCGAACGGTCTTGTATGTGCCTTAACAGCTAATATTGGGTATTTATTCAGTTCTGTCATGATGACCTTATTGCGTGTATTACCCAAGTCTTCAATGACAGTTTCAAGTTCGTCATTAATCTTCTCGATGACATGATCCGTATGATAACGGAAGAACACCTTTATTACATTAGGTGCTGACTTAAGTCTTCGAGTCTTAGCATAGTCCTCAATTCTAACGTTCAAATCCTTCAGTAGTTCTGCATCTTTATCATAGTCAGGGTCATGCAAGATAACTTCTTTGCTCGCAACGCTACGTTTCACCCTCATTCCAAACATCTTCATCAACATTCTCCTATACATATCTGCATTGAATACAGTTGAGTCATTGTTGGCTTTGTACGTAAAGAATATCGCCATTGGGATAAGTATGGCCATAGAAAGCCCCTTACCAAACCAGATAGCCCAGTCTCCCTGTCGCGACATTCGATAACCAGTGTTATCGAGGATATAAAAGATAATGAACACAATAACGCTGATAATGATTGGAATACCCAATCCTCCCTTTCGGATAATAGCACCGAGTGGTGCACCGATAAAGAAGAAGATAATACATATCAGCGATAACGTAAACTTATTAATAATCTCTATTTCATGCAATCGGATAAGCTTATCACCATCACTGGTTATCATACTCTTAAAATCAAGGTCGCTTACTTCTTGCTGAACAGTCGATAAAGCTTGGTCAACAACATAACGTCGTTGATCGGCAGGTAGCTTATTAAAGGCCGAATCTATGTTGAACGCCTTTTCTTCCGACAGTTTTATGGCCTCCTTCCTTTCGACAGCCTTTAACTTAGGCGTTCGATAATAAAGGGACTGTGCATCCTTATAGAAAGCGTTACCCACACTATCGTAGACGTGAACAAGGGAGTCCTTATCGTGCTGTATCTTCGTAATACTCTTCGTACGAGCATCATTTGAGATACCAGCCATATCCGTTAAGTTGAAGTCACCATCGAAGTCAAGGACGATATGCTTATGTGCAAAGGTCTCTCGACGATATGGGACACTGGCACTATTACCCATTTCTTGTGAGCGCATGTTCTCAAACCATTCTCCACTCCATAGGTTCAATACAAGGTGTTTCTTGTCTGCTGTAGACTGTAACATACCTGAATCAGCAAGGATAATAGCCTGGTCTTCGTAGCTGTCCGTCATCCTATACACCATAATATTATATAGGTGGCCAGTCTTCATATCCTTCTTTTCAACATAGAGGTTCGTCTGTGGTATACCATCATAGAAGATTCCTTCTGGTATTTCCAGCTCAGGACTCTTCTGTTTCATGGATATAAGTAATTGAGCAATATGCTTTTGTGCTGTTGGCCCCACATTGTTTTGGAAATAGAACGAGCCAAAAGCGATAAGAACACTAATAAAGATTAGTCCTCTAAACGACTGAATAAGAGAGATGCCAGCAGCCTTGATAGCCGTCAACTCCGAACTTTCGCCAAGGTTACCATAGGAGATTAGCGATGAAAGAAGAATTGCCAACGGAAGAGCCTGTGGTACCATCATTAAGCTCATGTACCAGAAGAATTGTCCAAGAACGTCCATTGACAATCCTTTACCTATCAAGTCATCAACATATCTCCACAAGAACTGCATCATCAACACGAACAAGCTGATGAAGAAAGTTCCCATGAAAAGCATACCAAATTGCTTGGCAATAAAGATATCTAACTTCTTGATTCGAAACATGATATAATGACAAGGAGTTTATTCTCCCTTATTTACATACGAGCTAAGACACATTAAGGATACAGAGGTCCCATCAGTGGAGAATAGCTTACCTTTTGCAAATTTACATAAAAATATCAGAGTAATTGTCTTTTTTAATATTTTTATTCTTTAACCAGCCTCTTTCATCTATCTGTTCACGCCAAATTAGCATCAAGGAGCTTACATTCCCGTTATGACATGTAGACGTTCTATGTTTTGATTCCACATCTGTTCTAAGCCCTCGACGTCATCGTCCTCTGCAAAGTCAGTTATATATAGATGGTAATTACCCGCAATCTCACTATGAAACATCTTTATCTCCCAATAAGCTTCATCCTCCGAAGCCTCCCAATGGAAACGTACATGGTCGTTCTTGACCATTTCAACGATTTTTGCTGTATGTATATCATGCTCACGAAGCGGGTCGCCCCATACAAAGGTTGCGACATCCTCATTTATTGTCACGTCATCTGCTAACCACTTCTTCAGCCCTATAGGTGTGCTAATCAGTGCCCACACAGCACTGCCTGAGCGTGTTTTCAATTCATATTCTAATTCTACTTTCTTACTCATAACTAAGTAAAGCGTTTTGTTTATGCTTATTTATCAACTTTCTATTGTGTCTCTTCGCCCTCATATTATCCTCTTCCAGGAATAAAGTCATCATATAAGTTTGTTCTTAGCAGTTACTTAAATAGCCGTTAGATATACTTGCGATAATATCATCATAGAACCGTTTTCTTCTCTTACTGCGCCAAACAGAAAGACATCCTTTAAACGTCTAAGTTCATACTTTTATTGTATTCCATCACTAATAAGCATAAATTAGGATGGTGTTCTTACTCAAAAGCATATCTTCTATCCTTATTATAATAAGCAGCAAACCATCGCCTCCCCTGCAGTATCCGACACAGAGAAAGAATGTTTTTAATGAATAAACCGCAAAAAAGTGAATTATTATTTGCAAGTATGATTTTTTCTTCATACCTTTGCACCCGCTTTCGAGAACGAAAGTAATATGGATGGCGGGATAGCTCAGTTGGTTAGAGCGTCGGATTCATAATCCGGAGGTCCGGGGATCGTAGCCCCGTCCCGCTACAAAAAGGTTGATAATCATTTTTGATTACCAACCTTTTTTGTTTATATACTATCCGTTTAATATAAAGAGACAGATATACCTACTTATAATGATTGGTATCTGATAAAGCTAACTCATATCTATAAGAAAGAAGTAATCTGGCATATAGTATTAGATTCAGCCCTCGTTTCAAGTGATTACACAACCTTTCTTTATTGCATTAGATTTCTCGTATTACTTTACAGTTGCCCATGCCAACAGAAAGCTCACTACATGTTCTATTTCTATGTACCAACTGCAAAGTAATTTCCAACCAAAACTCAACTTGCTGTCACTGCCGTCACACAAAGTTATCACTTAACTATCTTGTTTACAGAGGAGTTACGTCAAATGTTAAAAATGACAGCAAAACGAATTTAAAACTATTCTTGTAGTAGTACGTATTATATCCCTCTTATTTTAAAAAGTTGCATTCCTCCGTTAACCAGAACCATCATAAACTTTGCTGTTAAGAAAGAAAAGGCTAATAAAAGTTGCTCGGACATAAAACACAAAAAGGCGAGCCTTACGACTCGCCTTATGAATTTAATCAGTAACAGGTTATAAACCTTATGGAAGGCTAATAGCCTCATTTGGACAAACTGACGCACATGTGCCGCATTCTGTGCATGCGTCTGCGTCAATCTTATAGATATCACCCTCAGAGATTGCCTCTACTGGACATTCGTCGATACATGTACCACAAGCGATACAATCATTACCAATTACGTAAGCCATAATATAAATAATTTATAATGTTAATAATGTTCTTGTATTACAAATAGGTTTATACCTAAATTTGATGGTGCAAAGTTAGGAATAAATTCCTTAATACCTAAACATAATGAGATAAATTACAAATATTTAGACGACATAAAAATAGAATCACAAGGCCTTTCATAAACGTAACTAACTATTAAATAGAAACTTATAAACAAATAACACAACTATCACGAAGGCTACCCTCTATTACATTAAACAACATCGTTTTTCTTGCTTCATACCTAAAAAGGATGAGAGACACCTAAAGAAGAGGAAATATCAACAGGAAGATAGACAATAAAACAAGTAGATAAACGTTTGAAGAATAATATGAAAAGAATACTATTCGCACTTATCTCATTGGCTATTGTGCTTTCAAGCCATTCACAGGAACGGAGAGTTCAGAACCGTCCCTACACCGACTTGCGTGAATTTCATTTCGGTGTACTCGTCGGAACACATCTACAAGACCTCGAACTCAATAATGTCGGACCACAGATGGTAGACCTTGGAGATGGTAACGGACTGGTTCAGAAGACTATTTCAGTAGACCAAGACCGTTGGGATGCGGGTTTCACTGTTGGCGTCTTAGGTGAGTTACGACTCAACTCAACCCTCCAACTGCGTATGGCCCCAGCCATGTACTTTGGCACACGACATCTCACTTTCCGAAACCTCACAGACCTTAATACGCAAGGCGAACCTACTGAACAGGTGCAAGAACTAAAGACAGCATATATCTCATGCGCTTTCGACCTCATTGCAGCGGCCCCACGATTCAACAACCACCGCCCATACGTAATGTTAGGATTGAACCCTATGCTCAATCTCTCAGGTAAGGACAATGATTATATCAAGCTCAAACGTAGTGATGTCTTCGTAGAAGTGGGACTTGGATGTGATTTCTACCTCCCTTACTTTAAGTTACGTCCAGAATTAAAGTTCATGTACAGTCTTACTAATAGCCTTGACAAGAGTCATTCAAAGAACCTCCAAGACAAGAATATGCTCATGTACACCAACTCTGTCAACGATACACGGACAAAGATGATAGCCCTCACTTTCTACTTTGAATAAATCGCTTGTTTGCAAAATTAGCAGATATTACATCGAAGAAAGGCAACGGAAGAAGACTTACCATAACACTTATAGAATCTATGCAATATTGAAGTACAACTCCAAAATTGCATAGATTTTTTATTAAAAACACGCTTTTCACTTGTACACAGGCCCTTTTTTATGTAATTTTGGAGTTGAACTTCAATTTTACATAAACTTATGAACGATTATATACATCGCAAAATAGAGGAAACGATACTTGAGGCATCAAAATATTTCTCCGTGATAGCAGTCTCTGGACCACGTCAATCAGGCAAGAGTACATTGCTAACTCAATTATTCCCACTCTACGAGAAATACAGTCTAAAGGACCTCAACATTCTTGATTACGCAAAGAATGATCCCATAGCCTTCCTTAATCAGACAGATGAAGGAATGTTTATTGACGAGATACAAAGGTGTCCTCAACTATTAGACTACATACAAGGCATTGTAGATAACAATCCCAAGAGACATTTCGCATTGTCAGGAAGTTCGAATTTCGAGGTAATGAAGAATTTATCAGAATCTCTTGCTGGTCGTGCAGGGGTGTTCGAACTGTTGCCAATGTCCATACAGGAGGTTACAGGAAAGGTTGATTTAGACAATCTAAATCAAATCCTTTACAACGGGCTCTACCCTTCTATCTGTGCAAAGAAGAATATTGCTAAGTTCTTTTACCCCTCTTATGTTAGGACATACTTGGAGAAAGACGTTAGAGATCTCCTACAGATGAAAGACCAAATACGCTTCACAAAGTTCTTGAAACTGTGTGCAGCACGAATAGGCTCACTCTTCAACGCTTCTGAATTAGGCGCAGAGGTAGGCGTAAGTTCCAAAACTATCAGCCACTGGCTTTCTGTCTTGCAGGCTTCTTACCTCATAATGCTCCTCCCACCCTACTATGAGAACATACCCAAAAGACTGGTGAAGAGTCCTAAACTCTATTTCAACGACCCTGGACTGGCCTGTTATCTACTCGACATCGAGACTCCTCAACAGTTAGATAGGGATAAGATGCGTGGTGCTATCTTTGAGAATATGATTGTTATGGAGGCCATCAAGCATCGCTATAACATGGGCTTAGAAGGTGGAGTGTTCTTCTATCGCGACTCTAATCAGAATGAAGTTGACCTCTTAATCAAGCAGGAAGGAGAACTAACAGCCATTGAAGTGAAGTCTTCTATGACTTATAGTTCATCATTTGAAAAGACACTTACACAGATTGAAGGCTGGATAAAGACTCCCATAAGTAAGAAGGCTATTGTCTACTCTGGCGACTTTGAGAACTCGAGTGGTGATATCAACCTTATCAACTATCGCCATATATCTTCCATTCTATGAGTCTTTATTATCCAAGATAAAGTACTGCTTCTCTCCTACAGAAACTCTCCTCTTCTTTTTCCAATGCCGAATAGGTAGACAACAAAAGATGTTAAAAAAGTAAGAACTTTGTTTCACAATATAAAAAAATAGTATCTTTGTTACATTACTAATCGTAAACAAAAGTAGTTATGAGAAAGTTTATTATCCTTCTTTGTGCACTCGTTGCAAGTATAAACATTAGCGCACAGACCAAAGAAAAGCAAGATAGTCTGAACATCCCAGTGTTTCTTGTAGATGGAGTTGAGGTACAGAGCATCGATGACCTTGACCAGAAAGACATCATTAGTGTGCATGTTATCAAAAACAGCGACCTCAATAAGCTGTTTTATCCACGTACTGGCGGTATTTTACTGATTACAACAAAATCAAAGAAGTATCTGAAGCCTATCATCCAAAAGCATCAAGATGAAATGAAGAAGGCAAAGGGCAACAAGAAATCTGGGGAGATTTATATAAGATAAGGGCACCCACGAGCCTCTTTCATAACCCGAGAAAACTATCAGACTATAGCTTTTCACGTCATAACCCACGTCCAATAGTAGCCGTAATAACCGTCACCTCCAACTATTGGGTTTGGTTCTTGTAAACAAATGAGACCGCTTTCCACGAATTATTACCATGAATAAAAGAATTTATGTTCATGAAAAAAATATTTCTCATCATGAAAATAAATATTTCTTTTCATGAAAATAATTCGTATCAGACCATCTGCACGCTCTTTTATCTTTCTCTTCACGCTTATAGAATGGCGGAGAATGCGACAGTAGAAAGCATCTATTCACATACTCTCAACAACGTTCATAGCGCATGAACGACAATGGGCTGAATCAATAAGATATCCATTAACAACCTTATTGATACAGCCCACATTATTTATATATAGGTCCTATCGATTGAAAGACTTACTTTTTCTTCTTCATATCAAGTACTAACTTACCGACGTAAATAGCATGCTTACCATTCTGATCATCGCCAACCATCTTACCATCAAGGTCTTTCACGTATTCTAACTTAGTCAGGAAGGTATGCGAATGACCACCCAAAATGAGGTCGAGACCACGAGTTCCTGCGATAACCTCCTCATCACTGACCCCTTCTATATTCCATCCAAGATGGGAGATACAGATAATCAAGTCGCACTTCTTTGCTTTTAACTCGTTAATAACCTTCTGTGCACAAGCAACAGGGTCGTTATAAACAATCTTACCATAGTTAGCTTTCACCACAAGACCATCCAACTTAGGAGCAAGACCGAATACTCCTATCTTTAAGCCATTACGTTTCAAGATAACGTAGGGCTTTACCAAGCCCTGAAGTGGCGTACCCGTAAAGTCGTAATTAGCGCATACAATAGGGAACTTAGCCATCTTAAAGAGGCGAACCATATTGTCCATACCAAAGTCGAACTCATGGTTTCCTATCGTAGCAGCGTCATAGTGCATCTGATTCATTAGTCCCACTTCAACGTCACCCTTGAACATTGTATAATAAGGAGAGCCTTGTGAGAAGTCGCCACTATCGAAGAGTAGCAAGTCAGGTTGCTTCTTTCTCTCTTCTTTAATCATAGCCACACGACGCACGAAACCGCCTCGCCCAGCCTTCATCGTATCTGCGAGATTTGTATTAAGCGGATAGATCTGACTATGCGCATCGTTAGTATGCAAAATTGTTAAGTGCTTATCCTGACCGAAAGCGAGAACAGCCAGGAAGCAGAAAGTAATCAATAATATATTTCTTTTCATACATGTGTATCGTTAAAAGATTATTCCACTCGGATACGTCCTTCTTTATGTGAATTGACAACCTTACCTTGAGCAGTCTGCTCCTTAAAGTAGTTCATGATAAGGAAGCGTGTATTATTACTGCTTGCTTGGGGTGATACGACATTAGTAGCCGACTTGAAAGCCTCCATCTTATCATTACCTTGCGCCAAGTAGTCAAGTGTTGCAATACGATAAGTTGCCTTTGGGTCAATCTCCTTACCATTGAGACGAGCCGATTTCAACTTGTGGTCACGTGTAAAAACGAGTTCTACCCCATGGCTGACAGCCTCACCACCAGTATGTGCCATCTGTGAGAACAACTCTAAAACCTTCTCACCTGTGAGTGTCACAAAGCATATCTTATTCTCAAAAGGAGCAATGTCTAACACATCTCCATAGGTCACTTTACCCTTAGAAAGGGCTGCACGGATACCTCCCATATTGTAAACACCGAAGTCAACCTTCTCATTATAGCTGCCAGCAGACCATACCATAATATCTGCTAACAGGTTAGAAAGGTCACTCTCAGGCCGATGTGCCACCATCTCGTGGTCGACCTCGCCCACAACAGGTCCCATCACAGAGTCAACCTTATGCTTAAATGGTTCCATAAACTTTGCTGCTTCAGCATCAGGAGTAGCATCATACCTACTGTCAACCAGCACACGTGTACGCTGAATGCCCGCTAACTCATAATGAGAAGCACAGCCTGTCAACGCTAATACCGCCGTTAGTCCAGACAGATAAACTGTTTTCTTATACATATATAATGACATTTTATAGTTCTCATAAAGACCTGTCAGAACAAAGAATACACATCCTTTATTTGATAACCGATAATTTCCACCTAATTATATATAGGTAGCATCGCAAACTGACAACATCTAAAAAGACAATGCAAAAGTAAGAAAAAAAATCGAATACACTGCTTGTCTAAGAATGAAAGATAATCTCTCTTTTCATGAAAAAACAAACAACAGCATCCTCTACGACTCTAACTATACCTTGTTTTAGGTATTGTGAGTTTGAAAGACTATTTATACTTTTGTAACCGATTATTAATATTTAACGGATAGTGTTCACATGAAGAAAGAAGTAATTTACCTATCTCTTACAATGCTCACAATGGCTGCAATGCCTTGTAATGCACAAGCACAAGAGATGGAAGACACCACATTACAACTCAAAGAGGTAACGATTAGCACAACACGTATGCCTGAAGTAAAGCAGAATGCGGCTGCTACTGTTACCATCATTGACCAGAAGCAAATAGCAGAAATGAGTAAGGCTGCACCTGACATCACCCACCTTTTGGGTATGCTCACACCTGGTATGGCTCTATCGAGCAATACCACAAGCTCGCGCTCACAATCACTTCGCGGACGAAGTGCACTTATCTTGATTGATGGAATCCCTCAATCAACTCCTTTACGTTCAACCGATCGTGACATCAGAACCATTGACATCGCTGCTATCGACCATATAGAAGTAGTGAAGGGATCTACTGCTCTCTATGGTAATGGGGCTATCGGTGGATTGATAAACATCATCACTAAGAAGAATACTACCAATAAGTCTTTTGCAGGAGAGACGACTCTCTCAGGGTCAACCTACAATTTCTTCCGTAAAGGAAAAGGCCAAGGTTATCGCATCAACCAGCAAGTCTATGGACGTGTGGGTAATTTCGATTATCTCGTAAATGGTGCTTTCGGACGTACAGGTAGCGCTATTGACGGTGACGGAGAGTTTATTTCTCCACGTTACGGACTCGGTGATACTTACACCACGAATGCCCTCGTCAATCTCGGTTACAGCCTGTCTCCAAAGAACAGAATTGAGTTGATGTATAATTTCTATCGTAGTTTGCAGGACACAAAACTGATTCCTTTCGGTGGAAAGTATCTACAAAGCCCTTCTATTGGTGTCATTGGTAACAAGGACCCACAGGCAGTTGACGAGGGAACAAGGTACAACCACAATGCGTACCTCAAGTTTACTTCAAAGGACATATTCAAGCACACCGACTTAGAAGCGTCTGTTTATGGTTCAAGTTTATACACCGTATTCGATTTCCGAAAGGCTAATCCAGCACAACCAAGGTGGGAGGAAACAAGCGGACAGTCGGCTGTTAAGGACCGTAAATTCGGTGTTCGTGCTCAGTTCAATAGTCGTCTTATATTCTCTGACGATGCCTTTGCGCACATAGTCTACGGTTACGACTACCTCTATAATAAGACTTCTCAACCCTTAGTAGACGGCAGGTATTGGATGCCATGGCTCACAAGCAACAACCATGCACCCTTTGTTCAAATCAAGACAACGCTCTGGCAGCACCTTAACGTCAAACTTGGAGGTCGTTACGACTACATTAGTGTGAAGGTACCAGACTACGATGTACTGCGTAATAAGCTCTCCGACCCACAGGTTCAGGTCAAAGGTGGAACGCTGAAGTATAATAACATGTCTTTTAACGTAGGTCTTTCCTATAACAAATATCCTGCTTTTCAACCCTTCGTAGCCTACTCTCAAGGCTTTTCTATCTTCGATTTAGGTCGCACACTACGTGCTGCTAAGGCCGATGTACTCACTAAGATCTCCACAGAACCAGTCAAGACTAACAACTACGAGATTGGTGCTTACTCTAATATCAACCATTGGTTGCAACTCAATGGCTCGTTCTTCTACACCTATTCTAAGTTAGGAAGTGACCTCAAGATAGACCACGGCTTCTGGGTAGTCAATCGTACCCCACAGAAGGTATATGGCGTTGAGTTGAGTGCAGACGCACAAATCCTCAGTAACTTAAAGGCTGGTGCTAACTTCTCATGGTTCGAAGGTAAGCTCAAATCAGCTACTGGTGATTGGGACACATACATGTCGAATATCTCTATCCCAGCCGCTAAGTTGGCAATGTATGTCAACTATGCTCCAGTCAAGAACACCTATCTCCAGCTGCAATACATGCATACTGGTAAGCGCGACCGATTTGCTCCTAACGCATCAGGAAAGTATAATGAAGGAGAAGGAATAGTAAGTCGTATCAACTTACTAAACCTCACTGCAGGTGTTAAACTGAAGGTTTGTGACTTGAGTTTGGCTGTATCTAACTTGCTAAACTACACTTATTACACACCAGCATCTATGATGATGGCACGTAATGCAGAGTATGCTCATGCTGATGGACGCAAGATTACGCTCACAGCAGTGTTTAAGTATTAAGATTGAAACACTCTCTTAAAGATATTCACAGGTGTTGGGGGTATCCTAAATAAGGAAGCTGAGGTTGATTAAACAGTCCTCTTACACTTATACAAAAGGTCCTTTTAAACACTGACACACCTTATTTATATATTGTAACCCACAGGCAGGGAAGACGGAAAGCAACGCATGTTGCTCCTCTTCCCTGCTTTTCATTTACTCTCTTAAAGCCCTTATCCTATTAGCACGATTGTTGTTACGCAAACGAAGAAGTATTACGACACTATAATATAAGGTCACACTATCAGCCCTTTATACGTCAAGAAGCCAATAGTTGCAACCTCTCAGAAAGGCTGTCAATACAGAATGCAACTATTAAAAACCTATTAAACCTTTGAAAAACACGTACAATTCCCTACTTTTGCAGCATATAACACATATCAACTTAAATTCATTAAAACAATTATTCATTATGAGAAAGAGTTTGTTCGTAAGCTTTGTTATGCTATTAATAGGCATGACGGTGAATGCTCAGGATTACAAGAAGCAGTCGTTCATACCAGAGGCTGACATGCCAGATGCCGGTATCTACCTCCCAGCCCCACCAGACACAGCATCCTATCAGTTCGACTATGACTTCCGTCAATATTGGTGGGGTCGCAAGATGAGAGAGGATAAAGAGCGTGCTGCACAGGCTAAGTTCGATGCTAACTTTGATGTTGATTCAGTCCTCGTAGGCTTTGCTCCTTCCTTTGGCATGCTCATCACACCAGAGAAGACACCTGAGACTTACAAGCTCATGTGTATGATTGGTATTGATGGTAACCATGCTGTCGACCGCGCCAAGGCTAAGTATATGCGCAAGCGTCCATTTGCTCAGTTCCATGAGCATACCCTCCAACCACAGTTCGAGGCAGAGTTAATCAACAACGGTTCCTATCCTTCTGGTCATACTTGCCGTGGATGGATTTTCGGATTGACCTTAACAGCGTTGAACCCATCCCGTGGCAACGAAATCATGAAGCATGCCTACGAATATGGTCAGAGCCGAGTAATCTGTGGATATCACTATCAGAGCGATGTCGACGCAGGCCGTCTCTGTGCAAGTGTAGGCTTTGCTGCCGTACAGTCATCAGATGCTTTCCAGAAGCAGATGGCTAAGGCAAAGAAGGAGATTGCAAAGGTGCTTGCAACAAATAAGCATTAAAAAGCATATAAATACTTTGTCATTTCATTGAAAAGTAGTAACTTTGCATCGCTTTTGGCGTAACCGCTGGTCGTGGAAGAGTCATGGACTATGTTACGTTGGAACGACAAACAATATTTAATTAATAAAAGACAATGGATTTAATTAAAGTTGCTGAAGAAGCATTTGCAACCGGCAAGCAGTTCCCAGAGTTCAAGGCTGGTGACACTATCACTGTCGCTTACAAAATCGTCGAGGGTAATAAGCAGCGTATTCAGCTCTACCGTGGCGTAGTAATCAAGATTTCTGGTCATGGAGAGAAGAAGCGTTTCACTGTTCGTAAAATGTCAGGCACCATCGGTGTTGAGCGTATCTTCCCTATTGAGTCACCTAACATCGATTCTATCGAGGTGAACAAGCGTGGTAAGGTTCGCCGTGCGAAACTCTACTACCTACGTAATCTTACAGGTAAGGCTGCACGCATCAAGGAGAAGAGAACCGTTGCTGTTGAAAAGTAAATCCTTGAGAATCCAAGAAAATAAAAGCTCGAAACCATTGGTTTTGGGCTTTTTTATTTGTCTCTCAAAAGGTTTATTTACCACTACCTCACCTGTGACACGTTAGAAAGAGAGCGAAATCAATAACCCTGAGAACTTACATACAAACTTACATCTCACCTTTCGCTTAACTGTGAGACATGATATACCTCTGTCAAAGGTGGCATTAAAACAATGTAGGGATATACGCCTTGTTTATCTCATAACAGGCCTTACCTGCGGATAAACCTACCGTATGTCCCTACAAATCCTCACAGATAGTCTTTCAGCATCCAGTCTTCAAGACCATCCTCTACCCCATCATACAATGGAGTACTTAATCTTCATAATTCAACTTCGCATCGTTTTCGCCATGCAAAGCAGCACTTAAATCCTTCCAGTTTTGGAACCCTGCAAAGAGAGCCAGCCTATCTAATGTTTTTTTAGAAGGTTTTTCTATCCCCTTGAAATAGCCTATCAGCTTCTTCAACGATGCTGAACCCAAGTGGATGTGATAAAGTGCTAACCTGTCAGACAATCTCTCCAAATCGGAAGCCGACTCTTTACGCATATACGTCCTTTGCCCAAGCTCCTCGATAATGGTTCTAAGCTTCTTTCTCATACCTCATTCTCCAGTATAAATACTAACGTGTTACAAAAGTAATAAAAGAATAAGTAATTAAGTAATATTCAACGGCTTTTCTCAACGTTAAATATGTTAATTAAACTTGTAAACGAAGGGGTAATAATTTAATGAGCTCCATCACTATGCGATACCGCGTTGACTTAGAACGCCTTACGTCGTTTTCTAATAAAGAAAAACCTAATCTAACAAACCTTATTCTGAGTTATCTAACGCCTCATCCGCCCCCTTTCTATCCTCCATCCAAACAGTATCTCGGAAGGCGATTAAGCCTTAATACCATTCGTGCGAACACATCATATAACGACAGAAAAAGGGTGATTATCGTCTTTCCTACTCTTTCTATCTATCTTCCTAAGCAACAAAACGTTCCTCTTTTAAGCTTTTCTACCAGTGCAATAGACTTTTTAATGGATGTTCCATACCTTCTTCTCCCTATCTCAAGGGCATTTGTAGGTGTGTAAAAAATCATTACATATTATAGAGAAAAACTCTCTCATAGCAGGAATATAACATCCTCAACTATCGAGCTTATAATCCTCACTATATCAGCTTATTACAAACAGCATTGCAGAAGACGCCCTTCTTGCATCAAGAAGGGCGTCTTCTATAAGCAAGAAGGGCATGTTCTGCAATCTAATTAGGCCTCTTCTCTTAGCTTGAAGGGCATATACTGCTTTCAAGAGGGGTGAAAAATATTTACATCAAGACGATTGGGATAAATCCAGATGAGCGTTGCTTGTATGTAAACATCTGTACCACTCCGTGAGAGAACAAGTCATCCTCTCCACAAGCTAAGAGCATGCGATTAGATAAATCACACCACCTTACTTCACAGCAATGCACTCTACCTCAACGAGTGCACCCTTTGGCAAAGCTTTGACAGCGAAGGCTGAGCGGGCAGGATAAGGTTCCTTGAAGAACTCAGCATAAACCTCATTCATCGCTGCGAAATTCTCCATATCTGA
Organism: Prevotella sp. oral taxon 313; assembly: GCF_003043935.1. NCBI lineage: Bacteria > Pseudomonadati > Bacteroidota > Bacteroidia > Bacteroidales > Prevotellaceae > Prevotella > Prevotella sp. oral taxon 313. Next base: position 1,925,428 of record NZ_PYXE01000001.1, read on the forward strand.
AAGGAATACTGTTGTCTTAACGACATGAGACAGGTCAACACCAGCTGAAGCCAACACGTTACGTGCATTCGTGAGTGATTGGCGTGTCTGTTCCTTCACACCTCCTTCAGCGAAAGCATTGGTAGCTGGGTCAATAGGGAGCTGACCAGATGCGAAAATGAAACCATTAGCCTCGATGGCCTGGCTGTAAGGACCTACTGCAGCAGGTGCCTTGTCTGTGTGTAATGCTTGCATATCTATTATAATTTGTAAGGGATTAAAGGTAGCCGAGGGTGTATAGTCAATGACAAGACAGCCCTCTATGCTCCAAAGATTAATTTTTATCGAGTGTAAAAGTAATGATTTCTTTCAAAAGAAACAAACCTGAAGGACTAATTTACTTAAAAACAACGACCGTAACAACGTATTCCATTATTTTTCCTTACCTTTGCATAACCATTTACATATACCACATAAGTTATATGAAAGAATTAGCTCTTAAGTACGGATGCAATCCGAACCAGAAGCCTTCACGTATCTATATGGAGGAAGGCGAACTCCCCATCACAGTTCTCAGTGGTCGTCCAGGCTACATTAACTTTCTTGATGCACTCAACAGTTGGCAGCTTGTTAAGGAGCTGAAGGCTGCTACGGGTCTTCCTGCAGCCGCATCATTCAAGCATGTCAGCCCAGCTGGCGCTGCAGTAGGTCTTCCTTTGAGTGAGACACTCAAGAAGATTTACTTTGTCGACGACGTTGACTTCGAGCTTACACCGCTTGCCAGTGCCTATGCACGTGCTCGTGGAGCCGACCGTATGTGCTCATACGGTGACTTCTGTGCCCTTAGTGACACCTGCGACAAGGAGACTGCGCTACTTATCAAACGTGAGGTTAGCGACGGTGTGATAGCCCCTGACTATACTCCGGAGGCTTTAGAGATTCTAAAGGCGAAGCGTAAGGGGACATACAATGTTATCAAGATAGACCCTGACTATGTACCTGCTCCTATTGAGAGGAAGCAAGTCTTTGGTATTACCTTTGAACAAGGGCGCAACGAAGTGAAGCTTGATGACCCCAAACTCTTCGAGAACATTCCTACAAAGAACAAGACTTTCACTGCGAATGCCAAGCGAGATCTTATCATATCGTTGATTACTTTGAAATATACTCAGAGTAATTCGGTTTGTTATGTGGCTGATGGACAAGCTATAGGGATTGGGGCTGGACAGCAGAGTCGCATCCACTGCACCCGCTTAGCTGGTAATAAGGCTGATGAATGGTGGCTACGTCAGTGCCCAAAGGTTATGAATCTCCCATTCAAGAAGGATATTCGCCGTGCCGATAGGGACAATACTATCAACATCTACATCTCTGACGAGTATGAAGACGTGCTGCAAGATGGCGTATGGCAACAGTTCTTTACAGAATGTCCAGAGCCTCTGACACGTGAAGAGCGTAAGGAGTGGATTGCCAAAAACACTGGTGTTGCACTTGGTTCTGACGCATTCTTCCCATTTGGCGACAATATTGAGCGTGCGCATAAGAGTGGTGTAGAGTATATAGCACAGGCCGGAGGGAGTATTCGTGACGACCATGTCATCGACACATGTGATAAGTATAACATCGCAATGGCCTTTACGGGCGTTCGTTTATTCCATCATTAAAGAGATTAAATATGAGCGATATAGATGAAATCATCGAGAGTGGAGTGGTCTTTCGAGGTGCCTCGAAACCCAAGACCGATGATGGCAAGGTGAAAACCAAAGCCAAGAAAAAGAAGTATATAACTGGTGCTCATGGCTCTGGCAGTGCTAAGCAGAAGGCGAAATACCGTCAGCAACGTGCCAACCGACACAAGTAAATAAATCAACAAACGCCCTCGTTTGTCCGTCCCTATCGAAAGGAGCTGGAGAAATGAGGGCGTTTGCTTTTGGTTTTATAACTGTTTATTCATATCCATCACCAAAGTCTTCACCAGGATACTTCCTTAATAAGCTGGAAAAACGAGGATTATAATGAGACAACATAGCCGAATGGAAGTTTGTTGCCATCGTTATATCAGAGTCATACTCATGGTCTTTCTTTTTTGAAGACAAGGCAAGTGTTGCGTCAATAAAGTTGTAGGCCCACTGGTTATTATAAGCCATTACTGCCTCAAATAAGTATTTGTTACGAGGCAGCATACTACTATCATCTTTCTTTATTTCATAGTCTCGGATGCGAATCAGCAAAGGGACGAAATCTTGACAAGCCCAAACCGTAACAGCCAACAAAGCATTATCGGTTTCATCATCTTCCCTATCAACATCTTCATTCTCATTATCATAATGTGATAAAGCATCCAATAAGATAGATTTATCCTCCTCTCTACGATAGGAAGCTAAAGCTTTCAATGCCTGATAGGTTCGTTCTTTAAGAACGATCTCCTTTACCCTTGAGTAATAGCTTTCCTTCGGTGGAAGTCTCAATAAAAGTTTCTTTGTATATTGATATTTGGACAATCCGGGTGTATAGAGCGCTAAAGAGTCATTACGCAAAGAATCTTCCTTACTAATGACCGTCTTTTCTCTGCATGACTGAACATTACGTAAGAACACACTACCAGCATATTCCTCTTCTATAACATCATCTGACCGCACATAAATCTTCGTCGTATCTGTATAATTCGAGAGTAATATTTCCTCTAAGTGTGCATACTTTCGACGTATCAAAGCATCTGTAGCTGCAAGTCGAACACCCACAGAATAGCTCCTATTAGTAAGTTCGCAAAGTTCTTTCGTAGTACATAATGAATCTAATAAAGACTGCACCACAGGAAAAGCTCTTGGTCCTTTGCATGTTTTAATATAAGTCGTATCAATACCATCCAACAGACTATCCACATTCAGATAATACTGTCTACCGTTAGTATTTTGCATTTCATTGTATGCTCCAGTTCTATTCAACAGGAAGAGAACCTTCGCTATCTGCTCCTGTCGCTTGTCTGTACAAGCCACCAACAGCATACATATTGATAGGAAAAACAGGATTTTCTTCATACGATACAACAAATATCTCGGTACGGAATAAACGTCTCCTTAGACAGCAAAGATACTAAATTATTCACAAAGACATGCCTTTCAATCGCATTTCTTCACCTTATTATATCCCGACCTGAACGCTCAACACCACTTACACAAACACCCTTCTCGAATTCTTTTCATGATAAAAAATATTTTTCTTCACGACAAGAAAGATTTATTTTCACGACAAGAAAGATTTATTTTCACGACAAGAAAGATTTATTTACATGACAATAAATATGTGACAACACGTCATGTGGAAATTTATCGCAGGGCTATACCAGTGTAAATAGTGCCAAATCCCTCCTTTAGAATACGTGCTGAGAAGAAATCTGAAGCATTATCATAGGTGCAGATAGCCGTTTGAAGGATGTTAGCAGTTGGTACACCGAGTTCTTCTAATTGAAGTTGATTACAGAGCGGAAGGTCGATATGCCATTTCTCATACATCCGTGCAATACGTTCCATAGGGAAGCCTGCTTCAGAAAAGGCGTCATATACCTCCTGACCAACCTCAAAGTTCTTTAATGAGATGCATGGTCCTACAACCGCCTTAAGCTCCTTTGGGTTGGTACCGTACAGTTCTGTCATCTTACGAAGTGTATGTTGAGCGATACGTTGCACCGTGCCACGCCAACCAGCATGGGCTGCCCCAATAGCAGAGTGAACGGGGTCGTAAAAAAGAATAGGAACGCAATCGGCCGTATGAACACCAATGCAAACGTTACGACAATCAGTAACGACAGCATCTTTCCCTTCTTCCCTCTCATACTGTTCAGCGGCTGAAAGATGGAAGAAATCATCCGTCACGGTAAGACAGTGCGTCTCATGTATCTGATGAAGACGGACAATCTTATCTGCTTTGACACCAATCTCTGCAGCTACAGCCTGCAGGTTTTCAGCTACAGCAGATGGGTCATCCCCCCGATGAGGGTTGATATTCAGTGTTGCAAGTTTCCCCTTGCTAACACCGCCATGGCGGGTAGTGCTAAAGCAGACTACCTCGTCGGCAAGATTAAAGTAATGTAGAACAGGCTTAATCATCCGTATATTCAAAATCTTCGAGGTCTTCCACCTCATCTAACTCGTCTATTCCAACCTCTTCAACATCATCTATATCAGCATCCTCAGCCGCTAACTCGGCTGCAAAACGTGACATATCCTTATCACGATGGACAAGTGTGTCTTCTGAGAGAATACCCTGTAGCTTATTACTCTCAGCGTTCAGTTCCCTCCATAGAATATCCTTCAGCTCATCAAGACCTTGTCCGGTAACAGCTGAAATGAAGACTACAGGAAGGTCGGTTGGCAATGTCTCGCGCAGCATCTCAATGAGTTCATCATCAAGAAGGTCGCTCTTTGTTACCGCTAAAACACGGTGCTTGTCGAGCATCTCAGGATTAAACTGCTGCAACTCATTAAGTAGTATCTCATACTCGCGCTTGATGTCGTCTGTATCCCCTGGTACCATAAAGAGGAGAAGGGAGTTACGTTCGATATGACGGAGGAAGCGCAAGCCGAGTCCCTTACCTTCGCTTGCCCCTTCAATGATACCTGGAATATCGGCCATCACGAAGCTCTGATTGTCACGATAGCTGACAATGCCTAACGAAGGTTCCATTGTTGTGAAGGGATAGTTGGCTATCTTGGGCTTTGCACTTGAGAGAGAAGAAAGCAAAGTAGACTTACCTGCATTCGGGAAACCCACCAGACCGACATCAGCCAGCAACTTCAACTCAAGAATAACAGTCATCTCCTGCATTGGTTCACCTGGTTGTGCATAGCGGGGAGCCTGATTTGTGGATGTACGGAACTGAAAGTTACCCAATCCACCACGTCCACCTTTCAACAGCAATACCGTCTGTCCGTCGTGCATAACATCACAGACATACTTGCCCGTCTCGGCATCGTAGACAACAGTACCACATGGAACGTCGATATAAACATCCTTACCATCCGTACCATGACACTTGTCACGGCCCCCATTACCACCATGTTCAGCATAAATATGACGCTGAAACTTCAAGTGCAACAGCGTCCAATAATTGTGGTTACCACGCAGATAAACGCTCCCACCTTTGCCACCATCGCCACCATCTGGGCCTCCATTAGGGTTATACTTCACATGACGAAGGTGCATGGAACCTCTACCTCCCTTACCAGAGCGGCAGTATATCTTTACATAATCAACAAAATTCGAATCAGCCATAGCAAGTGATGAATGTTAGAGAATAGTATGAATAATCGTTTATATCAACTGACCCTTTGTTATTTAAGGTCTAATTAGCAAAAAGCTGATAGGCTTTAGGAAAAGACAATACATATAGTATCTGCCCATACCTAACACCTATCAGCCAGTATATTAAAGTTCTTCAATAACAGACGCAATACGTGCGAAGATCTCATCTACAGTTCCGAGACCTTCCACATGATGGTGGATATTCTCACCCTTGTACCAGTCGATTAATGGAGAAGTCTGATTGTGATACACGTTAAGACGCTTCTTAATTGTCTCCTCGTTATCGTCTGAACGGCCACTCTGCTGTCCACGGAGAAGTAGACGCTTCATCAACTCGTCCTCTGGAACAAATAGTTCAATCATTGCTGCTACGTTGTGACCACGCTCAGCCAGCATCTTCTTCAATGCTTCTGCTTGTGGGATAGTGCGTGGGAAACCATCGAAGATAACTCCCTTATGCTCTTTACCAAAGCTATCATAGACGCTTGCAAGGATGTCTATCATCAACTCGTCTGGAATGAGCTGACCATTGTCAATGTAGCCTTTTGCCGTTTTACCGAGTTCTGTACCATTCTTTATCTCATTACGAAGTACGTCACCTGTAGAGATATGACCGAACCCATACTTCTCAATCATCCTGTCGCTCTGAGTGCCTTTACCTGCACCTGGCGCACCGAAAATCACAATATTCTTCATTATTCTTGTACTAATGTGTATATATCCCTTAAGTTACGACCCTCTTGATCGTAGTCGAGTCCATAGCCAACGATAAAGTCGTTTGGTATTTCAATAGCTGCATACTCTATGTTCAAAGGTACTGTAAGCTTACCTGGCTTCAATAGTAAGGTTGTAATATGTAGTCCTGCTGGCTCACGTGTACCAAGTGTCTCGAGCATACGCTTCATCGTTGCACCTGTATCAACAATATCTTCTACAATGATGACCTCCCTGCCACGGATGTCTTCATTCAAACCGATAATCTCCTTGATAGTGCCTGTTGAAGTAACACCTTGATAAGAGGCTAACTTGACAAAAGATATTTCACATGGGATAGTGATATTCTTCATCAAGTCAGAGGCATACATAAAAGAACCATTCAACACGGCAAGGAACAATGGTTTCTTACCTTCAAAATCCTTATTAATACGCTCTGCTACCTGTTTCACCCTATCCAGAATCTCCGCTTCTGGTATAGATGTCTCAAACGTTTTATCCTTAATTGTTACGCGACTCATGCTTCTTTATTTATAATTTAGCGCAAAATTACGAAAATAATACCAAACTATCCGCATTTATTTTGTAAATTTGCCATCGTTATGAAGATATTTACAAGTGCCCAGATTCACGAACTGGACAGATACACTATAGAGCATGAACCAATCAAGTCGATTGACTTGATGGAACGTGCGGCCAAGGCTATTACTCGTGCTATCACTGAGGAATGGTCTACAAACACGCCAATTGTTGTCTTTGCAGGCCCTGGCAACAATGGTGGGGACGCTCTTGCTGTGGCCAGATTACTGATAAATGAAGGGTATAAGGTAAGTACATACCTCTTTAATATCACCAATCATCTATCGGAAGACTGCGTAACAAACCGTCAGCGACTGCTTGATGGTAAGCATGCAAAGGACTTTACGGAGATTACAGCAAAGTTTGATCCACCAGAGCTGACCGCTGACACTTTGGTTATTGACGGTCTCTTCGGATCTGGACTCAACAAGCCTTTGGCTGGAGGATTTGCTTCTTTGGTGAAATATATCAATCAGAGTCCTGCAAAGATTGTAAGTATTGATGTGCCATCAGGCCTGATGTCTGAAGACAACACTTATAATGTACGTGCCAATATCATCCATGCTACACTCACGCTGACCCTCCACGAGCGGAAACTCTCCTTCCTTTTTGCTGATGCACAGCAGTTTATTGGTAGACTGAAAGTACTTGACATTCGTTTAAGTCAGGAGTTTATTCAGAAGACAGAAGCACAGTATTATGTATTAGAAGAGAGCGACATTCGTTCACGTCTTATCCATCGAGACGATTTCTCACACAAGGGAGACATGGGGAATGCGCTTATCATAGCTGGTAGTTATGGTATGTCGGGGGCAGCAATATTGTCTGCTCGTGCTTGTCTACGCTGTGGTGTGGGCAAGACCACCGTACATACACCCAAGAAGAACTACGACATCATGCAGATTGCAGTCCCTGAAGCAGTCTTACAGATGGACCACGAGGAGACAGCCTTTACCGAAGCCGTTGATACAGATGACTTTGATGCATTAGCCATAGGACCCGGCTTGGGCAGACAAGAGCCTACAGCGATTGCGATGATAGCACAGATAAGACGTGCGCAATGCCCTATTGTTGCAGATGCGGATGCTTTGAACATCCTTGCAAGCCATCGTGCATGGATGCAACAACTACCAAAAGGAATCATAATGACACCTCATGCGAGGGAACTCGACCGTCTGACAGGCTCCCCTGCCAATGCTGATTACGAGCGACTCCACCGTACACGTGAGTTGGCAAAGTCGTTACAAGCCTACATTATACTTAAAGGACATAACAGTGCACTATGCCTTCCTAATGGCAACGTTATCTTCAACTCTACTGGTAATAGTGGTATGGCAACAGCTGGAAGTGGTGATGTACTCACCGGCATCATCACTGCCCTCCTTGCACGTGGCTATCATCAACAGAACGCTTGTATGGTGGGAATGTACTTACACGGCCTTGCTGGCGACTTAGCCGCTAAAGACTTAGGTAAGGAGAGCCTTGTTGCAAGTGATATCATCAACTATCTTCCTAAGGCCTTTAAGCTCTTAGATGATTAGCTAATCACCCACCCGTAGCCTATTATAATAAGGTATCAGCCTACAAGACATCGTCTCGTAGAAAACGAAATAACCAAAAAGCGGCAGCTCCAAAAGGAACTGCCGCTTATTTTTGTATCTAATCAAACTGATCTCAACTGACGATTAGTCGCAGTTAACGAGCTTGTTATCAGAACCAAGAACATCAGTGATCTTGTGCTTGTAAAGGTCCTCCATGTACTCACGAGCCTTACCACAGTACTGACGTGGATCGAAGTACTCAGGATGTTCATCAAATGTTTGACGAACGCCAGCAGTAAAGGCAAGACGAGAGTCAGAGTCGATGTTAATCTTACATACAGCACTCTTAGCAGCCTGACGGAGCTGATCCTCTGGGATACCTACAGCGTTTGGCAACTTACCACCGTGCTCGTTGATGATGTCAACATACTCCTGAGGAACAGAAGAAGAACCGTGGAGAACGATTGGGAAGCCTGGGAGCTGCTTCTCGATAGCTGCGAGAACGTCGAAAGCCAATGGAGGAGGAATCAAACGGCCAGTCTTTGGGTCACGTGTACACTGCTCTGGAGTGAACTTGTAAGCACCATGAGAAGTACCGATTGAGATAGCCAAAGAGTCACAACCAGTGCGAGTAGCGAAGTCAACAACCTCTTCTGGCTTTGTATAGTGAGATACCTCAGCAACAACGTCATCCTCAACACCAGCGAGAACACCGAGCTCAGCCTCAACAGTTACATCATACTGATGTGCATATTCAACAACCTTCTTTGTCAAAGCAATATTCTCCTCGTATGGAAGAGCAGAACCATCAATCATCACAGAAGAGAAGCCGAAATCTACACAAGACTTACATGTCTCGAAGCTATCACCGTGGTCAAGGTGAAGTACAATCTCTGGATGATGGCAACCCAACTCCTTTGCATACTCTACAGCACCCTCTGCGAGGTAACGAAGTAGAGTCTGGTTAGCATACTTACGAGCACCCTTAGATACCTGAAGGATAACAGGTGACTTCAACTCAGAAGATGCTTTGATAATAGCCTGAAGCTGCTCAAGGTTATTAAAGTTGAATGCTGGGATAGCATAACCGCCTTTGATGGCTCTCTTGAACATCTCACGTGTGTTCACGAGACCTAATTTCTTGTAATCTACTACCATAATTTCTATTATGCTTAAAAAATTAAAATTAATAAGTCTATACCTATTTTGTATTTGCAAAAGTACGGTTTTATTTTCTCATAACCAAGACATCACACATATTTAATAGCCTTTAAGTGTTAAAATCCCTAACAATTGCTCGTTGCCTCAAGATTATAGATTAATAGGCTTATTAGAACCGTCTGTCTAATAAGCCTATTCTATTACTTCTCTGATGAGTCGAGAACTCGCCAAATGACTGACGCTATTGCACCGCCAACAAACGGTCCGACGATGAATATCCATAGGTTACTCCATGCTGTGGAAGGACCTCCTACGAGCTTAACAAACAAAGCTGGACCAAATGAACGTGCTGGGTTGACTGATGTTCCTGTATAACGAATACATACAAGGTGTACGAGGATGAGCGACAAACCTATTGCTAATCCTGCAAACTTACCTGTTGTTCCATTGGTCTTTGACGTTGTACCCAACACTACAAGTACGAATACGCATGTAAAGATAATCTCTGCAAGTAGACCACTTACGACACTTATCCCTTCTTGCAACCCATTTGCGCCTAAGCCTGCACCTGCGGCTGCAAAGCTACTACCGGCATTCGTGACAAGAAGGAACAGTAGTGCTGCACCTATCAAACCGCCAATAAACTGGAAAAGCATGTACATCACGCAGTCTTTCGCACTCATTCGACCACTAAGGAAGACACCGAGTGTAATCGCTGGATTGATATGACAACCAGAGATACCCCCTATCGTGTAAGCCATCGCGACTACAGAAAGACCAAACGCCATGGCTGTTCCAACCACAGCTGCTTGATTGTTAACAGGGTCACAACCCAAAGATACAGCTGCGCCACAGCCCATGAGGACCAATACCATTGTACCGATCATCTCAGCTAAATACTTCTTCAGAACTCTCTTCGATTTTAATTACTATTTATTTATCCTGACTTTAATGTCTTTAGAATGGTTAATTCGCTGTATAAACGCTTTCGCCTACGATATATTATATTGGTCGTCTACTTTTTGAAAGTTTTTGTTTTATATCAAGAGAAACACGGCCTTTACTTCATAAAAAGCCGTACCTTTGCAAAGAGATTCGTGCGTCTCGATAAGATTTAGATGTTTTCCACAACCGAAAATACAAAGAATAAAGTATTAAAGCAATATGAAGTATAAGATGATAGTGCTCGACTTGGATGGCACACTGACCAACAATAAAAAAATCATAACCCCTCACACCCTGCAAGCCCTCATGCTGGCACAGGCTGCTGGAGTGCATGTTGTACTGGCATCTGGCCGCCCCACATACGGTATCGTCCCTTTGGCGGAGGAGTTAAAACTGAAAGAAAACAACGGTTATATCCTCGCTTTCAATGGAGGAAAGATTATCGACTGCACCAACAACAAAGTTCTTTTTGAACAGAAGCTGGACGAGCAGCTTGTTCCTCTGCTCTATCAGGAAGCGAGAAAAGCTAATATGGAAATCCTAACCTACCAAGGGGAGGGTATTGCGGCTACCAACAAAGACGATAAATACGTACAACACGAGGCATTCATCAATAAGATGCCCGTCATGCAATACGATGATTTCCTTCATCAGTTGGTCTATCCTATCAACAAATGTCTCATTGTTGGCGACCCTACCCCACTCCATGAGTTAGAATTAAGATTGTCTAAAGAGTTGGAGGGGAGGATGGATGTCTATCGTTCGGCCGACTTTTTCCTTGAGTGTGTACCGCTCGGCATCGATAAAGCCCGCTCTCTCGACCGCCTCATCTCATCGCTCGGTATTAGCCGCGAGGAGGTTATCGCCTGCGGTGACGGGTATAACGACCTTAGTATGATACGCTTCGCAGGACTCGGTGTAGCGATGGCGAACGCTGCAGAAGACATACAGAAAGAGGCCGACTTCGTCACCTTATCGAATGAAGAAGATGGTGTGGCACATGTCATCGAACGCTTTATTCTTCCAACTGAGTAGGCGAATTAAATTAGTTAACATCACTAAGACTGAATTATGTTCATGAAAAGAAATATTTTTCTTCATGAACATAAATATTTTTTATCGTGAAAAGAAATATTTCCCTTCATGAAAAGAATTCGAGAACAAGCTAAAGTCGACCAGTCTTTATAGTCGATTTAGCTTATTATTTACCCTTATTAAACACGCTGAAAACGATAGGATAGCCGTTCACCAACTATCTTATCCTGCCCTCAACTTACTCGACTATTCAAAAGACATTGGGCTTTAAGATTCCTTTCAGCAAGTATGTAGCATTCTGATTACGAGCTACTCCCTTGGTAATCTTATACGAATAGGTGATGTCCTCACCTAATTCTATCTCAAAACAATAGTTATGAAAACGTCCCTCATACTCATTCTCCATCTTTGAAAGCTCAAGGTCGTGCGTGGCAATGACGCCTGTCACATTGCGTTCTGCGATGTATTGTAAGAAAAGACGAGACCCATTCAACTTGTCGAGGGAGTTTGTTCCCTTCAATATCTCGTCCAAAATAATCAGACTTGGTACATCATCACGCAACGAGCCTAACAACTTCTTCAAACGAAGCAACTCCGCATTGAAATAAGAAATACCGTGGGTAAGGTCGTCTGTGGTGCGCATGCTCGTGAAAAGATGGAACACTGAGACCTTCAACTCGTCTGCAAAGACGGGCAAGCCATTCATCGCTAAGAGGTAATTAATACCTAATGAACGAAGGAAAGTACTCTTTCCTGCCATATTCGCACCCGTGACGATGTAGTACTCATGGTCGTGAATAGTGAAGTCGTTTGCCACAGCCTTCTCACCAAGGAAGGGATGGTAAAGACCCTTCGCTTCGTAGACAACCTTATTCTCCTCGCTGATTTCGGCCTTTACTGCTCTATCTTCATTCAGTCGATAGTTACCCATTGACACCAAAGCATCAAAGAGATTAAGACCGTCAATCCATTCTTTTGTGCGTTGCTCATACGTGTGTTGCCAACGAAGGAACAGTCTTACAATCGCAAGATCAATCAAGGCAAAGCTATTAAAGATGAATACCCCGACCTCATTACTTCTGTTATCTATCTTTTGTAAGATAAGTTCTAACTGCTCAAAGGAGGCCTCTGCACCCGAAAGCTGTGCTTTCAACGCTTGGAGTTCAGCCGACTTAAACTCAGTCGTGTTAATCAACTTCAATACTTGCAGGTAACCATCTACCTGTGCGTGTACCTTTGCTATCAGTTCAGAAATGACACGCATGTGCTTGTGTCCACAAAGGAAAGCGAACATAAAGTTGAACATTCCCCACCATAGAGGGAGTAAGGAGGGAGCTAAACCCATAATGGAAAGCACGATACTCACGTAGAACCCGAGTAAATCGGCATAACAGAAATAACGCAAGAGAGGGTTGTGGAAAATCTTTGGAAAAGTCTGCTGATGAATAGCCGTCAGTGCTTTCAACACTTCTGCTGTATTAATTCGCTCTTTAACGCCCAAAGACTTGAAGGTAGACAAGAATGTTTCGTCTTGTCCTAACTCGTCAATAGCGTCCATCCTCATGCGTATCTGTCCGATAAGCTGCTCCCTTTTCGTATGTCCCCACTCAGTAGACAGACAGGCAGCCAACTGGTCGCTACCACCAGTAGAGATGGTGCGGTTCATCCTTTGGAACAGTGATCCTACACCGAAGACATCCATATCAAAGGTGTAAGGATGTTGCGGATTAACATACTGTTCGCCAGCTTCAAAGCCTGAAAAATTGCCATGCTGGTAGTCTATCTCGTTCTGATAGACCCCCAGCAGTGCCTCTCCGTGCTTTATCTTTCGGTCGTTCAATACATCACGACGACGGATATAAAGATAGAAACACAAGGCGGCTACGGCACAGAGGAGTGTCCAAGCCGCATCAGCCAATAGCGTGTAGAGAACTACAAAACCAATGGCTACTAAAAAGGAACCGATTTCTGTCAAGATAAAAAACCGACTACGACTACGAAGAGAGACGAGTTGAGCGTTCGTTTCTTCCGCTTTATGCTGATACAAATCAGTTAAGTCTTTATTCATGCTTACACCTATATAATATTAAAGGAAACTTTATTTTGTCACCACCTCTTTGCTCACTCGCCCATCACTGTACCTCACGATGTTAATACCCCTTTGTGGAGTCGTGATGCGTCGACCGTCAAGTGTGTAGCGTCCTACCACTACTTCGCTACGAGTACCATCTGAAACAGAAGAGATGGCAGTGGCCTTTGGTTCAGAGATAACACACTTAGCAGCATTCTCAACATGCCCCGTTTGTGTGTTAATCAGTAGGACACAGACACGAAGATTCTCTTTCTTTTGTATGACTTTCTTACTATTAATATTCTTAAAGACATACGTGTGACTCTGTGTTTCATCTGCCTTGATTGGAGATTTAAGGTGACCTGTTCGAGCAGACATTACTCCATCTGCAGCAATAGCTACAAAGTTGTTATCAAGATTATAAATAGTTCCAGGCGCATTGACAAAATAATCGAGTTCATCTGATATGCCATAAAACTCCGTACGACCATTATAATAGTTAGCTTGTTTCCAATTGTGGCTTGACATTCCATCCTCTGTCAACACGTAAGCGAAGCCATAAGGAGCTTCTTCTCGGTTCAGTCGGAAGGTTACTTTAGGAGTCACTGTGATATTATTCTTCTCCTTGTCCCACATTGCTGACACTTCCAAATCCATATAAGCACCTTTTGATCGTTCCGTTTCAAACTCTGTTTGTGCTATATAAGACCCAAGTGGTACATCTCTATTCATAGTCAATGAAGGCCGATTCCTGTATTCTGCAGCTTTCCAAGCATAGTCCTCACAGTTTAATGGCTCATAACCACGCCCCGTATGAATAGCAATACCAATGAAATCATCACCATACTTATGTGCAAGATTCTCCATTAATGCTATACCACGTGGACAGTATTGGCACCACATTCCAGTGTACTCTTCGACAACAACTCTCCTATGAGGCACCTTAGTAACAGTTACTCTCGGAAGCGAAGCATAGTTGATTGTAGCATTATTCCGCTCTCCATTTACTTTCGTAATCGTGAAAATAAGATCATCTTCACCTAACTCCGTATATGGTGGGACATCAACTTCTATCGTAGTATCATCATAACGATTCAACGCTTGGGGCAGAACATAGTGCTTAGATTCTATTTCTTGCCCATTAAAAGAAAGTGTATAGTCGAAGTTTCGGACAATAGTTCTACCGTAATTGGAAACTGTCATCTTTCCCTTTACAGTCTTTGCTGAGAGAGGAACATATACCTTCTGCCCTGCTGCAGCAATAAGACTATGGTCTTGTGCCTTAACGTTTACCGCATAACAGATGACCGCAAGAAACGTTAGAAACTGTATATAAAACTTACTTAACATGTCAATTTGTGGTAAAAAAGGTATATGTTTAACGAACAACATATTTCTTTGTAGAGGCAACTCCCTTCTTCTTTACAATGTAAATACCCTTAGGGAGATTTGATAAAGACGTAATTTGCTTATATAACAACATACCCTGAGTATTGAAAACATCGTAATTAAGTCCTTTCTGTGACGCTACCGAAGCAATACCTGCTGCATTAGCATCAAACTTAATAGTAATAGATGGCCCCTCTATCTGCTGTTCAGATTTAGACTCTTTAGTAGTAAGCTTCAGTGTAATTGAGCCCTTCTCGCTATGCTCGTAAGTGTGTTCTATCGCAATAGACTCCCTCTCCGAGCCTGCCAACAGCGGTTGACTTCCTATCTCAGTACTGTTATCTTCTTCCAAAGGAGTACATCCGCCGAGTGCACAAACCGTCACATTGCCCCCATCAATGCTGCTAATTCTACTGTAAAGGGTTACTGTCAGGTCCTTATCCGACGTATTCTTAATATACACCTCACCTGCTATTTCCTTCCATCCAGGTGGGAACATGGCATCTTTCACAGCGTTTAATACCACCGTTGTACCGTTCGGAATAACCTTACCTTGCGCATCCACGAAGGCAACATCATTGTTACTTGTCTGTGCTTGAGCACTAACTAAAAGACTGGTCAGCAGTCCGATTAATACGAGTAAGCGTAATTTCATATTGTTCAATTTATATTTATCTACTTAATTGATGATGATTTATTTACGAGAGCGAAACCTTCTGGCGCACAGCCTGCAGTACTCCGCTATCGTTATAGACGAATCCTACGATCCACGCATTGCCTGGTACAACATCTTCTGGGAGTGTGTACGATGTATGCTCCACGTGCGTTCGCATTGAAGAGAGCGTTAACTCCGTTCCCCACTCCCCATTGATAGCAGCACGGAACACGTGGTTATGCACATACTCCTTATCCATCTTATTGTTTGGAAAGAGCTGTGGAGCCACGACACTATCCTCTACTAACCAAAGCTGAAGCCTTCCCTTCACATCATCGGACAATGTTTTTAAGTTGGTTTCAATCTTCACTTGACGTGTAGCAGCGTCATAGTGACATTGAAGGGCTATATTGATTGTAGTCGTTTGAGCGAACTCTTCGTAGATACGCCCAGCCCAAGTATCTTTCTGTAGGACGCCTCCACGACGATTGATAATGGCTTTCGGCACATTAGGAACTGCCCAATACTTGTAATAAACATCCCCTGCATCAGTGCGCAAGCCCTTAACTCCACCCATACTCTTTATTGCGAGCGGTCCAGCATGTATGCCCACGGCTATCAATCTGTCTGCTCCATAAAGTTTTTGCAGCTCTTCTATCGTCTGAGAAGCTGCCGGACAGAAGATACAACGCTGCCCTGTAAAGTCCTCTATGAGTACATTTCGCTGAACAGTTGCAGGTGGAATCTCTATCAATCGTTCGTCAGAACCAACTGAATCACAGCCTGTCAAGAGTGCAACAGCAGCCAAGATAAGTATATAAAAACGTCTCATTTCCATCAAAAGTTATAATTATAAGAGAGTGTCAAACCCTTTGTTGCAGGGATATAACGGCATACTCCACCCGAACAATTAAAGCCCGCACGTGTTCGACCATAGCCTAATTGCAGTCGATGTGCCCCGCCGCTATAGGTTACATAGCCTTGGTAGTAATGCACATGACTGTTACCTGCATTGTAGAGATCGCTCACAGTGACCATCCAATGCGGTGCGAACGATAGTTCTCCCAGCCCGAATAGCCAGTCTTTATCGCCCTCTTTTGATGCAAGATACTGCCCTTCGACACGCAAGATGGCGTTCGTTCCGAGTTTCTGTTTGACATCTGCGACGAAGATATGCGTGTTTAACATTCCTCCATGCCCTTCTAACAAGGTCTGATTGTACCGTTGATACATATACATCAGGTTTAACTTCGTTGCTTTAGAGAGTCGCTTCTCCAACTGCACATCAATATCTTGATAATAGGTAGCGTCCCCCATGCCCAAAACGGGCTACCATAACCCTCTGTACCCATCTCTCCTGCACCCTTCTTAAGCACTGAATGGACATGAGAGAAGTTCACTTTCGTTGTTGTTCCATACTTTCCTCCCATCCATGAGCCCTTTGGAAAGGTGTAAGCTGCCGTTGCTTGATAAGCCCACTCACCCTCGGGGCGTGTAGCGTAAGGGTAGAGTGCTGCCAAGGTATAGGTATGCTCCACCGTGAAAGGCGGTAGATGATTGATGAAAGAGGAGATACCTTCCATCCCTCTACGGCTTCGGAAGCCCATATTCGTACTGCGTTTTGCTTGCAACAATAGGCTCATTCCACGCTTAGAATAGGACCCAGAGAGCATTGCCACATAGCCATTACGATAGATGTAACCATTATCATGCGAAGGATCCTGCGTCTTCATTGCCATTTCTGCCAATACATTGAAGCCGTGATGTTGCACTCGTAGACGTAAATCGAACGCATTGACATAACGAGGAAGGCGCAACCGATGGGTCGGGTCGACCATCACCACCTCGTCTCTCTCGTATTTATTAAGGTAGGAACCACCCAACATTATATAGGTATTATGCTCTTGAAGCGACTTAAACGACTCTTCCATGTTCCATTCCACATCCGCTCCTGTCATCCAACTCTTATTGTGGTGCCAGTAACGACGCTGTCTACCCGTGAGCAACTTGACCGCAACTCCCGCACAAGGGAGATAGTTCAAGCGTGCACCTTGCAATGAGTTATCAATTCCAAGACTGCGTTCTTCATACGAACGGAGGATGAAACCAGAGCCAAACTGCTCATAGAAGCTACCCAAAGTAAGCTCCGCATTCTTATAACGACCCTTCAAGTAGGCGTAAGGAACGCCCCAACCCTTAAAGTCGCTCTCGTATCCTGGAAGCGGATGGGGCATATATTCCAACCTTGCACCAGCCTCAAAGTATCTGTTTGAAAGCCTCAAGTCGAGATAAGTATTCGTTCGGAAACGACTGCCTGTAGCCTCTGCGCCTGTCGCACTGTCCTTTTGTGCCAACAGCATATCACTCTGAAGACTTCCAGAAAGGTGTAATTTGTCGGACTCTTGTGCATAAATCGATGCACTACTCAGGCTTATGAGCAGTCCTATCATCATCCATCTTTTCATAAAATCACTTTCCTGCTACCTCTTTCACCTTCTTATATAGCTCCATCTCAGCGCCATCTGTGTAGCCATTATGCTTATAAACAATCCTGCCCTGACCATCAAGTAAGATCGTATAAGGCACAGACTGAATACCTAACGAGCGTCGGAACTCACCATTAGGGTCGAGTAATACATCATAACGCCAGCCATTCTGGTCGACCATCGGCTTCACTTTATTGACGTTTTGAGCCTGATCAATAGATACAGCAACGATTCGCACACCTGTTTCTTGGCGCCAATCGTCATAAAGCTCATCAATGCTTTTCAACTCACGGTCGCATGGCTTGCACCAAGTAGCAAAGAAGGTAATAACAAGAGGATTGCCATTATTAGAGATAGTGTCGGTTTGTACGGTCCTTCCTTCTATGTCTTTGAGTATCACTTTGGGCAGTCGCTCTTGTGCAGACAACGCAAAGCTCACCAACAACAAACAAAGGGATAGAAATAACTTATTCATTGTTTTTAATTATATTGGTGCTACAAAAATACGAAAAAAAAGCGATATAGCAAAGAAGAAACAGGCAAAGACAAACAACATTATACGTCTTGACCGATTTTAGACTTGTCCGTCATGTGAATTATGCTCACTTATCTCATTCGCTCGGGGTGGTTTTCTGCTATAATAATGATGTTGCTTGAGAGCGATAGGGAGTATTATCTCTCACGAAGGACATTTCTTTCTCTCACGAAGAACATTTCTTTCTCTCACGAAGGACACTTCTTTCTCTCACTAAGGATATTTCTTTCTCTCACAGAACTCACAGATCTGACAGAACTTTTTTGCGCACTGTTTCGAACTCACAGAAGGCCTCCGGCATACAGAATTCACAGAACGTTACTGCCAAAGATGGGTGTAAGGTTCTGTGAAATCGGTTGACTTAATGTCTCTGTGGAATGCTGTGTGTTCTGTTCTTCTGTGTTTTTCTGTGAGAGAAAGAACAATTGCGAGACTCGCTGGGGAGTTTTTTCTCTCACAGAACTCACAGATCTAACAGAACCTTTTGCGCACAGTTTCGAACTCAAAAGATAGTGGCCCCTCCCCCAACCCCTCCCCCGCAGGGAGGGGCGTAGTATGTGAGGTTACCCCTACTGGCCTGCTGACACGAGGTGTGAGTAAGCATTTCTTTCACGCTGGGGAGTTTTTTCTCTCACAGAACTCACAGATCTAACAGAACCTTTTGCGCACAGTTTCGAGCCCACAGAAGGCCTCCGGCATACAGAGTTCACAGAACCTTTCAGCTATTATCATTACTAATAAGGGACATAACGAAGCCTACATCCTCTCCATAGGGGTATCTCGGTGATCACGCCCCTTCCCTTCGGGGGAGGGGAAGGGGGAGGGGCCAACTGGTAGTTAGTATGTGAGGTTACCCCTACAAGACTGCCATTAAGGGACATAACGAAGCCTACATCCTTTTTATAGGGGTATCTCGGTGATTACGCCCCTCCCTTTTGGGGAGGGGAAGGGGGAGGGGCCTCTTCCTCACATGGGTATCTCGGTGATTACGCCCCTTCCCTTCGGGGGAGGAGAAGAGGGAGGGGCCAACTGGTAGTTAGTATGTGAGGTTACCCCTACTGGCCTGCTGACACGAGGTGTGAGTAAGCATTTCTCTCACGCTGGGGAGTTTTTTCTCTCACAGAGCGCACAGAGTTCACGGAGCTTTTTGGCGCACAGTTTCGAGCCCACAGAAGGCCTTCGGCATACAGAGAACACAGAGCGTTACTGCTAAAATCGCTTGTAAAGTCTGTGATAGCTTGTGCCTGAATGGACCTCTATGGGAACTTGATTCTGTAAGAGGAAATGTCCTTCACGACAAGAGGGAATCACTGAGAGACACCAACAAAGGTAATAGGAAAGAAAGAGGGAAGGCTAAACAAATTAGTAGAAATTATAAAACTATTTCATTAACAATCCCTTCTTAATTTGGAGAAAAGGCTTGACTCGATGCAAGAAAAGGCCCTTCTTCATACAAGAACATGCTCTTCTTGCCTCAAGAAGACGCCCTTCTTGAACGAAGAAAGGGCTTCTCTTTAACGCTACTTATAACATTCTGATTTCTTGCAGGTTACAAACTCAATTATAGAACACATCATACTCCTATATCGAGGACACTTAGTTTGAATGCTTGTAACGATTTTTTACCGTATTGTCAATTCCTCCAAAGTGGGAAGAAGATTGTTTGAGCCTATACTCATAACGATGAACAGAACTTATACAGATTGTTTGAGACTATCCTCAAAACGATGGATAGGACTTGTACAGATTGTTTGTAATCGACATCAAAACAATAGAAAGGACTTATATGAAACGTTTTTCATAGTAGAATACTAATGGGTATCGCCCGCTATCAATGGCTTAGTAGCCTTTTAGTGCGGCTGAAAGAAACAAAAAAAATTACTTGTCAGCAACCTCGCTATTGCCAACAAGTAATCTATACTGTATATATCATATTTCTTGAGAATAGGCAACACGATTACACATCGCCTACAGTAGTCCTCGTTATCACTTATTATCCACGCTTCTTCTTAGCACCTTTCATCCACATATAAACTATCAAGATGATGAAAGCAGCTAAGATGCAAAGTAGTTGAACACTGTATTCTTGTGGATGAACCCAGAACTCCTTGAAGAAATTAATACGTCCGAGAATCTCAATAGGAGTCCAAAAAACAATCACCGTTGCCACTGACATACGGATATTAGCACCCCATGAAGCGATGTGGAGCTGCTTCTTGAACATGAACAACGAACCGATAAAGCAACTAAAACCTATGAGATAAGTCACGGGATGATGGTCGCCAAGGAAGTTCTTATCGTAACAGAACATCAATAAAAGATAAGAAGCCCATAGAATCATATTGACTTCCATAAACGTGACAATAGACGTGTGGCGGGTCATCGGTTGAAAGGCTATCTCGTTCTTACGCTTTCCAAACAGTCGTTTCTGTATCCATGTTATAAAGTCACAACCATTACGTGTACTGAAGATGTACATCGTCATCATCATCATCCAGAACCCGAATGACGCAGGAAGTATCAGATATTCTGGCTTAGTAACGACCTGTCCGTGTTCAATCTCTGGTGGTACGCCATAGCGATTGGCGTAATATTGGAAGAGGAACTCTACCCATCCGGTCCAGAAAAGCAACCCTCCGATAAGTCCCCACAGTGTTTGACGAGTATCACCTTTAACAAATACACCAATGATAACGATGACCAATCCCACAAAACCCATGGCAAAGCCTGCATAATGCACAGCTTCTGGTGCCATGTTCTTATCCATCATAATCATAAGAGCATGACCTAAAGGCATCGTGAACAACACTAAAATAAACGAGGCGATGGCTCGCCAGAAGTAGATCTTATCCTTTTCCATAAATTAATTAAAGCTTTCAGTGCTTAAAAGAGTTTGTCCACATCGACCGACATCCCTATCATTAGGTTTGTTCCATCAGTCAATGGGCAGTTCAAATAATAATATTCTGGTTTATAATTAAAGATGTTATCGAGTAAAACACTTACCTTCACAGCCTTGCTGATACGCTGTACTAAGGATAGTTTGAAGAGTGCGTATGCTGGGTAATGGATATTCTTTATACCCTTAGAGATGTCATAGTAATCGACAAACTCTTCATTGTCGACTGCAGAGAGGAAGCGTCCATCGAGTCCGATGTTCGTTCCATAGTTCTTCGTCCACTGATGGTCCCAATCGACATGACCTGTCATTGAGTGTTTGCGAGCAGGTATATACTGGTTGTTAACAGCGTTGTTATTCTTGTCCTTAGGCAGACGCTCATTGGTATAAGCATAACTTAAACGGGCGGTAAGACCATTCGTCCAACGCGCTTGTGCCGTTGCTTCTCCCCCACTTACCGTATAGTTATTTAGGTTAAGATAAGGAAGATGAGGCATAACGTCCGATGGGTTCTTATAGTAAGGAGCACCCGTTGCTATCTTATTATCAATCTTGTTGCAATAAGCACTTACTGTAAAGTTATAGTGACCCTTTGTGTAATCAACCGAGGCATTGAAGTTCTGGCTCACTTCTGGCCGTAAAGAAGGGTTGCCTTCGACCACCCATATACCCGACATATCAAAGTTGTAGTACTTTTCTTTTAGTGTTGGTGCACGGAAGCCCATGCCATAACTGAGTCGAACATTTAGGTTTCTTATTGGTTGATAACGTGCACTTACCTTCGGAGTCAGTCTTGAAATGCGTCCATCAGAGAAGTAGTCGTAACGCAGCGCACCTACTATTTCCCAATACTTATTGATGTTCCAGTCGTATTGAGCAAATGCATCGAAGGAGTCTTGCTTACGTACTCTACCCTCTAAATTCGTATTGAAGAGGTAATCATGCATATAGTCTGCACCCACAGAGAGGACATTCTCGTTTTCAAACGTGTGCGTATAAAGTAGTCGAAGACTGTTCTGTACATTTGAATAGTCACGGATGTCCAGTCGAGTAATGCGCTGATAGTCTGACTTATCATACTGGTCGAAAGCATAAGAGAGGTCTACACTGTTGAAGAGGTCGGGTGTCCATGTTCCACGAAGGCCGCCTGTAAAGTCACGATAACGCTCTGGTACCTCCTCTGTACGTACCAACTGACGATAGAAATAACCAGCACGTCCTGTCAAGCGTAGCTTCTCATTCAGTGTATAAGTTAGCTGTTCCTTAAAGTTCCAGACGGCATCACCATAGATAGTAGATACGACGCGCGTAATAGGATTAGGTCCGTTGTGCACATTAAAGTTGTTGGAACTATTCCTGTTGACCGTCAGCAAGTTATTCCACTTGCCCCTTGCGTATTGCCAAGACAGTCCATAGCGTTGCTCATGATGGCGACCAAAACGCATGTTAAGGTTGAGTGCGCATGGATTGGGCTTTTTCTTTGTGATGATATTGATAACTCCACCAGCGGCATTAGAGCCATAGAGCGCTGATGCAGCACCTTTCACAATCTCGATATGGTCAACATTTTCCATACCAATACGGGTGAAGTCGACATCATCCATCGTCTCTCCAGCAAGGCGTTCACCGTCAACAAGTATCAACATACTCTGTCCACCAAAGCCAGAGAAGTTCATGTGTACCTGCTGATTCATGGCGTATGAGAACTCAACACCTGGTATTATCTGCTGTAAGACATCACGTAGATTGGTGGCATCTGTCTTCATTATGTCATTAGCAGTGATGAGTTTCGTCAACACAGGGGTATTGGCAAGCAATTTTGGGGTACGTGTTCCCGTCACTACTACTTGGTCTAACTCTATCGTCTGGGGGATAGAGTCATTGGGAACATCAGCCGACATACCTTCAAAGGTGAGGCTGAGTAGGACTGACAATATAATGGTCTTTCGCATCATAGCCAATAACAAATATTAATGAAGCCCCTTTCTTTTCCTCGAATAAAGCATAACGAAAGGGGTTGCATGTCTAATTTAATATGGGTACTTATAGTTAATAGTCAACCAGCACTTGGTCCCATCGGTACCAATATAGTTCTGTAACTGCAAGGCAGCATACTTTCCATTCTTCAGACGAACGATGAATACATGCTTGTTCATCGTGAAGGCTGGTGGCATTGGGGGTATATCGATTTTCAACCAAGACGATAGTACCTTATTAATACGTATTCCCTGGCATCCAATCAGGCTCATAAGCATCTGCGACTGGTCCTCCCAAACCTCGTTCTCTGTCCATTCATCTTCTTGGAATGATGCTCCTAAGAAATAGGAACTATTCTTTGGAAGCTCATTCAAAGAGGTATACTTCGTTTCAAGTACGGCCCCACCGTTCGTCCTTACATTGTTACGATGAAAGGCAATGCTCCACGACTGTGGTTCAGGCTGCGAATCAGTAGCAGTAAAGCCACGCTTTTCATTTACCGAGATACCTTTCCCGAAGACATCAAACCAGTAAGTGTACATACCCGTTTTCCCATCACCACTACCCGACGACAGACTTGTAGGGATGGCATAATGCGTGAAGTGCGTCTGTGCCTTGAGCAGTCCTGCCGTGTCTTTACGCTCGATATACATCTGTAAAGAGTCAAAGTCTATATAATACCAGTCCTTCCAACTGGCGGCATTAACAAGGAGTTGACCCTCTGTAGTTACACTTGATGAAGCAGAAGCCTCATCATATATATCATCAAAAATGCCATTGCAGGCTGTTACCAACATCATAATGGCACAGCCTGCAAGGATAGAAATAGGGCGAAATACTCTGTGCATGAGCGTATAACGTTTTACTTAGCCTTCTTACCAGTATATGTTGCTGAGATTGGGAGTGGCATATGTGTAAGCTTATAGCTATTTGTAATTGTCAAAGTCCCATTCTCATCAAGTTTTACAATAATCTTACTTGGTGACTCGAAAGCATAGTCTTTATTAAGACTCATCAAACCTCCTTCAGACTTAAGATAAACCTTGAGATCATCACTGCTATAATCACGACTAAAACTATTGGTTGCCTTATCGTAAGCAAGGTTCTTTACGGTGTATGTTCCTATTGTCAAGTTTCCTACCATAGGAACTCCAGTGTACTTCTCTTCTGATGTTGTCACATTGATAGAGCCATCTTCATTAGCAGTAACCTTATACCCAACCGTTGGAGATATGTATGAACCAGGCATTTCACCAATCTTCAAAGAGGTTGTACCAGTATAGTTTCCTGCCACCTTAGATGCTGCTGAAGCCTCAGCATAATGCCAAGTAATTTCAGTACCACCCATGAGTGATGGGATTGAAATCTTTATTTCTGTCATCGAACCACTCATTGTTGCATCATATTCCTCCACTGCACCGCCTGCTCTTGGGTTAGCAATCTTCATCTTACCAGTACCGTTAATGGCGTGATTAGCCATGGTTATCACGAAAGAACCAGTACCCCACTGAGTGTCAGAGAACTCTGCATGGAACTTACCACCGTCCTGCAACACCTTAATCTTAGCACCAGTGTCAAAACGAGCATTGTTGAGTACTCTGTTCTTTACAGTCAAATAGCCTGCAAACTCGTGTATCAACTTTGGCTGTGAAGGTGTCTCACTTGGCAAGAACTCAATCTTTGAAATATCTGATGCGTTATAAGTTACAACGCTACCATCAGTTTTTGTTACCTTTAATGACTGTGCCTGTACTGCGAGTGCACTCAAGAAAGATACGATTACTAAAGTAAAGATCTTTTTCATTTACGTATGAATTTAAATGTCTTAGATAATGATTTAACTACAAAAACGCCTGTTTGTCCGTCGAGAGGAATCTCAACAGTACCGCTTTGGCTTACGGTGGAACGACCTACCAACTGTCCATTAATGGTGTAAACAGCTACTTGGCTACCTGCTTTCAGGCCTTCTCCCTTCAAGGAGTTACCAAAAGAAAAGACTGCATTGTTGCTCTCTGCATTAAGAGACTCGATGCTTGTTGGCTGATCTTCGAAGGCAAAAGCACGGAAATCTGTCAGAGGATACTCTATTGTTTGGCTTCCAGCAGTCAAAACCATGGCAGTGGAAGTGAAGGTAACAGTAGGCTTATCAGACAGAGCAAAGTAAGTGTTATTGCCATCTTTGTCACTTACTTTCACATGGTTAGCCGCAGAGACAGGGATAGAAGTCATCGAAGCTAACAGCACAACAGCAAGTGTAAGAAATAAATTTTTAATTCTCATGTTACTGATTCAGTTTATATTAATTCTATTCGAATGCAAAGTTATAAGAAACATCAGTATGCCACAATACCTATTTATTATGATTTTAGCCCACAGAACACTTAAAAATTACTTACAAATGCTTATGAACAGCGACCTAAACGACGACAGAAGGCAGCGCAACGTACTGATTTCTCGAATTCTCCCAAGCAAATGCTACACCCTAACTTGGCTTCTTTATGCCCTCTTATCATCATCGTCAACATACAAGAAGAGCGTTAGGAACGAGCAACTCCTTGTCGTTTTCAAATTCTTTTCATGAAGAAAAATATTTTTTTTCACGACAAGAAATATTTATTTTCATGATAAAAAATATTTTTCTTCATGATAATAATTCGGCATGACTACTTTTGCCTATTTGGGAAACACGCCTTGCTGACTCTTTACCAGTAATATTCTCTATCGTTCATAGCCGTTATATCCTATCGAACGGAACGCATATAACGGTCGTTACGGTCGTCTTGTTGACCCATGAAAACAATAAAGGCTGAAACCCACTGTCGGATTTCAGCCCTTAAACTCTATGTATAAAAAACGCTACCAACCATTGACATTCATAATGCCAACAGCGGAATATTACGTTAGAATCTGCCTTTGCTTCATCTCTAAATACTTATTGATGACATCAATGCTAAGCTTGTCGGGGGTTGTCAATACGCTATATATACCATATTGACGCAGTGTTGAGACTATCAAACGCTTCTCGTAGGCGAATTTCTCAGCTATAACGTGCTGATAATACTCCTCCATAGAGCGTTTAGGGGAACGTATGTAATCGTTCATTTCAGCATCCTCAAAGAAGACAACGAGTACACGGTGCCACTGACTAAGCAGCTTCAAATAAGCTAACTGCCTATTGAGAGCTGTTATACCAGAGAAGCTCGTGTATATAATAAACAAACTCCGTTTGCTTACCTGCTTATGTACATTAACACACAAATTACTGAAATCGGTCTCACCGAAATTGGTTTCTTGTGCATAAAGAGCCTCCAAAAGGGTCTGCATCTGTCCTGTTCGGTGCGATGGAGCTACGAAAGTATCTATCTTATCAGCAAAGGTTATCAATCCCGCTTTGTCATCACGACGCATAGCAACGTAGGACAAGACCAAAGAAGCATTTATACTATAATCGAGAAGCGTCATTCCACGGAAAGACTGCTGCATGACACGCCCCTTATCAATCACCGAGAATATCTGTTGAGAACGCTCATCACGATAGACATTCACCATCAGCTGGTTGCGACGTGCACTTGCCTTCCAGTTTATACTACGGTAGTCATCCCCTTTCACATAGTCTTTTATCTGTTCAAACTCCGTATTGTTACCCACACGACGAATACGTTTTATACCCATCTCTGTGAGGTTATTGCTCATTGCAAGAAGTTCATAGCGATTTAACATCAGATAAGAAGGATAGACCTTAACGTCCTTTGCATCGCCCAAAGTATAGCGTCGCTCTACAAGTCCGATGCTGGTACGTGTGAAGCAACGTATCTTACCAAAGGAGTAGACGCCCCGCTTGACTGGTGTCAGTGTGTAACGAAGTACCGTATGACCCATAGCAGCAAGAGAACTCTTATAACTGATATCTCTTCGTTGGAACACTTCTGGAGCCTCATCGATAATCGTCAGCCACACTGGGAAGGAATAATTACTCTCAAGACTTATCTTGACAACATTCTTATCACCATTAGAGAAACGCTCAGAACAGCTTCGTTTTGCACTTATCCCACGACGATGATAAAGCATAACGGCATCTATCACAACCATTACAGCAAAGATAAACAGAAGTATCTTTACGCCTATAAAAAGCTGTGGGAACACATAACCAAACCCTGCTAAGAGGGTTAGACTTGCTAAGATGATATAAAACCGTTTGGTAAGGAACATTTCTTTATCTTTTGTTAGGTGTTAGCGGGTGTCGAGAGAGGACCATAAAGAAGATAACAAACTATCTTCCAGCATACAACATCAGTATGGCGACGCTGAGTTTATCATCCTCCGTCAGACACCATTACTTAGGTACTTCCACCTTATCAATCAACCTCTGTGCAACTTTCAACGGAGTGTAACCCTCCATTTCGGCCTCAGCTGTAAGGATAAGACGGTGTTGAAGAATACTTGGAGTGACGAACTTAACATCTTCAGGCGTCACAAAGTCGCGTCCACCCAATAGTGCACTTGCCTTAGAAGCATTGAGCATTGCCACAGAGGCACGTGGACTGGCACCAAGGAAGACAGCCTTTGAGGTGCGTGTCTGCTGTACGATGTTTGCGATATAGCGTAGAAGGCTCTCTTCAACATATACAGTATCCAACTTCTTACGCATCTGCAAAAGTTCGTCAATGGTCAACACGGGTCTAACATCGGCTAACTTAATGAGGTTTCGCTTCTCTTGATGACGTTTGAGGATGTTCATCTCTTCATCAACAGATGGATAACCCATGCTTATCTTAAATAGGAAACGGTCGAGTTGGGCCTCTGGTAGACGATAGGTACCCTCCTGCTCGACTGGATTCTGCGTCGCTATAATCGTATAGACATCACTCATACGATGCGTAGTGCCGTCTACTGTAACCTGACGTTCCTCCATTACCTCGAAGAGAGCTGCCTGTGTCTTTGCAGGAGCACGGTTGATTTCATCGACAAGGACGAGGTCTGAGAACACAGGACCTTCATGGAAGTCGAACTCAGAGGTCTTCATATTGAAGACAGTTGTACCGAGTACGTCGCTTGGCATGAGGTCTGGCGTAAATTGAATACGGCTGAAACGGGCATCTATCAAGCGTGACATCAATCGTGCTAATAAGGTCTTTGCTACTCCTGGCACACCTTCTATCAGCACATGACCGTCTGCAAGGATCGCTGTTAACAACAAGGCAACTGCTTCTTGTTGCCCAACGATAACCTTACTGATTTCCTCTCTCAACTGTCTAACCTTCTGACTAAACAATTCAAGGTCAGCTCTTTCTTCTTTATACTCTTCCATCTTATCTATTGTTTTCGCTTCATTAATACTTTACTTATTATGCGTCTATCACATTAAAAGATTATTGATTATCTTATCCATACCGTCTATTGCCTTCCGCAAAGCGGCATCATTGATATATTCATCAGCCTTTAGATAATGGTCGACACGGTCGAGAATCATCCTGACCTCAGCCTCTGGCATTCCTGCTCGGAGTGCTATCTGTGCTATATCATCTTTTCTTGTTTCGGTGTCCTCCACATCAACCATCATCAAACGACGAAGGGTTTCAGTAAAATAGGCATACTTCTTCTGCAATAAGTCATGGTTGATATGCTTCTGATAATAAAGAGTTCCGATCAGTTTCACAAACTCTAACGAACGGTTCTTAGGCTCTTCTACGACTGGGATAACACGCTGTCGTCTACGTGCATAGAACACACAGAAGAGTAATAGTCCTCCTAAGGTGAGATAGATAGCCCATCGGAGAGGCTCATTTTGTAGCCAAAAGCGCAGTGGAGTCTCCTCGTTAATCTCTGCTTGAGGCGTATAAGCCTCCGTACGAACGATTGGTAAGCCACGAAACTGTGACATCAAACGAAAGACAAGACCATTAGCTTGCTCGTCAAGAATACCATAGTTGGTTAATAACAATGGTTCACAAGAAAAGAAGAGTTCTCCTTTCCCTCGTTGAATACGAACTACACGGGGCACCCAGTAGCTATCAACCTTATCAGTATACTCATCTGTCTGCCTGTTCTTAACCAAGATATCATACTTAGCAGGCTTATCCACATCGACTTTGTCGCCTGACATTGCAGAATAAAGAGTGTATTTTTTTTCTTGATAAGGCGACTGCCTACACCAAACTAACGTATCGTATGGAATCTCTTGATTCTCAATTGAGGCCTTGACCTGCATGGGAGAGAAGACATATTGGCCACTAATCGTTAATTGTAGGTCGGGATAGAGAGAGTCAGGGTCTATTGATGACGTTGCAATAAACACCTTATTACCTGCTTTCAGAAGTCGGTCTAACGCACGGAGGTCGGTTGGTGAAGGGTTAAAATCGATTGATTGAATTAAGAAGCCGTGTGGTTTCTTTCCATAACCCTCGCGTTCCAACTGTGATAAAGTCTTTCGTGTCACCTCATAACCAGCAGGTACTGATTTCTTCATCAGCGAGTCGAACACCTCACAACCAAAGGGTTGCTTATCATGATGACTAAAGGTAGGACCCCAAACAAACTTTGAAGGCGCATTCCACTCTAATAGGAATACAAAGACAAGGAAGCCAACTATAAAGATCAAGAACTTTTTGTTCATCGCTTACCTCCTTCCTTTATCTTGCTTTCTAAGTCTAAGAGCAGCTTAACAGTTTCTTCCGAAGCTTGGTAATTACCGTATCTTACACGCATAAAAGCAGTTGTCATTCGCCCAAATTCAGCAGATAAGAATTCACGAGTGTACTGTGTTGGCGTCTTATAGAGTTGCCAACTAATCATATTATTATCTGATAACCATCGAAGTGTACGCAAATAGACTATTCGAACAGCCTTATAATAATCCTTCTGTGCCATTGCCTTCTCATAGACAGCGTCGAAATTGACTCCATAGATATTGTCTTCCTCGTCGTCGTCAGCCGTCACCTTGCCCGTTCTACCAAAGAGTTTGAATTGATGACGATACAAGATAAAAGCTATCAGACCCACAACTACAAGCCCAAGGAAGATGTAAACGACCATTCGAAAGTCCAAATCGCCACCATAATCAAAGATGTCAGAGAAGAAATCACCTATCTTCTGCATCAACCAACTCGTCCAGTCGAGTTCTGGAGCCTGTAACTCGCGTGCATAATCGTATGCTCCATCAGCGCAATACTGGTGAAGTAAGGTTGTGTCACACGACAGAGTATCAGTCAATGGTTGTAACATACGAATGGTTATCAGAGTTTATCAAAATTGTCAATATCGTTATCTTCCTCCTTCAACTCCTCAAAACGCTGTATATCCTTCTCTACTGAGAACCCATCTTCTTCCTCTGCTATACTTCCATAGTGGAACGCCAAGGCAAAAGTAGAGAGTGTCATCGTAAGATACATACAGAAGTTCATGAATACAGATGCCAAGTACACGCAGAAGCTATAGACTGGACTACCTACAAAAGCAGCCTGACTTGACTGATCTACTATAAAGACTCCTCTCACAATAGTCAGCATATACCATGGTAGAGTAGTAAAGGAACTGATGGTATTGCTTAGGAATCCCATCACAAAAATCAATCCTAACAATGACCAGAAGGATTTGAATCCTAACCTTATACCACGTAGAAGCGCATTGAACAAAGACTCGTCTTCTTCAAAGACATATACTGGTATTGCCATTGAAACAGGTAGACTGAACACAAGAATGCCCAGAAAGAAGAACACCACCAGTATCACCGTATCAAGAAGTACTGTGAATGTGATGAGAAGAGCCATAAGAACTATCAGGATAGCAACCAAGACCAAGGACATTACCAACGACCGTTTGATTACCTTAATAATCGTCGGTTTTAAGTCACTCATCATCACTCCACGTAGTCTGTTAGGGCTTGCTTGATAATACTTAACCATTCCAAAGCAGATACCCGTCAATAGAATAGTTCCAACCATCATACAAAGACAGTAGCCCAAGTACGCTCCTCCCATTCGAAGCAACATGCTATCTGACAAATCCATGTTGTTGCCTATACCCAACGTATTGGTATAAAAAGGCGTCAACACATTCATCATCACCTCCATAACAACCCCCTGTACCAAGCAAAGAGGCAAGAGTAGGTAGGTACATGCACGTAGTAACAACTTGAAATTCTCACGTATAAAGCCGAAAACAGCAGAGAATTTCTCGCCGAAACTACGCATCTCATAAAGTTCAATCTTTGGTCTTTCTATTTGCATTGCGCTGATAATTACGTTTATAAGGTAAGTAAATAAAATAAAACACGACAAAAGCTAATGATAACAGGATGATACTGAGCCGAACAATATCGTTCAGTTCCGTATGACGAGTTATGAAACTCTCGATAAAACCTGCTAAGATAAAGATTGGGATAGTCCCCACAATAATCTTCATTCCCCTCTTTGCGCCACGTTGGAAGCTAACAATACGTGAATAAGTACCAGGGAATAGCCATCCATTACCTATCGCCAATCCTGCAGCACCTGCCACAATGATAGCCGAGAGTTCCAATGTTCCATGCAACATCGTGGCTAAAAGACTTTCTCCTAATAGTCCGTGCTGATAAAAGAAGGTGTCGAAACAACCTATCATGATACCATTTCGGAAAAGTAGTATGCCCGACATAAAACTTGTCAGTACGCCAGAGACAAAGACATTAAACGACACCATGATATTATTTAGCGTAATACTGAGGAACATGTTTGCCTCGCTTTCTTGGCCATATACTCCCATTGGCTGACCCTTAGCTATATTTTCAAGTGTCATATCCATGTATCCATCACCCAAAATAAGCCGTGGGAAAGACTCGTCGCCTAATGTAGACACAACGCCAACCAGCACACTTATCATGAAGATAACAAAGGACAGAAGCAGCAAACGACGTTCTTTCCACATCACATCAGGCACCTCTTGTGTCCAAAAGGTTATCAGTCGTCCCCATTTCTCACGTTTATTGCGATAGATCTCATTATGTAGTGCTGAAGCAAGGTTGTTCAAGTAGATAGTTATACGCGAACGGGGATAATGTGTTTGAGCAAAGGCAAGATCGGCCGTCAGCTCGGTATAAGCATCAGCCAACTGGTCGGGCATCTCAGACTTAACATTCTCTATCATCCCTTCCATAGTCCTCCACTTAGCAATGTTATTGCGTATAAATAGTATCTCCTTCATGAAAAATCACATGTATAAGCGCACATTATTATTCAATTGAGCGCAAATTTAGAGTTTTTTTTCTACATTTGCAACAGAAACAACATATAATTAACAATAGATATGTCGGAAGCCAACATCATTACCGGACAATATGTGCAAATAAGTCAATCTCCTGCCAGCTTAGGTGAACGCATCATGGCGCAGGTTATTGATAGTGTTTTAATCATCTTTTATGTGATTGGCATCTCTATTCTCATTGTCGAAACCAAAGCTGACTTCTTTACGAATAACATCTTCTTCGCACTCGCTATATACCTACCAGCACTTTTCTATTCGTTCTTAATGGAGCTGTTTAATCACGGGCAAAGCGTGGGAAAAATGGTCATGCACACCCGTGTCGTGAAGAAGGATGGTACGACTCCGGGGATTGGTAATTTCTTCATGCGTTGGCTTCTGCAACTTGTCGACATCGGTTTCTCTTGTATTGGAGTCTTGATTATACTCGTTTCGAAGGATTCTCAGCGACTTGGCGACCTTGCTGCAGGCACTATGGTGATACGTATCAACAACTACCACAAGATACAAGTGTCGCTTGATGAGTTCTCATACCTCGATAGGAAGTATAAGCCAGTATATCCACAAGCAGAAGACCTCTCCCTAAATCAACTTGATGTCATCCAACGTACGCTTAACACAGAATACGGATATGAACGTGAAAGGCGCATCACCTCGCTTGCTGCTAAGGTTAGGGAGCATCTGAAGATTACTGATACTAAGACTGATGACGAGAAGTTTCTCTATACAATCTTACGTGATTACCAACATTTTACGTTGGAAATAATATAAAGAAATAGGGAAAAGACAAGTATAAAACAGCATGAATATCTAAGAAAACTGCGCTGTATAACTTTGGTATTAACGCCTTATGATGCCATGTTATAACGACAACTATAAAGCGTTCTACCCATTTTCATTCAACGTATTATTGCTTAGCACATAATGTGCGGATGCCCAACACACATGGTGTTCATGCCTAACACATGATGTGCGGAGCATTAATCACATCGCTATTGGTTATCAAAACAAGCACTACTGATTGTTAGAAAAGAGTTATGATGACGTCTCTCAGAAAAAAGATAATAGTTATTGGAGGTGCATTGGCTTACCCATCCATAAGTCTAACACCTGACATTACAAGAGAACACTTCTCTGGGAAGTGGGTACTTGTGACGGGTGCATCGCATGGAATAGGGAGAGCATTAACCGAAAAACTAATTAGTGCAGGTGCAAATGTCTTCCTCATTGCTCGAAGCGAAGCGGACTTATGCCTCTTATGTGCCAAAGCTAAGCAAATAGGAAGTAGTGCAGACTACTGCGCAATAGACCTAAGAGACAGAGAAAAACTGGAACTGCTTTGCCAAAAACTAAGGGAAACACTACCACGGTTAGATTACTTCTTTTGCAATGCCGGTAAATCTATCCATCGCAAGATCAATGATGCGCAGGACCGCCTACACGACTATGACCGTACGATGGACCTCAACTATCGTTCCTTGGTTGCACTTTCATTAGCTATCTTACCTGCCTTGAAGGCAAGTAAAGGGCATATCGTCTACTCTTCATCAGTGAGTACACTCTATCCAATGGCACCAGGCTGGTCGGCTTATCATGCTTCAAAAAGTGCGGCAAACACATGGTGCGAAACGGCAAACAGCGAGTTTGCGCCGTTAGATGTTCACGTGCAGATAGCTTATTTACCCTTGGTTCACACTGCGATGTCAGATGTCAACAAACAATACAAGCACTTACCTGCATACACACCAGCTGATGCAGCCAATATTCTATTGAAACTTGCTATACGGAAGGTCAGGACTTATAAACCTTGGTGGACAAAGTTTTCTGTCCCAATAGCCTATCTCATTGCTCCGATTATCCATCTATATTATAAGCGATTGCCATGAGAAGAAAGAATGAAGCTATCCTTTCTATTCTCTATCGCTTACACATAATCTCACCAAAGGGCATATTTGTGTGGGCTAAAAGCCTCATCTCTGAAGGCATCAGCCTAATGGCACTGCTCCGGTTTGCGGCTCATTTCTATCCACAACGCTGTGCCCTGAAAGATGGAAAGATGTCATTGACCTATCAAAAGGCTTACCAGAAGGCACAAGACCTTGCTCAGCTCCTTTATACGCAATACCATCTACGCCCTAACATGCGTGTCGCCATCTTAGGACGAAACAGTCTTATCCTTACTTTACTCCTCCCTGCTCTCTCTCGACTTGGCGTACAAACCGTCTTATTAAATACGGATATGGGAAGAGAACAACTATCCTACCACCTTAGAGGACGACAATATCAACTCTTTATCTATGACGACGACTTGATAGAAAACCTACCTCCTATCTCGTATCAGACTGTCACTACCACCGAACTTCACCACCTTATTATATATAGGGAATATCAGTACGAACGAAAAAGACTCCCTCGAATAGGGCGCGGAAGGGAGATTATCATCCATACTGGCGGTTCGAGCGGGAACTATCAGCGTGTGGAACGGCGCCCATCTGTCACGTCCTTTCTCCCACCACTCGTTGCCCTCCTTCGAGAGATAGGGGTCTATCAATATGAGAGTGTACTCATCGCTCTCCCTTTCTATCATGGTTTCGGACTTGCCACGCTCATCGTTTCTCTCTTGATGGGAAAGGAAATCTACTTACAAGGACGCTTCGATGCTCCAAAGACCTTAGAGATTATTCAGCATGAACACATCGAAGTGATGCCTATCGTCCCTGCCATGCTTTCAAGAATTTGGCAGACAAAAGGGGCAAAAGAGATGATGAAGAGTCTGAAATGTATGATTTGCGGTGGAGATAGTCTCCCTAAAAGCCTCATCAACCTAACCCATAATCAACTTGGCGAGATACTCTTCAATCTTTATGGTACGTCTGAAGCGGGCTTCTTCTTGCTGGCTACCCCTCATGACCTCGCTTCTTTCGACGAGCCAACACTTGGTAAGGCTATATGGGGAGTGCGCTGTAAGATTAAAAAGACCGACAAGGAGAATACGGGTGCCTTGTGGGTACAATCAAGTTGGGCCATGACAGGACGTAAGAATAAGTGGCAGAACACAAAAGACATTGTCTATCAGAACGCTGAAGGTTACTTTTTTCATCGTGGCCGTACCGACCGAATGGTTGTTTGTGGTGGTGAGAATGTACATCCCGAACACGTAGAGCAGGTGCTTCTCTCCCACCCTCTCATCGCCGCAGCACGTGCGTTCAGTGTCCCCAACCCCGACTTTGGCAATGTTATCCACGCTGAAGTAGAATGTGCTCACAATTCCTCTCTCTCCCAGTCTGCCCTCCTCAACTGGCTTCGTCCCCAACTCTCACGAGCAGAAATGCCACATGCTATCACCTTTAAGACCATTGATATGCTCTCTACTGGTAAGCAGAAAGCGCATTGAAATCCCTTATCTTCATCATCCTCCATAAGTCGTTTTGATTTATTTTCATGATAACAAAGATTTATTTTCATGATAAAAAATATTTTTCTTCACGACAAGAAATATTTTTTATCATGAAAATAATTCGCTAACAACCAAATGGGATGCTACTAACAGCATTGAATGGAACAAACTTAGAACACGTCTTTATAGTATTATTAGGGGTAAGGAAACACATTAGAAGAGCATAGACTTTCTACCAACAAACCCACTTCTGGCATAAAAGAACAATGGTTCTGTTAAGATATTGGGCATTCAAAGGAGGCAGACGGTGTAACTTGTTTATGAGTCTATCCGCTTATATTATCATAAAAATACTGCCCACGGCAATAAGCAAAGCACCTAAGATAACCTTAATTGATGGCTGTTCGTGTAGAAACAAGAAGGCTAACAGCATAGTGATAACGACACTCAACTTGTCAATAGGTGCAACGCGAGACACATTACCCAGTTGAATTGCCTTGAAATAAAAGAGCCAAGACAAGCCTGTAGACAGACCAGAAATAATAAGAAAGAACCACGTGTTCCTACTTACATCCTTCATTTCATTAAGATGACTACCGAAAATTACAATGCCCCAAGTCAGCATGAGGATGATAGTGGTACGTATGGCTGTGGCAAGGTCTGAGTTTATATCCTTAACACCAACCTTTGCAAAGATGGCTGTTAACGCAGCAAAAAGAGCTGAAAGCAACGCATATATTTTCCACATAATGACTTCTTTTAGTAGAACAAATTATCTTGACGTCAGGAAATCGCACCATTCCACGGCGACAACTATATAATATTTTAATCTTAAAGCAATTACTTACTCTTCATCCTTACTATTGTCGAATAATTCTATAACACATAAGCTTTACGCTGCCAGGCTATAACCATCCATCCTAATAAAATCCTTCTCGTTGTGTCGTACATTATCTGAAAGTCTGTATCGACACACTTAACGCTATCTGATAAGCCATCTGTCTATCTTCATCATCCCCGCTTTGTTCAGATGATTATTGCCCTATTCACTTAAAAACCTTAGCTAAATCATTCGCTTCTATAGCTCAATCAAGCCAACAAGGTTTATGACTATCCACAGTTCCAATCTTCTTCCCGACTTAACAAATGCAAAGGTAACATATCTATTACACTCCCCAAAATCTTTATACAATACTTCTGCGCAAGTAATCAAGAGTTCGCATAAATTAAGACAGGGGAAGACAAGAGTTCACAATATTATCTTTTGCACTGGCTGTTTCCACAGTGTTCCTTCTTCATACAAATTATTTGTTAGCCATAGGGAGTTATCGTTCCCCACAAACTTACCAAGGTTAATAGCACGAAAAGCAAAACCAAATTTGCTGTCATTACTGTCATGCTATGTACGCATCAAACTTATTGAGTACAAAACACTTACGAGAAATGTTAAATGTGACAGCAACTTAAAATAAAAAAAATAGTAGTATATTGTCACCAAGTCCTACTGATTTTAGCAGGTACTACCTTCGTTGAATTTATGGGGCTTACAACAAAGCCATCATCCACAGACTACTTCCGTGGATGATGGCTTTACTTTTATAGAATCATACCCTCTTTTAGAGAGGAAGCCTATTCCTTTTTCTCTTGAGGAAGCATGATAAGGGCTTCTTGTTTCTTACCATCCATCATAATCTTTAATGGATTTGGGAAACGAACATGGCGTACCCACTGAGTTTCTTCCACAGCAGGAAGGGCATCAAGTACACTGCGTTGATAGAATCCATCTTCCTTATAAGGATTAATTGTAAAGTAGCCTACACCGAAAGAAGTGAGGTTTTGGAAGAAATGCGTTCCTTGACTTGGGTCTACACGATAGTGTTCCAGTCCCTCCTCAACGATGACACGCGCTGCCGAGATATGTGGCCACTTCACTGGAATACCCAACCAAGGGTCGCTTGAACCCCAACGACCAGGACCAATGAGCACATAATTCTTGTCAGTATCAAGGAACTTGCGGTTTATCCGTTCTATCTCATCTGCTATAGTAGGATTGTTTGATGCAGAGAAAGAGCTGTCGGTCTTTACATATACAACATCTTGTACATCATCCGACACGCCATGTCCCAAAGAGTTATGGCTCCGCAAGAGACATTGATCGTCATGAATAGCCGTGAGGTCCTCGTCTAACATCTGTTTAGAATCAACTATCGGACGAATCTGCAGAAGGTATAGTTCACCCGTACGATCACTATTCAGATTGACAGCAAACTCAATTTCAACAGGGCGACGCATAGCCTCAGCACCATAAGTCATCGCCATTTGGAGTAACTCTGGTAGTGGGAAGACATTCTGCTGAAGAACTCCACAGAAAGAGATAACCTTCCGTCCACCCTCGTAGAGCCCATCATAGATAGCATTGTCCTCTGGCGAGTAAGTAGAAACGATATATTGTAGACTGCCATCAGCCTCAGCGTCTTTCACACGCAACTTGAGGATATTAAATCCATCATCCACCTTAAAGTCCTCGCTGATATGCTTCATGTCAAGCGCATAGAACTGGGTCTGTGTTTCACGCAAGGCTATTGCCATCTCACTCATCTGCAACACCTGATGTGGATGGAACGGACAAACACGCAGGGTCTGTCCTCCATCGACAATATACTTACCCAATCCCAATGCCAAAGAGGCAATACCTTCCTCTGCTTTCTCTTCTCCTATCGGGTAATAGTTGAGAGAACGAAGCACACCAGAGATGTTTGGATAGAAATGATCTCCATACTCCTTACCGACAACCTGCTGTAAGATGACTGCCATCTTCTCCTGATCAATTACATTACTTGTGGCTGTCATATAAGCTTTGGAGTCACGATAATAAACCGAAGCATAGACGGCTTTAATCGCACAAGCCAACATTCGGAGCATCTCATACTTATCCTCGAGATAAGGAATCATATAAGTAGAATAGATACCAGCAAAGGGTTGATAGTGACTATCCTCTAACAACGAACTTGAACGGACGGCTATTGGTGAGCGAGTAGCCTCAAAGAAGGTAAAGAAGTCGCCTATATACTCATCTGGTAACTGGGCACGAAGGAAGGATTGGAGTATCTCTTCGTCGCTTGCATCACTCAAAGCAATCTGGTAAAGATTGTTTTGTTCCATAAAGCTATCGAAGACATCCGTACAAAGGACGACCGTCTTCGGTATCTGTACCTTTGCATTGGAGAAACGATTGAAGTCTGGCCGGAGTTTGATGACGTTATCCAAAAAAGCCAAACCACGTCCCTTGCCACCTAACGAACCGTCTCCGATACGTGCGAAATGGGCATATCGGTCGAACTTATGTCTATCAAATAGGGCAACGACACCCACATTGCGCATCCTACGATAGGCAACAATGGCATCAAAGATAATCTGTCGGTGCATATCTACATCCTGTAGTTTATGCCATGTAATACCTTTTAGGAAGGAAGAAACTGGGAAAATGGCACGTGCAGAGAGCCAACGACTCATGTGATTACGAGAGATATGATAGAGCATAGAGTCACGAGGAATCTTAAAGATATTGTCTTGCAACTCTTTCAGATTACGAACACGCATCACCTCCTCATGAGTCTTCGGATTACGGAAGATGAAGTCGCCAAAGCCCATGTGTTCCTCAAGTAGTCGACGGAGGTCTACACTCATCTTCTTTGAGTTCTTATCAACAAAGCAGAAGCCTTCTGCCTCAGCTTTCTCACGGTTCTCACTTTCTGAACTCTCTATAATCAAAGGGAGATATTCATCCTCCTTTCGAATGGCACGAAGCAATTTTAAGCCTGCCTCAGGGTCTTTCTCTACGACAGGTACACTACCTTCTGCAGTAGTCTGAGTGTTTTCGTCTACATTATTAATAGGGAATCTTACATCAGAGATAACACCCAAACAGTTGTCCTTATAACGTTGATAGATATCCCATGCTTCCTCGTATGTACGCGCTAAAACAACCTTTGGACGTCCACGCTGGCGCAAAGAGGCATCGTGTCGGGTCAAGGCTTCAGTGGCAAAGTTCTGACTCTGCGTAAGAATATAGCTATATAAGTTAGGTAGAATAGATGAGTAGAAACGGATTGAATCCTCTACGAGTAATATCATCTGTACACCGACCTCATGGATATCATTGTCTATATTCATCTTATCCTCCATCAACTTAATGATAGAAAGGATGAGATTGGTATTCCCCAACCAGCAGAACACATAATCAAAGATACTGAGGTCTTCGTTTTGTATACGCTTTGTAATACCATGAGAGAAGGGAGTCAGTACGACACAGTGGATGTCTGGGAACTCTGCCTTTACAGCTCTTGCCACATCAAAGGCATCATTATCGGCATTACCCGGCATACAAATCACTAAATCAATGTCTACTGTGTTTAGCACCTTAGATGCCTCTTCGATAGTAGACACCTGTGTAAAGGTTGGCGGATAACGCAAACCTAACTCCATATACTCATTGTAGATCTTCTCCTCTACACGCCCATCATCTTCCAACATAAAGGCGTCGTATGGATTTGCTACAATCAAAACATTGTAGATTCGTCGCATCATTAGATTGACGAAACTAACGTCTTTTAGGTAAAAATTACTCCATTGCGCTGGTACTTGCTCACTCATAACAGAAAACTTAATTTTGAACAAAAATACAAAATAATTATAAGGTAACCTATCTTTTAGCTACTTAAATAATATTTTTTTTATTACTTTGCACACTGGTTACGTTCTTTTGCGACCATAGACACGTCCAAAAAGAAGCAAAGGAATAAAAAATTATTGCTTTTCATTTGGAGGTTTGATTTTATTTGGATATATTTGCCGTACCATTCTGAACTGAATGATACTATCTAACATAAACAAATAAAAGTCAATTTACTATGGAAGTCGAAAAAATCATGCAAGCACTGGAGCAGAAGCATCCAGGTGAGTCAGAGTATTTACAGGCCGTACATGAAGTACTCATGTCTGTAAAGGACGTTTACAATCAGCACCCAGAGTTTGAGCGCGCAAGTATTATTGAGCGCATCGTGGAGCCTGAGCGTATTATCACATTCCGTGTTCCTTGGGTTGATGACCAGGGAAAAGTACAGGTAAACATCGGTTATCGCGTACAGTTTAATGGCGCTATCGGCCCATACAAGGGTGGTTTGCGTTTCCACGCATCAGTAAACCTTAGCATTCTGAAGTTCCTCGGCTTCGAGCAGACATTCAAGAATGCACTCACCACATTGCCTATGGGTGGTGGTAAGGGAGGTTCTGACTTCTCTCCACGTGGTAAGAGCGATGCTGAAATTATGCGTTTCTGCCAAGCTTTCATGAATGAGTTATATCGCCACATTGGTCCAGATGAGGACGTTCCTGCAGGTGACATCGGCGTTGGTGGTCGTGAGATTGGTTATCTCTTCGGTCAGTATCGCAAGTTGACCCACCAGTTCCAGGGTATGCTCACAGGTAAGGGCAGAGAATGGGGTGGCTCTATCCTCCGTCCAGAGGCTACAGGTTATGGTGCACTCTATTTCGTTCATCAGATGATGGAGACTCATGGTCTTGACATCAAGGGTAAGACTGTTGCTATCTCTGGTTTCGGTAACGTTGCATGGGGTGCTGCTAAGAAGGCTACCGAACTTGGTGCAAAGGTTATCACATTGA
The DNA here is from genome assembly GCF_003043935.1 of Prevotella sp. oral taxon 313. Taxonomy (NCBI): domain Bacteria; kingdom Pseudomonadati; phylum Bacteroidota; class Bacteroidia; order Bacteroidales; family Prevotellaceae; genus Prevotella; species Prevotella sp. oral taxon 313. Next base: position 1,967,008 of record NZ_PYXE01000001.1, read on the forward strand.
GTGGTCCTGACGGTTACATCTACGATCCGGACGGCATCAGTGGTGAGAAGATTGAGTACATGCTCGAACTTCGCAACAGTGGCAACGATGTTTGTGAGCCATACGCAGAGAAATATCCAGGCGCAAAGTTCTTCAAGGGTCATAAACCTTGGGAGCAGAAGGCAGATATCTATTTGCCATGTGCTACTCAGAACGAGCTCAACGGTGAGGATGCCGACAAGATTCTTGCATTCAAGCCATTGTGTGTTGCTGAGGTTTCAAACATGGGTTGCACAGCTGAGGCTGCTGAGAAATTCACTGAGGCTAAGCAGCTCTTCGCTCCTGGCAAGGCTGTCAACGCAGGTGGTGTGGCAACATCAGGTCTCGAAATGTCACAGAACTCTCTCCGTCTCTCATGGAGTCCGGAAGAGGTTGACCAGAAGCTCCATTACATCATGAGTTCTATCCATGAGCAGTGCGTGAAATATGGTAAGCAAGCTGATGGCTACATCGATTATATTAAGGGCGCTAATATTGCGGGCTTCATGAAGGTAGCGAAGGCTATGCTCGCACAGGGTGTCGTATAATAAAGACCAGTCTTTCTATTCTCTCCCTGCCTTCAAGGTAGGGAGGGAATATATTCTCTTTGAGAAGGCTGGTAATACTTAACAATAAAATGTATAGAACCAAACTTCTCTTGATAGCGTTATTTACGCTATGCAATATCTTTACGCTGACCATTCAAGCACAGTCAGACGGTAAAGCTTCTTATTATAGTAATGGATTGCACGGTCGCCGAATGAGTAATGGCGAACGCTATGATCGTAATGCATTTACTTGTGCACATCGCACGCTTCCCTTTGGCACACGTCTAAAGATTACAAATCCTCGTAACGGAAAGTCGGTTATTGTCCGTGTAACGGACCGTGGCCCTTTTGTTCGTGGTCGTGTGGTTGACTTATCATACGCTGCTGCACGCGAGTTAGGTACGCTTGCCAGCGGTGTAGCCTACGTCAAGGTTGAACTGGTACGTAAAGAGACCGAGATTCCGTACCCTTCTGAGTCAAATGGCACAATTGAGATACCTGAAGTAGAATATGGTACTGCAGGTATCTGTTATGAGTTTATCCCAGAATGGGAGAAGGTTGAAGAGGATAAACCTAAGGAGATTGAACGTAAAGTGGATACTCACTTGAATAACAAGAGGGTGTCTAATCAGGCGAAGGTTGAGAAAGAATACAATACATCATACAAACAAAAACAGGCTGTTAGTTCTAACAATCAACAGACCTCTAAAGTTAAGCCGACAACAATACCTGCCCGTTCGTCTCAGCAAACAGCTAATCGACAGCAAACAACCCAACAGAACAAGACAAACACACAGTCACCAACGTCTAAAAATGGGTCAAGTAGTAGTTGGATGGACTTCTTTAAGCGAGTCAAGGATGGGGTAACAGGCCTCTTTGAATAAGTAATCAATTATCAATATATCAGCTCGTTAGGGATTTAGCATGCCTCATCTCATTGTCAAACAGATTGTTTCTCGTTATTATAAAGTTATACATTAAGCTACATAAACTTAGGGAGACAAACAAGATAACGACAAGATGTGTTAGCCTCAACACCATCTAATGAATTAAGGAACATCGTAGTCTAATAGCTTATTGCGCTTAAACTATTAGACTCAACATAGAAATAGGGGATGCATCAATTACCAGATGCATCCCCATTCCGTCATTTAAAGTTATCGTTATCAGTAGTTAGTACTTACACAATAATATCTTTATAATCTCTATCTAATTATATTCTATTAAGCAACAAGCACTTAAAAAGCATCCTTAGCTTTTGTCATCCATGCCTTGTTGACATTTCTATCGACTCGTATTCACACTTACGTTTGAGACCTTACAGATACTCTTCTGCCCTTGCAGAATAGTCAATGCAAATTGTGACACGCCATTCTTCAATTTCTTATCACCTCTTATATATATGATGTAACTAATGGTCTTGCCTGGCTCTATACGTTCTATTGGTCCAGAAGGATTGACGATAACATTCGCATTCCCTGTAGTCTCCATGACTGAAGGGCGCAAATTGTTAATAACACTTTCGCCATGATTAGTTACGTCAAACACTATCTTTCCTGCTTCATTGCGTGACAACAGTCCATCGTGGTTCTCATCTTCAAAACGAACGTTTGACAACTCAATCCTTGGAGCATTTTGATAAGTAGCCGATAGCCTGTCTACACTAATCTCCTTAGGAGTTGTCTTGTTCGGCTGAGCGACATTACTATTGTTCGCTACATCGCTATCTTGGAAGTTATAAATACGGTCGTCACCAGAGTTAGTATTATCAAAACCACTACTATCTACACCGCTTGGCTGAATATAATCATCCGTCTGATTATTATAATCATATCCCGTACGGTCTCTCCTCTCACGTGCCTTGCGTTGCTGCACCTTCTCATAGTGGTCGTGTACATCCTCTCTCTGACGCTGGTCTGCCTTCTGACCCATCTTAGCACCAATGATAGCACCACCAGCCATACCGACTATTGTACCAATATCCGAACCTCTTGCTCCACCAGTAATACCACCGATAGCACCTCCAAGAATACTCCCTAATGAGCCTCCGGACATTGCACCCGACCCAGCGTAAGTACCACAACTACTTAGCACTACTGCTGCGGATAGAGAAAGAATGAACCCCTTCGTCATAACTTATAATCTTTTAACGTTAGCAAATTTAGCTACATTTTTTCACACTTACAAAGATATTTCCCTACTCGATGGAGGGAAAACCCTATAACACACTTTTCGTATCTCAGAACTCATGATTATAAGCAATCCAAAACGCCTCTGTCAACCTTTTTTACCTCCGCTAAGAATCTACTTTTATCACCTCTCCTAAGCTCAAGTTTACCAACGAGACACTCCTATAAGGACATTAAGAAAGAGAATGAAAAAGTCATACATGCAGACAGGAATGTAGGGGTATATCGGTAAGCACTCCCCTTTTCTATTCGAAAAGGAGGCGGAGAGAAGACAATAGAGACCATGAGAAGAATTCCCTCTATTATCTTTTTGTCATCATTTTTCGCGCTACTACAATCCAACACATGCTCTTCAAGCTTTAAGAAGACGCCTTTCTATATTCAAGAACATGCCCCTCTTGCACGTTGAAGAGGCCTCTCTTAGAGCAAGAAAGGCGTCTTCTTCAATACTAAACGTAACACACTGATTACTTGAAAGTTGAGAACCCAAATAAAGAGGATATTGTAACCTTACATTTAGAGCCTTTTACTCGGTACTATGTAAAGGTTTTTCATAACATTGTTAACACCTTCGCTGTATGCGATAATTACCAAGAACATCTCATAAGCATGCAAAAGATATAAAAAGATGTATTTATCTTCTAAGAGACTAACAAGGATATTTGCACACAGGGTGAGCACAAACACAGGTAGCCCCACCTCCACTTCTTGTTTAAATACAGAGCGAAACTATCACAGAAATACCCCTACAACAGAGCTTGTAAACTTAGCAGACATCCCTTTCCTGCCTCATGCTTCGACTACAAAAGTGTTATAGTATCATTCGAACTGTCTGAAGTATTCTCTTTTATAGGGATGTACAACAACTGATTGTCAAAGGCGACATAACGTTTATCACCCCATGTAATAATACCAACAGCATCATCTAAGGTGCAACTCCTCAATTCCTCATGTTTAGAGACCGACACTCTATACTCTTTCCCAGCCTCATCTCTAACAGAAATGTATGTCGGCGTAATTGCTTCTAAGCCAAGATAGAAAGTATAAGAATAGGCCTCAAAGTCGTTTATAAGCTCTGTCCCTTCTCTCGTTGGAGGTATCCATCCTTCTTTTGCACGCCTCAACTGCATCGGCTGAAACCATGACACATCCATCATAAACGAGTCGAACGACATCAACAAAGGGTCATCCTCGTCGCTGAATGAGAAATATAAATAGGTAACATCATCCTTTGACAGTAGATCGTTATTAAGCCACTGCGCTACAGAGCGGGGATGTTGCACACAGGCATAGTCCTCACCATTACTGTGAAAAGTGACCGTGAATTGTTGCTGATGTAGCGTTTTATCCTCGTCGTCTTTGTGAAAATAATGAGTGAAAGCATACCCCGTTGCCGTCTCCTCAACTTCCCAATAGTCTGCATGATGTTCATTATGATGTTTGCCCAACCAATATCCGTCAAGATTAGGGTAGACTTGATTCCACTGTTCACGGCGACCAGTCTCCGCAAGTTGCTCTGTACTAACAAGAACAGAAAGATTACTAAGTACGTCTATCGTGAGCTTTATCAATCGAATACGGGTCAGCTTCTCCTCTACATCCTTCAAAGCTTTATGGAAGAGGGCCATTCGAGGTGTCTGTACAAAGAGTATATTCCGATGACAAACACCCGAAAAGAAACGATAGACACGCTCATATTGTGTTCGCATCTCCGCCACATTACCCTGTCGTGTCTCGACAGACTGAGGCAGAGCACCAAGCATTATCAAGAGGAAAATAGCCAGACAATAAACGTCTTTTGCCTTCAACTGCTGGAGAATTTCTCGTTTGCAACCCTGTTGCTGTTCGTCGATCTCATCATCGAAGATACATACATTGACTATCTGTTCACACCATGCAGTCTGATTGTTCACTTTATCTCCGCCTGTCAAGTACGCTTTATACTTCTCTATCAGCTTGGCAACTTGACTATAAGCATCCAACAGCCACTCAATAGAAACACCCATTTCGTCATACCATTCACGTGCCAACTCATGAAAGATGGCCCTACGAAGGAACGCATCTTTCCCACCAACACGACCAAAAGAGTTGTTGCCTCCACCCGACTTTCCTATATGTTGCCACAGTTCCTCACCGCTATTATAGAGTAAGCGGAGCTTAAACAGAGTGTTCAACTTCTCTTTCATCTCCTCATCATCTCTATCTATGGCTACCGACTTGCCTGATGACTCGACAGTTGTATGTTCTAAATTAAGGGTCTCATCACCTTTATTCTTATCTTTCATACTATTCTTTGTAAGTCGCTTCCTTCTTCTATCCGCTACTTTTCTTATATGTCTACCTCCCCTCCATGTGGAGAATAACAACTGGGTTTACGCACTTCAAGAAGAAAACAGACTCTTCCTTTCTTCATATATTACTAATCGCAGCACTAAAGCCACTCTCCTGCAAAAATACAAATTAATTCCTTTGTGCCTCTCACGAAGTTACATTTATTTTGCAGACTGAGTCAAATACTCTAAAGAAATATGAACGACACGACACTAACCGTAACTATCTGTATTATGCAAAACTATAGCACTACCCTACTCACAACGTCCTATATAATAAGAAAGAACAATCCCGAAAGTCTATAAAAACCTTCGGGACTGATAAATCCAACCTTCCCGCTTTCTCATGCGGACAAGTTTGAGGTCATTCTATTCAACAGCTACAACTTTTGAATAGCCCTTCGTTTTAATGATATAGACACCTGATGGTAGGCTAACCGTCTTACTCCCTCTCACCATACCAGAATACCTCAGTTTGCCATTTAACGTATAGATATTCAAATGTATAGGTGATGCAGTCGTAAAACTTAGGCAATTCTTGCCCCCAGATACGCTAAGTGCATCATTAGAAAGAGTGTCTATTTGATCCGAAACTGTGAAGATTCCTCCAATAGTCACAGAAGAAGTAACCTTGAAATTAGGCGAATCAACATCTTCATCGTTCAGTATTAATGTTTCAAGTTTATATCCAGACGCAGGTATTGCTTTAATAGTAAGCTCTGTATTCTTAGCCACCTTTGTACCCGTCAGAACCTCAACACCATCCGCTGTAAACACCTTTAATGTTCCACAGTCAGGCTTCTGTATGGTGATATATGCCATGTTACAACCAGTTCCATCACCCTCATAATCGATCGTCCAACCCTTCAACTTAGCTATAGACGCCTCTGCGTGCTCAGCATCATTATACTCTCCGTCTTTCTCACCACGAACGAACAGTGTGTTACCACGTGGCGTCTTTCCACTCTGAAGCGTAGGATAACGTGAAAGGCTATAATAAAGATCATTTAGAGTACATGCATCCCATCTATTACCACCTACGTTAAGATAGGTCAACTGATCATGTCCCGTGAGATCAAGACCCTCTAATCTATTGCCATCAACAGTAAGTGTCACAAGTTGAAGATTATTCTTTAAGTCTAAGTTTGAGACTAAATTATTAGAAAGCTGCAATGTCTTCAATTCAGGGTTCTTGCTAACATCAAGAGTCGTAATCTTATTATTTGAAACATAAAGTTCTACAAGTTCTGGCATATCCTTCACGTCAACTGCCTCTATCTCATTGCTACTTATATTCAAATAAACAAGCTTCTTGTTATGACTTAAATCTAAGCTTTCTAACCAATTATTCTTTACATCAAGATAAGCTAAATCGACAGCACCAGTAACATCTATATTATCAACTTGATTACCATAAACACGTAAATTAATAAGTTTGCTGTTCTTGCTTACATCCAAGGTGCTAAGATCCGAATAAGAACAATCAAGAGACTCAAGATCAGTTAGTTTAGAAACATCTATGGACGTAATTGAATTCATATACGTAGACAGAGAACGCAAATGAATATTATGACTCAGATCGACAGCAGTTATCTTATTATCAACACCTACACCTGGATAGCTTGAGAAATCAGCTCCTGTAACAGCACCATATATCGTTACAGTCGCACCAGACGTTTGCCCCTCTACCGTTGTTGGAGTCGATTTAACCTTCATCTTTACAAGTTCGCCATCTCCCCAGTCAATTGAAACATCTTTTTCCTCACCACTTACTGAAAGGAAATACTGTTGATCTATACCTGTAGGAACTGTTAGTTTGATATAATCATCATCACCAGAAACACTAAAAACAGGCTTTATAACTGCTGCTTCTGACACGACAAAGATACTATCAGCAATCAATTTTCCATTCACCTCCACGCCAACAAACTTTGCACCAGTAGGTGCTGTAGCATCAATCTTAATTGGGAAGCCAGGCAGAACTTTCCCTTTAATAGGCTCGTAAGTTGCAAAATACCCATTATCAGGGATTTGACTTAGTGTATAACTACCTCCATTTTCAGCCGCTTGCATCGTTATAGTGACAGAATCCATAGATGCAGTAGCATCACCATGAACATCTAATTTATAAGAATTGTCGGCATCATCATCTAAAGTCCCAGTGTTGGCATGCTCGTAGTTAGACCCTGATAGGAAAACATTCGTACGATAAGAATTACCTGTATGTGCCGGCATTGCCTTGAAAGTGAAGTTGAGTGACTGAGGAGTAGTATTCTTACAGTCACGCATATCAAGGTGATTCAGTCGATTAGTACCGATAGCACCATGCATATCAAGGAATTGTATTCCAGTATTCCGTACGCTCACACTACGTAAAAACCGTTGGTGAGATAAATCAATACGTTGTATCTTCGTATTATCAATATTAATTGTATGAAGATAAGCAAGGTTAGACACATTTAAACGAGACAACTTTGAGTCACTGAGTTCAAGCGTTGTTATATTCTTATTACTACTTAAGTCAAGCTTTGTGATGTCAGTATTAGACGCATCAAGCATAATAAGTTCTGGATTATTAATAAGGTTTAGCTCTGTTATCTTTGTTCCCTTTATAAGGAGTTTCTCAAGTTTAGTTTGTTGCGTAACGTCAATAGATGTTACTCCAATATTGTTACTGACATCAACATCACGTAACTCCGGATAATTATTACCCAATTCTAATTCTAACAAACTACCGTTTGAAAGATTAAGATAACGCAGATTAGGGAGACTGATAGGATAAAAGTGTGTAATATCTCCATCTGACAAATCAATATTTTTTAGCTCTGTACTGCCATTAGGAAATAAGACAGTAGCCAACAATTCATTATGATTGGCCGTAAAATTAGATAATTTCTTAAAATTGCGCAGGTCTAAACGCGTAATCTTATTATAGCTAAGGTCAAGTATAACAAGATTAGGAGCACCAAAGAAATCAACACCTTCGTAGGTTAATTCGTTCTTCTTTGCTTCAACTTGCTTTAAATTAGGCTGATTCTTAAAAGCAAGATATGTTGCTTTTGCGTCAGAGACCTCAACGGCCGAAAAGTCACCATAGACAACGATTGTGTCCTTTAGTAACTTTCCTGTTATCTTCTTATTACTACTCCACCCTTCTAACGTAGCCTCTTGTTTATTACCATCTCCCCAGTCAACAAATACTTTGCTGGCATCATCGGTTCGAGTAACACGGAATTCAAAGTCTTTCCCTACGGCTGTTGATGTTGCAATCTTCATTTCACCATTTGTTTGTGCGAACGTCACTAAAGACACAAACAAAGAAAACATCAGTAAAAATTTCTTCATAAGCTGTAATGTCTAAGCACTTTATAAGAAAGGTTTATCAAACGACAGAACATAGAAATTAACCATAGTTCTGTCTACCAAAACGTAAAGAACATCGTGATAGTGCTATTAAACCACAATATAAATCACGCTTTTGGTTGCAAATATAAGTAAAATAAATATAATCTGCAATATATTGTAACATTAACTATTATCATTTATTACATATCACAGAATAAGAGTCAGGTGTAAGTCCACAACAAATACTTAGATTTTGACATTAACGAATAAAGGAACATGAACTATACAATATCACCTGAAACATCTGAAAAATCGAGATTTTTAGGTAACAAAGTCTATTGTCGCATGGTAGAAGATGAGGGAATTGTAAGCAGCAACTGATTGTAAATAGCTGATTAGCCTATTCTCTCTACTTCGTTACAAATAATCATCTTAGTCATCTTAACCAAAGGACAACTCTTTCCGACCCACTCTCTTGTCTACTTACCTATTTACAAGTACCTCATCTTACCGCCTTTACATATTTACAAAAATTAATCGTCATTTTTATTGCTTAATATATTTATTTTATTTATATTTGCTCACATAATAAGAAATATATAGACAACCGTTAAGCAACACTTTATGTGTCGTAAAACATACTAACACTAACCTACAATCGAAATTACAATATCTACAATACTTAAAAACCATCTTTAGAGTATCAATCTGTTTACTCAAAGATATCAGAAATTATTAATAAGAACCTATAACTAACCAAATAAAAGTCTCTCTCAATAAGAGTTACAAGAGCGATAAATTCATTGCGGTAATAGCTGCTACACATAGCTAATATTCAAAACAACAAAACCTAACACAAAGAGCTGATACCGAATGAAAGTAAAATAGAGACATATATAAAACCTAAACAATAAATTTTACATATTAATCTTTAACTATAAGCAAAATGAACAACAAGCAGAACAAAGCGCAAGCCTTATGGCGAATCTGTATGATGGCACTGGTATGGATGTTCGCTACTGAGCTTTATGCGCAAAATGTCACGGTTAGTGGCATTGTGAAAGACCCAACGGGCGAGCCTGTAATCGGTGCTTCGGTAACGGTGAAAGGTACAAATATGGGTACTGTGACTAATATCGACGGGCAATACACCCTACAATGCCCCACAAAAGGCACATTAGTATTCTCATACTTGGGGATGAAACCTAAAAATGTAGATGTTAATGGTCGACAACAGATAAACGTTGCCCTTGAAGAAGAAGCCACTGCGCTTAACGATGTGGTGGTTACGGCATTGGGAATTAAACGACAAACAAAAGCATTGGGTTATGCTGTCACCGAGCTGAAAAGCGATGAACTGGAACGAGCTAACACTGTTTCTCCTGTCACAGCATTGCAAGGTAAGGTGGCTGGTGTAGAGATCAGCCAGTCAGACGGTGGAATGTTTGGATCTACTAAAATTCAAATAAGAGGTGCATCTACTCTTAATGCCAACAACCAACCTATCTTTGTAGTAGACGGTGTGATATTAGATAATGCTACAAGCCAGTCAGGGGACGCTGACTGGAATAGCAATATCAACGACTATGGTAACCAACTAAAGAACCTTAACCCCGACGACTTTGAGAGTGTGAGCGTACTAAAAGGCGCTGCAGCAACAGCATTGTATGGTTCACGCGGCTTGAATGGTGCTGTAGTAATTACCACTAAAAGTGGGAAAGCAGGCAAAGGTGTTACTGTAAAGGTTTCGCAAACTATAGGATTAGAAACAGTCTATCGTTCTCCAGATCTACAAAACACCTATATGATTGGTGCTTTCCCTGGTGCTGTAGATTACGGAGACGAATACACTGCCACGGGCAACCTTTGGAGCGATAACATGACATCGTTCGCTCGTAACTCTAAAGGTGAATACTCACTCATCGAACAATATGGGAACTATGCTTGGGGACCTGATATCTCATGGGCTGAGGGTAAACAGTTTGAACAGTACGATGGAACAATGGGAACGGCGAAGATGTTCCCGAACAACTATAAAGATGCTTACGACACAGGCTTTAATACTAATACGAATGTATCATTGCAAGGTGGTAATGAACGTACACAATTCTACGCTTCAGCATCTTATAAATACAATAAGGGTACTACACCACGCAACACCTTTAACCGTCTGTCGTTCTTAGGAAAAGCTTCACAAAAGATTGGGAACATCGTGACGGTAGATTTCAGCGTGAACTTTACGCAGTCACAGCCCCGTAATGCACCATTAAACATCGGAGAATACTTTGCTAATAGTACATTCCCACGCGAATACGATGTTAATCGTTATCGTAACCTTTACAAAGGGGAACATGGTGGACTTGCCAGCGAAAGATATGGCGATCTCTATCGTGCTGTACCTGGAAAGGAGCTGTGGTGGAGTATCTTTGAAAACGATTACAAACAAACAGAAACCATGTTTCGCCCTGTGCTTAACATCAATATTCAAGCACTGCCTTGGCTACAGCTTTCAACTGGTGGTTCGCTCAACTATTATGCCATTGATGGCGAACTAAAAGCCCCTGGTAGTGGTTATGCCAACGAAGGTGGTTCTTATGCTCTCTCTCACACGCACACTACACAAGAGAACTTGTACCTTGCAGCTAACCTAAACTATCAAATTAATAAGGACTGGGAAGTACATGGGTTCTTACGCGAGGAATATTTTAACCAATATGCACAGTATAATAGTGAGAGTACGAACGGTGGACTTATTGTGCCCAACCAATTCTTTATCAAGAATTCAAAACAACAAGCCAGCTTTAATGCGTATAAGTTCAACACCAAACGTATCGTTTCTACCATCTTTATGATTGGAACAAGCTGGAAGAATCAACTATTCCTGGACATAACGGGACGTAACGATTGGTCGTCAGCTTTGGTTTACAGCTACGGAACAGGTAATTTCTCTTATTTCTATCCTTCTGTTTCTGGCTCATGGATTATCACAGAAACCTTTAAAGACAAACTTCCTAAATGGGTTAGCTTTGCAAAAGTACGCGGTTCTTGGGCCCAGGTGGGAAACGACACGTCTCCTTATTATATTAATTCTGGCTATTCTGTGGCAACATATCAACGTGGCGACAAGAAGATTTACGGAATGAATATCCCTGAGAATATGAAGAGTACCAACTTAAAACCTGAACGTAAGAATGCTTGGGAAGTGGGACTTGACTGGCGTTTCCTTGACAGTAGGATTGGGTTAGACCTCACCTATTATAAGGAGAACACTCGAAACCAAATTATGACTATCAATGTACCTTGGGAATCGGGCGTAAAAGAAAAACTAATCAACGCAGGTAACATACAAAACTCAGGTATAGAAATAGCACTCAATACTACTCCTATAAAGAAAAAACAATGGCAATGGGACCTAAATTTCACCTACACTCGCAACCGCAATAAGATTGTAGAACTTAGTCCTGATGTAACATCTTACATTAATCTGGATGGTGCAGCAAACTATGGTAACTACCGCATAGCATCTGTTGCCAAAGTAGGTTCCGACTATGGTATGCTAATGTCTGACTCTTGGATAAAGACCGACGAAAAGACTGGCAAACCAGTTGTGGGCTACACAAATAAATTCCGAACAGTGTATTATAAGCGCGGAGGTACTGTAAAAGAAGTTGGATCGATGTTGCCTAACTTCCTTGGATCACTAAACTCTACCCTGAGATGGAAAGACCTTAGTCTCTATGTGCTCTTCGACGCACGCTTTGGAGGATACGTTGCTTCGTATAACTCACGTTATGCAACTGCATACGGTTTCTCTGGAGAGACCGAGAAATACCGTAAGGGGATGACTTGGACCAGCAAATACGCTAATGCGCAAGATAAGGTATTTACTGATGGCTTCATTCCAGATGTTGTTTTCGATGCTGGAACGATTGTTACAACACCAGGAGGGACTAACCAAGACGTTAGTGGAATGACCTATCAGGAGGCTTATGAAAAAGGTTATGTAGAACCAGCACACCTGCAAAGTGCTGCATACTTTAAGAATAGTTGGGGAACAGGCGTTATTAACGATGACTGGTTTAAGAAAATCAACTACATCGCTCTGCGAGAAATAACTCTCTCGTACAACGTTCCGACCAAAATTAGCAGCTATATCGGTGCAAAGAACTTATCCCTTAGTTTCACCGGACGTAACTTGGCATACCTACTGAACACTGCGCCAAATCACGAGAATCCTGAATCGGTACGTGGAACAGGAGCTGCGCAGTTCCGTATGCGATCATTTATGCCTTACACAGCAAGCTATCTCTTCACATTAAACGCTACATTCTAAATGCCTTTCATTATGAAACAGAATATTATAAAATTCAAGTCGCTCGCCTTTAGTATATGTGCCGCAAGCATGGTACTGACAACAGGATGTAGCGAAAGCGAATACGCAAAAATAAATACTGACCCATCGACTATCGCCGAAGGAAATCCTGTTTTCTTGTTCACTCAGGAGCAGGTGCAATACCAACCTTTCGATTACCTGCTGTGGTATTATGATGGGGCTTACACGTCAAAAATAGTTCAAGCATATTCACCATCAAGTAGTTTTAATGACTTGTATAACAAGTTGGCTGAACTGGGCGGTGTGGGTTCTCAACTCATTTATGTTAAACGATATGAGAACGATATTAAAGCTACTATCGATAAGATGCCAACCAACAAGGCTGCTCAATACTCGCACCTTTCGGCTATGGCAAACGCTCTAACAGTTTACATGGGACTGTTCGATACCGACCTCTTTGGCTCAAGACCTTACTCTGAAGCTGCACAAGCCAAGTATGGAGGCACATTAACTCCTAACTACGAATCGCAAGAGAGTCTATTCGACCAATGGTTGACTGAACTAAACACCGATCTGGATAAGCTGAAGTCAACGACAACGCAGATAAGTATTGGAGACAATGACTTAGCCTACGGGGGAGATACTAAGAAATGGGTGAAATTTGTAAACGGCATAAAACTTAAAATTGCGGTAAGACTTCTTCACCAAAACAAAGCTAAGGCCTTAAAAATAGCCGAGGAAGTGGGTGCTGACGATGCAAACGTGATGCAATCTATTACAGACGACTATGTATATAACAAAGGTACAGGTGGAGATGGCGGCAACAACACCTATGGAAGTGATAATAGTGTGAACTTAGGTGTTAGTAGTAAAAACGTTATCGACTTCATGAAGCGTAACAAAGATCCACGTATGCTGGTGATGTTTACTAAAAACGATTTCAACTCTGAGGTGGTGCAAGCTTTCTTTGATGCACAAGCAAGAGGAGATAACAACTGTGCTATTCCTAAATATATTTTAGACCAGGTGAACTATACAACAGATGCTTCTGGCAAGAAACATTTCGACAGTTGGAAAGGTGATGGGGAACCATGGGTGCGCTATCAGGGATTACCTATCGGTATGGCTATATCTGAAAAGACAGAATACACTGGCGTCAACAATTATTTTGTAACAACCAGATGGAAAGTAACTGACGGAGAAAAAACAAAAACCTACTCACCGCTATCGTACTTTAACGAGGAATTAGTGCGTGGCCGCGTTGACTTCACTTTTCCAACAGCTCCAAAAGGTAAGGTGGTACAAGACACTGAAGATAACCCGCTTTACGAGATGACCCTTTCCACAGCTGAAATGAACCTCTATCTGGCTGAGTTTAAGTTACTGGGTGCTAACTTGCCTCATACTGCAGCCGAATATTTCAAACTTGGCGTTGAGGCTTCAGCTAAGGCTTATAACCGTTTAGCGATACTGAACAAAATACCTTATTATGATAAGGCACATTGTAACGACAAGTTAGACGAGCCTGTTACCTACGACGATGCAGCCATTGCTACGATGATGGCTAATTCTGACTACCAACTAACAGGTAGTGTTCCAAGCGATTTAGAGAAGGTTTACATCCAATTGTATCTACATTTCTTCTATCAACCACTTGAGCAGTTTGTAACAGTGCGCCGCTCTGGCGTTCCTAAAGTTGGTAGCTCGCTCATTCCTTGGATTACAATGAAGCCCAACACTGAGTTGCCTCGCCGATTCTATATCGCTCAACCCGACCCAGCTGATAAGATGCGTACTATTATCGAGACAGCGATGACACAACAAGGTTTCACCTTTACCGATGGACAAAGACCTGAACTGCTTAACTCTGAAAGGGTGTGGTACGACAAGGGGGCTCCAAACTTTGGTGAAGGTCCTAACTACTAATAGGGAGACCTGCAGAATAAAGAGGCATCAATAAATACTGTGAAGAAGCAAGTGGGCAAAAACGCCCATAAACTTGCACTAATCTGCCTCAAAGTCGTTTTTCGTTAGATTATTAAAAGAGAGGGTGTGTCAATTATGAGCACACCCTCCTTCTTCATGAATTAAAAGAATCACAAGAGGTTTTACATCTCTTTTTGTCATATAAGCCATAAATTGTGGTTCTTCCGTTAAATGTGTGGACGCTTTTCGTAGTGCTTTAACGTAAGAGCCAAAGTTACTCATTAAACAAAAGTATAGCTGAGACAGTCAACTATCTATCCTATTTTCATCCTCTTTCATTGAAAATCTTTATATTTTAAGACTTCGAAAATCTGCAGACAAGGTTTGAAAAATCATTACATAATTTCAAGGAAAACACCTATAACTAACGGCAAAAATACACACATGAAGCGAGTTTGCAATCAACAGATTATCAATTAGTTACCAAGTGTAAAGTAAAAGATGCCTAATTGGTGTTCAAAAGGGCGTTAGTAAGGGTTTTAAAGAGTATCTTTTGCAAGCCAAAAGGGCGTCTTTTAGAAGCCAAAAGAGCATGTGTTGGATTTGAGCTGTACAAAAATAGTTTACAAACATGATTTAATAAGGGAATAAGCAGGTTATAGATGACAGATTGGCATCACACCTAATTACATTTATCATATAGTTTACCCCCCTTTATAAAACAATCTTATTGGCGGTAAGCTTACCATGTATGTATATTAATCTCATTCTATTAACGATCTACGCATTTAACGGAAGAACCTAAATTGTTCTGCCCTATATATTCGGCTTTGAATGATGTGACTTTAAGTTCGATAACATTGTATGGATGTCGTAGGATATCATAAAGGATGACATCGGCATAGAAATCAGAGGCACCAACCTCAAAATACTTCTGTTAGGCAACAAAAGTAAAACCACTGTCCTTTTCCAGAAGATATTTAGTGATATGAGAAACTAATTACCGCTCTAAGAGAAGAAAAACATCGGTGTTACGTCACATCAAGAGGTAAAACGCCTCATCTTTTCTTCATATATTACTAATCACAGTACTAATGTCATTCTCCTAATAAAATACAAATAAAATCCTTTGTACCTCTCACGAAGATACATTTATTTTGCAGACAAAAACAAAGACCTAATAAATTATGAACAAAACAACATTTATCTTAATTACTGGCATTACGTTGCTCTGCAGCACTACCTTACTCACAACTACCAGTTGTTCTCCTAAGACCCCTGAAGAGATACGGCAAGATAGTATCGAAGCATTCTATGCTACACCTGAGGGTGAGGCAGCTACTACTGTTGAGAAATATTTTGAAGCATTAAAAACAGAAGGACTTTCTGAAGCTGCGTCAAAGTTCTGTACTGGGAAACTGGCAAAACAATTAGAGTCCATGGCAGCACTTCTCAACATGGCGAATGGCGGTAGTGGTTATGATAGGTCAGACATGGGTTTCGAATCCGTAAAAGCTGCTACACTAACCAACTATCAAGATGTAGCAATGGTTGTACTTAAGAACAAAAAGGGAATCTTCACCGCAACGCTAATCCTACAAGAAGATGGGTGGCGGATTTTCTCCATAGAGCCTAATGATATGACTGGTTTTAAGAATATGATATTTCAAAACAAATTATCTGACAGCTATGACGTCTACCCTACAGACGGAGAAGACCCTAATGGTGGTGCTTCTGCTGCACGACAGTTAGAAGAGGATATGAACCAAGACTTCGACGACATATACGATAATAGCGATTCATACTCAGAATAAGAACCTCAAAATATACAGAGACATGACAACAGAAAACCTCATCAAAGCTATAAAAGATTACGAGTGCCATGCACTTCCCATAAGTAAAAATGTCTTTACAGGCAATAATATCACAGCAGAACTCATCGAAAAGCATTGCAGTCGCTATGGCATTAACTGTCAAGGAGAGCAACCGATACTCATTGTCAATGACTCTATCGTGGGTTCATTTGGTGGATATGGCTGGACGGGGCTGATGATTACCGACAAGACACTCTATTATAAGTGTACAAAGGATTCCTTCCTCAGTGGTTTAATTGCATTCAGTTCAAAAGGTATACTTCCTTTAGATCAAGTGCAGACCATTGCTATCGGAAATCACGATGCCTGCTTCGGCACAGCCTACGTAGGTCATCAACTTGTTATCAACAATGGAGTAATGGGTCTACTGCGTATGGGTGGGGGTATTGAGTTTGACGACAAGGCTATCAGCCAACTGAATCATATCTTTAAAGCCGCCAGATAAGCTTGTTCAACTCTGTCTTTCGCTATTAAAAAGTTGAAGAATAAACGTCCTTAGCAAATATGTTATATTTGGCTTTGGCAGTTATACCCTCTCTTAGCAATAAGTTGCTGGCATACTAACATCGTATAATAATGTGTTAGCACTTCAATTGCATTCGTATTAACATTCCGCACCAGTGGTGTTAGGCCTCCGCACCATTGGTGCTGAGCCTTAGCACCACCCGTACTGGACATAAATACGCAAATTGGAGAGAAGAAGAAAGATTCTTCACAATCATTACATTCTACGGAGTAATAGATCAGCAACCAACCTATATGAGAAAGGAAATGTGATAGCTTCCATTAGCTAAAACAGTAAACAAACTTTCTACTAAACATATTTTAGCAAGCAAATATATCGTAATTATATTCTTTAGAGTAGTATTAATATATACTTTTCATTGTGTTTTATTTACTTTATTTCATTATTATTTTGCTATTTCCAATAAATTCCCTACATTTGTGCCATGTTTGGTGGGCACTTTACAAACTACTCACCATTCATTGCACAAAACTTGCAAACGAGGTTATTCGACCCGGTTAAATCTGGAAAATTCAACTAAGGAGTCGTCACTAATCGAGTTTAGGCAGGTTCTGTGCCCCTATCCTATATGGGGGCATGGACTGTCTTTACTTTATTTTGACTCCAAGGTGTTTTCCAGAACCGAACCGGATAAATAAAGATAAAGCGGGCCGTGTCCCCTTTCTTCTTGTATCCTCGTCTAATACAAACATAACTAAAAACAATATTATTATGGCACTATTCAAAATTACCGTGAAGATGTCAAAGCACTGTGATGGCATGGTTATAGAACCAGGCATGAGCATCCAGTATGCTGCATTCTTCTCAAACGTTCTTTCAAACGACAAAGAACGAGACAAAATCAACACTCTCTTCTTCAACCACTTCGGTGTAGACCTTAAGAAGATGAATGCTTTGACCCCTGCGTATTTAATTGTAGAAAAGATATAATAAGAATACAATACAACTTAAACTATTATGAATAAGATTGAAGACTTACGTTCTATTGCAGAGTCCATAGGACTAACCAGCATAGTTGAAGAGTTAACATTAATAGAATTGCGGTCTAAGCAGGAAAATGCAAACATTATCCTTCCTTTAGTCGGCGAATTTAGCTCGGGTAAAACAACGCTTATCAATGCACTGACTGATAGTAAGGGTTTGGAAAGTGCTACTAAACCTACAACAGCAACAATTTATGAAGTGCATTTTGGCAGTGATTCTTGTCACGCAGAAGTAATCGATGCCAATGGTAACTGTATAGAAGTAGAAAATATAAATGACTTAAAAAACGAAGAATTAGCAGATGCAAAAGTTGTGACAGTATTTGACACATCTACACGCATTCCTGCTTCTACTATAATTGTTGATACCCCTGGACTTTCATCTCCTGATCCTCAACACAAACAAACACTTGTCAATTTTCTACCTAAGGCTGATGGGATATTACTTGTTACCGACATAAACCAGCAGATGACTCGTTCACTGACAGACTTTATCGAGATGATAAAATTATCTCAACGACCAATTTATTTAATACTTACCAAAAGCGACACTAAGTCAGAGGAAGATATCGAGTCTGCAAAACAATACATCAGCAAAAATTGTAAGATTCCTTTAAAGCAAGTAGCTGTTGTATCTGCAACAAAAGACTCACTCGAAGAGTTATACACCTTACTTGATTCTATTCAGGAGGAAAAGAAAGATATTCTGAAACGTGTTGATGATCAACGCCTGAAAAATATATCAAAAATGATGCTAAAGCAGGTTGAAGAACTAATGTCTGCCTCTTTATCCGACGAAAACACTGACGAAGCTATCAGAATGTGTCAGCAAGAACTTGACAGAGTCAAACGACAAATAGAACGTTTAGTTGATTCTGTTGCCGATGATATTGATGAACAGGAACGCACAACCACACGTAAATTTGAAGATATAATATTCGATAAACTTAACACGCTTGTAACAGGAAAAAGTTCAGATTTCGACAATGAAGCAATGACAACTATTAATAATACAGCTTCATTATTAATGAATAGCTACAAAAATGGTATACAAGCTGCTATCTGTGAGAAAGCAAGAACTCAGAGTGAGCGTGAAAAAGAAGATGGCATTTCATTAGAATCTCTAAAAAGTATGAACCTCTCAAACATCCAAATGACAGGCTTAACTTATAATATGGATTTGAATGGAATGGGACATGAATATGACCAATGGATAAAGGTGGGTGTAATTGCTGCAGCTGCTGTTGGAACAGTTGCTGCTGTTGCAGCAACTGCAGGAGGAGCAGCCGCAGCAGGTGGAGCATTAGCAAGTGGAAAAGCTATTGATGCTATTGATACAGTTTCTGACGTTGGTAGTATTATTTCTAACCAGAAAGCTGTTAGCAGAATAGAGAAGGCAGTTACATTAGCAACAAAAGTTACTCAAAAATATGAAACTATTGAAAATGGAGCACAAGCTCTATCAGGAAAAGTTGGAAGCGACAAGGGGCTAATAGACAGCATGGTTGGTTTTGTTACAGATAAACTCCTTTCCAAGCCACAACGTGCTCGCGCAGTTCGTAATTATATAGATTCATCTTTATCACCCGATTTCAATAACAGATTAAAGGAGATTTCGCTGGAATTAGTTAATATAGTTAGGGTTTCTTTGAATGAAGAAGCTACTGAAATTATTAACCAGAAAACAAATTCTCTTAATCAATTGAAAGCAGAACGTAAAGAACAAAAAGAACAATTTGAGCAAAGAATAAGTCAATTACGAGAATATAAAACATTATTATTAACTATATAAAACAAATGAAAATGATAGAACTAATTGGTGGAATTGTTATTGGTGGCGTTGCTGGAGTAGCTCTTAAGGACAAAATCGTAGGAAATTCTTCACAGTATGATAATAAACAAAGAGAGTTAGAAACACTTTATGCTGAAAATGAAAAATTCCGTCAGCGTAACAAAGAGGCTGAACGTCAAGTAGAGGATCTGATGGCTGAATTAGAAAGAATCCGAAAAAAGGCAAAAGAGAACAACGAAGAACAAGAAGACTTAGAAGACGAACTCGATAAAGCTAAATTCGAGTTAAAGTCCCTTCGTCAACAGAATGACGAACTTGCACGTAAAGTAAAAGAATATAAAGATGCATGTGAAGCACAAGCGGCTCAAATTTCTCTTTTGAAAGAAAAAATAGGATAGTATGGATTCAACAATAATCATATACATAATTGTAGATATTATTATAGCGGTTTTCATTTGGCTTTATTGTTCAGGTCAGACATCAAACAGTAAAACCTTGGCTTCTCAACTTTCAGTAGAGAATGAGAGGTTGAAGACCAAATTAGCTGAAACAGAAAAGAAACTTACTAACAGCGTTGACCTTGAGAACGAGTTGGACAAAATTGAGTCGAAATACAAGGCTTTGCTGAAAGAAGCAAATGAACAATGTGCACAGCTTGATGAACAGCTAAAGAATGCTATAGATGGGAAAATAGACAACTCTTTCAAAGAACAGTTAGCTCAAACTGAAAAACTGAAAAAAAAGATTGAAGATCTTGAAGAAGAAATCGAGGAAAATGAAGATGACATCTCTGATTTAAAAAAGAAGCTTCATTTAAAAGATGACGATATTGCTGAACTACAAGACAATCTAAAAACAGAACAAAAAACCACGAATTGTCTTAAAGAGGAACTTTCTTCTCTTAGTCAAACACTTGACGATAAACTTGAAGAACTAAAAATCAAGATGGGATCTTTGGATTTCATTCAGGAGATTCTTTCCGCAAAAGAAATCAGTACAGAAGATACACAGAAGTTATACAAAAGAATTAACGCTTTTGAATCTTTTGTAAAAGGATCATACCTTGATTTAAACTCTTATTTATACAATAGTGATGATATACCTTGGAAAGAGTTTATAGGAAAGCAAGCTATTGTTCCTAAGAAGCAATACGTCATAGACCATTGTGACCAATGGACTGCTACTAAGCGTAAAAGCTGGTTGGATGGGAAAAGAACAATAGCATTTGTAGGAGAGTTCTCAGCTGGTAAAACTTCTATCGTCAATAGAATTCTGACTCAAGATAATCCTGACATACCAAAACTTCCTGTTAGTACAAAAGCTACAACCGCTATTCCTACATATATTGCAGGAGGTTCTGTTGTATCCTATAGTTTTATCTCAGGTGACGGAAGGCGTAAAGAAATTCTTGAAGAAACATTTAAAAAAGTTTCAAAAGAAGTTCTTGACCAGATAAAAGGTGTATCTTCGCTTATAAAATACTTTGTAATGACGTATAAAAATCCTAATCTCAATGGATTAAGTATTCTTGATACACCAGGATTCAATTCTAATGACAGCGAAGACCGTGACCGCACCATTGATGTCATTAATGAGTGTGATGCTCTTTTCTGGGTATTTGATGTAAATGCTGGAACCGTAAATCGAAGCTCAATCTCTATTATCAAGGAGAAACTTAATAAGCCATTATATATTGTCATTAACAAAGTTGACACGAAGTCTGAATCCGAAATTCAAAAAGTTGAAGAACTTATTCAAAAAACCTTGAAAGAAGAAGGACTTAAAATTGAGCAGTTCATTAGATTCTCATCTAAAGCATCAATCGAAGATATTATGACACCTATTCATAGTGTCAAAAAGATAGAATCTCGTGAGAATTTTATTTCTGAAATAAAAGAAGACTTAGAACATCTACTCAAAGAACGCAAAGAGAAAGTAGATGAACAATACAAGTCATATACAGAAGAGTGTCAAAATGGTGAGAACATTATTGATGATTTGAATGAAAACTTCAATTTGCTATACAAGGATTGTGAGGCTGCCAGCCAAATTCCTCGATGGGAGACTCATATCTTCAGTAGTGATCGTTATGAAATGTCCGAAGAAGAATATGACCAATTAATCCAAGTTCTTAGTACCATTGCTGAAGAAAGGCCTAAAATAATTGCCGACAAAATAAACAATCTTATAGAAAATGCAGAAAAAGCACAAGAGACCTATTCAAAGCTATGTAATATAGAAAATGCATGGCAGAATATCAACGATTGTTTAGAACAGTATAAAAAAATAACAAAAGAGCTATAAGATATGGAACACAATTTGTTTGAAGAGTTACAAGCAAAAAAACAGCAACTCGTTGCATTCGCAACAAAGGCTGTAGAATATGGATGGATTTCAGCAACGAAAGAAGAATCAACGAACAAAGGAATAATCTCCTTAGAAGAGATAAAAGAAAAAATAGAAAAGGACACTCTAACTATTGGTGTCATTGGACAGATGAAATGTGGAAAATCGACTTTCCTAAATTCTTTTGTTTTTAAAGATAATGTTCTTCCTGCAGCAACTACGCCTATGACTGCTGCACTTTCAGTCATCACGTATGGAGAGAAAGAACATATCGTAGCCGAATTTTATACTGCTGACGAATGGGCAGAACAAAAGATACAAGCCTTAAGAGAAGAGAGTGAAGCGACAGACACACTTGATGCCTCAAAAATAAAAGCAGCAAAAGAGTTAGTTTCTAAAGCTCACAAATTAGGGACATCACTGGATAGTTACCTTGGTAAGACAAAAGAAGATAGTTTTGGACAACTCATAGAATACGTTGGAGCTGAGGGTAAATATGTCTCTATAACAAAGTCTGTCACCATCTATTATCCTAATGAATATCTAAAGGGAGTTGAAGTCGTTGATACTCCAGGATTCAACGATCCAATCGTTTCACGTGAAGAACGAACTAAAGCATTTCTTGCAAAAGCAGATGTTGTCATCATGATGCTTTATGCAGGCCGACCATTTGATGCAACCGATAGAGACATTATCTTCAAAAATGTACGCCAATGCGGAATCGGTAAAGTCCTTGTAGGTATTAATAAATACGACATACCTTATTGTAGCGAAACAAATCCTGAGGATGAAAACCAAATTAAGGATTATGTAAAACAGGAAATCAAAAAAGCCTGTCGCGAATGTAATGACAATACACTTGTTGAGATTCTGAATGATGTTGAGCCTATACCACTTTCCGCAGAGATGGCGTTACTCTCTGAATTACCAATGAGCAAGATTACCTCTTCTGATAGCTTTGAATTCGCATGGAAACGTCATTGCTCTAACTTTGGGATTAGTACACAGACTGAGATGTACAGGTGGAGCCACATAGATCAGTTTATCAAAGCTGTACAGAATATGATTGACAATGAGAAAGGAAAAATCCTATTCAAAAAGCCAATAAATGCAATACTTGCAGCAGGAGAAAAAATAAAAACAGATAATGAAGATGCTCTTAGCCTACTCTCAAATAAAATTACTCTCCTTTTAGCCCCTGACTCTGACCTTGAAGAAAGAGAAGAGAAACTATCAAAAGCAAAAAAGAGAATATTAAAGAAAATCGATTATCTTGAAGAAGACCTTAATGCAGAAATCCGTAATCTTGTTGGAAAAGGTAAAAATGAATTAGAAGACATTGTTGATGCAAGCTGCCGCAGAATGCTCAATATTGTACAAAACGAATGGGGAACTTTTAAGAGCTTTGATAGTATAAGTCCAAGACTTGATACGGAACTACAAGCTTTAAAAACAAGAAAACTTAAACGTGCAACAGAAAATATTTCAAAAGACTGCGAGAATAAAATAAAACGCAGTATTAAAGAATTTTTCTCTGACACAGAAGATATACTTTTGAAATATCTACCTGATTTCAACAACAAAGATTTTATAAAGTCCACTCAAAACAACATAACAATGGATATGGGTAAAAGTGATTTATTTTCTTATGCAAATGATGATGAGGAAGAGATTACTTGGGGTGATGTTATTGGCTCAATATGCAATGGTGCTCTTAATGGAGTCACATTAGGATTATGGGAAAAAACTATAGATTCAATAAGCCATAGTGGAATAAAAAAAGATGTTTCAGACGAAATTAATTCTATTAGTAGGGAATTCGACCCTAAACCATACCTAAATCAGGCTTTCAAGAGCAAAGATAAGATTATCGAGTATGTTCGCAATAGGTTTATTAATGAATTGATTGAGCCACTTCAAAAGCAATTAACAAGTGTACGTTCAAAAATTAATAACAAAGAACAAGAACTACATAATGCAAAAGAAGAATGTAAAGTCTTAGAAGAAACAAAAAGGGATATAGCAAGGCAAATAGAAGATATTCAAGCATTGCAAACAGAACTTTCTTAAGGTTTGAAGGCTTTAAAATCAATAAAAATCCATCAAAAGAGTACGTTAGTTATCTTCTATCGTACTCTTTTGTTACAAAAGGGCATAATTAAGTCTTTAAAATGTTTTGTGTAGATATTTTCAGAAAACGATATTAAATAATATCTATTACACACATAAACAGATTTAATATTGAGAATGAATAAAACAGTAAAACGCGAAATCAATAAGACTGAGTCTTTACTTCTGACCTATTACGAGAACCCACAATTAATAACATGTGACGAGAAGATGGAAGCACTCATCTTTAATCGTCGAATGCTCCTTAACCAACTATTCAAGCCAACAGATGAAAACTATCAGCTGTTAAAGGAATTCAACGAAACACTTAAAGAAGTAGTAATAAAAAACTATCAACAAAGTAGAGAGTTGTATTACAACACAAAAAAAATGTTGGCAGATAGTGGAAGTAGTTTGCTGTTTGAGGGTGTAGAATGTAAAATCTTCTTAGGAAAAGACAGACAATACTCAAAAAGTAATCCTTTTCAAGGAGAAGAATCAGAAATGATATGGGAGATTCTCAATGATGAAGGTTATAACGACATCTATTGCAAATATGGTTGCTGTATGAGCTTCGACGGATATCATGGAGAGGAAGATGACAAGACAGAAATGGAACTCATGGGATTGCAAGATGCTGATGATTGTTGGAATGAAGGGTTAGACCGAGAATGGAGTTACGACTTACACCTTCATCAGCACTTTCACAATCTATACGACCATACAAGCTTCAGCATCTTCGACTTCGTTTATGTTAGGGACTTCTACACAGAGTTTGAACTAAAATTTAATCAGAATACTTAAACAAGAATAAATGGAAAGAAAAGAGTTATGCATAATATCCGACTCTGATATCCCATCGGGTTCTGGTGGTATCAACGGAGAAGGCTATACATACGGACAATTACGCCATCAACCGATTATCGCAGAGATATTACAACGTATCACCCACCCTATTGCACGTCAAATGGCAGAGGACTGTAATGTACGCAACCGTAAAGATGGATTTACAATGTATAAGGTAGATGGTGAATACTGCTTTGAAGGGCTACGTGTTGGTCCAAACGTTAAGATACCAGAAAAAGACGAATTATTAGCTCTGTTAGGTGATCAACCCGTCAACGCTGCAACTATCCGTAACATCACATATACGCTCATACGTGAAGAATTAGCACGGTTATACGGAACATCTGTACAAGAGGCCGCTGACATCATTGGCAACCAACTTGATTGTGCTCCACACGAAGACATCTCTGGCTATATCTTTATGGTACCCAACTGGGCACATAAATGGTTCCGCCACAATGGCTATGTATCAAGAATGCTAAAGTAGAAAGCTTAATCTACAAAAAAACTCCCGATACATTAAGTACCGGGAGTTCTTTATTATAGAGATAAAATCTATTCGGATTATTCAGCCTTTGCCTCTTCAGCAACGTTCTCAACAGCCTCTGCAGGTGCATCAGCCTTCTTTGTAGAACGACGGCTACGACGAGTCTTCTTAGCTTCAGCCTTTGGTGACTTAGCCATATTCTCATTGTAGTCAACAAGCTCGATGAATGCTATCTGAGCAGCGTCACCCTGACGGGTACCGAGCTTGATAACACGTGTATAACCGCCTGGACGATCAGCTACCTTTACTGAAATCTCCTTGAAGAGCTCAGTAACAGCCTCTTTGTTCTGAAGATAACGGAATACAACACGACGTGAGTTAGTTGTATCATTCTTAGAACGTGTAATCAGCGGCTCAACATACTTCTTAAGAGCCTTTGCCTTAGCAAGAGTCGTAGTGATTCTTTTGTGCTGAATCAAAGCAACTGCCAAGTTTGAAAACAACGCAGCGCGGTGGTCAGCAGTACGACCCAAATGGTTGAATTTCTTATTATGTCTCATTTTGTTTTTAACTTGTTGTGGATAAACCCGTCAACTTGTCGTTTAGACAACTCGTCAACTATTCTTTATCCAATTTATACTTTGTAATGTCGGTTCCAAACGACAGATTCAGACTCTCGAGCAAATCATCAAGCTCAGAAAGCGATTTCTTACCAAAGTTACGGAACTTAAGAAGATCCGTCTTGTTGTACTGTACGAGGTCACCTAATGTCTCTACATCAGCAGCCTTCAAGCAGTTGAGAGCACGAACACTCAAGTTGAGACTTGTGTCGGTCAACTTGGTCTTCAAGAGTTGGCGCATGTGCAGAACCTCCTCATCAAACTCCTGGTTGCCCTCCTGATCAGGATTCTCAAGAGTAATCTTCTCATCAGAGAACAACATGAAGTGATAAATAAGAATCTTTGCAGCCTCTTTCAGTGCATCCTTTGGGTGGATGGAACCATCGGTCGTAACTTCAACAACCAATTTGTCATAGTCGGTCTTCTGTTCAACACGATATGGCTCAACAGCATATTTAACGTTACGAATAGGGGTGTAGATGGAATCGATTGGGAGTACGTTTACATCAGTGCAGTATTCACGATTTTCCTCAGCAGGAACGTAACCACGTCCCTTGTTGATGGTCAAATCAATCTGCATAGAAGCCTTGGAGTCTAAATGACAAATCACCAAATCAGGGTTTAACACTTCAAATCCAGTCAGATACTTACCGATATCACCTGCTTTGAATTCGGTAGAATTCTCTACGGTGATACTAACTTTCTCATTCTCGAATTCTTCTACTACTTGCTTGAATCGAACTTGCTTGAGATTCAAGATGATGTTGGTAACATCTTCCTTCACACCAGGAACTGAAGAGAACTCGTGCTCAACACCAGCTATACGGATAGTGTTGATTGCGAAGCCTTCCAGCGATGAAAGGAGGATGCGACGAAGAGCGTTACCAATGGTAACACCGAAGCCAGGCTCAAGTGGACGGAATTCGAACTTGCCGAAATGGTCATTGGCCTCCAGCATCACTACTTTATCAGGTTTTTGAAATGCTAATATCGCCATTAATTTAATGATTTTATTGTTTAGAGTACAACTCAACGATTAACTGCTCCTTAATATTCTCTGGGATGTCAGCACGATCTGGACGATGAAGGAACTTACCGCACTTAGCGTTATCATCCCATTCAAGCCAAGGATACTTGCTGTGGTTAAAGCCTGCCAAAGCGGCCTCGATAACCTCAAGTGACTTAGCCTTCTCACGAACGCCTACAACGTCACCAGCCTTTACTTGATAAGAAGCAATATTTACGACATTACCGTTAACAACAATATGTTTGTGGCTAACGAGCTGACGCGCAGCTGCACGAGTAGGAGCGATACCGAGACGGAACACTACATTATCCAGACGGCTCTCAAGACTCTGAAGAAGAACCTCACCAGTAATACCATCTGCCTTAGCAGCCTTGTCGAACAGATTACGGAACTGACGCTCCAAAACGCCATAAGTGTATTTAGCCTTCTGCTTCTCTGCAAGCTGAGCACCATACTCAGAAACTTTGCGACGACGGTTATTACCGTGCTGTCCTGGAGGGAAATTTCTCTTAGCTAATACCTTATCTGCGCCGAAAATTGGCTCACCGAAACGGCGTGCAATTCGTGATTTTGGACCTATGTATCTTGCCATAATTAATATGAATTCTTTTAATTGTTATAAGATGTGATTATACACGACGACGCTTTGGAGGACGGCAGCCGTTGTGTGGCAATGGAGTAACGTCAACGATTTCAGTTACCTGAATACCTGCTGCATTCACCGCACGGATTGCGCTCTCACGACCGTTACCTGGACCCTTAACAAATGCCTTAACCTTACGAAGACCGAGATCGAAAGCTACCTTTGAGCAATCCTCTGCTGCCATCTGAGCAGCGTAAGGAGTGTTCTTCTTTGATCCACGGAATCCCATCTTACCAGCTGAAGACCAAGAGATAACCTGACCCTCGTTATTAGCCAAAGATACAATGATGTTATTGAATGAGCTATGTACATGGAGCTGTCCAAGTGCATCAACTCTTACGTTTCTTTTCTTAGATGTTGCTGATTTCTTTGCCATAATTAATTTCCTCCTTAGAATTACTTAGTAGCCTTCTTCTTATTAGCAACAGTCTTCTTCTTTCCCTTACGGGTACGAGCATTGTTCTTAGTACTCTGACCGCGAACAGGAAGACCATTACGATGTCTAACACCACGATAGCAACCTATATCCATGAGGCGCTTGATGTTCATCTGGATCTCAGAACGGAGATCACCTTCAACTTTGAATTCAGCACCGATAATTTCACGGATCTTGGCTGCCTGGTCATCAGACCACTCGCTGACCTTCAGGTCGCGGCTAATACCAGCCTTATCCAATATCTTTGCTGAACTACTTCGACCGATACCATAGATATAGGTCAATGCGATTTCGCCACGCTTATTCTGGGGCAAATCTACTCCAACAATTCTTATTGCCATTGTTTGATAATTAAATAAATAAATGTCATTTAACGCTAAAAAGCACGCAAAGGTAAGCATTAATTACGAGAAAACTTACTCTTTACGCTTTTTTAACTTAACCCTGACGCATTTTGAACTTAGGGTTCTTCTTGTTAATAACGAACAGGCGACCCTTACGACGAACGATCTTGCAGTCAGCTGTACGCTTCTTTAATGATGCTCTTGTCTTCATATCTCTATGTTGTTTATTTGTATCTGAAAACGATTCGACCCTTAGTCAGGTCGTATGGACTCATCTCAACCTTCACTTTATCACCAGGAAGAATCTTGATGTAGTGCATTCTCATCTTACCGGAAATATGAGCGGTGATATCAACACCATTCTCTAATTCCACTCGAAACATCGCATTTGATAGTGCTTCGAGAATTGTACCGTCCTGCTCTATTGCAGTTTGCTTTGCCATATACTAATTAAAAATTTTGTCCTTCTAAATGTTCTACTTCTTCAAAAGAAGATAAAATATCAGCCTTACCAGCTCTAATCGCAATGGTATGCTCAAAGTGTGCTGCTGGACGACGGTCACGTGTAACAATACTCCATCGGTCTGGTAATATACCAATTTCTCGACTACCCAAAGTAACCATCGGCTCTATTGCTATACACATTCCTGCCTTCAGTAATACTCCACTCCCCCGCTTTCCATAATTAGGAATTGCTGGGTCCTCATGCATCTCACGTCCAATACCATGACCTGTTAGTTCACGAACAATACCATAGCCTTGTGCCTGACAATAGTCCTGAATAACTTGACCAATATCACCGACGTGATGCCCAGCCTGTGCCACCTCAATACCCTTATAGAGAGACTCCTTAGTCGTACGAAGTAGCTTCATCACATCTTCACTTACTTCTCCAACACAAAAAGTATAACAACTATCTCCATTGAACCCATTAAGTAAAGTTCCACAATCAATAGAAATTATATCACCATCCTTCAGCACAACATCTTCACTTGGTATTCCATGTACGACTTCATCATTAATAGACGCACATATACTACCAGGAAAAGGAGGGCCATAAGAACTGGGAAAGCCTTTAAATGTAGGTATGGCACCATTGTCACGAATAAACTCTTCAGCTATTTTATCTAACTGGAGAGTTGTGACACCTGGCTTAACATGACGACCAACCTCTGCCAGAGTTCTACCTACCAGCAGGTTGGCCTCACGCATGAGTTCAATTTCATCTTCAGTCTTTAGAAATATATTCATTCCCTAAGATAAAGATCTAATAAGCTGCAACACCAGCATTGCTACGTGTATGTCCTGAATTAAGAAGTCCATCATAGTGGCGCATCATTAAATGAGATTCAATCTGTTGAAGTGTGTCGATAACAACACCAACAAGAATCAACAATGAAGTTCCACCGAAGAACTGACCAAAGGCATCAGCAACATTTAAATATCCTGCCAATGCAGGCATAATAGCAATGAAAGCGATAAACAAAGCACCTGGTCCCGTAAGACGAGACATTACAGTATCAATATAATCTGCTGTATCCTTTCCAGGTTTAACGCCAGGAATAAAACCGTTATTACGCTTCATATCCTCAGCCATCTGAGTTGGATTAAGTGTAATCGCAGTATAGAAATAAGTAAACACTACGATAAGGAGCACATAAATACAGTTATACGCCAGACTCTTTGTGTTCATCAAAGACTGGAGGACAGGACTGGTATTATCAGATGAATACTGTACAATTGCCAATGGTATAAACATCAAAGCCTGCGCAAAGATGATAGGCATAACATTAGCAGCAAACAGTTTCAAAGGAATATACTGACGAGCTCCACCATATTGTTTATTTCCAACGATGCGCTTAGCATACTGCACAGGAATCTTTCGAGTACCTTGTACAAGGAGTAAAGCCGCACATACAACAGCATAAAGGACAATAATCTCTATGATAAGCATCACGATACCACCACCGATAGCCGCAGAAACGCGATTACTAAACTCCTGAATAAGAGCCTGGGGCAAACGTGCGATGATACCAATCATAATAATCAAAGAGATACCATTACCAACTCCTTTATCCGTGATACGCTCACCGAGCCAAAGAATGAACATAGAACCTGCAGCAAGAATAATTGTCGCAGGAATCATAAATGTAGTCCAATCGATGCCTGAAGCCAAAGCACCACCAGCCTGCACTTTTAAGTTCAACAAGTAAGACGGTGCCTGAAACAGTAGGATTACTACTGTCAGGACACGCGTATACCAGTTTATCTTCTTGTGGCCACTCTCGCCTTCACGCTGCATCTTCTGAAAATAAGGTACAGCGACGGCAAGGATCTGCAAAACGATAGAAGCTGAGATGTATGGCATAATTCCTAATGCGAAGATTGACGCATGAGAAAATGCACCACCGGAGAACATGTCCAAAAGTGACATAAGACCGCCCTTGGTCTGTGCCTGCAATTTTTCCAACAGGGTAGGATTGATGCCTGGAAGCACCACAAACGACCCAAACCGGTAAATAGCTGTGAACAGAATAGTAATGAGAAGTCGCTGACGCAAATCCTCAATTTTCCAACAGTTCTTCAGTGTCTCAATAAACTTTTTCATTAACTTAGATTATAGTTGTGTTACCACCTACTGCCTTGATAGCCTCTTCAGCAGTCTTAGAGAAGGCATTTGCTGAAACCTCCAACTTAGCCTTCAATTCACCATTACCGAGAACCTTAACAAGTTCCTTACCATTGGTAAGTCCAGCAGCCTTAAGCTCCTCAACACCAATCTTAGTAAGATTGTTCTTCTCAGCAAGTGCCTGAAGAGTTGAAAGATTTACAGCGAAATATTCCTTGTGGTTGATGTTCTTGAAACCAGCCTTCGGTACACGACGCTGGAGAGGCATCTGACCACCCTCAAAGCCAATCTTCTTCTTATAACCAGAACGTGACTTTGCACCCTTGTGACCACGAGTAGAAGTACCACCGAGTCCAGAACCTGGACCACGACCAATACGACGACGTGAATGTGTAGAGCCAACAGCTGGTTTCAAATTATTTAATTTCATAATTACTGTTTTCTTTAAAAGATTACTTAATCAATTACTGATACCAGGTGATGAACCTTACGAATCATACCACGGCAGCTTGGGGTATCCTCAACCTCTATAACCTGAGAAATCTTGCGAAGACCCAATGCACGTAAAGTCTCTTTCTGGTCTTTAGGAGCACCAATCTGGCTCTTAATCTGCTTAATCTTAATTTTTGCCATAATTAAATACCTCCTAAAATTAACCGTTAAATACTTTATCCATACTGATACCACGCTCACCTGCAACTGTATATGCATCACGCATATCAGCGAGGGCAGCAATAGTAGCCTTCACAAGGTTATGAGGGTTAGAAGAACCCTTTGACTTTGCAATCACATCAGTAACACCTGCACTCTCAAGAACAGCACGCATAGCACCACCAGCCTTAAGACCAGTACCTGCTGCAGCAGGCTTAAGGAGAACATGAGCACCACTGAAACGAGCCTCTGCTTCATGAGGAACAGTACCCTTCAAAACAGGAACCTTAACAAGGTTCTTCTTTGCTGAATCAGTACCCTTCTGAATAGCTGCAGTTACTTCTCCTGCCTTACCAAGACCCCAGCCAATAACGCCCTTACCGTCACCTACAACGACGATAGCTGCGAATGTGAAAGTACGACCACCCTTTGTAACCTTAGTTACGCGGTTGATTGCAACCAAGCGATCTTTCAGTTCTACGTCACTATTTACTTTTACTCTATTCATTGCCATAATCGTTTAGAATTTAAGTCCTCCCTCACGTGCAGCATCAGCTAAAGCCTGTACACGTCCATGATAGAGATAACCGTTACGGTCAAAAACAACCTGCTCTACGCCAGCAGCCTTAGCATGCTCAGCAACGAGTGTACCAACTTTCTTAGCCTGTTCAATCTTAGCCATCTTTTCAAGGCCAAGTGAAGAAGCAGAAGCGAGTGTTGTTCCCGTCAGATCGTTAATAACCTGTGCATAAATCTGCTTATTACTGCGGAAAACGCTCAAGCGTGGGCGCTCTGCAGTACCGTTCACACTCTTACGAATGCGGAACTTTATCTTAATTCTTCTTTGTTCTTTCTTTGTTGTCATAATCGTAATGATGTATTAAAGTTACTTAGCTGCAGCTGTCTTACCAGACTTTCTGCGAATAACCTCACCCTGGAACAGGACACCCTTACCCTTGTAAGGCTCAGGCTTACGGAAAGAACGAATCTTTGCACAGATGAGACCAAGCAGCTGCTTGTCAGCTGATTCAAGAGTGATGATTGGATTCTGGTTACGCTCGCTCTTTGTCTCAACCTTAACTTCTGAAGGAAGCTGAATAAAGATTGGGTGAGTATAACCAAGAGAGAACTCTACCAAGTTACCCTGGTTAGAAACACGATAACCTACACCAACAAGTTCCAATGTCTTTTTGTAACCCTCACTTACACCAACAACCATATTGTTAACAAGTGAACGATAAAGACCGTGGAAAGCCTGCTTCTGCTTGTAGTTTACTGGGCTATTCTCATCAATTTCGAATGTTACCTGACCGTCCTCGATGATAGTCTTAATAGAAGAATCTACCTTCTGAGAAAGCTCACCCTTAGGACCCTTTACTGTAACAACACCATTGTTAAGAGTAACTGTAACGCCAGCTGGAACACTAATTGGTAATTTTCCTATTCTTGACATATTCAATCCTCCAATTAATAAACATAGCAAAGAACCTCACCACCAATTTTCTCAGCAGCGGCCTCTTTGTCTGTCATTACACCTTTAGACGTGGAAAGAATTGCAATTCCAAGTCCGTTAATTACTCTCGGCATGTCTTTGTAACCAGTATACTGGCGAAGACCTGGGGTAGAAACACGCTTCAATTTCTTGATAGCGCTCTGCTTTGTTACAGGGTCGTACTTCAATGCAACCTTGATTGAGCCTTGGGGACCATCCTCGATGAACTTGTAGTTCAAGATGTAACCCTTCTCGAAGAGAATCTTTGTAATAGACTTCTTCAAGTTAGACGCAGGAACCTCAACAACACGGTGATGAGCCATGATTGCGTTTCTGAGTCTTGTCAGATAATCTGCTATTGGATCTGTCATAAAATATAAATGTTTAATTAATCGGGGCTACCCCGACAATATTAAAAAATCGCTTGAAAGCGGATAATGAGCTGCAAAGATACAAAATCTTTTTCACAATTCACTATCCGCGTCGATATATTTGTTTACCAGCTTGCCTTCTTTACACCTGGAATGAGTCCCTGAGATGCCATCTCACGGAACTGAATACGAGAGAGACCGAACTGACGAATGTATCCCTTTGGACGTCCAGTAATCTTACAACGATTGTGTAGACGAATAGGATTAGCATTCTTTGGAATAGACTGCAACTTACGAGCAGCCTCATAAGCCTCTTCAGGATCATTTGAAGTAGCGATAATCTTTTTCAGAGCTGCGCGTTTCTCCGCATAACGAGCTACAAGCTTTGCACGCTTTACCTCGCGAGCTTTCATTGATTCTTTTGCCATATCAATTAATCGTTTTTAGCATTCTTGAATGGAAGTCCGAAGCCCTTCAGCAAAGCATATCCTTCTTCATCAGTCTTAGCAGATGTTACGAAGGTGATGTTCATACCCTGGATACGGTCAACCTGATCGATATTAATCTCTGGGAAAATAATCTGCTCGGTAATACCGAGAGTATAATTTCCACGACCATCGAACTTGCTCTCGATACCCTTGAAGTCACGAATACGTGGCAAAGATACGCGAACGAGCTTCTCGAGGAACTCATACATACGCTCACGACGCAGAGTTACCATTACGCCAATAGGCATCTTCTTACGCAGTTTGAAGTTTGCAATATCCTTCTTTGAATAAGTTGCAACCGCCTTCTGACCTGTAATAGAAGAAATCTCGTTAACAGCAACCTCGATAAGTTTCTTATCCTGAGTTGCATCACCAAGACCCTGATTGATAACAATCTTCTTCAAAACAGGCACCTGCATAGCTGAAGAATAGTTGAACTGCTTCTGCAAAGCAGGAGCAATCTGCTCCTTATACTGTTTCTTTAACTGAGCTGTATTCATTACTTAATTTCCTCCCCTGACTTTTTAGCGATACGCTTAACAGTCTTGCCTTCACGCTCAATCTTGATACGTGTAGCCTTACCGCTCTTCGGATCGATGAGACTTAAATTTGAGATATGAATTGCAGCCTCCTGCTTAATGATACCACCCTGTGGGTTAGCAGCAGAAGGTTTTGTGCTTTTAGAGACCATATTCAAGCCCTCTACAATAGCACGTTCCTTATCTGCGATGACCTTAAGCACCTTTCCAGTCTTGCCCTTATCTGCACCAGCAAGAACAATGACCTGATCGTCTTTCTTTATATGGAATTTTGCCATTTTATTATTCAATTTAATAATTAAAGAACCTCAGGTGCCAAAGAAACGACCTTCATGTTCACTGCACGCAGCTCACGAGCAACAGGACCGAAGATACGGCTACCACGAATTTCGCCTGCGTTGTTCAGTAATACACATGCATTATCATCGAAGCGGATGTATGAACCATCAGCACGACGAATCTCCTTCTTTGTGCGAACGATCAAAGCCTTTGATACTGCACCCTTTTTCAATTCACTTGATGGGATGACGTTTTGCACAGCAACTACGATAACGTCACCAACACTTGCGTAACGACGACCAGTACCACCAAGTACACGAATGCACTTAGCTTCACGAGCACCGCTGTTATCACATACTGTAAGTTTTGATTCTGTCTGTATCATAATTACTTAGCTTTTTCTACGATTTGAACTAATCTCCATCTCTTTGTCTTAGAAAGAGGACGAGTCTCCATAATGAGTACTGTATCACCTACATTTGCCTCATTCTTCTCGTCATGAGCATGGTACTTCTTTGTCTTCTGGACAAACTTACCATAAATAGGGTGCTTCTCCTTGAACTTAGCTGCAATAACGATGGTTTTATCCATTTTGTTGCTGATAACGACACCCTGTCTTACTTTTCTTAAATTTCTTGTTTCCATCTGGACCATTGTTATTTATTAAGTTCTCTCTGAGAAAGTTCTGTTTTCATACGTGCAATATCACGACGAGCGGCCTTAATCTGAGATGGATTCTCAAGTGGAGTAATCTGATGATTCAGCTTCATTTTTGCAAGAGCTGTCTCAGCATTCTCAATCTTCTCAACCAAATCCTTGGTCTCGAGTTCTTTTACTTCTTTAATCTTCATCTTTCTTAAGCGTTTTTATCGAAATCACGTCTAACAATAAACTTTGTCTTAACAGGCAGCTTCTGTGCAGCGAGACGAAGTGCCTCCTTTGCAATATCAAAGCTTACGCCCTCTACTTCAAAGAGAACACGACCTGGAGTAACTGGTGCAACCCATCCTGCTGGATCACCCTTACCTTTACCCATACGAACATCGGCAGGCTTACGAGTGATTGGTTTATCAGGGAAGATGCGGATCCAGACCTGGCCCTGACGGTTCATATAGCGGTTTACTGCTATACGAGCGGCCTCAATCTGACGGCTGTCGATCCACTTAGCCTCAAGTGTCTTGATGCCGAATGAGCCGAAAGCCAGCTGTGTACCTCTGTGGGCGTTGCCTTTGTTGCCACGTCCGTCTTGAGGTCTTCTATATTTTACTCTTTTTGGCTGTAACATGATAGCTTCTTCTTTTAACGGTTATTGTTTCTTCTACGATTACCTCTTCCAGAACGGCCACCATTGTTAGAACGGCCATTGCTCTTCTCTTGAGTAAAGTTAGGTGTAAGATCTACCTTGTTGTAAACTTCACCACGGCAAATCCATACCTTGATACCCAACAGACCTACCTTAGTAAGGGCTTCTGTCTGACAATAATCGATGTCTGCACGGAATGTATGTAGAGGAGTACGTCCCTCTTTGAACATTTCCTTACGAGCCATTTCGGCACCGTTCAGACGACCTGTAATTTGAACTTTGATACCTTCAGCACCAGCACGCATAGTGTTAGCAACTGCCATCTTGATAGCACGACGGTAAGCTATCTTACCCTCTACCTGGCGAGCGATATTGTTACCAACGATGTTTGCATCAAGTTCAGGTTTCTTAACCTCGAAGATATTAATCTGAATCTCCTTCTTGAAAAGATTCTTCAACTCTTCCTTAAGCTTATCAACATCCTGACCACCTTTACCGATAACGATACCCGGACGAGCGGTGCAAATAGTAATGGTGACGAGCTTCAATGTGCGCTCAATGACAATACGGGAAACGCTTGCTTTTTCCAAACGCTTGTTCAGGTAAGTACGAATCTTACGATCTTCTACGAGATTATCCCCGAAATTCTTGCCACCGAACCAATTTGACTC
Organism: Prevotella sp. oral taxon 313; assembly: GCF_003043935.1. Classification (NCBI taxonomy): domain Bacteria; kingdom Pseudomonadati; phylum Bacteroidota; class Bacteroidia; order Bacteroidales; family Prevotellaceae; genus Prevotella; species Prevotella sp. oral taxon 313. The sequence goes on from NZ_PYXE01000001.1 coordinate 2,004,153, forward strand.
CCAACCGCGGATGATACCAAGACGGTTGCTAATTGGATTAACTTTCTGTCCCATTCTACTATTTATTTATCATCATTATTAGCATCATTCTTTGAATCAACGAAAAGAGTGACGTGGTTAGAACGTTTGCGGATTCTGTAGCCACGGCCCTGAGGTGCAGGACGCATGCGCTTCATTGTAACACCTTCATCTACGAAGATCTTAGAGATAAAAAGTTCACCGTCTTCAGCCTTGCGGTCATTCTTTGTCTCCCAGTTGTTAATAGCAGAACGCAGAAGTTTCTCAACATTCTGGGCAGCTGCTTTCTTGGAGAATCTCAGTACGCCAAGGGCACGATTGACTTCCATACCACGAACCATGTCTACAACATAGCGCATCTTACGTGGAGAAGAAGGACAGTCCTTGAGCTTTGCAAAATACTGGCTTCTCAAAGCTTCTTTACGAGCTTCAGCCTTTATATGTTTTCTTGCTCCCATTATATTTTTCTATTTTCTAAATGGATTATGACCTGCTTACCTCTTATTATTACCAGAGTGACCACCGAAACGGCGTGTAGGACTGAACTCACCGAGCTTATGACCTACCATGTTCTCAGTAATGTAAACAGGGATAAATTTATTTCCGTTATGAACTGCAACAGTGTGACCCACAAAATCAGGGGAGATCATTGATGCTCTGGCCCATGTCTTTACTACATTCTGCTTACCACTCTCATTCATAGCAAGAATCTTCTTCTCGAGTGATACGTTGATGTATGGACCTTTTTTTAATGAACGACTCATAATTTACTCTTAATTACTTTGATTACTTCTTGTTAGCTCTCTCAATAATGTACTTGTTTGAAAGCTTCTTAGGTGCACGAGTCTTAAGACCCTTAGCGTACAAGCCCTTACGTGAACGTGGATGACCACCAGACTGGCGACCTTCACCACCACCCATTGGGTGATCAACAGGGTTCATAACAACACCACGGTTGTGAGGACGACGACCCAACCAACGAGAGCGACCAGCCTTACCAGACTGCTCAAGTGCATGATCAGAGTTACCCACACTACCTACAGTTGCCTTACAAGCTGACAAAATCTGGCGAGTTTCACCAGAAGGGAGCTTGATAACACAATAACTGCCTTCACGAGAAGTAAGCTGAGCAAAATTACCAGCCGAACGAACGAGCAATGCACCCTGACCTGGACGTAACTCAATGTTATGAATTACAGTACCAACAGGAATGTTAGCCAAAGGAAGAGCGTTACCAACCTCAGGTGCTGCCTCAGCACCTGACATCAGTGTTGCACCAACCTGCAGTCCGTTAGGAGCAATAATGTAACGTTTTTCACCATCAGCATAGTATAACAGCGCAATACGAGCTGATCTGTTTGGATCATACTCGATTGTTTTCACTACAGCTGGAACACCATCTTTCTCTCGCTTGAAGTCGATAAGACGATACTTCTTCTTGTGACCACCGCCCATATAGCGGACAGTCATCTTACCGGTGTTGTTTCGACCACCGGTAGAACGTTTACCGTAAACGAGAGACTTCTCTGGCACGGATGCAGTAATATCCTCGAACGTGCCAATAACCTTGTGTCTTTGTCCCGGTGTAACCGGGTTTAATTTACGTACTGCCATTTTTTATTTAAATATTGCTATAAAAATCGATTGAATCGCCATTCTTCAAAGTGACGATAGCCTTCTTGAATGCGTTCTTCTGTCCTTTCACAAGACCTGCCTTGGTATAACGTGCTTGACGCTTACCTGCATAACGAACGGTATTCACATCTACTACTGTAACGTTGTATAAAGCCTCAACTTCTTTCTTAATCTCAAGCTTGTTGGCCTCAGGCTTAACAATAAAACCATACTTTGGCTGTGCCAAAATAGTTCTCTTCTCACCCTTGTGCTTTACAACCTTATCCTCAGAAGACTTGTCTGTCAACTTGGTCATCTTTTCAGTGACCACTGGTTTAATGATAAATCCCATAATTCTTCTTGTCTCCTAATTATTACTTGGTTAAGATTTCGTCAATAACCTTCAGAGAGTTTTCTGTGATAACTACTACATCAGCATTCAAAACTTTGTATGAATTTACCTGTGAAGCAGTCATAACCTCAGCCTTCTGCAGATTACGAGCTGACAAATATACGTTTTTCTCTACTTCTGGCAAAACGAGAAGGACTTTCTTGCTATCAATTTTAAGATTTTTTGCAATATTTACGAAATCTTTAGTCTTTGGAGCGTCAAGATTGAAATCTTCTACTACAACAATAGCATTGTCCTGTGCCTTATAAGCCAATGCAGACTTACGAGCAAGAACCTTTACCTTCTTATTCAGCTTGAAACTGTAATCGCGTGGCTTAGGACCGAATACACGACCACCACCTACGAGGACTGGAGAATTGATATCACCACGACGAGCACCGCCGCCGCCCTTCTGACGACCCAACTTACGAGTAGAACCAGCGTGCTCACTTCTTTCCTTTGACTTAGCTGTACCCTGACGCTGATCAGCGAGATACTGCTTAACTGCGAGATAGAGGACGTGATCGTTAGGCTCAATTCCGAAGATATTCTCGTTAAGAGTTACCTTACGGCCGGTCTCCTGACCTTTGATATCTAATACGTTAATATCCATTACTTCTTAATTATTACGGTTGAACCATTACATCCAGCAACACTACCCTTAACAAGGATAAGATTGTGCTCTGGAATAACCTTTAACACCTGAAGGTTCTGAGTTGTTACTCTGTCGCCTCCCATCTGGCCGCCCATGCGCATGCCCTTGAAAACCTTAGCTGGGTAAGAACAAGCACCAATAGAACCCGGCTTACGTGCGCGGTCATCCTGACCGTGAGTAGACTGACCTACACCACCGAATCCGTGACGCTTAACAACACCCTGGAAACCTTTACCCTTAGATGTACCTACAACGTCTACGAATTTAGCATTGCTGAACAATTCAACAGTAATAGTGTCACCGAGGTTATACTCCTCGTCAAACTTGAACTCGGCCAAGTGCTTCTTTGGTGTTGTGCCGGCTTTCTTAAAGTGTCCCTGCTGTGGCTTAGAAGTTCTCTTCTCCTTAGCCTCGCCGAAACCTAACTGAACAGCCTTGTAACCATCCTTTTCTACAGTTTTAACCTGGGTTACAACACAAGGACCAGCTTCGATAACAGTGCACGGTACATTCTTACCGTCGGCACTGAAAACGGATGTCATTCCGATTTTCTTTCCTAATAATCCTGGCATTTCAATTAATGATTTTAAAATGAATGTAAATGCTTTTTGTATTAATTTGTTTCTTACTTATCAACAGTCGACTACACCTTAATTTCAACCTCAACACCTGAAGGCAACTCGAGCTTCATCAATGCATCAACAGTCTTTGCTGTAGAGCTATAGATGTCGATAAGACGCTTGAAATCTGAGAGCTGGAACTGCTCACGTGATTTCTTGTTAACGAATGTTGAGCGGTTAACAGTGTAAATACGCTTGTGTGTTGGCAATGGAATAGGACCGCTAACAATAGCACCTGTTGCCTTTACAGCCTTCACAATCTTCTCTGCTGACTTGTCAACCAACTGATGGTCGTAAGACTTCAGCTTAATACGAATCTTCTGACTCATGTGTAATTTATTATTTATTATTAATATGCATAAAGGTTGCTCCCTCATAAGAGTCATTCGCTATGAGAGAGCATTTCCCTATATTATTTACTTAACGAGGTCTGAATTACCCTTCAACTCATCAAGAATCTCCTTTGCAAGAGAACTTGATACTGGTGAGTGGTGATCATACTCCATAGAAGAAGTAGCACGACCAGAGGTAATTGTACGGAGAGCAGTTACGTAACCGAACATCTCTGCCAATGGAACCATAGCCTTAACGATACGAGCACCGCTACGAGCTTCTTCCATACCCTGTACAAGACCACGACGTTTGTTCAAGTCACCGATAACATCACCCATGTTCTCCTCTGGAGTAACAACCTCTACCTTCATGATAGGCTCCATAAGAACAGGGCCAGCCTTAGGACAAAGAACCTTGAATGCTTGATGAGCTACGAGTTCGAATGACAACTGGTCAGAGTCAACTGGGTGGAAAGAACCATCAGTCAAAGTAACCTTAAGACCAGTCAATGGGAATCCACCAAGTACACCACTATTGAGACAGTCTTTGAAACCCTTCTCTACTGATGGAATGAACTCCTTAGGTACGTTACCACCCTTAACGACATTGATAAACTGTAAGTCGCCCTCTTCGTAATCCTCATCTTTTGGCTCGATTGTTACATCGATACAAGCAAACTTACCACGACCACCAGACTGCTTCTTATAAGTCTCACGGCTCTGTGCAGCCTTTGTGATAGCCTCTTTATAGTTAACCTGTGGCTTACCCTGGTTACACTCTACCTTGAACTCACGCTTCAAACGGTCGATGATAATATCAAGGTGAAGCTCACCCATACCAGAGATAATAGTCTGACCACTCTGCTCGTCAGTACGAACGGTGAATGTTGGATCCTCCTCTGCAAGTTTAGCAAGACCATTATCGAGCTTAGCAACGTCTGCCTGGCTCTTTGGCTCAACTGCAATAGAGATTACAGTATCAGGGAATGTGATAGACTCAAGGATGATTGGTGCATTCTCATCACAGAGGGTATCACCAGTACGAATATCCTTGAAACCTACACCAGCACCGATATCACCTGCATCGATTGACTCCATAGGGATTTCCTTATTAGAGTTCATCTGGAACAGACGGCTGATACGCTCCTTCTTACCAGAACGTGTATTGAAAACATAAGATCCAGCAGAAACCTTACCTGAGTAGACACGGAAGAATACCAAGCGACCCATGAATGGATCAGTAGCAATCTTAAATGCCAACGCTGCAGTAGGCTCACTCTCACTTGGCTTACGAGACTCTTCTTCTTCTGTATCAGGATTAACACCCACAATAGCTGGTGTATCCAATGGAGAAGGCAAGAAAGCACAAACGTAGTCGAGAAGTGGCTGTACACCCTTGTTCTTGTAAGAAGAACCGAGGAGCATTGGGCAGCATTCCATTGAGATACAACCCTTGCGAATAGCTGCAATAAGTTTATCCTCTGGAATATCCTGACCTTCAAGATACATCTCCATCAACTCATCATCGTAGTTAGCTGCACCCTCAAGCAACTTCTCACGCCACTCTGCAGCCTCATCAGCAAGATCAGCTGGGATTTCTTCGATGTCGTATTCAGCACCCATAGTCTCATCGTGCCACAAGATAGCCTTCATCTTGATGAGGTCTACTACACCCTTGAAATTCTCCTCCGCACCGATAGGAATCTGAATAGCGATTGGGTTAGCACCAAGAATATCCTTCATCTGCTGTACTGTCTCGTAGAAATCAGCACCAGAGCGGTCCATCTTGTTTACATAACCAATACGTGGAACATTGTACTTATCAGCCTGGCGCCATACAGTCTCTGACTGTGGCTGAACACCATCAGCTGCAGAATAAGTAGCAACTGCACCATCAAGAACACGAAGTGAACGCTCTACCTCAGCAGTAAAGTCAACGTGTCCCGGAGTATCAATCAAGTTAATCTTATAAGACTTGCCAAGGTAGTTCCAGTTACATGTTGTTGCAGCTGATGTGATAGTGATACCACGCTCCTGCTCCTGTGCCATCCAGTCCATGGTGGCAGCACCGTCATGTACCTCACCGATCTTGTGAGTCTTACCTGTATAAAAAAGAATACGTTCAGATGTTGTCGTCTTACCGGCATCAATATGTGCCATAATACCGATATTACGAGTCAAATGTAAATCGTGATTTGCCATTTCCTTTTACCTTATTATAAAAACTTGATTAGAATCTGAAGTGAGCAAATGCACGGTTAGCCTCAGCCATGCGGTGCATATCTTCCTTACGCTTGTAAGCACCACCTTGGTTATTGAAAGCATCCATAATCTCTGATGCGAGCTTGTCAGCCATGCTCTTACCACCACGCTTACGTGCGAAAGCAATCATATTCTTCATAGACACACTTTCCTTACGATCAGGACGAATCTCTGTTGGTACCTGGAAAGTAGCACCACCGATACGACGGCTCTTCACCTCTACCTGTGGAGTGATATTATCAAGAGCTTGCTTCCACACCTCAAGTGGAGATTTCTCTTCATCCTTCATCTTACCACCTACGATATCGAGGGCTGCATAGAAGATTTCGTATGAGGTATTCTTCTTACCGTCATACATCAAATGATTTACGAACTTTGATACCTTCTGATCGTTGAACTTTGGATCTGGAAGGATTACACGCTTCTTTGGTTTTGCTTTTCTCATTTTTTATTTTAAACTTTAATTCTGCGGAGGCTGTCGTCTTTCGTTCTTCAACACCCTCTCTTGGGTATTTACTCAACCTTTGTGATTACAAATCTCCAGCAAAACTGTTTGTTTTTAGTTTGTTCTTTTTGAAAGAGCCTTGGAGCATCGACCATCACCGGCCGTTGCACCTCGGCTTTATGGATTGAAGTTTCTTTGTTGCCTTTGCACAACGCAGATATTACTTCTTAGCTGCCTTTGGACGCTTAGCACCGTACTTAGAACGACGCTGTGTACGATTAGCAACACCAGCGGTATCAAGAGTACCACGAACAATATGATAACGTACACCAGGAAGGTCCTTTACACGACCACCACGAACGAGAACAATACTGTGCTCCTGCAAGTTGTGACCCTCTCCCGGGATGTAAGAGTTAACTTCCTTCTGATTGGTCAAACGAACACGGGCAACCTTACGCATTGCCGAATTAGGCTTCTTAGGAGTTGTTGTGTAAACACGAACACAAACGCCACGACGCTGTGGACAGTTGTCCAAAGCCGGAGACTTGCTCTTGTCTACGATGTCCTTTCTGCCTTTTCTTACTAATTGTGAAATAGTAGGCATAATTTTACTTTTTATTGTTATATATTTATTTTGTTTATTTTCAATCCATTACAAACAAGTGCGATATAACCCAAAAGCCTATAATTCACACTGTTGTTTCGGGTTGCAAAGGTACAAATATTCCCTCAAACGACCTAATAATAAGAAAGATAATAAGCTCGCAAACTGCCTTTGTTAACAATAAATAACTTTTTACTTATTATTTAACATTACTCATCCCACTCCAACAAGCGAGTTCATGACAATTATGAGGAGAACTATCCCCGTTATGACGACATAAAGCCAGTCACGTTGAATGCTGAAATCTACCAAAGATAATACAACACGCATTACTGGTGTGAGCATGAGAACGACTACGCCTAATTGTACCCAACCTGCAGCTGACATCGCAAATACCGACTTGAAGATGCCTTCAAAGGTTGTATAACTTTCATCTCCTTTATAGAAAACCTTATAATCTGGTAATGCTGTTCCCGAAGTACTTACAACATACCAGATACCGCCTATCAAGGCTATAATACATGCCGTAAAGACTCCAATACGCAAGGTGTTACCTATCAGAGTATTCATATCATTCTTAGTGTTTGTATTTTCTTCCATATTAGAACTTTCCTATTATACCATTATATATCATGTTTAATGCTGCCAGCAGTATGGCTACAGCAAATATCTTTCTCAACACTTTTACATCTAAGTGTTTCAGTAACTTTGCTCCACTCATTGCACCTGCTAACACACCTACCATTATTGGGAAGGCAAGACCTGGCTCTATATAACCACGCTGTAGATAAACGACGGCGGAGGTTACAGCTGTCACACCTATCATGAAATTACTCGTCGTTGTACTGACCTTAAATGGGACTTTCATACATCCGTCCATTGCCAACACCTTCAACGCTCCACTACCTATTCCTAATAGTCCCGACAAAGCTCCAGCAAGTACCATCACCGAAAAGCCGCCTGACACGTTGGTTAACTCGTAATTTTGCAAATTCCCTTCCTTTGTAGGATAAGAGCCAAAAAGCTTCAGTTTCATCGCTAACCGACTACCTTTTACATTGACGTAATCGGCTTTCTGACGAAATTGTAAGGCTATTGTGAGAAGGAGAACTGCGCCGAAAACGATAGCTATACCATTGGTGGGCATCCACAAAGCAACTGCAGCTCCTATAACGGCACCAATACTTGTTGCTATCTCAAGAAACATTCCTAACCGGATATTGGTCATCCCTTCTTTTACATAAGCACTGGCCGAACCTGAAGAGGTTGCAATGGATGCTACTAAAGCTGCTCCAATAGCATAATGGAAATCGATACCGAAAACTAAAGTGAGCAGAGGAATAACTATTACTCCTCCTCCTAAACCTGTCAAGGAACCTAACAAACCAGCACAATAGGCACCTAATAATAATAGAATAGTAAATACAATAATACTCATTGAGATATTTTTTATGTGCAAAAGTAAGTAATTAGTATGAAAATAAAGAGGCCTCATCAAAAAAACACATATAATTAATGTGTTTATTCTACCGATAGGAACTAACTAACTAACGTTTTCCACCCCTTAAAACACTGTCTTTTCCCATTCACCTTTGCTTGTCATCCCCCATATTCATTGACTTTTAACACATGACTAATAGAAGTTATGCAGTCTGTCCATATACTTCATCCCACTTTCTCAATGCTTCAGCCATTACAAAGATTGTGCTCAGCTCTTTGTCGTTATCGCTGATTATAGCCATAAGGTATTGGGGCGTCACCCAAAGTGTTTCTTCTAAAATGCGAAGAATGTGTTCAATATAGGATAGAACTCGCTTCCATAACATGAGTGCCACGAGAGCATTCTTCATATCAGAAAAGAGTTCACCCAAAATTTGATATTCTGTGCCCCCCTTTTCCAAAGCCAAGACGATATATGTAAGGTAACACAGCGTTGCATCGGCTATCTAACCATTAAAGTCGCAACCTTGATAAGTTCCTAATCCACGATACTGCTTAGTTTCCTTGTTTTCTCTTTTCCTGATGCAGTAAAAAATCAAAGGGTATGATTGTATAACCGTCAAAGAATACACAAAGTAATAGTTTATAACCAATACACACCTACCTTTTACATGGTCGAAAACAAGACTGATACCCTCCATTCTCACACCACTATTCTCAAGCACAGTATCATCTATAATGAAACATGTCGTGGTATTGGATTGAGGAGCTTCGCCATACTTACGCAAAAGGCACATATAACGCAGGGCAAAGTGGTTCATCAAGCGTATCCAATCCATCTGCGGGCGAATCATCATGCGATAGAAACAGTTCTTACCATGATTTGAAAGCTCATATATCTTATGTTTGCATATACTATGGATGCTCTCACCGACAATGCGGAAGAGGCAAAGAGAAAGTATCAACTCCGAAGCGTAAACCCCGTCATGTTTCTCCAATGACAGGCGAGATAACAGGTGACCGATGCCAAACTTGCCAAAAAGATGAAACAAATCATCACTCATTCGAGTTTTAAAACTCAAAAGTTTGGATAACTCACTTATTTTCTCTATTTTTGCTTCCATAACAGTTTTGTTGTTTTGTCTTTAAAATCAGTTCTTTAGTGATTACTAATTTACAAAGAAAATTCGACAAACTGTTATTTTTCTATCTATCTATTAGGGTGGGAAACTTTAGTAATTAGCTTGCTGAGAGAGAATTCGCCGTATGGATGTGCATGGGGATTGTTATAAGAAAGTTAATATGCAAGGAGTATGAACATTTAAGATAGAAGGCTATAAAATTCAAGTTCATGCGAATGATGTAGACTCTTTACCTTATTTCTTCCCATACTCATACTCTTGATAATAAACTATCTATAGATAAACGGTAATGTTTCTAAAGTTCATAATGAAACTCAAGTTGATAAGTTAGGCAAGAATTCTCTGAAAAAATATAAATGATGAAAGTACTTCATATAGATAAAACGAAGATTATATGTGATTTCAAGAGATTAAGTGATATTTGGGACAGTTCAAATAATATCACTCTGTCACTTAATATAAGGCAACAAGATTTTGATTTTGTTGTAAGAAGATTAATAACATCTTTACCAAATGACTTAGCCTATAGTATAATGTCAGAAATCGCAGAATGTGAGAACTTAAATGAAGAACTTATGCAGCTTATATATGACAAAGGAGATAAAGGATGTAAAGTTGCGATTTGTTTAAATAAGAATTTGTCTCAAGAGTTACAGAAATATTGTGAGCAGTCTAATGATGTTGATATTAAGGAACATTATCAACAGAGAGAATGACAAACGATGATAAATGAAAACAGATAACTAATTTAGAACAGGTTAGTCAGTATGATTGCATGACAAACGGTGAATATGTTTATGACTGGTATGGCAACATTATTCAATAAGCTGATCACGATATCCATACTGACCTCAGTAACCATAAGGGTATCTGTGATTTCATTCCTTTCTGTCAGTTAGGACAGTACGAAGACTATGGGTCTCGCCTCTACTACAACAATTTTAGATATACATGTTACAAGAAATTAAAGTAAATAGGGATAGGTACTACAAAGTTGGTTACTATCCAGAACTCAAACATTATATTTTAGCCAAAACAATTACTTGGATTGCTTGGTATGAAAGGTATTATTCTATTTCGGAAGACAAGTATAAATGGTTTAATAATGATATAGATAAATTAAATCATTTGGCGGATGAGTTATATCATTCAGGAATATCTACTCCTCGTTTTACCTTTTCTGAAATGAGTACTGAGAACAACTATTATCAGACAATACTATTAAATAAAGTGTTTCAGAGAAGCATTAAAAACAAACCTCAACAAAATGAAGAGCACTATTCTGAGATTATACAGATATGTCATATAAATATGAACGAACGGTTCCTGTGATCCCTAATTTGTTATATATCAAAGATAAAGTAGGTTTAGCAGTAGTATTATAGCATAAAAAATGAACCAGCAATCCATGTTGGAATTAATCAATAAGAATGAATATGAAAAGAATAACTATTTTATTTGTGTGCCTATTTGGGGTATTAGGTTGTGGTTACTGTCAAGAAAAACGTCTTTATGACCATTATTATCTAACCATGAAGGCAATAAAAGAAGACAATCTATCTGACTTTGAAAACAACGTTAAACATATAAAGAATATTGACTCTTTGTTTCACACAGATACTGACTATTCTTATACACTGTTAGGTTATGCTTGTCTTTATCAGAATAAACGCTTTATCCAAAGACTCATAGGAATGAAGGCTAACATGGAATGTGTATACTCTGATGATATGTATTGCTATGATGCTCTGTATATGGCAATAGATAAGGGAAACAGTGAACTGGTAAAGTTGTTTTTGTCATTAGGTGCCAACCCCAACGAGGCTTATAATGAGGATGGACTTTGTCCTTTAGCAATGAGTTGCAATACGAACAACTTTCCAGTTGCTTGTCTTCTTTTACAATATGGAGCAAAGGCAAATGGCTTGGGTAACCTTGGTGGAGACTATATAACTTATCCTCTAATAATTGCAGTAGACAAGAATAATATAAACATGGTGAAAGTCTTATTGAAGTATGGGGCAAGGACAAAGGTGAGAGATAAGAGCGGAATATCACCTCTAATCATTGCTCGTCGTCATAAGAATGTCGAAATGATAAAACTATTGGAAAGATCGCGATAGGCAGCAATGGTCTATCTCAGTGATTAAGCGAGAATTTGATTCCTACCTTCTAATTTCAAATATCCCTTATAGGTTGGCAAACTTGTAGAGCCTATTGGATAGAGTGGAAGGCGGCTAATATAGGATGCTTACAATTAAGTATATACCCAAATATTAGATAACTATTGGTTCCACATAAAAGTGCTTCATACCCACATTAGTAGAAAGACTATTTCGTCCTTAAGATTTAGACATTAAAAGGTTGTTTGGTATGGGAACGTCGCTTATATGCTGGTAATAAATTAAACATTCAATGTGTATGGATTTTTCGATTGTAACAGATACTGCTGGTGCCAATGTTTCCGAACTGGGAACATCTTTAAGGGATTTACTGACGGATAAGGTAAACCAGAAATACAACAAGTATGATATCAGTATTGGCATTGCCATTCGCTGTTTACCAGAGTCTTACGGGAGGAAGTCCTTTGTTCGCTATACGAAATCCGACAATTATTTAACAATAGATTTCTGTGTTTCTGTTGAAGACTATGAGACAAAATATAAAGTAGAACAAAAGTTCGAACTGGGGAAAGTGTTTCTTCTATGGTTAGACAAGGGACTTACAAATAAAACCTTCAAAGAGAATAATCCTGACTTTGATAATGAGTCCTTTAAAGATTACGTTGTAATGTTAGGAGAAGAAAATGGATGGTTTAGCGATACTATTAACTGGGAATTAGAATTTACCTAACAAGAAAGTGATAGAACTGATACATTCTTCCCTATTTACCACGAGTAAACACGCAAGTTCAACATGGAACCGCAACCCCAAGTGCTGGTGTAGCTTAATGATCCATACCTGAAAACACTGAGGGGCTTGGGGGGCGAGCAGCTCCCATGAGTGGAAAATCAATGAGCAATGCATAAAAAAAGAGACCTCCGTCTCCCAAAGATTAATTAATTTTGCATTGCAATGTACAAATAATTAACCTCGGAGCAAAGGTACACAATTTCTGTGCTACTCCAAAATAGAACGAAACAAAAAGAGATAACCAAGGCGATAAATGTAAGTGCAAGTACAGTGTCTCGCGAGAAAAGACATAATAGTGGAGTCAGAAGACACTATAATTGGAAAACTGCTCAAGCAAATGCAGTACAAACAAGGCGCAGAAAGCCAGGCAATCGTTCAGTCGACAAGAATGGCATGGAAGAGGCGAAACGCCTTCTTATTACCGAGCAATGGTCTCCAGAACAAATATCTGGTGTATTGGCCAAGGACGGCAAGTATATTAGCCATGAGACCATATATCGTATGATACGTAAGGATAAGGCAGAAGGGGGAACATTATATAAACACTGTCGTCACAAGCTTAAGCATCGCACCAGGCCTGTTGGTGGCAAACGCATATCCATACCCAACAGAACAAGCATCAGTGAGAGACCTACTGAAGCTGATGGCAAACGCTTGGGGACTTCGAGATGGATACGATTGTTGGGAGAGGAAACCATGGTGCCATTGTAACACTAATAGAGCGTAGTACAAACATGCTGTTTATGAGAAAACTTAAGAATGGGAAAAATGCCAAAGAACTGGCACGAACTGTAATACACTTACTATCTCCTTTCAAAAACCATATCAAGTCTATTACAACTGACAATGGTACAGAATTCGTTTGTCATGAAATGATAGCCAAAAGCCTTGGTGTTACCATATATTTTGCTGACCCATACGCTTCATGGCAGAAAGGCGCTATAGAAAATGCTAACGGACTAATTAGGCAATACGTGCCAAAAAAAGAAACCTTTGAGCATATCAGCCAGCAACAAATAACTAAGTATTCAAAGAAAATTAACATGAGACCAAGAAAGAAATTAGATTTTAAACACCACAGGACTGCTTTTAAGAACTAATTAAGTAAATTTGCACTTGCTTGTTGAATTCACGAGTATGAACTTATTCCGCTTAAAGTTAATAAAGTTTTATAGAATCTCTATCGCCAAATATCCTTTCCACTTCATTTTTACTCTTTCTATTCTTTTTCTTTATTGCTGATTATAATCTTGTACTCACTATCGATGTCGGATATAATCTTATAAGTTGATTAGTTTATAATGATGAGACTTTTAAGGACTTTCGAAAATAAGTTATTCTAAACTTAAATTACCGAATGAATATATTTTGATTATAAAAGTATTTCTTTATTTTTTTATCAATATTTTTTTTATTATACCACATACCAAAATCAATAACGAACAGACACCACCAGATGTAAAAACAAATTGATCCTACCCCCCCTAACCATGCAAGGGGAGTACGTATAAAAGCTGCAACAAGTGGAGATGCTATTTCTTTCCCATTTACTATCAAACTTTCTGTATAGATAACTTCATCTGATTCAAAAGAATGGCCTTCTTCGGGGATAAAACGATCACTCTTTATATAATTACCATTTTTATCGTTATCAATAAAGAAACTTATAGTATCTCCTTTGTGGATTATGTAGTTGTCAAGTTTATATTTAGGAGGAAATAAAAAGAATGGATAAGAATTTTCATATCCTTGCCAGTAGGTATGACTGGTATCACCTTCCAAAGTAAAATTTGCCTCCCATCCACTATGAGATTTCTGCAGTATATGTATTCCATTTACAACACCTGTTCTATGTGGCAAATCATCTTTTACCGTGAGGAGACCTATCACATAGAAAGGTATCAAGAAAAATAGAGTCGCTGCCATAAAATATATTCTGGCAGGAATATTCCAAAACTTTAATAGCGAGTTGATCTTAAATTTATACTTTAATTTCATAAATACCAATTTTAGATAATGCACTAATTTCTTTATCCATGTCCTTATCTACTCCTGTTTTTAAAACCTTAATTGCGGTTTGACCGGCTATATTGGTTCCTATACATGCTCCATTCACTATAAAAAAGTCTTTAACGCTTTTTAGTATATTTTCCTTCAAAGCCATTTCTTTACTTAATGATGCGTTTCTCAATTTAACTTCTGCAGAAACTTCTTTCATATATTTGCTCAGAAGTTTATTAAGTTCACTTTTGGGCATACCTGTACGGTAAGTTGGGTCAGCTTTCACACGTCCCCATGAGACTTTCTTGACCTCTCCAGTAGCCCGAGTGCCAATGTTTAACTCAGTATTTATTCGAGACTGATTAGTATAAGGAGGTATTACCTCACTATCTCCTGGCTGATTAGAGATTCCTTTTTCAGCCTTATCTATATATTTTTCATCGTCATTTCCTTTCTTCGAATTTTCATATTTATCATAGTTCCCTGCAGTAATCCAGTTTGCTAATCCCGTCGAACTACTATCTTGGAGAATATCAATATGATGCCCTATTATATAGCCACCACCCATTAGTCCTGCGGTTACTAATCCTGCAGTAGTAGATCCCATTAGTCCTCCGCCAACTCCTGTAAAAACTTTAGCTGCAATTTTTCCTAAGCCAGTAATTCCAGTACCAAACGCAGCTCCTTCTAATATATTTAGGCTGTTTTTTAAGAAGAATATTGTTGCCATTCTACTTGCCACCGACTTATCAAAGAATAATTGTATATTACCAGAAGGTAGAAAGCCTAAAGGTGTACAAGTTATTTGAGCGGTGTGTACTAAAGCCTTGTTGCCAGAAATCAAAATATTTGGATGCGCACTGCCAGGTTGCCATAGTATTTCTTTAAGACAGAAATAACATAACATTGAACCTAAGGTAAAACTCCCAAGAACACCCGCTATGGTTGCTATAATTAGAGCAGCTAAAGGCCCTAATGTTGCTGCTAATGCTAATAGCATAGCCGCAACGACAGCAACTATAATTCCAGCCCATACACAACTAAAATTTGTAGGCTTATCTTTCAATGTCGCAATGAGTTTACCTTTGCTATTTTTGACGGTTGTTTGAGATGTAACTATCATTTTCCCCATTTTCATCCCATTTGTACATACTGCATATGTTCCTGCGGGTACCAGTGCTTTCATAAATTTTCCTTTATAAGTTCAATCTTGCATGCTACGTCAGAGACTATCGGTTCTAACACTTCACTTATGGTTAGTTCAATAGAGTTTGGCCAACGACTTTTATTATCTCTCTCAACTGAGCAGAATAAATCATATTTATATTCTCCCATCTGTTTCTTTAAGAACGGAAAGTTTCTAATAAATTCTGACTTAACCTCAGAATCTTCTCTACTATGTTTGTTTTTAAAGATTAGTAGATATGATGGTGTATCACTAAAGTAAACAATGTCATCTAAAGCGATAGAAACTTTTTTATTAATTTGAGGGAATAAAAGCGAGGAGGTATTATAAGGGAAAGTCTTATCATCTTCTCTTCTTATTCCATCAAAAGACAACAACCCCATTCCAAGAGTTTTATACAATGTCGTTTTGTTAAGTTCCGCTGCAAAAAATTGCGAGCCATGAGTATATTGCTGGTCTCCATCTGAGATAATTTTGGCAATCTCTGCCGATGGGTCTGTTATATCTGTTTTAATGCTTTCCCATTTTTCGTGTAGTTCTGAAAAATTCAATATATCCTTCAGTTTACCACTTAAATCCATTGATACAAATAAGTGTGACTGAATATCATTAACTTTATCAAGTAAGTTTAGATATTTCTGCTCTAAAAATTCTAGACCATAGTTATTGGCTTGGCTTAGTATTCTAATATCAAGCAAATAATGATTGCCTACAATCTCTGAGCATACAATACTCATTTTTATCTTTGAGCTTGTCTCAAATAGTGGTCTGCCAGCAATCGTATACTTAGAAGTAGTTTCAACTTGATATCTCCTAACGATATTATCAGGTAATACTTCTGATTTAGTAAAGTTATTTTTATTGTCCATTATATATTATACGTATTTTGCAATTAATTTATTATAATATCAGGCGCTCCTGATAATGTTATATTATCTTGTACTGATATTTTACTATCTTCTCCTTTTTTTATCTCAGTTTTTGTTGAACCATTGATAGTTATATTTGTGCCTTCACATTCTATGTTCTCTGCATGAAGAGATATTTTTCCTGTAGACATCTCAATATAAGTATTTTCATCAATCTTCAATTTTATTTTTTTATGTCCACTAAGCTCTATAACACCATCCTTGTCCATTCTTAAAACACTGGCGTCTTTACCAACAGTTGTTGTTGCAGATGCTCTGGTAGCTAAAGTTTGGTTACCAGCACCATCAAAAGTCATGGTTACGCCGCCCTTGTCGTGCAGCGTGACACTTCCTTTAGAATCATCAAGTTTCAAGGCACAGCCAGTGCGACTGGTGAGGCTCTTGCAGTTGTTGCCTTGGCCACCGCCACCACCTGTCGTTCCATTAAACAGGCTACCCATAACGTATGGCCTTGCTGGATCTCCGTGGCGGAAGCCGAGGAGAACTTGGTCGCCTACCTCTGGAATGAAAACGAAGCCACGGTTGCTTTTTACGTCTTTGCTGCCACCGCCATCTGGTGTCATCACACGCACCCAACTTGTTCGCATGTTGTCGGTCTGCCAGTTCATGCGCACCTGTACACGCCCCGCTCCATGTGGATCGGCATTGCTGAGTACCGTTGCCATCTGCGTTTCAGCCAGAGGCATTTCAACCTTTGGGTTAGGCAGACTCATTACAGTACCAGAATGGCTTTGAAACGGTTTTTGTAATAACAGCTCTCGCTAACTTCATGGGTCATCTCGATGATGATGAAATCGCCTAAGCTCTCTTGGGAGAGATTGCCAACTCCCTTTAAGAAAGAACTATACAAGCTAATCACCGAACCCACATGTAGCCTTGGGTCCTGGCTTTCGGCTGTGACGTAATGGGTTTCAGCCGTTTCGGCTGCTTGTTTTAGGAGTACATAATTCTCAAGATCATTGATAGAGCTGACACGCTGTATGGAGTGCTGGCGAGCTGCTTTAGGGTAGGAGGGAAGCGCAGCACGGAACGCATCACCCGCCATCCTGTCATGTCCGTAAGCTTTATCGGGCGTCTTGCGGTCCATCTCACGGTTTGCACCAGAATGGAACGTAAATACCTGCTCTGGACGAGCTAATGTTTGTAGGCCAATATTGAGGGAACTCAGCGACGTACCAAATTCCATCTTGATAGGGTCTGGTAATCGTCTTGGCTTACCGAAGACAAGTTTCAGACCATCATAGTACATCCACTCTTGATACTGCAAGGCGAGGCGACGAACGAAATCGAAGTCAGATTCCTCGTATTGGCAGATGTAATCCAACTGTTTCTTGTGTGCTGCATTCAATGCCAACTGCACCTTACCATCACTGCACAGACTCTTTACGACATCGCCAATCGACCTGTCGTTCCATGAGTAACAGCTCGGTGCCGTCTCCATACGATAAGTAGAGGAGTATCCAGACACCTGTATACATCCGAAGTCGCTACCATCACGATGCAACTCAATGTTCGTCACTATGCCACAGAAGAATGGTTTGTTCGCAGCTTTCACTATGATATCCTTGCCGAGCCACTCTTTACTACTACTGATGTTATGTACCTGTCTGTTACCTCCCGACTCAAGGTCAACCGTGAGGTCAAAGTGATGATGTGCCCCAGTACTTTGGTCGATACGAAGTGATTTGAAAGAAGAAAGTCCATCCTTCCCTATGGTGATGGAGATGGGATTAAAAGGTATTGCCATTGAATATATTTTTTGAGGTAATTAAGGCTGAAAAGCGATTTAATAAGATTTGTTCCCTATATATAATAAGGTGACGATCTCAGCAGCTTATAGGTATGTCCTACTGCGATGAGACCTAAATAGAAAGCTAAAAGGACCATGTCAAGCACGTAGCCCGACACAGTCCTTAAGTTTCTTAGACCTATGAACGAGGCCAGCGGTTGTCGAGTTCGGCATTACCCACGGTGATATTCTCAGCAGAGAAGGTCATCGCGATGGTCATCGGCGCCTCGTTGTTTACGTCGAGTGTCTCCTTGTAGTGAACGATGTAAGCATTCTTGAAAGAAATCTCCTTCATCTTAGCATCCTCCTCACTCTTCTTGTAAACAATCTTACCCTCAACAGGCTTGAACTGACTGTTGAGCATAGCCTCGATAGTAGAAGTGTCATCAGTAGACTCGATAGTGACGCTGATACGACCACCAGAGATACTTGATGCAGGCTGACCCTTCTTGTCAGTCGTACGACTGAACTCGTAGTTAGAATAGAGTACGTCGTACTCCTTGCCACCTAATTCCAATGTTGCTCTAAATGAACTCATGATAGATAATTTTAAAGTAGTTAGAAAAATAAGAAAACGAGGTCATCTTAATTTCCCTCACGTATGAGAAACAAAAAAGAGAAAACCCCTAACAACGTTTTGAAGTCTCCTCTGCGTGTGGCTGTAAAACAGTCTTGCTCTTTGGAAGAAGAGGAAGATTTGCAATCTGTTGTCATTTTCGTTGTCAAAAGTAATTATATAATTTCATAAAAGCAATTGATACAACACAAAATAACAAAGGTTTAATATCTTATACACATTCAAAGCCATATTCGCTTTACCCCTCATCCAGTATTAGCCATACCGTTTCATGCTGCAAACTTAGACTCATTCAGCCATATAAATTAAGCTCTCCGCTTCTTCTCCGCCTTCAGTCTCTCCCTGTCATTCTGTCATTCTATCTGAGAACATTAAAAGCGTTGTTCATTTTGTACCCTCCTTCTTTATGCAATTTGCACAATTCATAGTTCTATGTTGATGGTTGTTTTGTATAGTCCATACCGTTTTTATTCTTGCTGTATGCTACCGAAATAGAGGCAACTTATTGTTAGCAAATACCGAAAATCAAGTCAACCTATATAAAATCTATCCAACGTTTGTTTATTTAAAAACTATTATCTACATTTGCAGCAATATTATTCCACCGAAAGAAGTGATATTCTCGTTTTTAATTGCTACTTTTGTCATGTCAGATGTTTTATTTGTTTTTTTGTAGGTAGCACTAAGGTAAGTGAAATTTCTGACATATCCAAGTGTTTTGAGAACTTTGTTTCTCAGACACTTGGAGTTCTTACAAGAATTTATGCTGCGGAATTAAGGATATAATGACAAACAGATATTTTATACAGGGGACTAAGATATTCTCAACAGCAGGTACGCTCTTTGCTTCTATCGTTGGCGCACCGATACTTATTTTTATATTAACAAGATTTACGCTTGGTGGGAATAAAGATGCTATTCCTTATGCTGACACGTATATAAAGAATTCTGACACAATAGTAGTACACATACCCATAGACCATCGCAAAATAAAAGAGGATGACGATATCTTTACTACCAGCGGGTGGTTCATGGGAGTAGCACAAACACGCTCGGCAACCTATAGTATGTATTATTTCTATTCCCCTAAACATAAGAAGTATTTAGGAGTTGTTACTTTTATAGGCAGCTATAATACCATTCAGAGAGGTAGTGGCGAGAAAATCTGGTATGATGACATAGAAGGTAATAGACTAACTTTTCTCTATAGTATTAAAAGTTTCTCAGCCTACGTTAATCGCCAACAATGGCAGGATCCAACCTACGGCACAAAAGATAATCCTGTTCCCATCTTCTTTAAGCGGGCATTATCTTGGCCTGAAAGTTTAGGTGGTATAGAAGAATATATTACCATAAAGCCCAGTGTTAACAAAAAGTTCGTTGAACTATATCTTGCACACGAATTGTCTTCAAAAGAGTTCAACCGCCTTTATGGGGCGGATATGAAACGCTTGAGACTAAAGGATTGAACTGGTTGACAAGTTGACAAGTTGACAAGTTGCTTGATAAGTAAGAAGAGTGAACGAAAAGTTGAGAATGCTCCAGATTATTTGTACTTTTGTAATGAGAACTATTCGGATGTATGTACATGATATGGGTATTATCGCAAATTCATAAACTTATGAGCAACTTTTATTCAAGGATACCAGCCATAGGATCTACACTTGGGACTGTGTTTGCACTTACTGTAGCAACACCACTGGTAGTTAGCCTTATTGCAAAGTTCACCCTCGGTGGTAACAAGTCTGCTGTTCCCTATGCAGAAACATACATTCATAATTCGGATACAATAGTGGTCCCTATACCCTTTATCACGGCGATAACGCCAGAAGACAAAACATTCACTTCGCGTGCTTGGTTTGCAGGAACGGCACACACCGAGGTCTCTACTTATTCACAGATATGCTTCTACTCTCCTAAATATAAGAGATATCTGGCAGTTATTTCATTTATAGGAGGGTATAATGTGACACGAAGAGGAGTGGGAAAAGACGCATGGAAAGAAGACTTAGAAAAGCAAAGATTAGGAATAATTTATGAATCTAAGTCGATTTCAGCATACATTAATAAAACGCAATGGCAGGATCCTACGTATGGGACTAAAGATAATCCTATGCCAATATTCTTTAAGCGAGCTTTGTCTGGGTTTGAATGTGCTGGAGGCGTAGAAGATTACATTTATATCAAACCTTCTGTATATAAGAAATTTGTTGAGCTTTACCTTGCGCACGGACTGGAACCTGCGGAGTTCGACAGGCTCTACGGGACGGATATGAGGCGCTTAGGGCTGAAAGACTGAACATGGAAGATGGCAAGTGAATTGGTCTACGTTTGGTGGCAACAAGGTGGCTGTGACCATAGATACACATATTCGTAATCCATAAACGATAGTAGTTCTTATGAACTCCAATAGGATAAATTAGTACTCTATATTTAAGTGATAAATCCTAAATGTTATCGAGGAAAATGTCACAATACATCTTAATATTATCTTGCCAGTGTTATGTTGAAAACTTACACTGCGTTCAAGTATGTTTGTTAAATACCCTTCGTTAGAAGAACAAAAGATATTAAAACAGTTAATCGTCACTTCTATTTCCTCTTCGGTCTCCTCAATACTATTCTTAACGAATCAGTGAGTACTCTTTTGTCATTTCTCATAATGAAATCTGATGGTAAAACAAATAGAGCTAAAGAATCGTTGAGCTTATGCACCTCATCTTTACGCTCATAACCTAACTGTACAAGAACTAAACGATTCTTTACGTATGTATTGTTTTTTTTATATGTATCAATTGCAGAATAGGGATATGATTTTCCTACCCTTATATTCTTATCACAAAAACCCAATTTTAAGGAATCAGGATTGATTACATATTCTCCTTTTAAATCAAAGATAAGGTAATGCCAGCCATTAAAGTACATACCACTAACCTTAACCTTATTATTCTCCGATACAGAAATGTCATAGCTAAACTTGCTGTTATCTAACGGAAGCACAAATCCCGTATCACAGGATTGGACAGATAACATAAGAAACATGCAAAGCCCAAACCATTTAATGTGTCGACCACAATCTGTAACAATTGATAAAATCTTCATAATAATTCCTTTCTACTACAATGTTTTCTTTTAATAGTAATGCCCTCAAGACTTGACAAACATAGTTTAACGAGAATAACTGTTATGTTGATGCCCCTCAGTTGTTACGTTGTCCTTCCAATGAACCATATCATAAGGATAAAACGGATTGTCCTTAAGGTCAGAATCATCGATGTGCATTATCTTTGCAACAGCTGCAACCTCCCATGCCCAATAGCCTCGGTAACAGTACTTCATCAAATGATTATCGTGCCAAGGTGCATCTTTATTTAGATTATACCATTTCCCTATATAATCCTCAAGAGCTTTCTTTGCTTCTTGTGTATCTATTATCTTCGTTAACTTAAAAAGTCCTTTATATAACTTAGGGAAAGCAAGTTTATCTGCATACGTTTGTTTCTTATCATCTCCCAATCGAGCGTTCAGCAGAAACCAAAGTAACTGATCAGGTGTCCAGTCTACTGATTTAGCCTGCCCATCCATCTGCAGCACATAGTCAGCCAAACGATAAAAAGCTATATTATCTATGTCTAATAATATTCCCAATGATATTCTATCTAAATCATCTGCATACGTTGGATTCCTAAAATTAGCTCCAAGTATATAATTATCCAATGACCTTGTGTATAACTTTCTTAATTGTCCTATATCTTCACCCATAGAGTAATTTATTTCTATTGCCCGTATATGATCCACAGCAGAGCACCAATATAAAAAAGGTCGTACGATTCCATCATTGTTATTTCTTTCTTTTTGTATATACTTTTCATCATCTGCTATTTCACCTAACTTAATACTCAGCATCTTTTCAAAGTACTTTTTGTCCTTTAATTTATCCCTGATAGGTTTATCTTGTTCCCGCTTAGAACGGCAAAAGAAAGAATTTAATAGTCTCATAAATTATTACTCTTTAAATGATTAAAAGGTTATACTATTCACCAGACATACGATGTCTTTCTATCTCAACTCCTTCCTGATACCGGTCATAGTGCCTTTGTATTATCTTATCAAAGTCCTTCAGTTGGAAATAGTTATTCTTCTTGATGTATGAAACAAAGCCTTTCTGATAGTACAAGGCATATCCAAAACCTTGATTATCACAAGGTGTCCCCATACACTTCTCATACATAAGACCATAATAATACCCAATGTATGCACCGGCTTTGTATCTCTCTTCCTTCGTCAGATCGTCGAACTCTGGTTCATTCTCCAGGTCCAGCAAGGATGATAAATATTCATCCAACATACAGTAATATAGGTTCTGTCTGTTAGCATGTTTCAACATATACTGCAGCAGTGCTTGATGAATGAGAAGCCTTCCATCCATACCTTTTGAAACAAAGAGTTTCTTGTATTCTTTTCCTATAGGGAGTCCTTTCTCCCCTTTCACCTCATCTATCATCATCTTATTGATTACATCAGACTTGTCATAGCCGTATTTCAGGAACAAATCACGAAGGAAGTCCTTATCATTATTCATAAGCCAAGTGAGTGCATCCTTGCTGTCGTGGAAGATGAACTGATTTCTGTAAAAGATACTCTTATCTAAGGAATAGACGATCTTGCCTTTCTCTGTATCCATGTATTCCTCTCCATCTGCACCTTTAACGGTTCCTTTTATGGTAACAACTTGATCGAGCGAGGGTGAAAGAATTATACAATTGTATTGAGGTACGAACGTCTGTAAATCCCAAAAGGCACCAAAGGTCTGACCATCAGGGACCGTTTTCAAAGCCATGATATTCTTTTGCATATTTCGTTCCCTTGTGTTCCTTTTACCTGTATATATCCAGAAACCCTCCTGTATTAGTTCTACGGGACGTTTATTCAAATCGACTCCGAATATCTGATATACCTTTTTATAGGCTTCCTGGGAAGGAAGAGGCTTGAACCCCCTTCTTATAAGTTCCTGACAAATCAGACGAACAGCCAGGTCAGTACATTTCACCTGCATATCATTGGGCTGCACTATTATGCCTTCTGGCTCTTCTATTTCATAATAATCTCTTATCAATTGCTCTTCCATTGGCGAAAGTTTAAGTGTCGATTGGACTTGTTCTTTTCTTGTCTCAACCTTTTGACTCTTCCTTGGATATTTCTGACTTGTATTCTTACAGCTAATTATCAATAATAGTAATATTATTATTAAAAATTTATTCTCCATACTTTATATGATTAAATAAGCCTTAATTCGGCAACCAAATATTATAAGTTTTTGAAGAGCTATGCGTCCTCCAGTGTTTGCTATCCGTAGAATCCACACTAACTTTATGGTGCTAAACGATAATAGAACAGTTCTACGAAGCATGACAAAGATAGTAATAAAATATTAGAACATTACTCCTTATGATAGTCTTTTTTGTATGATGGGCGAGTCATGACCATTGGATTAGCAGACAATGGGACATAGAGCTGATACATTCTCCCCCATTTACCACGAGTAAACATTAAAGATTCGAACTGTAAATATAACATGTAAATGCGAACTTAGACTAAACACTACGCTATAATTCAACATCCATCTATGTCATAACAAATCGATTAGAAGATTTTATGTCACCAATACAATGCTATTATGAAAAGATTTTCTAAATTTGCACATGCTTGTTGAGTCCTACCAATAGACATTCATGTGATGTTAACAAAACGAGCTTAAGCTTACATGCTCATCATTTAACTTGGGCATGATGAGGAGAATTAAAAAAGAAAACGTCGCATCCTTTATCCCTTTATCACCCACCGCTCAAAAAAATAGAATATGAAACAAATAGTATTGATAGCGATATTAATGGTTTACACTGTCTCATTCTCACAGTGTAAATCAGAGCCTACAAAACCTGTTTCTCTGATGTCTAACAAAAAGGTCAGTGAGAATAGCGAACAAGAGGGAATAACAAAGGATTCTTTAAGATATTGGGGTATTGACAAAAGGGAACTTTTAAAGCACCTAAAACTTCAAGAACTTGCTTGGTATGGTGGTGACTTTCGAGATGATCAATCCAAGCCGAGATATGAGCCGAAACGGGAGGATTTTCTCTTAACAATACCATTGGTAGAGCATTATTTATATACGCATGGATGTAAGAAACCTTCAAAAGCATTATTCACAAAAAGGATAAAGGAGGTTTTTGGAAAGAGTCTAAAGGCAGGAGAGTTGCTTACAAGCCTTAAAGATGATATTAGTTATGACTTTGCTAATCCATTCTATGCCGTAAGTGAGAAGGGCTTTATTACTTACAATTGGCCACTCCGTGATTTAATTACTATCAAAAACAATAATGTTAGCCTAAAGAATGGGGTCCTACGACAAATCTTATTACTAAACAAGTTCTTGATTTATAATGATACAGACGCTTTGAAACAATTAGAGCGGTATCAATATCAAGGGGAGACAGACGACATTGGCGATTACTACGACAGCTCCCGAATGTTAGAGGATTTATTAAAAGAATATTCTTATTTTGGTAGTCCTGAATTAAATCAATGGTTCTTTAATACAGAAAGAAAGAATCCTTTTGCTTTCCTTTGCTATATCTTTGACAAAGGGAAAGGGAACAACCTAATCGTTCACCCAGAACTGATAGAGACTATTGAGAGGAATACAACAGGCAAGAACAGTTCTTTCTACAATGATAAGTTCCTAATATATGTGTATCAAGTGTTACAAGATGAAGATGGAATGAACACCGCACAATTTAATATAGACCAAAAAGCACGAATATTCTGTTATCTGGCAAATTCAGAATATAAGATGCGCAACAAATATGCTGATTATATTCCATCAACCAATTGGGGCCGAACATCTATGACGTATGTAATAATGACCAACTGTAAGAAAGTCTACCAGTATGCACGTGCACACATGTTCTTTGGTATCAGCAGTCCTAAAATGATGGATGAAATAGAACGGGAAGGATTAGACCTAAACCCTCCTATAGACAACAAGTAGAACAACAATGATGCATAATTCATCTTATCACATGGGAGTCAACACAAGGATATAAGACAGAACAGATAAACATGGTCATTATAGGAGCATTGAGACAAGACAAGATTAACTATATTCGCACACGTTACTTGTGTCTGTTGAAAAGGATTCCATTTGATTGAGCACAACCCCATTCGATATTGTTTTTATACTTTTGCAGTAGGTTATTCAAAGAAAAAGAGAGATGAGAAGAGTATTAGAATTAGCCCTTTTATTAGTACTGACAACTATGCTTGTTCAGTGTACTGAAAAGACAAAGCGCATGAACATTGTTTCTATGCAGGCACATAAGGCTACACATGCTCATTATGACAGCATAATCAGTATGGAAAAGTTAAAAGAGATGGGCATTGACAAAGGTACCTTGCTAAAACATATAGCATTACAAGAGAATGCATGGAATGGAGGTGACTTCCGTGATGACCAGTCCACGCCCCAATATATGCCTACAGAGACAGACTTCCAACTGACCATCCCCTTGGTAGAATATTATCTTACTACTCATAGCTACAACCAACCTTCTTCAAAGCTATTCCAAGAAAGGATCAAATATGTCTTTGGGACTCGATTAAAAATGGATAAGACAAAAGGCTATGAGGGAATTGGAAGCGATGGTGACTTCAGCTTTGCCCTACCCTATTATGCGATTTATAAAGACCGATTCATAACTTACAACTGGCTACTTCGTGACCTTTTATCCATAGAGGGAGATAAGATAAAACTAAAATCACAGGTCTTTCAACAAATTAAAGCACTAAATGACTTCATCTTCTATAATGATATGAAGGCTTTTAAGCTATTAGAAAACTTACAGGCGCAAGGGGATGATGACGGCCTTGGAACGCCTTATAATGGAGTAGACATCTTAGATGACTTATTTTCTACATACCGTTATTATCAAAGTCCCAAACTTAACCAATGGTATTTTCTCAGGCATGTAGATGAGCCATTTGACTTTGTAAATAGAATCTTTGATAAAGCTCCCAACAACAATATAATAGCACATACATTATTGATAGAGACCATTGAGAATAATACTACAGGCAAAAAGCATGACTATTATGATGACCATTTTGCCAATTACATATATGATCTTATGCGAGATGAGAATGATATGAATAGTAAGCACTTTACCCTTCAACAGAAGGCACAAATCTTTTGTTATTTCGCAAACTCAGAACATAAGATGCGTGAGAAGTATCGACAGTATATCACATCAAACCTATGGGACCCCATGCCATGGACTTGTCTGATAATGCTCCGCTGTAAAGAGGTTTATCAATATGCACGTACACATAAATACTTTGGTATCAGTAGTCCTAAAATAATGGAAGAGATGAAACAAGAAGGTTTTTCAGAAGAATCAGACGGACCTGATCCAGAGTAAATAACGAGGAGCTTTTCTGAATTATGTTCTACACCTTAGCAATAAATCAAATTCTTTTATAGCATATAGACAGCTACTAAGAATCTGCAAATATCTACCTGATTACTCGAGTGTTTTCCAAATACTCCTTATCGCCTTAAGGTTTGTTACGCAGCAAACTTTTAGTTTACTCTGTAAAAAAATGAAATAATCTACTTCACTTATCAGTATCTTCATGACGGTATCTCGGCGTTTTTGCCACAAGTTAGCAGAAATAACAATGTCGTAAAAAATCATTACATCGTATTAAGCTAAGCACCCACTAAACACAAATATATCGTCCCCATAGTATAACTTATAACATGCAATAAATCAATACGTTATACACAACATTATAGAAGATGCCTTTCTTTCCCCAAGAAGGGCGTCTTCAATAGGCAAGAAGGGCATGTTCTTGAACGCAGAAGGGCCTCTTCTTCCACCAAGCTCAGCCTTTCTTCGAATGTAAAGGGGAGTAGATTAAGAAATATCCTTACAATCCCTATCTGCACATTTGACGTTCCTCCACCTCCTATCGACAGTCTTACAAAGACAATCTCACATTCTGTTCCTCTCTCTATTCCGATGGGTTGCGAGGGTGAGGACAGCCTTCTGCGCTAAAAAGTCTTAAAGAATATACGATAACGACCGTTATTTCTATAGGAATGAATACCTTTGACAGTGCCTACATACATTTAGTAGCACCTAAGCAGCGGAGCTTTCAAAACCATAAGACAATGAATGACTTTATCAGATCAAGGATTCCTTCGATAGCCTCTAACCTTGGAACGGTGTTTGCACTTACCGTAGCAACACCACTGGTTGTCAGTCTTATTGCAAAGTTTACCCTCGGCGGCAATAAAGCTGCTACACCTTATGCAGATACATACATTCAGAATTCGGATACAATAGTGGTCCCTATACCCTTTGTCACAGCGATAACACCAATACACAAAACATTCACTTCACGTGCTTGGTTTGCAGGAACGGCACACACCGAGGTCTCTACTTATTCACAGATATGCTTCTACTCTCCTAAATACAAGAGGTATCTGGCTGTTATTTCATTTGTTGGAGGATATAACGTAATACAAAGTGAGACGGATAAAAATGTCTGGTATGATGTAGAGAAAGAAAGATTAAGTATAATTTACGACTCCAAAATGATTTCTGCTTACGTCAATCGAACACAGTGGCATGACCCTTCTTATGGAACAAAAGACAACCCTTTGCCTATTTTCTTTATAAAGAGCTTAACCGGTTTAGAGTTTTGTGCAAGTGAAACAGACCTACTTACGATTAAACCTTCGGTCAATAAGCGTTTTGTAGAGCTCTACCTTGCCCACGGACTGAAGCCTAAGGAGTTTGAGAGGCTTTATGGCAAGGACATGGAGCGGCTGGGTTTGAATGAGTAAAGGAGTGGACATGGAGCCTGAGAAGATTTCTTAAATTGGATAGACACGATAGAATAAATATCATTTGAACCATTTGAGAAATTGACAGTTGCGTT
Source organism: Prevotella sp. oral taxon 313 (assembly GCF_003043935.1). Lineage (NCBI taxonomy): Bacteria > Pseudomonadati > Bacteroidota > Bacteroidia > Bacteroidales > Prevotellaceae > Prevotella > Prevotella sp. oral taxon 313. Next base: position 2,033,076 of record NZ_PYXE01000001.1, read on the forward strand.
TAAGTGATAGCTTTACTGCATCACGTCTTTCTTTGAAGAAGGCCATGCTACCCATGGATGAGCTTAGAATACTAACGTTGTAAGGCACAAGTAGCAGAAAGAGGGCTCATAGGCTATATGAATGTAAACAATTTCATGGATAGAGTAGAGCCATTTTAATGAAGGTGAATACTCTCATCAGAATCATTAAGACCGCACTTGACTTTTGAGTCTATAGCCCTTCAAAACTTAAAGAAAGACGGACTCTAAAGACATGTGGACCATTTGGAACATCATTTATAAGGTAAGAAAAAGTCTCTATCGTTCCTATTGTTCATTAGTGTCTAAGATGTTAGGAAACCAAATAAAGTATAAGAAAAAGGGGTATTAAAACTAATAACTGATTGAGACAACAAGCCATAAGCCCATCTAACAGCCCTTAGAAATCACAATTTTTAGGTATTGTGTCATCGAGACAAAAAGGTTATCTTTGCTTTGTATTAGATTATGTTTTAGAAAAGATAGTCTAAATAGTATTTTTAAAGGGTAACCCAAATCCATTTCATGATAAAAAATTTCAAACGAGGCATTGCTTTATTAGCAATCACCTCTACTGTTAGTTTGAATGCGCAGACTATGTACAAGGCGCGTGTTATTAATAAAGACACAGGAGAACCAATTATTGGTGCTGTCGTAAGAGGCCAGAAAGGCATAGAAGCCGTCACAGATGAAGATGGTTTCTTCTCTCTAAATACAAACGACGACCAGACCCTCCACATCAGTTATATAGGTTTTAAGGAACAAGACATTAAGGCACAAACCTTAAAAGGTCAGCCAACCATCGGTCTTATCCCTGGTATAGACCTTCAGGAGGTACAGGTCACTGCCAGTATTTCCAGTGCTCGCAGTCAGAAAGCACTGGGCAGTAAGGTTGACCATATAGATATGTCTAACCTTAGCAAGAACGCCCATACCAACTCTCTCAGCGACATGCTTGATGGTAAGGTGGGTGGCGTCCAGATGTATCAGAGCAACGGTAAGGTGGGAATGCCTATCCGTTTCAATATGCGTAGTGGTGCAACAATGAGCATGGAGCGTGACCCTATTATCTATGTAGATGGTGTCAAATACAACAGTTCGCACATCTCAGACATCAATAGCTCGCAAGATGCGCTCAGTGCACTCAACGACTTAACCATTGACGACATAGCCTCTATCGACGTTATCAAAGGTCCTTCTGCTGCTGCCAGCTATGGTGCAGAAGCCGCTAACGGTGTTATTGTCATCACAACGAAACGTGGCAAGACGTCTAATGCGGAGAACAGAAAGGCCGATATACAGGTGAAGATGTCGTTAGGTGCGGCCACCCTTGCAAAGAAATACGACCAGTTTGTTAACAACGACCCCATCAACAATTTCTTTCAGACAGGTTGGCAGAAGACGATTTACACGTCAGTGTCAAAGGCCTTTAAGGGTAATCAGAACCTTTTCTTCTCATACAATATGAACGATGTAGCGGGTATTGTACCAGGCAACAAAGACAAGCGTCATAGTGCAAAAATGGCCTATGACCTTCGTTCTGGTCGTTTCTCTCTTGGTGCTACAGCCTCTTACATACACGGAAACATCAGTTTGCCGCAGACAGCAATGGGCCGATACGATGCCATTTGGAATCTTATGATTAATCAGACTCCATGGCCATACGTGGATGAAAGCACGTGGAGAGCACAGAGCTGGACCTACGGAAACGACCGTTTCATCGGTAACCTACGTCTGAGTTATATGTTACCAGCCGACGTAAAGATTGAGACTATCATCGGAGCAGACATCAATCATACAGAAGGTATCTATCGTCTGCCATTCGGCTATAAGTTAGGTAATAACGCAGAGGGAGCAAAGAATATTAGCAACCGACGCAACTCTAACTTTAACTGGGACATAAAAGCTACTCGTAAATTCCACCTTGCAGACAGATGGGACCTCACGGCTACGCTTCTCTCACAGATTGCACGCCAGTACGAAACACTGAACAGTATATCGGCTTCACGCTTTAGAAGTGATATTGATAACCTATCAGCTGCTACCGAACGGACGGTGACAGAATCGACCTTTGAGCAACGAACATGGGGTCTTTACGGCGAAGCCTTCTTGAATTATGATAACCGACTGTTTATTAATGCAGGCCTAAGACGTGACGCATCCAACCTCATTGGTAGGAATGTGGCAAGTATCTTCTATCCTTCTTTAAGTGCGTCATACAACCTCAAGAACCAAAAGTTCCGCATTGCCTACGGTGAGAGTGGTCGACTCCCCTACCCTACAGATGCCCGCACATCCTACGTGATGAGTGGGACCAGCGCCTACGGTCCTATTGTCAAGCCACAATACAAAGGAAACCCAGACATTAAACCTGAGCGCATGAGGGAGATTGAACTGGGAACAGACTGGACTATTCGTAACAACCATACGCTAAGTCTGACACTCTATGCGCAGTACACATCGGATGCCATTATCTATGATGAGCTCCTTTCGAGTGATGGATGGATTGGAAGTATCCCTCGCAACGTTGGACGTGTAAAGGGTCATGGACTTGAATTAAGCTACAATGGAAATCTGTGGAGGCAGGCCAATCGTCATTCTCTCGATGTATATGCAAACCTTAACTATCAGATGAATAAGGTGACTGACACTGGTGGAAGGGATATCGACAACTATCCTAATGTAGTGAAAGAGGGTCAACCAGTTTATGCATTCTATTATCATACAGTAGAGAAGCCAGCCTTCAATGCTGATGGTACATATAATGCAAATATAGGAGCAATAGAAAGCAAGGATTATCAGTATCTTGGTAAACCCTTCCCATCGGTCAATGGTTCGTTTGGTTTCGATTTGAAACTATTTAAGAACATCACTTTCGGAACAAAATGGAACTATGCATTAGGGGCATCAGTCTATAACCAAAGTTTCTATAACGTATCTGGATTGGGCGATAACCTCAAGAAACGTAACGATCAACTGCAAGCATTGTCTAACACCACAGTAGGGACAGCAGAATACAATCAGATAGCTGAGGAGTTAGCTCATAGTGCACGCTATAGAGCAAACTACATAGAGAAAGCCGATTTCCTGCGTCTGTCGACCCTTTACTTAGGTTATGACCTTTCGTCACTCTCACGTAAGCTAACAAAGAATGTCGTTAATGGTATGCGTTTCTCCTTTGCTATACAGAACGTGTTTGTCCTTACCAACTACTCAGGTGCTGACCCTCAAGTAGAAGGCAATGGTGGGACACGCAAACAAAGAGGTATCGGAAGCTTGTCACGTGACATCACCAACACGCCTCATCCACGTACTTACACAGCAACGCTAAGTTTCACATTATAAAAAAGAACACATGACAATGAAGAAGTCTATATATACCCTCCTTGCCCTCGCACTACTGCTCACAAGCTGCGACTCGTGGGTAGAGAATGCAGGGACGCCAAGTAATACACTTACAAAAGAACAATTGAATAAGTCTGCGATGATTGCTATCGTCCAAACAAATACTATCAGTGATGGTCCGTTGACTGCTTATGTGAAGACACTACAGGGTGATGCAGCTTCAGCAGCCTTCCTCGCATTAGGTACGACAGTCGACGAACTGACCGAAGGGACAATTCCTAATGCTCTACTTTACCGCCAGATAGCAACAGACAACCTCACTCCTACATCGGGAACACAAAGTGACTTGTGGAATAAAATACACAACTACTATGCTCGAAGTGTCGAACTGTCAGAGATTGCAGGTCAGATAACAGGAGCTAACGCTGAACAGACTGAGATTATAAAGGCATACGGCAAATACGTGGGACACCTCCATGCTGGCTATGCACTTCAACTGCTTGCAGAGTCATTCTCAACCACTCCTGCGGCAGAAGGTGGTTCTGTCATCCTTAACAAGACTGTGGTCTCACACGAAGCGATGCTAAATCAAGCTAAAGAACAGTATGAAGCAGCATTGAAAGAGGTTCAGTCTGACGCACTGAAGAACTATAGGGGGTTTGACAATGAGGCTGCCAGTAGACAGATAAAAACCTATGAACTGAAACTCGCTATGCACCTTGGACAGTATGCTGAAGCAAAGTCCTTGATAGGAGATGCACTGAAAGATGGTGAGAGCGTAGAGGTTATCTATAACAATGATGGGACTGATAACCCTCTTTACAGTGCGATTGGTCCTAATAGTCGTGACGTACAGGTAAGTCCGTCATTAGAGGCTGCAAGAACAACAGATGCTGAGAAGAAAGCTCTTCCACTGGCCCATGCAAGTGTCGACAAGAAGAACCCTAATCGTTATAACATTTATGCTTCGGCTTTAACAAGAAAGGGTACATTGACAATATCAGACGAGAATGATATCCATCTCGTCAAAGCAGAACTCATTGTAAGGGGTGTTATGACAGGTGATGCACTGACAGAAGTAAACAAAGTCATTGGGAAATATGATACTGCAAGTCAGCTATCAACGGTCCCTACCCTCCCTCAGATAGCCGCTCTGCGTCGTATCTTCCTTGCTTTTCGTGGTGAACGAACTGCAGATATCCGCCGTGGTTTGGAACAAGGAACAGCTGCAACAACTTGGTCAAACCGTAAGATTAAGTGGCTGCCAATGCCTGAGAAAGAATTACAAAGTCAAGGGCTATAAAGCATATCATATAACTATATTATCTGTAACGGACGCACATTTTCTGCGTCCGTTATTGTTTTCTTCTCTTTCAAACAGGTGTAAAGCTGAATAAGAATAGGTGCTTGACGAGTTTTCAAGGGAGTGTTTGTAGGCCCTCAAAAAGATATCTTCTTGAAATCAAACGGACATTTAGTCATAATCAACTCAGTACCTATATTATCTAAGCCATGCTTTCTACGTCGCTATAAGCTAACTATTAATTCTATGGGAGGAATAACTTTTGAAAGACATCTATTGACTTTATTCCTCTCTTTTTGTATCTTTGCTTTCAAAAGAAAACAATTTGTATGAAAACAAACCTACCTGAGAGTGCTCAAGATAATAATGAGGACAAAAACCTACTACGAAAGAACCAACAATGGAAGACATTGCGTTTCTATCAAAAGACTGATACTCTATATCAGTTAACTTTCTCCTTCTGTAAACGATTTCTTCCTCTCTATGGGGACCGCACAGTTGACCAGATGGTACAAGCGGCTCGGTCGGGAAAGCAAAATATCATCGAAGGAACAGAAGATGGTGTGACGTCTACTGAAATGGAGCTGAAGCTTATTAATGTAGCACGTAGCAGTCTACAAGAACTAAGAGCTGATTACGAAGATTACATCAAATCGCGACATCTTCAATTGTGGGGAAAGAATCATCCTCGCTATATCCCTCTCCTCAATTTCTGCAGGGTGAATAATGATTATGCTGCCTATAAACCATTCATCTATCGGTGGACAGCAGAAGAGTTCTGTAATACTGCTATAACCCTCTTACATATTACTGACCGAATGATGTGTCGCTATCTTGAACATCTTCAGAAAGCTTTCATTGAACAAGGAGGGATTAAAGAGCGAATGTATGCTGCCCGAACAGGCTATCGAAGGCAGCAAGACGAACTTATAAAAAGACTACAGGAAGAAAACAATGAACTGAAAGCTGAAAATGAGAGGCTAAGAAATGAGTTATTAATAATGAAGAATAAATGACAAGAGTATTCCTTTAGAGAAACAAGCAGGACTGCCAGAATTGGCAGACTCATCAGTAAAAGCAAATAACCAATAAGCTGATTGCTTAGCATGGCTAAGAATGCTAGCATGCCTAGAAATGCTAGCACGGCTAGGAATGCTAGCTTGCCTAGGAATACTAGTATGCCTAGAAATGCTAGTACGGCTAGGAATGCTAGCTTACTAGAGACGCTAGCTTGCTAGAGACGCTAATATAACCAGAAGGACCCTCACCGCCCTCCTATCCCACACCGTCCTATCATATAAACAACAAAGCCACCCAATACCTTGGGCGGCTTCATTATTTATTCCTTAAAGAGAGCTGTTTATGCATCAACCTTACCAGGACCGAATGGAGCAATCGTACGTGGTTCCTGCTCTGGCTCATGGCGATCAATCTTTCCAAACTCTTTCTCATAGCGAACAACATTGTCCTGCAAAGCTGCAAGAAGACGCAATGCATGTTCTGGAGCTATGATAACACGACTTGTAACAGTTGCCTTTGGTACACCTGGAAGAAGTGTAGCAAAATCAAGTACAAACTCTGAACTTGAATGAGAAATTATCTGGAAGTTTGTATAAACACCTTTAGCGATTTCTGGTGAGAGATCAATCTGTAACTGCTGACCCTCTTGATTCTGATTGTTATTGTCCATTTTAATTAAAAGATTTAGATAAATAATTCGTTTGTATTGCTTGAATAAACCGAACAAGGTTAAGCATTATCTACAACTTATATGCCTCGTATGGTCTAGCTTATGCAAAGGTAATACTTTCATTGCACTTACCCAAATCTTAACGCAATAGTTTTACAGAACTTATCAAAGGTCTGTACAGAACAACTAATCGACTAATAGGCTACGGCAGAATCTAGACAAACACTATCAACGTAATCCGCATCATCAGCATATGAATCACTTGTGGTCGTAACAGCATCATCAATACCCGTAAACATATTAAGGTTTATGGCATTAACATCAAAATTACCATAATTCAAATACACCTTATCACCATCGCTACCCACAAAGTAATAAGCATTGCCACTAGCGACTATCAACGCATACTCAGTCTCCTTGACAATCGTACCCACCTTCTTCAGCTTCGCCTTTAAACTTCTCGTAAGCTGACTCAAATGTCCTTTTAATAGCTTTTCATTGTAGAAGGTAACAGATATTTGATTAGGACTAATATTACTAAAGCCTGATGAGAAAGTGTAATCAGCAACATTATCATCAAACAAAGCAGCTATCTGAAACTTCACATTGTTGAAGTTCAAGTCAACACTAATATCATTAGAACACCTATACGATGAAGCATTGTTGCTAAAATCTCCTTCTCCATACTGCTTATCTAGGAAACTAAACGACTTTATGACATCTGCTACTTCCATGGTTAGGTTAAGCCCCAAGAGCCCATCCCTCTTTATATGTAATTCGTTAATGAATGACGTAAGATCTAAGTACTGACTTTCAAACTCGGTGTCTCCCTGATTATAGCTGAACTCATAAATATCAGCTTTCGTCTTAACTTCTTTACCCTTATCATCTATAATAATCCAACTATCACCATCATCCTTAACAAAATACTTATCACCCGGCAAAGGGTAAACTTCATCAAACTCATTAGGAGAAATAACATCTTCCTCCTCGGTAATTAGTTTCCATTGTGGGTCAATATGGTCATCAAGAACAAAAAGTTGGTTAGCCCCCGTAAACTTAATATTTGAATATTTTGGACGTATCAGAACTTCACCATTAAAGTCCATCAAGCCACATTGTTCACCATCACTAAAGATGAACTTACCATTCCTCATTCCTTTAATAGATCGTATCTTATGGGAGACATGAAGAATCCACTCCCCTTTCTCATTGATAAGTCCCCAATAATTATTACCATCGGTACCCTCCTTTGCTACAGCCAAGACATCATCACAGAAATAATCAACACCATCGGAAATCTTTGCTAAGGGGAACTCGGAAAGAACCTTACCAGACGTATCCAACACTGTTATTTTAACCTTAGATCTATCTTTTACTCCCTTATATTTGTTGTGAACTCCTATGAACTTACCATCTTTAGCTGATTCCAGTGCAAGATAGTCTGGCTTTATAACTACATTACCTGATGCGTCAATTGCTCCATAGTAGCCGCCACACTTAAATATTGCAAGTCCATCAGTGAAGTTCCTACACGAGGTAATAGCTACGCCATCTACATTACCCAATGTAAACCTTACTTTGCCGTTCTTATCAATAAAGTCAATAGCTTTACCTTTCTCAACGACAGGAGCTACATCCTCAATAAAAGCTCCTGCTTGCACATAATCCTTACCTACTTGTCTCGCATTCTTATCAGCGGTGTACATCTCCCAATACCCTGCTTTATTCTTAGCAAAGAATCGGTCATTCGACACGATAGTTGGCTCTCTCTTAAATTCATCTTCTAAGAGTACATCTCCATCTAAATTAATAAATCCCCATTTACCATCCTTTTCTGATCTAAAAGGTATATACTCTGCTACACTTTCCTCTTTCTGACAAGATGACAAAAAGGAGATAAGGGCGAACACGAAACTTAGTAATAGGTACTTTCTCATTATAATAAGGTTTTTAGGTATGTGACATTGATAATTATTGTAGTTTAAAAGTAATAGGAAGAGTAAACCAGACATTAGCAGGTTTTCCATGATTCATTCCTGGATTCCATGTTGGCATACTATTCACAACGCGTATTGCTTCTCTATCGAGCGACTGGTCAACTCCCCTTACAACTTGAGTCTGACTAACATAGCCTTCAGCAGTTACCACAAATTTCACGATTACACGCCCTTGAACACCATTCTCTGCAGCAACTGAAGGGTATTGAATGTGGCTAGACAACCAAGCATTCACATTCCCCTTAAACGAAGGCATTTGTTCTGCAATCGTATAAATTTTATCAGCATCTTCTGATGACATATCATCCGAGCTGTCGTATTCAAGCTCTTCACAATCAGGGTCCTCGCACGAATTACGGCTCTTGGATTTCGCTTTCTTCTTCGCAGTAGGACAATCATCATATACATATACATCATAGTCGCTAACTGGCCTAGATGGACGAGGCTGCACCGAACGTGGCTTAACAACACGTGGTCTATTCACAACTACTTTACGCTGTGGTGCAGGCTTCTTCACTGTTACTCTTACAGCAGGAGCCGTAGAATGTTGCCGTCTGGTGGGGAGCCTCAAGCCTTGTGCTTCAACATTCAAAGCCATTAGACACAATAAAACAAGATATATCAATCTGAGCATAATAGTTATATTTTAAAATTAATTATTAACATACCACAAATCGGTCTGTAGAATATCGGTCATCATCAAATTACATAATGACTCAAGCCATAAGTAACACATGCAAAAATACAAAATAATATGCCTCGTGGCAAACGAATATGTAAAAAACTACTAAAAAAAACGAATAAAAGCCCTTCTTACAAGTATCATTCCTTATGAAACCAACTTTCTAACCGTTCAAAACCACACTACTCCTCTCTTTATAAGCTTAACTTGTTCCTCTTTGCCAAATATTATTTTTCATTTCCCCTATTTGAAAAAATGCTGTATAAGGAACATTAATATTCCTGCTACAAGAACATTAGCCATCGCTATAAGAAGAGAAATTTAAAATAGAAGGTGTTAAATTGAATTAAAGTACAACCTCTCCTCGCTTGTCACTTTTACACCTTCACTTCTCGTACTAATAAAAACTTAAATAGCCAGAGCAATATACAAAAAAGGGACTTGCAAAATTATTGCAAATCCCTTTTAATCTTATGTATGAAAGGCTAAGGATTACTCCTGCGTAGCCTCTGCTTCTTGCTTAGAGAAATCAAGAACATTCTTCTTGTTTGCCTCCATGCGCTCATGCTCCTCCTGAGAACCAACGATAATCTTCTGCCACTGACGAAGACCAGTACCAGCAGGGATAAGGTGACCACATATAACGTTCTCCTTCATACCCTCAAGATTATCACTCTTACCACGGAGAGCAGCTTCATTAAGAACCTTAGTTGTCTCCTGGAAGGAAGCAGCACTCATGAAGCTCTTCGTTCCAAGAGCAGCACGTGTGATACCCTGGAGTATCTGGGTAGCAGTAGCCTGAACAGCATCACGCACCTGAACGAGCTTGAGGTCGCGACGCTTAAGACTTGAGTTCTCATCACGCAACTTACGTACAGAGAGGATCTGACCCTTATAGCAGTTTTCAGAATCACCTGGATCGGTAACAACCTTCTTACCCCAGATACGGTCATTCTCTTCTGCAAAGTCGAGCTTGTCAATAAGCTCCTGCTCAAGGAATGTAGTATCTCCTGGATCATCGATACGTACCTTACGCATCATCTGTCGAACGATAATCTCAAAGTGCTTATCATTGATCTTCACACCCTGAAGACGATAGACATCCTGAACCTCATTAACGATGTACTCTTGAACGGCTGTAGGACCCATGATAGACAAGATATCAGCTGGAGTGATAATACCATCAGACAATGGTGTACCAGCACGAACAGCATCATGTTCCTGTACAAGAATCTGCTTAGACAAGCTTACGAGATACTTACGCTGCTCACCTGTCTTAGAAGTAACGATAATCTCACGGTTACCACGTTTCACCTTGCCCATAGTAATCTCACCATCAATCTCAGATACAACAGCAGGATTAGATGGGTTACGAGCCTCAAAGAGCTCAGTTACACGTGGAAGACCACCAGTGATATCACCAGCACCTCCAACAGAACGTGGAATCTTAACGAGTGTCATACCCGTCTTAATCTCAGCACCATCGAGAAGTATCTGCTCCAAGTGACCACCTACAGGAAGGTTATATGTTCCGAGGATATCAGATGCAGCATACTGCCCATCAGCACCCTTCTTAGCGCCAACCTTAACAATGTTAACTGTAGGAAGTTTTGTCTTATCACGTGAATCAATAATGATACGCTCAGTAAGACCTGTTGCATCATCAGTCTCTGCCTTATAGGTAACACCTTCTATCACGTCATGTAAACGGAGAATACCAGCATACTCACTTACGATAACAGCATTGAATGGGTCCCACTTACAAATCAAATCACCCTTCTTGACAGTATCACCAGACTTGAAGTACAGAGAACTACCATAAGGAACATTATCTGTAAGCATGACAATACCAGTAGTTGGATCAACGAAGCGGATTTCTGCCAAACGGCTTACAACCATTTGACACTCCTTATCTTCATCGTCAACGAATGGTACGACACGAAGCTCATCAAACTCAATCTTAGCATCATTCTTAGCTGTGATAGTTGCATTTGCTGCAGCATTACCAGCCACACCACCAGCGTGGAACGTACGAAGCGTAAGCTGTGTACCTGGCTCACCAATAGCCTGTGCAGCGATGACACCAACAGCCTCACCCATCTGTACCATACGGGCTGTAGCAAGGTTACGTCCGTAACACTTCTTACAAACACCCTTCTTACTCTCACAAGTGAGTACAGAACGAATCTCTACCATCTCGATTGGAGACTCCTCAATAGCTTTAGCCTTTGATTCTGTGATTTCTTCACCAGCAGCAACCAAAATCTCACCTGTAGTAGGATTGATGACATCATGAACAGACACACGTCCTAAGATACGCTCATAGAGACTTGCAATCGTTTCATCACCATTCTTTAAGGCACGACACTCAAGACCACGAAGTGAACCACAGTCCTCCTCATTGATGATAACATCATGAGAAACGTCTACAAGACGACGTGTCAAATATCCAGCATCGGCAGTCTTCATAGCCGTATCAGCAAGACCCTTACGAGCACCATGAGAAGCAATAAAGTACTCCAATACTGACATACCCTCCTTAAAGTTAGAGATAATCGGGTTCTCAATAATCTGAGCACCTTCAGCACCGGCCTTCTGTGGCTTAGCCATAAGACCACGCATACCAGCAAGCTGTGCAATCTGGTCAGCAGAACCACGAGCTCCTGAATCAAGCATCATATATACTGCGTTGAATCCTTGGTCAGCCTCTGTCATGTGTTTCATCACACTCGCCTTAAGGTTATTGTTTACGTGTGTCCACGCATCAATTACCTGATTATAACGCTCCTTATCTGTGATGAAACCCATTTCGTAATTAGCCTTCACTTGGTCGACCTCACTCTGACCCTTACCTACGATATCTGTCTTCTCAACAGGAACGATGATATCATCGAGGTTGAAGGAAAGACCGGCAACGTAGGCCATACGATAACCGAGGTTCTTAATACCATCAAGGAACTCACAAGCACGAGCCATACCAACTGCCTTAATAACGTCAGCGATAAGACCACGAAGTGATTTCTTAGAGATAATACCATTGAAGAATCCAATCTCAGTTGGGATAATCTGATTAACAATTACACGACCAACTGAAGTCTCAACCATGCGCTTCTGGAGTTTACCATCAACGAGGTCATCAACGATTACCTTTACCTGTGAGTGGAGGTCACACTTCTTCTCATTGTAAGCGATAATTGCTTCCTCAGAGCCGTAGAATGTAAGACCTTCGCCCTTAGCACCTGGACGAATCTTTGTAATATAGTAGAGACCAAGCACCATATCCTGTGAAGGAACGGTGATAGGCGCACCATTAGCTGGATTAAGGATGTTATGGCTCTGAAGCATCAACACCTGTGTCTCCAACACAGCCTCATTACTCAATGGGAGGTGAACAGCCATCTGGTCACCATCGAAGTCAGCATTGAACGCTGTACATGCCAATGGATGCAACTGAATAGCTTTACCCTCGATAAGTTTAGGCTGGAATGCCTGAATACCAAGACGGTGAAGTGTCGGAGCACGGTTCAACATTACAGGGTGACCCTTCATTACATTCTCAAGGATATCCCAAATAACTGGCTCGCGGCGATCTACAATCTTTTTAGCACTCTTTACTGTCTTCACTATACCGCGCTCAATGAGCTTACGAATAATGAATGGCTTGTAAAGCTCTGCTGCCATCAACTTAGGCAGACCGCACTCACCCATCTTCAACTCTGGGCCAACAACGATAACTGAACGCGCAGAATAGTCAACACGTTTACCGAGGAGGTTCTGACGGAAACGTCCCTGCTTACCCTTCAGAGAGTCAGAGAGTGACTTCAAAGGACGGTTGCTCTCGCTCTTCACAGCTGAAGACTTACGACTGTTATCGAAGAGTGAGTCTACAGCTTCCTGCAGCATACGCTTCTCATTACGGAGAATAACCTCAGGAGCCTTAATCTCCATCAAACGCTTCAAACGATTGTTACGGATGATAACGCGACGATAGAGGTCATTAAGGTCAGATGTTGCGAAGCGGCCTCCATCCAATGGGACCAATGGACGAAGCTCTGGTGGAGTAACAGGGATAATCTTCATAATCATCCATTCTGGATTATTCACACCGATTGACTGACGGAAACCCTCTACAACCTGCAGGCGCTTCAAAGCTTCTGTCTTACGCTGCTGACTTGAGTCAGTTGTAGCACGATCACGCAATTCACCTGCCAAACGATCAAGGTCAATGCCTGTGAGGAGATCGTAAATTGCTTCTGCACCCATCTTAGCAATGAACTTACTTGGGTCAGAATCATCCAAACGTTCATTACCCTCTGGGAGTTTATTATCAAGGATATCAAGATATTCATCTTCAGAAAGAAGGTCGAACTTATGAGAACCATTCAAATCCTCATCTGTATCGGCATTCTTCATACCCTCTACGACACCCGGCTGGATGACAACATATTTCTCATAGTAAATAACAGCATCAAGCTTCTTGGTTGGCATACCGAGAAGATAACCAATCTTGTTAGGAAGGCTACGGAAATACCAGATGTGAGCAACAGGGACAACTAACTCGATATGTCCAGCACGTTCACGACGCACTTTCTTTTCTGTTACCTCAACACCACAACGATCGCAGACAATACCCTTATAACGAATACGCTTGTACTTACCGCAGGCACACTCGTAGTCCTTGGTAGGACCAAAGATACGCTCGCAGAACAAACCATCGCGTTCTGGTTTATAGGTACGATAGTTGATAGTCTCTGGCTTGGTTACCTCACCAAAAGAGTTCTCGAGAATCTCCTCAGGTGAAGCCAGTCCGATAGTAATCTTGCTGAAATTACTCTTTACTTTATTATCTTTCTTAAAAGCCATGTTTTACTTCTATTATGGGGTGTACGTATTAATCAAGTTTGATACTCAGACCGAGACCACGAAGCTCGTGTAACAACACGTTGAGTGACTCTGGAATACCTGGAGTAGGCATTGGCTCACCCTTAACGATTGCCTCGTAAGCTTTTGAACGTCCTACAACATCATCAGACTTGATTGTCAAGATTTCCTGGAGAACATGAGATGCACCGAAGGCCTCAATAGCCCAGACCTCCATCTCTCCAAAACGCTGACCACCAAACTGTGCTTTACCACCGAGTGGCTGTTGAGTAATCAATGAGTATGGACCGATACTACGAGCATGCATCTTATCCTCAACCATGTGACCAAGCTTCAAGAAGTAAGTAATACCTACTGTAGCAGGCTGGTCGAACTTCTCACCTGTCTCACCATCATAGATATAGGTAGAGCAGAGATTTGGCAGACCTGCCTTATCTGTCCACTCCTTCAAGTCAGAAAGCTTAGCACCATCGAAGATTGGAGTAGCAAACTTAACACCCAGCTTACGACCTGCTGCACCAAGGATAGCCTCGAATATCTGACCAAGGTTCATACGTGAAGGCACACCCATTGGGTTCAATACCAAGTCTACAGGACTACCATCCTCAAGGAATGGCATATCTTCGGTACGTACAACCTTTGATACAATACCCTTGTTACCGTGACGACCAGCAAGTTTATCACCTACCTGAATCTTACGTTTCTTAGCGATATAAACCTTAGCCATCTGCAGGACACCAGAAGGAAGTTCATCACCAATAGTGATAGCAAATTTCTTACGCTTCATCTCGGCATCCATCTGCTTGTACTTACGGATGAAGTTCATTATCAACTTCTGAATAAGAAGGTTGGTATGCTCATCATCAGTCCAGCCATTAGATTGAATACCCTCGTAATCAAGGTTTTTCAATGCAGCTACAGTGAACTTGCTTCCCTTCGTGATAATCTCTGCATCAGAGTAGTCTTTAACACCTTCTGAAACCTTATCTTCTGTCAGCTCAAGCAACTTATCAACCAAGAGATCCTTCAAGTCATTTATCTTAGCTTCCTGCTCTTCGTCAATCTTAGCAAGAATATTCCTATCCTGACGCTTGCTCTCACGAGTCTTAATAGCGCGGCTAAAGAGTTTCTTATCGATAACAACACCACTCAATGATGGGTTAGCCTTCAATGAAGAATCCTTAACGTCACCAGCCTTGTCACCAAAGATAGCACGGAGAAGTTTCTCTTCTGGTGAAGGATCACTCTCGCCCTTAGGAGAAATCTTACCTATCATGATATCACCTGGCTCTACACGAGCACCAATACGGATAATACCATTATCGTCAAGATCCTTTGTAGCTTCTTCGCTCACGTTAGGAATGTCAGCAGTGAACTCCTCAACGCCACGCTTTGTTTCACGAACTTCAAGTGAATACTCATCAACATGAACAGAAGTCAAGACGTCTTCACGAACCATTCGTTCGGAAATAACGATAGCATCCTCATAGTTATAACCCTTCCATGGCATGTAAGCCACTACAAGGTTACGACCCAATGCCAACTCACCATTCTCCGTAGCGTAACCCTCTGTGAGGATATCTCCCTTCTTCACACGCTGCCCCTTGTCACAAATAGGACGAAGGTCTACAACCATATTCTGGTTAGTGCGACGGAACTTAGGAATACGATATTCTTTCAGAGCAGGCTCAAAGCTTACAAACTCCTCATCATCTGTACGATCATAAAGAATACGGATTGTTGTAGCATCAACATACTCGATAACACCATCACCTTCTGCTGTAACCATAGTACGTGAATCTTCACATACCTGCTTCTCAAGACCTGTACCAACGATAGGCGCATCATTATGAAGCAAAGGAACAGCCTGACGCATCATGTTACATCCCATCAAAGCACGATGACCATCATCATGCTCCAAGAATGGAATAAGACCAGCTGATACAGACGCAATCTGCTGTGGAGAAACATCAATAAGTGAAACAGAATCAGGAGCAACAACTGGATAGTCAGCATCCTGACGACACTTAACGACGTCACGAATAAATGTACCATCTGCATTCAATGGAGCATTACCCTGTCCGATAATCCTATCCTCTTCCTCTTCAGCTGTTAAGAAGACAACATCCTTATTGTCCATATCAACCTTAGCATCATGTACACGACGATAAGGTGTAACGATGAAGCCAAGATCATTAATCTTAGCATACATACAGAGTGATGAAATCAAACCGATGTTAGGACCTTCAGGAGACTCAATAGGACAAAGGCGACCATAGTGTGTATAGTGAACGTCACGAACCTCGAAACCTGCACGCTCACGAGACAAACCACCAGGACCAAGAGCAGAAAGACGACGCTTATGAGTTACCTCTGCCAATGGGTTGGTTTGATCCATAAACTGACTCAATGGATTAGTACCAAAGAATGAGTTAATGACACTTGAGATAGTCTTTGCATTAATCAGATCCGTTGGCTGGAACACTTCACTGTCACGAACGTTCATACGCTCACGGATAGTACGATTCATACGTGCAAGACCAATAGAGAATTGGTTAGCTAACTGTTCACCTACAGTACGAACACGTCGATTTGATAAGTGGTCGATATCGTCTACTGTCGCATTTGAATTAATCAAACTAATGAGATACTTAATAATCTCAATGATATCGTCCTTTGTCAGCACACGTACATCCATATCCGTTTCCAAATTCAACTTCTTGTTGATACGGTAACGGCCTACCTCACCCAAGTCATAACGCTTGTCTGAGAAGAATAAGTTCTGGAACACCTCACGTGCACTCGCATCATCAGCAGCATCAGCATTACGCAACTGACGATAGATATAATTTACAGCCTCAATCTCTGAGTGGCTTGGATCCTTAGCTAATGTGTTGAAGATAATAGAGTACTTACTTGCAGCCTCTTCATCTTTATGTAGTAAGATTGTTGAAACAGAACTATCAAGTATCTGATCAACATTATCTTCTGTAATGATAGTCTCACGTTCAACAACAACCTCATTACGTTCGATAGATACAACTTCACCGGTATCCTCATCAACGAAGTCCTCAGTCCATGACTTCATCACGTTACCGGCAATCTTACGACCAATAGCTGCCTTAAGGTTTTTCTTATTAACCTTTACCTCCTCACAGAGATCAAAGATTTGAAGAATATCGCGATCCGTCTCATAACCAATAGCGCGAAGCATTGTGGTTACAGGCAACTTCTTCTTACGGTCAATATAAGCATACATAACATTATTTATGTCAGTAGCAAATTCTATCCATGAGCCCTTAAATGGAATGATACGTGCACTGTAAAGAACAGTACCATTTGCATGAACACCTTGACCAAAGAACACACCCGGAGAACGATGTAACTGGGAAACAACAACACGCTCAGCACCATTGATAACGAATGTACCATTGCTGGTCATGTAAGGGATTGTACCCAAAAATACATCCTGAATAAACGTTCCGAAATCCTCGTGATCAGGGTCAGTACAATACAGTTTCATCTTAGCCTTCAAAGGTACACTGTATGTCAATCCACGCTCTAAACACTCATCAATAGAGTATCTTGGTGGATCAATATAGTAATCCAGGAACTCAAGGACGAAATTATTACGCGTATCGGTGATAGGGAAATTCTCTGCGAACACCTTATACAAACCGTCATTCTTGCGTTCCTCAGGCGGAGTATCCAGCTGTAGGAAGTCACGGAAAGACTTCAACTGCACATCGAGGAAATCCGGATATGGATACGGATTCTTAACGCTGGCGAAATTTACTCTGGGTTTATTTTCTAATGCCATAACTGAAATTAAATATTCAAATGTTTAAAGTCCAGCGGCGGACTAAAAAAGGGGATAGTACCCTTATATATGTCAAAAGACACAAAAAGGTTAGGACTCACCTACTTGGTAAATCCTAACCATATTATATTATGTAAGGAGAAGTAGAATTACTTCAACTCTACCTTAGCACCCTCAGCCTCAATAGCAGCCTTCAGGTTCTCAGCCTCAGCCTTAGCCATGCCTTCCTTCAAAGTAGAAGGTGCACCGTCTACGAGGTCCTTAGCTTCCTTCAAACCAAGACCACAAGCCTCCTTAACTGCCTTAACAACCTTGAGCTTGTTAGCACCAGCTTCAACGAGAACTACGTCAAACTCTGACTTCTCTTCAGCTGCGCCACCTGCAGCAGCTGCAGCAGGACCAGCTACAGCAACAGCTGCAGCTGCAGGCTCAATACCATACTCGTCCTTGAGGACAGTTGCCAACTCATTTACTTCCTTAACAGTAAGATTTACTAACTCTTCTGCAATAGCTTTTACGTCTGCCATTTTATTCTAAATTTTAATTTTTTGTTCTAAAAATAATATATCTATTTGACTTTATTAGATTTTTTACTCAGGACGCTCGCCTAAAGTCTTAAGCACACCGTGGATGGTGCCAGCACCTGACTGGAGAGCAGAAACAACGTTCTTTGCAGGAGACTGCAGCAATGCCACAACGTCTGCAATAAGTTCGTTCTTGCTCTTGAGAGCTGAAAGTTCTTCGAGTTTTTCAGCACCAACGAACAGAGACTCCTCTGCGTAAGCAGCCTTAAGAGCAGGAATACCTTCCTTCTTATACTCCTTCAACAACTTTGCTGGTACGTTAGCAGTATGTGTAAACATAACTGCAGTATTACCCTTCAAAGAACTATACAGTGGTTCAAAATCTACATCTGAAGCTTCAAAAGCCTTATGAAGAAGATTATTCTTCACAACAACCATATTGATTTCGCTCTTGAAACACTTGCGGCGAAGAGAACTTGTAGCCTCAGCATTCAATCCAGTTACATCAACCAAATAGAAATGAGGATAGTTCTTTAACTTCTCACCGAGTTCAGCGATAATTGTATCTTTTACTTCTTTTTTCATTGTACAAAACTTTTAGAGTTATTCAACTGATTTAGGATCAATCTTGACACCCTTACTCATTGTGCTAGAAATAAAGATACTCTTGATATATGTACCTTTAGCAGCAGCAGGCTTCAACTTGATAACAGTAGAGATAAACTCCTTAGCGTTACCATAAATCTGCTCAGCAGTCATGCTAACCTTACCGATTGAAGTATGGATAATACCAGCCTTATCAACCTTAAAGTCAATCTTACCCTGCTTAACATCCTTAACTGCCTTAGCAACATCCATAGTTACAGTACCACTCTTTGGGTTTGGCATCAATCCACGAGGACCGAGAACACGACCCAAAGGACCTAACTTACCCATGCATGATGGCATAGTGATGATAACATCAATATCAGTCCATCCGCCCTTGATCTTTTCGATATATTCATCGAGACCAACATGATCAGCACCAGCTTCCTTAGCGGCAGCTTCCTGATCAGGAGTACAGAGACAGAGCACACGTGTGACCTTACCAGTACCATTTGGAAGTGACACGACGCCACGAACCATTTGGTTAGCTTTACGTGGGTCAACACCGAGGCGAACATCAACATCTACAGAAGCATCAAACTTAGTAGTAGTAATATCCTTTACCAACTGTGCTGCTTCATTCAATGAATATGCCTTCCCTGCTTCAACCTTCTCAGCTACTGATTTCTGATTTTTTGTCAGTTTACTCATTTTTACTTTTGAAGTTTAAAATTATTTACCAGGGAAGTCCCCTTTTACAGTGATACCCATACTACGAGCTGTACCAGCAATAAGTTTCATTGCACTCTCTACTGTGAAACAGTTGAGGTCTGGCATCTTATCTTCTGCGATAGCCTTTACCTGCTCCCAAGTTACGGATGCAACCTTTCTGCGGTTTGGCTCTCCAGATCCGCCCTTCACCTTGGCAGCCTCCATCAGTTGCACTGCAGCAGGAGGAGTTTTGATGATAAAGCTGAAAGACTTATCGTTGTAGTAGGTAATAACGACTGGAAGAACTTTACCAGCCTTGTCCTGGGTACGGGCGTTGAACTCCTTACAGAATCCCATAATATTAATACCCTTAGAACCCAATGCTGGGCCTACTGGAGGGGAAGGATTTGCAGCGCCACCTTTAATCTGTAATTTGATTAATCCAGCTACTTCTTTAGCCATTTCTTTGTTAATATTAAAAATTAAACTATAAGTTGAATAGTATCCGTAACAACACTATTCCTCTTTTGCGACTTGCATAAAACTTAGTTCCAATGGATTTTGACGACCAAAAATCATCACCATCACCTTCAGTTTATGTTTCTCAGCATTAACCTCTTCGATTATACCATGGAAACCACTGAAAGGACCATCAGTAACCTGAACAGTTTCACCAACTACGTATGGTACATTCTGAACTTCTTCAAGTTCAGTATCTTCCACATTACCCAACAGACGATTAATATCTGCCTGGCGTACTGGTGAAGGGTCAGACATACCTCCGAGAAAACCTAAGACATTAGGCATGAAACGCAACGTAGAAGCGATATCAGCAGTCATGTTAGCTTGAACAAGTACATAACCAGGGAGACTTAACTTCTCCTTTACAACACGCTTCCCATCTTTACGCACAGTAGCGTGTTTTTCCATAGGTAACAAAACCTCAAAAACACGCTCAGCAAGTTTTTCGTTCAGACGCAATTGAGCATCGATATATTCCTTTACCTTTGCCTCTTTGCCACTGACAGCACGAAGAACATACCATTTCTTTTCTGTCTCTGCCATTTCCTAATGAATTATCTTGGGTATACAAATTCCATAACACGCTGGAAAACTGAATCCATAGCAAACACTACCAATGCAATGATAACGGAAGCAGATATAACTACCATTGCACTATGTGTAAGCTGTGCGCGTGATGGCCATGTAGTTTTATGCGCAAGTTCGTCGTAGCAAGCCTTGCAATAATTAACTATCTTATTAAACATAAAATCTATTCTTTTTGCACGGGTTGAAGGGCTCGAACCCTCGACACCTGGTTTTGGAGACCAGTGCTCTACCAACTGAGCTAAACCCGTAAGTTAGTTCCCGATTCCCAAGAAAATCGGGAACTATATCTTGTAATATAAGATTACTGATTAGTTTACGTCTGGGAGAATCTCTGTAATCTGACCAGAACCTACTGTACGACCACCCTCACGGATAGCGAAACGAAGACCCTCGTTCAAAGCAACCTTATAGATCAATACAACCTCAATCTCTACGTTATCACCTGGCATAACCATTTCAACGCCCTCTGGGAGGTGGATTTCACCTGTACAGTCCATTGTACGGAGGTAGAACTGTGGACGATACTTGTTACCGAATGGAGTATGACGACCACCCTCTTCCTTCTTCAATACATAGATAGATGCCTTGAAGTGATCGTGAGGAGTGATAGCTCCTGGGTGTACGACAACCATACCACGCTTAACCTCAGCCTTATCGATACCACGAAGGAGGAGACCTACGTTGTCACCAGCCTGACCAGTTGGAAGGTTCTTACGGAACATCTCAACACCAGTGATAACAGACTTCTTGTCCTCACCGAGACCGAGCAACTGAACCTCATCACCTACCTTACAGATACCAGTTTCGATACGACCTGTAGCAACAGTACCACGACCTGTGATAGAGAATACATCCTCAACAGGCATCAAGAATGGCTTATCGATCTCACGCTCTGGCTCTTCAATCCAAGTATCAACAGTGTTCATGAGCTCCATTACAGAGTCAACCCACTTCTCAACACCATTAAGAGCACCGAGTGCAGAACCACGGATGATAGGAGTATCCTCCTCATAACCGTACTGCTCGAGGATCTCACGAACCTCCATCTCAACGAGGTCAAGCATCTCCTCATCGTCAACCATATCACACTTGTTCAAGAATACAACCAAGCGAGGTACGTTTACCTGACGAGCGAGCAATACGTGCTCACGAGTCTGAGGCATAGGACCGTCAGTAGCAGCTACAACCAAGATAGCACCATCCATCTGAGCAGCACCAGTTACCATGTTCTTAACATAGTCGGCGTGACCCGGACAGTCTACGTGTGCGTAGTGACGGTTAGCTGTTTCGTACTCAATATGTGCAGAGTTAATGGTAATACCACGCTCTTTCTCCTCAGGAGCATTATCAATCTGATCGAAAGACTTAACATCTTCTGTACCGAAGCCCTTCTCGTGAAGAACCTTTGAGATTGCTGCAGTAAGAGTGGTCTTACCGTGGTCAACGTGACCGATAGTACCAATGTTTACATGCGGTTTGGTGCGCACGAATTCTTCTTTAGCCATAGCTTTTTCTTATTTAATATTAAATGAATAATCTGTGCTTTTAGTTACACTAAATTAATAACAATTAGCAGAGCTGTAACTGAGAGTTGAACTCAGGACCTCTTCCTTACCAAGGAAGTGCTCTACCACTGAGCTATTACAGCAAAAGCTTAGAGCGGAAAACGGGGCTCAAACCCGCGACCCCCAGCTTGGAAGGCTAGTGCTCTATCAACTGAGCTATTTCCGCAAATTACATTTCTCAGTGTGGGTAGTGATGGATTCGAACCACCGAAGCTAGAAGCAGCAGATTTACAGTCTGCCCCATTTGGCCACTCTGGAAACTACCCTCAGAAATGTATCCCCCTTTCAAGGAGAGCCTCTTGTCGGATTCGAACCAACGACCCCGAGATTACAAATCACGTGCTCTGGCCAACTGAGCTAAAGAGGCATTACTTTGCAGCCGAAGGCTACTTGTCGTAAAACGGCTGCAAAGGTAAGACTTTTATTTTAATCTCCAAAATATTTGAGAGATTTTTTAATGCTTTCTTTGTTTTTCCTTAAACTTGGTGAGCTGAACCTTCATCGCATCTAAACAATTATCGATACCTTCTTCAAAAGTATCGCAAGTCTTTTCAACAAACAAGGTGTTACCTGGTACTGTTACTGATAGACTTGTTGTTTTATTTAAAGCTGTTGCTGGTTTCTCAACCTTCAATTGCACCTCTACTTTCTGAATGTCTTCGTAAGACTTTTCTAACTTCTCAGCCTTCTTGGTGATAAAGGCCTGTAATTTCTCGGTTGTGTCGAAATGAATCGACTGGATCTTAATTTCCATAGTTACCTCCGTTTTTAAAAGGTTAAGCCCTTGGATGGGCATTTTTATAGACTTTCTTCAACTGCTCAAAGGTTGTATGAGTATAAATCTCTGTCGTTGACAGACTCTCATGTCCAAGCAGTTTCTTTACACTTTCCAGTCCTGCATCATGATTGAGCATTGCCGTGGCAAATGTATGGCGAAGAACGTGTGGTGAACGTTTTTTCAACGTTGACACCTTTGATAGGTTTTTCTTAACCAATTCTCTCACCTGTTCACCTGTCATCCTTTTACCCTTCTCTGTCTGAAAGAAGGCTACGGAATCACCTTTTACAGTCGTATTGCGTACCTGTTGGTACTGTGCAAACAACTCGGCGAGTTCCTTTCCAAAGGGGATAATTCGTTGCTTATTTCTCTTACCTGTTACTTTGATTTCACAAGTGATATTATCAATATCCTTATCATCAAGACCTATCAATTCCGACAGACGTACACCTGTCTCATAGAATGTCACAATGATCGTACGTGCAAGTACATCTTTATAACTATCTGTCCACATCTTTGGATCCAGCAGTCTATCCATCTCTGACTCCTTAAGGAACTGAGGGAGTGGCTTTTGCTTTTTAGGACCTTGAAGACCATGAACTGGGTCTTTCTCAATAAGTTTACGGCGAAGTGCAAATCGATAGAACGATCTCAACGCACTGAGCCTTCTATTGACCGACGAAGCAGAGTTACCTCTGTCCATCATGTACTCCATCCAATTTCTGACAACATCAGAGTCTACAGACTCCCAAGAGAGCAGCGGGTCAAGTTCTTTATAAAACCGTTCAAACTCTATCAAGTCTTTACGATAATTGATTACCGTCAGTGGAGAATAATTTCTCTCGAACTTTATGTAATCTAAGAACTTATCTACCATCGGCACATTGTCAAACCATTTATATGGCAACGAATTTACGGAAATTAATCCAGACCACCAAATTTTTAAAGAAGATTTTACTCTTCTGCGTCGCGAAGATGCTGTACGTAAACGGCACGTTCCATCTTCAGGCGCTTCTTAACAGATGGCTTGTCAAACTGCTGACGAGCACGAAGCTCCTTAACAACACCTGTCTTCTCAAACTTTCTCTTGAACTTCTTGAGCGCGCGCTCGATGTTCTCACCGTCCTTTACTGGTACAATAATCATGCTTTTTGTTTTAAATTATTTATTAGTTAAACGTATTCAAAAGGGTATGACGCCACTTTTGCGCCTGCAAAGTTACACTTTATTCTCCTAACCTCCAAACGTTTGTGGATTTTTCTGCTTTGTTACCTCGTCTATACATGTCAAACAGAACATTTCTTTATGTTAATTATCTACTGTCTTAATCAACTATCTAATTTATCGTAACAAGACTAATGTGCGTCTTATTATATGAGCATTTTAGTTTATCACTACATATTTTGGAAGAACCAAAAATATGTTCTATTTTGAGAGAAAGTCCCCGAGCCAGCCCTATAAGGACCTTGATAAAAGAAGATAAAGTACGACACACGTGAGCAAAATTTGTAGGGATAATTCAATCTTCCTTTTCCTCTCCATTCGAGAAGGGCTTGGGGATGATTCGAGAGGGGCCCCTTCTACATTCAAGAACATGCCCCTCTTGCCTAAAGAAGACGCCCTTCTTGGGCCAAGAAGGGCGTCTTTTTCAACGCTATATATAACATGCTGATTTATTGTAGATTACAAGTTCTAACATAGAAGACATCTTACCCTTAATTAGAGGGTGTTTAGTTCAATACGCTGTAAGATTTTTTTGCAATTTTACTTTACCCTCCAAAGAATGGAACTATAATCGAGTTACTCGCATGGAGATGACGACAACAGTAATAGCACATATCATGCTTACAGGTTTCCACAGCCGAAACAGATGTATAGTCACCCAAGCAGGGACTATGAAGAATGGTGGCTACTCCTCTTTCTACGAGTTCCCAACGTGTGCTACAAGCTGTCGCTCTATAAAACCAGACCATGAGAGAACGAAAGCCTCATCAACTTGTGCTACATAAAAAAGGACTACGTGGAGCACTCTCATGCATCATTACGGCATCTAAACACTTGCAGAGAAATAGAAACACAACCCATAAGTTCTGTTTGAGACATACCTCACAATGTCTGATAAGTCCTACCTTCTTCGTATTGGGACGGAAGTTTTTTTTACGTACTATTGTACTTAAATAGCTTGAGTAGCTTCCTTTAGCCATGTTTTTTCAACCTCATCAAGATAAGGCGACAGACTCTCGTAGACACGACGATGATAGTTGTTCAGCCATTCACGTTCCTCAACACTCAACATCTCAAGTACTATCGGGGCTGTATCAATCGGTGCAAGTGTAAGGGTCTCAAACTTGAGGAACTCACCAAAAGCGGTTGTCTCCGCAGGAACAATGAGTAAAGTATTCTCTATGCGCACACCGAATTTCCCTTCAAGATAGAGTCCTGGTTCGTTCGTTACCGTCATACCAGCTTGCATAGGTGCTGGTCGCCACTCCATACGAATTTGATGAGGACCTTCATGTACATTGAGGTAACTCCCTACCCCATGTCCTGTACCATGCAGATAATTATAACCTTCACGCCACATCGGTGCACGAGCTATCGCATCCAACTGTGAACCACAGGCTCCTGCAGGGAAATGAAGCCTATCAAGTTGGATATGTCCTTTCAATACTAAGGTATAGACTCGTCGTTGTTCCTCCGTTAGTTCGCCCAAGGCAATGGTTCTCGTTATGTCTGTCGTACCATCTAAATATTGTGCACCACTATCAATGAGTACCAATCCATGTGGCTTTACTGGGATATCCGTCTCTGGTGTTGCCTCATAATGTACGATTGCTCCATGCTCTTCATACCCCACAATGGTGTCGAAGGAGATACCCTGAAACATAGGTTGCTCTGCACGTAGACCCGTCAGACGCTCGTCAAGCGATATCTCTGTCTCTTCACCTTTCTCAACAGCAGCCTTAATCCATGCTAAGAACTTAACCATTGCGACTCCATCACGCAACATAGCAGCACGGAAGCAGTCCTGTTCAACCTTGTTCTTTATAGCTTTCATCATCGGGATTGGAGACGTTCCTACATGTAACTTCTCACTCTCCACCGCAGTAGATAAGTTGTAGTTAGTAGAACTAACGTCTATCAAAAGTGCTTTCCCAGCATATCTCTTCAAGTCCTCCACTACCGCATCATACTCCTCTACATCTACATGCTCTGTAGAAAGATAGGCCTGCACTTCCTCTGATAATTTATCCTTATATATATATAAGGTAACTTTATCAGGAGCTATTAATAGATAAGAGACAAAGACCGGATTACAATGAACATCGTTTCCACGCAAATTCAGCACCCAAGCAATCTCATCTAAAGCCGTAACTAACAGTCCGTCCGCACCTTGTTTAACTAAACATTCACGTATTCGAGACAGTTTACTTTCTGTTGTCTCACCAGCATACTTCAATGGATGAAGACAGATCTTATTATTAGGAATGACAGGTCGGTCAAGCCATAGCACATCCATTGGATCATCAACACAACGCACCTGCATGTTCCCTTTTGTCGCCAAACTCTCTTTCAAATCAGCAACACTAACAAAAGTATTGACACTTCCGTCCACTCCAACAATAGGACTATCGTATTCTACCAGCTCACTTGCTAACCACTCACTAATAGAAGGAGTACCTTCTACATGTTCTTTCATCAATAGGAACTCACTCCCCACAAGCTCCTTTGCAGCTGCAATAAAGTAACGAGAATCCGTCCATAAGGCGGCGTGATGCAACGTTACTACGGCTGTACCAGCCGAGCCCGTGAAACCAGATATCCATTCACGAGTCTTCCAGTGGTCGGCCACATATTCACTATTATGGGGGTCACTACTTGGGAAAATAAAAGCAGTAAGCGCATTCTCCTTCATCCATCTGCGAAGAGCAACAAGGCGTTCATTGATTGTTTGCATAATATTTATTGGGTTAGAGGTTATAAAACAATACAAGAAAAGGAAATCTCTCCTATCCGCCTGCTAAGTTAATCAATAATTTCATAACATCCAAATCAAGAAGAACAAGAAATATCTATAAATGCAAAACCGACTTTGCAAAGGCTTACCCTTTTATAAATAATAACACAAATAATTCATTCTTTTTCTTCTCACATACTCTTTTTTTATTAACTTTGCGGTATCGAACAAAAGGGAAAATATACTTTTAAAATAAAATATTTATTATGAATTACTTAACAAACGAGAAACTTGTTATCGTCGGTGCAGGCGGTATGATTGGTTCAAACATGGTTCAGACCGCTCTTACACTTGGTCTTACTCCTAACATCTGTCTATATGATATCTATGAGCCAGGCGTTCATGGTGTATTCGACGAGATGGAGCAGTGCGCTTTCCCAGGTGCTAACCTTTCTTACACCGTTGACCCTGCAGAGGCTTTCACTGGTGCTAAGTACATCATCTCTTCTGGTGGTGCTCCTCGTAAGGAGGGTATGACTCGTGAGGACTTGTTGAAGGGTAACTGCAAGATTGCAGCTGATTTCGGTGAGAACATCAAGAAGTATTGCCCAGATGTAAAGCACGTTGTTGTTATCTTCAACCCAGCTGACGTTACAGCATTGACAGCTCTTATCCACTCTGGCTTGAAGCCAAATCAGTTGACATCACTCGCTGCTCTCGACTCTACTCGTCTACAGCAGGCTTTGGCTCATGAGTTCGGTGTACAGCAGGATAAGGTTACTGGTGCACACACCTACGGTGGTCACGGTGAGCAGATGGCTGTATTTGCTTCTCAGGTTAAGGTTGATGGCAAGCCATTGTCAGAGATGGGTCTCTCAGCTGAGCGTTGGGAAGAGATTAAGCATCATACAGTACAGGGTGGTTCAAACATCATCAAGCTTCGTGGCCGTAGCTCATTCCAGAGCCCAGCTTACAATGCTGTTAAGATGATTGAGGCTGCTATGGGTGGTGAGAAGTTCACCTTGCCAGCAGGTTGCTACGTTAACGACGAGAAGCTCGGCTTCAAGAACGTTATGATGGCTATGCCTACAACTATCGATGCTACTGGTGTTCACTACACTGAGCCAACAGGTACTCCAGAGGAGATGGCTTCTCTTCAGGCTTCTTACGAGCACCTCTGCAAGATGCGTGATGAGATTATCGGTCTCGACATCATCCCAGCTGTTGCTGAATGGAAGAACGACAACGCGAATTTGTAAGCAAGTTGACGAGTTGACAAGTTGACGAGTTAACGAGTTAACGAGTTAACAAGTTGACGAGTTATCTGATTACAAAGCAAAACATAAAAGGCAATCAACTTTTCGTTGGTTGCCTTTTTTATTGTACAAAGCTAAGTTAGTTGACGGGTTAACAAGGTGACGAGTTAACAAGTTATATGTTTACAAAGCAAAATAAAAAGAGGATGTATCAATTTTGACACACCCTCTTCTCTATTGTACAAAGCTAAATTACTTCTCAAAGCTATGGAAGAAACAAGGGTTACCCTTTACTTGAAGGATAGGACCTGCAACTTCTTTCGTATCTGGATTGTAAGTGTAGAAGCCTGTAGCCTTCTTATTAGCACTACCGAAGACTATCAAATTCTTATGCTTAGCAACTGCATTACATTGAGGATTAGAAATCTCCATTCCGTTGATAAGCGTCATCGTCTTTTGCTTCAAATCAACAACGATTGGAACACATGTAAAGCTGAGGTATGGATTTGTCAGACCATCAGGAGCAAGTGCAAAGGAGTTTCCATAAATATATAGTAAACCCTTACCCGCATAACACATAGCTGCGATATAGTCTATATGCTTGGTTGAAAGACCAGCAACCTCTGTCTTATCAAGACGAATCAGGAAGTCTGGGTCAATCTCTGTAGAACCATTCTTTATACGAGCGATACCACCATTCAGTCCAGGAACAAAACCGAATGAACCTACACAGTTAAAGTAAATATCCTTATTCTCATCCATAAAGATTGAACCAGCATCAATAGGACGAGTAGCAAAGCACATACCCAAAGACTCATTAACAATGTGTTTCTCTACCTTATTTGTCTTCACATCAATCATAGCCAGTTCAATGTTATTACGTGTTGGCATATACTGAGCATTCATTTGGTTCAGTCCAACGAAGAGTTTACCATCACGAATAATCATTGCTGCTGGTGCAACCCTCGTATCTGACTGTTTCAGATTATTAAGGTCAATATCAGCAATCTTTGTCATAGTTGTTGGGTTGAATACCATCACAACACCAATACCTTGTAAACTTAGATATGCTTTCTCACTACTTGCCTCAACGATGTTACATGCTGCAGCACCAGCAGGAATAGACAAGGCGCCTTCTTTCTTCCATGTACCATCGTTCATAATTCTATAGCGATTTATCTCCGCCTTCGTGTTACCCATATAATCAGGGAATGAGTAGACATTGCCCGACTCTGTTACAATTGGCGTAGCACCAAAACCGCAAGGAATACTATTGCTATTATCATAAGTACCAGGCAAGAAACTTGGTAATGCTTGTAAATATACATTACCACTACTACCCTCTGGATTGGTAATTCCCGTTGCGAAGACAACTCCATGGAAGTCCTTATTACCAGGATTAGGTTTAGGACCCGGTGTTGGGTCGTCACCATTATTTCCACAAGCGGTAAACATAGCCATCACAACAATGGCTGAAAGAATTGATTTAAGCTTTTTCATTGTTCTCTTTATTTAATATTAATATTATCTCTATAGACACACAAGATGCCCTTTCTTTATGAATCATACTTTATTCTTTCATATTACTTAATCCAAAATAAAGTCTTATTGCTTCTTACTTCAGAAGGTATCTAACCTTTACTCCTATATATCTTCCTGGCAGAGGACGATTAAACTCTGATACAACATGGCGATCCATAAGATTCTTTACCTTAAACGTTAAAACCCATTGGTCATTCTTGAAACTATGTTCTATTGCTGCATCCATTGTCAAAGCAGAAGGAATCTTCTTATCTTGATACCGACTTACTTCAAAATCATAGTAATATGTATGAACGTATGATGCATCAAAGAGGAAACGTGTGTTCTGTTCCTTTCCTCCAAAGAGGTTTTCTTTATGGAACTCTGCACCAAAGTTTGCTAATAGATAAGGTACGTTTGGGATACGTTTCATATAGGTGGGATTCTCGACAGTAGTACCGGGAGTTAGCTTTCTCACGTCACGAAGGTCTTGATAAGTACCATTCGCATAAAGATAAAGTACTGGACAGACATCTCCCTTAACATCAAGTTCAACACCTCTCGTACGTACACTACCAAAGTTACGATAGCGAGCCATCGTAGGAATCATATCAGGCGTGAACCTAATCATGTCTTTCAACTGATTATAAAAACCATTCAACTCTATCTCAACAAGTCCACCATCTTGTTTTAAGTGACGATAAAGCATACCAAGATTGACACCAGATGTACGTTCAGGCTTCAAAGCTGGGGATGCAAGGATAGAATATCCATTACCTATCAACTCCTCACTTGTAGGTATTCGCACCTCTGAATTAAAAGAGCCCTTTAGCATCAAGTCGTCTGTAAACTTATAACGAAAGGCATCACTAAAACCGAAATAAGATTTAAACACCCTTACAGGCTCTGGCGAACGTACCGAATAAACATCTATGCTGCGGGAATGAGATGAGAAAATAAAGTTCTTTAAAGTAAAAGCATTTTGGAAACGACCATCAAAGAGAGTCAAATCGTATGATAAACCCGTTGTTAAGGTTTTCATCTTACTTGGGAAATTTGATTGAAATCCCAAGGCTTTATCCATTAAAGAGTCATTCGGATGAAGTGAATTCCTATCAAAGTAAACATTCAGATTGATGCCATGATGCTTATCTATGGTATATCCCAAATTAAGCTTCGATGTCAACTCATTTGACCGGTTTCTTCCGTCTGAAGGGAAGTTATTCTGCTCTCCTCCGTATGGAGAGACTGCAGGCAACTTGTTTCCATCCCAATCATAACGATTTGAAGCCTTATCATTCAAACCATACTTACCTATGAAATAACCTATATCAAAGTCAAAATCAAGACCATCTAAAAAGAAATTCTTACGTTTTAGTGCCAATGTCGTCAATCCACTAACAGAATGGTTATAAGCCTCACGCACATCAAGGTCTATCCCTTGTATCTCCTGACGTGTCTTTAAGAAAATCAATTCCCACTTCACTTCATCAAACCACCATTTCGTAGCCTTAACTGACATTCCAGCCATGACTTTACTGAACTTATCATGATCTCTTTCTACTATTCTATTATCAAGATTTGCCAAGGTCATCTTATAATTGTTCTTTGAGAACGAGAAGGCTCCGCCAATACCAAATTGTAGACCAGTTTTATGATTGGTACGTTTAAACACCGTTGATACTTGATGTGTGTTAAATGAACCTAACTCGTATGAGAAATCAAAATAAACAGGTGGATATTCCTTTGTTACTACATTGACTGCTCCGCCTAAGGCTGAGCCACCAAACTTATAAGGGACAATACCTTTATATACCTCAATGCGCTCTATCATATTCGTAGGAATATCGTTTAAGGCAACAAAGTTACTCAACTGCGACATCGGAATTTCATCCACATACATTCCCATACGTTTACCTTCTAAGCCACGAAGTGAAATGCGAGAGGCACTACCTAAGCCTCCTGTGTTTCGTACTGTGACACCAACTGTACGCGCAAGTACGTCATTAATATTTGTCGCTGTACCTTGTAACTGACGCTGTCCTATAACGGATATAGGCATAGCCGACTCCTTCAGCTTCCTAATCTCGCTACGTGCTGTCACCATAACTTCTTTCATTTCAACAGTTGTATCACGCTTATTCACCTCTTGTGCATTTCCACTAAGCATGAAAAAACATGAAAAAAGTATTAGACAAATCGCCTTTTTATATAACGAATAAGTATTATACACCCCTGTACAGATAAGTCTTTTTCTGTTATTCTTCATCTAACTTGTAGTTTAAAGACTCCATGTTACAACGAATAGAGTCTTAAGTAAAAAATATGTATTCAACTATCGATGCAAAAGTATTAATATTCTATAGAGTGTGCAATACCTAAAAGTTAGTAAACCAACTGACAATAAGCAAGTCTACTATTAGAACAAATAGTCAAATGTATAGATTATTGGTTACCCATCACCATCAGTGTTCGCTATAAATATTACATGTACTAAATATCAGTTCACCATTAAAAGATAAAACATAAAACTCTTTATAATATATAATAAACATACAATAAGGTACAGCGAAATAATTGATATAAAATGCTTATCTGATAGTACTTATAGAAAATATACCATCGTGCTAATTACAAGCAAAAAAAAGGTCTTCAGCATTTTAGGGTGATAATGATTTGCCTAAGCTTAGGTCTCTGGCAAAATGTCACGCAGGGAAAAGGCGAGTTCGGAGTTTATCAAAACAAAACACTGGCACGCACGTAGGCACCGTCGGTGCGGGGAGCGACGTAGATAGTTTGTCAGCTTCGTTTGAGACTTTATACCCAAAGCATTTATCTCAAGACTTATCAAGAATATGTACGCTACACCTCTTTTGATCTTTGTGCCATCGGCTCCTCCGTGCTATTGCCTTTACCTCCGTTCACTCCGTAACTCTATGTACCTTATTATATATGAGTTTTAGTTTATCGCTCTATATTTCGCAAGAACCAAAAACCATTAAACGGTAGACAGATATTGTTGAGATTTTTTACTAACCACTTTCTTCTCCATTCGACAGAAGGCTGAAGAGGCAAGAAGAAGAGGCTCGTCAGTATTCGAGAACATGCCTTTCTTGCGTGTTGAAGACGTCCTTCTTGATGCAAGAAGGGCGTCTTCTTTAATATAGAATGCAACTTGTTGATTTACAATTTATTATAAATCCTATGAATAAGGATATTATACCCTTGCATTGAAGCTATCTGACTCGATTGGATGTAAGGTATTTTCATAAGCTTGTGGTAGCAACGTTCTACTGGCGAAGTCCCCTTTCTAAAGTGTTTCTCTATCCCTAAGGATGTTATGAAGGATACCAACAAAACTGTTAGATCTATCTTCAGCCAACTTTGTCAGTGATATAACAGTCAGCTTCGTCTCACATGCCTACTAAAAAGTTATTAGGAATCTGTACGCTACACCTCCGTGACTTTGCCTTTACTTCCGTCCCTCCTGTCCTTCTGTGTGCCTTATTATATGAGAGTTTTAGTTTATCATTCCAAATTTTGGAAGACCCAAAAGAAAAAGGGGAAAGACGAGAACACCTTCCCGCACTTCCCCTATAGAAATAAAATTCAATGGTCTTTTTGATTAATCTCCGTAGCCCGGAGTTTGTACCAACTCAGCATTGGTTGACTTCGTTGTCTCATCAATAGGCCACAACAAACGACTTGCGTTTGCCGTTGAATACTTAGTAGCCTTATCAACCAAACGGATATCGTGCCAACGCTTCCCTTCAAACAAGAACTCACGCATACGCTCTTTAAGGATAGCTTCTATTGGGTCCTCATCACCACCAACAAATGGGTTATCGGTATAGAAGTTGGTCAGTGCGGTACTTCCTCCAGTACTTACATCATTTGGATATTGCACCTCTGTATGAGCATTGAAGTAGGTTGCACCGTATGCACGACGACGAACTTGATTGATTTCTGTTGATGGGTCCTGACCTAAGAAAGCCTTAGCCTCAGCAATACCAAGCAAACACTCTGCATAACGATAGATAGGTTGATCATCATACCATGATGTGGCAGAACTACCAGCAAGCAATGTCCCGTGGAACTTATTACAGATATTACCCACGTAGGAACCATCTGAAGCCTGATAAACATCAGCCAGAGAAGCTTTCTTACGTTTGTCATTATCATTTGTATAGAGCTTAGTCCACAAACGTTTATCCAATGGGAAACGCATTACGCCACTACCTAAACGCAAGTTCAAATTATGTGACTCACTAAACTGAATTGCCTGACCAGCATCGTTATGCAGACGATAAGCACCTACATTCTGCTTGTTCATTACGAGTGAGGTATAAAGACCTCCCCATAAAGAAGTTTCGTTCTCACGATTATGGAGTGCATAGATAATCTCTTTGTTCTCCTTGTTATCATAAGCAAAGACATCTTCAAAATTATCAAGCAGACTCACATCCGCATTATTCTGAACATCTTGATAAGCTGTAAGCGCAGTCTGATAGTCGGCTGTACCACCACCCATCTGCTTTCCACTCCACAGATAAACCTCGCCCTTGAGCATCTTCGTTGCAGCAAGTGACCAATAAGTACGACCATTGGTGAACTTATAGTTATTGTTATAAGCCGTCTCTGAAGCCAAAATATCTGCCTTAATCTGCTTCATTACGTCAGCAGCAGCATCCTGCTTACGGGCAACCTTACTCAAGACGATAGTTTTTCCTTCCGTATGTTGTAGATAGACAATAACATCACCATAGGTGCGGAGCAACTGAAAATACAAGAAGGCACGCATACCATGAGCCCCTCCAAGATAGCTATTCTTCTCCGCATCGGTAAGATAGTCGGCTTCCTTCACCTTATCTATCATCAAATTGATTTGGTTGATACCAGTGTAAAGACCTCCATAGTTGCCTACCACCGCACTACTCTTCTCAAGTGTGTTATTCCATAGACGGTCATAACCCTGTGGAGCCTCACCACTAAAAGCGGTTCCACTATAGATATTACTTCGCATCTCACCCCAGACGATATACTTATCAGCATAGCTTCGCATCCAAGAACTCAGTCCTTGATTGAAAGCTTGTACTTGATCAGGATTCTTCCAGTAGTTGGCGTCGGTAATAGTACTAACTGGCTCAATGTCCATACAGCCTGTCAGCGAAAGGCTGAGAGCTGCAGCTGTTATATAGGATAGTAACTTTTTCATTGTAAGTAACATTGCTTAATTAAAATGTAACGTTTAATCCAAAGATAAGTGTGCGAGGAGTTGGGTAGCGACCGTAGTCATATCCACCTGCCGGCTCTGGCGAAGCACCGTCGTACGGAGTAAGATAGAAGAGGTTCTGTCCTGTCACATAAACATTGGCATTCGCCATCTTCATTGCCTTAATCCATGTTCTTGGTAAGGTATAACTCAATGTTATCTCACGCAAAGCCATGTAACCAGCCTTCTCAAAGAACTTAGAGCCTTCACGCCAGATGTTCTGTTTATTCAACTGGTCGGCATAACTGAATGCTGGATAGCTGGCACCTGGATTGGTCTCAGTCCACATGTCCTCTACATTCTCTATAAGATTGAACTGTCCTTGATACTGTCCCATAGAACGAGCCTTGAGGTCATTGTAGATTGTATGACCCAAAGCGTAATCGAAACGAGCAAATAAAGAGAGGTTCTTATAGCTTAACGTACTTGTCCAACCTCCTGTTACCGTTGGTCTTGAGTTACCCAACACCTTACGATCGAGCGAGTTGATGATACCATCTTCATTGATATCCTCCCAGCAAACATCACCAGGTTCAATAGCCTTCCAGCCTGTTGAGTTCTTATAAAGCACTCCAGTCTGTGGGTTTACTTCATCAGCAAGACCAGGACCGTACAACTTTGCAATGTTATCAATACGTTTGTTAGCATTTGCCTTTACATCATCCCAGTCTCTGAAGATGTGATCTTGGCTGTAACCATAGAGTTCTCCGAGTGTTCCACCCTCACGATAACCACCAATCCACTTAGTTGGAGTCTTGCCATCAGCGCCAACCTTGCCCGCAGCAACCTCTACTCCTTGAAGTTGATTGAATGGACGGTCGCTCTTAGGAAGCTGAATAATCGTGTTCTTTACGGTTGAGAGATTAAAAGAGAGGTCCCAACGGAAACTGTTCTTCAGGTGAATAGGAGTAGCACGCACCTCCATTTCAAATCCTTGATTACGCAACTTACCCAAGTTTGTTTGGATAGAAGAGAAACCTAAGTAGGAAGGAAGACTCACGCTCTGAAGCAGATTACTCGTATTACGAACATAGTAATCGAGAATCAATGACAAACGATTCTTAAAGAAGCCGAGGTCAAGACCAGCCTCAAACGTGTGACTCTGCTCCCACTTTAAGGCTGTATTCACAAGCGAACGGTCGTAGAAAGCTGTGTTACCATGATAGTTTGTAAGTTGGTCATAGATTCCATAGATATAGAAATCACCAATACCACTCACATTACCATTGCTACCATAACTGATACGAGGCTTGATATTGCTAACAAAGTTCGACAACTTAGACTCCTTCCAGAAGTCTTCTTCCATCATGTTCCAGCCCAAAGAGATACCAGGGAAGAAACCCCAACGATTATCTTTTAGCTTAGAGTTACCATCATAGCGGAAGGTAAAGCTAAGCAAATACTTCTGTTTGTAATCATAATTGAAGCGTCCGAAGAGAGACTCGATACGATTACCAGACTTCTCAGACTTTGGATTGCTATCCTTATCAGCACCAGCATTGAGTGTAGGGATATCATCTGTAGGTGAATTCTTTGTAGAAGCATTCATCCAGAAGTAGTTATAATCATAATACTCCGCACCCAACATGAAGTCGACATTATGATGCTCAGCAAACGTATCGAAGTAATTCAATATCGTATTAAGCTGTATCTGCGTATCCTTCATCATATAAGCATATGCACGACGTGTCGTATTGATGCTATTAGGATTGCTCTGTGTGTAATAAGCTTTATTGAAACTTTCATTCTGATTCAGCACATGATAAATAGATCCATTGGCTGACATCTTCAGATGCTTAGGTATCAATGTCAGGTCAAAGCCTATATTGAAGGTCTCTGAACGTGAACCATTCTCCATCGTGAGTTTATCATTCCAATACATATAGTTACCATCTGAGCTACTCCAACCTGGTGCTGGAGAACCATCAGCAAGGTAAGGATTCCATGTAGGACGCTGTGAACGGGTACGATAGAACAAAGAACTCCATGAGCCAAAATAACTATCTGGCTTCGTAAACCAAGTGTATTGCGCACCAGCACGTACCTTCAGCCAAGGCTTGATTTGATAATCACCCTTCACGCTACCAGTGAAACGACGGAAAGAAGTATTGCGTACAACACCATTCTCATTATAGTAACCTAAGGAAGCTACAAAAGATCCCATGTTATTACCACCGCTGAAGCTCAGATAATGGTCTTGTGTAAGGGTTTGATTATGGTAGATTGCATCTTCT
Source organism: Prevotella sp. oral taxon 313 (assembly GCF_003043935.1). Classification (NCBI taxonomy): domain Bacteria; kingdom Pseudomonadati; phylum Bacteroidota; class Bacteroidia; order Bacteroidales; family Prevotellaceae; genus Prevotella; species Prevotella sp. oral taxon 313. The sequence goes on from NZ_PYXE01000001.1 coordinate 2,070,329, forward strand.
AAAAGACCTCCATAATCCTTAAAGATAAGCTTTGCACCATTTGTTGCACCATAGTAAGGGTCGTCCATAACCTCCCATCCTTCCTCGGCAAGCAGTCTCTGGTGCTCAGGATTGGTTGCATCGTAATACATGACATCCGTACGTGGAGTGTAATCAGTATATCCACGACCAGAATAACCATTCTGTGCATCAACATTAGCAGCCCTTCCATGACCTTCCATAGCATCAGCATAACGCTTGAAACCCATTCGGTTATAGTAAAGATAGTTACGGGCATTCATGAACTTATAGTCATCACGTTTGAAATTTACACCGACCTTCAAACGATAGTTGATGCTGGAAGTTCCTGCTTGAGCACGTTTTGTTGTTACAAGGATTACACCTCCGTTTGCTCTCGCACCATAAATTGCTGTTGAAGCAGCATCTTTCAAAACTTCGATAGACTCGATATCAGCTGGGTTAATCTCTGATAACGTGCGTTCTACTCCGTCAACAATAATCAAAGCAGGGGCACTTCCTGTGATAGAAGCACCACCACGCAAGGTAATAGAAGGCGCAGTACCCGGCTGACCAGAGCTATTGACAACCTGAAGACCAGTCACACTACCCTGCAATGCACTACCGACATTGGAGAAAGCTGCCGCATCTAACACCTTATTATCCATCTTAGAGATAGCTGTTGTCAACGTAGCACGCTTCTGTTGACCACCATAACCTGTCACAATCAGCTCGTTTAGCGCATGTTGCTCCTCCTTCAACTTCACTTTAATGTCCTGTCCATCCCATTTCAACTCCTTTGTTTCCATACCAATGTAACTGATAACAAGAACACTACCAGGAGGGATATTCGACAGTGTGAAACGACCGTCTAAATCAGTGGCGGCCCCATTACTTGTACCTTTCACTTGAACAGTGGCACCAACAATAGGTTCGCCTTGTTCATCAAGAATAACACCTGTGCATCTTCCTGATTGCTGTACGCTCTGAACAGGCAGCTTTGACACAGCATACCCTTGCGTAGGCATAAAGAATGACACACTCATGCATAACGTAAAACCAATTGGCTTGATGTGTAAGATCATACGCATCTAACTTTTTAATAGATAAAGATTGTTTAGTTTCCTCCGCAAAGCAGTTGGCAAAGAGAGACATGCCTCAACCACACGAAAGAATATAAAATTATTATATGAAATCTTATTTATGTTCACGATTATTAATAGGTCAATACGGAAGAAAGACTTTTCTCCTCACCGCTGAAGACGCTATTCACCGATATTATATTGTTTAAGTTGGTTGAGACAAAAGTAGGGACTTTTTTTATTTGCCACAAATTATACTAATAAATATTTTCTAAATAATCATTAATTTTAATCAAGACGAGTGTAAACTCTACTGACTATCAGACAAAAAGGGATTCTTCATCTACCTTCCTCCACTCAATATAAATAATAACTAAGGCTTAAGAAAATGATTAACCTTTAGTAATATGGTTCTTCCCGACCAATAAATCGTTCGAAGAATTAGGACTTCTTGTAGCGTGCTAAGCCTCCGTACCAATGGTGTTAGGCGTCCGCACCATACGTGCGGGGCGTTCGCACGTACGTTAGAACAGGTAAGAAAACTTAATCAAAAGTACTAACTGCAAGACTAATAGACACAAAAAACAGTCTTATTCCTTCTATAGAAAGATGGAATAAGACTGCTATATGACTTTAAAGCAGAGCTAAAGACTTACTTCTGTCTGAATCGCTCAGCCTGACTCTGAATCAAATCGGTATCCTCGAAATAGTTAATCTGCATAGCTGCACGTACCTCATCCATTGTCTGGGCAGCGGTTTCTCGTGCTTCCAATGAACCCTTCTTGAGGATGTTATAAATCTCTGGAATATCCTGTTCGTACTCATGACGGCGCGCACGGATTGGATCCAACATCTTGTTCAAGACACTATTGAGCAACTTCTTACACTTCATATCACCGATACCACCAGCTGTATAAGCAGCTTTCAGCTCATCAAGGTTCTGGAACTCTGGCCAGAATTCAGCGAAGTCTTCATCGGTAGAGAAAGTATCAAGGTATGTAAACACAGTATTTCCCTCAACATGACCTGGATCAGACACATTCAAGTGAGTTGGGTCAGTGTACATTGTCTTCACCTTCTTCCATACGGTATCAGCATCATCAGAGAGGTAAATGCAGTTACCAAGACTCTTACTCATCTTCTCCTTACCATCTGTACCAGGCAAACGACGTGCCGTTGCGTTCTCTGGCAACATAATCGCAGGCTCAACAAGTACTGGTGCATAGATCTGATTGAAGCGACGCACAAGTTCACGAGTCAACTCCAACATCGGCTCTTGGTCCTCACCTGCTGGCACAGTCGTAGCCTTGAAGGCTGCAATGTCAGCTGCCTGAGACACAGGATAAGCAAAGAAACCCATTGGGATATTGGCTTCAAAGTTGCGCATCTTAATCTCTGTCTTCACCGTTGGGTTACGTTGAACACGGCTTACGCTGACAAGATTCATCAAGAAAGTGGTCAGTTCGGCTATTTCAGGAATCTGACTCTGTATATAGAGTGTACATTTCTCTGGGCTCAAGCCAGCAGAGAGATAATCTAAAGCTACCTCAATAATATTCTGTCGGATCTTCTCTGGGTTGTCAGCATTATCTGTCAACGCCTGTACGTCTGCCATAAAGACAAACATCTTATCGTAGTCTCCGAGGTTCTGAAGTTCCACACGACGGCGGAGAGAGCCTACATAGTGACCCAAGTGAAGTTTACCTGTAGGGCGGTCACCAGTCAAAATAATTTTTCCCATTTATCTTTTTCTATTTTATTCGTTATATATACTGTTGAAGCTATTCATCATGTGCATGTGAAGATAAGGTATCCTCTTCCTCTTCCTGATTCTCTTCAACCTGTTCTTCTTCCTTTTCTTTCGGCACTTCAGGTGCTGCAACAACCGTATCAACAGATGGAGTCTCCTCTACTTGGACCGGTGTTTCGTATGGAATCGTATCGTTAGGAATAGAATCACTCACCGTGGTCTCTGGCGAAGATGAACCCATAGCATAATAAGCCCCTACACCTCCCGCCAGTAAGAGAAGTCCAATCACAACACCCCAAAGGATTGCATTATTACCCTTCTTAGCTGTTTCTGCCTGTAACTGCTGGGGTTGCGGCGTCATACCAACAGACTGATCATATTGTTGACCAGCACTTACCAATGGCAGAGTCACCTCCATGATACCATGACAATGAGGACAAGTACACTCGATGGTCTGTCCTTCTTCAGCCTCAACGATAAACTGTGTACCACAGTTATCACATGTTATCTGATATTTCATAACTTTACGTTGCTTAGAACTTTATTTGTTGCACCAGCCAGACTCTCGACATAATCTCCCGCTAAAGCCCCACAAGTATTGCGGTATTCTTCATCTTCAGCAAACTGATTCATCAACAGACTGAAACTCTCAAGATCGAAGATCTCAAAGCCTCCACCAACCCGTAAGAGTCCTTGTGCCTCTGCAAAATGCTTATTGTTTGGACCGAAAAGAACTGGCATATCCCATACTGCAGCCTCAAGAACATTGTGGATTCCTACTCCAAAACCACCTCCTACGTAGGCTACATCGCCATAATGATAGATGGATGACAGCAATCCAAAACAATCAATAATCAACACATCTGCATCAGCAACAGTCTCTTCAGTTGCCTGCGTGTAGCGTATTACCTTCTTGTCCTCAATCAGTGAGAGGATGGTCTTGAGATGGTCTTCCCCTATAACATGCGGTGCTATGATGAGTTTCCAGTCTTTATGCTTATTAAAGTACTTAAGGAAGATTTCTTCATCAGGCTGCCATGACGATCCTGCAACGAAGACTTTTCTACTATCAGCAGCATCCCGATTGACGAAATTCTCCACCAATGGCAGTTTCTTGCTTGCCTCCTTAATTTGCAAAACACGGTCGAAGCGAGTATCACCCACAACAACAGCGTCAGAGATTCCCATCTTATTCAAGAGTTCCTTACTCTCCTCATTCTGTACAAAGAAGCGACTGAAACATCTTAAGACACGACCGTAACCACTGCCATACCACTTAAAGAAGATCTGATCTGGACGGAAAATGCTTGACACACTATAGACAGGAACACCACGATACTGCAGGACATGCAAGTAATTATACCAGAACTCATACTTAATGAAGAAAGCCATAACAGGCCGTACTGTACGTAGAAACTTACGTGCATTGCCCACCGTATCTATTGGTAGATAGGTAATAATGTCTGCTCCTTCATAATTTTTCCTTACCTCGTAACCCGAAGGAGAAAAGAAAGTAAGCAATATCTTGTATTGCGGATAGTCTTTCCGTATTTGCTCTATCAATGGTCGTCCTTGTTCGAACTCGCCCAATGAGGCTGCATGGAACCAAACATATAGAGCGTCTGGCTCCACTTTCTCACGTAAGACCTTCACTGCCTCCTGCTCACCTCGCCACATCTTACGTAGCTTTTCATTGAAAAGACTACCGACAGCGATGCCAAGCTGCATGGCATACATTATTATATTATACATACTCGGATCAATTAATTTAGCCTTTCAGAAGGCTTATCCCAACACCTCAATGGCCTTGCGCATACGCTTCAAGGTCTCCTCTTTGCCAAGAAAGGCAGATATATCGAACATTCCAGGACCCTTACCAATACCTACGAGGGTGAGACGGAAGGCATTCATAATATCTCCAAGCTTATAGCCTTTGTCCTCTACCCATTTCATTACGACAGGTTCCTGACCCTCAATACTGAAATCTTCTATTCCATCCAACACCTCAGCAAGTTCGCTCATCTGCTGTGCAGAATATTCCTTCCAACGTTTCTTAACGGTCTTCTCGTCATAGCTTGTTGGTGCAATGAAGAAGAAAGAGCAAAGCTCCCAAAGTTCCTTAACGAAGCTAACACGGTCTTTCATCATGTGTACAACCTGTGTCACCTGCTCCATAGTAGCCTCAACACCGTTGTTAGCAACGATTGGTGCGAAGAGTTGTGCTATCTCATCATCTGACTTACGGAGAATGTATTCGTGGTTAAACCACATACCCTTCTGATAGTCAAACTTAGCTCCACTCTTTGAACACTTCGTAATATCGAATGCTTTTACGAGTTCCTCAAGCGAGAAGAGTTCCTGTTCTGTACCCGGATTCCAGCCCAACAAGGCCAAGAAATTAACTACTGCCTCTGGGAAATAACCACTCTCACGATAGCCTGAACTAATCTCACCAGTCTTAGGGTCGTGCCACTCCAATGGGAACACAGGGAAACCAAGGCGGTCACCATCACGCTTACTAAGCTTACCCTTACCCTCTGGCTTCAACAACAAAGGCAGATGGGCAAAACGTGGCATGCTATCTTCCCAACCAAAAGCACGATAAAGCAATACATGTAACGGTGCACTTGGTAACCATTCCTCACCACGAATAACGTGAGAGATTTCCATCAAGTGGTCATCAACGATGTTTGCAAGGTGATAAGTTGGTAATTCGTCTACGCTCTTGAACAAGACTTTATCATCAAGGATATCGCTCTTGATACAGACATCACCACGAATCATATCATTGATATGAACTTCCTCGCCTGGCTCAACCTTAAAACGAACAACATACTGCTGCCCATCCTCTATCAGACTCTCAACTTCCTCCTTAGACATCGTCAAAGAGTTACGCATCTGCAGACGTGTGTGCGCATCATATTGGAAATTCTCAATCTCCTTACGCTTCGCATCCAACTCCTCTGGCGTATCGAAAGCAATGTATGCTTTACCAGCGTCTAAGAGCTGATTGACGTACTTTCTATAAATATCACGACGTTCGCTCTGACGATAAGGACCATGTTCGCCACCGAAGCTAACACCCTCGTCAAACTTAATCCCCAACCATTCGAAAGAATCAAGGATATACTCTTCTGCTCCAGGAACGAAACGATTAGAGTCTGTGTCCTCTATACGGAAGATTAATTTGCCGCCATGTTGACGAGCGAAAAGGTAATTATACAAAGCAGTACGCACACCACCAATATGCAAAGGACCCGTAGGACTTGGGGCAAAGCGTACTCTCACATTTCTTTCTGCCATTGTCTTAAATATTATTTTTCCTGCAAAATTAATGTTTTTTTTTGACTATACGCTATATTTTTAGTATTTTCGCAAGTTGTAAGAGGATAAACGTCAAGTTATTCAAACATTTATGTAACAAGATAATAACAATAGAATAAGATGATAAGATTTAAAAACATCAGCAGTCCCTACTGGCGCAATATGGTCTCAAGAATGGCATTGGTCATCGTTGCCGTCGTTTTGATAGTGCTTTTCTTACCACGTACGCAAGGTAAACTTTTCCATTATGACGAGGGAAAACCATGGATGTATGGGCAGTTGATTGCTAAGTTCGACTTTCCTATCTTTAAGACTGAAGCAGCGTTAAAAGTTGAGAAAGACTCCATTACTAAACATTTTCAACCTTATTATAACATCAATAAGACTGTCGAGCAAAAGAAGATTGAACAGTTCCGTGAGGCTTATAAGAATGGTATCCCTGGCTTATCAGAAGCCTACGTCGATGCTATTGCACACCGTCTACATGAGATTTACGAGGCAGGAATCATTGACCCACAACAATACTCCACACTTGCCAAGGACAGTAACAACCTTATCCGTGTCGTTACAGGTAAGCAGGCTGTCAGCGTACCTATCAATAAGACCTACTCAACACTGGGTGCTTACGAACAACTTTTCATGGACCCGTTGTTAGGTCCGAAGCGTTCCGTACTTCAGCAATGTAATCTGAACGACTACATCGAAGCAAACCTTGTCTATGACAAAGACCGTAGTGAAACGGAGATGAACGACATGCTAAGTCTTATTCCGCAGGCTTCAGGCATGGTGCTGGAGGGTCAACGCATCATCGACCGTGGTGACATTGTCGATGCAAAGACCTATCGTGTGCTTAACTCCTTTGAGCAAGCAATGGAGAAACGTAAGGCTACTGAAGACGAGATAACATCTACCTTCATCGGACAGACCATCTATGTCTTAATCTTCATTTGCCTTTTCACACTCTACTTGGCACTCTTCAGAAAAGATTACTTTAATAAGCCACGTTCCATATCACTCCTTTATGTGATGATAGTCATCTATCCTATCCTCACATCTCTGATGATGGAACATAACATACTGAGTGTTTACATCCTGCCGTTCAGCATGGCACCTATTTTTTTCCGTGTCTTCATGGACTCGCGAACGGCTTTCATCGGACATATCACAATGGTCCTTATCTGTGCTGTAGCCGTCAAATACCAGTATGAGTTTATTATCGTACAAATCGTTGCAGGACTCATTGCGATTTATTCCCTACGCGAACTATCAAAGAGAATTCAGATATTCCTTACCGCACTCCTCGTGACCATCGGGTCGGCAGCTGTCTATCTTGCCCTCCAACTCATACAGGCCGACGACTTGTCAAAGCTCGACCACACGATGTACTATCACTTTGCTGTGAATGGTTTCTTCCTTCTCTTCACCTATCCACTGATGTTGGTCATCGAGAAAGCCTTCGGTTTCGTGTCTACAGTAACGATGTTTGAGTTGTCAAACACAAATAACGAACTCTTACGCAGACTGAGTGAGGTGGCACCAGGAACTTTCCAACACTCTATCACTGTTGGTAATCTCGCTACTGAAATAGCAAGTAGAATTGGCGCTAAGAGTCAATTAGTGCGTACGGGAGCTCTTTATCATGATATCGGCAAGATGCTTAATCCAGCCTTCTTCACTGAAAATCAAGCTGGTATCAACCCACATGATAAACTAAACGACCTTGAGAGTGCACGTATCATCATCAGTCATGTGACGGAAGGACTTAAACTTGCCGAGAAATATAACCTCCCACGTGAGATTAAGGAGTTTATCACGACACATCATGGTACAGGTCTGGCAAAATATTTCTATATACATTATAAGAACGAACACCCAGACGAGGAGGTCAATGAAGACCAATTCCGTTATCCTGGTCCAAACCCTTTCACACGTGAGCAAGCTATCCTCATGATGAGCGACACTGTCGAGGCTGCCTCTCGTTCACTACAAGAATATACCGAAGAGAGCATCAGCAACTTGGTTAATCAGCTTATAGATGGACAAGTTGCCGATGGTAAGTTTACGGATTGCCCTATCACTTTCCGCGACATCACAGCTGCAAAGTCTGTACTCATCGAACGCTTGAAGGCTATGTATCACACACGTATTCAGTATCCACAGCTGAAAGTATAAGGAACTGAGAAGGAAAAAGAAAAAAGGGTAGAACAGTAATGAAGGTTGGGGTTTCTTCCTTACCCTCCTACTGTCTTACCCTTTTGTCATTTACAAAACTCCTTACTATTATTCCCTTTCGTTTTCTTCTCCCTACATGTCCGCTTTTTAGCCTCGTACAAATAACATGCAACAATAATGCTCTACATACGCTCTTGCCTTGTCAATGCCTAAACTCCCTACCCTACCCTACCAACAAGACCACTATCCTTCATTAGAAAGCAACCATACCACCTAATTCCAACATCCTTATTACGCTCAGCAGCCCTATTACGCCTAAACCAATACTATCTTATCCACCTACCCACCCCTCATTTGAGACACACTATAATATAAGGAATATCCGTCTACAACAACTTACTACATCCTCTTATCCTACTGCACATTTTAACTAATAATGAGAAAAAGTAGGCTTTTATTTGGATATTTAGAACAATATTCATAACTTTGCAACCAAATTATATAAGTTTTATATACACTTACAATTCAAAAGATGAAGTATCAGAAGACAGCTCTTGCCGCTCTATTGCTTGCAATGGCAACATCAACACAAGCCGGAGGATTGCTCACAAACACCAATCAGAACATCGCTTTCAACCGTAACTTTGCACGTGTCGGTGCAATTGGTATCGATGGTGTCTATTTTAATCCTGCTGGTGTAGCCTTCCTCGACCAAGGTTTTCACCTCTCTCTCAATTTCCAGAACGTATATCAGACACGTCAGATAACATCGGCTTTCAGCGTACCTGCTTTTGCTAACACCCCTTACGAGTATCCTTTCACGCTCAACGGTGGTGACAAAACTGATGGCAGTAAGTTTTATGAGGGCAAGGCTTCTGTACCTATTCTCCCATCTTTTCAGGTAGCATATAACAAAGACAAGTGGAGCTTCCAAGCTGGTTTTGGCTTGACTGGTGGTGGTGGTAAGGCTACTTTCAATGACGGTCTACCAACTTTCGAACGCCAGATAGCTATTCTACCAGCACTTATCAACCAGCAGCTCCCTACTTTCTCGGCACTTCTCGGACAGCAGGAGACACCTGCAACATCCTATAGTATGCAGAGCTACATGAGTGGCCATCAGTATAACTTCGGTTTACAGTTAGGTGTTGCATATAAGATTAATGAGAACCTCTCAGTCTTTGGTGGTGCAAGATTTAATTATATCTACAATAAATACGAAGGTAATATTACCAACATCTCGGCTGACGTGAACGGAAACAGTCAAAATCTCTACGAATATTTTGGTTCAAAAGCAAAACTGCTAACCGAGAAGGCTGCTGCGCTACAGGCTCAGGCTGTGGCTGCAAAGACCCAAGCTGATGCCTATCAGGCACAGGCTAACGCTGCTACCGACCCTACAGCAAAAGCTCAACTGCAAGCAGCTGCCAACCAATATGCAGCTGGCGCACAGCAGGCAAGTGCTGGTGCAAAGTTGGTCAGTGCTGGTGCTGATAAGTTAAACAGTAGTAAGGAACTCGTGAAAGACCGCTATGTAGAGGTTTCTCAACGTGGATGGGGTATCACTCCTATCCTTGGTATTGACTACCGCACAGGTAAGTGGAACTTTGCTGCACGCTATGAGTTTACGACAAAGTTCAATATTGAGAACAACACAAAGCGTGATGACACTAAAAAATATGAGAATGGTGTGAACACACCAAACGATATTCCTGGTATTCTGGCACTTGGTGCACAGTATGAAGTACTGAAGAACCTTCGCGTGATGGCAGGTTATAACCACTATTTCGACAAGGATGCCCGCATGGACAACAACAAACAGCGTTTCCTTAAGCACAACACACAGGAGTTCCTTGCTGGTGTTGAATGGGACATCAATCCATCTGTAACAGTCAGCGCAGGCGGCCAACGCACACTCTACGGACTTGGTGACGGTAAGTATTTGACCGACCTTAGCTTCGTGACAAGTAGCTACAGCTTCGGTGTTGGTGCTAAGATAAAGGTTGCCAAGAATGCTCACCTCAACGTAGCTTACTTCTTTACAAACTATTCTAAGTTTACAAAGAATTACGAAGATGCTATTACGATTGGTAGAGAACAGGTGACACAGCCTGACGGTACAATAAGCGTACAACCAAAGACACTTGCAACAAAAAATACTGACATCTTCACCCGTACGAATAAGGTGCTCGGTGTCGGACTCGATATTGATTTCTAAGCCACAACAAAACTACCGTTTTCATTACTAATACCATTATGAGGTGGTCGGAGTGATTCCGACTGCCTCATTTCTTTTCCTCCCCTCACATACTCATCATGAACAGATGCTTTACAAAACGCCATCAAAACAGAAAACAGAGACGATTTGTAAGGACCGAATAAAAGCGTTTCTGATAACGAAGAAACTACGTTTTTATTTCAAACCCTTCTGTAATAGAGGAAAAAATGTTAACTTTGCTGCCTATAATTATTCATCATGCTATATTATATTAAGCGTTCTATCGTCTGGCTAAGACGTGCACACCGTTCCAAAGGGTTTGGTGTACAGTCGCCTTGGGCATACCGTTTTATACGATATGTGGTGAATGAGCCTTATCCTTACTATAAGTATGAACAACTTGAAAAGCAGGTGTATGGCATTGACAAAAAGACTCGTAAGCTATGCAAACTATACTTCCGCTTGGCGAATTATCAACAACCTCATACCTTTATCGATTGTCACTCTACATCCTCATGCTATAAGATTTACGTAGATGCTGGCTGCCAAAAGGCTCAGTATAAGAAGCTAACTGGTGAGATGTCAGAAGCTGATTATTCGCAGTTGTTTGCCAACGTTGGGGAAGGTAGTATGCTGAGAGTACCCCTCATAGAGAACTATCGCTCAATTATCGATAAGTCGTTAGAACACCTTCCCTCGTCATCTATCCTCATTATAGAGAACATCAAGCGAGATAAGGAGGCGGCAGCCTATTGGCAAGAACTCGTTGCAGACCCACGCACAGGTATCAGCTTCGACCTATATTACTGTGGATTGATTTTTCTTAATAGAGATATGGTGAAGCAATCATACGTTGTCAATTTCTAAACCTACACACTGAAACGTTATAAATGTAATACTGTCATGAAGATATACACAAAGACTGGCGATAATGGCAAGACTTCCTTGTGCGACGGCAGTAGATTGCCGAAAGACGATATGCGCATAGAAGCATACGGAACATTAGACGAACTCAACGCAAACATTGGGTTACTCATCGCTATGCTACAGTCAGACACGCCCAAAGAAAGTCCTGTCCATGATAACAAACTCACGGAACGATTAGAAGAGATACAGGCTGAATTATTCGTGATTGGGACGGAACTCGCCTATATCGAATGCAAGGTCAAGACGATTGTTACTACAAAGGAAATGATTAAGAAGATAGAAGGCGACATAGACCTAATGGCTTCACAACTCCCTACACATCATCACTTTATACTACCAGGAGGGACCCTCTCGGCAGCACAAAGCCATGTTTGCCGCACAATCTGTCGCCGTGCAGAGCGTCGGATTGTCACTCTTTCCCAGATGACAACATATCCAGCAGAAATCTTAGAGTTTGTCAACAGATTATCAGACTACCTCTTCATTTTGTCACGATATTTGAACAATAATAGTAGAACAGGCGAAAAAACATGGGAAAATACTTGCAGATAAGAAAATAAATGTTACTTTTGCACGCACTAAGAAATATGTAAAAGAATAAGAATATGTATTGGACACTGGAATTGGCCTCTAAGCTGGAAGATGCTCCATGGCCTGCAACAAAAGATGAACTGATTGACTATGCAATGCGATCAGGTGCACCACTTGAGGTTCTTGAGAATCTTCAAGAGATTGAAGATGAAGGAGATGTCTACGATAGTATCGAAGATATATGGCCTGACTACCCTTCAAAGGACGATTTCTTGTGGAATGAAGACGAATATTAAACAATAGGAAAGAGTTTGTATCACACTGGTACAAGCTCTTTTTTGTTGTAGGTTATGACCTACAAAGGCCGAAATTACTCCTCCAACTAAGATGTATATGCACCCTGTGGCGTATATATAGAAGGTGTAATTGGCCTTTATTCGCCTCAAACACATGCGCTATTAAAGAGAAGACTTACACTATTGCGATAAGAAATATCATTACAAAACAACCACTATTATACTTAGTTATTTATTGACCCATTCCCGCTATTATCCGCTTTATAACCTTCTTGTTATCAAATAGTTGTAAACTCTATTTTAGAAGAGGCTTAGTAAGGACGAAGAAGGGCGTCTTCAACATGCAAGAAGAGCATGTTCTTGAACATAGTTAGGCCTCTTCTTGAAGCAAAAAGGGCGTTGAAACAAACTGAACCTATGAAATATAATTACAAACAACAGTTCTCTATGTACTCCTTCATACAATTAAGAAGATAGAAAAACACACGTATGTTTATTCTTCCACAGCAAAGAGATAGGTTTACATCTATATCAATCAGCCTTAATATTTATAGCTTAGAAGGCAATAAACCAACCTGTGATGCGTTATAAAAGCGTGTTTAAACGTTTCATATTCATATTTTCACTTGTCTGCCTGACAGTAATCTCTGTCAAGGCACAGTATGATCCGTCTTATAGTCACTACTGGGCGATGGAGCCATCGTTCAACCCTGCGACTGTAGGAAAGGATAATAAGCTGAATGTTGTGGGTGCATACGCACTCGACTTCGCTGGTTATGAACACAACCCAAACACTTTCTACGTAGGAGCTGACATGCCTGTCTATTTCATGAAACAATATCATGGAGTGGGACTCTCGATACTTAACGATAAGTTAGGAGCCTTTGTGCATCAGCGAGTGGCAGGACAATACGCCTTCCGCAAGGATCTTTTTGGGGGAATGTTGGCTGCTGGTGTTCAGGTAGGGATGCTCTTTGAGAAATTAGATGGCTCTAAGTTAGACCCAGAAGAGGCAAGCGACCCAGCTTTAACACAGGGAGAAGTAAGCGGACACAGCCTTGACTTGGGAGCTGGAGTTTATTATATGCGTAAGAATTGGTATGTTGGTGCATCCGTACAGCACCTCAATGCGCCCTTAGTAGAACTCGGTGAGACCAATGAACTACAGATAAATCGAACATATTATTTAACGGGTGGATACAATATTAAACTACGAAATCCGTTTCTAACAATACCGACTTCGGTCTTGGCACGGTATGATGGTGTGAACTATCGGGCTGACATCACGGCTCGACTGGTCTACACACATGAGAAGAAAGTGCTATATGGAGGTGTATCTTATAGTCCAACAAACTCAGTAACAGCCATGATTGGCGGTACGTTCCATGGCATCAACCTGGGCTATAGCTATGAGATGTACACAGGGACAGCAGCTTTCAAGAATGGTAGTCATGGACTATTCGTCAGCTATCAAACTGATATCAACCTGCAGAAGAAAGGGAGGAACAAACATAAAAGCGTAAGATTTCTATAGAAAGATATAATGAAAATGAAGAAAAGTATAGTTGCCATTTGCCTTGGTGCACTCGTCTTGGGAACATTGACAGGCTGTTTCGCTGGTAAGTCAACCGCTTCGTCTGGTCGTGGCGGTGAGGTTACTGGCGTTGGTGGAGGGCGTCCCTTCCGCGAACCGGCCCCTTACGGCATGACACTTGTCAAGCGTGGCTGGTTGAGAATGGGTTTGGAAAAGCAGGACTCCCTATGGGGTAAGAAGACTCCTGTTAAGGATATCTCTGTTGATGGGTTCTGGATGGACGAGACAGAGGTGACCAACTCCGAGTATAAACAGTTCGTTGAGTGGGTTCGTGACTCAATTATTCGTACACGCTTAGCCGACCCCGCATACGGTGGTGATGAGACTTATATGATTACAGAAGATAAGAATGGCGACCCTGTCACACCTCATCTTGACTGGAACAAACGTCTCCCACGTAAGCCAAACGAGGATGAGCAGCGTGCGTTCGAGAGCCTTTATGTGACGAACCCTGTCACTGGCGAGAAGAGTATCGACGCACGTCAACTGAATTATCGTTATGAGATATACGACTACACATCGGCTGCCTTGCGTCGTAACCGCCTAAATCCACAAGAGCGTAACTTGAATACTGACATCACTGTCGACCCTAATGAGGTGGTGATGATATCAAAGGATACGGCATATATCGACGAGAATGGCACTATTCATAACGAGACTATCAATCGCCCATTGACGGGTCCTTGGGATTTCCTCAACACCTATATTGTCAATATCTACCCTGATACAACTTGCTGGGTGAACGATTTCCGCAACTCAGACAATGAGATCTATCTCCGAAACTACTTTAGTAACCCTACTTATAACAACTATCCTGTTGTCGGCGTAACGTGGGAGCAGGCCAATGCCTTCTGTGCTTGGCGAACAGAATACCTGCTTAAAGGACTCGGTAAAGAGGCTCGGTACGTACAGCGTTATCGCCTTCCAACAGAGGCTGAATGGGAGTATGCGGCTCGAGGAAAGAACCAAGACGAATTCCCTTGGGACAATCAAAACGTGAAGAACGGTAATGGTTGCTTCTATGCTAACTTTAAGCCAGACCGTGGAAACTACACGAAAGATGGCAACCTGATTACGAGTAAGGTGGGTATCTATGGTGCAAACTCTAATGGACTATATGATATGGCAGGCAACGTTGCCGAGTGGACAAGTACTATCTATACAGAGGCTGGTGTCGATGCGATGAATGATCTCAACCCGCAGTTGGACTATAAAGCAGCCAAAGAAGACCCTTATCGCCTGAAGAAGAAGAGTGTTCGTGGTGGTAGTTGGAAAGACCCAGAGAGCTATATCCGTAGTGCTTGGCGTACTTGGGAATACCAGAACCAACCTCGAAGCTACATCGGTTTCCGTTGTGTTCGTAGCCTTGCAAGCTCATCAAGTGAGGCCGCTAAAGAGAATAAGAAAAGCAGTAAGAAAAAGAGAAGATAAATGACACAGTACAGCAAATACAACTTTGTTTACCATCTACAGAAGTGGATGGATAGCGTTCCAGGACAAACATTCCTCAACTATGGCTATAGCTGGGGTGCTTCGGTGGTTATTCTCGGAGCTTTATTCAAACTTACTCACCTCCCAGGAGCTAATATTATGCTCTACTTCGGCATGGGTACTGAGGTTATCGTGTTCTTCCTATCTGCTTTCGACCGTCCTTTCGATAAGACAGACGATGGTCGTGACCTCCCAACACACGTCACCGAGGAGTATCTTGAGGATAAGGAGAGTACTGTGGAACGCCCTACTGCTGCAAAACAGGTACAATACAGTGCCACAGAGAACCTTGCACAGAGTGTTCAACAGGCAATGCCTTCTGCCAGCGACATCGCTGCTGCCGTTGTTGGCCAGCAGAGTAAGGCTATCGCAGACGCACAACAACAGACGCCTGAGATGGTTGAGGCACAGACGAACTACGTCTCTGCACTGCAGAGTCTGACGGAGATGTTAGGCAAGGTGAACGACCAGAGCCAGCGTCTGACACGTGATAGCGAAGAGATGGAGAACCTTAATCGTACGCTTACGGGTATTGCAAAGGTTTATGAGATGCAACTAAAGGGTGCGAGCCAACAGATTGGTACAATCGACCAAATTAATGAGCAGACCCGTAAGATGGCTCAACAAATTGAGCAACTCAATAGTATCTATGCCCGAATGATTGAAGCTATGACGGTCAATATGCGGGTGGCAGCACCGGCTGCGACTGCTCAACAGACCAATTCTGAGAGCTTATAACGATGTATTATGGTAGGGAAGAGAATGCTTTATAGCCCTCTTCTCACTGCAAATAATAGAATTAATGGCTATTAAAAAGAGAAAGATTTCCCCTCGCCAGAAGATGATTAACCTCATGTATATCGTCCTCATGGCTATGTTGGCATTAAATATCTCCACCGAGGTACTCAATGGCTTCTCCGTTGTTGAGGAGAGCCTTAATCGCACAACGGGAAATTCATCCAAGGAGAACGAGGCTATCTTTGGCGAAATAGACCAAATGATGCGCAAGAACCCACAAAAGGTTAAACAGTGGTTTGTGATGGCATCAACGGTTAGAGAGATGAGTGACTCTCTCTATAATTATGCACAAGCGTTGAAAGTAGCCATCGTTCGTGAGGCTGATGGTGAGAAAGGTGACCCCTTGAAAATAGAAGGGAAAGACAATATTGAGGCTGCCAGCTATATCATGTTGAACCCTGCTAACGGACAGGGGCACAAGCTCTACGAGGCTATCAACAACTATCGAGCACGTATCCTACAGTTCGTAACAGACCCACGACAAAAGAGAATCATCGCAAGTAACCTCTCTACGGATGTTCCAAAGCATTCCATGGGGAAGAATTGGGAGGAGTATATGTTCGAGAACATGCCTGTTGCGGCGGCCGTAACGCTCCTCTCGAAACTACAGAGCGATGTTCGCTATGCTGAGGGAGAGGTTTTACACACCTTAGTGGCCAATGTTGGCTTGAAAGACCTACGTGTCAACAAACTACAGGCTTTCGTTGTTCCAAGTCAGACACGCCTTTATCCTGGCGAGACCATGACGGCACAGATGTTTATGGGGGCTGTTGACTCTACACAACAACCGCAGGTCTATGTCAACGGACAACTTATCAAGGGTAATCAGATTACCGTTAAGGCGGGTGCACCAGGTAAGCATACATTAAGCGGATACATCCTTATTAAGGACCTGACCGGTAATGTATTGCGTAGAACCTTCTCACAAGACTACTGGGTAACGGGTGGTCCGCAACCTAAAGAGTATATCAGTCCACAAGGAATGCAGAAGGTTCCTCCATTCGATGGCATGGCCACGATAGCAGCCGACCTCATGAATGTTCTCTATGCGGGCTTTGATAACCCCATCACCATCAGTATTCCGAACACGTCTCAGAGTGATGTACAGGCAACGATGTCGGGAGGATCACTCGTCGCAAGGGGTGGCGGCCATTTTATTGCACGTCCTTCAACCGTAGGTCAACCTGTGACAATAGCCGTTTCTGCCAAGGGTAGGAAGATTGGAGATTATAAGTTCCGAGTAAGAAAATTGCCGGATCCATCGCCATATATCGCTATGGGCGCAGATAGATTTAAGAGTGGAGCCCTCTCTAAGGCTGCCCTTATGTCAGCACCAGGCATCCAAGCTGCTATTGATGATGGTCTGCTTGACATTCCTTTCAATGTAACCAGCTTCCGTGTAGTCTTCTTTGATAACATGGGCAACGCTGTTCCATTAGCAAGTAACGGTGCTTCGTTCTCTGCACAACAGAAGGAACAGTTCCGACAGTTGAGTCGTAACAAGCGTTTCTACATCACTAATGTTGTCGTTCATGGGCCTGATGGTACCACTCGAACGCTCAATGGCAGAAATATGGAGGTTATTGTGAGGTAGTAGTTGACGAGTTGACGAGTTGACAAGTAGACGAGTTATTAGATAACACTGCTGCTATAACGGCTCATCACATGCTATGTCTGCCCCTTGCTTTTAGTAAAGAACAAACAAAACAACAATGAAAAAGATATTTCTCATAGTCTGCACAGCGTGTTTGGCACTCTCTGTAAGTGCACAGCCTGCTGCACGTCGTAATCAACAACAGCACCAATCGCCTGCTAACACCATTACAACACGTGCGCAGATATCCTTCCCTACAACGGCTCCTATGCAAGAGGATGTTGTTTGGAGACGTGATATCTATCGTGAACTCAAACTTACCGAGGATGCAAATGCTGGTTTGTACTATCCAACAGAACCTGTTGGCTCGCAAATGAATCTCTTTACTTACATCTTCAAGTTGATGATGAGTGGCCCTAACCGTGGTGGTATTGCGGCATATAACTACCGAATGGATGGCAATGAGATATTTACTGACTCTGCACGTATCAAACCTTTGCAGTTCCTCGATAACTATCATATCTTCTACGAACGCACCGACCACGGTATTCGACTTGATAATAGCGACATTCCATCAGGTGAGGTTAAGGGCTACTACCTCAAAGAGAGTGCTTATTATGACCAAGGTACAGCTACCTTCCATCGTAAGGTTGTTGCCCTCTGTCCGATTATGTATCGTGAAGATGACTTCGGTGATGGGGAGGTTAAATACCCATTATTCTGGGTTCGTTACGATGACTTGGCCCCTTTCCTTGCTAAGCAAACGATTATGACAAGTAATCTGAATAACGCTGCAACAATGAGTGTTGACGATTATTTCACGATGAACCTCTATAAAGGAAAGATTTACAAGACAACCAATATGCTGGGTAGAACACTCGCACAATACTGCCCTAATGACTCTGCGATGGCTGCTGAACAGAAGAAGATAGAGCGTGAATTGGTTGAATTTGAGAAGAACATCTATGGTGACCCTGCTCGACGTGATAGCCTTGATAGTATTACTGCTGCCAAGGAGGGTGAGAATGCACCACGAAAATTGGGCCGTTCACGTCGCACAAGTCCGTCTACAAGCAGCGTTAGACGCTCTCGCCGCCCGTCTTCTAATGGTAGTGCTGCTGCTTCACCAGCACGTGTCACGGTTCGCCGCGAGCGTCATTAATAATTTTTCTTAAGGTTGGTTCTATAAATTCCTCGATGGAATCTGCCTTTAATGAGTTATACTTAAAACATCATTAAAGGAATTTTATAGAACCAACCTTAATTAATTCTAATTGGGCAATAATACTCTTTCTGATAGGGTTTATGTATAAAGATGCTCGAATAGTAGTACTATTTCGGGTCCTCTCTCAAATGTGTAAGCATATAAACTTTGCATGATGAGGAGTGAATTTAGTTCTTTATCATTAACACTTAAGGTTATGAAGAAAATTATCTCATTGGCTTTCTTAGCCCTATCATTTATCTTCTCCACCCCTATTCAGGCTGACGAACCATTGAAATTTGGTGTGAAGGCAGGATTGAATGTAAGTGATTTCTACTTTGATAGTGATGTCTTTGACAAAACTAACCAAGCTGGCTGGTTCATTGGACCAACGGTAAAATTCACATTACCCGTTGTTGGCTTAGGTATGGATGCTTCTGTCCTATACGACTATCGTTCTGCTAAACTCGATTATGCCACGATGACGCAGACTGTTAAGCAACAGCAGATTGCAATACCAGTGAATGCACGATACTCTATCGGCTTAGGTAGCGTGGCAAGTGTATTCTTCTTTGGTGGTCCGCAAGTCGCTTTCAACATTGGAGAGAAAGAGTATCAATGGAACATGAGTAGTACCTACGCCTTAAAGAATAGTAATTTCAGTATTAACCTTGGCTTTGGTGTTACTGCATTTAAGCACCTGCAGGTGAGTGCCAACTATAATATCGCTTGCGGAAAGACTGGTCATGCTACCTGGAAGACGGCTACCGATGCTGCTACATCGGCCTTTAAGAAGAAGGATAGTCGTAATAGCTCATGGCAGGTGGGGGTGGCTTATTTCTTCTAAAACGAAGGACATCAGCATTACTCGTCTCAAATACGCACAGAGGGAACTGTCCGACAGATACAAAACGAGCATCCTCACCAGTGAGAACAGTATTCTCAGATTGGTGAGGATGCACTTATAAGAAGGGGAGAAGACGACGAACGTTCTAACAGGGAATGTAAATATATTTCATTAACCATTCTTCTCTCCATGCAAAGAGAGGCCGAATAAGAGGCAAGAAAACGCCTCTCTACGATCGAGAACATGCCTTTCTTGGATATAGAAGACGCCCTTCTTGAAGCAAGAAGGGCGTCTTCTTTAATGCCATATATAACAAGTTGTTTTACTGAATGTTACGAGTTCTACTTTAAGAAACATCATACGCATATATTGAGGGAATACATACTGCTACGAAGTAATGATTTTTCATAACCAAACTAACAGTTTTGAAACATAGAGGGATTAATGCACATAGCATAGATGAAGTATTTCTTCACACGAGAAGATAGAGTTCATGAGTTAAAATCTTGCTATTCGTCTGTCATTTCAATAGACGATTAAGTGTGTGTTCTCCTCATATCTCTCCCTAAACGTAAACTTGTTGAGACGCATGGTGACCTTAGCTAACCGAAATCACATGATATTGTTTTTTTATATTATTGTTCTATAAAGTTATCGTTCTTTCTTTTTTTCTTTGTACATTTGTATTCAGACTGACTTAAAATACTTGATAGAATGATGCTGAATAGAATAAAGTTCTTCTTAATCGTCGCAGTGTTGTTACTTACTCAATCATTGGTATTAAAGGCGCAAAAAAACTCTTCTGATGTAAATTACATGACAGTGAATGACATTCCTTACTCGATAAAGACGGATTCATACGCCCGCGAACGTCTAAAAGTTGATGTCTATTACCCACAAACGATGAAGGATTGCCCAGTTGTAGTCTGGTTTCATGGTGGTGGACTTACTTTTGGGCATAAGGGAATACCCATCGAACTGAAGAAGAAGGGTTTGGTTGTTATTGGTGTCAATTATCGACTGCTACCAAATGTGACGATTGATAGCTGCTTGGATGATGCCGCCGAGGCCGTAGCTTGGGCTTTTCATCATGCGAAAGAATACAACGGAGACTGTCGAAAGATATTTGTGACAGGACATTCTGCTGGTGGTTATCTGACAATGATGGTTGGTTTGAATAAGGCACTGTTGGGCAAGTATGGGATTGATGCTGATAGTATTCGTGGCTTGATACCCTTCAGCGGCCAGACTATCTCCCACTTTTCTTATCGAGAGATGCATGGAAGGGGTGCACTTCAACCGCTTGTTGATGAGTATGCCCCACTCTATTGGGTTCGTAACTTGGTCCCGCCAATGGTCTTAATCACAGGAGATCGAAATATGGAACTATTCGGTCGTTATGAGGAAAATGCTTACCTATGGCGGATGTTGAAACTCTGTGGACACGAAGAGAGCTATCTATATGAACTCGGAGGACACGACCATGGGGCGATGATGCAGCCTGCTTTTCACATTCTCTTGGATAACATAAATAGAATATTGGATAGAAAATAAGCTAATGACATACGCAAATATCATATTACCCTTACCTTTAGATGGGTTGTTCACCTATACGATACCAGATGCACTGGCTCCTAAGGTACAGGTCGGTGTACGTATTATTGTCCCATTAGGCAAGAGTAAGCGATATGTGGGTATCGTTGCTGAGTATCCTATTACTCCCCCTGCAACTGAAAAAGGAATAGAGAGTGGCGAAAAGAAGATTGTTTATAAAGACATTCTTGAGGTATTAGACGCTACTCCGGTGCTTCTTCCACAGCAGCTGAGACTTTGGTATTGGATTGCAGACTATTATATGTCACCTATCGGGGATGTCTATAAGGCTGCTTTGCCATCGGGTTTGAAGGAACAAGATGGCTATCGACCACGAACAGAACTTTATATCCGACTGGCAGATAACTTTCGCAATGAACGTACACTTACGCTTGTGATTGACTCTATGAAGCGTGCAACAAAGCAAGTGGACGTTCTTATGGCTTATCTACAGCTGGCTGGTGTCGATGAAATGGACCAAATTTCGCCCCAAACAGAGTTTCGTGAGGTGACAAGAGAGGAATTGATGAACGTTACCCACGCTTCTATCGGTATCATTCGTGCATTATTAGATAGGAAAATCCTTGTCACCTACGAGAAAGAGGTTGGCCGATTAAATCATGGTAGTCCTTCCCGTCCTGAGAACATGAAGCCTCTAAACGAAGCACAGACTGAGGCTTACAATCAGATTCTCATACAGATGATGGGGCATAGAGTGACTTTACTGCATGGAGTGACGTCTTCGGGAAAGACTGAAATCTATATTCACCTTATTCAAAAGGCTATCAATGAGAAGAAGCAGGTACTATATCTCTTGCCTGAAATTGCTCTTACAATACAGATTACAGAACGTCTGAAGGCTGTATTTGGCGATCAGTTGGGTATTTATCATAGTAAATACAGCGATGCGGAACGTGTTGAAATATGGCAAAAGCAGTTATCTGATAATCCATATAGTGTTATCTTGGGTGCGAGAAGTGCCATTTTTCTCCCATTTCATCGACTTGGATTGATTATTATCGACGAAGAACACGACCAAAGTTACAAGCAACAGGACCCTGCTCCACGTTATCATGCTCGTTCGGCCGCTATTGTCTTGGGACAGATGTATCCTGAGGCGAAAACGCTCTTAGGGACGGCTACGCCTTCAATGGAAAGCTATTACAACGCAAAACAAGGGAAATATGGACTTGTGGAACTGACTCGTCGATATAAGGACATACAGTTGCCGAAAATAGAAATCGTAGATATAAAAGATCTCTACCGCCGTAAGATAATGAAAGGGGCTTTCTCTCCTCGCCTGCTCTCTGCTGTTCGTGAAGCTTTGGGACGTGGTGAACAGGCTATCTTGTTCCAAAACCGACGAGGATTTGCACCGATGGTGGAGTGTAGACAGTGTGGATGGGTACCGAAATGTCCGAATTGTGATGTGTCTCTGACGCACCACAAGAATATGAACTACCTGTCTTGTCACTATTGTGGATACACGATGAAGGTGCCGGATGTGTGCCCTTGTTGTGAAAGTGAAGACATACGAGGACGTGGGTATGGTACGGAGAAGATTGAAGACGAGATAAGCTTCATTTTCCCTGAGGCTCGCATTGCACGTATGGACCTTGATACTACACACACACGCAATGCTTACGAACGTCTAATTAACGATTTTTCTGCAGGTAAAAGTAACCTTCTGATAGGCACACAGATGATTACGAAGGGGCTTGACTTTGATAAGGTTTCGGTCGTAGGTATCCTTAATGCAGACTCGATGTTGAACTTCCCTGACTTTCGAGCATACGAACAATCATTCATGATGATGAGCCAGGTGAGTGGACGTGCGGGTAGGAAGGGGAAACAGGGATTAGTTATTCTGCAAACAAAGAGCCCTGACTTGCCAATTATTCAGCAAGTCGTACATAATGATTATCAGTCGTTCTACAACGATTTGCTGGTCGAGAGGCGTGATTTTCATTATCCTCCGTTCTATCGACTCATCTATGTCTATTTAAAGCACAGAGACGAGAATATTGTAAATACTGCTGGTTTGGAACTTGGTAGTAGACTACATGAGGTTTTCGGTGACCGTATCCTCGGTCCTGACAAACCTGCTGTGGCACGTGTCAAAACTTTAAGTATAAGAAAAATCATGCTTAAACTGGAGATAGGCATCGATTATGCTCGTGTCCGCCAATCTCTCCATAATACAATACACGAACTTCTAAAGGATAAAAGATATGGTGCTCTCCAAGTTTACTTTGATGTTGACCCATTATAATTCAGCCCTTCCACCAAGCAAACACCCCATATACTTGATTCTCAACTATTACAATAAACGATTAATAGCCGTCTTCTCTCTAACTCCCATCAGAACCTTCCAATTTCTTCCAAATACCTCTCAAAATCCTCTCTAAATCTCCTCTATCCACTCTAAAGTCCCCTCTTAATCAACTCTAAAGCTCCATCCAAATACACTCTAGAGCCCTCTCTAAATCCATTCTACTCACTAAAGTTTCACTCTAAATACCTCTCTAACTCCATTCTACCCACTCTTGCTCCACTCTAAAGTCCTCTCTAATTCCATTATACCAACTTTAGTTTCACTCTAAATACCTCTCTAACTCCATTCTGCCCACTATTGCTCTACTCTAATTCCCTCACCATGTCCCCTCTAAATCACCTCCTCTACATGCCAGCCGTACCTTAACCACTGTCACCCAAAGCGCAATAAATAACATCCTTTTGTGCCTCTTAATATGTTAGAGAAAACGATTTAGGACATCTTCTAATAACATACTAAATAAAACTAATTACCCATCACAATACTTCTGTAAATCTAACCTATAGCCATTCTAAAGGGACTTTGGTGATATAATCTATTATACATTATATTACATTAATATATACCAATGCGTCTCACAATAAATCAGTGGTTATCCTAATAATCTCATTAATCTTATCAGCCATATAACATTAGACTTATAATCCTCATTACCCAATACTATCATCCCTATTAGTTATTAGTTTCAATAGCCCTATCCGCCCTACGCTATTAGACTCATTTGTCTTATCAGCCCAACGCCATTAGGCCCATTAGCCATATCAGCTCTGTCTATTAGGCCCATTAGCCATATCAGTCCAGTTCTATTAGGCCCATTAGTCCTATCAGCCCTACACTATTAGGCCCATTAGCCCTATCAACCCAACACTATTAGACCAATTACCCTTATCAGCCTTACGCTATTAGGCTCATTAGTCCTATCAGCCCTACGATATTAGGTTCATTAATCCTATCAGCCTTACGCTATTAGGCTCATAAGCCCTATCAGCCCTATTCTATCTGGCCCATCAGTCTTATCAGCCCAACGCTATTAGGCCCATAAGCCTTATCAGCCTTACACTATTAGCCCCCTCAGCCCAATCAGCCCCTGTTCTATTAGGCCCATCAGTCTTAT
Organism: Prevotella sp. oral taxon 313; assembly: GCF_003043935.1. Classification (NCBI taxonomy): domain Bacteria; kingdom Pseudomonadati; phylum Bacteroidota; class Bacteroidia; order Bacteroidales; family Prevotellaceae; genus Prevotella; species Prevotella sp. oral taxon 313. The sequence goes on from NZ_PYXE01000001.1 coordinate 2,095,196, forward strand.
CAGCCCAACGCTATTAGGCTCATTAGCCCTATCAGCCCAACGCCATTAGGCCCATTAGCCCTATCAGCCTTACGCCATTAGGCTCATTAGCCATATAAGGCTCATTGCTTTTATTAGCCTCATTAGCCCATAAACATCCACTAACAACACACTATCAACACCTATCAATAATCAACTAACAACAAAAAAAGAGCCTTGAAGATTTCTCTTCAAGGCTCTCATAAAAGAAGGCGGCCACCTACTCTCCCGCATTGCATTGCAGTACCATCGGCACAAACGGGCTTAACTTCTCTGTTCGGAATGGGAAGAGGTGGGACCCCGCCGCAATAACCACCTAATATTTCTCTCGGTTGACTAGTTCACAGTTGACAAGTTGACTAGTTATTTGTCTTTATCCTTGTCTTCTTTATATCTTCTTATCAGTAGAGCCGTTGTTAAACATTGTCTATAAAACTAATAACTCATTTACTCGATAACTCGTTATCTTGTCAACTCGTCTACTGACTTGTCAGCCGTATAAGGTGACGTATTTCCACAAGCAAAACATATAGAACTCATATCTTCCTATCAAGAAGATTACACAACTCAAAGTCTGAGTCACTGGTCTCCGCTCTCCAAACTCTGGAGGCGGAAGACCCGAAGAAAGTTTCGGGCAATTAGTAGTGCTCGGCTTTGACGTCACCGTCTTTACACCTACACCCTATCAACGTCATCGTCTATGACGACCCTTATGAGGAGCTCTCATCTTGCGGCTGGCTTCGCACTTAGATGCTTTCAGCGCTTATCCAATCCAGACTCAGATACCCAGCGGTGCACCTGGCGGCACAACTGGTAAACCGGAGGTCTGTCCAACACGGTCCTCTCGTACTAGTGTCAGCACCACGCAAAACTCCAACGCCCACGATAGATAGAGACCGAACTGTCTCACGACGTTCTGAACCCAGCTCGCGTGCCACTTTAATGGGCGAACAGCCCAACCCTTGGGACCTTCTCCAGCCCCAGGATGTGACGAGCCGACATCGAGGTGCCAAACCACCCCGTCGATATGAGCTCTTGGGGGGGATCAGCCTGTTATCCCCGGAGTACCTTTTATCCTTTGAGCGACGGAGTTTCCATACACATCCGCCGGATCACTATGCCCCAGTTTCCTGCCTGCTCGGCATGTCTGCCTCCCAGTCAAGCGCCCTTATGCCATTGCACTCTATAAGGCCGGTTACCAATCGGCCCGAGGGCACCTTTGGAAGCCTCCGTTACACTTTTGGAGGCGACCACCCCAGTCAAACTACCCACCAAGCAGTGTCCGCGCCACAGGCGCGTTAGACCTCAGACAGCCAAAGGGCCGTATTTCAAGGATGGCTCCACGAATGCTGGCGCACCCGCTTCAAAGCCTCCGGCCTATCCTACACATCGGATGACCAAGGTCAATGCTAAGCTGTAGTAAAGGTTCACGGGGTCTTTTCGTCCCATCGCGGGTAATCGGCATCTTCACCGATACTACAATTTCACTGAGATCATGGTTGAGACAGCGTCCGGATCATTACACCATTCGTGCAGGTCGGAACTTACCCGACAAGGAATTTCGCTACCTTAGGACCGTTATAGTTACGGCCGCCGTTTACTGGGGCTTCAATTCAATGCTTCCTATTGCTAGTGACATCTCCTCTTAACCTTCCAGCACCGGGCAGGTGTCAGGCTGTATACATCATCTTTCGAGTTTGCACAGCCCTGTGTTTTTGTTAAACAGTTGCCTGGACCTATTCTCTGCGCCTCATATTACTATGAGGACCCCTTATCCCGAAGTTACGGGGTCAATTTGCCTAGTTCCTTAACCATGAATCTCTCAACGCCTTAGTATATTCTACCCGACCACGTGTGTCCGTTTGCGGTACGGGTCGCAGTATCATTAAGTTTAGCGGATTTTCTCGGAAGTATGATTACCTGCACTCAACTCTTCCCGAAGGAAATGCTGTACTTTCGTGTTTCAGCTCAAGTGGTGGATTTGCCTGCCACTATCATAACCTACGCACTTAAACGCCCTATTCCGTCAGGGCGCGGCAGTGTCACTGCTCCGTCTCCACGTCACTGATAATGCGAGTTGCGGAATATTAACCGCATCTGCCATCGCCTTCGCCATTCGGCTGAGACTTAGGACCCGACTAACCCCGGGCTGATTGGCATCGCCCGGGAAACCTCGGTCTTTCGGCGAAAGGGAATCTCACCCTTTTTATCGTTACTTATACCTACATTTGCTTTTCCATAAACTCCAGGATCAGTTACCTTCACCATTCAACGTCGATGGAATGCTCCCCTACCGATACTTTTAATATACATTACTATCCCGCGCCTTCGGTATCTGACTTATACCCGATTATTATCCATGCCCGGACCCTCGACTAGTGAGCTGTTACGCACTCTTTGAATGAATGGCTGCTTCCAAGCCAACATCCTAGCTGTCACGGGGACCAGACTTCGTTAGACTAACTTAGACAGAATTTCGGGACCTTAGACGGCGGTCTGGATTCTTCTCCTCTCGGGGACGGACCTTAGCACCCGCCCCCTTACTGCACATCTGCTGTCCATAAGCATTCGGAGTTCGTCAGGTCTCGATAGGCGGTGAAGCCCTCTTGACCTATCGGTCGCTCTACCTCTTATGGAGATCGATGCACGCGGCACCTAAATGCCTTTCGGGGAGTACGAGCTATCTCCAAGTTTGATTGGCCTTTCACTCCTACACTCACCTCATCGGGAAGCTTTTCAACGCTTATCCGTGCGGTCCTCCATTCGGTGTTACCCGAACTTCAACCTGGGCAAGTGTAGATCACTTGGTTTCGCGTCTACCCCATCTGACTTGACGCCCTATTCAGGCTCGCTTTCACTGCGGATACGTAACTCTTGTTACTTATCCTTGCCAGACATGGTAACTCGTAGGTTCATTATGCAAAAGGCACGCCGTCACCGCTTACGCGGCTCCGACCGCTTGTAGGCGCATGGTTTCAGGAACTATTTCACTCTCCTAATCGGAGTGCTTTTCACCTTTCCTTCACAGTACTCGTTCACTATCGGTCTCACGGGAGTATTTAGCCTTACCGGATGGTCCCGGCAGATTCGCGCAGAATTTCACGTGTTCCGCGTTACTCAGGATACCACTACGTCTCGTCATGCTTCGGATACAGGATTATCACCTTCTATGATTCTACTTTCCAGTAGATTCTCCTCACAATCTAAGTACGACAACGTGGTCCTACAACCCCTGCTAAGCGTTGCCACAAAGCAGGTTTAGGCTCTTTCCCGTTCGCTCGCCACTACTAGGGAAATCATTAGTTTATTTTCTCTTCCTAGAGGTACTAAGATGTTTCAGTTCCCTCCGTTCGCCTCACTACGTCTGTAGTGATAACAGGTCTTCAACCTGCTGGGTTGTCCCATTCGGAAATCCTTGGATCAAAGGTTATTTGCACCTACCCAAGGCTTATCGCAGCTTATCACGTCCTTCATCGCCTCCGTGAGCCAAGGCATCCGCCATGCGCCCTTTCTTACTTTCTTCGCCTTCTTTGTAATTAATTACAAAGAATGTAGCTCATACTTTCAGCTGTTGTATGATTCTAAACATTATGAAGATTAATCTTCATGAATGAGAATACTAATTCTTCCTATATAATAAGGAATATTAGTTCTACTTACAGTCTTGCTTGTGTCAATATGTCAAAGATCTTGTGCTGTTACTCTTTGTATTCTGAGGCAGTGCCTCAGAAGCATGGAACAGCGAAGTGGAGAATAACGGATTCGAACCGTTGACCCCCTGCTTGCAAAGCAGGTGCTCTAGCCAACTGAGCTAATCCCCCAAGGGATAGAGAAAAGGATTAAAGGATATTCAGCCTGTTACACATTTGACTTAATCTATGTGTAGTCCCAGGCAGACTTGAACTGCCGACCTCCACATTATCAGTGTGGCGCTCTAACCAACTGAGCTATAGGACTGAGTTGGAAGAAATCACTTCGGCTATTCATGCCAGACTTCCTTTCTCTTATTCTTAAAACAGTATCAGTGAGTACAAGAAGAAAACGAACCAAAGGTTCTTTTATTTTCTTGATTACCGTTAACTTGTTAACATGTATACTTAAATACTTATCAACTAAATCAACTAATAAGCGAACTCTCCAGAAAGGAGGTGTTCCAGCCGCACCTTCCGGTACGGCTACCTTGTTACGACTTAGCCCCAATCACCAGTTTTGCCCTAGGCCGATCCTTGCGGTCACGGACTTCAGGCACCCCCGGCTTTCATGGCTTGACGGGCGGTGTGTACAAGGCCCGGGAACGTATTCACCGCGCCATGGCTGATGCGCGATTACTAGCGAATCCAGCTTCGTGGGGTCGGGTTGCAGACCCCAGTCCGAACTGGGACCGGCTTTCAAGATTTGATGCAATTTGCATTACACCATCCCTCTGTACCGGCCATTGTAACACGTGTGTAGCCCCGGACGTAAGGGCCGTGCTGATTTGACGTCATCCCCACCTTCCTCACACCTTACGGTGGCAGTGTCTCCAGAGTGCCCAGCATTACCTGATGGCAACTGAAGAGAGGGGTTGCGCTCGTTATGGCACTTAAGCCGACACCTCACGGCACGAGCTGACGACAACCATGCAGCACCTTCACAGAGGCCCCGAAGGGCGTCATTATCTCTAAATCCTTCCTCTGCAATTCAAGCCCGGGTAAGGTTCCTCGCGTATCATCGAATTAAACCACATGTTCCTCCGCTTGTGCGGGCCCCCGTCAATTCCTTTGAGTTTCACCGTTGCCGGCGTACTCCCCAGGTGGGATGCTTAATGCTTTCGCTTAGCCGCTGATACCAGGTACCAACAGCGGGCATCCATCGTTTACTGTGCGGACTACCAGGGTATCTAATCCTGTTCGATACCCGCACCTTCGAGCTTAAGCGTCAGTTGCGCTCCCGTCAGCTGCCTTCGCAATCGGAGTTCTTCGTCATATCTAAGCATTTCACCGCTACACGACGAATTCCGCCAACGTTGTGCGTACTCAAGGAAACCAGTATGCGCTGCAAGTCAGACGTTGAGCGTCTACATTTCACAACACACTTAATCTCCGGCCTACGCTCCCTTTAAACCCAATAAATCCGGATAACGCCCGGACCTTCCGTATTACCGCGGCTGCTGGCACGGAATTAGCCGGTCCTTATTCGTATGGTACCTGCAAACAATCACACGTGATTGACTTTATCCCCATACAAAAGCAGTTTACAACCCATAGGGCCGTCATCCTGCACGCTACTTGGCTGGTTCAGGCTCTCGCCCATTGACCAATATTCCTCACTGCTGCCTCCCGTAGGAGTTTGGACCGTGTCTCAGTTCCAATGTGGGGGACCTTCCTCTCAGAACCCCTACTGATCGTCGCCTTGGTGGGCCGTTACCCCGCCAACAAGCTAATCAGACGCATCCCCATCCATTACCGATAAATCTTTACTTCAAATCTGATGCCGTCATCGAAGACTATGCGGTATTAGTCTGCCTTTCGGCAGGTTATCCCACAGTAATGGGTAGGTTGGATACGCGTTACTCACCCGTGCGCCGGTCGACGTCCATTCAGTGCAAGCACTAAATGCCGTTTCCCCTCGACTTGCATGTGTTAAGCCTGTAGCTAGCGTTCATCCTGAGCCAGGATCAAACTCTCCATTGTAAAATATGTGTTGGTGATAAGTGATAGGTGATAAATGATAATGGATACCATGTTAACCTAAGCACTCCACCGAGTAATCTCTGTTTCAGAACGCTTATCCTAAAAGTATCAAGTAAAAAGCACCTTTTCTTTTGTTCCTTTAGTTTTGAGGCGGTGCCTCAAAAGTAGGGACAACGAATTGATCGGTTCGTTTCTTTTACCCATCCATTTGATATAAAACCAAACAGACGCTTCTTGTACTACTTCTCTGTTTATGTAAATCTTTTCAAAGAACTCTTTCTTTACTGCTTTAAGTAACTTGCCGGGTGGCTTGTTTTGTAAAGCGAGTGCAAAGGTATACAGAATTTCCGTTCCCTCCAAATGTTTTGAAGAATATTTTTCAAAAAACTTAAAAATCAATCAAAACCTTGACGCAAATCAACCAAAACGGCACCAAACACACCCCTACCGCAGCTCAGGAAGCCATAAAAACAAAAATAGCACTACAAAGCCATAAAACAAGGAATAGCCCCTTAAACGCAAAATCGAAAACAAGGGAAGTTTCAATTTTAGCCAAAACAACAAATACCTACAATAGAACAAAACTATATATTAATGCCACCAAAGCTGGCGCACCCTGCTTTAAAATAATAGTCGGACTACTTGTAATACCGCCATAAATAGCCACCAATGTTACATATAATAAAAAACAACGTGTCCAAAATAAATCATTCGTAACCCAAACTGCTATTAAAATCAGCACTGCCAATAAAAGATTATAGACACCTTGATTCTTAAATAACGTAGATACAATTGGGCGACTTAATTCCTCCACTTCCATATTGAATGTACGCGCAGTAGTTTCCGATTTAGTAAATATCGTTTCAAGACACATTATATATATGTGTTCGACAGCTACCAATGTAGCTAAAATCATAAAAGTAACATCCATATACAAACCTTATATTATAGGTTCTGCGGGATTTAGTGTGAATTAACATGCCGTATCCCGCATTAAGCGGCACGAAATTCGTATCTTTATAGTCAGTATAAAGAAATCAAGACCATCGGCAGAGGATATGGTACTGCCGAACGCTATCGGATAGCGATTCTATTCTTCTATGGTGGTCTAGACATATGTTAACTCACACTAATTACAGTAGAACCATATTATATATAAAGAAAAAATCTGCACCTTGTCAATATGATATAGACAAGATACAGATTCATATTTAATCAACGTTTTCGTTTCTATCAATGCAGTAAATACCACATTGTTTCTCCTAAAACACTTACCACAGGAACAAAACACATATCTGGAAAGTGTAACCAACAACCAATTTTATATAGCCATGGGCGTTACAGGAGTATTCCGAATAAAAACGTTTTTACTCATCAACAAGTTACTTTGCAGCCTTCGTTTCTGGAGCTTCACCAATGAGATCCATGAACTGGTCAAGTTTAGGAGTAATGATAATCTGAGTACGACGGTTACGCTGCTTACCTAACTCCGTATCATTCGTTGCAAGTGGGTTATACTCACCACGACCACCAGCAGTCAAACGCTTAGGATTAACACCGAAGCGATCTTGCAGATACTGTACAACAGAAGCAGCACGTAAACAAGAGAGATCCCAGTTATTACGGATATTTCTCATCTTATCATTTGCCGTATTAATAGGCACATTATCCGTATTACCCTCGATTAGCACATCATAATCTTTATAATCAGTGATAATCTTAGCAATCTTACTCAACGTCTGTTCAGCACGATCATTCACCTCATAAGATCCACTCTTATACAGCATATTATCAGCCAAAGAGATATAAACAACACCCTTCAGAACCTGTACATCAACCTCCTTCAACTCCTCACGGCTCAAAGAACGGGTAAGATTGTTTGTCAACACCATATTCAGTGAGTCGCTCTTAGACTTCACCTCAACCAAGTGACGGATATACTGATTACTCTCATTAATCTGATCAACAAGCTTAGAAATGTTGATATTGTTTGAATTGGCATTTCTCAAACTGTTATCAAGACTACCCTGCAACGCAGCAGCACTCTCTCTTGCCTGTGCTAATTGGTCCTCCAAACTCTTAATTCGTGCATTGTTAGCAGCGATAGTCTCCTTAGCATTTTGATAGTCAGCCGTCAACTGATTATTCTGTGTACGGCAATCTTCCAAATCCTTCTTGCTGGCACAGCTACTAAAAGCAAGTGTACCAACTGCTAAAGCCACCATAAAAAGACTCTTTTTCATATTTACTATTTTATTTTGGTTATTATTCTTATTTGTAATAAATCTTTTCACACAACTCGAAAGAAATTTGTTCTTATATCCTCGAAGGTGCCACCTTAATAATAATAGCGACCTCTCTCTAAAAATCCATTTCCTTCTCTATAATGCAGCAATCTCATGCAAAGATATTATAAAGACGTGTAAAACAAAGGGTTGTATAACGAGTTTAGGCATTTTTAACCTAAAACAATCAAATAGCAAGGCTTTTTTGATGAAATTATACAGAATAAACTGTTGATAGACAAAATACGGACAAGTCCTATAATAAGCCAATTTAATCATCGTTTCAACAATTTCTACTATACAAAAACACCTTCTGCAAGTCCAAAATACACCACCATTCCTAAATTATTTTCATGAAAGAAAGAAATTATTTTCATGAAAAAAAATATTTTTCTTCACGACAAGAAATATTTATTTTCATGAAAAGAAATTCAAGTCAACAAATACCACTTTAGCAAAATAAAGCAGACAAAAACGAGTCTGATTATTTATAATACCTAAGAAGACTAAAAAACACTGGACAAAAGGGCAGTATATCCAAAGAATATCGTATCTTTGCAAACAGAAGTAACACCAAATTTTATATAAAGACTATGATTCTTTTCTTCAGAACTCAGTCCAAAAGCGTGATTGCCACAGAAGTCAATCATGCATTGTCCGACGCGGAAATCAACGAACTTTGTTGGCTCTATGGCGATGCCACCTACTTGCAGAACGAACAGACACTGCAGGGCTACTATGTGGGACCACGCCGTGAGATGATTACTCCTTGGAGTACGAATGCCGTCGAGATTACTCAAAACATGAGTCTTGACGGCATTTTGCGTATAGAGGAGTACTTCCCTGTAAGCAGCAAAGAGGCTGATTATGACCCGATGTTGCAACGTATGTATGATGGTCTTGACCAGACTATCTTCACTGTCAACCACGAGCCAGAGCCTATCAAGCGTGTGGAGGTCTTGGAGAAGTTCAACGAAGAAGAAGGTTTGGCACTCTCACCAGAGGAGATGGAATATCTCCACAAGATTGAGAAGCAGAATGGCCGCCCACTCACCGACTCTGAAATCTTTGGTTTCGCCCAAATTAACTCTGAGCATTGCCGCCATAAGATTTTCGGTGGAGAGTTCGTCATTGATGGCAAGGTGATGGAGAGCAGTCTCTTCAGTCTCATCAAGAAGACTACAAAAGAGAATCCTGGTAAGATTCTTTCAGCCTATAAAGACAACGTAGCTTTCGCACAAGGTCCAGAGGTTGAACAGTTTGCACCAGCAAACCAGAGCACATCTGACTTTTTCCGAGTAAAGCCTATCGAGAGTGTTATCTCTCTGAAAGCTGAAACTCACAACTTCCCAACTACCGTTGAGCCATTCAATGGCGCCGCAACAGGTACGGGTGGTGAGATTCGCGACCGTATGGGCGGTGGCGTTGGTTCATGGCCAATCGCAGGAACAGCAGTCTATATGACCGCTTACCCTCGTCTGACAGAAGATGACGGTACAACTCCAGCCTTACGTGATTGGGAAGACATCCTTCCTGTCCGTCAGTGGCTCTACCAGACTCCAGAGCAGATTCTTATCAAGGCATCTAATGGTGCGAGCGATTTCGGTAACAAGTTTGGTCAGCCTTTAATTACCGGTTCACTACTCACATTTGAACATCAAGAGAATGGTGAGAAGTATGCTTACGATAAGGTAATTATGCTTGCTGGTGGCGTTGGTTATGGTACCAAGCGCGACTGTCTGAAGGGTGAACCACAGGCTGGTAACAAGGTAGTTGTCGTTGGTGGCGATAACTACCGTATCGGACTTGGTGGTGGTTCAGTATCATCAGTTGATACGGGTCGTTACTCAAATGGTATTGAGTTGAATGCCATACAGCGTGCTAACCCAGAGATGCAGAAACGTGCCTACAACCTTGTGCGTGCATTGGTAGAAGAGGACAACAACCCAGTTGTATCTATCCACGACCACGGTTCTGCAGGACACCTAAATTGTCTTAGCGAGTTAGTTGAAGAATGTGGTGGTAAGATTGATATGACACAGTTACCAATTGGTGACAAGACCTTGAGTGCCAAGGAAATCATCGCCAACGAATCACAGGAGCGCATGGGCTTGCTCATTGACGAGAAGCACCTCGACCACGTGAAGAAGATTGCTGAGCGTGAGCGTGCTCCAATGTATGTTGTTGGTGAAACTACAGGTGATGCCCACTTCGCATTCGTACAGGGCGATGGTGTAAAGCCATTCGACTTAGACGTAGCACAGATGTTCGGTCATTCTCCAAAGACAATCATGAAGGATGAGACCGTTGAGCGCAAATATGAGAATGTATCTTATAGTATAAATAAGGTGGAGGAATACCTCCAGCGGGTGCTTCAGTTGGAAGCTGTGGCATGTAAGGATTGGTTGACGAATAAGGTTGACCGCTCTGTTACAGGTAAGGTTGCCCGTCAGCAGTGTCAGGGTGAGATTCAGTTGCCACTCTCTGACTGTGGTGTTGTAGCCTTAGACTATCGTGGTCATAAGGGTATTGCGACCGCACTTGGTCACGCTCCACAGGCAGGACTCGCATCACCAGAGGCAGGCTCAGTCCTTTCAGTAGCCGAGTCATTGACCAACATCGTATGGGCACCATTGGCAGATGGCATGGATAGCCTGAGTCTTTCAGCCAACTGGATGTGGCCTTGTCGCTCACAGAAGGGTGAGGATGCACGTCTTTATAGTGCGGTTAAGGCATTATCAGACTTCTGCTGTGCTATCGGTGTGAACGTTCCAACAGGTAAGGATTCACTTTCTCTGACCCAGCAATATCCTAATGGAGATAAGATTATCTCTACAGGAACCGTCATTGTGACCAGTGGTGGTGAGGTAAGCGATGTTCGTCAGGTGGTTTCTCCAGTACTTGTTAATGATAAGAACACACGCCTCTATCATATCGATTTCAGTTTTGACGAGCAGCGTTTAGGTGGTTCAGCCTTTGCACAGAGCCTCGGCAAGATTGGTAGTGACGTTCCAACCGTGAAAGAACCACAGTATTTCTGCGACTGTTTCGATGCTGTACAGGAGATGATTCGTCGTGGATGGATACTTGCTGGACACGACATTTCAGCAGGTGGTTTGATTACAACATTGCTTGAAATGACCTTTGCGAATGCTGAAGGTGGTTTGCATATCAACCTCCATGACATCAAGGGTGACGATGTAATCAAGAAGCTTTTTGCAGAGAATCCGGGTGTAGTTATTCAGGTTGCTGATGAACATAAGGAAGAAGTTAAGGAGTTCTTAACGGAGAACTGCATCGGCTTTGCCCGTATCGGTACACCAAGTCCAGACAAACGCACGCTCAGTATTGCTGATGGTGATTGGAAGGTAGCGTTCGATATTGATGCAATGCGTGAAACATGGTATAAGACATCTTACCTGCTCGACCGCAAACAAAGTATGAACGGCATGGCTAAGAAGCGTGCTCAGAACTATAAGAAGCAGCCAATCGAGATGAAGTTTAATGCTGACTTCACCGGTACACTTCAGCAGTATGGCCTCGATGCAGACCGTTGGAAGACTTCAACACCTAACACCCATCACCAAACACCAAAGGCAGCTATCATTCGTGAGAAGGGTACCAATGGTGAGCGTGAGATGGCTTATGCACTCTATTTGGCAGGCTTTGAGGTGAAGGATGTTATGATGACCGACCTTATCACTGGTCGTGAGACTTTGGAAGAAGTAAATATGATTGTCTTCTGCGGTGGTTTCTCAAACTCTGACGTACTCGGTTCTGCAAAGGGATGGGCTGGTGCTTTCCTCTATAATCCAAAGGCTAAGCAGGCACTCGACCGCTTCTATGCACGCGAAGATACACTTTCATTGGGTATCTGTAACGGTTGTCAGTTGATGGTTGAGTTGAACCTTATCAACCCAGAGCACAAGCATCGTGCTCACCTCTGCCACAATACCAGCAAGAAGTTTGAGAGTTCATTCTTAAACTTGACCATTCCACAGAACAATAGTGTAATGTTCAGTTCTTTGAGTGGCAACAAACTCGGTATCTGGGTAGCACACGGCGAGGGTCGTTTCTACCTCCCAGAGGCAGAAGATAAGTACAATGTCATCGCTAAATACAACTACGCTGAATATCCTGGTAACCCTAACGGCTCTGACTACAATGTAGCAGGTATCTGCTCTGCAGACGGTCGTCACCTTGCAATGATGCCACACTTGGAGCGTGCTATCTTCCCATGGCAGCAGGCTTACTATCCACGTGAGCGTAGTCAGGACGAGGTTACACCATGGATTGAGGCATTTGTAAATGCTCGCAAGTGGGTTGAAAGCAAACTGTAAAGTTTACCTCTCCCCTATTGAAGGTGTAATAGATTAGCACACCTTTATATATAGACTATACTGAGAAACGCCCTCATCTGAGTAATATTACCTAATAGGTATATGTGAACAGATGGGGGCGTCCGTAGCTCTCAAACATTGATTTCACTATAAATAACAAGACACAGTGGACAAAGATAACATTTCATCAACACCCAACACTCAATATCCAACACCCAAAGGATTCTACTGGGAAGCCTTCAAAACCTTCTTTAAGATTGGAGCCTTTACACTTGGCGGTGGCTATGCTATGATATCAATCATTCAAAATGAGGTAGTAGTGAAGAAAAAGTGGATTCCCGAAGACCAGTTTGTTGACCTGATAGCTGTTGCACAAAGCTGTCCTGGTGTCCTTGCTGCAAACATCAGTGTCTTTGTAGGATATAAGATGCGAAAGACACCGGGTGCACTCGTAACTTGTTTAGGAGCTATCCTCCCCTCATTCCTCATCATTCTTTGTATAGCTCTCTTCTTCCATCAGTTTATGGACATCCCATGGGTGGCAGCAATGTTCCGCGGAATACGCCCCGCAGTGGTTGCCTTGATAGCTGTACCAACCTTCACATTGGCTAAAAGTGCTAAAATATCATTGGCAAACTGTTGGATTCCTATTGTCACCGCCATTGCCATTTGGCTGTTAGGTGTCAATCCTGTTTACGCCATTCTTGCTGCAGGATTAGGTGGATTCCTTTATGGGAAGTTTATTAAACCGACGGAATAAGAAAACCTCCCCCAGCCCCTCCAAAGGAGGGGAGAGCCTAACGGGATATAACTTCGCAAGAGAAATAGCAAACGAAAGTTTCGAAGGAAGAGAGAGACGAATGGGATAATTTCGGGAAAACAGCACACTAAGAACAGACTAATAAGAGAAATAACAACATGATATACTTAGAACTTTTCTACACTTTCTTTATCATCGGACTCTTTGGATTCGGTGGAGGATATGGAATGTTATCACTGATACAAACAGAAACGGTTGTGAACCATCATTGGCTTAGCTCTGCTGAGTTCACAAACATCGTTGCAGTATCACAAATGACACCCGGCCCTATTGGTATAAACTCTGCTACCTATTGCGGTTATACAGCTGTACATAATGCAGGCTTTGGCGCAGGTATGGCAGTATTGGGTAGTCTCACCGCCACCATAGCCCTTGTACTTCCATCGTTGATAATAATGATTCTTATCAGTAAGATGTTCCTCAAGTATATGAACACACCTGTTGTACAATCAGTCTTTGCAGGTCTACGCCCTGTAGTAGTGGGTCTATTAGCAGCTGCCACCTTATTATTATGTAATACTGAGAACTTTTCTGCACCAAGTGTAAACCCTTGGCAATTTTGGATTAGCTTGTTCCTCTTTGCTGCAACCTTTGTTGGTACGATGTGGTTAAAGATTAATCCTATCCGCATGATATGTTATGCAGGAATTGCTGGGTTAGTCTTACTTTATTAAGAAAGTCTCATCTGCAACCACCCTATAATGTGAGAAGGAGTGAGAACACAATATTTGTAAGTGCTATTGCTAAATGTCTTCTTCTATACTACATTATGGTCACAATAAAGAATTACGCAATATCTACCGTGGTAGGTGTTGCGTAATTTCGTATTAAGCCACAGCAGTATCGAATGAGACCTCATTATACCAGTTAAACATTAGTGCATATCGCACCTAATAACGCTTGTCATAGAGCTTTATAACCATCTTTTATTATTGTGTTAAGGCTTAGCACCTTTGGTGTTCATGCTTAGCACCATTAGTGCGGAGCCTCAACACATGAACAACATGTAGTATAGAAACGAGTATCCTACTGTACATAGAACTGCAAGAAAGGGAGAGAAAACTGCTAAACCTTTATAAATAAGCGACAAGAATAAACAAAAATCACGCAATACTTGCTATAGCTTGTATTGCGTGACTTCGTATTAAGATACTATTAACGGACTATTCGATAGAACTAAGTCCATTAAAGAAAACTTGTTCTTACATAATATGCAACCAACGAAGAATGTCGTTGAGGTTGGCAAATATCATAAGGAGGATTAGGATGGTTATACCAACATACTCCGCACGTACCATAAACTTCTCTGACGGTTTACGACGAGTAATCATTTCATAGAGAAGGAATACCACATGACCACCATCCAAAGCAGGGATAGGAAGAATGTTCATGAAGGCAAGCATGATACTCAAGAAGGCAGTCATTGACCAGAACATATACCAGTCCCAGAATGGAGGGAAGAGACTACCGATAGCTCCGAAGCCGCCTATACTCTTTGCACCGTCAGCTGAAGCAAGGTAACGGAAGTTACCAACATAGCCACGTAATACATTCCAACCATGCTTTATACCTGCAGGGAAACTCTCAAAGAAGGAGTATTCCTCCTGTACAGGCTTATAATAACTTGCCAATGTTGACTGTAAAACACCCAACTTCAAATCAGGTGTCAACATAAGTTTTAATGTATCGAGCTTTGCTGCGCCCTTATGCTGAACAGTCAGCACAACAGAACGAACTGCAAGAGAATCCTTATGCGTATTCTTCACTGCCAAGACATCACTCAAGACACCTGTCTGATAATTCATATCTGTCCATGTCTCAACAGGCTTTCCATTGATAGACTTAATGAGGTCGCCTGCCTTAATACCTGCTTTCGCTGCTGGTGTATCACCCAACACGCTATCCACCTGCGCTGGAATGAAAGGCTCCGCAAACAAAGGACGTGTCTTAATCATTGGCAGCATATCCATATCGCCAGGCAGAGCAATACTATGTTTCTTGCCATTACGCAATACGTCTACACGCTTTGCTTGTGCTATCTGACGGAAGAAATCACCATTCACATTCGCATACTCACGGAAAGGACCTTGGTCTGTTCCCAACATTACGTCATGGTCATGGAATCCCAAAGCCTTTGCATCAGCATTGAAACGCATACCCATACTCATGTCAGACACCTTGAAATAGCTGTCTCCCCATACAAACATCACCATTGAATAAATGAAGAGAGCGAGGACAAAGTTGACCAACACACCACCTATCATAATCAAAAGACGCTGCCAAGCAGGCTTTGTACGGAACTCCCATGGTTGTGGTTCCTGCTTCATCTGGTCGGTATCAAAGCTTTCATCTATCATACCAGAAATCTTGCAGTAGCCACCAAGTGGCAACCAACCCATACCATATTCCGTATCGTCTTTCTTAGGTTTCCAACTGAAAAGTTTACCTTTCCACTTACCGATGCCCACATCGAAGAATACGAAGAACTTCTCAACGCGAACGCCAAAAAGTTTCGCAAAGAACATGTGTCCGCCTTCATGCAGCAGGACAAGCAGAGAGATTGCCAGAATGAACTGAAGCAATCTGATCAGAAATGTTTCCATTATTTATCTATTCATTATTTATTATTCATAATCTCAAGTGCTACACGGCGTGCCTCAGCATCCGTCTGCACATATACATCATAGTCTGGATTGCTATCAAAAGCAACAGTTTGCATTGCCTTCTCAATGATGTCGCCCATTGCCAAGAAACTACAAGCACCCTTACGGAAGCCTTCATTGACAATCTCATTGGCTGCATTGACAATACAAGGCATATTGCCACCCTTGTTAATAGCTTCGTATGCCATTGCAAGACACTTAAACTTCTCCACATCAGGCTCAAAGAACTCTAATGGCTGACGGAAAAGATCTAACCTATCGCCGTCTAACGATAGACGTTGTGGGAATGAAAAGGCATATTGGATAGGTAATCTCATATCAGGAACACCTAACTGTGCCTTTACACCACCATCACAGAACTGTACCGCACTGTGAACAATAGATTGGGGATGAACCAATACTTGTATTTTATCAGCAGGTACACCAAAGAGCCATTTAGCCTCAATCACCTCGAAACCTTTGTTCATCAAAGATGCAGAGTCGATAGTAATCTTCGCTCCCATATCCCATGTTGGATGTTTGAGTGCATCGGCTGCAGTAACATACTTCAACTGTTCATGGGTAAAGGTACGGAATGGTCCACCAGAACAAGTGAGAAGAATCTTCTCAATCTCGTTCTCGTCCTCACCAACCAAACTCTGGAAGATAGCACTATGCTCGCTGTCCACAGGCAAGATAGGCACGTGATACTGCTGAGCCAACTGAAGAATCAACTCGCCAGCTACGACAAGTGTCTCCTTGTTTGCCAAACATATCTTCTTCTTTGCTTTGATAGCATGGATTGTTGGAGCAAGACCCGAATAGCCAACCATCGCTGTAAGTACCATATCTATTGATGGTGACTCAACGATGTCCTCCAAAGCTTTACTACCTGCATATACCTTTATGTCAGGCATATCAGCTAACTCTTGCGTCAAAGCGTCATAGTAAACCTCATCAGCAATGACAACCGCAGCAGGATTAAAGCGACGAGCCTGCTCAGCAAGTTCCTTCCAACGATGATTAGCAGTGAGTGCATAAGTCTCATAAAGGTCAGGATGCTGACTGATAACATCAAGGGCTTGCGTACCAATGCTACCTGTTGAGCCTAATATACAGATTTGTTGTTTCATTAATTCTTTTAGTTTATACCGCGAATCAGAGGTCAAGCAGTCCTGCTGGAATCCGCATCGTAATCGTCTTTGACGCTATGTCTGTCGCAACAATAAGTTCATCACTGGCAGGAATGAGTATTTCCTCGCCTTCAGGTGTGCTCACTTCAAAGAGCGTATTGACAGTTGTTTCATCTACAGCAACAATCTTGCCAATCACATTATTCGTTGCTTCATCTATCAAGGAATAACCGACAATCTGCGCCCATGACACATCATCTGTCCCTTCTTCTGCCAACTTATGTGGGAAATAGACAATACATCCCGTCAGTTCGCGTGCTTGTGCATCGCTATTGATGTCACAAAACTTCATCAGGGCTATCTCGTCAGAACGGAACCGATATTCCTCCATAAAGAAAGGAACAAGGATTCCGTCAATGTCCAATATCAGGTAATCGGCATCTACCACATCAAAAACGTCATCGGAGAACTGCAACTGCAACTCTCCGTGTACGCCATGCGGTTTCCCGATGCGCCCAATCTTATAGACTTCTTCCTTCTTTATCATCTTTTCATCTTATATCAGTAGTACTGATAAAACTACAACTTATTTCAATACTAAATTGTTTTTTCAATAAAACGGTCGACCCTTTCGCC
This sequence comes from Prevotella sp. oral taxon 313, assembly GCF_003043935.1. NCBI lineage: Bacteria > Pseudomonadati > Bacteroidota > Bacteroidia > Bacteroidales > Prevotellaceae > Prevotella > Prevotella sp. oral taxon 313. Next base: position 2,112,742 of record NZ_PYXE01000001.1, read on the forward strand.
TAAAACCGTCTACCTTTTGAGGAAAAAGGTCAACCTTTTTGCAAGAAAACGTCAACCCTTTTATGAGAATAGGTCAACCCTATTTATCTAAAATTCACAACACACTCTTTCAAAGTGCGGTTTTAGATACGATGGGATTAACAAACCTCTGCTCGCTGAATCTTTGCACCAAGGGCATTGAGACGTCCTTCAATGTTCTCATATCCTCGGTCAATCTGTGCGATATTATCAATACGGCTTGTTCCCTGTGCTGTTAGTGCTGCGATAAGCAGTGCAATACCGGCACGAATATCAGGACTTGACATACGACCTGCACGGAGTTTCTTGGCATTATCATGACCAACAACTACGGCACGGTGGGGATCACAGAGGATTATCTGTGCACCCATGTCAATGAGTTTATCCACGAAGAACAAGCGACTCTCAAACATCTTCTGGTGGAAAAGTACACTACCCTGTGCCTGTGTAGCAACTACGAGCAACACAGAGATCAGGTCTGGTGTCAATCCTGGCCATGGAGCATCGCTGATAGTCATAATCGTTCCATCAATAAAAGAGTCTATCACATAGTGGTCCTGACGTGGAATAAGGAGGTCATCACCATCTTCGATAATCTGTACACCGAGTCGACGGAAGGTATCAAGTATCAATCCCAAGTTAGGAACTGACACTTCCTTAATACGAACACCATCACCAATCATCGCAGCAATACCAATGAAAGAGCCTACCTCGATCATATCAGGCAGGATTCTATGGTCAGCAGAATGCAATTCCTTCACACCCTCGATAGTAATCAAGTTGCTGGCAATACCGCTAATCTTCGCTCCCATTGCATTAAGCATCTTACAGAGTTGCTGGATATAAGGCTCACAAGCAGCGTTATAAATAGTTGTTGTTCCTTCTGCTAACACTGCTGCCATAACAATATTGGCAGTACCCGTAACAGACGCTTCATCTAATAGCATATAGGTTCCAACAAGTTTATCAGCTTGTATCTCATATACATTACGGTCTTCAACACGCCCAAAGTGTGCACCAAGATTCTTGAATCCAAGGAAGTGGGTGTCCAAACGACGACGACCAATCTTGTCACCACCTGGCTTAGCTATCGTAGCCTTACCAAAACGGCCCAACAATGGACCAATCATCAAGACACTTCCACGCAGAGAAGAGCACTTCTTCACAAAGTCGCTACTCTCTAAATAATCGAGGTTTACTTCGTCTGCTTGGAAAGAGAATTCATTAGGGGCAAGCTTCTTAACCTTCACACCAATGTCCTGTAAAAGCTTGATGAGATTGTTCACATCGAGAATATCAGGAACATTGCGAATGATAACTTCTTCTGTTGTCAACAGGGTTGCGCAAATCACCTCCAAGGCTTCATTCTTTGCACCTTGTGGAGCAATCGTGCCACTCAGCCGATGTCCACCTTCTATGATAAAGGATTCCATGTGTCGCTATTTTACTTTTTCTTCTTATTACGAGGCTGGGCAAACTCTCTCGCATTACTTTTCTCAAACTTGAATGTATCAAGATCAAGCTGAATCTTACCATCCGTAAAGCGGGCAAGGTCCGAAGCTATCTTCTCATCATCACAGGTTCCATGTCCCCACTGCATCAGACTACGTTTCATCTGATTAGCAACCGAACGCACGAACGCATCCCGACGAGTCCCTGGTTCCATTGTCTTCAGCTCTTCAAAAGCTTCAAACAACAATTTTCCATAGTGTCTTACAGGAATATTCGACATCGGATAGCTCATTGGCTCTGGCTTAGTAGCAATCTTCAAAGCCTCTGACACATCGCAAGGATAGTCAATATCCAACTCAAAGTTTGCCATCAATGCCAGATGATCCCATAACTTCTCCATGTGATCAAAGTTACTACGGTTCTGGGCATTCATCCTATCCATAATGGAAATGATGGTTTCTGCACACCGCTGACGCTCTTCCTTTGTAGGGAGGCCAATGGCATAATCTACCATGTTTTGTATCTCTCGCCCATACTGTGGTAGTATGAGTCTCTCTCGCTGTGTGTTATAATCTAATCCTTCTATATTCATTGAGTGATGAATGTTTAATTGTAAGTGATGAGAACTATCCTAAGATAGTTACCTATACTATAGCAAAGGCTTAGCTTGCTTAGCAACGAAATCTTTCAAATAGAACGGTACAAAGTATGCTACATCCTCATATTTCTCTTGTGCAATACGCTTCTCTGCCAAAGGGAACATATTCTTTGCCAAGGCATCAATACCTTTAATCAAGTGTGCATTAGGATGATTAATAACATCCATACACTTCTCTGCGCCATCTCCAAAGAAATAGACAGGACCTCGATCAAGGTATTCTTTGTAAGTATTCTCGTCGACAACATCTGCTTGAATACCACGAACCTCCTTCAAAGCACGGTCATAGACAGCAGAATAAACCTCCATACGACGCGCATCTATCATAGGAACAAGGAGTGCTCCCTCCTCTATCTCTTCATGATGCAGCAGTACTGGTACTGCCAAAAGCTCGAGTGTAGGGATAGCTACGAGTTTTACTCCACGACCATAACAAATTCCCTTTGCCATAGACACACCAACACGCAAACCAGTATATGAGCCTGGTCCGCTACTAACGGCTACCGCATCAAGTGTCAAGGCGTTATCATCAATAAAGGCGAGCGCCTCGTCTACAAACGTTCCTAACTTTTCTCTATGCTTAGGATCGAACGTATCTTGCTTATCGAAAATACAAGTTCCATCCTGACTTACTGCAACAGAGCACACATTTGTACTCGTATCAATATTTAATATACAAGTCATAAAACACAATTATGTTCTAAATAACTTGCAAATATACTCTTTTTATTCCACATTTTTTGTACATTTGCAGAAAAATAATGCGAAAAGCTCATGATACTATCAATGACAGGCTATGGCAAGGCAGTTGTAGCCTACAAGGAAAAGAAAATCAACGTTGAAGTGAAATCACTTAATAGTAAGTCACTCGACCTATCTGCCCGCATCGCACCCCTCTACAGAGAAAAGGAAATGGAAATCCGTCGTATGCTTGCACAAAAGCTGGAACGCGGTAAGGTAGACTTCTCATTATGGGTAGAGAAGGAAGCAACGGTTGATGCTACTCCTATCAATGCGGCACTTGTAGAAAACTATTATAGACAGATTAAAGTCATCGCAGACAATACTGGTATTCCTGAACCAGAGAATTGGTTCGCTACTCTTCTCCGCTTACCTGACGTAACGACAAAGACTGAAGTTGAGGTGTTGGACGAGGAGGAATGGGACGTTGCACAGCAGGCTATCAATGACGCCGTTGAAAGACTTATAGATTTCCGTAAACAAGAAGGGGCAGCACTTCAAAAGAAATTTACTGAGAAGATTGATAACATTGCTGAATTGCTTAAAAGCATAGAGCCTTTTGAGAAAGGACGCGTGCCTAAGATTAAAGACAAGATTATCGATGGTCTTAAACAAATCCCCGAAGTCGACTATGACAAAAATCGTCTTGAACAAGAATTGATTTACTACATAGAGAAACTTGACATCAACGAAGAGAAGCAAAGACTTGCTAACCACCTCAAATATTTCCGTGAGACGATGAAAGAGAGTGGACATGGTGTAGGCAAGAAGCTCGGTTTCATTGCTCAAGAGATGGGTCGTGAAATCAATACTACTGGTTCTAAGAGCAATCAAGCTGAGATGCAGAACATCGTAGTTAAGATGAAAGACGAGTTGGAACAGATTAAGGAACAAGTGTTGAATGCGCTGTAAAGACCTCCCCCAGCCCCTCCGAAGGAGGGGAGTGCCTAACGGGATAAAGTTGGATAAAGGTAGTCACTACAATTGGAGATAATGAGGATATTGAAATAAGTGAGTAAACATACCTTCTTCTGAAAATAAGGAATAGTATCGCAAATAAGAAACATCTCCTATGTCAAAATATTCATAGATTATAAAACAAACTAAGTCGAAGCTATGGAAAAGAAAGATAAAGGACACTGTTATTTTGGGAACCTTCACTACCATACCAATGATGCTTCTACTTATCAGCTACTTTGTCAAAATGCAAAATATAATAGGAAACATCCTACTGAGGCAGAGGCACTTTTATGGGAATACCTTAGGGGAAAACAATTAGGTGTACGCTTTCGCCGACAACATCCTATCTATGACTATATCCCTGACTTCGTCTGCCTTACATTAAACCTTATAATAGAAGTTGACGGAGGATATCACACTATAAAGGAACAACGATTAAACGATGAGAAACGAGATGCCTACCTTGCATCCTTTGGTTTTCAAATCATACGATTCACCAATGAAGAAGTGCTTTACGATCTCAATAATGTATTAAACAAAATAAAAACAGCTATGAACAAGCTTTCATCTGAGAACCAATCTGCTAATACGACACCAACAGCAAAGATACAGGAAGACATTTCTAATTTCAATTCGTCTCCTAACATATCCCAAGACTGTCTGTTAGGCACTCCCCTCCTTCGGAGGGGTGGGGGGAGGTTACTCATTCTTTCAGCGCCTTCTGGTGCTGGTAAGAGCACCATCGTTCAATGGTTAATGAAGGAACATCCCGAATTGAAGTTGGCTTTCTCCATCAGTTGTACTACTCGTGCACCACGTGGTACAGAGCAGAATGGTGTGGAATATATCTTCCTCTCACCAGAAGAGTTCAAAGAGAAGATTCATAATGGAGAATTTTTAGAGTTTGAGGAGGTCTATGAGAATCGCTTCTATGGTACATTGAAATCACAAGTAGAAAACCAGGTAGAAGCTGGTCAGAACGTAGTCTTCGATGTAGACGTTAAGGGCGGATGTAATATTAAGAAATTCTATGGTGAACGTGCTTTGAGCTTATTTATTCAACCTCCATCTGTAGAAGAGCTCCGTCGTCGCCTTGTTGGCCGTCAGACTGATTGTGCTGAAGCCATCGAGAATCGTCTTGCTAAAGCGTCCTACGAGCTTACCTTTGCTAAGAATTTCGATAGAGTCATTGTCAATGATGACCTTGAAAAGGCAAAACAAGAGACATACGAGATTGTAAAAACATTTTTGGAAGGATAAGAAACTTCCCTCAGTTCTCCAAAGAGATAGACCTTAATGGGAAGACTAAGAGGAAGAATATCTTTATCATAAAGTTTAGAATTTCGGACATAACAGTTGCCTCTATGTTAATTCAAGTGATTAGTTCCACAACAACCTCTCTATGAAACCATCAACTAACTTTATTCCGTCAAGCTCTCCCGTCCCTTCGGAGGAGTCAGAAAGAGTTTCCATTGGTATCTTTGGGGGCTCCTTCAATCCTATTCATAACGGACATATTGCGTTAGCTGAGGCTTTTCTTAAGAAGAAGAAATTAGACGAGGTGTGGTTCATGGTGTCTCCTCTGAACCCTTTCAAAGTTAATCAACAACTCTTAGCCGACCAACAACGATTAGATTTAGTGCGCAAAGCAACAGCTGACAATCATCATTTTAAGGCTTCGGACTACGAGTTTCATCTTTCGAAACCTTCTTACACATGGAACACTCTACAGCATCTTAGTAACGACTACCCCACTCATCGCTTCACTCTTCTCATTGGTGGCGATAATTGGGAAGCCTTCGACCGATGGTATCATGCAGAGGATATCCTCTCCCACTACCCTATCGTGGTATATCCACGACACAATCAAAGACTCTCTGAGACCTCACTACCTCAGGGAGTCACTTTCCTTCAAACACCTTTTATTGATATCAGTAGTACAGACATACGCCAACGCGTAAGCCAAGGAAAGACTATTGACGGTCTGGTACCTACAACGATCATCTCTGATGTTCAGCGCTTATATTAAGTTGTTTCACAAGAGCAGTTTACAATAGTAGATTATCCATATTATATACAGACGAGCAAATAACCGACTAATAATAGGATGGTTTTACTAACATGCAATTGTCTCCTTCACCTATTATCTCATCCTTTCAAAAGTCAAACATCAACTCTTTGTTACTCTAAATGCAGTGGCTGTAATGCCTGTTCTCCGTTTATAGAACTTGCACAGCGAACTCAGAGACACAAAGTTGTACTCATCAGCAATCATCTTCAAAGACTTATTAGAATAACGCAATTCAAGTTCTATAAGCGTAATCAGGGTCTTATCAATCCACTCTTTTGCAGTAATTCCTGTTTCCTTTTTAATTATCATTCCTAAATAATGGGCAGTCATGCATAATTCAGAAGCATAGAATTCTAATTCATGCTCAATCTTAGCATTCTCATTTACCAATCGAATAAATCGCTCCACCACCTGCTTATTCCTCGACCAGCCACCTCGTGACTCTGTTGTCATCAGTTTATACTGTGACTGAGCATAATTCAATACAGAAACAAAAAGGAAGTGTAATGTCTCGTCACTTACTGATTGAAGAGATGACAAACTATAGAGCATTTGCGTATATTGCTCCCAGACCATTTGTTCTTTCTCATCCAAATGAATAGAGAAACATAAATCTGGAGACAGAAACAACTCCGGTAATTTTCCGCCAAAGACCATACGCATAAAGTCTTCTGTCATCGTAAAGCCATCAAAAGTCGTATCATGCCCAAAGGCATCATCATTAACCGTTGCTCCCCAGTTAATAAACAATAAGTCACCAGGCTTACAATGATACTTCTTATATCCAACAGTAGGCTCACACCATCCCCTCTTAACCATCGCTATTCGTGCTACATTTGCTTTCACAGGATAGTTATTATCAAGGAGCGGCTTAAAGAAGCTGTTGCAATTACGTGTAATAAGAAATTTAGAACCAACATAGATGTCGCCCTCTATATTTGCTCTTTCATTCCTTACAAAAGACAGAATGTCTCTGAAGTCCGATACCATCATTTTCGTTTTTCGTTTTTTCTAATTTAGTTCAAATTATTTTGTAAAATTAATGAATATCCTCGACATATTAGATAAAATGACCAAATTATTTCATTAATACGACAGTTTTATGCTACAAACAGCAACTATATTTACGATATAGCAACTAAATAGGGATTATATTCCATGTGATAAAGTACATTAATAACAAAAAGGGCAGACCCTCGTCACAAAGAGTCCACCCTCAAAACAAAGAGGTTAAATACTTAACTCACATTATTATTTTATTATAAAGACTATTTATCCAATAAGTCCATACATATATGCACAAAGGGCAATCATCATCAACGAGCATACACCAAGTAAACCTAATGCAACACGTTTCAGTATTTCTTTCATGCGATTGTGCATCATCTCTTTATAGAAATAGGTTCTTGCATCCATCATTTCAGAATGATGTGATAGTCGTATCATAGGTTATTCCTCCTCTTCCCAAGCTGTGAATTCATAAATAGGCTTTGCTGCTACCTCATCATCATCATCAAGGTCACCACCTTGACCAGGGGCTGTAGAAGACACGCGAGGACTTGTCTGTAAAACAGCTGTATGGTCGTCCATCAATCCCTCTGCCCTTAGATCACAACAAAGTATCTCCGGTGTTATATATTCTTTCTTTTCCATTATCTTATCTCCTTTAATTTTCTTTTTTAGTGAACTTGCTAATCATGGTGCTTCTTTTAGCTGTAGGGGAGTCGTTATGATTATGGACACTCAGACATCCCCTACAACATAAAAGCATCTTAGATTATTCTTACTTCAATACTACCTTCTTACCATTGTGGATGAACACGCCATGTTGTGGGTTCTCTACACGCTGGCCCTGTAAGTTATAATAAGCATTATTGTCTACGACATTGTTGTTCTCTACTGTTTCGATAGCATTTACAATGTTATGATCCTCACCATCGTCAAAGACAAACATTACCTTTACTGAAGCAGACAACGTTACCTTTGGACGAGCAACAGCCTTATGAACAGGGATCGTACGGTCAGTTCCTATCTTGAGAGGCTTAAAGATACCAGCAGTTGTCATTGCGAAGATTGGGTCAGAAGTAGATGACTGCTTCTTTGTATCCTTCACCGTCACACCTTCCATGATATTATTTGAGAGACTATATGTAACATTGTCCTTCTCACCGATAGCATAGTAGAAGTCTGCAGGAGTACTTGCTCCACTACGGCTCTCCAGTAACACACCTGTTTCTGCAGGTACATAATCATAGTCAGTTACGTTAGTATTACCATAATTAATACTCTTCATGATGAACTTAGTAGTCTGTACACCAGTAGCATCTGTCTCTGTTGACATACCAGCAGTCTGCGTAATGAAAGCACCAATGCGTCCTGCTTCATTGTTTTCACGTGCATAGATACCGAGGTCAGCATCAAACTCACGTGCGAAAGTACCATACCAATGTGCTATATTAATCTCACCTGGTATCTTATAAGATGTCTGACCTGCATAACGAGACCAACCTGTAGCAGTCTTATAAGCATTCTCAGCAGACTTCTTTACATAGACCTTAAGACTTGGTTCAAACTCCTTCTGGGTATAGTTACCTAAGTTGTCAAAGTATTCCCACTTTGTTGCACTCATATCCTTTGTAGGTTCAGTAGCGGTGAAGTAGATACGCTTAACGCTTGAAGTACCATTACTCTTCTTGAAGGCATCGAGACCTACATAATCAAGTGTATTCTTAAAGACAACCTCCTGTATATTGGTTGTGTTGTCATTCATCGCATAGTCGCCCCAAAGACGCACCTCGTATGTGTTATTGTTGTCATCTGTTACGGTTGGCTTTACTACGTATGTATAGACATCAGCTTGTGTACCAACAATCATTACAGCCTTCTTTGACAATGGGAAATATTCTGTTGTACCATTGCCAGCACCATTAGTTTCTTTGAAGAAAGAGACACCTCTGGTACGGAACTGACTCCATAACGGATCACTATCAAATGCTGCTTTAGCATCTTTACGTACACTAAGGTCTATCTTAGTCTTATCTACATTAGCAGGATTGAATGCTGATGCTGCAACATCAGTAATAGGAGTCTTACCTAAGAAGGCTATTGTATTCAAGTTACCAACACGGTCAAAAGCGAAATCTTCAATCTTCTTTACCTTCTCTGGAATTGTTACGTTCTCAAGAGCCTGTACGAAATAGAATGCTTGCTTACCGATTGTCTCAATAGTTGGAGGCAACATCGTATAATAGGTATTGGCCTTTGCAGGAGGGAATGATACTAATGTCTTCTTATCTTTACTCAATAAGAAGCCATCTACACTGGAGTAAACGGTATTGTTCTTATCTACTGTGAACTTTTCAAGTTTAGCACATTCTTGGAAGCCTGTAGCGTCAATTGTGGTCACACTTGCTGGGATTACAACCTCCGTCAAGCTCGAACAAGTATTGAAAGCATCCTTACTAATCGTTGTAACAGTACTTGGAAGCTCTATTCTCTTTAATGCTTTTGCATTTTGGAACGCACCTTCACCAATAACAGTCATTGTAGCAGGTTGCTTAAAGGTGATAGTCTCCAAACCAGAAGCACCATTGAAAGCTCCTCTCTCAAGGACTGTAACCTTCTCTGGAATAACAAAGCTCTTCAATTTATCATCACCACTGAATGCATCTGCCTGAATCTTATTCAATGTAGAAGAACCCTCAAAGGTAAATTCTTCAAGGTCCTTACACCCATTGAAAGCACCCGTATTGATTGATTGCAACTGTGAACCATCTGCAACAGTAACCTTCTTTAATTTAGTTGAGCCAAAGGCACTCCAACTAACAACTTCTAATGATGCTGGTATGTTAAGTTCGGTTAGTCCTGAACCTTGGAAGGCAAACGTACCGATAGTCTTAATCTTTGCTGGTGCTTCAAAAGTGATGTTCTCTAATTTTGTAGTTGCTTGGAAAGCATCATTATCAATCACTTCAAGATTACTATTGAAGTTCACCTTGGTTACCTTCTGAGCATAGTAAAAAGCTCTTTTACGAATCTTCTTTGTGGTTGGTAAAGTAGTATATTCACCAGCCTTACCAGCAGGGAACAACACAAGTTCTTCCTTATTCTTTGTGTAAATAACACCATCAGCAGCTGTATAGTTAGGATTTGCTGGGTCTACATCAAATGCAGAAAGGTCGTTATTACCACCGAAAGCGCCATCTTCTATCGTATCAACAGAAGGACCAAGCAATACATTTCTTAATTTAACAGCCTTGTCAAAAGCACCTTTAGCGAGTTTCTTTACACCATTCAGTTCGATAGCAGTAAGTCCATTAACCTGTGCGAAGGCTGCTTGCTCTATAGATTCTACACCATCAGGAATCTTGTAAACACTTGCGTTAGGCTGCCCTGTCACACCTTGATAAGCTGGATTAGTTGAAGAAGAACCTGCTTTCCCATTTGGATAAGCAATCAACTTTTTACCATCAGCCGATAAGAGGATACCATCAACAGACTTAAATGCCGTGTTACCAGCAGCAACAGCAATCTCTTTAAGGTTCTGAGCACTTGTATAACCATTGAACTCTGCTGTTGAAGGGGATTCCTTTAACGAAGCTGGTAAAGTAATTTTTGTTAGGTAAGATGCACGTTGGAAAGCATTTGTGTATACACCATAAACACCTTCTGGCACTGTATATTCTGCATCAGGTCTTGCCAAAGGATATGCTGCTACCCACTCTTTTGAATCCTTCTTCTCAATGAGCACACCATTATCAGAGCGGAAGTTTGGGTTCGCAGCATCAACGTTAATTGCTGTAAGGTGGCTCATCTGACCAAAAGCACCACTTTTGATTTCAGTGACAGATTTTGGTATTGTGATGCTTGTGATATTACCACCCTTAAACGCATTAGCCTCAATTCTCACGATTGTGTTAGGCATCGTGACAGATGTTGCATTAGGAACTGTACTGTTATTAGCAATAGCCGTTACATTAAAAGTATACTGGTTATTAGGATCCGTAACAGTTGCAGGGATGTTTACGGTAGTGTTCGTAGATGATACAAACGCCACATTGTAAGTTTTAGTAGTGCCTGGCACTGTCCCTGGAATCATCTCAGTAACTACGTACGTATTACCATCCCGAGTAAAGATGTCGTTCTTTATCAGTGCACTTGCATTGGTCACATATAGCAATGCAAGCAATACGAACAAAAGGAATTTAATTTTCTTCATTTTCGTCTTTAGTTTTAATTATTTGATATATCTTTTCCTTCTCTATTCAAAAGGGGGCTTTATCAAAAACTTCGAGTCCTGCGATGATGTCACATAATTATATATATACCATTCATTACCCAGACACACTGTACAACGGATAACCATCTTCCAGTCGTTAGAAAGACTCTCACGGAGTAGAACTTTGAGTTATTAGGCCGCCTCAGCGTGCTTGAATATTTTTGTCCTGACACCTATGTGGAGATATCTTAATTTTAGTATTGCAAAGTTAAAGCAAACCGCTTATAAGAAGATTATCGAATAATTGTTATAAATTTCCTTTTTATTCGTTTAATTTTCCTTTCCTTCTTTATTATTGCCCTTTTAGTTAAGCACTCCTAATCAAAGTTAAGTTGACCCGTAAAAATTACGATTATGAATATTATTTACACTTACAAATAATCTTATTAACTCTTGCTCGCCTTATATACAAACGTCATGATATTAAGAACAAAAATGGTTCACCACGAAAAGCGACTGCTATTACCTATTTAAATAAGGAAGACAAACACTCCTATTACCCTAATTTAATTTTAGTTTTAGTTGCTGTCATTTTAACATTTGAAGGATATCTTTTGATTATCAAGGTATTAGGAGCACACAAGACATGACAGATATGACAGGAAAATCATTTTCATATCAAATAGAGGTAATAAGAAAGTATAACAGACAAGAGGGCTGGGAGCGCATATTAGTCCCCAGCCCTAAAAGCTTACATATAAAAGAATATTTATCAAGAACGAATAGGATTGAGTGAGAACATACCTCTCTAAACAATCCATCACCTTATATTATATCTCATTCTTTAGTTTCTGGAAACGTTTCTGACACCGTTTCTTATAATTGTATTTGAAGATATGCTTTTCTATTTTCCGCATATTATAAGTAAACGAGAAGCACACCTTATCAAGCCACTTTGACTGCTCATCCGTATAGATAGAACGAGGAATCCTTACGAAGTAGAGGTCGGCTATTGTGTCAAATGCCGAGAACTGTCGATGGTTTCTCTCAAAAAGCCATACCTCAGAATAGAAACGATTGGTAGAAATAACCGCTTTATCAAAAGTTGGTAGTGTCCTTATATAAGCCGACCTTGCCCACCAGAAACTACCAGAATACATTGTATAGTTTCGTGGTGGCCATCGATAACAGCTATAGGTATCGTAGCCTTCATTCAGAATATTCACGGCAACCTTCCATTTATCAAAGATGAAATATTCCAACATCTCTCTCCAAGCCTCTATCTTCTTCTTAAAAGAGCAGAAGAGACGGTCGTTAGAGGTTAGCGACTGGTAAGAGATGCCCTTCGTATGGAAGTAATAGAAGAGACAATCCTCCTTTTCAGACAGTTGCTTAATAAACTCTAAAGCAGGATACTCATACCGCTTAGGATCGGTGACATTAGATATTATCACGAGCTTATCACTATTGATAATACGCTTCAGACAGTCCACATCCTCTTGATGGGCTGCTATACAACTCACGTAGAAAGTCGTTGTCGCATCCAGCAGACCACTCTTACGCAGATTATCTATCTGCCTTCTCACCAATGACTCCCATCCAGAGTCTAACATGACATGATAAACACCATAGATTGGCAGTTCATTCTTAGGGTCGCCCTCCCATCTTCGCAAGTCTTTTCGGTCGTAGACATGGAAGAGGCTCTCTCTTATCCGTTGCAGAAAACTACTCATACCTGTTCTTCCTCCATTGAAAGGATGAGTCGACGGAACATCTCCTTCATCCCATAATGAGGTTTCCATCCTAACTCCTGAATACGCTGTGTGGCAAGTCTGAGCTTGGTTGTTGGCGAATATCCCAAGCCTTCTTGTGGCTGTATCACCACCTTCACTCTCTGAGGATTAAACGTTGATGCAACCAACTCTGCCATCTCACGGATAGAGATATAAGTGTCTTTGTTTGCTACATTGTATGCTTCGCCATCCTTACCACGCAAGAGAATATACAGCATTGCCGTGACGGCATCTATCGTATAGCAATAGCAACGACTGAGCTCGCCTGTCGTATGTAGAATGATATCCTCATTCTTCATAACACTGCGTGCAAACTGTGCAAAGACACGATTGTCATTACCATTCACACCAGCACCGAAAGTCTGTGCCAAACGTGCCACCTTCACGTGGACACCATACTCGTCTGCGTAATTATGGCACAATGCCTCGGCAGCTCTCTTTGCTAACGGATAACTGCTACGAGTTGCCATTGGGTCAAGATAGCCCTGCATGTCTTCCGTAAGTGGGTGTCGGTCGTCAGTTACAGTACCATAGACTTCTAACGTTGAGGCTAACACCATCGAACTTACTCCATTCTCATGGGCGTAAGACAATAGGTTTTGCATACCGCCATAGACGGTGTTCATCGTCTCTACAGGGTGTTCAACAAAATCTTTTGAAGCTGTCGGGGCAGCAAAGTGGAAGAGGTAGTCTATTTTTTTTGTAGGTATGAATGGTTCAACACAAGAGAAGTCGTATGAATAATAGCTGATTTCATCGCTTGCCTGACCAAACATTCTCTCTGCCTTTTGTACGTTCCTTACAACAGCCACCACGTGTAAGTTGATACCTTTTTCTGTGCGTAGAGCCAACAGACAACGTACCATACACGCCCCCAACAAGCCAGTTGCCCCCGTTACAACAATCGTCTTCCCTTCCAATGCTGCTGAGAAAGGGAACGTATCAGCAAAATAGCTTATATCTTCTTTTAGTATTCTTTCCTTCATTCTAACCCTATAAAGTTATAAAAATCTCCATTCCATCGACACATAACAACAACTTTACAATCCAAATATCTGCTGATCTTCATGCACCTTCACCATCGCACGCAGCACGAAGAAATCTGTTGGGGTTGTAATCTTAATATTCTCCATCGGTCCGATAATCGTCCCTAACTTATAACCATAGTGGCTCATCATCGTACAAGAATCGATGAAATCGGCTTTTCCTTCCGCCAAGGAGCGTCTATGAGCAGTTATTATATCGATCAAACGAAAACTCTGTGGTGCACGAGCAATGAACGAATCGGCACGCGAAGGAATCTCTAAAGCATCATCAGCCTGCTTCACGATAAGTGTTTCTGTTGCTGGGATACAAGTGATACAACTCCCGACCTCTTCTACTTTCTTGATGTTATCTGTTATTGTCTCTTCTGTTATCAGCGGACGAACACCATCGTGAATAAGAACGGTTGTCTCTTCGTTGCTTACACCCTTGCTCTGTGCATATTCCTCTGCAGCACACAGTCCCTTGTAGATAGACTCTTGTCCAGACTTTCCACCTGGTATAATCTTCACTACCTTATTAATCTCAAACTTACGGAGCTGCTTCTCAAGGAAAGGAATCCAGCTTTCAATACATGCTACTACGATAGCATCTATATCTGTGTGGTTGTCAAACAACTCTAATGTATAGATGATTATCGGCTTTCCGTTTAGGTCAAGAAACTGCTTAGGGCGCGACTTCGTGTGCATACGTAGTCCAGAACCTCCTGCAAAGATTACTGCTATGTTCATACTTATATTTGGTTAATTGTTATTTTGAAGATGGAGATATCACAGTCTACTAATACCTACATTACTACACTATCCTACTACTTAAAGACAACATCTATCTTGTGTCTATCACGCTTGTCCCTTGGTGGTAAGTCCATGTAGTTCCCATAGGCGATACGACATAACTCATCAGCATCGGCTGGCCCTTCAAAGGTATGACCTTCAAAGACGATGTCTTTATGTGGTATCATGCAACGACGCGGGTTCTGCTCATAAAACCATGCACCGTAAGAGTGCATATAGAGGTCGGGATTACCAAATAGTTTCCCTATAAAGCGGAACACTGGAAAGACGATGACATGTAGGAACTTATAACCCATTTGCGCCAACTGAGGGTAACGACCAGCTAACTTTGTGTTAACATTGACTGATAGTTTGGCTGCCAAACGCTGCAACCAAGGAATCATGTTACCCTCATAGGGGAAGATGTCTACATGGAGTCCTCTAAATTTCTGCGCCTCGTGCATTCTTCGGTCAGCACTCTGCTGATTATCATGACTCCTGTTCTCGCTCTTTAAGTCACGCAGACAAGCCCATTCCTTATAGAAACCAGGGTCGGTATCGTTGTCTTGTAAGACGAATTGAGGGTGTGGATGCGCCTTCAGATAGTCACAGAGCCGTTTAAAATCCTTGTAGTCTACAACCATGTCAATATCATCATCCCAAGGAATAAACCCTCCATGACGCATTGCCCCTAACACATTTCCGCCATCAAGTCGGCAAGGAACACCTAGCTTCTTTGCTGTTTCTTGCAGATAGATAGCCATGTCGAGCAGCCTCAACTGTGCCTGTCGTAGCACAGAACCGTCTGGGTTATATTCCTGTCGGAGGCTTTCTTGTGTCTCTCCTGTGTTGAACGTTTCTATCATCTTCCGTTATTATACTTGTTGCAAAGATAATAAAAGAATATGACTTCACCTTCTCTCTCTATAAAAACTTATCCTTCAATATTGTTATTAGAACCAATATACATATATATGCACGGCCGAGAGGTCACAAAGGGAGAGGTGGCACCACTTGCTTTAAGCCCTGTGTGTTCTGTTCTTCTGTGTAAATCTGTGAGAAATAGAACGCACCCTCTCTATGAGATAACACACAAACAATTCGCTGGAGATTTTTTTCTCTCACAGAACTCACAGATTTAACAGAACATTTCAACCAACGTTTCGAACTCACAGAACGCCTCCGGCATACAGATATCACAGAGGCCTTTCAACTAAGATTGGCTGTAACGTTCTGTGAAATCGGTTGACTTAATGTCTCTGTGGAATGCTGTGTGTTCTGTTCTTCTGTGTAACTCTGTGAGAAAAAGAAATATCTTCTATGAGAGAAAATATCACAGAATTTTCCCTACAAAGATACTAATATAGGGCATAAGAACGTTAAACATACAAACAGATAGTATGAGAGACTGGCGGTGATTACGCCACATCCCATGAGGGATAAGTAGCGGGAAGAACCGCCACGAGGATAGGCTTGAAACAAGAAGAGGCCCTTCAATGTTCAAGAACATGCCCTTCAAGGGGCAAGAAGACGCCCTTCTTGAGGCAAGAAGGGCATGTTCTCAAACACTATTTATAACACGCTGATTTATTGTGGGTTATATATCAGCTTTTTCGAGACTGTTTCCTCCTATTGTGAGAGCGTTAAACGCTAACATTTATACAGGTTCTCTACCGTCAGAAAGATGCTCATCCAGCACTGCTTTTACAGCTAACATCAGCAGAGACACTCATTCTCTCTGCTGACAAAAGACCATCATGAACTCCCAACAGTACGAAATCATTATACGAAATGTGTACACAACAGCACAATATCTATAGGAAGGTTCGAAGCGCATTAAGCTACTTGATGTGGGCAGAACTGTTATGGCTAATATTCAATTGGATATCACCTTGGAAATTATGGAGCGATGCAAACACCTTGATTGTTTGTACATTACCTTGGTTGATACTCTTCTTTCTCATACGATATATCAAACGGAAATGGGAAGAAGAGGGTAATGCCAGTATAGGCTGTTTGTACACAAGCACGTGGATGACCGTCCCACTTATCATTGCACTACAACTCTTTTATCTTTGGATATCACCGCTATTCGACAAAAGCAACGAGATTGTGTACGAGGACACCCATTATCGGGTTACTATCCTTTATGGTTTCCTCGCTACAAATACTGACTTCATACGGATAGACGAGGTTTTCGGGCCTTTTCATCGTGAAGTTTATCAAAGCGAACGCTACGGAATTGACACGAAGAAATTAAATAGTACTACAGCCATCGAAGCCTTCCTAAAACAACAGGAACAGTAGGCAGCTGACTAACTCACGATAACAAGTGATTCTATTAAAACTAATTTTCCTGTCATTCCTGTCATGTATTGAAGGCAGATAACCAACTGTTTCTTAGCCTCTTACCGCAAATGTTAAATATGACAGCAAATGAATTTAAAACTAAATTAGGGGTTTGTGTAATCATTTTATGCCCCTCTTAGGGTAGACTTCACCGATGCGGCTATCAGAAAAAACGCCCTCATCGGGGTTGTTCGACCGTCCCCTGCTGAATACAACACAAAGGATATGATATTTGGCATTTCCAAAGAAAAACGCTACATTTGCAAGTTATATAAGGTAAACATAAAAAGATAGGAGCAAAGGAAAGGGGGACTCGCTATCACAAAGACCAATAAAGTGCTTCAAAAAGGATGTTAGTGCGAGGGGAAAAGACGCAACGGCAGACAAGCAGAGAGGCACTTCACAAAAGAAAAAAATGACTACGTATCACAGAGATACAAACAGAATGGAAAAAGAAACACTAAAGGAGAAAACAGCCAAAGGGCTCTTTTGGGGTGCATTGAACAATGGTACAATGCAGCTACTGAATATAGTTATCGGCATATTCTTAGCTCGTCTACTCACACCATCAGACTATGGTTTAGTGGGGATGCTGGCTGTCTTTACTGCAATAGCAGGTGCTTTGCAAGAGAGTGGGTTCACCACAGCACTTGCAAACATGGAACATCCCACTGACAATGACTATAACTCTGTCTTTTGGTTTAGTGCTATAACGGGGTGGGTATCCTATAGCGTACTATTCTTTTCAGCACCTTTAATAGCCAACTTCTTCCACCACACAGAGCTTATCAACCTATCTCGTTTCCTTTTTGCCTCCCTTTTGTTCTCATCATTAGGAACTGTTCCTGCAGCTTATCTATTTAAGAACATGATGGTAAAAGAAACAGCCCTTCTGCGTATCACAAGTCTTATCATCTCAGGAGTAGTGGGTATCGTGTTAGCCTTAAAGGGTTATGCCTATTGGAGTTTGGCCTGGCAGCAACTGCTTTATATCACCCTCACGAGTCTTTGGCGCTTCTTTATCATTCCTTGGCGTCCCTCATTTCACATCGATTTCAAGCCCGTCAAGAGAATGTTTCCTTTTAGTTATAAGATACTCGTAACGACCATCATCAATACAATTAGCCAAAACATACTAACCTTTATCTTCGGTCGTTTATACTCAGCAAAGGTGGTAGGTAACTTCTCTCAAGCCTTCAAGTGGGATACGATGGCAAGTACCTTCGTGTCTGGAACAGTGTCACAAGTAGCGCAACCAGTATTGGTAGAGGTGAATAATGACGTCAAAAGGCAAGTAAATGTGTTTAGAAAAATGATGCGTTTTACCGCCTTTTTGGTCTTTCCCGCTATGTTCGGATTAGCGATGATATCGCACGAATTTATCATTCTTCTTATATCAGATAAATGGGTAGAGAGTATTCCTTTGTTGCGTATTTTGTGTATTAGTGGGGCTTTCCTACCCTTTTATACAATGTATCAAAACCTCATTCTCAGTCGAGGTAAGTCTGCTGTCTATATGTGGTGTACGGTCTTATTAATCGTAGCACAGGTAGGACTCATTATCCTTTGTTACCAACAAGGAATCGTCTTCATGGTGAGTGTCTATACAGTTATTACTGTCCTTTGGTTGGGTGTGTGGCAGTTCTTCGCACATAAAGAGATTGGCATACGCCTCATAGATATCCTTAAAGATCTTTGTCCTTATCTATTAACATCCGCTGCGGTAATGATTTCCACTTATCTCATTACTTTATGGATACAGAGTCTTCTACTTCTATTATTGACGAGAGTCGTCTTGGCAGCCCTACTCTATTATATCGTAATGAAGTTGGGAGGTTCGCAAACACTAAAGGAATGTCTCAATTACTTTCATCGAAAGAAAGGATAATAGCATTCATCTTAGTGATACATGTACAACTGCATGATAGGATAAAGCATAGCACGAAGTAGTTTGACTGGTCCACCACCTCGTGTATGAAAGAGCTTCTTATAGTTCTTCGTTAGTAGATATTGTAAATGTAAGAAGGCAAAGACGCCCTGCTTGGTCTCCATTCGCATTACTTCGCGAGCTTCGATGAAATCGTGTATATTTGAATGTAAGCCCTCCATCAACATAAGCTTACCTTGAAAGATGGGGACAACCTTCTTACGTATCTCTTTATAATGGTTCAGACTCCACGTTAACTCAGTGAGAGCGTTCCTCCATGAGGGCAGACTACTACTATAATCATTGTAGGTAGTAGCCTCTGCATGGCGTCGGAAGTTCACTAACACCTTATTACAATACACAATACTGTCGTAGGATGCGGCAATAATACTCAACACTGCATCGTAAAGGGTGACCTTATAAACAAGACTCTCGAGGGGTGGTAGGAGATGAATCAATGCTCGCTTACATAATAAAGTATGGCCCGGAAGACCTAAGAACATCATTCGAAAGATATTCACATTGCGTGGTCTATTGTCAAAATAAGCAAAGGAACCATCTGTCGAGAAGGGTCGTGAGTGTCCACTACATAGCATCTTATCTTCTATACAACGCATCTGTGTCTCTATCTTATCCCTCTCCCAGATATCATCTTGGTCGGAGATGGCAATATAATCACCTGTTGCACGATGCAATGCAGAAAGGAAGTTCGCATTAACACCATGTTCGCCTTCATTCTTAAAAGTACGAATAACAGTATGTTTTGACGCATACGCTTGTAGTATCTCCCATGTATGATCCGTCGATCCATCATCTTGAATGATAATCTCATGGATAGGATAAGACTGAGCGAGCAGTGAGTCTATCTGCTCCCTCACGTATTTCTCACCATTGTAAGTACAGAGGACTATTGATACAGAGGCTTTGTTTTCCATAACTTTACTATAGTGTGAAGATAATTAGAGCACTGTTATAAACAATGAGATAGAAAGCTATCAAGGCTGTCAATAGGGTAATAGCATGCCTAATCCCACCTTTCATTGACTTTATCAGGCAACCTATACACAACGGAATGACGTAAGCCCAATGCGCAGTCATTATATATACCTCGTTAATACCAAACCCTAAGCCTATATGAAGTATCATGTCAAGGGCGAAGAATGATAAACACATCCACATCAGCTTACTACGTTTACCAGCCCAGATTCCACCTAAAAAGAGTAAGACGATAAGACCTTCAACAATATAGTTTACGACCCAATTATAACTAACAAAGACTGGACGGTCGCGAATAACATCACATAACGTGTACTTCTGGTGCAACTGTATAGACTCACCAAAGAGGTTTTCAACGAGTGTCTCACGCCGAGAAGTAGTCACATCTGTCCAGTTCAAGAACGGTTGTTTACTCACTGGCGTACCAGAATGAGCATATTGTGGTGCGCTATACTTTGCCTTCAACTGCGCCTTTCGGTGTTTTTTCCATAGTAACGCAAACGCTTCTGCCTGTTGTTGACTGTCTTTAAGATGCGTCGTATCGCTGAACTCTTTCCACATCTTGGTCTTCTCATCCTTTACAGCTTTCTTTTCGTGTGCCTTTCGTGTGTTAACACTATCGGCAACGAACGTTTTGTACTCCCAAAGACCAAAGCTCCAGATTGTTGCAGCAGGTAAGATGACAACAAGAATAAGGTTCTTAGGATGAAAGAAACGCTTCCCCCTTGAGAAAAGATCAGCTAATAACACCTTTAACCCATTATTAAGTGATACGCCAGCAGTAAGGATAAAGAAGACTATCGTCTGCCATCTCTTCAATGGTTTACGCTCTGTCATCTGCTTACCTGTCACATAAATCACTAAGAGAATGAGGAATAACGAAAGGATGAAATGGTCGGGAGAGATAGCTGCTAATAGTACGTATGCGAAGGAAAAGAGTAAGAAAGCGAGCACAGAAGACTCTCGTTGCGAGAGGTGAAGAAGCTCTTTTCCTATTCGCATCATCAATAGGAACGCATAAAGCGAACTAAGGAGAAGGACAATGGCAACGAGAAACTGTACACAGTTAATGCCCAATAAGCTCATTAATCCCTGATTGATAAGATAGACGGGATAGTAGAAGAAAGCCAACAAAGGGTGTCTATGCACATCGTAGGCTGTTGTCCAGTCGGTAACAACGCAGTAAGTGAGTGGGTCAAAACCAGAGACATGAAACCAATCGAGGAAGTTCTTTCGATAATCCTTTGATATTCTTGAGAACACCGAATAGTAAGGAATAATCACTGTAGCGTGCATGATGAGCTGCCACAGGAGGAATAAACAAACCGAAAGACGCTCGTCTTTTCTTATCTTAATAAACTTCATCCACATAGCTTACGACATTAAGTAATAGAATGTCTGTCCTGCATTGTAAATCCAAAGATAGATGGTTAGCATGATTAACGTCACACGCATCACTCTTAGCCATTTCATCGATAATTGTCTCAGTAAGTAACCGTAGGAGATGGGGATGATGAATGCCCATCCTGAGGTCATTATATACACCTCAGTGACGGCAAATCCAAGGATGAGATGCAAGGTGAGGTCACAAGCAAACCAAGCTAAAAGCATTTTAAAGAACCGCTGCTTATAGCTGAACACAATACCTACTATAAATAAGAGGACGATAAAAGCCTCAATGATATAGTTCACACTCCAGTTGTACTCCACGAAGATAGGACGTTCCCACGACACATCCATTAATAACGAACGCTGGTGAAGCTGAATAGACTCACCGAAGAAGTTCTCTACAATGGTTGGAACACGTGGCGTAGAGACATCCATCAACTTCGTTATTACCCCATCTCCCACAGGCTGACCAAGGTGTGTTCGCTGCCATTCGTCTCTTTGCTTCTTATGTTCGAGCACCTTCTGCGGGTTCTTCTTCAGTGTTTCGCTTTCGATATGACGCACAACTGCTTGCTGTGGAACCTCCAAAAGATAATATTGCGACTGTTGAATACCGAGCAATAAGAGCAAAGGAAGGACTACTCCAATAGAGATAAACTTAACGGTAAAGACCTTCTTTCCATTGGTGAATAAGCCTGCTAACAAAGTCTTCGCCCCGTTTGATGTTGCCATTCCTGCTGTAAAGAAGGTCAGAACCAACGATTGCCAAGCGGTTAGTAATTGTCCTTTCTTCATCTTCTTTCCCGTGATGTAAAGCGTCAGAGAGAGCAGCATCAGAGAAACAACGAAGTGGTCTGGCACCATGGTTGGAATGAGTACGTGTCCAAAAGAGAATAACAACAAGGTAAGTAGTCTTGCGTCTTTGCGCCTCAACTCCAATACCTCTCGGAAAACTCGGTACATAAAGAGTACTGCATAGAAGGCTGAAAAGACGATAATGACGGCCATGAAATACACTGCAAAGTTATATCCTACATTCTGTATGAGCCAGTCATTGAGCAGATAGAGCGGATAAAGAAAGGTAAGATACAACGGATGACGTGATGTAACGAAATGGATACGTCCTCCCGAAACCGTTATCCATGACCAACAATCATAGCCTGACATACGAAAGTTCTTGGTAAAGATGCTCCAAAAACCACCATGTACATCCATGGTGTAGACGTGATAGTGGCTTGCTATCACCATCGCATTGAACGTAACAAAGACTGCTAACATGACGAAAGCCAGCCAGCGTTCTTCTTTCTTCACCTTGAAAATATTGAATATGTGCATTGAGTAGCTTTGATTATTTGGTACAAAGGTACGAATTAAAGCACATTTAACAAAAGAATTTGGTAATGTCAGGCAAAACTTTTATCATTTACAGCAATCAATGGCATATTTGACTATACAAGTGAGTGGTCTTTTCTAAGAGGTTTTCCACTTCTCACATTCATGGTCTTAGTACTCATTACTCCTTATCGACATGTGTTTACTTGATTCAAAAAAACTATAATTATCTGCGTTAATTAATCGTCCTTTACAGCTGATTCTAATATTCCCATGTGCCTATTCCAGCAATTTCTCCACACTTTAAAATAGCAATCAGTGCTATGAAAAATCATTACATACAATCAGAACAAACGCCCCTAAGACCAGCGTATTACATCTTCTCTAACCGAAGATATAACCTTCAATAAATCAGCACGTTACGAACAGCAACAAAGAAGACGCCCTTCTTGCTTCAAGAAGGGCGTCTTTAACCTGCAAGAAGGGCATGTTCTTGAACATAGAAGAGCCTCTTCTTGTTGCATACTCGGCCTTTTCTCGGAAAGAGAAGGGAGTAGCTTGCAAAATATCTTGACATTTTCTGTTTACATGGTTAGTATGCTATCTCTCACGGAGGATATTTCTTTCTCTCACAGAAGAACACAGATGAACAGAACACACAAATGTCCACAGAGACATTAAGTCAACCGATAACACAGAACATTACAACCATCATTAGCAGTAACGCTCTGTGAACTCTGTATGCCGAAGGCCTTCTGTGGGATTGAAACTGTGCGCAAAAAGGCTCAGTGAACTCTGTGCGCTCTGTGAGAGAAAACCTCCCTCCCAACAATTCTCCAATGTTCTTTCTCTCACAGAAGAACACAGAAGAACAGAACACACAAATGCCCACAGAGACATTAAGTCAACCGATAACACAGAACATTACAGCCACAGAGGCCTCACCCCCAGCCCCTCTCCGAATGGAGAGGGGAGTGATTACCGAGATACCCCTGTATGTCATCCATGCGTTTAGCGTCTCTTCTCCATTTCTCAGCAGGCCAATAGGGGTAACCTCACATACTACTCCCCTCTCCAATCGGAGAGGGGTTGGGGGTGAGGCCAGCCCAATAGGGGTAACCACACATGCAACATCCTTGCCTGCTGGGGAGGTGTTGTGGGAGGTGCCAGCTATAGATAGGAGGGAGGCCACCTCCTTTCACTCACTTCTTCGGTTCTATCAAGAAATTTATCCTTACTTCCTACGTAGAAAAAAGCGCACCAAAAGGAAGTTTATTGGTACACAAATAGCAAACATAGGAATTAAGGCTAACTGCTTACTAAGCCCTAACCAAAGGAAAAGTTGTAGGAAAGTACTTTGTAAGACATAGTTAATAACATGTGAGAAAACAAAACCCACCCCTCGTTTCGTAGTAGACTTCACACGGAAGGTGTATCGTGTTGAGGCAATATAGTTGAATGTGAAGCTTACAAGATAAGCGATGGTATTAGCAATAAGAGGCTGTAACCAGCATATCATCAACAGATAAGTACCATACTGAATGGCTGCAGCTAATGACCCTACAATGATAAAACGCACGATTTCACTGAGCTTTTTCTTATCTTTAACCTGTCTGCTTAGCATCTTTACTCCGTCTCTCTAAAAGGTTTATAATATCCTTTGTCTGCATGGGCAAGTAGCTCCTTATCTCCTCTACTATCCCCAAAGGCAATCAACTCATAAGACTCACGTTGCGGATAGAGCTCCTTCAGTCGACTTACTTTCTCTTGTCCGTAGCAGTTCTTAGTGATAAACCGCCCAGTAAGATATCCTCCTTCCACTTCGATTTGAGTACCTATCACTTGTATCTTTTTATCGATTTCATCGAAGAAAGGACATACCCAGTTATCAACACTCGCACTGATTATGAGTACAACACTATCTTCTTCCTGTACAGCCATCTGTAGTCTCTTTACACCAGCAGGGCGAAGTAGCTGCTTGTTCTGCTGGGCAAAGTCAACACATAACCGATTAAAACTATCGAGGCTCATCCCCCTAAAGAACCAAGCGAAAACTCTTTGCTTAGCTTTCCAATTAGGATAAAGATGAAGCTTCATTAATATAAGGAGAGGAGAAAAGAGTAGGAAACCCAAGAACAGACGCACACTCCCCTTTGAGAAGCGGATAAACTCTATGAGTGTGTCCTTGGTTGTTAGCGTACCATCGAAGTCGAAAGCGTATATCCTCTTCATCTCTTATTGACTATTCTTAAATACATAGATAATAAAGAGGAAGGCAAGTCCGAAGGCTAACACTATCAGCTGCATGAAACGATCGTGTATCATCACCTTCGTTGGGTCACCACTCTTCTTATCAACAACCGATATCTGGATATAACGAAGTAGGCCCAAGAGCACAAAGACACTGGTCAGATAAAGGTGATCTGTGTGGAAATTAGCGATGGTTTCGGGACTTACTGTGTACATGATATAGCACACCAAGGTAACACTTGCCGTTATTGTTATCGCTTGATTAATGAAAGTAAGATTATATCGGATAGTATTCTGGCGAGGTGCATGGCCTGTCTCGTTCATCCTCACAACATCGTCACGTCGTTTAGCAAAGGACAGGAAGAGCATTAACAAGAAGGTCATCAGAACAATCCACTTACTCAGATGAATGTCTGTTGCATATCCTCCTGCCAGGATACGGAGAACGAATCCGAAGGCAACAACACACACGTCAATGATTGCATAACGCTTCAAACGAAGGCAATAACCTATATTTAACAGCCAATAGAAGATTATTACACTGGCTGTTTCAACCTGACGTGCATGCAACAAAAAGGTCGAAATCATCGATAAAGCAAACATCAACCCCATCAGGATATATCCCTGAACAATACTGACAGCACCAGAGGCCATCGGACGATGACACTTCACAGGGTGTTGACGGTCGTCATGAACATCGACAATGTCGTTCAGACAATAGATAGATGAGGCCGTCAGACTAAAAGACAAGACTGTGATAAATCCTGCGTAAACCGCTTCCCATTGCAGTAAAGCACCTCCAAAGAAGACTGGAAGGAAGACGATAAGATTCTTAATCCATTGATGTGGACGTATTAACAGTATAAGGTTCTTCATTTTATTCTATTCTCTATGGGCGTTATAATCCCTTTAATTATAGTTTGTAAGAGCCATGCAAATATCAGACTGAGGACAATCGTCACAACAAACTTAGGCCAATAAGACCAATCAGTCCGCTCAAGATAATCGAGTACGAAGTGGGAATGTATCAAATAAAGCTCCAAACTCAATGCACCAAAGACTTTTAGTATTTTGTTCATATACTTTGGTGTATGATGAAGGACTTGATTGAAGAGGATAATCGATGTAAACGTAAGGGGGATATAAAGCATACGTTCAAGGAATAAGGGGAACTGTCCGTGCTTCTCTTGTTCAAGAAACAGACAAGAGGAAAGAGCGATAACGAATGTTATCACTATCATCCAAATAGCCGAACCACCCACTGTTTCTTTCCGTTTCACCGCCTCTGCGATGTTAATACCTATAAAGAAGATGGGCGCACGGCTCCAAAATATCTCTAAATGACCCACTGCTTCATGCAGTGGGGTAATATATTCGACCACAACACACCACATTATCATGACTACAGGAGTCCAACGATAGATAGGATTCTTGGCGATAAGCATCATATAAAAAGGACTCACAAGATAGAAAACCATGATAGCAGGGATATACCAAAACGTTAGCTCGTTGTGCATCCAGAAGTCCCAGTTAATCGTTATATCCCCGATGAGATCGATGATATTCATACTGTGCCCACTATGTCCTGTGAGATTGATGTTAAGGAAATCAGGTATATAGTAGAGACAGGCCATGAAGAGCCAAGTAGGATAGACACGTAAGAAACGTCGAAGATAAAACTTTCGCAGCGAAGGGTGCTTTGTCCAAGAGAACCACAAGCCCATACCGCTCAAGAAGAGGAAGAAGTCTACACCGATGTTGCCCATTCTCTTCAAGCCAAAGAAGGCATCTTCACGTGGCAGCCCCACATGAAAAAGAATAACGAAGATGATGGCCAACCCCATCAACTCTCCTCGGTAACGGCTTATATCAGCTAATTCAATGTTTCTTATCTTCATTTATTGCGATGAAATCGTGTATTTATAAGACTCCTTTACTTTAACTTTGGACTCGGTATCTTCTTCATTAACTCTTTGAACAACCATGCTAAACAAAGTGAAGAGATAATGTAAAGGAGGAGCCCCGTCCAATATTCTCCCCCTCGAGAGATTGGAATAAATATCTTTCTTGTGATAGGATGACAGACGAAAAGGGCTGCTGAGATGCTGCCAACCCACGAGAGAATATTCATAACAGAGAAATACTTATTGCCAACTACGCCTTCTATCCAACTGAGTAATCTCACAAAAGTAATAGAGGCGACACATATTACAAGGGGTACAAAATACCATGTTATGTAGTTGAAGCTCATCAGCAATATGGCAAATAACGAAAGGACAAAGGCAACAAGGTTTGTAGCAGTCGTCCAGGCGTGTGCGAATCTCGCATAAAGTACACCAAAACCGAATGGCAGCATACCACCGATAAAGTTATATCTCCAGCGGTTCAAAGCCTCACTCTCTGGTTCACAAGATAACTGTATGGCAAAACAAAGCACTATCAACACAACATTCCACGCCCAATGTCGGCGATAAAGGCAAAGTCGATACACGATATACAACTGTATCATAAGCCCAAAGAACCAGTAAGGACCAGGCCAAATAATATCGTCAGGATTGGGAAGTAGATTATTAAAAAGTCCCATTTGACCGATAATATCCATCACATGGTAATCGTGGGGAGCGTCGGTAATAGCGTCAACCATCGTAAAAGCTACAAAACCAACTATCATCATACGGAAAAGTTTTACCCAATGATATTTGATAAAACCAAAGACTGGAAGACTTGACTGTACTTGCAGCATACTTGTTGGCACTGTTGGCTGTTGCTTCTCGTACTTCATCGTCAGACCGTAAGCCGATAAGAAGAGGAATACAGGTACTCCATAATGCCCAAAGAACGAAAGGATATGAAAGAAGAACAATTCGTTCCACGACCCCTGTAACACTTGATAAAGTTTGTCTACATTACGTTGGAAATACTGATATTCGTTCTCCTTTACCACTGGACGCAACCAATGGCAGTAATTATGTAGGAAGATTCCGATAATGGCAAGCCCTCTCAACGCATCACACTCTACCCGTGTAAGCAACGCTTCTCGGCGTTCTTTCCTATACTCTGGTGCGGAGTGTTCTGTATATGTATTCTTTTCCTTATTAAACATCCTAACTTTAATAATTAATTTTGTGGTCTTTTACGAATTACTTTACACTTCTCTAATTCATTTCTCTACGTTCACTACCCACCTTACAAGCTATCTTCTCTTTTGACATAGACTTCTGCTTTGGTAAGAGATGCTTCTCAGAAGGACGAGTAAGCTTATCGTAATCCGTTGTATTCTTTAATATTCTCGGTCTCATCTCATTGTATTGTGGACTGAGGATATTATATTCGGGATGATAGTCTTTCGTATGGATACCAGCTAAGTAAAGCAACAGATGCGGTAATGCATCCGTCATATAACGACGATGCTTAGCAGCGATGATTTCTTGGAAAATATCAGGGTGCTTCACAGCATACTTATGTGTACAGAAAATCCAGAAAGGTATTTCAAACTCATAGCGTGCTAAGTCATAATCAATAGCTGCTGAATGTTTACGACAAATGAAGCCTCTATTACCCTCAAAGCATTCTTCTCCGTGGTCAGGCATATAGATAATGATAGCCTCTTGATTCTCAAAACGACTAATGATAGCATCCACGATGGAGTCATTATATAGGATGGCATTATCATAATCAGCCAAGATACTACGCTGTTTACCATCGAGGTCAGAACGCTTTTCCGCATAGTCATCAGCCGTGAAATGGTGACGATCGCTCGGATAACGCTGTTTATAAGTGACATGCTGTCCGAGTAGATGGAAGATAATAAGGTTATGGTTTGTATTGTGTTGCTTTTGATTCTTATCGTAATCATCGAGTAATCCTCGATCAAATCGGTATAATTGGGAGTTACGAGAGTCGAACATTGCCGATGAAAGTTCTGGGTGATTTAAGAAGAAACCACCGCTGAAATCATATACAGCCTGCTTCGCTTTCGGTAGGAACTGATTGGTTATAAAAGTAACATGATAGCCTGCCTTACGGAACAGTGAAGGGAAGAGCGGATAATCACACCACTCCCCTTTCTCTCCAACAACATGCAGAGAGAAAACGTTCTTGAACACAAAGCTGGTTAAGTTCCATGGTGCTACGACATCACTGAACGGTACGAGTAATCCCGACTTTTCCCGTTTAATCTGACGAGGGGTCGTCGGCATGAAATAACCATATTGTTGTGAATGATGCTTACCATAGCTTTCTCCAATGATAAGGACAATATTTGGCGATTTATACGAACAGCTATCCACTTTCATCTTGTCCTTTGCTTCGATGAGACGATCGATTTGTTGCGATGCTAACTCATTTGAGAAGATACTGAACACAAGTCGATAGACAGGCAGATAGAACTGTGCACAATCGCTGGTTGTCAGTTCGTGCTCTACAGAACCAATAGTATCTAAGGAGAACATCTCCACCATCTCTTTCTTATTATGCGCTGATGAGTATGCCGACCAACAGAACAATACAATGCAAAGAGCCCCTAAGACAGGTTGCAGCCGAGCAAATACTCGATACATAACATCCATTTTATCGCTAACACCAATAGGGAGTTTGATTTTCTGTCCTACTACTACAAGAATCTGCAGAAGCATAATCAGTAGTAATAGTCCGACACTCGAGAAGAGGATATCGGTGGTCATGTAACTACTAAAAAACTCACCCGCCTCACGGCCATCAGTCTCACCTACAAGAAGGAGCATGGAGGGGTTTAATGTAGACTGGAACTTCACCCAACAAAAAAGGTCTGTGATACTTGTTGCGTATGCAATAACATACAATAAAGCACGTATCCATCGACGTACTTTCAAAGGAATAAGTGAAAGGAGAAGACAGATTATATACAAGTCAAAAAACAACTCTAACCAAAGATTACTATAGACAGTAGCATCAGGATTATTGGTAGGCAATTCCTCATACGACACCACAATGCCGATAAGATACATAAAGAAGAAAAAAGAGGCATTGCCCTTTATTGGTTGATACGCCTTGTTTAATAGATTGACAACTTGCTTAATAACTTTCATTCTCTCAACTATATTTACTTGCAAAGTTAACATTATTTTTAGGAGTAGTCAACTTTTACTTGCGTATTTAACATTGTTCTCATAGCATAACAGCTTTTTCACCTTATTACATGTGACAAACTCTTCCTCCTTATCATTAGACTTATATACGAGAATAAACAGTATGTTAAGAGGTAAAAAAACATGGCAATAAGATTTATTAGGAGTAATTATTTTTTTATTTCACACGTAATCATTAACTTTACCGCCTAAATAAACTCATAAAATCATGGATGAAGTATTTTTAGTCTTTCTTGGTCTCGCTTTATTAGCAGCCCCTTTTCTGCTGTTTTTTGTACTTATGTCTAAGATAAATGACATAAATTACACACTTAACAGCATCAGTTTTGAAATCTCCACACTGAAATCCATAATGGAAAAGATGCAGCGTGAAAAGGAGAGCAAACCTAATACTCCAATAGAGACAAAGCAAGAAGAAATCGCTACACAGCCAAAGGAGCAGCCAGAAGAAGCTCCGAAGGAAGAGACAAGACCTACTATTGTTCAAAACACGAACTGGTGGGAGGAAGAGATAAAGAATGAAATAGAGACCAAGGAAAAGACGGAAGAACCAGTAATCACACATGATAGTGAGCAATTAGAGGGACAGGAGACACCAGAGACCGTGGAAGTTCCTGTTGTAAACAATGAGAATGTAAGACCTTCTACTGTGGAAATCCCTGTCAAAGACACGAAAGAAGAAGCCTCTGAAAATACTGAAGAAAAACCAGAAACTACTGAAGAGCCAGTAGAAGAACCGAAGGAAGATCCAGCCATGGCCATGGAAGAAAAGTCTTCGATACGTGAAGAGGAGTCTTCTATGCTTGAAGAAGAACCACAAACAGAAGAATATACTATAAGAGAAAGCAACTTTGAGAAATATATTGGTGAGAACCTCTTCGGTAAGATTGGTATTCTCATCTTTATCATTGGTATTGGCTTCTTCGTTAAATACGCCATCGACCAGAACTGGATCAACGAGACAGCACGTACGTTGATGGGTTATGCCGTTGGAGTAGGTATGTTAGTACTGGCAGAAAGACTGCATAAACGCTATCACGCATTTAGTTCTTTGTTGGCAGGTGGTGCCTTTGGTATATTCTATCTTATCACGGCAATCGCCTTCCACTACTATGCTCTATTCTCTCATACGACCGCCTTCGTTATCTTATGTGCGACAACATTATTCATGTCAGCCGTCTCCATACTATATGATAGGGTTGAGTTGGCAGTTACGGCACTCGTAGGAGGATTTATAGCACCATTCATTATCAGCACAAACGCAAGTAGCATCATCTCTTTACAGATCTATATTAGTATTCTGAATGTGGGTATGTTCTGTCTTACAATGTATAAACGATGGGCAATACTACCTATCATATCCTTCTGTTTCACCTATTGTATTTTATGGGGAACTCAAGCAATAACATACATCTCAAGCAGTGAGACAAATAACATCTACCCTACTCTATTTGCTTTTGCTACATTATTCTATTTCATCTTCTTGCTGCCCGTGGTTTATATCCTGCGTACACAGTGTGAAGGAAAGACAAGGACAGGATTGTTATCTATCGTTACGATTAACAGTTTCCTCTATTTACTCTATGGCAATTATATCTTACAACAATATGAATCTACCAACGATGCTACGGCTTACTTGGCTTTCTTCATTGCAGCAGTCAACCTTGCTATCTATCTGTACGTACGCTTCCGCGTCGAAGGACAGGACACGCTGCGCAATTTAATGTTAGGACTTGGCATTACATTTGCGTCTATCGCCATCCCACTCTACTTCAGTACAGCTAACATAGCCATGGTATGGGCAGCTGAGGCAGTACTCCTTCTGTGGCTCTTCACCAAAGAAAAGAACCTATTATACGAATGGGGCGCAACGATACTTTTGCTCTTAACACTCGTTGTATTGGCATGCTATAGAGAGAGTGATGTGTTTATACACGATGCTGGCCATAGTTTGTTCTTCAATGGAAGTTTCTTCGTGACCATGTTCGTAAGTGTCGCCTTCTTTGTGACAGCCATCATCCTACAATGCAATAAAGAGTTATTTAAGGAGAACAACCGCATTCTCAGCTATACTCCTTGTAATGTGATAGCATGGGCGTTAGGATTTAGTATCTTATACCTTGCCTTCTGGGATGATTTCCACCTGCACCTTGCATACCCAGCGTCCGACTATGCGTCCTTACTCACAGCGAATGTACTAATCTTAGTAGGTGCACTCATCCTGCGTAAACGATTTGAGATAAGTAAATATCCTATTGCCTACGAAATAAGTATCTATATCACAGGAATTATCTTTGCGATAGCTGTATGGAACTCTGCAGTACCAGACCAACTAACTTACAGATGGTTGATAACGCTCGTAACGATTGCTTATATGATTTATAGTATGCGTGGAGTGCTATTGGCAACATCAAAAAGAGGAAACCTATACACTGAGTACGCTATCATCTCAACGCTGGTATGGCTCACAACGACAAGACTCTTGCTCGTCACATTTGGCGAGACAGGCTTTAGCACAGCCTTCTCACTGTCATTAGGTGTTGCAGCCTTCATCTTAATGTGTATCGGTATGCGCTATCATAGTAAGGAGATAAGAATTGTCAGCCTGTGTGAGTTTGCAATTATCATTGGTAAGCTCGTCCTCAATGACGTATGGGCAATGCCTGCTCTCGGTAAGATAATAGTCTTCATCAGCCTTGGAGCCATTCTCCTTATCCTCTCATTCCTCTATCAGAAGCTTAAAGATGCTCTCTTCAATGAGAAGGAACAAGAACAGGAGTAAGCCTCAGCATCAGACATTAACATAACAACAATCACCCTCATCTGTCCAAACTTCTTTTTTATCTTGGACTGATGAGGGCGATTGCTTTGGTATAGTATTCGTGTTTCTTACCTATTATATTAGGAGAGAGACAGTTCCTAATAATTCAAGCCAAACATCCAAAGAGGTATGATATTACCTGTACCAACCTCGATATCATCTTTTACTATATACCCCTTCTTAGCTTCAACAATCTGTTTCTGCCCCTTACTCTTTCCTCCGACTTCAAAGGTTACACCATTAATCTCAAAGTCTGAGATACGAGAAACTATAATATCATTATGTACTCTCAACTGATTATAGAAAAAGGTCTCCCTTATATTCCCAATATTAGCTTCACTACCTGCTAAGATATAAGCTAAATTAGGGTTATCAAGATAAACCTTATCGACCTTACCTAATCCTCTTATCCCACCAGTAGCATCTCGTAGTTGACTAATAATTCCAGCCTTCTCCATATACAAGAAATAATCTGGAAGCACATTCCTACTCACTCCCACCATTGTTGCCAAAGAATCCATAACAGGCTTAAAAGGTACGCTACGTGAAATTATAGCAAGTAACTTCTTTAGCTTACGACTTGTTGAAAGTGTCATATTTGCAAACTGTGGTATATCAACCTCCATCGTAAGATTGACACTTTGGTTTAGTAACATTATAAACTCAACGTCATCTCCAAATGGATAATACCCATGACGCAAATACTCTTTAAACAAAGGTAGTGGATGCTCCAGTCCTTTGGGGAGTTTCACACGATGTTGAAGAATATCTTCTAAACTATAAGCTGGAACAACAATGCCCTTAAACATCTCCAGATACTCTCTGAAAGAAAGTCCCTGCAAATGATAAACAGGAGCGCGACGACTAAGGTCTGCCTCTCCTTGTATTATATCAAGAACCGACGAACCAGTAAAAGCAACTTTCAAATCAACATGGGTATCATATATTTGCTTTAGTTCTTGTGCCCAACCTGAATACTTATGAATCTCATCAATAAAGAGATATTCTCCTCCTTCTCTGCAGAATTCATCTGCTAAATCAACAAGTGTATGAGATGAGAAATAGACATAATCAGCTGAAACATAAAGCATATTCTGCTCTGACTGATGCTCCTTTATATATTGTAGAAACATCGTTGTCTTACCGACACCACGTGGACCAACCAGTCCTAACATCTGTCTTCCCCAGTCTAAACGATTATATAGATAACGATGAAAAGTAGTAGAGGTGTACTCTATTCTTTCCCGCATAAATTGTATTAAACTAATATCCATAGATCTTCTTTTTGCTACAAAGATACAAAAAATGCACTAACCATAGTGCAAAATAAGCAATAAATTGCACTATAAGCAGTGCAATTTGTGTTAAATAATGCACTATCTACAGTGCATATCACAACGATTCCTGCACTATCCGTAGTGCAATTGAAATAATGCATAGCATAAAAGAATGCTTATGAGTACTGCACTCTGGCGAGTCTTTCCCATATATTGATTAGTTATTAGGCTCTGATTATCATCATTATAATAACCTTTAAATTTCTTTCTTCCCATCTTCAACCTATGTGCGAGTACTCCGCACACGTCGTGCTAATGGTTCGCACCAATGGTGTTTGGTGTCCGCACCATTGGTGCGGAGCACTAAACACATTAAAGAAGCTTACTAAAATAGATTCAAATTGTTGACAGAAGCATGTTATACTACCCAAACATATTAACCAATAAAAGGTTAAAGAAGTTCCACAGACAAGAGAATATCATTTTCTTAAGCAGATAGTCATAACACATAAAGCAGTTCTTGTAGTAGCTTAAAGACATAGAATATTACCGACGATGCGTGTTAAAAGAATTAAAAAAAGGTATTCCTTACGTAGTTTTTTATCAAAAAGAACGACTAATAAAATGACATTAGGCTTTTTTATTTACCTTTGTAGTAAGATAAAAAGGAGGGAAAGATTCTTTTCAATATTGCTATCCAAGATGAGAAATAGTAGTATTTAAGTATCAAAACAGAAATATTTATCACATAAACAAGATGCACATGAAAGCAAAAATTTTATTATTTGCAGCCTCATTCATAGCTACATCAGCTATGGCACAGGGCTTAAAGTCGGGCGTAGACCGCAACAACATGGACTTTAACGTGAAGCCCGGTGAGAACTTCTATGAGTACGCTGCAGGTAACTGGTTGAAGAGCCATCCACTTGACAAGGAACATCCAATGAATGGAGCCTTCGTTGATTTGGAAGAACTAAATAAGAAACGCATCCGTGAAATGGTTGAGGATTATGCGAAGAAGCCACAGACAAAGGGTACTGTAGCACAGAAGATTGCATCAATCTACAATCTCTATATGGATAGCGTACGCCGTAATCGTGAGGGATATGCACCTATTAAGCCTGTATTGGCAAAGATTCGTGCTGCGAAGAATCGTAAAGACCTCATCAAACTGATGTATGACCTCGACGTGAAAGGCTATGGCACCTTCCCTGTTGGCTTTGGTATGACAGTTGATGCAATGAACTCTGACCGTTATATCATAGGTATCTCACAAGGTGGTATTGGTCTTGATCCTGAATATTATACAAAGCCTAACGACCAACAGAAGGCTGTTATAGCAGCATATAAGAGTCTGAACAACGATTTGTTCAAGATGACTGGCAACGATGCTGCAACTGCTAAGAAGAAGATGGAGGCTGCTTTCTCTATTGAGAACCAGATTGCAAAGGTTAGCTATGACCAAGTAAAGTCACGCGACCCACAAGCTAACTATCACCCAATGACTTGGGAGCAATTCTTGAAAAACTATCCTGGCGTCGATTGGAACTATCTTTTGAAGGCTTCCGGCTACCCTAATAACGGCGGAAAGGTAGATGTTGGACAGCCAGAGCCTGTACATGAAGTTGAGAAGATACTTGCTACAGCTCCGTTAGACGCATTGAAAGCCTACATGGAACTTGCTGTTATCTCAAGTTCTGCAGGTATGTTGTCTGATAACTTCTCTGATCGTAACTTTGAATATACCAAGGTAGCATACGGTGTTCAGCAGCAACAGCCACGTTGGAAGCGTGCTTTGTCTTTCGTACAGGGTATCATGGGTGAGGCTGTAGGTAAGCTCTACGTACAGAAATACTTCCCTGAAAGCAGCAAGCAACGTATGATTACATTGGTAAAGAACCTCCAAGATGCTTTTGCACAGCGTATCGAAGAGAACACATGGATGACTGCTGCAACAAAGAAAAAAGCCATAGAGAAGTTGCAAGCATTTGATATTAAGATTGGTTATCCTGATAAATGGCAGAATATGGATAGCGTCTTCGTAATTGATGATAATAAGTCATTGATTGAAAACGTGAAAGCTGTACAGGAAGCAGCTATGAAGTATCGTATTGCTAAACGCTGGGGTAAGCCTGTTGATAAGAAGGAATGGCACATGACTCCACAGACGGTTAATGCTTACTATGACCCAACAACCAACAGTATTAACTTCCCTGCAGCTATTCTCCAGCCTCCATTCTTCGATCCAACAGTGGATGATGCAGCTAATTATGGTGCTATCGGTGCTGTCATTGGTCATGAGATGAGCCACGGATTTGACGACCAAGGTTGTCAATTTGATAAGGATGGTAATATGAAGAACTGGTGGACAGAAGAGGATAAGAAGAACTATGACGCTCGTACAAAGGTCCTTGTAGACTGGTTCAACAAGCAGGAAGTAATCCCAGGCTTGTATGTTAACGGTGAGAAGACACTCGGTGAGAATATCGGTGACAACGGAGGTTTGAACATTGCCTTCCGTGCACTTCAGAACAGTATGAAGACAAAACCATTGAGCGATATGGATGGTTTCACACCTGCACAACGTTTCTTCCTCGCTTGGGGACGTGTCTGGGCAAGCAACGTAGCACCTCAGTTTGTTGCTTATATTGTCAATTCTGATGTTCATTCACCAAGTATCAGCCGTGTGAATGCTGCCCTACCAATGATTGACAACTGGTATGATGCGTTCAATATCAAAGAAGGTGACAAACTCTTCGTACCACAACAGAGTCGTGCACATATTTGGTAAACGATAAACAACAAATAAGAAGATGCGTAAAAGAGAATTTATAAAGATAGTCATATTATCATATATATAAGGTAAGCAGCATCTTCAAAATATCAAAATAAGGGAGTGTACTCATTTAACTTGGGTATGCTCCCTTTCTTCTGTTACAACAACGAATGCCACAAAAGTTATTTATGAACAAAACGAGAGATTTGTAAATTAAAAAACAAGTACCTTTCGCTCTATAATAATTGCTTAAAATAGATAAAAAGTTTCCTTCAAATCAAACTTCACCTATATACAAGACGTACCCCAAAATAAAAACTTCAACAGGAAAGAACAAAGTGCACATCAATGAAGGAAAGGTAAAAAACCTTGATACTAATAACTATATATGACAAAAAACGAACAAATACTGAAAACTTTGAAAGTCAGTTATCAGTCACAAGCATACACTTCAAACATAGAAGGAGAAAAACTTTTGTAATAAATTAACAAGTAGACTAAAACAAACAACATAATCAATAAAATATATATTCTTGATAAGAAATACGATTATTTATCTATTAATTCAATAAAATATTGTATATTTGCACCCGATAATAAAATTAACGTCCCTCTAAGAGAGTAAAGAAAATTACACAATGGGTCAGAAGATAAAGTTTACCAAGATGCATGGTGCAGGTAATGACTACATTTATGTTGACACATTGAAGTATGATATACCTCACCCAAACGTTGCTTCTATCGCATGGAGTAATCGTCACATGGGTATTGGAAGCGATGGTTTAGTCTTGATTGGAAAGCCAACTGTAAAAGATGCTGACTACAGAATGCGCATCTTCAACGCTGATGGTTCCGAAGCAATGATGTGTGGCAACGCCAGCAGATGCATCGGGAAATATCTCTTCGAGAAAAAGCTCACTGAGAAAACAGAGCTTAGACTTGAGACGCTATCGGGGATTAAAGTGCTACAACTACATGTCAACGCTGACACAAAACATGTGGACTCGGTTACAGTCGACATGCTTGAACCTAAGTTTGATGTAAAGGAACAATACCAAGGGGCTTCTCCTAACCTCGTTCCTTACCATCTCCCCTTAGAAACAAGCAATGACGTGCACCCCACCTTCGTAAGTATGGGTAATCCACATTTCGTTGTCTTCCTTGATCAAAGCAAGATTGACGACACAAAGCAGCTCATCACTGACACCGACTTAACAGTCATTGGCAAAGCGTTAGAACATGACTCGGCTTTCCCTGAGCGTTGCAATATTGAGTTTGCATGCTTAACAGGAGCCAATCATCTACGTACACGAGTATGGGAACGTGGCAGCGGAATTACAATGGCATGCGGGACAGGAGCTTGTGCCACAGCGACTGCGGCTATAAAGAACAACATTGCCGACCGTTCTAAACCCGTTGAGATAGAAATGGATGGCGGTACGCTCTCCATTGAATGGAAGGATGATAACCACATCTACATGACAGGACCTGCGGCTTTTGCCTTCGAAGGTGAAGTCGAACTTCCTGAAGGATAAGAATAAGAAAGGATGTCTCTACAAGAAACGAGCGACACTATGCTTATAGACATATCCAAAACAGTACAAGCACAAGATGGCACATATAAACGAAGAGTTTCTTAAATTACAAAAGAATTACCTCTTTGCTGACATTGCAAAGAAAGTAAATGCTTATAAAACTGCTCACCCTGATAAGAAAGTTATCAGTCTGGGCATCGGAGATGTTACCCAACCTTTAGCACCCGCAGTAATTGAAGCAATGCATAAGGCGGTCGACGACATGGCGACTAAGGAACATTTCCATGGCTATGGACCAGAACAGGGCTATCTATGGCTCCGCAAAGCTATCGTCAAAAACGACTACGAGGCTCGTGGCATACACATTGACCCTTCTGAAGTATTTGTCAATGATGGAGCAAAGAGCGATACCGGAAATATTGGCGACCTATTGAGTCAGGACAATACAATGGCTGTGACCGACCCTATCTATCCTGTCTACATTGACTCTAACGTCATGGGTGGTCGCGCAGGAGTCTTCGAGAATGGCCGTTGGAGCAACGTCACATACATGTCCTGCAGTGAGGAAAATAAGTTTGTACCACAGATTCCCGACCATCGTGTCGATATGGTTTATCTCTGCTATCCAAACAATCCAACGGGCATGGTGATAACCAAGGAAGAACTTCAGAAGTGGGTTGACTATGCACTGGCACACAATGCTATCATCTTCTACGATGCTGCATACGAAGCTTATATTCAAGACGATGATATTCCTCACTCTATCTACGAGATACCAAATGCTAAGAAGGTTGCGATAGAGTTCCATAGTTACAGTAAGACTGCCGGATTTACGGGTATTCGTTGTGGCTATACCATCATTCCAAAGGAGCTGACAGCAACAACAAAGGATGGCAAATGTGTTGAAGTGGCACAATTTTGGGACCGTAGACAATGCACAAAGTTCAACGGAACAAGCTACATCTCACAACGTGCTGCAGAAGCTATCTACAGCTCAGAAGGTAAGAAGCAGATTAAGCAGACCATCAATTATTACATGGAGAATGCTCGTATCTTACGCAAAAGCCTTACCGAGTTAGGACTTACCGTCTACGGGGGAGAGAATGCACCTTACCTATGGGTGAAGACACCGGCTGACACTCCTTCATGGAAATTCTTTGAAGAGATGCTTAATGGTGCACAGGTTGTTTGTACATCTGGTGTTGGCTTCGGCTTAGCTGGCGAAGGTTTCATACGCATCACAAGCTTTGGAGACCGCAACGATTGCATCGAAGCAATGGCAAGAATTAAGAAATGGTTAAATAAATAAGAATACAGAAAGTCTTTTTCAGATAATCATACGTAAGAAATAACTACCAAATCCTATTTTTTATGGGATATTTTTAGTTACCAGTGGGATTTCATCGGGAGATGAGATCCCACACCTTTTTTTAATAATGAGTTACTTTTGAGGTCTGTTCCTATATTTAGCGTAATACAACAATAAGACTTGAGCAGCTCTTTGTCATGCAGAAGGAAATGCCGCACAAACCCTACAAAACGATAAATTCATAGTTATCAGACCTCCATCCAAGAGCTAATAAGTTCGTAATAACCTATGAGGAAACCCATACCAGCGTACCTATTAACTAATAATTATCTGCTAACATGTCATCTTTATAACCCCGTCCTGTAATCATGTCATTTCTTTTCAGTAACTTTGCGCACGGTTATATCATTAATTAAAAACAGAAAGAATTATGAACGTAGGAGATAAAGCACCAGAGATTCTTGGTACTGACCAGGACGGGAAAGAGATTAAGTTGAGTGATTATAAAGGTAAGAAGATTGCCCTCTATTTCTATCCAAAGGACTTAACATCAGGCTGTACAGCACAGGCTTGCAACCTTCGCGACAACTACAAAGAGCTAACGGATAAGGGTTACGCCATCATCGGAGTAAGCATCCAAGACGAGAAATCACACAAGAAGTTTATCGAGAAGAACGAACTTCCCTTCCCTCTCATTGCTGACACCGACTTGAAACTCGTCAACACCTTCGGCGTCTATGGTGAGAAGAAGATGTACGGGCGCACTTACATGGGTACTTTCCGCACCACGTTTATCATCAACGAAGACGGAGTTATCGAACGTATCATTGGGCCAAAGCAGGTTAAGACGAAGGATCATGCCGCTCAGATCCTTGCAGAGAAGTAAGTCCTTCGACAAAACGCTACCCTCTAATCTGTAACCCCTCATCTGATTGTAGAGGTGAGACAACAGAGCTATTAATACAACAATGTCTAAGAAGCAAAACGTAAAGAAGACATATCCTAAATGTCCAAGGACTACGAAAGCTGCGTCTCACACCCCTACCCCTCCACAGACAAGGGAAGGAAGAGGTGTGAGACGCCTTCTTAATGAAACAGAAGTAAGGTCATTACGCCGCAAACTCCTTTCGCTTGCGAATAAATACGAGGTGTCTGATTTTCTCAATGGCGACCCATCATGGTTTATGCACCAAGTGATTGGAGAACGAAATCAGGAGACTATCGCTTTCATTGCGTCCTGTCTTAGCTATGGTTCAAGAAACGTTTTCATGCCTCGCATTCAATATCTGCTCGACTGTTCGCGCTATGAACCTTACGAATGGATAAAGAGTGGGAAATACAAACTTGATATCCCTAACGACGACACGTGTTTTTATCGTCTTTATACCAATGCGATGATGTACGATCTCTTCAATGCGCTCCAAGCGATGTATGAGGTGTATGGAGACATGAAAACCTTTATTCGTTGTCATACTGGGCATAATGACGACAATTATCAACTCGAGGCTATTGAGGCAGTAGAGGCCATCTGTCATTATTTCCAAGAGCAAGAAGCTGTGGGAATCGTACCCAAAAACGCAAGCTCAAGTTGTAAACGTGTTTGTATGTTCCTTCGTTGGATGGTGCGCACTGACTCTCCTGTCGACCTCGGTATATGGTCTGACCTTATCCGTCTACGTTCGCTCATCATGCCGCTTGACACCCATGTCATACAACAGTCCTTACAATTAGGTCTTATAACAAGTAAAACCACCTCTATGTCGGTGGCTCGTAAACTTACAGACAAGTTATTAGAAATCTTTCCCGACGACCCACTAAAAGCCGACTTTGCCCTCTTTGGTTATGGCGTAAACCAGAAATAACATACAAGTCCCTACTTTTTCATGACTACGACAAGGAATCCTGATAAATCCTCCCATACCTTCTTAGGTCCTATTACTCGACCTTTCTAAAACGTCGTAAAGGAACAAGGCAAACTCATAAAAGTAAATAGAAACAGAAATCCCGACCACGTCATAAACGGAGTCGGGACCTTGTAAATACTCTCAAATTTCTAAATTACCTTTTTAATTAGGCAGCGATGTGATTGTTAACACTTACTGCCTTTGCTACTAATGCTGCTACTACAACAGCTGAAATTACTAATGAAACCATAATCTTTCTACCTTTAATGGGGAACGTTTTCCCCCAATTCATAATATGTTATCCTTTTAATTACGAGTGCAAAGTTAGGCAGAAAAACACTATCCAACAAAAGATACGCAGATGAACGTTGCCTTTTTGGCCTTTTATTATGCTGTATCAAGCCGATTGACATAAATCAAAGTAGCAACACTTGCTTTTCTCAAATATTTAAGCTAACTTTGCCTGCCGCAAACAAAAAAGGCACAAGAGAATGGAGAAAAACCAAGAATTACGCAATGCATGGGACTTTGTAGAACACACCGGAATTAGTATTTTCCTAACGGGAAAGGCTGGTACGGGCAAAACCACATTCCTTCGCGCACTTAAAGAACACAGCAACAAACGAAACGTCATCGTTGCCCCCACTGGTGTGGCTGCAATGAATGCTGACGGCATGACCATCCATTCCTTCTTCCAACTCCCCCTCTCGCCTTTTGTTCCTAATGCAAACATTAAGAATCGATTTGATTATAGCAAAGAGAAACGTAAGATTATGCGTACGCTCGACCTACTTATCATAGACGAGATAAGTATGGTAAGGGCCGACGTACTCGATGCCATCGACTCTGTGCTGCGCCGTTTTCGTGAACCCAACAAACCTTTTGGGGGTGTGCAGCTCCTCATGATAGGCGACCTACAACAACTCACTCCTGTCGTGACGCCCACAGAAGAAGAATTACTACAACGTTACTACGATACTCCTTACTTCTTCGGTTCAAAAGCTTTGCGTAGTATTAACTACGTTACGATTGAACTTACCCATGTTTATCGACAGCAAGACGAGACCTTTATCACCTTACTTAATAATATAAGGGAGGGTAACGTTTCGGAGAGCGACCTCCAAAGACTCAACCAACGTTACGACCCCACTTTTCAACCGAAGCAGGGAAGCGACTATATCAGACTGACGACACACAACAGGATGGCCGAAAGCTATAACGAAGACCAATTAAGAAATCTTCCGACAAGGGCCTATACCTTCAGTGCAGAGACAGAGGGAAACTTTCCAGAATACAACTATCCAACAGACTTCAACCTAACATTAAAGGTTGGGGCACAAGTGATGTTTATCCGTAATGATAACATTGGAAGATACTATAACGGCCGCATTGGACACGTCACCTACGTAGACAATGAGAAAATCAGCGTTCTTTGCCCTGGTGACGAAGAGCCCTTTGATGTTGAAGCAGAAACCTGGGAGAACACCAAATATACCTTGAATGAAAAGACTAAACAGATAGAAGCTGAGGTACAAGGAACTTTCAAACAGTATCCACTCCGCTTGGCATGGGCCATAACCATACATAAAAGTCAGGGATTAACCTTTGAACATGCTATCATAGACGCACAGGCATCCTTTGCGTCAGGACAGGTCTATGTCGCACTGAGTCGTTGTAAGTCATTAGAAGGTTTAGTCTTAGCCTCTCCTATCGGCAATACGGCTATCATTAACGATAGTAGAGTGAGCGATTATATCTCTCATCAAACAGAAGAGGCACAGAAGAGTATCTCCGTATTACCAACGCTCAAAGAGGAATATTATCGCCAGCTACTCATTGAGATGTTTAATTTCAACGACCTTAAAGTATATGAGGCCGCTCTCTTCCGAGTCCTTACAGAGTTCTTCTTTAAGTATACTAAGATAAATGCACTCCATAAGATGGCGTTGTCTGACTTAGAGAACAGAGTCATCGGAGTAGCGATGAAATGGGAGAAAACTATCAAGTCTATGACTACCGAGCAACTTCAGAGAGAAGATTTCAAGGAGAGAATAAAGAAGGGAGCTCTCTATTTCCATAGTGAATTGACGGAGATATTCAGCAAGACCATACCATTAACGAAAGAGGTAGAAACGAATAATAAGGTTGGGGCTAAACGCTTTGATAGTACTTACACGGAACTTAAACAGACATACGACGCCAAGCAGGACCTATTAGAGAGCATGATGGAAGAAGACTTCACCATAACAAACTATCTGACAAGGAAGCAAGAGGCTATTCTCAACAGTATTGGCGATGAAACCGAGAGAAAAAGAAGAAAGAGAAGAGAAACAAAAGACAGCCCAGCAGCTAAGAAGATTAGCACATACGAGCAGTCTTACATCCTCTATAAAGCAGGTAAAAGCATCGAAGA
Source organism: Prevotella sp. oral taxon 313 (assembly GCF_003043935.1). NCBI lineage: Bacteria > Pseudomonadati > Bacteroidota > Bacteroidia > Bacteroidales > Prevotellaceae > Prevotella > Prevotella sp. oral taxon 313. The sequence continues at coordinate 2,156,874 of NZ_PYXE01000001.1, forward strand.
GATTGCTAAGGAACGTGGGCTCACCGAAGGAACCATTCAAGGACACCTCATTCCTTACATCAACAATGGAGATATAAAACTTGAAGATGTCATAGAGGAAAAGAAAATTAATATCATTAAACGTATCGCAAAAGCTGTAGGAAGAGAGAACGGCATCAAACCGATTAAAGAACAATGCCCTTCTGACATCACCTACAACGATATAAACTTAGTCATCAAAACAACCGTCCCCTGAGAGGGCCTATCGTTCTCGAGCATAGTGCTCACCTATTAGTATTGACAATATCACCTCCCCTCAGGGGCTTTATCAACCTTACAAACGAAGTTGTCTGATAACAGAAGATATGTTATCTCCTTAATCTTTCCAAAAAGAAGACTAAGAAACAAAGATTACGAGATAAATTTATTATCTTTGTATTAGACAACAACACAGACATATCATGATTTTAAGTTATGCAACATCATTAGTGGCTATCGCTGCGACAGCTATATGCTTTATCATCATTACATTAATGTATTGGAGGTCGCCAAGCGGTCCACTCACCTTCAAACGTAGAGTAATTATAGCAGACTACTGCCTGTTATTATTATATCTATGTTGCCATTTCTTTAGAAGCAGAAACGATGAAACGGAGATACTATGCGTTCCATCAATCCTTTCCTTGTATCTTCTTTGGGAATCCTTCCTCATTACTTGTACGACATTCAGTAATGGCAAGATCTATGCAAACAAGTATGCCTTATTGTTCTATAACCTTCTGCCCTTGTCTCTTCTGACGCCTCAGATGATATATGCGGCAAATGGTCATATCTATCATTTCCAGAACTACGACCAAGTGATGCAGGCTCTTAACCAAGCAATACCGATGGAGGCATATATGCGAATTGCTTTTGTAGCTGGTATCATATTCTGTATGCTACTAATGATAGTTGAAATCCTACTTCAACAGATAAAATACAAGCAACAGATCATAGAGGATAAAGGCGATATTAGAGGTGTTGCCCGACGCAACACACTGTACTTAGGGACGGGAATCCTCTTAGTTACTATAACCATAGGACAATTTATCCCTACAATAACATTCCATGCTATCTTAAAGATAGGGATTATCTTCACCGTCATAGCCATCACTCGATTCTATGTGAACCTACATAAGCACATCAAGAAATTAGAGTCTCACAGCTATAACCGGGGTAAAACAATCAAAGAGAAGATTGACCAATGGTTAGACCAAGACCCGTTCCCATTATCCAACACCGAGCTCACGATGGAGAAGACGGCAGCTTCGATAGGTATTCCTACCATGGCCCTCTCCTATTATATATATGAGTTTGCAGGTAAGACCTTCCTCTCATGGCAGAGTGAATGCCGTATGCTTCAGTGCCGCGAATTACTTAAAGACAACAACAAAAATATCTCCGAGATAGCCTACGAATGTGGCTATAGCGACCTCGCTGCAATGAGTAAAGCCTTCAAAAAGCGGTTCGGAGTGGCTCCGACAGTTTATAGAAAGAAACTTTCTGGGGAAAAAGGCCAATAACAAGACATACTTCTCAAAGGGCAACATTTATCGATGAAAAGGCCGAAAATAGAGGATAATTACAGTGAAATCTATAGTTATAATAAAAAAATAGGCTTATAACAAATATAAATCGTTTGCATGTCCTTTGTTATTCCAAAAAAATAACTACCTTTGCGAAGTCAATTAAAGATATTTCTTGAGTAGCAATCAAATTACGTTTAAATAGTTATTAGTAAGTTAATAGTCAAATTAAAGTAGTTAGGACAGTCCTCGTGAGAAGATAGCCTAATGATTTTTTTGAGTCAAATAATTTTTTGAGTTATTTAGTTAAGTGGCTGAGTGTATGTCTGCGTGAGCAGATATGCACTTTTTTTATGCCCGAAAGTTACACCTATCCAATATCTAACTTTCATCTTAATGACCCAACATGGCATTAGCACATACATACGATAGTATGCGAGTCGTTAGCCTTTATACCCTATTCACCTATTAGACATAAATAGAGAATACCGCTTTCTTTATATACCTCTCACCCCTATGATCCACATCGCCATCGTAACGTAGTATTTTCCAACGGCTCATTCAGATTATTAAATAGGAACGTAGACAGCATTAAGTACCCTATTACTATATACCGTAAACAGATAACATAATTCTTAACAAACAATTTAAGCGTTGAAATATAGGCTTTAACACACAAATAATAATATTCTTAAATACTTTGCAGGATAACTCGAAAATAGTTAATTTTGCACAGACAAGTTTCATTTTAAGACAAAGAATATGGCAAATTTAAGATTTGGAGCTATCGAAGAAGCATTCAAGAAACGCCCCTTAGAGATTAAGACACCGAAAGAACGTCCTGAAGATTTCTATGGTAAATACGTCTTCAATCGTGCAAAAATGTACAAGTATCTACCCGTTGACATTTATTATAAGCTCATAGATGTCATCGATAACGGGACACGATTAGACCGTTCTATCGCTAACGCAGTAGCACAGGGAATGAAGAAATGGGCCGAAGAGCACGGAGCAACACACTACACACACTGGTTCCAGCCCCTAACAGAAGGTACTGCAGAGAAACATGATGCTTTCATTGAACATGACGGAAAAGGCGGTATGATGGAGGAGTTCTCAGGAAAACTACTTGTTCAACAGGAGCCTGATGCCAGTTCTTTCCCTAACGGAGGTATCCGTAACACCTTTGAAGCACGAGGCTATTCTGCCTGGGACCCTACGAGTCCGGTATTTATCATCGAAGACACACTATGTATCCCGACAATATTTATATCTTATACTGGGGAATCACTTGATTACAAAGCACCATTATTAAAATCACTCCATGCTGTAAATGTGACAGCAACCAAAGTTTGCCAATACTTTTATCAAGACGTAAAACAAGTTCACACAAATCTTGGGTGGGAACAAGAATATTTCCTTGTAGACGAGGACCTCTACTTTGCTCGTCCTGACCTTATGCTTACAGGTCGCACACTGATGGGTCATGACTCTGCAAAAAACCAACAGATGGACGACCATTACTTCGGAACAATACCAGAGCGTGTGCAAGCCTTCATGAAAGACCTTGAGATACAAGCACTCGAATTAGGTATCCCTTGTAAGACTCGCCACAATGAGGTTGCACCTGGTCAGTTTGAGTTAGCACCTATCTTTGAGGAGTGCAACCTTGCCGTAGACCATAACATGCTCTTGATGTCACTCATGAAGAAGGTTGCACATAAGCATAGCTTCCGTGTTCTCCTCCATGAGAAACCATTTGCAGGAGTCAATGGTTCTGGTAAACATAACAACTGGAGCCTAAGTACCGACAATGGTATCCTCCTCCATGCAGCAGGGAAAACCCACAAAGACAACCTCCGCTTTGTTGTATTCATCGTAGAGACGCTCATGGCAGTCTACAAACACAATGGCCTCTTGAAGGCTTCTGTGATGAGTGCAACCAACGATCATCGTCTTGGAGCAAACGAAGCACCACCTGCCATCATCTCCTCTTTCCTCGGACGACAGATTAGCGACCTACTCGACCACATAGAGAAGGCTGACAAGGAGAACATCTTTAACCTAAGTGGAAAGACTGGTATGCAAATGGATATCCCAGAGATTCCAGAGTTGCTCATCGACAACACCGACCGTAACAGGACCTCTCCATTTGCCTTCACTGGTAACCGATTTGAGTTCCGTGCCGTTGGTTCTGAAGCCAACTGTGCATCTGCCATGATCGTACTCAACACAGCTATTGCAGAGGCTTTACAGAACTTCTCCGAGCGAGTAGATGCTCTGGTAGAAAAGGGAGAAGACTTGACATCAGCTATCATTGACATCGTTCGTGAGGATATCAAGGCCTGCAAGCCTATCCACTTCGATGGAAACGGATATTCTGACGCATGGAAAGAAGAAGCACGCAGACGTGGTCTCGATTGTGAGTCAAGCTGCCCTAAGTGTTTCGACCGCTACCTTGACGACGCTTCTATCAAGATGTTCGAGTCTATGAACGTCATGAAGCGTAACGAGTTAGAGGCTCGTAACGAGGTGAAATGGGAGACTTACACAAAGAAAATCCAAATTGAAGCACGTGTAATGGGCGATTTGGCAATGAACCATATCATCCCTGTGGCCACACACTACCAGAGTCAGTTAGCTAAGAATGTGCAGAATATGGTCAACATCTTCGGAGATGTAGAGGGTAAACAGCTCAGCGAACGAAATATAAAGATTATTCGTGAGATTGCTGAACGCACAACTATCATCGAGTCTGGCGTGGAGGAACTTGTCAACGCACGTAAACAAGCTAACAAGATAGAAAGTCAACGTGAGAAAGCTATCGCTTATCATGACACTATCGCACCCAAGATGGAAGCCATCCGATATCAGATTGATAAATTAGAGTTGGTGGTCAGCGACGAACTTTGGACACTTCCAAAATATCGTGAACTACTCTTTATCAGATAAAAGATAGCGATTTCATCGACAATTAATACTTTCTTCGCATCTTTACTTAGACACAGTAAAGGGCGAAGAAAGTAATAGAAGAAAGGCAGGTAATCCCAAAATCAACGGATTACCTGCCTTTCTTTTATTTCTATATATTCTTACCTTTATGTTATTCCTTCTCTTTATAGATAACATTATTAGCCCCGCTCGTAAACTTCAAAGCCTCTGGATGCTCGTCAACAAAGCTTTCTATATGCCGAATACGCTTCTCTTCGAAAATCTCATCAATGGCAATGAGTATTCCTGTCTCCTCTACATCACCAAAGCCATAGTTGATAGCAGTGCCAAAAAGCTTCATGGTTGGAGAAAGGTTCATATAGGCATTCACCAAAGGAGGGATATTATATCCCAATTCACGCACCTCATGATTTAGTATCTTATAGTCTTCTTTGAAGTTCTCACCTTGAAAGAGAGCATCCAACTCCGTCATTGGAGTGTCAATTTTCAGCGGTTTTATCGGTATTATAAGGTCATCCTTATCATCAAAATATTTCTTTAAGAAATAGAGAATCATATCCCTTCCACGTCGGATATACGAAGGATACATCGTCATCTTACCGAAGAAGTATTTACATTCAGGGTACAATACCGTTAATGCTCCCAGCCCATCCCAGAGGTTATCCAGCGCAAAGATGCTCTTAGAATTCTTACGAACGTTCTGGTAATCCAACGAGACAAACGAACGTCCAAGCTCAACGGTATAAGGAGCATACTCCTTCATAAACTTATCAGAGAAATGGAACATGTGACTTGTTGCCACCTTTGGTTGTCCGTTCTGGTCTATCTTCCACTCGCTACCAAAGATATAACGATACCCACCGATAATCTCCTCGGCCTCAGGATTCCAAACAATCAACTGCCTACAACAATTCTCCATCGTGTCGAACTCATCGATATCCATCGATTTTCCCGTTCCTCCACCCGCTGAACGGAAAGCTATCTCACGCAAACGTCCAATCTCCTTCATCACGTTAGGAGCTGTTTTAGCAGTCACAACATAAATCTCATTGTGACTCTTGTTTGTCGTACGAAGCATCCGGTCAGGAGTCAACTCGCCCTTGAGTAGTTCCTTGCTGATGGGTTGGATGATTTCTTCTTCCATATATTCTAATAAATCTTTTCTTTCTCTATATCTTATCGAGTGGTAAATCACTTCACCTTGTCTCCACTGAAGCTAATGATTATAGCTCGTAAACCATGTCTTCGACATATTTTGCCCATTCCATCGGTGTACGACTCTTATCGAATGTCTGCCAAGGGATAGGCTTCCCTATCGCTACTCGGAATGTCTTACCAACATTTCTATACATTTCATCGACAAGGAAGAGCATGGCAATATTCACCTTCTTGACGTATTTATCACTGAAATGAGCGATGCGATAGAACCGATCTGAATTGCGTCCACCAAAGAAGATAGGGACTACATCACGCTGATACTCTATACTCTTCGTGATAAAAGTTTTCTTCCACTCTAAATCATGTATCTTTCCATTAATCTTACGACTATTCAGTCCAGCTGGGAACATCAAGATATGATTGTCACTTTGAAATCCAGCCTCAACCATTCGAGGGAAATCACGGCTCTGTTTTCCCGTCTTGTTGATACCAATACTTACTGATTTCAATCCAGGGAGATTGAGTAATAAATCGTTAACCAGGTAGCGGAACTTACCATCATAGTGTTTCCCGATAATAGAACCGAGTGCTACACCATCCTGCCCACCAAGGGGATGATTTGAGACAAAGGTATAGAGCTTACCATCGTCCTTCTTTGGGAGATTTTCTAACCCTTCGATTTGTAGCGTCATATCAAGATAACGCACACACTCCGTGAGCCACTCCGTACCTGTCAAGCCACGACTTTCCCAAAGAAACTGGTTCACCTCGTCTTCATGGAGGATACGTTTTAGCCAATTGACAGCAAAAGACGGAACGAATTTAGCCTTCGCTCCCATCTTATCTCTTAGAATCTTGTCAATGTCTATCGTCTTCTCTATTTCTTCACTCATGTGTTCTATTCTCTCCTAACAAAGTGCAAAAATAACGAAACGATTTGGAATAGCCTGCTTTTTTTGCGAAAAATATGGGCTTAAACATAAAAAAATCATGTCATTAACTCGGTTGGGAGCACTCCTTAAAAGTCAAGTTCCCGATTATGCCCCACACTTTCTCATATCCCCCACTTTACTGACACACAACGAAACAAAGGCATAATATTAGCAAGAAAACGACTTCAACGCTTCCTAAAATAGATAATTTTCTTCGGAGAGAAGCCTTGATAAAGATTGCCACAGTCCTCTGTTTTGTAATAAAATTTCACCCTCTTAAAAGTAGACTACGCCCAACAACGTTACAGACAAGGCCCTTCAAGCCTATAGAAGACGCCCTTCTTGAAGCTTACTAACGCTCTTCTTGAAGCTTATTAGGCGTCTTCTTCATTGCCACCTCGCAAATATTTGAATACATGATACTTACACCAACATCCATAACCAGCTTTTCAGCCCTCAAAGAAAGACTTTTACACGGTTTAACTGTAAATATATTTCAAACAAGTAAACAACCGACATTGTCCACTCAACCAACAGTAAGACTCAAGCGCATGCTCTTGAATGATAATCATGAGGGAAGTAACGCCTCTTGAAGCGTTAATATAATAAAAATTAAGAGCGTTCTTAAAATATTGTGGAGTATAGTGGGGATATGTGGGGAAAAATGTGTAACTTTGAAGCCAAATACAGCTTTATAAAAAGACAGGTATGAGATTTTTAGGAAATATCGAAGCAAAAACAGACGCAAAAGGGCGGGCTTTCCTGCCAGCAGTCTTTCGCAAGGTGCTTAACGCATCTGGCGAAGAGTCGTTGGTATTGCGCAAAGATATCTTCGAACCCTGTCTGGTTCTCTACCCCGAGTCGGTATGGAACAAACGAATGGATGCACTTCGCAACCGTCTAAGCCGTTGGAGCCGTCGCGACCAAATGATTTATCGGCAATACGTCACCGATGTTGAGATGATTACATTGGATGGTAACGGTCGTTTCCTAATACCAAAGCGATATCTGAAGATGGCCAATATTGACCAACAAATTAGGTTCACAGGGATGGACGATTGTATTGAGATATGGGCAAACAAAGCTGACAACGAGCCATTTATGTCGGCTGAAGAATTTAGCAAAGCCATGGAAGAAACCATGGGGATGGAAGGAACCTTCTGGATTGACACTCCTTCACAGGACAACGAGTAATCAACAACACAAGAATCAACAGCATGATTAAGACTGCAGAATGTTATCATATTCCCGTACTCCTCAACGAAAGCATTGAAGGACTAAACCTTCATGCGAATGGAGTCTATGTGGATGTAACCTTCGGAGGTGGAGGTCATAGCCGAGAGATTCTTTCTCGCTTAGGAGAAGGCTGTCATCTCTATAGCTTCGACCAAGATGCTGATGCCGAGCAGAACATTGACAGCATGGGACTAAGCGATGAGCAAGTGAGCCGTTTCACGTTTGTTCGCTCTAATTTCAGATATTTGAAGAACTGGATGCGGTATTATGAGACAGACCATTTAGACGGACTCCTTGCCGACCTTGGCGTCAGCAGTCATCATTTCGATGATGAGACTCGCGGCTTCTCCTTCCGCTTCGAGGCCCCGCTTGACATGAGAATGAACAAAAGAGCAGGACTGACAGCAGCCGACATCCTTAACGACTATGACGAAGAACGATTGGCAGACATACTCTATCTCTACGGAGAACTGAAACAGTCACGCCGTATCGCCTCAGCCATCGTTAAAGCAAGAGAAAAGAAAACATACAAGACGACGAATGATCTACTGACGACCATCGAACCTTTCTTCCAACGGGCACGAGAGAAGAAAGACATGGCAAAGATGTTCCAAGCCCTTCGCATTGAGGTAAACCACGAGATGGACGCTCTGAAAGAGATGCTCACAGCAGCAACCGAGTTGCTTCGTCCTGGCGGTAGACTCTCTGTTATCACCTACCACTCATTAGAAGATAGAATGGTGAAGAACATTATGAAGTCGGGTAACATCGAGGGTAAAGTGAAGCAAGACTTCTTCGGACGAATAGAGACACCCTTCCGATTGGTCAATAACAAAGTTATCACAGCAAGTAACGACGAACAAGAAAGAAACCCACGAAGCCGAAGTGCAAAACTAAGAATAGCAGAAAAGAAAGCAAATGAATGACGAGAACGACAAGAAGAAGCCAATGGCAACGGAGCAAGCCCTCACAGAAGAGATAACACTCTTCACTGAGAATGAGCCAAACACTACGGAGCCACTCATCAAGACAGAAGCTGTAGAGGAGACAACACAGGCCTCTGCCAACAATGAAGCTGTAACACCACTAACAGAAGAAGAAGAGAAGGAGAAAGAAGAAGAGGAGGAAGTCGAAAAGATTAAAGCTGCTATAGAAGAGCAAGCACGTGAAGATGAGCAACCGCAATCTTCTAACTTTACCTTGAGAAAGATATTAGGTGGTGATATTCTCTCAGCACGGCTCCTTCGTAATAACATCTGGTTGATTATCACCATCGTCTTCTTTACCATCGTCTATATATCAAATCGATATAGCGTACAGAAGTATCTTATTGATATTGATAAGTTAAGGAATGAACTGGACGATGCTAAATATCGTGCACTATCAAGTAGTAGTCAACTCACTGAGAAGACACGTGAGAGCCATATACTTGAAATCTTGAAGACAAGAAAGGACAGTGTCCTAAAGATGTCAGACCGTCCACCTTATATTATAGATGTACCCGAGAAATAAGATATGAGTAAGTTTGATAATAGTAAAATAATGCCTCGTTACAGCGTCATAGCCATCATCATGTCGCTTATCGCTGTAGCTGTTATCGGTAAGACTATCTACACTATGACAGCAGGAAGGTCTTACTGGATGGAAGTGGCTGCTTCTCAGAAGAAAGACAGCGTTTCGACCAAGCCTACCAGAGGTAATATACTCAGTTGCAATGGGCAACTCATGGCAAGCTCAATACCTGAGTTTAAGGTTTACATGGACTTTAACGCTTTGAAAGTAGCAGGAAATGACACCGCTTTCATCGATAGTATCAACTATATAAGCAAAGGATTGAACAACATCTTCCCAGAGAAATCGGCCTCATACTTCAAGCAGTATCTCATGGAAGGATATCATAAGGTAAGTAAGCATTGGCCTATATGGAACGAACGTATCGACTATAACACCTTTAAAGAGATACAATCTCTTCCTATCTTCAAGATTGAGAACAAGAATAAGAGCGGATTCCACTGGGATAAGTTCAATGCCCGTCGTCGTCCGTTTGGCTCACTTGCTCAACGTACCATTGGCGATATGTTCGGTGCGAAAGATACGGCTCGCTGCGGTCTGGAGCTTTCTTACGACTCTATCCTTCGTGGTACGAATGGTATCATTCACCGTCGTAAGGTGCGCAATAGATTCCTTAATATCACTGACACACCCCCTGTTGACGGTGCCGACATCATAACGACCATTGATGTCAGTATGCAGGACTTAGCCGAACGTGCGTTGATTGACGAGCTGAAAGAGATTAATGGCAACGTAGGTGTTGCCATTGTGATGGAGGTAGCGACGGGTGATGTGAAAGCAATCGTCAATCTCGACAAATGTAGCGACGGTGAATATAGAGAGGTTAAGAACCATGCTGTAAGCGACTTGTTGGAACCTGGCTCTGTATTCAAGACTGCTTCCATCATGACAGCACTGGATGATGGAGTGGTAGACACGATGTACACCGTTCAGACAGGACCTGGTGTTTGGAACATGTATGGCCGAGACATGAAAGACCATAACTGGACACGTGGTGGTTACGGCACACTGACACTGCCATGGACATTGAAGTACAGTTCTAATATTGGTGTTAGTCGTATCATCGACTTGCACTATCACAAGAACCCAGAGAAGTTTGTTCAAGGCATCTACGACCTCGGACTTGCTACAGACTTCCATATTCCTATTGTCGGATATTCCCCTGCAAGGATTCGTATGCCACGTAAGAACAGCCGTGGCCAATATGTCAACTGGAGTGCTACGGCCCTTCCATGGATGAGTATCGGCTACGAGACACAGATACCTCCAATATCAACTATTGCCTTCTATAACGCTATCGCTAACGGAGGAAAGCTGATGCAACCACGCTTTGTAAAGCAGATTGTGAAGAATGGCGAGGTCATCTATGACAATCCGCCAAAGGTATTAAAAGAGCATATAGCAAAGGAAAGTACGATAAAACAGATTACCCGAATATTGACGGAGGTAGTATCAGAAGGTTTGGGTAAGAAAGCAGGATCAGACAAGTTCCTTGTTGCGGGTAAGACGGGTACTGCCCAGATGTCAAAAGGTGCCTTAGGCTATAAGACGGGAGGTACCAACTACCTGCTGAGCTTTGCAGGTTTCTTCCCTGCAAATAACCCTCGATACAGCTGTATCGTCTGCATTCAGAAGACAGGTCTGCCTGCTTCGGGAGGTGGAATGAGTGGAGTTGTGTTCCATCATATTGCTGAAGGCATTATGGCACAGAGTCTGAAACTAAATGTAACAGACGCACGTGACAAGGAATCTATCCTCATCCCAACCGCAAAGACAGGTAATCTATTAGCGACCGACTACGTGTTAAATGCGCTTGGCTTTAACATTACAAACGGATGGAACGGTTCTCTACCCTTCGGAAATCCTATTTGGGGAAAGACAATAACGAATAGTAAGACGCTATCCTTCCAAAAGGAGAACCTATCAAAAGCCCACCTTGTACCAGACGTACATGGTATGGGAGCTCGTGATGCGGTTTATCTGATGGAGACACATGGGATAAAAGCAATCATCATTGGTAGAGGTCGCGTTATCCAACAGAGTCTTGCACCAGGAGAGAAAGTAAAGAAAGGCATGCGCTGTGAACTAAGAATGGGATAAGAAAACGCTCAAAGGGATAATTCCCCTTACATTATAAAGAACGAATAAGAATAGAACAAAGATATGAAGTTAAGTAAACTACTTACAAATGTAAAGCCCATCGCTTGCAAAGGTGATGTAGACATTGAGATTAAAGGTGTGAATATTGATAGCCGCAAGATTGAGAATGGCCATCTATTCATCGCAATGAAAGGAACTCAAGTAGACGGACATAAGTTCATTAGCAAAGCTATTGAATTGGGAGCCGTTGCCATCTTACTCGAAGACATGCCAGAGGTATTGGATGATAAGGTAACATACATTCAAGTAGCTTCAACTGAAGAGGATGCTGGCAAGGTTGCCACTATGTTCTATGGAGACCCTTCACACAAACTAAAATTGGTTGGTGTGACTGGAACAAATGGTAAGACGACTATTGCCACCTTATTATATAGGATGTTCCGAGAGTTCGGTTATAAGGTGGGGTTGCTCTCTACGGTATGTAACTATATCAATGACGAGGAATACCCAGCCAGTCATACCACACCAGACCCCATAGAACTCAACTGTCTTCTTGCCAAGATGGTTGACGAAGGATGCGAGTATGCGTTCATGGAGTGTTCTAGTCATGCCATTCACCAGCATCGTATTGGGGGATTAGACTTTGTTGGAGGTATCTTCACCAACCTCACTCGTGACCATCTTGACTATCATAAGACATTCGAAAACTATCGTAATGCAAAGAAGATGTTCTTCGATGGCCTGTCTAAGAATGCCTTTGCCATCACCAATGCCGATGATAAGAACGGTATGATAATGGTTCAGAATACCAAAGCAACCGTCAAGACCTATTCTATCAAACGCATGGCAGACTTCCGTGCAAAGATATTGGAGTGTCACTTCGAGGGTATGTACCTTGAGATTGATGGTAAAGAAGTGGGCGTACAGTTCATTGGTAAATTCAATGTAAGCAACCTTCTTGCTGTCTATGGAGCAGCCATCATGTTAGGTAAGAAGCCTGAAGAGATACTGATTGCAATGAGTACGCTGAAGAGCGTTAACGGTCGATTGGAACCTATCCAATCACCAGAAGGCTTCACAGCTGTTGTCGACTATGCTCATACTCCAGACGCATTAGAGAATGTACTCAACGCTATTCACGACGTACTTGATGGTAAAGGAGGACATGTTATCACGGTCTGTGGCGCTGGTGGACACCGTGACAAGGGTAAGCGTCCATTGATGGCACAGGAAGCAGTAAAGCAAAGTGACACTGTCATCCTGACAAGTGACAACCCACGTGACGAAGAGCCACAAGCTATCATCGACGATATGCTTGCAGGTCTGGACACAACACAACGCAAGAAAGTTCTTACCATCGTCGACCGCAAGGAAGCCATCCGTACAGCAGCAATGATGGCGAAGAAGGGTGATGTTATCCTTGTTGCAGGTAAGGGACATGAGAACTATCAAGAGATAAATGGTGTGAAACATCATTTCGATGACCATGAGGTCATCCGTGAAATCTTTGGAATCAAATAAGCAACAATGCTGTTTTGATTTAAAGAACACCATCTAATAAGAATAAATAAAAAAAGAAATAACATGCTGTATTATATCTTCCGTTGGCTTGACCAGTTCGGTATCAGTGGTTCCCATCTATGGGGATACATCAGTTTCCGTTCTATCTTGGCAATGATATTAGCCCTTATCATCTCTGCATGGTTTGGAGAACGGTTTATAAAATACCTCAAGAAGAAACAGATAACAGAGGTTCAACGAGATGCACAGATTGACCCATTCGGTGTTAAGAAGATTGGTGTACCGTCAATGGGTGGTATCATCATCATCGTTGCACTGCTGATTCCAGTTGTCTTGTTAGGTAGACTACGTAACATCTATCTGTTGTTAATGATTATAACGACCGTATGGCTGGGATTCCTCGGTGGTATGGACGATTTTATCAAGATATTTCGGCATGACAAGGAAGGCTTGAAAGGTAAATACAAGATTGTCGGACAGGTAACTATCGGGCTTATCGTAGGCTTGGTTCTTTGGGCTTCTCCAGACGTTAAAGCTAACTTGAACCTTGAAGTAGCCAACCAGAATGGTAAAGAAATCGTCATCAAGCATGAGGCAAAAGCTGAGAAAACGCTTAAGACAACCATTCCGTTTGTCAAACTACATAATCTCGACTATTCAGAGATTATGGGTTTCTTAGGTCCCTACAAGACTGCAGGAGGCTGGATACTGTTTGTTCTTATGACCATCTTCGTCGTTACAGCCGTCTCTAATGGTGCCAACCTCAATGACGGAATGGACGGGATGTGCGCAGGAAACTCCGCTATCATAGGTGTCGTATTGGGTATCTTAGCCTACGTAAGTAGCCATATACAATACGCCGCCTACCTGAACATCATGTATATACCAGGTTCTGAAGAGTTGGTAGTATTCTTTATGGCCTTCATAGGTGCCCTGATTGGCTTCCTTTGGTATAATGCTTATCCTGCACAGGTATTCATGGGCGACACAGGAAGTCTTACTATTGGCGGTATCATAGCAGTAGGTGCTATCATCATTCACAAGGAGTTGATGCTCCCTATCCTCTGTGGTGTGTTCTTTGTTGAGAGCTTAAGCGTTATCGTTCAAGTGTGGTACTACAAGTTAGGAAAACGTAAAGGAGTTAAACAACGTATCTTCAAACGCACCCCTATCCACGATAACTTCCGCACACAAGACAGTCAACTCGACCCAGAATGTAAGTATCTCTTAAAGAAGCCACATAGTGCTATCCATGAGAGTAAGATTACCTTACGTTTCATCATTGTGACTATCATCCTCGCTGCAATGACTATCATCACACTTAAGATAAGGTAAAGAAGAGGTGTGTAGGGCGTTAACGAGAGCTGTATAGTTCACTGACACGATAGGAGTCCGAATTTAGCACCACCCTATTGAGGCGTATTTAAAAGAATAAACAACAAACTATCAGATGACAGTTAACAGCCCATCAAACAATAACATTTCATTTGTATAGAGTAAGGAAAGGAAAGATATATGAAAAGAATCGTAATACTTGGAGCCGGTGAGAGTGGAGCTGGCGCAGCTGTATTGGCTAAGAAAGAAGGCTTCGACGTCTTTGTTTCAGACATGTCTGCCATTAAGGACAAGTATAAGAAGATGCTTGACGAGCGTGGTATAGAATGGGAAGAAGGACAGCATACAGAAGAAAAGATTCTTAATGCAGACGAAGTCATTAAGAGTCCGGGTATTCCTAAAGAGGCGCCGATGGTTCAGAAGCTGATGGCACAAGGTACACATATCATCAGCGAGATAGAGTTTGCTGGTCGTTATACCAATTCTAAGATGATTTGTATCACAGGAAGTAATGGTAAAACTACCACAACAAGCCTCATTTATCATATCTTCAAGGATGCTGGATACGATGCAGGATTGGCTGGAAACATAGGTAACAGCCTTGCATTACAGGTTGCAGAAGACCCACATGAGTATTACATCATTGAGTTAAGTAGCTTCCAATTAGACAATATGTACGACTTCCGTGCAAATATTGCTATTCTTCTCAATATCACTCCCGACCATCTGGACCGGTATGACTATAAGTTTGAGAACTATGCCGACGCCAAGATGCGTATCATTCAGAACCAGACAAAGGAGGACAGCTTCATCTATTGGAATGATGACCCTGTAATAAAGAAGGAGTTAGAGAAGTTTGATGTGCATGCAGTATGCTATCCTTTTTCTGAATTAA
Organism: Prevotella sp. oral taxon 313; assembly: GCF_003043935.1. Classification (NCBI taxonomy): domain Bacteria; kingdom Pseudomonadati; phylum Bacteroidota; class Bacteroidia; order Bacteroidales; family Prevotellaceae; genus Prevotella; species Prevotella sp. oral taxon 313. Next base: position 2,172,119 of record NZ_PYXE01000001.1, read on the forward strand.
AAGAGAAGGGAAGCATTGGATATATCGAAGAAGGACAATACACCATAGAGCAACCTGAACCCTTCAACATGGAGCAAGAGGACCTATCCTTAACTGGTAAGCACAATATCTATAACTCTCTTGCTGCCGGCATTGCCTCAGACATCAGTGGTATAAAGAAAGAGAACATCCGCAAGAGTCTGAGCGATTTCCCTGGTGTAGAGCATAGATTAGAGAAGGTCTGCAAGGTGGCTGGAGTGCAATACATCAACGACTCAAAGGCAACTAACGTTGATGCATGCTGGTATGCACTTGAGAGTATGAACACACCTACCGTTCTTATCCTTGGTGGTAAGGACAAAGGTAACGACTACAGCGTATTGAAAGACTTAGTAAAGCAGAAGTGTATTGGACTTGTCTACCTTGGTGCTGATAATAAAAAACTCCATGACAACTTCGATAGCCTCGGTATTCCTGTTCGTGACACGCACTCAATGAAGGATTGTGTGACGGCTTGTGCTGAATTAGCAAAGCCTGGCAATACCGTCCTTTTAAGCCCATGTTGTGCAAGCTTCGACCTCTTTAAGAATATGGAAGACCGTGGCGAGCAGTTCAAGAGTTATGTAAGAGCATTGTAGGAAAAGACTTATCTGGCTAATTGGGCTAATAAGACTAAATTGGACCAATAAGACTAATTGGACTAATAAATCCCATAAGGAACAACAAAACAATGAAGAATAAATCTCTCAGTAATATTTTTAAAGGAGACAAAGTAATCTGGATGGTCTTCTTCTTCCTATGTATCATCAGTATCGTTGAGGTCTACTCGGCTTCAAGCTCACTGTCGTTCACAAAGGGAAACTACTGGAGTCCTATCATCTATCATTGCAGTATTCTTATCGTTGGTATCGTCTTGATGGTGTTTGTACTTAATATTAAGTGCCGCTATTTCAAGCTCATAACACCCATCGTACTTATCTTCTCGACACTAATGCTTATCTGGGTGCTTGTAGCAGGACAAACAACAAATGGCGCAAACAGATGGATTACGCTTGCAGGTCTACAATTTCAACCCTCCGAATTAGCCAAAGGTGCATTGGTCTTAGCGGTTGCGCAGGTGCTTAGTGCTATGCAAACAGATCATGGAGCAGACCGTAAAGCCTTCAAATACATCATGTTACTCTCAAGTGGTATCATTCTTTTGATTCTCTTTGAGAACCTTTCTACGGCGATGCTCATTGCCCTTACAGTTCTTCTGATGATGTTTGTAGGAAGAGTTCCACTCAAGCAATTAGGTCGGTTGGTAGGCTTCATTGCCCTACTTGGCGTCTTAGCACTATCCTTAGTGATGCTGGTTGGTGATGACAAGAAGCTGGAAGACGATCTACCTGACAAACAGAACCTTACGGAACAGACGGTGGCAGCACAGCCGAAAGAGTCACCTGGCTTCATTGGGAAAACGCTTCACCGTGCTGACACATGGAAGGCTCGTATAAAGAAATTCTTTAATAATGAATATGTAGCACCTAAAGACTACGATTTGGATAAGGATGCACAGGTCGCACATGCCAACATTGCCATCGCTTCATCAGATGTTGTAGGAAAAGGACCAGGCAATTCTAACGAGCGAGACTTCCTCTCACAGGCCTTCTCCGACTTCATCTATGCTATCATCATAGAGGAGACGGGAATCGAAGGAGCTATCTTTGTGGCTTTACTCTATATCATCCTTCTCTTCAGAACGGGTATCATCGCCAACAGATGTGAGAACACTTTCCCAGCGTTCTTAGCAATGGGAATAGCCTTCCTCTTGGTTACACAAGCCCTATTCAACATGTTAGTAGCTGTTGGATTAGCCCCTGTAACAGGACAACCTCTACCACTCATTAGTAAGGGTGGTACCTCAACGATAATAAACTGTATCTACATTGGTGTCATACTAAGCGTAAGTCGCTCTGCAAAGAAGAAGAAGGAAGATAAGAGTTCAGCCGAAAATCTTTCTCACGCAACTGTCTAATTGACAGAGAAAAATAAAAAGGAAGAGTAAAGTTGAGCGAAGATAAAAAAAATGATTACCTTTGTAAGTTATAAAGAAGATTACACATGGACGAGGAATTAAGAATAATCATCAGCGGTGGCGGTACGGGAGGACATATCTTTCCGGCTGTGTCTATTGCCAACGCCATCAAAGCTAAGCACCCAGAAGCGAAGATTCTCTTTGTAGGTGCAGATGGTCGTATGGAGATGCAACGCGTCCCTGCCGCAGGATACGAGATAAAAGGTCTACCTATCAAAGGCTTCGACCGTACACACAAGTTAAAGAACTTTGAAGTACTCTACAAGCTTTGGAAGAGTCTTCGTATGGCTCGTCGCATCATTAAAGACTTCAAGCCACAGGTTGCTGTGGGTGTTGGTGGTTATGCCAGTGGTGCAACACTCTACGAATGTGCCAAGATGGGCATCCCATGTCTTATCCAAGAACAGAACTCATACGCTGGGGTAACGAACAAGCTATTGGCGAAGCGTGTGAAAAAGATTTGTGTTGCTTACGAAGGAATGGACCGTTTCTTCCCTGCAGACAAGATTATCATGACGGGTAACCCTGTCCGACAGAATGTCCTCTCTACCCCACTTTCTATCGAAGAGGCACGCGAGAGCTTCGGTCTCAACCCTAACAAAAAGACCATCCTACTTGTGGGTGGTAGTCTGGGAGCAAGGACTATCAATCGTTCTGTCATCGAACACCTCGACCTCATAGCACAGTCAGACGTACAATTCATCTGGCAGACTGGTAAATTCTACCATCAACAGATATTGGATTCGATGAAGGGTAAGGAATTACCCAACCTGAAGATAATGGATTTCATCAGTGATATGGGAGCTGCTTATAAGGCTGCTGACCTCGTTATCAGCCGCGCTGGCGCAAGTTCTATCAGTGAGTTCCAACTCATTGGCAAGCCAGTTATCTTAGTTCCGAGTCCTAATGTGGCAGAAGACCACCAGACCAAGAACGCTATGGCGTTAGTCAATAAAGATGCTGCCCTCTGTGTAAAGGATGCTGAAGCACCTGACACATTGATAAAGCTTGCCCTTGAGACGATCACAAATGACGAGAAGCTAGCAAGTCTAAGTGAGCATGTTAAGAAGATGGGGTTGAAGGACTCTGCTGAGATTATTGCTGATGAGGTTATCAAACTCATAAAGGCTTAATACACATACTCACCCAATAGCAATGCAAGAAACGGTAGTGAAACACAAAGCTACCATCAAACAAAAGACAGAAAAAGAATATATAACACATGGAACTCAAAGATATTAAATCAGTTTACTTCGTTGGTGCGGGTGGCATCGGTATGAGTGCTATAGCTCGCTATTTCCTTCATAAAGGGTTGATAGTGGCGGGATATGACAAAACACCATCCGAACTCACACACACTCTGGAGAAAGAAGGGATGAACATTCACTATGAAGAGAATGTTGAACTTATCCCAGCAGCCTGTAAAGAACCATCGTCTACGTTGGTTGTCTACACCCCTGCCATCCCAGCTAAGCATGCTGAACTGGTTTATTTCCGTGAGAACGGCTTTGAGATACAGAAACGTGCACAAGTGTTAGGTACTCTTACCCGCACACACAAGGGTCTTTGCTTTGCAGGAACACATGGGAAAACGACCACGTCAAGTATGTGCGCACACCTAATGCACCAGAGTCATTTGGACTGTAATGCCTTCCTTGGGGGCATCTCTAAGAACTATGGCACCAACTACATCCTCTCTGACCACAGCGACTTTGTAGTCATTGAGGCCGATGAGTTCGACCGTTCGTTCCATTGGCTGCGTCCTTGGATGACCGTTATCACCTCTACCGACCCCGACCATTTGGATATCTATGGTACTAAGGAGGCTTACCTTGAGAGTTTCCGTCATTATACAGAACTCATCAAAAAGGGTGGTGCACTCATTATCCATAAGGACTTAGAGATGAAACCGAACGTACAAGAGGGGGTAAGAACCTATGAATACAGTCGTGACGAGGGTGATTTCCATGCTGAGAACATACGAATTGCAAACGGAACTATCACCTTTGATTTCGTTTCCCCTATCGAAAACGTAAAGGATGTAGAGCTTGGACAACCTATTCCTATCAACATAGAGAATGGTATCTCTGCTATGGCTATGGCACAACTCAATGGTTGTACTGCCGAAGAGCTTCGCAATGGCATGAAGACCTACGGTGGTGTTGACCGCCGTTTCGACTTTAAGATTAAGAACGACCGCCATGTTTTCCTCTCTGACTATGCGCATCATCCAAAGGAGATACTACAGAGTGCGAAGAGTCTGAAGGAACTCTATGCAGACAAGAAGGTTACTGTCATCTTCCAACCTCACCTTTATACTCGCACACGCGATTTCTACAAAGAATTCGCTGATGCGCTCAGTCATTTTGATGAGGTCGTTTTGACCGAGATTTACCCTGCTCGTGAGGAACCTATCCCAGGTGTGACAAGTAAGCTCATCTACGATAATCTGCGTCCAGATGTCAAGAAGCAGATGATACAAAAGGATGATGTACTTAACTTTGTGGAGTCAAGAGACTTCGATGTGTTGGTCGTTTTGGGTGCAGGCAATCTCGATAACTATGTCCCACAGATTGCTGAAATACTCAACAAGAAGTAATATAAGAACGTAGAACACTGTAAGTAAGAGAGAATAGATATGCGCATTCGGTGGAAAAAGATAATCATCACTACGCTGGACTTCCTACTGGCTATTTATCTCATCGTGGCTGTTACCTCATGGAATAAGCCTGATGAGAGCAAAGAGCTATGTACCCAAGTGAACATCAACATCTCCGACTCGAATAACGCAGGCTTTCTTACCGCAGGAGAAATCAAGCAGATATTAAAGAAGGTAAACCTCTATCCGCTTAATAAGAAGGTAAAGGACATCAATCCTCGCCACATTGAGGAAGCATTAAAGGTGGGACCTTTTATCAAGACAGCGCAGTGCTACATAACAAAAGATGGTCAGGTCAATATCCAAATTACGCAACGTATGCCGATTATACGCATCAAGAGTAATACTGGGGCTGACTACTATCTTGATGATAACGGAGGGATACTTCCTAACTCTAAGTACACAAGCGACTTGATTATCGCTACTGGTAATATAGACAACAATTTTGCACGTCTGTATATAGCCCCTTTGGCAATGGCTATCAATGCCTCTCCATTATGGCTCAACCAGATAGAACAGATTAACGTACTGCCTGACAGAGGGATCGAATTAGTTCCTCGCGTCGGTAATCACATCATTTTCATGGGTTATCTGCCTAAGAACAATGGTCCATGGAAACGTAAACATGATATCAATGTCTTTGTGACAAAGAAGTTATCACGCTTAGAGAAGTTCTATCGATATGGACTCTCACAAGCTGGATGGAACAAGTATTCTTACATAGACATTGAGTTCGACAACCAAATCATCTGTAGGAGACGTGACGAAAAGGCAGAGAAGGCAGAAGAGGACGAGGTTATTAAGAAAGCTAAGTCTGAAAAGGTAGAAGACGTACAACGCACAGAAGAGGAGGAAAGGGAGAAGGCTCGTACGGAAGTGAAGCGACAAGAGAATGCTTCCGACGGTCTGACAGAATAAATAGCTAACAATTTAGAGAATATAAATAAGCAACAAAATACTTAACGAATATGGCAGAGTTTATAGTAGCCATTGAATTAGGCTCATCAAAGATTACGGGTATTGCTGGCAAGAAAAACCTTGACGGCAGCATCTCCGTACTTGCTGTTGTAAAGGAAGACGCTACACAGTGCATTCGTAAGGGTGTCGTTTACAACATCGATAAGACCGGACAGTGCCTCACCAGCATTATCAACAAACTAAGAAAACAACTGAAGTATGAAATCTCTCAAGTCTACGTTGGCGTAGGAGGACAGTCCATACGAAGCGTTCGCAATGTCATAGTAAAGGACTTACCAACCGATACTATCATTACTTCTGACATGATTAATGAGTTGATGGATGCCAATCGTAACATGACCTATCCGGACCAGGAGATCCTTGATGCTGCCACTCAGGAGTATAAAGTTGACAACCAGTACTCTCTCGACCCAGTAGGTATTAAGGCTTCTCGACTTGAGGGTAATTTCCTTAACATCCTTTGGCGCAAGGCTTTCTACGATAATCTCAACAACAGCTTTGAGAAGTCTGGCATCTCTATCGCTGAGATGTATCTTGCTCCTTTGGCCTTGGCTGATGCAGTATTGAGCGAGGCTGAGAAGCGTGGTGGCTGTGTATTGGTCGACTTTGGTGCTGATACAACCACGGTCTCTGTCTACTATAAGAATATCCTTCGCCACTTGGCTGTCATTCCTTTGGGCGGTAACAATATCACAAAGGACATCGCAAGCCTACAGATGGAGGAGAAGGATGCTGAGGCTATGAAGCTTAAGTATGGTTCTGCCTTTACTGAGAACAACGATATCGATAATACATTAAAGTATTCTATCGACGCTGAACGCTCTGTTGACAGCCGTAAGTTCATTGAGATAGTAGAAGCTCGTATCAATGAGATCGTTGAGAACGTGTGGTATCAGGTACCTTCTGAATATGCTGACAAACTTCTTGGTGGTATCATCCTTACTGGTGGCGGCATGAATCTCAAGAACATTGAGCGTTGCATGCGCAATACTACTCATATCGACAAGATACGTAAAGCGAACTTTGTCACACATACTATCTCTTCAAGCAATGCGGATATCACTGCAAGAAATGGTAACATGAATACTATTCTCGGGCTGCTTGCTAAGGGCGATATGAACTGTGCTGGCGCTGAATACAACCCTGCACAGACCAATCTCTTTAATAATGAGGAGATTGCTGTAGCGACTCCTATCGAACAACCTTACACTCCTTCCACTGCGGCAAGACAAGGTCAAGGCATCGTTCCTACTCCAGAAGAGAAGAAGAAGGCGGAAGCTGAACGTCGTAAACGTGAGGAGGAAGAACGCAAACTACGTGAGGAAGAGGAAGCAAGAGAGCGCGAACTTGAAGAAGAAAAGCGTCGCAATAGCTTCTGGAACAAGTTCACACACAAATCTAAAGAGTTCGTTAAGAAGATTATGGCAGAAGAAGACGACGAGTAAACACTCTTCTCTCCTGCACACAAGAAAATGAATATTGATCATAAACATAGATAACAGACTGTTATGGCAGACAACAATAATAAAATGGATATATTAGACTTCGGTGATGGCGATGTAGCCGATAGCATCATCAAGGTCATTGGTGTCGGTGGTGGTGGCGGCAATGCTGTGAACCACATGTACAGAGAAGGTATCCACGACGTGACCTTCGTTCTCTGCAACACAGATGCACAAGCACTCAACGACTCTCCTGTTCCAGTGCACCTGCAATTGGGTGATGAAGGACTTGGTGCTGGAAACCGCCCTGAACGTGCACGCCAAGCGGCTGAAGATACGAGCGAGGATATCAAAAACATGCTTAATGATGGTACGAAGATGGCGTTTATCACTGCTGGTATGGGTGGTGGTACGGGTACAGGTGCTGCTCCTGTCATCGCACGTATCAGTAAGGAATTAGGTATCCTCACCGTTGGTATCGTTACTATCCCGTTCCGTTTCGAGGGTGCTAAGAAGATTGATCAGGCCTTGGATGGCGTTGAAGAGATGGCAAAACATGTTGATGCGCTACTCGTTATCAACAACGAACGCCTGAGAGAAATCTACCCAGAACTGAGCTTGCTCAATGGTTTTCGCAAGGCAGACGACACCCTGAGTGTTGCAGCTAAGAGTATTGCTGAGATTATCACAGTGCATGGTATCATGAACCTCGACTTCAACGATGTCAAGACTGTCCTCAAAGATGGCGGTGTGGCTATCATGTCTACTGGTTACGGAGAGGGTGAAGGACGTGTGAAGCAGGCCATTGAGGATGCCCTCAACTCTCCATTGCTCAACGATAACGATGTTTATAAGTCAAAGAAGATTCTACTTTCTATCAACTTCAACAGTGACGACAAGGACAACCCTGGCTTGACAATGGAGGAGATGGGCGATGTGACAGAGTTCATGAACCACTTCAGTGCAGACTTTGAGTTAAAGTGGGGACTTGCTATCGACCCTGAACTTGATAAGAAGGTTAAGGTTACTATCCTCGCAACAGGCTTCGGTATCGAGGATGTTGATGGTATGGGTAGCCATATCAAGAAGCAGACTCAGGAAGATGCTGCTCGCCTTGCTGAGGAGGAGGAGAAAGCAGCTGAGCGTCGTGACCGTCGTGACCGTTTCTACAAAGACAATAACAACTCTCAATACAAGCACCGTCCACACATCTATCGCTTTACTGCGGATGAGCTCGACAATGAGGATGTTATCCTTGCTGTTGAGAACACTCCTACTTACAAACGAACGAAACAGATGATTAAGGACATCAAGCGCATCAGTACTCCTGAGCAGGATGCTGAAGACAACGATAACCAAGAGGGCACTGTTGAGGGTGTAATCAGCTTCGTATAAGCATGATTACAAGTATAAAGATAAGGCTGAACTTCGAAAGAGGTTCAGCCTTTTTTGTTTCATCTCACCTTTCGAATGATATCTTAATCATTCTGCCGCCCATCCTTATATCCGTCTTTGTAGTCAAGAGAGAATCCATCACAACACAAGCAGCGAAGAAAGATATCCTCGGTAATCGCAACCTTCTCCATTCGGAGAAGAGCATGGGGTAAGGTCTCCGATGGGTGTTGGGTGTTCAATGTTGGGTGTTGATGATTAGCCATAGGGGTATCTCGGTGATCACGCCCCTCCCTTCGGGGGAGGGGACGGGGGAGGGGCCAGTTCTTCTCTGCCTGCTCTCCCTGTTCGCAGAAAGGCTTCTGTTCATCTGTGAAAATCTGTGAGAGATAAAACACCCAACGAATCTCTTGCGTTCTAAACACTGTGAGAGAGAAAATCACTCCTAAACACTGAAGACTCAGAAAAATTATGACATAAAATCTAACAAAACATCATCAAAGTAAGACCAAGCTATCTTCTAAAACCAAGCTTGTAATCATCAACAAATCAATACATTACAAACAGCATTGGAGAAGACGCCTTTCTTGCCCCAAGAAGGGCGTCTTCTTTCCCCTTGAAGGGCATATTCTCAAACGAAGAAGAGCCTTTTCTGCATCCGTCACAGGTGTCATGTCGAATAAAGAGGAGAAATAACTACCGAAATAAATCAACTATTTGGAAATACTATCTCGCTTATAAAGGCTTATTCCGCACACATAATAAACAGTTGGGAGTGGTTCTTTTAGGTATAATTCCACATCATATCGCTCACAAATATTCGTAAGGTCGTAGCCCGAAAGCGAGTAAGTCCGCTTCGTGGCATGCCCCTTAAACCTAAAGTAAATACTGTTACCCCTATATGTAGAATACCCCGTCAATGGTACTCTATATGTCTTTTCTGGCAGATAATGCGACCTCACCATTAAGAGAAGCCCCACTATAACATAACAGGGGCAGGCGATATTGATTATATTATCATACCCCTCCTCGTTCCCGTCTGCCTATCGAAAATAAATGCAACAAAGATAACAGCAACAAAGAACACCCCCTCACACCACGAGATGTGTTTTTATCCTTATTTATAGAGGTTTTACTTGAAATTATCTAATGGTTTTTCAAAGCGTTATCCACCACTTCGAAGGAGTATGATAAAAGGGTCTTCTATATCGGAGGATGAGAAAAGAATAGATAGTGGGAACTACAAAAAAAACAACAAATACTTGCTTATTAATGTAGAAAAACGTAAATTTGTCCCATAACTAACTTTAACAATATGCAAAAACCGCAATGGAATAGGATAAAAGGCTTTGTTCAACGCAAAGAACTATCGCTTGCAATGGGTTTACACTTTGGTGCAATATTCCTCTGTGGATTGATTTATATCCTGCTACCCGAAGACGTACACCTACGTTGGGGACTGACTTACATACCAATTTGGGCTGCTCTTCTGTCACCAATAGCACTGATGATTGCTGCACGGAAAAGCAAAAGGAAGTTGGTGATACGCCTCTATAGTGCGCTGATAGGCATTGGTCTGTGGCTATTTGCTATTTTCCTTCAAGTCATAGGGGGCGACATTTTTCTCCCCTCCACCTGCTTATGCAAAGATGGTGATTACCTTGCAAGGCGATACCAATACGATTTCTTCGACAACAACATGACGGCTGTTTACAAAGTTAGCGGGCTGACAGAAAGGAGAGTTGCATTCTATCGCTACAGCAATCCCGACTCTATCAAGGTCTATGAGTCGCTGAATGTCATCGCTTTCTACTGCCCTTCCGAAATACAGGAAGACCCATGGCCCAGCGACACCATTGCGCCTATCCGTGTCATCGAACAGCTTCGCGACGACACAATAGAACCCGAACGGAAGAAGATAAAACAACTTGCCCACCGACTTAACGCCCGACTCGGCTATACACTGACTGGAAAACAAGAATAGTAATTCATAATGATGATTACCTACTATGAGAAAAGAAAAAGCTATAAACCCAAATCATAAAGTTCAAAGGACAATAAGGATTCGTGCCATTAGTGCCATTCGTAGTTGTTCGAATTTCAAATCATAAAGTTCAAAGTTCTATGCTTACAGTTCAAAGAATTAAAAAGTTCAACCTTAAACAACCTGTTTGCCTTTTCGCAACACTCCTCTCTATAACACTTCTTGGCAGTAGCTTCAGAAGTGGTAAGACTGATGTGCACGAGATGCCAGATAGCATTCAGATGGCTATCGACTCCATAAACAAGTATAATATCTTTGCTGCTACCTACGTACTCGGTCCAGAACATCATCGCTCTAAACAATATGACTACGCTGATTGGCTGCGCCGTCACGCCACACCCGACCAGTTAGCAGAGATAGCTAAGACAAATCCTAATCCTGCCACACGTCTTTGGGCACTTAGAATCTTGTTAGAGAAGCCTAACAAGCAAGTCTATGATGTCCTGAAAGCAGTTATCAACGACACCACAGAGACTGAGCAGATGAGTTATTGTTTATATACCAAGAAACCTTTTAACCTCAGAGCTTTCTCCCTCTACTATTTTGATCAAGTGAATAGTCAGACACCAGAAATGCAAGAGGCGATTGATAGTTTAGCTTTCTTCGACTATATGAAGCGTTATAGATATTCCTATGGAATACTCGAACACTTCAAACCTAAACAGAAATACTATGCAGCAGTAGTCGAAGCTGCCGACAACGGACAGGTAGAAGTCCTGCCATTGCTCATCAAATATAAGAATCCTAACGACCGAGAGCGTATCAGTAAGTTGCTGCAAGCTGACTTTGAGGAGAACAAGCGACTGACATACGATTCCCGTGAAATCCTCGAAGAATGGGGCAAACCAGACTTTGAAGAATACGCAAAAAGCGTTTGTCAAGCCGTTATTGGCAAACCAGATTACTTTAGCGTAAGAGAGTATTTCCCCCTTCTTTGGCAATATCCTGCACCTTGGAGCTATCAACTTCTCGAAGATATCCTTTCTGGTAAAGACAGATATAGTAACATTCACGAAATAAAGGAACACTTTATAAAGTATGCTAAGGAAGGACCTATCCCTCCTATCTTCCAACCGCTGTACGACAGATATCTAAAGGAAAGACGTTCAGTCAGAAGTGGAAGACCACAAACGGAAGAGTCGCTTAAAACACTTAGAATGGCTCTTGACGCCTTAAACAAAGAAACTTTCTTTTCTAAGGAAGAGAAAGTGGGCTCCTCTGATCGTTATCGTTTAATGCAATTTGACTATGCTGACTCATTGCGCTACAATGCTACAAGCGACCAGTTGGCTGAGCTTGCCCAAACAAGTCCTTCCCCTATCACACGTCTTTGGGCATTCAGAATCCTATTGGAGAAACCCAATGGGCAAATATTCAACATTCTTAAACAGGCTATAAACGACACAACAAGAGTAAACTGTATATCCAGCTCTGAAGAAGAATTCAAAGTTCCCTTCCACCGTTCTATTCTCAGCGTCTACTATAGTAACGTAGACGAGGACCTGCCAGCACAACAGCAAGCAGCCATTGACAGCTTAGTGTTCTTTGATTATATGAAGAAATATGGATATGAAGAAGCCTTCCTTCAGGACCTCCAACCACTCAAATCCTATTACCCAACCATCATCAAAGAGGCTGACAAAGGCAATGACGAGGTTTTGATGTTCCTTGCTCGATACAAGAACAAGAACGATATCGCCCGAATCAATAAGTTTCTGAAGCGCGATTTGAAGAAGAATGGGGAAATGACCAACGAATCTTATTGGCTGCTTAATAAGTGGGAGGACCCAGACTTTGAATGGTATGTAAAGACCGTCTGCCAAGCAGCAGCCAAAGAGAAGACACATTACGGTCAACCTCGTTACATCAGCCTCCTTTGGAGCTACCCTGCACCGTGGAGCTATGACATTCTTAAAGATATGATTTCCCAAGAAGAAAAATACAAGAACTTCTCAGATACAAAGGTTTTTCTTGAACAACATGCGAAAAAAGGAACGTTTCCTCAAGTCTTCCGACCGCTGATTGAAAAATAAGTGAAGTCTTATTCTCACAAAAAACATTACTCTTCTTTTAAGCTATCACACGTATGCTTGTAAACCTAATATAACAGCTTATTATCAAAACTATCGAAAGGAGATATCGCAACTTACTTAATGTCAAAATACTAAATAGCATCTTCATTCTGCTTGCATTACAATATTACAATTTCAACTTATCCCCCACTCTACCACAGAATCCCTCCTCGCATCGTTTAACATACAGCATCCGAGCAAACTCCCTACCAAACATGTTCCCTCAGATGCGCACTTTATCAACAACCAACACTCAACATCCATCATCCAACCCCACAACCAAACATGTTCCCTCAGATGCGCATTTCATCAACACCTAACACTCAACAACTATCATCCAACAAACATGTTCCCTCAGATGCGCACTTCATCAACACCCAACACTCAACACCCTTCACCCAACATTCATCACCCAACACCCATCAAAGGCACCACATACTTTGCGAGACAATAACCTCCACCTATCAGCCAACACCACAGGATAGCGGCCAAGAGGAAAGGCTTAAAGCCAGCTTTCTTAAACTTATCAATACTCGTTTCAGCCCCTAATGCTGACATGGCCATGGTAAGAAGGAAGGTGTCAAACGTATTAATGAAATCAACACACGCCTTCGGAAGTAAATTCAAGGAATTGAAACCGATGACTACAAGGAAGAGGATAGCAAACCAAGGGATGTTAATCTTACTACCACCGTTGCCCTCTGCCTCTCGTTCGGCAACGTTCTTTGCAACAAAGAAGGCAATGACTAATAATACAGGTACTAACATCATCACACGAATCATCTTAACGATAATCGCTGAGTTGCTTACTGCAGCACCCATCGCATTGCCTGCTCCAACAACATGAGCCACCTCATGAATCGTCGAACCAGCAAAGATTCCCATTTGAGCAGGCGGCAAATCGAATATACCCGCACGATAGAAAATAGGATAAAGAAACATCGACAGTGTACCAAAGATTACTACCGTCGCTACAGCCACAGCTGTTTTATAAGGCTTCGGACGGATAGCACCATCCACACCCAACACTGCTGCAGCCCCACAGATACCACTTCCACAAGCTGCCAAAAGCGCAATGCTACGGTCCATCTTCAATAGTCTTCCTACTAAAACACCTAAGAGAATCGTTCCACATACGATAATCGCATCTACAACAATGGCTGGTAACCCTACGGCAACCACGTCTTGAAAAGTCAAACGAAAACCATAAAGGATAATACCAAAGCGCAACACACGCTTCCCACAGAAGGCTATACCTGGCACCCACGTGTCTGGGAGATTGTTACGAAGGCTGTTGGCATAAAGCATACCTAAGATGATACCAACAACCATCGGACTCAAAGAGAGTGCTTTCACCCATCCCATATCACCGATATAGAAGGCGGCACACGCAAACAAAGTAATCAGCAGTACACCATGAAGCATACTACTACGCTGTTCTGTTAACTTCATAGACTTATACTATATTATAGATAAAGTTAAAAATATCCATGCTACAAGACTACAAAAGTAATAAAAACGAGCCAAATAATTAGTCTGAACCTCCTTTTTATCATACACAAGAGAATTTATTTAGACGCTTCTGACTTTAGATACGATGATGAAAAGACATCAAAAGGACATGATAAACCGACATAAATCAGGTAAAGTGTATTTTTTACTCACACTTACTTTGAGTTCTTTTACGGTTCTTCCGTTAAATGTGTGGACGCTTTTCGTAGTGCTTTAACGTAAGAGCCAAAGTTACTCATTAAACAAAAATATAGCTGAGACAGTCAACTATCTATCCTATTTTCATCCTCTTTCATTGAAAATCTTTTCGTTTTAAGACTTCGAAAACCTGCAGACAAGGGTTTGAAAAATCATTACATAATTTCAAGGAAAACACCTATAACTAACGGCAAAAATACACATTAGAAGCAGGTTTACAACCAACAGGGTATCAGTTAGTTATCAAGTATAAAGTAAAAGGTGCCTAATTGGACTTCAAAAGGGCGTTAGCAAGGGTCTTAAAGAGCATCTTTTGCAAGCCAAAAGGGCGTCTTTTAGAAGCCAAAAGAGCATGTATTCAAAATTATGACGTGAAAAATTATGACAGAATAATAAGTTATTAGCCTAATTAGCCCAATTGGACTAAATAGCCTAATTAGGCTAATAGGAATAAATTGTTTGTAGATGACAGATAGACATCACACCTAATTACATTTATCATATAGTTTACCCACCCCCTATAAAACAATCTTATTGGAGGTAAGCCTACCATGTATGTGGGTTAATCTCATTCTATTAACAATCTACACATTTAACGGAAGAACCTCTTTTACTGCTATCTTATTCGAAAGTCTTGCTGGTAGTGAGTCGTAAAAATCGTCTTTAGTCACCCAAGAGGATTAACATTCATTCAATATTCAGCACTTTCTTAAAGTGTACTGATTACATTCTGATATTTTTACAACGCTTTATAAAACACATTTTCGTTATTTTCATACCAAATACTACACATTATCACCATTCTTTATTAATAAATGTAAAATACCAGTCAATTATTTTCTTTTCTGCTTGGAACTTTAAAAATGGTGCACTATCTTTGCAAAGTGTTAAATATAACACCTACCTTTACTTGCATATAGCTTGTGATACCTTACGTTGTTAGCATTTGGGTCTGAAATAGTTTATTTATTATATTAACTAAAGCGAGAATTTATGGAAAAAAGACTAATGATGTTTTTAGTCGGCCTCTTCCTAAGTTTAGGAACAGCGCTGGCGCAAACAGAGATTAGCGGAACTGTAGTTTCCTCAGAAGATGGACTACCAGTCGTTGGCGCTTCTATCCTTGTAGCTGGCACACAGATGGGTACTGTCACTGACATTGATGGTAAATTCCACCTTATTGTACCAGCTGGGAAAAATCAGTTACGTGTACAATATGTTGGCTTAAAAACTCAGCTCGTCCCAGTCTCAGACGGCATAAAGGTGGTAATGAAACCTGACGCAGGCTCACTTGAAGAAGTTATTGTTACTGGTTATGGTAACTTTAAGAAATCAAGCTTTACAGGAGCTGCTGCTAATGTTGACCCGGGTAAACTGTCTGATGTTCCTGTAGCTTCTGTCCAAGACAAGATAGCAGGTTCGGTTCCTGGTGTTACCGTGACAAGTGCATCTGGTGCTCCTGGTTCTGTAAGTAATATCCGTATTCGTGGTATGGGTTCAATCAACGCTGGTAACGAGCCTTTGTATGTTATAGATGGTACACCTATGATATCAGGAGATGTCAATGGCTTCGGTCAAGGCAACTATAATGAATCCGGAACAAACGTACTTGCAACTCTTAACAGTAATGATATTGAGTCAATTACTGTCATAAAAGACGCTGCAGCAGCTTCTCTTTATGGTTCACGTGCGGCAAATGGAGTAATTGTAATCACAACAAAGAGTGGTAAGAAAGGAAGGACACATGTCGATTTCCGTAGCGACTGGGGATTCTCTAATGTTGCAATTAATTATCGTCCAGTATTAGGAGGAGACGAACGACGTGCGCTGCTATTCCTTGGCTTGAAGAACTATGCTCTTTATAAGGAGGGTAAGTCTGAAACAGATGCAGAGACTTTTGCTAAGGATAATATTGAAGACTATGCCTCAAAGCCTACAGTGGGATATGATCAAAGTGGTAAGCCTATTAAGGAGTGGACCGATTGGAAGAGTCTTCTCTTTAAGACGGGTCATCACCAAAACTATCAGATTAGCTTGAGTGGTGGTGGTGAGAGTACACGTTTCTACACCTCACTTTCTTATATGAAGCAAACTGGTATCTTCTCTAATCAAGGTATGGAGCGATTCACTGGCAATGCTAATATAACACATAAGTTTGGCCATTTCACATTGACATATTCTTCTTTATTCTCAAAGGTTAATCAAAGTCTTACCAACGATGGAGGAGCTTCTTTCTCAAGTCCTATAGCCAATTACGCATTTATTCAGAGTCCGTCTTCTATCGCTTACTTACCTGATGGAACCTTAGCTCGTGGAAGTGAAACAAATAGTTTGGTTAGTGTAAACCCAATCTATGAGGCATTGCATACGTATGATAAAACAGATATCAAGCGTGCGTTTAACTCATTGAAGTTGGATTGGAATATATGGGATGGTCTCCGTTTGAGCGAGAAGATGACATACGATTATACTTCAAATAATGAAGATGTACTTTGGGACCGTTTGTCAAATGATGGTAGTCCTGGGGGTACACTACAACGCTACACAGGTTCTATCAGCCAGTTAAATGGTCAAACACAGTTGGCATACGTGAAAACGTTTGGCCTACACAACGTTGATGCTCTTTTAGGCTATGAAACAGAGAAATATGTCACGAGGTATAATTACATTAATGGTAAAGATTATCCTGGTGACCTCTACGAATTTGGCAATGCTGGTACGACCAGTGCAGAGAGTAAAGTAAGTGGTTACACTCTTGCAAGTTGGTTAGGACGAGTAAACTACAACTATGATAATAAGTATTATGCTGGTGTGAGTTTCCGTCGCGATGGTAGTAGTCGCTTGGCTAAAGACAATCGATGGGGTAACTTCTAGTCAGTTTCTGCAGCATGGCGTTTTGGTTCAGAGAAGTTCATGGAGCCTATCAAGCAGGTTGTTAGCGATGGTAAGTTACGTGCAAGTTATGGTGTGAATGGTACGCTACCAAGTAGTTTCTATGGTTACCAAAACTGGTACAAATATGGTCAATATTATAATGGAAAATCTGGTATGGCTATTGTTGGTATTGGTAATCCAGAATTACAGTGGGAGAAAAACCGTTCTGTCAACTTTGGTCTTGACTTAACGTTACTTGATCGTATATCTGTGACATTCGATTATTATGTACGTACAACATCTGACCTAATCTTTGATTTACCAGTATCAGCTGTCCCTGGTTACTATAATAATGATAGAGATTCTAAGAAAGCTGTTAATGTTGGTTCACTACGTAATAGAGGTTATGAAATAACTATTCAAAGTAACAACCTCCAAACAAAGGACCTTACATGGACAACAATGTTGAACTTCGGACATAACCATAACGAACTTACTAAGATTTATGGTGAAGAAAATCAGATTATCAGTGGTGTTCGCATCCATAAAGTAGGTGAACCTTATTATAGCTACTATGGCTATGAGTATGCTGGTGTTGACCCAAATACTGGTAGAGAATCTTACTACCTCAATGATGGAACAAGCAATGCACGTAACACAACAGTCAATCCTAATGAAGCGAAAAAAGTTATTATAGGAAATCACGAAACAAAGATAGAAGGTGGCTTCAGTAATAATATCACATGGAAGTTTATTGATTTCGGTCTGAACTTTACATTCTCTCTTGGAGGTAAGGCTTTTGATGCTGCTACATGGCAACATAATAATGGAAACTATACTTTTGGTGGTCAGTTACCAACTTATTATGACATCAATAAGATGTGGACAGGTCCTGGCGATACGAATGCCTCACAGCCAGTGTTCCAGTATGGTAATTCAAGTGAAGTATCTTCTCGTTGGTTGATGCCAACAGATTATCTGCGTTTGAAGAGTCTGACGCTCGGATTTACGGCTCCATCACAATGGGTAACACGGATTGGTTTGAGTAAGGCACGTGCTTTCTTCTCTGCAAGTAACTTGTTGACATGGAAATCAAAGGATCTTTACGTTGATCCAGAAATGCGTGTCGATGGTGTATGTACTTTCCAGACACCTGCACTCCGCACCTTTACTTTCGGTATTGAACTCGGTTTTTAATGTCTATTAATTAAAAATATTGTTTATGAAAAGAACATATAAGAAAATATATAGCCTTATGCTTGCTGTCGTTGTAATGACTGGCGTGGCATCATGTGGTGATGAATTTCTCGATCAGAGACCGAGTGATGGTGTTTCAGAAGGAACTGCCATCAAGAGTAGTTCTGACATGGTCACAGCTCGTACAGGTATGTATGCAGCTTTGAAAGGTTCGTCCGGAGCCCAGGATTATTATGGCTTACAAATGTTTCTTTATGGAGAAATGCACGGAGAAGATTTGCAGTATAATTCTAAGTATGGTAGTAATCGTGCTTCGTTCTATTATAAGATGGAATATACTACAGCCTCTAATTTTAGTACTACTACTGCGATCTGGCAGTCACCTTATGTCGTAATTCAAACTGCAAATCATATCATAGAAGCGGCTGATGGTGGAAAACTAACAGATAAGGATGATGCAAAAGGAAAAGCATTGATAGGTCAAATCCGTGCCGAAGCTTTAGTTTTAAGAGCTATGGCAACCTTTGATTTAACTCGTGTCTATGGAAAGACTTACACCGAGGATAATGGTGCATCGTTAGGTGTACCATTGGTGACAAAGGTAATCTCAACAGAGGAGAAACCTTCCCGTAGTACAGTTGCAGAGTGTTATACTCAAGTAATCAAAGACCTAAATGAGGCTATTAGCTCTGGTAATTTACAAACAAAACCAGAGACTGGTTATATGAGTCTTTATGCAGCTAAGGCTTTGTTATCACGTGTTTACTTAACAAAAGGTGATTGGGCAAATGCTTTGTCTACTGCCGAAGATGTTATTAACAATTCGGGTAAAAAACTTTGGACAGCCGATGAATATGTTCAAGCTTGGAAAAAGGATGATAAGAGTCATTCTAATGAGATGCTTTTTGAACTCTCCGTTACCAATTCACAAGATTGGAATGACAGAGTGGGAATTGCTTATATCTATGCAGAGAATCGCCCTGACCTTCCTGGCTATGGAGATGTATGTGCAACAAAAAGCTTTGTGGAACTCCTTGCAGAAGATCCACAAGACGTTAGAGCTAACGTGTTCTTAGCCCCATCAGCTGATAAAAAGAAAGTGTTTAATGGTGCTAAGGTCTATCTGAATAAGATGCCAGCATATAACGGAGATGTTCGTTATGCGAATATTCCTTTACTTCGACTCTCTGAAGTTTATCTTAATGCAGCAGAAGTAGCCTTTAGATTAGGAGATACTACAAAAGCGGCTCAGTACTTGAATGATATTATCAAAAATCGTACAAGTGATACAACTAAGCAAGTTACAGCTTCAGATGTTACGTTAGCACGCATATTGTTAGAACGTCGAAAAGAACTTGTAGGTGAAGGACAACGTTTCTTCGATGCGCTCCGTAATAATGAGACTATCACTCGTTATACAAGTGATGCAACTCGTGGTTGGCATGACGTCTTAACGACAGAGGCTCGTAGTTACAATCGAGACTATTATAAGGCATATCCTGCTATTCCTGGTTATGAAGTTGACGCAAACGCTAATCTCAAAAAGCAGCAGAATAATGGATATAATAACTAATAATTAACAGCTTCTTCTAAAATATGGAGTGATAAACTAAGGTCCTTACATAATAAGGCAGACAGAATCTCTGATTAGAAAGAGCTAAACACAACATCACAGAGGTACCAACGGTACAAAGAGTAACAGCGGTGTAGCATACAGATTCCTAATGACCTTTGGAAAAAAAGCTTTGGGAATGAAATCTCTAATAAAGCCCGCAAAACACCCCGTTACTCCATGTACCAACGGTACCTCTGTGATTTTTACAGCTTTGTTCTAATAACCATCTGTACCCTCCATTTCTCCGTGTGCCATTTCTTCTAAACCCTAAACTTAGGCGAAACCTTATCACTACAAACTTCTGAAAAGCTTTTATTCGAACTCTTCTACCTTTACACACAATATTGTAAAGACATCTGAAGGGATTGATAAACCAAAACAAAACAAGTAAAGTGTATATTTCACCCACACTTACTATTAGTTTTTTTACCACTATTTTATTCGAAAGCCTTACTTGTATTTAGTCGTAAACACCTTCTTTTGCCAAGCTAAATAATTAACATTCATTTGATATTTAACACTTTCTTGGAGTGTATTACTTACAGTATGATGTATTTATAACGTATATTAAACAATAATTCCTTTATTTTCATGCAAAAAGCTTATACTCTCTTACTATGTATTATTAATAAATGTGAAAATTAATCTATTATGTTCTTTTCCATTTGGAACTTTAAAAATGGTGCACTATCTTTGCAAAGTGTTAAATATAATACCTACCATTACTTGTATATAGTTTGTAGAACCTTACGTATTAATATTTGAGTCTGAAATAGTTTATTTATTATATTAATTAAAGAGAGAATTTATGGAAAAAAGACTAATGATGTTTTTAGTCGGCCTCTTCCTAAGTTTAGGAACAGCGCTGGCGCAAACAGAGATTAGCGGAACTGTAGTATCCTCAAGTGACGGGCAACCTGTTGTGGGTGCATCTATCCTTGTGTCTGGAACTCAGACTGGTACTGTGACTGATATTGATGGAAAATTCCGTCTCTCAGCACCTGCAGGAGCTAAGTTGGTGGTGTCTTATGTTGGTATGGCATCAAAGACTGTTACGGCTTCAAGCAACATGAAAGTTACCTTAAATCCGAATGACAAGAATCTTGATGAGCTCGTTGTTGTGGCATACGGTACCGCTAAGCGTCAATCAATTACTGGTTCTGTTGCCGTTGTCGACTCTAAGAAGATCTCTGATCGTATTAGTACTACGGTAACGGGTGCACTGGAAGGTTCTGCTCCTGGTGTACAGGTAAATAACTCCTATGGCGAACCTGGCGCTACACCAAAGATTCATATTCGTGGTGTGGGTACATTGGTTAAAGATGCTGACCAGCCTCTCTATATTGTTGATGGTACTCCATTTGAAGGTAATATTGCTGAGTTAAATCCTGGTGACATCGAGTCTATGTCTGTATTGAAGGATGCTTCTTCTGCAGCTCTTTATGGTAACCGTGCAGCTAATGGTGTTGTCTTGATTACAACAAAGAAGGCTAAATTCTCTTCTAAACCAAATATCTCTTTGAAGATGGACCAGGGTTTCTACAGACGTGGTATCCCTGAGTATGACCGCTTAGGTCCAAACGAATGGATGGAGGCTTCTTGGGTAGCAATGAGAAATTATGCCCTCTCTGGAGGTATTGCTTCAACTGAGGCTGCAGCTGGTACTTTTGCTACTGAGCATTTAATGAGTGATTATGTAAAGCGTAATATCTATGATGCTGCTGGTAATGCCCTCTTTGATGCAAATGGTAAGCTGATTGCATCTATTCGTCCTGGTTATGACGATCTTGATTGGCAGAAAGCTGTTGAACGTACTGGTCATCGTCAAGAGTATAGCCTTTCTGCTGGTATAGCAGGCGATAAGTACAATATCTACTCTTCTGCTGGTTATCTGAATGAGCAAGGTTATACCTTAAACTCTGGCTATGAGCGTTTTACTGGTCGTATTAACACACAATATACAGCCAACAAGTGGCTTGAATTAGGTTTAAACCTCTCTGGTACTTCTTCTGTAAGAAGCTTTAATGAAGATGCTAAAGAAGCTTTCTATGCTAATCCATTCTATGTAACTCGTTACATGGCTCCTGTTTATCCTGTTTATTTGCATAACGCTGATGGTACATACGCTTTGGATGCAGATGGCAACAAGCAGTATGATACCACATCTGAGTATCTTGAAAATCGTAACCTTCCTTACGAGATGACGATGGATATGGACCGAGTACGCAGAAACGTATTGGATGGTCTGTTGTATACCAAAATCACTTTGCCATACGGTTTCTCTTTGACAGGAAAAGTAGACTTGAACCATGCGACAACAAACCGTCAGACCTATAACAACCCTGTTATCGGTGATGGTGCTTCTAACAATGGTCGTCTGACTGAGCGTTCTTACCAGTATATCTCCTATACAGGACAGGAACTCTTGAACTGGGATCATAACTTTAATCTTCACCATGTTGATGTCCTCCTCGGTCATGAGAACTACAGCTGGAACAAGAAATATGCTCGTGTGATGAATTCAAACGCAGCTATTGAAGGCTTACGTGCGTTGAGTAATTTCGTATTAAACTCTGATACAGAAGGCTATTTTGAGGATTATAGAACAGAATCTTACCTTGGTCGTCTCCGTTACAACTATGACGAGAAGTATTTCTTAGATTTCTCTCTCCGTCGTGATGGTTCTTCTAAGTTCCATAAAGATAAGCGTTGGGGTAACTTCTTCTCAGCTGGCGTAAACTGGAACATTAAGAAAGAAAACTTCATGAAGGATGTGAAGTGGGTTGACGCTTTACGTGCTCGCGCTTCATACGGTGAGGTAGGTAATGATGCTGCTGTTAATTTCTATGGTTATCAAGCACTTTATTACATTACAAAGAATGGTGGTAACCCAGCCTTGGTACGTCAGAAGCTATCAGCTCTCGATTTGAAATGGGAGACTACACAGACTTTCGATTTCGGCGTTGAGGGTACGCTCTTTGACCGTTTGAACTTTAGCTTGGGTTATTTCGATAAGCGTTCTAAGGACTTGCTCTTCGAAGTTCGTTTCCCATTGTCAGCTGGTTCATTCTTCGGTAATGATGCTATTGAGAACCTTACACAGTATCAGAATATCGGTACAATCTCTAACCGTGGCTTTGAAATCATGTTAAATGGTGATGTTGTTCGTTCTAAGGATTGGACATGGAACCTCTCTTTTGATGCTACCACATTGAAGAACAAGGTACTTAAGTTACCAAAGGGCGAAGATATCTTGCATGGTCAGCAGAACTATTCTGAGGGACACTCTGCTTATGAATGGTACACCTATCACTTCGTAGGTGTTGATCAAATGACTGGTAAGTCTCTCTATGACCTTGATCCAAAGCTGGAAGCTACTGCTGCTGCTGCAGACAACCTTGTTGAAATCAATGGAACAAAGTACACGACATCTACTTCTCAAGCAATCCGTAAGTGGGCGGGTACAGCTCTCCCTTCTGTCTATGGATCATTTGGGTCTAACCTTCGTTGGAAGGACTTAAGCTTATCAATGTTGATGACTTACAGCCTTGGTGGTAAGACAATGGATGGATCTTATAGGTCATTGATGTCTACTGGTTCAGCTTCTTCAGCAGCCGCACTTCATAAGGATGCACTCAACTCTTGGAATGGTATTCCTGCAGGTATGACAGCTACATCTCCTAATCGTATCGATCCTAATGGTACGCCTATCCTTGACTTCAACGGAAGCGACGATAACAATGCGCTTAGTGACCGTTGGTTGACAAGTTCTTCTTATTTCATTATGAAGAATATTATGCTCACTTATCGTTTGCCAAAGACTTTGGTAACAAAGTGGGGGCTTGGTGGCGTTTCAGTAAAGGCTGGTGTTGAGAACCTCTTCACGCTCACAAGCCGTAAGGGTTTGAATCCACAGTATAGTTTTGCTGGTGACAGTGACAATACTTATGTATCTGCACGTGTGTTCAACTTCGGCTTGACAGTCGATCTCTAATATTGTAGAATTTAAAAAAGGAATAATATGAAATATTCAATAAATAAATTCACCGCAGGGGCTTTACTTGCTGTAGCTGCTATAACAGCTTCTTGCTCCAGTGATTATCTCAATGTATCACCATCAGAGTCGGCTGAGCCATCAGCAGCATACGCTACCACAAGCAATGCACGTAATACTTTGAATGGTATTGCAAAGTCGATGACTGTACAGCAGTCTTACTACAGCCAGGGATTTGCGGGTGAAAATGCGATAATGCGTCTCTATGAGAATCTTCCAAGTCAGAACTATAACTACAACCGTTATGCTTCTGGTTGGGCACCTATCCATAATCAAACATTCCACTTCCGTGCAACGAGTATCTATGATTCATACGCGTGGACATACTATTACCAGATTATTAACAATGCAAATGCACTCCTTGCAAACATTGATAATGCTACTGGTTCTGATGCAGACAGAAAGTTTATCAAGGCTTCGGCATTGACTTTCCGTGCATACGCATTTGAGAAGTTAGTACATTATTACTGCTATCGTTGGCAGGATAGTAACAACGGTGCTTCTCAGGGATTGCCACTGCGTCTTGACACTTCTACAGGTGAGTTAAAGGCTTCTACACTTGCTGAGACTTATGCTCAGATTTATAAGGACTGCCAAGATGCTATCACACTCTTCACTGAAAGTGGTGTGACACGTTCAACATCAGAGTGTTGGATTCCTGATTTGAATACAGCTCACGCTGTCTACGCACGTGCTGCTTTGACTCGTCAAGACTACGCTACAGCTTTGGCACAGGCCAAATTGGCTGAGAATGGTCGTCCTTTGATGACTGGTGAAGCATACGCAGCTGGTTTCTATAAGCCAAACGATGAGTGGATTCTTGGTAGCTATGGCGACGCAAGTGAGCAGAACTGGTATTGGGCTTTTGGTGTACAGGGTGCTTGTAACGGTTACTATGCAACTACACAGAGTACGGGTGCCGGTACTATTGGTCATGAGTTAATCTCACGTATCCCTAATAATGATGCTCGTAAGCAGCTCTTTGTCACTGCAGATAAATTCCGCAGTATAGATATTACTGACAATTCACAGGTAAATCAGACCTATGGAATCTTAGGTGAGGGTAATGAGAGTGTATTGGCACAGGCCGACTCTATCGTCAAGAAACATCAAGTTTCTGGTCTCTCTGCTGCATACGGATCAGGCTATATCTATTTGGATGGCCAAATGAAGTTCTGGGTAACTGCACAGCCAGGTGTTAGTTATGTTCCTTTCATCCGTGCAAGTGAGATGGTTCTCATCGAAGCTGAGGCTAATTACTTCTTGGGTAATACTGCTGATGCACAGGCTGCATTGGTTAAACTGAATGCTACTACAGGTCGTAATTCAAGCTATACTTGTACGAAGACAGGCACTGACCTCTTCAATGAAATCAAGGATTACCGTGAGGTTGAACTTTGGGGTGAAGGCTTTGGATGGAGTGATTACAAGCGTTGGAACATTCCTGTTGTTCGTCACTCATTTGCTGAAGGTGGTAATGCACACGCTGCTGTTGCAAAAACAATAGCTGTGGACTACGGAAACAAGTGGACTTGGGTAATTCCACAGAAGGAGATTGATTATAATGATCTTGTGAAGAACAAATAGGTCTTATGTTATTATAAATGTAAAGGCAGGGAGAACAGGTTTCTTTCTGCCTTTCTTTGTTTTTAACTCAAATCGTTTATTAGCTTCTAAACATATATTGTTTTATTACCGAGAAGATTGTTTGTCTCTCTAAAACTAATTTTCCTGTCATTCCTGTCATCCAAAGTACTTGTCTAACTCGTTTGTTTGCAATGGAGTTATGTGAAATGTTAAAAGTGACAGCAAATCAAAATAAAACTATTCTTGTATGGTGTATAATAATCTCGTTCTTGGTAGGGAGTCATTATCACTTGCTATGAGAAGAGTCTTTTGGTATAGAGGATAGTGTCAGCGGTTAGGTATGATTTGGCATAAAAAAATGCTGTAGAGATTAATAAAAGTGTTGTTTCTGCGTTATATATCATATATCTATTCATTGTAAGAATGAGATTCGATAAATTAAAGAAGCAGTTAGAACTCCTAATTCTATTGTCTGACGGACGTAACTATACGGTCGAAGAGTTGTGTGAGCGGATGGAGTTGTCGCGAAGGAATTTCTATTACCTACTCGATTTCATCAAGCATGCAGGTTTTATCGTGTTCAAGAATCAAGGCTATTACCATATAGACCGTCGCTCTCCTTTCTTCACACAGCTGCTGCAGACAATTCAGTTTACAAATCAAGATGTGAAGACTATCCATAGTGTGTTGACGATAGCGGGTAATGACAGCGAAATGGTAAACCAACTAAGAGAGAAGTTAGAGAACACTTATAATTTCTCTGTATCCATAAACTCGCCCATACATAAGCAAATGGATAGTAACATAAAACTTTTGCGAAAGGCTATGGCAGAGAAGAAGACGGTTCGCTTAATTGGTTATTCAAGTCCACATAGCCATACACTAAAGGACCGACTTGTGGAACCTTACCTCTTGTTAAATAACAATGAGGATGTACGCTGTCATGAATTGGTATCGAAACAGAACAAGACATTCAAGGTATCACGTATGGCAGGAGTAGAGATATTGGATTCGCCATGGCTACATGAAGACAAGCATAGGCAGGTGTTTACGGACATCTTTATGTTCAGTGGTGAAGAACGTCACCGTGTAAAACTGCGTTTAGGCCAATTGTCACACAATCTCTTTAAGGAAGAATATCCGCAAGGGGCGCATTATCTTACACCGAATGAGGATGGCTCGTGGCTCTTAGACATAGAAGTCTGTGACTATCGTGGTTTGGGTAGATTTGTTCTCGGGCTTTTCAAAGATATAGAAATCATCGAAGGAGATGGTTTTAAGAAATACATGAGGGAGGAAATAAAGAGCCTCATCAATTCGTTAAACCTACAGTAACATGATTTAGGAAATTTATCCTTTATTGTATTATACATCAAAATAGTTCATTATTTATCATCATCCTTCCACCAACAGAGATACGCTTTCTGATAGTTCTCATTTACAGAAGACATTAAGGAGGACTTGGGAGGAAATAAATTCAGGACAATGTTTACACGTAAGATTTTATTCGTTTTATTGCTTTTTATCACACTCAACACTTATGCACAGCAAGAACGTTGGGTGGGTACATGGGCTTGTGCGCCACAGACAGTTGATAAGGGTTTTATGCCTTATAATAACCAAATGACGAATCGCTCCGTACGACAGGTCGTGAAGGTGAGTATCGGCGGCCCTGTTATTCGTTTGCAGTTGAGTAATGAACTGTCTTCTGAGCCTGTTGAGATTACCAGTGTTTATATTGCAAAGGCTGGAGAAGGGTCAGAGATACAGAAGAATTCAGCTAAGTATCTCCGTTTTAATAATAAACGTCGGGTAACGATACCTGCTGGTAAGGCTGCCTTTTCAGATGCGTTGAAATTCGATTTACAACCATTGGAGCGTTTGTCAATTACGATTAACTATCTTAAAGCACCAAAAGAACCTACTGTTCACATGGGTTCGCGTACTACATCTTATATATTACGTGGTGTGACAAATGCTAATACTGATTTCTCAACAGCTTTCAAAGAGGACCATTGGTTTAATATTTCTGCTATTGATGTCCTTGATGCCTCTGCTTCCAGTGTGGCTATCCTTGGTAATAGTATTACCGATGGAAAGGGTTGCGTGACAAATGCACAAGACCGTTGGCCTGATTTTATGTCTGCCGTACTGAATGGAGAACATGAGTCGAAGAGTCCGAAAACGGGTGTGTTGAATCTTGGTATTGGGGATAATCGTATCCTCTCTGTGGGTTTAGGACAGCCGGGAAAGGAACGTTTCGATCGTGATATCTTGGGACAAAGAGGACTTCGTGCAGTAATCATCTTCGAGGCTATTAATGATATCGGTACGTCAACCAATCCAGAAGAAACTGCTCGCCAGTTGATTGAAGCCTACCAAGTGATGATTAAGAAGGCTCGCCAACGTGGATTGAAGGTTTATATGGGTACGATAACTCCTTTCAATGGCTGCAAAGGTTACTTCACAGAGGCACGTGATGCAGCACGTAAGACTGTAAACGAATGGATAAGAACAAACCATGAAATCGACGGTTTCATAGACTTTGATGCACTCATGCGTGATCCGTCATCACCCGACAGACTACGCAAAGACTGCCAGATTGGTGATTGGTTGCACCCTAACCCTAAGGGGTATAAGATGATGGGAGAATATGCTGCCAAGAGACTCGAAGAGATGAATGTACCAACTCCCTCCAGTCAACGACCATTGACAGAAAGGAAGTAATAACATCCACATCGTTCGACTCCTATACGATAATGTCTATCATTCTTATTGAAAGTGAAGTATCACTTTAGAATGATAGACATTCTCTATTTATGGCAAAGCAAAATCTCTAAATAAAGTTTCCTGTCATATCTGTCATCCATTATAGCCATTTAAGTTGTTAATTTACAGTGGACTTACGCGAAATGTTAAATGTGACAGCAAAAGAAAATAAAACTAATTTCGTAATATTATGTACTATATTCTGACCGTAATAGATACTATTCCTTCCTAATTTAGAAAAGTCTACTGCTTCGTATATGACAAGGTGAAAGCAGTATCTGATCATTATTACTCATCGTTAGTTGTATCGTCTTCTTCCCAATGTACCATGTCATAAGGATAATATGGATTATCCTTTAGGTCGGAATCATCTATGTGCAGTATCTTTGCGACAGCTCCAACCTCCCAAGCCCAGTAACCACGATAACAGCTTGTTTTCAAATGATTATTATACCAAGGGGCATCCTTGTTCAAGTTATACCATTTCCCGATGTAATCTATCAAAGCTTTCTTCGCAGCTTGTGCATCAGACAACTGTGTTAATTTGAAAAGCCCTTTATACAACTTAGGGAAGGCAAGCTTATTTGCATGCGTTTGTATCTTATCCTCGTCCATCCGAGCGTTCAGCATAAACCAGAGTAAAAGGTCTGGAGTCCAATCAGCTGGCTTTGCCTGTTCGTCCATCTGCTGAACATAGGTAATCAACTGTTTAATGTTATCATCTGGAATATTTAACAATACGCCTAATGATACATGGTTTAGAATGTCATTATATATAGGGTTCTCTTTCTCAAAGCCATGTAGAAAATAGCTTAATGAATCCATATAGATATCTTTTAGGGGTCTTCAGGATTTTGGAGTGATAAGGTTTGCCACTTGTGTTTAGAGTTTGAAGCAATGTCACACGGAGACACGGAGAGAACGGAGGATTATTAAATACAAAGCTATAGTAGTAACAGAGGCACCGTCGGTGCATAGAGCAACGGAGCTTGTTTGCCAATTCTATTAGCAATTTATATACAAAACGTTTATTCCAAAATATTTGTCAAGAATCTGTATGCTGCATCTCCGTCGCTCTTTGTGCCCTCGGCACCTCCGTGACATTGCGTTACCTCCGTCCCCTCCGTGACTCTGTGTGCCTTATATGTAAGAGTTTTAGTTTATCACTCCATATTTCGGAAGAACCTCTTTTAGTTCTTTAATATCTGCATCCATTGAGTATTTTACAAAGATGACATCTATACAATTATCTGCAATAACACGATTTATAAATAAATTATTACAACCATTTGAAATAGTCAGTTTATCCTCATGAATCTCTGTCATTCTCTTTTCCAAGACTTTTTCAAAGTGCTTCCTATTCTTTATTTTATCCCTAATAGCTTTATCTTGCTTCTGTTTAGCATGGCTAAAGAAATAATCAAATATACCCATAACTTATTCTTTTATTAGGAAATACAACCCAATAATATTATTGCTTTATTGGTATTGACGAAGAACTCTTAGAGTCATGATATAATTCCTCTATGCTCTTCCAATCAGTAGGACAATCATCCCGAATTGTTTCAACAGCCTTTTGGATATATAATGTCTCTCCATTAATCCCGTCAATAAGATAAATGTCATTCCTATTATCTTTCCAATGAGCACAGACTATATAAATCGGTCGCTTAATATACTCTCGTTCTTCATAACGTCTTACACTAAACACTTCCTTCTTATCCATGAGATTTATACCATATTGGTGCAACATTTTTACTTTTAATGAATCTATGCTAAACTTATAAGGCAAATCATAATCTACACATTTTACTTCATGTCCATGACCATCGAATTGATATCCTTTACCTACTGGCATTTGATAAAGATATGCACAATATGCTGTTATATTTCCCTCCGTGTTATACAGATAGATATATTCGTATGGAGAGTCTCTATATGTATGAGACTCTCGAAAGCCAGCAAAGGAGTAATTTACGTATTCATCACTTAATTCTATAAGCTCACCCAACTTTCCTTCTTTGCGTATACGATAAGCAGTAGGATTTTTTCTTACTAACCTCTTATACTCCTCAATATCAAATCGCTTATATCTTAAAGTATCCTTGTCACTATTATTACCTAAATTATCTTGCCCAACACATGTTGTCGCAAACAATAATAACCATAGAATTACCGATAACTTACTCATCATTAAATATTCTTCTTTTATAATTATGATTCGTGATAAGCCACATACACACTTACATTATTGCGATTATAGATTTCTACTCTGCATGGGAATAATACCTATCTAAAGAATAAGAAAGGCTTACTCTGCAGTCAGCTCGAGGAATCTACTTGAACCCTCGTTGGCAGAGAGGACCATCAAACCTACCTTCATCAAATAGTCACCAGTGTACCTTTGTCCATTACAAGTTAATGATGAAGTTGTGGTAGGTATAAGGCTGATTTATCCTCTGCTGCAAGTTCTATATCTGTTTCAGAAAGTTCTTCTTGTGACTTTTCCATCTTCTTTTTCATTCTACTTTTAATTGATCTAATGGCTTGTGACGTACAACAGAAGGCGTCAGCTTTCTGCTCGTCGGTCATCCCATTATGTTCCATTATATAGTAGAATGTCTCCTTAGGAGTGAACGCATAGCGAGGATTATTGAGGATATAGGCAAGGTCGTAATTGAAGTTAGGCATAATAGCGTTGAGAGCCTGCTGTTCACGTTTACCCATCTGTGAGATATTTCCACCTTTTAGAATGGTGTAGAGTGTGTCTATTCCCAACTTAGTTTGTTCGATGGAATCGGCTGTTTTTGTATCTTCGCTATGATTAGGAACCTTTAGTTTCAACTGTTCTAACTCATTAATCTTTTGGTCGACTTCTGCTTTCATCTCATCTATCGTTGCATCTTTTCGGCGGAGCAACTGCTGAATATTCAGCTCTGTCATCTCTTGTTGTCTGCGATAGGCATGTAGTTGTTGGCGCATACGATGGCGAAACCATACTACGATACCAGATGTAAGGAGTATCAAGATGATAACAAGATAAGCGATATAGAGTTGAAGTTGCAGGGCTTTACGCTGTGCGATAGCCACTTCATAACGGTCTTGTATCTGTACAATCTCAATATCTTTCTCCGGTGAAACCGATAAAATCTGACGTTTCTCAATGCGTGTTCTTAGTTGATTAATACTCTGCTCTTGGTCTTTACGAATACGAGGCTTGAAGGCTTCAGCCTTCTTTACGTACAGCAGGGCAGAGTCGCGTTGTCCGATTTGGTTGAAAACAGAGGCTTTACCGAGGTAAATATCCGTCAACCTGTGGCTTTTCTTACTATCATTCGCATAGCGAGCAGTATGGTCGAAGTAGTCAAGTGCCAATTTATAAGCACCGTTCTGGGCATTCAATAGAGCTATACGGTAGTATGTAGCAAACTTCAAAGAGTCTTCTGTTACGTTGAAAAGGTGCTTTTCTGCCGATTTTAGCTGATACATCGCATTCCTTGTGTCATGCTTAGCCATGAAGAAAGCAGCACTATCGAGCCTCATCCGAGTGATACCATCGTCTGTTGCAGGATAGTTAGGTAGTTTTCTTTGGCTGCATGAAAGCAAAGTCAAAAGAGTAATCAGTAATAAAATCGGTTTTTTGTTCATATTTGCAAAGATACACATTCTACTGCGTATTGCCAAATTAGGGTGGGAGGAAAGAGGATGAAAAGGCATCTTAAAGCTCTGTAAAGTGCGAAAACGAGGGAACATTTAGATGCTTTGTTGTGTCAAAGGATTAGTCTGTTTATGCGTAAGTTGTTGATAGTCAGGTGCTGTTTTGCAGTTTCTGTGTCAACACTAAAGTGGCTATTGCATTGCATTATATTCTTCTTTACCTTTGCATCGACAATAAGTTCCAATATATGTCATCTGCATTTCATAAACCTGCGGCGGCGTGATTGCGTTTAAGCGTTGGCGCAGGTTTTAATTTAAGAATGTTCGAAAGGCTCTTCAAAGCAAAGAGTTTGTTTATAATAATCTCTCGAAAGGCTGCGTTTAGTAGCTGTAAAGGAGAATAAAACAAAAGGTTTATATGATGAAACGAATATTGTTTGCAATATCACTTAGTATCTGTATGGAAGGAACTGTTACTGCCCAACAGAAGAATATGTCGATGAAATCTTATGAAAATGAGGTTCGGAAAGATACAATCGATACCTTAGAAGTAAAAAACGAAAGGCATAAAATATTTGATTGTTGGTTTCCTCCAATGCCATCTTTCCCAGGTAATATCCAACAATTCCTTCGTGCTCACCTTGTATGGCCAGCTGGTCGTAAGAACAAAAAGGTTGAAGGAAAGGTGATTGTTAAGTTTTATATAGAACGTGACGGCACTTGTTCTCAGTTCAAGATACTTCGTTCGTTGAGTCCTGCTTTTGATACAGAGGCGTTAAGGGTATTGAAGTTAATGCCGAAGTGGAATGTGGATTCAACGGCTAAGGGTGGGACTTGGTTTATTTTGCCTGTTAGATTTAAGAAGCAAAAAAGTCAACTTTAAAAGTATATTGTCATGATAAAGAAATTGTTGTTAGTCCTATTAGTAAGTTTGTTTGCTGTTGGTAATGTCAATGCGCAGAAGCTGAAAAAGTCGATGAAACCGAAGAAAAAGGAATGTTTTGAACGTCCTTATTGTGGAGAACCAAGTACTTCGCCTGTTTGCGATACATTGAATGTGGACACCTTAGGGGCAAAGATGTTTGAAACTATTGAGGGATTGAAACCTTCATTCCCAGGTGATCTCTTCAAATTTATAGCGGCACATCTTCAATATCCGCCTGAATTGGCAGAAAGCTCAGTTTCGGGAAGAGTCATAATAAAGTTCTTTGTGACCCCTTCAGGTCGTTGCTGCCTGTTTAGGGTTATGCGTTCTGTAGACCCATACCTTGACCGAGAGGCACTCAGAGTACTCAAACTTATGCCTGCATGGAAGTGGGAAAGACGACCGAAGCAAGGAGTTTGGCAGCTTGTACCTGTCACTTTCAGATTATTATAAGCCTGCAAAGTTCTGTTTATAGCTATCTATCACAAGATTATTTATCGTTAACGAAACAGCGGTCCATGCTCCGCACCACTCATGCTGGGTGTTATCATGTCATTTGAGGATAAGTGACAAGAGCGATAACAGTCATGCTAAGAACTCTTAACTCATATCCTTTCACATCACAAAAGCCTTATTTACAGACTTCTATCATTTCAAATTAGACTTTCGAAGAGTAGCAGAAAGAACGGAGTAGACCTATATCTCTCATTCAATACACTTCCCCTTCAAATTTCCACAGGCTTTTTGCACCCATCTTATACTTTTATCGTACCTTTGCAGTAACGAAGATAAAAACAATATATAAAGGTAAAATTATGGCAAAGAAAGCTTTATTGATGATCCTTGATGGATGGGGTAACGGTAAGCATGGTAAGGGTGATGTTATCTATAACACCCCAACACCCTACTTAGATTATTTGAATGCAGTTAGTGCACACTCTGAGTTGCAGGCATCAGGCGAGGATGTAGGTCTGCCAGACGGCCAAATGGGTAACTCTGAGGTAGGTCACTTAAATATAGGTGCAGGTCGTATTGTTTATCAAGACCTCGTAAAGATTAACAAAGCATGTCAGACAGGTGACATCTTGAAGAACCAAGGTATCGTCGATGCATATAGCTATGCACAGAAGACAGGTAAGAAGCTTCACTTGATGGGTTTGACCTCTACAGGTGGTGTTCACTCTTCTCTCGACCACCTCTTCAAGCTGATTGAGATAGGAAAGGAGTACAACCTCAAGGATGTTTACGTTCATTGCTTTATGGACGGACGTGATACAGACCCAAAGAGTGGTGCTGGTTTCGTTGGAGACATCCAGAAGGTTTGTGACGCAAATGGCGCACATATTGCTTCTGTCGTTGGTCGTTTCTATGCAATGGACCGTGACAAGCGTTGGAATCGTGTGAAAGAAGCATACGACTTGCTCGTTGAAGGCAAGGGTGTACAGGCTACTAACATGGTTAAAGCGGTTGAGGCAAGCTATGCAGAGGGTGTAACAGACGAGTTTATCAAGCCTATCAACAACTCTTCTGTAGATGGAACTATCCAAGAGGGTGACGTCGTTATCTTCATCAACTTCCGTAATGACCGTGCTAAGGAGTTGACCGAAGTACTCACACAGCAGGATATGCCAGAGGAAGGGATGCACACAATAAAGGACTTACAGTACTACTGTATGACTCCTTACGATGCTAACTTCAAGAACGTTCATGTCCTCTTCCCTAAGGAGAACGTAATGGACACCTTAGGTGAATACCTCAGCAGACTTGGTAAGAAACAGCTTCATACAGCCGAGACAGAGAAGTATGCACACGTAACCTTCTTCTTCAATGGTGGTCGTGAGCAGCCTTACGAGGGTGAGGACCGCATCTTGGTTCCTTCTCCAAAGGTGGCAACATACGACTTAAAGCCTGAGATGAGTGCTTTCGAAGTGAAGGACAAGCTCGTTGGTGCTATAAAGACACAGGAGTACGACTTCATCGTTGTGAACTTTGCTAACGGTGATATGGTTGGTCATACAGGTGTTTACAATGCTATTGCAAAGGCTGTTTGGGCTATCGACCACTGCGTTAAGGAGGTTGTTGAGACTGCAAAGGCTAACGATTATGAGACGATCATCATCGCTGACCATGGTAATGCAGACAACGCAATCAATGAGGATGGCACACCAAACACAGCTCACTCACTCAACCCAGTACCATTCATCTATGTTACAAACAACAATTCTGCAACAGTGAAGAATGGTCGTTTGGCCGACGTAGCTCCTTCTATCCTTCATATTATGGGCTTAGAGCAGCCAGCAGATATGACTGGTGAGAATCTTATCACAGACTAAGTCAACGTTAATAAAATCAAACAAAGCAAATCCCAAAGGCATTTTATGGCTTTTGGGATTTGTTTTTTATTACCTTTGCCACTGTGTGTCTTACTGTTGACTCACCCATAATTAGGTGTTAGTATTTATTTTTAATATTAAAGACAATGAAGAATCGTAGGTTAGTATTATCATTAGTAGCCCTTGCAGGACTCTCTTCTCTCAGCGCACAAGCACAGACCAACAATACAGAAAAGCCTCATGAGACTATCATGCAGCGTGTTGACACGTTGGCAAAGAAGGTAGGTGCTGCTGTTAAGAAGGCTGAAACTACTGAGAAAGCAAAGCTCAACGCAGACAAGCAGAGAGTTAAAGCAGACCTTGCTAAGGACAAGGAGAAAGTAAACAAGGTTTATCAGGATGATAAGGCAAAGTTCAATGCTGATGTAAAGAAGGCTGAGAACGGTCTTGCTAAAGATGAACAGAAAGTAAAGAATACTTATCGTAAGGATGAGGCAAAGGTAAAGCAGGGTGTTGCTAAGGATAAGCAGAAAGTAAGAAACGCATATCGTAAGGACAAGGCAAAGGTTAAGGCTGACGTAAAGAAGGTTAAGCAAGGTCTTGCTAAGGACGGACAGAAAATCAAGAACACTTATAACAAGGACAAGGCAAAGGTTAAAGCGTTCTTTAAGAAGAAGAAGTAATCGACTTAGATAGAGACAATTAATTCATTGAAGATAAAAGAGTCGTGTTCATTCACGGCTCTTTTTGTTTGGTGATTTAGAAGAAAAAAAGCATAAATCACGGTTTACATAAATTCACTAAACAAATGGTTAAATTGTAATAAATCTAAAATTCACAAACACAACGAGCTTTTTTTGCCGTTGGAAAATCTTTTTTCATTACCTTTGCGACCATAAGGATTTATATCCTTTTCGAGTTTTATAGGTATTAAAGTGTAATTTTTAAACAGTAAAAGATTATGGATTTTAAGAAAATAGCATTATCATTCGTAGTAGCATTCAGTGTATGTTCACTCAGTGCACAGGCTCAGAGCCAGTGCTCAAAGAAGTGTGACAAGGCTCCTAACGAGCAGGTAGAGAAGCAAGCTAAGCAGTGTCCACAGAGCGGTAAGGCTTGTGACGAGAAGGCACAGAAGGCATGCGACAAGCAGAGCAAGGAGTGCTCAAAGGATAAACAGGCTTGCTGCAAGGGCAAGAAAGACGCTAAGAAGCCTCAGCGTAGCTGCTGTAAGAAGCAGGCTCAGCCTAAGAAGAACAAGTAATAGATTAACTTGAATAGAAGAAAGTCGTGTCGAAAGGCACGACTTTTTTGTTGTTATCAGAACTTTATCGTACTTTTGTAGTAACAAAACTGCGTGTAATAAGACGAGATAAGTAAATCTTCTCTATCGCTCCTATTACGCTTATAGACAACAATCATAGCTATGGATGTAAAGATAGAGCCTTCATGGGCAACGCAATTAGGGGGAGAGTTTGAGAAACCCTATTTCCTGCAGTTGATAGAACAGGTGAAACAAGAGTACGCTCAGTTCCCCTGCTATCCTCCTGGAAGACTGATT
This sequence comes from Prevotella sp. oral taxon 313, assembly GCF_003043935.1. Lineage (NCBI taxonomy): Bacteria > Pseudomonadati > Bacteroidota > Bacteroidia > Bacteroidales > Prevotellaceae > Prevotella > Prevotella sp. oral taxon 313. The sequence continues at coordinate 2,209,044 of NZ_PYXE01000001.1, forward strand.
TTCAATGCTTTCAATCTCTGTCCTTTCGATAAGGTGAGGGTTGTGATAATCGGTCAGGACCCTTATCACGAACCTGGACAGGCAATGGGATTGAGCTTCTCTGTGCCTGATGGGATACAACTCCCGCCATCACTGCAAAATATCTATAAGGAGATTGCAGCCGATTTGGGTACTCCTATCCCACAATCAGGCGACCTTACGCGATGGGCTAAGCAGGGAGTTCTCTTACTGAATGCAACACTTACTGTTCGTGCCCACATTGCTAACAGTCATCAACGATTAGGATGGGGACTCTTTACAGACGCTGCCATCAAGGCGCTCAGCGATGGTCGAGAGAACTTAGTATTCATGCTTTGGGGCGGATTTGCACGAAGTAAGAAGGCACTTATCGACCAACAGCGTCACTGTGTCATAGAGAGTGTACACCCTTCTCCACTCTCTGCGAACCGTGGAGGGTGGTTTGGACAACATCAATTCTCACGTTGTAATGCCTACTTAACCGCTTGTGGGCTGCAAGCTATTGAGTGGTAAGTATAGAGGTCGACGAGTTTTAGGGTTGACAAGTTGCTTATTATTAGGCTTATAAGGCCCATTAGCCTAATAAGCCCAATAAGAAAAGAATAATCAAATAAGCTCTTTATAGTCCCGAAAGAATGTTAGGACGGAATTATTCTCACGAAAAAAAGAATTTATTTTCATGAAGAAAAATATTTTCTTTCATGAGAAAAAATATTTTTTTTCATGAAAATAATTTGAAGAACAAGACTGAGACTGTAAGAATAAACTGTTAGGTGAACAGTAAGACACAGTTAGGAATGAAATAATTTAGCGCAAAGAAAGATGGTAAATACGTATGATCATATCTTCATGGTGGGTGATGTGCTTGTCTCACCAGACATAATCAATGTGAAGTTCTGCTGCGATCTTGACAAGTGTCATGGTCAATGCTGCATTGAAGGAGATGCTGGTGCACCCGTAACCTTGGATGAGACGATGGAAATAGAGAATGTCCTCGACACTGTTTGGGGCGATTTGTCAGCTTCTGCACAGGCTGTTATCGACAAGCAGGGTGTTGCCTATACCGATGAAGAGGGCGATTTAGTGACGAGTATCGTAGGTGGTAAGGACTGTGTCTTCACCTGCTATGAGAATAACTGTTGTCTTTGTGCTTTAGAGCGTTCCTATCGTAATGGCAAGACAGGCTTTGTGAAACCCATTTCCTGCTCATTGTATCCTATCCGAGTAAAGGAATTTAGCAATGGAACCTGTGGTATTAACTACCACCATTGGCGCATCTGTGCCGATACAAGAAAGAAAGGGGAAGAGCTGAATCTTCCCTTATATAAGTTTTTGAAGGAGCCTCTTACACGAAGATTTGGCAAGGAATGGTATGACGAGTTATGCGAGGTTGCGGAGCAGTTGTTAGGCTAATTACTATTAGGGCTATTAGGCTTATGGGCCTTATTGGGCTAATTATCTTATTAGCCCTATGAGGCTTATAGGCCTAATAAGGCCAATTATATTATTAGCCTTATTAGCCTTATGGGCCTTATTAGCCCAATTATCTTATTAGCCCTATGAGGCTTATGTGTCCAATAAGGCCCATAATCCCCTATTATCCCTTCCTAAACCTTGAAGGACTAACACCCACATGCTCCTTAAAATATTTCCCTAAGAAGCTCTGATTAGCAAAGTTGAGTTCCTCAGCAATCTGCTTGATGCTCATTGTCGTATTCCTTAACATCACGAGTAACTCACGTGTTACGTAGGAGTCAATCCACTCACTCGGTGTTCGCCGACTAACACTACGAACAGTCTCAGAGAGGTATTTCGAGGTGATACATAGCTGTTGGGCATACCAACCGACACGACGTTCCGTGCGATAGTTCTTCTCCACCGACTGAATAAACTTATGAAAGATAACCTCTGCACGCGTCTTTGAGTCGTCACCTACTTGCTGGAATCGATAGATAACATTACTCATATCAATGATAAGAGCCTTGAGCATGGTCATAACCAGCTCACGACGGAAACGATGACCAGTATCTTCAATCTTCCTTTTGATGCGCTGTACATCGTTCTCCAAGGCCTTTGTCTGTGCATTATTAAGGTGGAAAACAGGATGAGTACGGGCAAAGAGGAAGAGAGCTGCCAGTTCGTGAATACCACTTACGATGTTTTGAAAGAAATCATACGACATGATTAACGCTAAACCCTCGCAATCAGGCGAGAGCTGATAGTCGGCAACAACCTGTTCTTCACTAATGATAATGACATCTCCGGCACTCACTTTATGTTCCTTAGTATCAACAGTATATTGTGCACTACCGCCTGTGCAGAGTGCAAGAAAGAGTGACTTCATGCGAGAAGCACTTGCAGGAAGTGGCACTTTGGTGATATCCTCGAAGAGAATAATATCATTGTCAATGTAGTCACCATCAGGATATACGAGTTTTGCCTGTGCTACATTAACTTCACGGAGTCGTATGTTTCTGTTCATATCCTCATTATTTGGGCCTACAAATATACTCATTTATTTCTTTTTAAGAGAAATTTATGTAGAGAAAAGAGCTATTAGAAGAGAGAATATAAGTATTTATAGGAGTGATATGGACAATTAATAATTTTTTGAAAGGGACTTTTAGCATAGTTTTAATACGCTATCTACACATTATGACAAGGTGTTTATGTAAGCTGAAAGGGCTGATATTCAAGGGTATTATAAGTATAATAGTAATATATTTAACCATCAATAGCCTACGCATTAACCCATAATGTGAAATTAGAAAACGGATAGTAAGGTCTTTTTATGACTATCGTCAAAAAAGAGAGGATAGCTGAATAACAAAGGTGAACCATGTATTTACTTATAGTATAACGTAAATATTCCTTCCTTTTGTATTGTTCTTTCTGACTTCATAACACCAGCCCTATCATTCAAGAATACGAATGGATAAAAGAAAAAGACTCCCTTTCTCATTCCGTGAGAAAGGGAGTCTTCATTATATTCTTAGCCTTAAAAGGCCGCTTTTAGTATATTGCAATAGGCTTACGCATCAATGTTAGCGTAGGTTGCATTCTTCTCGATAAACTCACGGCGAGGCTCAACATCATCGCCCATTAGCATAGAGAAGATCTCATCTGCATCAGCAGCATTCTCGATAGTAACCTGCTTCAAGAGTCGAGTCTTTGGGTCCATAGTTGTTTCCCAAAGCTGTTCTGGGTTCATCTCACCAAGACCTTTGTAACGTTGTGTGTGGATAGCCTTGTCTTCTTCATCGCCATTTGCATACTTATCAATGAAGGCCTGGCGCTGTTGCTCAGTGTAGCAATACTCACTAACCTTCTTGTAAGTACACTTATAGAGCGGAGGCGTAGCAATGTAGAGGTGTCCGTGCTCGATAACTTTCGGCATATAACGATAGAAAAGAGTCATAATCAGCGTGTCGATGTGGGAACCATCGACGTCGGCATCGGTCATTATGATAATCTTATCATAGCGGAGTTTATCAGTGTTAGCCTCAAAGTCGCCTTCACCCTCTACTCCAAAGCGAACGCCGATAGACTGAATAATATTCATAACAGACTCAGCCTCGAATACACGATGACGCTGAACCTTCTCTACATTCAGAATTTTACCACGAAGAGGAAGGATAGCCTGTGTATAACGGTCTCGTCCCTGCTTAGCAGAACCACCGGCAGAATCACCCTCGACGAGGAAGATCTCACAGTCCTTAGGGTCCTTATTAGAACAGTCAGCGAGCTTACCAGGCAAACCTCCACCGCTCATCACGTTCTTACGCTGTACGCTTTCACGTGCCTTACGAGCTGCCACACGAGCTGTAGCGGCAAGGATAACCTTGTTACAAATCATCTTTGCCTCGTTAGGATGTTCCTCAAGATAATCAGTCAGCGCCTCACCAACAGCCTGCTGTACGGCTCCTGCGACCTCACTGTTACCCAGTTTCGTCTTTGTCTGACCCTCAAACTGTGGTTCAGCAACCTTGATAGAGATGACAGCTGTCAATCCCTCGCGGAAGTCTTCACCTGCTATTTCAATCTTAGCCTTCTCTAACTGCTTTGAAATCTGTGGGTCGTTGTCCGCGTATGCCTTCAGTGTACGAGTCAATGCAGCACGGAATCCCTGCAAGTGAGTACCACCCTCGATAGTGTTGATATTGTTAACGTATGAGTGGATGTTCTCTGTATAATCAGTGTTGTACATCACTGCGACCTCAATAGGAATATTCTGCTTCTCGGTCTTGAGATAGATAACATCATCGAAGAGATGCTGACGATGGCGATCAACATAACGAACAAACTCCTTCAAACCGTCCTTAGCATGGAAGACTTCTGTACGTGTCTTACCTGTCTCTGGGTCTGGACGAAGGTCGGTAAGTGTAATCTTAATACCAGCATTGAGATAAGCCAATTCACGCATACGGCGTGCAACGATTGACCATTGGTAGACTGTCGTAGAGAAGATATCTGGGTCTGGCCAGAACTGCTGTCGTGTACCCGTCTTATCGGTCTCACCAACAACCTTCACTGGGTAGAGAGGCTTTCCTTTCTCGTACTCCTGCTGATAGATCTTACCATTACGAAAAACCTGAGACATCATGTGTGTAGAGAGAGCATTTACACAACTCACACCCACACCATGCAAACCACCGCTGACTTTGTATGACCCCTTGTCGAACTTACCACCTGCGTGTAGGACGGTCATCACGACCTCAAGGGCGCTCTTATGCAGCTTTTCGTGCATATCAACAGGGATACCACGACCGTCATCTTCAACGGTAATGGAATTATCCTCGTTTATCGTAACTTCAATATTATGACAGTAGCCCGCCATGGCCTCGTCGATAGAGTTATCAACGGTCTCGTTAATCAAGTGATGGAGTCCCTTTTCACTGATGTCACCAATGTACATAGCAGGACGCTTGCGAACTGCCTCCAAGCCTTCTAAGACCTGAATGTTACTGGCGGAGTAATTATTCTCGTTTTCTGGATTTGCCGTCATTGTTGTTTCTGATTATACTTATAGTATGCAAAGATACACTTTTTCCTTTATATTTGAAAATAAAAACCTGCAAAAAACACAAAAGAAAGCATATCAAATTGCTGTTTTGTGCTGATAGTTAGCTTTTATTCTTTTTAGTGGTAATATTTAATTTCCTTATAAATGAGGATTGTTCGAAAAAGTCATTATCTGTACCTTTGCAACACAAAAACATTAACAAAAACCATCTTTATGTTAAATACCTTATTACTTGCATCCCTTGCTATCAGCGGGGTAGCTGGAGTGACTCCAGACTCAGTAGTGAACAAAGATGTATCACTTAACGAAGTAGTCGTTACTGACTTCAAGCAGAACAAAAGAAACCTAACTTCTATTGCAGTTTCAACCATTAACAGTCAACAATTACTGAACAAGCAAATTGTGAACTTGAAGGAGTTAACGGCAGTTATGCCTAACTTTTACATGCCCAACTATGGTTCATATGCTAACACACCTATCTTTATTCGTGGTATCGGAGCAAAGACGAAGGGTTCTGCTGTGGGGTTCTATGTAGATGGTGTGCCTCATTTTGAGTCGTCAGCATTTAATATTGATCTCAGTGATATTGCTGCTGTAGATGTGTTTCGAGGTCCACAAGGAACCTTATATGGTCGTAATACTATAGCAGGTGTTATCAATGTCTACACACATAATCCTCTTGATTATCAGAAGACACGTATAAAAGTAGGCTATGGAAGGTATAACGATCTTGTAGCACAGGCTTCTAACTATTCTAAGCTGACTGATAAACTTGGTTTGTCGAGTGCTATTTCTTATCATCATAACGATGGTATGTTCACCAATCAGTTCCTGAATGTTAAGGCGGATAAGGTGAATGAGGTTGAAGGACGACTCGGACTTTACTGGCGACCAACCATGAATTGGCTTATTCATCTCAATAGTACGCTTACCCATAGTAAGCAGAATGGTTATCCATATGCGCCATACGACCTGACGAAAGATGCACTATCACCTATTAGTTATAACCGCAATAGCACTTACAAACGTCTGATTTCAACAACAGGTCTTAATGCTCGATATGAGAATAGTCGTATTAGTTTCAATAGTCAGACGTCTTATCAATTCATCAAATCACATCAAGGGATAGATCAAGATTTCACACCAAAAGACCTCTTCTATGCTGATAATAGCTATCATCAGAATATGCTTTCGCAAGAGCTAACCTTGAAATCGAATGATAAAGGTCGTTACCAGTGGATTATTGGTATGTTTGGTATGCTACTCCATTCTAACCCCTTTATAGAAACAAGCTATTATACAAAGGATTTCTCGACTCCAACTTCCTATAAGAACCCTACAGCAGGCTATGCGATCTATCATCAGAGTTCTTATAATATATGGAGGGGGTTATCGGCAACTGTTGGTTTACGCTTTGATTATGAGCATGCGAAGATAAACTACAATCAAGATAAGGTAACGTTAACAACAGGTGCTAATACACATGTAAAGGACTTTATTAGTATTGCTAACTTCCGCCAGTTCACTCCTAAGTTTACGCTTCAATATCTTACAAACAGGGACAATCTCTACTATGCGAGTGTCACTCGTGGTTATAAGCCGGGTGGATTTAATACTATCTTTAAGACTGATGCAGAGCGTGCATACGACCCAGAATACAGCTGGAATTACGAGGTAGGGGCTCGATTGAAGTTCTTGAATGGACGATTGACAGCTGAAGCAGATCTTTTCTACATTGATTGGCGACACATGCAGACTACCTATACTGTTCCTGCTGTGGGTAATCTAATTGCGAATGCAGGACATACGGATAGTAAAGGTTTCGAACTTTCATTTGCTTATCATCCAATAAAGAGCTTACAGTTTAGTATGAACTATGGTTACACCCACGCTCGTTACTTGGAATATAAGAAGAGTGCTGCAGAGGATTTCTCGGGTAATAGACTTCCAATGGTGCCTAACCACACGTTCTCAATAGATGGGACTTACACCGTTTTGCAGGCAGGTTGGTTTGATAAGATTGTCGTTAATGCAGGCTTAACAGGTCTCGGTCGTATCTATTGGGCTGATGATAACGTTGTACGCCAGAACTTCTATGCGACGCTTAATGCAAAGGTTAGTCTCACAAAAGGTATATTCACATGGGATTTATGGGGTAAGAATCTGACAGGGACTGACTATATAGTGTACAGTTTCAAGATGTCAACTGGTAACTATGCACAGAAGGGTAAGCCTCTTACCTTTGGTACTTCTCTCAGTGTGACATTCTAAGGAGAGAATGAAGGATTGGAGAAAAAGGATGCTACAGCTAATTCTGATTATTTCTCCTAAAGTCCTTTCTCATGATATGTAACACGCTGCTCTACTTATATAATTCACTACATGTTCAACAGCATTTCATCCAAGAAACTAAGTTTTGGTACGTTCTTCTGTCTATATATTGCACAGATGGTACCGTCATCCTTTCTTATGACAGCCTTACAGGTTATCATGAGGGAAGGACAATATAGTCTTGCAACCATTGGTTTGCTAAACCTTGTCCGAGTTCCATGGACGATAAAGTTCCTATGGTCGCCTTTTGTTGACCGCCACTGCGTAACAGTGCGTGACTACAAACGTACGATTATCGCTACAGAGTTGATATATGCCGTTGCACTCTTAGCCACAGGGCTGATTAATGTACGTTCAGAAATCATGCTTGTAGTCATTCTGGCGTTTATCTCTATGCTTGCTTCGGCTACGCAAGACATTGCTACAGATGCACTTGCCATCCTTTCTTTTAAGAAGCACGACCATAGTATGCTCAATAGTATGCAGTCTATGGGAGCTTTCGGAGGTGCTGTTATTGGTGGAGGAGTCTTGCTTATCTTACTGAAAAGCTATGGTTGGAATGTCGTAGTTCCCTGTTTAGCCTTGTTTGTTTGTATGATGATTATTCCTTTAATGTTTAATCCTCATATCAAGATAGAGAATGAGAAACCGAGAGAACGTGCCAAGTGGACTGACATCTTTAGTTTCTTTGGACGTAAGGAGATATGGCGACAGATAGGTTTCTTGCTGCTGTATTACATGGGAATCATCGGTATTCTTTCCATGATGCGTCCTTACCTCGTTGATAAGGGGTACGATATGAAGGAGATAGGATTCCTTACGGGTATCGTCGGAACTGCTGCTTCCTTCGTTATGGCGTGGTTTTCTGGAGTTCTCATACGCCGAATCGGAATTTATAAGGCTCGTATTATCATTGCAGGACTTATTGTTTTGGCACCTATCTACTTCCTTGCAATGACTTTTGCCGACTTTAACAAGACTGCATTTGTCATCGGAATCATTTATATCCAAGCTTGTTACGGATTGGCAACTGTGGTTCTTTACACTACAGCCATGCGATGCGTACGTCCTGGTAGAGAAGGGACTGACTTTACCATACAAATTGTTATTAGTCATGTAAGCGGTCTGCTCGTTGCGGTATTAGCGGGAACGGTGGCGCATATCTTCGACTATCGTGGTCTTTATATAGCTGAAACAGTGGTGGCTATCATCAGCCTTATTTATGTTCTCTCAGCCTTTAAAAGGGAAGAATAAGCCATGGTTCCTTTACTGAAGAACATAGCTTTAAACCAGACCGGTCACATATTGTAGCCTAATGATCTATTCGGGTAAAAGCATAGTAAAGTAAGGTTTGGAAGTGTATAGTGCTTTCCTTATAAATGAGGATTGTTTATGTTAGGAGGTATTCTTACCTTTGTCATATAATTTATTTCGACGAATGATGCAAGAACTGATTGATAAATACAATGTATCTGTACCTCGTTATACGAGTTATCCACCAGCTAACTTCTTCCGACCTTTTACTGGGGAAGAGTTTTTGAAGGAGGTTGATTATAGCAATGAGGTGCGTGAGAAGAATCTTTCCTTTTATTTTCATATGCCTTTCTGTCGACGTCTGTGTCATTATTGTGGCTGCAACTCTTACCCTATGGCAAAGGAAGAGCATGTTGAAGCTTATGTGCAAGCGTTGCATAAGGAGATAGATCTCGTAGCAAAGCATATAGATAAAAGTAGACGTATATCGCAGATTCATTATGGTGGTGGTAGTCCAACGGCTATGCCTGTAAGTGTTCTTAAGGAACTGAATGAGCATCTGCTGTCGATTTTTTCTACGATAGAACAGCCTGAGATAGCCATAGAATGTCATCCAGGTTATCTAACAGCTGAGGACTGGCAAGGACTGTTGGATGCACGATTTAATCGTTTTAGTTTAGGTGTACAGGACTTCAATGAAGAGGTGTTGAGGCTTGTTAATCGTACGCCTTCTGAATTGCCAACAGAGGAAATAGTATCAATTCTTCGTAGTGCGGATGTTAATATTAATATGGATTTCCTCTTTGGCTTACCGCTTCAGACATCGGATAGCTTTAAGAAGACGATAGAGCGTGCTGTAGCAATGCGTCCCGACCGTGTTACAACATTTAGTTATGGACACTGCCCATGGATATTTAAACGTCAGATGATACTTGAAAAGTCGGGTCTTCCTGATACTGAAGAGAAGGCTTTGATGTTCCAAAAAGCTAAAGGTGTGCTGCATGAGGCGGGTTATCTTAGTGTTGGTTTGGACCATTTTGTACTTCCTAATGATGAACTATCTGAGGCTTTACAATCTCATCGACTACATCGAAACTTCCAAGGTTATTGCACTCGTCGCACAACAGGACAGGTGTATGCCTTTGGTGTGACGGGTATCAGCCAATTAGAGACTGCCTATGCACAGAATACAAAGTCGATAGACGAATATATAGCAGAAGTCTCTGCGGGTACGTTGCCTACCCGAAAAGGCTACCAATTAATGCCCAAAGAACGTATAGTACGTGAGGTAATTGAACGTTTGATGTGTAACTATCATCTTGATTGGACACATATTGCGGAAGACCTTGCTGTGTCGGTAGCTGACGTGAAAGGGGCTATCAATTATGATGTTGAACGTCTGCAAGAGATGGAAAGAGATGGTATTCTTTGTTTGACAGAGAATACCTTGGAGATGACAGGGGAGGGGAATCCCTTTGTTCGTACTGTGGCTGCTGTGCTTGATCCGATGATGGTGGCTACGGATAAGAAGTTTTCTAAGCCGATATAAACGTTTTACGCTCCCTTTACGTTGGGGAGAGATACTTTGGAAGGGGAATCTATAAAGCATTAATATTATGGAAGAAAGAAAGATAGTTGTCGTTGGTGCAGGTCTTACTGGTCTTACTTGTGCTTCTTATTTGCGTCGTAAAGGTCAAGATGTAGTGGTCTTGGAGGCTACCGACCGTATCGGTGGACTTATGCAGACGGAGGAGGTTGACGGCTTTGTGATGGAACAAGGACCGAGTACGGGTACTATTAAATACCCTGAAGTGGCTGAACTCTTCGATATGTTAGGCGATGATTGTACGCTGGAGGTGGCACAGAGTTCTGCTAAATGCCGTTTGATATGGAAGGATGGACGCTTTCATGCTCTACCTTCTGGACTTTGGTCTGCTATTACAACTCCTCTCTTTACGCTGAAAGATAAGCTCCGCATTCTTGGTGAGCCATGGCGTAAGAAGGGAACAGAGCCTAATGAGAGTGTGGGAAGCCTCGCAGAACGACGTTTGGGACGGTCTTTTGTGGATTATGCAGTCGACCCTTTCCTTTCTGGCGTGTATGCTGGTAATCCTTATCAATTACCAACTCGCCTTGCTTTGCCTAAACTCTACGACTTAGAACAGCGTTATGGGAGTTTTATCAAAGGGGCTATAGCACTTGCAAAACAACCGAAAACGGACAGGGAAAAGCGTGCAACAAAGGCAGTCTTCTCTACTCGTGGAGGTTTCCGTAGTCTTGTTTCTGCGTTAGGGAGAGTTATAGGTGATGAGAGAATCCTAACGAATTGTAAAGAACTAAGTATAGAGCCGTTAGGAGATAAGTGGAAACTATCTTGGGGTAGGAATACGATAGTAGCTGAGCAGGTTGTTACAACTTGTCCTGCTTATGCCTTACCAAAGTTGTTGAGCTTCTTGCCTAAGGACCAACTTGACGATTTAAGCAATCTTTATTATGCTCCTGTGATTGAGATAGGAGTAGGAATGAAGAATACGGGGGATGTACATTGGAATGCCTTTGGCGGATTAGTACCGTCTAAAGAAAAACAGAATGTGTTGGGAATCCTTATGCCTTCCGCTTGTTTTCAGGGCCGTTCGCCTAAGGATGGAGCTAATTATGCGTTCTTCATTGGTGGTGCTTGTCATCCAGAATATCTCAATAAGACGGATGAAGAACTGACAGAATTGGTTAATACGTCCCTTCATACGATGTTGGGATATCCCAAAGGTACCCGAGCCGACGTCATTCGTATTTATAGGCACAGTCATGCTATTCCACAATATATGCCCGAAACGGATGTGCGCCTTCGTACTATTGATGCCGTAGAACGTGCTTATCCAAGTTTACATATTATTGGTAATCTGAAAGATGGTATCGGTATGGGCGATAGAATCAAGCAAGCTGTGGATATGGCTGAGAAGATTAATTTAGCTTTATCGTAAATACAGCTGTCTTACACGTGGTTTTCTTTATTTTAATTTGCTGTCACTTTTAACATTTCATTTATACCTCTGTAAGCTAATAAGTTAGGTGCTTACAGTGGATGACAGTAGTGACAGTAAATTGAAATGCCTCCATTTGTCCAAGCACTTTCTATAAGTCTAACAAGTGTATAATATGCAAAAAGCCATAATCCCAATAGGATTACGGCTCTTATTGTTCTTTTCAGCTATGACTGAAAGTATTTTTTTTATCCCAATGCAGCTACGTGCTTGCAGAGAGCAGACTTCAAATTAGCTGCCTTGTTCTGGTGGATAACGTTAGTCTTTGCCAACTTGTCCAACATCTTCTGTACAACAGGATAGAGCTTAACAGCCTCTTCCTTATCCGTCATGCTACGCAACTTGCGAACAGCGTTACGCATAGTCTTTGCATAATATCTGTTGTGCAAGGTCTTAACCTTGTCCTGACGGATTCTCTTCAATGATGATTTGTGATTTGCCATCTTTGTTTTCTTCTTTTATTTTACTTGTAGTCCCTAGCAGAGTCGAACTGCTCTTTAGAGAATGAAAATCTCTCGTCCTAACCGATAGACGAAGGGACCATAGCTGATTTTGCGGGTGCAAAGGTAGCCCATTTATTTTAATCAGCCAAACTTTTCGCTAATTAATTTTCATAAGAGGCTGTATTTTTGTAATTTTGCATTGTTTTTTATATGATTTTGAAGTCGAAAGCTATCGTTTTGCATTCTCTTAAGTTTGGTGATTCATCGTTGATAATCGACATGTTTACCGAATTAGAGGGTCGTATTTCTTTTATAACACGCATACCCAAGACGGCAAAGGGAAAGATTAAGAAGCAGTATTTTCAACCATTGACAATGCTTGATCTTGAATTTGATTACCGCCCACGAACATCCCTACAGCGTATAAAAGAAGTACGTATCCTTAGACCTTATAGCTCTATACCTTTCGACCCTGTGAAGTCGGCTATCCTCCTCTTCCTATCAGAATTCCTTTATTATGTTACACGTGGGGAGCAGCAAAACATCCATCTATATAAGTATGTGTGTGCAAGTATGGAATGGCTGGATGAAGCAGAACATGACTATGCAAATTTCCACCTTGTCTTCATGATGCGCCTCAGCCGTTTTATAGGTTTCTTTCCCAACCTTGATGCCTATCAAGAAGGAGCATGTTTCGATCTTCGCAATGCCACCTTTACAGAGCATACACCCCTCCATTCTGATTATCTACTTCCTGTAGATGCTGCAGAAATTAACCAACTGATTCGTATGGACTATGAGAATATGCACCTATTCCGTCTTTCTCGTCATAATCGAAACCAAATCTCTGACATTGTATTGCATTACTATCGACTCCATGTACCTGATATGCCTGAACTAAAGAGTTTCCACGTTCTGCGTGAACTGTTCAGCTAACGTTTCCTATGACGTTTTCCATAGCTTTATAAACATTCCTATAGGTTAGGTGTTGACCCATCGCACGAATGGTACTAATAATAGACACCATTGATAAATTAGGTTCCCTTAAAGCAAAATGGTTAACCTTCAAAATCCATTATACAATTCAATCGACTCTTTCTAAAAGTCAAGTGTTAGCTGACCATCGCCCAAAAGGTTGAAACTCTTGCGATGATAGGGTGTAACTCCATGTTCACTGATAGCTTGCCTATGCTTCTTTGTAGGATAGCCCATATTTGACTGCCAATCATATTGCGAATATTCCTTTGCCAACGCCTGCATGTAATCATCACGATAAGTCTTAGCAAGGATTGATGCCGCTGCTATAGAAAGATACTTTCCATCACCTTTTACTATAGTAGTAAAGGGAAGCTCTTGATAAGGTTTGAAACGATTGCCATCAACAATGATAGCTTCTGGGCGTACTTTCAGCTGGTCTAATGCTCGATGCATTGCAAGGAAAGACGCATTCAGAATATTTATTTTATCAATCTCTTCTGGCGTAACAACCCCAACCGCCCATGCAATAGCATCTCGTTCTATCTCTGTACGAAGTGTATAACGCTTCTTGGCTGATAGTTTCTTCGAATCATTGAGTAACTCGTTTTCGTAGTCGGGAGGTAAAATAACCGCTGCAGCGTAGACACTCCCAGCAAGACAGCCCCTACCTGCTTCGTCGCAACCAACTTCAACAAGACCTTCGTAATAATGACTTAACAACATACAATAACCCTTAAGATGTTAAAGAACCTTTCAAATTAAATTTATATAACAAATAAAAATTACGGAGTGAACATTCATTGCACAGCCTGTTTCTATTTTTGCAACCGTAAACCAAAGATGGGTTTTACGCCTATTATATATATAGCAAACAATTAATAAGACATGAATATGAAAAAGGAAATGACTCTCACAGAACGTAACACTTCGTTTACTGAGCTTAGCAACTTCATTAAAGATGCCACAGCATGGTTTCAGACCCCAATGGAATGGTTGAGAAAATACTACAGTGCTGTACTCGAACGAGAGGTAAGTAGCAAACAGGCTTCTTATATCACACAAGCACAGTTGGCCCTTATCTTAGCAATATTGCCTATCATCCCTTCACTATTAGTACAAGTTCTCAACTTTGCTTGGTTTGGATTTGCACTTTATAAATGCAAAAAAGCGAATAAGTCAACATGATCTTTACCCACAAAGGAGGGAACTACAGAAAAGAGATAGGCGTTCATAAACATAATTGAACGCATAAGAACACCTATAATAAACTGCTTATAGTCTTAGAACATCATGGATACTCGCTTGATACCTGACACCAAGGCGTCTACTTCCTCACGGGTGTTATAAAGTCCAAAAGAGGCACGAACAGTTCCGAGAACACCCAAGCGATCCATCAAGGGCTGGGCACAATGATGACCAGTCCGGACTGCAATACCAAGTTGATCGAGGAGTGTACCGAGGTCCATGTGGTGGATATTGCCTACATTAAAGCTGATAACGGCATCGCCACTATCCCCAGCATGCCCGTAGATGTTCATTCCTTCTATCTCACGCAACTGCTGAAGGGCATAATGTGTGAGGTATTGCTCATGCGCAAAGATGTTATCCATTCCCAAAGCAGAGACATAATCGAGGGCTTTGGCAAGTCCGTGAGTAGCTACATAGTCGGGAGTTCCGGCTTCAAACTTCAATGGTGGACGCTCAAAGGTGGTCTTCTCAAAGCTGACATGCTCTATCATCTCACCGCCACCTTGGTAAGGTGGCATCTTGTCGAGCCACTTCTCTTTACCATAAAGAACACCTACACCCGTAGGACCATAGACCTTATGCCCACTGAAAGCAAGGAAATCACAATCTAAATCCTGTACGTCAACAGCAAAATGCGGTACACTTTGTGCACCATCAATCATAACTGGTACACCATGTTCGTGGGCTATCCGAATCATTTCCTTTACTGGATTGATGGTGCCAAGAACATTACTTACCTGCATTACACTGACGAGTTTCGTACGTTCGGAGAAGAGTTGCTCATAAGCCTGTAGGTCGAGAACTCCCTCATCGGTCATCGGGATAACCTTCAAAACAATCCCTTTGCGCTGTTCTTGCAACTGCCATGGAACGATATTAGAGTGATGTTCCATTGTAGAAACAATCACTTCATCGCCTGCTTGCATACATCCTTCGGTGAAGCTGGAGGCAACAAGGTTCAGACTCTCCGTCGTTCCACGTGTAAAGACAATCTCCGTAGTGGAGCGAGCATTGATAAACTTCCGCACAGTTTCGCGTGCCGCCTCGTGTAAGTCAGTTGCCTGTTGCGACATCCAGTGTACTCCACGATGCACATTTGCATTCACATTAAGATACTCTTCACGCATGGCGTCCAGCACACAGAGCGGTTTCTGCGTGGTAGCACCATTGTCAAAGTAAACTAACGGCTTACCATAGACGGTGCGAGAGAGTATCGGGAAGTCTTCTCTAACTTTATTAATATCGTACATCTTCTATTGGGTTAATGGGCCATATTAGGCTAATTGGACTAATGAGGCTTATTGGGCTAATTGGGCCAATAAGGCTAATTAGCCCAACATCTAATTACTTACACAAGTTGCAACCTTCACACTTATCAAGTTCACCACGGAAGCGCTTTTCTACCAAATGGTGGAGGCGGTCACGCAGTGGTTCGAGTTCCATCTTGTCGATAACTTCATTGATAAAGGCAAACTCAAGGAGGAGTTTAGCTTCTTTTCTATCGATACCACGTTGCTCCATATAGAAGAGAGCGGCATCATTGAGCTGCCCAACTGTTGAACCATGATTACACTGAACATCATCAGCATAGATCTCAAGCATTGGCTGCGTGAACATTCTGGCAGTCTTGCTGGCACAGAGGTTACGGTTATTCTCTTGTGAGAGTGTCTTCTGTGCGCCCTTACGTACGAGTACACGACCTGCGAAAGCACCCACAGCATTCTCGTCAAGTACATATTTATAGAGTTCGTTGCTTGTACAATGAGGTACCTGATGGTCGATAAGTGTGTTGTTATCAACATGCTGATTCTTGTCAGCTATCACACAACCATTACAGAAACACTCACTACCCTCACCCTTAAAGACAAGGTCGAGCATGTTTCGGGTTACTCCATTGTGCAACGTGATGACGTTATGACTTGCACGTGAATTGCGTTGCTGTTCAATATAAACATTCGAAACACGCACATTCTTGGCATGTGTTTCTTCCATACAGTTCAGTTCCAGGTTCGCATTATCGCCCACAAAGGCTTCGATCACCTGTGTTGCAAGGAAGTTTCGATCGTCAGCTGCGTGGTCACAGAAGAGGAATTGTGCCTTAGCACCTTCTTCGAGCACAATAAGTACACGCCGATTGACCATCAAGTCAACATCAGAACGGAGGATATTTATTACCTGCACCGTACGGTCAAGCTGCACATTCTTAGGCACATAGATAAAGAGTCCGTCCTGTGCTAACATCGTATTCAGTGCCGTAACAGCATCTTTCTCAGTGTCAGCCAGCTTACCATAGTACTTCTTCACCAACTCTGGACGCTCTTTAGCCACACGACTCAAACTGTCAATGACTACTCCATCGTTGAGTTTTACGTTTGGAAGTGCCTTTGTATAGAACTGATCGTTGACTATAAAGTAAAGAGATGTACTGAGATTGGGCACATCACATCTGAATGTCTCGTATGGATCAACGGGTATTTCAAGTCTGTTGAGGTTCAAACCATAATCTGGCTCAAATAGCTTTTGCATGTCCGTGTACTTATAGCGTTCCACCTTCTTTGATGGAAAGCCCAGTCGACGGAAATCGTCAAAAGCCTTATCGCGCACCTCATTCATCACAGGAGCAGCATGTTCCTTTATGATTTGCTGCGCCTCTGTATAGAGGTCTATATATTGTTTTTCGCTTTGCATGTTTGTTTTAAGAAGTTTTGAAGCAGTGAAAGAGCAGTCTTTGTAATCCTTTTTTACCGTTTATTACGACCTAAATAGCAGTTTTATAACTCACTGAAAACCATCATATTACAGATAATCAAAATTCTCTTATAAGACAATTGAATTTCTCTTATAGGACAATTTGAATTCTCTTATAAGACAATTTCAACTTTCTACTAATGCTTTTTCTACTCGCCCCATTATGTAAATACTTTTTCTTACACGACGTTATCAGTCGTTATCCACTTCTTCCTTTATCCAATCGTAACCGCGTTGTTCAATCTCCTTTGCCAATTCTGGTCCTGCCGTCTTCACGATACGACCTTTATAAAGTACGTGAACAACGTCTGGTTTGATCATATCAAGCAGTCGCTCATAGTGCGTGATGACAATGTATGAGGTTTTATCAGTATGCATCTTGTTAACGCCATCAGCTACAATGCGCATGGCATCAACGTCAAGACCAGAGTCAGTCTCGTCCAGAATACTAAGCTTTGGCTCCAACATTGCCATCTGGAAGATTTCATTACGCTTCTTCTCACCACCCGAAAAACCTTCGTTTACACTGCGACGAGAGAGTGTGGAGTCCATCCCCACCAACTGACGTTTCTCACGCATGAGTGCCATAAACTCAGCAGCCTTCATTGGTTCTAATCCTTCATAGGCACGCTTTGCATTGATAGCAGCCTTCATGAAGTTAGTCATACTTACGCCTGGTATCTCAACAGGATATTGGAAAGAGAGGAACAAACCCTCGTGAGAGCGGTCTTCTGGCTTCATCTCCAATAGGTTTTTGCCATTAAAAATAGCCATACCATCGGTCACCTCATAGAGAGGATTACCCGTCAGTACGGCACTCAGCGTTGATTTACCCGAACCATTAGGTCCCATGATAGCATGCACCTCACCATCTTTTATCGTGAGGTTGATACCTTTTAATATTTCTTTTCCTGCAATGGTAGCATGCAGGTTTCTTACTTCTAACATATTATCTTTGCTTTAATTATCCTTCACTAAAAATGAATTAACAACATCTAACAACGTATCGAATATGAAATCAGAGAAGTGATACTCACCACGAGCCATCTTTTCTACTCTCTCTTGCTCTATTTGCTCTTCAAGAAGCGAGGACGAATAAGCATCTTTACCAAAGAAAGACTTTGATTTCTTCTTATAAGCTGGCAAGTTACCTATCATCTCCGAGCCCGTAACTGTACGATAGAGGCGAGTATCGAAGGGCTTAGGTGTATACGGCAACCCCATCACAGACTGGCATGTAATCGCTGTATCCTGCTTCACTTGCTCATCAATCAAATATTTCTGCCACGGCTTTATTTGCCATGACTGGGCTTGAAGCATTGTTGTAAGGAGCAAGCCAAACGTGATAAGAATGAGCTTTCGCATGTTGTTGGTTCAGTTATATTATCCTACTGTTCCTTCCAAAGTTACAGAGAGGAGTTTCTGTGCTTCAACGGCAAACTCCATTGGAAGTTTGTTGAGGACATCCTTCGCATAACCATTAACAATCAAGCCGACAGCATCCTCGGTAGGAATACCACGCTGATTACAGTAGAAGAGTTGGTCCTCACTAATCTTCGAAGTGGTTGCTTCATGCTCAACAATAGCAGTATCGTTGTGGATGTCCATATAAGGGAATGTATGTGCACCGCAATCAGAACCTAAGAGAAGAGAATCACAACTTGAATAGTTGCGAGCATTCTCAGCATTCGCTGTTGCGCGTACCAAACCACGATAAGAGTTCTGACTGTGTCCGGCAGAAATACCTTTCGAGATGATTGTACTCTTCGTATTCTTACCCATGTGAATCATCTTCGTACCCGTATCAGCCTCTTGGTAGTTGTTTGTCACAGCAACAGAATAGAACTCTGCCTGTGAGTTATCACCCTTCAACACACAAGAAGGATACTTCCAAGTAATAGCCGAACCAGTCTCTACCTGTGTCCATGACAGCTTAGAGTTTACACCACGAAGTTCACCACGCTTTGTAACAAGGTTCAAGACACCACCCTTACCATTCTCATCACCAGGATACCAGTTCTGAACAGTAGAGTATTTTACTTCTGCATTGTCCAAGACAACGATTTCAACTACTGCTGCATGTAACTGATTCTCGTCACGCATAGGAGCAGTACAGCCCTCAAGATAGCTAACATACGAATTATCATCAGCTACAATCAATGTACGTTCGAACTGACCAGTATTAATAGCATTGATGCGGAAGTACGAACTAAGCTCCATCGGACAGCGAACACCTTTAGGAATATATACGAAGGAACCATCACTAAAGACCGCAGAGTTGAGTGCTGCAGAATAGTTGTCACGATAAGGAACAACACTACCAAGGTATTTACGCACCAAGTCAGGGTGCTCCTTGACTGCCTCACCGATAGAACAGAAGATAATCCCCTTCTCAGCCAACTGCTTCTTAAAGGTTGTCTTCACTGACACGGAGTCCATAATGGCATCAACTGCCGTACCACTCAAAGCAAGACGCTCTTCCAAAGGAATACCTAACTTATCGAAAGTCTTCTCTAACTCTGGATCAATCTCCTTGTTCTTAGGCTTCTTCGCCAACGGATCAGCATAATAGGAGATATCCTGCAGATGTAACTCTGGCAAATGCAAGTGTCCCCACGTTGGTATAGGGAGCGTCTGCCAGTAACGGAAAGCCTTCAAACGAAAATCGAGGAGCCACTCTGGTTCCCCTTTCTTCTGCGAAATAAGTCGAACGACATCCTCGTTCAAACCCTTCGGAATGACCTCCGTATGTACATCAGTCGTAAAGCCGAACTCATACTTCTGCTCTGCGACTTTCTTTACAAATTCATTATTCTTGTTCTCAGACATTTGTTTTGTGATTAAAGAGAGGAGAGGCTGTTCAGTCGTTAAAGAGGTTAAAGGGTGTCAGAGAATTCAAGATCAATACTTACAATTGCCGTAGATCTCTTTATCTCTAACGTTTAGCCCATCTGAAAAACACTCTTTACCTTTCTTATACCTATTGCTTGACGCATCAAAACCTATCGTTCCTCTTCATCCGACAATAGGTCTTTTTAGCTCTCACCATCTCTATTCTCGATACTAAATATACACTCTATGACCATACAAGATGTATGCCATGAAGTTCTACGGCAACATTTGTTACCATGAAGAAAAAACCGTCTTTACTCCTTTACCGGAGAGAAGACGGTTTTTTTATGTTGTTACAATTTCTGTTCAACCTCAATCTCCGTGAAGGTTTCGATGATGTCATCCACCTGTAAATCATTATAGTTGACAAGCGAGATACCACATTCGAGACCCGTCGCAACTTCCTTCACATCATCCTTATAACGCTTCAGAGCATCAATAGGAGCAGTGTGAATAACGATACCATCACGGACTACGCGACCTTTATCCTTGCTATGAACCTTACCTTCAGTAACCATACCACCGGCAACCGTTCCAACCTTGGATATCTTGAAGACTTGTTTCACCTCAAACTGACCAGTGACAATCTCCTTCTTCACCTTGTCAAGCATACCCACCATCGTTGACTTAACATCATCGATAGCATCATAGATGACAGAGTAAGTATTGATCTCAACACCCTCACGGTCGGCCAAGCGGCGTGCATCGGCAGAAGGACGAACCTGGAAGCCGACAATAACAGCATCAGAAGCAGATGCTAACATAACGTCACTCTCAGAGATCTGACCTACCGCCTTACTGATTACATTCACATTAACCTTCTCTGTTGACAGTTTGATGAATGAGTCAGACAATGCCTCGATAGATCCATCAGTATCACCCTTCACAATGATATTCATCTCATGGAACTCACCACGAGCGATTCGGTGAGAGATATCAGACAGTGTAAGACGTGTCTGTGTACGCAAGCCTTGCTCACGTTGCAACTGCTCACGCTTGTTAGCAATCTCACGTGCCTCCTGTTCAGTCTCCATAACATGGAAGGTATCACCAGCTGTTGGTGCACCATTCAGACCAAGGATAATAGCTGGTTCTGCTGGTCCTGCACTCTCGATGCGTTGGTTACGCTCATTGAACATAGCCTTGATACGTCCCCATGAAGTACCAGCGATAACGTTATCACCAATCTTCAACGTACCATTAGACACAAGAACCGTACTTACATAGCCACGACCCTTATCAAGAGAAGACTCAATGATAGTACCTGTAGCCTTACGGTTAGGGTTAGCTTTAAGATCCATCATATCGGCTTCAAGAAGGACTTTGTCGAGAAGTTCATTCACTCCCAATCCCTTCTTAGCACTAATCTCTTGACACTGATACTTACCACCCCACTCTTCAACAAGCAGATTCATCTGTGACAAGTCTTCACGTATCTTATCAGGGTTAGCTCCTGGCTTATCAATCTTATTGATAGCGAATACCATTGGTACACCAGCAGCCTGTGCATGCGCAATAGCCTCCTTGGTAGTAGGCATAACAGAGTCGTCCGCCGCAATGATGATAATCACGATATCGGTAACCTGTGCACCACGAGCACGCATAGCAGTAAAGGCTTCGTGACCCGGAGTATCAAGGAAGGTAACTTTACGGCCATTCTCCAATGTTACACTATATGCGCCAATATGCTGGGTAATACCACCAGCCTCACCAGCAATCACATTCGTGTTACGGATATGGTCGAGCAAAGAAGTCTTACCATGGTCGACATGACCCATGACAGTAACGATAGGAGCACGTGAAACGAGATCGTTCTCATCATCAACCTCCTCGCTAACAGCCTCCTGCACCTCAGCACTGACATACTCTGTCTTGAAGTCGAACTCATCAGCAACGAG
Source organism: Prevotella sp. oral taxon 313 (assembly GCF_003043935.1). Lineage (NCBI taxonomy): Bacteria > Pseudomonadati > Bacteroidota > Bacteroidia > Bacteroidales > Prevotellaceae > Prevotella > Prevotella sp. oral taxon 313. The sequence goes on from NZ_PYXE01000001.1 coordinate 2,230,918, forward strand.
ATTGATAGTCTCAGCATCCAAACGTTGGTTGATAGAAACCATGATACCGACAGACATCAATGTTGAGATGACATTCGTTACAGGAACATTCATCATTGTTGCCAACTCTGAAACAGTAACAAACTCGGTCAGCTTCAATATCTTACTTTCCTTGCGCTCTGCCTTAGCCTCCGCATTCAGACGCTCTTGAACAGCATCACGCTTCTCCTTACGGTACTTAGCACCCTTCTTGTTCTGGCTCTTACTTGTCAGACGAGCAAGTGTCTCCTTTACCTGACGTGCTACTGCCTCATCATCAACCTCTAATGGTTTCTGATTACGGTTGCGGTTCTTCTTTCCCGCATTCTTGTTGCCACCGCCATTGTTATTACCTTTCTTACCATTCTGGTTTTGCTGTTGATTAGCGGCAGCATTGATATCTACGCGTTCCTTATTAATACGAACGCGTTTTTTCTTGCCTTGACCATTATTCTGACCAGCCTTCTCCTCACGCTCTTTACGGCGTTCTTCCTTACTCTTCTTCTTAGGACGAGTACTCTGGTTCAGCGTACTAAGGTCTATCTTACCTAAGACATTCACCTTAGGAGTATTCAAGATCTTCTTCTCGTTCTTGGTCTGGAACAAGCCATTATCTTTCTTCTCTTCTACAGCAACAGGCTCAGCCTGAGGCTTAGAAGTAGCAGGTTCACTCTTAACCTCTGGTTTAGTCTTCACCTCAGCCTCAACAACAGGAGCCTCCTTCTTTACAGACTCAACCTTCTTCTCTACTGGTTTCTCAACCTTAGGAGCCACCGGTTTAACCTCTTCCTTGCTTGTTACAGGCTTTTTACTTGTCTCATGCTTCTCAACCTCCTTCTTCTCTTCTGCTGGTTCCACGGCAGCTGCAGCAGGAGCAGGAGCAGGTTTTTCCTCTATAGGAGCAACAGCTTTCTTAGCAGCGGGTTTATTCAGCTGATCAAGGTCTATCTTTCCGACAGGTTTATACTGCTGGCGTTCAGCCTTCAAGATCGTCTCACCTTTATGATCAGCAGCGCCTTTCTTCTCCTTAGTCTTCTTCTGTAAGAGTTTAGCTGCGTCCTTCTTTACCTCCTTATCATTATTGAAGGCACCTACGAGAGCCTTATACTGGTCCTCGCTTAGCTTAAAGTTAAGTTCGTTCTTCACCTCGCCTAACTCTGGCTTCTTCTCCAAGAACTCCACTGCCGTTTGGAGTCCTATATTCAATTCACGAATTGCTTTGTTTAATCTGATGCTCATTAACTTTATTTTACGGTGTAGGGTGTTGGTTGTTGAAATGCCTTTTGGTAGAGAGGGGTTCCGAACATGGAGTTGCTGAATAGTCACACCCGTTAGCTTTCAGTCAACAACCATCACCCACCAACCAATCACCTTTTACTGTTCAAACTCTGATCTCAATACGTTCAACACGCTGTCTACGGTCTCTTCCTCCAAGTCCGCCTTTTCTATCAGCATCTCTCGTGGAGCATTGAGCACCTGACGTGCTGTGTCGAGTCCGATACCCTTGATGGCATCGATAACCCACTGATCTATCTCATCAGAGAATTCATCCAAGTAAATATCCTCCTCTGCGTTCGTTTCGTCAAGTTCACGGAACACGTCAATGGTGTATCCTGTCAGCATACTTGCCAACTTGATATTCATACCACCACGACCGATAGCAAGACTAACCTCCTCTGGCTGCAAGTAAACCTCGGCCTTCTTATTCTCTTCGTCAACTGTCAAGCTGCTCACCTTAGCTGGTGCAAGTGCACGCTGAATGAAGAGTTTGGTATTTGCTGTCCAATTGATAACATCGAGGTTTTCGTTGCAAAGCTCTCTAACAATGCCATGAACACGGCTACCACGTACACCTACGCAAGCACCTACTGGGTCGATACGCTCGTCAAAGCTCTCAACAGCAATCTTTGCACGCTCACCAGGCATACGAGCAATCTTACGAATAGCTATCAAACCATCGTTGATTTCAGGCACCTCAGCCTCAAGCAGACGCTCAAGGAACTCTGGGGCAGTACGTGAGAGGATAATCTTTGGATTATTATTCTCGTTATCAACGCGATGGATCACCGCACGAACTGTCTCACCCTTACGATACTGATCACGTGGAATCTGCTCGCCCTTAGGGAGAATCAACTCGTTATTCTCTTCGTCAACAAGCAGTACTTCACGTTTCCAAGTCTGATAAACCTCACCAGAGATAATCTGACCCACACGGTCCTTATACTTATTATATAGAGAATCGTGCTCCAGCTCAAGAATCTTAGAAGCCAATGTCTGACGAAGATTCAAGATAGCACGGCGGCCAAACTTATTGAAATCGACCTCTTCACTAACATCTTCACCAACCTCATAGTCTGCTTCTATCTTACGTGCATCCGTAAGACTAATCTCCTTATTCTCATCCTGAACCTCGCCATCAGCCACAACCACGCGATTACGATGTATCTCGAAATCACCCTTATCAGGGTTTACAATCACGTCGAAGTTCTCGTCACTACCGAATATCTTAGCGAGTACGTTACGGAAGCTCTCCTCCAAAACGCTCACTAACGTGGTACGATCGATGCTCTTGGTATCCTTAAACTCCTTGAAAGTCTCGATCATATTCGGACGTTCTTCCTCTATTTTCCTTGCTGCCATAGCTTTACTTGAAACTTATTATGTATTTTGTATATTTTACTTCATCCATCTTGTACGCATGGTCTACGTCCATCTTTACAGGACGCTTCTTGCCTTCCACTTGTACCTTCTCGTTGACAGCCACAATAAAGTCGTTGCCATCAACACTCTTCAATACGCCTTTGACTTTCTTTCCATCCTTACCAAGCACCTCTACTTCCTTTCCGATGAAGTTGTGATACTGCTGTGGAACTTTGAAAGGTTGACCTAATCCGGCAGAGCCTACCTCAAGTTCATAGTCTTCCTCATCACGGGAAAGACGGTCTTCGATATACTTGCTCAACTCTACACAGTCTTCAATCCACACACCATCGGCATGGTCAATTTCAACGACTATCTTGTCGTCAGAACTGATCTGTATGTCAACCAGGAAGTACTCCTTACCTTCCAGCCACTCGTCAACGAGTCCTTTTACAACGTTTTTATCTATCATAAGCGTTTTAATATGAAAAATGAGGGACTATTAAAAAGCCCCTCATTCCTCTGAATGAGTGCAAAGTTACGAATATTTTCGGCATAGACCAAATGTTTTACAGCTTTTTTTTATCTGCTTATAAGCGATTTAGACGAAATATATCCAAGGTTTTTCTAACCCGAAGAAGCCATCGATTCCAAATTCTTTTCATGAAAAAAAATATTTCTTTTCATGAAGAAAAATATTTTTTTACATGAAAAAAAAATCTTCTCGTCATGAAAATAATTCTAAGTCTACCTTTATTTAGATTGATAGGACGTAGGATGAAGCAGTATAAGGTTCATTAAATCAGTTATTAATAACTATATACACGCTCTTAGAAATCCATTAGGAACAACCAAGTTGATAGCTTATTGTTTGATAAAACGGACGATATCTTCTAAGACTTCTGGTGAGACGGTTTCTTCTATCATCCTATACTCTGAGACATTTCCCGTCTTACAATGTTGGAATAGATGGTTAAGCGAGGGATACTCTTTGATGATGTTTTTCGGATTAGGCTTTAGATGGGCCTTTATCCCCGCTAGATTAAGCGACGATATCACCTGAATATCACGACTCCCATTAATAGCCATAACAGGACAAAGCGTCTTTGAGATATCCGCTGATGGGTCATAATCAATAAAGAAATTCAACCAAGGTGACCTCTTTATAATTGCATTCATACGATACTGATGCGTAGAGTAACGCATTGATTGCCCCGTAAGTTCGAGTATCTTGTTTGCTTGTGCTGTCAACGCCGTGTCTCCTTTCACGCCAACCCCAGCCATACTAATGACAAAATCAACTTTCCCTTTCGCACCCAACATGAAGGCTATAGACCCACCTTCACTATGTCCGAGTATGCCGACCTTACCAAATTGCTTCGAAGTGCGCAGGAAATCAACTCCACTTGCAGCATCTCGCATAAAGTCAAGCGTCGTTGCATGTCCCACATCTCCGCCTGTCGATTTACCAAAACCTCGGTCGTCATACCGCAAAGTGGCTACACCATGCCGTGCCAGATAGTCTGCTATAACAAGGAAAGGCTTATGATCGAAGATTTCTTCGTCTCTGTTCTCCTGCCCACTCCCAGTAACCATCAAGACGACAGGTGTCTGTCCTTTCTTATAACCAATAGGGTATGAGAGTGTTCCTACAAGTGTTGCGCCATCTGCAACGTTCTTAAAAGCCACTTCTTCTGTCTTGTATGGATAAGGAGCTACGGGGTTCTGTGGCCGATTTAGTTTCTCTTCTCCTCGCTTCAAGACTAACGGGAAGGATTGACCTTGTGTAAAAGTACCGACTATCTCATCTCCTTTCAATTTTCCTTGAAAGCTGAGAGCCAAACTTGCGAGGCTTACACTGATAGAATCAGACAAGCAGTAGTCTGTCTCTACCGCTATTCCCTTCGCCCCTTGATCGGGACTATCGAGCGTACATTCAGCCTTTCCTTGTGCATCACAGTTCACATGCAACACAATTGTCAATGATTGTGGACCAAGGTTCAGCTTGCCCATCCAATCTCCTTCTATGGGTTTCTGCGCAAAAGCTCCAACCCACGAAAACAATAAACAAATGCTTAAAATAATCTTTTTCATTACTATAAAAATTAAAGAACAAAGTATTATAAGGGAAATATGCAACTAAGAAAACATCGTTTCTAAGTCGCTCTCTTTTATCATTCCACACCCTCTTTGGTGCTGAATAACAAGTAAATAGCGTTTACACAGGACAAAGATAACAAAAAAACTTATAAGTCAACTCCTTTGAGAAGAAATATATCATATAAACGAAAGATATTTCACATAAGAAATAGTTTACCTTCATTTTATTTAATAACACGTAAACAGATAAATAAAATGGCTATATAAAAATAAGGCCTATAAGTCCCTACCGAACTTATAAGCCTTATTCTTTCTTTTATAATGTTCCCTCTATTTCGCCTTTGTTTTGTTCTTTTTATCGACGACAACACTGCTTGCGGGTTCAATCTTGACTAATGGCTGACTAACAACTGGCTGTAGAAGTTTCTTATACTCGGCTGGATGCTGCAAAATCTCCACAGCTTTTTTCCACTGCTTATCAAACTGCAGACTATTCTCTATAGAACCTTTCTGATAGTAGTAAGCTGACACAAGATCGCTTGTCAACAGCTTCTTTAGTGCCTGCTTGTTATATTCAAGGTCTTTGGCAAGGTTATGTGTGAGTTTCTTCTCCAAAGCGTCAAACTCTGGTTTAGCATCATCATAATAGCCTTCGAACCTTGCTAATTTCACAAGATTCTCTAAATACTTCTGACTCTCACGGTCGTATTTGAAGCCACTCTTCATCACTGCTTGCTTAAAGTCCTCAAAGTCGGCATCTGAAATGACGAATGTTTTTGCAGGACCGATGGTTGGATGCTTCTTAATATACTGTAATTCCCAGTTCCACATCACCTCCGTAGAATCGCGACCAGAGGAGGCAAGATAGAAAGCAATATTAGGTAAAGAGTCTGGACGTACCTCTATATCTGGCTTAATACCACCACCATCACGCACTTCACGTCCGTTTGCCGTATGGAACACATGTGTTAATGAGTCGGGAACATGCTCTGTGTACCCGCCATTAGCATGCTTGTAGTTGATTGCCTGTATGCAACGCCCACTTGGGATATAATACTTACTTGACGTGAGCTTTAAGTTTCCATTATAAGGGAGGTCCATTGACACCTGTACAAGCCCTTTACCGTAGGTGCGAGTACCAAGGACTACAGCACGATCGAGGTCTTGTAGACTACCACTGGTAATCTCACTTGCACTCGCTGTCTCGTCATTCACCAAGACAACAATCGGCATAACGGTGTCGATAGGTTCGACTGTCGTCTTATACTCTTTGTTTGCACGCTCCATCTTACCTACGGTCTTGACAAGGGTTATACCCTTCGGTACAAACATATTTACGATGTTAACCGCTTCTTGTAAACTACCACCACCGTTGTTGCGAAGGTCGAAGACAAAGGAGGTCATACCCTGCTTTTTCATATCAAGGAAGGCACGACGCACATCCTTAGCACAACCCGTTGTGAAAGAGTTGAGGTTTAAGTAGCCTACTCCACCATCCTGTACACCATAATAAGGTACGGCTGGGAGCTGGATAGCACGACGAGTAATCTTAAACTTCATCTTCTTATTCGTTGATGGACGCTGAATAGTCAGGATGAAGGTCGTACCAGCATCGCCGCGTAGATGATTGCTGACGTAGGCAACATCCTTCCCCACCATTGAAGAATCGCCTATAGCAAGAATGACGTCACCTTTCTTCAATCCAACTTCCGCAGCTGGCATATTCTCGTATGGCTCATCTATCACCGTGTTCTTTAACAAGAAATTATAACGAATCAATGCACCGACACCAGCATACTTACCCGAAATCATCAAGTCGAGGTCTTTAACCTTGTCTTCTGGGTAGTAAATCGTGTAAGGATCAAGTGAACGGAGCATGTAATTGATACCATTACCGATTACTTCATCGGCATTCAGCGTATCAACATACATCAAATCAAGATACTTGTAAATAGCCGAAAAAGTCTCAAGGTTCTTTGCTACATTGAAATTATGCTCCTTCTCCGCAGTGCTTTGTGCCATAACAGACCCACTGAAAGCAAGTAGCCAGAGTCCGAAAGCCAAAAACAATTTTCTCATTATATATTATTCGTTTGTTGTTTAATACTGTAATAATGGGACAAAAGTACATTATTATAATGGAAAACACGCCTTCCAACGTACGAAAATAAAGAAAATTACGATTTTATTGAAATTTTCTTCAAAAACATTTGGTAGTTTCAAAGAAACATACTACCTTTGCAACCGCTTACAAGAAATAAGCAATACAAACTGCTTCAGTAGCTCAGTTGGTTAGAGCACCTGACTGTTAATCAGGGGGTCGTTGGTTCAAGCCCATCCTGGAGCGCATCAAAAGGAATTACGAAAGTAATTCCTTTTTTTATTTTATACGCTTCCAAGAGACTTTACTGTTAGTTCTGTAGCAAGATGTGAGAATTAGTCTAATTAGCCTAATTGGGCATATTAGGCTTAATATGATGATAGAAAGTAATGGAAGGTAGAAAAGAAAAAAGGCGTATGCCCCCTTTTGAAGGAGATGCATACACCCACTATTATATGTAAGTCTGAAAAGTTGCTCTTACTTTGAGCGCCAGAGACCATGGAGGTTGCAGTACTCACGTGCGTAAACCTCAGTTGCATCAGTCTTGAACTCAGCTACTGGACGGTCTGTTGGCTCGAGATACTTACGGAGAACTTCGTTGTTATTAGTTACCAACTCAATCCAAAGGATAGAGTGAGCCTCTGTCATTGGGTGCTCAACTTCACCAACAGTTACACGGTAGCCACCTTCAATCTTCTCAACAACAGGTACGTGCTTCTCTGTAGCAGCATCAGTAGTATTCTCAACTAAATGCTCCATACCAGCAACACCACACTCACCGCCTACTAATACTTCAACGATCTGACCACTCTCTGAACACTTATATAATTCGTTTCGCTTTGACATAATAAATTATTTCTTAATGTTTTATGTCTGCAAAGATATATCTATTTTCCGAAAGAAACAAACTTTCCGCTTGTAAACATTACAAAATTTACATACTTTAAGACTTTATTCGTTACGATGGCTACCTTGTATTTACACAATATCTTACCTTATTAGCAATCAAAAACATTATCTACTCCATCCTTTTCCACCATCTTTTACCATCGTATTGACGCCTAACACCAATGGTGTTAACGCCCAGCACCAATGGTGCGAACCATGAGCACGCAAAGTGCGGAGGGCTAATCACCAAAGAAATCATCATATAAAGAAGTACCACATGACGTTAGGAAAAACGTATAAAACAAAAAGTAAGTCTCCTTAATATGATAAGAAGACTTACTTTCTCAAGGTTGATACACCTCTAAATATAGGATATTACATAGAAAACTGTATGCTTTTATCTTTTTATCTGATAGCTGTACTTACTTTACAACTATCTTCTTGCCTGCATGGATATAAACGCCACGCTGCGTAGGCTTGCCAGTGAGTCGCTGACCAGAGAGTGTGTAATAATACTTATCGCCCCTGCTCTGTTTAGTATCAACCTCAACTCCCTCAATACCAAGAACTTCTCTCGTCACGTTATTGACTACATACTTACCATTCTCCTTTGTTGATGAGATAACAAAGTAAGACGTTTTCTTCACGCGTTCGATGTCTAAACTTTGATTACCACTGGCATTTGAAGCCGTACCAATACTAAACACAAAGTTCACATAGTCATCTGCTTTTGTGAGCGTATAGTCCTTATAGAACCAAGTCTTACCATTCAGGGTTGTCTTTGAAGTAACCTTATCACCCGGCCATGCCGTTGCTGTGTGCGTACCACCCCATGAATGATAATTCACGTATGTCTTCCAATTCACCTGATCAGTATTCACATAGACACGAATCGTCTCTGGTGTGAAGGGGACTGGAGCCGTAACCTGATAGCTGCGAGTAATAACCTTACCCACTACACCACCTGCCAACAATGCCACTTTCAAGGTTGTTTCACCCTCAGGGAGAGTTATCTCCGTTCCAGAAGCCACCTGCGTACTGCTTGCCGTTGGCTCTGTACCATCCGTTGTATAAACAAGTTTAGCTCCCGCATTGGCAGACACCGCAGTTAGTTTAACCTTTAAGTTCTCTACTTCATACTGACCACTCGCCTTATCAACCCAAGGCATCTCTGCATCATTAGTCAAATAATAAGCGTAGTGATAACCACTCAACAACTTAGTATAACGTGAAGTAGGAACTATTAGTTGGTTAGCATTGCTACCCACAACGACCAAGAGTTTTCCGTTCGTACCTGTTACAACATTGGCATAATAATCTTTTGAAGAACGATAGACCTGATAACTGCTCGTATTCGTTACCCCAGCTAACTTACGAGCATCGATCATTGACTTTATTTCCTTTGGATAAGCAAGATAATGAGTATAGAAAACACAAGGTGTTCCAGGCATTGCCAAGAGATAAGCATTGGCTGCTAACGTATCTTTACGGATAGGATCTGGGCTGTAACCGCTCGTCGTACCCCTGTCTTGAACATCATGATTTTCAACAAAGGTAACAGCATATTGCTTATAAGAACCATTATCAATATTAAGCCCCGTAGGTCTTGTATCACTAAGAACACGCCAATCATTCTGATTGATAGCATCACGAACAGCATAGCGGAAAGCAAAGTCAAAGGCAGCACTACGTTTTCCTGTGGCATCAATCCACGCCTTTACAGTATTCGCATTGCCGTCCCAAAACTCACCTACCGAGTATTTTACGTTTGCTGCTGTATTATAATCACCAACATGAGAAGCGCCAAATCCCTTCACCATATCATATCGGAAACCAACATAACCGAGGTCATTAAGCAAGAAATTTTCGTATGCCTTAACAATCTTCTGAACGTTACCACTCTTGTGATCAAGGTCGCGCATACCGCCCCAACCTTCTCCTTCGTCATTGTTCTGACTAAGTTGAGTGCCCGTTTTTCTTGCTTCTGTAGCAGCCGCTCCACCGTCATCATCAGCACAAACATCCGTAGAAAGGTTCTGATATGTTACTCCCTTATATACTTCTGCAGGGAAACCAAACCATCCATTATTCGTTCCATGATGGTTGATAACCACATCGGCAATCGTACCAATCTGCTTGTTCTTGAAGGTAGTAATCATACTCCTCAATTCCGCCTCGGTACCGAACGATGAGTTCTGATTGAAGTAATAGAGCGGATCATAGCCCATCGACTTCGAGCCAGCAGCCTTACCACTCTGCGGACCCCACACAAGGTCGAAGTAACCCGATAGGTCGTCGGCTTTCTTTTCAAGCACTGTCCACTGCGAATCGTCGAACGAATCCCAATAAAAACCTTGTAACATCACACCGCCATAACTACTTGGCCAACCCTGTGCCATAGCACATAAGGATAGAAAGAGTGTGCATAAGCAAGTCAAAATACGTTTCATATAGATTTTGATTTTAGTTATCTCTTGTTGATGAGTGCAAAGTTAGTGATTTTCAATACATTGTCTTTCAATACGGATAACGGCATACGCTTTTTTTCATGCAAACGTTTGCACTTCGAGCTGGGTATATTCACGACCACAACTAACGGCTATGACCTCCCCACGTCTTCCTTTCCTCCACCCTACGATACGCCCATTCTGATTCAAGATAATACACTTTCAATCACTACCAATGCTTAATAATGAGAGTTTCAAGCCTTGAGACTGTGCGTTTCAGAGCCTGAAACTCTGTGTCTCACAGCCTGAAACTGTGTATCTCATTGCTTGAGACTATGCGTTTCAAAGCCTGAAATGATGAGTTTCATAGGTTGAAACTTAAACAAACAATATATACCACTAATGAAAAAGACTATCATTGAAGAGGAAAGATAAGTCTTTATGACATACAAACAGCGTACTTTAACGTTTTTCTTGATAGTAAACAGCTTATTAAAGTATAATCGTTACCTTTGTAATCTAATACAATAAAAATCATTGTCAAGCTTTACATTTCCACCTTCTGAGCTGTAAGAATAGTGTATGATACATGAAAATACTGACATAGAAAGGCTTTTCAAGCGTTATTACCAACCGATGTATCGGGTGGCAAAAGGGATTCTCTACGATCAAGATGAATGTAAAGACGTGGTGAGTGACGTGTTTGCCAAGGTCTTTGAAGAGGGTATAATACTGCTTCCAGAGACGGAGGAAGGCTATTTGATAAGGGCTGTTCGCAATCGTTGTCTGAATATTATTGCACATAAAGACATACGAGAAAGGACCTCAAAACTACTTTTGAATGATGCTGAGACTATTCTCTCCGAACATGACGAAACCCTACTTGACCGCCTAATGCTACTCATTGAACATTTAGAGCCGCCTATTCGTCGTCAGATTCTGCGCCTACGTCATGTGCAAGGACTACCCTTTCAGCGCATTGCCGATGACTTAGGAGTGAGCAGAGTAACTGTGTATCACCATCTTTCAGAGGCTATTAACATCATTAAAAGGCAACTTAACCAAGCAAGACAATGAACAACAAGCAATCAGAAGAGAAACAAAGGATATTCCTCAACATGCTGGACCATCCTAAGAAATACACCACGAAAGAGATAGAAGCACTGCTTGCGGATGAGGAGATAAGCTCGTTTGCATCCAATCTGGCTATGACTAAACGTGCAATGAAACGTCATGAGGATGAGCACATAGACGTTAATGCCGAGTGGGAACGCTTTGCGATAGAACATTCTATACCACAAAGACGCAACTGGAAGCGGATTGCGGCATCTACTATCGGTATCATCTTTATATCAGGCTTGGCGTTTGCTGCTACAGTTCAGTTGGGTATTCTGCCTTTCTTTAATAGTAAAGAGGAGGTTGAAATACACCCAAAAACTACTCATATAACGGCTACAGACTCTATAAAGAAGGCGCAGGCAGAACGCAAAGCAGTTTCAGACAGCCTTAACCGAGTACTCCTTCACAAGACAGATAGTATTCCTCCGCAACCTATTGTGTTTGAGGATACATCCTTGAAGACCATCGTTGATGCTATGGCAGCATATTATCATGTCGACGTGAAAGTGCTAAATCCAGTATCAACACACATCCGTCTCTACTTCAAATGGGATAGACAGTGTAGTCTTCAACAGAATATTGAACTGCTGAATGCCTTTGACCGCGTAAAAGTTAGCTATTCTGATAACACATTAACAATAGAGTAAAGCTATGGAAAGATATCTTATTATTCTGCTACTCCTCATCAGCTCGCATGGAGTATCAGCCCAACGTATCAGTCGACAATATAATAATGTATCCATGGCGCAGGCGTTGAAGGAGATAAACTACCTGCAAAACCGATACACCGTGAACTTCATTTACAACGACTTAGAGGACTTCCGCATCACTACTAACATCAAGAATAAAAGTGTTCCAGATGCTATTGAACAACTCATAGGCTTCTATCCCATCCGAATGACACGTCGCGGAGACGTTATCATGGTGGAATGTACACACAAGACAAGGCGACATCTGACAGGAAAGGTCATTGATGAGACCGGACAGCCAGTGCCTTACGCTAATGTTCTACTATTGTCTGTTGTCGACTCCACTGCTATATCAGGTGGAGTTAGTAATGAGAGTGGTGTCTTCGTAGTACCATTTGAGCCATCAAAGGTCATCGCCCGCATTAGTTACGTGGGTTATAAACCAGTTTATCGTACCTTTTCAACAGAACAAGCAGGTATCATTCAGCTTCAACCCGATGCCTTAAAACTGAAGGAAGTGACCATTAAAACGTCCCGTCAACTATACAAACAGACCAGTGGAGGGATGAGTATCAACGTTGAAAATTCCCTTTTATCGAAATTAGGAACAGCTATGGATGTCTTAGGACAGCTCCCTCGTGTCACAACCAATGGTGATAATGTGCAGGTGTTTGCCAAGGGTACGCCGCTAATATACGTCAATAATCGCAGAATAAGTGATATGAAAGAACTTACGGAACTAAAGTCTGACAACATAAAGAGCGTAGAAGTCATTACAAGTCCCGGTGCGCAATACGATGCACAAGTACAGTCTGTCATCCGAATCAAAACTATTCGCAGGCAAGCTGACGGTCTTAGCTTTCGCAATGATACTCGGATAGAATACAATGGGAAGTGGACAGGTTCGGAGGCAACCAAGTTTACCTATCGAACTAAGCACTGGGAGCTTTTCAATAACCTCACTTGGATGAACTATAAAGACCAAGAGAAGAATTATCTCTGCTCTCAAATACATACCAGTAGAGAGGATATTGAGACGCAACAACATATCAGATACGAGAGTAACCATAATATCCTTTCTGAAAATATTGGTGCTTCTTACTTGATAAATGATAGCAATACCATCGGTGGAGCTTATCGTTATTACACCGACTATCACATGGATGGGTCTATAGATAACAACCAAAACATCTATAAGAATGGTACTTTAGAAGGAACAATAGCACAGAAAGGAGACGTGGAAGTGCGTGTTCCTGCTCGACATCAGGCAGACTTGTATTATGTGGGACAGCTTGTAAAACTTAGCATAGATTTCAATGCTTCTTACATGAGTATAGGCACAAAAGAAAGGCACGTCCAATCGGAACACTCCAACGAGTTCCCTAACCGTGAAGTACACTCCACGGGTAATCAACACAGCAACCTCTGGGCAGGGAAACTGGTTCTTACTCACCCATTATGGGGCGGAAATATATACTGGGGAACGGAACTTTCCAGCACAAACTCACGTGGGGATTTCAATAACAAAGAGCAGATTGTAGCGGCATCAGAGACCAATATCAAGGAGAGGTATCATGCGCTATTCACTGAATATACCCATTCTTTCGGCAATTTCATACTTAACACAGGACTAAGATATGAGCATGTAACCTCCAACTATTACTCTTTTGGAGTGAAACAAGACGATGCCAGTAAACATTACAGCAATCTCTTCCCTTCCTTTTCCCTATCATGGAATCACGAGAAGTGGAGCTTTCAACTCAATTATAACAGTAAAATCCATCGTCCAAGCTACCGTACTCTGCGCAACTTCATACAGTATAACAATCGTTATGCCTATGAAGGGGGTAATCCGGAACTGCATCCTGAACAGATACACAACGTAGAAATAAACGGGATATATCGTTGGTTGAGTCTCTCGATAGGCTATAAGTACTACAAAGACGTGATGTTCTGGACTCATAAACTATACAATAATCAGGCTATCTCATTCTCTTCAACCTACAACTACGACCATTCTGAGAACCTTTATGCAAGTATCTCAGCTTCTCCTAAGTTCGGGTTATATCATCCAACAGCACAGTTTCATTACATGCAGCAGTGTTTCCACGCACCATCAGACGATGGAACATTAGTGAAGAACAGCCCTTGTTTCATCTTCTCATTAAACAACACGTTTGCTTTCAGTAAGTCTTTCATAGCAAGCATATACTTCAGAGCACGCACGAAGCTGTACGATGGATTCCAAACAATCAATGGATTCGCAAAGACCAATATATTTCTTCGCAAGTCATTCTGCAACGAAAAACTCATATTCACAATCTCGGCTGACGATATCTTCAAGTCCGAACGTGAGCGATGGACGCTTCATGGCTATGGAACAACATTAGACAAAGATTGCTACAACTACTCCCGCGCTGTCTCACTGACCGTCACTTACAACTTTAATGCTAAGCGAAGCAAATACAAAGGTACGGGTGCTGGTAATGCAGAGAAGTCCAGATTGTAGCCAAGCAGAACTCATATAATAGACATTATCAGCGTATGGTAATGGGATTTTCACGCCTTGAGACTGTGTGTATCAGCGCCTGATACTCTGTGTCTCACATACTTGAAACTCTGTGTTTCATGGGCTTGAGACTGTGCGTTTCAAAGCCTGAGACGATGCGTTCCATAGGATGAAACTCTGCGTTCCATGTATTGAAACTCTGCGTTCCATGTATTGAAACCCTGCGTTCCATGTATTGAAACGATGAGTTTCATAGACTGAAACTGGAATGAGACATATCTGACACGAGGACAGATATACACAAGGAGCATGAAAAAAGTGCGCTGGCTAACAACGAACCAACGCACCTTAAATATATAAATAGAAATTCAGAGTCTATGGAACAAGTTCCATGGTGCAGTGTGACTTGCTGTCACAAGAGAGATACAACTTGATGTTGTACTTACCAGCTGTTACGTTGATATTACCGCCCTTAAAGGTGATGTTATCCAATGAACCGCCCCAGTCTAACACCCAATCACTATTCGCACGGAACTTCATCTCACCTGTTGTCAGGGTTACGTTATCAAGTTCCCAGCACTTTTGAGCCGCATTGTAGGTCATTGCTGCATCTGAACTCCAACCATTAGGAGTGGCAGAACCAATGATACCGACACTATTAATTGCGGTGTAAGTAATGGTTTGTGAGGTCAGATCAAGGTCTACCTTATAGAAACCAGCAGGCTCAGTCATGACAATGTTAGCACCCTTCTCTACAAGATTCTGACCATAGTCAGTACCATTCCAATTCTGTTGGGTAGCAAACTTAAAGCCGTTCTGATTGAGATACATAAAGCCTGTGTACTTGCCATCAGCAGCTGGACTATAGAGCGGATCACTGAATGACCAACCATTAGCGTCGCCCGACATATAGAGATACTGTGTGAAGGCAGGAGCAACACAAGTGACCTTTGCCTTTACATTCTGCGACAGACTATAGCCCTCGCCACGCTGTAATTTAATCTTATTGGTCACCGCCATGGCAACTTCATGCTGGTCGCCATTCTTACCATAAAGGTTCTCTATGGCAGAAACAAGTTCTGTACTCTTCACCTTTCCCGCATCGCTAACATTCAAGGTTGCCGTCTTATTGTTGTTAGAAAGTACGGCAGTCAAGGTCTGTCCAGCAACGGCATCAGTTGAAACCACTGATGGAGTAAAGAGCAGAACAGAGTCGGCAGTCACCGTATTGAAGTCGATTGCGGGTGCTTCAGCTACAGTGAACTTCACAGAGTTAGCTGTCTCCTCAGCATTAGACTGTGGCTTAGCCCACTCTTCATATTCATTGCTACCACAAGAAGCAAGGAGCAGTGCAGTACTTGCTAAGACTAATATCTTCTTCATATCAATTCTTGTTATTAAGAAGAAGGTGTGCCCTAAGGTAATGCCCAAAGGCACACACCCTCTAAAAGGTATCTTTTATTTGTTATTGTTTTACGAAAGAATACTGACCAGTGATGTCGTTGAAGTAAACTGTGTACGTTCCCTTCAAGTTACGAACGTTCTTGCCACCCTTAGTTGCAACGCCGTATGGGAAGTTTTCAGCACCCCAATTTACATCCCAAGTACCATTAGCAGCAAACTTACAGCCCTCACCATCAGCACCTGTTGACTTCTCAGCGAATGTCACTGTAGCCTTCCAATCGTGGTTCTCAACAACAGAAGTCTCGGCAGTCATTGGTGTACCACCTGCAACAGTCCAGCCATCGTGCTTGCCTGGCAATGCCATTGAAGTATAGACAGTAGGTGCAGCACCAGTGTAAGGTACAATCTTTAACTTAGGATTCTTTGTATCGAATGTAATCGTATAGTAGCCTGCTGTTGGCACTTTAATATCTGATGAGCCGCCATCGTTATATTTGAAATCACCAAAGCTTGCGCCCTGACCAACCTGACCATCATCCCAACTTGCAGGGTTCTTCTTCAACTTGAAGCCTGCTGTTGATAGATAACCAGTCCAAGAGATAACGCCCTTACCTGTTTTCTTGTCATATTCCTGACCTTCCTGTGGAAGCAAAGGTACGACCTGACTATTGCCCCATGAGCCATCACCGAAGTTACCACCAACGAGATACCAGGTCTCAACAGGAGCATCAGATAGCTCAACATAATAAGGAGCAACGCTTACTTTAACAGCATTTGAATAGATGGTATCACCATTAACAAGTGAATAAACACGTGCATAGAGGTCTTGGCTGGCTGGCACATGACCATCCTCATAACGCTCCATCTTCTCTATTGCGGTCGCAAGTTCGGCTGCGCTAACCGACGTACTACATGTTCCTGTTGGTGTTCCTACTGGTGCGTAGTCGCCACGTTCAGCATCCATATCAACCACCTTGTCGACTGATTTAGTCCACTTATTGGTAGTTGAGAATTGCATACCATACTCGGCAGCTATCGGAGCACCATATTCTGGCTGTGACCAAGTGAAGTTCAACTTATCAGCAACCTTTAGGTCAACTGTCTGTGCAGCATAGGTAGGAGTATTCAGCTTGAATGTCTTTGGTGTTTGAAGGGTTGGATTATGGTCCAAGTCCTTGTCACAAGCAGAGAACAACGCTACACCTGCACACAATAACAATGATGACTTTATTATTGATTTCATATTAATTATCATTTAATCATTTATGTTCTATTCGATTGTTCAATCTTCTTTCTATCCAATACTTAGCCTCTGGTGTGCGCCATCAGCTAAGTATTGGCATATACCTTAATTATATCCTTGGTTCTGAACAAGATTTTCGTTGGCAGTCAAGTCAGATGAAGGAATAGGGAAGAGATTGAGGTGAGTATCAAAGTTACGGCCGCTCTTGACGCCACCCTTCCAACTCCAGTTATAGTTAACATTACCTCCAAAGTAACCGAAACGTATGAGTGTTGTGCGACGGAGACCCTCGAAGTAGAACTCACGGCTCCATTCGTCACAGATCTGACGCAGAGAATAAGCGGTATGAGTGGTAGCGTGCGCACGACTACGTATTGCGTTGATGTATTGTGTACCATCCGTTGTTGTTGTTCCACCATTCATACGAGCATCAGCCTCTGCATATATCAGATAAGCTTCAGCAGCACGCATGAGGAAGAAATCGGTATCTGGGAAACTTGAGTTATGGCCAGCAGAACCGTCCGTCTTAAAGTTAGTGAACTTACAAACGGCAAATCCGTTGGTAAACACTTTCACATCAGTTTCATTATTACCATTATCTACGTTTCTACCATCACCATCGAAAAGCGCACGATCATCATCGGCAGCAGCTGGCATAGCGTATGCACCAATATTAGGAGCGTCATTGTTAGGGAAGAACTTCTGTACCAAGTCTGGGCGCATGCGGTTACCAGCCCATCCTGCTGTTGTGTTGTTACCCTTTGTAGTAGCATCCTTTATATGCTCGCTGTTGTCATTTGAGCCAGCCATGAGGTAAAGAGTTGTACCGTATGAGGTAGTTGTCTTACCATCTTGGAGGATTGGGAAGATAGCCTCAACAGATGCTCCACTCTCGCCATTATCGCCCATGAAAAGCTGTTGATAAGCACTCCACTGTCCTTTCTTAGTTGTGTAGAGCTTATAAGGAGAGTCGATGACCTTCTTTGCATATAGCTTAGCATTAGCCCAGTCAGCTGTACCTGTATATACCTCAGCGTTCAGATAAAGACGAGCTAAGAGCATCCATGCAGCAGCCTTATCAACACTACCATAGCCAGCAGTAGCTGATGTCTTTGGTTGTGGTTCGCCTAACTTAGGCTCAACATTGGTCTTTAGTTCATCAACAAGCCACTTGTAAAGATCAGCACGTTCAATACGAGCTGGATTACTAGACGATATTGCTGTCGTAAATGGTACGTTACCGAACTCATCCAAGAGGTAATAATAGTTCAAAGCACGGAGGAAACGAGCCTCAGCAGACATCTTTTCGTTATGGTCACCATAGTCAGCAAGATACTGATTACAGTAAGTAATACCTGCGTAAAGACGGCTATAAAAACCCTTCAACATAGGATGTGAGGCATCGTAAGTATTGAAGTTGAAGTTAAGAATACCTTCATCACCACCCCAAGCACAGATGGCTTCGTCGGTTGTAAGCTCTTGTGTATTGAACAACTGACGGATATAACCACTCGTACCACCATCTATACCATCGACATCACTATCACCATTAGCTCCTCCATTACCTGCCATTGCGATGGTGGCATAGCACTTGTTTAAGGCGCTTTCAGCCTTTGTATTAACCTTTGTCTTTAGGTTTGGATCAATTGGATTAACATCCAAATCACTTGTACAAGAGGTTAGTCCTACAGACAGCATAAAGGCTGCTGCAGAGAATATATATTTAATGTTATTCATTGTAACTACTCTTTAATATGGATTAGAAATTCAAGTTCAGACCCAAGATGAATGATATTGGACGTGGATAGAGGTTATTGTCAATACCATTGAATACCTCTGGATCAAGTCCCTTATACTTAGTAAGACAGAACACATTGTTCACTGTACCATAAACGCGACCAGAGATTCCATTCCAAGTATTCTGTTTGAGAAGGTTAGCGAAACTGTAACCAAGGGTGATATTATCCATCTTTAGGAATGAAGCATTCCGTACCCAGTAATCAGTCTGTATAGACTTTGTCTCTGTTGTCTGCCAATTGTCAGCCAAGACGTCCGTTGGACGGTTAACAAGAAACTTACTCTTTGAGAACAACTCAGAGTTTGACATGTTGGCAACACTTGCGAAAGCATCATTGTAAACATAGTTACCAAGACTTGCACGGAGAGCAAAACCAAGGTCCCAGTTACGATACTCAAAGCGAGAAGCAAAGCCCATGGTTACTGGAGCAGCAGGTGCCTTGTAATAATACTTATCTGCATCTGTAATCTTGCCATCACCGTTGCGGTCAACAACCACACCTTCTATTGGCTTACCGCTCTTATCATATACCTGCTGGAAGACGTGGAATGAGTTGACAGCATTGCCTACATGCTGTGCCTGAATGTTACCACCTGTACCAGCAGAGATACCACCTGTTGGAACAAAGTAGTCTGCATCATTACCACCATTTAGGTTAGTAATCTTATTATAGTTATAGGTGAGGTTGTAATCCATTGTCCAGTTGAAATCCTTAGCGTTCACTGCCAACCAATGGATACTTGCTTCAACACCCGTGTTATACATCGAACCGATGTTACTCATTACCTGGTTACGGAAGTTTGAACCAGCTGACACTGTTGCACTATTAAGCAGGTCGCTTGTCTTACGATAGTACCAATCAACGCTACCTGTAAGGCGCTGCTTAAGAATACCCCAATCCAATCCTACATTATAAGAGGTGGTTGTCTCCCACTTCAGACTTGGGTCGTATGCCTTTGGACGTGCTAACGTACCATCGCCATAGACAGGATAGTAAGACTCGATACCTGTATTCATCTCATAAACAGCGAAGTAGTTGTAATCACCAATACCTTCTTGCTGACCAGTCATACCCCAGCTAAGACGTAACTTGAGATCAGACAACCAATCAATCTGCTTCAATAGGTTCTCTTCGTTCATACGCCAAGCGAAAGCAAATGATGGGAACAATGCCCAATGCTCCTTGAAACGTGATGAGCCATCCTCACGTACAGTTGCTGTTACCATGTAACGACCATCCATCAAAGACCAGTTTGCACGACCGAAGAAGGATACAAGGTAGTTCTCTGTCGCATAGTCATACTTGGTGCGGTTGCGTTCTGTACCAGCAAGTGTCGCATCGTTGTTTGTCTTTGGGTAGTAGCTCCAATAAGAGTTATGCGTGTTATGCCAGAAATGAGCCCATTCATAACCTGCCATAATATCGAAGTGGTTCTTCGCTTTATCATTGAAGTCATGATAGTATTGAGCGTATGCAGAAAGTTGCATATTGCGCTTCAACTGTGTTTCCCATCCGTATGAACCATAATAGGTTGCCTGTGGAGAAGCTGGATCTACATCTGTATCTTGACGACCCTTAGCGATATCTATACCAGCTGTAACATGTAAACGGAGGTCTTCAAAGCCGTGTACTTTATAGTCAACATCGGCACTTCCCAAGAAATCACGGCTGATAGCACGGTCGTTCTTTAGGTTAAGAATAGACACAGGGTTCTTTGTTGCCAATGAATAATAGGTTTGTGGCCATGTAGGGTCATTGAGAGCTGTACCAATATCTAACCATTGGTAATAACCTCCGAAATTATCAAATCCATTAGCACGAACTGGCTGTGTTGGGTCAAACTGGCGTGCAGCCTTAATTGCCTCACCATCAGCATAGCGGTTCTTAGTCCACATTCCCTTTGCATTCAACGTCACCTTCAAGTGGTCGTTCAAAAGTGAAGGGTTCAAAGTCAAGGCTCCTGTAAAACGTTCAAAGTTAGAAGTTTTGATGATACCCTGCTGGTTTGTGTATCCAGCACTTACACGATAAGGCAACCAATTAGCTGCCTGACCAGAGATAGCTACGTTATGGTCATGTCCAATAGCTGTACGGAAGATTTCATTCTGCCAGTTAGTATTAGCCTTACCAAGACGTGCATAAGCTGTTGGAACTTGATTACCATTAGCATCGAGGGTGTAGAGATCAGTACCAAACTTATTTGCTATGAGGCTACGATACTCGTCAGCAGACAACACATCAAGATTCTTTGAATTTCTACTCACCGTAAAGCTACCATTATAAGACACCTGCAAGCCACGACGTCCCTTCTTAGTTGTAATGATGATAACACCATTTGAACCACGAGAACCATAGATTGCAGTAGCTGAAGCATCCTTCAAAACGTTGAAAGACTCAATATCCTGTGGGTTTACGAGTGACAGTGGATTGCTAACACCCTTAATACCTGTCTGGTCCATAGCCACACCATCAATCACAATCAATGGATTGTTAGATGCATTAAGAGATGAACCTCCACGAATGCGGATATTAGAACCGCCACCAGGAGTACCACCATCGCTTGTCACACTCACACCGGCAACTTTACCAGCGAGCATATCCTGCGCATTAACGACAAGACCCTTATTCTTGCTGTCTGGCTTTAACGCTGTTACAGAACCCGTAAGGTCACTCTTCTTAACAGCACCATAACCAATAACAACAACCTCGTTCATCTGCTGCGCCTGGTCTTCTTGAAGAGTAATAACCATACCATTGGCAGCAGCCACCTGCTGCTTCTGGAACCCAATGTAGGAGATTGTCAAAGTTGCACCCGGCTGTACATTGACAGAGAAGTTACCATCAAGGTCGGTCACAGTACCATTACTTGTCCCATTGATAAGGACAGAAGCACCAATGATTGGCTCACCAGTAGCATCCTTCACCTGTCCCTTTATCGTAGACTGCGCAAAGGCACTAACTGAAAGGAATAGACTCAATAATAGTGTCACCATCCTAACAGGAAATTTGCATTTTACCTGCTTCATCTTTGTTATTGTTAAAGTAATTTATAAATTGATTAAAGTAATATATTCGTTTAGCTCTATCAAAGTTAGGTTAATAGCCGTTTTATGGGCTTACTCTGCTGCAAAGTTAGTTGAGATTAAGCTACTTTATACTATTTTTGCGTTGAATTTGCAAAATAGTAAGCGCAAACGATTGCACAAACAAATATAAAATAAATAAATTGATATAGGTCAACAGATTTGTAAAAAATGTGTATATTTGCGTTATAAAACAATGTGATAGACTAAAAACAAGGCTAAATCGCATGAGTGACTCAACCAACATAACAATGAAAGATATAGCACGCGACCTCGGAGTCTCCGTTGCTACAGTCTCTCGTGCGCTCAAAGACAGCCCTCGAATATCTGCTGAAAAGAGAGAGGAAATAAAGAAGTATGCACAAGAACATAACTTCTACCCTAACATCCTTGCAGAGAGTCTGCGCAAGAGTAAGGTACAGCCGATGAAAATTATCGGTGTTATCGTCCCTCAACTCGACCATTTCTATTTCTCATCTATCCTCTCTGGCATAGAAGAAGAGGCTTCCTCACGTGGCTATCGACTTATGGTTGCACAGAGCAAAGAGAACTATGAGAACGAAGTTAAGATTTGTCGGGCTTTCTCAGAGAGTAAGGTATGCGGCATCATCGTTTCACAAGCGAAGAATACTACTAAGTATGACCATTTCCAAACACTCTTAGAGAAAGGTGTACCACTGGTCTTCTACGATCGTATCAGTACGGGCGTCAATGCCAGCCGAGTGGTTGTTGATGATTATATGGGTGCCTTCACGGCTGTCACACACCTTATTAATATAGGCTGCAAGCGTATTGCTTATTATGGTACTTCGTTAACAATGGAAATAGCAAAGAACCGCTATAACGGATACCGCGATGCCCTACTAAAGAATGGGATGCATCCTGATGAGCAACTGATAAGGAACTGCGACAATAGAGCAGATGCCGAGCTTATTACTCCAGACGTTATGCAACTTCCTCAACCACCAGATGCGTTCTTTGCTGTCAACGACGACACAGCTATCGGTATTCTCTATTCCTGTAAACGATTAGGGTTTCGTGTGCCTGAAGACGTCTCTATCTGTGGTTTTACTAATGGTCAACGTGCCATTGCCTGCGATCCTATGCTGACAACTGTCGAACAACGGGGAGTACGCGTGGGTGAAGAGGCTGCAAGTATTCTCATCGATCAAGTGGAGGGAAGACTTCCTAAGAATCGTGTGGAGAGACGAGTGGTGAGGACAAGACTCATCCTTAGAGGGACAACAAGGTGAGAGAATCTCCCCCAACCCCTCCGAAAGAGGGGAGTGCTGAGGACTTTATTGGGCATATTAGCCCTATAGGCCTTATAAGCCTAATAGTCCTCTCTTCAAAAGAAAACAAACAACACAAGCTTCGTACACCCTCTTCAGAGGGAGTCAAAGAGGCACAAAAACTAACATAACAATGAAACAAAAACCTAACTTAAGCTTCTGGCAACTTTGGAATCTCAGCTTTGGATTCTTTGGAGTGCAAATTGCCTACGCACTACAGAGCGCCAACATCTCTCGTATCTTTGCAACTTTAGGTGCTGACCCTCATAATCTTAGCTACTTCTGGATACTCCCGCCTCTAATGGGTATCGTCGTGCAACCGATTGTTGGAACACTCTCTGACATGACGTGGACACGCTTCGGACGCCGCATTCCTTTCCTCTTCGTAGGTGCAGCCGTTGCTGTTCTTGTGATGTGCCTTTTGCCGAATGCAGGTTCTTTAGGTATGGCTGTCTCTACGGCTATGATATTTGGTCTCGTCTCATTGATGTTCCTTGACACAAGTATCAACATGGCTATGCAGCCATTTAAGATGTTAGTAGGCGACATGGTCAACGAGAAACAAAAAACGCTCGCCTACTCTATTCAGAGCTTCCTCTGCAATGCTGGCTCTATTGCAGGCTATGTTTTCCCCTTCTTCTTCACTTTCTTAGGTATCTCCAACCAGGCTCCGTCGGGTGTAGTACCTGACTCTGTGGTCTATTCTTTCTATATCGGTGCAGCCATCCTCATCCTCTGTGTTATCTATACCACAGCCAAGGTAAAGGAGATGCCACCAAAGGTTTATGCCGAATACCATACCGTTGAGAAGAAAGAAGAGACTTCTAAGTCTAATGTCTTCACCTTATTAAAGTTTGCACCATCAACCTTCTGGAAGGTAGGTTTGGTACAGTTCTTCAGCTGGTTTGCCTTTATGTATATGTGGACATACACCAATGGAACCGTAGCAGCCAACTGTTGGGGTGTTGATATGCTTGCACATGATGCGACGATGACAAAGGGTTATCAGGAAGCAGGCAACTGGGTAGGTATTCTCTTTGCCATTCAGGCTATAGGATCAGTAGTCTGGGCAATGGTTCTTCCACAGTTCAAGAACACCAAACTGGCATACTCCTTCTCGCTTATCTTAGGTGCTGCAGGTTTTGTTCTCGCATCCTTCGTACACGACCAATACGTTCTCTTCATTCCATTCCTCCTCATCGGATGTGCATGGGCAGCTATCTTGGCAATGCCATTCACCTTCGTCACCAACGCACTTGAGGGTTATGGGCACATGGGAGCTTATCTCGGACTGTTCAACGGAACTATCTGTATACCACAGATTATTGCTGCTGCTATTGGCGGAGTGATACTTCAGATGGTTGGTTCCGTACAAAGTAATATGATGATTGTAGCAGGTGTTTCCCTCTTCCTCGGTGCACTCTCCGTTGGAATTATCAAGGTGAAGCGGCCTGCATAACAAGGGTAACAATAACTTTTTTATAATCTCTCTGAATTTAAGGGTGTGCTGAAAAGTGTTTCAGCACACCTTTCCTTTTGCTTGCCATCGGTTTTCTTTCAGCTTATCAATCCTAAACAGAAATCTAAAGTAGCGTCTAAGCGCTGCCTACATTTAGTTTTCTATCATCTTACCGACACTAAACAGAAACTTAGGATAGCGTGTAAGACACGCTTACAGTTAGTTTTCTATCGCCTTATCAATCAACGAGAAAAACATTACCTTTGGTTTTCTTCATCCCAATCCACCTCTTTTCTTCGAATTATTTTCATGAAAAAAAATATTTTTCTTCATGAAAAAAAATATTTCTTTTCACGTAAATAAATATTTCTCTTCATGAAAAGAAATCATAAAAGACAATGGGTTCGGTAGGAAATAGACGTTATGAATGTTGTAAATCACCATGTATAACCATCGAATAAACATCTTCCTATACGTTCGCCAACCATCGTTTACAAGTATTATAGTCCTTATCACAAAGTTTATTCCTCGTTATTCAACCAAGATGCCACAATCCAACTCGAGTTGTGTTTGGGCTAAACAACAACGATAAAGACTACCGACACGCAAGGAAAAGATTGTTAGAAGACCGTGAAAACCAAGTTTTATCCATCCTCATAGAGCGACAGTTCATTAGCCATGAATTATCACCAATCTGTCACTATGCAAACGATTGCATATAAATTGATATAAATCATGTGTATGGGTGTTGCTTTTTCTAATTAATATTATTATCTTTGAAGCAAAATAACTACCCAACTCTATGAACATACAATTTCACATAGACTACCAGACCTATTACGGTCAAGACCTTGTCTTAAACATCATTACAGGTCATCATAACGGGGCTGTTGAGGCCTCACAGTACAGAATGCGCACGTCAGACGGCTACCACTGGGAGGTAGAAGTGAAGAAGGACGCTAAGCCTGGAACGCATATTGAATATTACTACAGTATTCTCTGTGGCGATAACGAGCAGCGGAAGGAATGGGGCGTACTCCATCATAAATTAGATTTCGATACAGAACGCAGCCTGACCTATCGTGTTTACGACCACTGGAGTGACATTCCTGACAACGCTTACCTCTACACCTCTGCCATCACCGATTGTGTTGTTGGTAAGAAGGTAGCTAAATGTAAGCTTAATAACTATAACAAAGCTGTCACACTGAAGGTGCGTGCACCACAGTTAGGAGCTACCGATGAGCTCTATCTCGTTGGTGCTGAACCTGCATTGGGTGCTTGGAATGTGAAGAAAGCACTCAAGATGGTACAGCATAACATCAACGAGTGGAGTTATACCTTAGATGCTTCAAAACTCGTTGGAGACCAGATTGAGGTGAAGTTCCTCATTAAGAACAATGATAATAATGAGAATATTGTATGGGAATACAGCGACAATCGCACCTTGACATTGCCTACAATGGAGGAAGGCGACGTTGTTGTATATGAGTTGGCAGAAGCTGCTTTCCCACTCCCAGCCGTTCGCGTTGCAGGAACATTGGTCCCTCTCTTCTCTCTCCGTTCGCAGACAAGCTTCGGTATTGGCGACTTTGGCGACTTGAAGAAGATGATTGACTGGGTGAGTATGACCCATCAGCGGGCTTTGCAAATTCTTCCTATCAACGATACAACTATCACACATACTTGGACTGACTCCTATCCTTATAGCTGTATCTCTATCTTTGCCCTCCATCCTCAGTATGCTGACCTTACCTCACTACCTGAGTTGAAGGATAAGGAACAGCGTGAGAAGTTTGAGAAACTGCGTAAGGAGCTTAACGCTCTACCACAGATTGACTACGAGCGAGTGAACGATGCGAAGACAGAATACCTCCGTCTGCTCTTTGAACAGGAAGGAGAAAAGGTGCTCGAAAGCAGTGCTTTCAAGACTTTCTTTGCTGAGACAGAGAGCTGGCTCGTACCTTACGCACAGTATTCATACATGAGAGACAAGTTTGGCACAGCCGATTTCTCTCACTGGCCAGACCATAAACAATGGGACGAGGCCGACCGTAAGGCTCTGTCTAACCCTAAGGACAAGGCATATAAAGAGGTGGCTTTCTTCTATTACGTACAGTTCGTACTGAGTAGTCAGCTCAAAGCAGTACACGAATACGCACAGGCTCACAAGATTATCCTTAAGGGTGACATCCCTATTGGCGTCAATCGCTATGGCTGTGACGTATGGACAGAACCACGCTACTTCAACCTTAACGGTCAAGCTGGTGCTCCACCTGATGATTTCTCAGTAAATGGTCAGAACTGGGGGTTCCCTACTTACAACTGGGATGAGATGATTAAAGACGGATGTCAATGGTGGGTAAGACGCTTCCAGAATATGGCGAAATACTTTGATGCTTACCGCATCGACCACGTTCTCGGCTTCTTCCGCATTTGGGAAATACCTATCCATTCGGTACACGGCCTACTTGGTCAGTTCTCTCCAGCACTCGGTATGAGCCGTGAGGAGGTGGAAGGCTACGGTCTACATTGGCAGGAGGAACTATTCACAGAACCATTTATAACAGACTGGGTGCTCGACCGTATTTTCCGTGAGCATGCTGAGGAGGTGAAACAAAAGTATGTTGAACACGTATGGGGCGACAGATATAAGATGCGTCCAGCCTTTGATACACAGCGAAAGGTGGAGAAAGCATTTGCTGGTAAGACCTCTGATGTAGATATCTGGTTGCGTGATGGACTCTACGCTTTGATTAGTGACGTTCTCTTCGTTCGTGATCACAAGGATCCAAACCGCTTCCATCCACGCATCAGCGTACAGTTCGATTTCATTTACGAGACACTCTACGATAGTGATAAGGCTATCTTTAATAAGCTCTACAACGACTACTACTATCGTCGTAACAACCAGTTCTGGTATCAAGAGGCAATGAAGAAACTACCTAAGTTGGTCAATGCAACTCGTATGCTTGTCTGTGCAGAAGACTTAGGAATGGTTCCTGATTGCGTGGCATGGGTGATGAACGAGCTTCGTATCCTCAGTCTTGAGATTCAAAGTATGCCTA
This sequence comes from Prevotella sp. oral taxon 313, assembly GCF_003043935.1. Classification (NCBI taxonomy): domain Bacteria; kingdom Pseudomonadati; phylum Bacteroidota; class Bacteroidia; order Bacteroidales; family Prevotellaceae; genus Prevotella; species Prevotella sp. oral taxon 313. Next base: position 2,258,777 of record NZ_PYXE01000001.1, read on the forward strand.
AGAACCCGAAGGTGCGCTTTGGCTATCTCAGTGAGAACCCTTACCGCAGCGTTAGCACCATATCTACTCACGACATGGCTACCCTACGTCAGTGGTGGGATGAAGACTGGGAACGTACGCAAGACTACTTCAACAGCATGCTACATCGTGGTGGTCCTGCTCCTCACCCATTACCAGGTTGGTTGGCAAGAGATATCGTTAGCCGTCACCTGACATCCCCAAGTCTACTCTGCATCCTCGGTATTCAAGACTGGATGAGCATTGATGAGGAATTGCGTCTGGCTGACCCTAATGCCGAGCGTATCAATGTTCCGTCTAATCCAAAGCATTACTGGCGTTATCGTATGCACGTTAGTATTGAAGACTTGATGAAGAATAAGACATTCAATGAGCAGATAACAGACCTGATCTATCAGGCTGCTCGCTAATAAGAATAGGTGATGATGGCCGTTATAAGTCATTATAACGATCCATCATCACTTATCACTAAACACCCAACACCCAATGAAACTCAAATATAACATAGCGGCTTCTGTGGCCGCTTTTATACTCTCACAGAGCGTTGCTGCACAACAACGCTTTAACGAGATGACGTATTCTCCTAACGAAACAACCTTCCGACTTAACGCTCCCAACAAACCAACGCTTCGCCTTTATGAGTCAGGAAGAGGTGGAAAAGCCTACAAGAAGGTTAAACTTACGCAGAGTGGCGATAACACATGGACTACTACTGTGAAGGGAGACCTCAAAGGTAAGTTCTATACCTTTGATATCGGACATGGCGAAACACCCGGTGTCTTTGCCAAGGCCGTAGGTTGTAATGGTGGACGTGGTGCCGTCGTCGATATGAAGGAGACTAACCCTACAGGCTGGGAGACCGACCGTCGTGTGCCAACTAAGAGTCCGGCAGACCTTATCATCTATGAGTTGCATCATCGTGACTTCTCTATTGACCCCTCATCGGGCTTGATGCACAAGGGTAAATACCTTGCTCTGACTGAGAAAAAGGCTATTGACTATTTGAAGAAGTTGGGTATCAACGCTGTACATATCCTCCCTTCGTTCGACTTTGCTTCGATAGATGAGTCCAAGCCTGACGTCCCACAGTATAATTGGGGGTATGACCCATTGAACTATAACGTACCAGAAGGTAGCTACTCATACGATGCCAATCTGCCAACACGCCGTATATTGGAGTTTAAACAGATGGTACAAGCATTGCACAAGGCGGGTATCAGGGTGATCCTCGACGTTGTTTATAATCATACCTTCGACCTTGCGAACAGCAACTTCGAGCGTACCTATCCTAAAGCCTACTATCGATACAAAGCTGATGGTACTCCTTCTGATGGCACGGGATGCGGCAATGAGACGGCAAGTGAGCGTCCTTTGATGCGCGAGTATATGTTGGAATCAATGAAGTATTGGGTGAATGAGTATCATATCGATGGCTTCCGCGTTGACCTTATGGGTGTGCATGACATTGAGACGATGAATGATATACGTCGTGAACTTAATGCTATCGACCCAGAGATATTTGTCTATGGAGAGGGATGGAGCGCTGGTACGTGTGCTTACCCTCACGATAAGTTGGCTGTGAAAGCTGCTATCCCACAGATGCCTGGTATTGCGGCCTTCTCTGATGACATCCGTGATGCCTTGCGTGGACCGTTCTCTGACGACCACAAGCCCGGTTTCCTTGGTGGTATTACAGGCTTGGAAGAAAGCTTGAAGGCGGGTATTGCTGGTATGATTGAGCACCCACAGGTAGACTACTCGAAGGTGAACTATTCTAAGAAACCATACGCCCTTGAGCCAACTCAGATGATTTCTTATGTTAGCTGCCACGACGACATGTGTCTTGTCGACCGTCTGAAAGCTTCTATTCCAGAGGCTGAATATGACGAGAATGAGCTGATTCGTCTGAATGAACTTGCCCAAACGGCTATCTTCACATCGCAGGGTGTACCATTTATGCTCTCTGGTGAGGAGATGCTACGTGATAAGAAAGGGGTGCATAACTCGTATAATTCACCCGATAGTATCAATCACCTCGATTGGAATAACCTCAAGACTTATCCGCAGGTATTCAACTATTACAGTGGACTCATCAGTCTTCGCAAGAATCATCCAGCCTTCCGATTGGGCAAAGCCGACCTCGTTCGCAAGCATCTTGAGTTCCTCCCTGTACAGGATTGTTTGGTTGCCTTCCGTCTAAAAGACCATGCTGGTGGGGATAAATGGAAGGATATATACGTCATCCTCAATGCTAACAAGGAGCTTCGCACCGTCAATATCCCTAAGGGACAGTACACTATTGTGTGCGCTAATGGCGAGGTGAATGAGGCTGGCTTAGGTCAGATGGAAGGTGGCGAGGTAATGGTTGATGGCCAGTCTGCCCTTATCCTCCATAACTAAGAAGCTGACCTCTCCCCCACTCCTCCCACGAAAGGAGGAGTGCTGACCATTCAGCAGATTATTAATAGCTGTTAAGGATATTGGGGTTATTGGCCCTATTAGGCTAATTAGGCTAATAAGCCCAATACCACAGCAGAACAAATTACCTATTATAAACCTCTAACAAATGACGAACTATCCTACTCTTTCACACTTTCAAAAGATTTGGAAGACGCTTTTATTCTTACTTCTCTTATCAACATCTATGACCGCTCAGAATAGTACGGCAGCTCCTAAGAAAGCCAATAAACGCACAGCTTCACCCGACGTAACCCGCATTGACCCTACTAACTGGTTTGCTGATATGCAGGACCCAACGCTGCAGCTGATGGTGTATGGCAAGGACATTAAGTTTGCAGACGTCACAACAGACTATCCTAACGTAAAAATTGACTCGCTTGTACGCCTCGACTCACCTAATTACCTCCTTGTTTATCTTAACTTAAAAGGTGCGAAACCGGGTGAGATAAACCTTACCTTCTCTAATAAGAATGGTAAAAAAACAACTAAGAAGTTCCAACTAAAGGCACGTGAGATGGCTGGAGCAGACCGCAAAGGCTTCGATATATCGGATGTTTTGTATATGTTGATGCCCGATCGTTTCGCCAATGGTAACCCAAAGAACGATGTAATCAAAGGGATGGAAGACCAGCTCTGCAACCGCAATGAGCCAAGTCTTCGACACGGAGGCGACCTTGAAGGACTCCGCCAACACCTCGACTATTTCACTGACCTTGGTGTTACTGCCCTCTGGCTCACCCCTGTATTGGAGAATGATCGCCCTGCCGATAATGGTAAAAACAGTACTTACCACGGCTATGCGACCACCGACTACTATCGTGTTGACCCTCGCTTCGGTACGAATGAGGAGTATAAAGCCCTCGTTGACGAATGTCATAAGAAGGGCTTAAAGGTGGTAATGGATATGATTTTCAACCATTGTGGAGACTATCACCCATGGGCTAAGGGTACACGCATTGATGAAAACGGCAAGACAATCAAAGACTATCCATCAAAAGATTGGTTTAACAGTCCTAACTATGGGCTACAAACAAGCTACAAGCTTACACCAGTTCTCGACCCATACGCCAGCAAAGTGGATATGAAAGAGACTGTTGACGGATGGTTTGTACCCTCTATGCCTGACCTCAACCAGCGTAATCCGCACGTTATTAAGTATCTGATTCAGAATTCTATTTGGTGGATTGAGACCGTAGGCATTGATGGAATCCGTATGGATACTTATCCTTACGCAGATCGACAAGCCATGGCTGATTGGATGAAGGTGCTCAACAAGGAATATCCTAACTTCAACACCGTTGGCGAAACATGGGTAACAGAACCTGCTTATACGGCAGCTTGGCAGAAAGACAGCAAACTCTCTGACATTGACAGCAATCTAAAAACGGTGATGGACTTCGCCTTCTTCGATCGTCTTTCGCAGGCAAAGAACGAGGAAACAGATGATTGGTGGAAGGGATGGAACCGCATTTACAACTCTCTCTGCTATGATTACCTCTACACTGACCCATCTTCTGTGATGGCATTCATTGAGAATCACGATACTGACCGCTACCTTGGCAATGGCAAGGACTCAACGGCTTTAAAGCAGGCATACGCTCTCTTGCTGACTATGAAGCGTATTCCACAACTCTATTATGGTACCGAGATTCTGATGAACGGTACAAAAACGGAAACAGATGGTAATGTGCGACAAGACTTCCCAGGTGGTTTCCCTGGCGATAAGGTCAACAAGTTCACACGTGAAGGCCGCACCAAAGCCGAGAATGCTATGTTTGATTGGACCAGTCGCCTACTCCATTGGCGACAGAACAACGATGTAATCATCAACGGTTCTCAGACACAATTCATTCCTCACCATGGTGTTTATGTACTTGCTCGTCAACATAATGGCAAGACGGTCCTCACCATCCTCAATGGTAAGAAAGCTGACAACCAAGTCGATGTAGCCCGCTATGCCGAAGTAATTGGTTCACATACCACTGCAACCGATGTCCTTACAGGTGCTACCGTAGACCTTACAAAGAACATTCCTTTGGTACAACGACAAGCAATGGTGCTCAGCTTCTAATTCCTCTGTAAGTTAGAAGGATTATATAATTATTAATTACGCATTAGACAATAGCACAAAAACTTTTCATACACGCAATATATAGGCAATAGCTACTGACTCTATTTGGTTGCTATTGCCTTTATTTTTCTTTCTTATCGAGTAAATATAGCCTTCAAACATACCAAGAACTTATTACAAACACAATCGATTTTTAGGTACAAATTTAAAGGAACAAAAAAGAAATGACCTATTAATAAAAAGGCTACTCACTTGTTTTATTCATAATAAAAGATTATCTTTGCATCGAATGGTAAAACATTTATATATCATAGCAGGATGTAATGGGGCTGGAAAGACAACTGCCTCTATGACAATATTACCAAAAACTCTTTTGGTAAAGGAGTTTGTCAATGCCGATGAAATAGCAAAAGGATTGTCACCACTCAACCCTGAAGGTGCAGCCATTGAAGCAGGAAGGTTGATGCTTCAACGAATAGATTACCTCTTAAGCAAAGATGAGTCATTTTCTATTGAAACAACACTTGCTACTCGCTCTTATATAAAACTCATAGAGAAGGCACATCAAAGAGGATTCGTAGTCAATCTCTTATTCTTTTGGCTACCATCACCAGAGCTTGCAAGCATACGTGTAACAGAAAGAGTAAGAAATAGCGGACACAACATTCCTAAAGACATAATATACAGAAAATATGTATTGGGAATATCAAACCTATTTAACTTGTTTATGAATAAGGTTGATATATGGTCAATATATGATAATAGCATACAACCTAAAGAGCGTATTGCTTTTGGAGGAAATAGTATAAGAACCAGAATTAGTAATGACGTAAAATTTAGAAAGATAAGAAGTTATGTCAAATAAAGAAATAGAAGCCTATTTAAAAACGATTGAAGAAGGATTCATTGAGTCAGAACGAATCTTGTTAAAAGAGAAAGCTGCCAAAAATGAACCTGTCATCAATTGTGATGAAAACGGTAATATTGTTAGCATTCCAGCGAAAGACATTATTGCCAGACACCGTCAGTATCAATAAAAAGCCTATTATCATCCAATAAAGGCTATCCGAAACTCCGATAGCCTTTATTGTTTATTTGCCACACGAACTTCACTACTCTGACATTCAAACATCACAAAACAGTAGTGGACAAATAGCTTTAAAACGTAACAGTCAGACCCACAGAGAGTGCTGTTTTGCCTTGATAGACGCGCCCATGTTCCACATCATCGCCAAAAGTCTTGAAGAGATTCTGCCGCACCTGCCCATAAAGTCCGAATGTCTCACTAAAGTTATAGCGTACACCTGCCTGCAAACCAGCTGTTCGCAAGCCGACGGAAACACCACTATAAATATCCAGTACGGAGGGTAGTTTCAGTACTTCAGCCCAATGATAGTTACCCGTCAAGCTGAAATCATACCCCATAAAGGCTCTATCACGTCCCTCGTCATAGTCCTTCACGTTGACATAAGTTAGCTGTCCGCCTACTGAGACAAAGTCGCTAAGCGCATAATCGCTGCCCAACTCTATACCAGACCTTCCTCCAACATTGGCATAACCAGCATAAACCTTAATATCTCCTTCTCCGTCCCACGCCTGTGCCTGTGCGCTATGCGGAACACAAAGCAGACAACCAAGCAGTAAAAGCCATTGAAAGAGGCGGAATTTATCTACATTTCTCATCATCTTCATAGCTCAATTATTTTATAGTGTACTTTGTAACAGCAAACACTTTACGGCGTTCACCAGTCTTAGTATTCTTCACCACCTGCGTTCCATAGACAAGGAAGTTATCTCCATACCAGTACTGAGAGTTAGAATAACGCATCTTCTTAACATCTTCGTCTTCATTATCCGTTTCTATAATCTCTGATGTACGGTCTTGAATCACATTTCCATCCGCATTCCTAAAGAGCTTTGATACCAATCTGTTCTTATCAGTAAAGAGAAGATTCACATTGTTACCCTTCATACTTGCAGAAACAAAATGCTTCACATACATCGGCATGAGGCGTGGCTCCATAGGGAAACATTCATCCCAAAGCAGATTACCTGCAACATCAAACTTTGCAAGAACAGCGTGTGTATAGTTATAACCAGCGAAGGTTGTAATCATGGTATTACCAATCCAGGTTGTACGATAAACTGGATAGTAAGCCTCACCAAGATAGAAGTAATCCTTACCATCCGTCATAATACGATGAGAAGCCATCAGATACTTCAGCGAATACTCCTTACCAGCCTTCTCTGCCTTTTCCTTTCTGCGTTCAATCTTTGCTTGCTTACGGTCGCTCATATACTCCGTAAAGTTCTTCAACTTTAAGAAGTTATAGAACTTGATATTATTAAACTTATCGTCTTTCAGCTCTGAGAAGAAGATACCTTCAGCCCCACCTTTCTTCGATTTAGAGTAAGTTCCTGTGACAAAGAACCTATTTCCAGCCTTTGAAACTGATGCCGAGATGATTCGTTCGGCAATATCAGCAGTGAGATTGTTTGCTCCTAACTGATTGCCCTGCATATCTAAACGTAGCAGATAGACATCGGTCTCTACTCCTACCAACGCATAGATAGTATTGTCTATCACGGTATTTTCAAGCACAAAGATATTCTTATCCTTCACTTTTGGGAAGTGAATATCAGTAAATCGACAGTTACCCGTCTTCAAATCAATGATACCAATGCGGTCTAACTTCTTCTGTGTTGAACTGAAAACGACTGATCCATTTGCAATAACGAGATTTCTCATCGATCCTTTACGGGTATATTCACCATCCGTTGTGGTTATTTTATGTGTTGCAGGATTGAAAGCAACGATCATAAACGAACCATCCTTCTGGCGCAAAACAGTATAAAGCACACCACTCTCAACCACATCTGAATAGAAATACATACCCTTATCAATCAATATTGAATCGGTACTTATCAACTTCATTGCGGTTGAATAAAATTCTGTCTTGAAGTAACGCTTACCCTCCTTGCTGTCCTTAGCAAACGACTGAATGACCAGTCCCTTGTCATCCACAGGCAACACGACCTGATCTTCATAGTCAGCACGGTGAGGATACTCTATTCTTCCTGTCACCTGAGCAGTCATACTCATCACCTGAGAGCACAACGCAATAACACATAATAGCAGAGTTCTCATAATTACTTTATCGTTAATAGTTAATGATTAAGATTGTCTTTATATTTTAAAAAACTATCTAAAAGTTCGTTACACTATATAATTTTAGGTTCTCTTCATCCTCCTTTTAGAGTTTTAACTTACTGAACACAAAAGTACATTTTTTATTGGATAGTTACAAATAAATCAAAGAAACTTTCACTGCCTCCTATTATTTTCATCCAAATTAACCTAATCTATTGACCATAAAGAGGTTTTGAAAGATTATTGCATACAACTTATTCACTCCTTAAAAAAGTTTTTTAATAGATATACAAGGTTCTCCAGAGCCATGTAATAATGAAGGCTCTCTAATAATAGATACTTATTCAAAGTATACAAGAATAAGTTTTATTTTTGTTTGCTGTCACATTTAACACTTCGTGTAAGCCTACTGTAAACTAAACAGTTAGATGATGACTTTGAATGACAGCAGTGACAGCAACTTTTGTTTTAGATAAAAAGAAATCATATCGAATACAGACTCAGCGCATTGGCAGAGTTCTCTATTTCCATGAACATTTCAAGCTGTTTAGGGAGCAACGAAAGACAGAAATAATAAAGTAGAATGACCATGCCAAATGAGAAGTCGGATAACTCATCTATAAACACAACAGAGAGGCAGTACAAACGCTCTTCTCGCTGCTTTTATACGTCTTTCTCCCTATTCAGCATCATACACCTTTAACAGTTTCATGAGTTTCTTGAACTCGGAGGAGTATTTTACTCCGGTCTGTCCCCAGTCATATTGATATTGAACAGTCTTTCCCGGATAATAGAAATAAATGTAGAGTCCACCCAAATCACTGCAATAGTTGTTATCTTCTACAGCCACAATGTCCTTTGCAGTACCCTTGACGTATATATCGTCAATAAGATATTGCACTCTCCGACCATTGGCGTCACTAAAACGAACAGTTCTGACAGTGTCTTTACCATCGTCAGATGCAAATACAGATCGCGTACATTTCGTTACAGTTCCATCCTTATATAACATCCAATAATCCTCCGTAAGACGGCAACTAAAGCCGGGATCACGTTCAATAAGAACGGAGTCATACATCCCGAGTGCATCCTTTTCCTTGATACTACCTCGATTACCTTCTGTACAACTGACGACTGCGAAGGCAATTATTCCACATAACCATAATAACTTATTCATCCTTCTAAAAATTTAAAAAGTCAGACATTATCAATCTATCCTACTAACTATATCGAAATGTAAGACACCGTAAAACAGTGCGACTATCGGCCGTAACCTACCCTTCATATATCTTTCACAAAAGTAAGCATTAATATTCTTGTTTCCAAACATTGCTCAACAAAAACCTTTCTGACCCGTCTTTTCTCTATCTACCAACACGACTTCAGCCTTTCAATAAGCGTCGACTTAGATAGGACGTCGCCCTCATTATGAGCCTTTCTCCTCGTCTTCTACTGTGGTAAAAAACCATCTTTTCTTACTCTCCTACAAACGACTATCCCACTACCTCACTGCGCTTTCGAAATTATTTTCATGAAGAAAAATATTTATTTACGTGAGAAGAAATATTTTTCTTCATGAAAAAAATTATTTCTTCTCATGAAAAAAAATCGAGAGATCCAATGTTCAAGGTATAAAAAGGTAGAAGGCTGCCCTCGTTAGGACAGCCTTCTGTATCATATTTAAGATTTGCTTGCAGTCTAATTAGCCTATGACTGGAAGACAATATTAACTGTTGTCTTGCTCTTAACAGGCCTACCATTCTGCATAGCAGGGTTCCACTTAGGCATATTGTTAGTAAGACGAACGGCCTGTTCTTTGTAGTATTCAACGCAGTTGTCCAATACTCGCTTCTGTTTCTCAGCCTCCATCTTCATGAAATGCTTGCTTGTTCCCTTCACGTTCTTCACCTCCACGACACGAGCACCAGTGACTGTGCCATCCATCTCGACGTTGAAGACGACAGTCATCTCGGCATGCACCTTTGAACGGAACGACTGAATGCTACGCCGCTGACTCTGTGCAAAATAGTTATTAATAGCTTCCTGACCACCTTCAAAGGTTGGGAGCACTTCAGTCTTACTAACCTGTGGAGTCAGAGAAAGGGACTCTAACTTCGCTTTCAGCTTACTTATCTCAACCGTACCCATAACTATTTTACCCTCTGGGTCGATGAGATACATTGAAGGAATCCAATCTATCTTATACAACTTGTCGATAACTGTGTTCTTCCTAAACTTCTTCAGCTCGCTCACCTGTGTCCAGTGCATCTGATACTTACCCCAGTAAGTCTGCGCCCAGACCTCACGGTCGGTGTCAAAAGAGATACCAATAAACTGCACTCCATAATCACGGAACTGCTCGTAAAGGGCCTTCATTGCCGGAATATCACGTCGACAGTCTGGACACCAACTTGCCCAGAAATCCAATACCACGTAGCTACCACGATACTGGCTCAACATTATGTCCTTAGCATCGTATGTCTTCAACTTAAACTCAGGCGCACGTGTACCTGGCTTGAGCATATTCGTGGCATACTTAGCATCTAAATCCGTAGTCTGTTCGACGTTTGTTGTCTGCGCAAAAGCCATTGGTGCTGACATAAGAAACGCACTAACAATGGCTAAAAGAATTCTTTTCATATCTAATCTGATTCTGTTTTCTTTTTCTATCTACCAATAATAACAATGGACTTTACAGTTTTTAGTACTCCTCTCAGCTTTCAGTAGTGTTGCAAATATACGACCTTATTTTGAATAACGCAAGTACATTATTGTATTTTTTCTATGGTTAATGTCTGGTCACAATAGTCTACAACAGCCGGACGGTGGGTGATGAATATCACTGTCTTATCATGATTAGAGAGGATATTACCCAAGAGTTCACGCTCAGTATGCGGGTCTAAGGCCGATGTAGCCTCATCGAATATCATGATACTACGGTCGCGTAACAACGAGCGGGCTATGGCAATGCGTTGTGCCTGTCCTTCACTAAGTCCTCCTCCCTGCTCTGAACAGAGGGTGTCGAGGCCCAAGGGGAGGTGAAAGACAAAGTCGGCACAACTCTTCTTTAGTACTTCTATCATCTCTTCCTCCGTTGCATCGACCTTACCAAGGAGTAGGTTCTCACGGATAGTACCGCTAAGAAGCGTGTTACCCTGTGGGACATAGACGAAATTAGTACGCATTAATGGTGTCAACTCCTTGCTCTCTTTGTCATTGTAAATCTCCACAGAGCCTGTATTAGGCTTCAACAAAGCAAGAAGCATACGTACAAGAGTCGTCTTACCAGCCCCTGTCTCGCCAAGAATAGCCGTACAAGAGCCTGGATAGAAGTCGAAGTCAAGATTCTTTAATATCTCCCGCTCGCCATCATCATACCGATAACTGACCTGACGAAGACGGATGCCGCAAGGACCAACAACCTCTATCGGGTCTCCTTGTTGCTCTAATGGGTTCTCTTCAAGTTCCATGAGTCGCTCTGAGGCGGTGAACACTGAGACGAAAGCAGGAACCAGCTTCGTGAGCTGACGAGCAGGACTTTGGATTTTATTTACTAATTGTAAGAAGGCCGTCATACCGCCAAATGTCAACGAATGAGCCGACATTCGGAGGGCTGCCCACGTAAAAGCAACAAGATAACCAAAGGCAAAACCAAAGTTCAAAACGAGGTTTGAGAAGACAGAAAACTTTGTTCTTCGCACTACCTTACGGCGCAACTCGTGTTGAGTTCCCTCTAACTTACCAACGATAATATCGTCACTTTCAAGTGTCTTGATGAGCATTCGGTGTTGAATAGTTTCTTGTAAGACACTCTGAACCTTGGAGTCTGAGTCGCGAACCTCACGTGTCAAACGTCGCATCTGGCGTACATAGACCTTACTAATAAGGACAAACAGCGGTATCATAACGACGATGATGATAGCAAGACGCCAATCCATCGACATCAGATAGAAGAAGGCTCCGAGGAACATCGCCAATGTTGAGATTGAATTAGGGATAGTCTCTGTGAGGAAACTCACCACGTTAGCAACGTCTATCTCCAGTCGGTTGAGCACGTCACCACTGTGATGACGCTCCTTTCCATGCCACTCAGAGCGTAGAATACGGTCGAGCATGCGTTGTTGCATACGGTTCTGCGCTTTGATTCCTAATAGGTTTCTCACCCATACAGAGGCTATATTCAATGCGAAATCACATAGTATTAAAGCCCCCATAATGCTCACTGCCACATAGATGCTGCCTTCTCTGGCATGAGATGCCACGTCAATGGCATGCTGAACAGCCCATACAGTAGCCAAGGAGACGCCTACGCTGAGAATACCTATCACTGCATTCAATACAGCCTGCTTACGATTACCACGCCAGGCGTTCCACAACCAGCGGAATATCTGCTTACTTGTGTAATGCGTTTCAGGGATTTGAAAGAGTTTCTTTATCTTGTTTAGCATTATTGTTTCTTATCTTTATTTTTTTTGATAGCCATGAGTAACTAGCCTTACTAGCCTCTCTAGGATAACTAGGGAAACTAGGACAGCTATGAAAACCAGCCTAACTAAAAAGCCTATCACCGCCTTTTCTCACTAACAACCAGCCTTCCTAAAGCTGACGAGTATCCGCTCCCCACATCAACTTCTCGCGTAGTGTCGAGAAGAAACGCTGCCCATAGACCTTCACAATACGCACCTTATGGGGCGCTTTCCTTATCTTCAGCGTCACACCCTCGCTGAGTTTCTCTGACCGACCGTCCACAGCTGCGAGGAAGTTGTGGCTTCGACTCTTTACTTCCAACTTTATCTCAGCCTCATCACTGATAACTATCGGACGAATATTCAGACTATGTGGGGCAACAGGAGTCATACTTAAAATGCCTGATTGAGGTACGATAATCGGACCACCAACCGACAATGAGTAAGCTGTTGAGCCTGTCGGCGTACTGATAACGAGTCCGTCAGCTAAATAAGTTACTAAGTATTCGCCATTAACACTTGCCTTAATCGATATCATCGCAGCATTATCACGTTTCAAAATCGCAATATCATTCAAGGCAAAAGGGCAGTTCTCAAGGGCCTTTCCGTCTGCTTCAAGTTGGATAACAGCACGCTCCTCGATCTCATATCTTCCTTCAAAGACATTATCAAGTACGTCTTTAATTTCTTCTGGAGCAACATTTGCGAGGAAACCTAACCGTCCCATATTCACGCCTATGATAGGTATTTGCTTGGGACCAACCTTACTTGCTGCCTTCAGAAAAGTACCATCGCCACCTAAGGAGATGACAAAATCGACATCAAAGTTTACCCCCTCGAATACACCCGCTATAGAAATTGACTTCTTAAGCTCCTTTTGTAGGCTATTATAAAAGTTCTGTTCAATATATACATCAGCCTCATGCGCCCACAGATAACCTAAGATTTCAGTTATCTGATGCGAGTCAAAAGCCTTGGAAGCATTGCCGAAGACAGCAAAACTAAGTTTCCTTTCTGCCATAAAACGGTATCTTTTTTAATTCTTTTAGTCTTACAAGCCACACAATACCATGATTATTTAGTATATTTGCAGACACTATTCATTTGCAAAAGTAAAGATTTTAATTGGATTTATTACTTAAAAACAAAATAATTATGGCTAAGGTATATGAGTTTCTGGCTAATGGTTTCGAAGAAGTAGAGGCTTTAGCGCCTGTTGACATCCTACGTCGTGGGGGCATAGAGGTTAAGATGGTTAGCGTGACTGGCAGCAATCTCGTTGAATCTTCACATGGTGTCGTCGTTAAGGCCGACCTCCTTTTCGAGAACATAACCGACTTCTCGGATGCAGACTTGCTGATGTTACCTGGCGGTATGCCTGGTTCAAAGAACTTAAATGAGCACGAAGGCGTGCGCAATGCCCTTAAAGCGCAGTTTGAGAAGGGTAAACGCGTTGCTGCTATCTGTGCTGCTCCATTGGTATTGGCATCTGTTGGCTTGCTAAAAGGTAAGAAGGCAACCATCTATCCAGGTATGGAAAGCTACTTAGGTGAGGATGCTGAGTACACAGGAGCACTTGTTCAGGAGGACGGAAATGTAACAACTGGCGCAGGTCCTGCCGCTTCCTTCCCTTACGGATATAAACTTCTAAGCTATTTCCTACCTGCTGAGAAGGTGGAAGAGATAAAGAAGGGTATGATTTACGACCGTCTTCTTAATTCATAAACCATATTTTATAGCGTAGAACAGTGGCTCATATTACGTCAAAATATGCCATCATTGTCGCTGGCGGAAAGGGCTTGCGCATGGGGGCAGACATCCCTAAACAGTTTCTTCCTGTGGGTGGGAAGCCTGTCCTCATGCACACCATTAGCCGCTTCCATGCCTACGACAAGGACTTAAAGGTTATCCTCGTCCTACCGAAAACACAACAAGCTTACTGGCAGGAGTTGTGCGAACAGTATCATTTCGACGAGGACTATCAGTTGGCCGATGGTGGTGCAAGTCGCTTTCAGTCGTGTAAGAACGGCATATCAATGATTCCTACCGATGCTGTAGGCCTTGTTGCCATCCACGACGGAGTGCGTCCTTTCGTCTCCTGTGATACCATCTCACGCTGCTTCGATACTGCAGAGACAGCCAAAGCGGTTATCCCAGTGCTACCCGTTACGGACACCTTGCGTTTTATCGGTGACTCTCAAAGTGGAAGAAACGTACTGCGTAGCGACTACAAAGCCGTACAGACGCCACAGGTCTTTGACATTCAGCTTATCAAACAGGCATACGAACAAGACGAAAGTGCCGATTTCACCGATGATGCGAGCGTTGTTGAACGACTCGGACAAGTGGTGACAATGGTGGAAGGCAATCGTGAGAACATTAAAATAACTACTCCGTTCGATTTGAAAGTGGCTGAGGTTCTTTTAGAGCTGTAGGCGTTATACTATGTTCATAACCTCGGATAAAAATTGAAGAGTGGCTACTAACGGACGAAAAAGACAAGTGGGTGGAGGCGTAAGAAGGATGTTTTATCCTGATAAACAGCATTATAAAAGGACAAAGAACATAGGAATAAGAAGTGTGAAAGGTCCTATCACCGAATTATCTTCATGAAAAAAAGAAATTATTTTCATGAAAAAAAATATTTCTTGTCGTGAAAAAAAATATTTCTTGTCATGAAAATAATTCGCAGTAAGCAAAGGACTATATAAAAACTAGGACTGAACAACGGTTTTATTCACTCATCTCGCTACCCAAAGAGAAGACTTTATCCCCCCACAGAGAGGCCGATTAACAAGTTTACCCATTGTTGGTTGCTATAGAAAAAACAAACATCAAGAATCCTAAACACGGATTCTAATACCCCAATTCAGAGTAAAACGAATGGATATACTATCGCAAGACATAATGTATTTACCCGGTGTAGGACCGCACCGAAAGGAGATTCTGGGCAAAGAACTTGGTATTCATACCTATAGAGATTTGTTGGAATACTTCCCATACAAATATGTTGACCGTACAAAACTTTATCTTATATCAGAGCTTTCACAGGATATGCCATTCGTACAAATCAAAGGGAAGATCCTTAGTTACGAAGAGGTTGAGATGGGGAAACGCAAGAAACGAATCGTTGCACACGTCACCGATGGCCATGGAGTAGTTGATATTGTGTGGTTTAACGGTACGAAATATATCTATCAAAACTATCAAATAAACAAAGAGTACATCATCTTTGGGAAGCCTAACTACTTCAATGGTAGGTTCCAATTCACGCACCCTGACATCGATGATGCGGGTCAGCTGCAACTCAACGACATGGGTTTACAGCCTTTCTACATCACAACAGAGAGGATGAAGAAGGCCGGTATCACCTCACGTGCAGTAGAGAGAATGACGAAGATGCTTATCAGTAAGCTCACAGAACCATTAGATGAGACACTCCCACCCTTCATCACTTCGCATCTACATCTTATCTCTCGGGATGCTGCCATGCGCAAGATTCATTACCCAAAGTCGGTTGATGACACCCAGCGTGCCCGTGTTCGCTTGAAGTTCGAAGAGCTTTTCTACGTACAACTGAATATCCTCCGTTATGCCAGCGACCATCGACGCAAGTACCGAGGCTATATCTTCAATCGCATTGGAGCACAGTTTAATTGGTTCTACACCCATAACCTGCCCTTTGAACTTACTGGTGCACAGAAGAGAGTGATGCATGAAATACGCGCAGACATGGCAAGTGGGCGACAGATGAACCGTCTGTTGCAAGGTGATGTAGGCTCTGGAAAGACGCTCGTTGCCCTGATGTCTATGCTGATAGCCATTGACAACGGTTATCAGGCATGTATGATGGCCCCTACGGAGATACTGGCAGAGCAACACCTACAGACTATCAAGGAGTTTCTTAAAGGTATGAACCTCCGCATAGAACTGCTGACAGGTATCGTGAAGGGTAAGAAGCGGAAGGAAGTATTGGATGGTCTCTTGGACGGATCAATAAATATTATCGTAGGAACACACGCTATCATTGAGGATAAAGTGCAATTCCACCACCTTGGAATGGCTGTCGTTGACGAACAGCACCGCTTTGGAGTGGAGCAACGAGCTAAGCTATGGAGCAAGAGCGAGAACCCTCCTCACGTGTTAGTCATGACTGCCACGCCTATACCCCGTACCCTTGCAATGACCATCTATGGCGACCTTGACGTCTCTATCATCGACGAGTTGCCACCTGGACGTAAACCTATACAAACGATCCACAAGTATGATGACCAGATGGCAAGCCTTTATAGCGGTATAAGACAGCAGATACAGTTAGGTCGACAAGTCTATATTGTCTATCCACTCATCAAAGAAAGCGAGCGAATGGACCTCAAGAACCTTGAAGATGGGTTTGAGTTTATGCGCAACGTCTTCCCTGAGTTCGAGCTAAGTAAGATTCATGGAAAGATGAAAGACAAGGAGAAAGAGATGGAGATGCAGAAGTTTGTCAGTGGACAAACGCAGATTCTCGTTGCTACAACAGTGATAGAAGTAGGTGTAAACGTGCCCAATGCAAGTGTTATGGTTATCCTTGATGCCCAGCGTTTCGGCCTGTCTCAGCTCCATCAGTTGCGTGGCCGCGTTGGTCGTGGGGCCGACCAAAGCTATTGCATACTTGTCACAAACCACAAGCTCACCAAGGAGACACGAAAACGCATTGATATTATGTGTGATACAAATGATGGGTTTGAGATAGCAGAGGCCGACCTCAAGCTACGTGGACCAGGTGATTTGGAGGGTACACAACAAAGTGGTATCGCCTTCGACCTCAAGATTGCCGACATAGCTCGTGATGGTCAGATTGTGCAAATGGCAAGAGAAGAAGCGCAGAAGATTATTGATGACGACCCAACCTGCCAAAAGATAGAGTATAACCTACTATGGGAGAGGCTCAAAGCGTTAAGAAAGTCTAATATTAATTGGGCCGCTATTTCATAGAAAATAACACCCCCGAATAGGCCTCAAATGCCCTGTTTCAGCGACTTGACATAAATCATGTGCAGGCAAAAATACGTAGTATTCCTTTGTTAAACAGGCTAAAAAAATGGGCAAACTGCAATTTATTCTATATTTTTTCGTTATCTTTGCGAAGTCTTTCGGTAAAAAGCTACCTTCTTATTAAGGTCGTTCAATGACTTTACCGATAGAAAGGGATATGAAAATCTGTCCCGTGCCGCAAGGCATCCGAGTATAGAAATAAAATAACTTGATTATGACTTTTAAGAAAATAGTTAGGACTTTCGCACTAACAACACTCTTAACTTTGACAGCAAACTCAGCAAACGCCCAAGACCTACTTGCCCGTCAGGCACCTATCGACCGCCGTGCAAAAGCATTAGACACAATGGTCATCAACCGTCTTCGCGAAGCTGAAGAGATTGAAGAACCATCATCAGAACTCTACAACGATTGGAATAACAACTATGCACATCGTGGAGGTAATCTCCCAGATGTCTATAAGATAGACTTACGTGGCTTCCACATGCCTACTCCAAGTCGTGTTATTACAAGTAATTTCGGCCGCCGCTGGGGTCGTCGCCACCAAGGATTAGATATCAAGGTATATATCGGTGATACTATTCGTGCAGCCTTTTCTGGTAAGGTTCGTGTAGTGAAATACGATGCTAACGGATATGGTAAGTATGTTGTTATACGCCATAATAATGGTCTTGAAACTATCTATGGTCACCTCTCTAAGCAAATCGTATCTCCTAACCAGACTGTTCGTGCAGGCCAACCTATCGGCTTAGGTGGTAATACGGGTCGTTCAACAGGTTCTCACCTACACTTTGAGACACGCTTGGCAGGTGTTGCCTTAAATCCAGCACTCTTCTTTGACTTTGCTAATCAGGACGTAACAGGCGACTACTACGTATTCCATCGCAATACAGTGGCACAAGAGTCAGAACGTGCAACGGCTGCTCGTGGTACATCATCAAGCCTTGGCTATTCTCGTGAGAACATTCAGGGTAAAGGCTACCAAAGCCATAGTACACGCCAAGAGAGGACTTACAACACGGATTTCTCTAATTATACACCACGTACAGAGCCTACATCTGATAACGGAAAGATATTCTATCACAAGGTTCTCAACGGTGAAACGTTAGAGACAATAGCCAAACAACATGGTATCAGTATCGAACAGTTGTGTCGTCAGAACCGCTTAGGCAGATTTACAAGAGTCTCGGAAGGACAACTACTATCGATTACGAAGTAAACGCTCCACACCTTATACAAACAGCTCCGATGGACATTGTCTATCGGAGCTGTTGCTGTTTATATATCTTACTTACCGTTAACGCAAAAAAAGAGGTAAGCAAACATTCATCTCTTATAAGCTCAGTAAGAAGCTACCTACCGAACACTTGGTTCATTACATTAGCTGGTGGACGTTGGTTCTCAAGCTCGTTTTTCATAAAGTCCATGTAAGGTGCTACATGCTCAAAGAACTGATAATACCCTTTACAGAGGTAGTTAAGGCCCGTGTTGCCGTACTTATCGCGTATAAAACGGTTCTTAGGGCACTCTCCATGACATGCAAACTGATACTTACACTCCCTACACTGTTGCGGAAGTAACCTATACTTCATCTTTGAGAACTCCTTTTGTCGGTCGCTGTTCATCATCTCATAGATGGTTTTAGACGCCAAGTTCCCAAGTTTATGTTCTGGGTAAACGAAATGATCGCACGAGTAGACGTCACCATTATACTCCATTACACCAGCATGACCACACTCTTTTGCCATCGTACAGATACCTGGTGCGACCCCAACCCAATTAGCCAGAGTGGCATCAAAGAGCTGTATGTAATATTCGCCAACATCATGATGTACCCACTCATCGAAGATGGTACAGAGGAAAGACCCCCATTGTTCGGCCGTTACAGAGAAGTCTGTTAACTCGCCTCCTTCCTGCATTCCAGGGGCTAAGGTCAGCCCATCCGTACGCTTAACAATACGCTCAACGATAGGTGTAAACTGTATATAACGACAACCAATATCCTTGAAAAAGTGATAGAAATCCAACGGATAGTCTGCATTAAAGTCATTGACTACAGCAAGCGCATTCCATTCTACACCGTACTTATTTAATAAGTCGATACCTTTCATCACTTGTCTAAAGGACGGTTTGCCCGTTGCTGTACGCCTATACTCGTCATGGAACTCTTGTGGACCATCTATTGACACCCCGACAAGGAAGTTGTTTTCCTTGAAGAAGCGGCACCACTCGTCGTTTAAGAGTATGCCATTCGTCTGAATACTATTGTCTATCTGACGCCCACGAGCGTAATATCGTTGCAGTTCTAAGGCTCGACGATAGAAAGAGATAGGCCGCATAAGGGTCTCACCACCATGCCATGTGAAGAGAACTTGTGGTGTTGTCTGTGCCTCGATGTATTCTTTAATGAATTTCTCAAGCAATGCATCGGTTATCACATGGTTCTTATTATCTTCGTATAGCTTACTCTTCTCCAAGTAATAACAGTACTTACACCGCAGGTTACAAAGCGAACCAGCAGGCTTAAGCATGATATACATGGGATGACTAAAGGGTACTATGGTATTCATAATAATCTTGTTTCGGACAACAAAGGTAGCTAATTATTTACTAATGACAAAACTTTACAGATTACTTATAAGGCTCTTTTTCAATCTATTCGAGCCTAAACTCTTTTCTAATAACAACTGATTTCGAGCCAATCCTACCATAGATAACAGTCGAGAGAAGGCTCTACTCTACCTGTCCGGAGCGTCCGGACAAAGTGTCCGAGGCCTCCGGACAACTTGTCCGAAGCGTCCGGACAAAGTGTACAAAGCATCCGGACGACTTGTCCGAAACCTCCAGACAACTGCTAAGAAGGGTAAAGAAGAATTGTAAAGGACGTTTTTATGGGTCGAGAACACCATGATTAACATGCGCAAAGGGCTATTAATCATACCGTATAGATATAAAAAAAACGTGTTACAAGACTATCCATAATATATGATTTTAGCCTTGGAACACGTTTTATAAAGTATGAGATGACAACTACTTGGTCGTTGTTGAGTCTGGCTTAAAGGAGTCTGAGATGTCTTTACCAAGCTTCTTAAAGAACTTCTTACTGCCATTGCCTATCCTACGAGTTACTTCTCCTACTGACTTAGCTTCCCGTTTAAAGACCTTACCCACGCCACGTGAGAGTGTCTTAAAGCCCTCTTTCACCTCTGTTTCACCAGCTTCATTGTTATTAGACTGCGGTGCATAGTTATCGTTCTTACTATTCACTTTACCCTCATTTGCCGTCTTAGGCTTCGAAGCGGTAGCCGTAGTAGCTGGCTTACTACTATGATTAGCCTGCTTATTAGCAGCCTGCTTCGCTGCTCTCACCATCCTTGGAGAGGCTCCAGCGATACCACTATACTCTGTCTGAGCCGTCGCCGAGAGGCATAAAAACAACAGAGCAACTAACATCTTAATCCTAATTCTTTCCATAATCGTAAGTTTTAGTCGTTGAGAGAGACGCTCAAAGTCCTTCTTCGGCCTATCCTCTCAATAAATACAATCTGTATATAAAACGAAGGAACAGCATGGAAATTGTAGCCCTTAACAATCAATAGGACGTATTAAGGGCCTTTAAGCCACCCTGTTTATCCTACTTTATGACACTTCGCACTACAAACCAAGCATGTAGGAAAAGTGTCTGTATCAAGCCATAGTGCTTACACATCACATGAAAACGCTCTCGAAGCGACTCTTTATGATGAAGAGTTGTCTGCCCTTCCTGCACATAATCGGCCACAACAGCATGTATATTGCGCAAGAGGAGATGCTGACGTTCGCCCTCCTTCATGACCCGGATGCACCAATCAACGTCTGCTGAATAACGATAACTGGTATCAAAGAGTAACGAGCGAGCTATATCCAAACGAGCATAAAACGCCTGATGGCAAACCAACATACCATAACGGAACGAACGCCACGTAAGCCGTTCGGACGGACTAAGCCTACGATGACAAAGGAAATTACCCTTCTCATCAATGATGTCAGTATCACCATAAAGGACAGCAGGATGCTCCTCTCCATCACCAACAACCGCAGCAAGTACCACTTTGTCTAATGTGTCAGCCTTTGGGAAACGGTCGCCAGCATTCAGAAAGACAATATAATCGCCTGTTGCCTGCTGTAGTCCCTTGTTCATAGCGTCGTAGAGTCCATCGTCAGGTTCGCTTTGTATGCGTACTATATGCTCATTCTCAGCCTCATCAGAACGCTGCTGATAAGCCTTAGCAATGGCGACAGTGTCGTCTGTTGACGCCCCATCAATGATGATATGTTCCACATGTGGATAGTTCTGCATGAGCACGCTGTCAAGTGTCGGTGCCAGAACAGAGGCCGCATTATAGGTTATTGTGACTATAGAAAATGTGATCATAATCGGAAATTCTTATAGGCAAGCGCCTCATTATATACTTCAAGATATCGCATAGCTACACTTCTCTGCGAATAACAACGCAGTACTTTCCCTACCGAAGCCTCTGAAAGGGCTGCATAATCAGCCTCGTCAAGTATCCAACGGATACCCCTTGCGAGGTCGTCTGCACTGCGTTCTGCAGCGACATAACCATTCACACGATGGTCTATCATCTCTGGTATGCCTCCAACCTTAAACCCTATCGAAGGTACACCACATGCCATTGCCTCCATAATAGTATTTGGGAGGTTCTCTGACAAGGATGGTAAGACAAACACATCACAGGCATTATAGACATCAACTATCTGTTGGGTGTCATTGACATAACCCAACTCACAGACCTCGAAGTCGAACTCTTCTCTTAAATCCTCTGCATGTCCTCCGAGTATAGCCACGGCAGTGTTGTCCACCATCTCTGAGTATTTCGTAGCCAATTGATGGCATGCTTCGACAAGATAAGAGATACCCTTATTCACATTCGTTACTCGTTGTGAAGCGAAAAGGATTATCTTTTTATTCAAAGGGAGCCCTGTCTTGATACGAGCTTGCTTGCTGTCGGCAGGATGGAAAACGTGTGTATCAATGGGATTAGGGATAGAACGTACCTGTTGACCAGCGAGGATTGCACTTTTGCGGGCCTCTTTCTCAAGCCACTTGCTACATGTAACAAACATGACGTTACGCCCTTCAAGCATCCTCTTCTTACGTTCTAAGACCCGATGAGATAGGTCGTTTGTAGATCCACCATTGGGTAACAAGCGGCAATTACCACATGCTGACTGATAGCGCAGACAGTTTAATGTAATATGACAAATGCCTGTTGCGGGCCAAATATCATGCATCGTCCACACGACAGGCTTCCCACTATCAAGAATCTTACGGATACCTTTCAGCGAGAGCATGCCCTGATTAATCCAAGACAAGTGTATGATATCAGCCTCCTTGAACTCACGCAGCTTCGTAATGTCCGTTCCTGTGTTTGCTAAGTCTATCTCAAAGAGATGGTTCTGAGAGAAGTTAAGGTTCCAATATACGCAGAAACGCTCCCATAACAAGTTCCATTGGTTACGCCATTCATGCCCAAGACTGACCACAGTGATGTCATCTGTCAGTTTATCTCGTACTAACATCTTTGCCTTAACTCCGTTGTTATTCAGAGCATCTTTGAGTCGGTTGGCTGCAACAGCAGCCCCACCCGTTTTCTCACTGGTATTTACAATCAGAATTCTCATTAACTTTTCCTTTGCAGCAAAGTTACAAGAAAACCAAGAAAGAGCCAAGAAAAGTAGCTAAATATTGATTGTTTGCGCACACAAAGAGTTGACTTGAATCAAGAAAAGGTCGTTTTTAATATAAAAGACCATCGAACAGTTGCACAAGAGACGAAAACCTTCTACCTTTGCATCGTCAAAAGGTTAATAGATTGTTTAGGTTAGTAGTAATAGATTTAGGTTTTTAGTTATTTTATTAAGGTAAAAGTTTAACGATTAATCTGGATGACAAAGGCAACCGTGAGGTTCCCTTTCATTGAGAAAAGATTTCTTAGTTAAACATACTGATAGCGCCGAAGCTCGTTGAGAGTATCGGCGTTTTTTTGTATAGTTACATCTTATTATACTGCTTTGAGAAGCTACCTTTCACCCTTGACCATTGTTATAAGGCCGTTAGGCACTGGACTTTACCAACTTAGCTTGCGTCTGTCAGTACAGAGCTTATGCCTTAGAGACTTTAAAAGATAAGTATTCAAAGGTCTAAGCTCTACCCTTTAAGCACCAAGAACAAAAAAGAGAAGAGCCGACACTCGCAATGAGTATCGGCTCTTCTACGTTAGTATGTTATGAAAAATTTGAGAGAATTGAGACTTCTCAGCCTCGAGTTGTTTTACTTAAAATGATTATTTATATAGAGAAAGCATAGAAATTGTCTACTTTGTAATCGTTGACACAGGGGTCTGTATCTTGTGTTGAAGGGTGTCACTCAGCACTGAGTCGGCCTTAGCAACTGATGGTCCTTCCTGCGGTTTATCGATAGACGCACCACTTGTCTTTACCTGATGAGCATCCTCATCAGACACAGCAACCTGCATGGCATTGCCTAACGTGAGGAAGATAGCTACCACAGCAGCAGCCTTGAAGAGTGGCATAAGCCGATGACGCATGGTTATCACGCGTGCTCTTACTGGTTCGTCCTCCCGTATTTGTCCAAGGACTCTTTGGTCAAAGTCATCGCCCAAGACCTCTATCTCCTTCTCGCTCTGCTCATAAACGAACAGGTCACGATAAGGTAGCAGCGTCGCTGGGATGTCCTCCTGTGAGAAGAACATACGCAAGATTTCCTCCTCTTGGAGCGAAGTCTCACATTTCCAGTAGCGTTCTAATAGTTGTTCGATGTACTTATAATCCATAATTATCTAATTTCAAATACCTTTGTTTGACCGTCTGGCGTGCTCTGAAGATGTTAATCTTTACTTGTTCTTCAGTGATCTCGAGTATTTCAGCAATCTCTTTGTACGTCTTTCCTTCAAAATCTCTTAGCTGTATGCAGCTTCGTTGCTTCTCTGGAAGGCCGTCAACAATCTGCTTTACAAGATTAATCTTGTCCTCTGCGATCATACGGTCTTGTGGATTAGATGAGGAAAGAGGCTCCGCTACCTTCACATCTTCTAAGGAATCATTCGTATTCTCCTTCTTCTTGATGCGGTCGAGCGACAGATTCCGACATACAGTGAGACTGAATGCTTCGATGGACTCGATGTTCTCCCACTCAAATCGGCGGTTCCAAACCTTTATCAGTGTGTCCTGAACGATGTCCTCAGCCTCAGCTCTGTTGAGCGTGATACGGAGTGCAAGTCGAAAAAGCTCGTTCTTCAACGGCAACACATCGTTACGGAAACTGACTTTCTTCATCTTCTCTCTGCTTAAATGACGTTTAACTATGGGGGAAAGTTACATGCTTGGGGGCAAAAATGCCATTATTTAACTTTCATTAAGATGTTAACTATTATCATTACGCTGCTTTATACAGCTATTGAACTTGATTTTTACTCTGTAAGAAGTTCCTCAACTCTGAATTATCTTCACGAGGAAAAATATTTTTTTTCACGATAAAAAATATTTTTCTTCATGATAATAAATATTTTTTTCATGAAAAGAAATTCGCAAGGGGAGGCTTTCTATTTCAATAGAAGGAGTTTTACTATATAATAGAACTACTTAATGACTCATAAAAACAACCTCTTTTATAATCTCTCTATCCGTGACTTGGGGATGTATTAGGCGTATTCTCAACCGCTTCTCATGTGACCTTAATCCGCTGGACAGACCTTACACCCCGTCAAAGAAATTCCCCTTCTCTATCAACAGACTACTATTGACACAGAAGGGGAATAAGTTTCTACTCCAAATAGGTGTAGCCGTAGAGTCCACTGCGATAGTTACTCAAGAACTCTTTTCCCTCTTCAAGTGATATCTTACCTTGCTTTACGCTCTTTGTCACCCATATTTCAAGTTGACGAACGAGCTTCTTAGGATTGTACTGAACATACTCCAATACCTCTTCAACCGTCTCTCCATCGAAGATCTGATCGATATGATAGCTGCCATCCTTTACTGAAACATGCACTGCATTGGTATCTCCAAAGAGATTATGCATGTCGCCCAATATCTCTTGATAGGCTCCAACGAGGAAGACACCGAGGTAATAAGGCTCGTTCTTCTTTAAGGGATGGATAGGAAGAACATGACTGCTACGGCCCATAGCGACGAAGTTTGAAATCTTACCATCGCTATCGCAGGTGATATCCTGTAAGGTTGCATTACGCGAAGGACGCTCATTCAGTCGTTGGATAGGCATTACAGGGAAGAGTTGGTCAATCGCCCAGCTATCTGGTAGAGACTGGAAGAGCGAGAAATTACAGAAGTATTTGTCGGCAAGAAGCTTATCCATATTACGCAACTCGTCTGGTACATGCTTCATATTCTTTGCCAAATTGTTGATTTCATGGCATACGCTCCAATACATCGCTTCAATCTCTGCACGCGTCTTGAGGTCGACCAAGCCGTGAGAGAACAGCTCTAACGCCTCCTCACGTATCTGTTCGGCATCGTGCCAGTCCTCTAACATGTTACGAGAATCAAGGTTATCCCATATATCATAGAGGTCTTTCACCAACTGATGGTCGGTATCCTTGGCCTCAAAATCTTCTGACATCTCTGGTAGAGAAGCCGTCTCAAGGACGTCAATCACGAGGACAGAGTGATGAGCAGAAAGACTTCTACCACTCTCAGTGATAATATTTGGATGTGGAATATTGTTCTTATTGGCTGCATCCACAAAGGTGTAGACACAGTCGTTGACGTACTCTTGAATACTATAGTTGACAGAGCTCTCACTACTTGCAGAACGAGTACCATCGTAGTCGACGCCTAAACCACCACCACAATCGACGAAGTCAACGTTATACCCCATCTTTCTAAGATTCACATAATACTGTGCTGCCTCATTGAGGGCCGTCTGAATACGACGAATCTTCGTTATTTGCGAACCGATATGGAAGTGGATAAGATGCAAACAATCGTGCAACCCCTTACTATCAAGCGTCTCTAACGCCTGCAGAAGTTCAGAGGAAGTAAGGCCGAACTTAGATGCGTCGCCACCACTATCAGCCCATTTACCAGAGCCACTGGACGCCAGTTTGATACGAATACCAAGGTTTGGCTTAACATTCAACTTCTTTGCTGCACGTGCGATAAGCTCTATCTCGTTCAGTTTCTCCACTACAATAAAGATACGCTTACCCATCTTTTGGGCCAACAAGGCCAATTCGATATAGCTCTGGTCCTTATATCCATTGCAGACAATAAGCGAGTCACTCTGGCACTGTACGGCTATCACCGCATGTAACTCAGGCTTAGAACCAGCTTCCAAACCCAAGTTAAACTTACGTCCGTGGGAGATAATCTCCTCAACCACAGGTTGCATCTGGTTGACCTTGATAGGATAGATGATGAAGTTCTCGCCTTTGAAGTCGTATTCCTTCCTTGCCTTCTCAAAACAAGAGGATGTTTTCTCGATACGATTATCGAGGATGTCGGGGAAACGAAGCAACACTGGAGGTGTCACATCACGCAGGGCAAGCTCGTCCATAACGTCACGTAAGTCAATTTGTGTATTGTCCTTACAAGGCGTTACGTACACATCACCTGCGTTGTTAATACCAAAGTAAGATGTACCCCACCCTGAGATGTTATACAACTCTTGAGAATCTTCAATCGTCCACTTTTTCATTTCTATTCTTCTGTCCCTATATGTAATCTTGATTTAATCAATTGCTTGTCTTGAAAAACTTACGTTTTATTAATGAGTATCAGCCATCCTACTACTGATTATCAGCCTTTTCCAACTTTAGAAGCTTACAAAGCTGACTAACCGAGACGTGTATCTTATCGTAACTATCCATCAGACTCACGTCAAGGATATGCTTTGCTTTTGTGTAGAAAACCTCCCGCTCGGCCAGATGCTCAGCTATAAACTGGTTGACTTCATCCTCCGTTTTATTGAGCAGAAGCGGTCGGACAGACTTTCCCATCAGCAGGTGCTTATGAAGAACATCTGTCTCCGCCCTCAAATAGACAGTTTCGCCCTGTTCGTTCATATATTCCATATTATC
The DNA here is from genome assembly GCF_003043935.1 of Prevotella sp. oral taxon 313. NCBI lineage: Bacteria > Pseudomonadati > Bacteroidota > Bacteroidia > Bacteroidales > Prevotellaceae > Prevotella > Prevotella sp. oral taxon 313. Next base: position 2,286,104 of record NZ_PYXE01000001.1, read on the forward strand.
AAAGAAACAAGGAGTTCCACCGCCACAAGAGATGATGACATTCTCAAACTCGGCCACTTCGTGGAGCATAGTCCGCTCAATAAGACGAAAGCCATCCTCGCCCTTCTCATCAAAGAGCTGCTTTACCGTCTTGCGCATACGGTTAGAGATATACCAATCTAAGTCGTAGAAAGGTATATTCAATTCCTTTGATAAAGCCCTACCGACGGTTGTCTTCCCAGCTCCCATATATCCTATTAGGATAATGCGGAGTGGCTTGTAATCCTTTGTATGTGCTGTCATACTCACGTTTTATCTATTATCCACCTTATAGTTAACGATGATTAAGCCACAAGGTGGACACCCTCCTTCTTCTAATTGGTGAGCATAAAGCCCTTTACTTCTTACGTTTAGGCTCCGGTGCATTCCTTACGATGTCCATACACTGGTCGTATGTAAGTTCTGCTGCCTTATCATGAAGCGCCTTAGGCATACGGTAGTTCTTACCATCATACGCAATATAAGGACCATAGCGACCATTCATCACCTCCATCTTAGCATCTTCCTCGAAAGTCTTTAAGTGACGTTGTGCATCCTGCAGACGTTTCTTTTGGATAAGGTTGATAGCGGCATCGAGGCTAATCGTGAGTGGGTCTTCCTCCTTAGGAAGCGAGGTGTACTTCTTATCATGCAGTACGTATGGTCCAAAACGACCAGCACCAATCACGACATCTGTCCCTTCAAACTGACCAAGGTTACGTGGTAACTTAAACAACTCCAAAGCCTCATCAAGTGTAATCGTCTCCATACTCTTATCAGAAGGGAGTTGAGAGAAACGTGGTTTGTCATCATCATCGGCACTACCTATCTGTACCACAGGGCCAAATCGACCAATCTTAACAAACACAGGCTTGCCTGACTTAGGGTCAACACCCAGTTCTCTTTCACCAGCCTTATGCTCAGAGCGGGCATTCATAACCTTCTCCACCTCTGGCTCAAAGCCTTGATAGAAGGTCTTCATCTCCTTATTCCACTCTGCTTTCCCCTCTGCTATCTTATCGAATTCCTGCTCTACTTTAGCCGTAAAGTTATAGTCCATGATCTCAGGGAAATTCTCCATAAGGAAGTCATTGACCACAATACCGATGTCGGTTGGGATTAACTTACCCTTATCAGCACCTGCCATCTCCTTCTTAGTCTTGGACGTTATTTTCAAGCCCAACAATGAGTCAACAGCATACTTACGTTCTTCACCCTTGCGATCGCCCTTCTGCACATATTCACGTTGCTGTATGGTTGAGATGGTTGGAGCGTATGTAGATGGGCGCCCGATACCGAGCTCTTCCAGTTTACGTACAAGGCTTGCTTCAGTATAACGGTTAGGTCCTTGAGAGTAACGCTCTGTTGAGGTTATCTCACGACGCTCTAATGCTTCGCCTTCATGCATCACAGGGAGTGCATGAGAGTAGTCCTCGCTATTCTCTTCATCGTCAGTTGACTCATGATATACCTTTAAGAAACCCTCAAAAGCAACTACCTCTCCATTGGCAACGAACTGCAAGTCAGTGGTACTCTGGCCTTCTTCTGATTCGAGCGAAATGTTGACAGTAGTCTTCTCTATCTGTGCATCAGCCATCTGAGAGGCAATGGTACGCTTCCAGATAAGGTCATACAAGCGCTTTTCCTGACTGGTTCCATCAATCGAAACATTATCGATATAAGTAGGACGAATAGCCTCGTGCGCTTCTTGAGCACCTTTGCTATGTGTCTGATATTTCCTTACTTTACCATAGTCTGCGCCATAGAGACGTTCAATCTCTTCTTTACAGGTGTTAATAGCCAGTGCTGAGAGATTCACACTATCGGTACGCATATAAGTGATACGACCTGCCTCATAGAGTCGTTGGGCTACCATCATCGTCTGACTAACAGTGAAACCGAGCTTTCTTGCAGCTTCCTGTTGTAGTGTAGAGGTAGTAAAAGGAGGAGCAGGAGTACGTTTCAAAGGCTTCTTCGCAATCGATGATACCTTAAAAGTCGATGTCTTACACAACTCAAGGAACGCTAAAGCCTCATCATGAGACTTGAATCTTTTATTCAATTCGGCCTTCACTTCATGCTTTGAGCCGTCCTCACCCTCAACAGCAAAGACCGCATTTAGACGGTAGTAAGGCTCCGAATTAAAGTTCTGTATCTCACGCTCGCGTTCAACTATCAGTCTTACAGCAACACTCTGAACACGTCCTGCACTCAAGGCAGGCTTAACCTTGCGCCATAACACAGGTGAAAGGCGGAAACCAACAAGGCGATCAAGCACACGGCGGGCCTGTTGTGCGTTCACAAGATTCATATCCAAACGACGCGGAGTTTCGATAGCCTTTAATATAGCAGGCTTGGTAATCTCATGAAAAACAATACGATTTGTCTTATCCTCATCCAATCCCAATACTTCGCAAAGGTGCCAACTGATAGCCTCTCCCTCGCGGTCTTCATCGGAAGCTAACCAAATCTTCTCAGCAGCTTTAGCACTCTTCTTCAGTTCACTGACCACTTTCTTCTTCTCATCAGGGATTTCGTAGTCAGGAGTTAACGTGTCGAGATCAATGCTAAGTTCCTTTTTCTTTAAGTCACGGATATGTCCATAAGACGACATCACCTTATAGTCCTTACCGAGAAACTTCTCTATGGTCTTAGCTTTGGCCGGACTCTCTACTATTACCAAGTTTTCTTGCATAATCAATCTTGTACATTTTTTCAAGGACGCAAAAGTACTTAAACTTTTTGCTTACACCTTATATAATAGGCAAAATTTCTACTTTTTTAAGTTTTCGAGCTCTCTTTGCAGGAAATCATGTAGTGCTTGTCGGATAGAACGGAGCCCAAACTGCTCAGTATGAACCTCTGACAAAGGCGTCCAGATAGCCTCTTCCACATCATCAGCAGCCTTAAGAGCCGTCTCGTCCACCACCTTACAGATAAAGAAGGCATCGAGTGTTGGGATATCAAAGTCGCTGTATCGATACTTATTCGGTAGTGAACAGAAGTAGTGTTTTTCCTTAATATCAAGGTTGGTCTCCTCCTTCACCTCACGTATCAATGCTTCGCCAATAGTTTCACCAATATCGCAGAAACCACCAGGAAGGTCTAAGGTGCCACGACCCGGCTCATATTTCCTACGTGTTACAAGCAGTTCACCTTCCTTATTGAGGATAAACGCAGCAACAGCAGAGCTTGGATTTAAGAAATACTCAAAGCCACAACTCTCGCAACGTTTGCTTTTTTCATTCTGTACCACAAAGTGTTTACTTCCACAAACAGGGCAATATCGAAACTTATCTAATACGTGCATCTTGAGATTGTATATTATTCTTATGTACTGAGGTTACTCTTTCAACAACGAGCCAAAAAGGATTTGTTAACAGTAATACGAAATCTTTAAAATTCGTTTACGCCTATCACCTTTTATCATTTCTGCTTGCAAATATACTAAAAACTCTAAACATGTACTATTGAAATCGTATCTTTTTGTTAACTTTGCATCTATACGTACAAAATCACACGCTTTATTCCTCTTCCAACTCACTGTAACGTGCTGTTTGCTGTAACTCATCTACCGTGCAGAACAGCATAGAAAGGGAGAGAATAAACGAACAAAACAAATAAACAGAGTATAGTAATGAATTTAAGAAAACTTTTTCTCGTAATTGGGTTGACTACTGCTACGATGACAATGTCTGCTCAGAGCGTCTTTGACGTTAAACTCTATAATGGTAGGCCACCCTACAATAACGGTGACGAAAGCGACTCTGCCAAGGTACGTGTGTTCCTTCCAGCTGAGAAACAGGCTACTGGCCGTGCTATCGTCATCTGTCCTGGTGGTGCTTACGAGACCCTTTCCATGGAGAAAGAAGGCTACGATTGGGGCGAGTTCTTCCAAAACCAGGGTATTGCAGCCGTCGTATTGAAGTATCGTATGCCCCATGGTCAGCCAGAGGTACCGGTTTCTGATGCCGAACAAGCTATGAAGCTTGTACGCTTGAATGCAACAAGTTGGAAGATTAACCGTAACGACGTTGGTATCATGGGCTTCTCTGCAGGAGGCCACCTTGCGGCAACCATTGCTACAAGGAGTCAAGGTGAGGCTAAGCCAAACTTTCAGATTCTCTTCTATCCAGTTATCTCAATGATGGAAGGTTACGGACATGACAGAAGTCGTATGAACTTCCTTGGTAAGAACCCAAGCAAGCGTGACGAGAAAAAATACAGTGCTGACTTGAACGTAAGTCGTGTTACTCCACGCGCTTTCATCGCCCTCAGCGATGACGATGACACTGTTCCACCAGCTAATGGAGTAAATTATTACACCGAGTTATACCGCAATGACGTTCGTGGTTCACTCCATGTTTATCCTGGTGGTGGTCATGGTTGGGGCAGCAAGATAGGTTTCCGCTATCATGAGGAGATGATGATGGACTTGAAGGCATGGTTAAAGAGCTTCTAAGCAGGTTCTAATCTTCCCCTTCAGTGGACTGAACCTTATTTGATTTTGTGGTATCTGAACAGATTACCTACGCTATAACAAAGGGATACACAGCCTGTGTATCCCTTTTTCTTTCCCTATCTTTTCCTACAGAATAGGATAGATGCTCGGATATACTAATATCTGTCACGCATATTATAAAATCCCAACACGATGGTTATCGTTGGCAGACTTCTTTTGTAAAGTCCCTTACGTCCCAAATAGTCTACAATACAGGAGTTTAGTATTCATCGACTTTCAACTCCTTACGATAGTCGTTCAAACGTTTCATCAGCTGCTTTGTTACCTTCTCCGTACCCTTCTTTCCGTAGATGTTATTCAACTCATCAGGGTCATTCTGCAGATCATAAAGCTCGTAATAGCTTACATCAGCATCGTCGTTGAAGTAGTGTGTAGCATTCAAATACTTCAGACAGTTATTCTCACTCGTACCCGGAATCTTCTGATACTTATTCTCCTCCACAGCACGCATACCACCCTTTCCATAGAAATAGATAAGTTTATAACGCTCATTACGTACACCATCGTGTTTACGAACAAGATGATAAGTAGGATAATCATAGTAGTGATAATACAAGTCCTTGCGCCAGTCCTTTGGTTTCTGACCTGCAAGCAACGGCTGCAGTGGTCTACCAGTCATCTCCTTAGGCTGTTTCACCCCTGCAAAAGCAAGGAAAGTAGGAGCAAAGTCGATGTTCTGTACCATGTCAGCGTTTTCCACTCCCTCTTTTACATGACCTGGATAACTAATAATAAGTGGTGTGTGTAAAGACTCCTCATACATGAAACGCTTATCAAACCATCCATGTTCGCCCATATAAAAGCCCTGATCAGAGGTATAGATAACCACTGTATTCTTATCCAAATCATGTGCCTTAAGGTAATCTAACAGCTGACCAACGCTCTCATCTACCGAAGCTATGACAGCCATATAGTCACGAATATAATTCTGATACTTCCATACAGCGAGTTCTTTTCCCGACAGTTTTGCCTCGATGAAACGGCGGTTTCTTGGCATATAGTACTTATCCCAAGCCATTCTCTGCGCCGCTGTCATACGTCCAAGTTCGCCCATCAGACCAGCGTATGACGCCATACTCTCCACATCCGACGTATCGAGGAGTTCTGGTATCTTAAAGTCTAAGATTAACTCCATATCCTTCTCTATATTCATCTTCTGTGTTCTTGCTGCCGAACCACGGTCATCATAATTGTCCCAGAAGGTTTTAGGCAGTGGGAAGTCTACCCCATCATACATCCCGATATGCTTTGATTCAGCAAACCAGCTGCGATGTGGAGCCTTATGATGCACCAACAAGCAGAACGGTTTATCCTTCTCACGATTGTCAAGGAACTCTATCGCATGCTTTGTCGTCAGCGAAGTGGCATACCCCATCTCCTGTTCATACTTACCATAGTTACCCGTCTTGCAAAAAGTTGGGTTATAGTATTTGCCCTGACCATCAAGGATATGATAGTAGTCAAAGCCCTTCGGCCTACACATCATGTGCCATTTGCCTACGATACCCGTCTCGTAACCAGCTTTCTGCAGCAGCTCTGGGAAGAAAGTCTTGGTCGTGTCGATACCCTCAGCCAACTGTCTTTGTCCGTTCTGATGGCTGTAGAGTCCTGTCATCAGGCAAGCTCTACTTGGCGTTGAGAGTGAGTTTTCAACAAAGCAGTTGCGGAAGAGCATACCTCGCTTTGCCAAACGGTCTATGTTCGGGGTAGGTGCTAACTTCGAAATAGGACTACCGTATGCACTGATAGCCTGCATAGCATGGTCGTCACACATAATGTAAAGGATATTAGGACGTGCCGTATCCTGTGCAAGCATCCTGCCTTGGGCACACGACAGTGCCGCCAACGGCAAGATTGCCTTTGCGATGTTCTGATTCATATAGAATGGTTTTTAGTTGTATCTGTCTTATTTCTCCCTTTTCATCGGCATTGTTATTGGGAATAGCGGATTGTCAACATGCTCCTGATAGATAATCTTCACCATCTCGTCGACTATCTCTGGATATGCTTGTGCCACGTCTTTATCTTCGTGAAGGTCGGTCGCAAGGTTATACAGATGCGGTACTCCACGAATAACAATGAGCTTCCAATCTCCCATACGCACGCCTATCTGATTGGTCTCAGCAAACTCCCAATAGAGGTGAGGATGCTGTTTTTGTGCCTTTTCATCGCTCATCAAGGTAGGATAAATAGAGATTCCATCGAAATAATCGACAGTCTTCTTCTTATTTGTATAGCGTTTTTGAAAATTGCGTACACCAGCCACATCACAGAAGGTAGGCATGAGGTCGTAGAACGCAAACGGCAAGTCGTTGGTCACTCCTTCCTTTATATGTCCTTTCCAACGGGCAATGAATGGAATGCGAATACCTCCTTCGTAACACTGTCGTTTAAGTCCTCGTAGTTTCCCATCACGATTGAAGAAGGCTGGGTCAGCCCCACCCTCCTCATGAGGACCATTATCACTGGTGAAGATGACGAGTGTGTTGTCGGCAAGTCCCTGTTCGTCCAATGTACGAAGAATTTCTCCTACATACGCATCGAGGCGACTTATCATCGCAGCAAACTGCGCATGGGTATGCTCGACGGCGTTATAACGTGAGCCTTCTTGCCCTCCCCACGTCTTATCCTCAAAGAACTTCTTCTTATAAAAGGCCACAAGCGAGTCGTTGGGTTGTGTCAACTCGGCATGGGGAAGCGTATAAGTGAACACACCAAAAAAGGGTTTACCCTTTTGTTGGTGCTTCAGCCAGTTCAAGGCGTGCTGGTGGATGAGGTCGGCCGAGTAGTCTTTGCGCTGTGCATACTGGTCGCCAAACATCGGATAATCAATATTATTCTGCATCACCACACGTCTTACCGCACTATCTCCACGCTCCCTACTATACTCATTGAGGAAGTTAGGATAATAAAGATGGGCTTGGAACTGACAGATATAACCATAGAAATCATCTACCCCACGCTTGTCAGGCGTAGAGACCGACCCCTCGTAGCCACCAGCCCACTTACCGAACATACCCGTCCGATAGCCATTGTCTTTCATTATCTCTGGTAGGATAACATGTTCTGGGTCGTAAGGATGTTGCCCAACAACGCTGAAATCGCGGTTTTTTCCATAGTAGATAGGTTTGCTCGGAGCCCAATACTCTTTATTTCCACGCACCTCCGTATGTCCAGAATGTTGTCCTGTCATAAAGCAGGCACGCGATGGAGCACTCACAGGTGCACCCGCATAAGCCTGTGTGAAGCGCATCCCCTCCTTTGCCATACGGTCGATATTCGGTGTAAGAATATACTGCTGACCATAGCAACCAAGGTCGCCATAGCCCATGTCATCACACATAATATATATAATGTTAGGCTTTTGTTGTTTTCTCTGTGCCACTGCTTCTGCTTGTCCACAAGCCAATATTGCTATAGGCAGAAATGTTTTTGTTAGATTCAGACTCATAATTAATATTATACTTAGGTATTTTCTTTTCCTTATACTTAGCCTTAGGTTCTGTAAGACTCTAATGAGCATACAAACTTACATAAAAAAAACGAATTGACAAACACTAACTTGGTAAATCAAACAAAGTAACTACAAGCGCCTACAAAAACATCTTTTACTTTCTATTGCGTTATCTTTAACACCTGTCTCTGCCATTTTCAAAACAATTGTAGTAACTCTTTTATACTCTATTTAAGTTGATTATCACTACCAACTCACGCCCCTCTCCGAATTATTTTCATGAAGAAAAAGATTTATTTACGTGAGCGGAAATATTTCTTTTCATGAAGAAAAATATTTTTTTTCATGAAAATAATTCGGAGAGAAGAGGAGTACATAGAAAAGAACAGGATAATTTGCTCGTAAATAGTAGGAAGACAAACATACAAAAAAGCCCGAATTAATCGAGAAAAGTAAAACTTCACGCAATCAATTCGGACTTACTATTTAATCAGAAAACCCTTATCAAATTACCTAACGAGGTAAACGCAAGAAAGAGTCGTTACCTCACTCGGGAATAGTGTTGGGGTTAGAGACAAGGACAAGCCTACTTTATTCTATCCAACAGTTCCTTTGGCAGCTTTGGCATAGCACCATTCTGTGTGCAGACATACGCACTGAAATCAACACCTAACTTGTGAGCTTCGGTGATAGCCATGCCTGCAAGGAGGGCAGAAGTAAATGCCCCTGTGAAGGAATCACCAGCGCCAACAGTGTCCGCAACCTCTACTTGTGGCGTCTCATAGAACGACTTGTGTCCTGGAGCAAACACATAAGAGCCATTAACACCGCAGGTTAGCACAAGCATGTCGAGGTTGTACTTCCCTAAGATGAGCCAACACTTGTTCTCTATATCAAGACCTGGATAGCCAAAGAGGCGTCCGATGGTCACAAGTTCCTCATCATTAATCTTAAGAATATTAGCATGTTGAAGCGAGGACGTGATAACCTCCTTTGAATAAAAGTTCTGTCGAAGGTTGATATCGAATATCTTTAGACAGTCTTTGGGTGTTGTCTCAAGGAATTTCTGTATCGTCTGGCGGCTTACACTACTGCGCTGTGCAAGTGAGCCAAAGCATACCGCACGACAGTTCTTGGCTGCTTCTTCAATCTCAGGAGTAAACGGTATGTTATCCCATGCCACTCCCTCTTTAATGTCATAGGTAGGTATACCTTCACTGTCGAGTTCCACCTGCACCGTTCCTGTCTGATAATCCACCTCTGGCATAAAGTAGTTTACACCCTTTTTATCGAACTCATCGAGTGTTTCCTTACCTAAGGCGTCATTACCAACAGCGCTAATAGCCAACGAATCATGCCCAAACTGTCCTGTGTGATAAGCAAAGTTTGCTGGTGCACCACCGAGCTTTCTTCCTTCAGGAAGACAATCCCACAATGCCTCTCCGAGGCCAACGATTAACTGTTTCATATCCGTATTATTTATTGTTCATTCTTGGTATATAAGTAAAGAGGTAGAGTACGCCCACTGCCATGACGATTACAGCACCGAGCTGTTGCGCCATTGCATCGCTTGCAAAGCCCATGAAGAGCGGGAAGATTGTACCTCCAAAGAGTCCCATTATCATCAGTCCGCTTACTTCGTTCTGCTTGTCAGGCACACTCTGAAGGGCTCTGGCGAATACCATAGAGAATATATTGCTATTGCCATAACCGACAAGTGCGATGGCTACATATACTGCTCCAACACGTGTTCCAACGCCCAACCAGACCATAGCCGCAGCCATCATCAATACCGAAATAGCAAAGAACAGCTTATTATTCATTACTCGCAAGAAGAATGAACCAGTAAGACATCCAAGCGTGCGAAAGATGAAGTAGAGTGAAGTAGCAAATGCTGCATCATTCAGAGTCATGTTGAATCGCTCCATAAGTATCTTTGGTGCAGTGGTATTAGTACCTACATCGATTCCAACATGGCACATGATTCCAAGGAAGCTAAGCAATACGATTGGTTTACCCAATAGGCTTAAACATTGTATGAAAGAACTTGCCTTACCTTCAATAGGCTCTTCCTTGATAGGAGTTGAGAAGAGCAAGAGAGTGGTAAGAACGCCTATTACAAGATAAATAGGGAATAGGACACGCCATCCAAGACCAAAGGCTGGGATGCTGGCTTGCGCTCCCCACATGGCAAGATAGGGTGCCATGAAAGAGGCGATAGCCTTTACAAACTGTCCGAAGGTGAGGGTTGAAGCGAGGTTCCCACCCTTCATAACGGTAGAAACAAGCGGATTCAACGAGGTTTGCATCAGTGCATTGCCTATTCCAAGGAGTGAGAATGACACGAGCATAAGCCCGTATGACTCGCCAAAGATGGGGAGTAGCAATGAAAACAAGGTGACGATGAGACTGAGCAGAACTGTCTTCTTGCGCCCAATCTTGTTCATCAACATCCCCGTCGGCACTGAGAAGATGAGGAACCAGAAGAAGACAAGAGACGGAAAGACATTGGCTGTGGAGTCAGACAGCTGTAAGTCGTTCTTCACATAATTGGAGGCAATACCCACCAAGTCGACAAAGCCCATCGCAAAGAAACATAGCATTACGGGTAGTAGTACGAGTTTATTGGTCTTTGACATAATCTTTAAATTTTTAGTTTGTGTAGTTCTATTATTTTAATTATACTTGCAAAGTTACTTTTTTACGAAGAAAGAAACCTTGAAATTCCGTTCATTAATATCAACAAATATATCTCTAACAAGATTACATATAATTAATAGACAGAATTAATATTTTTTCTTTTATTACTTTTGATCCTTCAATTCATAAATCTTTACTTTGCATCCCTTTACTATTATCTTATCATAAGGCTTTGACGGAAAAACGAGGTTAGTCATTGCGACTTTACCTTCAGTATCAAAAGCTTCAATACTACAACGGTCTATAAATATTTGCATTGATTTAATAACACCATTAGTTGGAGCTACCGTCTTAGCCTTAAAGTCACTATGGAAATCAGTAACACCACTCTCTGTACGATCCATACTGAAAGTAGCATTCTTTCCATCATAAACCATAGTAACTCGTTCTCCCTTGTCATTACTTAACACTATAGAAGCATTACTCTTAATATTGGTCACTTCTATATAAGCAGCAGGTTGGAGGCGTCCAGACGGTTTCTTCTCAAAGGCAGCAAAGACTTCAGGTGATGGCTTTACGCTAACATAATCTTCCCCATTGTAACTATAAAGCCCCAAGTCTCTTGGCAAACCATTGGCTGAACGGAACTGCTGTGTAGGTACTTGATTAGCATACTGCCAGTTACTCATCCATGGAAGAACGACAATTCTACCATCAGGAGCATTGCTGAACGATACGGTTGCATAGTGATCTTTTCCATAATCCATCCACTTTGTTACCTCAGGTTTTGATTCGCAAGTGAATTTATGACCATCAAATGAGCCTACAAAGTATTGAGTTGCACTACCACCAAAGGGACCTCCAGGGTTAATATTACAGATAAGCACCCACTTATCACCCATCTTCAAGAGGTCAGGACATTCCCAAACACCTCCATGATTACCATACCCCTCTCCAAAAGAACTCTCAAACTTCCAGTCTTTCAAGTTCTTTGAACTATATATATTCATCTGCTGTCCTGCTGCAAGAATAAGATTCCAGTGAGAAGCCTCATCATTCCAAAGAACCTTTGGGTCACGGAAATCAGGAAGGTTACTTGTCAATATAGGATTATCAGAATACTTCTTGAAAGTCATACCATTGTCGGTACTATATGCCATACTCTGAGTCTGTGACTGACCTGCAGAGGTGTAATAAGAGATGATGGCCCCTTCTCCAAATCCGGCAGTGTTTTTATAATCAACTACAGAAGAACCAGAAAATATTGTACCTAAGGCATCAGGCTCTATTACATCGCCCTGATATGTCCAGTGCACAAGGTCAGTAGACGTGGAATGTCCCCATGTCATATTCTCCCATGTTGAGCCATAAGGGTTATATTGGAAGTAGAGATTCCACACGCCATCCTTATAAAACATACCATTAGGGTCGTTCATCCATCCGTATGTAGGGGTATGATGATATATAGGACGCCAGCGTGTCTCACGGTTGGCCGTATCTATCTTATCTGTATAATCAATCTTTGTCCAGCATACATAGTTCTTTATATCACTATGTCTTCTGTTGCGGCCATCCCCAAAGTCCACGTCAATGAGTGCATCCTTACCATTAATTACTGAAATGTCAACAGGCACATAATAGTCCACCTTGTTGACAGCAAGACGAACATTGAATTCCTTGACAATTTTGTTATTATAAATTATCTTTATATGTGCCCCTTCTTCGACCTCTTCGACAGGCAACATAAGATAATTCTTCTGCCCAGAGATACGCTGCATAGCATGGCGCTCACTAAGAACTTGTACCTGACTCTGGGCTACCGACGAGACGCATCCCATGAGTATAAGCAAAGTTGTTATAAGTATTTGCTTCATAACTTTTGATATAGAATGTTTTGTTAGCGAGTTTTGAGATATTCGATACTATTCTTAGCCAACTTGAGGATTGACTCCTGATTGACGTTGTTCTTTGGATGGGCACTTACATCTGCAGAGCCATCAGCATTACGCATAGAGAATTCGCAACCACCATTACCGATACAGATTGCTGTACCCTTGTAGTCGCTGTTGCCCTGACGGCATTCCCATACATTGAGTTGTGAAACTGACCTTATTTGCGAATCCCATACGCCAAGAGGATATATGCCGTAAGTCTCTGTTATTGTAGTATAGGCAGAGAGTTTGTCATTAGCTATGCCAGACAGTACAGAAGGGATGTTGAAGTATAGACAGTTATGATCCTCTGTCCATCCAGGTCCCTTCATATCAATGAGTTTGATGCCGTTAGAAATACGTACTGGAATCCCCTTATAGATAGGGTGAGTAGTGAAGTCTATGAGACTTCCTTCGATGTTCAAACATGCACCCATACTCCAGTTATCATTATTGATACCACCATGTCCAATACCGATAGTATGGTCATTTCCTCGGAATAGACTTTGCTCAAAGCGACCAAGGTTAGTGAGGTAAGTTGTTGCATGCTGCCAGAGCAGTATATTTCCACCATTTTTGTACCATTCTGAGATGTAAGGTGTTGCAGAATTCACAACCGCTGGAAGACTCCATACATCATCCTCTGTACCTTGCTCAAGGTCACGCAACCAAAATGCCACACGATAAGGCTCCATGTCAGTAGCCGACTTAATATTACCGAAATACACGAACTGTGCGTTAGGATATGTTTTATGAAGCCACAGCCATGCAGATGCTTCGTCATCGTCACCATTAGCAATGAGTTCCTCTGGCGTAGCATATATGCTGAGGAATGCGATAGCCGTCTTACCGATTTTCAGGCTTGACGTTGTTGCCATTGAGGTTCCTTTATCGTTGATAGCACGCAGAGTAACGTTCCATGTGTCGCCATATACTACGTTAGGAATTGTATAGCTATAAACAGAACCTGAGAGGGTCTCATGAATAGTCCGTGTGCCATTGGTAGCAATTAAGTCGATGGATGTGGCATCAGTAGTTTTATTCCATGTGATGGCAGCGTCATATCCACGTCCCTTCTCAACCTGTGACATAGAAAGACCTGTAATCTGTGTTGCACCCTCACGTGTATAATTCTTTACTACACCAGAAGAGACATTATCACCATCGCTGACTTTGAAGACATAAACAAAAGGAACGTTGGTCTGAACACTCTTGTGCGTAAAACTGTTGCCTGTCACAGTCTCCGAAGAAAGCAATGTACTTCCTTCATAAACCATAACATACATTGACTGACCTGGTGTTAGCTGTGGCCATGTCCATGTGTAGTCATCACCTGTAAGATTACCTGTTATCTCTTCAGCATTGATAGCCTGAAGAAGCATTGGAGCTCTTTCGATATCCTTGTCCTGACAAGCAGTAAAGATAAGCGCAACCAATACCGTTAATATGATTGATATCTTTTTCATAATTTCTGTCTATTTTACTTCTTTTCTCTAACTTAGTATCCTCTGTTCTGAGAGTAAAGTCCTGGGATGTAATACAACTGTGGATAAGGTACAGGGAAGTACTCGTTCTTGCCTGGCGTGAAATGTGCACCCTTATAATACTGTGCATACTTCTGTCCATTGTATTCATCATTCTGCTCCTTCTTAAAGTAATTGTTGAGAGTTGTTGAGAGAAGACCCCAACGGCGGAGATCAAAGAAACGTTCATGCTCCATACCCATCTCCAGACGACGCTCCCAGCGCAGACACAAACGTGCCTTCTCCTTATTCTGGAAGTATGTATCAGGATAGAGACTTATCTCACACTGATTAGCGGCATAAGAGATATGCTTATTGATGGAGTTGGCTGCACGTTGACGGATATCGTTGATAATCTGGCGTGCCTCAACAAAACGGTCCAATTCGATAAGAGCCTCAGCGCGGTCGAGCATTGACTGAGTATAGCGAATTACATAGTCATTCATTGCGAAAGACTGCCATGGGCTGTTGTATGTCTCTCCCTTTGAACGCTGCGGAACCTCTTTCATAGAGCAATAATAACCATAGGTGTTAGGTGTACGTGAGTTCGCAGTTGTCAGAGTGTAGGCTCCCTCGTACTTATAAGGGAATGAAGGCATACCCACTGTGTGGAACAATCTTGGATCCCATTTTTGAGATGATGGTGCTCCATTTACTGGGTGGGCATTTTCATCCGCATAGTCATTAAACTGTGGAAGTCCGTTGTGAGTTTTGAAAGCATTTACGAAGTTCTGTGATGGCTTATGGAAATCCCATCCGCATGACCAAATACCCCATACACCATTAAGAAGATTTGACCAGTTGCCACGTCCGTAAGTTGTGTGGTCATCCTCGTAATTAGAATGTTGTACTGCAAATATACTTTCCTTACTGTTGTGATGCTCTGGAAGGAATATGTCACCATAGTCCTCAAGATAGCCATATTGTGAGCTCTTCACTACATCAGTGTATTCAACAACCTTCTTCATATCCTCCTTATTGACAAAGTTGGCACCAGTGCTACCCTCGTAGCCGTCACCCCATCCTTTCTCAAGATAACATTTTGCAAGATAAGCGGCGGCAGCAACTTTATTGACACGTCCGCCCTGAGACTGCGTTGCTGGAAGAACATCATAAGCCTCCTTAAAGTCAGCAATGATTTTCTCCCATAGTTGTTCTGCAGTGTACTCATCATTCTTAATTTGCTCCTGACTGTTATTACGATAAGCATCCTCGTCAATCCAAGGCACTTTATTGAACACCATCTTAAGTTTGAAATAGAAATGAGCACGAAGGAACTTTACCTCGGCAATACGCTGTTTTGTTGTCTCAGCACCGAGTTTCGCTTCACCATTATCCTGCAATGCCACGAGAGCACGATTACAACGGCTGACAGCAATATAGAGATGATACCACAACTCGTCAAGATGTCCTAATGTAGGGGTAAGAGTTGTGAATACCTCCACCTGATGATAATCTGTATCTGTTGTTCCTGAACCACCCTTGAGAGCATCATCAGAAGCCACATCACCATATGTCCAGAGATTGAAAGGGTATCCATACCAGTCATCACCCAGCATGGCATAGGCACTATTCACCATCTCGTCTGGGTTTTGGAATGCCTGCTGCTCATCGACAACAGCTGTTGGCTTATACTCCAGATAATCGTTACAACTTGCCAAGGAACCTACCAGGCAAAGAGTCATACAAGCCTTTTTGATATTATTATATATGATTGTTTTCATTGTTATAATCTTTTATGATGAACATATCGTTTTATCTTTAGAATCCTACCTGCAGACCAAATGAAATAGATGTGGCCAATGGATAAGCCCAGCTTGGATTCTCTGGATCTGAACATGTCAGACTGGAACTCTTGAGTGTCAGAAGATTCTGACCTGAGATATATGCTCTGAGGCTGGACATCTTGAGCTTTGAGATAAACTTCTCAGGAACATTGTACCCAAGCTGCAGTGTGCGGAGCTTCAGGTAAGAACCGTTCTCAACATAATACGTAGAAACACGACCTTCGTCAGCAGTATTGTTAGTTGTCAGAGCTGGGATTGAAGAATCAGTATTATCGGATGTCCATGCATTAAGCATACGGTTTCCCTTGTTTGAACCAGCATCAGTTATACTCCAGAAATCTGTCTGGAATTTCTGATTGTTGTAGATATCCTGATCGGCTACACCTTGCCAAAACATACTGAGATCAAAGTTCTTGTAACTCAACGCAACATTCAGACCATAAGAGAATGCAGGTACGGGATTCATAATCCATGTCTGGTCATCCTGATTGATACGTCCATCCCCATTCAGGTCAGCATATTTCAGACCACCTACACGAGCGTTAGGCTGACCTGACGCATAAACCTCCATATAGTTTTGGAAGAGTCCGTCAACAACATATCCTACAATACTACCATAAGGTTTTTTTGCCTCAACAATATTCTGCTTTGAGGTGTGTGCATAAGCACCTGTTGTTGTCTTTGGAAGAGATGTAACACGATTACGGAAGAAATCAATGTTACTATTAATATCGATGCCTAAGCCATTAGAAAAGTTCTTACGGTAACCTAAGGTAAGTTCCATACCCCAGTCGCGAAGCGATGGGCCGTTCTGCCACTGATTTCCACCTTCTCCCTTTGCTGCAAGGTATCCTGGGTTGATAAGCATGTCTGTAATGTTCTTGATATAGAAATCAGCTGTTCCATAAAGACTGCTGCGGAACAGACTATAGTCAATACCTATATTATATTGTGTGGTTGTCTCCCACTTCAAGTTCTCATTAGCTGTCTGTATTGCACGATAGCCTGATGGGAAGGTGCCACTACCTGCAAGATTGAGGTCGTAGGCTGTTGATGTAGTACGCTCAAGACCATAGTCCGCAACATACAAGCCATAGTGTGCATTATTGTCAATGCCTTGATTTCCGGTCTTACCCCAAGAAAGACGAAGCTTCAGGTCGTCAAGCCAGTCTTTTTTAAGTAGCTGTGAGATACGGAAACCCAGTGATGCTGCAGGGAAATTACCCCAACGGTTGTTCTTTCCAAAACGGCTTGAACCGTCATGACGTAGTGTGAAAGATGCAAGAAGCAAGTCGTTGTAGTTATAGTCAACCTTACCAAAGAATGAAGCCAGACGGTATCCAACCATTGCACCAGTGTTACGAGCTGTACCAGTTGCTGCATTTGGGTACATATATTCCACTGACTCCAGAGCATATCCCTCAGAAATAGCATGAAAATCAAGATAAGTTTGCTTATTGATTTCTGAACCAAGAAGTACATTGAAATGATGAACATTCTTTATATCGAAGAGATAGTTCAGAGTGTTAGACCATGTGTAATTAGTATTGTTGGTCTGACCAAGGTCGGTTCTTGCTGTATTGTTATTCACAACATCTGATGCAAAGGTATGCGTCAGTGCATTAATGAATGATGTAGTATAGTCGACTCCGAAATTTGAGCGAAACAACAGCCCCTTGACAGGGGTAATGTCAACATACATATTTCCGAATACATGCCAATAGTCAAGATGATTATCCTTATTATGATACAGTTCGCGCATAGGATTCTGTCGGTCGCTCATACCACCAACAGGACCACCAAATGTAACACCGTTCTTTTCATAAACAGGTACTATTGGGCTCATCTTCAGAGCATTCTCCATAGGAGCACCATCAACCTGTTTGTTGTAGCTTATAGTGAAGTTCTCACCTACTTTGATGATGTTATTGAGTCTGTACGAGTTATTCATACGGGCTTGAATACTTGAGAAGTTTGTGTACTTCAGGATACCATCATTTTTCTTATAGCCCAAAGAGAACATCGATGTTAACTTATCTGTAGCAGAAGAGATAGATACGCTGTAATTACGGGAGAAACCTGTGCGAGAAATTTCTCTGACCCAATCCGTATCTGAGAACATCATGGTACGCTTAGCATTGATAAAACCGTCATAGAGACCATTTATAGTATAGTTTACATACTGATTTGTTGTAGGATTCCATACCCTGATTCCCACACCTTCTGCAGCATTGAGGTTCAAGCCATAGTTGCTTGCGTACGCTACAGGATCTATACCATCATTAAGTGCAGCTTGAGCCATTGCGGTAGCATAACCCTTAGTGTCAAGAAGTTTCATCTTTGACTGCTTTGTATAGAACTGAGCAGTAAGATTAGCTGTAAAGTCTACTTTTAGTTTGTCAGCCTTCTTTCCCTGTTTTGTTGTAATGATAATAACGCCATTAGCAGCACGTGAACCATAGATACTTGCTGAAGCAGCATCCTTCAGAACCTGCATGCTCTCGATATCGTTAGAGTTAAGTGTATTGATACCGTTTGTCATTGGCACACCATCTACAATAAAAAGAGGATCCTGAGAAGAGTTGAATGATCCGATGCCACGGATACGAATTGTTGCAGTACTTGATGGCGAACCGGTGTCTGTGATAGTCATACCAGCCACACGTCCCTGAAGTGCCTTCATTGGATCAGAATCTGGAGATGTCTTGACAGCATCAGTCTTCACAACTGATACGGCACCAGTAAGGTCGGCCTTACGCTGAGTTGTATAACCAGTTACGATGACTTCGTTCAATTCATTGGCTTCTTGCTTCAGCTGTATATTCATCTTAGCTGCAGCCTTGGCTTCAATAGTAGAATAACCAATGTAAGAGATTGTGAGAGGTGCACCCTCATTTGTACTTAAACTAAAGTTACCGTCAATGTCAGTTACCGTTCCATTGGCTGTACCTTTCTCCATTATTGTGGCACCAACGACAGGAGAACCAGTCTCGTCGACAATTGTACCACTAACAGTGACCTTGTTCTGAGCATATATAAGCGAACAGAACATAAGCAATACTGCACTCGAAATAATTTTCCTTAGGCTTTCCATTTAGAAAATGATTGATGTTAGTAATTTTGGGTTTATAAAATTTATGCCGCAAATTTACTATCATCAAAAAGAAAGCCTTCAAAAAAATCGTTCCTTACCTACAACAAATGTTACTTGAACAGAATCCTTATAGCAAATGAACGATTTATAAGAAAAGGGCCTTTTTTTTATTCTCTTCAAAGAGAAACTGCACACAAATTACTTCTTAGGACTCTCCCCAAACTCGTCTTTATAGCATTTTGAGAAATAGCTTGGAGTAGAAAAACCTACTGAATAAGCCACTTCTGACACCGATTTCTCTGTTGTCCTGAGCAGATGACGAGCACGCATAAGACGGGCTTTGCGGAGCATCTCCACAGGAGAATGCCCTGTCAATGCTTTTACTTTTCGATAGAGCTGTACACGAGAAAGACCGATTTCATCGCCAATTCGCTCTACATTAAACTCACTATCACCAAGATTTTCCTGGATTATCTTGCGCAACTGAGTAACAAAAGTTTTATCCGTCTCATTCGATAACTTCTCACAAACACCGTTTTCATCGGTATTTGAGAACATCTGACTGAGCTTCTTCCTACTTTCTATAAGGTTATCAATACGTGAGAAGAGTAGTTCCAAAGAGAAAGGCTTTGCGATATAGGCATCAGCACCATGCTTATAGCCCTCAGCACGTTGCTCGTCTAAACTGCGTGCAGTAAGTAGGATAACAGGGATATGACTAATTGCTTTATCCTGTTTCAGCTGACTACAAAACTCCAATCCGTCCATCACAGGCATCATAATATCAGAGATAACAAGGTCGGGAACTATCCGCCTTGCCATTTCCAGTCCACTCTTACCATCAACAGCTTCGCTCACCTTGTAGGTTGAAGAGAGTGCTCTACGAAGATAGGAACGAATATCACTATTATCATCAATTATCAATACTTCTGGGCGAGCTGCCTCATCTGGCAACACAAGGTCGTCAATATGACGTGCCTGATTAGGTACCTCTTCCGTTGAACTAATCTCCACAACTGATGAGTATGGCTGCTGAGACTTTGAGGTACTCAGTTCACCAGCTTGAGAGAGTGGCAAAACAATAGTAAACCTACTACCCTCTCCCTCTTTACTCTCAACCGTTGCTTCTCCGTGATGTAGGTCAGTGAAAGCCTTGACAAGTGCCAAACCGATGCCAGTTCCTTGAGCTGCATTCTTTGCTTGATAGAACCGATTGAAGATATAAGCTTGTTCGTCGGCTGCGATACCAATACCATTGTCACTTACCTCTATCTTTACTTTGTCGCCTTCCACAGTGGCAGCAAAGGTAATCTTACCCCCATTAGGAGTGTATTTCATCGCATTGGTTAAGAGATTATAGCAGATACGCTCTAACTTGTCATGGTCGGCACGCATCGGTATAGTCTTTGGTGCTTCAAGCTGTAGATTGATATTCTTCTTCTGTGCAGAGACAGTAAACAGTCCTATCCACTGCTGCATACACTCTATCAAGTCGAAGTCGGACAAATGAAGTTTCATCTTTCCATTCTGTACCTTACGGAAGTCAAGTATCTCACCAACCAAGCGCATCAGCACAGACACATTACGTTGAACAATCTGAAGCATATCTCGCTGTTGTGCACTCAGGTTGCTGTCACGGATGATATAGTCAACAGGATCGGCTATCAAAGTCAATGGTGTGCGTAGTTCATGACTAATGTTTGTAAAAAACTGAAGTTTAGCTGTAATCGTCTCCTCCTCTATTCGATGCCGTGTTACTATCGAACGATAGGCATAGACAAGAATGCCAATAACCAAAATGACGATAATACTGAAAAGGAGGAAGTAAACCTTCTGGTGATTATATTGTGCTAAATAATTATCCACCTTACCATGAAGCGATTGAAGACGAGCTGTCTGCTTCATGATTTCTTCATTTTGAAGGAGTAGCGCATTGGCATTATCGATCGTCACAAGTGTTCCTTTCAAGTAGTTATCACGATGAAATGGCTTCTTTTCCAAGATATTTAACGCCAACTGCATAACAAGATCGCCACGCGTTGGATAAATATAAGAGGCCACCAAACGGCCATCACGCACATCTTCCATACCCCCACCCGCAACAGGAAGAGCATCAATACCAACAAACTTTATAGCCTTTTCGCCGCGTTGCATCGCCAACTTTCGTGCGCCAGCTGCTATACGATCATTCTGCCCAAAGACATAATCTATCTTCATTCCTTGTGCAAGGATGCTGTCCATGACTGCAGCCCCACGCTCTTCCTGCCAATCAGTATAATAACGTCCTACGATTTTTATATCAGGATAAGCCTTCAAAGCCTCCGTAAAACCACGGTCACGTTCAATAGCTGGTGAAGAACCTTTCAATCCACCTATCTCCACAACGTTCCCTTTTCCACCGAGCTGATGCGCAATAAACAGTCCCATCTCATGCCCAGCCTCGTAGTTATCGGCTCCTATAAAGGCTGTGTACTTCTTTGAATCAGTCTTACGATCGAATAAGATAACAGGAATACCAGCATCGTATGCTTTGTCAATTACCGATGAAATGGTATGAATTTGATTAGGAGAAACTATGAGAAGGTTGACACCTTCTTTTATAAACTGTTCTATCTGTTGTTTCTGTAGTTTGTCATTATCATTTGCTGAAGCAAATTTCAACGAGACATTATCATGCTGATAAGTACTCATTACCAGCTCGTCGTTGAGTTTATCACGCCAGATATCTTCTGAACACTGAGACACTCCGATGACATATTTCTTTGTATTGTTATCTGAACAAGCCGAAAACAACAAAGTGAAAAATAGAATGTATAAGCATTGCTTCATCTGCATAAATATCGAAAAGATTATGTACAATACAGCTTTATTGCAGCAAAGTTACATTCTTTCTTCTGCATTTGCAAGTATCGGAGCAAGTAATTCTGTCTATAAAAAGCATCCATTCACAGCCTCAATAGCTATTCTGTGGGCTTACTATGCCTTACAAGTAAAGACTGTCACGATCGCTACTCAAACACGGATAAGCAACTATTAACGAACGTCTAAGGTTTTATCAAGCCCAATTCGTTCACCTTTATGTTTCTGAAAGCAGCTCTATTGCCATCTGAATAGAACTTAACAGAAGCGTAAGGCTGCGTCGGGAAGACAAGATTGGTCATAGAGATACGCCCACCATTGACAAAGATTTCAATCGAACACTTGTCAACAAAGATATTCAAGTGATAGGTGTCGGAGTCGCAGAGGCTTAATGGTGCCCATGTTCCGAGTGCAAAGTCGTTCTTATAATTAATAGAGTTCAGCTTCCGCTTCGCACCTAAAGGCTTCTGTCCCTCACGCTCATCATAGTCAGTTTCAATCTTATGTGGCTCTGACTTCTCACCAAACTGAACCTTTCCACTCTCCGTACGATCCATAACAAGCCTACCTGCCTTCATATCAAAATAGATATCTACCCTCTCACCCTTATCATTATAAAGAACAATTCCGGTCTTAGCTGCCTTATTCGGTGTTACATCCATCTCTAATTCAAAAGCATTCTCTTTGCTGACTGATACATTCTCTGCGTCCCGTTCGTGAGCGATAAGCAGGTTAGGTAAGCGCTTATACTTCCTTCTTAATAAGACTACCTCTGGCACAACATTAGAAGACATATAGATTTGTCCATCTTTACCTGTGAAGAGTTTCAACTCACGTGGAAGCGTATTGGCACCACGATATTGACGAATAGGAGTAACGTTAGCATACTGCCAGTTGCTCATCCACGCAATACCCAACACACGGTCTTTAACGCCTGAGAAGGTAACAGTGGCATAATGGTCCTTACCATAGTCGAGGAACTTAGCCACAGAAGGGTCGCTATCACAGGTGAAGTTCGTGCCATCGAAGTCACCAACGAAATACTCCGTAGCACTACCACCAAAGAGACAGCCGGGATTGATATTCACAATCATCACCCATTTCTTCTTATTCGGGTTACCATCAACAGGGAGTTCGAAGAAATCGGGACATTCAAACTGGTTAGGTTGTGCACCATATCCCTTACCAAAAGCACTGACGTAGGTCCAATCCTTAAGGTTTGGCGATGAGTAGAAACGCATCTCTTTGTCCGCAGAGACTATCATATACCACTTCTGCAATGGCTCATACCAGAAGACCTTTGGGTCTCGGAAATCTTTCACCCCATCAAATGGCTTCAAAACTGGATTCTTATCATACTTATGGAAAGTATAACCGCCATCGGCACTATAAGCCATACATTGCGTCTGTGCATTCTCCTTGCTATCGGATGTATAAAGGGAGATAATCGCATTCTTACCATAACCAGCCGTACCCTTCTTATCTATTACCGTACTACCAGAGAAGATATGCCCCATTGGGTCGCGGTGAATCGTCGGCTCTACCTCTTTCCAGTAAATAAGATTATAACTTATAGCATGTCCCCAATGCATATTTCCCCACATAGAGCCGTAGGGGTTATACTGATAACAGAGGTGATAGACACCATCTTTATAAAACATACCAACAGGGTCGTTCATCCATCCATAGGAAGGAGTATGATGATAAGAAGGACGATAGAAGTCGGTATTGGTCACATCCCAAACGTTTGAGAGTCTTAACTGCCCTTGCTTGAGGGTTAGCGCATCCTCTTTTAGATTTAAGATCTTGACTATCGAAGTCTTACCCTTATTGAGTTTGAATGGTACATAATAGTCGGTTTTACCTTGTGCCAGCCTTATATCCATCCACGTATCCGTCTTCTTGCCATTATCAAGCATCACCTGCGCCTCATCTTTCCCCTCTTCAATCGGAAGGAGAAGATACTGTGGCGACTTTACTATCTTCACAATCGTCGTATCTCTAACACGTGTGATGTTCATTGTCTGTGCCGTAGCCGATACGGAAAGAGCTGTCAAGGCTGCATAAAGGAGAAGATTTCTTTTGTTCATAGTTATTTCAGTTATGGCGTTACCATTTAAATGCCGCTCAATGGTTGCACCCGAGTTACTGCAACAAAGATACATTCTTTCTTTTGTATTTGCAAGCAATTTGTCCCTTTCTCGTCTATATACAACAATGTGTTTAATCCTCCGCACCACTCGTGCTAAGCCTTCGCACCACTCGTGCTAACCAATGACACGATATGTGCGGAGCTTCAACACGCCGATTAAAAACCCACATAAAAAATATCTGTGATACCCTTTCGGATACCACAGATACTTAATATTATAGATAATTCTAATGTTAGCGAATTAGTCTGCGTATGGAATACTCTTTCTCCACAAACGAACAGGAGCTGCACTCTTATAACCCTTTACATATCTTGAATCAGCACCATATACTGGATCATTTTGCTGATCTGCAGGAGGGTTAACATAAAGATAATAGTTCATGAAACCACTCACATTCTCCTGATCAGATTGACCCTTGAAAGATACAGATTGCTTAGGAGCTTGGTGAAAACAATCTTCCATATAACCTTTATCTCCTTTAACAAAATATCGTGCTCCTGTCAAAGCATCATTAGGTGTCCAGTATTGTGTACCTTTTCCAATTGAATTATAATCAAAATACCACCAAGTTTGACCATCCGTACTACCAGCAGGTCTACCTGGTTTTGGAGTTTCAGCAGCAGCATTTATACCTGCGTAAGGGAAAACACGTGTTACATCAGCAGGATAAGTTACATCATAATTCTTTGGAGCAGCCCAGAAATCTTCATTAGAGATATCATCGATATCAAGAACGAAACGTGGACCAAGATAACGCTGTGTAAGTACAGCAGCACCATTCTTATCTTCCCAACGAATAGTATAGCGATAGTCATTGTTGCCAACCCATTTAGTCACATTAAGACCAGATGCCACTTGACCAGCAGCTACATAAGAAGACTTTGCATAGCCTCTATACACTCGTCCCTCAGAGCCATCATTTATATAATCAGGTCTCTTAGACATACCAATCATATAAGAAATGCCGTTATCAGCTATAGCTTTAGCGTAAGAGTGGTATACAAGTTTTGTTTCTGACCAACCTGGAAGTTTCGCAGGTGAAACAAAACCCATTGAGTATTTTGTATATCTCAAGTTACCACTGCCATCCTTACGGAAACCAGGGAAGCCAAAGAACTGTGGAATAATGCTACGCCAATATTCATGGTCAGCAAACATATAGTTAGAAGGGATGGTTGAAAGTTTAGTTTCTATCTCACTATACAGATAACGTGTCGTATGAGCAATATCTTGATTAGCTGTACTTGACAGCTCAGCTTCATTACCAAAGTTGTCATGCTTAGCAATATAGCTCAATGGAGCGAACTTATACACAACATCACCTTTAGCAGGATAGTTTGCACCAGACTCATAAGCATGAAGTGTACCGTATGCAGGAAGCATATTAATAGAAGTTGGCACAACACTATTTCCTGTACCATTTCCATTTGGCACAGCCATCAACAAGAACTGGGTCTTAGAAACCTTCTTTAAATCATAACTTCCAGTTCCTTCTTCATCACCATTATAAATCTTCACTGCCTGCTGCTGTGGTGCCATCCAAACATAGATATAGCTTGGAGCAGGCTGACCATTTGGAACATTATCAAAGTTATTACCAGATTGCTTCTTCAAGAAGATATGATCGTAATAAGTAAGTGCAGTATTAAGAGTTCCTGACTTTTCGTCTGCGTAATCCTTAACATATGTACCATGAAGACGGAAACGATTGGTGTTTTTAAGACCATTCTCAATAGCAGCATCATCCAATGGACGCTGATAGAACTTAAACGCCTTAAAAGCATTCTTGTAAGAAGCAGACTTAGCAGAAGCAATGGCAGCATCCTGTGTATCAACAAGGTCTGAAACCGCAACATCATTGAAGCTATTCAAGTCGAACTGACCACAAAGGATATTACTTGTGATGATACGAACACCATTATACATGAAATCGAAATCAGTCTTATTGGTAACTTTCAGACGTACGATAGAACCAAACTGCTTGAACAAAACCGCCTTTTCAGCCTTAATAGTCTTGTTTGCAGCATTGGTTGTCAACTTACGCCAGCTGAAGATATAAGGAATGTTTGCACCCCAAGTCACCTTAGCACCTGCATCATTGAGAGCAACCTGTCCCTCAGAATAACCATTAAACTTCACCTGATTGTTACCTGGCAACATCTCACCACCTAAGATACCACATACAAACCATGTACCCTTGCTAAGATCGGTACCAGCAGCCATATCGAAGTGATCATTTGCCATTAATGCTAATTTACCACCCTTCTTATAAGTCCAATAGGTTACAACCTTTGTAATAGGCTGGGTAGTGTCTTTACTCTTAAAGATAAGGAGCACTGGCACCTTCGTACCATCAGCAATTTCCTTACCATCAATTCCAGTCTTATCAAAGATACCGATAGGTGTTGGGAAACCATCAGAAACTCTTGTTTCATAACCAATAGGATTTGACTGAACACCAGCACGGCTTGCAGGTGCAGTCTGCCCCATATCACCCTCCATCGTCATGGACACAGTAACACCAGGCTGGTTATTCTCATTTGAGATAGACTCAACAACATCCTTGTCTGCACAGCCAGTGAAAAGCAATGCAAAAACAGCGATGCACGAATAAAATAGTTGTTTCATTTATTTTTTTGTTATCGTTATGTAGGTAAATTATTCCCTACAGGTTTGTTTTCTAATTTTATCAAATAATTCTCTTAAAATTAAACAGCAGTTGGGTTATGCTCCTCAGGATCGTCTTCATCATCACCTGGAGTAAGGCTACCCTTTATACTACTGTGTGCATGGAAGCCACCTTCCATAAACTCATCCGTGTAAAGACTCAACACTTTAGCATCTGGCTTTACATAATCTTTCTTTTTCATAAACCTTTATTGTAATATAGAATTTTGATAATAATCGATGGTTAATTGCATTCCTTTTTGACACAGAATAGACCTTAAAGATATCCTTTGAGAATCTGTTAATTTAGCAAGCTATCTCGAATACGTTTATTAAATTTTGTGCAAAAGTACGTATTATTATTGATATAGCAGGTATACACAAGCAAACATTTCAAATATTTAACACTTTCCTTGTGTCTGAAAACTAAAGAGTTAAGGGAGGTATTAAGGAGTTAAAGGAGTTAAGACAATAGTAATATAAAAGAGTAAAGGAGCGAAAGGAAAAAGACTAACCAAGAGGAGTTAAGGAGTTAAGGAGTTAAAGGGAGTTAAGACAATAGTAATATAAGGAGTAAAGGAATGAAAGGGAAAAGACTAATGTCTTAACTCCCTTTAACTCCTTAACTCCTTAACTCCTCTTGAAATCTCCTTAACTCCAAAGGACACTACTCTGGATAGAACTTGATACAGGCAGGGTGACTAAGGATAACATCTTGATTAGTATTCTTAAGCATACCCGTACTCTTATCACGTGAGTAAACCTGTATTGAGTTGTCATCACGGCAAGCAACAAGAAGGAACTTACCATTTGGGGTTATAGCAAAGTTACGTGGGTGTTTACCCGTACGCTGTGCACCGACACGAGTCAATGTACCATTGTTATTTACACGGAAGATTGTGATACCATCACCCTTCAGACGTGTACTGGCATAAACAAACGAACCATCAGGACTAACATGGATATCAGCACCACCACGTGCGTTAGCGTAATCGGCAGCAATAGACTGGAGTTCCTTTAACTTACCATCACTATAACTGTAAACTGTCACCTTACCAGACAATTCACTCATAAGGTAAGCATACTTACCATTAGGAGAGAAGACAAGATGACGTGGACCAGAGCCTGGCTTCACATGAGCAGCAATACCATGGTCCTCTAACTTCTTATTACGTTCATTATAAGAGAAACAAAGAATACGGTCGCCACTGAAGTCGGTTGTAAGGATATAACCATCAGGCGCAAAGATAGCACAATGTGCATGAGGTGTGTTCTGACGTGAACGATCTGGTCCTCCTTTCTTACTACCTACCTGAAGCAAAGACTTACCAAGTGTTCCATTCTTAAGAATAGGGAAGACAGAGATAGTACCCCCAGAGTAGTTAGCTGTAAGTGCAATCTTGCCATCTGTAGCAACATAACAAGGATCGCCACCATGCGTTAGCTGAGAGTTCTTAAAAGCGAAAGTACCGTTTACAGGGTCGTAACCAATACTATTGAGAACAGCCGTTGCATTATTCTTCTCGCTAACAGCATAGATGTTACGGCCATCCTTACTGAAAGTAAAATAAGAAGGATTGTCTACCTTCAACGAAGCAATGCCTGATGCAGTACCCGTAGATTGGTCGAAAGAGAAGGAATACAATCCCTGACTACCTGCATCGGTATAGGTACCAACTACCATCTTAATATTACTGTCGGCAAAACCGAACACAGGAACGAAGGCTAAAGCCATGCTTAACAATTTAGATTTTAATTTCATCTTGGTTTATATGTTTATGTTCAATATTTAGATCTCTATCGTATCATCCGCCCTACGCAGCCCTCTTTGAGAAAAGACATAGCACAACAATACGTTGTTGCAAAAATAAATAAAACAATTATAAGACACATTCTTTTTTATCATTTTTGGCTATACAGACTGAATTTTAAGTTTTTGAAATCATTGATAAGAAACATAAAAGAATACAAGAGAATTCGTTATGAGTTTTATCTCTCACAGATTTTCACAGATGTACAGAAGCCTTTCTGCGAACAGGGAGAACACACAAACGCCGATTGACGGCAACAGATATGAATGATATAATTAGGGGTCATACTATTTGGAAAGTGAAGGCAATAGAACTGGATACAAAAAGACAGAATAACAAAGAGTCAGATGAGTAGTTATTCCTTTTGTTATACACAGAACTAATAAAGCCATTCTCGTCACCATACATAACTCATCAATTCTAAGAAGGAGAGGCTTTACGGAAACACCCTTATATATAGGATAAGGAAATAAGGGAAAGGAGTAAGACTAAATGCACATATAGTCATGTACAGATATCATGGCATTCACTCCCCCACTTCAAAAATCCCCATGATAGATAGTGATACTCATATTAATTTAGTTAAATAATCATAAACAACACGTAGCTATGCTATTCAAATCTTTTATATAAGGTTGAAAATAAGTACCTTTGCAGTCCGATTATTAACGGGGATACACTTAGAACCCCATACGACACGTGTTAATAGTGTTGTCTTTGGCCGGACAGCATGGTTAGGTCAAGCACAGTCGTAGAAATAGAAAACGTTTTTTAGTAGTAAAATTATTAATTTTTTAGAATGGACACTTTAAGTTACAAGACTATTTCCGTAAACAAGGAAACAGCTAAGAAAGAGTGGGTCGTTATTGACGCGAGCGATCAGATTGTAGGTCGTCTTTGCTCTAAAGTAGCTAAGCTTCTTCGCGGAAAGTACAAGCCAACTTTCACCCCACACGTAGATTGTGGTGACAACGTAATCATTATCAATGCAGCTAAGGTTGTATTCTCTGGTAAGAAGGAGACTGATAAGGTTTACACACGTTATACTGGTTACCCTGGTGGTCAGCGTTTCAACACCCCTGCACAGCTTCGTACTCGTAAGAACGGTATTGACAAGATGATTCGTCACGCTGTTAAGGGTATGTTACCAAAGGGTCCTTTAGGTCGTCATCTGTTGGATAACCTCTATGTTATCGAAGGTACAGAGCTCAACGGTCTCGAGGCACAGAAGCCAAAGGCAATTGATATTAACCAGTATAAATAATAAGGAGAAAGATGGAAGTAATTAATGCAATTGGTCGCCGTAAGAGCGCTGTAGCGCGTGTTTACCTCTCAGAGGGCACCGGTAAGATCACAATCAACAAGAAAGATTTAACTGAATTCTTCCCATCAGCTATCCTGCAGTACGTGGTTAAGCAGCCACTGCAGTTGCTCGGTGTAGAAGGTCAGTATGACATTAAAGCCAACCTCGATGGTGGTGGCTTTACTGGTCAGAGCCAGGCACTGCGTCTTGCTATCGCTCGTGCATTGGTTAAGGTTAACGCTGAAGATAAGAAAGCACTTAAGGACCAGGGATTCCTGACACGCGACAGCCGTACTGTTGAGCGTAAGAAGCCAGGTCAGCCAAAGGCTCGTGCTCACTTCCAGTTCAGTAAGCGTTAATATTTCCTTTATGTTCTTTGGGACATTGAACTTAGGACATTGAACCATACAGTCTGCTCTATTCAATAAATAGAAAGACAAAGGTTCAAAGTGTAAATACCAACGTACAAAGGAATAAAAGGAAATGGTTTAGTATCTAAACTGACGCGATTCCTTATCGGGGGACTACCCGTCAGTTGATTCTAACAAAGCGTGGTGAAGCTCATTCGCCAAGAAAGAATTAAAAAGAAAGTAAACAAGTAAAAACAAACAAAATGTCAAGAACAAATTTTGACCAGTTATTGGAGGCAGGATGTCACTTTGGCCACCTCCGTCGCAAGTGGAACCCAGCTATGGCTCCTTATATCTTCATGGAGCGTAACGGTATCCACATCATCGATCTTCACAAGACTGTAGCTAAGATTGACGAGGCTGCAGAGGCACTCAAAGGTATTGCAAAGAGTGGTAAGAAGATTCTGTTCGTCGCTACTAAAAAACAAGCTAAGGAAGTTGTAGCTGAGAAGGCTGCAGCTGTAAACATGCCATACGTAAACGAGCGTTGGGCTGGCGGTATGCTGACCAATTTCCCAACCATCCGTAAGGCAGTGAAGAAAATGACGAACATCGACAAGTTGATGAACGACGGAACATTCTCTAACCTCTCTAAGCGTGAGCTTTTGCAGATTTCACGTCAGCGTGCTAAGCTCGAGAAGAACCTCGGTTCTATCTCAGACTTGACTCGTTTGCCATCTGCACTCTTCGTTGTAGACGTAATGAAGGAGCACATCGCTGTTAAGGAGGCTAACCGTCTCGGCATCCCAGTATTCGGTATCGTTGATACCAACTCTGATCCAAAGAACATCGACTATATCATTCCAGCTAATGATGATGCTAAGGATTCTGTAGAGGCTATCCTCGCTGCTTGCTGCGGTGCTATCGCAGAGGGCCTTGAGGAGCGTAAGGCTGAGAAGGCTGACGAGAAGGCTGCTGCAGAGCAGGCAGAGGAAGCTGCTGAGGCAAAGCCAAAGCGTGCTGCTCGTAAGGCAGAAGAGGCTCCAAAGACTGAGAACGAGGCACCAGCTGCTGAGTAATTAAACGAAACATAGTGGGCGCTGGTGAGTGCTAATGAGCTTCTATATTATTTATAATAATAGGTGAAGTTTATTATCCCTCATCAACGCCCACAATATTTAATAATATTAGAAAGGAAAACAAAAAAATGGCTGTATCTATTGAAGATATTAAGAAGCTCCGCGCTATGACAGGCGCAGGTCTGGCTGACGTAAAGAAGGCTCTCACAGAAGCTGAAGGCGACTTCGACAAAGCAAAGGAATTGATTCGTGAGCGTGGTTTGGCTATCGCTGCTAAGCGTTCTGACCGTGAGACATCAAACGGTTGTGTACTCGTTAAGCAGGTAGATGGCTTTGCTGCTATGGTTGCTATTAAGTGTGAGACAGACTTCGTTGCTAATGGTCAGGACTTCATCGCCCTCGTTCAGGAGATTCTGGACGCTGCTGTTGCTAACAAGTGCAAGAGCCTTGATGAGGTTAAGGCATTGAAGCTCGCTAATGGCGAGGATGCTGCTACAGCAGTTCAGCAGCGTTCTGGTGTTACTGGTGAGAAGATGGAGCTCGACGGCTACAACTTCCTTGAGGGTGAGAACTTGTCTGTTTATGACCACATGAACAAGCACACTCTCGCTACTATCGTTCAGCTCAACGAAAACAACGAAGAGGCTGGTCACAAGGTAGCTATGCAGGTTGCAGCTATGAAGCCAGTAGCTCTCGACGAGGCATCTATTCCACAGTCAGTTAAGGACGAGGAGTTTAAGGTAGCTGTTGAGAAGACTAAGGAAGAGCAGGTAGAGAAGGCTGTTGTTGCTGCTATCAAGAAGGCAGGCATCAACGCTAACCTCGTTGACAGTGATGACCACATTGAGTCTAACATCAAGAAAGGTTGGTTGACTCGTGAGGAAGCTGACAAGGCTATCGAAATCCGCAAGACTGTATCTGCTGAGAAGGCAGCAAACCTCAATGAGGGTATGATTCAGAATATCGCTAAGGGTCGTCTGAATAAGTTCTTCAAGGAGAACTGTCTCGTTGATCAGGAGTTCCAGTTTGGTGATGGTGACAAGCAGAGCGTTAGCGAGTGGCTTAAGGCTCAGAGCAAGGATCTTAAGATTGTTGCTTACAAGCGCTTCACTCTCTCTGCTGAGTAATCATAGAGATTCTTTAGAAGAAAAATATAGGAGTTGCAGGAAAGCCATCAGGCTCCTGCAACTTTTTTTTGCTTATTGGGTTATTGGCCCAATAAGGCTAATAGGGCCAATAAGGCTAATAAGGCTAATAAGGCTAATAAGGCTAATAAGGCCAATAGGGCTAATGAGGCTAATAAGGCTAATAAGGCTAATAGGCCTAATAAGGCCAATTAGGCTAATAAGGCCAATAATCCCCCAAAAACATCAATAATGAAAATCTTTGCAGTCGGCATGAATTATGCCGAATATAATAAATCGCAAAACGAAACGTTATCTAAAAAGGAAGGACCAGTTATCTTCACAAAGGCAGACTCTGCCCTACTGAAAGATAAAAAGCCTTTCTTCATTCCCGATGACTTGGGAACGATTGAATATGAAACGGAACTCGTGGTACGTATCTGTCGATTGGGTAAGACCATCTCAGAGCGTTTCGCACATAGATACTACGATGCTGTGACTGTTGGTATTGACTTTACAGCCCGTGAATTACAGCAGAAGCTGAGAGCACAAGGGCTACCATGGGACCTCTGCAAAGGATTTGATGGTTCGGCAGCCTTAGGCGAATGGATACCAAAGGAGAAGTTCCTTAACATACAACGACTCCGCTTTCACCTTGATATCAATGGGCAAACCATTCAGGAAGGATGTACAAGTGATATGTTATACAAGGTAGATGAAATCATAAGTTACATCAGTCGCTACTTCACCCTCAAAACTGGCGACATTCTCTACACAGGTTGTCCATCAGGTTGTGCACCTGTACATATCAATGACCATCTGGAAGGATACATAGAAGAGAGAAAGGTTCTCGACTTCAATTGCAAGTAAAGAAGACAAGAAAAGATAGACTATCAAGAGACTATCACACATGGTTTAGAAAACAATACATTGTTAACTAACAAGTAGCTTGCGTCTCTCTTCATTTTACCAGCACAAGGTATAGAAGATAATACATGTTCAACAAACAAGCACAAATAAGAAAACCGAACAGAGGGAATAACTGACCAAAAGACATAAGGAGGAATACATAGATAAAATGACAAAAGGATTCTACGAGCTGATAATGAAACGTTCAGCAATACTCTGCCTCATTCTCCTGTTGAGTTGTATAAAGCTATCAGCTCAGCAGCAAAGGTTTTTCAATCTAACAGTTCAAGATGTGACAATAGACTCAGTATTGCCACATTTCCACTATGCTATTCCCATAGGTGAGCAATATGCTGACTCTATCTACGACTTAGAGATACGTTACCCAGAGTTCATAGATATGAGCCAGGCAGACATTGCCCGATATAATGCACTGACAAGTATTATACCACCCACATTACCAGAAATACACCAGCAGATGACCGTCGAACGCAAGCGTGGGGTATTAGAGATTTCTCTAATGCC
This sequence comes from Prevotella sp. oral taxon 313, assembly GCF_003043935.1. Taxonomy (NCBI): domain Bacteria; kingdom Pseudomonadati; phylum Bacteroidota; class Bacteroidia; order Bacteroidales; family Prevotellaceae; genus Prevotella; species Prevotella sp. oral taxon 313. The sequence goes on from NZ_PYXE01000001.1 coordinate 2,319,853, forward strand.
AATCGTTCAGCGCAACGGAAAAAAGCAGTTCCTCGTCAGTTTCATGATAGCTCTTACATCGCATCCAAAGAAGAGAACGACAAAAGGGCTTACTACTCGTGCAGGTAGTGGAGCCTCATCCACTACTACAAGTCGCTATGCAGAACATTCCGTTCTCGCCAATGGTAAATGGGCAAAGATACGTGTGCCTGCCAATGGTGTCTATCAGTTAACCAACGACCTCATCCGCCGTGCGGGCTTCTCTAATATAGATAAGGTGAAAATCTATGGTTATGGCGGGCACTTACAAAAGGAAGTACTAACAGCAAATGACATCATTTCGCATGATGACTTAAGAGAAGTTCCTACCTATAATAGTAATGGTAGACGCCTTTTCTACGCTCGTGGCCCTATCAGTTGGGAAAGTAACACATCTGTGAAGAGAGTCCGCAATCCCTATTCAGACTATGGCTATTACTTCCTAACTGAGGATAATAACACTGCTCCTACGACTATTTCAGACAGCACCACCTTCCTTAATAGTTTTTATCCTTCGGCTGACGACTACCATAGTCTACATGAAGTAGATAATTTCAGTTGGTATCATGGAGGGCGCAACCTCTTTGAAGAGACACCATTAAAGCTCAACGAAAGTAAAATTTTCACCTTATCTAACAAAGCACATGCGACAAATGCAAAGCTCACAGTAGCCATAACAACAGGCTCCTATACCTCAACTGTAAAGGTAGAAGCAAACGGTCAGCATCTTGGCGATATCAGAGTATCTCCTCAAGATTCCTTTGACAAAGGCTACGAAGAAGTCAGGACCTACACACTCAACACACTCCATGCTGTTGATAGTATCAAATTGACCACCCTGTCAGGCGGTCCTGCACGTCTTGACTATCTCATCATGACTTACCCTACACCTGCGCCAGCCCCTTCTTTGAAGGCTTCTTTCCCTGCCTCTGAGTATGTTTATAATATAACCAATCAAGACCATCATGCTGACGATCCAGTCAACATGGTGATTATCATCCCTACAAGTCAGAAGTTATTAGCACAGGCAGAACGCTTAGCAGCCTTCCATCGCACACACGATAACATCACTGTACGCATTGTCCCAGCAGACGAACTCTATAACGAGTTCTCAAGTGGGACTCCTGATGCTATGGCTTATCGTCGTTATATGAAGATGCTTTACGACCGTGCTACTACCACCAATCTCCCACAGTCGCTCCTTCTCTTTGGCGATTGTGTATGGGATAATCGTATGGTGACCAGCGCCTGCCGCAATCTCAACCCCGATGACTATCTCTTGGCATACGAGAGTGAGAACTCATTCAGCGAGACCGACTGCTATGTCAATGATGGTTGGTTTACTTTAATGGATGATGGTGAGGGAGGAGACTTACTGAGACGTGACAAAGAAGACCTCGGAGTAGGTCGCTTCCCAGTTACTGATCCCTCAGAAACAAAGATATTAGTCGATAAGACTATCAGCTATGCAGAGAATAAGAATGGTGGGAGTTGGGAGAACGTCATCATGTTCATGGGCGATGATGGCAACAACAACCTTCACATGCATGATGTCAATGAGACCGCAGAAACCATTATGTCGACCTATCCCGACTATCAAGTAAAGAAGGTGATGTGGGATGCTTACCCTCGTGTATCGTCTGCCACCGGTAACACCTACCCTGAAGCAAGTGCTATCATCAAGCAACAACAATCACAGGGTGCACTTATCATGGATTATGCGGGACATGGAAAAGAAGACCAGATATCCCATGAAGCAGTACTCCGACTTAATGACTTTGCTAATTTCACCAATGCTAATCTACCTCTCTGGATTACTGCCAGCTGTGATATTATGCCTTACGATGGTACCATCCCGACCATCGGTGAAGCAGCAATGTTAAATAAGAAAGGTGGTTCAGTAGCCTTCTGGGGTACTACCCGCACGGTATATGCCTACTATAACAAGGCTATCAACACCGCTTTCCTTAAGCATGTACTAAGCTTTACAGATGGAAGACCAACCACGTTGGGCGAGGCGCAGCGTTTAGCTAAGTGTGAGTTGATTAACTCAAACAGCGACCTCACACCGAACAAGTTACAGTATGCCCTATTAGGCGACCCTGCCCTCTCCCTTAACCTCCCAACCTTAGAGATTAAAGTAGAGACAATTAACGGACAAGCCCCCAATGCGTCAGGCTCAGTTACACTCAAGGGTGGCTCGGTTGTGACCGTCAAAGGATACATAGCAAAGGCTGGTAACAAACAGACCGATTACAAGGGACTGCTCACAGCAACCGTTCGTGACACAAAAGAACTCATCACTTGTAAGCAACAAGAGGAGACATCCACAAGTGCTTTCCAGTATTATGACCGCCAGAAGGTGCTCTACAATGGTACTGACAGTATCAAGAATGGCGAGTTCACCTTTACCTTTGCCGTACCACGCGACATCAACTATGCAGCAGGTACGGGCCTGATTAATCTCTTTGCTATTAATGACAACCACACCCTCATGGCCCAAGGTCACGAAGAAGGGTTCACGATTGACGGCACAGAAGTTGTTTATAACGATTCTATCGGACCATCTATCTATGCCTATCTCAATTCATCTTCGTTCGTCAATGGCGGTGAGGTAAACAGCACTCCATACTTCTATGCACAGATAACAGACAAAGATGGCATCAATGCTTCTGGTAATGGTATTGGACATGATATGCAGTTGACTATCGATGGTAAGTTGACACAGACCTACATCTTAAACGACAACTTCCGATATGACTTCGGTAGCTATACCTCAGGAGCAACAGGTTTCAGCCTACCAGAGCTCTCTGAGGGTCCACACACGCTACAGTTCCGTGCATGGGACATACAGAACAACCCTTCAACCGTCACCCTTCAGTTCAAAGTTGTCAAGGGATTGGCCCCTGAAATCTATAGTGTCAATGCCTCAAAGAACCCAGCTACGACAGAGACAACCTTCATCGTCACCCATAACTACATTGGTTCAGATGTCGATATAGACATAGAAGTATTCGATATGAGCGGTCGACTGCTATGGCACCGCAGCGAGACAGCTGTTGCATCGGGCAATGCCATCACCGCCAACTGGGACCTTACCGTTGAGAGTGGGGCAAGACTCAAGACGGGCGTCTACCTCTATCGAGTACGTCTCAGCAGTAATGGAGCCACCAAGGTATCGAAAGCTAAGAAACTAATTATCTTAGACAATAAATAAGACAGATAGAACGTTTCTATCCATATAGCAACATAAAACAAGCAACACAATTAAAACAGAATGATTAATAAGCTTCGTATAGCCATCCTCTCACTGACGGTACTTGCCTCGTCTACCGCTTTTGCGCAAGAGAAGAAGGATATCTTTAACCCTGTCAACACATCAGTTACTTCACAGACCATCGCTCCAGACGCACGTTCGGCTGGTATGGGTGATGTCGGTGCAGCCACTGACCCCGATGTCAACTCACAGTATTGGAACCCTGCTAAATATCCTTTTAACATCTCCCGTGCGGGTGTCTCACTGAACTATACGCCTTGGCTCCGCCAGTTAGTGAGCGATATCGACTTAGCCTACCTTGCTGGCTACTATCGTATCGGTGACTATAGTGCTGTCTCAGCATCATTGCGTTACTTCTCTTTGGGTGAGGTGCAGATGACTGATGGCTCTAATATGACCATCAACCCCTACGAGATGTCATTGGATGTAGCCTACTCCTTGATGCTAAGCGAGCATTTCTCATTAGGTGCTGCAGTACGTTGGATATACTCCGACCTTACCTATAACTATACAGACGACACCGCTCCAGGTTCTGCCTTTGCTGCCGACCTGTCATGCTACTACCAGAACTATATCAATATCGGCGAACGCGAGTGCCAGTTAGGCTTAGGTATGAACATCTCAAACATCGGCTCTAAGATTACCTTCGGTGGTGACAACCGTTCTGAGTTCATCCCAACCAACCTCCGTTTAGGTGCTTCCTTGATGGTTCCTATCGATGAGTTCAATCGTTTTACGATAGCTGCTGATGCCAATAAGTTATTAGTTCCTACCTATCCAAAGCGCAAGGCTGATGAGACACAGGTAGACTATGACAATCGACTCCAGAAGGATTACTATGACGTATCATCTATCTCTGGTATCTTTAAGAGCTTTGGCGATGCACCTAATGGTGCTTCTGAAGAGTTACAAGAGATACAGTGGAGCTTAGGCGCAGAATATACTTATAATGACAAGTTCTCCCTTCGTGCTGGTTATCACCATGAGAGCGAGAACAAAGGTAACCGAAAATACTTCACTGTGGGCGCCGGCTTTAAGATGAATGTCTTTGCTTTGGATGCAGGATATGTCATTGCAACAGCCAAGAACAACCCACTCGACCAGACTCTCCGCTTCTCCCTCACCTTTGATATGGATGGTATTAAGGACTTGTTTAAGAGAAGATAAGCAACAACTGGCCCCTCCCCAAACCCCTCCCCAAAAGGGAGGGGAGTGATTACTACAATTAGCAAAATCCTTGATAGTAATCTTCTTTACATAAGTATTATAAGACTTTTAATATAAACCAATAAAAACCTATCCCTTGCATTAAACATCCTCTACCTTAGAAGAGCTTGGGAAGGTCCCCATTATTATGACCAATTCTACTCAACCCATCCCATCTTTCCGCGTCGGAATGGGATATGACGTACACAAACTTGTGGAAGGACGCGACCTTTATTTAGGTGGTATTAAGATTGAGCACAGTCTCGGTCTTCTCGGACACAGTGATGCCGACGTATTGATTCATGCCATCTGTGATGCCTTACTCGGTGCTGCTAACATGCGCGACATCGGTTATCATTTCCCAGATACTTCTGCTGATACGCTCGATATGGACTCTAAGATTATCCTTCGTAAGACCATTGACCTCTTAGCAACAAAGGGTTTTCGTGTAGGGAACATCGATGCTACGGTGTGTGCCGAGCGTCCAAAGATAAACCCACATATCCCCGCTATGTGCAAGTGCTTGGCTGACATTATCGGTTGCGACGTCGATGCCGTATCTATCAAGGCCACCACTTCCGAACGCATGGGTTTTGTTGGTCGCGAAGAGGGCATGGCCGCCTACGCTGTATGCCTTATCATGAAAGGCTAATAGTCATCGCATAGACAACAGATAAGCTACGAATACATATCCGTACTATCTTATCATCATCATAAAAAAGCAAAGGCTGAAATCCAAAAGAGGGTTTCAGCCTTTTTTACGTTTGGTGGTTTCGCCCCCTTTTTACTCCTCCACAAGGAGGGACATAGCCACCAAGATAACCCTATAAAAGGTAGTTCTACCCCCTGCCCCACCCTCGCTGGGAGGAGAATAGAATATGAGATTACCCCCCCATTGGACTATGAATAATAGAAAATAGAACGCCAAATATATACAGAGGACGTGTGAGAGTAGAACCGTCATCGCTCCCTCTTCATTCGAGGAAGGGCCAAGGATAAAACACTTTCTTCGCTCTTAATGTCAACTTTTTTCGCCTCTTTCACATCCAATACATGCTCCACAAGGTGCAAGAAGAGGCCTTTCTACATCCAAGAACATGCCCTTCAAGGGGCAAGAAGACGCTCTTCTTGAAGCAAGGAAGGCGTCTTCTTCAACGCCTTCTATAATCATCTGATTATATGAAGGTTACAGACTCCATTCTTGATAAAATCATACTCCTTTCTTGAGGGTTATTGATACGACAATTCGTAATACTTTTTTACCATTCCACTAACACCTCCAAAATGTAGTATGCTGCTCCATAATACCTGTAAAGACTATTTGCTTAGCAGCTCGTCTCGTCTTTCTACTCCGCTGAGAACAGCTTTCAAGGAACAAACCTACCTTCTTAACGGCTTTTTCCAATAAAAAACATTAACTTTGCAATAGAATGATTTGCAGCTAACCCAATAGCGTTTGGCTCGTAAATAACAGCAATTAAAAACCAACACACTATTTATAAAAAAGCATGAAACATTTCTTACACATCTTAGCATTAACACTTCTGTGGGTCTCACCACTACGAGTTTGTGCTGACACAGTCACCTTCGATTTCACTACTGACGGAGGACTCAACGCTTTAGGAATCGGAAAGCCTAATCCGAAAAAGGGTACAGACCTATCCGACAAAGGGTATACACTCCAAGATGTAACCTTAACGCAAAAGAAAAACAATGCCTCAACGCCTACACGAATATGGAACTCTAAAGGCAATATAGAGTTACGTTTCTATGCAAATAGTGAGCTTACACTTAGCGTACCAGCAGGGAAACAGATTACAAGTATTATTTTTACTGGTAACTTGAAAAGCACATGTAACAGCGGAGCACTAAATGATTTGTCATGGACAAACAATAATTTAGTGATTAATTCAGTGACTTTTAAAGCATCTGCAACGAATAATATCAAAACGATAACAGTCAATTATTCAGCAACACAACCAACGAAACCTATTGCAAAGGTGAACAGTATAAAAGAACTCAAGACCTTGGCAAGTGGAACAAAAGCTACCCTCACCCTTACCGATGGCAATGAGGGCAGTATGGCACGTGTCCTTTACGTATTCGGAACAGGCAACACACAGGAGGCATACGTACGTGACACGACTGGTGCGGTATGCTTCTATGGTATCAATCCAAACGTACCATTCGTTAGCAATCAGCACTTAGCAGGACAGATTACAGGTGAGTATGTCGTGGAAAATGGTGTTCCATACTTTAAAGCTATCCCTAATGTGACTAACACCTCACTGCTTGTCATTGCAGCACCTGTTACTGAACAAGCTGTCCAGCCAAAGGAGATTGAAGCAAAGAATTATCTTGATAACACTGCTGATTGGGTATGCTTGAAGGACCAGACACTTATCGATGATGCCCTCACCACGCAAGACGGTATTGTCATCAACAACCGCTTTGGTAGTAACGAGAAATACACTGCACCGTATCAAGGCACTATCATTGACCTTGCAGGTATCGTTGTTCCGAATAGTGGAAGGAAGGAAATCAACCCAATCTACCTGAACAACCATCGTCCTGTCACCTTTATTATCGACGAAGAGAAGGCTTTTGTATTGCCTCAAAGCGATATTACAGACGCATCTGTCCGTCTTAAGCGTACGTTCTCAGCAGACCATTGGGACACTTTTGCCGTTCCATTCGACATTGAAGCAAAAGACTTAGCAGGTGTGAAGATAGCAACATTCACCAAGCAGGTAGAAGACAATACTCTGATATTTGATGATAAGCAAACCCAAATAGAAGCAGGTAAGCCCTACCTCATCAAGTGGAACATCGAGAACCCAACCTTTGAAGGAATAACACTCAAAGCGACAACGCCAGAGACAGTAACGTCAAACGATGGACAATACAGTTTCGTGGCTGTTTATAGTCCGAAAACTCTCGCCGTGGATAAGACCGAACGTTATCTCTCTACAGATGAAAGCCTCAACTATCCAGTAAGTGCTAACAACAAGGCCAACCTTCTGAAAGGTTTACATGCCTACTATCGTGTACCAGCAACAGCGACTGTTAAGATTTCATTCTCACCGACACCAAATGCGATTACACGCCCTTATATGCTTACAAATAAGGCGATGAAGGTGTATAACCTCAATGGTCAATACGTGGGTAGTACGCTCACTAACCTACCAAAGGGAGTGTACATCGTGAATGGACATAAACTGATTATCAAATAAGAAGGAACACAACGTTATGAAGAAAACATATAACACACCGATGATTATGAACATTATTGCTAAAAATAAGGAGGATTAAAGATGAAACAGAATATTATCACTTCACTATTGTTGCTCCTTAGCATAACAGCTACAGCACAAAATAAGAAACAAACTATCACGATTACTACCAAACTGGGCGAGGTGCATACCTACGTCATGGGTGAAACGATAGATAGTACACGTGTGATTGAGGGCGTGGGGATAAAGGTCTACCCTAAGGGAAAGACTGTTTCAGAGGATTTCCTCTTCTCTCAGATAGAATACACCATCACTGAAAACGTCACACCTACCCCCGAGCCAACAGGCAACAATGCCAATCGTAACACTGCCGATGACCTAAAAAAGAACCGTGAAGGTTGGCGATTGGAGTTTCCTCGCTTCTATCAAGGAACCAACAAGACGTATGAAGTGACGCATTACACTACTGAGGCGAACCTTGGAGAACTGCGTAACTACTCTATCGAATGGGACGCTAAACTCAAAGCAAACCGTTGGACCTGCTATGAACTGTATGATGTTCTCTTGAAGAAGAACGTAAAGAGACAAGATGACTTCCGACAAGATCCAGAGATACCAGCAAATGAACAAACGTCGCCTGACGATTACAGAGGGAGTGGCTTTAGCCGTGGACACCTCTGCCCATCTGGGGATAGGCTCTATTCTGCCGCTCAGAACAAGCAAACCTTCTATCTAACGAATATGCAACCACAGATACAAGGGCACAATGGTGGCGTATGGGGGAAGCTTGAAGAGAAGGTACGCGATTGGGCTGGACGATGTGATACACTCTATATCGTGAAGGCTGCTACTATTGATAAGGACGAGTATATCTGTAATCAAACCGATTTGGAAGAGATGGCACAGAAGGAAAAACCCCACAAGTCACTTCATTTCAATGGTATCGTACCAAAGTTCTTCTATATGGCACTGCTTGCTTACGACAAGAAAACCAACACCTATCGTGCTCTCGGTATCTGGTCGCCTCATTACAATAACAGTAAAAGCGAGTATATCACCATACAGGAGCTACAGAACCGTACTGGTATAGACTTCTTCTGTAACCTTAGTGACGATATAGAGCAGGCTGTAGAGACAACCATCGACCAAACGTACTGGGGATACTAACATCTTTAGACGTTAGTGTGTGACGTATAAAAACATGAAATAAAAGTTGCTGTCACTCCTGTCATACCCTTACCTCTCATATACCCTTAGCCAACAACGAGTTATGAGAAGTGTTAAAAATGACAGCAAACGAAACTAAAACTAAAATAGGTTATTGAGATAGAGATTCTATATCAATAACCTATTCTATTTTAAGGAATATTCTTTTCGTCGCTTAACGCTCAGAATGAGTAAAGAACAGACGCTTACAACAAACGTTCTATCTCCTCATCAAGATTCTTAATCTGTGATGGGTTCTTCACAATATTATTACCTCTATCAATGAGATAGATGATTGGAACCGTCTGTGCTGGAGCCGTATAAGCCTGACTAATACCCGTATCATCGTAGACATTAATCCACGGCAGGTTAGCAACCTGCTCTTTCCAGAAGTGCGCATTATCATCCAGAGAGACCATGTAAATCTCCAATCCACGGTCATGATACTTGTTATATAGGTCGCGCAAGTGCATTATATACTCTGTAGAACCCTTCGCTGCAAACACATGGAAGTCGAGTAAGACCACCTTACCCTTCAAGTCAGTTAGATGACGTTCGACACCTTTATTATCACGTAACGGCAGGTCGACAACACCAAGTTCCTTGGCTTCTATCTCCACAGGCTTATTCTGCGCTTTAACAATACGCTCGTCTTTCATGCCTTTAATGGTGATATTGTGGAGATTTTGCGTACGTTTAGACCCAGGATAATAGGTATCCCAGCTTGTAGCCACAGCTCCAAAGACCTTGTTATCAGCTGCATCTCGTGACGGATCGAATATCAGATGAGCCTGATTACCTATGACTATATATTGGAAAAGAGCAAAGTAACTATAAGCACGCATAGGCTCCTTAAAGATATAATTACGTGATACATCTTGCTTATAGTCGTTCATTAACACAGTAATGATGGAGTCTGCAATATCAGGACGCTCTGCAAGAATAGACTGACAACGTGCTTGTAGGTCAATCTGCTTCAATGCTAACTCCTTTATCTTCTCGTTTTCAGACGAGCCTTTCACCGTGTAGTCGGTAGCCATCTGCGGATAAGTAGCCTTGACATCGACTGTCTCTGTAGAGTCAATACCTATGTTGATAATCTGTCCAGCTATACGAAGACGATAGAACTCAGGGTTGTCCACCTTATCACCAGAGAAGGAGAAACTCCCCTTTTCATCGAGTTTTACTGAGTCAACAGTACTGAATCCATCGAGTCCGTTGTGTTCGAAATAGAGCAAAGAGTCCTTGGCATTTGCAATAGAACCCGTCACATGGAACTTTTCTCCCGCACAACTTGCCAGCGCAGCAAGTCCAACAATAGCAAAACCTGCCGCTAAAATGTTTCCGATATTATGCTTCATCCTTTAATAGATATTACGTTTTTACTTTATGTTTCGTGCAAAGGTAACGCAAAATGATAAGACTGCAAAGCAAATACCATCAAATATTATCAAATAGGGACACATTAAGACTGGGCTAATTAGATAGTGGACTAAAAGGGAGAGAAGGACTAACAAGACAATAAGAAGCTATAATCAACGCAATAATAGACTATTTTATATATAACAAAACACTTCCCCTATTGGTAGAGAATCAAGTCACCAATAGGGGAAGAGGATTGATACTATTTTCTAAAAGTATGGAACAACCATCTTATTTCGCCTTCAAAATTAGACGAAGACTTTGCTTATAATTAATGTAATTCCAAATCCAATTCAGCAAGATAAACGTCTTGTTCTTTACACCAAGGATAGAACGAAGATGGACGATGAGCCATAATACCCAAGCAGGGAAACCACCAAATTTCTTTCCAGCTATCTCAGCAACAGCGTGATTACGTCCGATTGTTGCCATCACACCAAGGTTCTTATATTTGAAAGGCTTTGGTTCTTCTCCTTTAGCGATTGCTTTGAGGTTCTTTGCAACCGTCTTTGCTTGTTGCATCGCTACTTGTGCTAACTGCGGATGACCAAGAGGATACTCCTCATCACCCTCTATCAAAGAGATGTCACCTATCGCATAAACATCTTTCAGACCTTTCACACGACAAAAGCGATCGGTAAGAAGTCGCCCAGCATGGCCGATACTCTCAGCAGGAAAGCCTGCTATCTTATTCGCACAGATACCACTCACCCAAATAACGGTCTGTGTAGGTATCTCCAGTCCAGCACTGGTCTTGAGAATACCATCCTTATACTCCGTAGCAAACTGTGGTTGACGAATATGTACATGCAACTCTTTTAGGTCGGCTTCAGCCCGTTTAGACGACATTGGATCCATAGCAGAAAGAAGTCGATCACTTGCATTCACAAGATAAATATGCATCTGTGACGAGTCAAGGTCGGGATAGTCACGAGCTATAATATTCTTCTTCATCTCGGCTACCGCACCTGCAATCTCTACACCAGAAGCACCACCACCAACGACAACAATATTCATCAAGGCTTGTTTTCGTGTAGGGTCCTCTTCAGTCAAAGCCTTTTCAAGGTTACGGAGTATGGTATTACGGAGTCGCATAGCCTCACTTACCGATTTCATCGGGAGTGTAGTTGCTTGGATATCCTTGTTCCCAAAGAAGTTTGTAGTAGCCCCAGCAGCTATGACAAGATAGTCATATTCTATCTCTCCGACAGTCGTTAGAATGGTCTTTTTTGCCGTATCCACCGATTCTACCTCAGCCATTCGAAAGAAGAAGTCCTTGTGTCCTTGGAAAAGACGGCGGAACGGAAAGGAGATACTACTTGGTTCAAGACCACCAGATGCCACTTGATAGATCAAAGGTGGGAACTGATGATAATTATTCTTATCAACCAGTACAACCTGATAATCGCCGTCTACTAACTTAAAAGCTAAGTCTAAGCCTCCTAATCCACCACCAACAATGACGACTCTCTTCTTGTCTGTGCGTTCAATATTTGCTTTCATTACTTTGCTATCCTTATGTTTATTATCCTTTATTATATCTTTATCTACCTAAATTCTATAGAAATAACTATGCCAAAAAAACCTCATTAATCCTTTATGAAATCTATTCCTTATATATAGACCAACTTTGTTAGTCGTTCTTCAGGGAACAATTCGCATGCAACCTGTTGTACATCCTCAGCCGTAATAGCGTCTATATCACGATAAAGTGCTGTGATATCTTTCTTCCACCCATAGTGTAGAAAACCCTTACCAAAGTCTAATGCAAGGTTTTCTCGGTTGTCACAAGCAATACCAATCTGCCCTTTTAACTGCTGTTTAGCTATGGACAACTCCTCATCTGACAATGGAACCGACATGAAACGGTCGAGTTCTGCACGAACAAGGCGCATACACTCGGCTCTATCATCAGCATCACAACCAAAGTAAACACTCCACAGACCCGTCTGGGAATAGCTTACCATTGTGCTTTCTACCGTATAAACGAGTCCTCGTCGCTCACGAAGTGCAAGGTTCAAACGGGCACTCATGCCCGGTCCTCCTAATATATTATTCAGTAGATAGAGTGCCATTCTCCGCTTGTCATGTATGCTATAAGCTCTATTTCCTATCATTACATGCGCTTGATGGGTATGTTTGTCTATCTCCACCACCTGTGGCTGATATTCGCTTAACGGTGGAAGAGATGATTCTACAGGCTTTTCTACCTCCTCTATCACCTTCACCTTCGCTCCATTCTCCTTCTCTAAAAGTCGAAGTAAATACTCGAAATCAACGTCACCATACGCAAAAAACACCGAATTCATCGGCAAGTAATACTGCTTAGTGAAGCGTAACGCATCGTCAGTAGTAAACCTTCGCACACGCTCAGACGTTCCGAGAATACTATGTCCTAATGGATGACCACGGAAGATAAGGTTTTCAAACTCGTCATAAATCAACTCAGCCGGACTATCATTATACGATTCTATCTCATCACAGATAACCTCTACCTCTTTATTAATCTCCTTTTGAGGATAAACACTATGGAAGACAATATCTGTCAGAAGGTCTATCGCACGAGGAAGATGGTCCTTCAGAATAGCAGAATAATAAACCGTATCGGTCTTGGTCGTAAAGGCATTGAGGTCGCCCCCTACTTGTTCAAGACATTGGATAACATCTATTGCCGTACGACGGGTAGTACCCTTGAAGGTTACATGCTCACAGAAATGAGCTATCCCCTCCTCTCCTGGCAGTTCATTAGCTGTCCCAGCGCTGAGTTGATAACCGCAATAAACCACCGGAGAAGCCGTTGGAAGGGCTATGATACGCAGTCCGTTATCCAAGACTGCAGTCTGATATCTTGTCATAAGGTGCAAAATTAAGAAAAAAGAATGAAAACTAATAGACTTTAATCGACAAAGAAAAAAGAACTTAATTCATTTTGTGTTACGCCTAAATTTCAGTATATTTGCACAACTAAAACGAGACACAACATAATTCACAATAAAATGCGGAAAGTTATAGGTATAGGTGAAACCGTCTTAGACATCATCTTTAAGGAAAACAAACCAGTTGAGGCAGTTCCTGGAGGGTCTATCTTTAATGCCATCACATCGTTAGGACGTTGTGGCATCAATACTTCGTTCATATCAGAAGCAGGCAATGACCATGTTGGGAAATACATCGTTGATTTCTTGAAAGACAATGGCGTGAATGCTGATAACGTCACTACCTTCCCCGATTCTAAGTCGCCTGTATCACTGGCATTCCTCAATGATAAGAATGATGCTGACTATATCTTTTATAAGGAACATCCACATCACTTGTTAGACTTCACCTATCCGGAGATAAAACCCGATGATATCGTGATTTTTGGTTCGTTTTATGCTGTCAATCCAATGATTCGCCCGCAGGTTCTCGGCCTACTCGACTATGCTCGCTCACATGGAGCTATCATCTATTATGATGTGAACTTCCGTCCAGCACATAAGGATGAGGTAATCAGGGTTACGCCTAATCTCATCGAGAACCTCGACTATGCCGATATTGTTCGTGGTAGTCATGAGGACTTTGCGACACTTTACAAGAAAGAAGATGCCGATAAGGTGTATAATGCCGAGATATCCTTCTATTGCAAACAATTCATCTACACACAAGGAAGCCAGCCTGTAGAGGTGCGTAGCGGTAGGACATTAAAGAAGTCTTACCCTGTCCTCGACACAAATGTGATCAGTACTATTGGGGCTGGTGACAACTTTAATGCAGGCTTCATCTTTGGTATGTTGAAGCATAACATTACCCGTACTGACCTCGAACAAGGACTGACGGAGGAGCAGTGGGACAAACTTATCAACTATGCTCTGATGTTTTCAGCAGACTGCTGCAAGGACATTTTCAATTATGTAAGCAAGGAATTTGGTGAGAAGATGAAGGAGGAGGCTTTATAAATAAGCCGTATTAGCCTAATAAGACTTATTGGCCTAATAAGCACAATTGGCCTAATAAGCCCAATAAGCTAACTAAAAGGAACTACATAAAATCAAAAATATAATGATAGAAATTGCCAATAAAGTTTATTACGTAGGAGTTAACGACCGCAACAAGAATCTCTTCGAGGGATTATGGCCACTGCCCTATGGTGTTAGCTACAATTCTTATCTTATCGATGACGAGAAGGTTTGCCTTATTGACACAGTTGAGGTAGATTTCTTTGTACAGTTTATAGAGAGACTTCGTGAGGTGTTGGGCGACCGACAGATAGACTACTTAGTCATCAACCACATGGAACCTGACCACTCTGGATCACTTGCTTTACTGCGTAAGTATTACCCTAACATTCAAGTTATCGGTAATAAGAAGACCTTCGATATGATGTCTGGATTCTATGGAATCAAGGACAATACGATTGAAGTAAAGAATGGTGAAGAGCTTAACTTAGGTAATCATACCCTTCAGTTCTACATGACTCCAATGGTACACTGGCCTGAAACAATGATGACTCATTGTAAGGGTGAGGTCAGCTACCTATTCACTGGCGATGCTTTCGGCTGTTTTGGTGCATTAAACGGCGGTCTCATCGATAAGGACATAGACACTGACTGGTGCTGGTTGGAGATGGTTCGCTACTATTCTAACATTGTTGGAAAGTACGGAACACCTGTTCAGAACGCATTGAAAAAGCTTGCTGGTATCCATTTCGACTATATTTGTTCTACTCACGGACCAGTATGGCATCAATATGTTGATAAGGTTGTCGCATTGTATGACCGTATGTCTAAATATGAGACAGACCCAGGTTTGGTTATTTGCTACGGTACGATGTATGGTAACACAGAACGTATGGCAGAACAGATAGCCCGCTCAGCGTCTCTTGCTGGTGTGAAGAATATCCGTTTGTACAACGTCTCTAAGACACATCACAGCTATATCCTCCAGGACATCTTCCGCTTCCGTGGCTTGATAGTTGGTGCTCCTACTTATAATGCAGGACTCTATCATGAGATGGATGTACTCTTGCAAGAGGTTGCCAATCGCGACATCAAGAACCACCTTATCGGTTGGTTTGGTTCTTACTCATGGGCTTCAAAGGCTGTTGCAGCCATTGGCGAATGGAACGAGAACCATCTCCACTTTGAGAAGGTAGGCGAACCTGTTGAGATGAAGCAAGCACTCACACCAGAGATTAAGGAAGAGTGCAACCGCTTAGGCCGTGAGATGGCAGCTAAATTATTAGCTGAATAAAAGGGTCTAAGATGATTAGAACGAACAAAGATAGCACACTGTCACAGGTTATTACGGCTTTACGATTCCCACTAATCGTATTAGTATTGTTCGTTCATTCTAATTTCAAAGGTGTATCATTTGCTTGGGACAATGCTTTAAAAGCATCTTTTTCACCCCCAATCGGTAATATCAACCTGTCATTAGGAACATTCATCGACTTTATATCGGGTTCGCTTGCTCCATTAGCGAACCCGTTTTTCTTTTTCATTAGTGGCCTGTTGTTTTTTCATTGTAGACAGTTTACACGAAAGGTGTATATCAACAAGATCCGTCATAGGCTGCAATCGTTGCTCATACCTTATATATTATGGAACTTATTGTTCCTCCTAATCATCGCCATTGGTAGTTCTTTACGCCCAGGATGGACTGCTATTATTGATAAGCCGCTATCTAATTTCACCATTAAAGATTATCTTTTAATCTTCTGGGACACAAGTCTGATTGGCCAGAAAGGTGGTCTTGCTACCCCTATAGACATTCCTTTATGGTTCGTTCGCAACCTTATGGTATTGTCACTTGCCTCCCCATTCATTTATACAACTATCCATCTCCTTTCTCGATGGCACAAAAAATTAGCATTATGTATGCTTCTAATATTTCTATATGCTGTCCATTATTTACCTGATCAATGGGAAGGATGGGGACAGAGTCTATTATTCTTTAGTCTTGGAGCAACCTTTACCATTCTGAAATGGGATATAACAAAGCTGTTTAAACCCTACGGAATATATGGAATCATCGGTGCCTGTCTCTTCTATTGGGCACAACTTGCTAACCTCATGTATGCTGCCTTAATCGTTACTATAATCTCTCTGACAACATACATCATTGAGCGTAGACAGCAACAAGGGCTTACTTCTAAATTAATTCCTAATATATTAACGGATTCATCGTTCTTTATCTATGCGGCACACACACTTCCTCAAGGTATTATTTTGTGGTCTCTCAAATTGGAATGGTTACCTATCACTGGAGCTACAAGTGTACTGATTGTTTATTTCTTTTCCCCCGTTATCCTCACAACTGTTTGCCTTCTATCTTTCATATCACTTAGACGTATATCTCCTATCTCACTCTACTTCTTAACAGGAGGACGACAATAAACCTCAGAAAAGGTTATAAATAGATCTTTCAAAAGCCCTAATTTTGTTTTAAATATAGTTGTTGCCACTTCGTATATTTAAGCTAACTTATCGATTACTAAGGATTTATATATAAGGAGAACGTAACAGTAATGATTGCCAAATAAAACCTATTCTTCAACAACCAATACTTATTTAATTCTTCCCTTACTATTTTCTTTAACCTCACCTCATTTTCCTTTCAATTATATGAAGCTTTCATACCAAATGTATCTAAGCTGCATACACCTACTCAAAAGTACTTCGCACATCACAGAAGATCCTCTCGTAATAATGAGAAAAGGCACCGAAGAACTATAAGATATACTGTATTCAATTATTTTTTGTATCTTTGTACACAAATAAAAATAGGAATAAGATGAATATAGCAGTATTTTGTTCCGCAAACAATAACATTGATTCCAACTACTTCCGTGCTGCGGAAGAGTTGGGACGATGGATTGGAGAGAACGGACATACCCTCGTTTACGGAGGTGCCAATAGTGGACTGATGGAGTGTATAGGAAAGGCTGTACACAAAGCTGGCGGTCGCACTATCGGTGTTATCCCTCGTATCTTGGAAGAAGGACGTAGGGTAAGCGATTACGTAGATGTTGAGATTCCTTGTGAAGACCTCACCGATCGCAAAGCACTCATCATGGAACGCTCAGATGAGTTCTATGCACTGCCTGGAGGAATAGGGACTATTGACGAGATTTTTACCGTTGCAGCCTCTGCTTCTATTGGTTATCATCATAAGAAGGTTACCTTAATTAATGTGGAGGGGTTCTGGGACAGTCTTATAGCCCTACTCGATGACCTTCTAAAGAAAGACATGTTACGAGGCTCTCTCAGCGACTACATTGAGGTAAAGACTATTGACGACCTAAAGAAATGATTATTTTCTAAGCAATAGTTCGACACCGCTTCAAAACATAAAGACGACAAATAAATAAGGTTCTTCCTTGTTTTAACCTGATAAGCAATGCTCTAATTAGAGGAAGAACTTTATCTTTATTACAAGCCTACTTATCATCGTAGCTGCAGTTAGTACATATCCTCTACATAAACAGCATATTATCAATCCGTTAATCAGTCATCGTGAAGGGCAGGATTAGTAGTAAACCTAATCTATAAAAATCGTCTATCGTATATAAGCATCTTATATTCTTAGGAGGAAAAGCATATCTAACACCTTATTATATATCGTTTTTACCGCTTAAGATAACAAGAGTTACCCTCCCTAATCTTCGTTATTCTCTTTCTAATCTACAAGCTGCTTACGTAAAGACAACAGTGTCTTTCAAGCCATTAGACGAAACATAAATAAACAAAAGACGTATTGATTTCATATTATTCAACATAAAATGAGTAGGTTTACAATACCTTATAAATATTTTACACAGCTCAAACACTATATAAGAAGTCCCTATAAAAAAAATGATGTAAATTTGCACACGAGGTTAGTCTACCATAGATACAAATGTCATGACACCTTACTTTTATTCGTAAGTTCCGATGTATCTATCCGACAGGACCACCTCTAAACTATTTTCTCAACATTGAGTAGGATACAACTACTCCTAATTCAGACAACATGAAAACAACAGGATTAATACTTTGCGGACTGTACTTAAGTCTTTCCAAGCTTTCTGCACAAGTGACACAGCATGCCATTCCACCATTGGCAGGCTGGAATTACTACGGAGGAGACGAGTTTAATGGTAATAAGATAGATGAGACTCGATGGGGAATATACGGAGACTCGAAATATAACTATAAGTTCGATGATTATGGTAACACTTACGACCAAGCAAGCGTACAGTATTATCGTGACCAAATGGTTAAGGTGAGAGATGGTGTTGTCTATATCACAGCCTCACGAGAGCCTATCACTACTGGACGACGTCGCGACTATAAGCACGACCCAGCAGGTACCGATTATAGCGTAAAGACACAACCTCCCTTCAAACCCAAGCATGAGTTTGGGAAATATGGTTGGTGGTCAGGAGCACTCTCCAGCCGTAATGCCAACGGAGCAGACCTAAAGTCAGGGGTCGGATTAGACAAAGGTACCTATTACCCTCTGTACTCTCGCATAGAGATAAAAGCTAAGATTCCATACGTCTTCGGCACATGGATGGCGCTATGGCTTCGTCATTGTAATGGTGCAAGTACCTTTGAAATAGACTTACAAGAGTTCTTTGTCAATGAAGACCGAAAAGATGCAATGAAGGAGAAAGGCTTCTATCTGCATCAGACAACGCATGGCATGGACTATAATGCTGGTTGGAACAATGGGATGCCTAAGTCTACTTATAACCACAACGACTATGGAGACCGTGTAAGAGAGATTGATTTCGACCCAGGTAAGGACTTCCATGTATATGGAGCACAAATAGATCCTGAGCCAGGCGACCCTCTGAACTTAGCTGTGACCTTCCTCTTAGATGGCAGGGTACGCTCGGTATTCCGTACAAAGGACGATAGATACAAGAGAAAAGACCCTCGCTATCCCTACCAGTACAATGCCCTTTTAGCGCAGAACCTATCTAAGTATGGGGAAGACCGTGTCTGGGACGTTGCTATAACAGGCCAAGTTGGAGGAAAGGCCTATAAGGCTGGGACTACGATAACACCTAACATGTATCCTTACAAAGGCTTTTCTGGTACGCTCTACCCCGAACTCAATCCTCAGTACGGAGGTGATATTAACAAGGTACCAAAGGCGTTTGTGACAGAAATCGATTGGCTTCGTGTGTTCAAGCGAGCTAATGAACTGCTTTGGATTGGTACTGTTCCGGTACATAGAGAGAACCAGAAGATCAGTGTAGACATTGCTAAGGACAAGTTCAAAAAACTTAATACAGGCGACCAATTGGTGATGGACCTTGAGGTTTGTGACCCTACACAGAAAGCGAGTCTCGACCTCTATAATAGAAAAGGTGAACCTATCACTACGCTAAAACCTGAACTCTCAAAGAACGATGCACAGATGACTTTCGTTGTATCAGAGGCACTTAGCAAGCAACTAAAGGGTGAAGGGTGTATCTTAAAAGGTGAGAATATCCGCTTGTACACCGTTTGTCGTTCTTCTAAGGACGCCACGTTATGGAATGGTTTTAAGGAGATTCAGTGGGGCGAGACGCTCATTCCTGCCGAACAATTTGCAGGTATAGGAGAAGGGCAAAAGCTTGAAATTGTGGTGAGAGACGTTAAACCGAACGCAAAAGTTTACTTACGACAGAATACAAAGGTTGAAGGTCAACCCAACAGACCTAAGCTCTCGTTCTCAGAACAATATGGAAATATTGTAAACCTGACAGAGGGAAAGGACGAGAAGACTTATATCGTTGAACTTGAACCAAGTACTATCAAAGAGTTAAAGCAGTATGGTTTAGCCATAACAGGACAGGGCTACTACTTACGTAGCGTCAATGTCGTTGGGAAAAGTGCGAGTAATATCAACACATCTGTGGATAAGATAGCGATAAATCAACGACCCAAAGGTGCTGTCTACACTATCAATGGCTTCAAAGTAAGGGATGCTAACGACAATAGCAAACTGAGTCCTGGTATCTATATCATTGATGGTAAGAAGGTTCTAATCAAATAGAATATTCACAAGTAGCCAAGGGCTTTACAAAAGTAGACGCTTTACTGCCACAAAGATATGCAAAAGTTTCAGTAGTCATACTTGGTAACAAAAGTTACTGACATATCCATCTAACAGAAGAGGATTGCCTCAATCGACACGATTGAAACAATCCTCTTTTTCGTATTCAGGTAGCTTACCAAGGATTCTTACCTTTGTTTTATATCGTGCGAACGCCTTGTACACATACTATCAAGCCTAAAGACCAATCGTGTAGGACATCGATACGAAAACAGAACGGCATTTTTAGTTAGTAAAGCACCCATTTGAAAGCTCTTCACCAAGACTCTTCTACTTACCCATTATCTTCTTTCCGTTATGGATATAAACCCCTTTCACGGGCTTATCTACCTTGATACCAGACACAGTATAGTAACCTGTACGTACGTTATCAGTTACATTAGTAATCCCATCAGTAACAGGGACTAATGGCAACGATGCTTGTAAAGTCTTTGCAACAGTAGCAGGAAAAGACAAGTAAGCCTCACCCACTGGGACAGCCTCATCCTTTGCCTCAACGAAAGACTCACCTTGAAGAACATAGTTCTTTACCTCTGTCTCACTACTATCAGCCTTATTTCCATGCTCAACAACTACCATTGTCCAATACGCAAGCGATGGTAATGTGAAGGAGACCTTACCCTCACGTTGAGAGAAGACAACCTCTTGTGGTGCACCACCTAAGTAGTCAGGACTTGCTACCCATATACGTGACACCGAAGTAGCATCGTCAAGAACAATTTTCTTGTTCTTCAAGACATTAGGCTCAGGCATCGTCTCCTTCAAATCACGTATATTAAAGTTGTCTCTTGACACGTTACTGTAATTAAGTAACTGTATCATCGTCACGTCACCCTTTGTTGTACTGTACGTATTCACACTGTACGGCTTTGGTCCTATCGTCTGATTAGCAGCTTCAGCAACACCTGGATTAGGATTAGACAGGTCCCATGCAGCCACGTTAACGCCGTCCATTGTCATATTAACAGAGGTTTCAACGTTCCCATCTCGTAAGTAGTTCTCATAAGCAACAAGGAAGTCATAATAGTGAACGATAGACTTCTGCAGTTTTTCCGACATTTTTCGGGCATTATCAGGGAAGTATTCTGTGAACAACATGTGGTCACCACTCAACTCTATACGTGAACCTCCAAGTGCGAAGATAGTAGCATTACCAAACAACGCACTGCTTGTATGGAACTGACCACCATTTCCATTGCGACAGTGTAGATAAGCTGCAAAGACTGTATTAAAAGTATTCTTACCATTATTACGACGGTTGTCCTGTATTATCTTACGGTAGTTCCACAGATAATCGTCGTCATCCCACATCTCATTATAGCCGAATTCAACGTTACCAGTACCAACAATCTTTGCGCCACCGAAGGTTGAGACCGCATTCATCACAAGATACTTATTATGATTATCATCCTTCATACGATTGATGAAATTGGCAAAGTAGTCTTCAAAGTCATGTGTGTCACGGCGGTCACCGTCAGTATAAACCTTCTTTCCGTTCACTTTCTTACTCTTCAAGTTGACATAGTAGGCTTCACGCTGATGGCCTAACTGGTCGATATGATACCCATCAAAGCGAAGGTTCTGATAGACCTTATTGATAGAACCAGAAAGATAGTTAACCCATTGCGGATTACCCGGATTCATCACATAAATGCTGGGCCAAGCGCCAAGAGGGTACTGCACCTGACGAAGGTCATAGCCGCCTCCTTTCTTTTCATGCAAGTCTATCCAACCCCAATCACTACTAATACCGTCATGACCATCAAAGTTATCAACAGTTTCAGGCTTTCCATCGATCATTCTACCAGTCACACCATACACCAAGTCATAGAACATACACTTACTTCCTACACCATGCAACTGATTAATATAGTTCTCGATTGACGACTTATAGACATTACGCAAACCAATATCTTTCCACTTTGTAGAGTCTTGAGGGAATGGTATATGATGCTTCCACTGCCAGTCATAGAACTGAATACCCGTCATGTGATAGCGATTAAGCATATCTACTTCCTTCTTAACCTGCTCTGGCGTCTTATCAGAACCATAGTGAGAGACGAAACCATAACGTGGGAAACGACCCCATTCGGTAGACACATCTATTCCTATTGTCGCAAGTGTCTGCTCTGATGTACCATTATCTACATAAAGCTCAGCCATATATCCTGTGAAATTCTGTGCTGGCACTTTCCATTCCCAACGCTGTTTTCCACCGATTTCATCGGTCTTTATGACAGTATTACCATGTAGATAACGCACCTTTGCATTGTCTGGGAGAAGATACTTCGATGTAAACGTAACTATTGTTTCAGGCTCATAACGCACCTTGTCAGTCGTCAGTTCTACAGGAGCATAGTGTGAGGTCATATCCTCTCTCACCTTTGAAGCAATCGCCTCAACGGTAGTCCCTGTTGAAACACGTAGTGCGTTATCAGCATACTGAGGGGCACTATCAGCCAATCGAAGCTGATAGATGATATTAGGTGTAGCCTCAAGGACAAGTCCCGTACCAGCACTTGCTGTCGTAACAGCCGTCAAAGCTACCGAACTCTGCCCACTATTTCCCTTTGCAATATATGCTTTTAGCCCCGTAGCTGCACTGAAATCAACATCGAAAGGACGTGAGAAGGTAGCATACTTACTGTTCTGCTGATAAGGGAAACTATCCTTTACCTTGTCAGAGACATAGGCTATTCCTTGCAAGACAGGCAATGCTGATGGTTTTACATAGAACCCAAAATCATTGGAAACATCGACAAAAGTGTTCTGACCAAGGCTTGGACAACTACTACCTAAGTAATATACAGCAGACAAATGACAGCATCCATTGAAGGTTCTGTCACCGATGTTCGTAAGAGAGGATGGTAGAACAACCGACTCAAGGGCTGAACACGTATAGAAAGCCCCCGTCCCTAATGTTGTTACAGACAGAGGAATTTGCACCGTCTTCAGGCTCTTACA
Source organism: Prevotella sp. oral taxon 313 (assembly GCF_003043935.1). NCBI lineage: Bacteria > Pseudomonadati > Bacteroidota > Bacteroidia > Bacteroidales > Prevotellaceae > Prevotella > Prevotella sp. oral taxon 313. Next base: position 2,343,247 of record NZ_PYXE01000001.1, read on the forward strand.
ACCCTCAAAAGACCATTCGCCAATTTCCTTTATGCTCTCAGGAAGTTCTAAGGAAGCCAATCCACTATTCTTAAAAGCATGGTCCTTTATATACTGAATACCTTTGTTAAACTCTACGTTTGTTAGTTGGTGACAATCTTGAAAAGCCTCTCCACCAATCTCCTTCACGCTTTCAGGTAATACAAGACGTGTCAAGGCAGTACCTGCAAAAGACCGATAACCAATCTTTTGTAATGTCCCCGATAAAGTTACAGAAGTCAGACTCGTACAATCAGTGTACTCAAAGCCTTGCATCTCGACGACACGTGAGGCATCCATCACACGTTGTAAACCTTTACAACTATTAAAGGCACTGTAGCCAATAGTGCTTACCGAACTTGGTATTGTCACAGCTGTAATAGCATTGTTACGCTCAAAAGCATTATGCGCAATGGCTGTAACGGAATAAACCTTTTTGTTATTGCGAACTACAGAAGGGATAATGACCTCTCCACTCGCACTCTTTCCATCTACTAAAGTCACTGATTTGTCCGAGCTTGTAGTGTATTTAAGATTGTCATACACGAAGTCGTCTGCAAAAGAGAACACAGATGCCGACAATGCGACACACAGAATAAGCAATCGTTTTAATCTCATGGTTTTAATTCTTATTGGTTTTCTAAATAGGCCTATACGGCTCCTTTCATGCTTGATGGTAAAGTAGAAAGGCATCACCACAGTCTGACTTCTTTCAAGCCAAGCCTTAGCAATGCCTTCATTATAAACGATATTAATAATTATTCATCCCAAAGAGAGTGCTTACCAATACTGATATCACCATTAGAGGTAACTCTCAACGCATCATCAGTCTCATCCTCATCAGAATCAAATGTGTTCTTCTTTGACAATGCAGACCCTGGATCAGCAGGTGTATCATCAAAAGATAAGTCCAATAAATGCTGCTCTATCTTCACTGTGATTTGCTCTGTTGTAGGAGCTATATAGTTATGTTTCATCGTATAATAACTTTTTTACCGTTCTTAATATATACACCTTTCTCCGTAGGGTTGATTACCTTTACACCAGAAAGCGTATAATAAACATTCTCCTCATCTGCCTTCTTGTTCTCAACGCTGCCGATACCCGTTGTATCATTAGACGTATTACCATCTTCATCGTCAAGACTTAAACCGAAGACTACTGGCTTTGCGCCTTGAACACCTGTCTCGTTGGTTTCATGAACATAAGCTCTACCACAGTAGATGGTCTTTGCGTCCTGAGTTAAGTGCAACTTATAATCAGACTGTAGTGTCCAGTTACTCTTACCGTCTGTCTCTGTCTGATAAAGAAGAGTATCTTCGCGAACTGGCATTACCTTGTTATCAGCGAGCTTAGCAACAGCTGACTCTGCGATACGGTAGGTGTAAGTAGTACCAGGTGTACCAGCAAGGATAACACCTTCGTTGGCTGCGATTGAAGTAGACTTTGTCATCTTCAATATCTTCTGAACCTTTGTAGGCTGCGTAACCTTGTATGTGCTCTTACCTACGTAAGCTTCCATAGCATCACGACCATTAGCAGCAACGAAGTCTACAGGGAAGTCGTGGGTGAAAGTAGCATACTTTGTGTGCAATGTCTGCTCGTAAGTATCCTTCAAGTTGAGTGTATTCCAATCAGCATTTGACTGATAAGCAGACAACTTACTTGCCTTTACATAGACATTCTTTGGTGTGTTATCGAATGCGTTAGTAGCCAATGTTGCAGGCGTTTCAGCCAAGATATTAACGTAATTCAAGTGTGAACAACCATTGAAAGCGTTAGCCTTTATCTCTGTTACAGTAGATGGGAGAGTGATGAAAGGCAGACTTGTACAACCTGCAAACATGCTTTCTGCCACGTATGTCAATGGCTGAGTAGCTGAAGATGTAGCAGGGAACTCTACGTACTTCAAGCTTGTACAGTTCATGAAAGCCTCTTTACCGATAGTCATATCCCCCTTGAGGTGAACACAAGTAAGTCCACTCTCTCGGAAAGCATCAGCACCGAGTGTCTTAACAGAACCCTTGAAGAAGAACTTCTTCAATGCACCAGTAGACCAGAAAGCACCGTCACCGATAGTTTCAACCTTAGTACCATAGTCTACTGTAGCTAAATGATCACAGCTTCGGAAAGCCTGCGCATCAATTGTCTTAAGCTCTGCTGGCAACTTAATAGTAGTCAAAGCAGTACACATATTGAATGCATTTGCACCAATCTTAGTGATGTTATCCCATGCACCTGGCTGTCCAGGAATACCCTTGATAGTTGTTAGTTGGCCACAAGCCCAGAATGTATTTGCAGGAATTTCTGTTACAGCTGCAGGCCATTCAACAGATGTTAAAGGTGTCCCCCAGAACACACCTGTGTCCATCTTCTTGATTCTTGAGAGGTCAACAGACGTCAAAGCAGCACAGTCATAGAAGCAGTTATCGCCTAACTCCTCTACAGATTGAGGAATTTGAGACCATGTGATTTTATCGCAATTCCAGAATGCGCAGCTGTTTAAACGCTTTGGGTTATAACCATTCCAATCAATAGTTGCTAAGTTCTTACAGTTCTTGAAGGTGAAACTTGACACATTGCTTGAAGCGTAACTGCTTGGGAATTTAAAAGAGGTAAATGACTCACAACCTTCAAACACACCACCACCTTCTATAGAATTAGCAGCATCATCGCCTAAGTAAGTTACTGAATTAGGAAGCGTGATAGACGTCAACTTCTTACAGTTTAAGAATGCATGTGAATCAATCTCCTTTAACTGAGAAGTACCATCAGTAGCACCTTCAATTACAAACTCAGTCATGTTCTCACATTGATCAAAACAACGTGATTCAATGTGCTCAACTGTCTTTGGGATTGTAATCTTAGTAATCTGGCTTGTTACATTAGTATCTGCTGCACGGAAAAGGTTAGCACGAAGCATGGTAACCTTATAAGTAGCAGTACCTTGAAGTACTCCATTGTAAGTAACACCGGCTGTAACTGTTTCAGGAATAGTGACTGCTCCTACCTTACGAATGGCGTTATACTGCGCATCAGCCAAAGCTGCATCCTTCTTTGCATCAGTGCTCAAATCAGTCAAAGTTGTCCAACCACAGAACTCAACAGCGTTTTCCTGTGAGGAAACACTCACGAATTTCTGGATACTAAACAGCATACCATTGTACACAAACAGGTTGTCTCTTCGCTGAGCATCTGTTGGTTGAGAGTCGGCAAAGCATCCTAACGAGATGAATGCAAACAATAATAGTAGTAATTTTCGTTTCATTTTTTTTATTTAATAATTAATTTGGTCCGTATTGTTGATAGTAAACTACACGACTGAAGACCTTGAAACAAGTGGCTATCCTCTCTGATGTCGTCTCGTCTACATCTTTATATATAATGTCGTCTTCCATTCTCTATACGAAATAAAAGTTATTTTTAGTTTCAAACACCAAACAGAAAGACTGGCACAAAGGTAAGAAAATAAACAATTAATAAAACCTTTGGAACAACAAATACAAGTTATTAAAAAGCGTATTGAGCATTATGACAGTCAGTTATAAAGTTCTATCACAACCTATAATACAAACATTGTATAACGATAATAACACTTTATTAAGAAATTGTCAAGCAGACATTAAACTTCTATCTACTAATCATCACACTTTTTAATAAGACTTGTTTTTACCGATGAAATCAGTATTTTTATAACAAAAAGATACCAGTTAAGACTCAAAACAAAAATTTCTTAGTGTAGTATTAACCCTTACAACCGAAAAAGAAAAGACTCTTCTCCGAATTATTTTCATGAAAAAAAATATTTCCACTCACGTAAAAAAATATTTTTCTTCATGAAAAGAAATTATTTTGTTCATGAAAAGAAATAGAGATTAGGGGTGTTCAGAAATCGTTTTGCTTATAAAGTAGAGAGAACTGAATGCCAGACAACATAAATTACAATGCCATTAATCTACCGTTCTTACCATGTTTACTCAATGTATTAGTGCCTTTTGCCCAAACTATTGAAACTTGTCATGTACGGGAATAACGGTAGGATTAAAGGAATAAATTATCCCTTTGCAACTCGACAAAAGGGACAAAAAGAAACGTGCGACAGTCCAATGTACAAGACATTGGACTGCCGCACGAGGCTCATCTTTTATCTAATAAATAAAAGAGAGAAGCTTCTTCAACTATAGTTTTAGCACCATTTCATCGAAGGTATCGGGGTTGATTGACTTCAGACGGACACGTGAACGATAAGCATAAACCGTTGCCTTTGAACAACGAAGAAAAGAACAGATTAGCTCGTTCTCGTTTACTCCAAGTCGGATAAGCGCAAAGATGCGAAGATCAGTAGACAGATGACCAGGCTGTTTAGGGACTATCTGTTCCTCTGGCTTGAGTAACGCGTTGAAGTCGGACACGAAGTTAGGGAAAAGACCAAGGAAGGTCTCATCGAAACTGGCGTAGAAAGAATCCAACTCACGGTCGATCACCTCTTGTGACTTTAATGTGTTGAGCAGTTCAGTACGCTTGTTTCCAGTGACAAGGCGGTAGATCTGTTTGCGATAACTGTCTAATTTGTCGATATAATCAGAACACTGAGTAAGGAAGCGTGTGATATATTCGTCTTTAATATGATTTGATTCCTTCAACATCTCATTAGTGTTTGAGAGTCGAGCACGGATGGCACGAAGCTCTATAATACGGCGACGAATATAGATAATCATCATGAGAAGGAAGATAGATAACAGACTAATCAACACAAGAGAGACAGTAAGACGGAGTGTGCGGCTCTTTGCCTCACGTTCATGCGACTTAACAATAACAGGCCAGATGTCTGACATTGCTATCGTACGTTGGCGTGCGTTACAGAAGACAGCATCGTTCATAGCCTTATCCATATAGGCGTATGCACGTTTGGTATCGCCCTCTTCAAAGAGGATGACAGCCAACTGCTGGAGCGCAAGATACTCCTTTACCGAGTTGCGAATATCAGAGATAGACGCAGCGATAAGGTACTGTTTCTCAGCCTCAAGATTCTTTTCTTTACCGTAGATATCGGCAAGCGATATGGCAATAAAAGCCGTCTGGCGATCGCCCAGAGCGTGTTGGCGATAGGCATCGAGGAGGATTTTCTTAGCTTGCTCATACTGTTGGCGATTGACAAGTTGCTCAGCACGCGACCAAATATCGGGCGAAGCGTTGTTGTCAACGACTGAGTCGTTGCAAAGCTTCTCCATTCTCTTATATTGTCGCTTCTGCCATGAGGTCAACGAAGCGTCAGCAAGCGTACGATAGAGGGTTTTGCGGGTGGAAAAGTAATAGAATGACAACTCATTACCGATTTCTTTTCGAGGAATAGAGTTAACGATGTCGTTAGCTTCCAAGAGCTGACCACCTCGGATAAAGAGGTAGGCAAGGTTAAGTTTGGCGTCGTTGATTTTATGTTTATCCCCCATCTGTTTAGCGATTTTCTGCTTATTAAGCGCATAGACAATGGCAGAGTCGACTGAATAAGAGGTATAAAGATTGAATAGCTTATCAGAGAGTTCGTAACGAGCCTGATTGGTTCGTGCATCATGAAGTTGCTTCTTCACGCTACGGATATAGTCTTCAAACTTCTTATCATAGCGGGGGGACATGGCTATCTCATGGTCGAGATCGTCAAGAGTGAGTATTTGGTTCTGTGCCTTCGTCAGTAAAGACGTACATAACATGATACAGATGCTTACGATTATTCTCATTCGTTTCATTATCATTTGGGATATAATGTCATTGTATATAATAACGTCTTTATAAAGACTTTTAGTATGTAATAGTGCAAGTAAGTTGGTGCTTAGTATAAGAGGCATAATAAGCCACAGAGAGACGTTAGGCATCTATCGGAGTAGATAACACTCTGATGACATGGATACTTACGTTTCTCTGTGGCTTTATCATTTATTGTTTCATCTGTATCGGTAGTTACCGATAATTAAATTCATCCTAAAGTGCTTTCAAGCTGATGGCGAAACCACCTCCACGCACCTCTTGAAGCTTGAGTACATCACCCTTCTTAACAGTGCGCTTGGTAATAGTGTAGGCCTTTGGATTCTTCTCGTAATCAGCGTCCTTAGCGTCAGCATAGATGGTAGCCTCGTACTTTCTGCCCTTATCAAGGAAGTCGAGTTTGAGGATACTAAGGTGGGGTGCGATACCAGTCTTACCTCCTACAAACCAGTTGTTAGTACCTTTCGCCTTACGAGCAACGGTAACGTAGCGCGCAGGCTCGGCCTCAAGATAACGGCTGTCATCCCAGTCAACGGCTACATCCTTAATGAACTGGAAGGCATCATTATACTTCTGATAGTTCTCAGGGAGGTCGGCAGCCATCTGAAGTGGACTATACATTGTTAGATAAAGCGCAAGCTGACCTACGAGGGTTGTGTGAACATAGCTCTTATTATTGCACCATGTAGAGAGTTGAGTCTCAAGAATACCAGGGGTATAGTCCATTGGTCCACCTTGAAGACGGGTGAATGGAAGAATGACAGTATGGTTAGGATCACTTCCTCCAAATGCTTCGTATTCTGTTCCACGTGCTGACTCGTTACCGACAAGGTTTGGCCATGTACGGCAGAGGCCAGTTGGACGTGTTGCTTCATGCCCATTCACCATAATATGATGCTTAGCTGCTTCCTTAATAACATGTAGGTAGTGGTTGTTCATTGACTGTGAATAGTGATGGTCGCCACGTGGGATAATATCGCCTACATAGCCAGTCTTCACAGCATCGTAGCCATACTTATTCATCAAATTGAAGGCTTCCTCCATGTGACGCTCATAGTTCTGAGTACTTGAAGAGGTCTCGTGATGCATCATCAACTTTACGCCCTTAGAGTGAGCATACTCATTCAAGGCCTTGATATCAAAGTCCGGATAAGGAGTAACAAAGTCGAACACATAGTCCTTCCAGTGGCCGAACCAGTCTTCCCAACCGATATTCCAACCCTCAACCAATACTTGGTCTAAGCCGTTAGCAGCAGCAAAATCGATGTACTTCTTCACGTTCTCGGTGTTAGCAGGGTGATGTCCGTTAGGCTTAGCATGGGCATAATCAGTCTGACCAAGCTTCACTGAACTAAATTCATCAGTATAAGCCCAAGACTTACCACCAGCTATCATCTCCCACCAAACGCCACAGTACTTTGTAGGATGTATCCATGACGTGTCTTCAATCTTACAAGGTTCGTTGAGATTAAGGATGAGATTATTTGCAAGCATATCACGTGCATCATCGCTGACCATCACCGTACGCCATGGAGTCTCGCATGGAGTCTGCATGAAACCCTTTCGTCCTGTAGCGTCAGGAGTAAGCCATGACTCAAAGGTCATGGTTTTGTCGTCTAAATTCAGATGCATTGTAGCATAGTTAGCACATGCTGCTTCATGAATGTTAATGTAGAGTCCGTCAGCAGACTTCATCTGTAAAGAGGTCTGAACACCTGTTTCTGAGAAGACTGCAACAGATGAGTTGCTCCAGTTAACAGCGTCATGGAAACGCTTGCGGATTTCGGACAGCTTTGATTCCTGCGTCTCCTGCTCCTGCGTGTCATAGTCTCCAGGAAGCCACCATGCCGTATGGTCGCCTGCCATAGCGAACTGTGTATGTTCCTCTTTGATAACGAAGTAGTTCAGTTCTGGCTGTTGTGGGAACTCGTAACGAAGGCCCATTCCATCGTCATAGACACGGAAACGGATAACAATATTACGTTTGCTGCTTGGCTGATTGAGGTCTACTTCCAACTCATTATAATGGTTGCGAATAGTAGCAGTTTCTCCCCAAACAGGTTTCCAAGTCTCATCAAAGGTAGTGGTCTTGGTTCCTGTCTTCTCAAAACCGTCCATTAAGCTGGTTTCATCCATTCCTTTACTGGCATGCTTGTCCTTTGCCAATTCTAAACCTAAGTGTGAAGGCTTAACAACAGCCTTACCCTTATAAGTCATCTCATAGGTTGGCACGCCATTTCCCGTTAGTGAGAACGTCACAGCAACATTACCATTTGGAGACTTAACTGTCTGCGCATTCGCAATGCTTGCCCACCCCATTAAAAGCCCAATAAGGGCAATATTGGTTTTCTTCATTGTTTTGTTTAAGTATGTTGGTTATTATTTCTTTGATTAAGGATTGTAAGTTTTTAGCTTACTGATAGATGCAAAGTTAGCAAAAAAGCCTAAAAGAAAATGCAATAGTAGTGTTTAAGTAGATTTAAGAAACGATAAATACAAGATAAAGAACTTATTATCAATTATTTAATAAGTTGCTATAATTTATCTAAGTAGATAGCTTTTAATTCCACTGAAAGTATTATCTTTGCATTGAATAGCGTTTTAGTCATGAGAAAACTATTATTATATGTACTTTTGCTGTTACTCCCTACGACAACATTTGCAGGTAGTAACACTGAACAACTAGGCCAGAAATTAGACAAGCTATTGGCCCAAAGGAATTCACTTATCAATGCTAAGTACAAAGACATCAAACGGTTAAAGAAATATCTCACGGCTAATGGTAATGCTATTAACCATCTTCAAACCTACGAACAACTCTATGAAGAGTACTATGTCTTCCAGTTTGACTCTGCAATGACCTATCTTGATAAGGGTATTCAACTGTCTCGACAAATAAAGAACAGCTACTACTATAATACTAATGTTATACGAAAGGCTGAGTTACTGTCTATTGGTGGCCTTTATAGTGAGGCTGTTCACGAGATTGAACAAGTAGATACTACGCTTCTTGATAGGCCTCAACGCTTTGAATACTATTTCTCTCTCTTCCGTATATACACCTATTGGGCAGACTTCTGTAACGATAAGACATATACTCCAACATACCGAGAAAGAGCTAAGAACTACCTTAAGAAGGCTATGCCTTACTGCGATGAAACCGATAAAAGTTATGAGTATTACTGCGGTGAATACGCTGTTTTTGTCCTAAACAATCACATGAAGGCACGTGCTCATTACCTTAAAGCAATAAAGCAACTACCGTCGTCTTCACGTTACTATGCGATGGCTTGCTTTGCACTCTCGGGTAACTACGGTAGTGAAGGGGATACTGAGAAACAGGAGGAATACCTCTTATTGTCGAGTATTGGGGATATGGAGAACTGCACAATGGAGAACTTTGCACTGCAAAACCTTGCCATGTATATCTTTGAACATAATAAGGACGAACTCGACCGAGCGCAACAATACATACAGACTGCCCTTGAGGATGCCCGTTTCTATAATAACAGACTTCGTATAATAGAGATTTCAAGTAAGTTTCCTGCCATTGTTAGCAGTTATCAACAGACGCTTAACCAGCGGAATAAAGTGCAGATGACAGCCATTATTGTTATCTCACTGTTACTTCTCTTCCTGCTTTTTGCGGTCGTATATATCGTAAAACAGACCAAACGACTTAGTCTTCAACAGCAAAAGTTACAACTAAATAATAATCAACTATTCAATCTCAACACACAGCAAAAACAGCTGAATACACAACTACACGACCTTAACGCTTTGCTTGTAGACACCAATCGAAAGCGCGAAAGATTGGCGAAGTTGTATATTGACCTTTGTGCTAAATATATTGCAAGACTAAAGAAACAACAGACATTGGTCAAGAGGAAGATAAAAGCCAACCAAACTACTGAATTGCTTAGTCAGCTCTCCTCTGAGCGACTCTCAGAGGAAGACGCTGCTACATTCCTGTCTCGTTTCGACAAAGCGTTCCTTGATCTCTATCCAGACTTTACTGAAGAACTTAATAACTTACTCTTACCTGATGGCAAAATTCAGAACAAAAGCAATGATGGACTTACCACCGAGCAACGCATTATGGCCTTAATCAGATTGGGCGTAAAGGAGAGCTCTGAGATAGCCGACCTCCTTTTCTATTCTCCACAGACCATCTATAACTACCGTTCAGTACTTAAAGGGAAAGCTGTAAACAAAGAGACTTTTGAAGAAGAGGTAATGACGTTGTGTCGTGTCATTGGTAAATCGAATACCAACTAACTGAAAACAGGAGTTAAGAACAGCCTTTGCTATGTCAATAAAATTAACGAATCAAGTTAAAAACCACAAACTTTCAATAGCATAAAATAAATTAATCACTTAATAGAAATAAGTGTGCTACTTTTGTATTCATAATTAAGTCGATCAGTGATAAGTAGGTATATATTCACCAAAAAGACTATATAGAAAGTATGAAAACAAAAGGTTTTAAGTCAATGGTTGCCCTCTTGATTGGTGCAACACTCATGAGTTCATGCGTAGGGTCGTTTGCTTTGTTCAATAAACTTGCTCATTGGAATAAGCGAGCAACCAAGTCTAAGTTCGTCAATGAGATTATCTTCATCGTTCTCACACCTGCCTACGCCTTCTGTGGAGTTGCTGATGCTGTCGTTCTAAACTCTATTGAGTTCTGGACAGGCGACAATCCCGTTGCTAACCAGGTTGGAAAGACACGTAACATCAAGGGTGACGATGGCTTGATATACGCTGTTAAGTATCTTGAGAACGGTTATCAGATAACAAAACCAGACGGTAGTGTATTCTACTTCACCTACAACAAGCAGGAGAACACTTGGTACATGAATGCAGAAGGCAAAGAACAGAAGGTTATCCACTTTAACGGTGACGGTTCTGTAAAGGCTTTCCTCAATAATGGTTTGACTGCTGATGTAACGTTGGATGCCGCTGGTTTATATGAAGTACGTCAGCTGCAAGCAGGTACAAGCTACTTTATGGCAAGAAGATAAAAGTCATTCTTGCTACATTGCAATATCAAATAGGGGCACAGACGTGTCCCTATTTTTGTTTCTATAAGGAGTTTCAGCCGTCATATAAAGCGTTTTATGCAGTCTTGATAAGCATCGCTCACTTGACCAATCATTAGTGTTTTCTATGGAAATATACGACGAGAAAGCATCAATATTCTCATCGTCACCATTGGTGTTAACGCTCCGCACCAATGGTGCGGAGCGTTAACACCAATGGTGCGTAAGCCTAAACACACTCCTATCTATTCTTATAATAAACGCTACATACCATTAGAAAAGAGCCATACAATCGAAGAGAAGTATTCATTACATGATAAAGACGATTCATCCCTACCCTACTAAAAAAGGGCTTGCACAAGGTATAACACCCTTGGCAAGCCCTTTTATATTAATGTTTTGCTTACAGATCCTTACTTCAACTTCAAGTCGTAGTTCATATCCTTGGTATTTGTTGCAGGCTCCTCGAACTCGTCATTAACAAGACGGAGTGTAGAATCGTTCACAACAAGGAAGTTTGTCTTGTTGCCCTTACCCAATTCAAACTGGTAGTAAGTATTCTTCTTGCCCTTAACATCCTTCTCAATAACCTGATACTTACCGTTATAGTTATAAACAGTATCAGCCTCAGAAGCAGATTTCATATAAGCCTCAGATACGCTGAAACCGTTTGATGAATCCTTAGCCAAAGCCACACGATACTTGATACCAGCAACATCAGCAGCAGGTGTCAGGCCTTCGTAAACAGCAGAGTCGCCAGCAGCAGCAGTTGAGTCCTGTGCTGATGAGTCTGCACCCCCATTGTTTGCTGTAGTCTTGCCATTGTTACAAGCTACCATAGCTGCGCATGCAGCTACCATAAACATAATCTTTTTCATAATCATTTTAGTTTTATATGTAAACTCTAATTTAACTCTCGAGCTGCAAAGATATTGTATTTAGATTTAAAAACAAGAATGTTTTAACCTTTATTTGTTCTTATCGTGCAAGTTTTACTTTATTTTTATCGCCATAGCACGTATCCCTTGTCCACCCTGCGAGTTCGTTGCTCTAATTACAAAATGATAATCCCCTGGTTGCGCATTAGCCGGGATGTAGATGCTTTGACGGGCGTCATAGTCTTTATTACCACGTGGGATAACAAAGTCCTGATTATAATAGAACGCATTCTTCTGAGGCTCTTTCTTTGCGTCTAAGGCGCATGTCTGTCCTTGTGTTCCGTGTGTATGGTGGTCGAAGTTATTATGGATTTCAAGGTTATAACTACCTAACTCCTCATGACCAGTAATTCGATAGTGGAAATAAATACTATCTCCACGGCTATACACCTGGCAGTCTACAGGATTAGCCGTTATACCTAAATCAGTAATAACTGGTACCTCTACGCTTTCTGTTGAGCAAGACACCATCCCGAGGAGGGCTGCTACAGCTGCTAAACTAAATAGAATCTTTTTCATAATGTGTGCTTTATTACTTAATCCGTTAGGGTTAATTCTGTTTCAATACTTTGTTTTCTTATCTTTAAGATTTAACCTACTTACAAGAAGACAACACTCCCTTGTCACTCACTTTACTTGTTATGAACAAACAAGCTGAAGCACATCCCCTTATAAGTAGGTCCTCATCATTTATCAAGCATGTATCGTTTTCGTTTCTTACTTACTTAACGATAAAGTCCTCAATCTCCTCAGTAGTCTCGCGACCCTTAGTATCCTTCACCGTGAAATGGATATGATAAGTACCTGGCTTACACTCAGCAGGGATAGTAACCTCCTGTGTGAAAGTAATGTTACCACTCTTTCCTTTGTAACCATCCACGTCTATCTCATGCTCTTTATCACCATGGAACTCTATCTCGATTTCGTCAATAGGGTCCTTGGTAACGATGTTTGCAGAGAAAGTAAGCTTACCATTCGCTGTTCCAGACATAGCATTCACCTTCAAATCAGAAATCTTTGGTGCATTAGGGTCTACCACCTTCTTCTGCAAATTTACCTTCTCTACGATGGTGTTGACGCCTCCCTGTTCGTTAGTAACCTTAATTGTGCAAGTGTAGACACCCTCAGCAAGTGTTTCAGGAAGGTCGAGATGTTCGTGGAAAGTAGTGTTGAGCACTCCAGCATACTTGAGACCGTTGTAAACCCTACCCACCTTATTATTCTCATCCTTGTAGAAAGAGACGCTGACAGACTTTATCTTAGAACTTGACTGTATTTTACATTCCAAGTGGATGTCGTCGCCAATTGTGCCAACCTTGCTGTTGTCATGTCCGATCTCTATTTCGCTAAAAGTGATACCACCGTTTGCAGGAGAATCGTTATCGTCACTACATGAAGTAAGTGTCATTGCAAACACGCTCAAAAGCGCCATAGCGCCCATTAAAAGTTTCTTTTTCATTGTTTAATCTGTTTTTGATTGAAGCTTTCGCTTCGGTTTTCTATTATGTTGTTTATCTCATTTTTTACGTTGTGAAAGGATGACATGGGAGACAGTGTGTTGTTAGTCCGTCTCTCCATGTCTATCCAATCGAAGTCTCAGATTAGTGTATTTGATCAAGCAATTATATTGTTTTCGTTATTGAAGTTACTGTTCATCAGAACTCAAAGGTAGCTATCAGTGCCACGTTGCGGCCTGGCTCTGGCACATCTATGAGTCGATAGAAACTCGTGTGGTCGTAATACTTACGATTGAGGAGGTTCTCTGCGTTAAGACTCAGTCGTAACGTACGCTCACCAAAGGCAAAGTCTTTCCCCGCAGTGAGGTTCAACGTGTAGTAACCCGGCGTCGGCTTCTCTGGTGGAACTATGTTATTTTGTCTACCAGTGACGTGCATGTTCATTGCGACAAAGCCTTCATTACCTACGTTCTTACGACAGAAGGCATAACGAAGGGTAGCGTCTGCCGACCAAGGAGTACTGAACGGGAGTGTATAACCCTTCTTTTCGCCTGACAACTGTTCTGCATATAGATATTCACCCTTGAACTCTGCACTCAATGAAGGTAGTATCTTCCAGTCTGCCTGTAGCTCAAAACCACAGCGGATAACCCTACTCTGCGTGTAATAATACCATTGCAAACCTTCATAATAGTTCGGTGTCGGATTCATATAGATGTAGTTTGGGAAATAGTTGAGATAGGGGTCGAACTGAATCGTTAGTCTATCGTTTCCCCAATGAATACCAGCATCCAACTGATAGGACTCCTCCGGGTTCAGATTAGGATTACCTTTCTCATATCGGAAGATGTGATAATTAACACCATCTGTGCCCAACTCCTTTGGAATAGGTACTCGGAAGCTCTTTCCTATATTTGCTTTTAGAATCCAACCTGCCGTTGCGTAGTTGATACCTGCCGACCACGTGAGACTATTGAAAGAACGACACAGGTCCTGCGAACGTTCTTTATAAATGGTATCGGTGGCACTTACAGGTGTCTTAAACCAGTCGGTGTAACTATGGATATTCGTCCTTACGTGGTCGTAACGTACTCCAGCGTTTACAATCAGGTCTTTCTTAATTGTGTACCGGTCGAAGGCATACGCACCAAACGAGGTTGTCTCAAAGTCAGGGATGATAAAACCCCAGCCCGCACGACGGTTGTGTTGATACTCACCATTGACTCCTGCCGACAGACTATGGCGTTCGTTCAAGTCATAACGTGTCATCAGATTGGCCGTGTAAGTATCTTTCTTGAACTCACGCTCCAGTGAGTTCGGTGGCGTAGGCATGTATCCATGTGCGATAGGTTCGGTTAGTTCCTTGCGATGGTTGTTCTGATAGGCTAAATTTAACTCTAAAGCAAGCTGCCCTTCTTGGTAGACTGTATGACTCATCACCTTGAAGTGGTTCACACTCTGGTAGGGTAAGTCGATGTCTCGACGTGACTTATCATAGTCGATGCTCGACAGTCTCACCTCTAACCCATGTGCGTTAGCAAAGAAGCCGTTCTTTGTGTAGGCATCCGACAGCTTGAGCTCGGTATGGAAATTAATACCCTTATAACCCAACGTCACACTCCCATCTCGTTCAAGACCAGCCGTATTGCGAAGGAGCTTGTCCTTCAATGGGATGTCGTAAGAGAAGTACTGGATGCTATTCGTTGGCACTCTGTAATCGGCATAGTCGATAAGTGTTGTGTTAGCCTTCCAATAGAAGCCCCCTGTGATACCCTGTAAGCGAGCCGACAGACCAACTGATGCATTGTTGCTACGGCCGAAGAGCGACACAGCCCCTTGGAATTTCTTCGTCGGGATATAGTTGCTATAGAGGTTTATCACGCCACCAATGGCATCTGAACCATAGAGTAACGCTGCCGGACCCTTGACAACATCAATATGATCGATGGTAAACTGGTCTATTTCCAACCCAT
Source organism: Prevotella sp. oral taxon 313 (assembly GCF_003043935.1). NCBI lineage: Bacteria > Pseudomonadati > Bacteroidota > Bacteroidia > Bacteroidales > Prevotellaceae > Prevotella > Prevotella sp. oral taxon 313. Next base: position 2,358,435 of record NZ_PYXE01000001.1, read on the forward strand.
GGTCGTCGCCCCACTGTTGCCCTTCATGCTTGATACCATCCTCGGTTACAACCATACGATTAAATCCCAAACCACGTATCGTTGGCTTTGATTGACCCGAACCAATACTCATTGCCTTCACGCCAGGGATGCCTCTAAGGCTCTGCATCAAACTTCCTGAGAAGTTATTCTGTAGGAACTCTTTGCCAATACTTATCGTATTGACTGATGATCTCATCTGAATGTCTTTCTGTCTGTTGCCCAACACGGTCAGATCTTGCATAACAATACTACTGTCAACGCCTGCTTCAAGCGGTGCTGAAGGTGCTTTTGACGTGTGATTGTCTGCCAATGCTGTCATGCACACAGGAGAAAGAACAAAAGCTAATAAAGCCTTATTCATTTCCAAATGTTGTTGAATGTTGATAAAATTATGGGATGTCAGCCTTGTTTTATACGTGCGAAAAGGCGTGTATAACAAGACTTTTTTAGGCACATTGACGACAGAAAAGGGACTATCCTACGGGGTTCTAATTATCCTCGAAGGCTACTTTCGCCTATTACGGCCAAAGCTGACAAGGCGTAACTATCCCCTTTTAGTGTCTGTGCCAGAGCTTGTTTCTGCTTCGGAATCGGTAATAACCAATGGTTTGGACTACTCACATCAGTATCCAACACCCTCTTTGACATATAGATAATATGCCATGACAAGCAGACACAATCTCTCTTTAGAATCGTGTAGGAGGTGCCCTAAGGCTGATAACATCCACTTCTGGGCGTACATACCTCGTTACGCAAGCAAGGAAAAGGAAGTCAAGTAAAATGATAACTACGTCATTCAACTGAATGCTCGTAGCTTTCATGTAATTGAAAAAGGCAAAATGACAAATCTTACAGGTGTCTGTGTCATGGCTCTGACTGTGTTGACCAGCCGTCTTATGACCTACAGCAAGCTCAGACTCTACCTGACATACATGCACAGCCTTAACTACCATTGGTAACATAAAGAGTACCAATAGCAGCCATGCAACGAGCATCTGTCTTGTATTTCTGTTCTGCTTTGCCATTTAAAAACCTTTATAATCGCTCGACAAAGATATTTATTATTTTGGGAGAAAGCAAATAATATGTTTTTATTTTTGCTATTATTAACAGTAGAAAACGATTGCTAAACTTTCTTCTCGGGGTTGTTATGACGCTAATCAGTGCTTTTTTATGATATTACCTAAGTCTTTTTTGCCCCCTATCGGTCGACTATTAGGAGTCTCCATGGCCCTACTTTCAAATTCTTTTCATGAAGAGAAAGATTTATTTTCACGACAATAAATATTTTTTTTCATGAAGAAAAATATTTTTTTTCATGAAAAAAATTCGCTATTGACTATGGGCAGACCTCTTCAAGGGGGATATAAATAGGGTTGCATCGGCTTAATTGGTTCATATATGGGTACGTTCTGTACAGATATTCAAGTCTGTTTGTGGATGAATATATCCACTCTTCATAGCCCCCAAAGGGTTCAATCGGCATAAAAAAGGCAGGAATACACGATGTATCCCCGCCTTCCTTCATCTAAGAAAAAGCTTGTCACCAAACTATCTTGTCTCTTCCATGCTTATGGAAGGTGCTTTATTGCAGTGTAATAAGTCATATCATGGTATCGTTCAACTCTATTCACACTACTCCCATCTTTATATTCCACGAATGGAATAAACCTACTGTCAGCATCGTTAAAAGTTCCAAGAAGATTTAATCTGCTTGTTTCTATCGGCATATAATACCACCCCTTCGGGTTAAAACCATTATAAGGAGCATTAAAAGGCTTGTCCTTAGAGCGAATAAAATCCCACTCTCCTAAGTAATAATTATAGTAGAATCCATTACTGCCATTCAACAAATAGGCCACTTCAAGGCCGAAATTGTCTACTATATTATTGTTAGGATCTTTCAAGTCGATGTTCCAACCGTCTTTACAAATATACTTTGAATAGCGTACACAACCCGTAACAGCCGATGGAGTAGACACTCCTGAGCCTGTATTGATTACTTGATAGGCCTTATTCTTAGCAACTACTTCTGCATCCCCTGTGCCCGCAGCTAAACAAATAGACCTTCCTGCAGGAATTGAAGTGGTTGAGTTTCCTGGCATACCGACACTACTGCTTCCTCGACTCAACGCTTTGAGGTCGGTCAGATTAGCGACATATAATGCTTTAAAAGGTTCCACATTCCATGGGTTTGGACTCACAAGATAATAGCCTTTCAACGATACCGTCTCTCTTGAAGCGTTCGTTATCTCAATCCAACTACGCTCCCCCGTCTCAGCAGACGAGTGGTAGGTAGATGTGGTTACACAATCAGGTTGATATGGTTATACCGTATAGAAAGACGCAGTTACACTATCTGTTTCATGCGGTTATACCATTAGATAGATCAGATTACACCATCAAGTAGATACGATTATACTACTAAATAGATGTCATTACACCATCAGGTTGATACGACTATACCATTAGATAGATGCGGATTCACTATCAGATTTATGCGGTTACATCGTAGGTAAACATTGTATGCACAGTCATTAGAAACAAGGTTTGCGTACTGTGCATCTTAAACAAAGGTGAGTATAATTCCCCCACAAGCCACTGTAGGCCTGCAGGGGACTATAATTTAATTACGAATAAAGTTTATTCGTGGTTCCCAAAATCATTGTTCTCACGACGTGGACGACGCTCGCCATCACGACGATCACCCTCACGACGTGGACGACGGTCGCCTCTTGGACGGCGTTGTGGCTCAACATAACCCTCTGGTTTGTCGAGTAACACACGACGAGAAAGCTTATACTTACCAGTCTTAGGATCGATCTCAAGGAGCTTAACCTTAATCTTATCGCCCTCCTTAATACCAGCTTCTTCAACAGTCTCAAGGCGCTTCCAGTCGATTTCTGAGATGTGTAACAAGCCGTCTTTACCTGGGAGTATCTCTACGAAGCAGCCGTATGGCATGATAGAACGTACTACACCCTCATAGACCTCACCAATCTCAGGAACAGCAACGATAGCCTTAATCTTACCGAGAGCAGCGTCGATAGAGTCCTTGTTTGGCGCAGACACCTGTACCTTACCTACTCCTTCTGTCTCTTCAATAGTGATAGTAGCACCCGTCTCTTCCTGCATCTGCTGAATAATCTTGCCTCCAGGGCCAATGACAGCACCGATGAACTCCTTCGGAATCTCCAACTGTACGATACGAGGAACCTGTGGTTTCATCTCTGCACGTGGCTCGGCAATTGTCTCAGTCATGATGTTAAGGATGTGCTCACGAGCTGCCTTAGCTTGCATAAGCGCCTTCTCAAGAATCTCGAATGACAATCCGTCACACTTGATATCCATCTGAGTTGCAGTCAAACCATCCTTTGTACCAGTTGTCTTAAAGTCCATATCACCCAAGTGATCTTCGTCTCCAAGGATGTCACTCAACACTGCATACTTGTCTTCACCAGGGTTTTTAATAAGTCCCATAGCGATACCTGAGACTGGTTTCTTCATTGGAACGCCTGCATCCATCAGTGCAAGTGTACCCGCACATACGGTTGCCATGGATGAAGAACCATTTGATTCGAGGATTTGACTAACCAAACGAACAGTGTAAGGGAAGTCCTCTGGGATCTGACCCTTTAGTCCTCTCCATGCAAGATGACCATGCCCAATCTCTCGACGACCAACTCCTCGCTGCGCCTTAGCCTCACCTGTACAGAAAGGAGGGAAATTATAGTGAAGAAGGAAACGTTGGTAGCTCTTCTCCAAGACGTTATCAACCATCTTTTCATCCATCTTTGTACCGAGAGTACAGGTAGAGAGAGACATTGTTTCACCACGTTGAAAGAGCGAACTTCCGTGTGGCATTGGTAGAGTATCTACCTCGCACCATATAGGACGTATCTCATCTGTTGCACGACCGTCCATGCGCTTGCCTGTATCAAGTACGCTACGGCGCATAGAGTCACGCTGAACATCAGCAAAGTAACGGTCGATAAGTGTGTGTTTTTCTTCGAGGTCGTCTTCTGAAAGGTCTGTGTGAGCTGCATCATAAGCCTCAGTAAATTCAGACTTAATCTTATCGTAAGTCTCTTCACGGTGCTTCTTATCATCGTCACCACTCTGAGCCTGTGCGTAGCAAGCATCGTATGTAGCCTTGCGAAGCTCTTCACGGAGCTCTTCATCATTGACTTCATCTTCGTATGCACGCTTAACATCTGTTCCGCAAGCCTTTGACAGCTCCTCTTGCATCTCACACATTGGTTTGATAGCATCGTGTGCAGCCTTCAAGGCACCGATGAGATCCTGTTCAGAAACCTCATCCATCTCACCTTCAACCATCATGATATTGTCCTTGGTAGCGCCTACCATGAGGTCCATATCAGCCTCCTTCATCTGCTCGAAGGTTGGGTTAATAACGTACTCGCCGTTAACTCGTGCAACGCGAACCTCTGATGTAGTATGCTCGATAGGGATGTCTGAAGCAGCAAGAGCTGCTGAAGCTGCCAATCCAGCAAGTGCATCAGGCTGATCGACGCCGTCAGCTGACAGCAACATTACCTGTACATAAACTTCACAGTGGTAATCTGATGGGAAAAGTGGACGAAGAACACGGTCCACAAGGCGTGATGTAAGGATTTCGTCGTCATTGGCTTTGCCTTCGCGCTTGGTGAAACCACCAGGGAAACGACCTGCGGCAGCATACTGCTCGCGATAATCAACTTGCAAAGGCATGAAGTCTGTGCCCGGAACTGCCTCTTTAGCTGCACAAACAGTGGCGAGAAGTACGGTGTTACCCATGCGGAGTACCGCTGCTCCATCAGCCTGCTTTGCAACCTTTCCGGTTTCAATTGAGATGGTTCTCCCATCTGGCAACTGAACTGTTTTCGTAATTACGTTCATCTAAAAATTATAACTTATTGTTTTGACCAACATCTTTGGGAACCAAAAGCGGCAACAATGCGCAAGGTTCTAAAGTCTTGATGTTACCTTCTCACGCGTCCCGAAAAAAATTAATCCGTGCAAATTTACCTATTATATATGTAACACACAAATAAATAACCATATTTTTTGCGGTGCTAATTATCAGATGTTAAATCGCTTTTCACTATAGGCTCTCAGCTCAAACACGACCTTTTTGATTTTAGGTGATAGTTTTCTACTTTCAAGGCAATTGTCGGACCGATGCTAAAGTAGGGTCTTTCATGGTACAGAAATCGTCGTTTTCATCGTAAGAAATCTATGTTAATGAATTATGACAACCTTACTCTCTCGAATTATTTTCATGAAAAAAAATATTTTTATTCATGAAGAAAAATATTTCTTATCGTGAAAATAAATATTTTTGTTCATGAAAAGAATTTGAAATTATCGGTCAATTGGTAACGAACGAAAGGTGTTAACCGGCCGTCTCGAGCGATAATAAACAATGAAGAAACGCCTCTCAGCAGTAGTATTCACTCCCCTCTCCTATCAAGAAGAAACCAAGGCAGGGCCTTACCTTAGCCTAAAAATAAAAAGGCTTCGCATCCCTGCGAAGCCTTTCGTTTAACATCAATCTTACTCACGTAAGTTTTGTGTCCTTGTACTAACTCAAATAATTAACTTTAATAACGACTATTTTCTATTTGACAACGCAAAGTTACAAAAAAAACACATAAATAAAATGAGATTTAGAAATAATCATTAATACTTTTAGACTTTATAACAGAAAGCGCAGTTTGGCGTATTTTTTTAATAGGTTTTGACACAACTATTTCTTCTCTTAGCCTTATTTTTAATAGTGTTCACGGTCTTTTCCTTGCTCTTACACCAACTATTTGCCCCATAACCTTGATTTATAATCAGTTTTATTTGTCCATATCAACATCTTGCCGTACCTTTGCAACCAATAAAAAGGTAACATACCACCTGAGAGTCTGCGTACTGACTGGTTGAAGCCCGTCGCAGGCAAGTGTCTTTTTAGTGGGTTCGTTTGGTGGTGATCTTACCTTTATATAGGATAATAAATAATAAACAAACGAATTTGAAGACATTTGAAGAGTTAGGTGTGAGCGAAGAGATTCGTCGCGCCATTGGTGAGCTTGGATTTGAACATCCAATGCCTGTACAAGAAGAAGTAATCCCTTATTTACTTGGTAATCGTAACGACGTCATCGCACTGGCACAGACTGGTACGGGTAAGACGGCTGCCTTCGGTCTTCCTCTGCTGCAACGCATTGACACAAGCAGCAAGGATACGCAGGCGATAGTGCTTAGTCCTACACGTGAACTGTGTTTGCAGATTGCTGATGACCTAAAGGAGTTTAGCAAGTATATCCCTCATCTACACATCGCAGCGGTTTATGGCGGTGCATCTATCGATACACAGATTCGCCAGTTGCGCCATGGTGTACAAATAATCGTGGCTACGCCGGGTCGTCTGATTGACCTTATGCACCGTGGAAAAGCTCGTCTTGATAATGTGAGAAACGTTGTCTTGGATGAAGCCGACGAAATGCTTAACATGGGTTTCCAAGAGAGTATCACCGAGATATTGACTGGTGTGCCTGAAGACCGTAATACACTGCTATTCTCTGCCACGATGAGTCGTGAAGTAGAACGGGTTGCAAAGGGTTATCTACACGACTATAAAGAGATTGTAGTGGGTAGCCGCAACGAGGGAGCCGAGAGTGTTAACCATATTTATTATATGGTGAATGCACGCGACAAGTATCTTGCCTTGAAACGACTGGTAGACTTCTACCCAAAGATATATGCGATAGTTTTCTGCCGCACAAAGCTTGAGACGCAAGAAATTGCTGATAAGTTGATTAAGGACGGATACAATGCTGAAGCCTTGCATGGCGACCTCTCACAGCAGCAACGTGACCTTACGATGCAGAAGTTCCGCTCACATCTCACACAGATTCTCGTCGCTACAGACGTTGCAGCACGTGGATTGGATGTGAACGACTTGACACACGTTATCAACTATGGGCTACCTGATGATATAGAGAACTATACTCACCGCTCTGGCCGTACAGGTCGTGCAGGAAAGAAGGGTACTTCTATCTCGATTATTCACTCACGTGAGAAGTATAAGGTACGTAATATTGAACGCGAAATCAGTAAGGAATTTGTTGACGGAACACTGCCTTCACCAGAGGAAATCTGTAAGAAGCAGCTGTTTAAGACAATGGATGACATCCTGAAGACAGACGTCGATGAGGACCAGATTGCCCCTTACATGAAGGATATCAACCGCCAATTCGAGTATATCGATAAGGAGGTTGTCATCAAGAAGATTGTTTCTGCAACCTTCGGTCGTTTCCTTGACTATTATAAGAATGCTCAGGAGATTGAGAAGCCATCATCACGTAGTGCACGTGAAGATAGCCGTGGCGCAAGAGGTGAAGGCAGAGGAAGCCGCAGCCGTGGTCCACGCAAGCCGGAGAGTGGTTATAAGCGACTCTTTATCAACTTAGGTAAGGCAGATGGTTTCTATCCGGGCGAGGTGATGCAGTTCATCAATAAGAATGTGCATGGTAAGCAGGCTGTAGGACATATCGACCTCCTTGCTAAGCAGAGCTACATCGAAGTACCAGAGCAGGACGCACAGAAGGTGATGCAATCGCTGGACGGTGCTACCTATAAAGGTCGTAAGGTACGTTGTAACGATGCTGAAGAGGGTGGTCACGGACGCTCGGCTGGTGGTCGCTCGGCCAACAGCAATGGTCGTCCTGCAGGCGGTCGTGGTGGTTACGGCAGCCGCGGAGAAGGTCGTCAGGACGCTCGTGAGCGTAGAGGACGTGGTCGTCGACAGAATGATGACAATGCTTTTGGCGCACAGTATAAGTTCAAGAAAGATGATTGGAAGGAACTTATGAAAGGTGCACCAGCTAAGCTAAAGGGCGACGAACCCGATTTCTCTGAAGAAGGATGGGCCAGACGCAGACCAAAGAAATAGGGAGCTATACTACAGCTCAGTCTGAAAGGATGGAGGACTTAGCGTATAAAGGTGAGGAGTAAACTGATAGTAAACACCTCATCTACTGCATTTTATCCTTCAGAGTGGCTTAAAGAGCTATCAAAAAAGCCCCATAGCATCGATGCTATGGGGCTTTTTATATATTAAGACAGACCCTTACTGTGGATTAATCTCGTTCAGCAAACGATCAGCGTGACCCCACTTATCCATTAAGTAGAGTACATAACGAATGTCAACACCAATACAACGTGCGAGCTTGCGATCGAAGTTGATATCGCTTGAAAGGCTATCCCAGTTACCGTCGAAAGCAAGACCAATAAGGCGACCCTTACCATCGAACATTGGAGAACCTGAGTTACCACCAGTGATATCATTGTTAGTAAGGAAGCAAAGCTGCATCTTTCCTGTTGTCTTATCAGCATAACGGCCGAAGTCCTTAGCACTCATAAGCTCCATCATGACGGGCTCTACCTTGTAATCCTCAAGCTTCTTGCCCTTCTTCATCTTCTCTACAATACTCTCAGCGGCCGTGTAATAGTTGCTATCAAAGCCTCCAAGCATATAGCCACCCACCTGTCCATAAGACAAGCGCATGGTGAAGTTGGCATCACTATAGTGTGGCATATCCATCTCCATCTGCACCTTTGCCTCGCAGAGCTTCTTCTCCTCGTTGGCAATAGCATCTTCCTTCGTGGCATAATCAGCTAATACTTTCTGATACACCATTACGAGCTGCACTCCAAGTAAGATACCTGGGTCTTCAAGAGTCTTCTCATCATTATAGAACTTATGCCCTTTAACGAGTAACATACTCTTTGAATAAAGCCAGTCAACATACTTCTTATAATTATTGCCAAACTTAGTCTTGATTTCATTATACGCCTCTGGGAGATACTGGGCAGGCACATGTTCGGCATAATTCTTCAACATTGCGGCTGTCATCTCCTTGTCAAGAGCTAAGTTCCAATCGTTACTATTGTCCTTAAACAGTATGTACTGTCCCTTAGGATCGTTCTCTGGCCCCTGTGGTTCGATAGCTCCACGAGTAATATCAAAGGCCCTCTGTATAAACTCAGACACCTTCCAGAAAGACTCTCTCCAATAAGCTTGAACCAAGGCAGGCTCGTTACTTTCTTTATAAAGCCTACTCAATTTAGCAAAGTCGACATCTACAGAAGGGTCTTTGACCTTCTTCTCGTCTAACCACCTTTGTATCTTAGCCTCGTATTCAGCCTTTTGACGAATCAAACCAATGGAGTCTATGCACTTATTCATACCCATTGAGTTCTTCCAATAGTTCGCTGCTCCAACGTACTTGTCCTCATATTGGATACGAGTCTTCTCACTCTTGTCCATATAACGCTTTAGGATAGCAAGCTTAATACCACGTGCTTGCACCTGAACAGCGTTGTTTATGTCTCTACGTTGCTGTATACCGTATGAAGAAAGATACCGATTAGTAGAGCCCGGATAGCCTATTGTCATCGCAAAGTCCTTGTCCTTATAGCCTTCAAGACTTACTGGTGCCCAGTTAGCAGGCTTATATGGCACATTATCCTTTGAGTAAGCAGCTGGTCCATTAGTCTTTGGATCAGCATAGATACGGAACACTGAGAAGTCACTTGTCTGTCTTGGCCACATCCAATTGTCCGTCTCTCCACCGAACTTACCCATGCTCTTGGGAACAGTAAAGACCAGTCTCACATCAGGAAAATCCTGATATGTAGTTGCATAGTACTTGTTTCCCTCATAGAAAGGGTCTATACTGATATGCAGGGTCTTGTCGATAGCCTTAATAGAGTCGGTCAGATGGTTGGTAAGAGAGTCTATGATAGCCTCGGTCTGTTCGCTGTTCTTCCCTGCAACAAGCTTACTCACGCGAGCCGTAATATCCTCCTGTTTCTTCATGAAGGATACAAACAAGTCTTTATTTGGGAGTTCCTCAGCATAGGTCTTGGCGTAGAAACCATTCTTCATATAGTCATGTTCTACGGTGGAATGGGCATTAATTGCACTAAATCCACAATGGTGATTGGTGAAGACCAGACCATTCGGAGAAACAACAACGCCTGAGCAATAGCCAGAGAAATTAATAACTGAATTGCTGATAGCGTTTGGAGCGCCATAAAGCATAGCCTGTGGCAACTGGAAACCCTCAGCTACCATTTGTTCATAGACGGCCTCTGGCAAGTTATAGAGCGTCCACATACCTTCATCAGCATGCATAGCTGTACTACCCAATGCGAGAAGTCCGGCAATAAGTAATGTCGATTTCTTCATATTGATACTATTAATTAATTGATACTTACTTGTTTTCTACTTGTGTATAAAGGGTTAACAAAAGTCTACAGGGAGCATAGAGAGGGTGCGCCTACTTATCTTTAACGCTCTATAAGACGATCCTTTATAGTCTTACAAACCCTCTTCTCCCACAACATCTCTTATTTCTTACCAAATCGTTTACGCAGTTGTTGCAGCGGGAAGTCATGGTATAAGACATGAGCAATGAATAGGATAATAACCAAAGTATTAATTCCTAAAGCCGCAGCAACAGACAGGTTGGCATTAGTATAGCTAATAATAGCAAAGAAGAGACCACCTATAAGGACATAGACCCCAATACTCTTTAATGGATAATCTATCGGATACTTACGTTGACCGACGATATAAGACAGCACCATAGCCGTAGCGTTACCCAAGAAACCTGCCCATGCACAGGCGATATAACCGTATTTTGGTACGAAAATCACGTTGATTCCGATGATTACAGCACATCCGATGCCTGAGAAATAGGCACCCCAAATCGTCTTATCAATGAGTTTATACCAGAAACTAAGGTTGAAGTAAACACCTGTCATGATACCTCCTGCCATCACGATAGGCACAACTTTCAATCCTACCCAGTAGTCACGCCCAATGATATGACGCAGAACATCCATATAGCCCATCACCACCAAGAAAGCTAAAAGCGTAAAGATGATAAAGAACTTCATAGCTCTTGCATACGTCTCCTTATTGTCCTTGTCGCGAGCCTTACCAAAGACGAATGGTTCATAAGCATAGCGAAAGGCCTGCGTAATCATCGACATGATCATAGCTATCTTACTTGCAGCCCCAAAGATACCCAACTGTGTATGCGCATCGCTATTCTTATAGACGTATGGGAAGATGATATAACCTGCCGTTTGATTAAGAATACCAGCAATACCAAGGATGAGGATAGGCCAAGAATAGGATAGCATCTTCTTCGCCAAAGGCATATCAAGGAGCTTACCACCGGCAAAGAAGCCATCTTTCAACTCTCTCCAAAAGCAGAAAGTGATAGTTCCTGTACAAACAAGGTTGATGTAGAAGGCATAACCTACATCATGTCCGCCTAAGAAGAGATAGTAAACAAGGTTCAAGATGATATTCAACGCAATGAATAACAGTTTGAAGGCAGCAAACTTAATAGGGCGCTTCTTATATCTTAGATAGGCGAAAGGAATAGCCTGAAAAGCGTCTATCGCAACCGTGATAGCCATCACCCACACATACGAAGGATGTTCTGAATAGCCCATAAAGTCACAGATAGGCTGTAAGAAAACAAAGACCATCGCTATAAACAGCAGTGATGACAATCCTACTAAAGACAGAGTAGTTGAGTAAACCTTCTGTGGGTCTTGGTCAGTCTTGTTGGCATAACGGAAGAAAGTAGTCTCCATTCCATACGTCAGAACTACCAACAGCAAGGCTGTATAGGCATAGATGTTTGTTATAACACCATATCCACCGCTCGCAGCACTAATCTTTGCTGTATAGAGGGGTACGAGAAGATAGTTTAAGAACCTTCCGATAATACTGCTAAAGCCATAGATAGCAGTGTCTTTTGCCAGTGATTTTAAATTTGCCATTGTCGTTTTGTAGTTTAGCTTATTTGCCCTATTAGGCTAATAAGGCTTATAGGGCTAACAGCCCAATAGTTTAATAGACTCTATTATCTCCTAAAAGAATATATAGCAGACGGCGATAGCGGCTATTACACCCACCAAATCAGCTAACAGTCCACAGGCCAATGCGTGGCGTGTGTAGCGTATACCGATACTGCCAAAATAAACTGCAAGAATATAGAAGGTGGTATCTGTTGAGCCTTGGAAGATACAACTCAATCTGCCAACGAATGAGTCAACACCAAAGGTTTTCATTGATTCCAACATAAGGCCACGTGCTCCACTACCTGAAAGGGGCTTCATAAAGGCTGTGGGGAGTGCATCCACGAATCTTGTATCAAGTCCACATTGCTGTACAACCCACCTTATACCATCTATCAAGAGGTCTAACGCACCAGAAGCACGTAGCACCCCTACTGCCACAAGGATAGCTACTAAATAAGGAATAATACGTACTGCGGTTTGGAAACCATCTTTCGCTCCTTCGATGAAAGCGTCATAAACGTTCACTTTCCGCCACATTCCAACAACGATGAAAAGGACGATTATCGACATGATAATCAAGTTTGACGCTACTTTAGTTACCGTATTCATCGTTTGCTTATCCATCTGTCCGAATCCCCACATTACCAGTCCGACAAAGCCAATGATACCAACAAGACCCAAGAACAATGTTGGCTGGAAGATATTGACACGTTGCCACGCAGCTGTAAGGAGTATACCTGCTATCGTCGCAACCGTTGTTGCCAACAAGATAGGGATGAATACATCCATTGGCTGTGCTGCTCCGTTCATACTCCGATAGCCAAGAATAGTCGTAGGGATAAGCGTCAAACCCGAAGTATTCAGTACTAAGAACATTATCATTGGGTTTGTTGCCGTGTCTTTCTTGGTATTCAGTTCTTGCATCTGAGCCATCGCTTTCAGTCCTGTAGGGGTAGCTGCATTGTCAAGGCCCAACATGTTTGACGCAATATTCATAAAGATAGAACCCATAACAGGGTGATTCTTAGGAATATCAGGGAAGAGCTTTGAGAAGAAAGGGCTTAACATACGTGCAAGAACATTTACTACACCAGCCTTTTCGCCAATCTTCATGATTCCCAACCACAGTGCTAAGACACCCGTAAGACCAATAGAAGTCGTGAAAGCTGTCTTAGACGAGTCGAATGTGGATAGCATCATCCTACTAAATATGTCTGTATCTCCCATCAAGAGAGAGACGAGTCCGAAGATAAATGAGATGAGAAAGAATCCTATCCAAATATAGTTCAGTGCCATTTATTGCTGCTTATAATTGTTTTAAGATGTCTGTTATATATCAGAAGCGGGGACAGACAGCCCCACAAAGGTACCATGCTTTCCCAATGCAAAGATAAACATTTCTGTGTGAACCTACGGCATAATAAACTAAAAAGATGTTGTTTGTGTCCGTGTTTCTAATTGTTTTTTCGATAATATGTCGTGGGTTGTTTTCTTAAACCATGTCTAAACAACCCTTATTACACCTTATTTTTCTATCTTTTATCGATGATTAAACCGTTAGACGCATATTGTTTAATCTTTTTAACACACCTAATTATGTATATATAGTACGAAGTCTTTATCTTTGCAAACGTCTTTTTCGGATAGAATTGTATCTCTTTCCGATTACTATTAATACATAATTAGTCACTTTGCGAATACAGATAGTAACTGTAAGACTATATGGGTATATTCGATTTGTTTAAGAAGAGTAAGCGAGAAACGCAACAGAAGGGCCAATGTTTCTTAGATAAAGAGGAGACCGAGGAGGTCGATTTATGGTCTAATGCTTGTGTAGCAGAGCCTCAATGTTATGAAAAAGAGGGCAAGGAGAAGCTCCTTAGTTTCGTTATAACAGAGGGTGTCAACACTATCCTACCAATGTTTCCTAACGAGTTATACAAGAACAAGGAAGATAGCTTCGCTGACATACGCCTTAAATTCGTTAGTACAACGAACCAAGGAGAGGTAGTCGACCTACCTTTCTTTCATTGTGTACCTGCTTTATCGAACTATGCTGTGGAGTACAGAGAGCCTAATGTATTGATTAGAGGGCTGAATGCGGCTGAGATGTGCTTGCTGATTTCAAGTGTTAAGCAGTCATTAAACCGCCTATAAACGCCTGAAAAGGAGACTACATTATCAATCGTCAAAAATACCGATTATGGTTGCAAGAGATTTTGCCCATAGTCGGCTTTTTCGTTTTCAACCTTCTTAAATGTCCCATTCCATCGAAGAAAAAGGGGCAAATCTACCCTCCCTTCTTCTCAAAACGCTGCTCATTACCGACACGAAAAAGATTAGTTAGCCTTTGAGACAAGTTGCGATTTAGTGCTTAGACCATCCTTCTTATTCCCTTCTATCAACTGATTTACACCCACAAAGACACTCCCCAGCGAATTATTTTCATGAAGAAAAAGAATTATTTACATGAAAAGAAATATTTTTTTTCATGAGAAGAAATATTTTTTTTCATGAAAAAAAATCGGAGAAGGATGGTATGCAGTGCGAAAAGGATGGTATAATAACCTTTTAGTTCAGCCCTTTCAGCCCTTTAATGACGGCTTCTTCCACCCAAGAAATAAGTAGGTTACACACAAAAACCCCTATCCCTTTGTTCATAACCTGCCCCTTGTCACTTTCTATGTCATGGTTAGCCCCAAAAGAGGTAGGCAAGAAAAAGAAAGGCTGAAATCCCTGACAGAATTCCAGCCTCTTATGTTCACGAATAATAAAAACGTCTATCGTTACTCTTTTATAATGAATACAACACCTGAATAACAGTCTGTCCTACTGCCTGCAGCGTATTTTTATCAATATGCTCCATCGTGTCGTTGACCGTATGCCAGGTCGGACCGAAAGAGCTTTGTTGGCAATCAGGATAGTAAGGAATAATGTCTACGGTAGGAATACCGGCATACTGATTAACAGGAACATGGTCGTCTGTAACCATCCCGCCAATGTTATCTGGGAAATAAGAGCCATAACCAGCCGACTTAGCAGCTTCCCAAACACGGCCTACGACGTCAGGAGCAAGCTGAACAGACATGCCCTCGCGATAGAACTGCGCTCCTTCGCCTCCTACCATATCAAGAAGAATACCGAACTGAGGCTTAACTGCAGTCGGGAAGTTCTTTGCGTAGTATTGAGCACCTAATGCCCAAGAGTCTTCACTGTTCTGATATCCAGTCGCCCAGGTCGGTACTCCCCAGTCTTCTGCATCGAAACAAACGAAGTCAACACCCACTGTTAGCTTCTTATCGGCCTGTAACTGACGCGCTAACTCGAGCATTACAGCCACGCCACTGGCCCCATCATTGGCAGCCATGACAGGCTTCTTGTGGTTAGTCGAGTCTGGGTCGTTGTCTGCCCAAGGCCTACTATCCCAGTGCGCACATATTAAGATACGCCTCTTAGCTTGTGGATTGAATCGTGCAATGATATTGGTTGACTTCAATACCGTACCATCGTAGCCTTTTAAGTCAGCCGTTTGTTCCTTGACCTCACAGCCATATTGCTTGAACTTCTCTACTATCCACTTGCCACACTTGTCATGGGCAGCAGAGTTCATCACACGTGGTCCGAACGCACACTGCGCTGCTGTGAAAGCGTAGGCAGAGTCTGCATTGAACGAAGGACCGACAGGTTTGGCCGTAGCAACAGTGTCAGTAGTATTCACATTACCACTTGCTTTACCCTTACAGCCGAACGTTACGGTTGTAAGCAACACTGCCACGAGGCAACCAAAAAGGGGATTTAAGTTTGTTCTCATCGTTGATTACGTTCTTATTCTCCGCCACCTCTATTTAAAAAGTAGCTGAAGACGATTCTATTCGTTTACTTTCTTACACTCTGTACCTTTGCCATTACACGAAGCCAGTTGGCTCCCCATATCTTTTCTATGTCTCGTTCGCTGTACTTACGACGGAGGAGATGGAGGGTGAAGTTTATCATTTCGCTGGCATCACACATACCTCTTACAGTGCCATCACCGTCGAAGTCGGTGCCAACTCCTACATGATCGATACCCATAATGTCGATGGCATGCTCGAGATGGGCTATGGCGTCCATCACTGTCGCCTCTCCGCTTTTCTTCAAGAAACCCTGATAAAGCGTGATGTGGGCCACTCCACCCTTCTTTGCCAAGGCTCTCATCTGGTCGTCAGTAAGGTTACGAGGGACGTCACAGAGTGCTTTACTGTTTGAATGACTACATACGATTGGCATCGAACTGATGTCTAATGCGTCATAAAAACTCTTCTCTCCGCCATGGCTAAGGTCGACCATAATACCATTGCGGTTCATCTCTTTGATGACTTCCTCACCAAACTTACTTACTCCACCATGGGTGTTGCAGCCTCGTGCAGAGTCGCATATATCATTGTCACCATTGTGACAAAGGGTAATATAGGTCACACCTCGCTGTGCAAAATGCTTGACATTCTCAAGCTTATGTTCTAAGGCAAGACCATTCTCAATGGCAAACATGATGCTCTTACGCCCCTTACGCTTGTCTTCATAGAGGTCGGATGGGGTGCGAGCTATACTGATATAACGTTGATTCTGCTTGACTATCTCCTCGATTTTATCGAAGATAAGGTCGGCATAAGCGGCAGGTGAGAGATGATCTAACACCTCTGTAAGGTTAGGATTAAAGCGTTTTAGCCCCTCAACATCAATCTTTGATGAGAAAGACTCACCTATCTTCGGTTGTGGAAGGTATGCGGCCATCGTCACAGCATCCTGTCTTCCATCCGTCATCTTGTGTAGATCGTATAGAATACGAGGGTCGCGCTGTTCAAAGTGGACGCCTTGTGGGAAGAACATCGGGGTGTCGCAGTGTGTATCAAGCGTCAGGATACGCTGGTGAAGTTGCTTGGCAAGATAGAAGTTGTTGGCCTGTCCGACAAGCCACTGAAATAGTTTGCCACCTTCTTCACCCATCCATTCAGGATGCCACTGTACTCCCATGATAGGCTTAAACTCACTACTCTCTATACATTCGATAACTCCATCGGGAGAGAGAGCCGTCACACGGAAGCGATCTCCAACCTCCTTCACCGCTTGATGATGGAAACTATTGACCATAATGCGTTCTTCCTTGTAGAGAGCATAGAGTACAGAAGACTTGAGAACGGTCACGCTATGCGTCGCTTCACTGCGTTCTGCGTCCTGTGAATGCTTGAGTGTTGCAGCATGAAAGGTTGTGATAGTCTTGTCTTTGCTCAACTTCTTCTCTACAGTCTCATCCGTTTTGATATAGTCTTCATAGATGTCCTGCTGTATTTTCCCGCCTAAGGCGACAGCAAGATTTTGTATTCCTCGACAGATACCAAGGATAGGCACTTGTCGATTATAGGCCAAACGAATTAGCATAAGTTCTGGTAGATCACGCTCAGCATTGATGTTATGCAGCTTAACTGAGGGTTCTTCTCCGTACCAAAGAGGGTTAATATCGGCCCCACCAGTGAGGAGAAGGCCATCTAAATGGTCGAGTGTATTGACAAGAACATCCTTATCAGCAATAGGAGGAACCAACATTGGAACGCCACCAGCCGCTACCACCTGCTTATAATAGACATTCCTTAACGCTGCATCACCATTCATATAATTGGTTGTAATACCTATTATAGGCTTACGCTTAGCCTCTGGGAATGTGGCATACACCTTTTCAAGGTGTTCCTGAATATCATATTGCATTCTAATTACTATTTAATAAGTCGTTTAATCATTATTAGTTGGGAGGGAGACTTAGAGGAGTTCCTCTACAATAGGTATCTCTCTCTTAATGCTTTGTTCAAGAGATATAAGCGTCTCAGTCGATACCACGCCTGCAATACCTTGTAGTTGATTGTTAAGAAGGTCCATGAGTTGCTCATTATCTTTGGCATATAGCTTGACAAGCATTGTATAAGGACCCGTAGTAAAATGGCATTCAACGACCTCGGGAATGGCACTTATGCGCTCAACTACCTTCTTATACATAGAACCACGTTCAAGGTTAAGACCCACGTAGGTGCAGGTGCTGTAGCCTAAACTCTTCGGATTGACATCGAAACCACTACCCGTAATAATACCATTCTCTATGAGGTGCTGTACTCTCTGGTGTATAGCGGCACGTGACACACCACATTGAGCGGCCACATCCTTAAATGGCATGCGTGCATTCTGCGATAGAATACCTAATATCTTCTTGTCTAAACGGTCTACTTTTTCCATATTCAAGGCTGGATTACATTACTGGTTCGATAATTGAAAGATATAAATTGATAGCGAGCAAAAGTAGGGAATTAATATGGAACAGGCAACAATATGACAGAAAAAATGCGCCTCTTGGGCGCATTTTGTCTTTATTTTAAGGAATAGAACAGTATTTCACGGCTCTTACCTTACTTTTTCATAGTCTTCTTTGACTTCTGTGTAGGGGCTTTCTTAGCGGGTACCAACTTAGCAGCCTCCACTACTTTCTTCTCCTTTTCGGCTGGGGCTTCAATGCCTTTAAGGTCGAGTGTGAAGATAAGTGTTGAATATGGAGCAATGTCACGACCTGCGCCACGCTCGCCGTATGCCAAGTTTTCTGGTATAACAATCTCCCATGTTGAACCTACAGGCATCATCTTTAGAGCCTCGGTCCAGCCCTTTATGAGTCCATTCACATTGAAGGTATCAAACTCAACACCATGACGTGATGTGGCATCAAACACCTTTCCGTCAACAGTCTTACCTTCATAGCTTACCTGAACACGGTCGCCATCCTTTGGGAGAACGCCATCACCCTTCTTAATGATACGGTATTGCAAACCAGAAGGGAGTGTTACAACCCCTGCCTTCTTCTTGTTTTCTTCCAGATAAGCCTCATTCTTAGCCCTTGCTTCAGCCTCTTTCTTTACTTTCAGTTCAACTTGTTTCTTCTCAAAGAGCTGCTCAGCGACTGCTTGCTTTAGTACTGTAGAGTCTTTTGCAAGTGCTGCTACAAATCCTCGATAGAGTAAGTCGGCATTAATAGGAGCTGGTGTATCCTCAAACTGGGCTGTGACATTAGGCAACATCGTCTTCTCTACCTGCGAACTGATGACTAATCCGGCTACATAAGCAGCAAAGGCAGAGTCCTTACGATGGTCTATTCCTTGGCGCAGGCCACGTAGGAAGTCAGGCATCTGGGCTTCTTTCACCCCGAACTGATTAGCGAGATAATCGTTCAGACCGCGAGTCATGGCCATACCTGCCGCATAACTCAACGAATCAGACGGTGTTCTTAACTCTACAGGAGTTGTTTTACAAGCCAGTTGACACTCAGTATTCTGTTTGCCGACCTTGTTTTTCTTCTTACTCTGTGCACTTGCAGAGTTGAAGACTGAACCTGCTGCGATGAGCAGAGCCAGTATAATTACTTTCTTCATTGTTTTGTCGTTTTAAAGAAAAGATGTTTTTATTTTTAAGAGGGTGTAGATTAAATAGTATCAGCAGAATTTCTGTTCTCCATCTGTCGAACTTTAATGCCCTCTTGTCTGCTTTTTTGGAGGTTTATTCAGGGTCTAAACCATTGGCTCTAAGCGTTTTTTCGATGAGTGATAATACTCTTTTAAGCATCTATACATCTTCCTTTCCATGCTACAAGAGTCTCATTATTGAATTATTCTCATGAAAATAAATAATTACTTTCATGAGAATAAATATTTTTTTTCACGACAAGAAATATTTTTTTTCATGAAAAAAAAATCGCAGTCATCGTGAAATAGGAATTCAATAGACGCTCTTTCGCAAAGGAAAGGAAGCCCCATCGAAATAGGATTAAGCCTTAATTACTTCACAGCAGGTGCTGGCTGTGACATTGCTGGCTGCCCTTGTGGAGCCTTCTCGATACCGAGCAATTCTACAGTAAACACGAGTGTTGAGAATGGCTTGAGGTCTGGACTTGGCTGTTCAGCGCCATAACCTGCTGTATAAGGGATAGTAATCTCCCACTTAGCACCAACAGGCATCTTAGTCAAAGCCTCTGTGAAACCTGGGATAACACCTCCTACAGGCATTGTAGCACCATCGCGCTGGTCGAAGACCTTACCGTCGATAGTCTTACCAACATAGTTAATCTTAACTACATCAGAAGCTTTTGGAGTAGCACCAGAGCCTGCCTTGAGTTCTTTCACCTGTACACCATGACCGAGAGTCTTCACTCCTGGCTTCTTGGCGTTGGCTGCCATGTAGGCATCACTCTTCTTTTTGTTAGCGCCGTAAGTCTTTTCTGCAGTCTTCATCTGGATAGCCTTTGATGTTTTCTGCTCAATCTCACGAGCCTGCTCAACGGTCATCTTCTGGCCCTTACCCTTTGCACTTGCTGCAAAACCAGCGAGGAAGTTATCCAAAGAGATGCTCTTTGTTGAGTCTTCACCAAAGATTTGACGATTGAGTTGTTGCTTAATAACCATGTTCATCTGCATTCCTGCGCTTACACCAGCATTGTAAGCAGCACGCTTCTTATCGTCGGCATTCTTTGCACCATCGTTCATTCCCTTTACAAACTCGTCTATGTAAGCGGTATCTATCTTCATTTGTTGAAGATACTGCTTAACACCTTGACCCTGATCAACACCGAATGCGTAGCTCAAAGAGTCTACATCAGATTTCAAACTCTCCTTTGGAGCTGAATTGCCACAGGCTGTGAAGCCTGCAGCTGCAATAGCCATAGCAGCTAATAAATAAACTTTCTTCATTATACTTTTATTTGTTTAGTTCCTTAAGCAATATTATTTAAGTAGGCGATAACCAACGACATGATCGCTTTCAATCGCCTACAATACTCATTATTTTACCTCTATCAACTCTACATCGAATACGAGTGTAGCAAAAGGAGGTATCTGTGCACCTGCACCACGCTCACCGTATGCAAGCTTATAAGGGATAAAGAAGCGATACTTAGCACCCTCCTGCATGAGCTGTACACCCTCGGTCCAACCAGGGATAACCTGATTCAAGCCGAATGTAGCAGGCTGATTGCGCTGATAAGAACTATCGAAGACAGTACCATCAATCAGCGTTCCTTCATAATGACATACTACTTGGTCTGTTGCAGAAGGCTTCTTACCATTGCCTTCCTTCAACACTTGATACTGTAAACCTGATGGTAAGGTAACAATACCCTCCTTCTTACCATTCTCAGCAAGGAAAGCCTCGCCCTCAGCCTTTGCTGCCTTACCAGCCTCAGCGGCTGCTGCTTGCTGCTTAACCTCCTGCTCTTGGAAGAAATTCTGTACCAGTGTCTGTGCTTCAACATTGTCAACTTTCAGCTGTGAACCCGAAATAACATCCTTGATAGCCTGTGCGAAGTCGTCAATATTCAGTTCTTTTGCACCCATTCCAGCAAGTTGTGAACCGATACCGATCCCCAGTGCATAGCTTAATTTATCCATTCTTGTTCTTAATATGTTAATAATTAATGTGCAAAGATACTATTTTTAAGGTATAGTAGGGCATTAATCGGATTAAAATTACTAAATTTGTCATAGAGAACGGAGGATTAGTTAGTAAGTTGTTACTTATTACCTAAATTCTGAAAGATAATCTATTGGCATTCTCTTTGCCATACTCTCCTTTCAAGAACTTTATGGAATAGGTACTTATTAGATATTCTCCTTGTTCAAGCCTCAACTCAATAAAGATCGAAGTATGAAGAGAATCGTATTCTTAACAGGTGCTGGAATGTCCGTGGAGAGCGGCTTCAAGACCTTTCGTGGTAATGATGGATTATGGGAAGACTACCCTGTTGAACAGATAGCTACCCACGAGGGCTGGCTTGCTAACCCTACCCTCGTCAATAACTTCTACAACCGTCTACGCAAGAAACTATATGCGGCCAAGCCTAATGAGGGTCATCTCCTTATTAAAGAACTTGAGAAAGACTACGACGTAACAGTGATTACGCAGAATGTTGACAATCTCCACGAGAAAGCGGGGACTGAAAAGATTATCCATCTACATGGGGAACTGACTAAGGTGTGCTCAAGTAAGGACCCTGACGACCATAGATACATAGTAGAACTACCTGCCGATCACTGTGAGGTAGAGCCAGGTCAGCTTGCAGGCGACGGCAGTCTCTTGCGTCCGTTCATAGTCTTCTTTGGTGAAGCAGTCCCTATGATTGAGCCTGCAGCAGAGCTTGTAGCACAGGCAGACATGCTTGTCATCATTGGGACATCGCTTGTTGTCTATCCTGCCGCTGGTCTTGTGCAATACACCCGACCAGGGACTCCTATCTATCTAATCGACCCTGACGATACGCCTACACGTGCTTCTGGTAGATTTACACATATCAAGAAGGGCGCAAGTGAGGGTATGAAAGAATTTATAAAACTATTGTAAGGAGTCGAGGATAGTATTACATGTAACTAACTACAGGACAGTCACTCCCAATACTGTACCCCTATTAATAACCAAGAAAGAATATATACGATACCAACCATTTATCCCCTACCCTCTCATTAGGGCTTAAGTGAATGTGAATATCAATGATTAAATGTATGAAGAAACTATTATCAATCATCTTCTTAGCCCTTATGGCGTTGCCAACCATGGCTCAGAAGAATGTTTACAAGTTTAGTGTGAAGGACGGTAATGACCATACCGTTAAGTTGAAAGACTACAAGGGTAAGGTGCTGCTCATCGTGAACACGGCGACAAAATGCGGATTTACACCACAGTACGAGGCCTTACAAAAACTCTATGAGACCTATAAGGATCAAGGATTTGTCGTCCTTGACTTCCCTTGTAATCAGTTTGGTGCACAGGCACCTGGCTCCTTCCGCGACATTCATGCCTTCTGTACAGGCAACTATGGGACCACTTTTCCACAGTTCGCAAAGGTTAATGTAAACGGACGTAACGAGTCACAGCTCTACACTTACCTAAAGGCTCAACAGCCATTCAAGGGCTTTGACATGAATAATAACATCGGTAAGTTCCTCGATGAGAGGTTTCGCAAGGAGAACCCAGACTACTTCAAGGATCCAAGTATCAAATGGAACTTCACAAAGTTCCTAGTAGATAGACAGGGACATGTCATCGATCGCTTTGAACCAACAGCTGATATGAAAGACGTTGAGGCTGGTATTAAGGCGGCTTTGAGGATGAAGTAAAGGCTAAGAAGGCTATTAGGCTTATTGGGCCAATGGGCCTTATAGGGCTAATAAAGCAATTAGCCTTATTAGGCCAATGGGCCTTATAGGGCTAATAAAGCAATTAGCCTTATTAGGCCAATGGGCCTTATAGGGCTAATAAAGCAATAAGCCTTATTGGGCCAATGGGCCTTATAAGGCCAATAAACCCAATACTCCCAAAGCAAAGCCGGCTAACACGCAACCACGTGTCAGCCGGCTTTGTTCGTTTTATTGCTTAGGCAGATTAGTAGAGTTCTGCTTATTCTTATTAGGTGACTTCTTCTTCACCTTAAACTTATCAAATCCTTTACCAAACACACCCATTACCTGACTCTGAGTTACGAATGCATCAGGGTCTATCTCATCAATCATTCGATACACATAGGAGGCTTCGCGCTGGCGAGTAACTACTATAACCAACTTTATCTCATGCCCAGTATAATAGCCCTTAGCATCGATTATCGTACTTGTACGGTGTGGTTGCTCTTGCGAAATCATATCACAAATCTCCTTATACCGCTCTGATATGATAAGAAACTGTACTGATCGCCGACTCGAACTGATAACTTGATCGAGCACAAACGACGTGATAATCAAGTTAACATAACCATAGATAACCAGCTCCCAACTGTGAAGAACAAGGTAGCTGCCCGTCACGATGGTCATATCCACTAACAAGATAACTCGTCCAAGGGAGATATCACGATACTTGTTAACTATCGCTGCGACAATATCCGAGCCTCCTGAACTACCGTTATAAGACAGTCCAAAGGCTAAGCCAACGCCACAGAACGCTGCACCAATGATTGCTGCCATGAACGGCTGACCGTGTAAGAGCCCCGGATTAGGGAAGAAATGCCCAAAAGCACGCGTCATTAAGGTCAGCATTACCACCCCATAGATGGTGCGAATGCAGAACTTTAAGCCTAAAACCTTTAATGCAACAGCTAAGAGAATAGCGTTCAGAACAAAGTAAGTAATACTTACGTCTATGTTCTGTCCCCATTTCAAGATGGAAGCTAAACCTGCTACTCCACCATTACCAATGTGGTTTGGAAGTAGGAAAACCATCCATCCGATAGCGTAAGACATCATACCTACGGCTATCATCACGTAGTCTAAGACTTCACGATACAGTACTTTCTTGTTGATCTTGTTAATCATATATTTAAGGATATGAGTTGAATGACGCTACAAATTTAGATATTTTTTCTGAAACAAAGCCCTCGCACAGAAAAAATAGAGTACCTTTGCAGAAAATTATATCTTCCCATTAGAGACAGACCTAACGCCATATTCGACTATTCATAGGCAAGCATAGCAGATGTATCCATAAAAGACTATGTTTTAGGGGGTATGCGAACAATGTGCGAAGACATGGTCTATTCTCTCTAAAACTTACATCTTTTTGCAGAAAGATAGCAACATGCCAGAAGAATTTGACATACATGAAGAAAGGCAGAACTCGCTTGAAAAAGATTTCGAGAACGCTCTGCGCCCTCTGAAGTTTGATGATTTCAGCGGACAGCAGAAGGTTGTTGAGAACCTTAGCGTGTTTGTTGAAGCTGCTAAATTCCGTGGGGAACCACTCGACCACACCCTCTTGCACGGTCCTCCAGGATTGGGTAAGACAACATTAAGCAATATTATTGCTAACGAGCTCGGTGTCGGCTTCAAGCTTACCTCTGGTCCGGTTCTCGACAAACCGGGCGACCTTGCGGGCATTCTCACCTCTTTGGAGCCTAACGATGTGCTATTCATTGACGAGATACACCGCCTTTCTCCCGTCGTTGAGGAGTATCTTTACTCAGCGATGGAGGACTATCGTATCGACATAATGATTGATAAAGGGCCATCGGCACGGTCTATCCAAATAGACCTTAACCCGTTCACTCTCATAGGTGCAACGACGCGAAGTGGACTGCTCACAGCCCCTCTCCGCGCTCGATTCGGTATCAATCTACATTTGGAATATTATGATCCAGAGACCTTGAAGCGTATCATCAAGCGTTCAGCAACACTATTAAAAGTGCCCATTGTCGACGAAGCTGCAGTAGAGATTGCACGTCGTTCACGTGGCACACCACGTATCTGTAACGCCCTACTTCGCCGTGTTCGCGACTTTGCACAAGTGAAAGGTAATGGTACTATCACACCCGAAATAGCCACCATATCACTACAGTCATTGAACATAGACACGTATGGTTTGGACGAAATCGATAATAAGATACTACTCACTATCATCGATAAGTTCCATGGCGGTCCGGTAGGTGTTTCGACCATTGCGACGGCCATCGGTGAAGATTCTGGTACGGTTGAGGAGGTCTACGAGCCTTTCCTTATCATGGAGGGATTTATCAAGAGGACACCACGAGGGCGTGTGGCAACAAAGCTTGCCTACGACCACTTGGGACGAAACTACGGTTCATCAAACCCGCTTCAACCAGGGTTATTCGACTAACAAACGCTCCATTGCAATTGTTCATACCGAACAGACGCAATGGAGTTCTTGTTTTTTATCATCTTAGAACGGCCTTTACGCAATCATTATAAAGCTCATATTCAACACTTTATCACAGCCTCCCCTACCCTCTCATACCGTCTCATTCAATTTATTTTCATGAAGAAAAAGAATTATTTACGTGAAAAAAAATATTTTTCTTCATGAAAAGAAATATTTTTTTTCACGTAAATAATTCGCTGAGGTAAAATTTCTCTATGAAGATTCCTACAGGAATTGGCCTCAACTTATAGGTGGACTCCTACTCTACTAATACTCTTTATTGGCCATAAACTCCTACTTGTAGCAGCCAATAAGAGCCAAATACAGAGTTTTAAGAGGGTAATTATTCTTTTACAACCATATCTTTTTGAAGTGTCGTGCTTATTTCCTAACTTTGTCGACATGATTATTCAAATGCATAAACCTAAGCCAAGGATGGAAAAACTGGACTTTCTTAAGTTCGTCTTCATCACACTGATGATTGCTTTCCACCTTACTTATATAGGCGACACCTACCCTGTTGCCAAACAGCTGGTCTATACCTTTCACATGCCGGGCTTCTTACTGGTGTCGGGTTATCTGTTTAATGTGAACAAGTCATGGGCTGCTTTTGGGAAAACA
This sequence comes from Prevotella sp. oral taxon 313, assembly GCF_003043935.1. Classification (NCBI taxonomy): domain Bacteria; kingdom Pseudomonadati; phylum Bacteroidota; class Bacteroidia; order Bacteroidales; family Prevotellaceae; genus Prevotella; species Prevotella sp. oral taxon 313. The sequence goes on from NZ_PYXE01000001.1 coordinate 2,384,649, forward strand.
ATGCTTTGGATATTCATTCCATATACGTTGATGGAAAGCGGATACACCGTGATGGCTTCGCTTCTACCTATCCGTGAGCATATAGACCATCTGACGGTAGGAATACTGATCGACCATATCTTCCTTCATCCGATGGGCCCTTACTGGTATTTGCATACACTCATGCTGTGCGGTATCTCGTATTATCTCGCTTTCAAAAGACCAAAAAGAGCCTTTTCATCGAGCATTAAACAAGAGAAACCACTACTCCCTATCAAAATGATGAGTTCGGAGAATCAGGTGCTGTTGGGCAAGTTTACGCTCTTTGCCCTGTTCCTTTGGCTGCTCTCTTACGGCTGTGGACTACTCTCAATAGCCAATGCGGCCTATTTCCTTATAGGTGCTCTTGTACGCCAATCAGTAGGTAACTTCCGCCAAGCCTTCCCCGGTCGTTGGTGGACAGTGGGCCTTTTAGTGGTGTGGTGCATCGACCCTTCCCACTATGATAAAGCAACCTTTGCAGGGGCTTGTGTGGTTTTCTTGGTTATCAGTACACTGTTGTGGGTCTATCAGTTAGGTATTCCTCAGCCCCTACGCAACCTCTTTCTCTTTATCGGACGTAATACTTTACCGCTCTTACTCTTCTCCCCCATCTTCACTATTCTTGCCAAATACTATCAATCTCTACTGCTCCGTATGGAGCCAACAGGAATGTTATTCCTTGTCGTTAGTGTAGCCTTCGCCATTGCAGGCTCGTATGGAATAACGTGGCTGATGGATGTCACGGGATTATCAAAGTTCTTCTTTGGCAAGAAAGGACTGATATAAGGAAGGGGATTAGGTGGTTATTGATTATTGACTTTATGGGCCTTATTAGCCCAATTAGACTAATAAGGCCCATAAAGTCAATAATTTCTCCCTATATTCTCTCCTGCTTTAGCGGTGTTCCATCAAGCGTATAAGCTGTGAAGACACCATGCTCGTAAGTCATGAAAGTAGGTACGTTTCCTCCTTTGGGGAAAGTGATAGACCCAAGATTACAAACGAGTGTACCCTCCTGCTGGGTTAGCTCCCACAGATGAGTATGTCCATAGACAATCGCATCGACACTGCCTTTCGGCATGGACGACTTATTATAGATATGTCCATGTGTCAGGAAAAGCTTTCGACCCTCATCAACTAACATCAAATAGTCGCCCATCATGGGAAATTCAAGTAGCATCTGGTCTACCTCAGCATCACAGTTTCCACGTACGGCAACAATGTTATTCGCCCGTTTGTTCAGTGCTTCCACAATTCCCTTAGCGTCTATTCCCTCCGGAATAGAGTTTCGTGGACCATAGTTAAGTATGTCTCCGAGTACACAAAGCATATCGCAATGCTCGCGATCATAGAACTGTAGCACCTTTTCCAGTGCTGGTAGACATCCGTGGATATCTGATACCAATAGATACTTCATATCACTTTCATTGATTGTTTACGTGGCAAAGGTAATGTTATTTTCCCATATAACCTTTTAATTTAACCCCAACTAACACATTACAGACCATCAAACAGGAGAAAGCCGACTGTTGAAAGCACTTAAAACGAGGTAACCTTTTGATAATAAAAGGCCACAGAGAAATATGTAAAAAGAAGACACTGTAGTCTAAGAGCATACTTGTATAAATAACACTAACACAGACTAATAGCATTAAATACTATTTTTTTAAATTATTTCCTTGATTTTATTTGATTGTTTGAAACTTTTAGCTATATTTGCGACATAATTATCTATTACAATCAACCTTACTTGGAAATAACATAAAGACCAACCTTATGAATACGAAAAGACTCTTTTTATTTACCCTATTGATGCTGTCGACACTCGCCAGCTTTGCCCAACAGGTATTCACAACCACAGGTGTTGTAGTTGACGAAACAGGCGAAACGATTATTGGTGCAACTGTTCAAGTAGTCGGGGACAGCAAACTAATAACAGCAACAGACATGGACGGTAAGTTTACACTTGCCAATGTCAAGTCTGGTGCTAAGTTGGAAGTATCTTATGTCGGCATGAAGACTTTTACAGGTCTTGCTAAACCGACAATGAAGATTACGATGCTTAATGACAATTCAGCGCTTGACGAGGTGGTTGTTACGGCCTTCGGAGAGCAGAAACGTTCGGCATTTACAGGCTCTGCAGCTATTGTTGACTCTAAAAAGATTGAGCATAAACAAGTCAATAACGTGATGAGTAGTTTGAAAGGTGAGGCTGCTGGTGTTCAGATTATAGACAACAGTGGTGAGCCTGGAGCTACCCCTTCTATCCGTGTACGTGGCTTTAGTAGTATTAGTGCAGGGCAGAGTCCATTGATTATAGTGGATGGTGCACCTTATGATGGCGGTTGGAATAACCTTAACCCAGCCGATGTGGCTTCTGTAACCGTCCTGAAAGATGCGTCTTCAACCGCACTCTATGGAGCACGTGGAGCCAATGGCGTTATCATGGTGACTACTAAACATGCACAGGTGGGCAATGCCCGTATATCTGTCGACATGAGATGGGGTACGAATAGTCGTATTAATCGTAACTATGAGACCATAGATGACCCTGTTAAGTACTATGAGGTCTACTATGATGCACTTTATAATTATCAGCTACATGGGCTTGGCTTGACTCCTGCTCAGGCTGTAATAGAGGCTAACAAACAGCTCGTCTCATCTGGTGCATCAGGTGGTCTGGGATATCCTATATTTACTGTTCCAAACGGAGAACAGCTCATTGGAGCTGATGGACACATGAACCCTAACGCTACATTAGGGCGTGTCATAGAACATAATGGGAAGCGTTATACTATCATACCAGACGATTGGAAGAGCTATGCCTTCCGTAATGGAATGCGCAAAGAATATGATATTAACTTGACAGGAGGTAGCGAGAAGATGCAATACTACCTTTCATTAGGTTACTTAAACAATGAAGGTGTTGCCTACCACTCGGACTTCGACCGTCTCACTGTTCGTGCTAAGGCTGACTACGAGGCACGTAAATGGTTGAAGGTGGGTACGAACATGAACTTCTCTCGGGCTAAATACCATGTGATACCATCGGACGGTAATGGTCTTTTCTATCAGTTGAATAATGTCGCTCCAATATACCCTGCCTTTATTCGAGACGAACAAGGAAACATCATAACAGATGAGAATGGACAGATGTTTGACTATGGTAATGGTGCTGTCATTGGTCTTAGACGTCCGATGCTACCTAATATCAACCCACTACAAGAGAATGCTCTAAATACGAATAGTTCAAAGGTTAATATGTATTCGCTCCATGGTTATGCGAATATCATGCCTCTTGAGGGATTGAAACTTACCTTTAATGGTACGGTGACTGTCAACAACTCTCGTGCAACTGAGACTAAACAGCCTTTCTATGGATATAGTCATACGGCCTACCCTACGGGTGTTGTGACAAGAACAAGCGACCAAACGTACTCTTATAACTTCCAACAACTGATCAACTACAACCACGATTTCGGTCATCATCACATGGAGTTACTCCTTGGACATGAGTTCTATCGCTACAGCTACGAAAACTTGTGGGGTAGTAAACTTGGTATGGCATCTTATTTCACCAACCAAACTCTTGCCGGAGCAATAAAGTTGGATAGCACAGGAGAGTCTGGTAATGGAGAGTATGAGTCTGAGGGTTTCTTCTTCCGAGGCCAGTATGACTACGACCAAAAGTACTTCGCAAGTCTTTCCTTCCGTCGTGACGCGTCAAGCCGATTTGACCCAGACCACCGCTGGGGTAACTTCTACTCATTTGGTGGTGCTTGGACCATTACGAAAGAGTCTTTTATGAAACCTTATCGTTGGTTGAATATGTTCAAGCTAAAGGCTTCTTTTGGTCAGCAAGGTAATGATAATATTGGTGACTTCCACTATCTTGACACCTATAGTATCGTTAATACAAATAATAAGGTTGGATTAGTTCTATCAGAGAAGGGTAATCCTAATATCACTTGGGAGACCAATAATAACTTCAATGCAGGCTTCGATTTCGAAATGCTCAATAGCCGCTTGCGTGGAAGTATCGAATACTTCTATAAGAAAACGACTGATATGCTATGCTTTGTCTTTGCCCCTTACTCTGCAGGCTACAAGGGAACGTACGACAATATAGGTGATATGGTGAACAACGGAGTGGAGATTGACCTCGCTGCTACAGTCTTAAAGACTAAGAATATATCATGGGATGTCAACGTGAATGCCACTACTTACAAGAATGAAATTACCAAACTCGCTGATGTACTCAAAGCTGATCTCGTTGTAGATGGCCACCCTGGCTATAGTAGTGGTGATAGACTCTATGCAGAGGGACTCCCTATTTACGAGTGGTACATGCCACGTTATGCTGGTGTATCTAATGAAGGAAAGGCTATGTGGTACTACACTGACCCTGACGGAACCCTTAAAACGACAGATGTATATGGTAATGCGGGCTATTACTCATGTGGAAGTCCACACCCAGACCTCTATGGTGGCTTCGGAACAACGCTGAATGCGTATGGTTTCGACTTCTCTATCTCCTTTGCTTATTCGTTAGGAGGACTCTCATACGACAATGGTTATGCAGGTTATATGGGTCCACCGAGTGGTACCTTAGGAGGTGCAGCAATCCATAAAGACGTTCTTAACTCTTGGTCAGCAAGTAATCCGACCAGTAATATACCTCGTTGGCAATATGACGACCCAAGTGTCAGTGCTCAGTGCGACCGTTTCCTTATCAGTGGCAGTTATCTATCTCTACAGAACATCAACCTTGGCTACACCCTACCTAAGATATGGGTAAACAAGATAGGATTAGATAACATACGCATTTATGTGGCTGCTGATAACGTGTACTTCTGGAGTAAACGCAAGGGATTCGACCCTCGTGGCTCTTTCTCTGGAGGAAGTAGTACATCCACTTATAGCCCTACGAGAACCATCTCTGGTGGTATTAAACTAAGCTTCTAACCATCTTCTCACATTAATACTACGTCATTATGAAACGCTTAATATCAAATCACATCATATCATTGACTATCGTTGCAGCAGCAACCTTCGGTCTTGTTTCCTGTATCGATAGTATAGAACCATCAGAGGTACTGACTTCTGACCAAGTAAAGAAGATATCTTCCTCACAAGAAGGACTTATTAATGGTATCCTTTCTTATATGATAACCTTCGACTCTTGGGGTTCAGGCGATCCACTAAACGACTGGGGCTATCCTTGTCAGATGTTTTATAGGGAAATATTAGGGAGTGACATCCCTGTATACAGTAGTAACTACAGCTATTGGACAACGGTCGAAAGCGGCGTAAACACCCGTTTCAAGGCCTATTACACCTATCGTTTCTATTACGATTTCATTGCCACCTGTAATAATGTGACAAGTGTCGTAGACCCAGCCACGGCTTCTCCTACTTCAAAGAACTACTTAGGTATAGCTCTAACTTACCGTGCAATGGCTTATCTTGATATAGCCCGTCAATTCGAGTTCAAGAAGACTGGCATTGCAAGTCTTGATGATAAGGCATCAAAAGATGGGATATGGGGACTCACAGTTCCTATCGTCACCGAGAAAACAACTAAAGAGATGCAGCGCCACAATCCACGTGCTCCATTCTACAAGATGTACCGCTTCATCCTTACCGATCTCAACCATGCAGAGGAGTACTTGGCCAACTACGCACGTCCCGACAAGACTTTGCCTGACCTTAGTGTAGTCTATGGACTCAAGGCTCGCCTTTGGATGGAGATGGCAAGCCGTTTCGACCAGAGCAGTGCCGACCTTGCTGCAGCCGTTGCAGCCGAGGACTCAGCAAGTATTGAGTATGACAAGTTAGGTATAACCACCGCCCGTGAGTGCTACGAAAAGGCACGCACCTACGCTCGCAAGGCTGTCAGTGGTTACAGTCCAGTCACCGAAGCCCAGTGGCTTAGCACACAAGACGGATTTAACAAGGACAATCAAGCATGGATGTGGAAATTAGGTTATACCACACGTGAGCAAATCAGCTATATGTACTACACCTTTACCAGCACCGTGACATCGGAGACTAATTGGGGACTTGCTGGCACATACGGTGCAACACGTATGATTGGTAGTGCGCTATACGACAAGATGCCGGAAGGCGACTGGCGTCATTATGCATGGATTGACCCGACTGCAGCAGGTACACACGAGGGTTATGAGAAATACGACTCAGTCACCATTGGCACCAAGAAGGAGAAGTTAACCCTCTTAGACGAGGACGCATGGAAGGAGCTACCAGCCTATGCTAACATCAAGTTCCGCCCAGCAAAGGGTAACATCTCCGACACTTACGAGGGACAATTCATAAGTCTTCCATTGATGCGCATGGAGGAGATGAAGTTTATCGACATCGAAGCGACTGCTCATTTAGATGGTGTTGCAGCAGGTGTTACGGCTCTGAAGGATTTTATAAACACTTATCGTTACACCGACAACTCCTATCAAGCAAACAATGCCACCACGATGGAGGACTTTATCAAAGAACTTATGATACAGAAACGCATAGAGTTCTGGGGCGAGGGAATCACTTACTTCGACTATAAACGTCTTGGCTTACAGGTGCGCAGAAAGGACAACACCAATTATGAACCATCTGCTCGCATCAATTCTAAGGAAGGTTATGTATGCCCATGGATGAACTTCTTCATCCTTGAATACGAGACACACAACAATGTAGCATGTAAACCTAACCCCGACACATCTGGTAGTTTGACAGTTACAAATCAATAATAACGGATGTTAAGACAGATAGTTGTTAAATAAAAAGCAGACGCTAAGAGGCGAACCTATTGTTTCGTCTTTGGCGTCTGCTTTCTTAATAGAGGAAAGATGGAGATAAGAGACATCTTTACACTTCGTAAACAAGGGCGAACAGAAGAGGCTTACGCAGCCATTCTCCCTATGTATGCGGTCCACAAAGGGCATTATACCACCATTGCCATGTTCTGGGTAGGGGTCGACATGATGAAGCTCCGCTATCAACAACGGCAGTTAGAAGAAGCTTATAAGATATTCCGAAGTCTGTTGAGGCTCTATCCTACGATGGACGACAAGGACCTTAAAGGACAGAGCACTTTAATGCGTGCTGCCTTGTTGGTCTTCGAGCACCATCCAGGATTTTCCATGATCGATTTCATAACACAGTGGGGTATCACCCGACTAACGGACGATGATTGGCGAATGGAGCAAGGGAACGGCCATCCAATACCCTCTATAGGAATGCGTATAGTAGGGAAAGTCTTCAAGGAGGTAGAGAGTAAGCCTACTGTTGACATGGCGTTGAAGGCTGCACCGATATTAGCAGAGGCGCTAAAGCACAGCCCCTATAACATGCACAACCAACGTTACAAGGCGATGATATATCGAATTATGGGCAAGAAGGACAAGGCTATCAACATCTACACCCATCTTATCAAGAACCACCGACAGTCTTATCTCTTTCACGAACTATCCGAACTCATTGACGATGAGCGCTACAAGATTGCACTTCTCTGTAAAGCCATCGCTGTACAACGTGAGGAAAAGTTCCGACAGCGCATGCGCTTTACCCTTGCGGGGCTACTCTTCAGAAGAGACAAAGCCCGTGCTCGTTACGAACTCGATAAATGTATTGCTATGCGCAAGCAGTTAGGCTATTCCATCACATGGGAGATGCAGAACCTTGCAGCAAGTCTGGCAGATATAGCACCAGTATCAGAAGCTAACGAAAAGAGCTTCTATAGGGAGCAAGAAGTAGTATTGAAAGAGCTTGCAAGATAGTCGTTCACATGCCCAATTACCATATTGTTCAAGATTTGCAAGGCTTGGACAGATTCTTACATAGCATAATCTAAACATCAACTAACAATACACTGTAAGCTCATCGTTACTACCCTACAAAAAGAAATATCCCTTCTTTTGTCATTTTCTAATAATTTCTTATCGATTCCACTACCTTTTTAATACCTTTGCAAAACATGTTGTAAAACACTTTCATCAGCTTTATGAAACACTTATATCTATCCGCTTTATTCCTTTTGGGCTTAACATCCTGTCAAATAGGAGGCTTAACTTCGGGTTATTCACATCTTTCAGCTACACAAAAGGAGAGAGTCGTAACACTTGAAGACGATATTGATGCTATTCATGACTTCTCAAAAGTATATACAGTCAGCATCAATCAGGTAAAACAATACATCGAATCACACGATAGAGTACTGCTATATGACTATACACCCTTTTGTCGTTCAACCTATTGTGTGTCGCCTTCAGCCTTAGTATCTCAGTGCAAAGACAAGGGAATTAACGTCCTTGTCATATCGAATATATATGACGACATATTCAAACAAAAGCATACTACCTTCCCTATGCTGATGATTGATACGAAGCAGTTCTCGACTAAATGGAGAGCAAAATACCATGATCTTTTCTATTTACCCTTGACCGGACATACAGACAAGGAACTGAACTACGCCAGTTTTCATTACTTTGAGAAAGGAAAATACATCAAGAGTTTCAAAAGCCCAAACGACATTTAACTCTCTTATTCACGGCAGAATAATACATTCCCAAGCCGCAGAATGACATAGTATATACCAATAACAAGGAAGTAGAGGTTGGACATTTATCGTCCAATCTCTACTTTTCTTTTCGCCAAGTAATGGCCAATTAATACATCACCGAGACTGAAAACGCACAATATCGAGCAGCGACAAGGAGACATCACCACGTCAAATTCAAATTATTTTCATGAAAAGAAATAATTATTTTCACGACAGGAAATATTTTTTTTCATGAGTGGAAATATTTTTTTTCATGAAAAAAAATCGGAAAGGCACATCTATCAGAGGAAAAAGACACAATCGGAAACAGTGTTTTTGGACCATATCAGACATCTTGTCAGCGCTATGCAAGGCAACACCCACAGCCCCTATAAAACGAAAGATGCCGTATCCAACTCACAAATACGGCATCTTCACTATAGTAATCATGCGAGAAACAGCTATGTACTGTTAGTCTACACGACCGAAAAAAAGCATTTTATTTCACTCTCTCCTCTGGTGCGAGCATGTGTTCTGGTGATAGGATAGCATCGAGTTTCTCCTTAGAAAGCAGCTTGTGTTCGAGTACGAGGTCGTAAACAGAGCCTCCTGTTGCAAGCGCCTCCTTAGCAATTTTCGTGCTATTCTTGTATCCTATGTATGGATTAAGTGCTGTCACGATACCAATAGAGTGCTTAACCATCTCAAGACAACGGTCCTTATTCACCGTGATACCGTCGATACACTTCTCACGCAGCGTGTCCATTGCATTAGGCAACCATGTTAGGTCCTCAATAAGACACTCAGTGATGATTGGTTCCATCACATTCAACTGCAACTGACCAGCCTCAGCAGCAATCATCACAGTCGTATCGTTACCAATAACCTTGAAACATGTCTGGTTCGTAACCTCAGGGATAACAGGGTTCACCTTACCTGGCATGATACTTGAACCCGGTGCCATCGGTGGGAGATTAATCTCATTCAGACCGCAACGAGGACCAGATGCCAACAAACGAAGGTCGTTACAAATCTTAGAAAGCTTAACGGCAAGACGCTTCAACGCACTTGAATAGCTTACGTATGCACCTGTGTCAGGGGTTGCCTCGACAAGGTCAACACCAGCAATGAACTCCATTCCCGTCAGTTCGCTGAGCTTTTCTGCACAAATCTTAGGGAAGCCAGGGGCAGCATTAAGACCAGTTCCGATCGCAGTACCACCCATATTAATTTCATGTAAGAGGGCAGCATTACGATTTAAGTTAGCTATCTCCTCCTCCAAAGTATTCGCAAAAGCATTAAACTCCTGTCCGCTTGTCATAGGGACAGCGTCCTGCAGCTGTGTACGTCCCATCTTAATGACATGCTTAAATTCCTCCCCTTTCCTACGGAAAGCAGCGATAAGCTCGCTAAGAGAGGCCACAAGCTTCTTATTAAGCAGGATAAGTGTCAGACGAATAGTCGTTGGATAGACATCATTCGTTGACTGTCCGCAGTTAGCATGGTCGTTAGGAGAGCAGTACTGGAACTCTCCCTTCTTATGACCCATAATCTCGCAAGCACGGTTAGCGATAACTTCATTGGCATTCATATTGACAGATGTGCCCGCACCTCCTTGTACCATATCGGTCACAAAGTTCTCGTGCATCTTGCCATCGATGATTTCACGGCATGCTTCCGACATCGCATCAGCCACCTCGTTACTAATCTCACCGAGTTGACGATTAGTCTCTACAGCAGCTAATTTGACGTAAGCTATTGCCACGACATAGTCTGGGTAGTCGCACATACGCTTGCGTGAGATGTGGTAGTTGTTAATGGCACGCTGTGTTTGTACGCCATAATAAGCCTCTTCTGGCACTTTTAGTTCACCTAAGAGGTCGCTTTCTACACGAAATTTCTTTTCTTCCATGATTCTATATTGATAAAGTTAGCGTTATTCTCGTTCGCATGTGGGAAGAGAATGAACAGTTTTTTTCATTTATGAGGATGTTTCTGAGGACCGATAGCGGCAGCGTTTACTACTGCTATTAGGCTGTCCGTTTAGACCGACAAGCCGTTTTCCACTTCCTTAACCATTAAGGAACAGCAGTCTGACCGGTCCCCCTCAGTATATTTCTAATCCCTTTGTTTCTCACATTTAATAAGCCTTTATTCTGTACTTAAAGCCCAACTCGATGCGGTTAGTATTGTATTTATCCAAGCCAACACCATTCTTATAGGTCATCTTACGCCCCACATAAGCCAAAAAGACACGGAAGTCTTGACTCTTAACAGGGTAATACTCCACGCTGCCAACATATCCGTAACTCTTACGAAAGTCTTTGAAACGGTCGACCTTCGTAACACTTGCCGTCTCATACATGCCTTTCAACATCAGATTCCATTGTGGAGCAAACTGCCAATTAAGCTTTGTTATGAACGACGTATAGTGCACATCGCTCATCCAAACCTCTTCTCCAACAGCTGGGAAGAAATCCCTCACTTCTCTTGATGCCAAGCCAAAGCGGTCGAGTCCATCATTCTGATACATATAATCGAAGTACCATTGCAGTCTGTCTAAGTTCAGTTTCTGGCCAAGAATAAGCATACGACTATACTTATGGCGGGCTTCTCCTTCTATTCCCCACGACCATCTCGTAAGCAACCTATTGTTCAGAAAGCTACCATTCCAGCCCAAGCTGTATCCGAGTGGAATGCGTGTCTTCTCCAATATACGGTTTTGTGTACCGTCACCTTCGATTGCCAGGGAGTTATCACCATACACATCAGCAAACTTATCATTGTGAGCATTGGTCACGCCAACGACAATTTCCTGTGTAGGGACAGGTTTATAATTAACGACAACACCACCTAAATAGCACTCCAAGCCGCCAGTCAAGTCCGAATACTCATAGATATAGATAGGGTTCTCATCCACTTCATAGCCACCAAAGGGCTGAAATATCTTACCAGCCTCAACTGAAAGCTTATCAGAAAACCTATATCCAATCATCACGACATCGGTAGATCGGGCGAAATTATCCTCACTTCTTGCCACGTTCGAATTAGTCATACGATAGCAGAAACGGTAGTATAGCTTATCAGTTAAGTTACCTTTAATCTCAAGGCGCAAGTGTTTATTCTTAAAGCCCGTACTCCATTCGTGCTCATTGTCCGTCTCCACCTGTGCACTGGCAGCAGTATTGAGATAGACATTGAACATATCATTACTCTTTTTCAGCTTTGTCACCTCTTCAGCAAGCGATTTAAAGTGACCATCATCACCTCCGTAGCCATGATTATCTTGTGCGTTCATACTTACAGAAAGCGCTAACAGGCAGCAGCACAATAGTGTCTTCCTCGTCATGATATATGTCTTAATTCATTAATATTTTTAAGGATAACCCCTACAAAAGAAGGCGAACACGCTCCTTATCCAGCATTATCCAAACGATTAATGGTTGTTTTAGCCGTAACAGACTTACATCTAAGAAGATAGTAACCCTTATAGAGAGTGTTGTTTTCAACGTAATGGTTTGTTTCACAAAAGTAGGAAAAATATTGATAGGTCGCTCATTTGAGATAAATAAAAATATCGCATTTAACTTTCTTTAGCGTCATATAGCAAGCTAAAGGGGCAAAAACTCCAAAGAAGAAAAGGTGTAATATTAACATTTTGTCAGCCCAAATGGCCTCATCATCCCCCTCTTCTCACTTACGACATCAGCCGAACAAGCCTCAAAAGCATCATTTTTCTCATGCGAAACAACGTCATATAGGACGAATATATAGCATAAACTACAAATTATTAATAAAAACCTAACCCACGTCAGAAATAATCGCTACATTTGCAGAAAGCTAATTACACGTGGCAAAAGGATTGTGTTATCGGGTAGCACAGACGAATGATTAGACCGCAACGGCCTGTGTTCATCTCGGCTCTTGAGGTAGGATAAACGCCAAATCCATCGTAAATTCTCCCCTCATTAACGTCCACAACAGCAGCGTGTAGTACTATTCTTATCAGTTATGAGTAAACGATTGCTTTTCACACTTGGACTTTCAATGTTGCTCTCGACGGCTGCAACAGCACAAGACCATATCAACCCCGAGGATCGCACGGTCGATATGGACTCTCCAACGTTCGTCCCTATGGTCCATATAGGTAAGGCGAAGGTAGGAGCAGACAGTATTCAATATGTCAGAACAAGCAATGTTTACGTCTTCCCTCCCTTAGAGTTTAAGAATAAAGCACAAGAGACAGCCTATTACCGACTGGTTTATAACATCAAAAAGGTTCTTCCGGTAGCCAAAGAGTGTCACCAGATTATTCTTGAGACGGGCGCATATCTTGAGACAATCCCAACCAAGAAAGAGCGTGACGAACACATGAAGAAGGTAGAGAAGGAAATCTGGAACACCTATAAGCCACGTATGAAGAAACTAACTTTCACGCAAGGTAAGCTACTTATTAAGCTCATTGACCGTGAATGTAATTCAACATCCTACGAGCTTGTACAAGCCTTCCTCGGTCCTGTAAGAGCTGGTTTTTATCAAGCATTTGCCTGGGCCTTTGGTAGTAGTCTTAAGAAACGATACGACCCAAAGGGCGCTGACAGACTCGTAGAGCGAATTGTCTTGCAGGTTGAGGCTGGTCAGTTATAGTCCTACTGTCCCTTTTCTCCAACTTAGAAGAGGGCAAAACAAAACCGATCAAAGGCTGAATAGAAAAGGCGTAGAGCTGTTATAATACAACACCTCTACGCTTTTTTCAAATTCTTTTCATGAAAAAAAATATTTTTCTTCATGAAAAGAAATATTTCTTGTCGTGAAAAAAAATATTTTTTTTCATGAAAATAATTCGTAAGACTTACTTTTTAGACATTTAGCGAGTAAGATAGAAGGGTATTATTACAGCTTAGTAAACACTGTGCTGACGACCTTTATAGGTATAATACACTCTCATTACCCTCATTGAAAAGTAAGTCGAGGATACTAAGATTAGGTAGGAAACCAAACTTCTGTTGGTAGACTTGATAGTAGCGACGAGGAACAAAGTCGGTGTCAACGCCTGGATGTTTCGGACGAATAGCTTCTCTAAAATCGACGGTTCCATCGGGAAGAGTCGTCTGATAACTATCTGTGCGTCGCATACACGGCATAATATCGATGAGTTCGCACATTTTAAGCGTTATCTCCCAGTTGAAATCATAGAGAAAGTCCCATTTCCGCTCGAAAAAAGGGCGTATATCGTCCTCATAATACTCAAAGAATGGACTCTCACCATAGGACGACTGCAAGGCATTCCAGTGTTGATGGCGCCAGTTATCATGGTCGCTAATACGCACATCCTTCATCGGACACTTCAGTCCCTCATACTTTTCAACAGGGATAGAGAGGGCTTGCGGACCATTCGCAGACGCAATTACGCAACGATTACGATAGGTTTGCTTAATGAAATTATCGTGTTGTTCTATCAAGCAGCTACTATATCGATTCAGTTTTTGGTACCATTGAATAGGTGCAAAGTAAGCAGAGGATAACAAGACCTCACCACCCTCTTCAGAAGAAGGGAATGTTAAGTCGTTGATGTTGCCATTATCAAGATAGGTCATAAAGCTTATTTTTGAAGATAATAATATGATTAAGGGATAAAAAAAGGGAGAGGATGCGCAAGCTACCAAGCTCTGGTAAGCATTGCACCTCCTCTCCTTCAGAAGTATATGGAGACATCCTGCCTCCTATTGCGCCCTATTCGACATTCCTCATGTCCCCTCTTTCGAGACGGATTGGGGAAGTCCTTTAGACTTACTTAATATTATCTACCCAGTTGAACAGTCTGTGCCAACGAATACCACTAAATCCCTTGCGGTCAGGATCACTTGACCACCAGATGAAGATAGGCTTACCGACGATGTGATCCTCAGGTACAAAGCCCCAATAACGACTGTCGGCAGAGTTATGGCGGTTGTCACCCATCATCCAATAGTAGTCCATCTTGAAGGTGTAACTATTGGCAGGTTTACCGTTGATGTATATCTTTCCGTTCTTAACCTGTAGGTCGTTGCTCTCATAAACCTTGATACAACGCTCATAAACAGGAAGGTTCTCTAACGTTAAAGTAACCGATTTACCCTTTGCAGGAATCCATATAGGACCATAGTTATCACGTGTCCAGCCTGTATAAGCATTGAGTGGATAGTAAAGACCAGCGTAGATATCCTTGTCAGTAACAATTCGCATAGACTTAACAATACCTTGTCGCTTCAACTCTGCAGCTGCACTTTTAGTCAATGGCATATATCCATCGTAAGCCAATGTAGCTCTATTAAGCACGTAGCCTTGGTTGAGGTCGTAGCCATGTAGACGTCCTAATGTCTGTACATCTTCGTCACTTATGTTATACTCCTTGCGGAGCTCGTCGAAACGCTCACCCATGAAGTCAGCGACAGAGATATTCTTAAACTTGATAAAGTAGGTATATTCTACATTCTCAGGCTCTTTATTAGGTTTCCCATCGAGGTAGACTATCCTATTCTTTATCTGTAAAGTCTGTCCAGGCAGACCCACACAACGCTTCACGTAATTCTCTCTTCTGTCAGTAGGACGCCATCCTAACGTACCGAAAGTGCCCACGTTTTTGATGATATAATTCCTTCCCATAGCGTAAGCCTTATCAAAGAAAGCACGCTGTTGGAGGGTGTTCATGTCTGCCAAACGAATGTTTCTATTCTGTTGAGCAAGGAAGTTTGTGCCGTATGTATAGGCGTCATGATAGTAGTCATTACCCTGGTAAGCAGGCTCAGTCATAATGGTGTCGCCTGCAGGAAAGTTGAAAACAACAATGTCATTCAACTCTACTTTACCCAAGCCCTTCACCCTACGATAGTCCCAATGTGGCCAAGAGATATAGCTCTTAGTATTGATAATAGGCAAGGTGTGCTGGGTCAGCGGCATTGTCAACGGTGTCTCCGGGATACGCGGACCATAGCTAACCTTCGAAACAAAGAGGTAATCGCCCGTAAGGAGCGACTTCTCAAGGGAGGAAGAAGGGATAACATAGTTCTGGAAGAAGAACAAGTTGATGAAATACACAGCCACCAACGCAAACACAAGTGCGTCTACCCATCCCATGATAAAGCGGATCGGGCCCTCAGAGTCCTCCCACCACTTCCATCGAATCTTCTTTGTTATATAATAATCGAAGATAAATGGAACTACTAATAGTCCCCACCAACTCTTTACCCAAACCAGGAAAAGAAGGTAGAGAACAAGCACACAAATAAACTTAGCCCATTGTTTCTTAGGGTTTAGGGCTGCCTTTTCTTTATCTATCATACTGTATATTGAGGTGATAAATGATGATTAATGAGTGATAACGGTATATTAGCTATTCAATATCAGTTGGAGGAAGAGTGTTACGAGGAATCTTCTACTTTGTTGTAGGTTACTTTCAGCGTTGTTATAAATGATTGTCTGTATTATTATAAATGGTAGTTCACCTTATTATATATAGCTGTCAGCTTTATTATAAACGCCTTTCAGTACTATTATAAATGATTGTCAGCCTTATTATAAATGCCAGTCAATGTTTATGCTAAATACCTTTCAGTAACCATCAACACCTAACATTCAACACCCAACACCCATCACTAAAACTTAAACAAGTCGCTTGTCGTAAGCAGACCTGTATGGTCTTTCGTGTACTCGGCCGCTAAGACAGCTCCAAGAGCAAATCCCATGCGGTTATGAGCATCGTGAGTAATGGTTATCTTATCGGCTTCTGAATCGTAAATAACACTATGGATGCCCGGTACTTCACCGCAACGAATAGAAGTGATAGGCAACTCGTTGGGCGCAACATCATTCGTTCCTGACTCCGTTCCATCGGCTGCACGCTGGTAGCCCTTCACCCACTTGTCTTTGCGATCGAGGTCGTTAACAACCTCTTCAGCAAGAGTTATGGCTGTACCTGATGGTGCATCGAGTTTGTGCATGTGGTGAACTTCCTCTAACTCAACGTCATACTGTGGGAAACCATTCATTATCTTTGCTAAGTAACGATTGACAGCTGAGAAGATGGCAACACCTACAGAGAAGTTACTTGACCAAAACAAAGTATGTCCCTCTTCGTTACATAGACGCTCAATCTCGGCCTTTTGTGTTTGCATCCAGCCTGTAGTACCACTTACAACCTTCTTGTTACGACCAAAAGCACGCATGCAATTACCGAAAGCAGACCCTGGTCTTGTAAACTCAATGACGACATCGGCCGATGCAAATCCAGGTGAATCAATCTCTTGAACATTATCAAGATCAACGATACTTACGATTTCGTGGCCACGTGCAAGGGTCACCTTCTCTATCATCTGGCCCATCTTACCATAGCCTATCAATGCTATTTTCATAACTAAATCTGTATTAAAAACATTGCAAAGGTAGCTGATTTACGGCATAAAACAAAATAAGTTGATATATTTTTAGGCCTCCCCTGTATTTCAAGTGATTGTGCTGTCGATGCTTTCCTATGAAATACTTAACAGCATACTCGCATGTGCTCTGTCGCTTTCTAATAACTTATAGCATCTTGCCTTAGGTAGTCAAAATGCTTCATAACGTACGTCCGTTTTGCTTTCAGTGGTGGTTTGCACTTTTCTCTATGATGTGTAAGTATCGAGTAAAGGGAAGGTAATACTATTAAAGATAAACCTATAGAATGGAGACAAAAGTCTTGTCTTCTACACTCAGATAATAATAAAAACAGAAAATACATTGTTAAGAAGGCCAATTCTACCATTTTATTTGTATATTTGCGTATTGTTAAACCAAGAATCTGTTATGGAACAACTCATCCACTACGTCTGGAAGCATAAGATGTTTCCGTTGACAGGACTCAAGACTACCGACGGACAGGAGGTAGAAGTTATTGATCCTGGACTGCATAATCGCAATGCTGGACCCGACTTCTTCAATGCCAAGGTGAAAATAAACGGCACTCTGTGGGTGGGAAATGTGGAGATTCACGACCGAGCATCGGACTGGTTCCTCCATAGACACGACCGTGACCCTAATTATAACAACGTTATACTACACGTGGCAGCGTCTATCGACGTTGATGTTAAGACTCAACGAGGAGAGTATCCACCACAGGTACGACTGAAGGTGCCACCTGACGTGCGTGAACACTACGAGGAGTTGCTCACAACAGATGAGTATCCTGCATGCTATCGCATCATCCCTAATCTCTCTAAACTGATGGTTCATTCGTGGATGAGTGTCTTACAAACAGAGCGATTAGAGCAGAAGACAGACGCAATAGTACAACGGCTGCATGACTGTGAAGGCTCGTGGGAAGCGGCTTACTTCGTTACCTTGGCTCGTAACTACGGCTTCGGTATTAATGGCGATGCCTTTGAGACATGGGCAAAACACATACCTCTGCAGGACATAGCCCACCATCGTGACGATATTAAGCAGATTGAAGCCTTCTTCTTAGGCCTGGCAGGACTATTGGAAACGAACTCCATACCCGAACGCTACCAAGAGAAGGCATTGAAAGATGCCTACTTTGCACAATTAAAAAGCGAATATCAGTATCTTTCACATAAGTTCGGTCTACAGCAGATGGATGCTACACAATGGCGCTTTCTACGCTTACGTCCACAGAACTTCCCACATATTCGGATTGCACAACTGGCCCTTCTCTATTATAATCGACAAACAGGATTATCGCAGTTGTTGGATTGTGAGACGGTTAAAGAGGTCCGAAAACTATTGACAACACAGGTGACACCCTACTGGGAGAGCCATTATGTCTTTGGAGAAGAGAGTGCGAAATGTGAGAAACGACTGTCTACAGCATCGTTGAACCTACTGATTATCAACACTGTTGTGCCTATCCTCTTCGCATACGGTACTCATAAGAATGCCGAGAAGTACTGTGATCGCGCCTTCAACTTCCTTGACACGCTGAAAGCAGAGCGTAATCACATTGTTAGAATGTGGCAGGAAGTGGGATTGACAGTGGATACTGCGGGTGATTCACAGGCCCTTATACAATTAAAGAAGGCGTATTGCGACCGCAAAGACTGCCTCCGTTGCAGAATAGGATACGAGTATCTGAAAGGGAATTCAGCATTAAAGGAATAAGAGAATAGGGCTAATAAGGCTAATGAGGCCTATAAGGCTAATAGGCCTAATAAGCCTAATAAGAGTCTAAAAAACCAAATAGATTATGGAAAAGAAGAAATATGTCTTTGAGACAAGACTGGATGTTCGCGACTACGAGTGCGACATCCAAGGTATAGTAAACAATGCTAACTACTTGCATTACACCGAACATACACGTCACAGGTTCCTCAAGTCGTTAGGTGTAAGCTTCTCTGAACTACATGCAAAAGGCGTTGATGCCGTCGTAGCACGTATGCAACTCACTTATAAGGTGCCGTTTACTTGTGACGACGAAATCATCTCTCGCATGTCACTAAAGAAGAGTGGACTACGTTGGATATTCTCTCATGACCTCTTCAGGGCCAGTGATGAGCGTCTTTGTTTCCATGCTGATGTAGACCTTGTGACGCTTATCAACGGTCGTTTAGGCAGTAGCAAAGAATATGACGAAGCGTTTGCTGCCGTATTATAAAACCTTGTCTCATCTCCTAACGTCCTCCCCCTCGTGGGAAGAACGTTAGGGGTGAGCTTATCAATCACACCACCATGGAATCATTAAACTCAATTCTACTAACCCGACTCAGCCGTTTCAATCTCGTTGAATTAGCTGAACTCTACAGACGGGCAGGCTCTGCCACAACGGTCATCGAGCACAAAAGAGACATTAGAGAGATACTCCCTGATGCCTCAACACATCTTATACAAGCATTGAAAGACATTGACATCTGCAGAGAATGGGCTGAAAAGGAATTAGAATACGACCACCTACATGGCATTGAGCCTATCTGCATGAATGATGAACGCTATCCACAACGGCTCAAGGAGTGCCCAGACGCACCCATCCTACTCTACTTCTTCGGTAATACCGACCTCAATCAACGTCACGTAATCAATATTATTGGGACACGACACTGCACCCCTTACGGTCGAGACATTATCCATTCATTTGTCAGAGAACTGAAGGCTCTATGTCCAGACGTACTTATCTTAAGTGGATTAGCATACGGTGTAGACATCCATGCACACCGAGAAGCCTTGGAGAATGGCCTTAACACTATCGGCGTATTAGCCCATGGACTCGACGACATCTATCCCCGTGGACACAGAGAGACCGCCCAAAAGATGATACATCAAGGTGGGTTACTCACCGAATACGCCACACGAACACAGCCTATAGCCCGCAACTTCGTACAACGCAACCGTATCGTAGCTGGTTGTGCAGATGCTACTATCCTCATAGAGTCGGCTGCGAAGGGTGGAGGACTTATCACTTGCAGTATTGCACGTAGCTATGGACGTGAGGTGTTCGCCTTTCCTGGCTCGGTTCATTCGGACTTTAGCGAGGGATGTAACAATCTTATCCGAGACAACGGGGCATCTCTTATCACCTCTGCCACCGACTTCATAAAGGCTATGGGGTGGGATGATGCTATCAAACTGGAGCAAGCTCAACAGCGAGGTATCGAGCGAACGCTTTTCCCAGATTTGTCTTCTGATGAGGAGACTATCGTCCGCGTGCTCACTAAAAACAATGATCTACAGATTAATCTCTTGTCTATTCAATCAAACATCCCTATCTCACGCCTCACAGGACTACTGTTCACTTTGGAAATGAAAGGCGTTATCAGGGCTATGGCTGGCGGTTGTTACCACCTTTTGGCATAGTCTATGGAATAGTAAGGGAGAGCGAAAGCTATAAGCCAACACCCTGTTTCTCTGTACCATCCGACGTATCGTCCTTTCTATAAGAACCTTTAATAGCTTTCAATCTATGGTCATAAACACCCGAACTCACCACCCTCAACCATCCTACGGAGGCTCATCACGTATCATGCCGACCTCTTTCTCCCTTCGCACAGATAGATAAACATCCATCTCATAAAGGGTCTACCCCCCGTCAGAGAACCCTCAATAGAGGTAGAACTCAACATTAGAAAGACCTCACCCCATCCTAAGCAAACAGACACCCAACAATCTATAATATACATATATAGCATCTTTTTAAAGAAAAAAAAGGCTTTTCTTGCCACAAATCATTCTTCCCTTCCGTCTCTATAGATGTGGACAAAACAGAATCATTAACCCCATTAAATATCAAGACAATGAAAACAACAATCTTTACTATCGTATTTGTTGCAGTCATCATGTGTACAGGATGCACCGCACAAGCCAACTCTTCAACCGTTACTAATGAACCGATGAACGATTCAATAGAAACGCTTATTAAGGAGTTCAGGAAGGAGAAGAACGTTACTTACGTCAATCTCCCTAAGTCACTCATACAGATAGGAATGCAAATGGCCGACGACGAGGATGCTGATAAGTTTCTTAAGCAAGTGGACGGAATACAGATTTTAAGCTTCGAGGAGGCTCCACAGAAGACAAAAGACAAACTCTTCGACCATATCAATAACTTGGAAACACAGGGTTATGAGCCTATGGTGAAGGCCAACGAGGACGGAGAGAAGGTAAGAATACTCCTTAAAGGGGATGAGAAAGTTATACATACCCTCCTTATCTTTGCTATCGACAAAGAAGACTGTTCGCTTATTAAGATTGACGGACATATCAATCCCGCTGATGTTAACGATATCGTAGATACACAAATAAACTAAACAAGACTCGACCATGAAACGATTTATCATCTTATTCGCCCTCATCATCTCTGCTGTTGGGGCCTCAGCACAGAGCATAGGTACGTTATTCAGACAATACAGATACGAGGAGAAGGCCAACTACATACACATTACTCGTTTCGCAATGTCCATCGTCAAGGCCTTTGCTAAGACCGATTCAGAAGACAAAGAAGCACTCAAGGCACTCTCTTCATTCCGAATTCTCTCCTTGGAGGACTGTACCTCGACCGTCAAACAGAGCTTTCAAAAGACGCTCCAGACCTTCCGTCCAACAGGATACACGCCTTTCATCATCGCAAAAAAGAATGATGAGGTCGCTTACATCTACCTTAAAGAGAAGGACGGATTTATCCGTGAGTTGCTCATCCTTACCACTGACAATCATGATGGAGCCATTGTGCAGATTAAAGGGAAATTAAGACCAGACGACATAGACGCCGCTATAGAAAAAGGCACTAAGAATAACAAACTTAAAAAATGTAAGTTATGGGACAAACATGCGTAGACAATAGTCTATGATAACCCACTCTCTACATCTGCCTATGCAAGCAAGCGATTTCAAACAGCTATTCCTACCCTGCCATCGGAAGCTCTTTTCGGTGGCATATAGGCTGATGGGGAATGTTCAGGCAGCTGAGGACTTAGTGCAAGAGACCTTCTTAAAACTATGGATGCAGCGTGACAAGATGGGAACAGTAGACCATCCAGAGGCTTATAGCATAACTGTTCTGCGTCGATTGTTCTATGACAAGATGCGGACAGGACGCTTGCAAGAGGTAGACAAAGATGTGGGAACCTTGCAGGTCAGCTCCTTACTGAACATAAGTAGACAATTAGAGCAGGCCGACGAATACCAACGAGTAAGACAAATGATAGTTAGCTTGCCCGAACCACAGGCGAGTATCATGCTGATGCGTGATGTTGAAGACCGCAGTTATGAGGAGATTAGCATAGAGACAGGGCTTACGGAGGTGAATATAAGGAGTATTCTCAGTCGTGCCCGTAAAAAGATTAGAGAACAGATAAAAGCAATGAGATATGATAAAGACTGAAGACATAAAGCGTTTACTTGACCGCTACTATGATGGGACGACCACCGAAGAGGAGGAGAACACGCTGCGCACCTACTTTAACGGCAGTGACATCGATGCCAGCCTAAGGGAGGAAAGCGTCATCTTCACGGCACTTCAGTCTTCAGAATGCCCTGTACCAACAGGGATGGAGGGACGTCTCAGCCGTCAGATAAGCCAGTGGAACAACATAGAAGTTGCCACTCAACGCACGATTAGGCACATCAACCTGCGCTGGGTAGTAGGGATAGCAGCCAGTCTGTTGCTCCTCTTCGCTACTGGAGCTATCGTTTACCAACACGAGAACAACTCTCCACAGACAGAACAGGACACCTATACTAATGCTAAAGACGCTTACGCCGAGACATCCAAAGCACTGATGAAATTCTCAAAGTCGCTCAACAAGGGTATTGAAGCTACCGAGAACGTCACTAACAAAACAAGAGATTGATTATGAAGAGATTTATTTTAACGCTTTCTTTGGCACTGTTTGCTTGTATAATGGCCTCCGCTCAGAAAGCATTGTTCGATAAGTACAGCGAAACCGACGGTGTCTCTACCGTCTATATATCGCATAAAATGATGCGAATGATGGGGAATGTGAAGGCAGGCAACAAAGATATCAGTAAGATAGCCAGCCGACTTGACTATCTACAGATACTCTCTTGCGAGCGTCGCTCACTGATTCCTTCCATCAAGAAGACGGCTCAAAGCATCTTCTCTCAGCAGCGTTTTTCGGTTGTTATGCAAGTCAATGAGGGTACAGACCATACCACCATCTACGAACGCCACTACCCTAATGGGAAGAACGAGTTTTCCTTGTTGGCCATAGAACGCAATGAGATTACGATTATCAATCTGTTGGGTAATGTAACACTACAGGATATCCAAGGGATAGCTAATGGTAAATAATACTGCTGCTTATTTGGTTATATAATAGAAATAAAGTACTTTTGCAGAAAATAAGGAGGTATAATTATGAATAGGACCATAAATATTCCAAGTGCAGACAACGCCTTCTTGGAGATGTTAGCACAAAAGATGGGATGGACTATAAGTCAAATCAACTCTCATACAGAGAACTATAAAAAGCCAGACTTAAACACACCAGAGAAAAGGAAAAAAGCAATAGAGTTGCTTCAATCCATCGCTGGTAAACTGCCAAACAGTCATTTAGAAAGCTGGAAACAAGCAAAAGAAGAGTATCTAAGAACAAAATACTTATGAGAATCTTCTTAGATACCAATATCCTCATAGATCTTCTTGAGGCAAGAGGTGAGTTCACACAGAATGCACTGAAAGTGGCAAGTATGGTTATTAACAACGGAGACGAACTTTTATTAAGTGATTTATCAGTTGTAAATGCTTGTTATATCGAAAGAAAATCCTTAGGGAATAGGGGTTTTATAGCAACATTCTCTGCTATTAGAGATTGTTTTGAAATTATCAGTATGGGAGCACCTGCGATAGATTCTGCGCTCACTGCTAATTGGAATGATTTTGAAGATGCAATGCAATACTTTGCAGCTCTTAATGCAAATGCTGATATCATTGTCACAAGAAACAAGAAAGATTTTGCTACCAGTGAGATAAGTGTTGTAACTCCTTTGGAATATATAGAAGGTAAAATCAAATGAAAACAGGCATATTCGTTGGAAGCTTCGACCCTTTCACGGTGGGTCATGACTCTATTCTACGCCGTGCTTTACCACTCTTCGACAAGATCGTTATTGGTGTTGGCGTCAATGAGCGAAAGAAGTGCATGCTCAGTGCGGAGGAACGTACCGAGCGCATAGCACGACTCTATGCCAACGAACCAAAGATAGAGGTAAAAGCATACAGCGACCTTACCATCGACTTTGCTCGAAGAGAGGGAGCCGAATATATCATTAAGGGTGTGCGTAGCGTAAAGGACTTTGAATATGAGCGTGAACAAGCAGCCATCAACCGCCGCTTGAGTTCTATTGAGACCCTCTTACTTTTCGCTGAACCCGAATTAGAAAGTATCAGTTCAAGTGTTGTGAGAGAACTGCATAACTTTGGAAGAGACATCACAGAGTTCCTGCCAAAGGGGTATTGACGATTAAACATAGGCCGACAAGCCTCATTGATAAAACATAGACACGATGATAACATATAGTGCTGAAGGCGTTAAGATGCCTAAGATAAAGAAGAGAGAGATTTCTCGTTGGATTAAAGCTGTTGCCGCAACGCACGGTAGAAAGGTAGGAGAAATTGGTTACATGTTCGTTAATGACGAGAAGATTCTCGATGTTAACAATGAGTATTTAGGCCATGACTACTACACGGACATCATTACCTTCGACTATGACGAGGGTGATGTGCTCAATGGCGACCTTGTTATCTCACTTGATACGGTGCGTTCTAATGCCGAGCTCTTCAAGAAGACGTATGAAGACGAGCTACATCGTGTTATCATTCACGGTATCCTCCACCTCTGTGGCATCAATGATAAAGGACCTGGAGAACGTGAGATTATGGAAGAGAACGAGAACAAAGCGCTCGCTCTATTAAAGGAGATGAGTGGCGAATAACGATGGACTTCAACCTAATTCGGTTGATACTCCCATAGACGAAATTGAAGGGCTGGAATCCTACCTTGGGTTTCAGTCCTTATTGTTTGCCCTTTCGTCTCTGCCAAAGGATGATTGTATAGCTGCGAAAGGGGTTAGGAGTCGAATATAGACAACCGTCCTTTTAAGAGAAATCTAAGCTGTAAGAAGGGCGTATTACCCCTCTGTTCGACCGCAGAATATCTATTGCACCGAATTATTTTCACGACAAGAAATATTTATTTTCATGAACATAAATATTTCTTTTCACGACAAAAAATATTTTTTTTCATGTAAATAATTCGAGAAGAGACAAAGAGACCTTCTTTAATCGAGCAAGAAACGGATAAGACAGCGACCTTAAAGCGCACAAAAAAAGTGCTTAATTGGAGTCCAACTAAGCACCTTTTCATATACTCCTCACTTACCTATTGCGTCGTCATAGACGTCAACAGCAACGGGCCAGAGCACATTCTCTTATCTAACTACTTATCCGTAGCCAACTCTACCGCCTTATTGACGATATCACTCTGCGCATTCCATACACGGAAATACTCATTCATATCCCAGATGTCTCGGGCTGTGAGCGCCTTTATCTGTAGTGCAATATTAGGAAGCGTAGCCTTTAACTCGGCCGCATCCTTAGGTTCTATCTTCTCTTTCTTGCCCTCTGCGACGATTTCATCGAGCAATGACTGTGGTACATCATAACCCTTATTAAATGCGTCAAACGACTTGTATTTGGCCTTTAACGCTTGCCGATTAGCATCAACATACTTCAAGTAAGCATTGATGATAATACTCTTTGCAGCTAACATACGATGATAACGTGTGAACTTAGCAGTATCGAGTGGGACAAAGTTATCAGGCATTATACCACCGCCACCATAGACAACTCGGTGCTTGCGAATGGTGTAATACTTCAAAGAATCAGAGAATTGAATACTGTCAGGATTGGTCAACTCGCCATGCTTATAGCGTTTCTCAATATCCATCTCGTAATCTTTTAGGTCGCCTTTCTTATATGGCTTTTGAATACAACGGCCACTTGGGGTGTAGTAATGAGCGATAGTCAGACGAATCATACTACCATCAGGCAGGTCGAGTGGACGCTGTACAAGTCCCTTACCAAAGGTTCTACGACCAACAACCGTTCCACGGTCGTTATCCTGAATAGCACCTGTAACAATCTCTGCAGCCGAAGCCGTGAGCTCATTCACCAATACATAGACTTTCACATCCTGCAGACGTCCATTGCCAATCGCCTTGAAATTCTGTCGACGAGCGCGTCGTCCTTCGGTGTAAACAATCATATCATTGTTCTTGAGGAACTCATTTGATATCTGAACAGCCGACTGAAGATAACCGCCACCATTGTCTTGTAGGTCGAGAAGGAGGGTCTTCATGCCCTTCTTCTTCAGTGAGTCAACAGCCGCCATGAACTCGTCATGTGTCTTCATACCGAAGCTCTCTATACGGATATAGCCCACATTAGGACGTATCATATAAGAGGCATTGATAGTATGGACAGGTATCTTAGCACGTGTAACGACAAAGGTAAGCACCCCTTTCACGCCACGACGCACAATACCCAACTTCACCTTCGTTCCCTTCTTACCACGAAGCATCTTCATGATGTCGATACGTGACATCTTTATGCCAGCTATTGTAGAGTCGTTCACACTGACGATACGGTCGCCCGCCAGGATTCCCACCTTCTGAGAAGGACCATTGACAACAGGCTGAATAACGACAAGTGTGTCTTCAATCATATTGAACTGTACGCCAATACCCTCAAAGTCGCCTTGCAGTGGTTCGTTCATTGCCTTGGTCTCCTTCGCATCCGTGTAGGTAGAATGGGGGTCGAGCTTCTCAAGCATACCCCTAATACCATCTTCGACTAACTTCTGCTCGTTCACAGAGTCTACATAGAAGTTAGTGATAGCCATCTCTGCTATCTGCAACTTCCGTAAAGGAGAGTCGGAGCCCATATTACCTTTAACCTGCGCCTTACCAACAACTGGCAGCAAAGCCATCATCAATAATATTATAATTGCTTTTTTCATCATTTAGAACTTATAAATTATTTTGTTTCTTCTTATCCTTATCTATTCGTATCAATAAGATTTCACACAGAGAAACGGAGAGCACTGAGTGAAAAAGAATATACTCTTTAGGATAGTTTTTTAACATTCACGGAGGTGCTAAAGCACTAAGAGAGTTTTAGGAGTAATTATTAATAACCATTAAGAACTCTATGAATACCGTCCTTAAGCATAGTAACATCAAAGTTTATAAGATAACCATATCTTAGATTCTGTAACTTTAAATAAGTCATTAATTGCTTAAAATGCACTGGTAACAACTCTCCCACCGACTTAATTTCTATAATAACTTTTCCATCAACCAGCAAATCTATTCGATAGACCTCTCCAAGTTCTATTCCTTTGTACAGTACTTTTATGGGCACCTGTCTTTCTACCTTAAAGCCTTTCTGTGTCAATTCATACATCAAAGCCTTCTCATAGACACTCTCTAAGAGCCCTGGCCCCAATAATGAGTGAACTGTGTAAGCACAGGCTAAAAGCCTATGTGTGTATTCATCTGATATTTTTTCCATGATTCTTTAAGGTTATAGTTCTACTATCTATAATAGATTACGTTCAAGGATTACAATTCTCCTTATTCTCACTCCTCCTCGTTTTCAAGCTAAAAAAGTCTTCCAGCACCTCTTTGTGCCAAAGGCACCTCTCTACTCCGTGCCCTCCTTGACTCTGTGTGAACCTTATTTGGAAGTAAGAGTTAGCCTCTATAGCACCCTTTCAAATAAAACCCTTTACTCTTTCTCCACGTCAGGCAAGTCCTCTTCTATTACGAGGTTGTCAATGATGAAGTTTTGACGCTCCATAGTGTTCTTTCCCATATAGTACTCAAGCAACTTTGCAACTTGATCATTCTTATGGAGTGTGACCTGTTCAAGGCGCATGTCGGGTCCTATAAAGTGTGCGAACTCATCAGGGGAAATCTCTCCAAGACCTTTGAATCGTGTTATCTCTGGTTCTGGGCCAAGTTCGTTGATAGCTGCCACACGCTCCTCTTCAGAGTAACAGTAGCGTGTGATAAAGTCGTTCTTCTTCTCTCCTTTCGCACGACGGGCGTCGGCATCAGCAATAACCTGCTTGTCCTTGATTTTTGTTCGACGGTTGCGAACACGGAAAAGGGGCGT
Source organism: Prevotella sp. oral taxon 313 (assembly GCF_003043935.1). Taxonomy (NCBI): domain Bacteria; kingdom Pseudomonadati; phylum Bacteroidota; class Bacteroidia; order Bacteroidales; family Prevotellaceae; genus Prevotella; species Prevotella sp. oral taxon 313. The sequence continues at coordinate 2,412,875 of NZ_PYXE01000001.1, forward strand.
CTGAAGGACATATACATGCCCTTTCTTAATCAGCTCAGGGAAGAACTGAAGGAAGAAAGTTATTATCAACAAACGGATGTGCATACCGTCGACATCGGCATCCGTAGCCACTATCACCTTATTATATCGGAGTGAGTCGAGTCCGTCCTCAATATCGAGCGCAGCCTGAAGAAGGTTGAACTCCTCATTCTCATACACTACTTTCTTTGTCAATCCGAAGCAGTTAAGCGGCTTACCACGCAATGAGAAGACTGCTTGTGTGTTGACATCACGACTCTTAGTGATACTTCCACTGGCCGAATCACCCTCTGTTATAAAGATAGAACTCTCCTCTTTTCGATCGTTCTTCACGTCACAATAGTGTACACGACAGTCACGTAACTTACGGTTATGGAGGTTGGCTTTCTTCGCTCTCTCACGTGCCAACTTCGTTACACCAGCCATTGCCTTACGCTCTCGCTCGGTCTCCTTGATTTTATTCTCAAGTATATCGGTGAAGTCTTCCTTATGGATATGGAGGTAGTTGTCGACGTTTGTCTTGATAAAGTCGCCCACATACTTATTGATAGACTCCCCATCAGGCGACATCTGTGTGGACCCTAACTTAATCTTAGTTTGTGATTCGAATACTGGTTCTTCAACGTTTACAGCGATGGCAGCCACCAACCCGTTACGAATGTCACCATACTCATACTTGCCGAAGAACTCTTTTATCGTCTTGGCAATATGCTCCTTAAAGGCTGTCTGATGTGTACCGCCCTGCGTTGTATGCTGTCCATTCACGAAGGAGTAGTACTCCTCGCCATATTGATTGGTGTGTGTGAAAGCAATCTCAATATCCTCTCCCTTCATGTGGACGATAGGATACAATGGATCAACAGTCATATTATCAGTCAGAAGGTCCTTTAAGCCGTGTCGACTAAGTATGCGACGCCCATTGTACATGATGGTCAATCCTGTATTCAGGTAGGTATAGTTACGGAGCATCTCCTCTACTATATCATCATGGAAGCTATAATGCTTGAAAAGAGTATCGTCTGGTTCGAAATAGATGTAGGTTCCATTCTCATCAGTCGATTTCTTTGTTTTGTCGCTTTGGAGGTTTCCTTTCTCAAACGACAGTTCGCGTACCTTCCCATCACGGTAGCTCTTCACCTCGAAATGAGAACTCAACGCATTAACAGCTTTCACACCTACTCCATTCAAGCCAACACTCTTCTTGAACGCTTTGGAGTCATACTTACCACCCGTATTCAACACTGATACAGCCTCAACAAGCTTTCCCTGTGGAATACCACGACCATAGTCGCGCACACTAACACGCAGGTTTTCATCCACATCAACCTCGATACGGTCGCCAGCATTCATCTTAAACTCGTCAATAGAGTTATCAATAACCTCCTTCAAGAGTACATAAATACCATCTTCAGGCAACTTTCCATCGCCCAAACGACCAATATACATACCCGGACGGGTACGTACGTGCTCCATATCCGATAGATGTCGGATATTATCGTCAGTGTAAGAAACGGGTGTTGGGGGTTGAGTGTTGGGTGTTGGGGACTGAAGGTTGGGTGTTGATGATTTATCCATGTGCTGGGTTGTTGGCTGTGAATTATTGGTTATTGAGGGTTAATTATTAGGTGATAAGGGCTTAGCTATTTTATGATATTGAGTGTTCATTAATGAGCAATTAGGTGTTGAAATAGAAGAAACACGTGAAATTATAGAAAGAACACATGTTAAAACTGTCCATCAACACCCAACACTCAACATTTATCACCCAATAGCTTTCCTATAGCATCTACGCTTCTTGTGCATTGTTGGGTCTAATGGGCCCCACTGACTCTGTACGCTTTCGTTGGTTTCCATCTCCACATGCGTTTCACCCCACTTGAAGCCGTACTTCACATAACGTGGAATGAGGTCAGCGAAGACAAGGGAATTAGCTCCCTTTGAGCGATACTCTGGTAGAACACCAATAAGGAGAAGGTCTACAACCTCCGTCTTATGGAACTTTATTGCACGTAGTAAATGCCACCATCCGAATGGGAAAAGACGTCCACGGTGGCACTTCTGTAACGCACGAGTCAGTGATGGAATTGTAATAGCAAGCCCAACTAACTGGTTGTCCTTATTCCCATCCTCTACAACAGTTATCAGATCGAGGTCGGCAAGAGGGAAGTACATCTTGACATACTGGTCTATCTGACGTTCACTCAACTCAGAGAAGCCATAGAGATGAGAGTAAGTAACATTGATTAAGTCGAAGAGCTTCTTACCATAGCCGCCTTCGAAGATATCTTTCTTGGTCAGTTTGCGTGCATGGAGATTGTAACGTTTCTCCACCATCTCCGCTATCTTGGTATATTTCTCTGGTGCTGTCTCTGGGACATCAAGCCTATATTCTACATAATCATTATCCTTCTCCCAGCCACCAAGCTTCTCCATGTGCTTTGGATAATAATCATAGTTGTAGCTGGTTGCCATTGTACCGAGCTGATCGAAGCCCCATGTCAACATGCCCTCTGGGTCCATATCGGTGAAACCGAGCGGTCCAACGATAGAGTCCATGCCCTTTTCTTTACCATAGTCTTCGACCGCCTTTAACAAAGCCTTTGACACTTCTATATCGTCAATGAAGTCTATCCAGCCGAAGCGGACATCCTTCGTACCCCATTTCTCGTTTGCTCTATTATTGATGATACCGGCTACACGCCCTACTACCTTGCCTTCTTTCAAGGCAAGGAAATACTCAGCTTCGCAAAAGTCAAAGGCAGCATTCTTGTCCTTTGACAACGTTTTCAACTCATCGCTATAGAGGTTTGGGGCATCATACTGATTGCCCTCGTAGAGATCATAATGACACTCAATGAAAGCCTTTAGGTCTTTCTTCGTCTCTACTCGCTTTATCTGAACTGATGACATTTAATATCTTATTTCGTTATTTTCCTAATCTTAAACGTGCAAAAGTACTAAAAAAAAGATAGATAGGCAAATTTAGACTCCTTTTTATTGACTATATGGACTTCTATCATCTGTTAATAGCACTGATATTCACCAACTTCACATACCGTATTAGGCCTCAGTATCCTACATATCTGCCATTAAAACTATTCGTCTTCATGCTCGGCACACTTCTAAAACACGCTGTTACAAACATATTCCAATCGTCCATAAAGTCTACCATCACACCATTGTTTTATTGAAGGTAGTGCCAGTCTACATGCCTATCTTCTCACAAACGAAGAGGAGATGTTTGTTTTCTGCATCTGTGGTAGCAAAGAGGTAGTTGTCACCTCCTTCTTTTATCTTTAGCCGTTTACGGAGTTCAGCAACACTCATAGGGAAATTGCGCACAGCAAGATTGGCCTTGTCTATCCCTGACAGACTATGACGTAATTCCTTCTTATTAAACGAAGAGACGGCTGTTATCCTAAACTTACGACCAGGGAAAGCATCGATGGCCTCATCAGAGACAAAAAGATGAGAATTCAAACTTAATGCTGACAATGAATAACGGGCGGTGAGAAGGGAGAAACAGCCTGCTTTCATCAACGAAGCATTAGGCTCATAGAGATACTGACCGGCCATGGGGGCTGTCGAGAGGATACGCTGTGACACTCCTAAAGTCTCTCGAAGGGAATAAGAAACGACACTATCATCATTCACACAGAACATCTGTAAGCTTTTGTCTACAGCCGTCGTCGCCTCCATCTCACCCTTAGTCTTCTGCAAAACAAGCAACAACTCTTTACATTCATTGCGTACGGAAACGATATGAACCTCACGAACAACGCTATCCAAACGGTTGAGTTCGTCTACTGCACGGTGCCAATCGAGCATAGGCGATAGCTTTATTACAACCGTGTCGGCCTTCTCCAAGAGCTCTTCCTCTAATGTTAAGACATCAGGGGTACAATCACTTATCAGCACGGTCTTGCCTCCCTGCTCGTTACGGCGGGCTGGGTCGAGGAATATCACGGCTACATAGTCGAGCTGATGGAGGTAGGCTGTACCGTCGCCATTGACTACCTCGGCTTGTGTTAAGCCTAAGGCACGAAAGTTATGACGTGCCACTTCGCACAACTCCTCCTGTTGTTCGACATAAATAGCACGCTCAAAGCGACGTGACATAAAGGAGAAATCAACACCAAAGCCACCTGTTAGGTCGCAGAAGGTCTCTCCCCTACCTTTCTGCTCAGTTCCTTCTCGTGGCGTCAGTGTCGCACTTTCCACTACAGAAGGACTGCTCTGCTCATTTTGAGGACTATTAGTAACCAAAGAGGACAGCCTTATTAAACGTGATACCAACTGCGCCTTATACTCCGCAGTATGCTCACTCGAACACTGTTCCATAGACAGATGTGGGGGATAGATGATATCCTCCTTCGCTGCCCAAGACGGTAGTTTCGTACGTGCTGTCTGCCATCCTGTAAGCTGATTGAGCAGGTACGGCATATCAATATCGGGGTAACGGTGGGATTGAAGGGCAAGAAGCCTCACCCCCGCCCCCTCTCCGAGTGGAGAGGGGAGTGAAATGTTATGTTTGCTTAGAACGTCCCGCACATATCTTGGCAGTGGTAGTTCTGAATGACTTATATCGTTTTTTTGCTTCATCTAATCCTATATTTGTATTGCCTTAATAGTCCTTAGAATTTTATTCTTACCATCTATCACAGTAGCAAAGTCGGTAATCACTCCCCTCTCCATTCGGAGAGGGGGCGGGGGTGAGGCATCTTTTTTTACCTCACCACCCTCAAATTCTTCTTTGCCCAGGCCCTTGTACAAAGGTTGAAGTGCCACCACTCTGTACGTAAAGGCATGAAGCCTGCAGCACTCATCACCTCACGAAGGAGTCTGCGGTTGGCGAATGCCTCACGAGAGATTAGTCGATGAGAAACGAGCTCATTCTCTTTGTCGATATGACTGACCAGTCCCATGTGGTCGACTTTTGCACCCATTGGGATCGTATCTATCAAACAACGTGTGCCACCATCACGCCATGTAGCATCATTCCATGAGGCCTTGCAGATACTGATATCTACAGCCATTCCATAGTTATGCATACCTCCTCCGTGCGCAGGATTAGACACATAGAAATACTTTGGGGTATCTTTCACTGCGTCCCACATCGTCTGCTGCACGCTCATCGGCCGTGTGGCATCGAAGATACAAAGGCTCAAATCTGGACGACGACGCTTCAACTCCGCCTGCGCTTTACGCAATGCTTCTGCACAAGCAGGTAATACGTAGGCGTCACGAAGCTCATGATAGAGTACACGATTACAGAAGTTATCCGTACGAGCATACATCAGTGCCACCTTGATAGAAGGTACTACATGCTTTATATTTACCAACCCCTGCTGTTCCATTGACCGTCCTGCTGCCTGTCGACGACTCATCGATGGTGTCTGTGCTTGTATGTTGCTTGCAAACAGTAAAGCAGGAAGCAGTAGCTTATATATAATTCTACACATTGTTATTCATCCTTTAAGTCTATCATTCTTCCCATATATTATCCCCAAGCATTATGGAAGATATTACCAGGATAAGGGTTTATATATCCCTCTAACCTCGTACCTTTCTTGCCATTCTCACCCTGTATAAAACGTAAAGAAAGCATCGCAGGCTCACTATTTATTCGTGAAGTATTCCCTTTTATATTCTTACAAAATGCAATATGCAAACCAGAGAGGAGTTTAATCAGTTGTTTTCTTGACAAGATATAATACTCGGGACTATTCTCATCTTTCAAATAAATAAACACATAAGGTCCCTTAATCTCTTTATTTAAAAGGTCTATATTAATACTCTCAGATAGATTAAATCCTGTTGGAAAGTCTCTCCCTCTACGAGCTTTCACTTGTATCAACAATGACTTATGCGTCCAAGTAGCGTCATCATATCTAATACATACAATATCTATTGACCTATGATTTCTTACCGATGAATTGGCATTCAGTGCTACATAACCTCTCTTGATAAGCTCTGTTACGACAAGTGCTTCACCATAAGCACCTGTCATCTGGGATTGATTGTTACTCATCCTTTAATTATTACCACGTTATATCTTTAACTTCAAAACCCTGCTTTTCGCACATCCTCACAAACCGACAATAACCATTCTGCGTTCCAAAGAGAAAGCTTACACGCTCTGTTAAACTTAACTCATCGTCTGATGATGGGTAATCTGTCAATGTTAATGCATCTCCAGTAGCTATAATTGCCTCATAAAAGCGGTCATAATTATTACGAAACTCTTTCATCACAAGGCTACAACTACCACTTTCTTCAAGAAAATACAAATCTATGTTATCAGAATCATAGATGCATGTATAATACTTTAGGTCCTTCATATTATATTTATTTAATCTCCTTAAAAAGTTAGCTATTATTTCTCTTCTGTCAAATTACTCATAGGTTTTATAGCTATATACTGAAAGCATGAACATAACATGACCCTCAATAATACTATACCTATCCCATAACACATCTACTTTTCAGTGTAGATATAATGGTTAAAAACAGACAGGGACAGACACTGTCTCCCTCTCATACGTATTAAAGGTATTGAAAGAAAGCACAGACTCTGCCCCTGTCATCTATAAGACTAACCGCCGAATGAGTTAGGTAACATCCTTATAAGCTGTCTACCATATATTCATCCGCATTCGTAGCTATTATTTCAACGCAGCCTTCTTCTGCTTTACATAATCGCCAAAGACACGATCCACTTCTGCACGCTGCTCACTGTCGAGTGTGTCGTTGGCCTGAATAAGTCCCTTGTAATAGGCCTTAATAGCCTTTGTAAGCTTCGCCTTGTCTGCAGAATTCTTCTCAAAGAGACGGTCAAGGTCCTTATAAAGGGCTGGCTTCATCTTATTCATAAAAGCAAGCTTACCAGTGGCTGGCTGCTCAGTAGCTGTCGAAAGACTGTCTGACTGTGCTGAAGGCTTCATCTTTACCGTGTCTTCAGGCGCCGTCTCTGCGTCTGACTTAAAGACAGATGACATATCAATCTTACCAACCTGGTCGACTAAAGCACCACCATAGTTATATAACAATATGCCAACTCCTATCACCACAGCAGCAATCAAAGCCAACATAACAGTGCCTTTGCCTATCTTTGGCATAGTGAACGATGGTCCTTCATTATTTAAGTCGGCTAAGAACTCATCAATATTACTATAACGGTCGCTCCGCTTAAAGGCACAACAACGCTTAATAACATCGCTATAAGCTAATGTCAAACCCATCACCTTCATGATAGTACCGAGGGAATAGATGTCAGCCGTACCGTCAGCTGCCATCGTCTCATCCTTGATCTCTGGTGCCATGAAGCGTGTTGTATCAGCTGTCAACTTCACATCTTCAGGCGAAAGAACACTGAAATCAATGAGTTTAACATAGTCACCTTGATTGGCAACAAGTACATTTGATGGCTTTAGGTTACGATGGATAACCCCTTGCTGATGGGCATAACGCAGTGCATCAGCAATCTGATTGATGATACCAAGCTTCTCATCATCGGTATGACTCTCCTTAAGATAAGCCTGTAAAGTACGTCCTTCTACATACTCTTCCTCAATACAAAGTCCGTAACCATCAACCTCTACCAACCCTTGATAGCGTACAATACCAGCATGATTGAGTCGTTGGCACTGTTTAAACTCACGTTTCAATGCATTACGAAGCAACGCACGCTCACGATACGCATCCTTCAGTGTCTTCAGAACGACGGTCTGGTCGCCCTTACGACACTTCACTATCATACAGTATCCCTGCGATGATATTACCTTATATTCGGTATAACTGGCCTTTACAGGCGCATCAGCAGTCTGTGCTTGTTCATTAGTGGAAAGTTTGTTCTCACTCATCAATATTCGTAGGTTTTAATTCTCTTAACGTCATTTGCGTACAAAAGTAGTAAAAAAAAACGAGATAAGACAGAAAAGAAGGGGGTAAAATGCTGTATTACAATTATTCTCATCTCATAGAATTAATAAACATCAGGATTCTATTTTACAACTTATACTGATATGTTCTTACCCAACACATGTGCTGTTAGCGGTGAACACCAATGGTATTGAGGGCCAAATACCATGTAATATATTACTGCTATACAAGCATATTGTTGTTTATAAAGAGCTATACAACCGGAAGTAAACAAACTTTATTTGGTTAGAAGGCTTATTCTTACAAAAGAAACACAATATTATCTACTTAGAAAAGAATTAGCATAAGGAGTAAACTGTTATAGTTTTAGCAGTCAACAAAATTAATAATTAAATATAGACGTGAACCATGTATATAGCCTTCGTCATTAACCCCTACCTTTCACTACATTTTTATTGAGACTTTTCATACTCACATCGAGTTACACAGACAAGCAAACACTACGGCTTACTTAAATGGGAGGAAGACGGACTGTTCATAGATTGAATGACATATAAAAAGATGATATAATGCCACATGGGAATAAGACTGGTATGAACTATACTATACAACTATCTACAAAGAACTACGAATTACGCGAATTGCACGAAGACAGAGGATACAGAATGAACAACACTTTAAATGCTCTCAGACAGAAGGACATAACGACATAGAGTGACCGAAAGCTCATACATAAACAGAAGAACATAATGACAAAGAGTGGATAAGGGGCAGAATGAAGATGGGGTACGACATCTGAATGGTGTCATTGGCTTCATTTCTTTAGGAGCATGAGGAATGCTGATGGGCATACCGGAGCAGTCTTTCTCTTGGTAAAATCACGCTGGATTCGATACAAAGTATGGTTTGTAATTCACTGGTGATATAAACCATCGTTTTTCTTGATGTTGCAAAGATACGACAGTATTTCTGAGCTTCCTTATCTTTGGATATGTAACTTCAAGAACATATAATAATTGGAAACGGTCGACAAACTTTTTATTGTGTTAGCTGGTAGGACAGTTGAAATGACATCGTCCCGACCTTAAGAAATTAATTGTACGATTTAGAGGTATAGGCGTAGAGTTCCCATATAAACCAGCCATGAATAAAACTAAGGAAAAAGATAGATGATGTAAAAATTTATCGCATACACCATCGCTAATACTTACTTTTCATGGTTCAAGAAGACGCCCTTCAGCCTTCAAGAACACGCCCTTCTTGATGCTTGTTAAGGCTCTTCTTGTGTTTTAATAAGCATCTTCTCCGCCACTGCTCACAACACACTGATTTAATGCAGATTATAGACGTGAATCATGTATATAATCTTCGCCATTACCCCCTACCTTTCACTACATTTTTGTTGAGACTTTTCATAATCACATTGAGTTCCACAGACATACAAATACGCCGGTTTAATTGAGTGGCACAAAGACGGACTATCCATAAATAGAATGACATATTAAAAGATGATATAATGCCACATGGGAATAAGACTGGTATGGACTATACTAAACAACTATCTACAAAGAACTACGAATTATGCGAATTACACTAAGACAGAGGGGACAAATTGAACAACGCTTTTAATCTTCTCAGACAGAATGACATAATGACATAGAGTGACTGAAAGCACTGAACGATTGGAGATTTTAATATTCTCAGACAGAAGGACATAATGACATAGAGTGACTGAAAGCTCTTACATAGACAGAAGGACATAATGACAAAGAGTGGATAAGGGGCAGAATGAAGATGGCTTTGAATGTGTATAAGATATTAAACCTTTGTTATTTAGTGTTGTATCAATTGCTTTTATAAAATTATATAATTACTTTTGACAACGAAAATGACAACAGATTGCAAATCTTCCTCTTCTTCCAAAGAGCAAGACTGTTTTACAGCCACACGCAGAGGAGACTTCAAAACGTTGTTAGGGGTTTTCTCTTTTATTGTTTCTCATACGTGAGAGAAATTAAGATGACCTCGTTTTCTTTTTTTTCTAACTACTTTAAAATTATCTATCATGAGTTCATTTAGAGCAACATTGGAATTAGGTGGCAAGGAGTACGACGTACTCTATTCTAACTACGAGTTCAGTCGTACGACTGACAAGAAGGGTCAGCCTGCATCAAGTATTTCTGGTGGTCGTATCAGCGTTACTATCGAGTCTACTGATGACACTTCTACTATTGAGGCTATGCTCAACAGTCAGTTCAAACCTGTTGAGGGTAAGATTGTTTACAAGAAGAGCGAAGAGGATGCTAAGATGAAGGAGATCTCTTTCAAGAATGCTTACATCGTTCACTACAAGGAGACGCTCGACGTAAACAACGAGGCACCGATGACCATCGCTATGACCTTCTCTGCTGAGAATATCACCGTGGGTAATGCCGAACTCGACAACCGCTGGCCTCGTTCATAGGTCTAAGAAACTTAAGGACTGTGTCGGGCTACGTGCTTGACATGGTCCTTTTAGCTTTCTATTTAGGTCTCATCGCAGTAGGACATACCTATAAGCTGCTGAGGTCGCCACCTTATTATATATAGGAAACAAATTTTATTAAAACGCTTTTCAGCCTTAATTACCTCAAAAAATATATTCAATGGCAATACCTTTTAATCCCATCTCCATCACCATAGGAAAGGATGGACTTTCTTCTTTCAAATCACTTCGTATCGACCAAAGTACTGGTGCACATCATCACTTTGACCTCACGGTTGACCTTGAGTCGGGAGGTAACAGACAGGTGCATAACATCAGTAGCAGTAAAGAGTGGCTCGGCAAGGATATCATAGTGAAAGCTGCGAGCAAACCATTCTTCTGCGGGATAGTGACGAACATTGAGTTGCATCGCGATGGTAGCGACTTCGGGTATATACAGGTGTCTGGCTACTCCTCTACTTATCGTATGGAGACAGCACCGAGCTGTTACTCATGGAATGACAGGTCGATTGGTGATGTCGTAAAGAGTCTGTGCAGTGATGGTAAGGTACAATTGGCATTGAATGCAGCACACAAGAAACAGTTGGATTACATCTGCCAATACGAGGAATCTGACTTCGATTTCGTTCGTCGTCTCGCCTTGCAGTATCAGGAGTGGATGTATTATGATGGTCTGAAACTTGTCTTCGGTAAGCCAAGACGATTGCCAGACCCTATCAAGATGGAATTTGGTACGTCGCTGAGTTCCCTCAATATCGGTCTACAAACATTAGCTCGTCCAGAACAGGTGTTTACGTTCCATTCTGGTGCAAACCGTGAGATGGACCGCAAGACGCCCGATAAAGCTTACGGACATGACAGGATGGCGGGTGATGCATTTCGTGCTGCGCTCCCCTCCTACCCTAAGGCGGCTCGCCAATACTCCATACAGCGTGTCAGCTCTATCAATGATCTTGAGAATTATGTACTCCTAAAACAAGCAGCCGAAACGGCTGAAACCCATTACGTCACAGCCGAAAGCCAGGACCCAAGGTTACACGTGGGTTCGGTGATAAGTTTGTATAGTTCTTTCTTAAAGGGAGTTGGCAATCTCTCACAAGAGAGCTTAGGCGATTTCATCATCATCGAGATGACCCATGAAGTGAGCGAGAGCTGTTACTACAAAAACCGTTTCAAAGCCATTCCTGGTACTGTAATGAGTCTGCCTAACCCAAAGGTTGAAATGCCTCTGGCTGAAACGCAGATGGCAACGGTACTCAGCAATGCCGACCCACACGGAGCAGGGCGTGTGCAGGTGCGCATGAATTGGCAGACCGATAACATGCGAACAAGTTGGGTACGTGTGATGACACCAGATGGTGGTGGCAGTAAAGACGTAAAGAGCAACCGTGGCTTTGTGTTTATCCCAGAGGTAGGCGACCAAGTCCTCCTCGGCTTCCGCCATGGCGACCCCGCAAGACCATACGTTATGGGTAGCCTGTTTAATGGAACAACAGGTGGTGGCGGTGGTCAAGGCAACAACTGCAAGAGCCTTACCAGTCGCACTGGCTGTGCCTTGAAACTTAATGATTCTGTAGGCAGTGTCACGTTATCAGATCCAGGAAAGACCAGCATTCACATGGACGGTTCTGGTAATGCCACATTTGATTCGTCTGACAAAATACTCATCTCCTGTGGTAGTGCTACTATTGAGTTGCACAAAGATGGTACGATAAAGATAAATGGTAAGGAGATATCAGTTGGAGGCACGGATATCTCCATGGCAGGTACATCAAGTATTGTCGCTGGTGTAGGGGAAGGCGAGACACCAAGTACTGGTATTGGTATGACTACGACAGACCTTAACATAACTTCTGCAAAGACTTGTATTGATGGCACCAGTGAGACTAATGTAAGTTCAAGTAGTGGAACAACGTCTGTTACCGCATCAAGTGAGGTGATTGTAGGTGGAAGTAAAGTAAAACTAAACTAATAGTGGTATGAATCCAGTACGATTGGAATTACTAAAGATAGACAGACAATGGTATGAGCAAGTAAAAGCACATACCGATAAACCACTATTTGTATGCTTGGGCGAGAAGCACACTCTAAACATGTTTGATGTTTATTTTAAGAGTCATGGTGCAGATGAGGTAGAAAGTAACGACGTTTTCCTTGTGAATTATAAACCATTTGAGGATGCACAGCGGTATGGTGCAGAGCTATTAGAAGAACTACATTTGGTTTATAAGTTGTGGAGAGAACATAATCTGACTTCTGTTCCATGTAAAGAATGGAATACGGACATTATCGTTCCTAATGATAAAGTAAAGACTGATGCAGGGAATACTGCTAAGGCGCTAATAGGACTATACGAATCTTTTCCGCCACTACGTGGACACAAGATATTTATTCTCTTATCACCACAACAGATAAGTAGTATACCTTTATATGAACAGTGGCTGTTTGATTGGTGTGCTAATATGAATAGCAGTGATGTCAAGATTGTAGTTCTTGAAAAACATGAAGGTCGGCTGTTAAAGAAACTGCCTAATAACAGACATGAATTTGTACTTACCGGTACTGACATTGCTTCTTTGATGAACAATGTGGCAGCCCAGACTGCTGCAGATCCTAATGATGAAGAAAATGTTCTGCAACAACAAATGCTATTGGCAAACGTTCACTTTAGCAGGCACGAGTTTGATAATGCTCATGTAGCTTTGGCTAAAGCTATTGCCATAGCCAGCCGACACAATCTTAAGGATGTGCTATGTACAGCTCACCTCTTAGATGCTTATGTATGGCTTACACAAAATGAACAGGAGAAAGCACATGACACATTCCGTACCTTATTGAGTCTTACTGGTGAAGAAACTCTATTGTCTGCACAGATGCATGTGAATTATGGTGGTTTCTTGCTTGCTATACGAAGAAAAGAGGATGCAATAGATGCGTTTGAGAAATCAGCTGAGATTGCAAAGAATATAAAGAATCCATTACTGGAAATGGAGTGTTATCGTATTATGGGTCAAATACAAGATGGTACATTTACAGATTCACAAACCATTGCTTATTATGAGAAGTGTATAGAGATAGGTATGACTATGAACAATGAGGAAAGACAACAAAGTTCATTAGCTTACATAGCTACTCTATTACTAAAGAAATATGGAAACTCTAAAAAGGCAGAAGAACTTTGCAAACAAATGGAGCAATATTTAGGTGCAGATTGGCAAACTAACATACAAGTCCCCAACATGGATGACCTATATCATTCACCCTTAACAAGTGTATCCTCATGAAGATAATAGCAAAGAAAGCCAATGTAACGAGTACTGCCGTACAGCATGTGGCCAAACATTTTGATTTGGTATTAGGTATAGACATCCACTGGACGAAGCTTCCTGTGCCACCTATTCCTCTTCCCCTACCACACCCTTTCATAGGATTTATCTTTGACCCCATGGAGTATGCAGACTTTAGCATACCAGTCCCTTCTCTGTTACAAAAAATGTTCAACCTCCCAGAAAAGATTCCTATGGGAGCATCAGTTTTTGTTCATGGTCGTATTAAGGCTACGACAACAACATCTGTCTTTGGATTTGGTTGTTCTATAAAACCTAAAGGTGGCGCTGCAAGTATGTTAGGAGCAGCTATGGTTGGGAATATTATACCTATCAAACATATAACAGGTGGTCTGCCTTTCTATAAAATATTCTTAGGAGACTTGGAAGGTCCGCATGATGGTGAAATCTATTTCGGGTCGGAAAGTGTCATTATCAATGGTAGTGAGTGCAGTGGATCATTCCCTCAGCAGGTTCTGACTTGTTGGGGTATACCCTTCGGACACCAATATTTTCCTCCAGCATGGCTTGCTCTCTACCAGCATATATTAACAATGTATGTGCAAATAAACGTCAAACCGCCTGTGCTGGTAGGTGGAACTTTCATCCCTCATAAGTACACGCTTTCTGATATCTTGATGCGTGCAGCAGCTGTACTATTCATGAAAGCGCTGGGAGCAATTGCCAAAAAAGGATTGACCAAATTTAATCATTTCCTTCAGGGTAAATTCGGTAAGAACCCTATATCTAAATTGTTGTGTTTCTTCGGTTTGGAGCCAGTGAATTTTGTCACGGGAGCAATGAATTTCTCTTGGGACGACTTTGAGCTATTTGGTGAGCGTACCATTCGTTGGACAAGTGCGTGGCAGAGTGACATTACTTATTCTGGCATTATGGGTAATGGAGTGATTTGTAACTATGATCTGTTCATCATCCCACAAGAAGCAGACGGAGTTGCAGCTTACAATAACCCAGATGAGAATCAAGTATTCCCGATTCCAATGCCAGAAGTGGGAGGCAAAGAGGAGTATTATCGTTCTCTAAAGCTATGGCAGCATAGGCCAAACAAATCTAAATGGATTGTAAGGACAGAGACAGAAATTCGCACCTATCGTGCCTTCTCTGACGAGGAGTACGGTACAATATATCTTACTGAAAGGATAGACTATGTGGGAGGTGGTTTCCTATTGTTGGATTATAGTGGGCGTAAGCACTTGCTTTCTACTATTAAGGACCACCTTGGACGTCTTATAATCTTTGGACAGGATGAGGAACGAGGTCTTATCCGCTCAGCAATGTATAAACATGGTGATGTCATAGATCAATTGGTGGCATACGACTATGATGAAAAGAGTAATCTCATACGTGTACGTGATCGATTTGGTAAAAGTATTGAGTTTGAATATGATGGTGCCAATAGAGTCGTTCTACGTCGTAACCGCAACAATATGATGTATACATGGGAGTATGATGCCGAGGGACGTGTTATCCATACTACTGGTGAAGGTGGCGTACAGGAGGGTTATATCTCTTACCATGACGGATATAATGAAGTAAGATACTCTGCTACAGGAGCTACGGAGCAGTATTATTATGACGATAACAACCTTGTATATAAAAAGGTGGATGCCATGGGTGGCGAGACCTGGTATGGATATAATTCCTGGCATGAACGCACGTTGGTGGGTACACCAGAGGGTAAGGTCGTAGGATATGATTATGATGACCGTGGTAACCTTATAAGATTGACGGCTGCTGACGGAGCTGAGACAGTTTATGAGTATGATGACCATAATCGCCTAATAGCACGTACGGATGCTGCTGGTAATAGAGAAGAATGGGTCTATGATAAAGAGACTGCACTGTTGCTGAAACATAAGGAAGCGGATGGTACTGTTGTTACTTATACATACGAGAAGGATAAGCAGCAGCCTTCTGCTATTGAGTATGGTGAAGAACTACGTGCTGTTCTACAATATGACACTTTAGGATTAATCTCAAATATTACAGATGGGCATGGCGTTTGTGAAACATTCGCTTACGATGACTATGGGCGTCCACTGAAACACAGGCATGCGGATGGGAATAGTACAGAATGGCAACGTGACCGACTTGGCCGTGTTACTCGCTACGCAACTCCTGGGCAGAGCGTGATGCGCATCTCCTACGATGCCTACGACCTGCCTGTTGAAGTTACCAGTGGCAACGAGGTGTGGACTATGGAGTACACTCCTATGGGTAACCTGCGCCGTCAGACACGACGGACAAGCAGTATGCGCATGGTCAGTGCGCTGAACTATGAGTATGATTCCTATGACAGGCTGAAGTTTGTCGAGAACGAACACGGTGAACGATACTTCTTTGAACGTGACCTTAATGGCGAGATCATCTGTGAGAGGGGCTTCGACGGAGCGGAACGCCACTATATCCGTGACCTTGACGGCACGGTGATTACTACACAGCTGCCTGATGGTACGGCTGTGCATCATCAGCATGACCAAGCTGGACGACTTACCTATAACAAGTACACCGATGGTAGTTGGGAGGCTTGGGAGTACGATAAGGCCGGAAGACTCACCAAAGCGTACAACAGAGACAGCGTGACGGAGTTCGTGCGTAATGCTTTGGGGCAGGTCATAAAGGAAACGCAGGACGGGCGTACAGTGGAGCATAAGTATGATGAGCGTTCCCAACTTTCAAATATCGTCAGTGCATTAGGAGGAAGTATTACCTACGGATATGATATAAAAGGCGCTGTCAACCACATATCAGCTGGTATGTCAGGAAAGAGGAAGCCTTGGGAGGCGGATATAGTATACGACCGATTCGGGCGTGAAACATCACGTATGATGCCTGGCTGTGTAGAGAATACTATGCACTATGACAGCATTGGCCGTCCTGCACATCAGCGTGTCCGTCATAATGGTCAAACGCTGTATGACAAGTCATATACTTGGGGTGATAATCTTCGTCTTTTACGAACGTTTGACACAATAAACGGCAGAAGTGTCCGTTACGATTATGATACCTTCGGTTCTCTGTCAGGGGCAGTATTTGGTGACGGCAGCCGTCAGTGGCGCAACCCGGACCTGATGGGTAACGTGTACGATAGCCCTGACCGAACGGACAGGAGCTATGGTCGTGGTGGACAGCTGCGTGAGGACAAGAAGTGGCGGTATTATTATGACAGCCATGGCAACCTTGTGCTGAAGACCATGCGCAGGTCGGGACCATCCCTTGAAACTGGAATGCGGGATGAGTTCCTTGCTTGGCAGAGCGGTGACTATGCCTATACATGGCAGGGCAATGGTATGCTTAGAAGTGTAACACGGCCGGACGGCAAGACCGTTACGTTCAAGTATGACGCTTTAGGCAGACGCATTGAGAAGGTCTTTGATGGACGAGTATATCGCTACCTCTGGAATGGTGATGTCATCCTACATGAGTGGGACTATGCCGAGGCTGACCGTCCGAATACGATTGTTACCGAGACTGGTGAGGTCACACTTGACAGACCAGAACCAGTTGAGAATCCCATCACGTGGGTTTACGACAGTGACAGCTACGTCCCTACTGCCAAGATTGTTGGTGACAGGCATTACAGTATCGTCAGCGACTACATCGGTCGTCCTGTCCAAGCGTACGATGATAATGGTAATATTGTCTGGCAGGCAGACTATGACATCTATGGTAACGTCCGCAACCTTAACGGCAGCAGGCAGTTCATTCCTTTCCGCCAGTTAGGACAGTATGAGGACGAGGAGACTGGACTGTATTACAACAGGTTCAGGTATTATGACCCGAGGATTGGCATTTACATCAGCCAGGACCCGATAGGATTAGCAGGAAATAATCCAACGCTGTATGGGTATGTAAGTGATTCAAATAATCGGATGGATTTGTTGGGGTTAAACAAAACGTCTTGGTGGCTTCATGATTCAGATGGAAGTTTACTTGACTCTGGAACTATGAAGCCGGATCCTAAAGCAAAAACAATACCTGGGAGAGTAGGAGATTCTGAGCAGAAAATACTAAAAACAATAGAAACAAGACATGCTGGAAATCTTGAGGGAACAAAACTTACAATAAATTCTGAACCAACATTTATTAAAACTCCTACAGGTAAAACAGTTAAAATTGAAGGTATAAAACCGTGTGATTTTTGCGATGCAAGAATGGACGAATTTACAATAAAGAATAAGATGCAAATTGAATATAATTATAGAGGGAAACAAGTTAGTTATCCAAAGACTAAAGTTTGCTCTTAAAACAATAGAAAAATGAAAATTAATTGGCAATATTATCAAGCACCAAACAGGGACGCAATTGATGCAATACCTTATCAGCTAGATTATTTGTTCTCTACCAAGGACTCGTCAGAAGATATAGAGTATTTCCTTTATAATGAATTAGCTCCCAACATAAAGCATCAAAATAGAATATATAGTATAATAGAACCTGTAATTGAAGTTATGGAGTTCAACATATGTCAAAAAGGAAAGATACAATATAAGAATGAGATCTTAAACTTTTTAGGATATATATTTCAAGAGTATATTCGAGATGAAAACAGTATTTTGGTAACCCCTATAGAATACCAAACGGCCGCACTGAAGTTGTCATTACAATATTCTGAAGAGTTTGAATCTTACAAAAGATTTCAATCCTTTATGAAAAGAGTTTTCCCAGACACTATTGAACCACAAATGCCAGATGTGATTTTTTATAAATCCACATTAAATGACTGTCAAAAAACTTTCGAAACATTAATATATAATGCTGACCAACAAAATATAGGAGAGTCCCTTTTTGCATGTGGATTGATGAGTTTCAAAAACCCCAATTTAAAACTACATGATTTAGAAATGATTCAACAGGATAGTATTACTAATCTGGGCTTATGTATAAACCAAATGGCGTTTGACAAAAGACTTGCGGTTAAATCGCTTTCCACACCCACACAGTACCCATTTGTGTGGGGAAATGGTTTTGAATGCGTATTGGCAACATCGTCACTGATGATAGATAGTATACATCAAGATTTAAGATGTCAGAAAAATACAATCAATGATATAATGAAGGGTTACGAAGCAATTAGAGATATGAATATTGATGAAGATATTGATTTTCCACCCCATAAGTTTATGTTAGAAGACTTGAGTAGTGTTCTGTTTCAAGAACATCTTGGAAAAGGGCGACTGCTCGATCCCCAAAAACTAACAGGAATACAATCATATTTTTACAATTTACTGTCAAAAGAGTATCGCACACATACTTACACACTGCTTTATGCAGGGATAGTCCCCAATGGGATGTCTATAGAAGAAGCTAATAATATAAATGATATTTACAACTGTTACAACTAAACCGCAACCGAAAATTATATCTGTAGTATAGGTTTTAAACGTGGGTGTATGCGAAGGGCTTATATTTCTATAATCGCAAGGTTATCCGAGACTTAATTCCTTTCCGCCAGTTAGATCAGTACGAAGACGAGGAGACTGGACTGTATTACAACCGCTTCCGCTATTACGATCCGAGGATTGGTAATTACATCAGCCAGGACCCGATAGGATTAGCAGGAAAGAACCCAACGCTGTATGGATATGTAGAGGATTGTAATACACAGATTGATCCATTGGGGGTAGACACATTTGGTGTTAATCAAGATGTTTATGCCCTTTATAATGAGGTTGACATTGTGAACGATATTCCGAAAGAAGGAGCTAAACCATATTATATTGGAATAAGCCAAAATTCAGATATACGTTTAAGACAATATACGAGCAATGGTAGATTCAATCCTAAAACTGATGTAAAAATAGATTTACATAAAGATATTGACTATGCCAAAGCAAGAGCATACGAACAATATTACATTGAGAAATATAAAACAATAGATAAAACAAATCCTAAAGCAAATCAACAAAATTCTTTCAGACATAATCGAACAGATGCAAGAGGAAAGGGTTTTGAAGCAGAATACAAGAAGATTAAATACCAATAGAATTATGAAAAAAGTTATTGTTTATCCTGGAGAAATATTTTGTATCCCCTTGTTTATGCCCAAAGATGATTGGAATTTAAAAAAGAAATTATCTGATGAAGACTTAGATAAAGAATTTGCATTTGGAAGAGTTATAGAGACGAGTTCTTCGGTTTTAGTAGAGATATTCAAAAAAATAGGTTCTGCTAAAACAAGTATAAACGAAATCGTAAACTCGGGTATTTTGTTTTCCCCATTACAAATATTTTGGGATGGTGTTATTAGAAAACGGTGGCGAATAATCGGCAAAACTGAAAACTACGATAAATATAAGCATTCAAATTATAATAAACTAAAAATGATATTTGGAATAGACGGTGCTTTTCGATTGAGAGATTTTGGTACGAAAAAAGAGATACCAATAACAAGAGAAGAATTTAACGGATATGAATTTTCAATAGTTTGGTTTCCTATTGATTTAGAGAATAGAATATTAAAGGCTATTGAGTAGAAATAACCCACCTCATTCAACAGTCCTTCTCTTTCGCCTTTGGCGACATATTGACGGTTATTTTTTGTATCTTAGCCATAGAAAAAAAACTTTTTTGCAAAAAAGTTCTTCTCAAGAACCTTTTTGGGAGGGTATTTTCGTTAAATGCGTAGCTACCTTTCGTATAGCCTTAAAGGAATATCAGAAGTTATGCGTGATGTGAATAGATAGCCAAGACGGTCTTGGCTGTCTGTTTTATTTATCCTCTGACACAAAAGAGCTTTTCATGTTAATGCTTCGGTAAAATGCAGATAAAATATTGAAAAATCATAACATAATTTCATATAAAACAACTACAAATAAAGACTAAAATGCGTGTAAAAGGAAAGGCTGCATCCCACAGTAAATCAATCAGTTAAGAAGTCGTAATATAAAGGTGCCTAGTAAGGCTTCAGAAGGGCGTTAGTTAGACCTCTAAAGGGCATCTATTGCAAGTCGATCAGGCGTCTTCTCTAAGCCAGAAGAGCATATATCGGTTTTAAGTTGTACGAAAATAGTTTACAGGTATCGGTTAGTATAGGGATAAGTTGTTTGTAGAAGACATAAAGATATGGTAATGGGTAGACATAGTATTTATTATCTTGGGTGATAATCTTCGTCTTCAGCAGACGCTTGACACAATAAACCGCAGAAGTGTCCGTTACGATTATGATACCTTCGGTTCTCTGTCAGGGGCTGTATATGGTGACGGGAGTTGTCAGTGGCGTAACCCAGATACAATGGGTAACGTGTACGATAGCCCTGACCGCACGACAGGAGTTATGGTTGTGGTGGACAGCTGCGTGAGGACAAGAAGTGGCGGTATTATTATGACAGCCATGGCAACCTTGTGCTGAAGACCATGCGCAGGTCGGGACCATCCCTTGAAACTGGAATGCGGGATGAGTTCCTTGCTTGGCAGAGCGGTGACTATGCCTATACGTGGCAGGGCAATGGTATGCTTAGGAGCGTAACACAGCCTGACGGAAAGACCGTAACGTTCAAGTATGACGCTTTAGGCAGACGCATTGAGAAGGTCTTTGACGGACGAGTGTATCGCTACTTTTGGGATGGTGATGTCATCCTGCACGAGTGGGACTATGCCGAGGCTGACCGTCCGAACACGGTTGTTACCGAGACTGGTGAGGTCACACTTGACAGACCAGAACCAGTTGAGAATCTCATCACGTGGGTTTACGACAGTGACAGCTATGTCCCTACTGCCAAGATTGTTGGTGACAAGCATTACAGTATCATCAGCGACTACATCGGTCGTCCCGTCCAAGCATACGATGATAACGGTAATATTGTATGGCAAGCAGACTATGACATCTACGGTAAGCTCCGCAACCTCCACGGCAGCAGGCGGTTCATTCCTTTCCGCCAGTTGGGTCAGTATGAGGACGAGGAGACTGGACTGTATTACAACAGGTTCAGGTATTATGATCCGAGAATTGGTAACTACATCAGCCAAGATCCTATAAGGTTGGCAGGAGGAAACCCTACGCTATATGGGTATGTAGAAGACTGTAATAAGTTTTTTGACTTATTTGGATTAGACTGCAAGGCAAATAAAAAGCAAGGCACATTAGCTGAAGACAAAATATACAATGATTTGCTACATAATTCAGATGTTATTGTTTTGGGACGACAAGTGTATATTAAAACGCCAGGAATAGGGAGAGGAAGATATTCCGATGTTCTTATCCAGAGCAAGAAGACTGGTAAAATTATAAATGTAGAGATTAAATCAGGAGGTGCTGTTAGGAGTACTTCGCAAATAAAGAAAGATATTTTGATAAATTCTGGAGGTGGAGTTTTCGGAAAGAACGCCCCCTTAGATATGAATGGTAAACCATTAGCGGATATGAAGACTTCAAATGTTACGTCAAGTGTCCGAAACGTTCCATTATGGGAAATTAATATGTAAAGAATATGGAAAAGAAAAATGTCATAAGCCAAATAGTAAATACGATTCGAGATGCTTTCGAGCAAGATGGGTTTAAATTGAAAGGTCCAAACAAGTTTGAGAAAAAAAAGGGAGACAGTTTATATATTTATGAGATTTGTGTGACAAAATCAAAGACATATTTTTCATTGCATCTTAGACTTAAGTTACAAAACAGAAGTATTTCCACTGATGTGAATAATGTTCTAAAAAAAGTATTGAAGGATCCTATTATAAAATATCCAACTAATTTCACTGACAAAGTAATAGATAGCATTGTCAAAGGAAGAACTACTAACAAAGATATTTATGGATTGACAGACTGGAGATTCTTTAAGGAAGACGAACAAACTTTGAACGAATTTAATGCAAAATTCTCTATTTGGTTTTCTAATTTTGAGAAATTGGAGGAAAAGGATAATTGGCAGACAGAATTATTACAAAGTGTCGATTATGCAAAGAGCTGGTTTACACTGGTTGATAATGATGCATATTTAATAAAGCATACTGATTATGTTGCAATGTGTTTATTAAAGAAGTTTAATAATGTAAAGGGAGTTGAAACAAAATATAAAGAAATCTATAATAGAATGAGAACTTTAGGTCAGGATACACAGGAATTAGAACTCTTCTATAGGTATTTATTCCAAGAGAATTAAATAAATGTAGAGCTTTTTGTCATAGTTTAAAAACTTGTAAATCATATTTGTCATACTGAATGCTTTTTAAAGGCTTTGATTATGAACATTCTAATTTACAATTAGCTTCATTACACAAACTTCAGCATAAATATGATAATTTTGGAAGATTAAATAAAAGAGTAAAAATAAAACTATGAGGTTATGGATGTATCTAAACAAGAAATTGAGGCAGTAATAAAATTGTCTCCAGAAAAACGTTATACATATTTCATTAAACGAATATGTGATTGGGAGCTAATTTGGACATTATATGAAGATGATTCTATTATTCTAAACGAAGGAAAAAATGGAGAATTATATATAATTCTGTTCCCATTTATTGATTTTGCTTCATATTATGTAACCAAAACAAAAGAAATGTCTGGCTCTCTGTGTAAAAGTTTTGAATTAGAAGAATTCCTTAATACAACTTTAGGAAAGCTACAATCGCATAATATAAATAAAGCGTTAATATTCCCCGTCCCAAATGGATTTGGGCTGAATGTTTCTGTAAGCAAACTGATAGAAGATATAAATAAGGAATTAGAGAATTATAAATAGAAGAACAAGAACATAACTCTTTTCTACATAGATTTAAGTGGGACCAACTTTGAGCTGATAGTGTATAAAATATTTACTATGGCATTTCAGTTTGATCTACAGAAAAGTTTTTATCTTTTTGTAAAATCTATTTATAGAAAGTTTGAAATTATGACTTTGCTCTCCTACTCGCCGAAACACTACATAAGAAAACATGATTGATAGTTGATTAGGAGTAAGTGTTACGGACGGGCATGGCGTTTGTGAAACATTCGCTTACGATGACTATGGCCGTCCACTGAAGCACAGGCATGCTGACGGGAATAGTACAGAATGGCAGCGTGACCGGCTTGGACGTATTACTCGTTATGCGGCTCCTGGACAAAGTATGATGCGCATCTCCTACGATGCCTACGACCTGCCTGTTGAAATTACCAGTGGCAACGAGCTGTGGACAATGGAGTACACTCCTATGGGTAACCTGCGCCGTCAGACACGACGGACGAGCAGTATGCGCATGGTCAGTGCGCTGAACTATGAGTATGATTCCTATGACCAGCTGAAGTTTGTCGAGAACGAACATGGCGAACGTTACTTCTTTGAACGTGACCTTAATGGTGAGGTGATTTGTGAAAGGGGCTTTGATGGATTAGAACGTCACTATATCCGTGACCTTGACGGCACGGTGATTACTACACAGCTACCTGATGGTACGGCTGTGCATCATCAGCATGACCAAGCTGGACGACTTACCTATAACAAGTACACCGATGGTAGCTGGGAGGCTTGGGAGTACGATAAGGCAGGACGGCTCACCAAAGCGTACAACAGGGACAGCGTGACGGAGTTCGTGCGTAATGCTTTGGGGCAGGTCATAAAGGAAACCCAAGACGGGCGTACTGTGGAACACAGGTATGATGACCGCTCCCGACTCTCACATATAGTAAGTGCATTAGGGGGGAATATTACCTACGGATATGATGCAAAAGGCTCTGTCAACCACATATCAGCTGGCATGTCAGGGCGGAAGAAGCCTTGGGAGGCGGATATAGCATACGACCGATTCGGGCGTGAAACGTCACGTATGATGCCTGGCCGTGTAGAGAACACGATGCACTATGACAGCATTGGCCGTCCTGCACATCAGCGTGTCCGTCATAATGGTCAAACGCTGTATGACAAGTCATATACTTGGGGTGATAATCTTCGTCTTTTACGAACGTTTGACACAATAAACGGTAGAAGTGTCCGTTACGATTATGATACCTTCGGTTCTCTGTCAGGGGCAGTGTATGGTGACGGCAGCAGTCAGTGGCGCAACCCGGACCTGATGGGTAACGTATACGACAGCCCCGACCGCACGGACAGGAGTTATGGGCGTGGTGGACAGTTGCGTGAGGACAGGAAGTGGCGGTATTATTATGACAGCCAGGGTAACCTTGTGCTCAAGACCATGCGCAGGTCGGGACCATCCCTTGAAACTGGGATGCGGGATGAGTTCCTTGCTTGGCAGAGCGGTGACTATGCCTATACGTGGCAGGGCAATGGTATGCTTAGGAGTGTAACACGACCGGACGGAAAGACCGTAACGTTCAAGTATGACGCTTTAGGCAGACGCATTGAGAAAGTCTTTGACGGACGAGTATATCGCTACCTTTGGGATGGTGATGTCATCCTGCACGAGTGGAACTATGCAGAGGCTGACCGTCCGAATACGGTTGTTACCGAGGCTGGCGAGGTCACGCTCGACAGGCCAGAACCAGTTGAGAATCTCATCACGTGGGTTTACGACAGTGCCGGCTACGTCCCAACTGCCAAAATTGTCGGCGATAGGCATTACAGCATCGTCAGTGACTACATCGGCCGTCCTGTCCAAGCGTACGATGATAACGGCAATATCGTTTGGCAGGCAGACTATGACATCTATGGTAATCTCCGTAACCTTCACGGCAGCAGGCAGTTCATTCCTTTCCGACAGTTAGGTCAGTATGAGGACGAAGAGACTGGACTGTATTACAACCGCTTCCGCTATTACGCCCCAAGTTCGGGCAACTATATTAGCCAGGACCCGATAAGGTTAGCAGGAAATAACCCAACGCTGTATGGGTATGTCCACGATTCGAATAATAGAGCAGATGTATTAGGGTTAAGTAAGTTTTGTCCCATTAAAGTTTTGGGAAGAAAGGTGTATCAAAACTCTACAGATTTTGGAGGAGGAGTTCCTAAATACGTTGATCCCATTGTAGGAAAAACTAATCCAACAGTGCAAAAATTACTGGATGCGGGTGCATCAAATTATGATTTGATGAGTAAAGGATATGCTCCTATCGGCACAGATGGAAAACAAGTAAATTTGCATCATGTTATCGGTGAAGAGCCTGGTCCGATGATAGAATTATTGGACAGTACTCATAAAAGATATTATAAGCCATTACATAGTTTAATCGAAGATGGTAACAGTTTTAGGAACAACAAATTACTTAAAAGGCAATACGAAAAGTTTCGTGGAAATTATTGGAAAGAAAGAGCAAAATCATTTAAACCAGATTATCATTAATAATAATATATTATGGACTATCTAGCAAGATTAAAACAAAGTGAAGATTTTGAATATTGGTTAGGAGCTGACAAGGAACAGATTCTTTATGTTGAAAAAGAACTAAATATTAAACTCCCAAAACACTACAAAAATTTCTTATCCCAGTGCGGTATGTGTAATTTTGGTGATGTCAGTATACTTGGAATAGCAAAAGATGAAAATACTGTTAGTTATTCGGTTGTGGAAGTTACTAAGCAGATGAGGTGTGAAGTAAATCTTTCTAACAATTTTATCGTTCTTAACTACGAAGTAGGCGAATATTTAACCTTATACAAAGTTTCTGCAGAACAAGAATTAGAAGATAATCCAATATATGGAGTGGAAATAAGGTATGATAGTACTGAAAAAATTGTTCTTGGAAGAATAGAAAAATTATATTCATCGTTTAAGGATTTCTTTGAGGATTTTATCGAATTAGGTTCTTAAACTTAACCTTCCCCTATCAATGCAGCTTTTAAATTATTCTTGGCCTGTCATCTTTTAGAGACGAAACAGTAGACAGACGCATAGAGAAGGTCTTTGACGGACGAGTGTATCGCTATCTTTGGGATGGTGATGTCATCCTGCATGAGTGGGACTATGCCGAAACTGATCGTCCGAATACGGTTGTTACCGAGACTGGTGAGGTCACACTCGACAGGCCAGAACCAGTTGAGAATCTCATCACTTGGGTTTACGACAGTGCCGGCTACGTCCCAACTGCCAAGATTGTCGGCAACAGGCATTACAGCATCATCAGCGACTACATCGGCCGTCCTGTCCAAGCATACGATGACAAAGGTAATGTTGTCTGGCAGGCAGACTATGACATCTATGGTAATCTCCGTAACATCCACGGTAGCAGGCAGTTCATTCCTTTCCGCCAGTTAGGGCAGTATGAGGACGAAGAGACTGGACTGTATTACAACAGGTTCAGATACTACGATCCGAGGATAGGCAATTACATCAGCCAAGACCCGATAAGGTTAGCAGGAGGTATGTCACTTTATGCATATGTCCACAATACTAACCGTTGGATAGATTTGTTAGGGCTTAGTGGAATGCCTAAAGGTGGTTGGAACTATGGTAATATGCCAAAGTTAGAAGGTTATCAATTACATCACGTCATACCAAAATCGATGCCAGAACACCCTACCATAAAAGCAGCGGGTTTTGACGTTAATAAACCAAGTAATTTGATTTATTTACCGATAGAAGATGGAATCCATTCAACAAGAAGCATTCATAATGGATGGAATAAAGCGCATGTCAATTACAATGCCGACATCAAGCAAAAGTTAAATGATCTTGTTAAATTCGGAAATGCTGATCGCTGGGGTAGGCAGCAGTATTTAGATGCAATAGAGAGTCTAAGAGAAGAAACAAGATTAGGTTTACGAAAAGGTGAAATTAAATGTTATTAAATTATGTATTATCAGTTAAGCGAGTTTTATAAAAGGGATATATATCTTCAATATGCAGAAGAAAATAGTATCCAATATAATGCCTTTGAAAAAGGAGAACGTATAGAAATAAAAAGTGAGATCTTCTATAAAGTTGACAAGATAGATGATTATTTGAATAACTACGATGTCTTGCCAACATATGGGACACCGTTAGTAAGTTCAAAGTTCGTAAAGTTGTTCAAAGGATATGAGGAAGATGTTCAATTTTTAAGAGTAAATATAAAAGATATGGATGGAAACACAAACAGGAATTTTTACATTCCAAATATTCTTAAGATAGTCCCTTGTTTAGATGAGGTCAGATCGGTCATTGAAACTAAAAGATATGGTTCTGCTGTTATAAAGATAATAAAACAATTATATATCGTTCCGAATTCAATTCGTAACTCTTTGATGGTAAGAATGAAAGAAAAGATCTCGTACATTATTGTTACAGAACAATTTAAAAAACTTTGTGAATCTGCTAATTTAAAAGGAATAAACCTTATAGAAGAAGGTTCTTCAGTTTATACAAATATCTAAAAAGATGAGGGTATGTCAAAATGCAAATATCATTTTGATAATCTTACAGATTAAAGGCTCTATAACGAACCGTGTGGAGAGGGAGGAATGATTACGGCCAAGGCTCATTATGACATCTGGACGGATGAGGAAATGAGCACTGCATCATGCGCAAGTATGACCGTATAGGACGCCACGTGCACGCCGAGAGCAGTCTTGGTGCAAGCATTGACTATTCCCACGATAAGGATGGCAACCTCAGTGAGATGAACAGCGAAGGATGGTCAGCCAGATGGCAGCGTGACAGGGTAGGACTGGAGACGGAGCGTGAACTTACAGGCGGAGTGCATATAAAGACACATCATGACAGCCTTGGACGTGAGACCTACAAGTCGGTGGGTGCACGCAATGTCGAGCAGTTCCGTCGCAGCTATACCTGGGGCATCGGCAACCGTCTTCATGCAACCGAGGACGGTCTTACTGGGCGTCGGGTCCGCTATGACTATGATGAGTTCGACAATCTTCTTTCCGCCGAGTACAAGCAGGGGAATGACGTGGAGCGTATCTACCGTATTCCTGACCGTATCGGCAACCTCTTTGAGACACGTGAGAAGGATGACCGTAAGTACGGCACGGGCAGCCGGCTGACGGATGACCGTGACTACTTCTATCACTATGACTGCGACGGCAACCTCGTGTTCAAGGAGTTCAGGACGCTGGACTGGGCCGGTGTGTCCGTTCCGCTCGGCGGGCAGAAGGCGCATATGAAGGAGGGGCTCGGCATAACCTTCCGTACCTTTGGTGCAGGATGGCGTTATGACTGGCAGAGTGATGGTATGCTGTCGAGGGTCGTCCGTCCTGACGGCAAGGAAGTGTCATTCGCATACGATGCGCTGGGCAGGCGGACCGAGAAGACCTATGGGGGTGTGACCACTCACTTCGTGTGGGATGGCAATGTGCCGTTGCACGAGTGGCAGGAGGTCTCTTCTGATGCCGGAAGGGCAGATGTCACTACCTGGCTTTTCGAGCAGGACACGTTCATTCCAGCTGCCAAGCTCGCTGCCAACGGCGAGAGCTTCTCCATCGTGTCTGACTACCTCGGCACTCCCCTGCAGGCATTTGACAATAACGGCAACAAGGTTTGGGAGCAGGAGCTTGACATCTTCGGCAGGAAGAGAAGGAAGGGCAACAATAATTCCTCCTTCATTCCGTTTAAGTATCAGGGTCAGTATGAGGATGTTGAGACGGGGCTGTACTACAACCGCTTCCGCTACTATGACTCGTGTACGGGTAATTACATTAGTCAAGATCCGATTAGGTTAAATAGCCGTATGTATAATTTCTATTCATATGTTTCTAATACAAATCATACTATTGATATTTTTGGTCTTGACTGGAATTATGTCTTGGTAAATTCTAAAGAGGAAACATATTACCATGGAAGAGCCTCTGAACAGCAAAAGTTACAGGATGTTGCAAGAAGGCATGCAGGGACTCAAGGTAAAGACGGAGTAAGATTTGGCGAAGGTGATACATTGAAGAGGAAGACACCAATAAACACAGACTATGATATTGTAAGAGGTATTGAGCAACGAGGAATTAGTGAAAATAAATTATTAGGAAGAAGAAATGAAAATGTAAGAGGAAATAAAATTAACGGTATTTCTGAGGCAAGACAAAAGACTATAATTGGTAAAAAGCGATTGGCTAATGCTGATAATTATCTATCAGGGAAAAAACCAAGTGAATTGCCTACTTTGGACGAATTAAACTACGATGATTTTAAAGGACACCATTAACTATAAATAATATGGAACATGATGAATTGATTAAATTAATATTTAAAGAATATAAGATGGCAGACAAGGATAAATATACAAATTTATTTCTATCAAGCCTTAGTACCCACTGCTTAGAATGGAGATGTGGACTTTCAGTCCTTGCAGTTATGCAAAGTTTTCCTTTTCATCATTTTCAAAGCCATCCTCTACCACCAAACTTTATATATTTAAGTGAGGAAGACAAGAATTTCGTAATAAAACGTACGCCTTGTATAATATGCTCTAACTATAAAGAAGAATTTGTCAATTCTAACAATCAAAATAGTAATGACTTTGGAGGCCTAATAGATTACAATCTATCTACATTTTATCAATATCTAAAGAAAACGAATACTATGGAGAATGTTCTTCCTAACGAAGATGACATTAATATTTTCCTACAGATATTGAGATACATACAGGAAATAGATTATAATGAGACTATCAAGAGAGGAATAACCTCTTTAATTAGTAAGATAAAAGGATTTGAAACCAATTTGTTTGAACTTCAACTACTTTTAGAGACCTTAGGATATTGTAGTATATTGGAAACAAAGGAACACAAAGGGCTGCTTCACCAATATACAAACTTATCAATAGCACCAAGAAAGAGACATAATTCAGACTGGCATTATCCTGTTGATTTTTGGACAGGAAAAGATGGTATAAATAAGAAAGCTTTGGATTATTGGTTTGGTCGTCATCTATCGGCGAAAGAGAATCAGTGTACCTGAGGCAGTAACGAGGAAAGGCTACTAAGTGGTCAACTTCAAACAAGTTACCTTAGGGCTAATAACTAAGAACACGCATTTCTTTGAGGTGGCAATGCGCTGCTGCACGAGTGGTAGGAGGTTTCTTCTGATGCCAGAAGGGCAGATGTCACTACCTGGCTCTTCGAACAGAACACGTTCATTCCTGCTGGCAAGCTCGCTGCCAACGGCGAGAGCTTCTCCATCGTGTCTGACTACCTCGGCACTCCCCTGCAGGCATTTGACAACAACGGCAACAAGGTATGGGAGCAAGAGTTTGACATCTTCGGCAGAAAGAGAAGGAAGGGTAACAATAATTCCTCCTTCATTCCGTTTAAGTATCAGGGGCAGTATGAGGATGTTGAGACGGGGCTATATTACAACAGATTTCGTTACTATGAGCCGAATACAGGAACTTATATCAGTCAGGATCCGATAGGATTGGTGGGCGGAAATCCGACACTATATGCGTATGTTGGAAGTCCTAACAACTGGTATGATATATTTGGCTTACGATCATTCGGACATGCTGTGGGAGATATTGGTGAGAAAGCTGTAATTAATGACCTTAAAAAGAACAATTATGAAATTATAGACGTAAAATACGGCTCTAACAAGGGTATTGATGTGCTTGCCAAGAATCCAAGTACAGGAAAATATGATGCTTTTGAGGTAAAGTCCTCTACGGTAGGGAAATTCAATCTTTCTAAAGACCAGCTGAAGCCGGAGAACTTTGTTAAGACACGAGTGAATAATGCTGTAGCAAATGGCAAAATTAATAAGAGAACTCGCAGGGATATCATGACTAATTTAGGGGATAGAAAAGTAGCCTATGTGGGTATAAAGCGTGGTGAAAAAGGGAAATTGTATGCAGATTCCATCAGGTATGAGAATTGGGATACAGAAGCAAAAAGACAACAAAAACTTAAAACAGGAGGACATCATTAATGAAAAAGAAAGTATTTGATCGACTTGTGGAAAAGGAACTGAAAAAATTCAAGAACTATGTGCTAGACGATGATGAATTCATGATAGAATTTCTTTCAAATATGTCTATTGATTTTGATAATTACATTACGCACGACACAGTATTTGGAGATTACTTTGGCATGCACTTCTACCCTTTCTGGCATAATCCCAACCAAGAGGACTTTACTGGCATTATCGATTCCTTTATGCTGGAATATATGGTTTGCACAATGTACACCCATGACCCAGAAAAGAAGTTTCGCTATATGTTGGTTGGCGCATCTTCTCTCTTTTTAGCCCAAGTTTAACACCCACTTTCGCCTAATCTAACTGTCACCGTGCTTTCATCGTTTTTCTTATGGGCTCTGTGTCCTACAAATTTTATTCTTTTTGAATGGTGAGTGTTTTAAGTTCAACTTATCGTATATCTGTTTTGCTTGTTTCGAAGGACTACTGCATTGGCGCATCTCGATGGTTTCACCTAATGGATTCTTCCCTTGTGTGGTGACAAGCTTTTGGGTGCTCATACGTCGTACTATCTCGGTCCAGTAACAGGATTCTCCTTCCCGTTTTAATTGACAACGGATGGTGTTTACCACCCAGTAGGCTAATAAACCGAAGAAAAGGTGTGCGTCGCTTCGCTCATCTTTCTGATGATAGATTGGACGGAGGTTGAGATCATTCTTTAGTTGTCTGTTCGTGCATTCTATCTCGCGAATGAGATTGTAGTATTCCCATGTCACACGCTCAGAAAGTGTCCTGACATTGCTGCGGAGGAAATAGACTCCATGACCAGATTCCATTGCTGAGAGGTCTTTTATCTCCCAGTCTACACGTAGCATCTGCTTGGGTTTCTTCTCATTTTTTATGTAGCTTATCTGGTAGAACTTCGCTATAGAAGGGTACTTCTGTATGGCACGTCCTGTACGTTCAACAACCTTTTCATAGGTTTTTGTTCCACCTTTCTTGGAAATTCCATCGTTTATCCTCTGCAGTTCCATCTCAAAACGCTCTCTCCAGACTCTGTTCATGGACGACTCTGTCATAGCTTTCGAAGGAGATGTTATTTCGAGATAATAATCCTTATCATCCTCTGTCTTAACCTCTTTCAGCGTTATCTTCTGCCGACGGGCATCCATTACCGTAACGCTCTTATTATCATCACTGAGCGTATAGTCTTTCATTTTCGTACGGGATACGCAGAGATAATTGTAACCCTTTTTCTTTATTAGCTCCAAGTTCTCTTCCGTGGCAACACCTGCATCCATGACAACGAGCGTATCCTTGATTCGTGATGGATTTCTCTTTGCCAGCGTATCAATCATATTGGGTAGAGACTTGGGATCTGCTGTATTACCCTCCAAGATTGAAGAATAACGTATAAAACCTTCTTTATTGATACATAATGCAAGTACAAGTAGCTTACAGTCAGAGCGTTTTTCTTTTGAACGACCGAACTTGGCTTTATCGCTATTACGCTTGCTACCCTCGAAATAGAAGTTGGTTAAGTCGAAGAGCATCAACTTGTTGTCTATATTAAAGAGATCGTCAGTAACGCTGCACAGATGACGCTCTAACTGTTCCTTTAGTTCATATAACTTGTCTGTGATTTTATACAGAGAATTGATTCCTAGTGTCCAGCCAGGAATTCCACTGCAAAGTTCTCCAGCAGCCGAGTTATCGCGCAAATAATAATAAGATGAACGTTCAGAAACTGCATATACCGTACGGACAATCAATGCTGACAAAGCCGTGTGTATCGTATTCTCCGTCCAGCCGTTTTTGCGCAGAAAACCCTCTAATTGCAGCTTGTCGATTGTCTGCTTGCAGAGCCACTCAGCACCGACATCCCTTGCGTCAGTATAGTTTGCCGTCTCAAGGTCAATATAGTTCTCATATTTTCTCAGCGACTTCTGCTCTTCCTTATTAAACCGATCGATTCCACCTTCTTTCTCCATACGGATCCACCATTCGTCAGCCTTTGCCTGTTCAATAGGAGTAAGTTCTTCAAGACGCTCTTTGAAAAGCGAGGGTGTATTTCTTGTTTTGAAGCGTTTGGTAAGAGCGTATGCAATTTTTCGAACCTGTACAGCAGTAAGTGAAGGTTCGAACCCGATGTTTAACAAAATTAGCGAATGTACATGACCCTGCACGTCACGATATGACTCCTTGATGCGATAATAAGGAGCCATGTCGCCTGTTACAGGGTTGAATCGTGTCTGTACATTTGCGTGCATGAGTGCAAAGTAACAAAATAATTTTGATATGGCTGTGTCCTACAAATCAGATTTTACTCCTCGTTACAATACCCTATGTTTGATTATCAATTATTTATCAAATTAATACTACACAAAATATCCCGAAAATTTATGAAAAATAATTTTGCCGGTTAAACTTGGGTTGGGTTTATTCGTTTCAAAAATACGCCCATTCACTATGAGGAAATATTTTTAGAAAATATATCTCATCTTTATGGGTTTATAAGTTCCAGATAAACTATTTAACCCAACTTTAACAGGCAAAATTATTTTTCATAAATTTTCGGGATGTTTTGTGTAGTATTAATTTGATAAATAATTGATAATCAAACATAGGGTATTGTAACGAGGAGTAAAATCTGATTTGTAGGACACAGTCATATCAAAATTATTTTGTTACTTTGCCTCATGCACGCAAATGTACAGACACGATTCAACCCTGCAACAGGCGACATGGCTCCTTATTATCGCATCAAGGAGTCATATCGTGACGTGCAGGGTCATGTACATTCGCTAATTCTGTTGAACATCGGGTTCGAACCTTCACTTACTGCTGTACAGGTTCGAAAGATTGCATACGCTCTTACCAAACGATTCAAGACCAGAAGTACACCCTCGCTTTTCAAAGAACACCTTGAGGGTCTTACTCCTATTGAACAGGCAAAGGCTGACGAATGTTGGAGCCGTATGGAGAAAGAAGGTGGAATCGATAGGTTTAATAAGGAAGAACAGAAGTCGCTGAGAAAATATGAGAACTACATAGACCTTGAGACGGCAAACTATACTGACGCAAGGTATGTTGATGCTGAGTGGCTCTGCAAGCAGACAATAGACAAGCTGCAATTAGAGGTTTTTCTGCGTAAAAATGGCTGGACGGAGAATACGATACACACGGCTTTGTCAGCATTGATTGTCCGTACGGTATATGCAGTTTCTGAACGTTCATCTTATTATTATTTGCGCGATAACTCGGCTGCTGGAGAACTTTGCAGTGGAATTCCTGGCTGGACACTAGGAATCAATTCTCTGTATAAAATCACAGACAAATTATATGAACTAAAGGAACAATATGTAAAATAAGAAAAAAGGCTTGTCTATTTCTCTCTTTTTACCTATATTTGCAGGAATAAGAATAGGAAGAAAATAACCTGAGGGCAAATACACGAGTCTTGAGTCATGCTTGCAATGTTCAAACCTAAAAACCTATCCAAATGAAGAAGTACATAATCTTACTTATCCTTCTCATCAGCACGACTTGTTTGTCAGCTCAGACACTTGATTTCTCTAAGTTAGAAGGGCGGTGGGACACAACCAAGACGGTACAATTTGAGTCTGCACAGTATCAGATCGTTTATGATTACAAGTATGCAAAAGACGCAAAGTATCCTGATGCAAAACGTACGGCAGTAACAATTCTAAGAATTGGTACACAACACAATATGTTCATTGACTATGGACAACTTACCTTCGACTCTATCTCCGCTTCAATTGCAAGAGGGGAATCTCAGGCGACATCGGATGGTCCAAAGCTTATCGGTGCTTTAAAAAGCATAGGATTTCAAGAACTCATCCTTCTGAATAGAGAGACAAAAAAAGAGTTTATCCAACGTAAAGCAGGAGGACTTCAAAGGTATCAATATGAAGAAGAAGCTCCTCAGTTGGAGTGAGAATTACTGCAAGGAGACAGTACTATTGCCGGATATCAGTGCCAAAAGGCTAAGACAAGACTCTTTGGACGAGATTACATAGCCTGGTATGCACCTGATGTAGAGTTGCCATACGGACCCTATAAGTTCTATGGATTACCTGGACTCATCTTTAAGGTGCAGGACACACAGAACAACTTCATTTTCACCTTGACAGGATTAGAGAAGGTAAAGAGCTATACTCCAATCTACATGTACGACAAAAGTGCTGTGACGAAGAGTACCCGAAAGACTGTCAGACAAATGTACAAGAACTATTGTGCTGACCCTATAAAAGCCTTAACAGGAGATGGAAGCATTACCGTATCGGCTGATGTTGCAGCAACAGTGAATGCAAAGCCTTACAATCCGATAGAATTAGAATAACATCTTGCGACGGCTACTTCTTTTATTCTACCTCCTTACCACCTGTTTCACCCTTTTTGCACAGCAGGAGGAAGCGCTGGTAAAGCTAACGATTGAGGTCAGGGACTCTGCCAGCCTCCAACCGTTAGCAGATGTAATGTGCCGCATAGTAAGTCCAAAGGGCAAGATGCTGAGCTATAAGATTGCTGACGGAAGGGGCAACCTCAGCCTCACAGCACACCAAGAGGATGCACTGGTGTTCACACTCATTGGTTACAGTAAACGGAAAATAAACGTAGCTGACATCCATCAGACTACAAATCAGCCAGCTATTATCCTACTGTCTTCCAAGCAGGTGGAACTAAAAGAAGTCGTCGTAAAACTCTCTCCTATAAGAAAACAAGGTGACACACTGGTCTACAATGTTGGTTCTTTTCTACAGAAGGGTGACCGTCATTTAGAAGATGTACTCAAAAAACTACCGGGAATCAAGGTTTCTGAAAACGGTTCAGTATCTTATCAAGGTCGTGCAATCAACCGATTTTATATTGAAGGACAGGACATGATGGGTAACAACTATACGCAAGCAACCCGCAATATGCCTATTAATGCGGTGCGTAATGTCGAAGTTTTGGAGAATCATCAACCTGTTAAGATGATGCAAGGACGCAAACCATCAGAATCAGCAGCATTAAATATCCGCCTTGACAAGAACCACAAGGCTCGTCCTTTTGGGGAGATTACTGGTAGCTTAGGCCTCAAACCCACTGTTTGGGACAATCAGCTGTTTCTCACACAGGTGACGAAACATTCGCAAACACTTGTTTCTGCCAAAATGAGTAACACGGGAAAAGACCTTTCTAAGGAAACTAAAGAGCATATTGATGTCTATAATCTCGATGCATACGAGCCACTTCCACAGGGTGTTCTGCAAGAAGACATAAGCCAAGAGGCTCTCCCACAAGAGCGATACTTACAGAACAAGTCTTATAGCGCAGGTTTTAATAATATCATTACACTATCGAAAGATATAACACTACGCAGTAACGTTCTTCTTTATGAGGATCATGCTGGATATAACCAATCGACTACAAACTATTATGGAGGACTTACTCCTATCACATTAGAGACGTCAGAATGGATGAAGCAACGCATATTTCGCATCGTACCAACACTGAAATACGAAGAAAATAGCACGCATAGATTCTTTTCTGACGAACTTAAATACTCCTTTGGACGACAGACAACCGAAAATCAAGTAGTCACGAATGGGATTGGAATTACTGAGCAGATACGCATAAAACCGTCTTATATCAAAAACTATCTGTCTTCTTCCTTCAAATTAGGGAAAAGTATGCTGCAAATCCACTCGCTCCTTAGATACACTGACCGTAGGGAAGAACTGTCAACTGCCTCTGATTCCTTACCACTCTATAATGTTACAGAATGCTTTGCAACACGGTCAACTATGACCAGAAACAGTATTACAACATCAATCCCTACACTCGGAAATGATTTGGATATATCCTTACAAGCTTATTACAGGAATAACTCGTACAATTATCAAGGTGATATCTATCATCGTACATTCAAACTACAAGGTGAACCGGGCTACACATGGAAATATACAAAGCAAAGCTATGTTAGCTTTGGACTTCCTATTGAATGGACAAGAATCAGCCTTTCAGAGAAGAACAACAAACTGTCTGTACGCAACTTCATAGCGTTTAAGCCCTACTTGACTTTACAACAAGTACTGACGAGCAAACTGACAGTAAACCTATCTTCCTCAATCTCTACAGATGACAACTCTCTTGATTTCTATGCTTTGAAGCCTTTAAGAGAGGGATACAGAAACATACAGGTAACAGGAAATGACGTTTATAAGTCTACACACCTATACACTTCGCTCCATTTCCGCTATCGTAATCTCGCAACGATGCTCTTTGCTAACCTTTCACTTACCTACTCTGATACAAGAAGCGAGGCTTATTGCCACTATGAGTACAACGACTCAATGACAATTATGAAATGGGTAAGAGGCAGTAACCACCGGCATAGCACTGCTATAACTGCCATGTTGGACAAGACTTTCATCCCCATAGGCGTTTCCTTAAAGTTTGATGCGACATATAACAGAGATTCTTATCTTGTTTCACAATCAGGTGTTATGGTCAATAACCATTCTCACCACGCTTCAGGAACGTTCACCACAAGTTTCCAAAAGATATCTTGGCTGCGCCTATCAGCCGCTTTTACAGCTAAATATTACTGGGAACGGAGTAGTATCATGAAGTTGGATGTTCTTTCGTCCTATACAACCAATGTAGCTCTTTACCTCTTCCCTACAAAGAAGTTGGAACTAAAAATGAAGTTCTATAACCTTACAAACGAAGTTATGGATGGACATTACCATACATGTAGCCTATTAGATGGCGACTTCAACTACAAGATTAATAATATGTGGGAGCTGGGAGTATCTGGGACAAACCTATTAAACAGCAAATCTTACAGTATTACGCAGAATACAGGTATCAATACTTTCAACACATTCCTGCCTTTACGTGGCCGTGAAATACTATTCCGCTTACAACTGAGATTGTAATAACATCAGTATCTTATACGAACAGTCAATTCACATACCACTGACATTTGTAAACAATTTTAGATACATTAATCCAATACATGCTCTTTTGGCTTCTAAAAGACGCCTAATTGACTTGCAGAAGACGCCCTTTTGAAGGCTAACTAAGGCCCTTTTGAAGGCTAACAAAGCACCTTTTATCTTACTACTATATAACTACTTGATTCTATGCTGATTGCGAACTTGCTTTTATATGTACTTTTGCTGTTATTTATAGATATCTTACTCGAAATTATGTAACGATTTTTCAAAGTCTTATCCATGGAATTAACCGTTGTTTATCGCTATAAATAACAAGTCTACTCATCAACTTCTCAACTCGTAAACTATCAATTAGAGACTTCTAATTAAACAGATTACGTTGCGATAAGGATTCGTGTAATTAGCGCAATTCGTAGTCGGTGAAAGTAAAATCATAAAATTCAAAGGTCAATAAGAGGTTCAAATCATAAAGTATTGCATACTAACTTAACTAAGACATATAAACAAAAATCCCATAACTCATATACAAGAGCTATGGGATTTCATATTCTAAATAAGCTTGGTCACAGTCTATAGGACTACTACCAGTGGCTTATGATTAATCAGCAAACTTTGCCTTGATAAACTCACGGTTCAAACGAGCGATGTTAGCAATCTTCTCGTTCTTAGGACATACTGCCTCGCAAGCACGAGTGTTAGTACAGTTACCGAAGCCAACCTCGTCCATCTTAGCAACCATTGCCTTAGCACGCTTAGCAGCCTCAGGCTTACCCTGTGGCAAGAGAGCCAACTGACTAACCTTAGATGATACGAAGAGCATTGCAGAACCATTCTTACAAGCTGCAACACAAGCACCACAACCGATACATGTTGCACAGTCCATAGCCTCATCAGCATTGTCCTTAGAGATAAGAATAGCGTTTGCATCCTGTGCTTGACCAGTGCGGATTGTTGTGTAACCACCAGCCTGGATAATCTTATCGAATGCTGTACGGTCTACCATACAGTCCTTGATAACAGGGAAACCAGCCGAACGCCATGGTTCAACAGTGATTATATCACCATCGTTGAAACGGCGCATGTAGAGCTGACAGGTTGTTGCACCACGCTCTGTCTTACCATGTGGAGTACCATTAATATATAGTGAGCACATACCGCAGATACCCTCGCGGCAGTCGTGATCGAAGACGAATGGTTCATCACCAGCCTCTATCAACTCCTCGTTGAGGATGTCGAGCATCTCAAGGAAAGAGGTGTCATCTGGGATATTCTTCATCTCATGTGTATCGAAATGACCCTGATCTTGTGGGCCGTTCTGCTTCCAATACTTAATTGTGAATGATATATTCTTTGCCATTGTATTATGTTTTAGTTGACAAGTAAACAAGTTATAAAGTAAACAAGTTATTTGTTCAGAGATTTAATCAAAGACGTTAGCATCCTAATTATGCCTTGGGTCTTATCGCATAGTTGCCGTGCAAGTTCTGTCGGGATATACCCTAAGTCTTTTGATAGAATCAATTGAGTTTCTAACTCACACGCAGAACCTAATGCTATACTAAGGAATCTCTCAGTTTCACGAGTATGGATTCTGCCATAGCCTTCTGCTATGTTCGAGGGAATTGATACAACGGCTCTACGCATTTGGGAAGCTAATCCAAATAGTTCTTCCCGTGGATATGTCTTTGTAGCTTTGTATACTTCTAGGACAAGTTCCATTGCTTTCTGCCATACAATCAAATCCTTGTGAGTATTCATCGACCTTGTTTGTATTACATCTTGTATATTGTCTGTATTATACTAATAGAATATGTTTAAGGCAGAACAAGCTGACAACTTGTCAACTTGTTCTCCCGTCAACTCGTCAACTAGTTTTTATAATTACGTGTTTGTACCTTGATTGCCTCATACTCGAGAGGTTCCTTGATAAGCTCTGGAGTCTTGGTGTCATCACCCTGATACTCCCAACAGCCAACATAGAAGAAGTTCTCGTCGTCACGCTTAGCCTCACCTTCCTCTGTCTGGTGCTCCTCACGGAAGTGACCACCACAACTCTCCTCACGATGCAATGCATCATAAGCTACGAGCTCACCCATGAGGATGAAGTCACGGAGGTGGATTGCCTTATCAAGCTCAACATTCAAGCCTTCCTTCTTACCAGGGATAAAGAGGTTAGTGTTGAATTCCTCGCGGAGAGCCTTCAACTGCTTGAGACCTTCCTCGAGTCCTTCTTTGGTACGACCCATACCTACATACTCCCACATAATATGACCCAACTCCTTGTGTATAGAGTCAACAGAACGCTTACCATGGATACTCATCAAGCGATCAATCTCTGCACTGACAGCCTTCTCAGCCTCATCAAACTCAGGGCGATCGGTTGGAACCTTTGCCCAGAGTGCCTGATCAGCAAGATAGTTCTGAATAGTATATGGCAACACAAAGTAACCATCAGCAAGACCCTGCATCAAAGCAGAAGCACCAAGACGGTTAGCTCCGTGGTCAGAGAAATTACACTCACCAATAGAGAACAGACCAGGAACGGTTGTCATCAGCTCGTAGTCAACCCAAATACCACCCATTGTGTAGTGGATAGCAGGGAAGATCATCATTGGATTGTAGTACTTCACGCCGTTAATCTCATTAGCGAGCTCACCTGGGTTAACGTCTGTAATCTCCTCATACATATCGAAGAGGTTACCATAACGCTGAAGAATTGTATCAATACCGAGGCGGTTGATAGACTCAGAGAAGTCGAGGAACACAGCAAGACCAGTGTTGTTAACACCGAAACCATGGTCGCAACGCTCCTTAGCAGCACGTGATGCAACGTCACGTGGTACGAGGTTACCGAAGGCAGGGTAGCGACGCTCCAAGTAGTAGTCGCGGTCTTCCTCTGGAATATCAGAGCCCTTCTTTGTACCAGCCTGCAATGCCTTAGCATCTTCGAGTTTCTTAGGAACCCAGATACGACCATCATTACGCAGAGACTCTGACATCAATGTCAACTTAGACTGCTTGTCGCCATGTACAGGAATACAGGTTGGGTGAATCTGAACGTAAGATGGGTTAGCCATGTAAGCACCCTTACGATAGCACTGAACAGCGGCTGTACAGTTACAACCCATAGCGTTGGTTGAAAGGAAGTAAGTGTTACCATAGCCACCAGTTGCTATAACAACTGCGTTTGCAGTGAAGCGCTCTAGCTTACCAGTTACGAGGTTCTTCGCAATGATACCACGTGCATGACCGTCAACGATTACGACGTCTTCCATCTCATAACGTGTATAGAGCTTTACCTTACCAGCCTGAATCTGTGCGCTTAATGATGAGTATGCACCAAGCAACAACTGCTGACCTGTCTGTCCCTTAGCATAGAAGGTACGGCTTACCTGAGCACCACCAAAGGAACGGTTAGCCAACATACCGCCATACTCACGAGCGAATGGCACGCCCTGAGCAACGCACTGGTCGATGATGTCGTTAGACACTTCTGCCAAACGATAAACGTTAGCTTCACGTGCACGATAGTCACCACCTTTCACCGTATCATAGAACAAACGGTAAACAGAGTCACCATCGTTCTGATAGTTCTTAGCAGCATTGATACCACCCTGTGCAGCGATTGAGTGTGCACGACGTGGTGAGTCTTGGATGCAGAAGTTATATACGTTGAAGCCCATCTCACCGAGAGAAGCGGCAGCACTGGCACCAGCCAGACCGGTACCAACAACGATAACATCCAGTTTCAGTTTATTTTTTGGGTTAACCAAACGCTGATGAGCCTTGTAGTTAGTCCACTTCTCGGCTACAGGACCTGCTGGTATTTTGGAATCTAATATCTTTGTCATGATTGTTTTGAATTTAGTTTTCAATTTAGATACTTAACTATGCAAGGCTAGGAGCACATCCGAAAGCGAATGCGAGAACTACAACGAGGAAGCCGAGCATCAACAGCGTAACATAGATGTTACCAATGGTCTTCCAACGATTGAACCATACTTTACCGTTGATACCAACAGTCTGCATAGCACTCCAGAAACCGTGAGAGAGGTGGAACCACAATGCACAAATCCAAACAATGTAGAGAACTACATACACAGGATTAGAGAAAGTGTGATGAATGTAAGCAAAACCATCAGCTGGTTCATACATAAATTTGACATGAAGAAGCTCTGCAAACATCATATTGTACCAGAAATTGAAGAGGTGAAGTCCAAGACCAAGCAACACGATAAGACCGAGAACAAGCATATTCTGGCTTGCCCACTCTACTGCTGCAGGCTTCTCTGTGACAGCATAACGATTGTCACCACGTGCACGGCGGTTCTGCGCTGTAAGGATAAACGCATAAACGATGTGA
Source organism: Prevotella sp. oral taxon 313 (assembly GCF_003043935.1). Classification (NCBI taxonomy): domain Bacteria; kingdom Pseudomonadati; phylum Bacteroidota; class Bacteroidia; order Bacteroidales; family Prevotellaceae; genus Prevotella; species Prevotella sp. oral taxon 313. The sequence goes on from NZ_PYXE01000001.1 coordinate 2,455,649, forward strand.
CAAACTGCCAATGCGCCAAGACCAACCGTAGCTGCTACTGCATACCAGTTGGCACCCAACAACGCACAAATCATGTTGTAAGCATCTTTAGAGAAGAGCGCAACAAGATTCATACAGCAGTGGAACGTCATGAATAGGATCAGGGCCATGCCAGTCACTGACATAATCACCTTTCTACCAATAGATGAATTGATTAACCACATAAATGTTTTGATTTTAAATATTTAATACTGTTAGAATTATTATTCCTATATGTATGAATGCAACGAGAAGGCCGTTCTCAGTCTCCTCATCGTAATTATTGTTCATTAAATCAGATACCAAGATGTTGGTATGAGCGCATACATTATGCGTTGCAAAAATACTATATTTTAATGATTTATCAAAGTATTTTAAATAAAATGTATAGTATTTAGACTTAAAATAAGGAGGCTCAGGCTATCCTAATAAATGAGGATAGTTTTAGAAGACGCACAAACCTCGAAAATTAAACAAAATCTTTCGGTGTTGTATAGTAATTTTAAGTCATCAGTGAAGTGGAACAAAAAGATTAGTACTGGCTGATAAACTCTTCCCATATTAGTGATCTATTAGCACATTACTATGTGTTATTAAGACCTATTCTTCCCATCTTTAGCCGATGTGTTAGTACTCAGCACATGCCGTGCGATTGGTAAGCACCAATGGTGCGGAGCGTTAGCACCAATGGTGCGGAGGGCTAAATATCTTGCTGTATGTTACAGAAGTGGAGGCAACTTGTTGTTAGCAAGTACCGAAAACGAAGTCAACCTATCTAAAATCTATCCAACATTTGTTTATTTAAAAACTATTATCTACATTTGCAGCAATATCAATGTTACTTTACAAGAACTGCAACAAAACAGCTACTATTCGCAAACAAAGGTGACGAAAAGCATTTATTGAATTCAAACATTCACAGAATTCTAATGAATGAATGTATCAACATTAAAGAATTAAGCAATGAAAAAGACTATTTTAAGCTTATTACTTACATTGTCCTGCATGGTTGTCAACGCACAAGATAACAATCTGGACTATAAGAGCAGACCAGCTTTTTTGAGGTCAATATTCAACAACTGTAAAAGCGAGATAGAGCTATCTATGGATGCTTATGCCAACCTCCATATCGTTGTGGGCAAGACAATCGCCATCAAGGGTAAAGCTCCAGAAGCATATTTCATTGTTATACCTGACGAAGATGACGTATGTGACAAGTTCTATAAGGTTTACAACGCTCATTTTAACGGCGTAAGCGTACAATACAGTACCTATGCTTATGCTGACGTATTAAGTCTGACTATCAATAAAGAAGACTATCATATAAACGAATATGATGGTGCATGTGATTCGCATATCAAAAACTTAAGGCATCAATATAAGAAGACTAAGACCGGAGAAATCCTAACGTTGACTTGCACCAAAGACATTCCTTTGTTTAGTGACTATTCCAATCGCAGGGTTATCTTGAAGAAAGGTTCAGTGTTAACCTTTAACGTAAAGAAATAAATTCGGGCTTCATCACCTCATTTCTCAGTTTATCATTCACTCGAACATATTACAAACAAATAGGGGCAGACGCCATCGTCTGTCCCTATTGTTATTTATTTGTTGACTTTCAACAAGCAACTTGTCTACTTGTAGACTCGTCAACTCGTCAACCAATGTCTTACTTCTTTGGAATAATCTCGAACACTTCAGCCTTGCCAATCAGCTCCATACGCGTTACTTTCTTTGCCACATTAACAGTGAAGAAAGGCTCATTAGAAGTGAACTCAGCCTTTAGCTTGTTACGCTTATCATACTGACAAATGCGAACAGAGCCACCCTCTGGCAATGAGAGAAGGAAGGTGTAAGAAGTCATACCACTTGGTACCTCAAACGAAACAGCACCAGTATTCTTGAAAGACGTACTTGGCTGATGGTCGAACGCACGAAGGACGGCATCAGAAGCAGCGTTAGTACCACCAAACTCAAGCGTTGCAGCACCATCAGGAACCACTACGAACGAGCGAATAGCAGCCCAGTTCTTACGGTCGGAGTCAAGACGACGCAAACGAATATAACGTGCTTGCACCGGCTCACCCTGCCAAAGAATGTCATACTGGTTCTTCAAATCACCCAACATTGGCTTCCATGTCTTGCCATCAACCGAATATTCAAGTGTTGCATGGTCGTAGAAGTCGCAATCATCCTTAGAGTTACGACCCTGAAGGATATGCACCTCACGTACAGCCATTGGTTCAGGGAGGGCAACACCCATCCAGTCACCAGCCTTCTGAGCTTCCCCAGAGGTGTAATGTGTTGTACTATCGCCATCAAGCATCAATCCTGCTTGTGTCGTCTTTAGGCTCTTATAAGACCCGATACCACGTAGTGTGAATGCTTTCTCGCCTGAGAGCTTCTCATAGAAAGCGTCACCGAGGTCGTTCATAGCGACGTCATAGAACGGCTGCAATTTCATTGTGCCCGACTTATGTGCCTCATAAGCATTCTTATCGTCCATGGTCATACGGCTCTTAACGTACTGACTCCAGAATTTCAAGTTGTCACCACTACGATAGAGGTCCATCAGTTCGATAGCTTTCTTACCACGTTCGCCTAACTTAGCGAACTCAGTCAGCCAAGGCTTCAGCTCCTTCATCAACAAACTATCTGTGCAACCAGCCTCAATTTCAGCAGGTGCTTTAGCCACACGCTCGAACTCCTCGTATAGTTTATCACGTTTCTCCTTAGTGTAATCAGCCAAACGGAAGGTCTCAGTCTCCCAAGACTCGTCACGACGATAGCCTGTTTCCGTATCGGCAGAATGGATAGCAAAGGTGCGGTAAGCATCCTTCGCACGTGGCATCATCACTTCCAAGCCACGCTCCCAACTGTCGATTGGGTTATAATCAGATGGATTCCATGTATAATCGGCTACACTGTAGAGAGAGAGCTTTGATGCTTCTCCATGCTCCATAGGGTTGCTGACGAGTCCACACATATCCTTATCGGTGAGTGAAGTATCCAAACCATAAACAGGACCCTGCAAGACAAGGTTACGAACATAGTCTGTTACGGCATAGTTCCACCAGAAGAAAGCAGGACGCTTAATGCGACTGTCCACCCAATCGAGCGTACTCTTTGTCACATCGCTACAAACAACATCGCCTGTCCAGAACACACGTACAGATGGGTCGAGGGTCTTACCATAGATGCTCAATGGTCCGTTCTCGTCTGCCTTTGCCCATAACTTAGAATAGTCTGTAGGACAAATAATAAGCGGAGCAACGTCGCCCTTCGCCTTTACAAACTCCTTTGTCAAACGATTCAACAGCTCAACTTGTCGGTTAGGGTTAGTTCCCTCGCCTGAAATATCATCGAAGAAGATAGCAAATGACTTCACACCAGCTTGATACATAAGGTCGAGCTTGTGCTTAAGGTTTTGATAGTCTTCCTCGTTCCACTTGATGTCCTTACCTGGATGAATAGCCCAAACGAAGTCTACACGGTTCTTCTTGCAGGCTGCAACAAGTTCCTTGATGTCCTTCATCTCATTCTCTGGATAAGGCAGACGCCAGTTAGGTGAACTGTGATAAGGGTCGTCCTTTGGTCCATAGATATAAGTATTCATCTTGTACTTACCGTAGAAGTCAATCAATGAAAGACGCACTGCATGTGACCATGGTGTACCATAGAAACCCTCAACAACACCACGATAGGCGAATACTGGTTCATCGCCGATTTCCAAACAAGGTAGTTTCTTACCGCCTTCTACGGATGGGTTCTCCATAATCTGACGTAGTGTCTGAATGCCATAGAACACTCCTAAGTCATCAGCAGCCATAAGTGTGATTCCTTTCTTGGTTATTCTTAGTGTGTAAGCACCGTCTACATCGGCCCCACTCTTCTCCCCATCTTTCAAAACAACAGGTATCTTTACTAATTGTATCTTCATTGGGAAGCCCTTCTCAGCCCGAGAAAGGAAGTTAAGATCAGTCCAATAGTCCCAACTCTGCTTACGAGCAGGCTGCGGTTGGTCAAGTTTAACACCACCACTGATGTCTACTGTTCCCTCACCTGTCAGTTTCACGTAACGTGGTGTAGGGTTAATAACGAGTCCCTGATGGTCTATCTTCTTACCAGGAACAGGATTAACTAACTGCACTTCCGAACGTTGACTGCCTAAGTCGAAGTCATTATCCTGTGCATGGGCTGCCGTTAGGGCACAGAGACCCAAAGCGAAAGTCACTAAAAACTTCTTTTGTTTCATGTAGGTTTATTAATGTTTAGATTCCTGCCTGCCCTTACCTATCGAACAAGCATGTGTGATTATTATTGCGTAATAAAATTGATTGATGCCACAAAGATAATGAATTAATTGGAATTAAACGACCTGTACTATCGTAAATAACGCTTTTCTTGTAAGATTATACACTTATTCCATGATTTCTGGCACGCTGGTGTATCCATTATATAAGCTACCTCAGCTCCATAACAAACCAAAACTCACTGACCGAAGAAAAGTAACGAATGGGAGAGGAGAATGTAAGTTTACCGCTATAAGGCTGCTCGTAAAGGTCCTTGGAAATCTTATCTCTCACAGAGGATACAGAGCTTACAGAACCTTTCAGCACATGTTTAGAGACCATGAACGGCCTTCGGTCGACAGAAGACGCAGAGCATTTTCGCTACTATTGGCTGTAATCTCCGCGACATCGCATGCATAAACAGACCTCTGTGGAACTGTTCCTATAAACAAACACCTGTGTCTATCTATGAGAGAAATCACCGAAGCGACTCCTATAAGGCTACCAACAAAAGAAGACAGGAGGCTGGATAGATAGCGAGGGAATGTTAGGATTTTTCAGCAACTATTCTCCTCTTCGCTCGAGAAGAGGCCGAGGAAGCATCAAGAACATGCCCTTCTACGTTCGAGAACATGCCCTTCTTGCATGTAGAAGACGCCCTTCTTGGAGCAAGAAAGGCGTCTTCTTGAATGCTATTTGTAACGTATTGATTTACTGACGATTGTAGACTTGTTTATAAGAGGTATTATACTCTTTTATTGAAGGAGCTTAGCATGTTTCAACGTAAAGATTTTTTACCACACCCGTAGGGTCCTTTAGCGTCTAAAACTAAAGCGTTATATCATCATTCTACAGGATAGTTGAGCTATTGATTAGTTCTCATTTCTACTACGCTTAACAACCCTAAATAACTTAGAGAGCAGGTTGCTATCATTCTTACCAGTACACATAAACGACTGACTGATAGCTTTGCCTAACCGTAGAAAGGACTACGAGTATGGCAGCAGACGTAGAGAAAGGACAAAAAGTGTTGACGGCCACCACCCTACTCACGCTTCATCTTTGGCAAATAGACGGCTATAATACCTAATAAAGGGAGTAAGGTACTTACCTTAAAGACAAAGAGAATACTCATCTGGTCGGCTAACCAGCCAAAGAAAGTGCTTCCAAGACCACCAAGACCGAACGAGAGTCCATAGAAGATACCGGCTATCGTACCGATATGATTGGGCATAAGGTCGGTTGCATAGACCAATATTGCGGAGAAAGCTGACGCTATGATGAGGCCAATGACAGCCGACAAGATAATCGTCCCAGCAAGACTACCCACGTATGGGAGCATGATTGTGAATGGCGCTGCCCCAAAGATAGAGAACCATATCACGTATTTACGCCCGTAGCGGTCGCCTATCCAGCCTCCAAGAAGGGTTCCGACAACCTCTGCCGCTAAGAAAACAAACAGGCAGAGTTGGGAGGTTTGAATAGAGACTCCGAACTTCTCTATCAGAAAGAAGGTGAAATAGCTAACCATACTCTCTGTATAGAAATTCTTAGAAAACATCAAAACGAAGAGGATAAAGACAAATCCATAGATTTGATGACGGGTATAGCTCTTTGCTGTGGTCCATCGTGCCCTACTCCGTTTACGGACAACTTTCAGTTGTTTGACGTGCCACTTCCCTATAAAAATTAGTATTACGGCTAAAAGAAGGGCTACGAAAGCAAACCAGCGCACACCACTCAGGCCGACAGGAATCACTATCAGAGCTGCAAACAATGGACCTGCTGCGAAGCCACCATTGCCTCCCACTTGGAAAATACTTTGTGCTAAACCATTGCGACCACCAGAGGCTTGCTGCGCTACTTGCGACCCTTGTGGGTGGAAGATAGATGAGCCTAAGCCAAACAACGACACAGAGACTAAGATAACAAGGAAACTATCGGCATACGAAAGCATAAAGATACCGATGAGCGTGAACACCATACTCACTGGTAACTGCCACCAACCATGATGCTTGTCGGCATAGAGTCCGACGAAGGGTTGGATGATGGAGGAGGTTAACTGTAGTACTAACGTTATGATACCCACCTGAAAGAAGGATAATCCAAACTCACTTTTCAACATGGGATAGATAGCTGGTAGCATGGAGTGCATTGTGTCGTCTAAAAGATGACAAAAACTTATCGTGAGCAGAATACCTAAGGCTGTGCGTTCTTCGCTGCTTTCTTCTGTCTTTTTAATTAGTTCCATTTTTTCTGTTATTATGTCCAAACATGCAAAGTTACACATTATCTTTATAAACAAAGAACGTATGGCGTAATAACCATGAGGCCTTGCCGCCTGTTTAGGCGTTTGATTTCTTTCGTCGACAACACCACCGCTTAAGAGGGTTCGGGACATTAGTACAACTTCTGTGGGGCAGTATTGTAACATCTGTGGAACGTTAACACAAAGATAGAAAGGGACAGAAAGGAGGGTTATTAGCCATAAGACAGAGCGCAAAACAGCTGTGATTTTCGAGGATAAGGCATACTTTACTCCCTAAAAAGATTGTTTTCAACCGATTAATGCGTATCTTTGTAGCTGGCATGATAGCCCCCTATATGAAGATGAGTATCAAAGGATAATAGTACAGATAGAGGACTGTAATTCACATCAAAACAAACAGAAACATTATCAAAGAGAAAGAAGACTATGATAGCCTATCTTATAAGTGGTTTGAGGAGAACTCTATGTCTGTCTCTCCTTATGCTCGGCTCTGCGCGCTCTATAGCACAAGAAACGATTGATTTCTCACCTGATGCACCCGGCGCAACGACTGGTGTCGACATCATGAAGCAAGGAAAGATTGATTGGGAGACAGGTATCGTACTTGAATGGGACAGGAAGAACGGCGAACACGCACGTACCTTCACTATCAACACATCTATGTTTCGACTCGGACTGACACCTCAGGCGGAAGTGAGACTACAGATTGATGAATGTATTACTCATACGCCTGAAGGGAATTTTGGGGGTATTGCGAATGCCGCTATTGGTACGAAAATCAAGGTTTATGAGGGTGGGAAGGTGTTTCCAAAGGTTGCCTTTATGGGTACGATGCTCATCCCTGGCGGTAGTAACGCACACTATCTACCTAAGCATTTGGGCTTTCAAGCTCACCTCTTGTTCGAGAACGAGCTGAGTAGTAAGTTCACCTTAGGCTATGACTTGGGAGCAGAATGGAACGGAGACACTGAGAGTCCCGACCTTTTCTTTGGTGCTAACCTCACGTATCAACCGTCAGAAAGATGGAGCTTCTTCGTTGAGAGCTATAATAGATATAACTCAAAACGACAAGACGATTGGGCTAAACCGGGACAAGACAGCCACTTTAACTTTATGAGTGAGGCGGGATTGGCTTATAAGGTATCACCACGTCTGTACGTAAACACTTTCTATGACATCTCTTTCAACGAGTTCTCACGATACAGTAACGTTGGTTTAGGCGTTGCGTGGCTGCTGAATTAAGCGAAAGAGGGGAGTCAGGAAGGAACTTTTCTATCTATAATATAGATATAATTCGAATTTATTTCTTAATTTTGTGACGATATAAATTAGGGGTATTGTGCCCCTATACTTTTGTAAAAAGACGATGAGATTCAAGTATGACGTACTTGTTATCGGTGGTGGACACGCAGGTTGTGAGGCTGCAACAGCAGCTGCCAACATGGGTGCAACGACCTGTTTGATAACAATGGATATGAATAAGATCGGTCAGATGAGCTGTAATCCTGCTGTCGGAGGTATTGCTAAGGGTCAGATAGTCAGAGAGATAGATGCTCTTGGAGGCCACATGGGACTGGTTACCGACGCTACAGCGATTCAGTTTCGTATGCTGAACCGATCTAAAGGACCTGCCGTTTGGAGTCCACGAGCGCAGTGTGATCGTGGTAAATTTATCTGGGAATGGCGCACAATACTCGACCATACGGACCACCTCGACATCTTTCAGGATCAAGCCGACGAGTTGTTGGTAGAGAATGGTAAGGTATTGGGTGTCAAGACAATATGGGGTATTGACATCTACGCACGTACAGTGGTTATCACAGCAGGAACTTTCCTTAACGGACTGATGCACATCGGTAAGCGAAAGGTGGAGGGTGGACGATGTGCAGAACCTGCTGTTCACAACTTTACAGAGAGCATTACGCGTCATGGTATTCGTGCTGATCGCATGAAGACGGGTACGCCTGTGCGCATTGACCGCCGTTCAGTACACTTTGATGAGATGGAACCACAACCGGGAGAGACGGACTATCATCAGTTCTCTTTCTATGGTCCGCATCGCCATCTGCCACAGTTGCCTTGCTGGACATGTAACACGAACGAGGAAGCGCATGAGGTGTTGCGACGTGGAGTGGCTGACTCTCCCCTATTCAATGGGCAGATTAAGAGTACAGGTCCACGCTATTGTCCTTCGATAGAGACGAAACTTGTAACCTTCCCAGACAAGAATAGCCATCCTCTCTTCCTCGAGCCAGAGGGCGTTGACACGAATGAAATGTATCTGAATGGCTTCTCTTCGAGTATGCCTTGGGATATTCAGTTGGAAGCTATACACAAGATTCCTGCGCTACGTGACGCTAAAATCTATCGTCCTGGCTATGCTATCGAGTATGATTACTTTGATCCTACACAGCTGAAGCAGTCTTTGGAGTCGAAAGTAATCGAGGCTTTGTTCTTTGCTGGGCAGGTGAACGGTACGACAGGATACGAGGAAGCTGGCGGACAAGGCTTAGTGGCGGGTATCAATGCTGCCCTACTCTGTGCGGGTAAGGATCCTTTCGTGATGAACAGAGACGAGAGTTATATCGGTGTATTGATTGATGACCTCACGACAAAGGGCGTTGACGAACCTTACCGCATGTTTACTTCGCGTGCGGAATACCGTATTCTCTTGCGCCAAGACGATGCTGATGCACGTCTGACGGAGCGTGCTTATAATATAGGTATAGCTAAACAGGACCGTTACGACTGGTGGATACAGAAGAAGGAGCATATCAATCGTATCCTTGACTTCTGTAATAACACTTCTGTTAAGCCCGAGGTTGTCAATGGATTCTTGGCTCAGTTGGGCACTTCTCCTATCAAGGGAGCAACGAAGATAGTTGACCTTGTTGCACGTCCACAGGTCAACTTTGATAATCTTTCGGCTGTTGTTCCAAGTTTGAAGGAGGCTATCGAGGCTTCTCCTAACCGTAAAGAAGAGATTGCCGAAGCTGCAGAAATAAAACTGAAGTACAAGGGATATATTGAACGTGAACGTGTGTTCGCTGAGAAGATGCACCGACTTGAAGATATAAAAATCAAAGGACACTTCAAGTATAGTGAGCTGCATGACCTCTCAACAGAGTGCCGACAGAAGTTAGAACAGATTCAACCAGAGACGCTCGCACAGGCAAGTCGTATCCCTGGAGTAAGCCCAAGCGATATTAATGTGCTTCTTGTCTTGATGGGGAGATAATGTCTTCGGGGCTCAACAGTATAAAAATGTGAATAAGAGAGGCCTCAGATGAGATTGAGAAAGGTCTCGTTTCACGTGAAACAATTGCATAAAACAAAACTATATAACAATCTGAAAATGAACAAAAAACTATTATTAGACAACCTGAGATGTATCCCAGATTGGCCTATCAAGGGAGTTAATTTCCGTGATGTGACTACCCTATTCAAATCGCCAGAGGCTCTCAAGGAAATTACGGACGAGATGGTCGACTTATACAAGGATAAGGGTGTGACCAAGATTGTGGGTATCGAGAGTCGTGGTTTCGTCATGTCGTCTGCTATTGCGACCCGTTTGGGTGCTGGTATCGTACTCTGTCGTAAACCGGGAAAACTTCCTTGTGAGACTATTCAAGAGAGTTACCAGAAGGAGTATGGCGTAGATACGATAGAAATTCATAAGGATGCTATCGACGAGAACGACGTTGTTCTGCTCCACGATGACCTCCTTGCAACAGGTGGAACGATGAAGGCTGCATGTGACTTGGTTAAGAAGTTCAATCCTAAAAAGGTGTATTGTAATTTCATCATCGAACTCCATTCGGAATTTCCTAACAGCCGTGAACAGTTTGATAAGGATATTGAGATTAGCTCTTTGCTCCAATTCTAACAAACAGACTGTGATGAGAAACGTTCTTTCCTACCCCATATATATAAGGTGGAAAAGCTGAATTATATAAAAGGTGAGAATGAGATAAATTCAAATCAAGGAGGAGCAGCCAACACTAAGGGTCGCTCCTCTTTGCTTTAAGAAGTTGTCCAAGAAGATAGAACTTATCCTCCTAAAACAAAGATAACGTCCCCTACTATGCTCGCTGACGCTTAGCAGGATTCATAACAACGTGGAACACGATTCATGTTCCACGTGAAACAAATCGTCTTAAAAGCCCTTTATACAAAGGAGTTACGCCAAATGAATAAAGAAGAGAACTTGAAGCGAATAGCTTACCTTAAGAACATTGTACTCAATATGCCAGAGAAACCGGGTACATATCAGTTCTATGATAATGAGAAAACAATTATCTATGTGGGTAAAGCGAAGAACCTTAAACGGAGAGTATCATCTTATTTCCATAAAGAGGTAGACCGTTTCAAAACGAAGGTGTTGGTTTCTAAGATTCACGACATCTCATATTCTGTTGTTAAGACAGAGGAAGATGCGCTTCTAATAGAGAACCAACTTATCAAGCAATACAAGCCGAAATACAACGTGTTACTCAAAGATGGCAAGACTTATCCAAGTATTTGCGTAACGAATGAGTATTTTCCACGTATCTTCAAAACACGTACTATCAATAAACGTTATGGTACTTTTTATGGTCCTTATAGCCATATTGGTAGTATGTATGCTATTCTTGATATTATTAAGAAGGTATATAAACCGCGTACTTGTCGCTTTCCTATCACAAAAGAAGGTATCGAACAGGGTAAATACAAACCTTGCTTAGAATATCATCTACATAATTGTGGTGCGCCATGTATCAATAAACAAAGTTATGAAGATTATCAAGAAGCTATAAAACAAGCACGAGAAGTATTGAAGGGAAATACGCGTGATGTTCAAAAACTCCTCAAACAAGAAATGGAAAAGTATGCCGAAGAATTGCGGTTTGAGGATGCAGAGATATGTAAACAACGTTATTTAGCTCTCGATAACTTCGCTGCAAAGAGCGAAATAGTAAGTTACACGATTACAGATGTTGATGTTTTCACTATCGTAAGTGATGATTCAAGAAAGAATGCGTTTATTAATTATATCCATGTAACTAATGGTGCAATCAATCAAAGCTTTACTTATGAATATAAGAGAAAACTCGATGAAACCGATGAAGAGTTGCTTAACGAGGCTATTCCAGAGATTCGAGAACGCTTCAACAGTACTGCAAAAGAGATTATCGTACCTTTTGAACTTGACTTCAAGGTGAAAGATGCTGAATTCTTCATACCTCAACGTGGTGATAAGCATCATCTATTAGAACTCTCTGAGATGAATGCTAAACAGTATAAGTTCGACCGATTAAAACAGACTGAGAAGCTTAATCCTGAACAGAAACAGACTCGCTTGATGCGAGAACTGCAAGAAAAGCTGAAATTATCGAAGCTCCCTTACCACATAGAGTGCTTTGATAACTCTAATATCTCTGGTTCGGACGCTGTCGCAGGATGTATTGTTTATAAAGGGATGAAGCCTTCTAAGAAAGATTACCGTAAATATAACATCAAGACTGTAGTAGGTCCTGACGACTATGCGTCCATGCAGGAGGTCGTAAGACGACGTTACAGCCGTATGCAAGAGGAGGGGTCTCCACTACCCGACCTCATCATTACCGACGGTGGAAAGGGTCAAATGGAGGTGGTAAGAGAGGTTATTGAAGACGAGCTCCACCTGAATATCCCTATTGCCGGACTGGCGAAAGACGACCGTCACCGCACAAATGAACTCCTTTTCGGCTTCCCTCAGCAAACAATAGCACTCGACATCAAGGGCGAACTATTCAAGGTTCTTACCCAGATACAGGACGAAGTGCATCGTTTCGCTATCTCTTTCCATAGAGATAAACGCTCTAAATCACAACTACACAGTGAGTTGGACGATATAAAAGGTATCGGACCGAAGACTAAGGATGCATTATTAAAGGCTTTAAAGACCGTGAAAAGAATCAAAGAAGCTGATATTCAAGTACTTACAAACTCCATCGGAGCAAGTAAAGCAACCATTGTCTATAATTATTTCCATGCTAATCAGTAACTAATTAAAATAAATATTGTACATTTGCGATATGAGAACTGTAATACAACGGGTCACCCAAGCGTCTGTTACTATCGGTGGACAAGTAAAGTCTTCAATAGGGACAGGATTACTGATCCTATTAGGCATTGGAAAAGACGATACTGAAGAGGATATCAACTGGTTGGTAAAGAAAATCATAGGTTTGCGTATTTTCGACGATGAAATGGGCGTAATGAACCGCAGCATCATGGATGTAAATGGTGAAATACTCGTCGTCTCACAGTTCACACTTATGGCAAGTTATAAGAAAGGGAACCGTCCAAGCTGGATTCATGCCGCCCCACACGAGCTCTCTATTCCACTCTATAATCGTTTCTGTGACGCTCTAAGCGAAGCTATAGGGAAACAAGTAGGCACAGGAGAGTTCGGTGCTGACATGAAAGTAGAGCTCCTCAATGATGGTCCTGTAACAATCTGTATGGATACAAAGAATAAGGAATAGTGCTATTTTTCACCTTTTTATCACCATAAAAGTACTTTAAATGGCGAGATATCAATAACATTATCCCCTATAAGGACATAAAAAACAGAACAAAAAACATGACAATACAAGAAGCACAAGAAGCCGTTGACCAGTGGATAAAGCAATATGGCGTTCGTTATTTCAGTGAGTTGACTAACATGGCATGCCTTACAGAAGAGGTTGGGGAGTTGGCTCGCGTCATTTCACGTACCTATGGAGACCAGAGTTTTAAGTCTGGTGAGAAGTCTAACTTAGGAGAAGAGATGGCAGATGTACTGTGGGTACTCCTCTGTTTAGCCAACCAGACGGGCGTGAACCTCACCGATGAGCTTCAAAAAAGCATAGAGAAAAAGACCAAAAGAGACAAAGACAGACACATAAACAACCCTAAGTTAAATAAAAACGAGTAACCTGTACTGTATGAAAGACCATAAAAACATCAAGTTATGGAGAGACATTATCTTCGTAATCGGCGGTATTATCCTCTTTATTATCGGTTCAACTATACTATCACTTGGAGTATATACGGCATCAGAAAGCGACTATTACCTCATAAACATACCAATATTCCTTATTACGGCAGTCGTCCTCTTACTGTTATATAACCTTTTAATAAGATACGTAGAAGCTAATGACGCCTGTAAAATAGCACCCAGAAAAGATATCTCAAGCATAGGAAATGGACTTTTCATCGGCTTTTCCTACTTTATTATAGTAACGGTAACGATGTCACTATGCGGTTATTACCATATAAAAAGCATACAATTCGACTGGGAAAAACAACTCTTCTCCTTTACATTGTTCTTCCTTGTAGCTGTATCAGAAGAAATTTTCTTCAGAGGTATCCTCTTCCGCATGATAAACAGACGATGGAACATATGGGCTGCATTGGTTATTTCAGCATTAATTTTTGGTGGATTGCATATATTCAACGACAATGCAACCCTTTGGTCGTCTATTGCTATAGCCATAGAAGCAGGTTCTTTACTCGGCGCAGCTTATGCATACAGCAAGAATATATGGTTACCCATAGGCATCCATTGGATATGGAACTACACACAAGGTAATATTTTAGGCTTCCCTGTGTCAGGTGAAGACAATGTTACAAGTATTATCACACCCGAAATAAGTGGTCCTCAATGGCTCACAGGAGGCTCTTTTGGCGCAGAAGCATCAGTTATCTCCGCTGTCATAGGTCTACTAATATCACTTTGGTTCATAAGAAAAACCATACAACAGAGGCATTGTGAACAATAAAGCAAAGGCACAAACGAAGAAATAAATATCAAAATAACAAATAAAAATAAACATCATGGGAACAATTAAAGAGACTGTTTCAAAAGACATTCAGGCACAAAAAGCCGTTGGGATAGTCGAAAAGAGCGAGTACGATCAAGCCTTATCTCAGTACAACCTTAACATCACTGACGAGGAAGTAAAGGCAGCTGTAACAAAGATAATAGCTGAGAAAGTATCAGAGAACGACAATCTCGAAGTAAAGAAATTCCTATTGGGTAGCGTTGAACTTACAACCCTCAGCACAACAGACACAGAAGAGAAAGTACTCGAAATGGTAGAGAAAGTGAACCGTTTCGACAGTGAGTACCCTGATCTTCCTCATGTTGCAGCCATCTGTGCCTACCCTTGTTTTACTAAATTAATGGCAGACAGCCTTGAAGTAGACGGTGTTGACATTACAAACGTGACGGGTAATTTCCCGTCTTCTCAAACCTTCTTAGAGGTGAAAACAATCGAAACAGCACTCGCAATAAAGGATGGAGCAACTCATATAGATATCGTTATGCCAGTCGGTAAATTCCTTTCTGGTGATTACGAGGGCGTTTGCGACACCATCAACGAGCTTAAACAAGTGTGCGGAGACGTACCGATGAAGGTCATTCTTGAGACTGGTGACCTTGGCAATGCACGCGCTATCAAGACCGCCTCCCTCCTCTCTATGTATGCTGGAGCAGACTATATAAAGACAAGTACAGGCAAGGAGAAGATTAGTGCGACGCCTGAGTCTGTTTATGTAATGTGCCAGGCTATTAAGGAGTATTACGATAAGACAGGCATACAGATTGGCTTAAAACCAGCCGGAGGTATAAATACAGTAATGGACGCAGTCATCTACTACACCATTGTTAAGGAAGTTCTCGGTGAGAAATGGCTCACCAACTATTGGTTCCGCATGGGTACCAGCCGTCTGACTAACCTATTACTAAGTGAAATTATCGGTACTGAGACCAAATTCTTCTAACCTTTTCTATCATCTTGTCTATGCAAAGCAATAGCATAGACAAGGATAAGGTAAAATAAAAAGAACTATCAAGGGGCATCCACAAGGCATGCCCCTTTGTTGTATATAAGCATGAAAGAAAACGACAAATAAGCCAACCTTTAGAAAAGAAGAAATTCGATTATATTTTATAATATAGTCTATAATACTTTTATATATGGTTTATATTATTGAAAAAAGTCGTAAAAAAGACCATAGAAAACCGTCCGTAAAAGAGGAGAAAAGGCCAAGAAAATTACACAAAAATAGTAAAAACAACTATAAAAAAGCATCTCCTTTACCCTTGTATAAAGTAAATAAGACAACACAGAAAAGCCTTATAGAACTCACTAAAGAACATTATTGAAATTAGATGATAGTCAAATAATATCATTATAAGCACATATCACTATCAACTAATCAATAGAATATATTGTAAAAGATGATGATCAACACTGATGTTAAACCATCTGTCTCCTTATGTAAGGCTATTATCCTAATCTTACAAAGTCCTAACACGTATATTATCAACAAATAGTCCTATAAATATTAGACAACAGCTACATCTATAAAAGGCATAAAAAAAGAATTTCTCTTTATGTGATGTATAATCCATCGACATAAAGAGAAACTATTTAAATCACCAAAAAAAATAACCTTATTAACGATGAAAAGGGCCTTTTTATTATTGCTTTAACCTAATTACTTCTTCCTTTTAATAACGTAATCAAGGTAAGCCTGCAGCGAAGAACGGATACTATCACTCTTCACATAGTTATCAATGAAGGTCTGAGCTTCAGCATGAAAGTCCCACATACGACGTTCTGCATATTCAATACCCCCATTTTCCTTCGCAAAACTCACCATTTTGTCGATTTCATCGCGTGTCACTTCACGTGACTTAACTTTACGAGCTAAATTCAACATATCCTCGTTTTTTGTCGAATTCAACGCATATATAATAGGTAGGGTAAGCTTCCCTTCCGCCATATCATTTCCCGTAGGCTTACCAATCTCAGCCTCAGAGTCATAATAATCAAAGATATCATCACGAATCTGGAACACTATTCCGAGGTGTTTACCAAATAGTCTTGCAGCTTCAACCTCCTCTTCAGAGGCATTGGCCGACTCAGCCCCGATAGCAGCACATGCTTCAAAAAGCGCAGCCGTCTTACGTTCAATAATCTTATAGTAGACCTCCTCCGTGATAGCCTTACTCTGAATATTCGAAAGCTGAAGAATTTCTCCGTCACTCAACGTACGTCCTAACTCCGCCAAACGACGTACGATAATCTCAGCATGCGTGTAACTAACATGTAACAAGGCCGTTGAGAGAACATAATCACCCACCAAGACAGCCACCTTATTATCATAGTCAGCATTCACACTTGCCTGTCCCCTGCGTGCATCAGCTTCGTCGACAACATCGTCATGAACAAGTGATGCAGTATGCAAAAGCTCCAATCCCACAGCTGCATGCTGTGTTGCTTGAGAGACCTTACCAAAGTTCTTAGCCATCAGGAGGATGAGAATAGGGCGCATACGCTTCCCAGCACGTTGCTTAATATGGTTAAGTACCGTCTGCAACAAGCCATCCTCATGGTCGAGAGCATGATTGAAAAGGTCGATGAAATCGGCTAATTCTGTCTCAATTGGCTGTTTTATGAGTGAAAGAGTATCCATTTTTGACTTGAAATTTGATACAAATTTACTCATTTTATCGGAGATTATGGAAGAAAATTAGTAATTTTACAGCATAAACAGAATAATTAGTTATGTCGAAACTCTTTCTTATTGATGCCTACGCGCTCATCTATCGTTCCTATTACGCATTCCTTAGGAACCCTCGTATAAACTCGAAAGGACTGAATACATCCGCTATCATGGGCTTTTGTAACACACTTAATGAAGTGCTTACAAAGGAGAGTCCAACGCATATCGGTGTAGCCTTCGACCATGGAAAGACTTTCCGCCATGATGCCTTCCCTGAATATAAGGCACAACGAGAGGAGACACCAGAGGACATCAAGCTCTCTGTGCCCCTTATCAAGCAGATACTTGAAGCGATGCATATCCCTATTCTACAAGTAGATGGCTTTGAGGCCGATGATATCATCGGTACTGTAGCAACACGTTTTGGCTCCGATGGAATCGAGACTTTTATGCTTACGCCCGATAAGGACTATGGTCAACTCATCGGTCCTAACGTCTTTATGTATCGTCCTCGCCATGGTGGCGGCTATGAGATAATAGGAGAAAAGGAGGTAGGAGACAAGTATGGCATCCCTACCCCAGCCCAGGTCATCGACCTCTTGGCGTTGATGGGCGACACAGCCGACAACTTTCCAGGTTGTCCGGGCGTCGGTGAAAAAACAGCAGCTAAGTTAATTAATCAGTTTGGAAGCATTGACAACATGCTTCAACACACCGACGAGATAAAAGGTAAACTACGTGAGAAAGTAGAGAATGCCGTTGAAGACATAAAGATGTCTAAGTTCCTTGCAACGATTCGTACTGATGTTCCAATGCAGCTCGAGTTGGATAATCTCAAAGTAGAGCAACCTGACGAGGCAAAATTGCGTACGATATTTGAAGAGTTAGAGTTTAGGACACTCATCAACAAGTTTCTTAATAAAGATGAAGTAAAGTCAAAAACAGACAACAATCAGCTTGATTTATTTGCAGAAAACACGACCAATGAGTCGAGTGAACCTAAATTTGCGAAATATGAGAGCATAAAAACAAATCAACATGAGTATCAACTCATTGAAAATGAGGGTGAATTACGTCAGTTATGTGACTTTTTTATTACAAAAGAGTTTGTTAGTATAGACACAGAAACGACCTCAACCGATGCAATTAATGCTGAATTAGTAGGTTTAAGCTTCTCAGCTGAAGAAAGCAAGGCATTTTATGTCCCCGTACCAGACAATTACGAAGAAGCGTTAAAAGTCGTTCAAATATTTAAACCACTATATGAGAGCGACAAAATCATGAAAATCGGACAGAACATCAAGTATGATTATGAGGTGTTAACCCGATATGGCGTGACCATTCAAGGTAAGATGTTCGACACGATGATTGCCCACTACCTCATCCAACCAGAGTTACATCATAACATGGACTATCTGGCTGAGACCCTTCTTGGTTATCAAACGATACACATAGAAGAGCTGCTCGGTCCGAAAGGAAAGAAGCAGAAGAATATGCGCAACCTCTCTCCTACTGACATCTATGAGTATGCTGCAGAGGATGCAGACATCACCTTGCGACTGAGAAACGTACTTGAGCCTCGATTAAAGGAGCTTGGCGTCGAAGAACTCTTCTGGAATATAGAGATGCCATTGGTTCGAGTGTTAGCAGACATGGAACTAAATGGTGTCTGCTTAGACACAGAAGCACTGCAAGACACGTCAAAGATTTTCAATGAACGTATGAGAGAATACGAGCAGGAAATATACAAGGAGGCCGGTGAAGAGTTCAATATCTCAAGTCCAAAACAAGTGGGTGACATCCTCTTTGGTAAGTTGCAGATCATGGACAAACCTAAGAAGACAAAAACAGGACAATACGTGACGAGTGAGGAAGTGCTTCAGAGTCTTGAAAATAAAAGTCCTATCGTACGTAACATACTCAATTACAGAGGAATAAAGAAACTTCTGAGTACGTATATTGATGCTCTTCCAAAGTTGATAAACCAACGTACAGGACATATCCACACATCGTTCAATCAGGCTCTGACTGCTACTGGGCGTCTCTCATCAAGCGACCCAAATCTACAGAATATCCCAGTACGCACGGATGATGGGAAGGAGATACGTAAGTGTTTCATCCCAGAAGAGGGTTGTCTGTTCTTTTCAGCAGATTATAGTCAGATTGAGTTACGTATTATGGCCCACCTTTCTGAGGACGAAAACATGATGGAGGCCTTCCGTGAGGGGCATGACATCCATCGTGCAACGGCTGCAAAAATATGGCATGAGGACATAGATAAGGTCACTGACGCACAGCGAAAGAAGGCAAAACAAGCCAATTTCGGTATTATTTATGGTATCACCACCTACGGACTTGCCCAACGCATGGACATCTCAAATGCTGAGGCAAAAGACCTCATACAAGACTACTTCCGCACATTCCCAAAGGTACAAGCCTATATGGAACATGCGAAAGAGATGGCAAGAGCCAAAGGCTATGCCGAAACACTCTTCCATCGTCGCCGCTATCTGGCTGATATAAACAGTCGCAACGCCACTGTCCGCGGGTTTGCTGAGCGTAATGCCATCAACGCACCGATACAGGGAACGGAGGCAGACATCATCAAAGTGGCAATGGTACGCATCTGGGAACGCTTTAAGAAAGAAGGAATCCGCTCAAAGATGATTCTTCAGGTGCATGATGAACTTAACTTCTCCGTCTACCCAGAAGAGCGCGAACAGGTGGAGCGCATTGTCATTGAAGAGATGCAGAACGCCTATCCACTGAACGTCCCACTGATAGCTGATGCCGGATGGGGCAAAAACTGGTTAGAAGCACATTAAAAAGAAAAGGCCTCCCCTTGTCCCTCTGAAGGCAGGGGGAGGCTTACAAAAAGAGGTATAAGGAGTATATAGGAAATCAAATAATGCCTCTTTTATAGACTATAATATATATAATAATAGACTATAATAATCAACTAAACATAAAGAAAAGGATTTATTACCTCCTTATAAAGCATCCCCATGAGTACTGATAAGGCCAATTAGATAGCTAAAAAATAGGCTATACTGTCACAAAAAAAAAGGATTAAGGCCCTACCCTACCCCTTTCATCGAATTTTGTTCATGACAAGAAAGAATTATTTTCACGACAAGAAATATTTATTTTCATGAAGAAAAATATTTTTTTTCATGAAAATAAATTAGAGAGGGGGGCTGAAAGATGAGAATAAAGGAGGATGAAAAGTCACATTACTAATCATGCACAGAATACAAGGAAAGACCCATCATGCAGCTTAAAAGCAGTGTTAAAATATAGAAAAAGGCTACTCGTTTAGCTTTTTTGGCGTAATTTTGCAATTTAATCAACCAGAGAAATTGAATGAGTCTTACTAATATAGTAAACAAGTTGTACTTCCATCCACGACGTAAGGAGCTTGAGCACTACCTCACGGATGGAGAGGCTATCCAGCGGGAAGTCATGCAATACCTCGTTGAACGAGCCAAGGACACCGAATACGGACGCAAACATCTCTTCTCAACGATAAAGTCATACGAAGATTTCACACAGAACATTCCAGTCAACACATACGAGGAATTGAAGGGTGACATCGACCGTATGCGCCATGGAGAACGCAATATTCTATGGCCAGGACAGGTGAGATGGTATGCTAAGTCGTCTGGTACAACAAACGATAAGAGTAAGTTCATTCCTGTTTCCCACGAAGGATTACAGACAATTCATTACCAAGGTGGAAAGGACGTTATCGCTTACTACCTTAGTAATCACCCAGAGAGTAGACTCTTCAACGGTAAGAGTCTTATCTTAGGTGGGAGCCATTCTCCAAACTACAACTTATACAACTCACTTGTAGGCGACCTAAGTGCTATCCTCATAGAGAACATCAATCCACTCGCAAACCTGTGCCGTGTACCTAAGAAATCAACAGCTTTACTGAGCGATTTCGAGGTGAAACGCGACCGAATTGCACAGGAGACCCTCAAGCAGAACGTTACCAATCTATCCGGTGTTCCGTCTTGGATGCTCTCTGTCATAGTACGTGTTCTCGAATTGAGTGGTAAACAACACTTAGAAGAAGTATGGCCTAATTTAGAAGTGTTCTTCCATGGTGGCATTGCTTTTACACCCTATCGTGAGCAGTATGAGCAGCTCATTACCAAGCAAGGGATGAACTATATGGAGACATACAACGCTTCTGAGGGCTTCTTTGGAATACAGGATGACCCAACAGACAGCAGTATGTCGCTCATGCTCGACTATGGCGTATTCTACGAGTTCTTGCCTATGGACGAGTTTGAAAGTGAACATCCGAACATCGTCCCACTGTCGGGTGTGGAGATAGGGCGCAACTATGCGATGCTGATTAGTACTGCTTGTGGACTTTGGAGATACGAGATAGGAGACACAGTACAGTTCATTTCGACCAACCCTTATAAGTTTGTTATCACCGGAAGAACCAAGTATTTCATCAATGCCTTTGGTGAAGAGCTCATCATGGACAATGCCGAGAAGGGTCTCGAAGCCGCTTGCAAAGCCACTGGCGCACAGCTGTCTGATTACACAGCAGCCCCAATGTATATGGATGCGAAGGCTAAATGTCGTCATCAGTGGCTCATTGAGTTTGCGAAAGAACCCTCTTCACTTGACGAGTTTGCCAAAGTTCTTGATGACAAACTACAAGAGGTTAACTCAGACTACGAGGCGAAACGTTTTCATAACATTACCCTTCAACCGCTTGAGATAATTGTTGCACGCAAGGACCTCTTCAATGACTGGCTCAAAATAAAGGGTAAGCTCGGTGGTCAACATAAGATTCCACGCCTTTCAAACAGCCGTAACAACCTTGAAGAACTACTGAGTATGAACCAGCAAAAGACTACAGAGTAAAAAGGATAAAACAACCTTTATGAGGTAAAAAGCAAAAGGGTAAACAAGTAAAACCAGCGATATGAAGAAACAACAACAGAGATATTGCCAAGAAGTTATAGGTGGAAGGGATGGCCTTTCAGCTAAGGTTAGTCCTTACCTTGCGGTGTTCTACCAACCAAAGGTTTTACTTCTTTTCCTTTTTACCATACTCCTTTTGACACTGTCGTCCTGTGCGAAGATGAGACAACCAGATGGTGGATGGTACGATGAGACCCCTCCAAGAGTGTTGGCTGCCTCCCCCTCTGAACGAGCAACTGATGTAAACAGTAAGAAGGTGAACATCTATTTCAACGAGTTCATCAAATTAGACAACGCATCTGAGAAGGTTGTCGTATCGCCTCCACAGATAGAAGCACCCGAAATAAAGGCTACAGGAAAGCATATCACAGTGAGTCTCCAAGACAAGCTACAGCCAAACACCACCTACACCATCGACTTCTCTGATGCTATCTCAGACAATAACGAGGGCAATCCATTAGGGAATTACACCTACAGCTTCTCTACTGGCGATCATATTGACACCCTTGAGGTGTCTGGCTACGTGTTAGAAGCAGAGAACCTGGAGCCTGTAAAGGGTATTCTCGTGGGTCTTTACAGTAATCAGAACGACTCTGCTTTCGAGAAACTACCTATGCTTCGCGTCTCACGCACCGATAGTCGTGGTCGCTTCAGCATACGAGGTGTTGCCAAGGGAGACTACCGCATTTACGCTTTACAGGACATGGACGGTAACTATAGGTACAATCAAAAGAGCGAGAAATTGGCCTTCACGCCCGAAGTCATTATGCCTTCATGGAAGCCAGACATACGACAAGACACACTCTGGATTGACTCTTTGCATATTAAAGACATCAAACAGGTGCCTTACACCCATTTCCTTCCAGATGATGTGGTGCTGAATTCCTTTACACCTACGCAGACTGACCGTTTCTTCCTCAAGTCTGAACGCAAGGAGCCAAACCATTTCACGCTCTTTTATAGCTATGGTGATGCCGACCTCCCACAGCTTAAAGGACTCAATTTCAATGCTAAAGATGCCTTCATAACAGAGCCAAGTCTGAACCAAGACACCATCATCTATTGGCTTCGTGATACGGCCCTTGTAAATCAAGACACGCTGCGAATGCAGATGACCTATAACATGACGGACAGTATGGGTAAACTTGTGCCTAAGACAGACACGCTGGAGATACTCTCAAAGGTGCCCTACGCAAAGCGTCTGAAGCGTCAACAAGAAGAGTACGACAAGTGGTTTAAGAAGCAGGAGAAGGCCAAAGAACGTGGAAAAGACTTCCAAACGGCTATGCCGGTCACACCTTTAGAGGTAAGATACAATGTCTCCTCGCAAATGGACCCAGACCAAAACCCAACGTTCGAGCTCCCTACTCCACTTGAAAAGACCGATACCTCCAAGATACATCTCTATGAGAAGATAGACTCTATGTGGTATCGAGCGAAATACAGCTTCGGTGCCGAACCTGGTAGACCACGGTTAATGAAACTCGTCAGCACCTGGGATCCGGGTCATGAATATAGTCTTGAGGTCGACTCAGCAGCCTTCACAGATATCTATGGAAAGGTGTCTGCAAAGTATAAACAGGGCATCCGTATCCCGTCAATAGACGAGTATGGCACGTTGATGATGACCTTACAGGGCATGGAAGGTAAGAATTGCCTATTGCAACTACTCAATGAAAGCGACAAGCCAGTGAAGGAGACGTATGCAAAGAACAATCAAGCGACCTTCCACTACGTAAAGCCTGGGGTCTACTACCTACGTGTCATCGTCGATGAAAACGACAATGGTAGATGGGATACGGGTGATTATGCGACCCAGCGACAGCCCGAAGCCGTCTATTACTACCCCAAGTCTATCGAGTGTAAGGCCAAGCGTGACGTACAGGGTACGTGGAATCCGCGTCTACTCCCACTCTACAAGCAGAAGCCGGGAGCCATAACAAAGCAGAAGGCTGATGCCCAGCGCAAGATAAAGAGGCGTAATGCCGAACGCGCTCGCAGCCTTGATATCCCTCTACCTGCCGACCTCCTCAACACAGCTCATTAGAGACAATAGAAATAATAACGCACGAAACGCTGGTTTATCACAACCTATCAATACCCATAAACGCCCTCGTCTATCCCCTACTCTATTAAGTTTTAGGGTCGACGAGGGCGTTTTTAGTCCTTATATATGCCCCTGTGTAATGGTCAAACCAATTATCTATATATCGTCCAAAGATAAACAACCAAGACTTAACTTATAGCTCCGAAGCTCTGAACAGTTCTGCAATAGATTATCTACCTTAGCTCGAAGGATAGCCTCATCATATTTGTTAGCATTGCGTTTCACCTCATACACCCATGCAACCTTATCTATTTCGTTCACTGCAATAAGGTCTATTTCATTCTCGCCCTTGCGGTCCCAGTACTTTCCTATCCGTGTATAATCACCTGTCTCACGCAGTTTACGCTCAAAATACCTTTCTAACATGAAGCCTTCAAGCATGTTGATATCACGTTCGATAAGGCGTGCAAGTTGCTTCAAAGCACCATTCTCAACGAAAGCCTGATACTTGAAGAAGAAACGAAACCACAATGTAAGGAAATTATCGCATAGTGTGTAGCGCACCTTCCGAGAATTACTCTTTGCGAAAATAGGCTGATGACGTTCTATCAAACCATAATACTTCTCCAGTCGTTCAAGGTAGCTTCCAATGCCACTGGCCTCCATTCCGATCTTATTCTCTATCTCTTTACGCGTAAGTTGACCCTCAGATATACAAATAAGAATAGAAAAGTAAATGGAGTAATCAGTCCCAAACTCCTCTATTAAAACGTTCTTACCCTCATTGATAAAAGGCGAATTTACCTCCGTAAGCATACTGTATATCGTCTTTCTTACCGTCCGCTTGTTATCCATCAGTAAACTGATATACCATGCTACCCCACCCGATACAGTGAAGAGTGCCAATAAGTCCTCTGCAGTATAGGATGGATTAAAGTCACGAAGAATCTCCTTTAAGGTGTCAGTAGTAAAAGGCTGCAGATTTATAATGCGTCCTGCACGTGAGAAAAGTGGCTCCTTACTATCCTCAAATAGCTTATGCATCATCGAATAAATCGAACCACTAACTATCAAATTAAGGTGACTTCCACCCTTATTCAAGTCCCACTCACGTTGTAACTCACTGAATATAGAGGAATTAACACGCCCGAAGTCCTGAAACTCATCGATGATTAAAGTGAAAGCACGTGTCTTAGACAATTCCATCACATGATGAAAGAGCTTTGAAAAAGATGTATATCGTCCAATAGGAACCTGCAGTGTCTCTTCTATCACAGCACGAAAATCATCACACAACAGTGCTTCCGACTTACGTGCTACGAAGAAATAAAGCAGCGTAAGGCGCTCTCCACTCTTCAAGGTAAGCTCGGTCTTGCCAATACGTCTACGACCAATCAGCACCGTCATTTGGGCCTCTTGGTGGCTCAATAGCTCTACATCAGAGAGCAGTTTTAGCTCATTTATTCTATCATAAAACCTCATAAACATTCCTTTTTAGTAATAGCTATTACCGTAATAGTCATTACTTTATTTTGCAAAGATACTCTCTTTTATTGATAAAAGCAAGTAAATCAGTTACTTTCAACCCTCATCAATATTGCATACAAGTATCAACAAACACCTCGAAATAGGCTTTTAGGTGTGATAAAAGTAAGGTAAACAACCCATAAGATTTCTTTTCATGAATTTATTTTCATGAAAAAAAATATTTTTCTTCATGAAAATAAATATTTCTTGTCATGAAAAAAATTCTTTCTCTTCATGAAAATAATTCGATAAAGCGTATCAGTTCAAGTTTATATCACACTGTTCGGCTATTGAGTAAACATGGGGAAAGAGACATCAAAAGACCTATAAGGAGTGCTTAGGAAGCCAAAGAATAAGACAGACAGCACTCAATAGGAACCATTAACATGGCGTTAAAAATAGAGAAACAACAACATATCCGTCCTTGTCAAGTGTTACCAAGAAGATAGCATACATACAAAGATAGCGATTTTCAGCTTTCTTTTGTCTTATTTCAAGCGTTTTATCTGTTCGCCTTCAGTATACCAAACACCATCACAACCGGTTTTCTCTGCCTTTAGAAGCAAATATTTCAACTGCTTTCTGTTTGTTATCTCTTCGTTAAAAAGGAGCTACTGCCTCTTTCCTATCATAAATGATAAGTAGCGATAGACGATTACAACAATACCGCTTGCCACTATACAGACTAAAGCATAGGCTATCAGTACACTATAGTAAGCCCCATGATAGTCTAA
Organism: Prevotella sp. oral taxon 313; assembly: GCF_003043935.1. Classification (NCBI taxonomy): domain Bacteria; kingdom Pseudomonadati; phylum Bacteroidota; class Bacteroidia; order Bacteroidales; family Prevotellaceae; genus Prevotella; species Prevotella sp. oral taxon 313. The sequence continues at coordinate 2,482,007 of NZ_PYXE01000001.1, forward strand.
CCCCACCTTCTCAAGTGCTAAAGATAAGCAAAGAGGAACACCTCCACAGACGAAATAATAAACAATACTATGCGCTCCAACCCATTCTACCAGCTTGCATCTTGGCAACTGCTTACAAACATTAACAAGTAAGAAAATGCTCGTCAACATATCAAGAAAGAATAGGAAATAAGAGTCTATACTCATTGGATATATCATCGTATGCACCCCTTTGCACGTTGCATAACCTTTTATTATTATAAGGGATATAAAGAGAAATGATGTGTATAATGGTGTGTTGATACGGTTGAAAACTTCTTTTCGACATTGATAAAACCATCCGATATAAAGGAAAAGGACTGCCTGCAGGGCATTGTTGATACACCAAGGATAATCAGTGGATTGTTTCGTTAAAAGTACCGAACCAACAAAAGCACACAAAGAGAGAATGAGTAAGGCTATAACTTTTCCACGAGTTATCCACAAAAAAAGGCTGAAAACAATTTCAGAAACTACCAAAGCAGCAATAAACCAAGAGGCCCTACCTGTCAAGATAGGCAATAATAAACTCTCCCAGTCTAAACTATGACCATGTGCAAAGGCCTTTGGTAGTGCCAAAACTATAGTAAAGAGCAAATAAGGGAGAAGTAAACTACGCCCTATTGAAACCATCTTACGCTTCATAGAAAAGCCTTGCTGTTTGTACATTAGGTATCCTGACAGAAAGAAAAAGACGATTAGAACATTCGAAACATACCAATCATAAGGAATAAGGTTACCTCCTGTTTAATAGATTTCAGTATGATCCAACAATATTGCCAACATACAGAAACCTCGTAGCATATCTATCCAATGTTCTCTCTCTAACTCCATATACCCTATTGATAATCCTTCATTATAGTTGTTTCTTATAGTAAGATTATTATGAAATGAATATTTTTTTTGTTCTATCTCACAATCGCAACCTTACAAACAACGCCATTGTTACCATCCTCATCAGCACTTTCAACCATGTAAACACCTGATGCAACGGGTTTACCAGACTTGTCTTTGCCATCCCAAACAAAGCTACCACCATTGCTAACACCTGCTGCAACGAGTACACCATTTGTAGTAACAATCTTCACATCAGCGTTCATTGAGAGTCCAACAATGGTGATTGGACCTGTATAACCGGGCTTAACTGGATTTGGATAAGCGTATGTTTTGTCCTCACTCGGTTGGTCGGATGGTGTCGTCGCATCGCTCATATAAGAGCATAAACCCTTGTCCGTACCAAAGAATACTTCGCCTGTTGCGTTGTTGATAGCGATAGAAAGGATATTATCCGATAGGAGTGGACTATTTGAAGAGAGGATATGTTTCACCTGTGTCATATTATCGGCACTGATGAGATAAACGCCATTCGCCTTTGTTCCAAACCATTTTCTGCCTCCTCCATCAATAGCCATACAGGTGACATCAATGCCCGACAGAAGATAATCAGCAAGGTTGGTACCATCGTTACGAGGCACTTTTACCTGTGTAAAAACGGCTGTTTCAGGGTTATCAATAGCCGAACGAGACAATAGAAGTGGTCCTATCGTAGTGGTAACCCACACATCTCCATTCGACAAAGGCATCACGCTATGGGGTACTAAGTCTAAGCTCGAACCATCCTCATTGACAAATCTAGTGAAAGAAAGCAACTTGTCAGTTGCTGGTTGGTAATAGAACAAAGCCGGATAGTCCCAGTGATCATTACAGAACCATAAGTTATTGCGATTATCGAAGACCATACTTGTTAGGACCGAGCCCCCTACTCCATTCTTCATAAGGGATGGCTTACTGAAAGAAGTCATCTGTCCATCAGCCGAAAGGCGCAAGAGATTCTCTCTGGAGGTTTGACTGTTCAATATCCAAAGGTTGCCTATATTATCGAAACAGAGCCCATCAATAAGCACATAATTGTTTCCTAACTCTCGTCCTCGGTCCATTGCACCTTGCAACAAACTGTTGTCTTTATTATAATAAGCCTTTAATTGTCCATCAAGAAACTCGTATAAACCTGTTCTTCCACCAACAAATACATGGTTAGCATTGCGTGGATCGACTGCAAGAACATTGTTATCAAGATAGTCATAGCCCGTTTTTAACGATAGATTCTCTTGATAATTCGTCCACTCGCCATCGTGTAGAATCTGCACAGCACCAGGTGTATTAGAATCTCCATAACCTGATTTAAACATACCAGGGACGGTATATAAGCGGTTATTAAGGTATTGGATATAGACAAAACCATTATACTTTGGACCTCCAGGATTCAATGTTTTCGCTTGATTAAGGAGGTTTGCATCCATCGTCTTCGGTCTTTCCACATAGCCACCAACCTGTGTCCAGTTGTTCTTATCGAGCAAGTTTGTCGTTAACGGAGCACGATATAGCCCATTAGACTGGCTTGCAGCATAGATGTAAGAACCTTCTATATAACTGTAATTAACCGGAAAGGAGAGGTTGTAACTATCGCTTATTTCTGCCTTACCAACATTCAGCTTGACAAGTCCGAAGCCTGTTGAAAGATAGCAATAAGCCCCATTCATATCAATACTATAGACTGTCTTGTCGGAAGTCAAAGCCTTTAAATAATAGTCGGGTACGTTCGTAACGTTCCCCTTAGCGTCCATTAGATCGATATTATTGTCTTCGTAGACAATAACAAGACGTTTGGCGACTTCATTCCAACCAATGAATCGGATGCCAATAGAACTTAGTCCGTTCTGTTTATCGTATGTCTGAATACTTTGATCAGCCTTATTATAGGTGTAAAGGTCATTAGATGCAAGTACATATAACCGATTGCCTCCTTGCTCAACCCATTGTATGTTGGCATAAGAAAGGTAAGACTTCCATGTCCCAATACCTCCTGCAATAGCAGAGAGAGAGGATATAAGAATGATAAAAGATAGGATAATTCGTTTTATTGTCATAGTGGGTTCTTGTCGAAATGAATATTATCTTGCTTGCTGCTCAAGGCTTATATAATACATGAGCTTATATAGATTAAACAGAAAAATACTTGGTTTATTGCTTTCCAAACGATGTTTTAAGGGCTTATGAAGCAACTTGAAAGCCAAAAAGAGGAGCTTTGCGAGGTGGAAATGATGGATTCTTTCAACCATCTTGAGCAGTGAAGAGAAGTTGATTAAGTCCTTTCTGAATTGGAGGAGAGTGTGTAATGCCTCCTCGGTCTTGCTTATGTATGTCTCATTAGACTCAAAGTTACAGAACAGAACGGGGTTATCAATGTGGTTAATAGTAAGTCCTTGCTGTTGAAAACGCTTCCCCAACAACACGTCCTCATAGCCATAACGACTAATGCGCTCGTCGTATGGACATTCACCTAATGCACTTCTTCGTATGAGGATATTGGTTGCAAGATGTTGAAAAGGTTGTTTTTGTCGTTTTTCTATGGTGTTATTAGCTTCGCACACACACTCATATTTATATCTAAGATTCCCTTTCCATTGTTCTGGATTGCCACCTATTCTAATACCACCAACGACCACATCACCTTCTGCTTGCGTGTATCTACGAATAAAATCGGGATTATCAAGGGATAAATCACCATCTATGAAGAGGATACAATCACCTTTTGACTGCGAGAAAAGGAAGTTGCGAATGGCTGACCGACCGACATTCTCCTGCCTTATAATATACCGCACGCCCTCTAACTGACCAATGACTTTGTTACGCTCAACGATGTGCTGATTCATAGTATCAGCCATTGTTCCATCGTCAGCCACGATAATCTCATACGCAATACCACACTCCATACATTGCCGTTGGAGTTCTGTTACCAAAGCCACACAGCTGCATTTATAAATAGGAAGGAGTATCGATAGCATGTAGATGAATACTTTAATAAGACGAGGATAAGTACTCTGCCAACTTCTTTACAGCCCTTGCACGATGAGAAATCTGGTTCTTTATCTCCTCACCAAGTTCTGCAAAGCTCTTGTCATAACCCTCTGGAATGAAGATAGGGTCGTACCCGAAGCCCTCCGTTCCATGCTTCTCTGTAGCGATTCTACCCTCTACCTTACCCTCAAACTGATGTTCTTTACCATCAATGATGAGCGAGATAATGGTGCGAAAGCAGGCTTTACGATTGGCTTTCCCTTCTAAGTTTGCCAATAGCTTACGCATATTCGCCTCGCTATCGTGGTCGGTTCCCTCTGCATAACGAGCTGAATGTACACCGGGTTCACCACCGAGTGCCTCCACCTCAAGCCCCGTATCATCCGCAAAACAATCGTGGCTGTAATGCTCAACGATGTAGGTTGACTTTTGGCGAGCGTTCTCCTCCAATGTAGCTCCAGTCTCAGGGATATCCTCATGACAGCCAATCTCAGACAAAGAAACGATTTCAAAGTCCTTTCCAAGGATGTCCTTAATCTCTTCTAACTTGTGTTTATTATTTGTTGCAAATACTATTTTCATCTTCGTAAATCCTTTCCTTACTATGAAAAAACTATGTTATCACATCAAGACCCTTGTCAACACGACAGGGACCCACCACTCATGTGCTCGCAAAAGATTACAGCCATTGAACACACGAGTCATGTGTCCCTGTGGTATAGTATGTGGAACACAGCCCTTCTGCTTATTTATTTCTTTTCATTCGCAGGCTTTTTCATGGCTTCAGCCAACTTCTTTTCCTGCTTTTTCATTTCCTTTTTCGCCTTAATCTTTATCTGGTCGAAGCCTTCACCATAGACACCAATCACCGAACTCTGGCTTACGAAGGCTGTTGGGTCAACCATCTTGATGATACGGAAGATAGTTTTACTCTCGTTACGCTTTGCCAACAAGCAGATAACCTTCATATCATTACCAGTGTACCAACCATGTCCATCGAGGATGGTCAGGGCGTGTTCGGTCTCATCGACGATAGCCTTGGCTATTTCCTCATGTTTCCAAGAGAAGATCATGAACTGTACTGACTCGCGCCGCATGTTCATCACGTGGTCTAACATAAAACATTCGATGAACATAGTACAGTATCCAAAGACCATCTTATGTAGGCGCTCCATGATATCACCAAACTGTGGGAAGAAGAGACAACTACCCACAATCAGAATATCGACGCCCATCAAGACTTGTCCTAACGAGATATCATGATACTTATTGACGCAGGCAGCAATGATATCCGTACCTCCCGTACTTCCATTATTTAGGAATACAATAGCCAATCCAGTGCCTGTCAGACAGCAACCAATTATCAATGACATAAAGTCCTGCCCCTCACCAAGCATCTTGATAAAGTGCCCTGCGGAATCTTTCGGCATCAAGTCCTGTGCAAAGAGAAGCATGAAATAAAGGGCAAAGATGGCATAGATGGTCTTCATCAAGAACTTAAAGCCCAATATCTTCAGTGCAACAATCAGCAAGGAGACATTGATGATGATATAAGTGTTTTCTATCTTAAAGCCTGTAGCATAGTAGATAACAGCCGACATACCCGTCACTCCGCCCGTAACAATCTCATAAGGCATGAGGAAGATAGTAAAGGCTGCTGCATAGATAAGTAAGCCAACGGTCAAGAAAAAGTAATCTTTGGCTTCGGATCGGATGAGTTGTTGATCAATAGTCATAGGCTCTTAGAATGGTTATAATGAAGAGGATGTATCGAAACACAGCTGTAGCGTTCTTCACAAACGCACCTCACCTTCGTAGATGGCTCCCGCTTGTAGAGAAACAAGCCAACAGCACTGTTTCCATACAGCCTCTTCTATGGTTTATTGAATAGTTATTTGCAAACGATGTTGATAATCTTCTTCGGCACAACGATAATCTTTACGATTGTCTTACCGTCGATATAGTGCTGGCTTCGTTCGTCTTCTAAAGCCTTCTTCTCAATATCTTCCTTCGTTGCATCAGCTGGGAAGGTCATCTGGAAACGTGCCTTACCATTGAAAGATACAGTCAGCTGCACCTCATTCTCTACGAGATAAGACTCGTCCCATGCTGGCCATTCAGCATCGAAGACACTCTTTGTCTCACCACCCAACTGCTCCCACAGCTCTTCTGCCATGTGAGGTGCGAATGGAGCGATGACAATAACCATCTTCTTCAATAGCTCACGATTAGCACACTTCTGCTGTCCGAGTTCGTTAACACAAATCATAAACGCAGAAACAGCTGTATTGTAAGAGAACTGCTCAATATCTCCTGTCACCTTCTTGATAAGCTTGTGAACGCTCTTCAATGAATCCTTTGAAGGCTCATCATCGTTGAGTTCCTGCTGATAAAGCTTCCAGAACTTCTTCAAGAAACGGAAACAACCATCGATACCGTTCGTATCCCAAGGCTTACTTGCCTCTACAGGACCGAGGAACATTTCGTAAAGACGGAGTGTGTCTGCGCCATACTGCTCAACAATCACATCTGGATTGACAACGTTGAACATTGACTTAGACATCTTCTCTACCGCCCAACCGCATTTGTAGGTGGCGGGTGTTGGGTGCTGGGTGTTGAGGGTATCTGATGATGATGTGCCATCTTCGAAGATGAATTCAGCATTGTTATATTCTGGACGCCAAGCCTTGAAAGCCTCAACATCGAGTACATCAGCATGAACAATGTTGACATCAACATGGATAGGAGTTGTTTCATACTTGTCTTTCTGCCCTAAGCTGACAAATACTGGTGCCTTTGAGTGGTCGTCAGAGTTGATACGATAAACGAAGTTAGAGCGTCCTTGGATCATTCCTTGGTTCACCAACTTCTCGTATGGTTCCTCTTTACAACTGCAACCACAGTCGAAGAGGAACTTATTCCAGAAACGACTGTAAATCAAGTGACCTGTTGCATGTTCGGTACCACCGACATAAAGGTCTACATTCTGCCAATACTCGTCTGCCTTTTTGCCCACCAGTGCTTCGTCATTGTGTGGGTCCATATAGCGAAGATAGTATGCTGAGCTACCAGCAAAGCCTGGCATCGTATTCAACTCCAATGGGAAAACAGTCTTATCGTCAACCAATGACTTCTCAACAACCTTACGCTCAGCCTCATTCCAAGCCCAAACCTTTGCACGACCCAATGGTGGTTCGCCGCTTTCTGTTGGTTCGTACTTGTCAATTTCAGGTAGTTCGAGAGGCAAACACTCCTCTGGAATCATGTAAGGCATTCCCTGCTTGTAATAGACAGGGAATGGTTCACCCCAGTAACGCTGGCGTGAGAAGATAGCATCACGCAGACGATAGTTCACCTTCACACGACCGATACCCTTCTCAGTAACAAACTGCTTGGTCTTCGCAATAGCCTCCTTCACCGTAAGACCATTGAGAGAGAAGCCGTCCATGCTCTCTTTTCCTGCAGCAGGAGAGTTGGTTACGATTCCTTCCTTTGCATCAAAGCTCTCTTCTGAGACGTCAGCACCCTCAATCAATGGGATGATTGGGAGGTTGAAATGCTTTGCAAAGGCATAGTCACGACTGTCGTGAGCAGGCACAGCCATAATCGCTCCTGTTCCATATCCAGCTAAAACATACTCTGAAATCCAAATAGGAATCTGCTCGCCAGTGAATGGATTGATACCATATGAGCCTGAGAAGACACCTGTCACCTTACGGTCAGACATGCGCTCCAGCTCTGTGCGCTTCTTTACATACGCCAAATACTCCTCTACCTCAGCCTTCTGAGCCTCTGAAGTGAGTTCTGCAACGAGTTCTGACTCTGGTGCCAATACCATGAAGCTAACACCAAACATCGTATCAGCACGCGTTGTAAAGATAGTGAAATGACCCTCCTTTACCTCTCCACCTGCTACTGGAGTCTGGTACTTGAATTCAACCTCTGTACCCTCAGAACGACCAATCCAGTTCTTCTGTGTCTCTTTAATTGAGTCAGACCAGTTGACAGTCTCCAATCCATCAAGCAATCGCTGTGAATAGGCTGACACACGAAGACACCACTGCTTCATCAACTTCTGTACGACAGGATAGCCTCCACGCTCACTCACACCATTGACAACCTCGTCATTAGCAAGCACTGTGCCGAGTCCCGGACACCAGTTTACCATCGTCTCACCGAGGTAAGCAATACGATAGTTCATCAACTTCTCCTGCTGTTCCAGCTCGTCCATGCTCGACCAATCACGTGCTGAGAAAATCAGTTCCTCACTCTGTGCGACATTAAGGTTCAGTGTTCCTTCTTCCTCAAAGTGGCGAACAAGGTCCTTGATAGGCAATGCCTTCTGTTGTGTATAGTCATAATAAGACTCGAACATACGCTCGAAAGCCCACTGTGTCCAGTGGTAATAACGTGGATCACAGGTGCGTACCTCACGATCCCAGTCGAAACTGAAACCTATCTTATCCAACTGCTCACGGTAACGAGCAATGTTCGTATCGGTTGTCAGCTGTGGATGCTGACCCGTCTGAATGGCATACTGCTCAGCAGGAAGTCCGTAAGCATCATATCCCATAGGGTTCAACACGTTGAAACCCTTCAGTCGCTTATAGCGTGCATAGATGTCACTTGCAATATAACCCAATGGGTGTCCAACGTGCAATCCGGCTCCTGATGGATAAGGGAACATATTAAGTACATAGAACTTCTGCTTGTTCTCGTCCTCAACAACTTTGTAGGTCTTATTCTCAACCCACTTCTGTTGCCATTTCTTCTCAATGTCAATGAAGTTGTATTCCATTCTTATTTTCTATTATAACTAATGTGCAAATTTACAAAAAGTTTCCGTAAAACACTTCGTTTCGATGGGAATTATAGAACGAAAAAATATAATATTCTTTGTTTACTTAGGGTTGAATAAGTCCTTTATAACAATAAACTGCTCTTATCTTAACTGCATATTGCATGACTTTCACTCCTCCGCACCACTCGTGCGAAGCGTTCGCACCATTGGTGCGGAGCCTCAACACCACTTGTGCTAAGCCTCAATACGTCAGTAGTTAAGGGCAGGAACAGGGCGATTTGTTGTTAAATTAAACCCTTGGTAAGGCTCTATTGACATACCATATATGGAAAAAGTATTATCAAAACCCTATTAATCAACACATTAAAAGAGGATTCATTCTGTTTGACCATCTGCTTTCTAACCGAACACTATGCGCATTTCTGCATTGTAATTTTCTTGCATATTAATAAAGAAAAAAGCACTAAAAAGGAGTCAATTATGAGACATAAAGACAAGAATGTAAAAATACTTTTGAAATAAATTGCAACTTATTAAGAAAAAACATATATTTGCATCATATTGATAACTATGAACTTAACGCTTTGACTATGTGGAATAAATCAATACTATTACTCACTGCTTGCATCTCTGCAACAGCCCTATCAGCCCAGAATACAACTAAAACAGACTCCACAAAGACACAGAAGTTGGAGGAAGTCGTCGTAGCACAAAGACGTCAGCTTATCAAGAATGATATTGACAAGCTAACCTATGACGTGCAGCATGACAAGACTGCACAGACGAAGACGACCTTAGAAATACTCAAGAAAATACCCCTTGTCACCGTTGACGGACAAGAAAACATCAGGGTTCAAGGCTCTACAAGTTTTAAGGTGTATAGGAACGGACATCCTGACCCAAGTCTTTCGGGGCAGAACCTTAAGGATATTCTCAAGGCAATACCTGCTTCTACGATCAAAAGGATTGAGGTAATCACTGACCCCGGTGCCAAGTATGATGCTGAAGGGACTACAGCTATCCTCAACATCGTTATGATGAGCAATACTAAACTACAAGGAATATCAGGCAATGTAAACTCTGATGTCGACACTCACGGCTCTGTAAGGCTTGGTACTTACCTAACAACAAAGGTGGGAAAGCTCACGACAACTGTCAATTATAACCTAAGGAACCAAAGCAGAAAACAAACAGAAAACTATAGAGAGGAGGTTTACAACTACGTAAAGACGGGCGAACAAAGACGTGAATATGGGACTAATAGCACTGCAGCAATATTACATTTCGGTAATATCAGTGCCAGTTACGAGATTGATTCACTCAACTTGCTGACCGCATCGACCAATTTTCTTGGCTATAAAGCCGATGCCAACGCACAATATACAAATGAACGATGGGACAAGAACAGTCAGTTGATTTACAAATTCGACAATAATATGACTACCCCAGGCTATTCTCATCTTAATATTGGAGGACGTTTGGATTATCAACATAAGACTCATTTAGATGGAGAAATCCTAACGCTTTCTTATATGTTGGCAGCTACACGACCACACACCATCTTCCGTGAGATGTATAACAACATGGTTAACTTCCCTGTCAGCTATACAAGTTACGACCAGAACACGCGTAAACGCTTCACTGAACACACTTTCCAGATTGACTATGTACGCCCCTTTGGAAAGCACCATAAGTTAGAAAGCGGAACAAAATATATCCTTCGTTACAACAATAGTACGTCATTAATGGACTATCAAGGGACTACCCCTGACATGGAAAGTAAGTTTAAACATAACGCACAAGTGGCTGCTGCCTACCTCTCATATATCTTCACCGCTGGCAAATGGGCTGCTCGTGCAGGATTGAGATATGAGTTTACTCGCATGAAAGCATCCTATCCCGATGGTAGTAATGCCGATTACCATGCTAATCTCAATGACTGGGTACCATCAGCAAGCCTACAATACAAGATTAGTGATGGTCAAACACTGAAGTTTAGCTATAATACCAGCATCAACAGACCCGGCATCGGCTATCTCAATCCAGCCATCATTAGCACACCAACGGCGGTCTCTTTCGGTAATGCAAACTTAGGAAGCAGTCGCAACCAAAAGCTACAACTTATGTATATGTTGGTTGCTTCAAAACTTACTTTGCAATTAAGTCCCTATTATTCATTTACCAACAATGGTATAGGTCGTATCTTGTATGAACAGAATCGTAAAGATGTTTCTACCTTTCAGAACATTCTGAAAAGTAAAATATTTGGTATTTCATCCTACACAGAATGGACTCCATTAACTGGAACGTCGTTTACACTCAACGTTTCCATGCGTTATGCCCGAATCACATTGCCCACACCTGCTATCAAGAACAGCGGATGCGGTGGTGGTATCTACTTTAATTGGGAGCAAAAAATGCCTTGGGAATTAACGTTGACAACCAGTATTGGAGGTGAATATGGTAATAGGATTTACAATCCGTATGCCATTGAAGGACGCTGGTTCTACTATAATTTCACCTTGACACGTCTCTTTTTTAAAGACAAGCTAACAGTATCTTTATCAGCAAATTCGCCTTTCAGCAAAGATAAAGCAACTACATATAATATCGTTCGAGGCGATTATACTGGTTATGAACGCTCCGTTATGTACCCTCGATACTTTAATATCGGATTTTCATGGAGCTTTGGTAAGTTAAAGGCAAGCGTCAAGAAGGCTGTACGAAGCATTAAAAATGATGACTTAGTGGGTGGAGAAAAGAAGTAGAAACAGGTCGGTAGGACTGCATAAACGGCAACTTAACATACCTAATTCTTAGGTTCTTCCGTTAAATGTGTGGATACTTTTCCTATTGCTTTAACGGAAGAATCGAAGTTACTCATGAAACAAAAACCATGGCTAAGACAGTCAACTTTCTGTCCTCTTATCATCCTCTGACATTGAAAATCATGTCTTTTTAGACTTCAAAAATATGCAGATAGAAGTTTGAAAAATCATTACATAATTTCAAGGAAAACATCTATAACTAACGGTAAAAACACATATAAGAAGCAGGTTTGCAATCAACAGAGAATCAATTAGTTACCAAATGGCAAAATAAAAGGTGCTTAATTGGACTTCAAAAGGGCGTTAGTAAGGGTCTTAAAGGGCATCTTTTGCAAGTCAATTGGGCGTCTTTTAGAAGCTAAAAGAGCATGAATTCAAAATTATGATGTGAAAAATTATGACAAAGTAACAGGCTATTAGCCCTATTGGGCTTATTAGCCTAATTAGGCTAATAGGGAATAAGTTGTTTATAGAAGACAGATAGAAATCACTTGTCAACTCATCAATCCGTTAACTCGTTAACTTTCTGCCACTTTCTTTTGCCATTATAATAAAAAAGGAGTATCTTTGCGAAAAACAAATATAGATACCCTTTAGACAAGTATTTCTCCTCCTTCTCTACTCGAAAGAGAGGAGCAAGAGTGGATATTTTACGCTTATGGCAACACATCCTTTATGGTCTGACGACTACTGGCTACTACTCCTACAGCTTTATCTTAAAAAGCCAGAGGGGATGAAACCGATGTATTCACGTGCGTTGGTAGACCTCAGTTTGGAACTACACATACCACCAAAGAACCTCTATGAACAGCTTTTTAAGTTGCGACACCGTGATATGCCCATCATTCATCTGATTTGGGAAACGTATGGAGAGAATACAAGAAAGCTCAACAAAGACGTAAAGAAACTGCGTTCGATGAAGGGATTTGGCCAGCCAAGGGAGTTCTACGATGGTGTGAAGGTGCGCGAAACCTTTGAACATGACTTCCTTCCAGTGGAAGGGGCTACGGAGTTGAAGCCTTTTATGCTCATTATGATTCTCGACCTCTATTTCCGTCTTACCCCTATTACGATGGCAGCAGAGACACCTGAGGTGATAGACCTTGCTAAACTGATGAAGATAAAGCCACAAATGGTTGTAGAAGTAATGGAAGTGTTCCAACTCTGCGACCCCTATCTGAACCGTGACGACCTTCTGATATCGCCCTTATTAATGCCCTGTCAGGAGGTATGGAACCGCTATGGAAATGATAACCCAGAGAAACTTTCTGCCTTGGCAGCACAATTAAAGGAATATTTCACTTGATTATACTTGTTTTTTTAGTACTTTTGTAGCACAATTCAGGTAAACAATGGCACAGGAACAAGTACAGATTCAGACCCAGAAACAGCAACAAGTGCAGCGTCTCTCACAACAGCAGATGCTGCAAGTAAAGTTGTTGGAGATGCCACTGACAGAATTAGAGGAAAGTGTCAATGCTGAACTCGATGATAATCCTGCCTTAGAAGCAGGAGGAGAGGAGACCGATAGCATTGACGACAACGATACTGTAGAGCATTCAGAAGACGATGATTTCGACACACTTCAGGAACGAGAAGAACGACAAGATGCGCTCGACTCGGCACTGGAGCGTATGCGTTCGGATGATGATCTTCCTACATACGATTCAAGACAGCAACGAAATAATGCTGAATATGAGGAGATTGTGTATGGAGATACAACGTCCTTTATTGATAAACTCAATGAGCAGGTGGGCGAAAGAGAGCTTACTGAAAGGCAGAAGAGTATCTTGGAGTATCTTATCGGTAGTCTTGATGATGACGGACTCTTGCGAAAAGACCTCGATAGTATCAGCGATGAGTTAGCTATCTACTATGGGATTGACGCGTCTACTAAGGAATTAGAAGAGGTACTGAAGATTCTGCAGGACTTTGACCCAGCTGGTATCGGTGCAAGAGACTTGCAAGAATGTCTCTTGTTGCAGATAGACCGTAAGGTTGAGAATGGTGAGTGGGAGAAAGATAGTCATCTGTATAAATACATCTACAACATCCTTTCACATCATTTCGATGCTTTCAAAAAGAAGCATTGGGATAAGATTCAAAGCGCACTGTCGCTGTCTGACCTTCAAGTAGAGGCGCTACAGCGTGAGATTCGTAAGTTAAATCCGAAGCCGGGGTCGTCTATGGGTGAGACACAAGGACGTAACCTGCAACAGATAACACCTGACTTTATCGTCGACACAGAGGATGATGGTACGGTTACTTTCAGCTTAAACCACGGCAATCTACCAGAGTTGCACGTTTCGCAGGCCTTCAACGATATGATGGAGACCTACCGAAACAACAAAGCTAATATGAATCGACAGGAGAAGGAGGCGTTGCTTTATGCCAAAGAAAAGGTGGAAAAGGCACAAGGATTTATCGAAGCGGTAAAGCAAAGACGTCATACATTACAAGTGACGATGAAGGCTATCATCGATATTCAGCGGAAATTCTTCCAAGATGGAGATGAGGCTGACCTCAAACCAATGATTCTTAAAGATATTGCCGACCGTACAGGATTAGACATCTCTACCATATCACGTGTGAGCAACATCAAGTATGCACAGACACGTTGGGGTACATTCCCGCTGCGTTTCTTCTTCACTGATAGCTATACAACGGAAGATGGCGAGGAAATGTCTACTCGTAAAATCAAGTTGGCACTCAAAGAAGTAATCGACAAAGAGGACAAACGCAAGCCGCTCAGCGATGATGCGCTTGCCAAAGTGATGAAAGAAAAGGGCTTCCCAATAGCCCGCCGCACCGTTGCCAAGTACCGCGAACAACTCGGATTACCTGTGGCAAGACTGAGGAAGGGGTGATGTAATTAGGTGTTGGATGTTAGGTGTTAGGTGTTAAAGTATGAACGAAAAGAACATTATATTAACAGCAAGGGTTGTGAGTATGGTTCTCACACCATTCTATTTACCCGTTGTGGGCATATTGGCTATCTTTACTTTTAGCTATCTTAGTATGTTCCCGTGGCAGGCAAAGCTGTCGTATGTCTTTTTGGTTTACGCTTTTACGGTCCTTATCCCTACCTTACTCATCCACCTTTATCGCCAATACCACGGCTGGACATTGATTCAGTTAGGGCAACGAGAGCGAAGAATGGTTCCTTATGTGATTTCTATTCTTTGCTACTTCACGTGCTTTTATATCATGAACATCCTACACCTGCCTCACATGCTGACGTCTATACTTATGGTAGCATTGATCATTCAGATTCTATGTGCTATCATCAACGTATGGTGGAAGATATCAACACATACGGCAGCTATCGGTGGTGTGACAGGCTCTTTAATAGCTTTTTCACTGCTTTTCAACTTCAATCCGATGTGGTGGCTTTGTCTTACGCTCATCGTTTCAGGGTTTGTAGGTAGCAGTAGAATGATTCTCAGGCAACATTCATTGGAGCAAGTGGCATCGGGTTTCTTCTTAGGAATCATCTGTTCATTCATTACAATCATCGTTGTATAGAATCAATAGCAGTAGAAAAGTACACTGATTGCCAAAGAATAAAGAATAAACCGACAGGAAATTACATCTGTCTTAAGAATAAATACACATAAAACAAACAAAGAAAATAAACTTAATACATAAAGAATATGAAGCCATTAGTTAGTATTATCATGGGTTCAACAAGCGATTTACCCGTAATGGAAAAAGCTTGTAAGTGGTTGGAAGAGCAAGAGATTCCTTTTGAAGTGAATGCACTCTCTGCTCATCGTACACCTGACGCAGTAGAGACTTTTGCCAAGGAAGCAAAAGGTCGTGGCGTAAAAGTCATCATTGCTGCGGCTGGTATGGCTGCAGCTTTGCCTGGAGTTATCGCCGCTTCAACACCACTTCCAGTCATTGGCGTGCCAATTAAGGGTATGCTCGATGGCCTTGATGCCTTACTTTCTATCGTTCAGATGCCTCCTGGCATTCCAGTTGCTACTGTTGGCGTCAATGGAGCACAGAATGCTGCCATCCTTGCAGCTGAGATGATAGCACTCGGTGATGAGGCTATTGCAAAGAAGATTGACAACTGGAAGGCTTCATTAGGAAAGAAGATAGAGAAGGCTAACAAGGAGTTAGCTGAGCTAAAGGATTATAAGTTTAAGTGCTAAGACCGTCCCTAACCCCTCAAAAAGGTGGAGTAACAATGGGAAACAATTAGGGTAAAGGTCGTTACCATTTATTACCTCTTACTATAACCCCTCTCTCAGAGGGGCGTAGGGAGGTTTTTCATCATCCCAAAAGGGCTTGGGGAGGTACCCCATTATCCAAATAGAACATGATAGATTTATTCAACTTTGAAAGAAGGAAAACCTCTGTCACGCATGTTGGTGCACTCAACATTGGTGGAGAGAACCCTGTACGCGTACAGTCAATGACAACGACTTCCACCGATGATACCGAAGGAAGTGTTGCACAAGCTAAGCGTATCATTGACGCAGGAGGAGAACTTGTACGCCTCACAACGCAGGGAAAGCGTGAGGCAGAGAACTTAAAGAATATCAATGCACAACTACGTGCAGACAATTATATGGCTCCGCTCTGTGCGGATGTTCACTTCAATGCAAATGTAGCAGACGTTGCTGCCCTCTATGCAGAAAAGGTTCGTATCAATCCGGGTAACTATGTCGACCCTGCTCGTACGTTCAAAAAACTGGAGTATACCGATGAGGAATATGCGCAAGAGCTACAGAAGATTGAGGACAGACTGATTCCTTTCATCAATATATGTAAGGAGAACCACACCGCTGTACGTATCGGAGTCAACCATGGTAGCCTCTCTGACCGTATTCGTAACCGTTATGGCGATACACCAGAAGGTATTGTAGAGAGCTGCATGGAGTTCCTCCGCATCTTCCGTAAGTATGACTTCCATGACATTGTCATCTCTATCAAATCCTCAAACACGGTTGTTATGGTTCGTTCCGTACGCCTTCTTGTGGCTGAGATGGACAAGGAAGGTATGCACTATCCGCTCCACCTTGGTGTTACCGAGGCGGGTGAAGGTGAAGACGGACGCATTAAGAGTGCCGTAGGTATTGGTGCCTTACTCGCTGATGGTATCGGTGACACGATCCGTGTATCACTGAGTGAAGAGCCAGAGTGCGAGATTCCAGTGGCTAAACACCTTACATGGTATATCCGTCGACACGAGAAACATCTTCTCATCCCTGCCGAACAGTATGATGGCTTTGATTATCTCCATCCTAACCGACGTGAGACAGTGGCTGCAGGCAATATCGGTGGCGAGAATGTTCCTGTTGTTATTGCTACTCGAAAGGCTGGCCAAGCAACTGCCGAGGTGTCATCACCAGAGCTACCAAAGCCCGATTATATCTATGTACAGGGCGAACTGCCTGAGAAAAGGGCAAAGAAACAGAAGTATATCCTTGATTATGATGCCTATATGGACCTTGCCAACAGTGGTAAGCAGTCCTTAGAGAACGTCTATCCTATCTTCCCTGTGACGGGAATGCCTTTCATCAGTGCGATAAACAGTGATGTTAAGTTCCTCGTCTTGAAGTTCGGTACACCTTCAGAGGAGTTCCTTGCTTGTCTGAAAACACATCCAGAGGTGGTTGTGGTATGTATGACAAGCCATCAGAACCGCCTTGGCGACCAGCGTGCATTGGCGCATCAACTGATGATAGCAGGGGTAAAGAACCCTATCATCTTCGCCCAGATGTATCAGCATTCAACTACCGAAGAGAAGGAAGAAAGCAGTAACAGCCAACAGGCTGAGACAACTACGGCTAAAGAGAAGTTCCAATTGGAGGCTGCAGCAGATATGGGTGCACTCATGATGGACGGACTTACCGATGGTATCTGGCTGATGAACAATGGCAACCTCTCACAAGAGGATATTGAACAAACGGCTTTCGGTATTCTTCAAGCAGGTAGATTGCGCATGGTGAAGACTGAATACATCTCTTGCCCGGGCTGTGGTCGTACACTCTACGACCTTCGTACGACGATTGCCCGCATCAAAGAAGCTACCAAGGGAATGAAAGGACTGAAGGTAGGTATCATGGGCTGTATCGTGAATGGTCCCGGTGAGATGGCTGATGCAGACTATGGATATGTGGGTGCAGGACCTAAGAAGGTGAGTCTCTACCGCAAACAGGTATGTGTTGAACATAATATACCAGAAGAGGAAGCAGTCGAACACTTGCTTGCACTTATCAAGTCAGACCAAAACAAAGCCCAAACCAAGGATTAAGGTTTGATAGACAAAGGTCATCATCAGCGTAGGTCGCGATCTAACCAACGGTGGGAGCGTCCCTCCCATCTCGTTTCCTACCATGGTGCTAACGCCTAATACAAGTGATGCTAACGCTCAGTACCACCCCGTACTAAGCATAGACACCAATAGTGCAGGGGCCTAACACCATTGTAATCAATGGTTCACTCCATGCTACGACAGCCAATATTGATACAATATCAGTCAATAGTTTAACTGTCAAAAAGCATGCACTTTGTAGGAGGCGATAACAGACAAGAGGCTTAAAGATTGAGAATAAATAGTAAATAAAGATTAGATAATCAGACTGAAAACGACGATTAATCTGATTGAAAGATTGTACCAACTGGGCTAATTTGCCTAACAAGCGCAACAATACACCCACGTAACAACTTGATTTACCGATATTTATCCTCAATGTTAAAACTAAACAAAGTACGAATGTAGCGTAGATTCTGCTTGTTTCTTTCCTTATAAAAGACTATCTTTGCACTATGAAGATATTGGAGGAGATAAAGAAACTATGCCTGAGTCGCTACAACCTGTTCGTTATTGGCGTACAGGTAGCCATTTATGTACTTCTTGTTTCTATCTGGTCATTGGTGATTATGTTGCTTGAACACGATGTCAAAGCAGCAAAAGAGTCAATGTGTGTCAACTCCTTTGTGCTCTTCTTACTGCTGATAGTTTTCATGGTCAATTTCTATCTACTTGTTCCTTACCTCTTTGAAACGAAGAATAAGACCAAACACTGGGCCTTCTGGATTATCAACCTACTGTTCATAACTTTGTGGAACCACCATATCTTCAGCATATACAACGAAGACATGCCCAATGCTCCTATCCGAGTAGGGTTCTATCAGTTTGGTGTTATGTGGATGATCCTCAACTACACGATGGTAGTTGCTGCTATCTTCGTAAGGTATTATATCCGACATAACATACTGAGAAGGCAACTTAGAGAGGAGAAACAGAAGATGACAGAGGCCGAATTAGCATGGCTTAAGAACCAACTGAACCCCCACTTCCTCTTTAACACGCTCAATAACATATCGTCGCTCACCCAGACAAGTCCCAACAATGCCCAAAAGGCTATCGAACAACTGTCTGAACTGCTGCGCTATGCACTCTATGAAACGCAGCCGAAGGAGGTAAGTCTGAATGGTGAGATAGCTTTCATCAAGAACTATATTAACCTGATGAGAATACGGTATGGCAGTAACGTAGAGATAAAGAGCCAATTCGTCATCCATAACTCACAGTTGCTCATTGCGCCATTAGTATTCCTTACGCCCGTAGAGAATGCTTTTAAGCATGGTATAAGTGCCAATAAACCATCGTTTGTCCACATCTCTATCACAGAAGACAACGGTAAGATAGTATTCCTTTGTGAGAACAGTAACTATCCAAAAAACGACACTGACAAGAGTGGAAAGGGTATCGGATTAGAGAATATGTACCGCCGTTTGGAGTTAATATACCCCGAACGCTATCACATCGAACAGCAAATAACAGCAGAAGTCTACCATCTCAAAATCATTATCAAGCCCTAAGATAATTGTAATCAGCACGCTCGCCCACAATTCATCACCACCCATCATTCAACACCAAACACCCATCACTCCAACACCAAACACCCATATAAACAATTCATCAACACCCAACATTCACCACCCAACACCCATCACCCTATCCCCACCCATGTTACTCCATAATCAAACACAAGCTATTCAGCGAATGAACACGCTGGCCAAGGAAGGTAAAGACTTTTTCTTTATCATTAATTATAGAGCCGATAGCGCCTACATAGAGGAGTTTACGAACATAGACCCACGTGAACTGCTTTTTTCTTTCCCAACTCTTTCTAATATACCAGAGGCCGAAAGCTATAGCAGTGAGGCTGTCGAATGGCATACTGAACCACCCACAAGAGAAGACTATGAGCACCGCATCAATCTTGTCAAGCAAAGAGAGCGTGAAGGCGACAGCTATTTAGCCAACTTGACCTGCAAGATTCCCATACGAACAAACCTCTCTCTGCATGATATCTTTATGCGTTCAAAGGCCTTATACCGCTGTTGGATGAAAGAGAAATTCGTTTGCTTCTCCCCTGAAATATTCGTTCGTATCAACAGAGAAGGACTTATCAGCTCCTTCCCAATGAAGGGTACGATTGATGCAACACGTCCTGAAGCCGAGAAGGAACTGATGGAAAATAAGAAAGAAGCTGCCGAACACGCTACTATCGTTGACCTTATCCGTAACGATCTGAGCATGATAGCAGAGAAGGTGCAAGTGAAACGCTATCGCTATGTCGACCATCTGACGACTAACAAGGGTGAAATCCTTCAGACAAGTTCGGAGATTACAGGACAGCTCCCTGTCGACTATCGTCAGAACATCGGTACGCTTCTCTTCCGTTTGCTCCCTGCTGGCTCCATTACGGGTGCTCCTAAGCCTCGTACAATGGAGATTATCGATGAGGCTGAGGGGTATGAAAGAGGCTTTTATACAGGTGTAATGGGTTGTTATAACCAAGGACAATTAGACAGTGCAGTGATGATTCGCTTTATTGATCAGGATAAAAACGGACAGCTCCACTATAAGGCTGGGGGTGGCATTACGGCTCAGAGTAATAATGATGACGAATATAAAGAGGTGATAGAGAAGGTTTATGTGCCAATATATTGAGACAATAAGGGTGGTAGACGGCTGTGTCTGTAATCTTGCCTACCACGAACAGCGGATGAATCGCACACGAAAAGAGATGTTAGGACAGCCAGAGCCGTTGCGCATAGCTGACCTTCTAAAGGCTGTTAGCCTACCGATGGGATGTTCGAAGCTACGCTTTGTCTATGATAAAGAGGGCATCCACGATATCACCTGTACACCTTATACCTGCAGAGAAATCCGCTCCTTGCACCTTGTCTATGACGATAACATCAGCTATCCCTACAAGAGTACTGACCGCTCGGCACTTAACGAACTAAAAAAACAGCAAGGTGACTGTGACGAAATACTTATTGTTCGTAACAATCACCTTACAGATACATCCTATACTAACATTGCTCTCTATGATGGCAAACAATGGTTTACACCCTCTACACCACTCCTTTGCGGTACAATGCGGCAACGACTGCTCGATTGTGGACTGCTTCAAAAGCGCGAAATCAGTGTTTCAGACATCCCTAACTATCAATATATAAGCCTCTTCAATGCCATGATTTCATTAGGAGAAATTATCCTTCCTATTGATAGAATTAGGTAAACAGCGAATTACTTTCACGACAAGAAATATTTTTTTTCATGACAATAAATATTTTTTTTCATGAAGAAAAATATTTTTCTTCACGAAAATAATTCGATAACAACAGTTGCCTTTATGACAAAAGTAAGGGAGAATCCTACTTACAAACCTACTTTTTAGTGCTTATCTACGTGACTTAAAATACATGAAGATAAGTATAATAGCAGCGAAAATGATAATCTTCACTATAAGAGAAAGGATACGTCTCGACTTTTCTCGTGGGTCATAAAAATCGCCACTTATGGTTCCACGCTGTCGACATGTGCTACTATCATCTGGAAAGACAGTACTTTCTCTACTCCTATCTTTGCTTGGATTAGAAAGATACTTACCCATATAAGCCTTATATGCCACCTCTTTTATCTCTCGTTTATTTGTTTGCTGTAAAGCAGTATAACGACTAACAAAACGCTGATAGAGCGGGTCGTCGGCTCCACGTACCATCTTCATATAGTTCAATTTACCCCTCAGAACAGCATTAAGAGGTACACAATGCTGATGTCCCTTTGTTTTTCCATGCTGCTGCCTGTAGCTCTTCCACGCAGCCCGACAGGCATCTTCATAGCCATAACGCTCCCAGATATACAACAAAGAACGGATTTCACGCACATAACGGCGGCTTACATTCACTTTCTCCGTTACCATCAAGCCTGTTACCTCCTGCCGCTTTCCACGGCGCTGTAGGTGGGTTTTCGCTTCGTTCAGTCGGAAACCATAACGCTCAACGATAGCCTTAACCTGCTGTACAAGTTCTCCCTGCGGACGAAGGATGTCTGTGTCAGCACTGAAAGTGAGGTCGTCAGCATAACGGGTAAAGGTAATTCCTTGTGCAGCAGCTATGCTCGCAATCTCCTTATCCATCTCCCGACAAATAAAGTTCGACAGCGTTGGCGATGTAGCAAAGCCCTGTGCCAATACTTCTTCATTGTTCTTTGTGCGCACAGTAGCCAACCCAGAGACGAGTTTTGCAGCCAATGACGAGAAGCCAAAAGGCTCTGCCGTCAGACAGTCAGCCACCTGCTGGCGTGTAATAGAGGGGAAGAAATCCTTTAAATCAAGGTTTAGAATATAACGTTTCCCCACATGTGGACGTGCATTGTCAACCACAGAACGACCACAGACAAAGCCAAACGCCCAAGGAGTAGGCTCGTCGTAGGTCTGAAGAACTATGTTCAACGCATGCAGGATATCATGAAGTGCCCCTTTCGGTGCGGTAATCTCACGATAGCCACCATGCTTTTTGCGAAGTAGGAAAGTCTTGCAGCGTCGATTAATATTATTGGTATCAGCTAAAAAACTTAGTTGTTTCGCACGAAAAACATAATAGGGATAAGGCTCGCTCAGTTCGTTCAGTAGCTTAGCAAGTTCTTGCGAATCACTTAAATAACGCAACCGATGATCAAAATCAGCCTTTGTATAGTTTCTTGCATTTACTGTTTTAGTTGCCATAGTGCACTTATTAAAAAAAAAAAATAGGAACGCTGTAAGGGAATTACTTTTATCGTGAACCTTCGTTAACGATAATAACAATACTTCGTATCAAACTCCAGCGAATACGCCGGAAACTACTTCTAATTCTTTCAGACGTTCCTATCTGTGGCAAAGATAGATATTAATATCAGAACATCAAAACTTTTCAAGCATTAAATCATATCTATAAGGCTATTTATTAGGTTTTTGAAGACTGACTATCACGCCTTACTCACTAAAAGATAGGAATGTTAGACAGCATTAATCCTTATATCTTTTATCCTTACTCATCTGTTTATAGAATGTAATCATAATGTTGTTAATCATTGATAACTAACACTTTAAGCGGGGAGAATAACCTTGTTTGAAGAATAAATAAAAGCTTCAAAGACTTGTATCTATGGCTATAAAACAATACTTTTGCACTCAAAAAAGAAAGAATTTCAGCTTTACAGTGTAGTTTTTAACCCACTACGTGCGTCTAAAAGACAAAAATCAACCTATCAAAAGATGGACAACCTACAAAATGAACAAGACTTCTCGCGAATCGTGAGAGAACATAAAAGTACGATTTATACCGTATGCTATATGTTCTCGAAGAATGAAGACGAGGTGAACGACCTCTTTCAGGAGGTGCTGATAAACCTTTGGAAGGGTCTGCAGAACTTCCGAGGAGAAAGCGATGTGCGCACGTGGATCTATCGCATCAGCCTCAACACCTGCATCTCATGTGACCGAAAGAAACGGAAACGGAAAACGATTCCACTTACGATGAACATCAATCCCTTTACGGATAGCGATGATGACAGCCGACAAATACAGCAGCTTAACCACCGTATCAGCCAGTTAGGTCCTTTTGACCGAGCCATTATCCTGCTTTGGTTAGAGAATATGAGCTATGAAGAGATTGGCAAAATCGTCGGTATCAGTACTAAGAATGTATCTGTAAGACTGTTTAGAATTAAGGAGAAATTAAAGAAAACGAATGTAACAACAGAGGAGTAGGGGAGAAGACTATTAATATTATTGGCCTAATTAGCCCTATTAGTCTAATTAGCCTAATATGCCTAATACCCTACAAAGCTTAACAATCACATTAAAAAGAAAACTACAATGGAAACAAAAAATACAGAGTTAGAAGAAATGCGACAACAGTTAGGAATACTAAAGAGTAAACTTGACAATCAAACACTCATCAACGATAAGCTTATCAGACAGTCAATGCTCAATAAGATGTCGTTTATGAAGAAGTACACATGGGTGTCATTCTTAGCGTTACTATTTATTTATTACGTTTACAATGATATTCGAATAACGTTTAACCTATCGTGGTGGTTCTATGGAGCTACTGTAATATTTATGACTTTCACTGTTTGTTTCGATGCTTATATCAACCGTTTCAATAAGGAAGCGTTCCTTAATGGTGACCTCATAGCAACATCCTTACAAATGCAAAGGATGAAGAAATTACGCAAAAGGTCCTTATTATATGGTATCTTCTTTATGACAATATGGGTTTCTTGGTTCGTTATCGAGTTATACAATGGTTCAGGTGCTGCGAATGGAGGAGAAAATACATCCATGTTCTATGGTATGCTGGTTGGTGGTGGCGTTGGCTTAATCGCCGGAGTAGCCATCGGTATATGGTTATATCTTCGTATGCAACGCATTAACTCCGATATTATCCAACAGATTGATGAACTTACAAAAGGGACAGAATAAAGAGGAATAAAGACAGAGTAACATATAAACAAAGTACAGGGTAACATAAGAACTTATTGCTTGTTCTTATGTTACTCTGTTTTTTTAACCTTTTATTCTTCCCTTAAACCCAATGAACTATAGTAGCAATTAAAGAATTGTTATACCCAACAAATAGATATTTTACACCCAGAGGTTGGGTACGATAGGACTTGTTAGCTAAGTTGTCTGGAGCTTTTCAGTAAAAGCTTAAGAGCTTTTTAGTAAAAGCTTAGGAGCTTTTCAGTAAAAGATTAGGAGCTTTTTAGTAAAAGATTAGGACTTGTTAGCTAAGTACGATAAGACCCAAAAGTTGAGTACAAAACAAGCAATTAATAAGGTCTTTTCCAACTTTAAAGACAATTTATAGTATTAAGGGGTTGGGAAAATCCACTTTCATTCGTTATAAGGATGAGAACAGATAAAAAAACGAATAGATATCTATGTCGAAAGAAGAAACCATTGAGCACCTGTTTCGAATGCACTACGGCGCAATGTTCAGGCTGGCAGTGGCAATGCTACACGATTCTGACGAGGCGAAAGATGCCGTGAGTGAGGTATTTGTGCGGTTGTTCCGTGACAATTTCCACCTGCCTAAGAAAGGAACAGGCACTTATCTACTTGTAAGTGTACGTAACCAGTGCTTAGACATCATCAGACAGAAACAGATGAAAGAGCGTGTCAATAAGCTGTTGACAATAGAAACAGAGCCTGACTTATCGCCCATACAGCACCAGACTGATTGCTACATGGAATTATTGGCTTTTGCAGACAATAAGCTGACAACACAGACCCGTACAGTCTTCCGTCTACGCTTTGACAAGCAACTGTCCTATAAAGCCATTGCAGAACAGGTTGGCATCAGCGAAGCTGCTGTCTACAAGCACTTGATACAGGCAATTAGGAAGATGAAAGAACAATTTAATCCCAACCAGAAATGAAAAAAGATAGTTACAGACAGATGGAAAGGTTGCTTGACATGATGGAGCATCCTGATCAATATACTGATGAACAGCTTAATGAACTGTTGCGTGATGATGAGTTGAGGCAAACATATCAACTTATATCAGACACTACCAGTGCATACGAGTACAGACGGACTTCCGATAAACTGACAGATGAAATCATAGAAGAGGAATGGCACAAGTTGATGGAAAAGAAATCTACCTCCAAACCTGTACACCGTTATTACAGACAGGTAGCTGCAGTAGTCATCGGTATTCTCACTGTATCGGGAATTGCCATAGCTGCAGTTAGCATTGTCAAAGGTAGTAGAAAACAGTTGGCAACGGATTCAGCTGTTACGGTCACAAACAACATAGCTCATACAAAAACATTAAGGGAAAAAGGCTCTACACGCACAACTGTCACATATAGCAAGCTGGAAGAAAAGAGAGTAGGAGAGATACTTCCTCCCAAACAGTTTGATAATGTTATGTTACAGGACATTGTTCAAGAAATATCAGATTACTATGGGATAAAAACTGTCTGTCGTAACCCAGAAGCAGGACAGCTACGTTTGCGCTTTCTTTGGAACAGAGACCAAAGTGTAGAACACGCAGTAAAGACACTAAACATGTTTGAAAAAGTACAGCTAACTTTGGCTGACAGTACAATCACCATAGAATAAAACACTATGAGAAAGCATCTCTTTCTTGGTATACTGCTACTGATTGTCTGTGGTGTACAGGCGCAGCATATTACCCGAAACTATAATAAGACATCCCTACCACATGTGCTGACTGATATTGACAATGCTAGCCAAAGGTATACAATCAACTTCATATATAATGAATTAGAGGATTTTACAGTCACTGTAAACCTACGTAACCGCACCGTTCCCGAAGCAATACGAGAGGTATTGGGTTTCTATCCCATGCGCATGACCGTCAGTGATAGCCTTATCTTCGTAGAATGTACACAAAAAGTACCTACAAAGGTCATCGGACACATTGTTGATCAGCACAACCAGCCTGTACCGTTTGCCAATGTAGCTTTGTTGAATCCATCAGATTCCAGTTTCATCAATGGCGGAGTGACCAATAACGGGGGAGACTTTGTCATACCATGTAGTCAACGGAAGGTCTTACTACGGGTTTCTTTCGTTGGATTTGCTATCTACTATAAGCTGATTAATGTCGGCAATATCGGTACTATCCGTATGAAGACTGAACCATATACACTGAAGTCCGTGACAGTAAAAGGTATGCGCCGGGTTATTAAAAATGATGTTGACCGACTGCAATATCTCGTCAGTAATGACCCTTTCTCCAAGGGGATGAATGGTATAGAAGTGATGGGGCGTGTACCAATGCTAAATGTCAGTGACGAAAGTGTCAGCATCATAGGTAAGGGCATTACCCATATCATGCTTGATGGACTTATCCTTGAAATGACTGCCGATGCTGTAAAGGCAAAACTCCGCAGCCTGAAGGCAGAAGATATTGAGCGTATAGAGGTGATAACTATTCCACCAGCAAAATATAAGGCAGAAGCCAATGCAGGATACATCAACATCGTCATGAAGCGTGACCAGTCGAAAGGGTGGAGTGGGAGTATCAGTGAGGAGGTACAACGACAGTACCGTGGGAGGTATTTCCAAGATATAAACCTCAATTATGCCAGTAGGAAACTTGAGCTGTCCACTGGTCTGGGAATGTCTTTGGATAAAGTAATCAACGACTCATATTCTGTCTATGACTTCAAAGATGGACACCAGCGCAGTACAAGAAAGCGGACCATAGCCCCTTGGTCGTCGTATAATGCTGATGCCATCGTGAAATATCATGCTACCAAGCGCTTGGAACTGGGTGTTATGACATCATTTTATACCGATCACACCTCTCCCGATCACACGTTTGTCTCAATCAACAGGGACACGACATTTACGACAGCCCATGCCCCTGCTGTCTGGAACAACAACATAAGTACGACACTGTATGCAGAATACAAGCTCGACTCATTGGAGAAGACACTCAATGTTAACTATAATTTCTTCAACAGCAATGCTCCCACACAAAGCGAAAACGTATCGGTAACAAACGGAATAACTGAATCACTACGCAATAAAAGCAAGGCAAATTACAAGATAAATGCCTTAAAACTTGATTTTTCCCTTCCCTTCAAGCATCTCTATATGGAGACAGGGACATCTTTCTCTGCCATCCGCAACAAGACAAGTCTGATGTTGGAGAACTTTGCCAACGGACAGTGGAAGTACAATGCGGCCGAAAGCAATGAATTCCTGTACAAAGAGCGAACCCTTGCAGCCTATCTATCGGTAAAGAAACAGCTCACGGAAAAGCTTCAGGTGCAGGCCGGATTACGCTACGAACATACATGGACGGAAAGCAACCAGCTCACACAGGGACAGATCAGCCGCAGTCATTACGGACGCTTCTATCCCACGCTGCACCTGAACTGGCAATTGAAAGGGAATCAGAATCTGGCATTTGCTGCCAACTGGGGGATAGAACGACCCGATTTCAACGACCTCAATCCTTTCCGTATCTATACATCTACCACTGATTACATGACAGGAAACCCTTATCTCGCAGCTGCCTATACTCGCAACATGGAGATAAACTATAGCAATGGGAAAGGACTTTATGCCGTTCTCTACAGCAGTCATGGCAAAGGGGAGACAGGCTGGAGAACCACATTCCTCGCAAACGGAAGTCAGGTAACCGGTCCCTATGACGGCCTGCGCCATGAAAAGACAGGTATCTATGCTAATTATAACCGCAATGTCCTGACATGGCTGAACCTTAACATAGGAGGAGAAGTATATTACTATGATTCCCATTCTGATTATCGGACGGACGTGTTACAGATACATGGATGGGGTAAGCGTGCTGAAGGTTCGCTCTCTTTCATGCTCAACCATCAGAAAACACTCATTGCCGAGGTCAACTATCGTCACAGGTTCCGAGAATATTTTGCACAAACTCAAAGTGACTCTTATGCTTACCTCAGGATGAGCCTTAAATACAGTTGTTTAGACGACCGTTTGAAAATAAGTTTTACCATTAGCGATCCCTTCCATCAGAATATCAATCGAAATACCATATTCTATCAAGAATATACTAACACGAACCAATTTGATAATCATTCTCGATATATCGGACTTCGTGCTACATGGTCATTTGGTGGCAAACAGGTTCATCGTACCTATCATGACAACCGTGATACAGAATCACAGCGCGCAAAGTAGGAAAGAGAATAAGTAAAAACTACAGAGTAGCACACAAAGGATGAGGCAGCAACAACATTAAGCGGCATGAGAAATAACTCTTAGCTTTTCAGACTATAATCATTTTTCCTGTCACATCTGTCAGTATTATAAAACACATATATATCTGGAAAATAAGCAATTAGTCTTAAATGTTAAAAGTGACAGCAAAATAGAATTAAAAATGTTCTTGCATATACATTAGTTCAATATTACTTCACAGTATTGTACAGCTATGAGAATTATCAGAATAACTAAGTTGGATTAGAAAAAGCAAATTCTTATTTCTATGACATGATAAAAAGACAAGGTAACAAAGGAACTAATCTGAGTTATTCACTTTGTTACCTTGTCTTTTTTATGCTCTTTTTCTTCTTATCAACCTAATCTTTCAACCATTATTTGAAAGTACCAATTCTTGCAAGTTCTTGAAGAACTTGCAAGAATTTATGTTAAATCTTCACTATTAACCGTTTAATATAAGAGAAAAGTATTATATTTGCAAAAAAGAATTATGATAGAACAACCTCCCAAGTTAGATACCAAACTTATACAAAAAGCAACAAAATTATCTGCACGAACAGACGTTACTCCATTGATACGCAATATCAATGATGATTACTTGTATTGGACTGAAGTAAAATACAAGTCTCATCCAGCTGATCTTTCATCTGAACACATTTGGGCAGCTGCTAAACTTAACCGTCTCATGCAACAGATAAAAATATGGGAGGACTGTCCTTTCACACTATCCATTACCAACAATATGCAAAAGCTATGTCATTATTTTGACATGAACTTTGGAGGTTCTTGGGAAAATTCAGCTATTATTCCTTCAGAAGACAGAGAGCGATATCTCATATCCTCACTAATGGAAGAAGCTATATCATCCAGTCAGATGGAAGGAGCAGCTACCACCCATAGAGTTGCCAAAGAGATGCTAAGAAAAAGTATATCACCTCATAACAAATCAGAACAGATGATTGTAAATAATTATGAGGGAATACGCTTTATTGCTGAGCATAAGGATGATAAAATGAGTATGGAACTACTCTTGAAAATCCATTCTAAGATGACAGCAAAGACATTGAATGATAGTACCAATGAAGGAAAATTTCGTCAGAATAACGATATCGTTGTTATTGATGGTATCACAAATGAGATAGTACACACACCTCCTTCTTATAAAGAGATACCTGACTTCATAAACAGAATTTGTGAATTTGCCAACAATGAAGCAAAGGACGTTTTTATACATCCTATTATCAAAGCCATCATCATCCACTTCCTCTTAGCTTATCTTCATCCCTTTGTAGACGGAAATGGCAGAACAGCAAGAGCATTATTCTATTGGTATATGCTCAAAAATGGCTACTGGCTAACAGAATACTTATCTATCTCTCGTATTATCTATGCTTCAAAACGACAATATGAAAAAGCTTACTTATATGTTGAGACTGATGATTATGACTTAGGTTATTTCGTAACTTATCATCTGAAAGTACTTTCACTTGCCTTCAAAAAACTACAAGATTATATTCAACGAAAAATATACCAGCGACAAAATAGCATCAATCTGCTTAAGTTAGGCTCCATAAATGAGAGACAAGCTATTATTTTATCTTTGTATCGTGATAACCCAAAAATGATAATGACCGTAAAAGAAGTAGAAAATCGCTTCTCTGTCAGCCATACGACGGCAAAATCTGATCTTGATGGGCTTGTTTCGCAGCAGTTTTTAAAGAAAATACCTATTAATAAGGTAAAATTCAGCTACATTAAGGGAGAACTATTTGATTCTAAAACAAGACTTGTATAAGTACTATTTGATAATATTTCTATGTATAATTTCTGCCAATTCTTGCAAGTTCTTGAAGAACTTGCAAGAATTGGCAGGTATTTGAGAGATTGATTAAGCCTTATCCTTTCAGTATCTTCTTAATATCATTCAGCTTATTGAGGGCTTCAACAGGTGTAAGATTGTTGACATCAAGACCAAGGATTTCGTCACGAATCTGACTGAGGACAGGGTCGTCGAGTTGAAAGAAGGATAGTTGCATACCATCTCTACTCTGATCAAGATGCTCAACAGCCGCCTTACCGACACTACCCACTTGTGAATTATCCTTTTCAAGCTCCTTAAGTATAATGTTTGCACGCTTAACAATAGAACGAGGCATACCCGCTATCTCTGCTACATGAATACCGAAGGAATGCTCACTACCGCCTTTCTCTAACTTACGAACGAAGATGATCTTTCCATCCACTTCCTTAACAGAGACGTTAAAGTTCTTAATACGAGGGAAATTCTTCTCCATCTCGTTCAATTCATGGTAGTGTGTAGCAAAGAGGGTACGTGCTTGTGCACGTGAATGTTCGTGTAGATACTCTACAATCGCCCACGCAATGCTAATGCCATCATACGTACTTGTACCACGTCCAAGCTCGTCAAAAAGTACAAGAGAGCGTGGAGTGACATTATTAAGGATGTTTGAAGCCTCCGTCATCTCAACCATAAAGGTTGATTCTCCTAATGAAATGTTATCCGAAGCACCCACACGTGTGAAGATTTTATCCACCATTCCGATGCGAGCTCGTTCAGCAGGAACAAAGCAACCAATCTGTGCCAACAATACAATAAGGGCTGTCTGACGCAACAAAGCAGACTTACCTGCCATATTTGGACCCGTAATCATCATTATCTGCTGGTGTTCCGTATCAAGCAATACATCATTAGGCACATACTGTTCACCTATCGGCAACTGCGTTTCAATCACTGGATGGCGACCTTGTAGGATGTCTATAACCTCCGAATCGTCCACTACTGGGCGCACATAACGCTGCATCTGTGATACCTTCATAAAGGAAAGAAGACAGTCAAGATGGGCAATAAGATTGGCATTGATTTGTATCTGCGGAATAAACTCCTGCATATCCTGTATCAGTTCCATATATAGCTGAGTCTCCAAAGCCAATATCTTCTCATCGGCACCAAGTATCTTCTCCTCGTATTCCTTAAGTTCAGGGGTGATATAACGCTCTGCCTGCGCTAATGTCTGCTTACGAATCCAATTCTCAGGCACCTTATCTTTAAACGTATTGCGCACCTCCAAGTAATAACCGAACACGTTATTAAATCCTATCTTTAGTGAGGTAATACCCGTCTGTTCTACTTCCTTCTCTTGAATCTCCAATAGATACTGTTTTCCATTATCACGAATAGAACGCAAGTCATCAAGCTCCTGGTTATAACCCAAGGCTATCACATTACCTTTCGCCACTAACTGTGGAGGGTCGGCCTGTATCTCCTTTTCTATTCTATCACGTAAAGACTCACAGAGATTCAACTGTTCTCCAATCCTCTTCAGTGTCTCGCTCTTTGCATAAAGGCAGGCTGTCTTAACGGGTTGGATAGCCATAAGGGCATTCTTCAGCTGCACTACCTCACGAGGAGACACTCTACCAACTGCTACCTTTGAGATAATACGCTCTAAGTCGCCAATGCGATGGAACTGCTCATTGATACATTCGCGGAAATCTGGCTCTCGGAAGAGATAGTCAACCACATCTAAACGCTCATTGATAGGCTTTTCATCCTTCAGTGGGAAGACCATCCAACGACGCAACATACGTCCACCCATTGGCGTAACAGTATTGTCAATAACGTTCAAAAGCGATGATCCACCCTCATTCATTGGTGCAATCAGCTCCAAAGAACGGATAGTGAAACGGTCCATACGCACGTATTTGTCTTCTTCAATACGTGCTAAAGAAGTGATATGATTGATTTGTGTGTGCTGTGTTATCTCTAAATACTGCAGAATAGAACCTGCTGCAACAATTCCATTATTGAGATGGTCGACACCGAAACCCTTTAGATTCTTTGTTCCGAAATGCTTTAATAGTTTCTGACGTGCCGTCTGGTCAGTAAACACCCAATCGTCCATCTCGAACGTACAAAGGCGTGTACCGAAGTAGCGTTCGAACTCTTGTTTCTTCGCACGGTCGAAAAGTACCTCCTTAGGTTGGAAATTTCCTAATAGCTTTTCGACGTAGTCAAAGGTGCCTTCACCTGTCAGAAACTCTCCTGTAGATATATCTAAGAAACTAACACCACATGACCCTTTACCAAAGTGTACCGCAGCAAGGAAGTTATTTTCCTTATAGTTCAGTACGTTATCGCTCATAGCAACACCTGGAGTGACAAGTTCTGTGATACCACGCTTCACCATCTTGTCCATTGCCGACAAACCCTTCTTGCCTTTGATAGCCTCACGTTTCTTCTTTGGATCCTCTAACTGGTCACAGATAGCCACACGCTTTCCAGCACGGATAAGCTTAGGAAGATAAGTATCAAGGGCGTGATGTGGGAAACCAGCCATCTCTATCGAGTCGCCACTCCCCCCATTATTACGACGTGTAAGGGTAATACCGAGTATTCTTGCCGACTCCACAGCATCCTCACCATACGTCTCATAGAAGTCACCACACCTAAAAAGCATTAATGCACCAGGATGTTGTGCCTTCATTGAGAAGAACTGTTTCATCATTGGGGTAAGTCCCTTATCATCTTTTGCCATATCTTTTACTTCCTTATTAAGTCTTTTCTTATTTTATCCTTAGACTTACAAAATTACAAAAATAAGGAGGAAAGCCCAAACAATCCACTGTTTTTCATCGTCTTTTTAATATCTACTTACAGAAATAAATAGGTTCTTCCGTTAAATGTGTGGACGCTTTTCGAATTGCTTTAACGGAAAAATCGAAGTTACTCATTAAACAAAAACATAGCTAAGACAGTCAACTTTCTGTCCTCTTATCATCCTCTGACATTGAAAATCATTTCTTTTTTGGACTTCGAAAATCTACATATAATTGTTTGAAAAATAATTACATAATTTCGAGTAAAACATCTATAAATAACAGCAAAACCACATACAAAAATCAAGTATGTAATCAAAATCAAATCAATTAGTTATAAACAGTAAAGTAAAAGGTGCTTAACTGGACTTCAAAAGGGCGTTAGTAAGGGTCTTAAAGGGCATCTTTTGCAAGCCAAAAGGGCGTCTTTTAGAAGCTAAAAGAGCATGTATTGGTTTTGAACCGCACGAAAACAGTTTACAAACTTCAACTAATTACTATTAATAAAACAAATTGCACGAATACTCATTGATAAGGAATATTCGTGCAATTAGCGTAATTCGTAGTCGAAAACGAGTTATGGTAGTTTTCCTTCTTTGCCTCTTGAGCGTAGAATTGACCATACACCGAGGGCAATAAGAGGAATACTTAATATCTGTCCCATATCGATTGGCAGACCTGCCTCAAATGCTTCCTGTATCTCCTTTGTGTATTCAATGAAGAAACGGAAGGTGAAGATAAGTGTAAGACAGAGTCCGAAATAAAGTCCTGTACCCACTTTCTTAGGATATTTCCTATATATGAAGTAAATAAAAAGGAAGATAATTAAGTAGGCTATTGCCTCATAGAGCTGTCCCGGATGACGTGGTTTATCGTCTACATTATAGAAGATAAAAGCCCAAGGAACGTCTGTTACCTTACCAATAATCTCTGAATTCATCAGATTTCCAAGGCGAATAAAGCAGGCTGTGATACCTGATACGATACCGAAGAAGTCAAGTACTACCCACGTATTCATCTTCGTCCTACGAATATAAAGGAAGAGGGCAATCAGTAATCCAGCCACTCCACCATGCGATGCGAGTCCTTGATAACCCACATACTTCCATGAACCGTCAGCCATTTCACGGATAGGAATAAAGATAGTCATGATTCCTTTCCAAGAAGTGAGGAACTCCTCTGGTTCATAAAAGAGACAATGACCCAAGCGAGCACCAATCAGTACGCCAAAGAAGACATAGAGGAAGAGTGGATCAAACTGTGATGGAGGGAATTTATGACGCTTAAAAAGCCACTGCATCATAAAATATCCCAAGGCAAGACCTACTAACCAACACATTCCATACCAACGAATAGGAAGGGGACCAAGCTGGAAAATCACTTCACTTGGCTGCCATGCAATATAAAGTAGATTGTTCATAGTTATGCTATTAAAAGTGAAGATAGCACCAATAATTATCCCCTCTCTGAGCAGAGAGGGGTTAAATAGGGGCTATACATTAAATCTAAAGTGCATGATGTCACCGTCTTGTACAACGTATTCCTTACCTTCGATGCCGAGTTTACCAGCCTCACGAATAGCTGCCTCAGAACCATATTTGATGTAATCGTCGTACTTGATGACCTCTGCACGGATGAATCCCTTCTCAAAGTCGGTATGGATAACACCCGCACACTGCGGTGCTTTCCATCCCTTATGGAAAGTCCATGCCTTTACTTCCATCTCACCAGCGGTGATGAAGGTCTGGAGGTTGAGCAGATGATATGCTTTTTTAATGAGTCGGCTCACACCACTTTCTTCCAAGCCAAGCTCGTCAAGGAACATTTTCTTATCCTCATAGCTCTCCAAAGAAGCGATATCTTCCTCTGTCTTAGCAGCGATGATCATTGCTTCAGCACCTTCTTCAGCTGCAATCTTCTCAATCATCTGACTGTATTCATTACCTGTCTTCGCACTTGATTCGTCTACATTACAAACGTAAAGTACAGGTTTTGTTGTCAAGAGGAAGAGATCGTGAGCTGCTTGCTGTTCTTCCTTGCTTTCAAACTCAACGCTACGAGCATTCTTACCCTGCTCTAACATTTCTTTATAAGCCTCCAAGACAGATACCATTACCTTAGCATCTTTATTGCCTGCAGCAGCAACCTTCTGCTGTTTAGCAAGCTGTGCCTCGATGGTTTCAAGGTCTTTAAGCTGCAACTCTGTATCGATAATCTCCTTATCTTCAAGCGGGTTGACTGCCATACCACCCTCACGTACCACGTTATCGTCCTCGAAACAGCGGATTACATGAATGATAGCATCGCACTCGCGGATATTACCAAGGAACTTGTTACCCAATCCTTCACCCTTTGAAGCACCCTTAACAAGTCCTGCGATGTCGACAATCTCACAGGTAGCAGGTACGATTCGTCCTGGATGAACAATCTCAGCGAGCTTATTCAAACGCTCGTCAGGAACGGTGATAACGCCGAGGTTCGGCTCAATCGTACAGAAAGGGAAATTAGCTGCTTGTGCTTTGGCACTGCTCAAGCAGTTGAAAAGAGTAGACTTACCTACGTTTGGCAGTCCTACTATACCACATTTTAATGCCATATCTTAAATAAACGTTTATTTCTTTTGTACTTACATGAGGCAAACAAGGCCAAAGGAAATTATCTTTCTATTTGCTCTATGTTGCTTATTAGCTGCAAAATTACATAATAAATTCGATATAACCGAGAAGAAGAGGAAATAAGGTAGATTACTCATAAAGTCCATCTCTAATCTATCCTACGATTATAGGGATATAACGCATGTATTACGTTATATCCCTATAAGTAGGAGGTAGGATTCTATATAAACCTTAATAAAAACCTATCCTTTATATATATAAGATAAGACTATACCTAAGTCTTGCTTATTTCACCTCTGAAGTAATCGGACTGTTAATACCCTTCATTGAAACAAGGAACGCCTTAGCAGAACCGAACTTCAAGCGCATATCAAGACGAACAGGGATATGGTTGCTGTCGTCCGTTACATAGAAATTAGCAATTTCACGCCACTTATCATCCTCATATTCATAATAGGTGAGACGTAAACAACGATACTTATGATCATTATCAGCTTTGATGTTCTCCTTACCACCATAGACAATGCGAGCAGTATGACGGCTATTACCATCCACGATAGGGAACTTCACTACCTCACCTTTCTTCCAGTTCTCTGGGTTAAAACTACGTGCACGAAGGAAGATACTCATCATATCGAAAGAACAATCATCATGAGTATTCTCCATCCATTGATGTTTTCCTTCATGATTAATCCTATGCTGACGTATCTTACATCTACCATTTGGATAAGAGTAGAACACCTCATCCACCGTATAGCGCTTTCCTTCCCTTGCTCCCTTACGGAAGTATAGAGGCTCCATCTGCTTTGAGTTGTATGCAAGCAACGTATCTCTCAATATAAAGTAGTCGTCAAGCTTACCATTACCACGTGTTGTCAATGAAGCACGATAAGCCGGAGTACCCTTATAAGTAGAGGAGACTGTGTACCAAGAAGCCGTACCTGCCTTCACCCATATAAACTTCCAGTTATAATAAAGGTTGTAGGTTAGATACTCCCCACTACTAAAAGCCGTATTACGGAATGTACACTGTGCGGTGGCACTGACGGCTATCATCGCAAACAAACATACTATATAAATCTTCAACTTTCCCATATTCTCCGTTTTATCCGTTCAACTTTAATATTATTCTTTATTTCTCTCTAAAAGAAAAAAGAATGTTTTAGTATGATGGCTTGTGGATTAGTGCAGAACTTTTCAGCCGTTTTCTTGCCTGGAAAGTTATCAAACTTAGAGGTTACTTTATTAACAAGTTATTCTCATGTCTACCGTTTGATATTCAGGTACTATACTGAGTTATCAACATTATCCACAGTTGATGCAAAGATAATAAGTTTATATCTTTTTTGATATGTAAGTTGTGTAAAACTTCTATAAAACTGCATTAATAACCCTGTGGATATCCACAAAGAACCTTCTTCTCCTATTGCTGTGTGGATATCCACAGACTTATAAAGTAGTTATCAACATAGTTTTCCACAGAGTTATCAACAGTTATTGACGAAGAAGTTATATGTTTTTATGCGATACTGATTTCTTCTCTATGTTAGTTATGTGTGTTTTAAAATCCATTCTAAAAACTTTTATTTTCTTCTCCGATATATGGAATGATAAAGACTACCTAACACAAGATTTTATAACAACTTATACAAGATTATTTTTTATATTTAATTGCTGTTATTTTTAATATTTCGTGTAATACTACTGACTATTAATAAGTTAAGTGATAAGTTTTGATGAAAGTAATGACAACAACTTTTATTTTGCCTGAAAATACTTCTTATCGGAACAGAGTGACAATATGATGTAATCATACTTAGCTAAGCACTAATCTTGTTGAGCTTTAATGATAATATAAAAGGTGTATAAGAAAGATAGAATATGTGTTTAATAAAGTATTAGACAACCAAAGGTTGATAACAGGTCCCTTGGTATTTTCCATTCTGACAGTTAGATAGATATAAAATAAAAGTTCACAATTAAGAATTAAATTAAGCTTCAATTCTTAATATTATGGTAAGGATGATTTCCTTTCATAATACCCGAAACAAGCACTTATACTTCTTAATTGTGAACTATCTGATAGTGATGACGCTTTATAAGTCGTCCACTAAAGCAGTACTCTTAGCGTAAGCAGTACTCTTAGCCTCAAAGAAGTCGGTCTTTACCATATTAGCGTTAGAATACTGTCCAACCCACTTCATGTTCTCAGGTTCCTTCTGGTTGTCATCATAAAGGAAGCCGAAGCCAAGACCAGACCAGCGGAGGTTGCCCAAATAACGGATATAATCAGACACCATCTGTTCGTTAAGACCTTGCACATCATTGCCGATAACGTATTGTCCCCATGCTATCTCCTGACGCACACCTTCACGCATCATATCCTCATACACCTTTACCTTCTCAGGAGTAAACATATCAGGCTCCTCTTTCTTCAGCTCAAGAATAATACTGCGGAACAACCACAAGTGCGTATTCTCATCCCTATTGATATAACGAATTTCCTGAGCTGATCCCGACATCTTGCCGTTTCGACTTAGATTATAGAAGAACATGAACCCACTATAGAAGTAGATACCTTCAAGGATAAAGTTAGCAATGAGCGTCTTCATCAAGCTGAACTTATCTCTCTTCTCATGGAACTCATTGTAACAGTCGCCAATAAACTTATTACGGTTTAAGAGGTGCTCATCTGTCTTCCATTGATAGAGGATATCGTTACGCTCTTCAGGACTACAGATAGTGTCAAGCATGTAGCTATAACTCTGACTATGAATACACTCTTGGAACGCTTGAATATGCAAACAAAGATTTACCTCGTTAGCAGTGATGTATTCACTGACTGTTGGAAGATTGTTACTTTGAAGCGAATCAAGGAAGACAAGGAAACTAAGAATCTTGTCGTATGCTGTGCGTTCAGCCTTTTCAAGACGTGGATAATCCTTAAAGTCCTGTGAAAGATTGATTTCTTCTGGAATCCAAAAGTTATTCATTGCCTGTCTATACCAGTCACTTACCCATGAATACTTCATGTTATTGAAGTCATTCAGATTAGTGGTGTTACCCCCAATCATTCGTCTCAAGCGCAAGTCTGTATCGCCTGAAGGGTTGAATAAGGTATTACGTTTTAATTGATTGTCCATCATTTATACGTTTTCTTTATTGTTTTTATGTTTTTTATCCTATATCTTCCTTAGTCTCTTTAGCTATTGTCAAGATTCTTATTCCTATTCTTAAGATGAGCAGCTCTCGCACTCTTCCACCTCTAAGGACTTACTACGCACATAATAGATAGTCTTAACACCCTTTTTCCAAGCAAGTAGGTAAAGGTCGAGTATCTGACGCATTGTGAAGTCATTGGTGATATATAAGTTCATACTCTGTGCCTGGTCAATATGACGCTGACGTACACCAGAGGCAAGAACACTCCACTTTTGGTTAATAAGATAAGCACTCTTATACATCCAGTAAGTCTCGTCTGAAAGTTCAGGAGCGACACGTGGCAGCATACTTCCCTTCTTCTCTTCTAAGAAGAAACGCTTCATGATTGGGTCTAAACCAGCTGTTGTACCCGCAATAATACTTGTACTACTGGTTGGAGCGACTGCAAGTAGATAAGCATTGCGCATACCCTGCAAGGCAACAGTCTTACGAACGTCCTGCCATTCAGCACTGTCATAACCACGCTTATCGAAGTAAGCGCCCGTTTGCCAGTCACTTCCTTCAAAGAACTGATAGCTTCCTTTCTCCTTAGCAAGGTTTGAGCTGGCAAGAATAGCTGCTCGGTTGATAGTCTCGAACACCTTATCCATAAACTCCAAATGCTCTTCGCTCTCCCACTTAATGCGACGCTTAGCCAAAGCATGGTGATAACCACTGATACCCAAACCAATAGAACGATAACGCTGGTTGGTTATCTGTGCATAAGGAACAGGATAGAAGTTAAGGTTGATAACGTTGTCAAGTGCACGAACAACCGTTGCCACCTTCTCTTGCATCTGTTCCTCGTCCTCCAATGGGAGCCTACCAAGAGACAGACTTGCCAAGTTACATACAACAAACTCACCTGGGCGAGTAGTTGTAACAACGATAGTATCGCCGTCTTTTGTCTCTATTTCCTTTGAAACAGTCTCTATTGGAGCCATGTTCTGAGCTATCTCTGTACAGAGATTAGAGCAGTAAATCATGCCCTTATGGGCGTTAGGATTAGCTCTGTTGACCGTGTCACGGTTGAATGTAAATGGTGTTCCGGTCTCAACAGCAGAACGGAGAACCAATCTGATAATATCCTTAATACTAATAACTCGACGTGAGAGACGCTGGTCGTTGACACAGTCAAGATACTTACGTTCCCACTCCTCGCCATAACAGTCCTCAAGACAATAGCCTTTAATACGCATGATTTCGTTCGGACAGAAGAGCGACCAGCTCTGATTAATGTCTTCTTCGGCCATCTTCCAAAACAGGTCTGGATAGCAGATAGCTGGGAAGATGTCGTGAGCCTTCATACGATCGTCACCATTATTGGTACGTAGTTGAAGGAACTCAGGTAAGTCTTTGTGCCATACATCTAAGTAAACGGCTACGGCACCTTGGCGCATACCCAACTGATCAACGGCTACAGCAGTGTCATTAACAAGTCTCATCCAACGGATAACACCACCTGCTACACCCTTAAAACCACGGATATTGCCACCTGTAGCACGTACCTTACCGAAGTACATACCCATACCACCGCCAAACTTGCTCACCTGTGAGAAGTTATCTAAGCTACGATAAATACCATCCAAACTGTCTGGTACGGTATCAATGAAGCAACTTGACAGCTGATGACTTGGCTTACGAGAGTTAGAGAGGGTAGGGGTGGCCATCGTTACTTCCAACTTACTAAGCAAGTCATAGATGCGACGTACCCACATAAGACGGTCTTCCTTCTCTGGCATAGCAAGGTGAAGAGCAATACCAAGGAACATCTCTTGTACGCGTTCAATCACCTTTCCAGAGTAATTCTTGATGACATAACGCTTTAAGAGAAGGTCGAGTCCAGAATAATTAAGTAGTTTGTTGCGTTCAGGGTCAATGAAGGTAGCAGCTTCATTGATTTCTTCTTCGCTATAGTTCTGAAGGATATAGTCGCCATAAAGGCCCTCTTCGGTCATGTATTTCAGCTTTCTATAGAAGGTTCTGAGCCCCATCTCCTCTTCTAATCGGCTGATATTCTTTTCTGAACGATATGAGAGAATACGTGCTGAAATCATCTCCCAAGATGGAGCCTCAGGTGTTGTCAATTCTACAGCAGCCTTGATGAGGGCGTCGATAGCGTCCTTCTGTGACATACCAGGCTTACTGAAGCTTGAAAACTTCTCCTGAAGAGTCACCATACTATACGACCGCTCGCGATATTCGCGTGCCACGCTTTGTAAGACATCAGCCAACTTACGGTCGTCAGCTGCCCACGCAATGTAGTTGATAGCTTGTCGTTGCTCATTACGTTGATAGCGGAAGAGGATGTAGTTCTTCGCCTCGTCATAATGACCATGAGCCATAAGACACTTCTCCACACGGTTTTGAATATCCTCAACAGTGCGTAGTTCGGGATTGTCAGTGATGAACTGTTCTACTTCACTTACCATTCCGGCTATCTCACTATCTGAGACTTCCTTCCCAGTACTGATGAAACTCTTTTTAATGGCTATCGAAATCTTGTTGTTATCATAGACTTCTATCTCTCCATTGCGCTTTGTTATATCCATTACTTATTATGTATAGTTTTCTTTTTTATTCTACTCTGACTACTTTATCACATTTACTTATTTGCTAATAAGTACCATTCTCTCAATTAGTTATCTTATTTAGTAGTTTTAATTAGCGACAAAGTTAAGGAAAAAAAACGAGAAGAAGTTATCCAGAATGGAATATTTTCAGTACTTAATCACTTTTAATTATTCTCTAAAAAAGATGACTTCTGACTACTCATTATTAGTGAGTTTGATACTAAAAATTGCTGTTTATACAAAGAGAAAAGTACTGTTTATAAGCCTTAAAATTCTGTTTTATCCTCGTTATCAGTTCTTCTCATCTGCCCCTTCATCTTTTCCTGCGAATTATTTTCATGAAAATAAATATTTTTTTTCGTGAAGAGAAATATTTTTTTTCATGAAAATAAATTCTTCCATTCGTGAAAATAAATCAGTGAAGACAAGAGGTTACTATGGAAGAAGAGCTGTTAACGTAGTTTATCAGTCCTCCTCAACCTTCTTATCGATGGTTAATAAGCACCAAAATCAATGTCTTCTTATAGAAAGAATATCAGAGATTTATTGTAACTTTGCAATAGTTTCCACAGAAGAAAGGTTTCTGCTGTATATGAAAACACTATCAGAAGACTTGAAACGATAGGTTGTCAGCTGAATAGGACTGTGCAGGATAGCTTTCTTTCGATAGTGGAAAATAGGATAAACAAAGAGACAGAAGAGAAATGATATTACTAAGTTTCGATACGGAAGAGTTTGATGTACCACGCGAACACGGGGTAGACTTCTCGCTTGAAGAGGGGATGAAGGTGTCTGTGGTAGGTACGAATCGTATCCTCGACATACTGAAAGCGAATAACGTCTGTGCTACCTTCTTCTGCACAGGTAACTTTGCAAGACTGGCACCAGAGGTCATGGAGCGCATAAAAAACGAAGGACACGAGGTGGCTTGTCATGGTGTTGACCACTGGCAACCCAAACCAGAGGATGTTTTTCGGTCGAAGGAAATCATCGAGGAGGTGACGGGTTTGAAGGTTGAGGGTTATCGTCAGCCACGTATGTTCCCTGTGTCAGAGGAAGATATAGAGAAGGCTGGCTATCTTTATAACTCCTCTCTTAATCCTGCTTTCATACCGGGTCGATACATGCACCTCACTACTCCACGCACATGGTTTATGCAAGGTAAGGTGATGCAGATACCTGCCAGTGTCAGTCCTCACCTACGCATCCCACTCTTCTGGTTGTCATTACACAATTTCCCAGAGTGGTTCTATCTTCGTTTGGTTCGACAGGTATTACGTCACGATGGCTATTTTGTGACCTATTTCCATCCATGGGAATTTTATGAACTCAAGTCGCATCCAGAGTTCAAGATGCCTTTCATCATCAAAAATCACAGTGGACAGGAGTTAGTAGGACGGCTCGACCGCTTCATCAAAGCGATGAAGGCAGACAAACAAGAGTTTATTACCTATACCAACTTTGTGCATAGACAGAAGCAATAGGCGCTAAAAAGATATGATAAAACTTGCAACGGTCTCTCCTTGTTACAATGAGGAAGAGGTTTTAGAACAGTCGGCAGCACGGCTCATGGAGCTTTTCGACGAACTTATCAGTCAAGGGAAGATTTGCGATGACTCTATGATTGTGTTTGTCAATGACGGTAGTCGTGATCGGACATGGGAGATTATCCAGCAGCTCCACAGCCAGTATCCACGCATAAAGGGCATTAATCTTGCCCATAACGTGGGTCATCAGAATGCTATCATGGCTGGTATGATGACAGCAAAAGACTGGGCTGACGCTGTTATCACACTCGATGCCGACTTGCAAGACGACTATAAGAAATGTATTCCACAGATGGTAGAGGCCTTTGAGGAAGGTAACGAGATAGTCTATGGAGTGAAGGTTTCGCGCAAGGCCGACCCTGTGTTGAAACGTATGTCAGCCCAAGCCTTCTATCATCTACAGGAGAGAATGGGCGTGAACAGTATCTTTAATCATGCTGACTTCCGTCTGATGAGTCGTCAATCCTTAGAGATACTCTCTCATTATAAGGAGCGCAACCTCTATCTGCGGGGTCTCATCCCATCTATCGGACTCAAGTCAACGACTGTCGACGACCGCATCAGCGAGCGTACAGCTGGTACTTCGAAGTACACACTACGTAAGATGCTTGGGTTGGCATTAGACGGTATCACGTCATTCTCCGTCAAACCTGTCTACTATGTCATCTATCTTGGTATCGCTTTCTTGCTCATCAGCCTGTGTATAGGTATCTATGTCATCCATGCTTTCATAAACCATACGGAGGTGGCAGGCTGGGCTTCGCTCATTCTGAGCATCTGGCTCGTGGGTGCTATACTGATGATTTCAATCGGTGTAGTAGGTGTTTACATTGCGAAGATATATGAAGAAGTGAAGCAGCGTCCGCTTTATAACATCAGTCAGATACTCGATTAAGGTTCATTCTATATGTCGACACGCATCAAAGAGCTTTGGCAGCGATGGCAAAAAGACTTCTGGCGACTGTTCCGTTTTGGCATAACAGGAACGGTGTGTTCGCTTATTCACTATGGAGTCTATTGTCTTTGTTTGCTCTTTACGAACACTACTATAGCCTATACAGCTGGCTATGGCGTAGGACTTCTTTGTAACTACGGACTGACAACCTACTTTACTTTTAAGGGAAAGCCGTCAAAGCGTAATGTAGCAGGCTTTGTAGGCAGTCATATTCTCAACTACCTTTTGGAGATAGGACTGCTCCAACTCTTTCTTTGGTTAGGTGTTAGCAAATGGCTGTCGCCTGTCCTTGTGATGGTGATAGTCGTGCCTATCAACTTTGTTCTACTACGTCTTGTGTTCGTGAAAAGAAAGAGGTAGATGGGTGATGGGTGTTAAGTGTTGGGTGATGATGGTTAGTAAGGTGGTTGTTGAGTATTCACAGGATAGGTGTTGACTTATACCACGGTATTAGATGAGCGGTAGGACATTAATAGAAAAGAATAAGAAAAGAGTTATCCCCAAGCACTTTCTGGAAAGGAAGGCGCTTGGGGATAATACTTTACACCTTATTATATACCTCAAGAATCTGTGAGGCTACATCTTGATTCTCAAATCGTTTTACGTAGTGTTGGCTCTTAACGACCATTTCCTGGCGATGCTCTATTGCTGAAAGGATTGCAGCTGCATTGCCGTCGACGTCGTCTGGACCCACATAAAGGCAGTCTGGACCACCTGCTTCCTCTAAGCAACTACCCGTGGCAGCCACTACTGGGAGTCCACTCTGTATGGCTTCGATGATAGGAATACCAAAGCCTTCATAGCG
This sequence comes from Prevotella sp. oral taxon 313, assembly GCF_003043935.1. Taxonomy (NCBI): domain Bacteria; kingdom Pseudomonadati; phylum Bacteroidota; class Bacteroidia; order Bacteroidales; family Prevotellaceae; genus Prevotella; species Prevotella sp. oral taxon 313. The sequence continues at coordinate 2,526,886 of NZ_PYXE01000001.1, forward strand.
AGAAGGATAGATGAAGGCTTCAGCCTGATTGTAGATTGCTGCAAGAAGGTCGTTGGGAACACCCTGTAAGAAATGGATTCGGTTGCCAATCCCTAATCGTCTGATTTCTGCATCGAGCTTCTTCTGATATTTCGTCAGCCTGCCTACGACGACAAGATGGAGGTCGGAAGGTAGTTTTGCCATAGTTTGAATACCCAAGAGGATATTCTTTCGCACTTCTACCGTCCCTACATTTAATATATAACGTTGTGGGAGTTGATACTTACGACGGGCCTCTTCAATCAGTGAAGGACTGACTGACTGACTGAAGCGGGTGCTACAGCTTTGATAGACAAGGTCTATCTTGTCCTCTGGGAAGTCACCATAATATAAGATGTCACGCTTCGTACATTCGCTAATCGCAATAATACGGCTTGCCTCCCGTAGTGTTTGATAGAACTTACGCTTGTAGAAGAAAACGTCAATAGGGGGATAGAACTCCGGATGACGTAGGAAGATAAGGTCGTGAACAGTAACTACACTGGGGATGCCAGCTGCTGCCAAGCCAGAAGGGAGTTCGCCTGAAAGACCGTGATAGAGCTCTACTCCATCAGTCTTTAAGTCTTTTACCACCCCTTTAACACGCCACCAGTCACGCTGTAGACGGAAGCGAAGGTGGTCAGGGTAGCAGAACTGTATGTTATCTCGTAGTTCCACCTGATTGCGAAGGTCGTCTCGTCCAGCATCAGGAGCATAGAGTCGTAAGTTTGTGTCAGGCATTAACGGAGCAAGGTCGTTGATGAGTGTACGCCCATAGCTGCCTAATCCAGTGCCATTCCTTACTATTCGTTTGGCATCATAACCTATTATCTTCTTATTCATGAGCATCAACCTTTTCTATTGGGGTATAGTCCTTTGTGCATAACTCGTAACAAAGCCACAGCCAAACAATACTGATAGGAAGTGCACGGAGTGCGTAGGTCTGTATATAATCATGTCTTATCGTCTTTGGAATGAGGTCGCAATTACCCATACCAGATAGGATGAAGACAAATACCATTAGTGCTATCGCCCACTTACCACGCTTCCATGGAGCTGCGGTGTACCATATACAAACGCCTAACAAGGCTATCACGTATCCGCTGGCTTCGCTACCTGTACTAAAGAGGATGACAAACAAGAGTACAGAGGCGAGTATGGTCTCACGGAAGGTAAGGTTCTTATACTGTGAGAAACGTAGGTAAGGAAGGGCAAAGAGTGCCATTCCAGGGATGATAAGCCACAGGTCTGAATAGTCCGCATGCCCTGTTGTACGACGAACAAAGCCTAATAATGAGATGTTTTGAGCAAAGGAGTTGAGGTTATGTGTGTTCTTCTCCACAAGACAAGTGAACCACTCGTGGTATTGTCCGATGATATAATCAGGCGAACTGATGGCCATTGGGGCTAAGAAAAGTATTACCGACCACACTGCTAACCATAGTGTCAATCGTAGCTTATGCCGTGAAAAGAGAAAGAAGGCCAATCCCACAATGCCATAAAGCTTCACCAACGTACCTAAGACGATGAAGAAAGCTGCCCATCCTTCGTGCTCCTTCTCAATAAGAAAGAATGATGAGAGGATAATAGCGGCAATAGCTATGTTGAACTGCTGCATGAATAGGGCTGTTAACAATGTGAATCCGCAGAACCAATAGATGTAGACTTGCTGTGATTTACGCAGTCCTGACCAATAGATGGCCGCAAACAACCAACCAGATAAGAATAGTAACCACAATAGCATACCAGCCCATTCGGGTAAAAGGGCAAAGGGGGCTATGATTAAAGAGAATAGTGGACCGTAATGATTGACGTCGCTATACTCTGACGGATAGGCTGCATAGAGTGATGTTCCATTCACTGTGTGCCAGTAAACACCCTTAAATATAAGGAAATTATTGTGACTACGATGCAACTTCAGCATACCTACTAATGATAGTAGGGTCCATATACCTAAGAGAACACGGCGGTCGGAGAGAAAGGGGAGGGTAAGGAATTGTTTTATTCTTTCTTTCATATCAAATTTGTTTGCTTGCTTTATATGCGAATAACAGCACAAAAGTAACAATAAAGAATGATATATATGCCATTAATAACCTATTATTTATGAAAAGCCTACCGACTCAATAGTGTTCTCTCATAGTTATTTCGGGCTGTAAAGGCTTTTTTCATAAGAAAAGAGAAAGCTATACTCTTATTTAGAAAATTATTATATATCTTTGTAGGTATCATCATTTATTATCCTTTATACGGCTTTAAGCTGTGATACAACTGATAAAAAGAATTTATGACAACCGAGAGAAAAGATAATATCAAGCAAGGATTCGTTTATTATGTCCTGTCGACTCTTACATTGGCCATCATATTCTTCTCCTATATCTTTAATGGGCAGAGTACGGAAGTGATGGATTGTGTGGGTTGGATCTACTTTGTTTCGTCATGTATTACGCATGCTGCATTGTTTACGCTTGTTCCTTTTCTTATCTTGCAAGTGCCCTTGGCTGCTGTTGGTTGCCGTCAATGGATTACAAGAACTATTCTTTCAATAGTCTATGCCTTACTGTTTATCGTTGCTGTAGTGAACAGTTATGTTTATGGAATCTACCATTTTCATATCAATGGGCTTGTGTTGGAAATGCTAACAGGGCCTGGTGCATCAGAGATCTTTGTGTTTAGTGTGTGGGCATATATGAAGGCCATTGGTCTTGCCTTAAGCTTTGTCTTGCTTAGTATAGGACTGGCTTTCATTGCAAAGTTTATTTCTAAGCGCCTTATAATTAGACATCTCAATCGAAACATATTGTTAACACTACTTAGTTTCGTACTTCTCTCACAAGGAATACATATCTATGGAGGGGCAACGATGCAGAGTTCTATCATTGAGTCGACTGACGTTTTACCTTATTATTTCCCACTTCGCGCTAACAAACTACTGGAGAAATTAGGACTCATAAGCATTGAGAAGATTAATCAAATACAACTGAAAGGAGGCGTGAACAAATTGCGTTATCCATTGGAACTGCTTAAGACGGGTCGTATTGACCATCTTGGTAAACCTAATGAGAAGTATAATATCGTCATCCTATGTATTGACTCTTGGAATCCACGTACTCTTACACGTGAGTGTACACCAAATATATGTGCGTTTGCTGACCATGCAGAGACATTTACTAAGCACCTTAGTTCGAGCAACGCAACCAGTGGTGGCATCTTTGGAATGTTCACTGGGATATCTGCATACTACTGGAAAAGCTTCGAATCAAGCTGTATGCAGCCCTTACTCATTAAGCAGTTGCTTAAAGAAGGGTATCATGTGCAAACTTATCCAAGTGCTACATTAGAGTATCCACCCTTTGCTAAGATGCTGTTCCGTGATGTGAAGGGTCTAAACGTAAGTACTCCGGGTAAGACAACGATTGAGCGTGACAACCGTATCACGCATAACTTCATTGCTGATATTGATAAATACGATGGTAAGAAACCTTTCTTTGCCTTTGTGTTCTACGATATTGCCCATAATATGGACCTCCCTAAGAGTAAGCAATATCGGTTCAAACCATGCTGGGAGTACGTGGACTACATGAAACTTAACAATGATACCGACCCAACACCATTCTTTAATCTCTATAAGAATTCCGTTGCTGAAGCTGACTCGCTCATCGGTTTGACTCTAAACAAGCTCCGAGAGAAAGACTTACTACGCAATACAGTGGTCATCATAACTGGTGATCATGGGCAGGAGTTCAATGAGAACCATAATAACTACTGGGGTCATGCCTCTAATTATTCGTTATTTCAAGTTGGAACGCCGCTCATTTATTATTATCCCGGCTGTAAACCAGGTAAAAGAAACTATCGAACAACTCATTATGACATCTCCCCAACATTGATGCACAGTGTGTTAGGTGTGACTAATCCGCCTTCAGATTATTCAATGGGGACATATCTTGATGACTCTTCCCCACGTGACTGGCATCTTGTAGGGCATGAACTCTATTATGCTTTTATCCGTTCTGACGGTACAATCATTGAGAAGCAAGGAGCAGGAAACCTAAAGATAATGGATCCAAAGATGCACGTCATACCGAATTATCCGCTCAAACCAAAGGACTTACAAGCTGTTATTCAGAAGATGAATAGGTTTTATAAATAGCATACAGATACTGTTTGGCTATTTAACCAACTGATTCTAAGATTTCTTGTTAAGCGTAAGTTATCAATCTTCCCAGATGTTCTTAATACGGACATCACGTAGAACAGTAAGCACTTTCTTTATCTTACTGCGGAAAAGGTCGGCCTTTAAGCGAGTCGACATATCCTTAACTTCATTATAAGGTTCGCCTCTCTGAAGGATATCACGTAAGAAGGAAGATGAGGTTATACCCCATTTACGAAGGAACTGTGTGCTTCCATCGTTCTTTACTATACGATGAGTAGAACGTGCTTCGAAGTGATAAACGCGGCTACGGTCTATTCCTTTGAACAGACGAACACCTGCTTTCCATAGCTTAGCAGAGAAGTCTGGGTCAGAATACATACCTGGACTGAACTCAATGCTATAGCCTCCTACAAGATCCCACACGTCACGATGGACGATATTTGGCGGCCATGTCGAACCTTTCCAATCCCCATGTGGCAACGTGGCATACTCCTTCAGCAATCGAGACTCATCAAAGTCGTCAACACTCTCACCATAGTTAGCAGGCGCAATCACGCTCTTATCATAGAAAGGACGTGGCTGAATGAGTGTTGAAGAGAAGAAGAACATATTGTCAGGCAGCTGCTGTATCTCCTCAAATAAGGCTTTATCCCACTCAGGACACACATACATGTCATCGTTCATATATAGGATATAGTCTGTTGATACCAATGGGCGCAACCTATTTAAGGCAAAGCAAACACCTACATTCTCATCAGAAGCTGTGTACTTCAGTCCTTGTTGCTCTACCCACTCACGTGTTCCGTCACTTCCATCATTGATATGAACGAGTATTTCATGCTCATAACAAGAGTTCTTTCTGATACTTTCAATGCACAATTTAAGGAATGACAGATTATTCCAAGTAGGTATTAAAATCGAGAAAAGAGGCTTAACTGTATTGTCCATACTTATTATTGTAGTGTTAACCAGACTATTCCTCACCCGAAGACGAGGCTATTAAAAAATCTAACAATACCACCCGATGTACATAACACTTAGCTATTACAAAGGAAATAGTGCTATATCTTCGTTTATGTTATCTGCTTTATAATAAAGAATATAATGTTCTCTCTTTCAGTTAACATGGTGCAAAAGTACAGAAAAAAATCGTATCTCTGCCCATGAGAAGCTGAAAAAGAGATATTAGTTGTACGTTTCTATGCTTATATTCACTATTGTTTAGTTACTGTTCAGTCCTCCAATACAAGCCAAAATACACCTGACGCAGTAGATTGCGGGCTGCTGTAAGTCGCTCAGCTTCCTTTTTATAGGTAGGAACAGACTCTATTTGGTCAACGTTAGCACTGTAATAAGTACTGTCTGGCACGGTGGTATCTAAGAGATTATGGCCCATCTTGAAATACTTAGTATCATGGAAAGTAAAGGGAGCCAGCGTCGCTAAGATATCGTCATGGCTTCCCCAACGATTAGTTAGCTTGTTGTAAGCCTCCTTCCGTAGGTAAGTTGGCAGATAGATATAGAGCGGTACGGAGTGTTCATACCGTTTGTCGACAGCATCATAGTCAAGGATAGAACGCACGTTATGGTCGCCTGTGATAATGAGTATCGTATTCTTTGCCGCAGCAGAGGCCTTGAAGCGGTTGAGAAACTCGTTTAACACCTTATTATAATAGCGAAATCCCGTGAGATACTTATCCAATACCTTACGATTATGCTCTGCAAAGCACTTCTTAGCATAGAACGACTCTGGTAGAGGGGGGAGTTTCAAGTCTTTTGGGAACTCAAAGGGTGGGTGATTGGTTGTTGTCATCACTGCAATCATCTGCCGTTTCCTTGATGGTTTCTGCAGTCTGTCTAACAACGCTTGGAAGAGGTATTCGTCGTAAACACCAATGCTATTATAAGTCGCATGAGGATAGTCTTTTAAGAGAGAGAACTTATCATAGATAGCATCAAACTGTTGATGAACCAACGCTTCGGCACAGTTTTCCCATGCAGCGTCCATTCCCGACATGAATGTCGTTGTGTAATTGCTGGCTTTGAAAGGTAGGGCTATCGACGTAGGGAGAGTCTTAAATCGATAAGCCGAGGCAAAGAAGCGTGGGAAAGGGGTAGAGACATAGAGGTTCTCAAGCGATGCTACCGTACCATTCTGTACTGATTGGAAGTTACGGAAGAGTAGGTCGTCCTTGAAATGACGCTCTAATCCGAAGTACATCTCCGCATCCTTCTGTTGGAGATTGAACAGATAATTGCTCCAACTCTCGCTATATATGATTACAATATTTGGTTGAGGCTGTTTCAGACTGTCGCCTACTTCTTCGAAGAGAGCATGCTGCAGCGCTGTTAGCGTGTCGTTCTTCACCATCTTCACCTTCCCATCTGTATAGACATCCAGGGCTTCCTGCAAACTCTTGAACTTATATTCATGCAGTAAGTCGTCTGTCTTTGCTATCTTGAAAGCGTTGTTTTTCTCCTTATAAGCCTTTTTCAACATGTAAATAGCGTTCGGAACAAGGTCGTTCAGAGGTTTCTGATTTGACACAAACGTGTCTTCTATCTGTAGAGGGAAGCGCCATACCGACCCACGCAGACCGATGACTAAAAAGGCAATATACAATAGGATGGTAGCCGACAGTTTAATGACTTTGAGGCGTGAAGGTCGCTGCCTGCTTGCCGAATGGAGAGCGTTACGAGCGGACGACTTGCCCAACTCAATTCTACGGATAAGTAGAAGGATTGGTAGAAGGATAAGAAGAAAGGCGATAGCCTCGTAGACACAGTGATATTCTTCCCATATTGTTTGAATCAAACTCATTGGTCCTTCGTTGAAGAAATCGAAGAATGTGAGGTTGATATGGCTATTGAAATTGGCGTAAAAGCCCATATCAATACCGCTAATAGCCAACAGGAGCGCGCAGACAATAGAGAAATAAAGTCTACGGAACCGACTTAACACACGTTCTGTCCATGGTTTTCTAAGGGCTGCAAAGACGAAAGTTAGAACCGTTGGGAGTATCAACACGTAGCATACTACTTGCACATCAAAACGCAAGCTATTGAATAGTAAGCGAGGTAGAACAGTTAGGTTACTACTGATAATACTCATCGGGACGAACGCAATGGCAAAGCAAATGCGCACGAAAAATAGGATGACAAGGATTATAGCGGAATGCTTTATGAGATATGATAAGTTCTTATACATTATTTCTTTTGACTTATTTCGGGTTTAAGATAGGGTTCTTTCGATAAGAGTGGAGCATCGACAGGCATCGTTTTCGCCGTCATCTCTACTCGTAAAAAGCCTCACGAGTAAGCTTCCCTACGGTTGATAATCATTTTTCTTCACGATGAGAAACATTTTTCTTCATGATGAGAAATATTTTTCTTCATGAAGAAAAATATTTTTTTTCATGAAAAAAATTCGCACTTGACACGCTGTTAGAACATTCTGACACGTAGAATGGAAGGGAAAAGATGGCCTAAACAGCTGTAAAAGAGCTGTTTTTAGGGTGTTAAACATGATGTCCTTCAAGTCAACACCTAACACCCAACACCCATCACCCACTGTCTTATAGGTATTAAACATGATGTCCTTTAATTCAACACCTAATATCCAACACCCATCACCCACTGTTTTATGTGTATTAACCATTGTGTCTTTCAATACAGCTTGTGTCATGTGGATGGTTTATCTTTTATGTTTATGATGTGAGACGACCTGTAGGACTGCATCTTTTCGTCATGATTTTCTAAGGTTCTGAGCCCTCTCTCCATTTTAGTCGATTGTGAAGAGATGTGGTTCTGTTATGTTCTACGAGGTTTCGTAAATCATTTCTTACCTTCTTTCAATCGTACTTTACCATCCACCTCTTCAAAGTTTTCTTCAAAGTAAGCCCGTGTACGCTTCCATCTATTGTGACTCCAAAGATAGATTTCAGGCTGACGACGTATCGACTTCTCCAACTCTTGGAAGTAAAGGTCGGTTATCTCGTAGTCGGGCAGTCCCTTTGTTTCTTCTCGGATGATGCGGAACTCACAGTTATAATGCCCACGGCTCGTGCGTGTCATGTCGCCATAAACAAAGACTTGGCGTGTGTGCTTCACGATACGTTCAGCCCCTGTGAGCACAGGAGTCTCCTGATTCATGAACTGAATCCAGTGATGTATGCTCCACCAGAAGGGTGTTTGGTCGGAGATATAACCAACAACAAGGGGCTTACCGTTGCGTCCAAATTGTATAATCTTACGTAGTGACTCCTGCATAGGGATACAAAGCGCACCTTGTCGTTCGCGAACATACTTGAAGAGGCGGTCGAAGTATTCGTTTTCTAATGGGTGGTAAAGCTGACAGCAGAGGGCATTGTCCACCCAATAAGGGAGGGAGGTAATCCATTCCCAGTTGCCTAAATGGCCTAAATAGACGCCTGCCGACTTTCCTTCCGACAGAATTCTGTTTAACTCTTCAGTCCCTGTAAAGGTCATGCGCTTCATCAGCTGTTCCTTACTCATTGTTATCAACTTCAGTGTCTCAACAATGTAATCACAGAACCAATGGTAGAATCCTCGTTCTATCAGGCGTAACTCGTTGTCAGTCTTCTCTGGGAAGCTGTTCTTAAGGTTCTTCCATATCACCTTGTGGCGATACCTCACCACTCGTGACATTAGTAGATAAAGGCCATCGGAGAGTAGATACAGCACTGGAAAAGGTAGCAGGGCTACCAGATACCAGAAGCCGTAAGCGATGATGTAAAGGGTCTTATTGAGGGCTCTTTTCATTGATCTTCAGGGTTATTAATCGTTGGGTGCATCTTATCGTGTACCATACGATACATATACTGATAGATGATAGCTTTCAGTTCTCGTTCCATCTTTGCTTGCTCAGGCACGTGTCCGAGAAGATTGTGCTTCATCAGTGCGTCGGTTACTCGATAGATAGCTTTAGTCTGTTTACCGTCCCATTGGAGTACATAACCATACTTAACGTATTGATAGATACCGTTCAGATAGTTGACAGCCCAAGTTTCCTTCGCCGGTGTATGTAGTAGGTCTTTACCGAAAGCGAGGTATGGTGTTGCGTTATAGCCAATGTGGAAGAGTAGTGTTGGCATAATATCAATCTGCTGCGCCACGCCATCTACACGTCCTGGCTTTATCTCTCCGGATGGGTCATATATAATAATAGGTGAACAGAAACCGCCTATGTCGGTCTTATACTGCTCATGGTCGCTCTGGTTAGTATGGTCGCTTGTGAGGACAAAGATAGTATTCTTAAACCAAGGTTGCTTGCTGGCAGACTCGAAGAACTTGCCTATCGCCATGTCGGTATAACGGATACACTTTTGGATAGGGAGATGTTCCTCCTTATAGATGTTCTTATATTTCTCTGGAACAACAAATGGGTCGTGACTTGAGACAGTAAAGAGAGCCGTCATGAAAGGCTGCTTCATTTCGCCCATCTTCGCACAGTAATACTGCAGGAAAGGTTCGTCCCATATACCCCAGTTGCCATCGAAGTCCTTATCCCCACCAAAGCGAGGGTCTTCGTCATAGTCTTGTCGACCATAGTAGTGCTGAAATCCAATCTTATTAGCAAATGCAAGGAACCCCATAGAACCACGATTAGCACCATGAAAGAAGGCTGTTTGATAGCCCCACTTACTAAGGAGTCCAGGCATACCAGTATAGTTGTTCATTGAAGCTGGGGTTAGGATGAAGGGTTCTCCAAAGCGAGGAATACTGCAGAGGATGGATGGCATGCCATCAATACTCTTACGTCCATTACAGTAAGAGAAGCGGTAGACGAGGCTCTTATCGATGAGCTTGTCTACATTCGGGGTGTATCCCTTGTATTTACCACCGAAGAAGTCACGATTAAACCCTCCTATATACTCACGTCCGAAACTCTCAACAATGAGGATGACGATGTTCTTCTTGTTAGGAAGGCGTTCGTTTTCGTTTGGCCCTGGAGCCTTATAAGCCATCCACTTAATAGGGTTGTAGACCTCTGTGGCAGCTGCCAAGGATGGGAAATAATCTGGGACAACAAAGTCGGACTTGCCTATCGTACGGATTAACGCAAAGGGGGTATTAAGCACCAAGGCGCAGTCAGTAGGACGTTCTACGTACTGGTTGGCGTTACTGATGGTTATCGGACGCACACCCGACTGTAGTCCACCTCGACAACCAGCCACGGTAAGGACGGCAGCTACGGAAAGACATACGAAAAGTTGTGCCCCATAGACTAAGCGCTGACGCAGACTTTTATAGCGGCTGTGGTCGGTATGTGGCATAACATACAACTTATTGGCAAGCCAAAGAACAAGAATAAAGATAATGATAAGGTACCAGTGTGTGATAGCATTGTGGAACAAGATGCCAGCAATGTTGTTTTCATTATCGAACTCACGGAACACACTGGTTGTTGTGCGGCGCAATGTGAAAGGGAAATACACCGAGTCGGCAAGGTTAATGGCAAGTGAAAGCGCATTAACAACCATGAATATCCACTTACAAAGCCTGTGATAGGTTTGGTTCTCCTTCCTCCATAGTGGCAAGAGCATCATTACGATGTAGAGAATATGCGTATAAAGGATGGCTGTTGTATCAAAGAGAAGACTTCCTCTCACCCACATCCAGAGTGAAGAAGCACTAAGTCCGTCTATGAAATAACTGTAATTGACAAAAAAGTATGTCAATCGTGCTACAAAGAAAATGGCATACGCCAATAGCAAGTTGAGCACTAATGCTATTGGCGAACCAAATGTTGTTGTTAATAATCTCTTCATATCTTTCAATCCTTTTGGACCTTTATATCTCTTGCATGTCATGTAGTTTCTTATAGTAACCTTCGATGTCCATAAGCTCATCGTGCGTTCCTCGCTCTACAATCTCACCTTCGTGCAGCACGCAAATCTCATCGCTATTCTTAATGGTAGATAGGCGGTGGGCCACAGCTATGGTCGTTCTTGTCTTCATAAGCTTATAGAGTGCATCCTGTACAAGGCGTTCGCTCTCTGTGTCAAGGGCTGATGTAGCCTCGTCAAGGATAAGGATAGGCGGATTCTTAAGGATAGCACGCGCAATACTCACACGCTGACGCTGTCCGCCAGAGAGGCGTCCTCCACGGTCGCCGATGTTTGTGTCGTATCCTCTCTCACTCTGCATGATAAACTCATGAGCGTTGGCAATCTTCGCCGCTTCGGCTATTGCCTCGTCAGTTGAGCTGACTCCGAAGGAGATGTTGTTCTTGAAACTATCGTTGAAGAGGATTGCCTCTTGGTTTACATTACCTATAAGCTGGCGGAGATCATGTACTCCTAAATCCTTGATGTTTATTCCGTCAATGAGAATTTCACCTTCTTGTACATCGTAGTAACGTGGGATAAGGTCGAGTAAGGTGGACTTTCCACTACCGCTCTGGCCTACCAAGGCTACGGTCTTACCCTTTGGGATAACGAGGTTGATATCCTTTAATACCCAATGAAGCTCTGGGTTGTCCTCATCATCTTTACCATCAGTATAGGCAAAGCTGACATGGCGGAATTCAATCTCATGTTCGAAGTTATCGATATGGACTGGATTTTCAGGGTCATTTATCTTTACTTCTGCCTTAAGTATCTTATCAATACGCTCCATAGAGGCAAGTCCTTTAGGGATGTTATAGCCTGCACGAGAGAATTCCTTTAATGGATTGAGAATGCTGTAGAGGATAACAAGATAATAGATGAAGGTTGGTCCGCTGATAATCGGATATTGTCCTAATACGAGAGTACCGCCAAACCATAGTACAACAACAATCATGACTGTTCCAAGGAACTCACTCATCGGGTGGGCTAATTGCTGACGAATGTTCACGCGCATGATGTCATTGCGGTATTCTGAGTTTATCTTATCGAAGCGTTCATTCATCATTCCCTCAGCACAAAAGGCTTTGATGACCCTTAATCCGCCTAAGGTCTCTTCTACTTGGCTCATTGTGTCACTCCATAACTTCTGGGCTGTCATACTGTTCTGCTTTAGCTTTCTACCAACAAAGCCCATGAACCATCCGAAGATAGGTACGAAGATGAGCGTGAAAAGTGTCAACTGCCAAGAGATAACAAGTAGTGTGATGAAGTAAATGATGATAAGAACAGGGTTCTTAAAGAGCATGTCGATAGATGACATGATGGAGTTGTCAACCTCTTGGACGTCACCACTCATACGGGCGATGATGTCTCCCTTCCTTTCCTCGCTGAAGAAGCCTAAAGAAAGGGATGTTATCTTTTCATAGAGTTGGTTACGTATGTCGCGAACTACGCCTGTTCTGATAGGAATGATTGAGGCAGAAGATAGGAAATAGGCTCCTGTCTTTAGGAAAGTCATAAAGGCAAGAATTAAACCGATGGCCAATAAGACCGTTGTTGGTCCCCAACTGGTAATGTATATCTGCGTGTAATAATCTGCATTGTTCGATAACACCTCCTTAAAAGAGCCTTCACTCCATGACATTGCACGCATCGCACCCGTTCCTGCATCTACCTTAAAGAGTATTTGAAGGAGTGGGATAAGGGTTGCAAAGGAGAATATGTTGAGAAAAGCTGACAATATATTGAAAATGATTGACAGCACAAGATACTTCTTATAGGGCGGTACGAACCTGCGTAAAACGTGTATAAATTCCTTCATCAACTAATCTTCTTATCTGTTTATCAGTTCTGCAAATATAGCTATAAATAGTAAAACCGCAAAAAAGATTTGCGGTTTTATATCCATACATATAGTATATTTACACTTCTTCTCCAAAGAGTGTGGCACTTGTTGAGCCTGTGATGCGTACACGGACGGTCTCACCAATATGGTGATTGCCCTTTGGCATGACTACAGCCTTGTTCTGTGGCGTACGTCCCATTAGCTGTTCACGACTTCGTTTACCAAAGCGCTCGATAAGAATATCAAACTCTTTGCCCTCGTCTTTCTTGTTCTGTTCGGCAGAGATCTCGGTCTGAAGGCGAATTAACTCATTCAAACGGCGTATCTTCTCTTCCTCAGGAACATTGTCGGGGAGGTGCTTTGCTGCGTAAGTACCTGGTCGTTCAGAGTACTTAAACATAAAGGCTGAATCGAAGCCTACCTCTCGCATTAATGAAAGCGTTTGTTGGAAGTCTTCTTCTGACTCGTTGTGATATCCAATGAAGATGTCAGTTGTCAGTCCACAGTCTGGTATAAGCCTACGAATAGCAGCCACTTTCTCAAGGTAATCCTCACGAGTATATTTGCGATTCATCACCTTCAACACGCTATTACTACCACTTTGGGCAGGGAAGTGGATATGGTTACAGAGGTTAGGTTCGGTAGCTACCGCCTCAATGATGTCCTCTGTCATATCTTCTGGGTTGGAAGTCGTGAAGCGTACACGCATGTCTGGAACGCTTTGTGCCACCTTATGTAACAGTTCTGCAAATGAAACGCCATTCTCAGGACGCTTACCATTAGGCAACAAGCCGTATGAGTTGACATTCTGACCTAATAGTGTTACCTCCTTAAAGCCTTTATCATGTAAATCTTTAACCTCCTTCAAGATGCTTTCCACATCTCTTGAACGCTCCCGACCACGGGTAAAAGGCACGATACAATAGTGACAGAAGTTATTGCAACCACGCATGATACTAACGAAGCCTGACACTCTATTGCCACCAATACGCTGTGGGATAACATCACGATAGGTCTCCGTAGTAGAGAGTTCGATATCCATAGCATTCGTGCCGTTCTCACACTGCGCTATCATATCAGGTAAGTTTAGGTACGAATCAGGCCCACAAACAAGGTTGGCATGGTGGTTTTGGATCAAATCGTTCCTTACTCGCTCTGCCATACAGCCTAACACGCCTAAGATAAGGTCACGACCTTTCTTCTGCTCAGCGTGCAATGCCTCTAAACGGTTGTATATCTTGTTCTCTGCGTTCTCACGTACAGAACAGGTGTTAAGGAAGATTGCGTCTGCTTCCTCCTCTTTTTCGCATACGTCATAGCCTGCCATTTTCATGACAGAAGCCACCACCTCTGAGTCTGCCACGTTCATTTGGCACCCGTATGTCTCAATATATAGTTTCTTCATTATGCTGTTATCTCGAAAAATTTAGCATGCAAAGTTACTAAATTTATCGCATACAACCGAAGAACAGTCTGACTATTTGATGCTTAACAACGCCTGATACGTTCTTTTTTGCAAAACTTACAAAGTCCTTTACGGCCTTTATCGGATATTTTCCGTACCTTTGCAAACTGAATGGACACTGTCTTAACAAATAAAGGATAGCTACAGGTCAGTTAAAGCATAGGAATTAGTCTACGAAAGGTTACAGATAGCCTGACTGCTTGATAACTGCCTGGTAATGACAATAAAACAATGAACAAAAATACAAATGATTATGAGATAATGGCACCTGTGGGCTCTCGTGAGTCGCTTGCAGCTGCCATCAACGCTGGAGCCAACTCTGTTTACTTCGGTATAGGGAAGCTGAATATGCGTTCACATTCGGCTAATCACTTCACTATCGACGATCTCAAGGAAATTGCCGAGACCTGTAATGCAAAGGGGATAAAGACTTATCTGACCGTTAACACCGTCATCTATGGTGAGGATATAGCAACGATGCATGAGATTATCGACGCTGCTAAGGCTGCTGACATCACCGCTGTCATTGCAAGCGACGTAGCTGTAATGATGTATTGCCGCCAAGTGGGCGTTGAAGTTCACCTCTCTACGCAGCTGAACATATCTAATATTGATGCATTGAAGTTCTACGCTCAGTTTGCTGATGTTGCCGTATTGGCACGCGAGCTGAATATGGATCAGGTGAAGGAGATACACGAACAGATTATCAAACAGAATATCTGCGGACCAAAGGGACAGCCTGTTCGTATTGAGATGTTCTGTCATGGTGCTTTTTGTATGGCCATTTCGGGTAAGTGTTATATGAGTCTTCACGACTCTAACCGCTCTGCCAATCGTGGTGCCTGCACCCAGATATGCCGCCGAAGTTACACGGTTACAGACAACGAGACGGGCAATCAGTTAGAGATTGACAATAAGTATATAATGAGTCCAAAGGACTTAAAGAGTGTACGCTTCATTGACAAGATGATGGACGCAGGTGTTCGTGTGTTTAAAATAGAAGGACGTGCACGCGGACCAGAGTACGTCCACACCGTTGTTAGCTGTTATAAAGAGGCTATTGAGAGTGTTCTTGATGGTAGCTTTACCGAAGAAAAGAAGGACAAGTGGGACGAACGGCTCTCAACAGTCTTCAATCGTGGCTTCTGGGATGGCTATTATCAAGGACAGAAGATGGGCGAATGGACCAAAGACTATGGTAACAAGGCTACTGAGAAGAAGGTTCTTATTGGCAAGGTGATAAAGTATTTCTCACGTCTCGGCGTGGCTGAGGTGGCCGTTGAGGCTAATACTTTCGTAAAGGGGGAGAAGTTGCTTATCACAGGTAACAGTACTGGCGCTATGTTCCTCAATGCTGAAGAGATTCGATACGAGCTTAATCCTGTTGATAAAGCCGAACAAGGCTGGCGTGTTTCTATCCCTGTTCCTGACAAGGTGCGCCCGAATGACAAGCTATTTAAGCTGGTAGTAAATTAATGTAGAATACGTATTTCAGAGGTGATAACAATGTTCTCTGAATTAGATAAACTGATAGTACAATGACAATAAACGAAGCGCAAGATGCAGTAATTGGTGAGTTCGAGGACTTTACCGACTGGATGGACAAATACCAAATGCTCATTGATTTGGGTAATGAGCTTGAACCATTAGACGAAAAGTACAAGAATGAACAGAACCTCATAGATGGTTGCCAGAGTAGAGTATGGCTACAGTGTGATAATGTAGAGGGTAAACTTGTCTTTACAGCCGACTCAGATGCACTCATCACAAAGGGTATCATCGCTCTTCTCATACGTGTATTGAACAATCATACACCACAAGAGATTATTGATGCCGACCTCTATTTCATTGATAAGATAGGCCTTCGCCAACATCTATCACCAACCCGCAGCAATGGACTACTCTCTATGGTGACAAAGATTAAGGCGTATGCAGTAGGCTTTAGCTTGCAGTAAAAGAAGTCATCTCCAACCCCTCTGACGGGAAGGGAGGGCTGAAAAAAAACATATACAGGCTAACATTCTAATTTATAAGGCGCTTAAAAGAACGCTCCACTATATCGGACTATCTCGCTATCCACGCTCTTCCGTATGGGAGATGGGTAGGGGGAGGGCCTATTAGTGGGTTCTGCAGTGTGGGCATCTTTCATATTGATTATGAGAAAACTACGTACAATCGAAATGAATCGGATCTCTGTTGAGGAGTTTAAGGAGGCTGATAAGTTACCACTCATCGTTGTCTTAGACGATGTGCGGTCGTTATATAATGTGGGAAGTGTCTTCCGTTCGGCCGATGCTTTCCGTGTTGAGGCTGTCTATCTATGCGGTATCACGGCCACACCTCCTAATGCTGAGATTCATAAAACAGCACTTGGTGGAGAGGACTCAGTAGACTGGCGTTACTTTGAACGTACTGAAGATGCTGTCGAAGAACTCCATCGTCAAGGCGTGTTTGTATATAGTGTCGAACAGGTAGAAGGCTCAACAAAGCTACAGGAGCTTAATACTCAACATTCTAATCCTCATCACTCATCATCTAACAATTCGTCACACAACACATCATCAACACCTATCACCCAACACTCAACACCCAACACCTGCTACGCTATCATCATGGGCAACGAGGTAAAAGGTGTAAAACAAAGTGTCGTAGACATGAGCGACGGTTGCCTTGAAATACCTCAATTCGGTACCAAACACTCACTGAATGTAAGTGTGACAACTGGTATTGTCATTTGGGAATTTGCTCGTCAAATACTCTTAAAGTAAGTATCTAACAACCTATATCAGCATATTTTGGGGGCTTTTTAGCCCCCTTTTCTTTTACAACTCATGCGCTGCACAGCTATAAAAGTTGTCCTCCATCCATCGTAAAGCTTGTTTTTCTACAATTTCTTTTCATGAAAATAATTTGTAGTTGACTGTATTTATGTAATCTATAAGCGTCTGTAAGGTCTTTTCTATAAAGTGTTTTTATGATGTTAAGAGGGTTTTCAGAATGGTTTGTAGGTATTCTTTAAAAGCAAAGGAATGCTCTACCTCGTGTAAAGAAAGTTGAGACTAAACACGGTTGAAGCGTTTGAGAGAGGCATTAGGACACTACAAAGTAGTCTTTCTGACCAACTGTTTCTTGCAAAATGTGGGTTAATTCTGTTGCTATCGGTCTGAAACATAAGTACTAAATATGCTCTACCTAATACGGTCAGCGTTCCTCTTCCGCCTTAAAGAGATAGAAAGGAGAGGTGTAAAGACCGGTGAAGACATAGCGTTTTATCCATGGTTGGCACTCCTTCTAAAAGTCTTTTCCGGCATACGCCAGCCCTGTAGCGGTTGAAAGCACAGCTCCTGCACCAGCCAGTAGATAGTCAGTCTTGTCAATAAGGAGCTGTAGTTCGACAATACATTCAGATAAGCTGTTGGTATAGTGCATAGTCAGTATCTTTGAATACATTGAAGATAACAGTCTTTACATGCCGTCTTGGGTATTCCTTAACAGTCTTAACAGCTATCTTGGCAGCTAACTCTTGTGGAAATCGAAATGCTCCTGTAGAGATACAACAGAAGGCAATACTTTCCAAGGAGTAGTCTTCTGCGAGCTTGAGCGATGAACGATAGCATGAGGCAAGGAGCTCTTCCTGTTCCTTAGTTGGTTTTCCGTTGGGGATGATAGGACCTACAGTATGGATGACATAACGTGCAGGAAGGTTGAAGCCTGGTGTTATCTTTGCTTGTCCAGTAGCTTCTTTGTGTCCTTGTGCTTGCATTATTTCGTTGCAGTAACATCGAAGTTGGATGCCAGCAGCCGAGTGTATGACATTATCAATACAAGCATGTAAAGGCTTAAAACAGCCGAGTAGCCTACTGTTAGCCGCATTCACGATAGCATCTACCTTTAGTCTGGTTATATCTCCTTGCCATAGATGTATCCCTTCCTGCCTTATCTCCACGATACCTTTCTCTTCTCTTTGTGCTGCCAGCTCCTTGTCTTGTGCGTCGATAAGCTCTTGTGAAGGTTTGTCGGGCTGTCGAACATTTATCAACGAACGCATTAGGCGTTGTTTGAGTGGCAAGGTGTCTGGGTTAGTCCATCCTGTTTCCATTTCTGAAAGCATGATGTTAATAGCATTGTCAATGTTTTTTAGTCTGTCCATCATTTATCCTTTCTTTATGAACCGTTCACCTATAAAGCCTTTACTTTCCGTATGCTCAATGAGATTGAAGTGTCGGTAAATAGGTAGAGTAGGGCGCAGGTCATAGTAATTAAGCCTTGTTTTCGATTACAAAGGTATATGAAGTTTTCCATTACTACAAGAAAGTAGCTTTATGTTTCATACTTTCCAAATAATAAGAAACAGATAGTTACAGGGGCTCTTAGAATTGAGTTTAACAAATGGGGAGTATCAGTAATGTCATAACTGATGTTCTTTTCTTATTTTTATAACCCAAAGTTTTATTGTAATGACTGGTAAGAACATCAATCTTTCCTATTTAACTTGTCCTATATGGTGGGTTATCAGTCGTTTTGGCGAGAAATGGTTAGTGCTCGTTCTATACGTTATTATTGTAAGTACAAAGGCTATTCTACATCTCAAATAGGCTTCTTTGGAGTTTAGACGGATGATATTTATAAAATAAGAAGGAGGCGATTACCCCTTCTAACAAGGCAACTCTTTGTTTCATCTAATGGCTCTTTTTAGTATAAGGAGTAGGTGTCTTATAAAGCAATCGACCCCTGTTTGTAGCAGATAATAGTTCCCCTCTCCGAATTATTTTCATGAAAAAAAATCTTTTTCTTCATGAAAATAAATATTTCTTGTCGTGAAGAAAAATCTTTCTCTTCATGAAAAGAATTTAGAGGCATCGCATTGTTCGGTTGCTTATCGTTGTGGGGATGGCTCGTTTAGATGCTTGTTTCTATTGCAAATTAGGGTATATAAGGACCTTAAAAACAATTTTTTAGGGTCGATTTAGTTGTTTATTTCAAAATAATTCATACTTTTGTAAAAGACTAAAATCTATGTAGAAAGAGGGTATGAACCGAAGAGTTGATATCTGAATATTACTTAACTTAAAACTATTAATGGTATGCTTATGAAGAAACGATTATTGTATCTACTCGCTTTACCAGTAGTTATGTTGCTATTGGCAAGCTGTCATTGTGAAGAGGACGACTTTATTGATAGGCCAGATCCTAAGAGTTTGATTATTAAAGGGGTTGCTAAAACGCCAGATGGACAGCCTATTCCTAACATAGAAGTGAAGTTGGATTATATGATTATGTCTGGTATTTTTTCTACTAAGGTATATCATAAGGCCAAGGCAACGACGGATAAGGATGGTGACTACATAATGTTTTTCAACTTAAGTAACAAAGAAATAAAGTCTTTGACCACTGATTCAGCTGAAGTAGGCACCTCGTACTCTCTACAGATGACGTTGGATTTGAGTAAGTTGGATGATAAAGTGTATCTATTACCTACTGATATCACAGCAGTACATCCGTTGAGTGAGAAAAAGATCTTCTATTCGTATTATATAGTGCCAGGTCGTTTACAGAAAGGGCAGGTGTATGAGCAGAATATATTCATCCCTCGCAAGCAGCTTGTGAAGGTAAGGATAGAAACGAATGGGACTATTAACGAGAAGGATAGCTTTGCCATTTGTAATAAAGTCTGGTATGGTATGGAGAATCAAATACCGGAGGATTTTAATCAAGCAAGAGGCTATTTAAACTTTTACCAACCCGTGAAACTGAAGAATACACATAGTCAGACGGTGCAGATCTCATGTGCAGTTGAGGAGAACAGTAAGCTTAGCTTGTATCGTCGACCATATGGAGAGTATAATTATAAGGAGTATTCTTCGGAGGTTGAGGTCCCTGTGATGCAGACAGGAGGTGAGTTGATACTTAGGATGCATTAGGCTTATTCTGTGGCTGTTTAGTCTTAGTAGGGCTGCTCTCGTGGGTATAGTAACAAAAATAGGGGCTGAGTGCTCAGTCCCTATCACCTTGTATTGTTTTTGTATTAAATAGCTCGAAGCACCACAGCAATGGTCTTCATACGCACATAGTTCTCACTTAAGAACATAAAACCATGGTAGCGATTGGCTGTTCCCCAACTATTCTTGCAGAGAAAGAAGCGTCGACCGTGTTGGTCGTGAGCCAATCCAACGATTTCCATGACGTGGTCATCGGTTGTGCGATGCGCTTCAAAAGAAGCCTGTCGACGCTCGGCAGTCACCTTTTTGTCTTCATGTTTCAACACAGCAAAGCCATTTCCAAATAAGAAACCAGGCTCTGATATGTCGCCTTCCCAGCACACAGGGTGTCCAGAACGTAGGTTTTGTACGATGCGATTCATCATCGTGTCGAGTGGAACATTTAGGAAGCTATTATGGAAATAGTTGTCTGGTACTTCCAAAGGGAAGCGTTGTCCGTATGGATGATGCGTGAAGCTCGTCATAGCTAAGTATTCATCATCTGTGCATACACTATGGGCAAACTCCAAGGGGGTGTATAGTGCGCCTAACATAAAGACCTGCTTCGGTAGCGGTCCGATATATTTATCTAACAAATCCTCCGTGTTCTTGCCATAATCCAACTTACGACAGAGAACGTTATAGTCCATATCAGGCCTATGATGATAGGCATCATAATGCTGCAAACCGTATGTCTGTATGAGGTCGAGTGCCATGGTGCTCATACCACGAGTTGTAATGTCTTGCTCCTTCTGAAGCATCTTGTGGGGCAGAAACCGACGCCGATTTGCCTGCTCACTAAGGTACATACGTGCCACATAGTCAGGACTTAAGTTTACAGAATCACCCCGCATAATATGCTCTGTCTCAAGGGTTGCAAGCATACCATAGACCCAGCAGAGCGAACTCGACCCTTGATCCTTCACTGGGGTAGTAGGAAGACACAAGTCGAGTGTGAACTTCTCTTCTGGAAAAGAGATGTTACTCCGTTGCTGCCCACAGCTTACTAACACTAAACATGTCAAGAATACAAAGATACTTTTCTTCATTCTTCAATTCAATATTAACGTTTCTGCTTTGTACTTGGTTGTAGATAATTGTGCATTACCCCATAACCAGTACTAAAAACAATCGCAAAGTTAACTATAGAACATTTGTCTTAACTCCTTTCACTCCCTTTCACTCCTTAACTCCTTAACATCCTCTCTTGCTCAATACTCCACCATCTTGGTCCAAGCCTCAGCCACTTCCTTGTCTAATGGTGGGACAACAGCAGGGATAGAGAAGGTCCAAATGCTGTTCTTCTCTTTCTTTATACGTTTGAGTTCACTCTCTGTAATGGTCATACGATCAGACACATAGAACTCACTCCATACATCAATTCGCTCGTCATCGTCCTCTCCACGATAGTGAGCAAAGAAGGTTTGATGCTTCTGTGAGGCAAGGAGAAGATTGTTAGATAGGTAACTCTCGCTTTCATCATACTGTGTCATCCGCGCCACAATACCATACATACGCAGCTGACTCATGTCTACTTCGTGCTTTGGTTGTCCGACAAGTTCGTCCATCTCAAGGGTTGTCACGATCTCTGTCTTCCCATTAATCTTCCGCTTCTCCTTGCTTATCTTACCGCATTTATCCGCCCATCGGTATACATCCCCATTGTTACGAGTGGAATACTCTTCGCTGTCAATACTCTTAAGGAGGGTCTGCCGTTCCAGATTGGGGAGTGACATCTGCACAAAGGTATCGTCGCCATTGGCTTTCGGAGCCTTACGACGACGCTCACCAAGAAACTTTCGTTCAACAAAAGGCGATCCTTTCTTCCCTTCTGAAGCCTCAGTAGCAGTGTCAGAAAGCGGTATATAAAACTCCATCATACCATCAATAAAATAGCTAAGCATGGAGTTTGTGGTCTGATAGACACGATAATAACCTTTCAGACGAGTGTATTGTCGTTCCTGCGCCTGTGTATTCACGACCAAAAGAATGAGTATTATAGAGAGCAAAAAACTACGTTTGAACATTTCTTTTAGTGTTTGTATGAGTGCAAATTATATGTATTCCATTAGGATGCCCCATACGGCAATGATGTGACAGAGACTACCTGCAAGGACAAAGAAGTGGAATACTGTGTGCATATACTTACGCTTGTTGAGCGAATAAAACAGTGCTCCGGTAATGTACATGATCCCTTCTGCAAAGATCCAGACAAGCGACTGTGTTGCTAAAGAGGTTACTAATGGCTTGAAAGCGACCAATACTGATAACCCCATACCGATGAATGTCAACGTTTCTAAGTTACTATGGTCACGCAGTTTACGGAAGGATGAGATTGTGCCAAGTATTGCACAGAACCATACAAAGGCAAACAAGCCCCATCCCCAAGCACCTTGATTGCGCAAGGCTATCAGTGTTATGGGCGAATAAGAACCTGCTATATGCCAATAGATAGCGGCATGATCCCACTTCCGCAACCGTTCTTTCCATACAGAATGGGCAGAGAGGGCATGATAGACGGTAGACGTGATATAACTGAAAAGCATCCCGACAAGATATAATATCACACCCGCTGTTGCCCAACCAGACCGCTCTTTAGAGCACCAAACAAGGAAAATCGTACCGAACACTACGCCCAGTACGATTCCTCCACTATGACTCCATGAGTTCCATAGTTCCTCTTTGTGTGAAAAGAATATCTTTCGTCTCACCTTGATAACTACTTTCTTCTGCGGCTCTTGCTACCACGCTTGCTGCTCTTTCGGTCGTTCTTCCTATTTACAGCATACTCGGCAGCGGTCTGCTTAGCCTTTAATGGGCGACCATCATCAAGTGCGAAGTCGAGTTGTCTACGCTCTAAATCGGCCTTAGCCACCTGAATGCGGATAGGATCACCAAGCTGATAGACGTGGTGACGACGACGACCAACAAGACAATAGTTCTTCTCATCGAAGTCGTAGTAGTCATCATCGAGGTCACGCATTGGTATCATACCCTCGCAATGGTTCTCATCTATCTCCGCATAGATACCGAAACTCTGAATACCAGATATGTGTGCATCATAGCATTCACCGATATGCTCGCTCATAAACTCAACCATCTTATACTTGATAGAGTCGCGTTCTGCATTCTGTGCAACGAGTTCCATGTCTGAACAATGCTCACAAAGCTCCTCATAATGTTCCTTATTAGCCGAGCGACCACCGTTCTGGTAGCGTGTTATCAAGCGATGAACCATCGTGTCAGGATATCGACGAATAGGCGAGGTAAAGTGGGTGTAATAATCAAAAGCAAGTCCGAAGTGACCGATGTTATGCGTAGTATACTTCGCCTTCATCATCGAACGGAGTGCAATCGTCTGTATCACCTTCTCTTCACGTTTGCCTTGCACCTCGTCCATCAGCTTGTTCAATGCCCGAGCTGTGGCACCCTTGGTGCTGGCAGACTTGAGTTTATAACCGAACTTAGCTGTAAATTCACGCAAGTTCTCGAACTTCTGCGGGTCAGGATTGTCATGAACACGATAAGGAAGGGTCTTTGCTTTCTTGCCTTTCTTCACGATTC
Organism: Prevotella sp. oral taxon 313; assembly: GCF_003043935.1. NCBI lineage: Bacteria > Pseudomonadati > Bacteroidota > Bacteroidia > Bacteroidales > Prevotellaceae > Prevotella > Prevotella sp. oral taxon 313. Next base: position 2,550,767 of record NZ_PYXE01000001.1, read on the forward strand.
CGACACTTTCAGCTACTGTCTTATTAGCCAAGAGCATAAACTCTTCAATCAACTTGTTGGCATCCTTTGAGCGCTTAAAGTAACAACGGATTGGCTTACCCTTCTCATCAATGTCGAAGTGGAGTTCTTCTGAATCGAACTTAACGCTTCCTGCCTTCATACGACGACCACGAATCAACTTTGCAAGACGGTCGAGCGTAACGATTTGTTCGGCATTCTCGCCCTTATATCCAGCCTTTCCTGGGGCTGGAGCAGGCTCGCCCGTACCGTCAACAACACCGTTGTCTTCCAATATCTGCTGTGCCTCTTCGTAGGCATAACGACGGTTAGACTTGATAACGGTATGCACAATGCGGTAAGCCTTTACGTTTGCTTCCTCGTCAAGGTTGAAGATACAACTGAAAGCAAGTTTCTCCTCGTCTGGACGAAGCGAACAGATAAAGTTACAAAGACGCTCTGGAAGCATCGGGATAGTGCGGTCTACGAGATAAACTGACGTCGCACGCTGTTGGGCTTCACGGTCAATAATATCGCCTTCTTTGACATAATGCGACACGTCAGCGATATGTACGCCCACTTCCCACAGTCCACTCTCTAACTTTTGGATAGAAAGTGCATCGTCAAAGTCCTTTGCGTCGCGTGGGTCTATCGTACAAGTCCATACGTCACGGAAGTCTTCACGCTCCGCATAGTCCTGTGCTGTGATCTCAGCACTTATCTTCTCGGCAGCATCCTCGACACGTTTAGGATACTTATAAGGCAATCCATACTGAGCAAGGATGGTGTTCATCTCTACATCATTGTCACCAGCTTCACCCAAGACGTCCACCACTTCGCCCACAAGGTTCTTATGTTCGGCATCAGGCCACTTGGTAATCTTCACCAAAGCACGGTCGTCTGTCTTTCCTCCCTTTAGTTTCTTCTTAGGGATAAGGATGTCATGAATAAAGAGATTCTCCTGCGTTACAAGAAAGGCAATGTCCTTCTCGACCCGCAACCTTCCAACGAAGGTGTCTTTCTTCCGTTGCAGTATCGCGATGACCATTGCCTCTTTTATATGATTCTGACGGCGTGCCATGAACTGAACTCTCACTTGGTCGCCATTCAAAGCTGCCATAGAATTACGCTCAGAGACAAAGACTGGTGTACCACCATCCTCTGGCAGGAATGTATTCTTACCATTTGCTTTGCGGATAAAGGTACCTTCCTGCACCTGTCCCTTGGTGTTCAATATATAAGCACTGTCTCCTACCTTTGACAGGAAATCGTCCCATGCCAATTCCTCCATCACATCTATGGCCAACATCTTAGCCGGATGAGTAGTAAGCTTGAGTGCATGAAATATCTGTTTGAAGCTGAATGTCTCTTCTGGTTGCGTCTGAAAGAAACTCATGAGTTTCTCTGCAAGCTGCTTCTTAGTCAATCGCTTGCTGCTTTTCTTTTCTTTCCTCATAGTGGAATTAGTAGTTTGAAGCTCAAATAAGGTTATCCTAAGCAGTCGAGAATACCATCAGTTAGTTTTGTCCGGAGGCCCCGGACAAACTGTCCGGAGTAGCCGTAAGGGTTGTCCGAAGCCTTCGGACAAATTGTCCGGAGTAGACGTAACAACTGTCCGGTAGGTCAGGACTATACGAGTTGAGGCTTAGTTGCCATGTAGTTCATTACATACAAAACATCTAAAAACCATTACTTGAGTTTTATTATTTTCTACAAAGTAACGAAAAAGTTTGTATCTTTGCAAACGTTTGGAACGATTTTTTTAATGAAAAAGATACTTATAACAGGCGCATCAGGCTTCATCGGCTCCTTTATCGTGGAGGAAGCACTGCGCAGAGGTATGGAAACTTGGGCGGTAGTACGCCGTACTTCTTCACGAGAATACCTACAGGATGAGCGGATTCATTTCATAGAATTAGACTTCTCATCTGTCGATAAACTAAAAGAACAACTCTCTGGACATCAGTTCGACTATGTTGTTCATGCCGCTGGTGTAACAAAATGCTTGAATAAAGAGGATTTCTTCCGTGTCAATCGAGATGGTACGCGCAACTTTGTACAGGCGCTGCAGGAACTTAATCAGCCTTTGGAGCGTTTCGTTTTCCTCTCAAGCCTTAGTATCTTCGGTGCTATCAGAGAGCAACAACCTTATAAGGAGATTGAGCCAACAGACACTCCTCGACCTAACACGGCTTACGGTAAGAGTAAGTTGGAGGCTGAACAGTTGTTGCCTTCGTCCTTCCCTTATATCATCTTGCGCCCAACTGGTGTGTATGGACCACGTGAGAAGGATTACTTCCTAATGGCAAAGAGTATCAAGGGGCATAGCGACTTCGCTGTTGGCTATAAGCAGCAGGATATCACCTTCGTATATGTTAAGGACGTGGTGCAGGCTACCTTCCTTGCACTTGACCACGGAAAGATAGGCAGTGCCTACTTCCTAAGTGATGGAAAGGTCTACCAGAGCACTACTTTCAGCGACCTTATCCACGAGGAGTTAGGTCGTCCTTGGTGGATTCGCATCACAGCTCCGATATGGGTATTACGTGTTGTCACGTTCTTTGGCGACCTTATCGGACATGCGACAGGTAAAATTTCGGCTTTAAACAACGACAAATACCAGATTCTAAAGCAGCGTAACTGGCGTTGTAACATCCGCCCAGCGATTGAAGAGTTAGGCTATAAGCCTGAATATGACCTCAAACGAGGCGTGAAAGAGACTATTGAATGGTATAAAAAAGAAGGCTGGCTGTAAAGAAAATTATCATTATTAGCCTTATTGGCCCAATTAGGCTAATAAGGCTAATAGGCCTAATAAGCCCAATAACAACAAACAATGAAACAATTCATCATAGACTTATTTAAATTAGAAAAGAAGCCCGTAAAAGGACTTATGGCATACGAATGGGTGGTAATGGCTTACTTGGTGTTGACACTCATCGTCATCTTCTTTATGTACACCACTATCAATAACCCGCAGGCAATGATCTTCGGGCGTCTACGCATCGTCGCTTTGACGGCTGCTATGTGGGTGGTTTATCGCTTAGCTCCCTGTAGGGCGACTCGTTTCCTGCGTGTTGGCGTACAGTTAGGACTGCTTGCTTGGTGGTATCCTGACACCTTTGAAATCAATAGACACCTGCCCAACCTCGACCATCTCTTTGCGCAATGGGAGCAAGACCTCTTTGGTTGTCAGCCAGCCCTACTCTTCTCAAAGGCTTTGCCGGGTCCTATCTTTAGCGAGTTGTTCGACATGGGCTATGCAGCCTACTATCCAATGATAGCCGCAACAGCTGTTTATTACTTCGGGTGGTACTATAAGGAGTTTAATAGAGCTACCTTTATCATCCTCTCTTCTTTCTTTATTTATTACATCGTATTCATCTTCGTACCTGTAACAGGACCTACCTTCTATTACAAGGCGATTGGTTTACAGAACGTGACAGCGGGTATCTTCCCTAATGTTCACGACTACTTCAACCATCATCAGGAGTGTTTACCAAGCCCCGGATACACTGACGGCATCTTCTATCACCTCGTTGAGGATGCTAAGGCGGCTGGCGAGCGTCCTACTGCAGCCTTCCCAAGCTCACACGTTGGTGTCAGCACCATCTGTATGTTACTCCTTTGGCACGATCGCAACTATAAACTTTTAGCTATCCTTGCACCTTTCTATCTTCTGCTTTGCTGTGCCACAGTTTATATTCAAGCGCATTATCTCATTGATGCCATCGCTGGTTTCATCACTGCAGTTATCCTCTTTGCCATCCTCCTACGCATATCACGTAAGATGATAACGGAGTAATGTGACACTATGGATAAGGAATAAGACTATAATAAAACCAATTAAAGGCGTCAAGTCAATAGTTTCTTCGTATAAGAAAAGTATGTAATACGATAAAAACTATTGACTTGACGCCTTTTATTTTATGCATTCTCTGATTCTTAAAACATCATTTTCCGTTGAAACCACTTGGCAAAAACAGGGTCAGTAATAGCCAACTCTACCCCATGCTTTTCTATCAAGTCACGCTCAAGGAGTGCTTTCTGCAATCGGTTGATATTCGAGTAACTACCCAACTGATATTTCTCTCGTATCTTTGCAAGTCCAAAGTCTTTCGTAACACCAGAGCATAAGGCACGCAGAAAGTTAAGTTGATACTCCGAGAGGGGTTCAACCATCTGCATAAAGAGTACCTCATTTGTCGCTAAGAGGTCGTCTGTTGCCTGCTTGATATCGCTCTCATCCACTGCCTCTCCTTCTTCCTTCTGTGTATAAACGAGCCAAGATAACTGCTGAACATAGGCTGAATAGTTGTCGGTGAAGCTACATATCTCCTCCGCAAGGGCTGAACTGATAGTCCTCTTACCATCTGCAAAATGACTGACAATATACTCCACCCACTCAGCCGATGGTATCTTGTCGAGTACTATCAAGTCACCAAATTGATAGAAAGGCATACTGCGGTGTAGGAAGATGCTACTCATCAAGTGATGCTTACTACCGAAAAGACAGTAAGATACGTGCTTCTGATGTTGCCATACACTCCTTAATCGTGCCTGTACATGCTTGCTATCGGTCATTTCACCTATCTGTTGGAACTCATCAATACAGACAACAATCTGCTTTCCTTTCTTTATGGCAATTTTTTCAGCCATCTCAAGCACTTCTTCTGGCGTATGTGTCTTCGGAGTTATACCCAAAGAAATAGCAAAATCACTGTTCGGTTCGGGACTAAATGATATCTTTGGCGTAAGTCTATACAAGAACTCCTTTGCCTCCTCGAGCCACATACTCTGCTTTGATGCCGTCTGCTTCAGTATTTCTGATGCCAAACGGTTGTAAAAGTCATATTCGCTCTTACAACCAAAGATGTCTAAATAAATCGTTATAATATCTTCTGACTTCAACTTTTCACACACACGCATCACCAAGGAAGTCTTTCCCAGTCGACGAGGAGACATCAGAATGGTATTGATACCACCTCTGAAATTATTCATCAATCGCTTTGTTTCCACTTCTCTTCCTATGAAGTTATAATCGGAAACAGCTACTCCATAAACAAATTTCTTGCACATAACGATTACAGTTTTAGCTTGTCTTACAACTGCAAATATAGTAATAAAATAGCAATCACACAAGTTTGTGTCACACAAGTTTGTATCACACAAACTTGTGTGACAATTAACACGCTTACAAACAAGCATTTATAAGATACAATGAAAGGGAAAAGCGATATCAAAAACACCTTGATATCGCTTCTTTTTTATGCTCTTTTTACGTAGGATAAACATGTGGGAAAACAACATTCTACGGATGTTTATCCTACAGAAAGACCGCAACTACGAATTCTTTTCATGAACGAAAATAATTATTTTCACGACAAGAAATATTTTTCTTCATGATAAGAAATATTTATTTTCATGAAAATAATTCGTCGATAGGGACTACATACCGTTACCAGTACCCATTCCTATACTGTTCATTTGTTGGTCATTCTTCTTTTCTTGATAGTCATTTGTGATCTTACTCTCATGTGTTTGGAACTGCTTTTTAGTGTTTCCAAAGTTCCAAGTGATGGTTAATGCCACGTGTTGTGCTGGTATCGTGATATTCATGTGGTTCTCGAAATTAGCACCATGGCTGTATTGTTTGATGTGCATCTTTCCTGTCAGCGGTACGAAATACATCAAATTAAGGTTGAGTTTGTCCTTGATGAAACTCTTTGAAAGGGTTGACGTGAACATATTAAAGCCACCGCTATATCCCTGCAATGAACGTTTCTTTGTCAGTCCACCCATAAATATACTCCAATTCAGCTTCCATGGGAAGGTCTGCTGTACGCCCAAGAATGCGCTTGCTTGCCAGCCATGGTTGTATTCGCCCAACTTCTCTGAACGAATATCTCCATAGTCAACTCCTCCATTGAGCATGATACGAGTCTTAGGGGTGACTGCATAGTTCATAAACGTACTGAAGTTGGTCCAACGGCTACGTACGATATTGCCATAAGTTGTGTTCAGCACTGTTCCATTCATAAATGAATACTGCTCAATCTGATTGTTGGCAAAAGCCTCACCGAGTGTCATGTTCATCATAAACTTCGGTGTGAAGTAATTGAATACTAAGCTAACGTTGTGGCTCTTCTCAATCGATAGGTCTGGATTACCGTAACTCAAGACCGTAGGATTAGACCGATCGATATATGGGTTGAGGTAACTAACACCCGGACGACTGATGCGCATGTTATAATTCAAGCCTAAATTAACTCCTCCAGAGATATTATAACTGAGGCTGGCAGAGGGAACAAGACTTCCATAATTCTTCTTAAAGTCAGCACCAGAACCAACAATAAAGTTCACCTTCTCCCACGTATGTTCATAACGCAGACCTGCCTTTGCACCAAACTTACCCATTGTCGCACTGTACTCGGCATACTCTGCTAAGATACTCTGTGTGTTCTTATAGTTCACACTGTTAGCAGCATTATAGACTTCTGTGCCTCCTGTGATGTCATAGAACTTAGAATCAGACGAGTTGCGATGAGAGATAAACTTCAAACCAGTACTCAATGTCTGTCCTTTTCCTAATGGAGTCGTAAAGTCAACCTGCACAGTATGCTCCGTTCCACGTGTCTTTGCTGTTGAATAAAGGTCGGATAAAGGAATCGTCACACCTGCTGGAAGCGCGTCATAAGTGCGTCGGTTATTACTCTCAGCAGGGGAAGTAGTGAAGAGGTAACTCAATGTCAAGCTACTTGTATGTTCCTTATTGAAGAAACGCTGATAGTCAACACTTCCGTTAAACGACGTACTCTTATTCTCCATCGTCATCTGATTGCCATACGTGAAACCACTTCCATAGCTTCCACCAGAGAAGGTTGTCGTAGGGTGTCCATCGTTTTTCATCGTGTGACCAGTCAACCCGAAGGTAGCACCAATATTACTCATAGAGTCGAGTTCATAGCCTAAGCTAACATTACCCATCGTGAAATTAAAATTCGTATTACCCCTCTGCCAATAGTCCATACGTGACCCATCAGATGAAGTACGGCGCATCTCTGTTTCCGTTCCGTCTGCCTTACCCTTTGAAACCATCAGGTTAGCACTGTAAGTGAGCTTTCCTTGCTGTCCACTCAAGAAGGTTGAACCACGATACCCCTTGTTGCTTATGGTGGCAGCAATACTACCGTTGTATCCGTTCAACTTCGTTTTAGCCTTTCCATCAGCATTATTCATGACGATATTCAGCACACCACCGACACCCTCTGCATCATATTTTGCACCAGGGTTTGTGACTACCTCGATTGATTTCACAGCCGAAGCAGGCATCGCCTTGAATATCTGTGAGGGATTGGAAGAGAACATTACGTTAGGTTTTCCGTCCACATAGACCTTGAAGGAACCTTGTCCATTGACGGTGATGTTGTCCTGTCCGTCTACTGTTACCATCGGAACCTTACGCAACATATCAAGTACGGTGTTCGTCTTGACATCATTGTCACTCTGAACATCGTAGGTCATCTTGTCGGTTTCCATCTTTACAAGCGGTTTCTGAGCCACGACTTCAACCCCTTTCAGCTGCTTTGTATCGTCTTGTACGAGGAGGTTTCCGAGGTCGATAATACCTCCTGCTTCCGTGAGTTGTACCCTACGCACAATCTCTTTACGACCCATTGAAGTAAAGGAAACAATATAGCTGCCCTGTCCTGTTACCTTTTGAGAGAACTTTCCGTCCTCTGCCGTCACCGACATAGCCACCGGTGTTTCGCTTTTCTTACCTTTGTAGACTCTGATAGTGGCGTATGGTTCACCCTTATGGGTCAAAGAATCGAGTAATACACCCGATATCGTTGAGGTCTGACCATGTGCGGTAATGGCCATAGTCATCATGCCTAACGTAACAATTAACCTATTAACTTTCATATTATTTATGGTTTTATGACTACAAAGATGGTATGAGTATCAGGTTAGCTTAATCCTTGTAATGAGCAATAACACCAAAGACTTGCCTCTGAAACCATCTTACAAGCTGTGTTTTACACGTCATTTATGTGCGTGATAGGGTGCAAATATAACAATAAGATACTAATATCACAAGTTTTCAAAACAAAAAATAACAATTTTGAATATCATCCTTTCTAATCGTTTGCAGCATCTATAATAAATGTATAGACCATCCGCTCGTTACACATGGGGCATCAACAGACAGACTGAAAAGGGTAGGTGAGAGGGCTTATTGGTAGGATAAGCACTATTGTAAGCCTTGAATGATAAGCGTAATGACGGTAGATGATTATCAAACTGTACAAAAATAAGGTTCTTCCGTTAAATGTGTAGATTGTTAATAGAATGAGATTAATCCACATACATGGTAAGCTTACCTCCAATGAGATTGTTTTATAAGGGGGGGGTAAACTATATGATAAATGTAATTAGGTGTGATGCCTATCTGGCATCTATAACCTGCTTATTCCTTTATTAAATCATGTTTGTAAACTATTTTTGTACATCTCAAACCCAATACATGCTCTTTTGGCTTCTAAAAGACGCCCTTTTGGCTTGCAAAAGATGCCCTTTAAGACCCTTGCTAACGCCCTTTTGAAGCCCAACTAAGCACCTTTTACTTTATACCTGGTAACTAATTGATATCCTGTTGATTGCAAACCTGCTTCATGTGTGTGTTTTTGCCGTTAGTTATAGGTGTTTTCTTTGAAATTATGTAATGATTTTTCAAACCCTTGTCTGCAGATTTTCAAAGTCTTAAAACGAAAAGATTTTCAATGAAAGAGGATGAAAATAGGATAGATAGTTGACTGTCTCAGCTATATTCTTGTTTAATGAGTAACTTTGGCTCTTACGTTAAAGCACTACGAAAAGCGTCCACACATTTAACGGAAGAACCAAAAATAAGATGATTATCAGGTCTCGATAGTTTTATCATCGAGGCTTGATAATCATCTTGGAAAATATTTTCTTATTTCAAACAAACCAACTGGATAGCAAAGCCACCACTCTTAGCCAAGTGCAGGTTAAGTACAGTTTCGCTATTAACCACCTGCTGTTCGATCGTCATAGAGTAAGGATTCTTATCGTATTCAGCATCTGGACCATCCTTATAGATGATAGCCTTGTAGCTTGTACCAGGTGAAAGGAAGTCGAGTTTCAACTTGATATCACGTGCATTCTCGTCACTCATACCTCCAACAAACCAGTTCTCACTATCGCGATCCTTACGTGCAGTAACGATATACTTGCCTATCTCCGCCATTGGAATCACAGTCTTTTGCCAGTTAGAAGGCATCGCCTCGATGAAAGCGAAGGCTGGTTGGTCCTTGTAGTTTTCGATTTCGTCGGCTGCCATCTGCCATGGAGTATAAATAACAACATACTCAGCCAACTGCTTAGCAAGTGTTGTGTGCGGATGCGTATTAGGATAAACCCTACCTTCAAGGTTGAAGATTCCGGGTGTAAAGTCTATCGGTCCAGCTAATTGACGAGTAAAGGGAAGCACACAGAGGTGGTAAGGTGGGTTGCCACCATTGCCATCCCAAGCATTCCATTCTTGCCCTCTTACACCCTCACTGGCGATGAGATTGGGGTAAGTACGCTGTAAACCAGATGGCATAGCAGGCTCATGATTGACAATCATGAGGTGGTGGCGGGCTGCAGCCTCTATCACCTTGCGATAGTGACGCACACCATATTGAGAGTGCTGGTGCTCCTTATCGTCCATTAGATTATTGACATAACCCGTCTTAACAGCCTTGATGCCCATCTTCTCATAGAGAGAGAAGGCTTCTTCTAACTGGTTCTCATAGTTCTTTGCAGCGCCACCTGTCTCGTTGTGAGCGATGAGTGAGACACCCTTTGACAGTGCATACTTCTGCAATCCCTCAAAGTCATAATCAGGATAAGCCTTTGTGAAGTTGAATTTATCACCTTCCTTACCCCAGTCGTTTTCCCATCCATAGTTCCAACCTTCAACTAATACGCCCTTGAAACCATGCTGTGCAGCAAAGTCGATGTAGCGTTTTGTATTCTCGGTTGTGGCACCATGCTTAGGACCTATAGCCCAAGTGGCTGTCTGCATGTGGTAAGACCACCATACACCAACATACTTTCCTGTTGTAATCCATGATGTATCCTTAATCTTACAAGGGTCGTTAAGGTTCAACATGACACGGTTTGTAATCAAACCGCCTACCTTATTCTCCACTGACAACATACGCCAAGGACTGACGAAAGGAGCTTTTGCACGCACCAAGTCGCCATTTGACCATGGTACTAACTCAGCCTTCAATCTTACGCTACCATCTTTTGTCTCTACAGGCTTAACATTCAGCGAAGAATAGTCTGTCAAATTTGCCTCATGAAGCATCATATAAAGGTCTGGCTTCGCCTCGATAGTAACAGGGGTGCATACCTTTCCCTTCTTACTCAAGTGATCCTTTGTCCACAGTCCCTCATAGTAACCAGCATCATAAGGCAATGTCCATGCCTCTGGATCACCCTTAAAGCAGAACTCAGTAGCCTCATCTGTGATGACAAAGTCCTTCAACTGCTTTTGTTCAGGGAATACATAACGGAAGCCCATACCATCATCAAAGACACGGAAGACGATATTCAGCTGTCGCTGCAGCCCTTTCTTCTGTGCCAACTTCATAGTCAACTCGTTATAATGGTTGCGCACATCGACTTCTTCTCCCCATGGTTGGCGCCACGTTTCGTCCTTTGTAGCTCTTACAAAAGCCACAACACGAAAGTCACTATCAAGACTTCCATCTTTCAGTTTCATGCCCAAAGCTGAAGGGAGAAGGATTACCTCCCCACCACGACGCAAAGAATAATAAGGTCGTCCAGCATTATCAACACCCGCAGTCAACGTCAGATTGCCCGAAGGTGAACTTACCGTAGCTTCCTGCTTTGCCATCATTGCCATTGGAAGGAGTGCAAAGCACAGCACTAAAAAGAGATTTTTAAAACGTTCTGTTTTCATTTATTGAGATTTTAATAATATTAATTCTTACCATTGATGCCATCTAACAATGCCTTTGCCTCAGCCGTCTTCAACTGTACAAGGGCGTTATAAGCCTCCTTTACCTTCGCATTATTAGGTTGTGCAACACGTGCTTGATACCAGCGATAGATAAGTTCTAAGTCGGCTTGCTGATAGCTTACGCCAGTGAACTTCTGCAACATAAGGAGGTATTTATACCCATACTCCAATGTTGGTTCGATAGTAGTTCCCTCGCCATAGTCGTTCCATGTGCTTATTTGCAGATACTTCAGACCTGCCTGTCGGGCTGCATCAAGCTGCCTTTGGAACAACGCTCCGTTCTCAGCACTGTATGTCTGATAGCCTGTACCGCCCTCACCTTCTTTGTAATAGTCCCAGAAGCCAGGCATAGCACCGCCTACAAAGCACTTATAATCCTTTGCTATTGCGTAGTTAGGATTAGGATTTACCCACGTATAAACACCTTGTGCATTGTCTGAATAGGTGGCATTATTAACACTTCCCATCTTTCCTTCCAGTACAAGGAACATTGGTTTTGTGGTGAGGATAGAGAAACTACGATACCAGTCTTTTGGCGATTCCATCTGAATAGGACCGAAGTCTAATAACAATGGACGACCCTCAACCTTCAAATAACTATCGTCCTTAAAGAAGTTCTCAGCTAAATAGCGGAGGTCCTGACGTACTGTTCCAACCTTATCCGTCACCCCTTCGAGTGTTCTGTCCTCATAAACGACACTCATCTTGAGCCCTGCACGCTTCAAAGCACGGAAGAGTGCTTCAGTATTCGACTTATGTAAGGCGATTGAATTATCACTATTAATGCCATACCAATCGACCATTACACCGTCTAAGCCGGCATATTTCATCAGTAAACACTGATAATCCAACACAGCCTCATCGCCACTTGCGTAAGGACCCGTCTGTGGATAATAGTGTGAAGCTATCTGTCTTTTGCCGTTAGCATCGGTCTTGTTAGGGTCACAGTTCTTCATCGTCCAGTGGTAACCCCACTTTCCTTCGTTCTTAGGGTTGGATGTGGTGGTTTCAAACCAAGGCATATAATGTGCATACACCTGCATGGTGTTCGACTTCGTAACGGCAACAGGCACAACTTGCGTAGTCTGCTGACTGCCTTCAGGCTTCTTAGGTGCACCCTCATAGCTGTCTGCACAAGACGCAAGAAGTAGTCCTGAGACAGCTGCAAAAGTAAATACTGATTTCAACTTCATCATGTCTTTTATTCTCTTAGCTGGCTTTCTCGTTCTCGAAATAGGTACTGACAGAGTCTTATCTGTCCAATTGATGCTGCCACGCTACGTGCTACCGCTGTGCAAAAGATGCCCTTTCGTAAGTACAAAGATAAACTTTAAATGCCGTAAAAAAGCACTTCGACAGTGTAAAACGTCATCTCGCTTGAATTATTTTCATGAAGAAAAATATTTTTTTTCATGAAAGGAAATATTTTTTTTCACGATGAGAAATATTTTTTTTCACGATGAGAAATATTTTTTTTCATGAAAATAATTCGCGTCAGACAGCTACCCTATAGAGGAAAGTCATGTTATTAATGTGATATTACGTGGGTTGTTCCATCATGGAGGAGGCTGTTCTTGTGTCACTTAGCGGTTTGTTTTAATCCGTCAAAGCCCTACTGATTAAAGCCCTCAATACCCAATGGCAACTGTATGGACCATCAGTCCCTACCGTACCATTGGGCATCTTCATAACACAAAACCCATCAAAGATTAATTCTCATAGCCTGGATTCTGCTTTAAGTTAGGATTTTTACTCAACTCCTCTTGTGGAATTGGATAGATACCCGTGTGCTTGTCGGCAGGATCGGCAGGCTTTTCCCACCACGGTTTGAAGTAAGTTCCGAAGCGGATGTTGGTTGTTCGACGTAGATTCTCAAATACAAACTCATGCTTCCATTCGTTGTCAAGGTCGTCGAGGGTGAGCGTTGTGAGGTCGTCGAGGCCTGCTCGCTTACGAATCTGATTGATATAAGTGAGTGCTGTAGGGGTGTAACCTAAACGGAAGTTACACTCTGCTTGCATCATCAAAATCTCTGCATAGCGCATTAGTACCCAATCGTTGTCGCGCTCCCAAGAGTCATTAGCACTCCATTCATACTTGTTCAGACGTGCACCAGCATTCTTAGCAGCATCGGTAAAGTTGTCTATTTCCTCTGTGTAGTTCAACGGTGAGCCATCATCCATCAGTACTTCAGAACCATCCTTAGCACTGTATTGCTGACCGATGAGCAGACTCTGGCGTCGAACATCCCTTGCGTCGAACGAAGAATAGAGCCCCGGTTGTGCGCAGATACCGTTACCACACCACTGATAAACGCCAGCTGGGTCGAAAGCCAACTTCTGATTATAGTGGTAGGTCATACTTGCAAGGTAGTTACCTACGGTTCCCTGCTTATGATCATACGGTATAGAGAAGATGATTTCAGGCGACTTTTCGTTCTGAATAGCGAAACTTGCCTTATAATTAGGCGTCAGCGAATAGCCTTGAACCTTATTACAAGCATCAAGACAGTCCTGCCAACGAGCCGTACCAGTAAACACCTCGGCATTAAGATAGAGTCGTGCCAAGAGCGTATTGGCTACGTTCTGGGTAAAACGACCGTAGGTAATGCCAGAAGGCAAGAGTGGGATAATCTCCTTGAGTTCCTTCTCAATGAAAGCAAAGACATCCTTACGCGAAGTATTTGTTGGGAGTTCCTTCTGCGTGAAGTCGGTCACAACAGGTACGTTTCCAAAGCAGTCGAGCAGGTTATAATAGTAGTAAGCACGCAAGCCACGCAACTCTGCCTCCACTTTCTGCTTATCCTCTGTGGTCAGTCCACTCTGTTCTACCTGATAGATGATGGCATTCACCTTTGAAACACCAGTGAAGTTATATCGCCAAACAGAGAGGATACCAGAGTTCTTAGCATCCCAGTTGTGGCGTTGGAACTGCTGATAGCGACCACCATCATACCAGTCTGTACCACGGGTTGGGATACATGCCTCATCACTTGAGCACTCCTGTGTGAAGAATACATACTCACAAGTAGGATAACAGATGATACCTGCGCCCTCAGGAGTACCAGAACCATAGCCTCGGAGGGTAGCGTAAGCACCTCCAACGATAGTTGCTACCTCTGAAGAAGTCTTGCCATAGTCATCCTGCGACACCTTATCGTAGAGTTGTTCGTTAAGGTCAGTACAGGAAGCCAACGCCAAGAGCAGTCCTACTCCTAACCAAGCTTTGCGTGTGGGAAGGATGTTTGATATGTTAATATTCAATCGTTTCATAATAATTATGTTCTTATTAATGTTGAAGATTACGGTAAGATTAGAAGCCGATGTTCACACCCAATGAGAAAGTGCGTGGTCGTGGGTAACTGTTGAAGAAGTCAATACCAGGTGAGTTCAGTACGTTGTCTGGTACACTTACTTCTGGATCGATACCCTTATAGCCTGTAATACAGAAGAGGTTTTCGCCTGTCACATAGAAACGTAGACGACTAAGCCCCATCTTCTTCACTGCATTCATCGGAACAGAATAGCCTAAAGTGATAGACTGTAGACGGAAGAAATCACCATTCTCTATGAAGTAATCAGAGAAAGTTGGATTATCTGTAATACCGCTCTTCATGAAGTCGTCGAGGGTATTCTGTGATGGGAAGCGTGTTGGATCATACATCACCATACGGCTAACATTCAGTACCTTCTGTCCGAACATACCGTATGCAGCTATGCTTGCATCAAAGTCATGCCATGTTGCATTGAGTGAAAGACCAAGGTTCCACTTAGGCATTGCGGAGCCTAAATAGCCTTCCTTCACCTTTCCATTCTCGTCTTTTTCAAGCATATACTTGCCGTCGTCTGATATTCCTGTGCAATGAGGACCCCAGAAGGCACCTGCTGGAAAGCCCTCTTTGATGACCTGTGCGTAGGTGTTTGACATACCACGAACACTGTGCAGAGGACCTGCTTGAAGTCCTACTGCCTGATATTGGTCGTTAGAAAGCTTCGTAATCTCCTGATGGTTGTAGGCAAGAGAGAGGTTAGCATCAAGTGTCCAATCCTTCGTACGGACTGCTTTATAACCCAACGTAAGCTCAAATCCCTTGTTTACTAAGTCACCAACATTCGCCAACATCGTACCCACAAGGTATGGAGGTTGTGGCACTGGATAAGTCCAAAGGAGGTCGGAAGTCTTCTTATAGTAAAGTTCTAACGTACCATTCAATCTATTGTATAGAGAGAAATCAACACCAAGGTTCCACTGTGCTGTTGACTCCCATTTGAGGTCAGGGTTAGGGTTTTGAATCTGTGTGTAGGAGTTCTTCCATGTTCCTGTAGTCCCATCGTAGTAGGCAGAACCTGCTGCAGAGAGGATAGAAAGCGACTTATATTCGCCAATACCATTCTGATTACCAGTCACACCGAAGCCTGCACGAAGCTTTAAGTTGTCGAGCCACTCACGTGTTGAAGCCATGAAAGGCTCTTCAGAGATACGCCAAGCCAAAGAAAGAGAAGGGAATACGCCCCACTTATGGTGCTGACCGAAGCGAGAAGAACCATCATTACGCAGCGTAGCAGTAAGCATATAGCGGTCCATCAGGCTGTAGTTCACACGACCAAAGAACGAAATGAGTTTTGATTCACCCTTATAAGAACCCACATCTCCTTGTCTGTGGTCTGTTCCTGCACCTAAGTTGTTATATCCGAAAGCATCAGAATCGAAGCCAGAGCGTGTTGAGCTGAAGCCTTCATAGGTGTTATCGAGGTAAGAATAACCACCCATAAGATTCAAATGGTGGATGTCTGCGAACTTTTTATCGTATGTTAAGTAAAGTTCTAACTGCTTATTTGTATAGTCATCATAGATTCTTTGACCCCATCCATGCTCACTCTGTCCCTCCATTCGAGCGTAAGTAGGCTTGTATAAACCCGACTTAACAGAGTTGAATTCGTATGATGTATTGACCGTAGCAACCAATCCTTCGAGGAGAGAAAGCTCTGCCTTCAAGTAGCCTAAGAAGCGATGACGTTTGCGATCTTCGGTTCTGTTGTTGTTTAACTCAACTGGATTCTCTGTGTTTGTACCATTGAATTGAGCATAGCTGCCGTCTTGATTATAGACAGGGAAGGTTGGTTGAAGGTTAGTCATACGTTCAAAGATACGGTTATCGACTGGATGCCAACTGCCAAAGTTGGTATTGATGCCCTCATCCAAGCGTAAACGACCATTCATTCCAGTCTGATAAGCAGAGAGAGAACCAGCAAGTCGGTTCATAGTATTGTTCTTTATGACTCCTTGATTGTTGTTATAAGTGAAGCTGGCACGGTATCCATGCTTCTTCTTTGACGATGAGAAGTTGATATTATGCCCATGAGAGACAGCCGTACGCATAAGTTCTTTCTGCCAGTCGGTGCTTGCTCCGAAGTCTAAAGCACTCATATTACCTGTAGAACGAACATAACTACGCCACTGATTTGCCGATAGTAAGTCGAGTGTTTTGGCTGCAGAAGCTAAGGCAACATAGCCATTATACTGAATAGTATTCACCTCAGTGTCTGAGCCTTGACGATTGGTAGTAATGATGATAACACCATTTGCACCACGAGAACCATAGATAGCCGCAGCAGAGGCGTCCTTAAGAATATCCATACTGACAATCTCTGAAGGTTGAACAGAGTTGATATCAACACCTGGAATACCATCTACAACAACCAACGGACCATTACTTGCCGACAAAGATGTACCACCACGAAGACGGATAGAAGCACCTGACTCAACAGCTCCAGAGCTTTGTACGATAGAAAGACCAGCCACCTTACCCTGCAACAACTGCTCAGTAGAGGTGATCACACCCTGTTTCATATCCTTAGAATTGACTGAGGCAATGGCACCCGTAAGGTCACTCTTGCGCATCTTACCATATCCGACGCCCACAATAGTCACCTCATCAAGTGTCTTGGCATCCTCTTCCAACACGACTTTTAGGTCTTTTCCTGCTTGCACCTTACGACTTGTATAGCCCACATAAGTAACTTCAAGCATATCACCTGGCCTACACTGGATAGTGAAATTACCATCAATATCAGTGATAGCACCCACCTTACCGCCTACAACACTCACCGAAGCACCAATAAGTGGCTCATGACCGCTATCGGATACCGTACCAGTAGCAGTGAAGTCCTGTGCTGATACCTGACTACAGAACATCATCAACGCAAAGAGGATGAGTCCCGATAGTTTATTTTTTATTGTTAGTTTCATAGATTTTAATGCTTTTATGGATTGAATAAGACGAGGAATCATTCTCTCCTCTTCCGTTATTAATCAGCCACAACGAGCGGTATTGTTGATGTGACAACCGTCTTATCGTGCTGATCCTTTACTGTTACCTTCAGCTCAGAAGCTTCCACACCCTGCAACTCCTTGTTCAAGTCGAGTGTTGCCTCACGCTTATCGCGCACGCCAGGCATAGTACCAGTAATCGTCTTTGTACCTGCCACGATAGTATATTTCAAGTCACCAGCCGTACGCTCATTGTATTCACGCGTCAACGTAAGGATGTCCTTACTGCTTAGACGTGTTGGGAAATAAGAGAAAACAGGGTCTGGATAAGGAGTAGCCGTACCAGCCTTCTGCTTTTGGTCACCACTATTCACGCCCCACTGGTTAGCTCCTGCAGCATCCTTTATGACCTTTATGATAAGATAAGTCATATTTTCAAGCTGAAAAGCTGCCTTTTCATCGGGATCAGCAAGGATGGTTGGCTTGTCTGCCTGCCCTGCATCTTGTGGGTTATAAGCATAGTATTCACTTGGAACACCTACATTCCAAACGTACAAACCATTAGAAAGTTTCTTCAAACCTGTCTTTGCCAACACTGCAGGACGCCATACATCCAAGGTCTGTTGTACGGTCCAATCGTTCAAACCTGAGTGTGCAGCAAACTCTACGAAGTCTGCATCTTTTGCCAATTCTGTCAGTGTCTTCTCACCTAACTTATAGACATCAGGATTGAAAACAACCGTCAACGGCTCGTCTAAGGTGAACTTATCGGTGAAACCCTTATCTTTCTTGCCGCTGAAGAAACGGATTCCATCACCCGATTTCTTAAACTCCTTGAACTCAGAACGGCTGTCAGGAGCTGCAAAAACACCCGACCACATACTACCATCCTTCGTCTTCAGACGCTGCCAAAAGCCTGGCCATGCATCATCTTCAAACTTAGACACATCACTGTTGAAGTATTGTGTTGGTACCATAGTCTTCTTGTAAATGTTATTACCGAGGTATTCCAGCTTCGCAAAGTCAGACGAATTACCACCATGACCAGCGTCTGGTTCAGTCGGTTGCCATGCCCATAGATAGAGGTCAACACCCTCTTGAAATCCTACATCGGTCATATCGTAGTAGAAAGTAACCTCTTCATCAGCCGTGAAGACAGCCGGAACTGTCCAGCACTTTGGTGCCTTCGGTAGTTCTACACCATCAGCAAACAATGCCAAGGGGAACAAGCACATCAATGCAAATAATATTTTCTTCATATTGATTCTGTTATTTTAGGGGAGTTTGGAAGTAATAAAGTAAGATGGTAACTTATAGAAAAGTCCTACAAAAGGAAGACTTTGAAGCTTTGATAAGCCCAAGAGAATAAGTACTGATAACTTCCACACTCCGAAATTACTTAACCGCCTGTGTCAAATTGTAAGTGTAAGAGACAAAAGGCTGCCCATTTGTCTTACGTGTCAAACGGTATTCCAGCGTCTTCGTATTACCCGGTACGGCCGTTACAGTGAGTGCTGTCTCAGCCTTTCCATCGTTGAGAAGGAGTCGACTTGGCGTGTTGTCGCTCTTAGTGAAGTTATAGTCCATCTTCCATGTACCACTTGTTGGCAACAGCATCGGTGCACTTCCTTCCACCGTGAAGGTCGATGGGTTGCCAGCTTCATCTTGGTTTAGATTGATGACAAACGTGTCAAAGTCGAGCAAATCAGTCAATGTCTTTGTGCGAGCATTCGCTTCATCAGTCTGCATAACAGAGTTAACCACCCACTTACCACTAATCTTCTCGCTCAGTGTTATCGGTGTTGTGTAACTTCCGTCATCAACTGTAGAACATCCCGTGAACGCCATTGCCGTAGAAAAGAGTAGTCCAATAGCGAACAAATTACCTGTGATTGTTCTCATAGTGAATCTTGTTTTTAGTTATTGAATAGTTGTTTTATAATTTCATTCTCTATTGGCAAAGTTAGCTATCAAATTCCAATAAGTAAAGAAAACTACCAATTGTATAAACATAAAAGGGTGATGTGAAAATGCAAATGACTGAAAATCAGTTCTTATCTGTTGCCCTTTAATTATAATGATATAACTCTAATATTACAGTTTTCAGCCCTGTTTAGCATGTAATTGAGCCTTTTC
This sequence comes from Prevotella sp. oral taxon 313, assembly GCF_003043935.1. NCBI lineage: Bacteria > Pseudomonadati > Bacteroidota > Bacteroidia > Bacteroidales > Prevotellaceae > Prevotella > Prevotella sp. oral taxon 313. Next base: position 2,570,229 of record NZ_PYXE01000001.1, read on the forward strand.
AATCAAAATAACAGTCGATTTTACGTCTTTCTGTTGACGTTGATATTCATCCCACAGCGGTCTACTACGGAATTATTTTCATGAAAAAAAATAATTATTTTCATGAAAAAAAATATTTCCACTCGTGAAAAAAAATATTTCTCTTCATGAAAAGAAATCGTTTGTGCACATTTTTGAATAGCTTATCAAGTGTCTATGACTATCGTGTTGAGCAATGAATAAGAATAAAAAGAAGGTCGAATGACGTATCAGATGAGGCTTGTTAGGAGTGAAGAGAAAGCCGAACAGTAGTGGAGAGGATAAAAAATATAGAGCCTATCTCACGACAGACTCCACACTCTTGAATTAACTTATAAAATGAGTTTAATTAATTCTATATTACTTAAATTACCCAAATAACAAATATATATACCAAATATTATAACGAAGTTCACACTCCTAAATAAACTAAACCTAATCCGTATTATTATTATATGAAGCTCTTCATTCCACTGAATAAGAAACCAAACAATCTGTTTCTATAGTCGAAAACGAAGCTGATAGACTTGTTTTCGGTTAGCGAAATTACTAAAAAAAACATGGATGGCAAGTGGTTTAGAGGATTGTCAATGACAAATATAAAGAAAACGAAGGGTAGATAATGTTGCTTACCATTATAAGGTGCTGGTTTACAGAGATGTTTTGAAAAGTGTGTACACCCTATAATATAAGCTTGTTATTTGATGAGAATGAAGGTAAAAACCCTTGTTAAGTGTCTTTCTTACGTAAGATAATCTTTGTATTAAGTTCAATTAATATTCGTTTAATACATTGATTATCAGTAGTATAGCCTCTTCATGATGCGTAAACACTTAGAATTGGCTTTTTTAACTTCATATTATAGTATGAAAACTCTATTTTTGTGATTGTAAAGTCTAACCTTAAGACCTTATTAAACAAGAACTAAATTAAGTGATATGATGAAGAAAAAGTTATTAATCGCACTGACACTTCTATTGTCTTATACAATGGTGTCAAAGGCATCAAAGGCCGACGAGTGGAAGATACCATCGGCTGATGCCAAAGGACGAGTGGGTGCTTTGATGCCTTACACACGTTACGACTCAGAGACTGCAGCACTGGGAGGAGGCGCAACATTGAAGACCTCGCCTACATGGGACCGTAAGAACATTGCTTCGCAGGCTTCCCGTCAGTCGTATGTTGACCTCCCAACGAATGGTGCTTACGCCGAATGGACAATGAGAGGAGACGCTAATGGCGTCACATTACGCTTTACTATGCCTGATTCTCCTGACGGGATGGGACTGAATGGTTCGTTGGATGTCTATGTAAATGATAAGAAGGTGCAGACAGTCAATCTGACGTCTTATTATATGTATCAGTACTTCTCTGGTGGTAATCCAACTGATAAAAGTGACGGTGGAACAGCTTGTTTTGCCTTTGATGAGACCCACTTCCTTCTGAATAAGGCACTCCGAGCAGGCGATAGAATCCGTATTCAGAGTTCTGGGGCTAATGGTTATGACTATGGAGTAGACTTTATTGAGACCGAGGTAGTACCAGATGAGATAGAATGTCCTGCTGGTGCGGTGAACGTAACAGACGCTAAATACCTCAAGTATGTCAAAGGGAATGATTATCTCAAGGCTTTTGAAGAAGCATTGAAAGATGCAGATGCAGGGTCAAAGATACTTTATATCCCTGCAGGAACCTTCGAATTGAGTAGTATCTGGTATATCTTTGCATCCGACGTAACGATTACAGGCGCTGGTATGTGGTACACTAACCTTAAGTTTACGAACCCTAATCCATTCGGAGGAGGTATTTCGGGCGGTAATGGCTCACATGGTAGAGATGGCTATTGTAGTAATGTTGAAATCTGTAACCTATACCTCAACTCTAATCTGAGGAGTCGACACAACCAGCAAGCAGTGTATAAATGCTTCATGGATGTCTTCAAAGACGGTAGTGTTATCCATCATGTATGGGAAGACCACTTTGAGTGTGGCTTCTGGATAGGCGACTATAATGGTGCAATGGATTACAGCAATGGACTGAAGATAGTAGACTGTCGTATCCGTAATAACTTTGCTGACGGAGTGAACTTCTGCCAAGGAACATCTAATGCAACGGTTTATAACTGTAGTGTTCGCAACAATGGCGATGACGGTTTGGCAATGTGGAACGATCATACGATGGGGGCGGTAGACGAAAAGAACAACACCTTCGCTTACAATACCATAGAGCTTATCTGGCGTGCAGGCGGTATTGCCCTCTATGGTGGTGATGGTCATAAAATCTATAACAACTATCTTGCTGACATGTTCATGGCTTCAGGTATTCATCTGAATGATGTATTCTCTGGTCCAAAGTACACGAACACACAGAAGATTAGCTTTGATAACAACATACTCGTGCGTTGTGGTACCAACGATGACAGCTGGCATGAAGACTTAGCTGCCATTGATATCAAAGGTGGTGTACGTAATGTAGTCTTCAACAACACTAAGATCTATGATTCACCTTTTGATGCTATCCGTGTCATGTCAGGCCCATCAGGCATTGAATTTAAGAACACAGAGATTCTTGGTGCATCCCTTGCAGGACAGACAACAAAGTATTCTACATGGGAACACTCTACTGGTGCTATCCGTTTGGACGTCGATGGTGTGAAGTTTAGCAATGGTATTAAGATTGCAAACGTCGGCGAAGACAAGATTAAGAACAACCAGACATGGCCTGTATGGACAGATAATAACAAGGCGCGTGCGGCAGCTATTGGTTATGAATACCTAAGTGACGCTACGTATAAAGTTCCTGATTTCCCAGAGGCAGACACCAGTCAGCAGGGAGGAATCGTCAATCCGTTAGAAGGAATCAAAGGATATGACGTCGATCTACAGGGTTTACGATGGGAGAATACCGATGGTAGTACCTCACTGAAGGAGGGAGATGCTGTTACCTTTAAGTTTGCTCTTACGAACGTAAGTAATGTTGACATTCCTGCAGGGGTCAATCTTGGCGTGAAGGTGACTGTCGATGGACAGGAGAGCTTCGTCACAACAAGTTATAAAAAAGGGTTGAAGGCAAAGCAGACTATTATCCTTACGACACAGACAGCATGGAAGGCAGTAGCCGGTGGACACGTGGTAAAGGCAGAAGCCGACTATCGTAACCGACTGACAGATGAGCTAACAAGAGACAACAACAATTGTGAGAAGAAATTTAATGTAGCTGAGAACGAGGACGATGGCGACTATACTCCTGTCACAGGAGGCTATGACCTCGTTGTAACAAAGGTTGCCTTCGACAAGGAAACCATTAACCTTGGCGATGAAGTACGCTTCACAGCGACGATTGTAAATGCTGGTGACAGAGACGTTCCAGCAGGTACAAAGCTCGGTGTACAGTTCCAGATTGATGGTAACACGAGTGTTATCACATGGAACGATAAGCACTATGGCGGTCTGAAATCACATCAGAAGATAACGCTTTCAGCAACTGGTGGTACGAACGGAAAGAGCACTTGGACAGCTACAAACGGTGTTCATACCCTCACAGCATGGGTAAATGACACGCACGACTATAGAGACGAGGTGAATGGCAGCGATGATGCAAATAAGAAGAGTATTGAGTTGAAGATCCCATTGGGAGCTGTCAGATTCTTCTCAGCAAGTGAGGTCAGTTCGCCAGACGACTTGAATAACCTTAACCAAGCCAATGCTATTGACAGTGTGAAGGGTAGGACAGAGGCGGAAGGTGCCTACTATGACCTCCAAGGAAACAAGGTGGCCACAACAAAAGAGAACCTTAAGCCAGGGCTTTATATCCACAATGGAAAGAAGATCATCGTAAGGTAATAGCAGAACTAATCATGGGAAAGAGTAGGAAACACGCTTTCCTATAAAAGATAAAAGTATCGGCCGTAAGAAAGTTACGGTCGATATTTTTTTGTAGTTATTAATAATTGTTTTATTTTTGCAGGTAGATTAGAAGGAAAGAAACCTTCTGATTGTCAATAAACAATACCTCAGATGAATACGCTTATGAAGTTATACCTGTCATTTCTATTCCTGCTTATTCCCTTGCTTGGCGTTGCAAACAATGGAGAATGGGAGAAGCGACTATACCAACTCGACCAAAGTTTAGAGAAAAAGAAGGTATATGAGCATGAAAAACTTGAGAATATCAAACGATTGAAACAACGTTTGAAAACGACTCCAAGGGCTGACAGATTTGATATTAACCGACAACTCTTCAACGAATATTCATCCTATCAATATGACTCGGCCTACGTCTATGCCAATCACCTGCTCGCTGAGGCTCACAGACTGCAAAACCCTAACTATGAAGTAGAGGCACGCTGCGACTTAGTCTTCTGTCTGTTGTCCGCAGGACTGTATTCTGAAGCCTTTAACGAACTACATTCTATTCACATCGAAGGGACAAGCGCCAACGTAAGAAAGCTTTACTTCACAATGGCATCACGCCTCTATTATGACGTGTCAGACTATACCCGCACCGAACCTTACCAGAGTCAGTATGTGAAGCAGGCTGGCGTTTATACGGACTCTTTGCTTCATTATCTCCCCAAAGGGTCGGCTGAGCGACTCTACGCCATAGGAATGAGACAGATGAAGGAACGGAAGTACGAGGCATCACTCGACACTTTCAAGCAGTTCCTACAAGGAAGAAGAGTAGACCTGCACCACAAGGCAATTGTTACCTCTTGTATTGGATGGATTTATCTCTTCCTAAAAGAGAATGACCAAGCCATGGACTATCTTGCACAGGCAGCCATCTATGATAACGAAGGGGTTGTAAGAGAGACCACAGCTCTATGTACCTTGGCTAAACTACTTTATAAGGAGGGTGACATACAACATGCAACAGAGTATGTCAGAGAGTCGCTCTCGAATGCAAACTTCTATGGAGCACGCCAACGAGTGATAGAGGTTAGTAGTGTGTTGCCCATCATCGAACAAGATAGATACAAGATAATGCAGGCGCAACGCAATGCTATAGCCATCGCAGCAGTCGTCTTCATCCTCTTTCTTATTGGTCTGTTGATGGCAGGATGGTTCATCCGTAAACAGATGATAAAGCTGAAGAAGGCACAAGCACTTATCGCACGACGCAACCAACAGTTAGAGGCTAAGAACGAACAGTTGGAGGAGGTGAATAAAATTAAAGATGAATACATTGGTAGATCGTTCTATATTAATTCGGAATACATCAATAAAGTGGAAAAGCTCTACCGCTCTATCGATCGTAAGATATCGATGAAACGATTCGATGACCTGCGTTCCTCGTTGAAAGAAAGTGAATTAGGAGAAGAGAGGAAATCAATGTTTATTGATTTTGATGAGACTTTCTTAAAACTCTTCCCACAATTCATAGAAAAGTACAATAAACTCTTTGACGAACCCGACCAAAGACCTGTTGAGAAGAGACAGCTCACGACAGAGATGCGTATCTTTGCCCTTATCCGATTAGGTATCAGTGATTCTGAACGTATTGCGTCGTTCTTAAACTATTCTGTACATACCATTAACACTTATAAGACACGCGTAAAGAACCGCTCAAACGTTGATAATGATAAGTTTGAACGCTATATAATGGAGATTAATTAGGAGTACTCTTTATGTGCGATGAGGCACTGAATGTGCGTTGCTGTTCGTAAATTCCAACCGTGCTAAGGCTTTTCACTAATAGTGCTAAGGCTTTTCTACAATCGTGTTAAGGCTCTTCATTAAGCAAGTTAAGGCTTCTTATCAATTGTGTTAAGGCTTTGTAGTAAACGTATTGGAAGTAAGATGTTGTATAGGCTTGTATGCCATCGAATGAAGGCCATCAAGGGAAAGAAAACAAACAAGCGTTTATAGGTGATGATAAGTAGGTGACTACGGAATAATAGTAGTCTACTTATAACCAGCTATAAACGCCTGTTCTTAATTGTGTTAAAACAGTATTTTAGGCATCAAAGGCCTCTTTTTCGGCCGCAGCAATGATAGCTTCGCGGTCAATATCCTTTGAATGAGAAATATCTGAGAGGTCGAAATTATCGGTGTCCTCACCTTCTTTCGTCTGCTCTGAAGCCTCCGTATGGTCAACGTTCTTCTCGTCAGCAGCTGAAGTCTTCTCATCATACACCTCTGTATGGAAAGGATTCTCGTGTTTCTTGACATCCACTTCAGAACCTACGATAAAGTTCATGTCCTGAGAAGTCTCTGGAACATTGAGGACAGGTTCCTCTTCCATCTTTGTACGGTTGGCCTTTGCTACAAATATCTCGTCTATGAACTGAGGTTCCCGACGAAGTCGTTGTAGGGTGAGCTTGGACGCCTCTTGCTGACTCTCCTTCTTAGAATAACCATGACCTTCCCCACATGGGATGCCCTCCATAACCACTTGAAAATGGAAAGTAGGACTGCCCTGTTTGTCTTTCTGGTTTTCAATCAGCTTAAACTCCATCTTAACCTTGTTCTTCTGGCTCCATTCGATGAGCTTAGACTTGAAGTTTACCTCCTTATAAGCTACCTTATCAATATTGATAAGCTTACCAAGAACTTGCTGCTTCATAAACTTCATGCAAGCATTATAGCCATGGTCAAGATAGAGCGCACCAACAAGTGCTTCGAAAGCATTACCACCAAGATAACTGTTATGCGAAGATGTGTGGCCGTTAGAGAGTATCAACTGACCGATTCCCATCTCTTTTGCCAGACGATTCAGCGTATCGCGTTGTACTAATTTAGAACGGGTGTTCGTTAAGAAACCTTCGCGCTTCCCAGGGAAATGCTCGTAAACAATGTCACCAACAATGGCGTCCAATATAGCATCACCAAGGAACTCAAGCCGTTCATTGTTTACTGGCTTGCCTTTCTCGTTACGACGCGCTACGCTCTTGTGTAAGAGTGCAGTCTTATAATAACTGATATCGTGGGGGATAATGCCGATGATTTGGTACAAAGACAAATAAAGCTCCTTCTCCTTACGGAAAGGGAGCTTTATTCTATCGATAATCTTATTCAGCATACTTCTTGAATATGACACAAGCATTGTGGCCACCAAAACCGAAGGTGTTGCTGAGCGCAGCACGTACCTCACGCTTCTGAGCCTTGTTGAACGTAAAGTTCAAGTTATAATCCAATTCTGGATCCTTGTCATCATCTTCATGGTTGATAGTAGGAGGAATGATGTCATCCTTAACAGCCATTACACAAGCTAAAGCCTCTACAGCACCAGCTGCACCAAGAAGGTGACCTGTCATACTCTTTGTAGAAGAGATATTCAACTTGTAAGCAGCCTCACCAAACAAATCCTTGATGGCCTTTGCCTCTGAAATATCACCTACAGGAGTTGACGTACCGTGAACGTTGATATAGTCAATGTCCTCTGGCTTCATACCAGCATCTGCAAGTGCTGCCTTCATAACGAGCTTAGCACCAAGACCCTCTGGGTGAGAAGCAGTGATATGATGGGCGTCAGCTGACTCGCCTTCACCAACCATCTCTGCGTAAATCTTAGCACCACGAGCCTTTGCATGCTCTAACTCTTCAAGGATAAGACAACCAGCACCCTCACCCATTACGAAACCGTCGCGGCTTGCTGAGAATGGACGTGATGCGTGCTGTGGATCATCATTGCGTGTTGAAAGGGCGTGCATAGCATTGAAACCACCTACACCGCAAGCGCAGATGGCTGCCTCGGCACCACCACTAACAATGACGTCAGCCTTACCAAGACGAATCTGGTTGAATGCTGCAGCCAAAGCGTTGGTTGAAGAAGCACAAGCTGAGGTTGTAGTGTAGTTTGGACCGTGGAAGCCAAACTGAATACTAATCTGGCCTGAAGCAATATCAGCAATCATCTTAGGGATGAAGAATGGATTGAACTTAGGACCATTCTCAGGATGCTGTGCATAATAAGTTACCTCATCTTCGAAGGTCTTGATACCACCAATACCTACACCATAGATAACACCTACACGGTTCTTATCAATCTTCTCCATGTCAAAGTTGGCATCCTTAACACCCTGAATGGCACTAACCATTGCTAACTGAGTGTAACGATCAAGCTTACGAGCCTCCTTACGATCAATATAATCATTGATGTTAAGGTCTTTTACCTCGCAAGCAAACTTTGTCTTGAATAAGCTTGTATCGAAATATGTAATAGGAGCAGCACCACTCTTGCCTGCAAGCATATTCTTCCAAGTCTCCTCAGGAGTGTTACCCAATGGAGTAACAGCACCAAGACCTGTTACAACTACTCTTTTTAATTCCATGTGTGAAATATAAAATAAAAAAGTAAAGTAAAAAAAAGCCAAGCAAAGGAATAGACGCTTTGCTTGGTTCTTTTATCTTGAGTAAACCTTACTTAGCGTTCTCCTCGATGTAAGAGATAGCGTCGCCTACTGTAGAGATCTTCTCAGCCTTATCGTCTGGAATAGAAATACCGAACTCCTTCTCGAACTCCATGATGAGCTCTACTGTATCCAAAGAATCAGCACCGAGGTCGTTTGTGAAGCTTGCCTCTGGTTTTACCTCAGCTTCGTCAACACCAAGTTTCTCTACGATAATAGCCTTTACTTTTGATTCAATTTCTGACATAATTGTAAGTTTTAAATTGTTTAATATTGATTTCCAAATTCAAAATGCGGTTGCAAAGGAACTGTTTTTTTTCCATGTATGCAAGTTTTTTGATTAAAAAAGCACTCTCTATTGCACAAATCATATATCTTTGTGCATGTTTTTATACGTTTTATCACATTATAATGCGGTAAATCAAACAATTATATAGTATTATTCTAAACTTTATTTATGCCTCAGATTTTAGCTGAATTAGTTTTATAAACTGGTACACCTTATTATTATAAAGACAAAATCAAGGTCTTCAGACTTTTGGAGTGATAATGATCAGCCTAAACTTTAGGTCTCTGACGAAATGTCACACAGAGAAATGGAGAGTACGGAGGGATATCAAAACAAAGCACTGGTAGGCAAGGAGGCACCATCAGTGTGTGGAGCAATGGAGATTGTTTGTCAATTCTATGGTTCTTCCGTTAAATGCGTAGATTGGAAATAGAATAAAGGCTTATGCACTTGCAAGGTATGCCTGTCCAAAATCACATGGTCTTATATCGGAAGATAAACTACAAGATAAGATGCAGAAAAGGCAAATTGATGCTGTGTCTGTTCATTAGCATGTCTTTCTGCCTATACATACAAATTATTACCATAACATCGGTGTCTGTAAATATTTTTACGCAGTTCAAAACTGACACATACTCTTCTGGCTTCTAAAAGACGCCTGATTACCGTGCAATAGATGCTCTTTTAGCGTGTTACTAACGCCCTTTTGAAGTCCAATTAAGCACCTTTTAAAAATGACTTGATAACCAGTTGATTGACTGCTGGTTATAAACTTACTTTTTTGCATTTGTTTTTTATATTTGCAGATGATATGTCTGAAATTATGTAATGACTTTTCAAACTCTTGTCTGTATTTTGAACGTATTAAAATAAAAAGGTTGTTTTGCATCGGAGGGTGATGATAGAATGGACAGTTGACTGCCTTGCCCATGTTTTTGTTTGATGAATTATTTTGGGTCTTCTGTTAAAGCTGTACGAAAAGCATCTACGCATTTAACGGAAGAGCCAGAATAAATATGGCTTTGAATGTGTATAAGATATTAAACCTTTGTTATTTAGTGTTGTATCAATTGCTTTTATGAAATTATATGATTACTTTTGACAACGAAAATGACAACAGATTGCAAATCTTCCTCTTCTTCCAAAGAGCAAGACTGTTTTACAGCCACACGCAGAGGAGACTTCAAAACGTTGTTAGGGGTTTTCTCTTTTTTTGTTTCTCATACGTGAGGGAAATTAAGATGACCTCGTTTTCTTATTTTTCTAACTACTTTAAAATTATCTATCATGAGTTCATTTAGAGCAACATTGGAATTAGGTGGCAAGGAGTACGACGTACTCTATTCTAACTACGAGTTCAGTCGTACAACTGACAAGAAGGGGCAGCCTGCATCAAGTATCTCTGGTGGTCGTATCAGCGTCACTATCGAGTCTACTGATGACACTTCTACTATCGAGGCTATGCTCAATAGTCAGTTCAAACCTGTTGAGGGTAAGATTGTTTACAAGAAGAGTGAGGAGGATGCTAAGATGAAGGAGATTTCTTTCAAGAATGCTTACATCGTTCACTACAAGGAGACACTCGACGTAAACAACGAGGCACCGATGACCATCGCGATGACCTTCTCTGCTGAGAATATCACCGTGGGTAATGCCGAACTCGACAACCGCTGGCCTCGTTCATAGGTCTAAGAAACTTAAGGACCGTGTCGGGCTACGTGCTTGACATGGTCCTTTTAGCTTTCTATTTAGGTCTCATCGCAGTAGGACATACCTATAAGCTGCTGAGATCGTCACCTTATTTATATATAGGGAACAAATCTTATTAATTCGCTTTTCAGCCTTAATTACCTCAAAAAATATATTCAATGGCAATACCTTTTAATCCCATCTCCATCACTATAGGGAAGGATGGACTTTCTTCTTTCAAATCACTTCGTATCGACCAAAGTACTGGTGCACATCATCACTTTGACCTCACGGTTGACCTTGAATCGGGGGGCAACAGACAGGTGCATAACATCAGTAGCAGTAAAGAGTGGCTCGGCAAGGATATCATAGTGAAGGCTGCGAGCAAACCATTCTTCTGTGGCATAGTGACGAACATTGAGTTGCATCGCGATGGCAGCGACTTCGGGTGTATACAGGTGTCTGGCTACTCCTCTACTTATCGTATGGAGACGGCACCAAGCTGTTACTCATGGAATGACAGGTCGATTGGTGATGTCGTAAAGAGTCTGTGCAGTGATGGTAAGGTGCAGTTGGCATTGAATGCAGCACACAAGAAACAGTTGGATTACATCTGCCAATACGAGGAATCTGACTTCGATTTCGTTCGTCGTCTTGCCTTGCAATATCAGGAGTGGATGTATTATGATGGTCTGAAACTTGTCTTCGGTAAGCCAAGACGATTGCCAGACCCTATCAAGATGGAATTTGGTACGTCACTAAGTTCCCTCAATATTGGTCTACAAACATTAGCTCGTCCAGAACAGGTGTTTACGTTCCATTCTGGTGCAAACCGTGAGATGGACCGCAAGACGCCTGATAAGGCTTACGGACATGACAGGATGGCGGGTGATGCGTTCCGTGCTGCGCTTCCCTCCTACCCTAAAGCAGCTCGCCAGCACTCCATACAGCGTGTCAACTCTATCAATGATCTTGAGAATTATGTACTCCTAAAACAAGCAGCCGAAACGGCTGAAACCCATTACGTCACAGCCGAAAGCCAGGACCCAAGGTTACATGTGGGTTCAGTGATAAGCTTGTACAGTTCTTTCTTAAAGGGAGTTGGCAATCTCTCCCAAGAGAGCTTAGGCGATTTCATCATCATCGAGATGACCCATGAAGTGAGCGAGAGCTGTTACTACAAAAACCGTTTCAAAGCCATTCCTGGTACTGTAATGAGTCTGCCTAACCCAAAGGTTGAAATGCCTCTGGCTGAAACGCAGATGGCAACGGTACTCAGCAATGCCGACCCACATGGAGCCGGTCGTGTACAGGTGCGCATGAATTGGCAAACCGACAACATGCGAACAAGTTGGGTGCGTGTGATGACACCGGATGGTGGCGGCAGCAAAGACGTAAAGAGCAACCGTGGCTTCGTTTTCATCCCAGAGGTAGGCGACCAAGTCCTCCTTGGCTTCCGTCATGGTGACCCCGCCCGTCCCTACGTTATGGGTAGCCTGTTTAATGGTACGACAGGTGGTGGCGGAGGTTCAAATAATAGTATTAAAAGTCTTAAGACACGTAGTGGCATTTCTGTTATTCTAAATGATGATAATAGGTCACTTGAAATAAAAGATGCAGGTGGTAGCGCCATTCATTTGGATGGAAATGGAAATATCTTGCTTAACGCCCCTAAGAACATACAGCTCCATGCTGGTAATGATATGTCCTTAATAGTAGGTCACGACCTACAAGTTAATGTTGGAAACTCTCAAACAACGAACATTGGTAATATGATGCTGACCAATGTAATGCAGAAGATATTGATAAACACTCCATTCATGCAGCAGCTTGTTGCAGATTTCTTCCATACACAAGCAGGAAAGGCATTGCTCAACTCTCAGAATCAAATAAAGATTGAGGCTCCAGAGACGAATGTTGTTGGTGAGCAAAGATTATTCATACATAGTGCAGAGAAAACTATTGTTAACTCTCAAGGTATGATTGAGCTGAGAGGTGAACAGGGGACAAGCGAGTTTAATCAAGCCTTCTCCTATCAGAAAACTGTGGAAGAAAAAGCCAAACGATGTGTTGTGTATTTCAAGCGTTCCGAACACTATAATGGCGAATACGGCTTTGACTGGTTCCATCTGGGTAAGCAAGAGGATATGTCGAAAGGAGACTATAAGTTTGTCGATACCATAGGACATCACTATGAAACAGACAACGACGGAAAAAAAGTCACATGCACAGACGGCAATGCTGCATACAAGTATCCTTTCGAAGTGTTATCTACACAGATAGACAAAAAGAGGAACAGTTTTGAGTATTTCAACATAGGCTTCAAATTAGCAAAGGCAAGAATCGGCGTGACACCCCTTGAGGATTTCACCTACTATATTCCTCGTATGACAATGATGCCAGACACGGAAATCAACCTCGTTGCCGAGATTGAACTTGACAGAGAGGAAAACAAACCAAAAGAAATCAAACTCCAATTTGACAAGGCGGATAATCTGAAACTAAGCCATACAACTCTCCCTGTACGTGCTGGAAAGGTTACCCTCACAATATCTTGTACAGGTGAGTTGACAGAAAAGCGAACGCTCACTGCAGTTACTGATGATGGAGATACTGTAGGAACGTTGTTTATTCTGCCTAATAGTAAAGAGCACCAAAGAGATATAAAGGTGGTATTTGTCAAAGTGAAAACAAAGTTGGACGGACAAAAAGAAAAAACAGGCACAGTAATTTCTAAATCCAAAACTTTGTTTCTTAATGTCCTACACCAAGCCCTTGTAAATGTAGATGAAGGTGTTAAGGAAGTGGAAATTAATTGTACAGAGAAGGAATTCGCCGAAAATTTTAGATATTTAAAAGGTATAGAATATGGTATAGATGAAAGTAAGGCTCAGTTGCTTCAAGAATATGTAATGAAAAAAATGGTAGCTACTTTCAACACAACTTATAAATGTTACTATACTGTATTCTTTTTTGGTGACAAATGCTTTACTGATGAGGGACGTCTAAATGGATATGCCTACCAAAACTCCACGTATGGGGTGTTCTTCGATGGGTATAACTCCGCCACAGTACCCCATGAGATGCTGCACGCAATGGGATTACCCCATTCTTTTGACTATCAAGGAGTTCCGTTTGCATATAAATATCACACAACGGATAATATTATGGATTACAGTCACCATTTACCCAATCCAATAGAGCGTATGAGCTTGTTCTATTGGCAATGGGGAATATTAAACAACAAAATCGTATAAAAGGTATGAAACATCTCATTCTAATATTATTAACTGCGTTATGCTGTACTTGCTGCAATGCGCAAAAAGACAAGGAGACAACAACAATGAAGACAACTGAAAGATTCGATGTACAATATTACAAAAATATAATCAAAGAGAAAAATACCTATGAGAGTGCCACATTTGCTCAATATGTGGAGAGGAATGGTACTGAGACCTATGTGTCATTTAACGAAGATGGCTTTGTCTTACAAGAAATCAAGCCATTTACTTATGAGATGATAGTTAAGAACTATTATAAGAATTGTATTCTCAAATCCAAAGGGAAATTGCTTTGCCATTCAAGTGTCAAAATTGGTATTTGGCGCGAGTATGACAATCAAGGCAACCTTATAAAAGAAACCGATGAGGACAAGAAGTTTGAGGACCTGCGCCTGAAACCTATAAATATCCTGCGCTGGCTTGAGCATGAGGGGTATATAGACAGGAAAACAGGAAAGGGTCAGGAGAAGTTCGTGAAACAAGGGAATGAGCCAGGTATTAGCATAAGTTTTGGCAAGATAGGTGCGCCCAATGCTAAATTTGAAAAAGATTCTGTTCTTTGGACGATTACCATAACCGATAAAAGCGGTGATATAACTTATACATGGAATGCCAAGAATGGAGAACTACTCAGCAAAGAGATATTGCAAGCCATAGAATAAAAAGGTAGAATGAACTAAACTGAGTTTATGTCTAAAATTATAACTCACGGAGCAACGATGTATTGTTCCCTTGGCACAGAGAAACCCAACCTAACTGTGACGAGCCAAACATTCCGTAGGATAGCTGATGCTCTTGTTGGTACAGAAGGTGATAATAACGGGATGGTAAATATCCCAAGTTTTGGAGTTTGCAAATGTAGTTCTCCGAATCCTCCTTGTACTCCCCAGCCACAAGGCTGGCAGCAAACAACACAGAAAGACAGTATCAATGGAATGAAAAAGTTGACGGAGCAGTCATTCTGTATGTGTGCTAAAGGAGGAAGAATATCGTTCGTAGACACAGGAAGTAATACTTTTGTTGAAAGTGAATAAAAGTACTCATGCTCTACCTTTATGATGCGTTGTAGATGTCTTTATACCGATAGACTGCGTATGCCACTGGCTGAAACACAGATGGCAACGGTGCTAAGCAATGCCGATCCACACGGAGCGGGTCGTGTACAGGTGCGCATGAATTGGCAGACCGACAACATGCGAACAAGTTGGGTGCGTGTGATGACACCTGATGGCGGTGGCAGTAAAGACGTAAAGAGCAATCGTGGCTTTGTGTTCATCCCAGAGGTAGGCGACCAAGTCCTCCTCGGCTTCCGTCATGGCGACCCCGCCCGTCCCTACGTCATGGGTAGCCTGTTTAATGGTACGACAGGTGGTGGCGGAGGTTCAAATAATAGTATTAAAAGTCTTAAGACACGTAGTGGTATTTCCGTTATCCTGAATGATGATAATAAGTCACTTGCAATAAAAGATGCAGGCGGTAGTTCCATTTATTTGGATGGAAATGGAAACATCTTGATTAATGCCCCTAAGAACATACAGCTCCATGCTGGTAATGATATGTCCTTAATGGTAGGTCACGACCTACAAGTTAATGTTGGAAACTCACAAACAACGAACATTGGTAATATGATGCTGACCAATGTAATGCAGAAGATATTGGTAAACACTCCATTCATGCAGCAGCTTGTTGCAGACTTCTTCCACACACAGGCAGGAAAGGCATTGCTCAACTCTCAGAATCAAATAAAGATCGAGGCTCCGGAGACGAATGTCGTTGGTGAGCTGGAAGTTTTTATACATTCTGCAAACAAAACGGTGGTGAATTCACAAGGTACGATGGAGATGCGTGGAGAGCAGGGTATGCACGAACTGAATACGGCAAAAGAATATGAAACAGTAAAAAAGGAAATAGGTACAAAGGTATGTGTACAGTTTAGAACATCAAAAAGTTATAATGGCGAATTCGGCTTTGACTGGGTACGTTTTGCAGACTCGGGTAGAACTGGAGATACAGAGAAAAACCGCTACGACAAGATAATCGGTACTTGTGAGGGGGAAGGTAAAAACTTCAAACAAGAAACGAGCAGATATAAACAGTTCCTATTTGAATATAAGCATCAGTATATAATTCCTTGGAAGAAGAAAGAGGCAGAATCTGCTATGTCAGCAGTTACTTCGGAAGCAACCAGGGATGCTGCTACAAAAAAGCCGGATTATCTCTATGTAGTACCTGTGATGACTTTATTAAAAGATCAATGTGCTGATTTGACCTTGAATATCGATGTTCATAAAAAAGCTCAACGGTTAGAATATGAGTATGATAAGGATTTTTTTACTTTGAATCAAAGTTCTGCACCTATTCTTGATATCGGTCATTATCCATCGGCTGATGACCTTTCTATAACGTGTAATAAGGAGTTTTCGGAAGATAAGGAGATATGTCTTTATGCCTATGACGAACAGGACAATAAATCGCTGGCAGGTAAATTAATTGTAAAGGCAAATGATGACAGGCATCGGTATACCTTGGATGTAGTAATGGTGAGGGTGAAAACAGATCTATATGCAGAAGGAAAAAGCTTAGGTAATATTCCTCCTAAGGATCCTTCTCGTAAAATAATATTGGATAAATATTTTTCTCAATGTTATATAGATGCAAATATAGAGGAATGTGAGCTTGATTTGACAACTCCAGATCGGAAAGAGGCTTTCCTTGCCTATACATAAGGAGGCTATCTGAAGGGGAAGGAGTTGCCCGCTGAGGTATTTGAATACCTCACGAAGACATTTAATGAAGACAACATAACATCAAAATATAAGGAGTATCACAAAATATTTTTTCTTAACGAAAAGAATGAAGATGAAAGCTTATATGGACAAGCCAGGAAAATTTGCTCTAAGGAAGTCGTTGTATTAGCACCAGGCTTGCATGATACCACCTGCGCACATGAGCTATTTCATGCATTGGGATTATACCATTCATTTAGTAGTTCAAACTTACATACTTTTGAGAAGAATAAAACAGATAATATTATGGATTATTCAGACATATCTGACAAGCCTATACCTGTAGTAGCTACATGGCAGTTCCAATGGAACATTCTTCAAGAGAACTTACCGACGGTAGAACAGTGGAAAGAGAATAAGAGAAAGAGAGAGGAAAAGAAAAAACAAATCAACAAATAATGAAAAAGTAATAAAAAGATGGTAAGGCAAATCATAATTTCATTGGCAACGCTTATGATAATAAGCAGTTGCAAAGCACAGAATACAGATAATAATAATATTAAAAAGAATAAGAATATGGAAAGGACAACAGAGAGATTTGACACATCTACCTATTATATGGAAAGACAAGGACATGAATATCAATTTGAGCATTACTTGCGAGGTAAAGTGCGGCAGTTTGGAGGTGATAATGGCTCTAATTATATAGAATATGCCAGAAAAGACAACAGCCTATTTGGAACGTGTAAGGAGTATTACAATAAAACGGGAACTCTAAAGTTAGTGGGAAAATATTATTATAATAGATTTAATGCGGGCATCTGGAAAGAGTATGATGAGAATGGTTATTTAATAGATGAATACGACCAAGATGCCCCTTATAAAAACTATCCATGGGAAAAAGTGGAGAAGTTTGTAAAGGAAGAGTTAAAGCTGGATTTATTCGATAAGAATGTTTCTATAAGGCGATATGTAAGTGATAAAACCAATATACCAGTATGGATTATTCATTACAAGGTAGGATCAAATATAGTTTCTATTAAAATAAATGCCAATACAGGAGAAATTATAAAGAAAGGTACAAATCCTATAATAAAGTAGAATGGTAAAAATTGTAACTGATGGAGCTATTATGTGTTGCACTTTAGGAACTTGGCAAGCTAAGTTGATGGTTCTTAGTCAAAGTTTCCGAAGTATTTCGGGAGCATTGGTAGCGACGGAGGAGGATAAAATTGGTTTAAATAATATTCCAAGTTTTGGAGTTTGCAAATGTAGTTCTCCGAATCCTCCTTGTATTCCCCAGCCACAAGGCTGGCAGCAAACAACACAGAAAGACAGTATCAATGGAATGAAAAAGTTGACGGAGCAGTCATTCTGTATGTGTGCTAAAGGAGGAAGAATATCGTTTGTAGACACAGGAAGTAATACTTTTGTTGAAAGTGAATAAAAGTACTCATGCTCTACCTTTATGATGCTTTGTAGATGTCTTTATACCGATAGACTGCGTATGCCTCTGGCTGAAACACAGATGGCAACGGTGCTAAGCAATGCCGACCCACATGGAGCGGGTCGTGTACAGGTGCGCATGAATTGGCAGACCGACAACATGCGAACAAGTTGGGTGCGCGTGATGACACCAGATGGTGGTGGCAGCAAAGACGTAAAGAGCAACCGTGGCTTCGTTTTCATCCCAGAGGTAGGCGACCAAGTCCTCCTCGGATTCCGCCATGGCGACCCTGTAAGACCATACGTTATGGGTAGCCTGTTTAATGGAACAACAGGTAACGGTGGAGGGTCAAATAATAGTATTAAAAGTCTTAAGACACGTAGTGGCATTTCCGTTATCCTGAATGATGATAATAGGTCACTTGAAATAAAAGATGCAGGGGGTAGTTCCATTCATTTGGATGGAAACGGAAACATCCTGCTTAATGCTCCTAAGAACATACAGCTCTGTGCTGGTAATGACATGTCCTTCATGGCAGCTCACGACCTACAGGTCAACGTTGGGAACTCACAGACAACGAACATTGGTAATATGCTGCTGACCAATGTAATGCAGAAGATATTGATAAACACTCCATTCATGCAGCAGCTTGTTGCAGACTTCTTCCATACACAAGCAGGAAAGGCATTGCTCAACTCTCAGAATCAAATAAAGATTGAGGCTCCAGAGACGAATGTTGTTGGTGAGCAAGAACTTTTTATACATTCTGCAAACAAAACGGTGGTGAATTCACAAGGTACGATGGAGATGCGTGGAGAACAAGGCATGCATGAACTGAATACAGCCAAAGAATATGAAACTGTAAAAGAGGAAATAGGAACAAAGGTATGTGTACAGTTTAGAACATCAGAAAGTTATAGCGGCGAGTTTGGCTTTGACTGGGTACGTATTGCAGACACAAAGAGAACTGGAGATATAGAGGAAAACCGCTACGACAAGATAATCGGTACTTGTGAGGAGGAAGGTAAAAACTTCAAACAAGAAACGAGCAGATATAAGCAGTTCCTATTTGAATATAAGCATCAGTATATAATTCCTTGGAAGAAGAAAGAGGCAGAATCTGCTATGTCAGCAGTTACTTCGGAAGCAACCAGGGATGCTGCTACAAAGAAGCCGGATTATCTCTATGTAGTACCTGTGATGACTTTATTAAAAGATCAATGTGCTGATTTGACCTTGAATATCGATGTTCATAAAAAAGCTCAACGGTTAGAATATGAGTATGATAAGGATTTTTTTACTTTGAATCAAAGTTCTGCACCTATTCTTGATATCGGTCATTATCCATCGGCTGATGACCTTTCTATAACGTGTAATAAGGAGTTTTCGGAAGATAAGGAGATATGTCTTTATGCCTATGACGAACAGGACAATAAATCGCTGGCAGGTAAATTAATTGTAAAGGCAAATGATGACAAGCATCGGTATGCCTTGGATGTGGTAATGGTTAATGTGAAAACTTGTATTAAGGATGATAATTTATCATCTCCACCCTCTAACCCCTTTCGCAAAATTACTTTGCAGAAATATTTTTCTCAATGTTATATAGATACCAATATAGAAGAATGTGAGCTTGATTTGACAACTCCAGATCGGAAAGAGGCTTTCCTTGCCTATACTGATAAAGAATTATTAAAAAGGGAAGATTTAAGTAACTTGAAAATATATGATTATTTGACAAGTGTGCTAAATAGTAATTCATATACGGCAAAGTATGCTTCTTATTATAAAATATATTTAATAAATGAGGATGCTGATGGAGATTCGTCTTTATATGGACGTGCCCGTGATATATGCTCTGAGGAAGTAATCGTGTTGGCTCCGGGTCTTGATGATACCACCTGTGCACATGAACTTTTTCATGCTTTAGGGTTATACCATTCGTTTAGTGAGTTAAACCAACACACTTTTGAAAAATATAAAACGGACAATATTATGGACTATTCTGATGTTGGAACAGAAAAAATACCAGTGATAGCTACATGGCAGTTCCAATGGAACATTCTTCAAGAGAACTTACCGACGGTAGAACAGTGGAAAGAGAATAAGAGAAAGAGAGAGGAAAAGAAAAAACAAATCAACAAATAATGAAAAAGTAATAAAAAGATGGTAAGGCAAATCATAATTTCATTGGCAACGCTTATGATAATAAGCAGTTGCAAAGCACAGAATACAGATAATAATAATATTAAAAAGAATAAGAATATGGAAAGGACAACAGAGAGATTTGACACATCTACCTATTATATGGAAAGACAAGGACATGAATATCAATTTGAGCATTACTTGCGAGGTAAAGTGCGGCAGTTTGGAGGTGATAATGGCTCTAATTATATAGAATATGCCAGAAAAGACAACAGCCTATTTGGAACGTGTAAGGAGTATTACAATAAAACGGGAACTCTAAAGTTAGTGGGAAAATATTATTATAATAGATTTAATGCGGGCATCTGGAAAGAGTATGATGAGAATGGTTATTTAATAGATGAATACGACCAAGATGCCCCTTATAAAAACTATCCATGGGAAAAAGTGGAGAAGTTTGTAAAGGAAGAGTTAAAGCTGGATTTATTCGATAAGAATGTTTCTATAAGGCGATATGTAAGTGATAAAACCAATATACCAGTATGGATTATTCATTACAAGGTAGGATCAAATATAGTTTCTATTAAAATAAATGCCAATATAGGAGAAATTATAAAGAAAGGTACAAATCCTATA
Organism: Prevotella sp. oral taxon 313; assembly: GCF_003043935.1. Lineage (NCBI taxonomy): Bacteria > Pseudomonadati > Bacteroidota > Bacteroidia > Bacteroidales > Prevotellaceae > Prevotella > Prevotella sp. oral taxon 313. Next base: position 2,590,810 of record NZ_PYXE01000001.1, read on the forward strand.
ATAAAGTAGAATGGTAAAAATTGTAACTGATGGAGCTATTATGTGTTGCACTTTAGGAACTTGGCAAGCTAAGTTGATGGTTCTTAGTCAAAGTTTCCGAAGTATTTCGGGAGCATTGGTAGCGACGGAGGAGGATAAAATTGGTTTAAATAATATTCCAAGTTTTGGAGTTTGCAAATGTAGTTCTCCGAATCCTCCTTGTATTCCCCAGCCACAAGGCTGGCAGCAAACAACACAGAAAGACAGTATCAATGGAATGAAAAAGTTGACGGAGCAGTCATTCTGTATGTGTGCTAAAGGAGGAAGAATATCGTTTGTAGACACAGGAAGTAATACTTTTGTTGAAAGTGAATAAAAGTACTCATGCTCTACCTTTATGATGCTTTGTAGATGTCTTTATACCGATAGACTGCGTATGCCTCTGGCTGAAACACAGATGGCAACGGTACTCAGCAATGCCGACCCACATGGAGCGGGTCGTGTACAGGTGCGCATGAACTGGCAAACCGATAACATGAGAACAAGTTGGGTGCGTGTGATGACACCAGATGGTGGTGGCAGTAAAGACGTAAAGAGCAATCGTGGCTTCGTTTTCATCCCAGAGGTAGGCGACCAAGTCCTCCTCGGTTTCCGCCATGGTGACCCCGCAAGACCATACGTTATGGGTAGCCTGTTTAATGGAACAACAGGTAACGGTGGGGGGGCAAATAATAGTATTAAAAGTCTTAAGACACGTAGTGGTATTTCCGTTATCCTGAATGATGATAATAAGTCACTTGCAATAAAAGATGCAGGCGGTAGTTCCATTCATTTGGATGGAAATGGAAATATCTTGCTTAACGCCCCTAAGAACATACAGCTCCATGCTGGTAATGATATGTCCTTAATGGTAGGTCACGACCTACAAGTTAATGTTGGAAACTCTCAAACAACGAACATTGGTAATATGATGCTGACCAATGTAATGCAGAAGATATTGGTAAACACTCCATTCATGCAGCAGCTTGTTGCAGACTTCTTCCACACACAGGCAGGAAAGGCATTGCTCAACTCTCAGAATCAAATAAAGATCGAGGCTCCGGAGACGAATGTTGTTGGTGAGCTGGAAGTTTTTATACATTCTGCAAACAAAACGGTGGTGAATTCACAAGGTACGATGGAGATGCGTGGAGAGCAGGGTATGCACGAACTGAATACAGCCAAAGAATATGAAACAGTGAAAGAGGAAATAGGAACAAAGGTATGCGTACAGTTCAGGACTCCGAAGACATACAAAGGTGATTACGGCTTTGACTGGATACGTTTTGCAGATTCCGACAGAGCTGGGGATATAGAAGATAATCGTTATGACAAAATAATCGGTTCTTGCGAGGGAGAAGGGGATAATTTCAAACAGGAAACAAACAAATATAAGCAATTCCTGTCCGAATACAAGCAACAGTATATCATACCTTGGAAGAAGAAAGAAGCAGAAGCCGCTAAAGCAGCTACTCTTAACACAGGGACTAATGACGGTAAAAAATCAACAGACTATCTCTATGTAGTTCCAGTGATGGCTTTGAAGAACGGAAACTCTGCAGATTTAGAATTAAATATAGATGTTCATGAAAAGGCTGTAGCACTTAAATACGAGTATGATGAGGAACTGTTTTCTTTGAGTAAGAGCACAGCTAAAACTCATAACAAGGGTTTCCATAAAAAAGGTGATAAATTGAAAATAACATGCAAACAAGAGTTCTCGGAAGATAAGGAAATATGTCTTTATGCCTATGACGAGAAAGATAATAAATCACTGGCAGGAAAGTTAATTGTAAAAGCTAATGATGAGCACCATCGATATGCACTGAACATAGCGATGGTGAGGGTGAGAACAAATCTTAAAAGGAATGGTAAAAGTAAAGGAGTAGAACCACCTGAAAATTCTTTCCGTAGAAGAATATTAGAGAAATATCTTGCTCAGGCATATATCGATACTAATATTGTCGAATGTAAGCTTGATTTAACAATACAAGAACGAAAAGAAGCCTTTCTTGCCTATACAGAAGGAGGCTATCTGAAGGGGGACGAGTTGCCCGCTGAGGTATTTGAATACCTCACGGAGACATTTAATGAAGACAACATAACATCAAAATATAAGGAGTATCACAAAATATTTTTCTTAACGAAAAGAATGAAGATGAAAGCTTATATGGACAAGCCAGGAAAATTTGCTCTAAGGAAGTTGTTGTATTAGCACCAGGCTTGCATGATACCACCTACGCACATGAGCTATTTCATGCATTGGGATTATACCATTCATTTAGTAGTTCAAACTTACATACTTTTGAGAAGAATAAAACAGATAATATTATGGATTATTCAGACGTATCTGACAAGCCTATACCTGTAGTAGCTACATGGCAATTCCAATGGGACATTCTCCATAAAGATTTGATTACCGTAGCGCAAGGGAAGGATAGTATGACAAACAATAAATAAGATTCAAATGTAAATAGTAACTATTCAACGATAAGGCGATAAACTATTATTGATTATCAATAAGTTAAATAAACAGGCACATACGGATTTTGATGAATAATGTCATTTCGAGCCTTTTTCCCACAATATAACGTTTATAAGTTCTTAATATTCAACGTTCATTATCGCTGAATAATTACTGTAAATAAAAATAAAGGAATGGTAAGACAAATAATTATTTTACTTACATTACTCGTTGTAATAGGTAGTTGTAAGGCACAAGACAATAGTAGTAATAACATCAAAAAAAACAAGAATATGGAAAGGACAACTGAGAAATTTGATTCATGGAAATATTACACACATAGAGAAAATGACGACTATGAGTTTAAAAGTTATTTAAAAGGCAAGGTACGTCAGTTCGGAGGAGAGAATGGTTCTAATTATTTTGAATACGCCAAGAAAGATAAGGAGTTATTCGGTACATATAGAGAGTATTACAATAAAAGTAAGACCCTTAAGCTGATAGGGAAGTACTATTATAACGATTTTGAAAGTGGTATATGGAAAGAGTATGACGAGAATGGTTATTTAATAGCTGAATACGATCAAGATGCCCCTTATAAAAACTATCCATGGGAAAAAGTAGAGAAGTTTGTAAAGGAAGAGTTAAAGCTGGATTTATTCGATAAGAATGTTTCTATAAGGCGATATGTAAGTGATAAAACCAATATACCAGTATGGATTATTCATTACAAGGTAGGATCAAATATAGTTTCTATTAAAATAAATGCCAATACAGGAGAAATTATAAAGAAAGGTACAAATCCTATAATAAAGTAGAATGGTGAAAATTGTAACTGATGGTGCTATTATGTGTTGTACTTTAGGAACTGGGCAAGCCACGTTGACGGTTCTTAGTCAAAGTTTCCGAAGTATTTTAGGAGCATTGGTAGCGACGGGGGAAGATGAAATTGGTTTAATTAATATCCCAAGTTTTGGAGTTTGCAAATGTAGTTCCCCCGAATCCTCCTTGTCTTCCCCAGCCACAAGGCTGGCAGCAAACTACTCAGAAAGACAGTATCAATGGGATGAAAAAGCTGACGGAGCAGTCATTCTGTATGTGTGCTAAAGGAGGAAGAATATCATTTGTAGACACAGGAAGTAATACTTTTGTTGAAAGTGAATAAAAGTACTCATGCTCTACCTTTATGATGCTTTGTAGATGTCTTTATACCGATAGACTGCGTATGCCTCTGGCTGAAACGCAGATGGCAACGGTGCTAAGCAATGCCGACCCACATGGAGCAGGTCGTGTGCAGGTGCGTATGAATTGGCAGACCGATAACATGCGAACAAGTTGGGTGCGTGTGATTACACCAGATGGTGGTGGCAGTAAAGACGTAAAAAGCAACCGTGGCTTTGTTTTCATCCCAGAGGTAGGCGACCAAGTCCTCCTCGGATTCCGCCATGGCGACCCTGTAAGACCATACGTTATGGGTAGCCTGTTTAATGGAACAACAGGTAACGGTGGAGGGTCAAATAATAGTATTAAAAGTCTTAAGACACGTAGTGGCATTTCCGTCATCCTCAACGATGATAATAGGTCACTTGAAATAAAAGAGGTTCTTCCGTTAAATGCGTAGATATGGCTTTTTAATGTTTATAAGCTCTTGGCGGATTCAACAGGCAAGTCCAAGTGGGTTGTAAGGACAGAGACAGAAATTCGCACCTATCGTGCCTACTCTGACGAGGAGTACGGTACAATATATCTTGCAGAAAGGATAGACTATGTAGACGGTGGCTTCCTTTTGCTGGATTACAGTGGGCGTAAGCACTTACTTTCTACTATAAAAGATCACCTTGGGCGTCTCATTATCTTTGGGCAGGACGAGGAACGAGGTCTTATCCGTTCAGCAATGTATAAACATGGTGATGTCATAGACCAATTGGTGGCATACGACTATGATGAAAAGAGTAATCTCATACGTGTACGTGATCGATTTGGTAAAAGTATTGAGTTTGAATATGATGATGCCAATAGAGTCGTTCTACGTCGTAACCGCAACAATATGACGTATACATGGGAGTATGATGCCGAGGGACGTGTTATCCATACTACTGGTGAAGGTGGTATACAGGAAGGATATATATCTTACCATGACGGATATAACGAAGTAAAATACTCTGCCACAGGGGCTACGGAACAGTATTATTATGACGAAAACAATCTTGTATATAAAAAGGTGGATGCCATGGGTGGTGAGACCTGGTATGGTTATAATTCTTGGCATGAGCGAACATTGGTAGGTACACCAGAGGGTAAAGTCGTAGGATATGATTATGACGATCGTGGTAACCTTATAAGATTGACGGCTGCTGACGGAGCTGAGACTGTTTATGAGTATGATGACCATAATCGCCTGATAGCACGTACAGATGCAGCAAGTAATAGAGAAGAATGGGTCTATGATACAGAGACAGCATTGTTGCTGAAACATAAGGAAGCGGATGGTACTGTTGTTACTTATACATACGAGAAGGATAAGCAGCAGCCTTCTGCTATTGAGTATGGTGAAGAACTACGTGCTGTTCTACAATATGACACTTTAGGATTAATCTCAAATATTACAGATGGGCATGGCGTTTGTGAAACATTCGCTTACGATGACTATGGCCGTCCACTGAAGCACAGGCATGCTGACGGGAATAGTACAGAATGGCAGCGTGACCGGCTTGGGCGTGTTACTCGCTACGCAACTCATGGGCAGAGCGTGATGCGCATCTCCTACGATGCCTACGACCTGCCTGTTGAAGTTACCAGTGGCAATGAAGTGTGGACAATGGAGTACACTCCTATGGGTAACCTGCGCCGTCAGACACGTCGGACGAGCAGCATGCGCATGGTCAGTGCGCTGAACTATGAGTATGATTCCTATGACCAACTGAAGTTTGTCGAGAACGAACACGGTGAACGATACTTCTTTGAACGTGACCTTAATGGTGAGGTGATTTGTGAAAGGGGCTTCGATGGATTAGAACGTCACTATATCCGTGACCTTGACGGCACGGTGATTACTACACAGCTGCCTGATGGTACAGCTGTGCATCATCAGCATGACCAGGCTGGACGGCTTACCTATAACAAGTATACCGATGGTAGCTGGGAGGCTTGGGAGTACGATAAGGTAGGACAGCTCACCAAAGCGTACAACAGGGACAGCGTGACGGAGTTTGTACGTAACGCATTGGGACAGGTCATAAAGGAAACCCAAGACGGGCGTACTGTGGAACACAGGTATGATGACCGTTCCCGACTCTCACACATAATAAGTGCATTAGGGGGAAATATTACCTACGGATATGATGCAAAAGGCTCTGTCAACCACATATCAGCTGGCATGTCAGGGCGGAAGAAGCCTTGGGAGGCGGATATAGCATACGACCGATTCGGGCGTGAAACATCACGTATGATGCCTGGCTGTGTAGAGAATACGATGCACTATGACAGCATTGGCCGTCCGGCACATCAGCGTGTCCGTCACAATGGCCGGACGCTGCTTGACAAGTCATATACTTGGGGCGATAATCTTCGTCTTTTACGAACGTTTGACACAATAAACGGTAGAAGTGTCCGTTACGATTATGATACCTTCGGTTCTCTGTCAGGGGCAGTGTTTGGTGACGGCAGCCGTCAGTGGCGCAACCCGGACCTGATGGGTAACGTGTACGATAGCCCTGACCGAACGGACAGGAGTTATGGTCGTGGTGGACAGCTGCGTGAGGACAAGAAGTGGCGGTATTATTACGACAGCCATGGCAACCTTGTGCTGAAGACCATGCGCAGGTCGGGACCATCCCTTGAAACTGGAATGCGGGATGAATTCCTTGCTTGGCAGAGCGGTGACTATGCCTATACGTGGCAGGGCAATGGTATGCTTAGGAGTGTAACACGGCCAGACGGCAAAACCGTAACGTTCAGGTATGATGCTTTAGGCAGACGCATTGAGAAGGTCTTTGACGGACGAGTATATCGCTACCTTTGGGATGGTGATGTCATCCTGCACGAGTGGGACTATGCCGAGGCTGACCGTCCGAATACGGTTGTTACCGAGACTGGTGAGGTCACACTCGACAGACCAGAGCCAGTTGAGAATCTCATCACGTGGGTTTACGACAGTGACAGCTATGTCCCTACAGCCAAGATAGTTGGTGACAGGCATTACAGCATCATCAGCGACTACATTGGTCGTCCTGTCCAAGCATACGATGATAAAGGTAATATCGTCTGGCAGGCAGACTATGACATCTACGGTAATCTCCGTAACCTCCACGGCAGCAGGCAGTTCATTCCTTTCCGCCAGTTAGGACAGTACGAGGATGAGGAGACAGGGCTGTATTACAACAGGTTCAGATATTACGACCCGAGGATTGGCAACTACATCAGCCAGGACCCGATAAGGTTAGCGGGAGAAAATCCGACGCTGTATGGGTATGTGGAGGATTGTAACAAATTTATTGATTTATTTGGGTTAAAAGGGGATTATTATCAAATACCCCAAATACCAGGACACCAGAAACATCACATCATTCCTCAATCTACAAAACATCCATTGTTGGACAGATTAGGGTTCGATGTTCACCAAAACAAAAATATTATACAATTACCAACTAATCCATCAATAGACGCAACGCGAACTATCCACAAAGGGAGGCATAATTCTGCTTATGATCGTATGATTTTAAATAGACTTGATGCTATAGAGTCTTTAAATGCTAGTGACCATATAAAAAAGTTGCATTTGGATGATATGATGGAGAATATTGGTGATGATTTGAGAAATAAACGAATAAAATTAAATTGCAATTAACTTATGAATGGATATATTTTAACAACAACAAAGAATACATATGGCTGGGTTGAATATGATAATGACATTTCTTTAGATTACAAAGAATTTCTCAAAGGGGAACGTCTACTGTACAAAGACCTGCCATTATTCTATAATATTCCCAAAAGTTCAAACTTAAAAAAAATAAGATCTGCAGTGTTGTTGGAATCAACTGGTCCTGAACTAGTATGCAGACAATTTAAAGAAGTATTAGAAACACAAGTGCAGGACATTCAATTCTTTAATGTGAACTTAGTTTGTAACAATGAAAGGATTAATGGCTTTTACGCCATGAACGTGCCACACCTCATGAAATGTATTGATTTGGAGAACAGCGAATTCCGCCTCATGAATTTTGACAGAAATAATCCAGATTATATGTTTTATTACATGAAACTTAGAAGAAATCTCTTTGATAACAATAAAACTGATATTGTACGTTGTGAAGAGATGCATAGAAGTATTGTTGTAAGTGAGAAAATTAAGACAGCATTATTTGCAGCTGGATTGAAGGGGCTACAGTTTAGTGACAGTATAGATATGACACCAAAAGAAAGGACTTTCTATGAAAGAATTTAGTAGAAACCTGCCATACACAAAGTCCATTTCTTATTAAAATCTTCTCGGTAATCTTACAGGAGGGGAAACATACTTACAATTTTCTCCAGTGCTTAATCTTGACATCATTAAGTATCTGTGGCGAAGAAAATGGAGAATTAATATTGAGCTGGATCGCATGTACTAATAAGAAGAATTATCATGCTTAGATATAAACCTTAGGCAGAAGCTTTGAGAAAGTCTTTGACGGACGTGTGTATCGCTATCTATGGGATGGTGATATCATCCTGCACAAGCGGGACTACGCCGAGGCTAACCGCCCGAACACGGTTGTTACCGAGGCTGGTGAGGTCACACTTGACAGACCAGAACCAGTTGAGAATCTCATCACGTGGGTTTACGACAGTGACAGCTATGTCCCAACTGCCAAGATTGTTGGTGACAGGCATTACAGTATCATCAGTGACTACATCGGCCGTCCCGTCCAAGCATACGATGATAATGGTAATATCGTCTGGCAGGCAGACTATGATATCTACGGCAATCTCCATAACCTCCACGGCAGCAGGCAGTTCATTCCTTTCCGTCAGTTAGGTCAGTATGAGGACGAGGAGACTGGACTGTATTACAACAGGTTCAGATATTATGATCCTAAGATTGGTAATTATATCAGCCAAGACCCGATAAGGTTAGCGGGAAATAACCCGACACTGTATGGGTATGTGGGGGATTTAAATAAGTGGGCTGATGTTTTTGGTTTAGATTTTAAGACTGTAGATTTCTCTGGACATCCAGACTTGTACCAAGGTCCAGGGAAAAATACTGTAAAAATAAAACTCACTGGTGATAGAAGTTCTGATTTCACAAGAGCTTATAAAGAAGCTGGTATAACGAAAGCAGATGCAACAGGATATACTTGGCATCATGTTGCTGATTTTGATCCTAAAACTGGGGAATCAACAATGCAATTAATAAAAACGTCAACACACGAAGCAAATTTGCCACATAAAGGTTCAGCTGGACAGTTTGCAGATTATTTCGGTGTCCAGTATGATAGTTTTGAAGCTAAGATGAAATCATTTGAACAGGGTTGGAGGAAAGAACCTAAAAGACAAGCAAAAAAAATAACCTGTAAAAAATAAGTATTATGTTTACCAAATCATCACATTCGATTACAATGTCAGATATAGATTTTTTAGAGCATTCTATAGAACAAGGTTTACCTAATGACTTTATCTCTCATTATCTAAAAAATAATGGTGGAGTCCCTAATAAAACATATTTCTATGTTGAAAAGGACGATGGTTATGTTGAAGTAAGTTTCTTTCTACCAATTAGGTTCGATACTACTGAACTGAGTAATATGACCATTGAAAGAAGTTACTCAAACTTGACCTCAAAAGGGATACCAAAAAACTATCTTCCATTTGCATTAGATTGGGGTGGAAATTATTTTTCAATAGACCTTGAAACTAATAATATCGTTTTACTGCTTATGGATTTAGGGCCCTTCACAGACGACGCAGTTAAATATTTAACAAGAGGGTTTAGTAATTTTATAGACAATTTAGAAGAAGGAGAAGAGGAAGATGTATAAGCTTCTATGATAGATGACCCGCCGATGCTGTGGTCAACGTCTTCTGCAGTCGTGACCGCAGGGACAGGGAATATGGGAAGGGCGGAAGGATACTCCGTGACCGCCATTATGACTATCTCTATGACGTAGAAGGTAACCTTATCCTGAAGACTCCACGTCGTGGGCTGACACAGCATCCGAACCACGACGTGTCGGAGGAAAGTGGCACGCATATTGCTTGGCAGACTGGTGACTATGCCTATGAATGGTATGGCAACGGTATGCTCAAGGAGGTGCGGCTTCCATACGGTAAGACCGTCCGCTTTGAATATGATGCTCTTGGGCGTCGCACGGCAAAATTCTTCAATGGTCACGTCTTCCGTTACCTTTGGGACGGCAACGTGATGGTGCAGGAGTGGCAGTATGAGGAGAAGGACCGACCACAGCATAGCATTGACGAGTTTGGCCGCATCCGAATGTTAGGCGAAGAGCCGGTAGAGAACCTTGTCACGTGGGTATATGAGGAAGGTTCGTACGTGCCTGTAGCAAAGCTGCAGAACGGTGAACGCTATACGATCATCAGCGACTATATGGGTCGCCCAGTGGAAGCGTATGACAGCTATGGTACTGTTGTCTGGCAAACAGACTATGACATCTATGGTAATCTTCGCAACCGCAAAGGCATCCGTGACTTCATTCCTTTCCGCCAGTTAGGACAGTATGAGGATGATGAGACTCGCCTCTACTACAACCGCTTCCGCTATTATGACCCGAGGATTGGTAATTACATCAGCCAAGACCCGATAAGATTAGCAGGAAATAATCCAACACTGTATGGATATGTAGGGGATGGAAACTCAAATGTAGATATCTGGGGGTTATCAATAGACTATTACTCTTTAGACCATTTAGGTCGACCAACTGGAGGATTGGCAGAAATATCTTTAGATTCTACAGGCTCTTTACCTAAGGGTACTGATGCAGGAATAGATCCACCAGGGTGGAAAGGAGGTCAGCATCCATATCACCAACAGAGAGGACATTTAATAGCAAAAAATCATGGAGGGAGCGGAGTAGACCCAAGGAATATTGTAACGATTACAGATGGTACTAATCACCCAGGAATGACAAAATATGAGAATATAATAACTAGGCGTGTCAAGAATGGTGATACGATTCTACTAGAGGTAAAAGCCGTATATGATGGAGATAACCTCACCCCTAGTAAAATAACAATGTATGCTATTGACCAAAAAGGTAATGTTGTTGTAGATGCAGAAATAAAAAATGGATTAAGACAGAAAACATCATGTTGTCATGGATAAAAAAAATACATTCGAACTTGAAGTTATAGGTTCTCAAAAGTGTTTTGGGGATTTACCAGCATTAAGTACATATAGGTTTAATAATGGGAGGAGATTTCCATTATCTTACATTCGTTTCGTAACGAAATATGGATATGGTCTTACAGTAGACCTTTTTCACATCTATATTCCATTGTCAGAGCATGGAGACTCTATCTTCATCAGGTCTGATGAAATACGTTCGACTTATTATGAAGATGTAGTCAATGGAGATATATGGTTTGAGGTTGCTGCAGACATCTCTCTCTCAACCCTAAAGAATCTTTACCCATTTGCAAGTAGCGATAATGGTGAATACTTATTTTGGGATATCAATTCGTATAATAAAGAAGATGATGAGATGGACATCTATATGACTGACTTTAGGAGCATAGAATTGAGAAAAGTCGCTTCTAATCTCAATGAATTTATTGATAAAATTACAGATGTCAATAGATATAAAGAACTTCTCCCCTTTTCTATTCAGCCTCTTCCCCGTATATTTAAAGTGTTAAACCTTGTTGATTAGCACTTCTATATGTTTTTGATATCTGTAACACTTGTTTAGTCCTAATATAAATATTGAATTGAGAATCGGGAAGAGAAGATTGTACGTGATAGCGAGGGACTGAAGATAGAGAAGAACTTCTCTGGTGGCATCCGTATGACACGTACCTACGATGCCTACGGTAATGTTATCTCACAGAAGAGCCGTTCGTTTCGTCAGGACGGCTACGACCGACGTTATGCGTGGAATGCGTCAGGACGTCTGCAGAATGTGATAGACGGAATCACAGGAGGCAGAACAACCTATGCCTATGATGCGGTTGGCAGTCTGATGAGTGCCTGCTATGAGGACGGTACGGACGACTATCGTATGCCTGATGCCGTAGGAAACGTCTTCTGCAGTCGTGACCGTTGGGACAGAGAATACGGCAAGGGTGGCAGGATTCTTCGTGACCGGCATTATGACTATCTCTATGACGTTGAGGGTAACCTTATCCTGAAGACTCCACATCGTGGACTGACACAGCATCCGAACCATGAGGTTTCGGAGGAAAGTGGCACGCATATTGCTTGGCAGACTGGTGACTATGCCTATGAATGGTATGGCAACGGCATGCTCAAGGAGGTGCGGCTTCCATACGGCAAGACTGTTCGCTTCGAATATGATGCCCTTGGGCGTCGCACGGCAAAGCTCTTCAATGGTCACGTCTTCCGTTACCTCTGGGACGGCAATGTGATGGTGCAGGAGTGGCAGTATGAGGAGAAGGACCGACCGCAGCATAGCATTGACGAGTTCGGTCGCATCCGTATGCAGGGCGAAGAGTCGGTAGAGAACCTTGTCACGTGGGTATATGAGGAAGGTTCGTACGTGCCTGTAGCAAAGCTGCAGAACGGTGAACGTTACACGATTATCAGCGACTATATGGGTCGCCCAGTGGAAGCGTACAACAGTTATGGCAACGTAGTTTGGCAGGCTGACTATGATGTTTATGGTGACCTTCGAAACATAAAAGGCATTCGTGACTTCATCCCTTTCCGCCAGTTGGGACAGTATGAGGACGATGAGACTCGCCTCTACTACAACCGCTTCCGCTATTATGACCCGAGGATTGGTAATTACATCAGCCAAGACCCGATAAGGTTGATGGAAAATAATCCTACGTTGTATGGGTATGTGGCAGAGCCGAATAATCTAGCTGATATTTTCGGACTAGAATGTTTTAGAAGTAATCCTAAAAAGAAAGTAAACTCAGCAAATTTAAGTGACATCGTGAGAACTCCAACTACAGATCCTGAAGACTTCGTTCCAATTAAGAATTCACGTAATTATAAAAATATAAATACAGATGAAATTTGGTCAAAAAGTTTCACAAACCATAGTCATAGCAATGGAGGAGAATGGAAAGTAGGTATTGGCAAATCTGCACCAGCTAAGAAAAAGACAATAACAGTTTCACAGAACGGCCATATAATTAAAATAGATAAGTAAGTAGTGTTATGGACAATTTCAACTTTAATATCCAAAAATGGGTAGATTTGGATTCTTATACCGATAGTAAAGGTTGGAAAGGATATTGTAGAAGGGATAAACCTTTCACACTTTTTCGTGCAAATAAAATAGTTGATAATTTTATTGCTTTTTTCAGAAAGCACACAAAGAATGTGATTATAATTTCTAATATCTTTAGAAAACAAGAGTATACTTTAACTAATAGTAATATAGGACATTATATAAAGTATATAGAAAAGTATTTGATTGATTTTAAATATATAAAAATTAAAAGTAATTCTATCTACAACAATCCTAATTGTTTATCTCAAGATTTTAAAAGAATAAATGCAGGTTATGATATTGTATCTATGTTCTCCTTATTGACAATGATGGATGATGGAATTGACGGGCATTGTTTTTTTGTTTTTGAAGATTTAGGACTTATTACTTACCCTCATGATGATACCGGTTTTGGGTTTATTCGTTTCAAAAATACGCCCATTCACTATGAGGAAATATTTTTAGAAAATATATCTCATCTTTATGGGTTTATAAGTTCCAGATAAACTATTTAACCCAAGTTTAACAGGCAAAATTATTTTTCATAAATTTTCGGGATGTTTTGTGTAGTATTAATTTGATAAATAATTGATAATCAAACATAGGGTATTGTAACGAGGAGTAAAATCTGATTTGTAGGACACAGGCATATCAAAATTATTTTGTTACTTTGCACTCATGCACGCAAATGTACAGACACGATTCAACCCTGCCACAGGCGACATGGCTCCTTATTATCGCATCAAGGAGTCATATCGTGACGTGCAGGGTCATGTACATTCGCTAATTCTGTTGAACATCGGGTTCGAACCTTCACTTACTGCTGTACAGGTTCGAAAAATTGCATACGCTCTTACCAAACGCTTCAAAACCAGAAGTACACCCTCGCTTTTCAAAGAACATCTTGATGGACTTACTCCTGTTGAGCAGGCAAAGGCTGACGAATGGTGGATCCGTATGGAGAAAGAAGGTGGAATCGATCGGTTTAATAAGGAAGAGCAGAAGTCGCTGAGAAAATATGAGAACTACATTGACCTTGAGACGGCAAACTATACTGACGCAAGGAATGTCGGTGCTGAGTGGCTCTGCAAGCAGACAATAGACAAGCTGCAATTAGAGGGTTTTCTGCGCAAAAACGGCTGGACGGAGAATACGATACACACGGCTTTGTCAGCATTGATTGTCCGTACGGTATATGCTGTTTCTGAACGTTCATCTTATTATTATTTGCGCGATAACTCGGCTGCTGGCGAACTTTACAGTGGAGTTCCTGGCTGGACACCAGGAATCAATTCTCTGTATAAAATCACTGACAAGTTATATGAACTAAAGGAACAGTTAGAGTGTCATTTGTGCAGCGTTACTGACGATCTCTTTAATATAGATAACAAGTTGATGCTCTTCGACTTAACCAACTTCTATTTCGAGGGTAGTAAGCGTAATAGCGATAAAGCCAAGTTCGGTCGTTCAAAAGAAAAACGCTCTGACTCTAAGCTACTTGTACTTGCATTATGTATCAATAAAGAAGGTTTTATACGTTATTCTTCTATCTTGGAGGGTAATACAGCAGATCCCAAGTCTCTACCCAATATGATTGATACGCTGGCAAAGAGGAATCCATCACGAACCAAGGATACGCTCGTTGTCATGGATGCAGGTGTTGCCACGGAAGAGAACTTGGAGCTAATAAAGGAAAAGGGTTACAATTATCTCTGCGTATCCCGTACGAAAATGAAGAACTATACGCTCAGTGATGATAATAAGAGCGTTACGGTAATGGATGCTCGTCGGCAGAAGATAACGCTGAAAGAGGTTAAGACAGAGGATGATAAGGATTATTATCTCGAAATAACATCTCCTTCGAAAGCTATGACAGAGTCGTCCATGAACAGGGTTTGGAGAGAGCGTTTTGAGATGGAACTGCAGAGGATAAACGAAGGAATCTCCAAGAAAGGTGGGACAAAAACCTATGAAAAGGTTGTTGAACGTACAGGACGTACCATACAGAAGTACCCATCTATAGCGAAGTTCTACCAGATAAGCTACATAAAAAATAAGAAGAAACCCAATCAGATGCTACGTGTAGACTGGGAGATAAAAGACCTATCGGCAATGGAAACTGGTCACGGAGTCTATTTCCTCCGCAGCAATGTCAGGACACTTTCTGAGCGTGTGACATGGGAATACTACAATCTCATTCGTGAGATAGAATGTACGAACAGACAACTAAAGAATGATCTCAACCTCCGTCCTATTTATCATCAGAAAGATGAGCGAAGCGATGCACACCTCTTCTTCGGTTTATTAGCCTACTGGGTGGTAAACACTATCCGTTGTCAATTAAAACGGGAAGGAGAATCCTCTTACTGGACCGAGATAGTACGACGTATGAGCACCCAAAAGCTTGTCACCACAAAAGGGAAGAATCCATTAGGTGAAACCATCGAGATGTGCCAATGTAGTAGTCCTTCGAAGCAAGCAAAACAGATATACGATAAGTTGAACTTAAAACACTCACCATTCAAAAAGAATAAAATTTGTAGGACACAGAGCCCATAAGAAAAACGAAAAAAGCACGGTGACAGTTAGATTAGGCGAAAGTGGGTGATAAACTTGGGTTATCTCTTCTACTTGGCTGCTTGTCAATGAAAGTTCTATCTTTGCCATACCATCCTGTTCTATACGAAGTGGTGCAAAATTGGTAAGATATTGCTTTCCATTCAAACTTTTATAATAGAACCGTGCTTCGACGGGAATATCTCCTGTTCCTTCAAATTTTGTATGGGCATAAACAACGTGTCGCCTTCCCATATAATGCGTCGCTTTTTCGTTTGCATCTTTCCACTCTAAAGAAACAAACTTGGATTCAGATACCGTGAGGGTGACATAGCCGCCACCTTTCTTGCTGCCGCGATTCTGCACATAGGTAAACACTTTATACTCCCCCTCCTCGGTAAAAAAAACGCAAAGGTGGTTCTAACAACCCTCCGATATCTCTTTTCCGTTGTGGGTTATATCCCACTTCACCGGTGTAGATGGGTTGGTATTTCGTGTTAGTGTATGCACAAAGAGAAATTTTTCATTGCCATGAACCCTCTATGAAACATTTACAGTGCCGTTCACACGTACACCGTTAACGAACGCATTCTTGGAAAATTGTTTCGAAGAAGCATCTCTTTCCTTTGGTTCTTTCTTTTGTATACTTTTGGTATCCTCTTTTTTAAATAGGGGATTGGAATAAACAACCTGTCCTGCTTCTCGCATAGAAAGAGGAGGAGTTATCATAACCTGCTGTCCGGAAGTTTTGAATGTGGTTTTGCCTCCACATACGCAGGTCCCTTCACTTTTCATGGTGAGTGGACAAAGGGAATATCCGATAAGAATCTTATCATAAGACTGATTCCATTGGATGACACATTACTGTACTTCTGCCGTCTCGCAGACATCTCAAATTTATTCGTTATCATTGGATGGATTTAATTCCAATCCCTCTTGTTCCATTTCTTCCATCATTTCAGGTTTACTTATTCCGAAAAACTTATGTGCCTGAGCTTCCTCATAAATACTTTTACCCCAAGTTTATCACCCACTTTCGCCTAATCTAACTGTCACCGTGCTTTTTTCGTTTTTCTTATGGGCTCTGTGTCCTACAAATTTTATTCTTTTTGAATGGTGAGTGTTTTAAGTTCAACTTATCGTATATCTGTTTTGCTTGCTTCGAAGGACTACTACATTGGCACATCTCGATGGTTTCACCTAATGGATTCTTCCCTTTTGTGGTGACAAGCTTTTGGGTGCTCATACGTCGTACTATCTCGGTCCAGTAAGAGGATTCTCCTTCCCGTTTTAATTGACAACGGATAGTGTTTACCACCCAGTAGGCTAATAAACCGAAGAAGAGGTGTGCATCGCTTCGCTCATCTTTCTGATGATAAATAGGACGGAGGTTGAGATCATTCTTTAGTTGTCTGTTCGTACATTCTATCTCACGAATGAGATTGTAGTATTCCCATGTCACACGCTCAGAAAGTGTCCTGACATTGCTGCGGAGGAAATAGACTCCGTGACCAGTTTCCATTGCCGATAGGTCTTTTATCTCCCAGTCTACACGTAGCATCTGATTGGGTTTCTTCTTATTTTTTATGTAGCTTATCTGGTAGAACTTCGCTATAGATGGGTACTTCTGTATGGTACGTCCTGTACGTTCAACAACCTTTTCATAGGTTTTTGTCCCACCTTTCTTGGAGATTCCTTCGTTTATCCTCTGCAGTTCCATCTCAAAACGCTCTCTCCAAACCCTGTTCATGGACGACTCTGTCATAGCTTTCGAAGGAGATGTTATTTCGAGATAATAATCCTTATCATCCTCTGTCTTAACCTCTTTCAGCGTTATCTTCTGCCGACGAGCATCCATTACCGTAACGCTCTTATTATCATCACTGAGCGTATAGTTCTTCATTTTCGTACGGGATACGCAGAGATAATTGTAACCCTTTTCCTTTATTAGCTCCAAGTTCTCTTCCGTGGCAACACCTGCATCCATGACAACGAGCGTATCCTTGGTTCGTGATGGATTCCTCTTTGCCAGCGTATCAATCATATTGGGTAGAGACTTGGGATCTGCTGTATTACCCTCCAAGATAGAAGAATAACGTATAAAACCTTCTTTATTGATACATAATGCAAGTACAAGTAGCTTAGAGTCAGAGCGTTTTTCTTTTGAACGACCGAACTTGGCTTTATCGCTATTACGCTTACTACCCTCGAAATAGAAGTTGGTTAAGTCGAAGAGCATCAACTTGTTATCTATATTAAAGAGATCGTCAGTAACGCTGCACAAATGACACTCTAACTGTTCCTTTAGTTCATATAACTTGTCAGTGATTTTATACAGAGAATTGATTCCTGGTGTCCAGCCAGGAACTCCACTGTAAAGTTCGCCAGCAGCCGAGTTATCGCGCAAATAATAATAAGATGAACGTTCAGAAACAGCATATACCGTACGGACAATCAATGCTGACAAAGCCGTGTGTATCGTATTCTCCGTCCAGCCGTTTTTGCGCAGAAAACCCTCTAATTGCAGCTTGTCTATTGTCTGCTTGCAGAGCCACTCAGCACCGACATTCCTTGCGTCAGTATAGTTTGCCGTCTCAAGGTCAATGTAGTTCTCATATTTTCTCAGCGACTTCTGCTCTTCCTTATTAAACCGATCGATTCCACCTTCTTTCTCCATACGGATCCACCATTCGTCAGCCTTTGCCTGCTCAACAGGAGTAAGTCCATCAAGATGTTCTTTGAAAAGCGAGGGTGTACTTCTGGTTTTGAAGCGTTTGGTAAGAGCGTATGCAATTTTTCGAACCTGTACAGCAGTAAGTGAAGGTTCGAACCCGATGTTCAACAGAATTAGCGAATGTACATGACCCTGCACGTCACGATATGACTCCTTGATGCGATAATAAGGAGCCATGTCGCCTGTGGCAGGGTTGAATCGTGTCTGTACATTTGCGTGCATGAGTGCAAAGTAACAAAATAATTTTGATATGCCTGTGTCCTACAAATCAGATTTTACTCCTCGTTACAATACCCTATGTTTGATTATCAATTATTTATCAAATTAATACTACACAAAACATCCCGAAAATTTATGAAAAATAATTTTGCCTGTTAAACTTGGGTTACAATTGGTCATCATGATATATGTCCATGAAGTTCTGCCCCAGTCGCCGGTATCCATATACTCCGCATATTTATTCCGCATCTTGTATTCCGAATTAGCAAAATGGCAAAATATCCTCGCTTTTTCTTCAAGAGTATAATTGTTGGAATTCATACCATCCTCATTTTGTAACATCTGATACACGTAAAGTCCAAAATTATTAAAATAAGTCCCGTTCTTACCTGTCGAATTCCTTTCCACTGTTTCTATTAAAGAAGGATGTACAACTAGTTTCTTATTTGAAGTCTGTTCAAAGATTCTGCTTACAAAGCCATAAGGTACATCTTTTTGCTTATTAAAATACCATTGGTTTAACAGCGAACTTCCAAAATAATTATAAGTTGAGAACAAATCATCTAAAATCATCTTTCCACTATAAAAGTCTCCTAAATCATTTTCATCCCCTTCATACTTAGATAATTCCAAAATTTTAAATGCTGAAGGGTCATCATAAATAAGAAATTTATTGAGTGCAAGAATTTGTTGAAATACCTCTGACTTTAACTTAATTTTATCTCCCTCTATGGATAGCATATCACGGAGCATCCAATTATATGTTATAAAATTTTTATCACATATACTATAATAGCTATGGGCAAAGTCAAAAGAACCATCCCCAACGATTTCTTCATAACTTTTGGAGCTATGCGTTTTTAGTCCTATGCCAAACACTTTCTTGATTCTATCTTGAAACAGCTTTTCTGTCGGGCGTTTATAACCATGTGAGGATAAGTAGTAATCCACAAAGGGTATTGTTAGTAGAAAATCTAATTCTGTGGGTTCGTATCTAGGCTTAGATTGGTCATCGCGGAAGTCTCCGCCATACCAGGCTAACTCCTGCAATTTCATGTGCTTGGTCAAGTTTTTTTTGTCTATTCCCATTTCTTTCAATCTTTCCATATTGATGATATTATCATTTAAGGATTGCAGTGTATCTTGTTGGTTCGTATCCACACTCACTTTCCTGCTTTTTGAACTACACTGATAAAATACGATTGCTAATACAATCATTGAAATTGATGTAATAAGTCTTCTCATGTCTATTTTTTTGTATAATGTACTGCAAAAGAATAAAAATAGCAAAGCTTTGGAGAATGACCAAGCAAATGATAGTCTGTCCTCTTGAACTTCATTTTTATGACTCCTCGTAAATGGATGTCAGGTTTACGCTCTCGAAATATTCCATTATCATTTACAGGCTTTTCGTTATTTACAGTAGAACTAATAGCTTCTATTGTGGTAACTATATCATTTTGTTCATCGTACTCGATTACTACTCCTGTGTGTCTTCTCCATAAGAAGATGTCTCCTGGCTTGGGTATATAATTGGCATTTTTGTGTTGAATAAGCCACTTCGGATGGTTCCTACCATATTCTATCATACTAGCTGTTGTCCATCCCATAGGTTTCTTTGACCATTCTATTTTTGCAGCATAACGCCCTACCATTTCTGAACAGTCCATTGTTTTAGCACCACTATCTTTGATGCGATTTTGAACCTGGCAGTATGGTATCTTATATTTGGTCTTTCCTACACTTTCTATTGGAATGCAGATACTCTCAAGCCACTTGATACCTTCTTCTATCTTTAGTTCCTTATCTGTCACCGTTTTCACTCTTTTAGCCTTTGATTGGATGTTACAATCGGAGACAGCAAAGCATTTAGATGTTATGTTTTCGAAAGCACTTTGTTTTCCTATATAATCTACATTACTACCAATACCTGCAGAGATAATATCTTCATTCATTTCTCCATTGGATTTAATTTCTAGATTTCTTCCAGATTTAGACCAATAAGCCATGCATGCAACCATTGCGACTTCAATATCTGTACCAACTAGATTTGCATCAGCCTCCGAATTTATAATATTCTTACTGAGTAGCTTTTCCGTGTAATTATTGGTTATTGTATAATTTGAGCGTCCTGTTATCTGCACCAGTCCCCGCCCTTTGAATTTCCAACCATCTCCAACTTGAGTATTACCTAATTTCCTTTTCTGTGAGCAATTTTTGTCATCATATACAACATTAGCTATCATCTCTTCATTTGCAGCCTGAATACCTTGGTCATTATATCTATACAAGTCCTTACGACCATATTTTTCTGCTAAATCCGGATGATTTACCATATAAGAATATGGTGATTTTTTTGATTTACCATCTGTAAAATAACCACCCTGTCTTGTTTGAGTATTACCTTGTACCCAGTGTTTTCCATTAACGTTGTCTCTCCCTTTCATACGCCTTGCGGAGTAGTTGAAACTTTCGGTCTTAATATTGAAAGAATCTCCCACTTCTATCTTCGCCTGTGCAAAGAAATGTGCTTTATTCCAACAGGTGTCCATCTTAAAATACCTCATGTGCTTATTATAAGCATCAGCAATTTTTATACGTGTTTTTTCTGAAGTTTTTGGGAAAACCTTTTTAAGCTACTCTGCTGTAATTGGAGCAATACAGCGTGGATATCCATCTTTTTCAGGCTCTGTGCGATTAACATTCGCCTTGCTGGGTTCTGCCTTTGGCGTGGGGATATGCCGCTTGACAGAGAAGAGGACTTCTTTCCCTTTAAGTATGTATTGTTTGGGTTCCTTTGATGTCTGTCTGCCAATATTATTATTTACATTTCCATTGGAAGATTGACTACTACTGAAAATCCACGAAACAACAGCTTTAATTCAACTGATAGAACTCTCCATCGTCATTGATACGGTAAACGTCTATGGAGGTTTTCTTGCCTTCTACAGTTCGCACATAGATTGTACCATCCGTAAAGATAGCGAAGTCTTCCTTTATGTCATTATATGAGCTGAAGGCAAGGATGTTGATATTGTTGTCGTCGTCTATCATCCCATTCTTGTAGGTATATATAAGAAACTCATCGTCTTCGTTGCAGTTATAAGCAACAAAAATGGGGAAAGACTTATAGTTAGGAAGTTTCACGAAATAGAAACCACCAATGCCATTTATATGGGATATACTCTTCCCCATACATGCTCTCAGTTTTCCTTTATAGGGACGAATATTATATTCACGGGCACGCTTGCTACTCATCTCCTTTTTTAAATCCTTATACATGTCAGTTTGCGTGTATTCCAGCTTTGCATCAAGGGAAGGCAGTCCCTGCCCCGATCTTCTTACGTATTTGAAAACACCAGCAATGTTATTATGATACAACACAAGGTACTCACCAGTATAAATATACTCCAGCATATCGCTGTATATCTCGTGCTCCGATGACTGTATAAGCAGAACAGGAACTGAGTTGGACATATTGATACCACGAAGAGCAAAGTAATCCTGTAGATAGGCGTAGTAAAGTGCATCGCGTTCGTACATAAATGGGTCACGGTCAGTACGGCAAACCTTGATTTTCTTCCCATTCAGATAAAGGATAGAGTCACCAAGTATCTGTATCTTCATTTTCCGAAGTTCCTCTAAGCTATTCTCATTTTCTGTGACCGAATAATCATAGTAGGACACAAGTTCCCAACTGTCCTTCGGCTCGTATTTATTTGCGGCATACGTGCGATGGATAGCATTCCAGTCTGCCAGCGTCTTGTCGCTGACAGGCTGAACCAAGGAGCCTGCAGCTCCTTTATGCACCTTTGGCAAAGGACGCCCTGTCTTTCTCTGTGCTTCAGAGTGCACTATGAAAAACAACAAGGCAATTAGTATCAGTACTACCTTCCTTTTCATATCTTGACTTTTATCTATGCTATGAACAGCTGTTTACAGGATGAATTAGCTACGATTCTGAACATTCAACGCCCCCCTTCCGGCAATATAGAATGTTGATACATATACGATGTCTTCATAACGTCAAAAGATAGCATAATATTATGCTATTCACCAGACATACGATGACTTTCTATCTCAACTCCTTCCTGATACCGGTCATATTGAATTTGTATTATCTTATCGAAGTCCTTTAGGTGGAAGTAATTATTCTTCTTGATGTATGAGACAAAGTCTTTCTGATAGTACAGTCTATACCCAAAAGCTTGAATATCACAAGGTGTCCCTATACATTTCTCATACATCAGACCATAATAATCCCCGATGTATGCACCGGCTTTATATCTTTCTTCCTTCGTCAGACCTTCAACCTCTGGTTCATTTTCTAAATCCAACAGATATGATAAATATTGATCCAACATACAATAATACAGATTCTTTCTGTCAGCATGTTTCAACATATACTGCAATAGTCCTTGGTGAATGAGAAGCCTTCCATCCGCAGCTTTTGAAACAAAGAGTTCCTTGTAATCTTTCCCTATAGGGAGTTCTCCTTCCTCTTTCACTTCATCTATCATCATCTTATTGATAATATCAGACTTGTCATAGCCGTATTCCAGGAATAACTCACGAAGGAAGTTCCTGTCATTATTCATAAGCCAAGTGAGTGCTGCCTTGCTGTCGTGGAAGATGAACTGGTTTCTGTAAAAATAGGCTGTATCTATCGAATAGTAAAGTTTCCCTTTCTCAACTATATCATCGTCGGCATCTTCATTGTCAAATCCTTGAAGCTCAACAGTGTTTTCTATGGAAGGATAGGATACGATGTAGTTATACTTTGGAACATAGATACTCTTATTCCAAAAGTAAGAAACTGTTTCCGAAGAGTCTACCTCCATAGCCTTTCGCTGTTCCAACCGTTCTTTAGAAGCTCCATCTTTGAACACATATCTACGAAGTTTGTTCCCCGCCAAGTAGGTGTTGTTTTCAGAGATATCAATGTTATAATATTTTTTGATAGCCTTTCGTGCTTCAGCATTGCTGACAGACTGGTATCCCATTCTTTTGAGCGCATCATAAGTAAGTTCTATTGCCAAATCTGTATACTCTACTTGTTTGTCTATAGGCATTACCGTAACTCCATCAAGTCCGACTTCCGCCAGTTCTCTATAGTAGTTTCTGATTGTCTTTTCATTCATACAAATCAAGTCTTTCTGCTTCACATTTTGAACAGTTCCTTTTATGTCTGTAGGTTGCCTCTGTCTTACATTTTCTTGACAACTTACATGCGACAGAACTAAAACCGAAATCATAAGTATACATAGAATCTTTTTCATTTTATTTTCTCCCATAAAAATCTTTTAATTGTCCTTTCTTCATTCTTTCTTCCTGTTTCCTTTTTTCTTCTGGTGACATCTTCACCTTATAATATACATAATATGCAGGATTACATCTTTTAGTCAGATCTCCACATCTTCTTTCTGACCTTATTTCAAAATGCAGATGAGGACCACAAGTTCCATCTCTAATACCAGAAATACCCGAATAACCAATAACCTGCCCAGCATATACACTACCTTTTTTTACAAGAATGTAACTTAAATGATAGTAGACAAGATATATATGATTAGAATTTTCATCAAATCCTTCACCCTGTTTTTTTCGCCGTCATAGGTTGGATTATAGTCTCTTCTCCTTTGTCTGAAATAGTTTA
The DNA here is from genome assembly GCF_003043935.1 of Prevotella sp. oral taxon 313. Classification (NCBI taxonomy): domain Bacteria; kingdom Pseudomonadati; phylum Bacteroidota; class Bacteroidia; order Bacteroidales; family Prevotellaceae; genus Prevotella; species Prevotella sp. oral taxon 313. Next base: position 2,614,860 of record NZ_PYXE01000001.1, read on the forward strand.
TTTGTTCCTTATCTGTTATTTTTAACACAATGGTCTGTCCTTGTCCTTTAGGAGAATCCGTTATTGATTCTACAATACCATCCAAACACGCATATACATTTGATCCTTCTGTACAAAACAAATCAACTCCCTGATGATAATGTCCATTAGGTCTTTTCGCACCAAAAACCGCATTTGAAGGCTCATTACGTCCACTCTGAGTCCATATCGTTATCTGTGGATTATCCACAGGTTCGTGCCACTTTCCCTGTTTAGGAGTTTGTTTTGGTGGTTCCTTAACATTCCACTTACAATTATCCACAATAAAAGCAACAGAAGTCCTATTAGTAAAGGCTTCTTGTTTCTCTTCGTAGTTCGATTTACCTGTATCTTTGTTTGTTTCTTTCATTCCAACAATTGTAGAAATACCTGTTGTGTTTTTATTCCCATTGCAGAGTCTGTACATATCTGCATTTTTCCATTTGAAAAAAGCCATGGAAGCAACCACTGCAAGTTCAAAATTTTTGCCAACTTGATCTGATTTCTCTATACTACTTGTGATATCGCAAGAATAACCTATATCATGCAATATTTTTTCAATTGCAGTATAGCAACTTCTACCAGTTAATTGTATTAATCCTCTACCTCTGAAGTGCCATCCGTCATTTGGATATTTGTTTCCCAGTTTTTTTCCCTTGCTGAACTTATAAGAATATGCATAGTTTGCTATCTTTATTTGGTTTTCTTTTGAAACAGCATTCGCTTTGGTTGATTTCTTTTCCGCACGCCCCCATTTTCTTGCATAATTTCTTCCTTCATCTGTTCTGAAGGCTGATAATTTGGTTGGTATGATTTCCCAATAGTAATTAAAGGATTCTCCCTCCTTTACGTCAAGTCTACCTCCTGTTTCTTTATAGGCTTGAGCAAAAAAATGTGCCTTAATCCAACACGTATCCATCCTCAACTCTTTCATATACTGAGTATAAATTCTTGCAACAATTGATAATTTTTCAGGTGACACTCCCTTGAAAATCTTCTGTAGTCTTGGAAGCATATCCGTCCATTTTTCTCTACAGCGTGGACATCCATCCTTTTCAGGCTCTGTGCGATTAACATTCGCCTTGCTGGGTTCTGCCTTTGGCATGGGGATATGCCGCTTGACAGAGAAGAGGACTTCTTTCCCTTTAAGTATGTATCGTTTGGTTTCCTTTGAGGTCTGTCTGCCTGTATTATTATTTACATTTCCGTTGGAAGATTGATTACTACTGAAAAGCCATGAGACAACAACCTTGTAGGCTGTACCTTCCTTGTATGGAGGCGCTGCCAACGTCAAAGAGAACTTATAGACACCCGTACTATTGACAGGACAACTGGTACTATATACAGGTGATGGTTCTGAACTTTTCTCTTTGCTAGCACTTGTTTCGTGCTTATACACATCCAAACGTATTTTGCCTATCTCTATATTGGATGTAGACACACGCACATATACTGTACTCCCGCTGTCAGCAATACCACCCTGCAGTTTTTCTTTGCAATCAGAATCTTTATAAATGACTATGCTGCGGAACTCTATTTTGTCATTGAACAGGATAGGGTGTTGTGAAGCCTTTGTAAGGTTTTCTATCCAATGACGAGAACTCAATTCCAGATGTATCCTTATTTTCTGCCCATTGCTGAAACGCTTACGGTCTTCTATTATCTTCTTTAACTGGTCGCTTGAAAGGGAAAGGGCTATCTTTACTTTTCCTGCAGCAGACAAGGTAATTGGAGTAAGGGCGGATAGATAGGTTTTCCCCTCATATCCATTATAATAAAAGCAACAATTGACAGATATACCCTTACAGCCCGGCAAAGATACATGTGCAAACACTTTATTACGCAACCCTATGTAAGTAACAGACTTCCCGTTCTCGTCCTTCCATTCTGTGCTTTTGGACTTGGGGTAGGATATGGTTATCCTGACCACACCTTTGCCTTTGGGTGAGCCTGGTTTATGAACATAAGCGTATACAGAGGAGACTCTGTATATCTGTATGCCTTATTATGTAAGAACTTTAGTTTATCTACATGTTTTGGAAGAAAAAAAATCATTAAGTAAACGGTTTAAACTATCATTAAGTGCATGAGGCATCCAATTATTCTCCAGTTTGCGAAGCCTTTACGGAGAAATCGTAGTCCTCATAAATCTTATCGCAGATTTCCTTAAACCCTGGCAGTTTATAATAATGATGCTTTTCCAGATTATCTCTGAACTCATTATTATAATACAGCTCATTGGCAAAGCCTGTACTCCCAATCTGCTGATATCGAAGACGGTCTTTATATAAGTAATATCCCAGATAGGCAGCAGCTTTGTATCGTTCCTTCCACGTAAAGTGCGCCATCCAATATGGACACCCCGCCTTGTCTTTTTTCAAGAGATAATCAATATACGTTTCAAGAATTATTTGCCATTTCAAATTTTTATCATTGGCTGGTAACTGAAGTATAGTCTTCATTAGCCCCTCTCGGATTTCTATATGAGGTTCTTTGTCATATACCTTACGAATAAACGTATTTATTAATCCAGAGACATCTTCCACATTGGTATATTCGTTCGATATATCCTTTAGTACCAGTTCATTGATAGTTTCATTCGTATCATATCCATAAGATAGAAGCAAATCTTTCAAAGCTTCAGGATTATTGTGTAGTAGCCAGCCGAAACTCGCTTTGCTATCATTGAACAAAAATCTATTTAGATGTACAATCTCATTACTTAAATGAAATGCTATTTTACCCTTATTATTCCTCAGAAAGGAATCCAACATAGGTTTTGGTAGGCAGAAATTATAGCCCTTGACAAATATATTACTGATAGGAGCGTATCGAATATATTCATGTTCTTTTTTGTCAATACCGTCTTCTGCTATGTCATCGGTCCATCCCTGCATAATTGTCGGTGAGGAAAAATAGTGTTTATATTCATAGATATAAGGCTGTTTCTGCCTTTGCTCGGGAGCAAGACCTAACTCTTTCAACTTTTTGTTGTACAAAGCAGAAGATACAGGTATAAAACCACGCTTCGCCAAATCGTTGAAAGCATAAGGTATCAGGATGTTGATATATCGTTCATCAATATGTACTTCATCCTCTTCTTCATCCTCAGAGGATGATTGCAGGTAAGAACTCTGATAGACTTTCATTAACGAGTCCATTCCTTGAGAGTTTATGGGTAGAATCATATCCTCTGGAATTCCTATTTTCTTACATAGAGACGAAGATATTGAATCTTTCTCCAGTGTTGTATGCACTATCTTCATTTCTGCACCTTTCTTATTTGTACAACTTATACACCCAATTGACACAAAGGCCAATACGCCTAAAAGAAAAAACTTTATTATTACCATAGAATTACTTATAACCTTTTTTATTTCTGTTACGCTGTATATTCATTTCAGCTTCTATTAATTGACTTTTCTTTTTATAATCTAAATAACATAAGTTCGACGAATTATAAGTGTTTGTTAATTTGTGGATTAGCGGAATTTGATGAAGCTTTAAGGTCTAATACACAGATAGTTACTAACAAAAATCGCTATAATCACCGAGGACAAAGTTACTGAAATGTTTTGTATGGCAGACGACTTCTGCAAGCTTTTTGATGCAATGACTGCAAAATATACGCTAAAACCTACTGGAAAAAGAAAATATCATCGAAGTTCTACAATGTCAAAGGCAGAAGTTGTGCTGATAATGATTCATTTCCACGATTCTAGTTTTCGTGTTTTATAGAAACAGGAATGATGAACTTAAGACATTGCGCAAGTGGAACACTCCAGACAAAGATGCTTTGACCATTTCATCGTCAACTTTTTAGGAGCAATTGCTGCTTATTGCTTGTTTTCAAAGAAGCCGTGCATCAATATACAAAGAACCATTGACGCACAGCTTACATTGTTCAGAATTCTTCAAACTCACGTTAAGATAACTATTTTGACATTCGTATAACCTTCAGCTCTTCTTTTTGCTAATTGACCCTTGGGTTTTAAACATTCTAAGCTCCCTTCACGATTTACTCTGGGTCAGGTCCGTCTGATTCGTCTGAAATCCCTTCATGTTCCAATTCTTCCATCATTTTAGGACTACTGATACCAAAGTATTTATGCGTACGCGCGTATTGATAAATCTCTTTACAGCGGAGCATTATCAGACAAGTCCAAGGCATAGGATCCCATACGTTTGACGTGATATACTGTCGATACTTCTCACGCATCTTATATTCAGAGTTTGCGAAATAACAAAAAATTCTGGCTTTCTGTTCAATAGTAAAGTGCTTACTATTCATACCATTTTCATCTCGTATAAGGTCATATACGTAATTGGCAAAGTGGTCATCATAATAGTCATGCTTAGTACCCGTAGTGTTTTTTTCTATTGTCTCTATCAATAATGTATGCACAATTATATTATTATTGGGAGCTTTATCAAATATTCTGTTTACAAAATCATAAGGTTCATCTTTATACTTGAGAAAATACCATTGATTTAGCATGGGACTTTTATAATAGTTGTAAGAAGAAAACAAGTCTTCTAATATGTTTTCTCCATTATAAAATGTTCCAAGACCATCATCATCTCCTTGGGATTGTAAGTTTTCCAAGAGTTTAAAAGCATTTACATCATTATATAAGATAAAGTTGTTTAGTGCTTTAATTTGCTGAAAGACCTGTGATTTCAATTTTATCTTGTTTCCCTCTACGGACAATAGGTCACGAAGTAACCAGTTGTAAGTTATGAACCTATTCTTATATATCGCATAATAGGGCGAGGTAAAGTCGAAGTCACCATCAGTCCCAATTCCCTCATAGCCTTTTGTCTTATCCATTTTCAACTGATATCCAAAGACATACTTGATTCTTTCTTGAAATAACTCTGTAGAAGGTCGCTTGTAGCCATGGGTTTCAAGATAGTATTTTACCAAAGGAATAGTCAACTGAAAGTCTGTCTCTGTAGGCATATATTGCGGTATAGATTGGTCGTCACGGAAATCACCTCCATTCCATGCATTCTCCTGTAATTCTATATGTTTTAACAAGGTGTTTCTGTCAATGCCTATTTCTTTTAATCTTTCCATACTGATTATACTATCATAGTGAATATGTGTTGTTTTATGCGATTCCATAGCAACAGTATTCACACGTTTCGAATTTCCTGTACACTGAACAAACATAATTGTCAGTGCAAATAAAGGAACTAAGCCTAATTTTTTTTTCATATCTTTATTTCTTTGAATAATGTACTGCAAAAGTATAAAAATAACATCGAACCGGATTGTACCCTATCAAATGGAATCCTTTTCTAAAGAAATGCATTTTAATGGTCCCTGCTAATTTCTTATTCTCATTTTCTTTATATTTTTCTCCTCTTTCATTTAAAGCTTTCTCTTTTTTAATAGATGACTGGATAGCTTCTATTGTTGTAACAATATCACTTTCAGAATTATAATTTATCACAACTCCTGTGTGTCCTCTATAGTGCGATACTCCTTTTTTATCTACTCGCTTTCCATACCACAAGAAAATATCCCCTCTTTTAGGAATATAGTTGGGGTCATTATGTTTTATAAGCCATTTGGGATTTTTTATTGCATAATCAACCATATAACATGTTGTCCAACCCATAGGTTTCTTACACCATTCTATTTTTGCAGCATAACGTCCTACTAGTTCTGAGCAGTCCATTGTTTTTGCACCACTTTCCTGAATGCGATTGCCATCTTGAACATATGGGACTTTATACTTCACCTTACCTACCTGCTCTAAAGGTATACAGATACTTTCCAGCCATCTGATGCCTTGTTCTATTTTTAGATCCTTATCTTCTTGAGTAGATGAAGAATTATCTTTTTTCGATTTGATGATACAATCACTTACTCTAAATAAATTAGATGTAATGTTGTTGAAACTATTCCTTTTTAAATCATAATTTGTCTCTTTTTTTGAGCCAACTTTATTTCCAATTCTCCTAGAAATAATATCCACATTTTTTTGACCATTAGACCTTGTAGCTAATCCTTTTTCCTTTGACCAAAATGCCATACAAGTTACCATTGCAACTTCTATATCAGTTCCTACAAGGCTAGCATCCTTGTCTGAGTTTATAATATTTTTACGTAAAAGTTCTTCTGTATATTTATTTGCGTGAGTGTAGGCTTCACGGCCAGTAATCTGTATCATTCCTCTCCCTCTAAAGCGCCAGCCATCTCCAACTTGAGTATTACCTAATTTCCTTTTCTGTGAGCAATTTTTGTCATCATATACAACATTGGCTATCATCTCTTCATTTGCAGCCTGAATACCTTGATCATTATATCTATACAAGTCCTTACGACCATATTTTTCTGCTAAATCCGGATGACTTACCATATAAGAATATGGTGATTCTTTTGATTCACCATCTGTAAAATAACCACCCTGCCTTGTTCGAGTATTACCTTGTATCCAGTGTTTACCATTAACATTGTCTCTCCCTTTCATACGCCTTGCGGAGTAGTTGAAACTTTCAGTCTTAATATTGAAAGAATCTCCCACTTCTATCTTCGCCTGTGCAAAGAAATGTGCTTTATTCCAACAGGTGTCCATTTTAAAATACTTCATGTGCTTATTATAAGCTTCAGCAATTTTTATACGTGTTTTCTCTGAAGTCTTTGGGAAAACCTCTTTAAGCTGCTCTGCTGTAATTGGAGCACTACAACGTGGACATCCACTCTTTTCAGGCTCTGTGCGATTAACATTCGCCTTGCTGGGTTCTGCCTTTGGCGTTGGGATATTTCGCTTGACAGAGAAGAGGACTTCTTTCCCTTTAAGTATGTATTGTTTGGGGTCCTTTGAGGTCTGTCTGCCTGTATTATTATTTACATTTTCGTTGGAAGATTGAGTACTACTGAAAATCCATGAAACAACAACCTTGTAGGCTGCACCTTCCTTGTATGGAGGCGATGCCAATGTCAAAGAGAACTTATAGACCCCCGTACTATTGACAGGGCTACTGGTACTATATACAGGTGATGGTTTGGAACTTTTCTCTTCTTGGTTACCTGTTTCGTGCTTATATACATCCAGACGTATCTTGCCGGTTTCCATATTGGCAGTAGAGACACGCACGTATACTGTACTCCCGCTGTCAACAATACCACCCTGCAGTTTTTCTTTGCAGTCAGAATCTTTATAAATGATTAGGCTGCGGAACTCTATTTTGTCATCGAATAGGATAGGGTGCTGTGAAGTCTTTGTAAGGTTTTCTATCCAATGTCGAGAACTCAGTTCCAGATATATCCTTATTTTCTGTCCATTGCTGAAACGCTTACGGTCTTCTATTATTTTCTTTAACTGGTCGCCTGAAAGGGAAAGGGCAATCTTTACTTTCCCTGCAGCAGACAAGGTAATTGGAGTAAGGGCGGATAGATAGGTTTTTCCCTCATATCCATTATAATAAAAGCGGCAATTTACAGGTATACCTTTACAGCCCGGCAAAGATACATGTGCAAACACTTTATTACGCAACCCTATGTAAGTAACAGGTTTGCCATTCTCGTCCTTCCATTCTATACTTTTGAACTTGGGGTAGGATACGCTTATCCTGACCACACCTTTGCCTTTGGGTGAGCCTGGTTTATGAACATAAGCATATACAGCGTACGTACCTTCTTTAGTAAAGTAAGTACGTGCTGGAGCTTCTGTCAACCCTTTTGCAATCACACGATTGCCATGACAGACATCCCACTTGACACCAGTCCCCCGCATACTCCCTGCTGTTAGTGACGTAGTGAAAAGAAGTTCTTCATGATCATAAGGGGTTATGGTTATCTCTCTCTTTCCATTGACAAGAACATTGTTTACCTGTACCGCTGCCGGAACACGTTTGTTCTGACTCTTCTCGTCCTCCTGCGGCAAATACTTCCAGTCTTCTTCTGTAAAGATCGGACTCTTATGTGCCGTACTGTTTGCCTTACGTGGTGAAGCAGAAGGCTTTACTACAACCTGTTGACCAGATGTCTGTATATTGATTCTACCGCCTCCAGCTTTACAAGTACCAGAACTCTTGACCGTTAGGGGATACATCTTACCCTTTATGGCAATCTTATTATATGTATTACTCCAAACGATATTCGGAGAACAAGGCCCATTATTCTTTGCTGCACAGCTTCCAAAATTTAAGGACTTTATATCCTTGTCTTGGTCTGTAGCAACAAGTTTTCTTGCGCCGTTACAGTAAATCTTCTGCTGGCTGGTAACACGGAAAGTTCCTGGTTTGGAACCTTTGTCACATGTGCAAATTGCACTATCCGCAACAATCTCCTCACTGTTCCCAGTCTGTTTACGATTACGGTCTACTGATGTATTTTTGCCTGTTTCCATTCTTCTTTATTGAAAGGTTAGACTTATTTCAATATCCTTAAGTATCTGCTCCCGCCCTTTAACCATATAATGATTATATATAGTCTGAGGACCTTCTGTAAGGTTGGTTATCTTTACAACACAATGTTGTTCTATAGATGTTATATCTTCTATTTGAGCCTCACCAAGGAGGAAAATCTTTTCAAGCTGTACTTCATTCTTTCTCAAGTCAGTATTTCCAATAATGTGTAGCGATATTCCTTCTTCTGTGTCCTCAATGGAACAATCTTGTGAGAAGAGAAGTGGTACTCCCAAGGCTACCTCTTCGTGCTCTCTGCGTCCTTTCCCTTCTGTGAATTCTATGCCTGACCAGTCGGCTTCCAGCCACTCTGAAAGTACGTAATATCTTTTCATCATGTTAAGTAGAAGCTTCTTGTCATGAACCCTATCAGTCAACAACTGTAGTTCCTTTTCAACCCATTCTCCTTCATATCTGGCACGCAAAAGAAAGAGACTGTCATCCCAGCGTCTACAGAGTTCGTCATGGTCTGAAATCCCAATACATTTCCCTCTACTGTCTAATTCCATACATATCGGGTTAAGAGTAGATTCTATATCATGTACAAATGCTGCCATGGCATCGTCTTCATCCGCAATGGCATGTAGATACGCTACAGCTTTGACTTTGCTATCTTTAGGAAGCGGAATAAATTCGATAGAAGCCTCACATTTGGTCTCACTCACCCCGTCTGGCATAACTTCTGTCCTGACTCCATGCACCTTGCATGACCCTGTCAGTGCTTTAAAAGGAATATACATAGTTTAGAACAGATTTACTTTTTCAGAACTCTGGATGTTGACCTTCTTTGGAGAAGATAGGTCAAGGTCCTCCATCGTACTGTCAATGTTTATTTTCTCTGCCGTCTCCGATATTGTAGATGCCTGAAGATTATGTTCTTCTGTGACCTGTACGTTGGCATCATTAGCAGATAGGACATAACTGTCTGCTGCTATCTCTGTGAGAGATTCACCTGCCTGTATAGATGTACTTTCACCAGACACACTGGTAATATCCTGCTCTGCATTCATATTGATGGATTCCTCCGCAAGGATGTTGGCATTTTTGCAGTTCACGGTGAATGTCTCTCCTGCATTGATAGTAATATTTCGCTTTGCATTGATGATGATGTCATCTCCTACAGAGTCAATATGAATGGAATTGCCCTTTATGTCTTTAATGGTAATTCCAAGTGACGATAGTGAATCGTTCAACTTTATAGTATGCCCACTGCGAGTTGTGAGACTCTTCATGTGATTTCCTTCGAGACCGCCACCACCTGTCGTTCCATTAAACAGACTACCCATGACGTAGGGGCGGGCTGGGTCACCATGGCGGAAGCCGAGGAGGACTTGATCGCCTACCTCTGGGATAAATACAAAACCACGGTTACTCTTTACGTCACTACTGCTACCGCCATCAGGTGTCATCACACGCACCCAACTTGTCCGCATGTTGTCGGTCTGCCAATTCATGCGCACCTGCACACGACCCGCTCCATGTGGGTCGGCATTGCTGAGCACCGTTGCTATTTGCGTTTCAGCTAATGGCATACGCACCTTCGGACTTGGCTGCGCAAGTTTACAGATAAAACCGGACGTAGTATTATATTGGAGCTATCGGACAAATATCTGCAATATGTTCAATGGGGATTTTAGCAAAATCAAATGCTCCTAAGACTTTATATTGTCCAGTATGTTGAAAACTAATACAATTAGGTGAACCTAAAGCACACGTCCCAATACTATCATCAAGTAAGGGATAAGATGTACCATTGATGCTCACTCCATCATAGTATTTCTCCCATTTGACTATAGCAGGAGTGCAGGGACAGTTATTGTGTAAGCTGCAAGTTCCAAAAGTAGGAAAGAAAGTATTTCCTAATGTGTTTGTTGTGGCAGTGCGATTACCGTTCATAGTAACGCCTGTATTATCATTCACCAACAATTGACCTGCAGAGGTTCCATATTTGCAGATCGCTTTTGCTCCTTTGACAATATATTCTCCCATATCACTCTTCTATTATGTTTATATCCACCATCTTGCGGTAGTAGCCTTCATTAGACATTTCTACTTTTAGCTCCATATGAATTTTTGATGGAAATTCGAATGCTCCTTTTGTTATTTCCAGTATGCCTTTTCCTTTTACGAAGTAAGGCATGTTTCCTATCGGTTGTGCATCCAAGGACCATGTTTGTGGGGTTGTTTCACTTAAACTCTTCTTCAGTTCCCAAGATAGTTTTGCATCAGTATTGGGAAAATTCGGAATGTTAAGTGTTTCCTGATTATGCCTAAAGAGTATGAACTGTAGAAAGGTTCCTTTCATCATCGAGTCCAGAAATATCTTTTTATCCTTCATCACTCCACTACTGCTCTTTATGTAGTCTTTTACATAGTCTGATTTTTCTTCTTTACAAGCCTTTTCACAATATGTGTTCCAACGTACCTTCACTTCTTCGAAGTTTGTAAGTTCATAGCTATTCTTATTTCTTTGAAATATAAGAGGATAAGCTGTTTGACCTAAGTCAAAAGCTATTTGGGTAGCTTCTGATAAGGGTTTATTATCAAAGGAGGATTCTTTTGCCCCCAAAAAGGTAATCTCATAGAGATCTTGTTTAATGATTCTAAAATTAATCAACTCTGTCTGTGATAATACCGAGGATATACCACTAGGAACAATAATCGTGTTATTTAATGTATATTTGATATTAATTGATCCTTTCATTTACAAAGGTTTTCTTTTATATAGGTTAATCAATCATATATTACTTCTCGATAATACAAATATTTATATTTTGCATTTTTTGAATCATTGTCACGTGGTCTCATCCCTGTATCGTCATATGCAGACAAGTGTATAAACTTAGGTCTTATAAAATAGAGTTGGCTTTCTATCAAACCTTTATACCTTTTCTTAAATGTGATATGATCATCTACTATTTCGAAGAAACCTTCTCCACGATCTGCCAGTGCAATCATAATATTTTTTAAGGATGCGAGTGTATTTAATGACTTTGCTAAAAATCTAACATCAGCATTACTCTTCTTAGTAATTGGTGGTGGAGGTGTTAGCTTAGAATAATTTTCAAATTTTTTTAGATTGAAATAAGAAATAGGTATTACCCCCTGGGTTAAATTATACATTATTGTGTAAGGAATACGAGCAAAGTCATTTTTTATTATTCTATACGGTGGTTTTAATGGAGGTATATATCCTATCAGTTCCCACGTCTCTTTTTTAATATTATTGTAAGATAGACGTGCGTGAGGATAAAAATACCTGACTGCTCTAAAGAGTGCACCTTTGTCATTTTGCATAGAAAGATGACTTAAATATATTTTATAAGCATTTTCATATTGTACGTCATTAATCCAGTGATATTTATGTAATAGTTGTAAGGATAGATACCCTTGGAACTTTATAGAATTCTCATCTGTTAAGTCATATGTTGATGGCCATTTTTCCCATTCTTTCACATGCTTATTAGTATCAAAATAATAGAGATATTCAATTTCATCTTGATTGTAGCCTCCACCTATATCAGAATGTGAGCCAGGTAGAACTATTTCTATGTAATTTAAAGGTGATTTTTTGTCTCTTACTTTTATACTTGTAACTGGGAAAAATTTTCGATATTCGTTTGCTGCAACAAGATGTACTACTTTTTTTATATATTTGGGTAATTTTATATTATATGACCAGCCAAGAGTAAGGTCGGATAAGACCGTATCAAATAACCCGAGGAAATCTATATCAATGTGACATCTTATTTTATATTCTGCGTTGATTGTATGTAGTAAAGCAATTATATTTCCTGGTTGAATAAAACGTCTAGCAATAGCTGCGCCACGGCTAAATCCAAATACATCCAGTTTTAGATTAAGAATGGTTGCTTGACCTAATTTAGTTTTCAGTTTCTCTTTAATTAAATCATTAGCCTTGTTCTCTTTTTCTTGCATTCCGTGGGTGAATTGACCCAATCCAGCTGAAAAAAGGGAATCAGATTCTCCTGTGGAATAAAAATGTTCATCACCAGCCTTGTCTTTATATGATGAGGGTGGAATTACTCCTGGTCCTTCTATATAAATTTTAAAATCATCTCCTTGAGTTTCGTATGTTTTGTATAGTTTAGTGACATTTGTATAGTCCCCTCTATAGCTACCGTATGTATAATTCCAACCATCACTATAATCTTTATAGGGATTTTTTTTACGATAATCTGTGCTGTAATAACTATTTAAGGTACCATCAAAGAACACACCGACACGAATCTCTATACACTGACTTTCTTCCTCAGTTTGTTCTTTGTAATAATTATTTGTACATTTAACATTTGAATATTTTACCATGACCTATTCTCCTATAAAATGTATATATTTTGAATTTATCTCTCTATGGTTATTATAAATTACAACTGCCTTGTCATCAGAATCATTAACTCCTTGTTTAAAGACATGGATCTTTGTCTTTTCAAATTTATATTTCTTGTTGTCCGCTTCCAAATAGATATCGAACCAATTATTATATTTACTTACTTGAACGATAAGTTTTCCTGCCTGTGTAGGATTGTTACCATAAACCTCCATAAATGCTTTTTTCACTTCTTCTTCATCAAAATAAAAATGTCCAGTATAAAGCATACCATCTGTAATCCATTGGAACTCCATTTTATTTGGTCTTGAAGGCTGTTCGAAATACCCTGGGTCATCATGATTCAGAATCTCGCCATTAGCAAACTTAATCACGAATCGTCCCTTGCGTAGCTCTGTCTGTTTGTTCTCAAATTGTATATCAAATTGATAATTAAAACGTTGTGCATAGAATGCCCATATCTTGTCATACTCGGAGCCGTGTTCGTTAAAGAAAGAATTCTCTTTTTCATCGGAACAAAGACTATCAACTGTTTGGAAAGCATTATAAAACCCTTCACTGAATTCTTTAAGTGTCATGTGCGTTTCTTCTCCCCTTAATGAATCGCAAATAAGTACCCTTCTTAAATTTCCTATCCCCAAGTATAGCCATAGATGTCCTTCTGGAAGAATTGTTACATTAAACTCGTTAAAATCCATATTACTTTCTCTCCAGTGGCTATAAAATCCTTCCCTAAAGGCTTTTAGAAGTTTGTTTTGTATTTGTTGGGAGAATTTAATATTTGCCCTATAAATCTTTTTATCTGCTATTGACACCCACACCATGTCTATACCCTTGGGAATACTGACTTCGCCTTGAGGTGGATTTACTGAAAAAGGTGTTGCTGTAACATTACCGAGACCCGCCATAGCAGTTTCATCAAAAACATCTACCGTTTCCTCTCCTTTATCTCCATAAAAAGCCTTTGCATATTTTAATTCTGAGCTATAATGTACTGGGGATGATACATAAAAATCCCAACTAAACTTTGTTTTCATATTATTTCCGTTTGATAGACCTTTACATGACAATGTTGTTACGCAAAAGACCAAAATAAATACTACTGGATAAATCTTCTTCATATTCTTATTCTTTAGCTATATCCACATTGGTACTGCTTTTAATATATAAATTATCTAGTGATGTAATTGTGGTGACTCCATACGATTCGTAAGTAGAGTCTTCACATATTTTAGTTTTAATTGACTTCATAATGCTTAAGTTCATATTACCGTAAATATCGGTTGTTTGGTTACCACTAACAGATGATTTTGCATCTTCCATTATACTCAAAACGGAACTTCCATTTATAGAAAGCGAAGAGTCTTTCCCGATGTTGACAGACGATTGTTCTCCCACCTGCATTGTAAAGTTCTTACCCACATTTACATTCATGTTCTCTGATGCATTGATGTTGACATTCTTCGTATTGACATTTACTTCTTCGGCAGAAGATATGGTAATGGTGCCATTTAATTCATCAATGAAGATTTTATTGGCACGAGTTGTCTGTAAGAGAATGGTATGGGCTGTATCGTCAAAGGTAACGGTCGAACCGCGTCGGGTGGTAAGGCTTTTCTTGTGGTTGGAATCAAAGCCTCCCTTACCCGTCGTACCATTAAACAGACTCCCCATGACGTAGGGGCGAGCGGGGTCGCCATGACGGAAGCCGAGGAGGACCTGGTCGCCTACCTCTGGGATAAATACAAAACCGCGGTTGCTCTTTACATCTTTGCTACCGCCACCATCTGGCGTCATCACACGCACCCAACTTGTTCGCATGTTGTCGGTCTGCCAATTCATGCGCACCTGCACACGCCCCGCTCCGTGTGGGTCGGCATTGCTTAGTACGGTTGCCATTTGTGTTTCAGCCAGAGGCATTTCAACCTTTGGGTTAGGCAGACTCATTACAGTACCAGGGATGGCTTTGAAACGGTTTTTGTAGTAACAGCTCTCGCTCACTTCATGGGTCATCTCGATGATGATGAAATCGCCTAAGCTCTCTTGGGAGAGATTGCCAACTCCCTTTAAGAAAGAACTGTACAAGCTAATCACTGAACCCACATGTAGCCTTGGGTCCTGGCTTTCGGCTGTGACGTAATGGGTTTCAGCCGTCTCGGCTGCTTGTTTTAGGAGTACATAATTCTCAAGATCATTGATAGAGCTGACACGCTGTATGGAGTGCTGGCGAGCTGCTTTAGGGTAGGAGGGAAGCGCAGCACGGAACGCATCACCCGCCATCCTATCATGTCCGTAAGCCTTATCAGGTGTCTTGCGGTCCATCTCACGGTTTGCACCAGAATGGAACGTAAACACCTGTTCTGGACGAGCTAATGTTTGTAGACCAATATTGAGGGAACTTAGTGACGTACCAAATTCCATCTTGATAGGGTCTGGCAATCGTCTTGGCTTACCGAAGACAAGTTTCAGACCATCATAATACATCCACTCCTGATATTGCAAGGCAAGACGACGAACGAAATCGAAGTCAGATTCCTCGTATTGGCAGATGTAATCCAACTGTTTCTTGTGTGCTGCATTCAATGCCAACTGCACCTTACCATCACTGCACAGACTCTTTACGACATCACCAATCGACCTGTCATTCCATGAGTAACAGCTTGGTGCCGTCTCCATACGATAAGTAGAGGAGTAGCCAGACACCTGTATACACCCGAAGTCGCTGCCATCGCGATGCAACTCAATGTTCGTCACTATGCCACAGAAGAATGGTTTGCTCGCAGCCTTCACTATGATATCCTTGCCGAGCCACTCTTTACTGCTACTGATGTTATGCACCTGTCTGTTGCCCCCCGATTCAAGGTCAACCGTGAGGTCAAAGTGATGATGTGCACCAGTACTTTGGTCGATACGAAGTGATTTGAAAGAAGAAAGTCCATCCTTCCCTATAGTGATGGAGATGGGATTAAAAGGTATTGCCATTGAATATATTTTTTGAGGTAATTAAGGCTGAAAAGCGAATTAATAAGATTTGTTCCCTATATATAAATAAGGTGACGATCTCAGCAGCTTATAGGTATGTCCTACTGCGATGAGACCTAAATAGAAAGCTAAAAGGACCATGTCAAGCACGTAGCCCGACACGGTCCTTAAGTTTCTTAGACCTATGAACGAGGCCAGCGGTTGTCGAGTTCGGCATTACCTACGGTGATATTCTCAGCAGAGAAGGTCATCGCGATGGTCATCGGTGCCTCGTTGTTTACGTCGAGTGTCTCCTTGTAGTGAACGATGTAAGCATTCTTGAAAGAAATCTCCTTCATCTTAGCGTCCTCCTCACTCTTCTTGTAAACAATCTTACCCTCAACAGGTTTGAACTGACTATTGAGCATAGCCTCGATAGTAGAAGTGTCATCAGTAGACTCGATAGTGACGCTGATACGACCACCAGAGATACTTGATGCAGGCTGCCCCTTCTTGTCAGTTGTACGACTGAACTCGTAGTTAGAATAGAGTACGTCGTACTCCTTGCCACCTAATTCCAATGTTGCTCTAAATGAACTCATGATAGATAATTTTAAAGTAGTTAGAAAAATAAGAAAACGAGGTCATCTTAATTTCCCTCACGTATGAGAAACAAAAAAAGAGAAAACCCCTAACAACGTTTTGAAGTCTCCTCTGCGTGTGGCTGTAAAACAGTCTTGCTCTTTGGAAGAAGAGGAAGATTTGCAATCTGTTGTCATTTTCGTTGTCAAAAGTAATCATATAATTTCATAAAAGCAATTGATACAACACTAAATAACAAAGGTTTAATATCTTATACACATTCAAAGCCATCTTCATTCTGCCTCTTATCCACCCTTTGTGTTTGTGTCATTCTGTCTATGTAAGAGCTTTCAGTCACTCTATGTCATTATGTCTTTCTGTCTGAGAATATTAAAATCTCCAATCGTTCAGAGCTTTCTGTCACTCTATGTCATTATATCCTTCTGTCTGAGAATATTAAAATCTCCAATCGTTCAGAGCTTTCAGTCACTCTATGTCATTATGTCATTCTGTCTGAGAACATTAAAATCTCCAATTGTTCAGAGCTTTCAGTCTCTTCCTGTCATTATGTCATTCTGTCTGAGAACATTAAAAGCATAGTCCATTCTGTCCCCTCTGTCTTAGTGCAATTTGCGTAATTCGTAGTTCTTTGTAGATAGTCGTATAGTATAGTCCATACCAGTCTTATTCCCATGTGGCATTATATCATCTTTTAATATGACATTTTATTTATGGATAGTCCGTCTTTGTACCACTCAATTAAACCGCCGTATTTGTATGTCTGTGGAACTCGGTGTGAGTATGAAAAGTCTCAACATAAATGTAGTGAAAGGTAGGAGTTAATGACGAAGGTTATATACATGGTTCACGTCTATAATATGCATTAAATCAGTGTGTTGTGAGTAGTAGGGAAGAAGATGCTTATTAAGACACAAGAAGAGCCTTAACAAGCATCAAGAAGGGCATGTTCTTGAGGGCAGAAGGGCGTCTTCTTGAACCATGAAAAGTAAGTATTAGTTATGGTGTATGCGATAAATCTTTACATCATCCATCCTTTCCCTTAGTTTTATTCATGGCTGGTTTATATGGGAACTCTATGCCTATACCTTTAAATCGTACAATTAATTTCTTAAGGTCAGGACAATGTCATTTCAACTGTCCTACCATCTAACACAATAAAAAGTTTGTCGACCGTTTCCAATTATTATATGTTCTTGAAGTTACATATCCAAAGATAAGGAAGCTCAGAAATACTTTCGTATCTTTGCAACATCAAGAAAAACGATAGTTTATATCACCAGTGAATTACAAACCATACTGTGCATCGAACCCAGCGTGATTTTACCAAGAGAAAGACAGCTCCGGTATGCCCATCAGCATTTCTCATGCTCCTAAAGAAATGAATCCAATGACACCATTCAGATGACGTACCCCATCTTCATTCTGCCCCTTATCCACTCTTTGTCATTATGTTCTTCTGTTTATGTATGAGCTTTCGGTCACTCTATGTCGTTATGTCATTCTATCTGAGAATATTGAAATCGTTGTTCCTTCTGTGTCCTCTGTCTCTCTATGTCATTATGTCCATCTGTCTGAGAACATTAAAATCTCCAATCGTTCAGAGCTTTCAGTCTCTTCCTGTCATTATGTCATTCTGTCTGAGAACATTTAAGGTGTTGTTCATTCAGTCCCCTCTGTCTTCGTGTACTTCGTAGTTCTATGTTGATAGTTGTTTAGTATAGTCCATACTGTTTTGGGGTTTCTTCATAATTTTGGAGTAATAATGACTCGCCTAAGCTTAGGTCTCTGATGAAATGTCACATAGAGAAAAGGAGAGTACGGAGAGTTATCAAAATAAAGTACTGTTAGTCATGGAGGTACCGTCGGTACGTAGAGTGACGGAGATTGTTAGCCAGTTTTATTAGAGCTTATATACCCAAAGTGGTTAACCCAAAAGATTTATCAGGAATCTGGACGCTACACCTTCGCTGCTCATTGTACCTATTAGGGGTATGATATCGTCTGTTACGTCGGTTTAACATTCTATTTTTGATGTTGCCTGTTATTTCCTACCTTTATATACAAGGTGAGTTTAGGTAATTAACGATGAAAAACAATAGCTTTTATTTTGTCCTTTAAGGAATTTACTTTATATTTGCAGAATAAATAGAAAAATAAAAACCGAATGTCATTTACAACACATTGTAACGAGATTTTCAATCAGGCAATCCGTGATTATCATATTACGGATAATGTTGATACACCGATTAGTAACCCTTATGACAGAGATTCTATCGAAAATCGTCTCTATCTGAAATGCTGGATTGACACTGTACAGTGGCATTTCGAGGACTTAATTCGTGATCCGCATATCAATCCTGAAGAAGGGATGAGCCTTAAGCACCGTATAGACCGTTCTAATCAGGACCGTACTGACCTTGTTGAGCAGATTGATTCATATTTCCGTCAGCTCTACTCTGATGTGACGCCTCTCCCAGATGCTACTATCAATACCGAAAGTCCAGCATGGGCAGTAGATCGCTTGTCTATCCTTGCATTGAAGATTTATCACATGAAAGAGCAGACGGAGCGTACAGATGCTTCGCCAGAACACATCGAGAAATGTAAGTCTAAGCTGAACATCCTCCTCGAACAACAGAAAGATCTCAGTCTTGCCATCGACCAATTGCTTGATGACATCGAGCATGGTCGAAAGTACATGAAGGTTTATCGCCAGATGAAGATGTATAACGATCCTGCAACAAATCCGATTCTTTATAATAAGAAATAGAATGATACCCCTCCCACAAAACATAGGGAGGGGTGTAATTACTCGTCTTGAGTAAATGCAAATATGCTTTATAAGGTTATTGAATAAGTATATCTTATTTGCTTATCCTAACTGATAATAGCCAGTGTTCTCGTTTCTTATTCTGCTTATTTATTCTTGTTAGCCTATGAAAACCCCACATATTCTTATCATTCGATTCTCTGCCATGGGTGATATAGCCATGACTGTTCCTATCGTTTATTCGCTTGCAAAGCAGTATCCAAATGTGAGAATAAGTGTGCTTTCTCGTCCTTTTGCACGACCATTCTTCCAAGGTCTTGCCTCTAATGTATGCTTTATGGAAGCTGATCTGAAAGGGGAATATAAGGGATTGACGGGTCTTAACAAACTATATAGGCGCTTGGTGGCAAAGCAGTTTACTGACATAGCCGACCTTCACAATGTACTCCGCACTCGTTTCCTTCGCTTCCGTTTTCTCCTTGGTGGCTATTCTGTGGCACATATCAATAAACATAAGCAAGGTAAGAAATTGCTTTGTCGGGAAGAGAATAAGGTTTTCATACAACAGCCCACATCCTTTCAGAATTATGCTGATGTTCTCAAGGAATTAGGTTATCCTATTAAACTCGAATTTACGAGTATCTTTCCACCTGAAGGAGGCGACTTGCAACGTCTGCCAAACATTATAGGAAATAAGCAGAAAGAGGAGTGTTGGATAGGTATTGCACCCTTTGCAGCTCATGCGGGTAAAATGTATCCACAGGAGAAAATGGAACTTGTGATAAGTAAACTAACTGAGCAACACCCGTCTTGGCGTTTGTTTCTTTTTGGTGGAGGCAAGGAAGAGATTGAAGTACTCAATCGTTGGGCTACGCAATATCCACAATGTTTATGTGTGGCAAGTGTCCTTAAAGGGTTAGAGCAAGAACTTATCCTTATGAGTCACCTCGATACAATGGTCTCAATGGACAGTGCTAATATGCACCTCGCTTCCCTCACAGGTACACGAGTTGTAAGTGTGTGGGGCGCAACCCACCCTTATTGTGGATTTATGGGTTGGCAACAGAAGGAAGAAGATGCCGTTCAAATCAATACACTCTCTTGTCGTCCTTGTTCAGTCTTTGGTAACAAACCCTGCCATCGTGGCGACTTTGCTTGTATGAATAATATTCTTCCAGAAGAGATTGTGCGTCGTCTTGAAGATGGGTTGCATTCTTAATAGAAGAATAAAAGAACGAACGTGAAAAAGAGATAAATCTTTAAGCTTCCAATAATATGAAACAAACGGTCACTCTACTCGTCTTTCTTCTTACCATGCTGTCCTCCTGCTGTAATAAGACAAGTTCCAAGCTGACGGAGAATAATCCATTAGATAGTCTGGTTCTCGTTGATACAGTACAGATGAAGACCGCCTTTCTAAGTTGTATTCACGATTTTGTTAAACAATATCCTAAGGATAGTACGTTTATTCTTAAAGCTGGATATGGCTATGAAGACCATGGTGTTATTAGCAATGGTGTCTATATCAACAATGACATCTTTGTTATCCAACCTGCTTATAATGATGCTTTTATGGGAGGAGAATGGTCTATTGAAGATATGTATCCTTCTCATTATTTCAAGGTTGACAATCGTATTGTTTTCCTCTGTTCACGTTCAGACTCCTTCATGAAGCAAGAAAAATATAAGAAAGCTTATCATCAGATAGTGCCTGATAGCCTCCATGTGCGCTATGATGACTACGCCTTTATACTTATTGAACATAATGACAATAAGGCAACATTGCTGTCAAGTGACGAAATAAGAAAGAAAACGATTAGTCCTATCAGTCCTTTCAGAGAAAGAATCAAGTTTATTCCACCGAAGATTAAGTAATAAGAGTGGAGGATGAATCGTTTTACTCTTTTTAAGCCCTTAAAAGGTTAATTTCTTGAAGGTTTTTCCTTGTAATATATAAAAATATTTTTTTTCTCCTCAAAAGATTTTGTTTTCTCAATAATATTTTGCACTTTTGTCCTCAGAATATACTAACGTAAACAAAAGATAATCTAAAAAAGTGTAAGTCGAGAAAGTTACATGAGGGAAAGCAGACCAATGTCATGTTATGAACCCTCTGTTATCACCTATTTATAAGGAGGATACTATGCTTTCCAAGTACTACCGTTTCAGATAAGATCTTAATAAATTCATGTCACAAAAGAAGAACATCAAGAGAATGCTTGCAGTGCTTATAATGGCATTGTTATCCACAATATCGTTTGCACAAGATGTTAACTTGGCAAATGGTGTTGAGCCTTTGCCATCTGGTGAGCAAACTCCTGGTTCAGAATACACACTTGTCTTCCATGATGAGTTTAATGAACCAAACGGCACCTTACCTAATACAAAGGTGTGGAGATACTGTACGCGTTATCCTAAAGTGACATGGGCACGTTTTTTGAGCAGCTCTCCTGAAGTCGCATATATGCAGGATGGTAATCTTGTTTTGCGTGCTATCCCTAATCCAGACAAGTCGAAAGACAACGTGGAAATGCTCTCAGGGGGAATAGAGACCAGTCAGAGTTTTACGTTCCGCTTTGGTCGAGTAGAATGTCGGGCGCTGGTTAATCCGTTTATCGGTAATTTCCCTGCTATTTGGATGATGCCAAAGACAACATTAGGATGGCCGAAAGGCGGTGAAATTGATATCTTTGAGCAGATTGATAATGAGCAGAGAGCTTATGCAACCGTACACTCTGCGTGGACACAAAGTCATGGAAATGATCCACATTCTGACAATCTTTGGATGCCTATGAATCGTTATCATATTTATGCGGTAGAGTGGGAAGAAGACGTGCTAAGCTTCTTTGTAGATGGTAAACGTGTTTACCAATATAAGAAGCAGAATGATAGTCAGGAGCAATGGCCGTTTGATAAGTCTAATTTCTACCTGATTCTCAATCAGTCAGTGGGCAATGGTTCATGGGCGAAAAAGCCAGATGTTAATCATACCTATGAGATGCGCATGGATTGGATACGTGTCTATCAGAAACAAAAGCACATCCCTACTGTTATCAGCGTCCCTATGACGAAGATTAAAGAATGCACGGAGAGCAACGATGTCTATTCGCTACAGGGGACTAAGATGGAGATGAAAGAGAGTGAACTGCTCAAGGGCATCTATGTCTCTAACGGCAAGAAATTTATAAAATAAGCTTTACTGCTATGGTAGAAAAGCTAAATAATACAGAAACGATTTACTAACATAAACAAGAAATAATCTATGGAAGAACAAATCGAAGTGAAAGAGCTCGACAGTGTTGTAGTACACTTTTCTGGTGACTCAGGTGACGGTATGCAACTTGCAGGTAACATTTTCACTACTGTCTCGGCATCTGTCGGCAATGGTGTGTCTACTTTCCCAGACTATCCGGCTGATATTCGTGCCCCGCAAGGTTCCTTGACAGGTGTGAGTGGATTCCAAGTTCATATCGGTGCGGGTAAGGTTTATACTCCTGGTGACCGTTGTGACGTCCTTGTAGCAATGAATGCTGCAGCGTTGAAGATGCAGTATAAGCACTGCAAGCCCAACGGTACGATTATTATTGACACCGATTCTTTTGGCCAACGCGACCTTCAGAAGGCCGAGTTCCGCAGTGATGACTATTTAGGCGAGATGGGTATCGACCCTGATCGCGTAGTGGCTTGTCCAATAACCAAGATGGTGAAGGACTGTTTGGCAGATACTGGTATGGACAACAAATCCATGTTAAAGTGCCGTAATATGTTTGCCTTAGGTCTTGTTTGCTGGTTGTTCAATCGTGACTTAGAGTTGGTAAACAACTATCTTGAGACAAAGTTTAAGAAGAAACCAGCCATTGCAGAGGCAAATATAAAGGTTGTACGTGCAGGATATGACTATGGTCATAACGTACATGCTTCTGTTCCTAATACTTATCGTATAGAGTCTAAGGTCAAGGAGCCTGGCCGCTACATGGATATCACTGGTAATAAGGCAACTGCTTATGGTCTGATGGCTGCGGCTGAGCGTGCTGGTTTGCGACTGTTCTTAGGTTCTTATCCTATTACTCCAGCCACAGATATCTTACACGAGTTGGCAAAGCATAAGTCAATGGGTGTGACAACCGTTCAGTGTGAGGACGAGATTGCGGGCTGTGCATCAGCTATTGGTGCTGCTTTCGCAGGTGCTTTAGCTGCTACTTCAACCTCTGGTCCTGGTATCTGTTTGAAGAGTGAGGCCATGAACCTTGCGCTTATCGACGAGCTTCCATTGGTGATTGTTGACGTACAGCGTGGTGGACCATCAACCGGTATGCCTACGAAGAGTGAGCAGACCGACCTCTTGCAGGTGCTTTATGGCCGTAATGGTGAGAGTCCAATGCCTGTTATTGCAGCGACAAGTCCTACCGATTGCTTCGATGCAGCATATAACGCTTGTAAGATAGCACTGGAACACATGACGCCAGTCGTGCTCCTTACCGATGCTTTCATTGCTAATGGTTCATCTGCTTGGAAGCTACCTAATATCGAGGAGTTGCCAGAGATTCATCCTCATTTCGTCACAGAAGATCAGAAGTATAAGTACACTCCATACAAACGTGACCCTGAGACGTTGGCACGTTACTGGGCTATCCCAGGTACGGAAGGGTATGCACATATCTTGGGTGGGCTGGAGAAAGACGGAGAGACAGGTAGTATCTCTACTGACCCAGAGAATCATGACAAGATGGACCACATCCGTTGGAACAAGGTGGCACGTATTCCTGTACCTGACTTGACTGTTTTAGGCGACAAGGATGATGCCGACTTACTCATTGTAGGCTTCGGTAGTACATATGGTCATCTCTATTCAGCTATGGAGGTGTTGCGTGGTAAGGGACATAAGGTTGCTTTGGCACAATTCAAGTATGTGAACCCATTACCAAAGAACACTGCAGAAATACTTGCTCGATACAAGAAGGTTGTTGTTGCAGAACAGAACCTTGGACAGCTTGCTGCCCTCCTTCGTATCCGTATGAACCATTTCGCTCCTTATCAGTATAACCAAGTTAAGGGTCAACCTTTCGTTGTCACCGAGTTGGTTACAAGTTTCGAGAAGCTCCTTAAGGCGCCTCTACCAAAGGAGGAAACGGGTACTTTCTATACGAAGATACTTGAGTAAGCATATTGACGAGTAAACAAGTCACAGGATGACGAGTTACTTGTTGATAATGCAGAGTGAATAGCAGTAATCATAATTACGTATGATGAATTAAAACAAAAAAGTCATGAATCAATATACAGCACAAGATTTCAAGAAGGGACAGCCACGTTGGTGTCCTGGCTGTGGCGACCATTTCTTCCTTGCCAGCCTACAGAAAGCTATGGCAGAGTTAGGTGTTCCACCTTACGAAACAGCCGTTATTAGTGGTATCGGATGTTCAAGTCGATTACCATATTATGCAAATACATACGCTATGCAGACTATCCATGGTCGTGCAGCAGCTATTTCTACAGGTGCAAAGGTCACAAATCCGAACCTTACCATTTGGCAGGTTTCTGGTGATGGCGACGCTCTTGCTATCGGTGGTAACCACTTTATCCACGCTATGCGCCGTAATGTAGACTTGAATATGATTCTCCTGAACAACCGCATCTACGGTCTTACGAAGGGACAATATTCCCCAACAAGTCCACGCGGCTTCGTCTCTAAGTCAAGTCCATTCGGTACAACGGAGGACCCATTCCGCCCAGCTGAGCTCTGTTTCGGTGCTCGTGGTAACTTCTTCGCACGTAGTGTTGCCAGCGACAATACTGAGACAATCGCTATCCTCAAGGCTGCCTATCAGCATAAGGGGGCTGCCGTATGCGAGATTTTACAGAACTGTGTTATCTTCAACGATGGTTGTCACAATTCTGTCTACACCTCTCAAGGTCGTAAAGAGAATGCTATCTACGTCAAACATGGCGAACCTTTGATCTTTGGAGCCAATCAAGAGTTTGGACTCGTGCAGGATGGCTTTGGCTTAAAAGTAGTGAAAATAGGTGAGAATGGCGTTACCCGTGATGATATCCTCATACATGACGCTCACCGTCAAGATAATACTTTACAGTTGAAGCTTGCCATGATGAGTAATGAAGAGGGTTTCCCAATCGCCCTCGGAGTTATTCGTGACGTTGAGGCTCCTACCTACGACGCTACTGTTAATCAGCAGATAGAGGAGGTAAAGGCGCAGAAACATTACCACACCTTTATGGAGATGCTCGAAACCAATGATATTTGGGAAGTAAAAGAGTAATAATTTAAGACGAAATACACTTGCACGAAAAGAGGAAAAGATGTATCTTTGTGGGCAGAACAACCATTTAAGACATCATGAGTAGACTAACCTCATTTCTACGTAGCAAGTATATGATACATGCAAATGCCAGTTCCTGGCGCACAAGTGTTGCGTTGGGAGTTGGCATTTTTTTGTTTCTTTACCTCCTGCAGCCATTTGGAATCAGTCGATATAGGGGTAGTATCTTCTTGATGTGTCTTGGTTTTTGCGTTATGACCATAGGAGTTCAGTGGCTATGTACCTTTCTTTTCTTCAGACGACCAGCGCAGAAGAAGATGCCAGTAACCAATGGTTACATGATTATTTACAGTGTTGCTATCGAGTTTGCGTTGGCCATCTCTCTGACGCTCTATGCTGCTTTCTTCTTCCACATACCGTTGTCATGGCAGCTCTTTTGGGTGTTCTTTTATTGGACCTTCCTTGTTTGGGTAATCGTTACGGCTATCTTTACGTTGTTAAACTATAACCGTATGTTGAATAACAGACTGGAAGAGATGATAAAGAAGACTACGGACGAGCAAGAGGATGTCATCATCACGCTGCACGACCAGAACCTTCGAGGGACCGACCTGACCTTACCTATCAACAATCTACTCTATATCGAAGCACGAAAAAATAATGTTTGTGTTTGTTATATAAAGGAAGGTAGGTTACAGAAGACCGAGCTCCGCTCTACATTGACAGCCTTGAAGGATGACCTTCCATACGATAATATCTTCCAATGTCACCGTTCCTTCCTTGTAAATATCAATAACATCGTATCTGCAAAAGGTAATTCTAACGGCTATCAGTTGCTCCTTACTGGTTGTGAAGACATCATTCCCGTTTCTCGTACGTTTGTTCCAGGCCTTCGCCACTTTGTTGGTTAAGGTCTTTGCAGGCTGTAGTCAGCCTTCTGTTTAGTGCTAATAGCATTGTTAAAATGCGTATTCTCTCCGCTTGATAGCCGTCTGTAAGTTCTCTCTACCTACTTGTTCTACCCCTCGCAAACGAATTAGGAACGACTAAACCACCCATCCTTTCGAATTATTTTCATGTAAGAAAGAAATTATTTTCATGAAAAAAAATATTTTTCTTCACGACAATAAATATTTATTTTCATGAAAATAATTCGCAAGAGGGGGGATAGTCTGATAATAAAGACAATAAGAATACTTGTACTAAACAGCTTTTACTACTATAAAACACGTCAAAAGAAAAGGGAGAGTAGACTTTTTATATACCAAGAAAGTAGTTGTTTACGTTCAAGCCAATAGAATTTCTATGAACAAGAAAGTAAGTGATTATGTTCAAGTAAATAGGCTTGCTATATTCAAGAAAGGATGTGTCTATTTGGTAGGGGTACGCCTATTTTACAAGAGAGGGAGAAGAAAAGGACAGCTATACAGCATGTGGTGAGATCATATCACTGACACAGTGCAGGAATAGCTGTCCTTTGTTTGAATAATATTTATAGATGACTAAGGATATTTTCCACTATCATCATGCTGACTTCAGATGACAAACCATCATAGAGATGAGGCTGAATAAGGCTAATGCCTATCGGTCAAGTTTCCACGTAACACCGTCCTTGGTGTCCTTAACTTGGAAGCCTGCGTCAGCAAGTGCATCACGGATTTGGTCGCTGACAGCCCAGTTCTTTTCTGCTTTCGCCTTTGCACGGAGGTCGAGAACCATGTCGACTACCTTGCCGTAAGCCTCCTCACGGGCATCATTATTAGCCCCACGCTCATTCTGAAGACCGAGAATATCGAAGGCAAAGAGCTGCATAGCCTCTGTTAACTCCCTAAGGTCGTCGGCTGAAATCTGCGCTTTATGGTCGATGAGGATGTTCACTAAGTGGCAAGCCTCAAAGAGAGTTGAGATGACAGCAGGGGTCATCAAGTCGTCATTCATTGCGTCGTAACACTTCAGACGGAAGCCATCAACAAACGTCTTCGTATTCTCATCCGTCGTAGCAGCAGGTTGGATGCGTGCTAAATCCTCAATGCCATTCATCAAACGCTCGTATCCCTTCTCAGCAGCCTGTAGTGCCTCGTTAGAGAAATCGACTGTTCCACGATAGTGAGCAGAGAGGATGAAGAAACGAATTGTCATTGGAGAGTAAGCCTGTGTGAGCGTGTCATGATTGCCCGTAAAGAACTGCTCAAGCGTAATAAAGTTACCAAGCGACTTGCCCATCTTCTGTCCATTGATGGTAATCATATTGTTGTGCATCCAATACTTCACCATTTGGTCGCCTTGTGAGGCAACTGCTTGTGCAATCTCGCACTCGTGGTGAGGGAAGATAAGGTCCATTCCACCACCATGAATATCGAAGTGATCGCCCAAATACTTGCGTCCCATTGCTGTACACTCGCAGTGCCAACCAGGGAAACCATCGCTCCAAGGAGATGGCCAACGCATGATATGCTCTGGCATAGCACGTTTCCAAAGTGCAAAGTCAATCTGATTACGCTTCTCACCAACGCCCGCCAACTCACGAGAATTGTTTATCATGTCGGTGATGTTACGCCCAGAGAGAACGCCATAGTGGTGGTCTTTATCGTATTTCTCTACATCGAAGTAGATACTTCCATTGCTTTCATAGGCATAGCCATTGGTTAGGATTTGTTTTACTAACTCCTCTTGTTCAATGATATGACCCGTTGCGTGCGGTTCAATACTTGGTGGAAGTACGTTAAGCAAACGCATAGCATCGTGATAACGATTGGTATAGTGCTGTGCTATCTCCATTGGCTCCAACTGCTCAAGACGTGCCTTTTTCTCAATCTTGTCGTCGCCCTCGTCAGCATCATGCTCCAAGTGTCCCACGTCAGTGATGTTACGAACATAACGCACCTTGTACCCTATGTGTTTAAGATAGCGGAAAAGGATGTCGAAAGTGATAGCTGGACGAGCGTGTCCGAGGTGTGGGTCGCCATAAACGGTTGGTCCACAAACATACATTCCAACGTTAGGAGCTGCAATCGGTTGGAAGAGTTCCTTCTTACGATGCAGTGTATTGTAAATAACTAAGTCTTGCATAATGCCGTTGTTTATATCTTATTGATGCAAAAGTACAAAATTATTGTCAGCCATGATGCGTCTACATAGAATTTTTATTATCTTTGTCATGTATTTGTAAGACATCAAGTAATAAGTCTACATATCAATTATATTATTAATACTGACAAAAGATTATGATTATCACAACAACCCCAACCATTGAAGGTCGTCCTATCAAAGAGTATAAAGGAATTGTTACAGGAGAAACAATTATCGGTGCTAACTTCATAAAAGACTTCCCTGCTGGCATCAGGGACTTCATCGGTGGACGTAGCGAAGCCTATGAAAAGGTGCTGCGTGAAGGCAAAGAAACCTCCATTCAGGAAATGATGCAACGTGCAGAAGCACTTGGTGCTAACGCTATCGTTGGTATTGACCTCGATTATGAGACTGTCGGACAGGGTGGTTCTATGCTCATGGTCACCTGTTCTGGTACTGCCGTAGTAATATAAGAAACGGTTGTCACAAGTCTTAAAAGGCTCTGAAATACAGAAAAGAGTACTTTCCCTTCGATGAATAATAGTGGGGAATCGTATTGAACATATAAATAAAGCACGCCATGCAGGATTGTATGGCGTGCTTTATTTATCTACTATTACCTATTTATTCATCAAAACCTATTGGGCGAAACTGGTGTTGCTCCTCGCTATAGACGTAACCAGCATCATGTAAGTAGGCTTTGAGTCGCTCGGCATCTTCGTTGAAGTTATAACAAAGAGACTCTAAAGAGTCGAATTCTTCATCACGTAGTAGCATGTTAACACTGCTAACTAATATCTCTGGGTCTTTTGGTAAATGGTCCATAATAACTAATTTTTAAGAATGAAAAGGCTACTTCATTGACTCTCCAATAAACTGAAGAGGCAGCAAGTCCTTTATACTATTGATTACATATACGCCCGCCGTACCATAAAGAAGGATACGAATAGGCTGTTTATAACGGTCTTCTATTTCTAAGATAACTTGTCGACAAGCACCACAAGGTACTATCGGGTCACGCATCAAACCATATTCATTGGCTGCGGCAATGGCAAGTGTGGTCACTGCTTGGTCTGGATAGACAGACTGAGCAGCAAAGATTGCTGAGCGCTCAGCACATAAGCCTGATGGAAAAGCAGCATTCTCCTGATTGGCTCCGATAACTTCTTCACCATTAGCAAGCAATAACGCTGCGCCAACACGGAAGCGGCTATAAGGAGAATAACTATTACCTGTTGCCTCCACAGCCCTTTGAATGAGGTGCTGATCAGCCTCCGAAAGTTCATCTTGTTGGCAAAAACCAATCTTGATGCTTATGTCTATTGTTTTCATTGTTGATATTTATTGTTGGTGATGGGGGTTATTGGGCTTATTAGGCTTATAAGGCTAATGGGGCTAATAGGCCTTATAGGGCCAATAAAGCTTATTGGGCTAATGGGGTTAATAGGCCTTATAGGGCCAATAGGGCTTATTGGGCTAATGGGGCTAATAGGCCTTATAAGGCCAATAAAGCTAATTAGCTATCAGCTCATAACAGCCGATATCTGGCTTACTATCACGCTGCTTACCATCATGGTCGGTTGCAAAACGGGGGTCGCCAAGGGCCAGTCCCGCATCAATTGCAGGATATTTCTCTCCTTTTTCAGCCTTCTTTAGATGGAAATCATAGTTCTGCTTGTCGCCATCTACCAGTACAAACTGCTTTGAACCGCCCTCTGGATAGTCCTTACTATTCTCCCATGTGACGTCTGTGAAACGTGCCATAAGAGACGA
This sequence comes from Prevotella sp. oral taxon 313, assembly GCF_003043935.1. NCBI lineage: Bacteria > Pseudomonadati > Bacteroidota > Bacteroidia > Bacteroidales > Prevotellaceae > Prevotella > Prevotella sp. oral taxon 313. Next base: position 2,645,104 of record NZ_PYXE01000001.1, read on the forward strand.
GTCCTTAGGTTTTGATGTACGAAGAAGACAATTATAGAAGTGATAGTTGGCTGTCACATCCTCCTTATTATTGCCCATAAGCACAACATCCGCATATCCTGTTACAAGTGAATTGACCACGTGGAGGGTCTGGAGCGGGTAGTCCTTGTTGTCAATATGATTGCCAAAGCTCAATGCAGCACCACGGTTACTATCGAAGGGATAGAACTGTGCGAAGGTACAATGTGTCAGGGTCACCTCGCCACCCACAAAGTCAGCACAGTCCATCAGCGTATTAGAGAACTGAGTGTTATAAGCAACGATCTTACTGTTAATGGCTTGTAAGCCATAACCCTGACAGTTATGAACAGTAGAGTTCGCTATTGTCAGTTTCGTACGTGCAGCCATTGCTGTATCGCAGAGAATACCATTATAGGTAGAATGGATGTCGGTGTGTTCCAATAGATTATCATAACTATCCTTGTGAAAACGCACACCTTGCCACTGACCACTGACCCGGTCGTATGGTAAATACTTGAACATTTTATCTAATCGGTCGCCACGTAGTGTCACAGGATTAGCTGCCGTACCCTCACAACGCAGTGTTCCGTAAACGTCAAGGGCAGCCTTCTGAGAGAAGTAGACGGTCGTACCGGCAGGAATCGTCAGTGTAGCACCCGCTTCAACCCGCAATGTATCTTGGAAGACTATAGGTTTTGTACTATTCAGTGTGGTGTTTGTTGTAATCTTCCTACCCTTAATCAACTCCGCATCCCAGCTGTAAGCAGACAGGTTAACCTTCTGTTGTACACCGCTTTCGAGCGTAAATAATAGGTTATCAGACAATTCTTGCGGTGTCAGTGCATTGTTCAAAGGGGATGTCATCTCAACGAACACCTGAATACTATCCTTGTTCCTAACCTCAAGGTTGCTAACTTGATAGCCGTTCTCAGCCGACAGTTCGATGCCATCTACGTTCACTCTGAATCCTGTTTGATTACCTTGTGCGAGGCGAACATTAGTTAATCGCAATCCATCCCCCGACTTATTATACACCCAGAAAGTCTTAGTAGATGTCGGAACATTGGAGAATGTGGTGTCAAGTCGTAGTGTATCTGTTGAGAAAGAGAGGAGATTACTGCGCGATGTAGTGAACGTATCATCATCCGTACAGGCCACCATCAGCATGACAACAGACAGAAAAAAGAATATAGAAAACTTCTTCATCATTAATCTTATTAGTTCTTATCTAACGACTCAACAGGCTGTTTTATTGCCTTTGGGTGTCTATTCCAAGTCTACATGCTCCACATCGACTTGTTCATGTAGGAAGATACGTGCCGTCTCCTTGAACTTCTCGGGGTTTTCTGTGGTGAAATACTTCACGCTACCATGCTTTGTACAACGTGCATCCATATCGGGATGACGTCGAAAGTAGTCTTTCAGACTCTCTGCGACATACTCACCCTGAGCAACAATCTGTACGTTTTTTGGTACATGCTTCTGTATTTTTGGCATGAGGATAGGGTAGTGTGTACAGCCAAGGATGAGCGTGTCAATTAGTGGGTCACGTTCCATGATAAGGTCGATACGCTTTTTCACGAAGTAGTCAGCACCGGGCGTATCTGCTTCATTGTTCTCAATGATTGGTACCCAAAGCGGACAAGGGATACCCGTCACCGTCACGTCGTCCCATAATTTCTGTATTTCAAGCTTATAACTATGACTCTTTATCGTCCCTTCAGTAGCCAACACCCCCACGTGACGTGACTGTGTAAGTTTGCCTATCACCTCAGCAGTAGGACGAATTACGCCCAACACTCGTCTATCTGGGTCGAGCTTCGGTAGGTCATTCTGCTGAATAGTGCGCAAGGCCTTGGCCGAAGCGGTGTTACAACCTAATATTACCAAGTGGCAACCGAGGTCGAATAGCTTCATCACAGCCTGCCGTGTGAACTGATAGACCACGTCGAAGGAGCGTGAACCGTATGGTGCACGTGCATTATCACCCAAGTAAAGATAGTCATACTCAGGGAGCAGCTGTCGAATACCATGTAGGATGGTCAGTCCACCATACCCAGAATCGAATACACCGATAGGTCCCGGCTGTTTAGAATATGCTGTCATTTATCCTTACTAATATTATTTCAGCACTGTAATCAGTGCGTCTGTGATATCTTCTCCCATGGTTGTGTTAGCGAAAGGTAGCCCGTTATTATCCGTATTAAGGATGAACGCATAGCCTCTCTCCTTTCCCATCTCACGAACAACATTGTTCAGTTTAGTGCGAACAGGTGCATAGATATCTTCTTCAGCCTTCTTCAACAGTCGTTCTGACTCCTTACGAAATGCGATGTTGCGGTCCATCAGTTCCTCTAACTCTGCTTGACGCTTACGGAGAATAGATGGTTCCAACTTACGCTGTACGTCAAGGAAATCTTCATATCTGTTGTTGAAATCCTCTACTGAACGCTTTGTTTCAGCATCATACTTTGCTTTTAGGTCGTTTAAATTACGTGTTGCAGAAGCATAGTCGGCCATAGCACGAAACACTTTATCATAGCTAAAGTATGCGAACTTGAATGCTGGTACACTCTGCTGTGCCGTTGCCAAGAGTGGCAAAAGCATGAAAACGAAGGAAAAGATTAGTTTCTTCATTACGTTATATATTATCTTTTCTATATTTAAACATAAGTGAGGTCATCGCAAGAACAGAATATTCGTGCGGTGACCTCACCCTTTTTTCTCCCTTTATTTAGTGTCGGTTCGTTGAAAGAAATATTCTACTTTCTAACCAGCGGCCTGTCTTTCTCGAATTCTTTTCATGAAGAAAAATATTTTTTGTCGTGAAAAAAAATATTTTTTTTCATGTAAATAAATTCTTCTTGTCATGAAAATAATTCAGTGTCATCAGATTGTTTGATGCTCAAAGACAAACTATCAGAGAAATACTTACCAGTCTCAAGGGCTTAAAAGAGCATTAGCATGTTTCGTCAGATACCTTAGTAGCCCTCGACAAGCTAACCTTCTCTGGCAAAGAAATTCCTACTATAATAGCCCGTTCATTCTAAACAATGGAGAAACAAACACGGGGCAAAGGCACCCGCATTGCTTTACTTCATCTTAGCCAACTGAGCCTTTACCTCTGCAGTGATATCCTTGCTGAGTGCCTCGTTGATATACAATGGCTGACCAGCTGCCTTCTCCATGATGTAAACATAGTTACCTGCCTTAGCGACAGCAGCGATAGCGTTACGAACCTTCTCAAGGACAGGGCCGAGCTGCTTCTGCTGTTCCTCGTTGAAAGCCTTCTGGTTGTCCTGAGCAGTCTGCTGAATCTTGTTATACATATCCTGCAGATTCTTCTCGGTCTCAGCCTGTTTTGTAGCGTTCATAGTGCTCTTAGACTTGTCGTAAGCCTCAGCTTGACGCTGCAACTCAGCCTGCATGTCCTCAATCTGCTTCTGATACTCCTTGCCCTTAGCCTCGAGTTTACTCTGAACGGCTGTAGCCTCTGGGAGAGACTGAAGCAAAGCCTGTGAATCAAGATGACCAAACTTCTGTGCGAACAATGTCATTGGTGCGCAAAGCATCAACATCAAAAATAACTTCTTCATTTCTTTCTATTGTTTAATTGTTTATTAATTTACTTTTTATCTGTGGTGATAGTATTCCTAGGATAGCTAGGAGAACTAGTTTTCCTAGCCTCCCCTTACTGATAAGAATATCCTAATTTCTGCAGCACCTCATTACTGATATCCACCTTTGGAGACCCATAGATAATACCAGAGGCATTGCTTGAACGGTCGATGACCAGACTATAGCCACGTTGGTCAGAGATATCCTTTACGGCATTGTAAATCTCGTCCTGTATCGGAGTAATCAAGCTCGTACGCTTCTTGAAGAGCTCGCCCTCTGGGCCGAAATACTTACGTTTGAGGTCGGAAGCCTGCTTTTCCTTAGCCATGATAGCGTCTTGACGCTTCTTCTTCTGGTCCTGTGAGAGGAAGACTACCTCGTTCTGATAGTTCTTATACATTGTTGAAGCCTCAGTATTGAGCGCCTCAACCTCAGCTTGCCACTTCTTACTAACCTGATTCAACTGCTCATTTGCACGCTCGTAAGCAGGTACATTCTTGAGGATATACTCCATATCAATCAGCGCAAACTTCTGTGCTGATGCCATTAAAGGCATAAGAGTAAACACACAAAGAGGTAAAACGTATCGTAATACACTCTTAAACATATTCTTCTTCATCCTTTACTAATTCAATATTTATAACTCTTAATTCTCTTTACCGATAGTTACTCAGCCTATTAGAACAAGCAACTTGTCTACTCGTTTACTCATTTAACTCGTCTACTCGTCTACTTGTCAACCAGTCAACTCGCCCTTAAAACTCCTGTCCAAGGATGAAATGGAACTGACTTCCGCCCTTTGTACCAAAGACTTTGTCGAAGCCATAAGCCCAGTCGATACCCATCATACCCACCATTGGGAGGAAGATACGAACGCCAAGACCAGCAGAACGCTTCATGTCAAATGGATTGAACTTACTTGTCTCTGTCCATGCGTTACCAGCCTCAACAAATCCAAGACCGTAGATGGTCGTGTTACCCAAGAGGAAAGGATAGCGAAGCTCTAACGACATACGAGTGTAAGCATAACCTTCAGCACCACGAGGAGTAAGTGATCCATTCTCATAACCACGTAATCCAATCGTTTCTTCAGCGTATCCTGTAGTATAACCACTCATACCATCACCACCCATGTAGTAGGTTTCAAATGGACTTTTCTTGTTTTTATTGTAACTTCCCAACAAACCGAACTCAACACGGGTCATCAAGACGAAACATTTCTGACCACTTGTGAGGGCTGTAAAGGTACGAGCCTTGAACTTCCACTTGTGATATTCTATCCAACGATACTTCTCCTGCTGCTCCTGCGAGAAGGTTGGAGAGTTACGGTCGGTTGCCAAGTGAGCATAGTCCTTATGATCCCACTTAGACCAAGGCGGAGTAATCGTCAATGATACCGAGAAGTCAGAACCACGACGTGGGAAGAGTTGGTTGTCTGTTGACGTACGATTAAGCGCAATGTTAAGGTTCAAGTTGTTTGCTGAACCATTCGACATAATAAAGTATTGCCAGTTACGCAACATATAACGCTGATACTGCAGCTGGAGTGACAAGGTGAAATAGTCATCAGGCCAGCTCAAACGCTTACCCCAACCAGCATAGACACTAAAGAGTTTCACATACTTGTCTGGGTCATAATAGTTCTCGTAGCTATTGTAATTGTAGTTACCATAACCGTAACGATAGTTGTTATAGTTATTCATGTAACCACTGTTATAATAGTTGCTTGATACGTCAGTCTGCTTTGAATATGACATACCCACACTGAACTGGATAGGACGCTTACCTCCCAACCAGTTGGTAGAGTACTGTGCATTGTATGACTGGTAGTAAGTACCGTTGGTCTGTGCGCCTAATGAGAGTGTCTCACCATCTCCGATAGGCATGATACCACGGTGATCGCGATTCTTACGGAAGAGGTTTGCCATTGAGAAATTATTCAACTTCAAACCAACACGGCCGATAACACCCGTCTGACCCCAACCGAGTGAAAGTTCGACTTGGTCGTTTGACTTCTGTTTGAGGTTATAGTTGATGTCGACAGTACCGTCCTCATAGTTTGGCTCTGGTACAGGGTTGATTGCTTCTGGGTCGAAGTGTCCCATAGAAGCCAACTCACGTGCAGAACGCTGAAGCGCTTCCTTAGAGAAAAGGTCGCCTGGCTTTGTACGCAACTCACGACGAACAACATTCTCGTAAAGGCGGTCATTACCATTAATCTTCACTCGATTGATATGAGCCTGCTGTCCTTCTGTGATACGCATCTCAAGGTCTATGGAGTCGCCGACAATGTTCACCTCTGTTGGTTGGAGGTTATAGAAGAGGTAACCATTGTTCCAATAAGCATTACCCACAGCATCCTCATCCTGTGAAAGACGCTTGTTCAGGTAAGTCTGGTTATAGACATCACCCTTCTTCATATCGAGCAAACGAGAAAGATAGTCGGTTGAGTAAACCGTGTTACCTACCCATTTGATGTTGCGGATGTAATACTTCTTACCCTCATCCACCTTTACATAGATGTCAACATGCTTTGGGTCGACATTCCAGACACTATCCTTTGTAATCATAGCATCACGGAAGCCATACTCGTTATACTTTGTAATAAGGTTCTTCTTATCCTCTGCCCACCGTTCTGGTGTGAACTTCTTTGACTTTAAGATATTAGCAAGCTTGCCAGCCTCGTGGGTCTTAGTAAAAGCACCCTTGCTTAAGAGGCTACCTTTAATCTTCTTATCACCCAACTGGTTGTCGCCGTCAATCGTAATTGTGCGTACTTTCAGTTTCTCCTTCTTATCTACATCAATATCAAGGATGACCTGGTTCTTTGCTGCAACGTCATCTCTCTGACGGATGAAGACCTCAGCATTCTTATAACCCTTGTCTTCAAAGTACTTCTTGGCAAGTATCTTTGCACGGTCAATCATGTTAGGAGTTATCTGACCACCCTTTACAAGCCCGAGTTTCTTCTCCATATCCTCACGCTCAGTCTTCTTTAGTCCATTATAGTTAATGGTTGAGATACGAGGACGAGGTGCAAGGTGTATCTTCAAGTAGATATTATCTCCTACAATAGAGTCGGCCGAAATGGAAACATCAGAGAAGAGTCCATGCTTCCAGTAACGCTTCACAGCATCTGTGATAGCCGTTCCCGGAACCTCCAACTCCTGTCCAACGCTAAGTCCGGAGATACCTGTTAGGACATAATCCTCATAGCCTTCAATACCGGTAACGGATAGTCCTGCCAACTTATAAGTCTTAGGCGTACCAGAATAAGTGATGTCTGGGTTTACAATCTTCTGCTGTGCACTCACCGTAAGCGAAACTCCCGAGAGTGCAAGGAGCATCAACACCTTATTTATTTTAGTCATCTATTGCGTAACTTAATTGTTTTCTTTTTCTTCTACTTGTTTCTCAGTCTTTCCAAAGCGACGCTGTCTACTTTGGAAACTCGCAATGGCTTTCTGTAAGTCCTGCTCATTGAAGTCAGGCCAATAGGTATCACAGAAATACAGCTCAGAGTAAGCTATCTGCCATAAGAGGTAATTGGAGATGCGAAGCTCGCCTCCCGTTCTTATCAAGAGGTCGGGGTCGGGCATGAAATTGGTCTCTAAATGCTCGCTAATCAGCTCCTCCGTGATTACTTCAGGACGCAGTGGTTCAGCGGACTTAGCCTCATGTTCAGCAACGATATCCCTCATTGCCTTCGTTATCTCCCATCGTGCGCTATAACTAAGAGCAACAACCATTGTCATGGCAGCGTTCTTCGCTGTGTGTTCCTCCGTCTCTCTCAGCTTTTTCTGCACTTCTTCTGGCAGGCGAGCCATGTCACCGATAACACGGAAACGCACATTATTCTTCATGAAGATTTCGTCTTCCAAAGATGTAAGGACAAGCCCCATCAATGCAGCTATCTCATCAGAAGGACGATTCCAATTCTCCGTTGAGAAGGTATAGAGCGTGAGAAACTTCACACCCAATCGTACACACTCTGACGTGATACGACGCACGGTATCCACTCCGGCCTGATGTCCGTATGAACGTGGCTTATTGCGTTCTGTAGCCCAGCGACCGTTACCATCCATTGTGATGGCGATGTGCTGGGGTATTCGTGTCATATCTAATTCTTCTGCCATATCTTTTGAAGAGATAAACCTTTGTTTTTTATGTACAATATGTATGTTTGTACGATGTGGACTACACCTTATTATATATGCTCTGGACTTCTTTGTCCTTTACTCATCCTCGTTATGACAGGTCTTACACTTTGCCATAAAACTATAAGAGAACGTCAGCTGTAGGGTGGAATAACTGTCCGTATTCTTGAAGATTCCACTACTCTTAATGCCATAGGGATCTTTCTGTCCGTCTAATTCATCACTGAACGAGAAGTGTACTGCCCATTCTAAGCCTACGTTCATACGCTCGCTGACCTTATATTTCACACCTACTCCGATAGGAAGATTAGCCGTCAAGACTGACTTACGGTCGCCTCCTTTTATGTTTACGTAGGTGGCACCTAATCCTATCATAGCGTAGGGTGACAAGCGCTGTGCACCTCGATAGTCACGACCTGTGCCGTATGGCAGGAAATTATATTCGTATGCAAGGCCCACATCAACCAATGCGTTGTCGAAGGTATAGGGTGCTGAGGCAAAACGAGGATAGTAAGTCTTGACATCAGCAGACGACCCTTTCATCTTTCCAAACGATACATTCATCTTTACTCCCATGTAAGGACTGAGATTATATCGTGCTAACAACGTCGCCATCGCCTGTAGGTCTTTCATTAACGACCCATTGAAATCGCCTAAATAACCCATCACTCCGACGCCAGCGCCAATCTCCATCTTATACTCGGGGTCGGACTGCGCCCAAAGTGGCGTAGTAGCAAGGAAGAGGAGAAGACTGATGAAGAGTCGTTTCATTCTTATTACTTATCGTCTTATCCTACTCAGCCAATCGACTAAGGTTCAAAGCCCATCCTACACGATTGAGTCTTCCACGCCAAACCTTTGTACCGCTGATAATCCAGAGGTATTGGTCGCTATCGACAGTAGCTGCGAAAGTAGCACCTGCCTGCATGTCTTTTGGATAAGTAAAGTCCTTGTCGGCCTTCCAAGTGATACCACTATCACGAGAGAGGAGCATAGAAACCACTTTGTTACTATTGTCGATACCCAAGGCAAGGGCTGCTCTGTCATAGTCGACAACGGTAAGGTTCTTATAAAGAGGCAACTGGAACTTATCTGCATTGCTCTCAACATAATTCCACTGCTCGCTTGGTCGATAAGAAACCTTCGTCCATGATGTATTGTGCGTACCACTTGTTGGTTTGCCAACGAGTAGCACACTGTACAGATTAGACGTAATCGTTGTATATGAGTAATTGATATTGCTTGTTGGTAATAATGATGTGCTACTATCTAATGACTCAGCAGTCCAGGTTGCACCATTATCTTTTGATGACAACAGACTACCTGTGTTAGACAAAGCAAACAGCTCAACTGGTGATGCTGCCACCAATTGTTTCAGACTGCTGTTAGTAGCAATAGTCGTCCAAGTGTTGCCCTCTGTGGAGCTATACACCGCTCCATTATCGATGACAAAGAGTTTATCTCCTTGTGTCACAACACTCTTATAAGCATCAGCAGCGAAAGTCTTGTTCAGCTTAGTCCAGCTATTTCCATTGTCTTTTGTCGCAGCATAAACGACGGTCTGGCTACCATTGGTACCGAAGACAAACACCTTGCTACCCGTACTAACGGCCTTCATTGCTGTGAAGGAAGCAAAGTTGCTGTTTGCCTGCAGTGTTTCCCAACTAAACACATTCCCTTTTTGCTTATGAACATTGACGGTCACCTTATAATCTCTATACTCACTCCCCTTGTTTGAATAAACACGGAGAACACGAGGAGTGCTAAAGTCGATAGAGTCATTGCTGTTGTAATAAGTAAATTTCTCTTCAGTCGTTGACTTAAGAACCACAACACCACTGTTCTTGGCTACAATCTTAGCCAATACACTTGACGACTTCGAACCGTAAGGCAAAGAGTCAGGGTTATAAATCAGCCCCTGCGCCTGATCAATATAGAACTTAACCTTAGCCGCATTAAACTTAGTTGTATAAACGCTATCGCTTCCGTTCTTAGCAATTGTATCACGCACTTGCGCCATTTGTCCCAAAGAAAAGCTCAAAATAGCCGTGTCTTTGTAACTTACACTTTCTTTCTCGTCGTCGTCTTTAAGACAAGAAGTTATCGTCAAAGTAGCCATCATTAAAGCTACGAGAGTATATATCTTATTACGCATCAGATACTAATAATTGGATTTAACTGCAAATTTAATCAGAATTCTTCATATTCAACGTCTTTAACGAGGTTAATTATGTAAAATATCGAAAATATCTGCGTTTTTTTAAGTTTGTTTAGTAAGTATTGCCAAAGTAACGATAAACTTGAAGAAAAACGACCAATAAATCACATCTGATAAATTTCTGCTATCTTACTTACCTTCACATGAACTTTCCAATTGGTACTATCGCTTTTTTACTCGACTTTGCTCAACTTAAAACCTTATCCCTCTTCGACTTTTCTACGACTTTGATTGTTTACTTATTTTACATTACATCACACCACCATTTGCCCTCATTGCGGAGAAATAATCGTATAAGAAGCAAAAAAGACCCTAACAATACTGAGGAGTGTTTTTTATTTGTTACTTTTGCTGATATAATAACTAAAAATATGAATACATCAAAGAAGATAACAGTACAGAGTACAGAAATATCTGTGCTGATAGGAAAGAATGATAACGACTACATCAGTCTAACGGATATGGTGAAAGCCAACGATGAAGAAGACCTTATTCGCAATTGGATGAGAAATAAAAACACCTTAGAATATCTTGGTGTTTGGGAAAGCCTGAATAATCCAAATTTTAAAGGTGTCGAATTCGACACCTTTATGAAAGAAGCAGGATTGAATAGGTTTAATATGACTCCAAGGAAGTGGATAGAAGCAACTAATGCTATTGGCATCGTATCAAAAGCAGGGAGAAATGGAGGGACTTATGCACACAAAGATATAGCCTTTAACTTTGGTATGTGGATTAGCCCAACATTCCAACTTTATATTGTAAAGGAATACCAACGGTTAAAAGAACAAGAGAGCGATCCACTTTCGTTAGAGTGGAACGCAAAGCGAATACTATCCAAAACCAATTATACACTTCATACTGATGCTATTAAAAACGTGATTATTCCTAAAATGGACATTAATGCTATCAAGCATGGGATTATCTATGCAACAGAAGCTGATATGTTAAATATAATTCTCTTTGGGTGTAAAGCAAAAGAATGGGCTCAAGCTAACCCAAATTTGGCATCTAAAGGAATAAATCTTAGAGAAACTGCAAGCATCAACCAGTTAGTAGTATTATCTAATATGGAATCTGCTAATTCTGAAATGATAAAACAAGGGGTACCAAGAAAGCAACGTTTTGAGATTCTCCATAAAATGGCAAAAGAACAGTTAAAGGTACTTGACATGAACAATACAGAACAAAGATTTAGAAAGATCTTACCTGATAGCACAAAGAAAATAGAGTAATTAGTATCGAAATAGTTTATACATTTAAGGAATTATATTCGCCTTGATAGTCTACTGCTAATCAAATAAATATCTATCGTAGCTCATCCTACTTCTTTCAGTCAACGTAATGATGCTTCGCACATCTTGTGCGGAGCGTCCGCACAGGTTGTGCGGAGGCTGAACACGAGTGGTGCGGAGTACTCAATTCATTCGCCATAATCCCCATTAGAAGTTTGATAATCAGATGAAAACCTTTAAGCAAGCCTGCAACATGATAAACCATACTAAGAAACTGAGGGAAACGGAGGTTGGATATTCACAAAAATATGGGTCTTCAGAAATTTGGAGTGATAATAATCCGCCTAATCTTAAGTTTCTGGCGAAATATCACACAGAGAAATGGAGGGTACGGAGGAGTATTAAAGCATACTGATGGTAGTTCACAAAGGCACAGTCAGTGCATAGAGCAAAGGAGATTATTTGCCAGTTCTATTAGCAATTTATATACAAAGCGTTTATCCTAAAAAGTTATTAGGAATCTGTACGCTACCCCTCCGTCACTCATTGTGCCACCAGCACCTCCACAACATGGCGTTTAGCTCCGTCTCCTCTGTATCTCCGTGTGCGTTATTATATAAGTGCTTTAACATATCACTCAACATTTTGGAAGAACAAAAAATCCTAACAGGGATTTTCTATATGAATAATTAAATCATAAGAGACAGAACATAATCATACCAAAACAAACTTTGCTGTCACTCCTGTCATTCAAAACATACACTTAACTCGTTAAGATTCAGTAGTATTACACGAAGTGTTAAAAGTGACAGCAAAACAAAATTAAAACTACGCTTGTAATAGTATGTAATATTTCTACTTACTATTAACGGTCTTACTGTTTTCTATTACAGAAGGACAAACAAAAACTCCCACCCGTATTGCTACGGATGGGAGCTATTATTATCTATTCAGAAATATTCCGAAAGGATTAGAGCTGTGGACCAGCTGCTACGAGAGCCTTACCAGCCTCGTTGTTCTCGTACTTCTTGAAATTCTTGATGAAACGAGCTGCGAGGTCCTTAGCCTTCTCATCCCACTGAGCTGCATCAGCGTAAGTGTCACGTGGATCGAGGATCTCAGTTGCAACACCTTCGAGCTTTGTAGGAACAGTGAAATCGAAGTAAGGAATCTGCTTTGTTGGAGCAGCGTCGATTGAGTGGTTCAAGATAGCGTCGATGATACCACGAGTATCGCGGATAGAGATACGCTTGCCTGTACCATTCCAACCAGTGTTAACCAAGTAAGCCTTAGCACCACTCTGCTGCATCTTCTTAACCAACTCCTCAGCATACTTTGTTGGGTGGAGCTCCAAGAAAGCCTGACCGAAGCAAGCAGAGAATGTTGGAGTAGGCTCAGTGATACCACGCTCTGTACCAGCCAACTTAGCTGTGAAACCAGAGAGGAAGTAGTACTTAGTCTGCTCTGGAGTCAAGATAGATACTGGAGGCAATACACCGAAAGCATCAGCTGAAAGGAAGATAACCTGCTTAGCAGCTGGACCCTGAGACTCAGGACGCTGGATGTTCTTAATGTGGTAGATTGGGTAAGAAACACGAGTGTTCTCAGTTACGCTCTTATCAGCAAAGTCAATCTTACCATTCTCGTCAACTGTTACGTTCTCGAGGAGAGCGTCACGTGTGATAGCGCCATAGATGTCTGGCTCAGACTCCTTGTCAAGGTTGATAACCTTAGCATAGCAACCACCCTCGTAGTTGAAGATACCCTTGTCATCCCATCCGTGCTCGTCATCACCGATGAGCTTACGCTTTGGATCGGTAGAAAGAGTAGTCTTACCTGTACCAGAAAGACCGAAGAAGATAGCTGTGTTCTCACCGTTCATATCAGTGTTAGCAGAGCAGTGCATAGAAGCCATACCCTTCAATGGCAAGAAGTAGTTCATCATAGAGAACATACCCTTCTTCATCTCACCACCATACCATGTGTTAACGATTACCTGCTCCTTAGTTGTTACGTTAAACATAACGCAAGTCTCTGAATGAAGACCGAGCTCCTTCCAGTTCTCAACCTTAGCCTTAGAAGCGTTGTAAACGATGAAGTCTGGCTCCTGATCGAAGTCTGCCTCTGACTTTGGACGGATGAACATGTTTGTTACAAAGTGAGCCTGCCAAGCAACCTCAACGATGAAACGAATCTTCATACGTGTATCCTTGTGAGTACCGCAGAAACCATCAACTACGAAAAGACGCTTGTTAGAAAGCTCCTTCTTAGCGATGTCCTTAACAGCTGTCCAAGCTTCCTTGGTAGCACGGTGGTTATCGTTATGGTATTCCTCAGAATCCCACCATACTGTATCGTGAGAGTTCTCATCATCAACGATGAACTTATCCTTAGGAGAACGACCAGTGTAGATACCAGTCATTACGTTTACTGCACCAAGCTCAGTCTCGTGACCCTTCTCGTAGCCCTCAAGACCTTCTTTTGTTTCCTCATTGAACAATACCTCATAAGAAGGATTGTAAAGTACTTCTGTTGTACCTGTAATACCGTACTTCTCAAGTACGCTCTTATCAAACTTTGCCATTTTTATAAATGTATTTAGTTGAAAATTGATTTGTTCCCTGTTTTTATGTCTTCTTTATTAAGACACCGCAAAGGTAATATAATTATTAATTTCACACAAAAAATACCGAAGAAAAAGTATCAAAGTATTTGCTTAGATAGTTAAAGAAATAAAAAAAATAATGAGCATGGCTATATTTGCAAATTAGACTTAGCAAAACCTCAGATTTATTTGCTACTTTTGCCGAAATTTTGCAGAGCAAGTTGCTAACTTGCTTATCTATAACACCTAAGATAGAAAATGGACATCATTAATTTTTCAGAGCAGAACTCTATTATCAATCAGTATTTAGCAGAAATCCGTGATAAGGATTATCAGAAGAATCGTTTGCTCTTCCGCAACAATGTTATGCGTATCGGAGAGTTCGAAGCTTTTGAGATTTCTAAAACATTGAACTACGAACCAAAGGATGTTGTTACTCCATTGGGTACGGCTCAGGTTAATGTACCAACTGACAAAATTGTTTTGGCTACTATTTTCCGTGCTGGATTGCCTTTCCATAACGGTTTCCTTAACATATTCGACCATGCTGGTAATGCTTTCGTTAGTGCTTATCGAGAATATACGGATGCTGAACATCATGAGGTAGGTATTCACGTTGAATATCTTGCTACACCAGACATCAATGGTAAGACACTTATCATCGCTGACCCAATGTTGGCTACTGGTGGTTCTATGGAGTTAGGCTACAAGGCTATCCTTTCAAAGGGAACTCCTCGTCATGTGCATGTTGCTTGTCTTTTGGCTACACCAGAAGGTATTGCACATATCCGCAAAACTTTCCCAGAAGACTCTACCACCATCTGGTGTGCAGCTATTGATGAAGGATTGAATGAGCATAAGTACATTGTTCCTGGCTTCGGTGATGCTGGTGACTTGTGCTATGGTGAGAAGTTGTAGAAGCGATTTTAGTATAATAAGAATTATATTGAAAGCAGCTAAGTGAATTGGAACAAATGGTGAGGTAATTTCTGTATATTACCTTACCACCAATTTGGGTTAAGGTGTTTACACTCTGTGCAAGAGATAGAAACACTTTTTGTACTTATAGCGATGTCTTTTAGTTCATTATGTTTCCTTTTGATGTCAAGATACCATATAATATAATTGATTTATGAAGAAGTTTGTAATATTAAGTATCACTCTCTTTGGATTAATAGTATCCATATTTGTAGTATTTTTGCTAAATAGATGGAATCCAATGCATGGACAGGTAGATTGGAATGAGGTTCAACGTTATACAGCAGACAAGATACCTGTCAATCCAAAAGACTTCCGAAGTGATTTCGAAGAAATATTCGAACAGGTCAAAAAGAAGTACCCATATACTACAAAGAAACACATCAACCTTGATTCGATTCACACCACATGCCTTCAACAAATTGACACCATGCAATCGAAAGTGGCTTATTCATTACTTATAATGGAATTCTTTGCCAATTTGAAATGCACTCATGCAAATAATGAAAGCATACTATATCCTTGGTTCATACAAGGGGATAATATCACAGTCATTGAGAATCGTGTGTTTATTAATCATCCTTCAGTCTTTGCTATAAAGGCTGGATTGCAAGATAAAGACGAGATTATAACTGTTGATGGTGTACCTACAAATAAATGGGTGATGCATAATAGCAAAAATGTCTCTGCTTCGACAGATGCCACTCGCTATCTACTATCAGCTTTAACCATACTCTGTAGTTATACAAGTCCTATAAAGACACTTGGAATTATTCGCCATGGAAGACCCATAACTATCACCATTCATCTGCAATCGAAGTCTGTTCCGACAAAGGAAGAGGAACAAAATGTAACTTGGAGAAAGGTTTCTTCAAAGGTTGGATATATAAATGTGAAAAGCATGCAAGATAATGCTGACACTGAATTCACCAAAGCTTTGAAGCATCTAAGCAAACTTCCATACTTGATAGTTGATGTGCGTCAGAATGGGGGAGGCAACAGTTGGATAGGAGATAATATTGCGCAGAATTTAATAAAAGGAAAACGACGTAATTGGAATGGGTCTATAATTTCTCCTTCCACTAACAGCTATAAGGGAAAAGTAATCATCTTGATGGGTAATTACTCCTGTTCTTCCGCTGAGACTTTTCTCATTACAATGAAAGAAAGTGGTGATGCCGTGTTGGTTGGTACATCTTCAGCTGGTGATACAGGTGGTGTTATTTATCTTTTTAAGACTTCACACGGAATATTCTATCGACTTCCTGTAGGACATTCGTCAGGTTCTTCTCCCAAGGGTTTCCCATTAGAAGGGAAAGGAATAAGCCCGAACTATTTGGTACCAATGAAAGTTAATGATTTCTTATCAGGGAAAGATACTCAATTGTCTTATGCTCTTCAACTGTTTCAAAAATAGCAGCCAACATTAGAAAGTACATGTGTATGATTGTTCTCAAATATATTGTTGAATCTAAGACAAGCATTTCATTTCTACGTAAGACTCCCCTTACATAAACAAAGGACGATAAAAGCGAAATACTTCTATCGTCCTTTGCTATTCATTCTTGCTTTCTCTGCTTATATCTTAGAGGCAATATGCCTTCTATATACATCTAAGTGCGATTTCTGTAAGACGTCACTGATATGGCTCATACGCTGTTTCTGACTCATGTCAGTATCGTTTTGAGTCTCATCCTCCTGCAACATAATACGACCATTGCCCTCAACAGGTAAGAACTCATACCACTCTACGGGTACATCATGCCATGAACCGTCACCACCATACTTACTGATATACGACATACGACGCTCTGAACGGAAGCCATAAGCTGTCACGTTAATCAGCGTACTGCCATCCCCCTGTGCCGCAGAAGAAGTCTTCATAATACAAGGAGTCACACAATCGGGATGCTGGAAATTCTCCTGTCCCCAAAAGTTAGCCAATGCTTCATGTTCCCAGAACGAACTCTTCTGTTCCATATCATGTCCGTAGATATCCTTCTGTGGACGTATCTGCTGATACATCGGCACACACAACAAAGGTGCAAAACCAAAGTAGATAGCACGGAAGTATCTCTCATTGATTTCGTAAAAGTCTTTCTTAGCCTTCTCAAAGTCAAAACTGCGATACTGAGCAGGGTTCATATCGAGGTCTAACACTTGTAGATGTTCTGGCATGATAGTGTTTATCATGTAATGCTTATCGAAATCAAAGTCATCACCATAGCCTTCTTTCTCGTCCATCAGCAGTGCCATCATACTCTGTTGTGCCAATGGTGTGAAGAGTAAAGCGTATTGCTGATTGTTATTACGATTACTTGTATTGAACGCAACCTCAAACTCTTCATTCGTCAACATCGCAAAATCACCACTCTCAAGGTTGCGTGCTTTACGCCTCAACATAAACCGATCCCACTTATAACGCAACGAACCTTCCTTTCCTGCCAGCCCACTTGGTTTACGATAGAAGGTCAAATCGGGTGCAGCTGTATTACCATAGATAAGCCTTGTACGCTCAAAGTAATTAGGATAAGGTGCTGTCACACTTGCATGTAAGGTTTCTGAGTGAGACACAGTACGTGGTTTTCCATCAGGACCCGTTTCTGTTGTTGTCCAGAAAATGGTTTTCTGACCGTGATAAGTCTTCTCTCCCATCTCCATCTTTCGTGTTCGACAGATGACAAAAGGATTACCATTAATAAGTCCAGAATGGGAATAAAGCACCGAGCGCTCGGTATTAAAAGAGTCGTTCCATCCGTATGTTTTACGAAGGTCTGCCAGTCGTTGTGTCGTAAAATAAGGGTCGAACTCCAGTCTGGGTACAGTCTTCGACATCATACGCGTAAAGACATCCCAGTCATAAAGCCTATTCAGAGCAGCCATCTGATTCCATGCCTGTTCCTTCAAAGTTTTCACCTTATTGTCTAATTCATTGTGCTGAGTACGTAAGGACTTCAACTTTGGATGTACCTTGAGTAATAGAAAGACAAGCAGTAAAACCGCCCCTCCACCTATCATCAAGAGATGCTCCATTGGAAACTCATTCCACTTCACATATACAACAGCACCACCTGCCACCACAACTATCCACAGAATGACGCATAGGATAGTCCACATCGTGATACGACCAGACACATCCGCAAGATTCTTCTCACCTGCATAGATTTGTCGACACGTCTCACGATTAGCCTCAACATCAACCTGAGCCTCGTCAGCAAGTGCATTAAAGGTTTCATCAGCCACCTTCTTAAACTTATCCTTAAAGGTGCTGATGTATTCGTTTAGTGGATCATATATATCCTCTACCATTTACTTCTGTAGTCTTAGAAGAACTTACCTCTTGCAGCCTCTCTTGTCTCTGCTGTTGCAGTAAATGGTATGCGTGTTGTATAACCCTGCTGAGCAGCAACAATCATCTTTGTTGGCCAAGAGAAGATATCAGTATTCCATTGTGTCACACGACTGTTATAAACAGTACGAGCTGCCGTAATCTCACGCTGCAAGTAGTTATTCTGTTGCATCGCATCAGCAATGGCATTGTGTGCTTTCAACTCTGGATAAGCCTCAACCTGTGGGAAGAGACGACCGAAGGCTGTATTTACTTGTGCATTCACATCACTTCTGTTACCTTCGTTCACACCACCACTACGAAGGGCTGCAACGGCTTTCATCACGTCTTTATCAAGGTCGATAGCACGTTCTACCAGTCCTACTACATTCTGCAGTATCTGTACGCGCTGTTCCAAATAGTTATCAATATTAGACGCCTCAGCCTGAATACGCTGTTCTAACTTCTGGAAATAGTTGCGAGCTGATATCTTCATAAAGATAAAGATAACACCTGGAAGGATTCCCACCAAACAGCCTACTACCCCTACAAGCAATGGATTTGTCATCGTACTACCCAATAACAGCACAAACAACAATACCAACACTGGACCAACTACCCACAAAGCAATCTGAAAGAGGGTTGAACCAAAACCAACTTCAACAGGAAGTTGCTTGTCTATTACATGTACATCACGGCCAGCATCATTAACTGGTCCTGTCACTTCGTCTAATGAATTTGCCATAGCTTAAATCGTTCTTTGTTTTCAATAATATCTGTTTTTAGGCTTCAAAGATACATTTTTTTCTTAAAGAGAGCAAATCTATACTCCTTATCTTCGCTTTTATGAAGACTTGATGACGATTTATAGTATCTATTAGCATAATTCCTTTGTGTGATAAAGTACCTCACAAAGAAAGGGGCATACGCTTGGTACGCCCCCAATCTTTATGAGTTTAATGCCTTCAGCATATTACCTCTACTTGCAAAAGTCTATCAGATTACGTCCCCATGCAGGTTTCAGTCCATTCTGCTTCTCCTTGGCATACAGTTCTTTGATGGTCTCTAAGTCCTTTGGACCATTCATACTCGGCTGTCCTGTCTGCTTGCTCATAATATCAAAGAACATGTAAAGGAGAATACGAGGGCGAGGGTTCGTTGGGTTAATGGCAATAGCTGACTTGTAACAACTGATTGCATCGCGGTAATAAAGTTTACCATTCTCAACAGGATTCTGCGTGATAAGTGCTGTGTAATAGAACCCCTTCAATGTAAACAGCTCTGAACGGTCAACGTCATTCTTTGTTTGTAGCGCCTCGACATCATCCTTCACTGCGTCTAAGAATAAAGAAGAATAATCGCTCTGTGGGTCTCGAGCAGCATACTGAAGGGCATAGAACACACGATAATAGGTAGGAAGCCAAGCATCAGGATACTGATTTTCCATGTGTTTCAAGTCATTCATTACCTTTACAATAGATGTAGGTGCGTTTACATTGACGACACTTAATGAGTTTTTTAACTGTGCATCGAACTGATTGTTGTTCTGTGCATTCATACTGGTTGCGCACATAAGGGCAACGATAACGACGATTTTAGAAACTAAAGTTTTCATACGCTTTGATTTTAATAAGTGAAACAATGATTTCTGTTGCAAATGTATGAAAGCTTTTTAGAGTCTCCAAATAATGGGGACAGACGACAAGAATGTGGTTTAGATAACTATCCAAGCCGCTGAATTACTATGTTCTGGGACGAATAACTAACATGCTTAGTTCGTTGGATAGGTAAGAGAATGATGTTATATTTCTGACTAAAGTAAGAAGACACGCACTACTCATTTCTACAAGAATAATTTTACTTTTAGTTTGCTGTCACTTTTAACACTTCGCATAACCCTACTGTAATTTAACAAGTTAAGTCATCATAATGAATGACAGGAATGACAGGAAACTCAATTCTAAAAGAATTACCTTACGATAGACAGAGAAGAATAGAGTGGATAACCTCTATATAAAATAAAGTTATTTACAGCTTTATAATATGGTGTAAAATAGTTTTATTGTTAATTAATATAGAGGCTGTTCCTGTCATATTATGTAGAACACTATAACCTTTTCTACTAACTTGCACGTGAGCCATAAAGAACTTGTGCCCATCTTGTTTTACTGGAATGTGTGAAATATTACCTTCCATAAATCATATCAACAGTTCCTACTCCTAGCCAACTGGCACCAAAAGATCCACAAATACCACCTACAGCACCTCCTATGATTGCTCCAGGAATAGCACCAACACCTCCAAACCATGCTCCTATCGCCGTATCAACCTTTGCTCCCAATGTCGAACCAGATACACTAGATACGAATACACTGGTTAAGTTAAGTTCATTTCATGTCTGATTATATCTGTGGGATATCCTCCATAGAGTCTACGGAAGGAATATGGCAAATTTCTGAATCATCTACCTTCCAAAAATCTAATTCATAGAGCGTATCATTAGAATCTATTAAAAGATAAACCGCTACTTCAACATTATCAACATCATGAAACTTGCAACATGAAAGAACTCTACTTTGTCTTCGAGTATATTTCTGGTTATTTTTAAAAAGCCCAATACTGCCTATTTTCTCTTTTGTGAGAGGATAAGCGATAAATTTATTTTCCCAATTACTTTCTAATTGGAATTGAGCTTTGGACGCTAGAAAGGCAATAAGAGCTACTTCCTCAGGAAAAATTTTTCTTTTATATTCCATGAATCCGACCTATATTATAAATATATTCACCATTCTCCAACCTTTTGGACACCACTAGATAAGCCATGTGCACCAGCTCTCAATAGTTCATGTCCAAAAGTTCCAACGCCATTAAAAATTGAGCCTATTCCATAAGTAGCGGCAGCACTAGCTGCACCTAATAAAGCCCCTTTCCATATGGGCTTGTCTGACATAGCTGCATTCATGGCACCCATCATTGCTCCCATTGCAGTTATTGCGATAAAATCGTCAAGGACAAATACATTACCACTAGGATCAGCATATTTGAGAGGATTATTCAAACAATAACTATAGCTGTTATAGTTAAATCTGTCTTTTGTTTTCAATAATATCTGTTTTTAGGCTTCAAAGATACATTTTTTTCTTAAAGAGAGCAAATCTATACTCTTTATCTTCCCTTTTATGAAGACTTGATGACGATTTATAGTATCTATTAGCATAATTTCTTTGTGTGATAAAGTACCTCACAAAGAAAGGGACATACGCTTGGTACGCCCCCAATCTTTATGAGTTTAATGCCTTCAGTATATTACCTCTACTTGCAAAAGTCTATCAGATTACGTCCCCATGCAGGTTTCAGTCCATTCTGCTTCTCCTTGGCATACAGTTCTTTGATGGTCTCTAAGTCTTTTGGACCATTCATACTCGGCTGTCCTGTCTGCTTGCTCATAATATCAAAGAACATGTAAAGGAGAATACGAGGGCGAGGGTTCGTTGGGTTAATGGCAATAGCTGACTTGTAACAACTGATTGCATCGCGGTAATAAAGTTTACCATTCTCAACAGGATTCTGCGTGATAAGTGCCGTGTAATAGAACCCCTTCAATGTAAACAGCTCTGAACGGTCAACGTCATTCTTTGTTTGTAGTGCCTCGACATCATCCTTCACTGCGTCTAAGAATAAAGAAGAATAATCGCTCTGTGGGTCTCGAGCAGCATACTGAAGGGCATAGAACACACGATAATAGGTAGGAAGCCAAGCATCAGGATACTGATTTTCCATGTGTTTCAAGTCATTCATTACCTTTACAATAGATGTAGGTACGTTTACATTGACGACACTTAATGAGTTTTTTAACTGTGCATCGAACTGATTGTTGTTCTGTGCATTCATACTGGTTGCGCACATAAGGGCAACGATAACGACGATTTTAGAAACTAAAGTTTTCATACGCTTTGATTTT
Source organism: Prevotella sp. oral taxon 313 (assembly GCF_003043935.1). Lineage (NCBI taxonomy): Bacteria > Pseudomonadati > Bacteroidota > Bacteroidia > Bacteroidales > Prevotellaceae > Prevotella > Prevotella sp. oral taxon 313. The sequence continues at coordinate 2,667,204 of NZ_PYXE01000001.1, forward strand.
AATAAGTGAAACAATGATTTCTGTTGCAAATGTATGAAAGCTTTTTAGAGCCTCCAAATAATGGGGACAGACGACAAGAATGTGGTTTAGATAACTATCCAAGCCGCTGAATTACTATGTTTTGGGACGAATAACTAACATGCTTAGTTCGTTGGATAGTTAAGAGAATGATGTTATACTTCTGACTAAAGTAAGAAGACACGCACTACTCATTTCTACAAGAATAATTTTAATTTCAGTTTGCTGTCACTTTTAACACTTCGCATAACCCTACTGTAAATTAATAAGTTAAGTCATTATAACGAATGACAGGAATGACAGGAAACTCAATTATAAAGGAATATCTATAGAAAAAAAGATAAGATGAAGATGGAATATTGACAATACTATATGGCACTTGACCTGATATATACCAGCCCAAGTGCCATATTTAGAATAGACACCTACATCTTTAATTCTCAGGTAAACCTATTTCTGGATTGAATTTTACAGAGACTTTTCTATTCTGAACAATATTTACTTGTCCATTATATGCAATATTAGATTCATCATATTTCATGTTTGGGTTAGCATAGTACACTTTCAGGTTATAATTACCAGATGTCAATTTGCTAATCTTAAAATTAATGTCGTATTTGCAAATACAATCAGCCAGTGCATCAAGGACATTATGGTACACGATAAGGGTTATCTGATTATCTTGATTAGCAATATTCACATAAATCTTTCTTACGGAACAGTTGGCTTTCAAATCTTCCAGTAGACACTGGGCTATACCGTCTTTGTCCAACTCTATACTTAATTTTGCTGGAATAGCATTGTTTTCTGCATAGAAGTCAGGACGTGTATCTGTCGGAGAGATGCTTAATTTACAATTAGAATTTGCAACATCATAAATTCTTAATGGCTCAAGAGATACCTTCTCAGAGGAACATGCAGATAATCCACAGAAAAGGATTAGGCTGTAAAATACTTTTTTCATAATTACAAGGATTTTATATGTTGATATTTATATAAACGTAATTACAAGTTATTTCTTGCTTATATTATTACGTATTTCTGTTATTGCTGAAATCCGCAATAAAGACATACATTTTATGGATAGTGTTTACTATTCAATCAACTTCCCGTGTTTTTTGAGTATTGAGAGAAACTCTCCCCATTCTGCCGCTCTTTTTTCTTTTGCTTTTTGAATGGCCTTGTTCTCTTTAACATATTGACTATTGTCCTCAATATTGCGTGGGTAACAGTCACTCAGATAAAACTTGCCAGATTCTGAAACTAATGATAAGTCTGTGAAAATTTGACTATTGAAAGATGACACAAACGTTGAGATATGGAGTAGAACCTTACCATACGAATGTATTTCTATGTTACGATAAATGGGAAAGAGCAGACTTGTCGGCTCAAAATCTTGAAAAATAATCTCACGGGTCTGCGCATTGAAAGACTTGATGTTGTCAAGTGTAAAGAGATAGGGGCTTGAAGCGGCTCTTGTCATTCGGACTGTCCCTATAGCAAACAATTCCGTTTTCGATGCTTGCACTGTGGGAGTTGAAGCAGACTCATCTTCATTGCTGCAACCAATAAACAGCAACGAGAAGATGAACGCCTGTAATACACAAAAGTACCTTTTCATAATTTGTTGGAATTTAATTAGTTATTATAATATGTGGTCGTCAATTATGTTCATATACTTCTTTATTTCTGCCATTAAGGAATAAACATGATTAACACTTTCCAAACCCAAAGCATAATTAGCCTCATGTTTGTTTTCAATCATGTCGGCAAAAGTCTTGATTTCAGAAAAGAACCCTTGTGAAACGATTTGGTTATTCCAAATAGTTGGGACAAAGTTGTTTCTTCCGTAGAGACAAATTGTTGCTCCATTGTTTGGAAAGACTTTCTCCAACGGAATCCCTAACAATGCTGAGCGTCTCGGCATGAAATCAAGTCGCTCCATGTTTTCCAACACATAAAGTCCTTTATCTGTACTGATATTTAGCTGTTCCTGTGCTTCTTGCCAAGAATAATCTGTTGATAGTTCCAACATTCCTGTTATATCTTGGTGCTCCAATACAAGAAATAAAGTTTGGGCACCATCTCTACTGCGAATGACATCCAAGTTCTTTATCTTTGCCTCTCCAAAAAGGAATGTTGCATAGTCAAGAGGATGGATGAATAGGTCAAGTAAAGTATCTCCTTCAGGGTATAATCCTGTCAGATAGCGATAATGATAATGCCGTTTGCCATCACCTTTCAATCGTTTTTTCAATACTTGAGTGGCAGGGGCAAAACGCCTTTGCAGTCCGACAACGATATGTTGTGAGCCATATAGCATGATAGTATCGATTAAAGACTTTAATTCTCTTTCATTCTCACAGGGTGGTTTCTCTATAAATAAGGACTTTCCTGCTTTTATAGTTTCGGTTGCAATCTGAAAGTGTGAATGGGGATTAGCTGCCACAAAAACACCAGAAACAGTATTATCAAGCAGTATATCCTGTAAAGAAGTTGTTCCTTTGACTCCTTTATACTTTTGAGAAATCAGCTCGGCTTTCTTCTCTGAGGTACAGCAGATATATTTCAGTGGTAACTGAAGATACTGTATGACGGGCAGAAGGTTGTTTGCACAATGATTGCCAAACCCAACAAGAGCATACTGTTGCGTGTAAGTATGACTCAACTCTCTCATACTGCGTATATACTTGTATCTGCCTATGATGTTATCTAAATATCCCATTTTAGCTTTGCTATTATTCGTTTGAAATGTTTATTATAGGTAGTTTGCCTATTGCTGGTCCATTGATATTTCCCATAAAACAACTCTATCAATCGTTTGGGGATTATCTTTTCTATATTTTTTAACAGGATAATGTCATATTTTCGGTGATAGTTGATCCAACATTGATTGCATTCTTTGGAGTACTGACATTGAATTTTGCACGTATTCTTTGAATTGAATATCTCATCGAGTGTATTCTCGTGAATATTACCCAAGATTACATCTAAATTCTGGCATAAGGGGACATCCCCATTAGAATGGATGACCAATTCACTGAATATGCTATGACACCGTAACTTAAGTCTATTATTCTTCCACTCGTCATACAAAGCTACAAAGTCAAAGTTCTCATATGTTTGATGTATGGAAGAGGGTATCTGGCTGATGAAATCCGCATCATTGGATTCTATTAAACCTTTGGTTGTGTCGAAGAATGACATTGTGCTGTAAATGCCAATACGTACATCAATGTTATATTGTTTAGCACAATCTATGACATGTCTCATATCCTCAAACGAGTTCCATGGAGAAAGACAAAACATTAGGGAAATAGGCACAATGTCTTTACATGCCTCTATAACCTTGATCACTTTGTCATACCCATCTCTCCCACGCATATAACGATAGGTTTCTCTATTACCGTCAAGTGATATGTATAGATGTTTGAAATGATGATTCTTTACAGCAGAAATTACCTTGTTCGTTGCAAGGCAGTTGGACAGCAATGTATAATTAGGATGGTTAGTATCAAACCATTCTAATATATTGTCTGCTTCGGGATGGAGGATAAACTCACCTCCTTCCAAACCTACTATCGTGCTTTTTGTTACACATTTACTATTCATTATTCTGATAATATCAACCAGACTTAGATTTTCTGTAGGTTTTTTCCAAATGGAACAGTGTTTGCAACGAGACTGACAACTTGTTGTGGAATATATCATTAGAGAGGTAAGTTCCTTATGCTGTCTTCGTACTACATTGTTGACAAATACCATTCCATTGTGGATGTAGTCATAAATACTGTACATCTTTTTTAAAGTTTTGTCTTTTACTGTAAGAGTAGAAAACAAAAAAAAGACTGCACAGTTTTGTAACTTTTTTATCAATTCATTCTCTCCATTTACCAAGTAAGCCGTAATCCGAATGGTACGGTAATGATAAACGGATGCTCTGTACGGTAAGTTTCGAGACTACTACCATTTCTAAAATAATAGAACATATTTGGTTCTATATACAGGCTGAAAGGTTTGAATAGCTTGTACTGCACACCGGCACCTAAGTTTACAGACCACTGAGAACGTGGCTTGATGTCACCCTTTAACGTGTAGGACGAGTCAGACGTTATGATATACTTCTTATCAAGTGAACTGTGAACTGGCATCTCGAATGTCACTCCACCGGTCGTATAGGCATTGAATCGTCCCTTGCTCCATATACGATAGGTCAATCGCAATGGTATGCCCACATAATCAATCTTCTGGGTCTTCAACAAAGTCGCACCATTAAACTCGCTCTCAAAATCAGACTTCAACCTTGTATAGGTCAATCCTGTGCCAAAAGTCCAATGCTGACTTAATTGCTTATTAAGCGATAAACCAAATGTTTTTGGGCGGTAGTGATGCGCCTTCTCACCTAAAGACGCATTGCCCTCTGTTGCATTATTCAGTGCAATCCATGACATTTTTGCCCTCTCTACAGAATCCATCAGCGCATTGTTCCTGACTAAATAATTTACATAATCATCCCAGGTATATAGTTTGGCAGCCGCACCGCCGTTAGCATAATCTACCACCGAGAGATAGTTCAAATTAGACATAGCTCCATTGGCTCCAGCATTGGAGGAATAGCCGAAGTTGAATGTCCACGGGTATTTCTTCTTATGGTTTACATCGAGGTTCATGTTTCCATTCGATGCCAACATTTTATCTTCTGAAATTTGTGGAATACGGAGCACGGAGTCGTCTATACTGATTTCACCAGTAGCCAAATACTTTGGCAAGGAATCTACATGGAAGAATACTGGCTGCTGCTCTGATTCAACACTGTCTGTTATGATCTGTGAAGAAATATCTTCAGTAGGAATAGTCTTTTTTACCAAAACACGCCTATCATTTCCAATAGCGCTTGAAGGTATAGAATACCTTGGCTGCCCATTCTTTTGAGAAGCAGCTCCATTTTGTTGAACTCGTTTTGGAAAGTTCTGATGAGTATCTAAAGCCGTTGATCTATTATCAGATGTGTCAACGAACTTGTCCCTCGTTACGAAATAGATATAGACAGGTATCAGGATGGGAAGCAAGAATAGCATCCAATACTTAATCAATATGACACGTAGCATTTTCTTTGCCCGAGCCAACTGCGAAGAAGAACTGTGTGGATTGATACCAAGCAGATCCCCTATTTCCTTATGTGAAAGACCGTCCAACACTGAGAGTTTGAAAATTTCTCGGTTCCCCTCTGGTAACAGTTCTATCGCTGACAGCAACAACTCCAGCTCTATATTCTTTTCTTTATCGTCTTCTTCGCTCAACACATCTTTCCCCAGACTGGATAAAAGAATATTACTTTTTTCTGTACTTTGTAGGAATCTCAACGAAAGGTTTCTCACAATCGTTATCATCCATCCTTCCAATTTTGAGTTGTCCTTCAGCGAATTAATAGAGGTAAAAATGATGATAAAAGCATCGTGCAAAATATCTTCTGCCGTACTTTCATCTTCCACATAGTGCAGGCATATTCTCTTTAATCTGTCGGAATATGCCTTATATAAATTTCCGAGAGCCTTACGTTCTCCCTGTTTACATGCGTCTATATTAACATCTATTTTCATAGATATACCATACCTTTTTATTAAAAGGAGTATGTTTTGCTTAAAAGACTGCACGGATTTAGGAACTTTTTTTGAGAAACTTAGAAAAATATTTAAAAGATATGACTAAAAACCTCTTTTTAATAGCTGTTTCGTTATCTAAAAGAGATAGTTGCCACCTTGACTTATAGAAAACACTTCATGCCGTATCACAACACCTACAGCAAGCGAAAATAACGTATCTTTCCCATATTTCTAATTTCTTTGAAGTATTTTTTAGTTTAGATTTATCATTACATTCGATTTCAGAATATCACCTTACAAAGGTAAGAATATAATAGCAAACAGTATGTTTTTATGGGAAGATTACCAGTATTTTTTTAATAGTAACTGAATATTTCTATTACTAACTACGCTACAAAACTTTCTCTTGCACCATCTTAGCCCTTTCCTCAGTGTTCCTTTTTATGTAATAGCTTTAGTTTATCACTCCCTATTTCAGAAAAAAAACTTTCATCTTAATACTTAAAAAACCTCCAAATAATGGGGACAGACAACAAGAAAGCGGTTTAAATAACTATCAAGCCCGCAGAAATACTATCTTTTGGGACGAATAACTAACATGCTTAGTTCGTTGGATAGTTAAGAGAATGATGTTATACTTCTGACTAAAGTAAGAAGACACGCACTACTCATTTCTACAAGAATAATTTTACTTTTAGTTTGCTGTCACTTTTAACACTTCGCATAACCATACTGTAAATTAGCAAGTTAAGTCATCATAATGAATGACAGGAATGACAGGAAACTCAATTATAAAGGAATTGCTTTACAATAGTCATAGAAGAATAGAGTAGACAACCTCTATATAAATGTTAAAGAAAATTACATCTTCGTCAGGGTTGATGGTTTTTAGTATCTTTGAAACCATATTACTTATAAAACCACAACTATGGGACTATTCAACTTCTCACGTAAACTAACAGACGAACAATTACGACGTATCTCCCTAAGTGCACAATACCAAGAACAACAGGGAGGTAATCATTTTACGCTTTCGGCTAAGATTGGTTCACGTGCGAAGGTCTTTCTCCAACAAGGATGGGGCATCACAGACCATCAAGAACTCTGCGATACCATAGAGACACTACTCGGACGTATTCGCTCGGCTGACATTACTGTTATTAAAGAAGAGATAATAGCAGAGTTACAAGAGGATAGTAATATCAATACAGAGGAACAACGCTTATGCTCAATGGCTGGTATTGCTGGTAAGTATCACATTACAGAGGAAGAAGATTTAGACGACTTGCTCAATATGTTGAACAACTATATCGCAGATCTTGACGCTCTGCACGCCAATCAATTGATAATTTCATGGGATGCCATAACAGGAAAAGACGTTATAGGATGGGATATAGGGCGTGCTGCCTATCTCGTACGTGTAGGCGTAGAAGTGAACTATTTAAAGGCAGACGAGGCATGGAACTACCTCGAGAGAGCGTATCAGAGAGCCATTAGCACATTCAACACATGGGAGGAGTTCGGACATTCCTATATCATCGGCCGTAGTTTCTGGGCTTATTCACCAGAGGTTCGAGACGTCTTAGGCTTTTGTAACGTAATGAAATGGCTTATGAAACATCCAGATAGCCCATGGCTAAAAGTTACTCTGAAATAAACAATTAATAACATATAAATCATTAAGATTATGAGTCAAAGTATTATTCCGTTTATCTTCATGTTTGTTGCGATGGCCGTTATTGCCTTTTCGTTGATGCTCTATGTATATAGAAAAGGCAAGAATAGTAAGGGAGTCTACACTGCAAAGGCACTGGAGTTTATTGCAAAGAAGTATCCTACTATCGACACAAGCAATATCAAGTGTGTAGAGTTTTGGTATCCTCTGGGCATAATGGGGAAAGCTGATGTCGCACTCGTTGCTTACAATGATGACGACATGTATATTATATCTGTTCTTCCTCGGCCTATACCAGGTTTTTATAGAATCGTTCCTAATGAAGAGTCTGAATGGGATATGGTTTATTATCCTATGTCAAGTATCGAACAGGCAGGCTTTGATGAGAAGCAAAAGAATTTCATTTTCACTGTCAACGGTAGGTCTATAAAACTGAAGATAAGAAAGAGGAACGGATTCCAAGAAGACCAGCAAGCAGAACTACATGACTTCTTTACAACAATATCACAGGCTTTACAGAAGAATAAAGCATTGAACGTATAGCCTCTAAGGGAGATACATCAATAACACACAAGAGGGTGCATAAAAGCTATATAAAGTCTTTTATGCACCCTTGTTTATGTGTGACTGGCTCTCTCTATACAACCATTACCAAATTATTTTCACGAAGAAAAATATTTTTCTTCATGACAATAAATATTTTTTTTCATGAAAATAATTCTCAGAGAGGGGTGTTTTATGGGTCCATACGTCAGACTTCACTTTTTAATTCTTTATCTTTTCCCTTCGAAAGAATGGCTTTTATTTGCTTATGCTTTTGTCTTTTTGTCGTTTGTTTGGTCCCGTTCTTTTCTTGTTGGACGGTATCATTCGCTGCAATCAGTTTACTTATTCAGTACGAATGAGCCTGATGGGTAATGTCTCTAATGGTTACGAACAAGCGAAAAGGCCTCGCTTCCAAAGCGGATGCGAGGCCTTTTATATTAGCAAAGTAATGTTTCTACGATGATAAAAGCCAACGGCTTTATGCGTCCTGTTGGCGGACACCCATACGAGCTTCGACGACATTGACCACATAGTCGCCAAGTTTCTCGCACTCCTGAATGATGTCCATGTACATTGTACCTATTGCGTAGGTGTACTTATGGTCGTTTACATCGTTGATATTCTGCGACCTCAACTGGTTACGATAGTTGTTGATTTCGGTCTCAATATTGAATGATCGATTTACATCATTGTCTTGGCGGTGACCAACAAGGATACGGTTCATCTGTGTCAGAGCGTCGTCTGTCAGTTCAAACATCTGGTGTATGTGGTCATACTGCTCTGGGATGAATTCTTCCTTACTATTGATAAGGCGGTTGGTGGTACGTGCTATGTTATAACAAGCATCTCCGATACTCTCCAACTCAGATATCTCACGGAGCATAGAGCGCACCTTCTCTTTTGTTTCATCACTCAGATGAGCATTGGAAACTTGGTCGAGATATTTCGCAATCTCTATCTCCATATTGTCAGAAATACCTTCGTACTTCTCCACACGGCTGTAGAGTTTCGTAAATTTATCCATGTCACGCTCGCCAAGTAACTCACGAACCATACCAAACATACGCTGAATACGCTCGGCAAACGACTTTATCTCCTTTGAAGCCTCAAGTACAGAGAGTTCTGGAGTCTTCATGATACCAGCCTGAATGAAGTGTAAACGGAACTCGTCTTCGTCCTTGTTTGCCTTCGGCTTGATGATGATGCAGACCAGTTTCTCTAAGTATTTGATTGGTCCAACAAGGATAGTTGTGTTGGCAACGTTGAAGGTTGTGTGGAAAGCAGCAAGTACAAAGCTTAGTTTAGCAGCATTGGCAGCAAAGCCAGGAGCGCCCTTTGGCATTGTAACGTCGTATCCCACCCAGTCGCAAATCATATTAATAAAAGGATGGAAGATACACAACACCCAAATAACACCGAAGACATTGAACACCATGTGAGCCATAGCTGCTCGACGAGCCTGCGTGTTTGCAGTCAAGGCCGCAAGGTTTGATGTGACTGTTGTACCGATGTTCTCACCCATGACGAGTGCGATACCTTGATAAATAGGCAATACGCCCGTAGAACAAAGTATCATCGTGATAGCCATGATAGCTGCAGAACTCTGCACACACATGGTCAGCACACTACCAATAAGTAGGAAAACGATAGTCGTAAAGAAGCTCTGTGGGTCGAAGTTACTAAAGAAATCGAGTACAGCCTGGTTGTGGGCAAGGTCCATATCGATACCCGTCTGACGCAAGGTTCCCAATCCCAAGAACATAAATGAGATACCAAAGAGGAAGTCACCAATGAGTTTACGTTTCTTAGAGTAAATCAGTACGATGCCAATAAAGAATGCTGGCCAGACGAAATCAGTGATGTTAAACGAGAAGCCAGCCGACATAATCCATGCTGTCAGCGTCGTTCCGATGTTCGCTCCCATGATAACTGAGATGGCTTGCACCAATGTCAGCAATCCAGCATTCACAAAGCTGACTGTCATAACAGTTGTAGCTGTTGATGACTGTACGGCAGCTGTGATGAACGTACCAGTGAGAATACCCGTAAAACGATTAGTAGTCATTGCACCAAGGATATGGCGCAACTGTGGACCTGCCATCTTCTGCAGAGCCTCACTCATGGCTTTCATACCGAACATCAGCAGAGCTAATGCACCAATGAGCTTAAAGAAAATCCAAATCGACATATAATAACTTAATTTGTGGTGTCCGTTTCTTGTGTAATTGCAAAACTTTCTTTACCTTTACAATCCTATTTACTAAAGGACAATTTTGTTCCCTGACACTTTAACCATATTGAATGATTATGAGACAAGTATTGTATATCCGTTGCAAAAATAATAAAAAAACTCAAGAAGTCCCAATTGGAAGTACACTTTCTGACATTTATAAGCAAATTAATCTGCAATTGCCATACGGACCAGTGAGTGCGAAGGTGAATAATAAGGTGGAAGGGCTTCATTATAGAGTCTATCATAATAAAGATGTGGAGTTCCTCGATTTGCATAGTCCGTCAGGTATTCGCACCTATACGCGTTCGCTCTTCCTTGTGCTCTGTAAGGCTGTTCACGACCTTTATGCAGGTAGTAAGGTCGTTATAGATATCCCTGTTTCAAATGGTTACTACTGCAACCTGCAACTTGGACATGAGATAACTGCAGAGGACGTCGACCGTATTCGTAGACGAATGCAGGAGATTATCGATGCGAAAATGCCTATTCAGCGTTACGAGGCTACAACAGAAGAGGCTATTAAGATGTTCTCTGACTTGGGGGATATGCAAAAGGCTAAACTCCTAAAAAGTAGTGGTAGCCTGTATTGTGTTTATTATGTGCTCGACGACTATAAGGACTATTACTACGGTTCGATGCTTACCAATACTTCACAACTTCATCTTTTCGGACTGGAGCCTTACTTTGATGGTGTCCTTCTGCGACTTCCTTCCACACAAGACCCTTCTAAATTAGGTGAGATGATACGCCAAGATAAGATGTTTGAGGTGTTTAAGGAGCATCATAGATGGCAGAGTATCTTAGGGATAAAGACTGTGGGCGATTTCAATGAGGCTGTGAAGAATGGACAAGCCACTGACCTTATCAATGTTAGTGAGGCACTACAAGAAAAGAAGATATCACAGATAGCTGATACAATCGCTGGTAGGAAAGGAATAAAGGTAGTACTGATAGCAGGACCGTCATCAAGCGGTAAGACTACCTTCTGCAAGCGCCTCTCAGTGCAACTATTAGCAAGTGGGGTGAAGCCAGTGCAAATCTCTTTAGATGACTACTTCGTAAACAGGACAGAGACACCGAAAGACGAGAATGGAGAACTTGACTATGAGAGTATCTATGCACTGAACATCTCGCTTATCAATGAGCAATTTAATGCACTTTTCCGAGGGGAGGAAGTGGAGCTGCCAAAGTATAATTTCCAAACAGGGATGAGTGAAAAGAGCGGTAACAGATTACATCTTGGGGAGAACAACGTATTGGTTGTGGAGGGTATCCATGCCCTTAATCCTGTGTTAACAGAACAGATTGCCGACGACAAAAAATTCAAAATCTATGCTTCTGCACTCACAACGATTCTCTTAGACGACCATAACTATATCCCCACAACCGACAATCGACTGCTTCGTCGTATTGTTCGTGACTATAAGTATCGTGGTTGTTCGGCACAGGATACCATTCATCGCTGGCCAAGTGTGCGTGCTGGAGAAAATAAATGGATATTCCCTTATCAGGAGCAAGCCGACATCATGTTTAATACAGCTCTTCTCTTTGAGCTTGCTGTTATCAAACCTCAGGCGGAGGAGGTGTTGGAACAGGTCCCAGAAAACTGTGAGGAGTATGCTGAGGCCTATCGACTACGTAAGTTCCTTAAATACTTTGCACCACTGCCTTTCCGTAATCTCCCACCAACCTCATTGCTCAGAGAGTTCTTAGGAGGTAGTTCGTTTAAGTATTAGGATATTAAGGCATGGCGAAGGGACACGTATGTTCTATTCGTTTTTATGGTGCAGAAGACTGTTAGATACATTCTATGAATGTTATGAAAACGAAAGGAATGGGGTAAGTTTAGGTTCTTCCGTTAAATGTGTGGACGCTTTTCGTAGTACTTTAACGTAAGAGCCAAAGTTACTCATTAAACAAAAATATAGCTGAGACAGTCAACTATCTATCCTATCTTCATCCTCTTTCATTGAAAATCGTTTCGTTTTAAGACATCGAAAATCTGCAGATAAGGGGTTGAAAAATCATTACATAATTTCAAGGAAAATACCTATAACTAACGACAAAAATACACACATGAAGCAGGTTTACAATCAACAGAGTATTAATTAGTTATAAGCAGTAAAGTAAAAGGTGCTTAATTGGACTTCAAAAGGGCGTTAGCAAGGGTCTTAAAGAGCATCTTTTGCAAGCCTAAAGGGCGTCTTTTAGAAGCCTAAAGAGCATGTATTGGGTCTGAGCTGCACGAAAATAATTTACAAGCATGATTTAATAAGGGAATAAGCAGGTTATAGACGACAGATAGACATCACACCTAATTACATTTATCATATAGTTTACCCCCCCCCTTATAAAACAATCTTATTGGAGGTAATTATACCAGTGTTGGGTGATGGTTGTTGGGTGTTGAGCCTTTATAAAACAATCTTATTGGATGAAATCATGCCATGTATGTGGATTAATCTCATTCTATTAACAATCTACACATTTAACGGAAGAACCTAAGTTTATTTCAGAAAGTCAGTAAGAAGGTGTACGAATCTTATAAAATTGACTATCTTTGCAAAAATAGAGATATTATTAAATAAAAAGCAAACTCAATATGGGAAAAAGTCTTGAAACCATCTGTATTCATGGAGGATGGAAACCTCAGAAAGGAGAACCGCAACAGTTACCAATTTATCAGAGTACAACTTTCAGATATGAAAGTAGTGAACAAATGGCTCGTCTGTTCGATTTAGAGGACAGCGGGTATTTCTATACGCGTCTGGCAAACCCTACCAATGATGCTGTGGCTAAGAAGATAGCTGCGCTTGAAGGTGGTGTTGGGGGCGTGTTGACCTCTTCAGGACAGGCTGCTAACTTCTATGCGATTATTAATCTGTGTGGGGCAGGCGATCATTTCGTTACTTCTAATACCATCTATGGGGGTACATTCAACCTCTTTGGGGTTACAATGAAGAAATTGGGTATTGAATGTACGTTCATTGATCCAGACTGGGATGATGAGAAGATAGAGTCTGCTTTCCGTCCTAATACAAAGTGTTTCTTTGGTGAAACAATCTCTAACCCTGGTGGAAAGGTGTTTGATATCGAGCGTTTTGCTGGTATGGCACATAAGCATGGAGTGCCATTGATTATGGACAATACGTTTGCTACACCTATCAACTGTCGTCCTTTTGAGTGGGGTTGTGACATCATTACACACTCTACGACAAAGTATATGGATGGACATGCAGCACAGGTAGGTGGTGCGGTGGTCGACTCTGGTAACTTTGATTGGGAGGCTTACGGTGAGAAATTCAGTGGGTTAACAACCCCAGATGATAGCTATCATGGCATTGTTTACACCAAGACGTTTGGGAAGATGGCTTACCTTACAAAGCTGGTAACACAGCTGATGAGAGATTTAGGTAGTATTCCTGCACCGCAAAACTCCTTCCTTCTTAACTTAGGGCTTGAGACTTTGTATCTTCGCATGCGTCAACACTGTGCCAATGCACAGAAGGTTGCAGAGTGGTTAGAGCAGAATGAGAAGGTGGCATGGGTGAACTATTGTGGACTCCCTTCTAATAAGTATTACGCTTTGGGGCAGAAGTATTTGCCGAATGGCTCATGTGGCGTGATAGCCTTTGGTTTGAAAGGCTCACGGGAAGATGCAATTAAGTTTATCGATAAGCTTGATTTCATTTCTATCGTGACCCATGTGGCTGATGCTCGTACGTGTGTACTGCATCCTGCGAGCCATACCCATCGTCAATTGACTGATGAGCAGCTCCGTGAGGCTGGGGTTGCACCCGACTTAATACGTCTTTCTGTAGGTATAGAGAATGTTGATGATATCATTGCCGATATCGAACAAGCATTGAGATAATTTGTAATAAAGATATGGAAAAAGGACACTCAGTTGCTGAATGTCCTTTTTTCAGTTTTATAATTTTATAAAATGTCTTGTTCGAAAAAAGTATAGGCTCATATCTTATCTTTGTTAATTATCTACCTCTCCAAGCGGGGTGGAGTAGGGGTTAGACTACCATCTTTTGGTGTAGAGATAGAGGTGAGACTTCTTATCTCATCACCTTCACTATTTCTACTGACCTTTCAAGCCACGCCTCCATCTGCTTATAATCCTTCTTCTCCCAGACATCTTTGAAATCGATAAATTCGTGGGCAAGGCGACTTTCGTAGGCATTACGACGGTAGCTGGTTAGCTTTCCTTGTCTCATTATCTCGACACTACCAAACTCATTAGCAGGGGTTGGGATGTGTATCCACCCCTTTTCACCTTGAATAAGTATGAATGACGGACTACTTGAATCCTTTGCAGCCGTACAGGTTGCTGTCATCGTGGGATAGGAAAGTATCATTACGCCAGAGGTGTCGATACCATTGTGCCCACGGTTGGCAAAGTATTGTGTTGCGGTAGGTTGTCCGAAAAGACCGATGACAATATTGATATTGTAGACATTGAGGTCGTTCAGTGCGCCACCACCTAAATCAGGATTGAAAGCTGGGGCAATGTCTCCCTGTAGATAGCGGTCATATTTACTTGAATACTGTGAGAAATTACACTGAACGAAGTGGACGGGACCAATCTTCTTTAGGCTTTCCTTGACCATACAGAAATTAGGTGTATGAAGTGGGGAGATTGCTTCAAAGAGGTATAACTTTCTTTCTCGTGCCATTGCGGATAGTTCTTCAGCTTCGGCAACAGTGAGAGTGAAAGGCTTCTCAACAATCACGTTCCTACCAGCCTCTAAGGCTTTGCGAGTAAATTCGTAATGGACACTATTGACTAAGGCAATATAAACGAAGTCGGCTTTGTCTTCTTTGAGTAATTGAGCATAGTCTACGCCAGTTCGGGATAAGGATTTGCTTAGAAAAGTTCCAATTGCCTACTCTTTTCAATGCGCACGGGCAGTGCCTCTGGCTTATTCTCGAAGAAATAGTATGCAGCCAATGCCGCACAGAGATTCATGAGGAAGTTATGTACGGAGCGATGGCGTGAATGAGCAAGGTTGGCCTTGTTCTTGAGCAGTTCGTTGATGCATTCTATTATATATCGCTTGCGCAGCATCATCTTGTCCCACAAGGGCATAAGCTTGTTTTTCATGTTTGATTTGAGCCCATGAACGAGATGGATGCCTTGGTTGAAGAGGTTCTCAAAGAACTCTTGCTTGATGTAGCCCTTATCGGCAAATACTTTGCTGTAGAGCACCTTGGTGAAGACCTGCCACACCCTAGGGTCCCTGTCGTCCACGTTTGCGGGAGTTAGGCAGAACGTGAGTACATCGCCCATCTCGTTGCACAGCAGATGAAGCTTGAAACCATGACACCACCCCATTGTTCCCTTTCCGTTCTTAGCAAGTCCATCAAACACCTTGTTGAAATTCCTTCTCATGTTGTGGCATACGGGAATCATCGTGCTGTCCACGAAACTAATGCCCGTGCACTTTCCAAAACCTTGGATGCGCATGAAGGCCATCAGCTCGAAGAACACGCGAGGCATGAGTTCCACGAAACGCGTGTAGGACACGGCCTTAGGGAAGTAGCTTGCCATATGCTCCTTGATGAAGAAGAGGTAATAGTGCTTGAAGTTGCGGAAAGAGCCAAAATGATAGCACAACAGGATGGTCATGATTTCGCTCTTGGACATCTGTCCTTTACGGTTTCGCATGCGCTTATATCCCTCGTCTATGGGGGCGATATGTAGGTTTTTAGTTAACTCGGCATCTAAATTCTTGCAGAACTCATCCAATATACAAAATATTTCTGTAACTTTGTCTGTGGTAATCATCGCTATATATGTTTTGTAAGTGATTGATTTTCAACTATAAAGTTACAAAATAATAGCGAGATTACCAACTTTTTAGAGAACTTTCTTATCCCGAACTGGCGTACCACTTAGTCTCAACACTTTGCAAAATGGTGCAAAATACACTGCGTTTTGCAGCAAAACGCACTGCTAACTCGTGCTAAATGCAGTGCTAACTCGTGCTAAACGCAGTGCTAACTCGTGCTAAACGCAAGGCTAAATGCAGCAAAATGCAAGGCGTGTGAGCAAAGGGCGCGACCCAATTTATGCAAAAACAACTGACGTGAACCACAAAAAAGTGGGAAAAAGGCGCAATAAGCATAGAATTAGCACCTTTTTCTCACTAAAAACTCAAAAAGCAGCGCAAAAGTTATGATTTAAGCTCCTGCCTTTATGCAATATTCATTTTTGTGTTAGCGTGCTTATGCACAAGCACTTACACCATTTTGGTCTCGTTTGGGGCATTAAAAGCCTATTTTGGGGCATCGCCTACAGGCGTTTTTGCCTTTCTAGAAGTGGTGTAGTACTGAAATGCGTTTTGTAAAGTCTATTTACCGTAGCTTTCAATCATTACACCCAGCTTTTTAAACCCAAATCAATTGTAAGACCACTAATCACACAATTGATGTTGCTTACATTTCATCCAGTTCATCTTTTGTTTGCTTGTCGGCATCTTGCCTATGATATTGTTTGAGCGTAGTGCACCACATTTTCAATAACAACATCGGCAATGTGTCCAGCAATACACAAAATCAAAACAACTCTACCCACTGTTTTTGGGTAAAAAAGACATAATACCTAGTACGAAAACTTCACCCCAAGAAACAAACTGCGGGGTTGAGTAGGTCCGTAAACATAGTCGGAGGCACGCGAAGCCCCTTTATCCAAATCCTTTTGGTAAGCATCGAGTATGTTTTGCACCCCCGCACTAGCCTCCAATTTCACCTGCTTAGTTATGTAGAAATTATAGGCAAGCTTCAGGTTAAGCGTGAGAAACGCGGGAGTGTGCTCAATGATAGCAAAGTCGTTGGTGCGCTCGCTCCCCCCTTTGGGGTGGCCAACATACATTCTACCCGTGTAAACGCCCGATAACGATAGGGCAAAATCGATGGTGGGATGCACAGTGAGGGTGAAATATCCGTAGGTGTCGGGCGTTCGCAGCAGACGTTTAGTGGTTTTAAACTCGGGAGCAGCATCGTCGTCCCATTCTTCGGGCGTGCGATAACGGCTGCTTTGCCAAGTAAAACCAGCTTGCAATTGCGCCCACGACGAGAGCGAAGCCTTGCCCTCGAGGTTAATTCCATACACCGTTGCGCCGTTAGAATTGAAGCGTTCTTCAACACGTGCGCCATCAATAATCACATCATCAGCCAGTTTGCGTGTAGCAAACATGTTGTTAAGGCGTGTGTAAAAGCCCTCAATAAGAACGTTGGTTTGTACTGTTCCAAAACTTTTATAGAGGTCGGCCGATACACTAAAGCTGTGCGAACGTTCCTCTTTCAAATCCTTAGCCAACGCAATTTTCACACGGTCGCCATCAGCAATACGCGTATGAAGGTCTTCATCAAAAGCCTGTGGGGCTCTAAATCCGCCAGCGTAAGTAAGTCGGAAATTGGTGTTGGGCGTGGGATTGTAGCGCAGATTAACGCGCGGACTAAAGATAAGATGCGAGATAAGGTTGTGTTTGTCTAGTCGTCCGCCCAGAAGCAAGCCCCAATGGTTGTTTTTCCATTCGTTTTGAGCAAAGAAGCTACCAATGTTCACGCGCTGTTCCATCAGGCTGTTGTAGCCCAGCGAGTGGTCTTTAATACGGTCGTAGCTATATTCGGCCCCCACAACAAGACTCGAAGGCATGAACCACAGACGGTCGAAATTGTGCACATATTGCGCACCAGCAATGTAATTGATGTTATGTGTAACGTTGTAGGCACGTTGTGCTTTGTCGTATGCTTGCGCATTGGCCAGCGTTTGTTGTTGGTTGGCGGGCAGCGTGGCGGCATCGTCTTCGCTCATATCGAGGTTAAGACCCAGTTTATAGGCTTCGTTCAAGGCCTTAAGTCCATCGGCAGCAGTGGCCAGTTCGCCCAGTCCGCCGTAATAACTCTTACGGTCAACGTTTTGAAACGAGGCATAAGCACTGAAATGTCCCTTACCATTAAGGCTAAAGAGGTCGTAGCCCAAGCTTCCGCCGTTGATGGTATGTTCGATTTGTTCGGCAATATTGGCCTCGTGAGCAGGCAAGTAAAGTTTGTTTCCGCCGCGTCTATACTCCTTCAAGCCGTGGTATTTAAGGGTTATTTTGGAGTAATCGGTTAGTCGGAAGAAAGAGCTAAGCCCCACGGTTTTATTATCTAGCGTGGGAAGGTCGGTGTAACCATCGCCATCGCGGTCGTAAGCAGCGCGGTGTCTGCTTTGTCCATAGAGATAAAACCCAGCTCTATTATTGGTTGTAACAACCGATAGGTTGCCCGTGGTGTTGTTGTCGAAAGCAGTAGAGCCATTAGTTGCGCCTGTGATGGTGTGCGCCACATCGGCCGAATTTTCGCTAGGTTCTTTGGTAATGATGTTGATGGTGCCACCAATGGCCGAAGCACCGAAGAGCGCCGAGCCACCACCGCGAACAATTTCAACACGTTGCACCATGTTAGAGGGTATCTGTTCGAGTCCATAAACACCTTGAAGGGCCGTGAAAACGGGTCGCGAGTCGATTAATATTTGCGAATAATGACCATCAAGCCCATTGATGCGCACCTGCGAGAATCCGCAATTGGTGCAATTATCTTCGGTTCGCACGCCCGGTTGGAAGTTTAAACCCTGCGCCAAGGTTGTAGAATGGGTAGACTCGAGCAACTTCGTGTCCAGAACATTCACAACCACAGGCGACTCACGTCTAAGTGTTTGACTACGATTGGCCGACACAACAACCTCGTCGAGCGCAATTTCGTCGGGTTTGAGCATCACATTCAGCTCATGGGTATTATTTTTTTGCGTTGTCACCTCGTGTTTGTAAGCCCTATAACCAGCCGAGCGCACTTCCACAATCACCTTTCCCACAGGCAGATTTCGCAGCATAAAATGGCCATCGGCATCGGTGGTGGTAGTGATAACTGTACCCAAAACCAGCACGCTCGCGTGCGAAAGAGGATGTTGTGTTTTACTATCCACAACGCGTCCCTTAATGTTGGCTTCGGTATTAACTTTCACTTCGTTCTCGTGCCTTGCGTAAGTGGGCAGCGAAAGAACGAACGTAGCGGCGAAAACAAACGCCGATTTACATAAAATCTGTTTTACGGTTCTTTTCTTTATCATTTTAAATTGATTTAAATTCAGGTATGTTCTGTAAATCTTCGATATAGTCACAGCACGCCCCATAGGGCTTTTTGTGACCTTATCAATGATTCTAGAGCTCACCTTTGATTTGTTAATGCAAAGGTAGGATGTTGTAAGGAATAGTGCAATACCTAGAAGTAGGGAAAAAGCCTCACCCCTCTGGAGGGTGTGTCAAAATGTACACATCCTCTTTTTTATGCACAAAGCCCCGACTTTCTCAAGCCAGGGCTTTGCTATTTCCTAAAGTTTTTGTACCTTTAGGCATTCAAAAATTCTCATTATGACAAAGGTACACTTTCGTTCTTACATACACAAGAAAATGATTCTTTTTCCTCAAAGAATCGATAAGGATATCGCAGAAGATGACCCTGTTCGTCTTTTAGATGCCTTGGTGGATAATCTTATGTTGGATAATGTCTACAAGCTTTATAAGCCCAGTGGTCGCAAGCCTTATCATCCACAAATGATGCTCAAGGTGATTCTTTACGCCTACATGAATAATATCTATTCCTGCCGTCGTATAGAGTCGCTCCTCAAGCGTGACATTCATTTCATCTATCTGGCAGGATATGAACAGCCTGATTTTATTACCATCAATCGTTTTCGTAATCGTGTGAAAAAGGAAATCAACAATATCTTCACACAGGTTGTATTAATACTTGCAGCCAAAGGTTTGATAAGTCTTGACGTTGAATATATTGACGGCACAAAGATAGAATCGAAAGCCAACAAGTATACCTTCGTTTGGAAGAGAACCGTGGAAAAGAACCGCGCCAAGTTGCAGGAACAAATACGCACACTCTTGCTTCAGGTTGACGATGTTATAGCGCAGGACAATGCAGCAAAGAAAGAAGGTGTTGAGTTCACTGCAGATCTGCTCAGCGAGATATCCGAGGAATTGAACAAGTCTTTGGAATCAGTCCCTGAGCCTAAGACAAAAGAAGAGAAGCAGGCTGTTAGAACCAAGAAAAAACAGCTTAAAGAGCTAGAGAAGAAACGTAATAAACTCCAGGAGTATGACCAACACCTTGAGGTTATGGGAGAGAGAAACTCCTACAGCAAGACCGATCCTGATGCCACGTTTATGCACATGAAGGAGGATGCTATGCGGAACGGACAGACTAAGCCTGGATATAATCTGCAGATAGCAACGGAGAACCAGTTCATCACCGACTTTGCACTCTATGCCAATCGTACCGATACACTCACACTACCTTCTTTCTTGGAGTCTTTCAAATCACGCTATCATCGTTATACCAAGACAGTCGTAGCCGATTCAGGGTATGGCTCCGAGGAGAACTATCTGTTCATGGACGTACATAATATGGAAGCCTATGTGAAGTATAACTACTTCCATAAAGAGCAGCGTCCACGTTACACACCTAACCCATTCAGTCCCGCAAGCCTTTATTATAATAAGGAACAGGATTTCTACGTCTGCCCTATGGGACAGCATATGAAGCGTATAGGTATGAAGCGTTCCCTAACCTCTAACGGATTCGTTACTTACAGCGTACGTTATCAGGCAGAACGCTGTGATGGTTGTCCCTTGAGAGGCTCATGTTTTAAGGCAAGAGGGAACAGAATTATAGAAATAAACCATCAACTACAGCACTATAAACAAAAGGCACGGGAACTACTGACCTCGGAAGAAGGCATCAAGCATCGAGGACGAAGGTGTATAGAACCTGAAGCTGTTTTTGGACAAACAAAATATAATAAAGCCTACAAGATGTTTAGGCATTTTGGGAAAGACAAGGTCAATAT
This sequence comes from Prevotella sp. oral taxon 313, assembly GCF_003043935.1. Classification (NCBI taxonomy): domain Bacteria; kingdom Pseudomonadati; phylum Bacteroidota; class Bacteroidia; order Bacteroidales; family Prevotellaceae; genus Prevotella; species Prevotella sp. oral taxon 313. The sequence continues at coordinate 2,688,191 of NZ_PYXE01000001.1, forward strand.
GGACTTTGCCTTCTTCGCTATTGCCTTTAACATAGGGAAAATGTGCAGAAAAACCAATCTCAAGGAACTAAAAGCCGTTATGGAGCTACTTTTAGTAACCTTCAGATGCTCTATACAAGTTTATATAGGCTATTTAAAGCCAAACAAATCATTTTATATGAAATTAGCAGCATAGCTATAGTAAATAATGAATTATATGGTAGACAAGGTAAAGGAAGAATGAAAAGAGGATATATCAATTTTGACACACCCTCTTTTTTCAGTTTTATAATTTTATGAAATGTCTTGTTCTGAAAAAGTATAGGCTCATATCTTATATTTGTTAATTATCTATCCTTATTTCATCACCTTCACTACTTCTATTGACCTTTCAAGCCATGCTTCCATCTGCTTATAATCCTTCTTCTCCCATACGTCTTTGAAATCGATAAACTCGTGGGCAAGGCGACTTTCGTAGGCATTACGACGGTAGCTGGTTAGCTTCCCTTGTCTCATTATCTCTACACTACCAAACTCATTAGCAGGGGTTGGGATGTGTATCCACCCCTTTTCACCTTGAATAAGTATGAATGACGGACTACTTGAATCCTTTGCTGCCGTACAGGTTGCTGTCATTGTGGGATAGGAAAGTACCATTACGCCAGAGGTGTCGATACTATTGTGCCCACGGTTGGCAAAGTATTGTGTTGCGGTAGGTTGTCCGAAAAGACCTATGATGACATTGATATTGTAGACATTGAGGTCGTTCAGTGCGCCACCACCTAAATCAGGATTGAAAGCTGGGGCAATATCTCCCTGTAGATAGCGGTCATATTTACTTGAATACTGTGAGAAATTACACTGAACGAAGTGGACGGGACCAATCTTCTTTAGGCTTTCCTTGACCATGTGGAAGTTAGGTGTATGAAGTGGGGAGATTGCTTCAAAGAGGTATAACTTACGCTCTCGTGCCATTGCGGATAGTTCTTCAGCTTCGGCAACAGTGAGAGTGAAAGGCTTCTCAACAATCACATTCCTACCAGCCTCTAAGGCTTTGCGAGTAAATTCGTAATGGACACTATTGACTAAGGCAATATAAACGAAGTCGGCTTTGTCTTCTTTTAGTAACTGAGCGTAGTCAGTATAAATGCGCTCAATATGATTCATCTTCGCAAGATATTCTGCTTTTTCCTCATTGCTATGTGAGAATATACTGGTGATTTCTATTCCTTTGACTTCTGTCTTGAGCAGTGTGATAACTTCTGTAGCTATCATCCCTGTCCCTACAATACTAATCTTCATCTTTTCTATTGCTTTAAAGAGCATGTTCTATAAGCTGCTTTTTAATGTGTGAAGCCTATAGAATGTGCTGCGTTACTAACCTTGTGCAACAAAAGTAGGGAATGTTTTGCAAATAAAAAGGGAAATGACTATTTTTGTTGTCTATTAACAAGCATTAGTTGATATGAATAATAAAAATCTTTTAGGCCTTTTAGCATCTCTTTTACCTATTACTATTGTTGTAGGATGTAAAGGTGAAAAGGCTTCAGCGGCAGAATGTGTGAAGGATTCTGTTGTCTCTCTTTCTATTGATAATGACTCTGTTATAAAAAAGAAGGACGTACCTTTGGTCGTTGATTCCATTGGTAAGTCGTATAGTTCGGATAAGGGTACTGTTGATTTTGCTTATTCCTTCCCTGTGGCGGGCCCTCATGTGTTGGTCGATTCAATACGTGCTTACCTCTCGTCTGAGATGAAAGGTGCTGCAGATAGTTTTGGGGAAGAGAACTCAAAGACTAAACCTTTTCCCAGGCTTACAGATGGTAAGGCTATGATAAACTATTATGCGAAGATTGCATGTGAAAATGTAATACGTACTTTTGATGATGTTGACTATCCTGATTCTAAATGTCCACCAGAACTTTCTATGTTTGTGTTGAAGGGGAATGAAACCAGTCGTTATATTACTTATGTCTCTTCTTTTTATCTATATTCGGGTGGTGCGCATGGAATGTATTCTGAGTATGCGGTTAACTTTGACAAGAAGACGGGAGTTATATTGCGTGATATATTGAATCCAAAGGATATAAAAGCATTGCAACCTATCCTTAGAAGTGGACTTGAAAGTTTTTTTAGAAAATTTGATGTTGTTGATGGAGAAAAGGATGTAGAAGGTCGTATTAAGGCTGATATGGACAATCTTTTTATTGAAAATGGGATTATTCCGCTGCCTAAGAGTGGGGTTTATCTTTCTCCAGAGGGAGTTGTCTTTATTTATGAACAGTATGAGATTGGTGCGTATGCTATCGGAACACCTACCTTTACTGTGCCTTATAATAAGATTGGAAAGTTTCTCTCAGCAGAAGCACAATGCCTTGCGGGGATTAAGTAATCTTTCATAGTTTCGTAAGTAAGGTTGGCTCATATTTGTTAATGGAATTAGAGAAGATTCTATAAAGGTCTTTTTCACAGCCTGTTCTAACCTATGGAAGGAACAGGATGTGTGTTTATTGTTGCATTAACCATAGGAAACCTTTGGCTATCCTTATACCATTGTCTTGAAAATGATTGCCTTCATTCCATTCCATCTTACAGTTGACACCTTTGTTTTTGAATATTTGTTCTTGGGAAAGGATGTCTTGCTTGATGGTTGACATTATTTTTGTTTTTGTTTTCTCTTCTTTGTCGCCAAGGCTTAGATAGGCGTGTTCTATTTGTGGTTGGTGGGTGTTGGCATAGTCTAACCAGCCTGTATACCATGCGGAGGGGGATGCTGAGACTATCCCATGGATGGGGATGTTATGTTGATAACTTGCCCAAAGGGAAAAGAGCCCAGCTAATGAATAGCCTCCTAAAATGGTGTTTCTTTTATTAAACTCTATAGAATAACGTTCCTTTAAGGTTGGGAGGAGTTCGTCTACTATATATAATAAGGTGGAATGAGCACCATTGCCAAAGGGGATCTTACCAAATACGGGTGGGGCGGGCCAGGGTGTTAACTCAGCATTCCATTTCTCAATACGTACGGCAATATGCATGAATGGTGTTTGCAAGTTATCTTCTATATATGTAATTTGACGCTCTAACTCTTCTGTATCATTGCTGTCAACAGGCTGAATAATGAAAAATTTTGCATTTTCTTCGCTATGTAGGATACAGACATGTGCTCCAACAGTGATAATATCTTTTTTATGTCTCATAATTCTATATGCTTGTTTGAGTTGCAAAAATAATCATTTTTAAGCAAATTAGTTGATTTGAGTCAATTTTAAGCAAAAATAGTCATTTCTTTTAAAAATATTCTTCAAAATGTTTGGAGGGTAAGGAAATTCTCTATACCTTTGCACTCGCTTTACAAAACAAGCCTCCTGGCAAGTTGGTTAAAGCATAGAAGAAAGAGTTCTTTGAAAAGATTTACATAAACAGAGAAGTAGTACAAGAAGCGTCTGTTTGGTTTTATATCAAATAGATGGGTAAAAGAAACGAACCGATCAATTCATTGTTCCTACTTTTGAGGCATCGCCTCAAAATACTGTGGAACAAAAGAAAAGGTGCTTTTTACTTGATACTTTTAGGATAAGCGTTCTGAAACAGAGATTACTCGGTGAAGCGTTTGGGTTAACATGGTATTCATTATCATTAATCACCCATCACTTATCACCAAAACATATTTTACAATGGAGAGTTTGATCCTGGCTCAGGATGAACGCTAGCTACAGGCTTAACACATGCAAGTCGAGGGGAAACGGCATTTAGTGCTTGCACTGAATGGACGTCGACCGGCGCACGGGTGAGTAACGCGTATCCAACCTACCCATTACTGTGGGATAACCTGCCGAAAGGCAGACTAATACCGCATGGTCTTCGATGACGGCATCAGATTTGAAGTAAAGATTTATCGGTAATGGATGGGGATGCGTCTGATTAGCTTGTTGGCGGGGTAACGGCCCACCAAGGCAACGATCAGTAGGGGTTCTGAGAGGAAGGTCCCCCACATTGGAACTGAGACACGGTCCAAACTCCTACGGGAGGCAGCAGTGAGGAATATTGGTCAATGGACGAGAGTCTGAACCAGCCAAGTAGCGTGCAGGATGACGGCCCTATGGGTTGTAAACTGCTTTTGTATGGGGATAAAGTCAATCACGTGTGATTGTTTGCAGGTACCATACGAATAAGGACCGGCTAATTCCGTGCCAGCAGCCGCGGTAATACGGAAGGTTCGGGCGTTATCCGGATTTATTGGGTTTAAAGGGAGCGTAGGCCGGAGATTAAGTGTGTTGTGAAATGTAGACGCTCAACGTCTGACTTGCAGCGCATACTGGTTTCCTTGAGTACGCACAACGTTGGCGGAATTCGTCGTGTAGCGGTGAAATGCTTAGATATGACGAAGAACTCCGATTGCGAAGGCAGCTGACGGGAGCGCAACTGACGCTTAAGCTCGAAGGTGCGGGTATCGAACAGGATTAGATACCCTGGTAGTCCGCACAGTAAACGATGGATGCCCGCTGTTGGTACCTGGTATCAGCGGCTAAGCGAAAGCATTAAGCATCCCACCTGGGGAGTACGCCGGCAACGGTGAAACTCAAAGGAATTGACGGGGGCCCGCACAAGCGGAGGAACATGTGGTTTAATTCGATGATACGCGAGGAACCTTACCCGGGCTTGAATTGCAGAGGAAGGATTTAGAGATAATGACGCCCTTCGGGGCCTCTGTGAAGGTGCTGCATGGTTGTCGTCAGCTCGTGCCGTGAGGTGTCGGCTTAAGTGCCATAACGAGCGCAACCCCTCTCTTCAGTTGCCATCAGGTAAAGCTGGGCACTCTGGAGACACTGCCACCGTAAGGTGTGAGGAAGGTGGGGATGACGTCAAATCAGCACGGCCCTTACGTCCGGGGCTACACACGTGTTACAATGGCCGGTACAGAGGGATGGTGTAATGCAAATTGCATCAAATCTTGAAAGCCGGTCCCAGTTCGGACTGGGGTCTGCAACCCGACCCCACGAAGCTGGATTCGCTAGTAATCGCGCATCAGCCATGGCGCGGTGAATACGTTCCCGGGCCTTGTACACACCGCCCGTCAAGCCATGAAAGCCGGGGGTGCCTGAAGTCCGTGACCGCAAGGATCGGCCTAGGGCAAAACTGGTGATTGGGGCTAAGTCGTAACAAGGTAGCCGTACCGGAAGGTGCGGCTGGAACACCTCCTTTCTGGAGAGGATGTTTATCGGTTATCAAGTTGATGAGTATCTAAGTATACGAGCCAACAAGTTAACGGTAATCAAGATGAAAAAAGAACCTTTGGTTCGTTTTCCTTCTTGTACTGCAATGACTCTGTATTATATAAATGTAGGAGAGAAGAGTTTAAGGCTCACATGAAAGGTTCAAGTCCTTACCCTCCACTTAGCTGTTCCATGCTTCTGAGGCACTGCCTCAGAACACAAAGAGTAACAGCACAAGATCTTTGACATATTGACACAAGCAAGACTGTAAGTAGAACTAATATTCCTTATTATATAGGAAGAGTTAGTATTCTTATTCATGAAGATTAATCTTCATAATGTTTAGAATCACACAACAGCTGAAAGTATGAGCTACATTCTTTGTAAGTAATTACAAAGAAGGCGAAGAAAGTAAGAAAGGGCGCATGGCGGATGCCTTGGCTCACGGAGGCGATGAAGGACGTGATAAGCTGCGATAAGCCTTGGGTAGGTGCAAATAACCTTTGATCCAAGGATTTCCGAATGGGACAACCCAGCAGGTTGAAGACCTGTTATCACTACAGACGTAGTGAGGCGAACGGAGGGAACTGAAACATCTTAGTACCTCTAGGAAGAGAAAATAAACTAATGATTTCCCTAGTAGTGGCGAGCGAACGGGAAAGAGCCTAAACCTGCTTTGTGGCAACGCTTAGCAGGGGTTGTAGGACCACGCTGTCGTACTTAGAATGTGAGGAGAATCTACTGGAAAGTAGAATCATAGAAGGTGATAATCCTGTATCCGAAGCATGACGAGACGTAGTGGTATCCTGAGTAACGCGGAACACGTGAAATTCTGCGCGAATCTGCCGGGACCATCCGGTAAGGCTAAATACTCCCGTGAGACCGATAGTGAACGAGTACTGTGAAGGAAAGGTGAAAAGCACTCCGATTAGGAGAGTGAAATAGTTCCTGAAACCATGCGCCTACAAGCGGTCGGAGCCGCGTAAGCGGTGACGGCGTGCCTTTTGCATAATGAACCTACGAGTTACCATGTCTGGCAAGGATAAGTGTCATGAGACGCGCATCCGCAGTGAAAGCGAGCCTGAATAGGGCGTCAAGTCAGATGGGGTAGACGCGAAACCAAGTGATCTACACTTGCCCAGGTTGAAGTTCGGGTAACACCGAATGGAGGACCGCACGGATAAGCGTTGAAAAGCTTCCCGATGAGGTGAGTGTAGGAGTGAAAGGCCAATCAAACTTGGAGATAGCTCGTACTCCCCGAAAGGCATTTAGGTGCCGCGTGCATCGATTTCCATAAGAGGTAGAGCGACCGATAGGTCAAGAGGGCTTCACCGCCTATCGAGACCTGACGAACTCCGAATGCTTATGGACAGCAGATGTGCAGTAAGGGGGCGGGTGCTAAGGTCCGTCCCCGAGAGGAGAAGAATCCAGACCGCCGTCTAAGGTCCCGAAATTCTGTCTAAGTTAGTCTAACGAAGTCTGGTCCCCGTGACAGCTAGGATGTTGGCTTGGAAGCAGCCATTCATTCAAAGAGTGCGTAACAGCTCACTAGTCGAGGGTCCGGGCATGGATAATAATCGGGTATAAGTCAGATACCGAAGGCGCGGGATAGTAATGTATATTAAAAGTATCGGTAGGGGAGCATTCCATCGACGTTGAATGGTGAAGGTAACTGATCCTGGAGTTTATGGAAAAGCAAATGTAGGTATAAGTAACGATAAAAAGGGTGAGATTCCCTTTCGCCGAAAGACCGAGGTTTCCCGGGCGATGCCAATCAGCCCGGGGTTAGTCGGGTCCTAAGTCTCAGCCGAATGGCGAAGGCGATGGCAGATGCGGTTAATATTCCGCAACTCGCATTATCAGTGACGTGGAGACGGAGCAGTGACACTGCCGCGCCCTGACGGAATAGGGCGTTTAAGTGCGTAGGTTATGATAGTGGCAGGCAAATCCACCACTAGAGCTGAAACACGAAAGTACAGCACTTCCTTCGGGAAGAGTTGAGTGCAGGTAATCATACTTCCGAGAAAATCCGCTAAACTTAATGATACTGCGACCCGTACCGCAAACGGACACACGTGGTCGGGTAGAATATACTAAGGCGTTGAGAGATTCATGGTTAAGGAACTAGGCAAATTGACCCCGTAACTTCGGGATAAGGGGTCCTCATAGTAATATGAGGCGCAGAGAATAGGTCCAGGCAACTGTTTAACAAAAACACAGGGCTGTGCAAACTCGAAAGATGACGTATACAGCCTGACACCTGCCCGGTGCTGGAAGGTTAAGAGGAGATGTTACTAGCAATAGGAAGCATTGAATTGAAGCCCCAGTAAACGGCGGCCGTAACTATAACGGTCCTAAGGTAGCGAAATTCCTTGTCGGGTAAGTTCCGACCTGCACGAATGGTGTAATGATCCGGACGCTGTCTCAACCATGATCTCAGTGAAATTGTAGTATCGGTGAAGATGCCGATTACCCGCGATGGGACGAAAAGACCCCGTGAACCTTTACTACAGCTTAGCATTGACCTTGGTCATCCGATGTGTAGGATAGGCCGGAGGCTTCGAAGCGGGTGCGCCAGCATTCGTGGAGCCATCCTTGAAATACGGCCCTTTGGCTGTCTGAGGTCTAACGCGCCTGTGGTGCGGACACTGCTTGGTGGGTAGTTTGACTGGGGTGGTCGCCTCCAAAAGCGTAACGGAGGCTTCCAAAGGTGCCCTCGGGCCGATTGGTAACCGGCCTTATAGAGTGCAATGGCATAAGGGCGCTTGACTGGGAGGCAGACATGCCGAGCAGGCAGGAAACTGGGGCATAGTGATCCGGCGGATGTGTATGGAAACTCCGTCGCTCAAAGGATAAAAGGTACTCCGGGGATAACAGGCTGATCCCCCCCAAGAGCTCATATCGACGGGGTGGTTTGGCACCTCGATGTCGGCTCGTCACATCCTGGGGCTGGAGAAGGTCCCAAGGGTTGGGCTGTTCGCCCATTAAAGTGGCACGCGAGCTGGGTTCAGAACGTCGTGAGACAGTTCGGTCTCTATCTATCGTGGGCGTTGGAGTTTTGCGTGGTGCTGACACTAGTACGAGAGGACCGTGTTGGACAGACCTCCGGTTTACCAGTTGTGCCGCCAGGTGCACCGCTGGGTATCTGAGTCTGGATTGGATAAGCGCTGAAAGCATCTAAGTGCGAAGCCAGCCGCAAGATGAGAACTCCTCATAAGGGTCGTCATAGACGATGACGTTGATAGGGTGTAGGTGTAAAGACGGTGACGTCAAAGCCGAGCACTACTAATTGCCCGAAACTTTCTTCGGGTCTCCCGCCTCCAGAGTTTGGAGTGCGGGGACCAGTGACTCAGACTTTGAGCTGTGTAATCTTCTTGATAGGAAGATATGAGTTCTATATGTTTTGCTTGTGGAAATACGTCACCTTATACGGCTGACAAGTCTCAGTAGAGAATTTAAATTTTGTCTACTTGAGATAAGAGAACTTAAGAGATATACGCAAAATATATGTAACTTTAAGTCAAGTCATCCGAAAGAAATATCAGGTGGTTATTGCGGCGGGGTCCCACCTCTTCCCATTCCGAACAGAGAAGTTAAGCCCGTTTGCGCCGATGGTACTGCAATGCAATGCGGGAGAGTAGGTGGCCGCCTTCTTTTACGAGAGCTTTGAAGAGAAATCTTCAAGGCTCTTTTTTTTGTTGCTGGTACGTGATGGTAGAGTTTACGAGGGATGGTTATTAGCCTAATGGGCCTTATATGGCTTATAAGGGGCTAATGAGACCAATGGGCTTTATAGGGCTTATAAGTCAAATTAGGCTAATATTTTAATTGGAAACCAAAATCCTATGCTATTAATGTTTCTTATGTTATTTTGCTTTAGACTCTCGATTTATAATTTGCTGTCACTACTGTCATTCATATTAGCTTGTTAATTTGTTAGATTCCAGATGATTTCACGATGTGTTAAAAGTGACAGCAACTAAAAGTAAGACTAAAATTGGTTATTTACTGCGCATCTATTACATTACAAAACTAGTATTATTCTTGAGAGGTAATAAGGTGTTAAATTGATGAAAGAGCTGATGATAATATTTTATGCATTTAAGCGTTATAGTGTTTAGGTTATTATAATTTGTTTCTAATTTATTGCAATATGATGAAAGGAAAGAATGTAATAGAGGATCAGTCTAATTTTGATGGTCGTGATACTTTAGTTGGAGAAGATGCAGGATTTGTTTTGGATGACTCGGACCCTCTTAAAGATGTTAGAGATTCTTTTGATAAGGGTAGTAATGTTTTTAATCGTAAAGAAGAACTTCGTCGACAAAGAAGGGAGAAAGAAATTAGTGAATTAAAATCGTCGAAGGCTTATATGTTTATTAGTACAATAACTATTTTAGCAGATAAATATTTTTTAGATGCACTTCTTGGTTTTGTACCATCCGTAGGTGACCTTGTCTCATCTATCTTTGGATTACCGTTTATATATGTCACTTTATTTAAGGTCAAGTCTATTCCGCTCACATTAGCTGTCATCTATAACTATTTAGTAGACATTTTATTGGGAAGTATCCCTTTCTTTATCGGTGATGCAATAGATTTTTTCAGTAAGGCTCACGTAAAGAACTTAGATTTAATTACACGCTATGTGGAAGGAGATAAGAAAACAATACGTCAGGTGAGGTCGAAAGCATTGCTGACATCTATTCTTATTATTCTTCTCAGTATTGTCATTTATTTCGTCTTTAAGTTATTGATTGGAGTTACTGAATTGACGTGGACAGTGATTATCTCAGTATTAAAATGGTTGATAGGACTTTTCTAAGCATTTTAGAAGTATAGTATTTACGCTTAGATTATAAAAAGTAGACCCTACTAATTGGCATCCATTTGTCATTAGTAGGGTCTCCTTATATAATATTAGAGTTTCGTTATTATTTACAGTAGAAGGTTAAATCCTTTGGTATCTTCACCCACTTATTATTTACGACAATCTTCATCGTACTACCCTCAAGTCGCGTAAGTGTATACGTTCCATCTGAATTATATTTCAGTTCAGCCTTAAGGTCTTCGCTGCCATAATCGTTGATAATGGTCAGTATAGCCTTCTTACCTTTAATAGACGCATCAGACACAATCCATTTACGAGTGTCACGTTTAGCACCGAAGTATCCGGGCACCTCTCCGAAAATCTCTTGTCGTGGTACAGTAATGTTATTATGGTAGAAATCAATATCCATCCACACTTGGTATTCATCGTTTACAAGATGTGCTCGAAAGATAGAATCCTTATTCAGAACAGTCTTATTACGTTCTGTAGTGGATGTTGTCTTCTTACCTTCATCAGATACATTGTTTTGTGCGGTGATGTTCGCAGATGATGCTAACAACGCTATTATAATCAGTATAATCTTTTCCTTCATATCTATGACTATTAGTTATTTGCAAAGTTAGAACAAATAAATCAATTAATAGTACGTAATAAATAAAAATATATCGATTAAATTGTTGCTTTCCTTATTTTGTATTACCTTTGTGGGCGATATATATCAAATGTGTTAAAGGATAAGATGTTGTTTCCAGATTATATTTTTGAGACCAGCTGGGAGGTATGTAATAAGGTCGGAGGAATTTATACAGTACTTTCTACTCGTGCAAAGACATTACAAGACAAGATAAAGGATCATATTATCTTTCTTGGTCCTGATTGCTGGCAAGAGACACCGTCCCCTTATTTTAAGGAGGATAAGAAACTATTTGCTGCATGGCAGCAGCAAGCAGCCTCTGAGGGTTTAGCGGTTAAGGTAGGTCGCTGGGATGTTCCTGGTGAGCCAATTGCTATGCTCGTAGATTTCCAATCTTATTTTGCTCATAAGGATGAGATTTATGCCGAATTGTGGGAGTATTATCATGTAGATAGTCTCCATGCTTACGGCGACTATGACGAATCTGCTATGTTTGCTTATGCTACGGCACTTGTCGTAGAGAGTTTCTATAGATTCTATCTTAGTGAGAAAGATAAGGTTGTCTTCCATGCAAACGAATGGCAGACAGGCTTTGCCGCACTTGTATTACAGCATCGTTTACCACAGATAGCATCTATCTTTACTACTCATGCAACGGGTATTGGACGTAGTATCGCGGGCAATAACAAGCCATTGTACGAATATCTCTGGGCATATAATGGTGACCAGATGGCTTCAGAGTTGAATATGGAGAGCAAGCATTCTATCGAGAAGCAGACTGCACATTATGTTGATTGCTTCACGACTGTAAGTGATATTACTGCAACAGAATGTAAAGAGTTGCTTGACAAACCAGTTGATTTGGTTCTTCCAAATGGTTTTGAGAACGACTTTGTACCAAAGGGTGCAACCTTCACAAAGAAGCGTAAGACAGCACGTAAACGTTTGCTTGATGTAGCTAATGCATTGACAGGAGACGATATACAAGATGATGCGTTAATCGTATCAACCAGCGGACGATATGAGTTCCGCAATAAAGGTATTGATGTGTTCATTGAGTCAATGAACCGCTTGCGTTTTGATGAAAACTTGAAGAAGCAGGTTGTAGCCTTCATTGAGGTTCCAGGATGGGTAGCGGGTCCACGTCAGGACCTTGTAGAACGCCTCAACAGCGGTAAACAGTTTGATACACCATTGGAAAAGCCTGTACTCACACATTGGCTCCACAATATGGACCATGACAATGTACTGAATATGCTCAGTTCTCTCGGTATAAACAATGCAAAGGGAGATAAGGTGAAGGTCATCCTCTTGCCTTGCTATCTAACAGGTGATGATGGCATTATGAATATGAGCTATTATGACCTCGTATTGGGCAATGACCTCTGTGTCTACCCATCTTACTATGAGCCATGGGGATATACACCATTAGAGGCGGTAGCCTTTAAGGTTCCTTGTATTACAACCGACCTTGCAGGCTTCAGCTTGTGGGCAAATACAGAGAAGGGAAAATATAGTGAGATAGAAGATGGTGTGAAGGTATTACATCGTACAGATTATAATTATTCAGAGGTAGCTGAGGGTATTAAGGATACCATAGCCCGTTACTCTTGCTTTACGAAGACGGAGGTGAACAAATGTCGTTCAAATGCCGAGAAGCTCTCTCGTAAGGCTCTTTGGAGTGAGTTTATCATCTATTATGAGCAGGCTTACGACATAGCATTAAGGAAAGCAGCTGCAAGAAACAAGTGATAACTGCTTAGTAACGAAATAAAGAAATAACAGTCAAAACTATAATAAGTTATGAAAATTAAATCAGATTATTCCAACGAACCTCAGTGGAAAGAGGTAACTGTAAAGTCAACTCTGCCAAAGGAACTGGCATGTCTTGATGAGCTTGCTCACAATATGTGGTGGGCATGGAATTACGAAGCACGCAACATGTTCAAAGCTCTTGATGAGGAACTCTATGAAGAGGTTGGACATAATCCTGTCCAGCTCCTTGAGCGTCTTAGCTATGACCGTAAGGAAGCTATCGTAAAGGACAAAAAGCTGATGAAGCAGGTGAGTGATGTCTATAAGAAGTTCCGTACTTATATGGACGTTAAGCCTAATAAAAAGCGTGCTTCTGTTGCTTACTTCTGTATGGAGTTTGGTCTTAACCAGGCTTTGAAGATTTATTCTGGTGGTCTTGGTATCTTGGCAGGTGACTACATAAAGGAGGCTTCTGACTCTAACGTAGACTTCTGTGCTGTAGGTTTCCTCTATCGCTTTGGCTACTTCACACAGAGTCTTTCTATGGATGGTCAGCAGATTGCTAAGTACGATGCACAGAACTTCAACTCTCTTCCTATTGAGCGAGAGCTTGATGAGAACGGCAATCAGGTTGTTGTTGATGTACCTTACCGCAACTATATGGTACACGCACTTGTATGGCGTGTGAACGTTGGTCGTATTAAGCTTTACTTGCTCGATACAGACAACGATATGAACTCTGAGTTCGACCGTCCTATCACCCACTCTCTCTATGGTGGTGACTGGGAGAACCGTTTGAAGCAAGAGATTCTGCTCGGTATCGGTGGTATTCTTACTTTGAAGAAATTGGGTATCAAGAAGGATATCTATCACTGCAATGAAGGTCATGCAGCACTTTGCAACCTCCAGCGTCTTTGCGACTACATCGAGAGTGGCTTGACATTTAATCAGGCTATGGAGCTTGTACGTGCTTCATCACTCTATACCGTTCACACTCCAGTTCCAGCAGGTCACGACTACTTCGACGAGGAACTCTTCGGTAAGTATATGGGTGATTATCCAGCAAAGCTCGGTATCTCTTGGGATGAGTTTATCGGTATGGGTCGTACCAATCCTGATGATCACAGCGAGCGTTTCTGTATGAGTACCTTCGCTTGTAACACCTGTCAGGAGGTCAATGGTGTGTCAAAGCTTCACGGTTGGGTAAGTCAGAAGATGTTTGCTCCATTGTGGAAGGGTTACTTCCCAGAGGAGAATGCTGTAGGTTATGTAACCAATGGTGTACACCTCCCAACATGGACCGCAACAGAGTGGCGTAAAGTTTACGACAAGTACTTTGATGAAAGCTTCATGAGCGACCAGAGTAACGAGTCTATCTGGCACGCAATCTATAATGTTCCAGATTCAGAAATCTGGGAGACACGTATGGCATTGAAGCAGAAACTTATCAAGTATATCCGTGATAAGTTCACCAAGCAGTGGCTCCGCAACCAGGGTGACCCAGCTAAGGTCGTTTCTATCCTTGAGCGTATCAACCCTAACGCATTGATGATTGGTTTCTGTCGTCGCTTTGCAACGTATAAGCGTGCACACTTGCTCTTCACTGACCTTGAGCGTTTGGAGAAGATTGTAAACAACCCAGAGCGTCCAGTTCTGTTCTTCTTCTCAGGTAAGGCTCACCCAGCTGATGGTGCAGGACAGGGACTTATCAAGCGTATCTTTGAGATTTCACGTATGCCACAGTTCCTCGGTAAGATTATCTTCCTTGAGGATTATGATATGCAGTTGGCTCGTCGTCTCGTTTCTGGTGTTGATATCTGGATGAATACACCAACTCGTCCACTCGAGGCAAGTGGTACATCTGGTGAGAAAGCAGAGATGAATGGTGTTGTTAACCTCTCAGTACTCGACGGCTGGTGGGTTGAAGGCTACCGTGAGGGTGCTGGATGGGCATTGCCAGAGAAGCGTACCTATCAGAACCAGGGCTATCAGGATCAGCTCGATGCAGCTACTATCTACGGTCTGCTTGAGAATGAGATTGCTCCTCTCTACTTCAATAAGAATCAAGATGGCTATTCTGAGGATTGGGTAAAGGTTGTAAAGAACTCTATTGCAACTATCGCTCCTCACTATACAATGAAGCGTCAGCTTGATGACTACTATGACAAGTTCTATGAGAGTCAGGCTAAGCGTTCTCATAAGCTCGAGGCTAACGACAATAAACTTGCTAAGGAGATTGCTCTTTGGAAGGAGTCTGTTGCTGAGCGTTGGGACAGCATCTATGTTGTTTCTAAGAATGAAGATGCATTGCAGGATATTTCTACAGGTCATAAGATTAAGGTTACTTACGTTATCGACGAGCAGGGCTTGAACGATGCAGTAGGTCTTGAGTTGGTATTCTTGAAGAATGCACCTGTTGATGATGTAAACATCCATAAGGTTATCCCATTCAAGATGGTGAAGACAGAGGGTAATCACTATACCTTCGAAGCTACTTTCGATGCAACTGTAGCAGGTGCTTATAAATACGCTGTACGTATGTATCCTAAGAATGCCCTCCTGCCACATCGTCAGGACTTCGCTTATGTGAAGTGGATTGGATAAAAACAGTCTGAGGACTAATCAATAAATAAAAGCCATTCCTAAACTCTGTAAAGGGTTGGGAATGGCTTTTTTGTGTTTCTATGCGAGGTTTTTAGTTCTTTATCTTTTTTACTTTCCCAAACTTGATATATATCTATGTTCTTATTAACTACAAATGTGTTGTCAATCTTATGCCAGATAAAACGAGTTTTTCAGCATGGAATTTTTGGAATATGTATATGTTTCTTTGTTAGCTGATGCTTTTACTCTATATCGTGTTTTAATTTCACAAGCCTTTTGCCATGGACTACATACTCTTCTGTTCGTGAGTGTCCAATACTTGCTCGTTCGTATATTCGTTCAATATAAGAGAAACCAATGACAATTCTCTGTAGTTCAGGATTTCTGTCAACTACATGATTATATAAATATAAGGCAATTGTATCTCCAGTTTTACTTGGTAACGAAAAGAATGTTGTGGAGTCTTTTATCTCAATACGAAGAGAATATGCATAGGGGTTGTTCTGAAAAACAGAGTCACTGACTAATGCTTCTCCTTTTTTATCAATATTATAAAGGTATCTACTTGGAGACTTCCAATTATCCCTTTTTTCCAACTCCTTGAAATAATATTCTTCTTTTGCTGAATACTCTGGCTGGTTGTTAGGCTTAGCTCTATGCAATGAGACCCACAGAATATAATGTGTACAAGTACCCACAGAGAAGAGAATACAGGTCCACATTAGAATCTGAAGGATAATTCTCTTCCTTTTTCTTGTTTTTCTTTTCGTTCTCATACTTAACACATGTATATGTTCATATCGATTACTAATGTGTTACCAGTCATATACCAGATAAAAAGGACTGTTCAGCATTGAAGTCTTGGAACAGCTATATATTTCTTTGCTAACTGGTGCTTTTACTCCATATCGTGTTTTAATTTAACAAGTTTTTTCCCACGAACTGCATATTCACTTTTGCGAGAATGTCCAATACTTGCCCGTTCATCTAATTCTTCTTCATAATTGAATATTATTTCTATTCTTCGTAGTTGAGGTGTTCTGTCAACCACATGATTATATAAGTATAAGGCAATAGTGTCTTCTGTGTTTGCTGGTAAAGAATAGAAAGTTGTAGAATCCTCAATATCCACACCGAATGAATATGCATAGTCCTTGTTAAGAAAAACAGAATCATTGGGCAAAGGTTCTCCTTTTTCATTTATATTATAGATGTATCTATCTAAATCCCTCCAATTATCCCTTTTCTCCAACTCTTTGAAATAAGATTCTTCTTTTGATGAATACTTTGGTTGGTTGTTAGGCTTGGCTCTATGCAATGAAACCCATATAATATAACGTGTGCAAGTACCCACAGAGAACAGAATACAAGTCCACATTACTATTTGAAGGATAATTCTCTTCCTTGTTCTTCTTTTCTTTTCCATTTTTCATGTATTTCTAATTGTCTCTCAGCAGTGGGAGTGCTTTCTGTCTTCATCATTAATTCCTAAATGAGGTTGTCAACAGGCGTATTCATCAATCTAAACAACTGCACGTCAGCAGGCAGGGTATGTCTGTGGTGATCATTCTATTCTGTGAAATGGTGTGACTCTGATTGAGCAGTTCAACGTCATAATGATGACTGTTAAGTGTTAATTGTGCTGTTACAAACATAGGTTGTTAGTTTTTATGTTTCTACAAAGATAATATTTTCTTCTGATAGATAATGTATACAGAAGATATTTTATACATTATAGGTTACTTTGTACGGGGCGATAGGGGTCGCTTGTATGTATTTTTTCGTCCTATGTCTTTCTATAGATCTTGCGGTAACGTGAGCCAATGTTGATGATTTTCTTTTCACGTTCTAACTGTGCTGTAAGTTGATAGGCGTAGGTTGTAGAAAGGTTCAGACGGCGACGGAGGTCGTTAACGGTTATTATCGGACTCTTATCAAACAACTCTTTTAATGCAGCGTTAACAGCTGCTTTCATGGGAAGAGAGGGTGTACCGTCCTTATAGGTTTTGTCGTCAAAGTCTATATCTCCCAAAGCTTCAAAGAAATCCTTATCGGGGCGAAACCTTATTTTGCGTACCGCAGCATTATGGAGGTAGTGTCGATGCGTCTTAGGGTCTTCGTAGATATTGCCTTTTAGGGCAAGGGAGAAGAAGCCGAAACCAGGTATATGAACTGTATTCCCGCTTTTTAATTCTTCTGTTAATTCTGTTTTCAATGCTGAGATAGTACCGAGAATGTCGGCAGTAGTGAATGTAGTAGCCTGTTGGATACGCTGACAGATGCTCTCTATACCTGTTACGTCTTTCTTGATAGATACTATTCTCAGTGGTGTACGCTTAGCCAGCTTACCGCTTGTTCTTAATAGTTTGTAATTTACAGTCATAACTTTATGTATATATTAAAGGGTTAATAATCTTCTTTTCTATGTGCCATAGTTCTATAGAATGTAGGGCTATCCTCTACAATCTTAGGCTTGGGCTGAATTCTTTTCATGAAAAAAAGAAATTATTTACGTGAAAATAAATCTTTCTTTTCATGAAGAAAAATATTTTTTTTCATGAAAATAATTTGTGATTTCTGCTGCAAAGATACTGTTTCGTTGTTCGCCTTGCAAGGACGAGCTATGTAGTAATCTGTGTATTTATACCCTTTTGCGTGGGTAAAGATATGAGTTTGGGGAGTAGAAAGCAAAAGAAAAGCTCTCAGACCAGTGTGATGTATGGTCTGAGAGCTATGGCTTGAAAGTCCCCCCTATAGAATTACTTTCCGAGTGTACTATATAGAAGGGTGATGATAATTATATGTAATGATACAGAACTCGTTTTTTACCACCCGAACTTGTATTGATGGCTACCGCTTGTCATTGCTGTTGGGAAACCATTACTATTGACAGTCCACGTAAAGTTGTTTTTGTTGCCGTTCTTATTAATAAGCTGTACAGGCAAGTTCTTTGTTGCTTTTCCAAGTAATCCTGCATAGTAGGCGTATTTAATTGCACCCATGTCAATTCCAAACGTTGTATTAAAAAGCATAATGTTGCCCTTGTTCACTATAGGAGTAGGGGTTGTATCTGAGGTATAAGCAACTTTGCAAGTGTCTTTTTTTCTTGTTGTTGTTTGTGAAACGATAGTTTTTGTCTCTATTTCAGAGATGTTGCTATCTTTATAAGTCAAAGTAAATTCTTTGTAGTCATCTGCTGAATGGATTATATTAATTAGTTGCTCATTATCGTTATAAGTGAACCTCCATGTATCTTCCTTTGTGTTTTCTTTTTGTTCCCTCATGCATCCTCTAACAAAACCATTGTTGCCCAGGAACATTATGTAGACCGTTGTATCTCCATTATGTTCTACTTTCATGAAGACATTTGGGATTACAAAAGTACGTGTTTTTGTGTTATTGTATTTGAAAGATACCGTTTCATTCTTAGTCTTTATGCCTGTAACCAATCCATTGTCATCTGTTTGGATAGTCATACTATCCACCTCTTTAGGTATGCCATTAGTAAATACCCTTGAAAGGTCAATTCTTACAGGTGGTGGCCAGCACTCAATAATCCTATCATCATCATTTTTGAAGCTGCAAGATGATAAAATAAACGTAGCGCTTATTACTGCTACAGCAAGTAATGAGATTGTAATAGTCTTTTTCATTGTTCCTTTTTTTTGTTATAATTAGTAATTGGCACGTTCTTGTCAACTCATTGGCTTGTGCTTTTGTTCTCTGTTGCAAATATATAAAAAACTTTCTTCAATGACCCGTTTCTATACTATGATTTTATTAGTTTAGGGTGAAAAAGCATATAATAAACTCTATATTATAGATTTGCTTTGTTCTCTATGTATTTTATAACATTTACCTTCGATAGTCTCCAGTCATTAATTCCTGCTGTAGAAAAGCGTATGTATAGCCGGGACTTTGATAATATAATCCTGTTGACTGGTCTTGAATACGGTTGTAAGTGTCAGAGTTATAGAGCATATCAATAGCTTCGGACATAGTATAATGTTTGTCTTTCATCAATAAGGCTATAAGTTCTGCACATATATCCTCTTTCATCATATCAATCTGTTCGTTGGTCAGTTCTATGGTTTTATTAGTTTGGATTTGATATTTTAGTGTACCACCATCCCTCTCACAGATGATAGAGATATCATGAATAGCATCTTCAAAGGATTGCGTATGTAGGATATCATAAAAGGACATTAGGTAGTCTATTCCCTTAAAACGTTTAAGGTAATTGTATGCCTGTCGCTGACCAAGATTAAATTTCTTGGCAAACTCTGCTATTAAAGCAATGATGTAGCGTATTTGATTTGTTTCCTCTCTTGACATACTTTGCTTCTTATGTTTACGACAAAGTTAATAATTATTTTTTGATATACTCCTATCTGTTTGCTAAAAGTTTCATAAGTTGTTATTGAAGAGTGGGTTAATTGGCTTGGTTGATAAGGTTCACCACAACCTTTACCATTATATCCTTTTCCTCTGTTTTGCTCTCTGCAATCATCAGCGTGAGGGCAACGAGCGTATTGTCAGCAATGCGTTTGGATCCATCGGGACGATAGAGAATATTGTTGTTATTCATGAACCAGAGGAAGAGGGTAGCTGCAATGCGCTTGTTACCATCGCTGAACGAGTGGTTTTTGGTGACAAGATAGAGAAGCATAGCCGCTTTCTCCTCCACACTCGGATATAGTTCCGTGCCATCAAAGGTCTGATAGATTTGTCCGATAGAACTTTTGAAGGAATCGTCCTTCTCATTACCAAAGAGTACAGAACTACCAAACTTCTGTCGAAGAACATCTATCTCGTGCATAGCATTCTCGTATGTGGCATGGAAGGGTTCTTCTTTGGTGGTCTTAGCGATATGGAGTCGCTGGTAATCATAGTTATCGAGTGTGTCGAGTGCGTAGGTATAGTCTACCACAACATCAAAGAGCGCATTGCTTTCGTCCGTTGTCTTTGCAGGTTGTTGTTGGATGGCTCTGCCTAATACTTGTATGAGTTGGCGCAGTTCTGCAATCTGATGTTTTCGTATGTTCTCGTTGATAGCATAGCCTTTGACAAGATATTGCTTAAGAACAGAGTTTGCCCATTGGCGGAAACGGATACCACGTTTTGTATTTACACGATATCCCACGGATATTATCATATCAAGATTGTAATAAGCGACTATACGAGAAACTTGCCGTTTGCCCTCTTGTTGAACTGTTCGGAATTTCCGAACAGTTGAGTTAGCATCGAGTTCATCATCTTCTATGATGTGTTTTATATGCTCGCTAATCGTTGCTTTACTGGATTGAAAGAGTTCAACCATCTGTGCCTGTGTAAGCCACACGGTTTCTCCTTCCAACTTCACATCAAGTTGAGTCTTACCATCTTCACTTTGATAGATGATAATTTTGTCGTTTAGGTTTTCAGTCATATTGTTTAGGTTTATAGTTGTTATTTAATAGATGAGAAATATCTTAATAGCTCATAGATTTATTGCTTATATAATGTAAAAGACTTCAAGTAAAAAGCTAAACGATAAGGATAATTATTATATGTCAATGGAGCCTGATAGATTTGTCCCATAGAACTTTTGAAGGAATCATCCTTCTCATTACCAAAGAGTACAGAACCACCAAACTTCTGTCGAAGAACATCTATTTCGTGCATAGCATTCTCGTATGTGGCATGGAAAGGTTCTTCTTTGGTGGTCTTAGCGATATGGAGTCGCTGGTAATCATAGTTATCAAGTGTGTCGAGTGCGTAGGTATAGTCCACCACAACATCAAAGAGCGCATTGCTTTCGTCCGTCGTCTTTGCAGGTTGCTGCTGAATGGCTCTGCCTAAGACCTGTATGAGTTGGCGCAGTTCAGCAATCTGTTGTTTTCGTATGTTCTCATTGATAGCATAGCCTTTGACAAGATATTGCTTAAGAACAGAGTTAGCCCATTGGCGGAAGCGTACCCCTCTGTGACTATGTACACGGTAACCAACGGATATAATAACATCAAGAGTATAAAAAGGAACTGGCTTTTTAACACCATTAACGTGCAGAAAATGCACGTTATTCTCTCGTGGGAGTTCTGCTTCATTAAAGACATTGTTTACGTGTCTTCGTATGTTTGATTCTTCCTTATCGAAGAGTTCTGCCATTTGCTTCGTGTTTAACCACACGGTTTCTCCTTCCAACTTTACATCAAGTTGAGTCTTTCCATCTTCACTTTGATAGATAATAATCTTGTCATTTAGGTTCTCAGTCATGTTGTTTAGGTTTATAGTTGTTATTTAATAGATGAGAAATATCTTAATAGCTCATTGGTTTATTCCTTATATAACGTAAAGGACTTCATGTAAAAAGTTAAACGATAAGGATAACTATGAGGGCGATTATGATGTGTTAATGGCGTCGGATAGATTTGATAGATGAAACTTTTTAATAAGATATCATATTTATCGAGTGTGTCAAGAGTATATGTATAGTCTACCACAACATCAAAGAGTGCATTGCTTTCGTCCGTCGTTTTTGCGGGTTGTTGTTGATGTGTAGGCTTACATTCTGCTTGCTTGTTTGAAATAGTTCAACCATCTGTGCCTGTGTAAGCCATACGGTCTCTCCTTCCAGCGTCACATCAAGTTGGGTCTTACCATCTTCACTTTGGTAGATAATAATCTTGTCATTTAGGTTCTCAGTCATATTGTTTAGATGTTTAGTTATGCGTAAGTGTGATAATCACTACTCGTGTTTTGCGGTAGAAGTGCAGGTTATGTATGCTGCTATTGTCATTCTTTCGTCAGTTTACGACTCATATAACGTACAGGATACCATACGGAGAGCCAGCCCACAAGGATAACAGTAAAGAAGATAGTAACGATGTCTTCGGGGTGAACGCTAATAGGATAGGCATTGACAACAAAGTTTCCTGCTTGATCACCAAGCTGTACAAGGCCGTATGTCTGCTGTAACCAGCAAAGTAATAAGCCGAGTGCAATACCGATGACAGCACCAGCAGCGGAAATCATCCTACCTTCAAAGAGGAAGATACGGCGTATCTGACCATCCGTTGCACCGAGGTTACGCAGGGTGATGACGTCATTCTTCTTATCAATAATGAGCATAGAAAGTGAGCCAATGATATTAAAGCAGGCCACCATAAGTATGAAAGTAAGGAAGACATAGGCAAAGAGTTTCTCAATGCGCATGATGTTAAACGTGTCAGCCTGTTGCTCGTAGCGGTCTAATACTTTGTATTTATCGCCGAGAAGGGTCTGTATTTCGTTCTTTGCCTTATCAATGTCAACACCCGGTTTCATGCGTAACTCAAGTGAAGTAATCTCTCCTTGTCGGTTGAAGATACGACGTGCGAAATCGAGGGAGGTGATGATATATCCCTTATCATACTTCATCTGTTTCACTTGAAAGAGTGCTCCTGGGGATATCAAAGAGTCCTTTACAAAGGCATCTGTAGGGTTAGAGGCATCATACTGTCCCTCACGTTGTGGCGCATAGATGTGTAAGTAGTCCTGCCAAGCTACTCCTGTACCAAGGTCTTGAGCCAGTCTAATACCAAGGACACCATATTGCAAGTTAGCAGTATGGAGTCTGAAATCACCATCACCATAAAGAATATTACTGATATGAGTCAGCGAGTCGAAGTTATCTTCTACTCCCTTCACGTTCACCATGGCCTGTTTGTCGTGATAGATAGCCAAGGCCTGATCCTCAACACACTCCGTTGCAACCTCTACAGTAGGAAGATGTTTCACTTTAAGGAGCAAGGGATCATTAGCAGTCATGGCCTTACCTTTAGCAGCTTCAATCTTCAGTTGTGGGTCGAAGTTGGTGAAGAATGATGCAACAAGGTCGGAGAATCCATTGAATCCACTTAATACAACGACCAATGCCATTGTTGCCACCGACACACCGAGTACTGAGATGAGGCTGATGATATTAATGGCATGTGTGCTCTTCTTTGAGAAGAGGTAACGTCGAGCAATGTAAAAAGGGAAGTTCATGATGGGTGTTAGGTGTTGAATGTTGGGTGATGATGTGTAGAGTGTTGGGTGTGATGGGTGTTTGGTGATGGGTGTTAGGTGTTGAATGTTGGGTGTTGATGAATTGATAACTGGGGGTGGTGGATTTCTGAATAGGCTTAGGTACCTATTTACTAATCGTCAACACCTACCTCTTAATACTTATCAACAATTCATCAACACCCAACATTCAACACCCATCACCCACCTTCTACTTCTTTAGTAACTCATCAATACGCTCCAAGTAGTCGAGGGAGTCGTCAATGAAGAAGCGTAGTTCAGGGATGATACGCAGCTGATTATGCACACGCTGGCCTAAGTCGTAACGGATAGTCTTCTCATTGGCATTGATGTTTTTCAGTATTTCGTCTCCCTTTTCAGATGGGAAAATACTGAGGTAGGCGGTACAGATACTGAGGTCTGGGCTTACCTTAACACGTGTTACACTAACCAAAACACCATGCATCATACGTGTCTGTGTCTGGAAAATACTTGCTAACTCCTTTTGAAGGAGGCGTGATATGCGGTTTTGTCTTGTCTCTTGCATTGTCTTATCTATTTATTGTTTTATCCTGCAAAGGTACTGAAAGTTTGAAGAATACACAAACTTTTAGTGTTGGGTGTTGGGTGTTTAATGTTAGGTGTTAATGGTCGGTATGTTTGGTAGGGAGGGTGGATACTAAGACAGGAGAGGGCTTTATTTCTTCCTAATCAGCGTTAACCCATCACGAAGGGGCAGTATAACCTTCTCTACACGGTCGTCTTTGGCAACGAAGTCATTGAATTGTCGGATACCAATCGTTTGATGGTCGTGGTCGTAGGCTGGGTCAATGACGTGCCAATCCCACAGTGTATTGTCAGCGAGGATATAGCCACCAGAACGGATGATAGGCAGTAGTTTCTCATATACCTCTGTATAATTGCGCTTGTCACCATCGACGAAAGCCATATCAAATATAATCCCTAACTTGGGAGCCTCTTCTGCAGCGTCACCGATACGGAAATCAATCTTGTCGGCAACAGACGACCCTTCAATCCAAGGACGTGTGAAATCCTCCATCTCGTCATTGATTTCAAAGGTATAGAGTTTGCCCCCTTCCTCTAATCCTTCAGCCATACTGATAGCCGAATAGCCACTGAAAGTACCCACTTCGAGGATATTCTTAGGACGTATCATCTGTACAAGCATCTTTAGTAGACGCCCCTGCAGATGACCACTTGCCATACGTCCATGTATTGTATGGATGTTTGTGGCACGATAAAGACGGTAAAGATAATCGCCTTCTGGGTCGATATGCGAGGCAAGATAGGCATCGCAGCCCGCCTCATCGGTGAGGGAAGTATAGGTGTTGGTTGTTGGCATGGGTGATGATAGTGATGATGAGTATTGAAAGGTTATAGGAGTGACAATGCTTCTATAGCCAATCTGTAGCTGTTAAGACCAAAGCCTTGAATCGTACCCTTGCAGGCAGGGGCAATCATTGAGTGTCGACGGAAGTCCTCACGGTCGTTAACATTACTGATATGCACCTCAATCACTGGCGTTTGTAGAGAGCGGATGCAATCTAAAAGCGCAATACTTGTATGTGTATAAGCCCCAGCATTGAGGATAATGCCATCATATGAGAAGCCAGTCTCCTGTAGTTTGTTGATGAGTTCGCCCTCGATATTACTTTGATAATAGTCAATGGTACAGTTAGGATAGCTTTCTCGCAGTTGTGAAAGGAAGGTGTCCATAGACATACTACCGTATATTTCAGGTTCACGCACCCCTAACAGGTTCAAGTTGGGACCATTAATAATGATTACTTTCATATCTCTTTCTTCTCAAATATCGTTTTTTGATGTATCTTTGCATATAAATTGCAGTATGCAAAAATAAGAAATTAAATGGAAACAGGCAAGAATTCAAAAGATATTGTAGGTCGTTACCGCCGTTATCTGAAGTTAGAGAAAGGCTACTCGGCTAATACGTTGGATGCTTATCTGCGTGATGTGGATAAGCTCTTACGCTATCTTGCCTTAGAGCAGGTCGATGTGTTAGATGTGAAATTAGAAGATTTAGAACATTTCGCAGCCTTTATCTCCGACCTTGGCATTGGTCCTCGTTCATTGGCACGTATCCTTAGTGGGGTGCGACAGTTCTACCGCTTTCTTGTTGTTGATGGTTATTTAGAGGTTGACCCAACTGAGTTATTAGAGTCGCCCAAGCAGCCTGACCACTTACCAGAGGTGCTCTCCACAGCAGAAGTCGACCTTTTAGAGCAGGCAATAGACCTGACGAAGTGGGAGGGACACCGCAATCGTGCCATTATCGAGGTCTTGTTCTCTTGTGGACTACGTGTGTCAGAACTTACAAACCTAAAGTTATCCAATCTATATGTCGACGAACAGTATATAAGAGTGATGGGTAAAGGGTCGAAGGAACGCTTAGTTCCGATCTCACCACGAGCCTTAGACGAGCTAAACTACTGGTTTGCTGACCGTAACGAGATGAAGATTAAGCCTGGCGAGGAGGATTATGTCTTCCTTAATCGGCGTGGTCACCATCTTACACGTACGATGATACTTATCATGATAAAGCGCTATGCACTCGAAGCAGGTATCAAAAAGACTATCTCTCCTCACACTCTTCGCCACTCCTTCGCCACCTCCTTGCTCGAAGGCGGTGCCGACCTACGTGCCATACAGGCTATGTTGGGACACGAAAGTATCGGAACAACAGAGATTTATACCCATATTGATACCTCCACGCTACGACAGGAAATTCTCGAACATCACCCCCGTAATATCCAGTATGATGAGCGTCAACAAGCCGACTTACTATCAGAATAATCTTTATTGATGCCCATCAACATGTAAAAAAAGGATAAAATCGAATTGCGTAACGGATTTTTATGTATCTTTGTGCCATTAAACTAATATTAAATTACAAACAACGTTTAAGATGAAAGTCAAACATTTATTCTTAATCGTCTTACTTTTTGTCACTGGTTTGGCCTCTGCTCAGCAGATGGGGCCTATCCCTGTGAATAAGAATGTAAGACAAGGTAAGCTCAGCAATGGCTTAACTTACTACATCCTTCACAATGAATGGCCAGAGCATGTAGCCAACTTTTACATTGCGCAGCGTGTGGGTTCTATTCAAGAAAACGACAAACAGCGTGGTTTGGCACACTTCCTTGAGCACATGGCATTCAATGGCTCAGAGCATTTCCCTGACTCTACGCTCCTCGAATTCACCCGTTCACTCGGTGTGGAGTTCGGTAGTAACTTGAATGCTTACACCAGTATCGACCAGACGGTCTATCGTATTTGTGACGTGCCTACAGCTCGTCAGACTGCGCTCGACTCTTGTCTGTTAATTCTTAAGGACTGGTCAAATGGCTTGACATTGGCTGATAAGGAGATAGATAAGGAGCGTGGTGTTATTCATCAGGAGTGGCAGCTACGCCGTTCACCAGTGATGCGTATCTACGATGACGTGTTACCGAAGTTTTATCCTAATTCTAAGTATGGTCATCGTATGCCAATTGGCTTGATGAGCATTGTCGATAAGTTCCCTTATCAGGACCTTCGCGACTATTATAAGAAATGGTATCGTCCAGACAACCAGTGTATCATCGTTGTTGGTGATGTCGATGTAGACCATACCGAGAACGAGATTAAGAAGCTTTGGGCTAACTCTACCGTTCCTGCTAATGCTGCACAGGTTGTAGAAGAGGCTGTGCCTGACACGAAAGATGCTATTTACGTGTTTGGTAAGGACAAGGAGTTGCCTTACAGCCAGGTAGGTTTCAGCATGAAGCATGACGCCTTCCCTGACGCACAGAAGGGCGATATGTACTACTATGTAGACTCTTACGCAAAGAACATCATCACTATGATGCTCAATCAGCGACTCGCTGAATTGGCACAGAAAGCCGACTGTCCTTTCACTGGTGCTTATTCTGAGGATGGCGACTACATGCTTTCAAAACCAAAGGCTGCCTTCAGTATGGCTGCAGATGCTAAGGAAGGAAAGGACCTCCAAGCCCTTGCTGCTATCTATCGTGAGGCACAGCGCGTTCGTCTTTATGGCTTTACTGCAGGCGAATACGACCGTATGAAGGCTGAATACCTCTCTCAGTTGGAGTCTGCTTACGTTAATCGTAACAAGGTGAAGAACGCTCAGTATGGTGATGAACTTCGTGATCACTATCTTTCTAACGAACCTATCCCAAGCAAGGAGGACGATTATCAGATCATGAAGCAGCTTATTGAGATGCCTGCATTGAATGTTGATGTTATCAATAAGTATGCGCAGGAACTCATCACTGACAAGGACAGCAACTTCGTTGCATATATCTTTGCACAGGATAAAGCGGGTGCTACTTACCCAACTGAGGCTCAGATGGCACAAACCATTAATGCTGTACGTGCCGAGAAGATTGAACCTTACGTTGACAACGTAAAGCAGGAGCCACTACTCGACGAGAAGAAGCTACCTAAGGCTGGTAAGATTGTTAGCGAGAAGGAGAACAAAGTGCTTGGTTTTAAGGAACTGACATTGAGCAATGGAGCACGTGTCATTCTGAAGAAGACCAACTTCAAGGATAATGAAATTCAGTTCCAGGCTTTAGCGAAGGGCGGTAAGGGTCTCTATGGCAAGGCTGATTTCAGTAACTTACAGCTCTTCGAGGCTGTCATCGGTTATAGTGGCTTGGGTAATTTCTCACGTCAGGAACTGCAGAAAGCACTCTCTGGTAAGCAGGCTTCTATGAGCTGTGGCTTGTCAAGCTACTATCAGTCAGTAGGTGGTTCATGTGTTCCTAAGGACATAGAGACGATGATGCAGTTGCTTTACCTTAACTTTACGAATGTTGCAAAGGATGAGGCTTCTTACAAGGCAATGATGGCACAGTTGGAATTAGGGCTGAAGAATAAGGACCTTTCACCTGAGAGTGTGTTCAGTGATTCGCTTAGTTTGACCATTTTTGGCCATGAAGCACGCTTCGCCCCAATGACGCTGAACACCTTGAAGAACGTTAACTACGACCGTATCTTACAGATTTGGAAGGAGCGTTTTGCCAACCCTGGTCAGTTTGTTTACTACTTTGTAGGTAACTTCGATGAGTCTTCTCTGCGCCCATTGATAGAGAAGTATATCGCTTCTCTGCCTAAGGGCAAGGCTGAAACATGGAAGGAAGTACCAAGCTACGTGAATGGTAACGTGGTTAATAAGTTCACTCGTAAGTCTGAAACACCAAAGGCTATTGCCTTCGAGTTCTGGCATGCGCCAATGGCTTACACTCTTGAGAACGAAATTCTTACCAGTGCTGCAGCCCAAGTACTCTCAATGGTCTACTTGAAGAGCATTCGTGAGGATGCCAGTGCGGCCTACTCTGTAAGCGCAGGTGGCTCTTTGCGTCGTCTTGGCAATAAGTCTACTGCTGTCATTCAAGCATATTGTCCTATGGATCCAGCTAAGTCCGACCTCGCTCTGAAGCTTCTTGCTGAGGGAATAAAGGATAATACAGTGAAGATGGATGCCGATAAGGTGCAGAAGGTAAAGGACTTCATGCTGAAGGATGCTGAGCTTGCTGCTAAGAATAATGGGCATTGGATGGATATCCTCGATGAGTATGTTTGGACAGGTGTAGACTTCCAGACAAACTATAAGAAGACTGTTGAGGCTATTACTCCAGCTAAGCTTGCAGCTTATCTGAAGCAGATCTTGGCTGCTGGCAACCATGCTGAGGTTGTCATGACACCTGCGAAATAATACGAATAGGGCGTGTGGAGAAGGACATTTCTTTGTCTTTTTCCATGCAGCCAATAACCGATTACGAATTATTTACACGACAATAAGTATTTCTTTTCATGAAGAAAAATATTTTTTTTCATGAAAGGAAATATTTTTTTTCATGAAAAAAAATCAATGAGGGGGGACTTCTCTTCTATCGATTGGGGGAGTGGTGGATAGGAGGTGAGGGCTTTCTTAGGTGTTAAAGGGCTATGGCTTGTTGGCCTAATAGGCCCAAATAAGGCTAATAAGATGGTGCTTAATAGTCTTGGGGACTATTGGGCTTATTGGCCTAATAGGCCCCAATAAGGCTAATAAGATAGCGCTTAATAGTCTTGGGGCTATATGGCTTATTAGGCTAATAAGCCCCAAATAAGGCTTAATTAGATAGTGCCCAATAGTCTTGGGGAGACTAAATAGCTTATTTGACTAATAGGCCCAAATAAGGCTAATCCTGTCACACTAAATAGAAAAAGAGAATACATACTATTCGTGAAGACAATCTTTAATTACGCTTAAAGCATTGTTTCGTTTGGTAGTATCATGCTTTTTATCTATATTTGTGCATTGTAACAAATACAAAAAGGATAATAATCGACAAATAGATGAAAGCTATCGAAATACTTTTCCCTGTCTTCTTTA
The DNA here is from genome assembly GCF_003043935.1 of Prevotella sp. oral taxon 313. NCBI lineage: Bacteria > Pseudomonadati > Bacteroidota > Bacteroidia > Bacteroidales > Prevotellaceae > Prevotella > Prevotella sp. oral taxon 313. Next base: position 2,717,662 of record NZ_PYXE01000001.1, read on the forward strand.
TGATGTTTCTCGGCTGGTCAAGCCACAGAAGAGGGTGGGTGACGGCTGAACAGAACGAAGGAGCGAAGTCGTTGGTGTTTAATATTCTATTCCCGTTGTTGGTCTTTCACGTTCTTGTGAAGGCCGAACTATCTACAAATTTCATATATGAAATACTCTTCTTAGATGTCGCTTGGATTCTTGTCTATCTGATAGGAAAGAGCATAGCTAACCCTATTAGTGGACGTTATGCCCGTTTGGCACCGTTCTTACTAATGACCTGTGAGGGTGGAAGCGTTGCCCTACCACTTTATATAGCACTTGTAGGAGCAAAACATGCAGTGAACATTATCACCTTTGATGTGGCTGGAATCCTCATCAACTTTGGACTTGTTCCGGTGCTCATCATGCGTCAAACGTCAAGAGACGTGTCTTTTCTACCATTGGCAAAGCGGATTATTAGTGCTCCCTTCATCATAGCTGTTGTCGTTGGTATCGTTGTTAATCTGTTGGGATTATACCAATGGTTGGCGGAGAATGGCTTGAACAATATATATGATGGTACGATGGATATGGCGATGTCACCTATTGCAAGCATAATCCTCTTCACCCTCGGCTACGGTTTCCACTTACGAACGGGGCAGCTTAAACCGCTATTGACATTGACACTGGTGCGTCTAATGTTGTGTGGCACTATTGTAGTAGGCTTTTTACTCTTGTTCCCTGGATTGATGAAGGTGAAGATATTTTTCGTTGGCGTACTCCTTTACTTTGCTTGTCCAACAGGTTTCCCAGTCCCGCTACAGATAGAAAGTCTTTGTAACGATGAGGATGACAAAAGTTTTATGTCGGCTTTTATCTCTATCTTCATCCTTGTGGCGATGATAGTATATACGTTGATAACATTATTCTTGATATAGGGAATTTAAGGAGTTAAGGCGATATTGGTAAGGGGTTAAGGGATGAAAAGAAGCAAAAGAAGTAAAGACAATAGTTTTATAGGGACAAGAAGGGAGTGGAAGAAGTGAATATATGAATGGGACATGAGGTCACTGAACTTTCGTCTCAACCGCCTTCACTATTTCACACCTTCGCTCTTAAACAGAAAAAATATGAATGATAATGTAAAGAGTCCATGGCCAGGACCGGCGGGAATGATACCCGTAACAAGTGGCAGAGCTGATGATGCTAATGTGTTTAACCGCAACTACTTGGATTCTATCCATGTTGAGATGCGTGTTATTGATGCCATCGAACCATCATTGAAGACGGTCATCTTCGGTGAAGAGTTCGACTCACCGATTATGATGCCAGCCTTCTCACATTTGAATAAGGTGTTGAAAGATGGTAAGAAACCGATGTTAGAGTATGCTCGTGCAGCCAAGAAGCTAAAGACAGTGAACTGGGTTGGTATGGAGCCCAACGATGAGTATGCGGAAATCGCAGCTGAAGGGGCACGGACAGTGAGAATTATTAAACCGTTCGCTGACCATAGTATTATTTTAGATGAGATTCGGTTTGCTATCGAACAAGGTGCGATAGCTGTTGGTGTAGACATCGACCATGTCCCAGGAACAGACGGACGATATGACGTTGTAGACGGTATTCCACTCGGGCCGGTCATGCTCTCCGATCTAAAAGAGTATGTGAAGGCCGCTGGTAACGTACCCTTCGTAGCCAAAGGGGTGTTGTCTGTGCAAGACGCCATGAAGTGTAAGGAGGCAGGTTGTGCTGGAATTGTTGTCTCTCATCACCATGGTAGAATACCTTTCGGCATTGCGCCACTAATGGTTCTGCCTAAGATAAAGGCAAGCTTAGCGGGAAGTGGAATCGCTATCTTCGTCGACTGCGGTATTGATACGGGTTATGATGCTTACAAAGCATTAGCGTTAGGGGCTGATGCCGTAGCTGTCGGCAGAGGTATCCTCAAACCTTTACTGCAACAAGGAGCTGAGGGAGTAGAGGAGAAGGTAAAGAAAATGAACGAAGAACTTTCTGAGCTGATGATGTACACCTGCGTGAAAGACGTCCGTTCATTCGATGCGTCTGTGCTTTATATCTAAGAAAATAGCATCTATAGGTACTGCTTAGTATTCCTATAGATGCTATTTTAATATTAATGTGTAGTCTGATAATAACGGTTACTACCAAGAGAATTTGTCACTGTCTGGTTGGTTGATGGGTCAGAAATCGTTATACCTGAATATGACTGGATAGGTATTATATTGAAGCCAGCCGTTCGAAGTGATGTATAATAGGCATCTGTATGTCTTTTTTCAGGTACAAGACGATCGAGTTGACGGTTGAATTTTGCCAATAGCAGAGGGTCGTTCTGTGCGAGCTGACGCACGTAATCGCCCATATCATAGAATATTGAAGGGGTGTAACCATCCATACTTTGAATGTTACTCTCCGTGATTGTTGAGAGAGAACTTGATGCGTTTATCTCCTTCATGATGTCAACCATGGCCTCCACCTGCGAGCAGTCGATTACACTAATCGTTCCATAAGGATAAGGAGTACCCTCATACTTGTAGTTACTATAGAAGTTGATGAAGTTGGTACAGATACTATGATAGTCTGGGTTGACCTTTGATAGTTCGCTCCACAAGAGCTTGTACGGCATACCATACGCCATTATCTCTGTTGGACTACCAATGATATGGTTCGTAGCATTGCGTAGTTCGTAGGCTACTTCTATACCCGTCATATTACAGTCATCGAAGAGGATGTACTGAAACTTACCAATCCCTGAGTCCTCTATACCCTTGTCAAAGTCTGAGATGTTCGTCTGATAGGCATTACCTCCTAACCAGCGGGTTGGTGGACCAGCCTTACCAGCATTTTGGCTAAGTCCGAAAGGTGAGGCAGCAGGACGATTGATACGTGTGCTTGGCTTGGCTGGTATCCATCCCATACCGTGACATCCCACAATCATAGAGTAATGGTTAGCAGGCGCTTCTTGCTTAACTCGTTTCAACAGGGTTGTTATCCACTCTGCTGTATTGAGCTTTAAGCCAGGTTGGGTATTGTCATAAATGGCCACAGTATCGTCTATACAACTTCCATTCTTGTACTGAACATTAATCAGTGCACCCTTATCTACCTTCGTGGAGATAAATATCATGAGCTTCTTGTTACCAAGTCCACCTTGGTTGACAATCGCAGTCTTTATGTCTTGTATATTGGTGAGGAAGAAGCTATAAAGGCCAGGGTCTTTCTTAGTGGGACCTGACCATGGCATATAAACAAAGATAGTATTTGTTTCTATGACAGGTGGTTGAGGTGCTGGATCTGGGTCTTCATCACTACAAGAGGCAAAGAGGATGAAGGCTGCCAGCTGTAAGAAAAGGACGAGTTTCTTCATAATCAAACTTTTTAAGCCCATGTCTTGCTTGTTTGTAGTCCATGGGAAAGTGGTTAATTAAAAAGCCTTGCGACGCCACAAGGGACGTAGTAAGGCTTTTCATAGCTGTAATGATAGTTCGTAGATACTTATTTTACGATAATCAGAGAGTAGTTCTTCTTACCCTTCTGGATGAGAAGATACTTGCCATCGATGAGGTCTTCAGAGGTTACTGGCTGGTCGAAGGCTGCAAGCTTCTCCTTGTTAAGGGATACACCACCGCCCTTTACGAGCTTACGCATCTCACTCTTGCTTGGGAAGATCTGCATACCTTCCTGATTGAAGACCTCGACTGCGGGTTGACCAAGTACATCCTTTGATACCTCATAATGGGGTACATCCTTAAAGACATCGGTGAAGGTCTGCTCGTCTAACTGCAGTAAGTTCTCCTTAGTGCTCTTACCAAAGAGGATGTTAGAGGCTGCAATGGCCATATCAAGGTCTTCCTGTGAGTGTACCATACGAGTGACCTCTTCTGCAAGACGGTACTGAAGTGTACGACGACCAGGGTCTTGACGATGTTCTTCGATGAGGTTGTTGATGACATCCTGCTCCAAAGATGTGAAGATCTTAATATATTTCTCGGCATCATCATCACTGACATTCAACCAGAACTGATAGAAGGCATACGGTGTTGTTCGGTTGCGATCGAGCCAGATATTACCGCTTTCTGTCTTGCCAAACTTCTTTCCATCGGCCTTTGTAATCAGTGGACAAGTAAGGCAAAATGCCTCAGTCTCGTTACCTAAGGTACGACGAATAAGCTCTGTACCAGTGGTCATGTTGCCCCATTGGTCATTACCTCCTAACTGCAACTTAACGCCGAATTTCTCATAAAGATAGAGGAAATCGTAACCCTGTAAGAGCTGATAAGTGAACTCAGTAAAGCTGAGTCCGTCGCGAGCCTCACCACTCAAGCGCTTCTTCACACTGTCCTTAGCCATCATGTAGTTGACGGTGATGTGCTTGCCAACCAATCGAGCGAAATCAAGGAAGGTGAAGTTCTTCATCCAATCATAGTTGTTAACCATCTCAGCCTTGTTTGGCTCGTTGCCATCAAAGTCCAAGAACTTACTTACTTGCCTCTTGATAGCCTCTTGGTTATGGTAAAGTGTTTCCGCATCAAGTAGGTTGCGCTCCTGACTCTTGCCTGATGGGTCGCCAATCATACCTGTGGCTCCACCAACGAGGAGGTAAGGCTTGTGGCCACAACGCTGCAAATGGCGCAACATCATGATACCACAAAGGTGACCGATGTGCAATGAGTCAGCTGTAGGGTCAGTACCTAAGTAAGCTGAAACCATCTCTTTTTGAAGCATTTCCTCGGTTCCTGGCATCATTTGAGCCAGCATACCACGCCAACGGAGTTCTTCTACAAAGTTCTTCATCTATGTCTTTATACTTTAAGGAGTCGAGGGGTGAAGATTTTAAAAGCGTTCTGCCCTATCTTCAAAAACCTCTACTCTGTATTAATATTCTGTTGTTAGCATCGTTAGGGAACTGGGTCATAACCACTGCCTCCCCACGGATTGCATCTTAATATGCGCCATATCGTAAGCGCCAAACCCTTAAAAGGACCATGCTTGAGGATTGCTTGTCTGCCATACTCCGAACAGGTAGGAGTGAAACGACAGGAGGGTGGGGTAAAGGGAGATATGAACTGACGATAGAAGAGTATCGGGAGTATCAATAACCACGATAAACCACGTGTGAAAAGACGCCATAGCTTGGCAAAGATGTTTTGAGATTGCACTCCAGATGAGGCTTTCTCTTTTCTCTCCTTCTCATCCATTATTTCTGTTCTCCTATTCTTTTATATTGGTTCCTCTATCCTTTTGTTTCCGTTCCTCTATCCTTTTATATCTGTTTCCTTATCCTTTAATATTCGTTCTCCTATTCTTTGAAGTAGGTTGCAAACCCGCTGTTCGATGGTGACGGAGTCCGTCAATTCGTCTGAAAGCCATATAAAAGCTATCAACAACTGTTTATCTGTTAGTTTGTCCACACTTTGTGTGACAAGACGCTTGCGCTTTCGATAGGCTTCACGTACCTGGCGTTTCACCCTGTTACGCTTTACGGCACGCTTAAAATGCTTTTTCGGAACACTGACTAAAAGCTGTACATTAGGCTCTGTGAGCGTTTCTTGCGATGTAGAAACCTCTGACTTACTGTCGATTAGTCTGTAAACAGCCTTCAAGGGGAATACCGTCATCGCATGACTTCTACCAGGTCCAAAGAGCGTATCTATGAGCTTCTTGCTGCATAGACGTTCTCCTTTCCTCAGTCTTTCTTCATGTTTTTCCATCCTTGTTAGCCTATGTTTACCGTATGTCCGGTACTGATGTCGGCTCCTTCCCCATCCTTTCAGATGAGGCAGAAGCCGTTATTCTATTTATTCTTCTTCTCTTCTTCTAAGAAAGCACGCAATGCTCCTGTCATAGAAGGATACTCTTTAGATGGAGCTTGGAGGTCGAGTCTCAACCCTTGTGCCTCCACTTCCTTCGCTGTAGCAGGTCCAAAGGCTGCTATCTTGATATCTCCTTGCACAAAGTCGGGGATATTTTCTTTCAGAGCCTTTACTCCTGTTGGACTGAAGAAGACAAGCATATCGTAATCAAAGTTCTTTACCTCTTCCTCTGTTAAGCCATTGCTCACTGTGCGATACATCACACATTCCTTGTGCTTGAGCTTATTAGCATCCAACAACTCGCTCAGTGCCTCCGTATGCACAGAACTTTGTGGAACGAGATATTTCTCTGTCTTGTGCTTAGTCATTGTTGGAATGAGGCTATCTATCTTTCCTGTATTACCGAAGAACACCTTACGTTTGCGGTACTGCACATACTTCTGGATATAAAGGGCAATCGTTTCAATCACACAGAAATACTTCATATCCTCTGGGATAGTGATGCGCATCTCCTTTGCAAGGTTAAAATAATTGTCTACAGCATGCCGAGAAGTAAACACTACAGCCGTATAGTCCAATATATTTACCTTCTGTTGACGGAACTCTTTGGCTGAGAGTCCCTCCACCTTAAAGAATGGTCTGAATACCAAGTCAACTCCTAAGTCCTCTTCAATGTCGTAGTAAGGAGACTTATCGCTTGACGGCTTTGGCTGAGAAACCAAGATCTTTTTTATCATCGTGTCCTAAAAGTTTATTATCAAATAGTTATCTGTAATGAACAAAATGCCCCACAATACCATCAGCGGCATCAATTCGAGCGCACAAAAGTACAAAATTATTTGCAGACTGGCCCCCATTCTCTTAAAAAAGATGGTATAACTCTTATAAAAAGCAAGCATTTTGATAAATAACATAACAATTAGTGTATAAATCAATGCAGCATGGAGTGACAGCGAGAAATAAACCTGCAAGAGTATAATAGGGAATAACAAGACCCCTTCAAGAGCGTATAAGAAGATTTGTGTATGCCTCCATTGTCCATTATTTTTCCTATCGAAGAACACCCAGTTAACGAACCCATAGACCAGATACTTGAATAGGAAATATACGAGGAAGACGCCAAAAAAGCATCCTATCGCCCCAAGTTGTGAGTCATTCGAGAGTCTACCGCCCCCAACATCACGTACGAAGAAATAATAGAGGATACTACCTAAAAGAGAGGTCTGTGCTATTAAGATAGGTTGAAAGCGTATTTCTTCATTTGCTTCAACGACCGACTCCTTGCTACGGCTACCACGAAAGAAGCTTTTTACTTGCCGTTCTATGAAATTCCTCGATAGAGAGAAGGCCACCATTGCCATTATAAAGCAGCCCAAGAGCATTGCTGCAATAACATTGTCATTGCTTACCGCGTATGGAGCAGGGATACCCGACACACCATCAGCATGAATGTCTCCACGTCCCAACTTAAAGTACTTGTTACCTTTGAAGTATCCTTCTTCTGCAAACTTGAAATCCGTTAGCTGAAACCTCTTCTGTTTTTTAGGGCGCAACAAGATTGACGAGTCAGTAGTCTGACTCGCCTTAGCCACAGAATCAACATTCGCCTTCTTCCCTGCTGCCAATGTTTTCTTCAGCAACAGAGACGGGCGAACAATGGAGTCAGTTGTCGGCATTGTCTATTAAAGTCCGAAGGTTCTTTTGATATCATCAACTCGGTCGAGCTTCTCCCATGTGAATAGCTCAACATCAAGTGTCTTTGCGTCATGGTAACGGCTCTCGAAAGTCTTTTTGACCACCTCGTTCTTACGTCCCATGTGACCATAAGCTGCTGTCTCCAAATACATTGGCTGACGAAGTTTTAATGTCTTTTCGATAGCCTTTGGACGTAAGTCAAACAGCTCCTTAACCTTTTCTGCAATCTCACCATCAGTTGCTTTCACATGTGAACGACCGTAAGTATTCACATAAACACTAACAGGCTCGGCAACACCAATGGCATAAGCCAACTGCACGAGTATCTCATCACTCACACCAGCTGCCACCATGTTCTTAGCGATATAGCGTGTTATGTAAGCTGCTGAGCGGTCTACCTTACTTGAGTCCTTGCCTGAGAAGGCACCACCACCATGGCCACCTTTACCGCCGTATGTGTCTACAATAATCTTACGACCAGTCAGACCCGTGTCGCCATGAGGTCCACCAATCACGAACTTACCTGTTGGGTTGACGAGATACTTTATATCATCATTGAACAAAGCCAGTACTTTCTCTGATTTAATCTGTGCTTTCACACGTGGCATGAGAATCTCAAGTACGTCTTTGTGAATCTGTTCCACCATCTCTTTATCGGCCTTCAGCTGTGCCTCACGTGAGTTGTCTGCTGGCTGAATAAAGTCGTCGTGTTGTGTAGAAACGACGATTGTGTCAATGCGCTGAGGGATGTTATCATCGCTATACTCCACTGTCACCTGACTCTTTGAGTCTGGACGAAGGTAGGTCATGTGCTTACCTTCTTTGCGGATGTCGGCTAATGTGGTCATAAGGAGGTGTGCTAAGTCGAGGGTTACAGGCATGTAATTGTCTGTCTCGTTACATGCGTAACCGAACATCATACCTTGGTCTCCGGCTCCTTGGTTCTCTGTGTCGCCATTATCAACACCACGATTGATATCATCACTCTGCTCGTGAATAGCAGAGAGAACTCCACAGCTGTTACCATCAAACTGATACTCAGCTTTTGTATAACCTATCTTGTTGATTGTCTTGCGGGCTATTGTCTGAAGGTCAACATATTCCTTAGATCTCACCTCACCCATGATTACCACCTGTCCTGTGGTGTTAAAGGTTTCTATAGCGCAACGTGCATCCTCGTCGTAAGCCAAGAACTGGTCGAGTAAAGCGTCGCTTATCTGGTCGGCAACTTTATCTGGGTGACCCTCAGATACTGATTCCGATGAAAACAAATATGCCATATCGTTATCTTATATTTTATGTTTGAAATTACTGTTAACTCTCTGTTTAAGTTTGCAAAGTTACTGCAACTTAGTGGGATAACAAAATAAATAGGTAAGATTTATGCTTTATTGGCGGGCGATTGATGGGTGTTGGGTGTTGAATGTTAGGTGATGATGATTAGTTTTGGAGGGTGTTAGGTGTTGAGTGTTGGGTGTTGATGATTAGTGGGTGATGGTGAAAAGGGGTGATGATGTTTCTTTTCAAAAACGTTGTAAAAGGTGCGTTATTTGAGAAAATATTTGGAGTTTCGGTATTAATTAGGTATTTTTGTCGCATAATCTGCGACGATATGAGATATAAATCGTTGCATAAATGATAAGAGAGGATGATGTATATACACGAAAGAGACAATTGGACTGACTTTCGTTGGGACATTTCAAAGGTGGAACTACTTCAAGAAGAGATATTCCGTAAACAAGGTTTACTTTGTGGAAGGTTGAGCTCGTTGGGTTTTGATAGCAAACTTCGTGCAATGGCTGAGAACCTGACAGCTGACATCGTGTATTCTTCCGAGGTTGAAGGTGTTCGTTTAAACGTGGAACAGGTGCGCTCTTCTATTGCAAGAAAGCTTGGAATTAAGAACGTAAAATATACTGCACCATCCCACTACATAGAGTCAGTTGTCAACGTAATGCTCGAAGCTATTCAGCATTATGACACACCTCTTAATAAAGAGAAGCTGTGTGCTTGGCAGGCAGCGTTTTTTCCTTCTGGTTATAGTGAGGGTAGTCAGATAGAGGTTGGGCAGTATCGCACTAATGAGGAGTATATTGTCAGTGGTATGTTTGGGCGTGAGAAGATACACTATATAGCTCCTTCACCAGACCGCATTGAGCTTGAGATGCAACAATTCCTTGCTTGGTTTGATAGAGAAGAGCCCGTAAATAGTGTTATCCGTTCGGCTATTGCCCATTTTTGGTTTGTAAGTATCCATCCTTTTGAGGATGGAAACGGACGATTAGCACGTATTCTTTCAGACATGCTCTTGGCTCGTGGCGAGAAAAGTGAGTTCCGTTTCTATAATATTTCATCACAGATAAACAAAGACAAGAAGCACTACTACGACATTCTCGAGCGTATGCAGCGTGGCGATGGAGATATTACGGAGTGGTTAGTGTGGTATATGCAGAAACTGGTGGATGCGCTCGATGAAGCCGATTCTGCTGTCTCTACAATCTTAAACAAGAGTTTCTTCTGGCAGAAGGCATCGGCTGTTCCCATGACAGAACGGCAGACACAAGTGATCAATCTCTTCCTTGATGGCTATGAAGCTAAGATTAGTTCAAAGACATGGGCGGCGTTGGCAAAATGCTCGAAGGATACTGCTATCCGTGATATACAGGATTTGGTCGATAAGAATATACTCGTAGAAACAGTCCCGGGAGCTAAGAGACCAAGCTATTCTATCGTCTATGACGTAGAGGATTTGACGCAGTTCTTTACTGACGTGACCATAACGGAGGAAAAAGGAATCCCTTATCTCCACGCTTTATTCAAGGGGGCAAGACCTATACACGAGCGGGTGTTGAAGCTTGATGCCGACCGATATGAGAAGGGTGAGCTGTCGTTGCGCGATTTGCTCAGTAAGTATTGCGCATATATGGTTGCAAACAATAGAGGGTGATAAGTCGCTTTTCCGAGGAAGAGTGGGGTTTTATGGAGGCCCAAAATGGCTGTTTGGGCTATGAGCTTATCGGTGAGTTAAGTGAGTGTAGCATATTTTGAAAGGCGATAATAAGCGTCAATAACATGAAATGTAAAGCCACTTAATATCGCCTTTCAAGGTTTTGAGGAGTCTTAGTCCTTATCTTCTATGATTTCTTTTCATGAAGAAAAATATTTTTTTTCATGAGAAGAAATATTTTTTTTCACGACAAGAAATATTTTTTTTCATGAAAATAATTCGAAGATTATCGTGTTGTAACGGTAAACACCTTTGTTTCGTGAGGTTGTAAGGTGCCTTGCCACGTCTTATGTTGGCGTGTTGTTTTATGCTCCCAGACGTCTCTGAAATTGTATTCTTTCGTGTTCCCAAGGATAGAAAGCGGCAACTGAATACGCTGAGGAGTGTCAGAAGGATTCATGATGGCAAGCGCCTGACGGTTACCACTTAGTTGACGAAGGTAGACACGGCACTTTCCAGGGACGTCAACTCTGTGGGCTACTTCGCCAAGGGCGTCTTGGTTGATAGCTATTATCTCTTTGTTGAGTAGGATGCGACGTGTTTCTTCGTTCTCATGAAGGATGTCGTGGCTCATCGCCAGGGGTGAAGCAAACATACACCACATAGACATTTGGGTCTGATACTCCGTATATGTGCAGCCAACACCACCCAAATCGCTTGATGGACCACCCTTTCCATCGAGTCCAACGACGAGCATGTCCATGTCGAGCCAGTGTCCTGGGCCTGCGTATTTATAAAGTGGTTCGGCAATGTTGATGATGTCGATGATACCCATACCACCCTGTTTCACGATATCTTTCCACATGTCTCGCACGTCAAAGCTCACGCGCCAGAGCGAACCACCAGCCTGTCTTGCCCACTTCTCAGGGTTCAGTTGTCCCCATTCACAGACACCCAAGACAATTTTCCGACCTGAGTTCTGCAGTGCATCAGCCATCTTTTTATAGCGTTCGTGGGCAACAGCGCTGTCAGAAGGAGCGTGACAGTAGTCGTATTTAAGGTAGTCAATCCCCCATTCGGCAAAGGTCTTGGCGTCTTGTTGCTCAAAACCATAACTTGCAGTATAGCCAGCACAAGTCAGCAAAGCAGCATCTGAGTAGATACCGAGGCGTAAACCCTTTGAGTGAACATAGTCGGCAAGGGCCTTCATGCCGCTTGGGAACTTCTCTGGATCAGGTAGGATGTTATTACGTTTGTCGCGTCCTCCCTGCCATGCATCGTCTATGAAGATGTATTTATATCCTGCTTCTGCATAGCCGTCGGCTGCCATCTTGTCGGCAATCTGTCGTATCAGCTGTTCGTTGATATCCTCCTTATATTTGTTCCAAGTCATGAAACCCATTGGAGGCGTCAGTGCTAACGAGTCACGATTAGCTGCTGTTGTGTGTAAGGAGGTTAGGAGAGCGATTGCAAAAAACAATAGCAATCTACGGAATTTAGTTTGTTGATAGGTCATAAATATTATCATTTAGTAATGAGCATAAACTAAAAAATCCGCAGAAACATAATGAATCTGCGGATAATCTGTGTTGTCCCAGGCGGTCCTCAATTATAGTCTATAATATACAATGTGATGTTTGTTGACACATTACATCTCATTAAAAAAAATAATGGTGGTGCTATATATATCATTATACTTCACAATATATTATACAATTGAGACCCATATTGGGACCTTGCGGTTTTGGAGTTATTCTTCTCCTATTATTAAATATCCGTCTAAATCGTCTTGGTCATTGGAGAATAATTTATCCCCTATTATATCCCATGTAAAGACAGAACCTATTAAACAACGTAAGAGATTGGACAAATAGTATATATCCTCCAAAGTTATTTTTGCACGTTTCTTCCCGATAAACAAAAGTTTGCATTTTTCGTTAGGTTCTATCTTGATGATTTCCCCCAATAATTGAAGAATATGTGTGTTGTTTGATAATTCTGCAAATCCAAGTGATAAGACGCAATTTGACTCTCCTTTTATGAGTTTGAATGTGAATGATTTCTTGCACATAACTTTTTCGAGATAAGTCGATAATAGAGGAAAGACACAGATAAAGTAGCTTTTCCTCTATTATCTTTACTTTTCATTTTGCATCATTATCTTTGGATTCATGGAGTGTTATCTCTCTATTCTAAGAGCTTTCAAATGAATCTTAGCCATTCTTTCCATTTGTTCTGGAGTTAATGATTTTGAAGACTTTGCTTCGTCTAAACTTTCTTGCAATTCTTTGGACTTCTTGATAAGAGCAGGGTAGTCAAGTGCAGCATCTATTGGATGATTTCTTTTCATCTTCTTCATTATGGCAATTGTTTTATCTACATATTCTTCATAATCATCTAAGACTTTATCCCATTTTTCCGTATCATCGGATGAAACATCGTTACCATCTTCAAGGCTACTACTTTCTCTACTCTCATCGGGTTGGATTTCTTTAGAACTGATGATGAAAGTTGCAGCCCCCTCTGGGAGGGCATTGTTAATAAATGCTTCAAATGAAATCCAATTTTCATCTTTTTTTCTCATCATATCTTTGAGTAAACCGTCATTTTCAAAGCTACTTGCTAATTCGGGTATCTTTGCAATAGGTGCACCATTCTTATCACAAATGACAATGTAGAGTGGTCCGTCATTACCGTCTTTAAATCCATAGTCGTTAGGGTTACCGACTCCTATAGACTTTACCTTTACTTGGATAGAGACTTTGCTAAACATTTCAGCAGAGTAGTTTAATTTATACTCTCCGTCTACAACCTCTAACACATCAGATAAATACCCCTTTACCTCCTTTGAATAGGGTTTTACCAAAACTGTTTTGTCTTGTCGTGCTTCTTCATTGTTAGCACTACGGCGATTAGAACAACTTCCGCATGATGTTAGGAGCTGGGTAGTAATAATGACTAATAAAATTAAAAGATTCTTTCTCATAATTGAACGGTTTTGTTAAAGTTATTTTTTATTTTCGGATAAAAATATTGTCAATAGTTCTTCTTCTGATGATGCCTTCTTGAATGCTCTCTCAATCTTCCCAATTCTCTGATTGTACCATTGGCGCATCTTTGAACAGACGATTGTATATTGCTTCAAAATCTTAAGCGCCTCATATACATCCTTATCTTTTAACTTTGATGTTAAGTATCTTGTTGTATGGAGGTATGCTTCATAAGAATATGGATGTTTATTCGGGACATTGTCACTATATCCTTGTTGCCCCCAATAATAAGTATATGAACATTCTATATAGTATAAGTCTGGCTTTATTTTTTCTATGACATCCGTTATTTCAAATAGGGTATAGAATTCTTTTTCAAGGGTATATATATCAAATGTATCAAGAAGTTCCTCTAAAGCGTGTATCTCTTTTTCAGTTTTCTTATACGCATATTTATTGTCTCCAACCTTATATAAAATACCTTTTTTACTAAACCTCCTGTATCTATTAGCCGTTATGTATGTTTTTGCAACATGCTTATTTAGATAGTTTATAAGAGAATCTATCTTTTCTGTACTTTCATAAGCTGCTTTCCTACAATGGCCACCATATTTGTCTTTTGCTTGTATCTGTAGGGCATGTCTGTAGTCGCACATTTTTTCATATAGAGAGTCTAAATAGGGAGAAACTCTTTCCTCGTATAAATTGTATAGCTCATCATACTGCTCTGCTAGTTTCTGGTCTTTTCTAAGATTCTCTATACTATACCCATTTTCGTCCATTGTTTCAGTTGAGACAACCTCACCATTCTTATAAATTTTGGTTTCCATGAAGTTATACCCACCCTCGTTAATAGGACGTATGGACTTGATTAATTCTCCATTTTGGTAGAACTCTGTTGTTCGTGTAGTTTTATATTCTTTTCGGATGATGTTTATACCGTCTTCATCATAGTAGTTATATACATTGTTTTCTATCGTTGACTTAATTTTCCCATCTTCTGAATAATATGAAGAGGATATGATAGAATCAGTATAATGTAAACTCACTTGTGTTGCTTCTATATTTCCGTTTTCATACCACCATGTTTCATATACTTTCTCTCCAGCAAATTTTACATTGTGTTTCTTTTGCTCACTCTTTTTGGGATTTACATAATAGTCTGTATATTCAATTAAATCGTCATCTTTATATATACAGGTATGTGAAATGCAATTTGAACAATTAAAGTCCCACGAGTAAGATATCTCTTTTCCGTTCTTTTTTCCATTGACGTAATTTGTTATACAACATATGTCATCTGATTCACCCCCAAAATATTGGACGTACTGCCCATGTAATATTCCACGTTTGTAATGGGCAGTATTCCATAAAGCTCCTACTTGATTATATTCCTTATAAAACCCATGCTTTTTGGGCGTACCTGCAATTACGGTATAAATTTCGTGTAGTTGAGTACGAGACCAATCCCAGTAGGTTCTTATTACTTCAAGTCTTTGAGAGTAAACATTATTTGTAAATAATATTATAAAGTAGGAGAGTAGGATGATTTTAGGTTTCATTTATATTCTTTTTATAGGGTGAATACTTAAAACTATCTTGTATTATTGTATAATATTTTTTCTAACTTTACTTCTTGTAGTTTATCATTCTTCCGCATGAGAAGTGGATGAGCTGGGAATCCGCTTTTTGTTATTTTGTATGTCTTAAAGGTGTAATCTCCTTGGAATAAGGTCATTATTCCTTGTATATTTTTCTTTTGGTTACCTACCAAGAGATCATGTAAAAATCTACGCTTACCATTGGCAATGTGGCTTCCCCAAGCACACCATACATCAGCACATTTAATGGATTCTAATAGATTCTTTATTGAATCAATATTTGTTAAGTGAAGTTCCATTTGGTAGTTTTTATCTGTGTCTACATCGTTGAAGTTAGTTGCTCGTTGAGGATAGACATTAATCATATACCATGCATTATATTCTCCACTGTTTTGAGCATACTTCTGCACTCTTGAAAGTGTAGGGTCAAGCAATGTTGGTATTGCTGTACTTGGGTTAATACCAATGCAAATCAATGCTTTTGTTTTACTTTTATCAATTTCTCTTCCTAAGATGTAGCGTACAGAAGTAAACTCATAATCACATTTTTGAGTATCTTCGTAAATGTACGACCAACCATCTTTTTCGATTCTTCGTCTCATATCTTATCCTAATTTAGGCGATGCTTATTATTACTAAGCGCAAAGATAATTATTTTTTCTAACTTTACTGCCTAAAATTAGTTTTTTATGAAGTCAAAGATCGATTTGTTTGTTATTACTCGGATCAAAGAAAGGAGAATGCAGAAGAATATATCCCAACGAGGATTAGCTGCGATACTGGATTGCTCCCCTAGTTTTATTGGGCAAGTAGAGAGTGAGAAGTTTGATGTTAAGTATAGTGTACATCAGGTTTTTCTCGTTGCCCAATTCTTTGAATGCTCCCCTGCAGAGTTTTTCCCTCCTATTGATTTTGATTATTGAAGTTGGAAAATACATGAGTACTTTTCTATAAATATCCTATATAGTCATATTTTAAACAGAGAATAATTAAGAATTCTGATTGTAATCATTTTTTCTATTTCTTTCTTTATAATGGACTACTTGCGTATGATATGCACTGAATAACTCATCTATATTCTCTCTATTTATATTAGTTAAATATTGACGGAACTTCTTCCTTTCCTCAGCATTTTCTTTCGCTATAAGTAGCTTAAATTGATTTATATATTTTATCATAGAAGTTTCTTCACATCCGACAAGAGTAGCAATGAATTTTCCTATAACTTCTTGGCTTTCATCCATGAGTAATTCTTCCGTAAACAAGCGATATAGAAAATACGCTCTATGCTTAATTGGTATTTTTCTGTATATCTTATTTTTTTTATTTTCTTGACGGCCTCGTTCTAAAAAAAATATTATTTTTTCGGCTTTTTCTTTAACTGAATATATTGCATCATTTAATGTCGAGATAGGGATTGTAAGCTCTTTACTATCTATTATTTTATTAATGTTATTTTTGAGTTTTATAAGATCTCTAATATATACATCATAACTTTCTTCTATCTCGCATGCCTTAATAGTTTGCTTGCAATTTTCAAAATGTATTTCTATGAGGTTTTTATCTAAGAAAAGTTTTCCCAAGCTATTACCAATAGCAGGTGTACATATTTTATATTCCTGGTTATTATTAGCTCTTACATACTGTTGTCTTGCTTCGTAAAAAGAAAATTCATCAGTGCATGATTCTATATCATAAAATCTCCCATTATATAAAAATTTATCTAGAAAAGAATCTTGTCCTATTCTTATATTAATTAGTACTTGACCACTAAAGATTTTTTCTTCTTTATAGTAATAGTCCTTAAACCTACTCTTTTGTATATAGTTCCATATCTTAACTTCAAGAGCGTCAGAAAGAGTGTCCAACCTATTAAAAAGAGTAATTTTCTGATTACTTCTCTTTGTATATTTTATTTCTTCTTGAACATTGAATAGGATTTCATTGACTATAAATATAAATTCATCAAGTAATTTCTTGCACGGTTCTTGTTCTTTTGCCATAACTTTAATGTTTTATTTGAAAAATGAATGTTTACTTAATGAAATAGCGTTTTCTTCTTTGGAGATCCTGATATACTTCATAAAGCTTGACTCTGTCCTATGCCCTGTGATTTGCATTATAGACAAACTCGGAATACCTGCCCTGTAAGCATTGGTAGCAAAACTTCTTCGTGCAGTATGACTAGTAACCATATCGCACTTTTCACGAGTGATTTCCTTACGTATACCACCACTTGTTTCCATTATGGAGACAAAATTAGTTATTTTTGCCTTACGACACAATTTTTTTAGCATCCGATTTATACTTTGGTTGGATTGTGCTTTGGGTGGATTATTATTATACTTACGGAGAATAGCTTCCACCTTAGGATGTATAGGAATTATCACCCTTGTGTTAGTCTTTTGAGTGACAATCGTCAGCAGTTTTTTCTCAAAGTCCAAATGCTTTTGTTGCAACCTTGCAATATCTGAATACCGTAGGCCTGTATAGCACGAGATAATAAAACTGTCTCTTACATTAGATTCGCTTTCATTTAGTTTAAGTTCGTACAAGCTGGACAGTTCAGTTTCTGTTAGGTATATGGTTTCTACGTTCTCTTTATACGCCTTAAATTCTTTGCGTTTGAATTCATCGTTTTGGGTGTAATGGTTGTCGTAAGCATATCGTAGCATTACTTTTATGTTTTTGATATACTTTCCGATTACATTTGTTTTGTATGTGCCACGAGAATGTTTTGCCTCATTCATGAAAAGCACAAAGTCATGGTAGAAGTTCATGCCCATATTATCCATTTGAAGAGTTGTATTCCGTTCTTGACAATACCGCTTTAGTATTGTTTTTGTAGCTATATACCCTTTGATTGTACCAGGGACAAGTCTTGCGCCTTTACTATTCAGTATTGTGCCATTCTTACATAGGGAAATATAATATTCCATATAGTTGATGAAGTCTGCAAATCGCTGCTTTTCTTTTACTTCGTATTGTAGTTCTTTTCTCAGTTTTTTTCGTACAAGTTCAGCAGTTAGGCAAATGTCGTGTAGCTTTAATTCTTCCAATACGGTAATCAGGGCATTGGTGGTCTTTTCTATCTCCTTGTTGATATTCCGCATGATTAGTTGAAGCTGCGGATTTCCCTTTAAGTCTGGATTTCTTTTGCTATCCTCAATTGCACCTCCTACCTCTTTGTCCCAATGCTTGGGGCAAATCTTATAGTCTTGTGGTAAATAGAATGTCATACGTTCGCCATTCAGGTTAATGCGTAGCCTAATTGGTGATAACTCTTTTGTTGCATTTTTAAGAGAGAAGCGTATCATATTTCTCCCATAAAATAATCCTTTTCTTTCCATTTATTTCTCTTGTAGTTTATTATTATTTTCTTGCAAAAAGCAGTCCAGATTTCAACTTTTTGCAACGGCTCTCAAAGTGATTTCTCTTGAATGAAATTTTGAAACATGACGAAGCGTCATATAGGTTATGACAGCTCGTCATGTTGATTGTCACATGTCATACGAAAAGATTGTTTGTGATAGGTCTACCACTCGAAGTATATTCTTTCGGTGGATAAGACTGGCTATATAACAATCTTTTCTGTATTATAGCAATCCAGCTGGTTTCTAATATCTTCAATGATAGCGTCTGCGTGTGTTGACATATTATTCACAGAGTTTTTAATGCGTTCTATCTCTTTCATCTGACGGTTTCGGGCATTGCGTGATTTGGGCTTATATATTCCCAAGTCCTTGATTTCTTGCTCTATTTTCCTCATGTCTCCATTGTAATAGCGCAAGATGTTCAATATTGCATAATCCTTGAAGTTGTAAATGGAGAGGGTGTGATCGGAATACATATTATTATTGGAACATGTAAACACCTTATTAAACTGTGTCAATACTGCATTGGGATTAGCTGACATTACACTCTGGAAGGAAGTATCTACAATATCCAAATCACGCATAATCTTTCGCTTATTCTCTAACTTCACCTCAAATCTAACTTTACCTCTAAAGTATTCTGTAATTTGGGTAGAATTGCTCAACATTGCTAAGAATTGTTTATTCTTGGAAGCTACAATCTCTTTTTCCTTGTTATAGATAATAATTTCTTCTCTGCAGTCTTTAGACCTTACATCTTTTTTGAATGAGATAGAATCATTCTCATATCTTTTCCACTTATACCTACGATAATTGTTGGTATAGTGATTGAGTGTATTGAGGGTGGTGTCGTTAAGTCTCATATCAATATCTTTGGTTATGTGTAGTTTGTTAAATTCGCAGTCCTTACATATTGCGTCAATATCAAGCTTACAAAGTCCAATACGCTCCATATTACTCAAACACTGTCCAAAGGTATCCTTAGATATCAATTGCGGATAATCCTCTAATAATAGTTTTGAGGAAAATTCAATAGTCATTCTATTGGACAATTGGTTGGCACGGATATATAAGGAGAATGGAATATGAGCCCAAGCCGTAGAATTGGAATTAGAATTGAATTCCAAAGACTCAACCTCAGCAGTCTTTGTGTTTATTTTGGTGACAAACAGCTCCTCACCCTTATCTAACAGCTTGATATTTTTGCTTGAGGTTGAAAATCTTACTGTATCAAATGTAATCTTATTTCTTTCCATTGATTTTTTATCATTAATGTTACTAAAATGGGTGCTAAGCCCCAACTTGGTAGAAAACATAGCCTTGTCGTATTGTTCCGAGATTATTTTATCCTCATTTACTAATTGCAGGGCTATCAGAATATCGCTATACGAGAATTGCTGCTCAAGCATTTTTAATGCTATGGTTGCAATACTTCTACGGTCTCCAATATAGTCCCATTTTCTTAGTATATCTATCTGCTGATACACTTGTGTACGTATTCCATTCTTTACTAAGTAATCAGTAATTTGATAGGCTTCGTTTAAGTTGGAATATTCTGGGAATAATGTTACTTGTGTCCTTTGTTCTCGTATTTCCCTTACATTATACGGATGAAACAGATTCACGCTGAACTTGCCCTCATATCCACTTGCAATCCATGTTGCGTATGGGTAGATGATAGACATAACTATAGCGTCAATCGGTGAGGTTACGACGCATATCTCCTTTGCTCTTAGGATCCTGTTAAGTCCAAAAGGAGTTGGAATTTTCTTAAGCTCATAACCCTTAGCTAATTCTGCACCAATAGAAAAATAGCAATTAAGGAATGGGCAAGGATCGTATGGAATATGGCTAAACTGTTTTGAAGTCTTTTGCACATAGATGTGATTATCCCCATTATTGCTCTTGACGATTGAACCCGTTTTAGGGTTTGTGAGCATTACTCTAACGTCACGGATTTTGTTTTCAATGTTTTTGAAAGGAAGAATCACTCCATAGCCTCCTTGATAGGAATACCTTGTGTCTATTCTCACATTGTAATCTCTTAATATCACATCAACCTGCTTCTTAGGAAAATAACGATACAGGAACATTGCCCATGTAGTACGACTATAATCCTCATTAGAAAACCTGTACACGCGTTCTCGTGTAATGTAATTCATAGGATTTTTTTTCTTTTGTTGCATGATTATATGTTTAAATCTGATTTTTTGATAAATTCATTGATAGTTTCTTCAGGAATTAGCACACGACGGTAGGCTTTTTTCGCTTTCAAATCGCCATTCTTTATCATGCGATTAGTCGTGCTGCGAGATATTTTGAGTATCTCGCATACCTGCGCAATAGTGAAAAACTTGGGCAAAGTCGTTTTGTTTACTTCTGCCTTTAACGAAGCTATTTCAGACTTTAGCCCGTACAGCGGTTCGAGTTGTTTTTGCAAGTCAGAACCATAAAGAATATTGACTTTTGTCATCTTTTTTATTATTAACCTCACTCTTAATAGGTATTTAGCCTTATCGCAGTGAGATGATTATTGATTCTGCTTGCAAAGGTAGATTAGATACAAAAAAAATGAAAAAATAACTATCTAAGTAAATTTGTCGATTGTCTAAGAAAAATTTGATTTAATCTATATTAATATAACGCAACATAACATAACATAACCTGACAATCAATGCTTAATGCTATTTTGACTTTAGCGTGAAAATGTAATGAATAAGGAGGAAAAGGCACATAATAGTATCTAATTGGTAACCAATATAGACTTAAACTGCCAAGAGAAAGTGGAAGAAAGAAATAAACAGAAAAGGAAATACATGTGAAAAGAGACCAAGTGAGAGACCAAGTTTGACATTAAAGTATATCTGCACTGTAGTTTGAAGATATTAATTTGGTCTCGAAATTGGAATCGACCCAAATGTTATCCCAATAATAACCTCTTTATATTAAAATGTTAATTCCTTAGAAAAAGAAAATCAAAGAATTGAGTACTTAGAATTAGAGAAATAATGGCTAATAGTGTATCATAATATGCCATAGACAGGGAACCAAACCTGGTCTCCCAAAAAGTAAAGCCCCTAAAAGCATTTGACTTTCAAGGGCTTTGCAAATATAGTTGTTGTCCCAGGCGGATTCGAACCACCACTGACAGAACCAAAAACTGTAGTGCTACCATTACACCATAGGACAATCGTGTGTGCAAAGGTAATGTTTTTTCGGTTAATGCCCAAATTTTACTGTATAATTTTGCGTCTTAATGTTGTTTGAAGAGTAAATATACTGTGTTTCTATGGCTTTTACGCTATATTTCTCGTCCCTAATTTGTATTTCATGACAGAATATACTATCTTTGTGACAAGCTATAGCTCAAACAGTTCTTACACCTCTTATTATATAAGCCTATGAAACCTATATCGGCAGTTGTTGTATTCTTATTTCTCATTTGCTCGGCAGTGTGGGCAAGTGTTGACGGTTATCACTGTGCAGAAACAGCAATAGTGCAAGACATGAATCAGGCTTTGTCGAAGACTCTTGCACAGAAGCGTGAGGCGTGGATAACGCCAGACACGATAGAAAACTATCGCCAACATTTACAGATAGCTGCCCTAAGACGTCGCTCGGTTGTGTCGTATGCTTTGGGTGAAGACGCCCATTCGCTTTGCAGTAGACAGATGAAGTGGCGGTCTGGCAGTCGTTCGCTGAGAGTTCAGAGTTATGCTGATTGTTCCTTTGCAACGGTGTGGGGCTTGTCAGACCAGCGTTTGTCGTTTCTCTTTTTGATGTTATCATTGGGCTGGATGGCGGTGTCTATCGTTTATCTTCGGCGTCATCAATCAGGTCGGTTGGTGTTGGGTAAGATGGTGTATGCCACTTCCGACCGCAGTTTTCGTGACTGTCATGGAGAGAGGATAGCCTTTACGCCAATGCAACAACAGCTGATGGAGCTATTTATCAGTGCGTCTAATCGTAAATTGACAAAGGCTTTTATCTGTGAAACTCTATGGCCTAAGAAACCCGACGCAAGCGAGACGCTTTACACACTTATCCGTCGGTTGAAACCTATAGTCAGCGAGCGTTGTGGATTAAAGATTGTTGCTGATAGGGGAGATGGCTACCGACTTACTTCTGATTTGGCCTCAAAGAAAGAAAAGGACTGTCTTTCTTAATGGAAAGAATGTCCCTTTTGCTTTATAAATCTTAAGCTTATTTTATAGGAGTATTATGCTTGGCAAGTTCTTGTTAGGTAGGTTCAGTTGTGCTTTCTACTTGTCTGTCGACCCTCAATTAGCTAATGTCAGCTAATTGTCAGTGTACTTTTTTGCCCTAATAGGAGCTGAACTCTATCTTTGTAGCAAAAAACAAAGACTATGAGAAAAGGTTTATGGATGTTGTCATTATGCTTTCTTGCACTACCTATGGGGGCACAGACCGAGAAAGAAAATGGTGAGAAGGCAAAGAGTGTAGTGATGAAAGAGGTGACAGTTGAGGCTGCACGAGTGACGAAAAAGGTTGATGGACTGTTGATTATACCGTCTGATGCACAACGAGAAGCGTCAACAGACGGATATAGTCTGCTTGCTAAGCTGTCGCTTCCACGCCTTAGAGTAGACGAGGTGATGCGTACTGTCACCCCTTTGATGAATGATGGTAGCGTGCAAATCAGGCTGAATGGAACCTTAGCAAGTAAAGAAGACCTGCTCGCTCTGGACCCAAAACTTGTGAAAAACATTGATTTCATCGATAATCCGGGTGTACGATATGGTGAAGGAATAGGCTATGTTATTGACATTCAGACAAGACGTAACACGACTGGTTATGTGCTTGGAGCTGATTTGTCGAACGCTGTTACAACACTGAATGGCGATAATACGCTCTATGCAAAGTACAATCATAAGAATTCAGAACTGGCTTTAACCTTTACTTCCCTTTATAAAGACCAGCATGGTTTTCGGTCTTCAGAAGTGGCTGACTATACCTTGAACAACGGTAGTCATTATCTGGTTTCACGCAATCAGACCGATGGAAGGAGTCGTCGTTTTGGTAATCAGTTTGAGATAAAGTATAGTCTTGCCGACTCGGCTACGTATGTTTTCCAAGCAAATCTGTCAGTGGGAGGAGGCAATACGCCTGGTAATTATGCTGATTTTGTGTATCGGGACGGAACGATAGAAAAGTCTTTTCGGACAATAGATGTGTCAAGTGATTTCTCTCCAACTCTTGATCTTTACTTCTTTCATCAGCTTGGTAAGCATCAGAGTGTTACGGCTAACGTTGTTGGTTCGGGTATTTACACGGACAAGCGGGGATATAATGGAGAAGGGAGAACTTATGCCTATGATGTTGATGGGCGTACTTGGTCGCTGGAGAGTGAAGCTATTTATGAGAATAAACTCAAGCCTTTCACCCTTTCTGCAGGTTTGGAACACTCGGTGTCGTTTACAAATAATGAATATACTGGCGATGTATCTGCTCTTAACAAGATGCGGAGAGGAGAACTTTATCTATTCTCTGAGGTGAAAGGAAGATGGAAGCAATTAGGCTATTCGGCAGGTGTAGGGGTTGCTAATAAGACCTATTCGCAGGAAAACTATAGCTTTGACTACTGGACCTTCCGTCCGAAACTGACGTTGAGTTACGAAGTCTTGACAGGGTTAAGTGCTCGTTACACCTTTGAAACCTATCGTCGTGTGTCTTCATACGCTATGGTGAGCGATGCAAAAATCAGAGAGAATAGTCGTGAATGGAAGGTTGGTAACCCTAATCTACAACCTTCAAGGGTCATAAAGAATATTTTTGATATAAGTTATAATGGTAGTCGTGTTAGCTGTGGGGCAAATATAGAGTACCGACGTGACCTTGGTAGCAATATGAGTGTGTATGAACGTACGGCAACAGATGAGTTCCTTTATTCACAACAGAATGTCGGTAATATCATGATGATAGCTAATCAAAACTATGTGCGGTATGATGTCGTACCCGAACGGCTGTCTGTAACACTTTTTGGAGGTGTCTATCGTTTCTTTAATGTGAGTAGCCTGTATCGTCATTACCTAACGAGTTACAACTATGGGGGCAATGTTGAGGCCTATCTTGGACGCTGGACACTCACGGGATATGCCGACAATGGTTGGAAATTTGTTGAAGGAGAGCATGAGGGAAGGAATGGTCCAGCAGTCTATTTTGGGGTTAGTTACAGGTGGAGTAGGTGTAGTCTGTCACTTTTTATGCAGCATCCTTTCCAGCAACATCCCGTCATACAGCGTGGTAAGGTACTGAATGAAAACCTTTATAAAACCTACAGTTTTCGTAGTAGAGACTTGGGTAACATGATAACGCTAAAGTTTAGTTGGAAGCTGTCAAGGGGTAAGAGCTATAAAGAAATAGAGAAGAAAGTACAGAACGAAGGGTATAAACAGACGGGAATCATGTAGGGTAATGATATTATTCATCTGTGATAGTAGGGGAAAGTTCGCTTTTCTGTCCTTTGATTTATTATCGGGAGGGATTGAAAAGGGAGCTTTCCCCTTTCTTTTTATGGGTAGTCAATCATCTTGTTGATTGTGTTCAGCGAGCCAGAAAGATGTTATTTCCAAATTATTTTCACGTAAGAAAGAATTTATTTTCATGAAGAAAAATATTTTTTTTCATGATAATAATTATTTTTTTTCATGATAATAATTCGAGACGGATAGGTCGAGGGGGTAAGTAAAAAGGGATGGAGAGGGGGAAGAAAACTGATGATAAGGTGAGAACAAAGGGTATAAAAAAGAAAAAGGCAGACCCTTGGCCTGCCTAATTATATCATGTATTTATATTTACAGATTACTTGTTCACAGCGTCTGAAAGGTCAGCACCAGCCTTGAACTTAGCTACCTTCTTAGCTGCAATCATAATCTTCTCCTTAGAACTTGGGTTGATACCCTCATGAGCAGGACGTTCAGTTGTAGAGAAGGTGCCAAAACCTACGAGCTGTACTTTATCACCAGCAGCGAGTGCATCCTTAATTGCTTCTGTAGTTGCGTCTAAAGCTTTCTTAGCAACAGCCTTGCTTACCTCAGCATTAGCTGCAATCTTCTCGATCAATTCCGTTTTGTTCATAATTTTGATTTATTTATTGATTAATTGTATGAGTGATTACAAGATTATGATGCAAATATACTTGATTACTTTTATAAATCAAATAAAATCAAGGGAAAAGTGTAGAAAATCATAAAAAATAGTCTTTATGTTGCTTGTTTTATGCTTAATAACGATAGAATTTAGTATTTTTGCATTGATAAATAATACGTTGTAAAGATTAAGACATCACTTAAATGCGAAATATACCCGTAATAACAAAGAATCTTCTTATCATCAATGTGCTGGTTTTTGTTGCCACATACGCTTTAAGAGGATTGAATATTGATTTGGATACCCTCCTTGGTTTACATTTCATTTTGGCTCCTGATTTCCGTGCTTGGCAGTTTGTTACCTATATGTTCATGCACGGTGGCGTAACTCATCTGTTGATGAATATGTTCATGTTGTGGATGTTTGGCATGGTTGTAGAGAATGTTTGGGGTCCAAAGAAATTCCTTTTTTATTACATGGTCTGTGGTCTTGGCGCTGGTGTTTGCCAAGAGTTGGCACAGTATGGTACGTATGTAGTGGAGGGTCTGGCGCAGTATGAAACTTTGAGGATAGCTAATTCGATTATTCCTATGAGTGAGTATCTGAACATGATGTACACTGTTGGTGCCTCTGGAGCCATCTATGGTTTGCTACTTGCCTTCGGTATGTTGTTCCCAGAAGAGCGTATGTTTATCATACCTATCCCTGTCCCTATTAAAGCAAAGTGGATTGTTATAGGCTCAGTAGTAGTTGAATTGTTCTCTGCTATTGGTACAAGCAATGACGGAGTGGCGCATTTGGCACACTTAGGGGGTATGCTCTTTGGTTTTATTCTTATCCGTTATTGGAAGAAACATCCGTATTCTGGCTATGGAGACTTCGGTATGAATAAGGGGCATCAGTTCTTTGATCGTATGAAGAATTCGTGGGAACAACGTGGAGGTGCGACTCCTCATACGAATGCGAATGGTAGTAGGGAGTCTTGGACGGATGCTTCACATAATAATACTACGGATAGTAATAGTGATTGGGAGTATAATGCTCGTAAAAAACAACAGCAAGAAGAGGTCGATCGTATCTTGGATAAGATTCGTAAGAGTGGTTATGACAGTTTGACGAAAGAGGAGAAACAGAAGCTCTTTGATAGTAGTAAGAAATAAGGTAATCCCTCTGTTGCTGGTTGGTTGGGTGTTGATAAAATCTGAGAAGGATATATGTCAGCAAGGAATTAAGACGTGAGTAGATAGTAGGTCGTTATTGTTTGACGGTATAGTACTTACTTTATAGCTCTTTTGTGACTATTTAATAGGATTGTTGAAAACTAAAGGAACCAATGGTAGTGAGTACCAGCGTGCTTGGTGTAGAGATGTTTAGCAAATTTAAGAAACTTACATATAGGGTTTTATTGATAGGTAATATCATCGTTGTTCTGTTGATGTTACTTGTCGGGAATATCGGTAGGCTCAATCCTGTCGACTATCCTTCGTTGGCTAATTTGGGCTTAGGTTTCCCAATATTGCTTGTGTTCAATCTCGTGTTTCTTGTCGTTTGGTGCTTTTGTCGATTGCGTTCTATTTGGTTGCCGTTGTTAGGCTTTATTCTTTGTTCTGGCCCTATCCGGACGTATTCACCCTTTAACTTTCCTGAAGATAAGCCACATGGCAGTATAAAGGTGCTGTCTTATAATGTCTTTATGTTCTCTTCTTGGGATGAACCGCATGGTGCGAAGAATCCAATCGTTGATTATATCGTAAAGAGTAAGGCTGATATTGTCTGTTTGCAAGAGGCACAAGCAAGGTTGGATAACGGCGATCAGATATATTCTACACTGAAGAAACACTACCCATACTTCAAGTTGATGATAAAAAAACACCCTGGTGCTGATTATATCGTATTACTGAGTAAGTATCCTGTTCTTTGGCAAGATACAATCCCGTATGGCTCAAGTAGTAACCAGAGTGTGGCTTATATGCTTGATATCAAAGGAACTAAGACACTCGTCGTGAATAACCATTTCGAGAGTAACGGACTGAGTTCTGGCGACAAAGAAGGGTTTAAGACACTCGTGAAGGGTGAGTTGAAGACCGATGAAGCTAAGAAACAATCGGTCCATCTAATCAAGAAGTTAGGGGATGTATCGGCTCGACGTGCACCACAGGCAGAGGCAGTTGCACGTTTTGTTAAGAAATATCTCGATAAGCAGATACCTGTTATCTTGTGTGGAGACTTCAATGATAGTCCATTAAGCTATACACATCATGTCATCTCAAAAGAGCTGAATGACTGCTATGTAGAGAGTGGAAATGGACCAGGGATAAGCTATCATAAGAGTGGGATGTACTTTCGCATTGACCATATCTTTTGTTCTGACGATTTTGAGTCGTATGGGGCTAAGGTCGACAACAGTGTGACTACTTCTGACCATTATCCCATCTATTGTTGGCTTAAATACCGTCCAAAACCTTAAAAAACACACATTTATAAGTTATAAATTTCTCAAAGTGTGAAAATTTGCTTATCTTTGCACGTCTATCAGGCGTAGTGAAACAATAATTAAATACAATCAAATAAAATGCAAAACAAAGGATTAGTAATTTGCGTAGCCATTCTCTTGACGCTCGCAAGTATCTTCTACCTGTCATTTTCAGTAGCGACAAGCTACTATGATGGTATGGCAGCAACGATTAAAGACCCTATTGCGCAACAGGATTATAAGGATTCTGTAAAGTATTTGGGTATCTACTCTTACCAGAAATGCCTTGAAACACAGATCGGTCTTGGTCTTGACTTGAAGGGCGGTATGAATGTTGTACTTGAGATTTCAGTACCTGACGTTATTGATTTCTTGGCTGATCATAAGCAAGAAGCTGCTTATCAGAAGGCTTTAGAGATGGCTAAGCAGGAAGAGACGAAGAGTCAGAAAGACTTTATCACACTCTTTGTTGATGCCTATCATCAGGTAGCTCCAGGTCATAAGCTGGCTGAGATTTTCGCTACACAGGAGTTGAAAGGTAAGGTAAGTACCCAGAGTACGGATGCAGAAGTTGTTAAGGCACTTCGCGAAGCAGTTGCTTCAGCTATCGACAACTCCTACAATGTTGTTACAAACCGTATCGACCAGTATGGCGTTGTACAGCCAAATATCCAGAAATTAGAGGGTCAAGAAGGTCGCCTTATGGTTGAGATGCCTGGTATTCGTGAGCCTGAGCGCATGCGTAAACTCCTCCAAGGCTCTGCTAACCTTGAGTTCTGGGAAACTTACAACAACCAAGAGATTAATCCTTATCTTACTCAGCTCGATCAGCGTTTGGCTAATGCTGATACAAAGACAGACACAACTGCTACTGCTTCAAATAAGGAGGTACAGGGAAAGAAGGCCCCAGCTAAAAAGTTAGTACTTGACAGAAGCGATGCAGCTGAGGGTGGAAACGCTCAGATGGATGCTATGAAGAAGATGCACCCATTGCTCTCTATGCTGCAGACTATTCCTGGTAATGCGCTTAGTCTCGTAGGTTATGCAAGCGTACGAGATACTGCTGCTATCAATAAGATTATTTACAGTCAGCTTGCTAAGCAGATCTTCCCAAGCGACTTGAAGCTTCTTTGGGGTGCAAAGCCAGCAGAAGGACTTAATAAGAAGAATGTCTTTGAGCTTTATGCACTGAAGGTAACAACCGCTGACGGTCGTGCTCCATTGGAGGGTGACGTTGTTACATTTGCTAAAGACGAGTTTGATCAGCATGGTCGTCCTCAGGTTAGTATGACAATGAACTCTGAGGGTGCTCGTGAGTGGGCTGCTTTGACAAAGGCAAATGCAGGTAAGGCAATCGCAATCGTACTCGATGGCGTAGTTTATTCAGCTCCAAACGTAAAAGGTGAGATTACTGGTGGACAGTCAGTAATCTCTGGTAACTTCACAATTGAGGATACTAAGGACTTGGCAAACACATTGAAGTCAGGTCGTATGCCTGCTCCTGCGAAGATTGTACAGGAGGAAGTCGTAGGTCCTACACTTGGTGCTCAGTCTATTGAGCAGGGTCTTATTTCATTTGCTATCGCTTTCGTCCTCTTGATGCTTTACATGATTGTCATGTACAACTTCATTCCTGGTATGATGGCTAACCTTGCTTTGATAGCCAACCTCTTCTTCACTTTGGGTGTCTTAGCGTCCTTCCAGTCGGCATTGACTATGCCAGGTATTGCCGGTATCGTGTTGACCTTGGGTACAGCCGTGGATGCTAACGTGCTTATCTATGAGCGTATTAAGGAGGAGTTGAAACTCGGAAAGGGTATGAAAGTGGCTTTGAAAGAAGGTTACGGTAATGCCTTCTCAGCTATCTTCGACTCTAACTTGACATCACTCATTACTGGTGTTATCCTTCTTGTGACTGGTACAGGTCCTATCCGTGGTTTCGCTACCACTTGGATCATTGGTCTTGTTATCTCATTCTTCACCGCAGTATTCCTCACACGTATCGTATTTGAGAACCGTGTAAGCAAGGATAAGTGGTTGAATCAGACCTTCACAACAGCGTTCTCAAAGAACTTCATGCAGAATAAGAGCTACCACTTCCTCAGTATGTATAAGACTACATTCACTGTTTGGGGTGTTGCTGTCTCAGTATGTATTGTTAGCTTCGCTGTTCGTGGCTTGAGTCGTAGTATTGATTTCACTGGTGGTCGCAACTACGTAGTCACTTTGAACAAGCCAACTCACGTAGAGGATGTTCGTAAGGTGATGACGGGTGCCTTCGTTAATACGGTTGGTGAGAATGCTGGTAAGCCTGCAACGACGACTGTTATTGCGTTGGGTACAGACGGTAAGACCGTTCGTATCTCTACGAACTATAATATTGATTCAAACAACCCAGCTGAGGATGACAAGGCAGAGACAATCCTTTACAACGCATTGAAGAAGGGTGGCTTTGTTAGTCAGGCAAGTGTTGTCAACTTCAAGAACCCAGATATCCGTGAAGGTGGTTCTATTATCCAGAGTGCGAAGGTTGGTCCTTCAATCGCAAAGAACATTACTTATAATGCAATCATGAGTGTGTTGTTGGCTATCTTCTTCATCTTCTTGTACATACTCTTGCGTTTCCGCAACATAGGTTTCTCTGTTGGTTCTATTGTTGGACTTGTTCTTGACACGACAATCGTTATCGGTTGCTTCTCATTATGTTATGGTTGGATAGGCTTCTCACTTGAGATTGACCAGACGTTCATCGGTGCCATCTTGACAGTTATCGGTTATGATATCAACGATACAGTGGTTGTTTACGACCGTATCCGTGAGAACTTGGGTAAACACAAGCATAATCTTGCTAAGGCTGATATTCAGAAGATATTCAACGACTCTATCAACCAGACCCTCTCACGTACTATTAATACGTCTGTATCAACCTTGATAGTACTCGTGTCTATCTTCGTCCTTGGTGGTGAAAGTATCCGTAGCTTCTCTTTCGCAATGATTATCGGTATTATCATCGGTACTTTGAGTTCAATCTTCATCGCATCTCCTGTTGCTTACCTCGTATTGGGTAAGAAGATTGAGAAGCGTTCACACGAACTTGCAGAGGCACCTGTTGAGGCTTAATCAATAGATAGTCAGAATTAAGGTTTTACACCTTATTATATATAACAGCCCGTTATCAGCAATGATAGCGGGCTATTTTCGTCTTGTTAGAAAGCGCATTTTAGACTTTTAAGAATACTATTTCAAACTTATTAAAGGCCTATCTCAGAGGTGTGTCGGCCGTAAAGGAGGGGCGAGAGAGGGAGCGTTTTGTGTGTTCTATACGTTGGCTTGCGAATTATTTTCATGAAAAAAAATATTTTTTGTCGTGAAAATAAATATTTATTGTCGTGAAAATAATTATTTCTCTTCATGAAAAGAAATCATAGCAGTTGATGAGCAAGTCGCTAAAAGACTTTGAACGAAGTGTTTAAGTGGTTCTATAGGCTATGTTCCTAACGCTTATAGTCGGCTTGCATTGTTGGTCATCTTCTCTTGTTATAACCCTCATTACCATTGGTGCTTAGCCTTAACACGATAGGATAGGAGCATCAGCACCACTTGTGTTCGACGTCAGTAGGACTGTAGAAGATGGAAAGCAAGACTTATTATGGTGATTTATTGGTTTTTATTTTGCCGTTCATGCGGTTTGCACTACCTTTGTAGTCTAATTTAAAAAGATAGAATGAGCAAGAAACATATACTACTTATAAATGATATAGCAGGGTACGGAAAAGTCGCAACAGCGGCTATGCTCCCTATCTTATCATACTTAGGACACCCTGTTTACAACCTTCCTACGGCCTTGGTGTCCAACACGCTCGACTATGGTAAGTTCAATATCCTTGAGACAACAGACTATATTAAGGGCGTTTTCCCAGTATGGAAGGAGCTTGGCTTTAGTTTTGATGCCATTGCAACAGGCTTTATTGCTTCAGAGCGACAGGCTAAATTGGTAGCCGACTACTGTCGCGAACAGGCAGAACGAGGTACGACCATCTTCGTCGACCCTATCATGGGCGATGAAGGAAAACTCTATAATGGTGTGACGGCAGCTGCGATAAACTCCATGCGTGAGATGATTAGCGTAGCCGACCTTACTTTCCCTAATTACACAGAGGCCTGCTATCTTACGTCAAGTAAGTATGATGAGCAGGGAGTAAGTTTCGATGAAGCCAAGAGACTGCTTGATGGACTGCGCCTAATCGGTACGAAATCGGCCTTGATAACGTCTATCCTTGTTGATGGAACACCGTCTGTCGTAGGCTATAACCACGTGACAGATAAGTATTTCTCACTACCTTATACAGAGATACCCGTCCATTTCCCAGGCACAGGCGACATTTTCTCGGCTATTCTTATTGGTCATCTCTTGGACGGCGAACTACTTATTCCGAGCACGCAGAAGGCTATTGACGGTGTTTACAGGCTGATAGACCTCAATAAGGACAACTCGGATAAGAACAGGGGAATCCCTTTGGAGAAGTATCTTCAGGTATTGTAATGATAAGATATGAACTGGATTGACGGACTATTTAGCATCCCTTCTGCCCTACAAGCAGTAGTGGTTCTCTCACTTGTATGTACAGTGGGATTGGGATTAGGTAAGATTAGGATAGCAGGTATATCTCTTGGTATAGCCTTTGTATTCTTCTTTGGTATCGCTGCGGGTAGCTTTGGGCTGCAAGTAGACGAGCAGATGCTCAATTACTGTGAGACTTTCGGGTTGGTAATCTTTGTTTATACGCTCGGACTGAGCGTTGGTCCAACCTTCTTTGGGTCCTTCCGGCATGAAGGTACCTTGTTTAATCTGTGGAGTTTAGGCGTTATCTTCTTAGGAACGATTATGTCTGTCGTCCTCTCCTACGCCATGAACGTACCGATGTCAAACATGGTTGGTATCCTTTGTGGTGCTACAACGAACACGCCAGCACTTGGTGCTGCACAGCAGGCATTGCAACATGCGGGGCATAGTGGTGGTCCTGCAGCCTTGGCAACAGCCGTCACTTATCCATTGGGTGTGGTCGGTGTTATCTTTGCCATGATATTTCTTCGCAAGTTCTTTTTGCGACCTTCCGACTTAGTAGTGCACTCTGGCGCAGAAGACGACCATACTTATATCGGACAGTTTGTCGTTCTCAATCCAGCTATTAATGGTAAGTCAATAGCCGAAATAGCTCAGGGTACCCACCGCAAGTTTATCATCTCACGCATTTGGCGTGGTGAAGACGTGATTGTCCCAATGAGTTCAACGGTGTTGCAAACCAATGATAATCTCCTTGTAGCAACCAAACGTGATGAGGTATCAGCCATGGAAATACTCTTCGGACAGATGGTCAACCGTGATTTGAACAAGGAGCAAGTCGATTGGAACCACCTTGACACAAAGGTGGAGAGCCGTGTTATCATCTTGTCAAACGGGGTGTTAAATGGAAAGAAGCTTGGACAACTTCATTTGCGCGATGCTTATAATGTCAATGTGAGCCGTGTTATCCGTGCAGATATCAAGCTACTTGCGACGCAGGACCTTGTCCTCCGTTATGGAGACCGCCTTACCTTAGTGGGTCAACCAGAGGCTATCGACCATGCAGAGAAGTTCCTTGGCAATTCAGTTAAGACCCTCAATGAGCCTAACCTCGCTGTTATCTTTCTCGGAATGGTGTTTGGTTTGGCCTTAGGAACAATCCCTATCAATCTTCCAGGTATGGAGTCTCCAATCCGATTAGGCATTGCTGGCGGTCCTATCATCATGGGTATATTGGCCGGAGCATTTGGTCCTCGATTGCACTTCATCGCTTATACCACACGTAGTGCGTCTCTTATGTTGCGTAAGTTAGGCTTGTCACTCTATCTTGCTTGCTTAGGCTTGGATGCAGGTAAAGACTTCCTCGCCACCGTCGTACGCCCAGAGGGCTTGCTTTGGATAGGCTTAGGCTTTGCACTCACCGTTGTTCCAGTAGTCATTGTAGGCTTGATCGCCTTGCGATTGAAGAAGTTTGACTTCGGAACTATCTGTGGTATCCTTTGCGGTTCGATGGCTAATCCGATGGCGTTGGGCTATGCCAACGATACAGTCAAGGGCGAAACAAGTAATATTAGTTACGCTTCAGTCTACCCGTTGGGCATGTTTGCCAGGGTCATCATCGCACAGATATTGGTCATGTTCTTCGTTTGATAGGGGAGTGTAAGTGTCATGATTATCAGTTTGTCACACCTGACTATAGGCTATTCTGCGTCCCATCCCATCATTACTGATATTGATTTAGCATTGAGGAGTGGGCAACTTTCATGCTTGATAGGGGAGAACGGCATTGGTAAGTCTACACTTCTGAAGACGCTTACAGGCTTTCTTCCTAAGTTAGGTGGCAATCTATTGCTCGATGGACGTGACATACAATCCTATTCACAACGTGAGTTGGCACGAGAGGTGAGCATTGTCTTGACGCAAAAACCAGATGTTCAAAACCTCACGATAGAGGAGATAATAGGCTTGGGAAGGTCGCCTTACACTGGTTTCTTTGGTCGGTTGCGTGCTGAAGACCGCTTGGTTGTTGAGGACGCAATCGCTGCGATGGGGATTGAAAAGCTCAAAGGGAGAATGATACAGACCTTGTCTGATGGCGAAAGGCAGAAGGTGATGATTGCGAAAGCACTCGCTCAAGAAACGTCAGTCATCTTACTTGATGAACCAACAGCCTTCCTCGATTTCCCTTCTAAGGCCGAAACCTTTCAGACATTACGGCGAATGGCACACGAGAGGGATAAGCTCATCCTCCTTTCTACTCATGACTTAGAACTTGCAGTACGCTTTGCAGATAGTTTGTTGGAGGTGAGAGAGGGACGTCTTAAGGAGGTTTCTGCTGCCGATGTGAAGGCTTCTATGCAGACAATTATGGGCAGTTAAGACTTGTAGATACTATTATTTCGCATACTGCCCCAACCTTATTCGTAATAAAAACAACATTAAATAAAATAGAAAGAACTTATGAGAAAGAATGTATGGATAGCTCCTATCGTCCTTTTATTGGCTTTGCTCTTGAATAGTTGTGGTACACAACAGAAGGCTACAGCGCCTGTAGCGACTCCTGTCGTTAGAGACACAGTGGTCGCAGTTGAGCCTTTGAAGGATGTTATTAGTATTGCTGAGGCTTTGGATATGTATCAGAATCCAAGTAAGGTAGATGCCATCACGAAGAAATATGGCTACAAGTTGAAGACGAACTATGAGGTTTATCGACTTGATAAGTTCACTAAGATGTACTATAAGAACTGTGCTCTTGCAAAGCTTCTAACGGCTGATAAGTATGAAGACTATCCAAAGCCAATGCGCAAGGGTGTGTCCAGTTACGTTGCTTTTAAGGATGGTGCTATCATCATAGCAGTGTTCAATCAGCCCGCATACGACAATCTTGTAGCTCAGGTTAAGGCTGCCGGATTTACCTTGGATATGCCTGGTAGCGAGGATATCTATACCAATGGCAGTCGCACTATCGCCTGTTATAAGGATGGCAAAAGTGTGAGAATCCAATAAGCTAACCTTTGTTTGCCGTGCTATTCATACTTTTTAGCACAACCCATAACCCTCTCTTTCTCTCTCTCCAACCCCGTATTTGTTGGTAGAGCGACATAAGAGAGGGTTTTCTTATCACTTTTCTTGTTGTTTTATTTGCTTTTCTCAGTAACAAAGACTATATTTGTTGTCTTAATACTAAGGAAATCTAACTAAATGAGACACCTACTACTAACCTGCCTATTGGGCCTTTTTAGCCTCACGTCTACAGCACAACAGCCTTTAGAATGGGACGAACTGTTAGAGGAACTCTATGCGACAAATGACGAGAATAGGGACGCAAGGGAGGATGACTACGACGTCTTAGCCGACCTCGCAGCACATCCTTTGAATCTAAATACGGCAAGTAGGGAAGAACTTGCACGTATCCCGTTCCTCACAGCAGAACAGATAGAGGACCTACAAGCCTACGTCTATCAATATCATGGTATGCAGTCGTTGGGCGAGTTGGCTATGATTGAATCCTTAGATGCTCTCCGTCGTCAGCTTCTCCCTTATTTTGTCTATGTCTCACCAGTTGAGGAACAACGCAAGTTCCCCTCCCTTAAAGCCATTGCTAAGGGTGGGAAGCACTGCTTCTTATTGACTGCGAATGTTCCGTTCTACCAACGAGAAGGCGACCGGCAAGGCTATCTTGGCTATCCCTATACCCATTCCTTCCGTTATTCTTTCCGTTATAGCGATTATGTTCAGGCTGGATTGGTGGGTGCACAAGATGCTGGCGAACCCTTCTTGGCGCATGGTAATGGCCTTGGATACGACCATTATAGCTTTTACTTACTGTTGAGAAAGATGGGACGGGTGAAGGCTTTGGCTATAGGACGCTATAAAGTGAGTTTCGGACAAGGACTCGTTATCAACAACTCCTTAGGTTTTGGGAAGCTTGCTATGCTCTCTATGTTAGGCAGACAAGCTACGGCTATTCGGGCACACTCCTCTCGCTCGGCTGCTAACTATCTGCAGGGAGCTGCTTCAACAATAGAGATTGCAAAGCACCTCAACCTCACCACCTTCCTTTCCTACCGTAGTATAGATGCCACACTGACTGACGATGGGACTATCAAGACCATCCTTAAAACGGGTTATCACCGTACTTTGCGTGAAATAAGCCGTAAAGATGCAGCTTTCCAATTAGCTGCTGGCGCACACGTCGGTTGGTCGTCTGGTGCACTTAGCCTCAGTTTGTCAGGCGTTTATAGCCGTTTTAATAAGGATTTAACCCCTAATACGTCTTTATATTACCGTCATTACGCCCCCGCAGGTAATGACTTTTGGAACGTAAGTGCCGATTATAGCTATCAACACCCACGTTGGGCGTTGACAGGGGAGACGGCAATAGATGGTAAGGGACACATAGCTACGGTGAATAACCTTTCTTTTCAAGCCGCTCATAACCTGTCGCTTCTTGCGGTGCAACGCTATTATGACTATCAGTACACTGCCCTCTTCGCTCGTAGCTTTAGTGATAACGGAACGGTTCAGAATGAGAGTGGCTTGCTCATAGGTGCTAACTGGGGGCTAACTCGTGGTTTGTCGCTCATGGCTTACACTGATTTCGCCTATTTCTCACACCCTCGTTTTGGTGCACATACAGCCAGTAAGGCGTGGGATAACCTACTGATGCTTACTTATAATCGGCAACGTTGGTCGCTCTTGGCCCGTTATCGCCTTCGAATACGTGGGAGAGACAATGCTGATAAGACGATGCTTCTAAACGAGGTGGCGCAGCGTGGGCGTCTTGCCTTGACCTATTCTGCAGCTTCTTTAGCCTGTAAGAGTCAGTTGGATGTCGCTACAAGCAGTAGTGTAAAGCGTAGTATCGGCTATATGGTGAGCGAATCTGGAACATGGAAACCCCTTTCGTGGCTCACGCTGAATGGTATGATTGGTTATTTTCAAACGACAGATTTCGCTTCACGTATCTATGTTTACGAGCGTGGTCCACTCTATTCTTTTAGTTTTCCTGCCTTCTTTGGTAAGGGTATGCACTATAGTCTGTTTGCTCGGGCAGACCTATCGAGCCGTCTTATGATAATTCTTCGTAGTTCTACCACACATTATTTCGACCGTGACCACATATCCTCAGGACTTCAGCAAGTCAATTCCTCAACGCTAAGTGGACTTGATATTCAGTTGCGTTGGCGGTTTTAGGTGCTGATACTTGCTGTGGTTACGATTTATGGGGAGGATAACATAGGTTACTATTCACCAAAGGCTTCATAGTTTCCCATCCATAAGAGCATTGGGAAATGGCGTCGGTAGCGATAAAGAGAGAAGTCACCTTCGTCGTCAAACGCCGTAAAATCGAATTGATGTGTGGCTTGATACTTTGCAGTAGAATTGTGTTCTTCAACGTAGATGTTCGTCAAACAGGGTTGTCCATCAGACATATTGATAAGGAGTTGATAGTAATATTTGTATCCTTGTCCACCCTCATAACTCAGTTCTATACCCTCTTTTCCCGTCGTAATCTCCTCAAAATTTAGCATTGCATACATCTCCGTGTTACGGATAACATTGCTATAAACCCATCTTTTTCCCTTGTATTCAATGGCAAGAAGACGGTCGGTAAAGATCGAATCCGTGATGCTGTCTATGCTTGTCGTCATCGTTATCGGAGACAAAATAGCGGCATTCATCCCCTTGAAAGATGCTTCACCCGTCTTCACATAGAAGTTAGATATCTTAAACCCCTTCCATGTATAAAAGCCCTTCCAGCGGTTTGGTGTAGGACAACTAAGCGTTATGGTGTTATTCGCAAAGCTTGTCAGGTGCTGAATTGGCTTCCCATAATATTCCATAACCGTATCAGCATCGACATCATATCCGTCCTCTATCAGTGGATTATCAGCCTTTTTACTTGTCTTTGTGGTATCGGCAGAAAGGTTGCAAGCCATGCAATTAACAGCAAACAGCGTGAATAATAAAAAGTTGAAAGTCTTATTTCTCATATTACTAACCCTCTTTTGTTTTATAATTAACTATCGATTCTATCCTTTCCTACGGTTGCAAAAGTAATTAAAAGTACCGACATAAACAAGTAAGAACTATGCTTGCCGAATTATTTACATGAAAATAAATATTTTTTGTCGTGAAAATAAATATTTTTTGTCGTGAAAATAAATATTTATCTTCATGAAAATAAATTCTTCTTATCATGAAAATAATTCGTAGGAGAGGATTGTTGTGCTATTGATCTACCTTCTTTTTGATTAGTAAACACATAAAGTTTGGTGATAATAAAAGCTGTTTTCTGTCGCTTGATATCCTTTTTTTTATCTATATTTGCAGATGAAAGTAATACAATATGCGACATGAA
This sequence comes from Prevotella sp. oral taxon 313, assembly GCF_003043935.1. NCBI lineage: Bacteria > Pseudomonadati > Bacteroidota > Bacteroidia > Bacteroidales > Prevotellaceae > Prevotella > Prevotella sp. oral taxon 313. The sequence goes on from NZ_PYXE01000001.1 coordinate 2,756,572, forward strand.
ACAAGTCAGTAAGATAATTCTTTGTTTGCTCTGTATGGCAATGGCGTTGGCAGGTTGCCGTGATAAGGTACAGTCAAAAGCCGATGCTGCCGACCCTCAAGCCGCGGTAAGCCAGTCAATGAAGCGTATATCAAAGGTGGAAAAACAAGGAGATATGCATCAATATGATGTTGCTGACCAGCAGCAAATAACTGATTTCATTCCCAAAGGTTATAAACTATTTGAGAAGATATCGGGTGACTTGAACAAAGATGGGCTTGAAGACTGTGTGTTAATCATCAAGGCAACACGCAAGGATGGCTTCGTAAAAAACAGTTTTGATAAAGTAGTAGACCGTAACCGTAGGGGAATTATCATACTGTTTACCGAGAAAAATGGTTATAAACTTGCGTCGAAGAATTACAATTGCTTCTCATCAGAGAATGAAGATGGAGGTAATTATTTTTCTCCAGAACTGTGGGTAGAGGAGAGAAAAGGGAATCTTTATTTGCGTTATTGTCATGGTCGGTATGGTTATTGGGAGTATTGTTTCCGTTATCAGAACTCAGATTTTATGCTTATAGGCTATGAAGTGTCTCATGATCGTGGACCAGTAGTCTTATTTAAAACGAGCATCAACTTTCTTACAGGCATCGTATATGATGATGAGAATATTAATGCTGACAAGTATGATGCAGATTCTGATGATGACTCAGAAATAGATGAAGTGTTCAAGAGGACTGTCGTTAAGTTGAAGAAAAAGCCATTAATGAAACTCTCGGAAATAGAAGATTTCGACGAACTAAGGTTTGAATAGTTATCTTAAACAAAGGGATTACGAATAAAAGAGTTTATATGTTGTCGTTTTGTTCTTAGTTTTAGAAAAGGTTCCTTTTATCGCTTTTGGTAAATAAAACGCGTTGAATATGTTGGTTTTAAGGGCTGTGTAGAGTTATCGAGCGCTTGCCTTTAAAACATATAGAGCGTAAGAATCGGCTCAAAATACCATTCCTTCTACTCGTTTTTAAGTTCGCCTTCAACGTTAAGTGGACTCGATATTCAATTGCGTTGGCGGTTTTAGGTGTTGATACTTGCTGTGGTTACGATTTATGGGGACGATAGTGTAGGGCGTTATTCACCAAAAGCTTCATAGTTTCCCATCCGTAAGAGCATTGGGAAATGGCGTCGGTAACGATAAAGAGAGAATTCACCTTCGTCGTCAAACGGCGTAAAATCGAATTGATGTGTGGCTTGATACTTTGCAGTAGAATTGTATTCGTCAACGTAGATGTTCGTCAAACAGGGTTGTCCATCAGACATATTGATAAGGAGTAGATAGTCATATTTGTATCCTTGTCCAGCCACATAACTCAGTTCTATACCCTCTTTTCCTGTCCTAATCTCCTCAAAACTTAGCATTGTATCCGCCTCCGTGTTACGGATAACATTGCTATAAACCCATCGTCTTCCCTTGTATTCAATGGCAAGAAGACGGTCGGTAAAAATCGAATCCGTGATGCTGTCTATGCTTGTCGTCATCGTTATCGGAGACAAAATTGCGGCATTCATTCCCTTGAAAGATGCTTCACCCGTCTTCACATAGAAGTTAGATATCTTAAAGCCCTTCCATGTATAAAAGCCCTTCCAGCAGTTTGGTGTAGGACAACTAAGTGTTATGGTGTTATTCACAAAGCTTGTCAGGTGCTGAATTGGCTTCCCATAATATTCCATAACCGTATCAGCATCGACATCATATCCGTCCTCTATCAGTGGATTATCAGCCTTTTTACTTGTCTTTGTGGTATCGGCAGAAAGGTTGAAAGCCATGCCATTACCAGCAAACAGCGTAAATAATAAAAAGTAGAAAACCTTTCTTCTCATATTCCTAACCCTCTTTCGTTTTATTATTAACTATCGATTCTATCCTTTCCTACGATTGCAAAAGTAATTAAAAGTACTGATATAAACAAGGCGAGACCATGCATGCCGAATTATTTACGCAGAAGGATAGTTCAAGGAGATATTTGTTGGTATGGTGTACAAGTTTCTATTTGTTGGTAAGACCTCTTATCTCCCTATCAAAATCAGAGTCTATTTTTTGTGTCTTATTGAATATATCATATTCATTTTCAGCCTTTTCTTTAGCTTGTAATGCTGAAATACGACCTTTGTCAGGCAGGATTTTATATTGACGGAAAGTAAGGAAAGCATCAACACTCTTAGCGAAATCAGACATCGTGAATGTATTCTCTCGTTCAACTAAATCCTCAATATAATCAAAGAATCCTGTGACAGCTCTCTCTAATTGTCTTATTTGAATCTCAGATAAGTAGTTTTTGGCTATTGTAACATCTGATTTCAGTATTCGTCCATTTGGAGAATTTTTCCAAGTTGTTAGTCCCATGTGTTCTTGGTTGTGGTCGGCTTTTGTGTATATAATCTCAGCTGCAGTCTGTCCTGTGATTGCATAGTGGAAACGATTTTGTATCATGGAATAAAACTCTCGTGTTGTTGGCGCTTGTTTGTCATAGTCTGTGCTACATTCTGCATAGATATCTGTTATCTGTTGCCAAATACGTCGTTCGCTTGCGCGGATAGAACGAACACGTTCTAAGAGTTCTTTGAAATAGTCTTTTCCGAAAATCTCCTTTCCTTGTTTGAGGCGTTCATCATCTAATATAAACCCTTTATGGATATATTCTTTTAATATACCAGTTGCCCATTTGCGGAAATTAGTTGCCTTAATAGAATTTACACGATAACCAACAGAGATGATTGCGTCAAGATTATAGAATGTCAATTCTCTATTAACGTTACGTTTTCCTTCTTTTTGAACTACCGAGAATTTCTCGGTAGTTGATATTTCGCTTAATTCTCCTTCCTTGAAAATATTTCTCAGGTGTAGCCCTACATTATCTACAGTACAATCAAAAAGCTGTGATATAGCTTTTTGTGTCATCCATAAAGTTTCATCCTTGACAAGTACTTGTACGTTTTCACCACCTTCAGGACTATTGTATAGTAGGAATTGTATTTCGTTGTTCATTTATTTATACGCTGCTAATGGTTATATTTTTCTATTACAAAAATAAGAATTTGAGGTTAAAAAAACAAGTATTCAGTATTATTCTTTTAGATATTAAATCACAATTTGAATTATAAGAGGGTATTGTATAAAGAATTTTAAGTTTTGCGTATAAGCCTCGAGCGTTTGCCTTTAAAACATATAAAGTGCAAGAATCGGCTCAAAATACTATTCTTTTTACTTGTTTTTAGGCTTACGATGAGCCGATAATTGGCTTTTTATTGCTATATTTGCACCGATTAAGGTTTGTAAGTCATGAATGAATCAAGAGATATATTACAATATCTGCATTATCATCCACTCTCTTCTCGTGGTGATATTACTACAGGAACGGCTTTCAAAGGTAGTGATGCGACTTTGAAACGTATGATAGCAGCTGGCATTAAGGCAGGAGACATCGTGGCAGAAGGAAAAGCACGTGCTACTCGTTATAGGCTTTCTCCCCAAGCCCAGTTGCTGATGCCACTCAATCTTGATACTTATTTCGCGCTTGAAGTGGATGAGCGACAAGTGCAAAGCAGTTATAATTTTGAGCTAATTAATGGTCTACTTGCAGAAACAAGACTTTTCTCTGACAAAGAGCAGTCACACTTTGATGCATTACAAGAAGAGTTTCGGCAGCATGTCAGTGAGTTGACTGATAATGAGTATCGTAAGGAGATGGAGCGATTAGGAATTGATCTTAGTTGGAAATCTTCGCAAATAGAAGGTAACACATATACTTTGCTTGAAACAGAACGTTTGCTCCGTGAGAGTAAGACAGCTGAAGGTAAGACGAGAGAAGAGGCTGTGATGCTACTCAATCATAAGGATGCTTTGAGCTTTGTCCTTGATAATCCAGACTATCTAAAGGAACTAACGGTTAGTCATATAGAGGATATTCACCAATTACTAACAAAGGAACTTTCTATAGATAAAGGTCTTCGTCGTCATCGTGTGGGCATTACAGGTACTAATTACCACCCTTTAGATAATGAATTCCAAATCCGTGAAGCTATGAGAGATGCCTGTGAACTAATCAATAGTAAGTCTAATATCTTTGAGAAAGCCTTACTCACACTCATACTTCTGTCTTATATTCAACCCTTCTCAGATGGGAATAAGCGCACAGCACGTATTACGAGCAATGCAATACTTATTGCTAATGACTATTGTCCACTTAGTTTTCGTTCTATAGACTCAATAGACTACAAGAAAGCTATGCTCATCTTTTATGAGCAAAATAGCCTTTATGCCTTTAAGCAAATCTTCATGGAACAGTTTGAGTTTGCCGTAAAGGAGTATTTCTAATATGTAATATGTATGTGACTTTGGACTTTCAATTACTGTCTATGAGATGTAAAGGTGAGAAGAAGAGCAAAGTTTAGTTTGAAAGTGAGAGATTTCTTTTCTTCAAACTACGATGTAAACAAAAAGAGTCAACGAACTTAGCGTATTATCTTAAGGTATTGAAACTTAATAAAGAAGGCAATTATAACGTGTGGAGATGCACACATTATAATTGCCTTTTTAGGTTATTTGAAAAAGCCACTTGGGCTTATCTTATCCCACTTGACTACCTGGTTTCACCTCACCCATTGTTGTTGTGACAGAGAGGGAACCATCGAAATTAACGGCAGAGAGTATCATTCCTTGACTCTCGATGCCCATCATCTTACGAGGAGCAAAGTTTGCAACGAAAAGAACGTCCTTACCAGTGAGCTGCTCTGGCTCGTAGTAGGCAGCAATACCACTAAGAATCGTGCGCTCAACACCCGAACCATCGTCGATAGTGAACTGCAAGAGCTTCTTACTCTTCTTCACCTTCTCGCATTTAATGATATGTCCTACACGGATATCAAGTTTCTCGAAATCCTCAAAAGGAACATCTTTCTTGATAGGTTCAGCCTTGTAGGAAGCGGCTTTGTTAGCCTTCTTAGTCTCTTCCAACTTACGCAACTGAGCCTCGATAGCCTCATCGTCAATCTTGTCAAAGAGTAGTTCTGGTTCAGCCAACTGCTTTCCAGCTGGGAGAAGGTCGGTAGAACCAAGTTCACTCCAGTTATACTCCGTCATGTTAATCATCTCACGAAGTTTCTTACTACTAAATGGCAAGAATGGTTCGAAGGCAATACTGAGGTTGGCAACGAGCTGAAGCGAGATGTAGAGAATCGTCTCCACACGCTTAGGGTCGGTCTTCCAAAGCTTCCAAGGTTCTGTCTCAGCGATGTATTTATTACCGATGCGGGCGAGGTTCATAGCCTCCTTCTGTGCCTCACGGAACTTAAAGATTTCAAGATAAGCCTCAACCTTCTCCTTGACATCCTTAAACTCTTGTATTGTCTGGCGGTCAATCTCTTCTAACTCACCACAGGCAGGAACCACACCGTCCCAATACTTCTTTGTTAACTGTAGTGCACGGTTTACGAAGTTACCGTAGACAGCAACGAGTTCAGAGTTGTTGCGCTCTTGAAAGTCTTTCCATGTAAAGTTGTTATCTTTGGTCTCTGGTGCGTTCGCAGTCAGTACATAACGTAGTACATCCTGCTTTCCTTCAAAGTCACGGAGATACTCGTGGAGCCATACAGCCCAGTTCTTACTTGTAGAAATCTTATTATCTTCGAGGTTAAGGAACTCGTTGGCTGGTACGTTATCAGGTAAGATATAGTCGCCATGAGTCTTTAGCATGGTTGGGAAGATGATACAATGGAAGACGATATTATCCTTTCCAATGAAATGAACGAGACGTGTCTCTGGGTCTTGCCACCATTTCTGCCATGTACCGAAATGCTCTGGATCATTCTCGCAAAGCTCCTTCGTGTTTGATATATAGCCAATTGGCGCATCGAACCATACGTAAAGAACCTTACCCTCAGCACCCTGTACAGGAACAGGAATACCCCAATCAAGGTCGCGGGTCATAGCACGTGGTTGCAAATCCATGTCTAACCAGCTCTTACACTGCCCATAAACGTTTGGTCGCCACTCCTTGTGATCCGTCAAAATCCACTGCTTCAGCCACTCTTGATAGTCATTCAGAGGGAGGTACCAGTTCTTTGTACGCTTGATGACAGGCTGTGAACCTGAGATAGTAGAGTGTGGATTCTTCAGTTCCATAGGGCTTAAGTCACTGCCACACTTCTCACATTGATCGCCGTATGCATTTGGATTACCACAGTGAGGACACTCACCCATGATATAGCGGTCGGCAAGGAACTGGTGAGCCTCCTCATCATAGTACTGCTCACTCTCCTGTTCAACGAGCTTGCCATCGTCGTATAGCTTACGGAAGAAGTCTGAAGCGAACTTATTGTGCGTCTCACTTGTAGTGCGACTGTAGATGTCGAAGGAGATACCAAACTCCTCAAACGAGTCTTTAATGAGTTTATGATAGCGGTCACATACGTCTTGTGGGGTGACACCTTCCTTCTTTGCACGGATGGTGATAGGCACTCCATGCTCGTCACTACCACAGATGAAAGCTACTTCACGGTTCTTCAATCGGAGGTAGCGTACGTAGATGTCGGCTGGAACATACACTCCGGCAAGGTGTCCTATATGCACACCACCATTCGCATAAGGCAATGCGGCCGTCACAGTAGTACGCTTGAATTTCTTTTCTTCCATATCTGTTTGATTGTTGTTTTATACGTGCAAAGTTACTGTAAATAAGGTAAACGACAAAAGAAATATAGATAAAAGCCAATAGTTAGTTCTCTTGTTACCGTGATTTTATTTACCTTTGCACTCGTTTTAAGTATTTATAAGAATGACTCAGGATAACAATTGCAGTAATGCAGCACACCATAAGCTTAGCTTGGTGGGCGTTCTTGTGACCTTAGGTATCGTGTTTGGCGATATTGGTACGTCTCCTTTGTATGTGATGAAGGCTATTGTCAGGGCAGGAAACCCTGTCAATGCAGAGTATATCATTGGTGCTGTATCGTGTATTATATGGACTTTAACTCTCCAGACAACCGTTAAGTATGTCTTGATAGCCCTTCGTGCAGACAATAAAGGGGAGGGAGGAATACTCGCTCTGTATGCTTTGATACGTCGACATAGTCGTAAGTGGTTTTATCTCTTAGCCATTGTCGGAGCCAGTACACTGATAGCTGATGGAGTCATAACCCCTTCTATCACTGTTCTCTCTGCTATTGAAGGATTAAAAGTATATGAGCCAGAGACCCCAGTAGTACCTATTGCCTTGTGTATCGTTACAGTATTGTTCTTTATTCAACAATTCGGAACAAACATGATCGGTAAGTTGTTTGGTCCATTGATGTTCGTATGGTTCTCGATGTTAGGCGTGTTAGGAGCCATGCATGTCGGTGATTATGTCCCTATCTTACAGGCTTTTAATCCCTTACATGCCATTCGCTTGCTGACGAGCAACCCTGAGTGGTTCTTAATCTTGGGCGCAGTGTTCCTCTGTACGACTGGTGCTGAGGCCTTATACTCCGACTTAGGGCATTGTGGAATTAATAACATCCGCACGAGTTGGGCCTTTGTTAAAGTCATGTTAATCCTCAACTATCTTGGTCAAGGGGCTTGGATAATTGCGCATGCTAATAGTCTTCCTGCAGGAACGAACCCTTTTTATGCCATCATGCCCCACGGCATGCTCTTTTTCGGTATCGTCATGGCAACGATAGCAGCCATCATTGCGAGTCAAGCATTGATTAGTGGCTCGTTTACTATCTTCAGTGAAGCAATGAACTTAAAGTTTTGGCCACGTCAGAAGATTAAGTATCCGACCGATGTTAAGGGACAACTTTATATCCCATTTGTCAATATGTCGCTCTTTATCTTATGTGTGATTGTGATACTTTTCTTCAAGAGTTCGGAGCGAATGGAGGCTGCTTACGGTCTTTCTATTACGATAACCATGCTCATGACTACCTTCCTCTTGAGTGCTTATCTTACTATTCGTCGTGTAAATCGTTGGCTCACACTCCTGTTCCTTATCGTCTTTGTCGGTTTGGAGAGTATCTTCTTCGTCGCAAACATGGCAAAGTTTATGAATGGAGGTTGGGTAACCATGCTTCTTGCCAGTGTGATGATAGCTATCATGTACGTATGGTATAACGCCACAACCATTCGTAATTCGCAGATACAGATACGTGATGTTCGCGAATCGTTCAGTATCATTTCTGATATCAAGAGCGATGAGTCAATCCCTAAGTATGCAACAAACATAGTCTATCTAACCAAGCTTGGGGGTAAATACGACATCGAACAGAAGATTCTCTATTCAATCATTAACAAGCATCCAATGCGTGCTGACCATTATTTCTTGCTGCATATAGACTATCAAGACAGCCCTTCAACACTGGAATATGACGTTACCACGCTCGTTCCCGATACTCTTTATCGTATCAACCTACGGTTAGGCTTCCGCATCCATCCACTTGTCAATCGTTATTTCAGGCAGATAATAGAGGATATGGTGGCTAAGGATGGCTTCTCACTTGCGTCGTCTTATCCTTCATTGGCTAAGCATAATGTGATGGGAAACTTTGTCTTCGTACTTATTAATAGGATTTACTCTGCTTTCACTTCTTTCTCTTTTAAGGAGCGACTCATCATGGATGCCTATGAATGGATTGACCATTTGAAGTTGAGCATGAACCGCTCTTTAGGACTGAACACAAGTAATGTGCTGATAGAGAATGTGCCACTAACAGTGAAGGTACATACAAAGAAGGGTGGAGACGGTATTCCAAGGGTTGAAAGAATAGAAGAAGAGGAGGAATAGAGAGCCCCGATACTTATAAAGGAGTATCGAATCTCATTCGTCTCTGAGTGATAGGATGAGTGAACTCAAGGTGCTCTGCGTGTAGCCAAAGGCGTTCTGCTCGCTGTCCGTAGAGGTTATCGCCAATGATAGGAGTACTCAATCCGTCTGGATGAGCACAATGAACGCGCAGTTGGTGAGTACGACCTGTCAACGGATAGAGCGCTATCTTCACTGCTTCCAATGCTTTTTCTCCGTATGTTGTCTTACCGATAAGGCGATACTCAGTGATAGATTGTTTCCCATTAGTCCTATCAACGCGCTGCCGAGGACGGTCGTCTGGGTTGGGAGAGAGCGGGAGGTCTATCCGTCCCTCTGTTGGTAACTGCTTTTCGAGGACAGAGAGAGGAAGCAAAGCAACATACTTCTTCTTGACCGTTCGCCCAATAAACTGTGCTTGTAAAGCCTTATGAATTTCAGAAGTACGTGCAACAACGAGTAAACCACTTGTTGCCATGTCTAATCGATGTACCATAAATGCATCGCTCTTACCCTTCCATCGTTCGCTTAGAATACTATAAACGGATGGTTGACAGCCTTTTCCAGGAACAGAAAGCATGCCCGACGGTTTGACAACTACTGCAAGATAATCGTCTTCATAGAGTATTTTTAGTCTTTCAGAAAGAGCTAATTCGGTTTCACAATCTGTCCTATTGCAATCTTTATAGTCAACGTCTATCCCTTCCAACATCCATTCCAAGATAGGTTTACACTTTCCATTACAAGCAGGATAGTAGTTTCCATACTGTCTTATCTCGGTCTTTGGCGGTGGTCCCCACCAAAACATTGCCATGCTAATAGGCTTATAACCATGAAGAAAGGCATATTGTAAGAGCTTTGGTTCACAGCATTCACCTGCGCCTGAAGGTGGAAGTAGTGAAGCTGCGAGACTCTCCTTGGCAGCACGTTCAGCAGTATTCACATTTGTTATATGGGCCGCCTTCGTGCGAGCAGGACTATTCTTTAGATAGTAATCACGGAAAATATCGAGTAAGTTCTTACGTTCTCCGTGTGCATTGAGTAGTGAGAACTGGGAGAAAAGCCAACGTTGTAGCCGGTCAGACTTCATCTTGCGTTCTCGCTTCCATGCATTTATCTGTTCTTGATATCTGTTCATAACTGTCTGTGCAGCGGTAATCTGTTCAGCATAAACCTTTTTCTTACGTTGCAATTCGGCTTTAAGAAACTGGCTCTGACGTGTCATCTCATTGCGTTCTACCTCTGAAATAAAAGCCTCCTTACGGCGTTTGTCACGTAAGAACTTAGCACCTTGCATCACTCTCCGTGCTTCTTCGATAGCCTTTTCTGCCTCTTGCCGAATCGATTTTAGGTTTTCCTGTGCCTGTCGATAGGCTGTTGAGGCTTTTAGTTGGGCTATCTTTTGATTCAATTGGGTAATCTCAGCCTCATGAATCTTGAAGTAACCATTGGGCTGGAGATAGTCGAAAACAGCTGGAACAAAGTCTTCTCCCTCATCAGCTATCTGTCCTGAGTAGGCTTGCAAATAACCAATCTCTCCGTTTCGCTCAACAATCAGAACGCCATACATCTTTCCTTCGATTGGTTCAATGGGGAGATCTGCCTGCAACTGCTTGACTGCTGCACGGCAAAGAGCGTCCGGTTCGTAATCGAAAGGATTATTAAACCGAGCGGGTAGGGGCTGTTCTGATAGGATAGGATGGAACTTCATGATGCAAAGGTAAGGAAAAGTTGACGAGTAGACAAGCTGACGAGTAGACGAGTTGATTGTTTTGGAGTTGACAAGTAGACAAGTTTACGAGTGGACAAGTTACTTGCTTTTGAGGAAATATGAAGATTGTTGGAGAAATGAAAAGCAACAATAAAAGGAAAAAACACGCTTTTCTCTTAGAAAAACATTACTTTTGTCGCTATGAAAAAATACTTACTTGTATTTCTGATGCTGATATGCTGTGGTTTATCTGTGAAGGCACAGCAACAGAACGAAGGTGGGAAGACCCGCCCAAAGGTGGGACTTGTGCTTGGTGGCGGTGGTGCGAAAGGTGCTGCAGCCATAGGAATACTTAAAGAGTTGGAGCGAGAAAAGATTCCTATCGACTATATTGCAGGGACGAGTATAGGGGCAATTATAGGCGGACTCTACGCTCAAGGTTATCGGGCAGACGACCTCGATAAGCTTTTTCGGTCGCAGAATTGGTTGTCGTTATTGGCTGATAGAGATACAGCTCTTGTAGGAAAGATGTACAAGGAAGAGGATGGTGTGGTCTATGTCTTCGGTTTCCCTGTCCATAAGAAGACGGATGTTGGTGGACAGAAAGGATTTGGCATCTTACATGGCGACCATGTCTACGACTTTCTTGACAGCCTTGTCAGTCGTTCGCCTGTGCAGCGTGGTGCTCTCCGAAAGGCTATTCCCTTTGCATGTGTAGCCTATGATATTCGTTGCCAACAAGAGATAATTCTCGATACAGGGTCTGTTGTGCGGAATATGCGTGCCAGTATGGCTATCCCAGGGGCGTTTAAAGCCATACGAATGGACACGCTGATGCTGGTAGATGGCGGTATGAGTAACAATCTTCCAGTAGATGTTGTGCGCAAGATGGGGGCAGACGTGGTGATAGCTGTCGACCTTCAGCAACATAAGTATGATGACTATCATTCGCCTTTCGCCTTTCTGAAAGGTATGGGTGGTATTCTGAAGTGGTTGGCCGAACGGCCAGATATAAAGAAATATAATGTCAATCGAACGCAAGCCGACCTTTATATTAATCCTGATTTAGGCCGTTATGGTGTCACCGACTTCAATAAGAAGGCCATAAAAGACATCCTTCGAATAGGCGAAGAGACTGCTTTGAAGCATCGGACGCAGATTAGTTCGGTGTTGAAAGGTATCGGTGTGCGATAGAACTGTTTCCCTATAAGTAAGGCGTTAGTGCTTTACGATATATTAACTAACGCCTTTCTTCATCGTTCCAAACTATCTTCTCTTATGGTACGGTTACTCCGCACAAACTGTCCGGAGGCCCCGGACAAAGTGTCCGAGTACTCCGGACAATCTGTCCGAAGGCTCCGGACAAAGTGTCCGGACGCTCCGGACAACTGAAGAGGACCATCCTCTTGGTTTCAATCTACCCTTGTGAGGCCTTAAAAACATCAATTTCTTCCCATTTCATCGATAGTTTTGGTCTTCGAAAGGGTGTGAAATATAGACAGAGAACAAGCGATTTATGGTTTTATTTGAGCAAGTTTTTGCTTACAAAGAAAGGAGGGGAGGAGTCGACTTCATTGTAAAAAATGTGTCTATTGCGCTTTTGTTAGTTGTTGAAATATGTTCTCTGCGCTTATAACTCATATTGTATTTTTTTGTATAATACGGTTTGTAAGTTGCTGATAGTCAGTGAAGAGTATTTGTAATTTCATTTATTTACCCTTTTATCCTTACCATATAGTCTAATTTTCGTGTATCTTTGCATACACCTTTTAAGATAAGGAGTTTCCGTTATAACGACAGGGAATAATTTTAAAAACATAAATCAAATTAACAATCATGAAACCATTGCAAACTGAGAGCAGTTCATGGCGTAAGGTACTTGCCCTATTGGTGGGTCTAATATGCACCTTGAACGTAGCGGCTCAAAAACTCAATGTTAAGGGATCGGTAACCGATCAGAATGGAGAACCAGTCATTGGTGCAACCATTATGGAGGAAGGTACCAAGAATGGTGTGGTGACGGATATTGATGGTAACTTCTCTCTATCTGTTGCAAGTCCTAAATCTCGACTCCGTGTGACCTACATCGGTTACAAGACACAGGATTTACCAGTAAACAATCAGACTGATTTTAAGATTAAGTTGCAGGAAGATGCTGCTAATCTTGATGAGGTTGTTGTAGTTGGTTATGGTACGATGGATAAGAAGGAACTTACTTCTGCTGTGTCTCACGTATCTTCTAAGAACTTCACACAGGTAGCAAGTGTAGACCCATCTATGATGATTCAAGGTAAGGTGGCTGGTGTTAGTATTACCAATACTGGTGCTGGTGACCCTAACAATCAGGCAAGTATCCAGGTGCGTGGTGTCTCATCTCGTGCTGCAGGACTTGGTCCATTGATTGTCATCGATGGTGTACCTGGTGGTAACTTAACCAACCTCAATCCTAATGACATTGAGAGTTATGATGTCTTGAAGGATGGTGCTGCATCAGCAATCTACGGTACTCGTGGTTCTAACGGTGTTATTCTCGTAACGACAAAGAAGGGAGCTCGTGACGGAAACCTGCATACCTCTTATAGTGGCTCTATCGCTTTAGATGTCATTAAGAAGGACCTTGATATGCTCTCAGCTGATGAGTATCGTGCCAACCGATTGGCTTCTGGTACTGGTTATGACCTTGGTGGTTCAACAGACTGGATGAAGGAAGTGAGCCGTGTTGGTGTTCGCACTGTTCATACATTGACACTTAGTGGTGGTAATATCAAGTCAAATTACCGTGCATCGGTAGACTATCGTGATGCAAAGGGTATTGATAAGTACTCTGGTCGTCAGGAGTATGGTGCTCGTATCAGCTTGAACCATACAACCAACAACGGTTTGATAACCTTCGGTTTGAATATTGCTCCACGTGTTGCCTATCGTAAGAACGCAACTTGGGATGTGTTCCGTAATGCTTTAGAGGCTAACCCTACGACTCCTATTTGGGACCCACAGAATCCTGCGCTGTACTATAACTTTAAGGGACAGCCTGCTGAGTGGAACCCTATTGAGCAGGAGAAGAGACGTAAAGATACTGGTACAACAAAGTTGATTGACTGGGATGGTACCGTTAAGTTGAATCTCTTCCCATTGTTATTGACCAATCCTGGAAAGCAGGTGTTGACAACACAGTTGACATTCGCTGACCATCAGTATGATAACTATAACCAGTGGTTTAGCCCATCAACCAACACCCGTACGATTAATGCAGGTCGTGATGGTGAAGCTTCACAGAGTTATGGCAAGGAGTCTCTCCATAGTTTGGAGTGGATTAACAACTATAGCAACTCTTTTGGTAATCACAACTTAAAGGCTATGTTTGGTTACTCTTATCAAGAGGCTCTCTACTCAGGTTTTAATGCAGAGAACAAGGACTTCCCTAACGATGCTCTTGAGGACAACAACTTAGGAACAGGTAAGTTCATGAAGAAGAAGGACGAGCTTGGTATGGGTTCTTATAAGAATGGTTACAAGCTGATTGCATTCTTCGGACGTGTAAGCTATGACTGGAAGGGACGTTATATGTTGACAGCTTCTTTGCGTCATGAGGGTTCAACAAAGTTCGGTGAGCATTATAAGTGGGGTAACTTCCCAGCTGTGTCTGCTGGTTGGCGTATCTCTGACGAGGCCTTTATGGCAGGAACAAAGAGTTGGTTGACCGACTTGAAGCTCCGTGCTGACTTCGGTGTGACAGGTAATCAGGACTTCGGTTCATACAAGTCACTTGACACAATGACTGGCTTTGGTTATTATATGTATAATGGCAAGTCTTATCAAGTATGGGGTCCTGGTAAGAATCCAAACGATGACTTGCACTGGGAGAAGGGTAAGAACTGGAACGTCGGACTTGATTGGGCGTTGTTCAATGGTAACCTCTTCGGTTCTTTCAACTACTTCAATCGTACACAGCAAGACCTCTTGGGTGATTATAATGTGACAGTTCCACCATATTTGTTTACGACAACTTTCGTGAACGTAGGTACTATGCGTAACAGTGGTTTCGAGTTTGATGTAACTTGGAATGCTATTAAGAAGAAGGACTTCACCTATACGCTCAATGTCGTAGGAGCAACAATGGGTAATGAGTTCGTTAAGTTCAGCAACAGTAAGTTTGTTGGTCAGGACTTCTATTACATGGTTGATACACAGGATCCATACCCATTCCATACATTACAGCGTATCGAGAAGGGACGCCGTATTGGTAGCTTCTATATGTGGAAGTATGCTGGTATCACTTCTGATGGTAAGTGGATTGTATATGACAAGGATGGTGATAAGATCTTAGCAGACAATGCTACAGATAATGATCGTCAGTTTGTTGGCAATGGTCTTCCTAAGTTCACGGGTTCTATGACACATAGTTTCCGTTATAAGAACTTAGATGCTTCATTGTTCTTCCAGACAGCTTTGGGCTTTGATATCTTCAATATCCATGACTTCTATTATGGTATTAAGAACTTCCAAGGTAATGTAATGGATAAAGCATACAGTAAGAACCTTGCAGTAACACAGAACCCTATTGTCTCAGACTACTTCCTTGAGCCTGGTGACTACTTGAAGCTCTCTTCTGTAAGTCTTGGTTATACCTTAGATATGAAGAAGAAGTATCTTAGCTCTGTTCGTATCTATGCAACAGCAACCAACCTCTTTACGATTACGAAGTTCTCTGGTGTAGACCCTTCTACCTATCAGTTGAATGGCTTGACACCAGGTGCTACGGGTTCACGTACATACTATCCATCAACACGCCAGTTCATGTTAGGATTGCAAGTTGACTTCTAAAACAATCGTTCAATCATTTAGATAATGAAAAGCAATGAATAAGTTATATAAATACGCAGCATTGTTAGCAGTGTCTGCGGCTCTTATGACAGCCTCAAGTTGTACTGATCTTAGTGAGACACTGTACGACCAAGTGGCATCAAGCAACTATTATAATACGAAGGATGACGTTATCCGCGCAGTACTTCGTCCATTCGAACATGGCTTCTGGAGTATCCAGAGTCGCCATGTATTGAATGAAGAAACAGCCGACCAATTGATTACTCCTACCCGTGAAGACTGGTGGGATGATGGTGGTCGTTGGGCTCGTATGCACCGACATAAGTGGATTAACACGAATGGTGAGGCTCAGTCTGAGTTCAATGGTTGCTATCAAGGTATCGGACAGGCTAATAAGGTAATTGAAGACCTTAATACACTCTCTGCGTCAAAGTTTGGTTTTTCAGAAGCAGAGTTCGCTAACCTTCGCGCACAGAACCACGTTCTCCGTGCATGGTATTATCTTCGTCTGTTAGATGCGTTCCGTAATGTATACTACTCTGTTGGCTTCAAAGACCTATCACAGAACTCTAAAGGCCAGGTTCCACCACGTCAGATTTTCGACTTTATAGAGAAAGAATTGAAGGATGCCCTGCCTGATTTGGTTAAGAAGGCTTCCCTTGGTGGTAATGGTAACATTGAAGGTCAGTGGACACAAGCTGGTGCAGCTGCGCTGTTGGTTCGCTTGTATATGAATGCACAGGTTTATGTTGGTGAAGACCGCTATGCTGATGCAGAGAAGTATGCACAGGACATTCTTGATGGTAAGTATGGTACATACGCTGTAGCTGACCGTTGGGACGCTGCTTTCGATTGGGATAATGACAAGTGTGATGAGGTTATCTTCGCATTCCCAAGCTCTCAGGGCGAGACACATTGGCACTACAAGGGTGATGTTTATTGGTGGACTACTCCATCTAAGGCTAATGACTGGCTGAAGGATAAGAAGTGCAAGGAAGGTTCACACAACCTCAAGTACTCTGCTTCACCATCTTATAACCCTAAGGGAGAGAAGTATAACTTCGAGTTAGGTATGCCTATTGCTCAATTCAAGAAGTATCCATCAGACGTTCGACTAAAGATGTACAAGAACTTAAACAATGGTCGACGTGAGGGTATGTTCATCTTCGGTAAGATTCAATATATTGATGATGACGGACATCCACAGTATTTGAAGGATCACAACGGTAGATATGTTCTTGACATACGTGATGCTGTTGGTAAGTTCGGTGCTACTGATGGTAGCAAGTGGCTCAATAAGACTGAAAGTAGACTTGAGGATGGTGACGACAACTCTGGTTGGATGTTCGCTAAGTATCCTCTCTATCCAGATACCGAAGAGGACCTTCAGCTTGAAGCAGACTACTGTGAGGTACGTCTCCCAGAGATTATCTATAGCCTTGCAGAGTGTAAGCTGCGCAAGGGAGATGCTACTACAGCAGGTAAACTCTTGAACATGGTACGCAAACGTAACTATCCTTCTTCTGATTGGAGCACTGTTCTCTATGCCCCAGAAGGTACAGCAACCCTCGATATGAAGGAGATGCTGGCAGAGTGGGGACGTGAGTTCTTCGCAGAGGGACGTCGCCGTATCGACTTGATTCGCTTTGGTAAGTTCGAAGATGCATGGTGGGATAAGGAGGCAGATGCCGATAAGCACATCGAAATCTTCCCATTCCACCCAGACATCATGGGTGCTCATAAGGACATGAAGCAGAACCCTGGTTATGATGGCAACTAATTTATTAAATGATTAAAACCTATTCGTAAGATGAAATCAATAGTTAAATATGGTATGGCGCTATTGGCTCTTTTAGCGCCAATAACCTTCCAATCATGTCATGATGATAAGGATATCGTGGTCATCACAGAAGAGCTTCCATTGAAGGTCGACCATCTCTATATGGTGGGTGATGCTACCCCTGCTGGGTGGAGCATTGACAATCCATACGAGATGACACGTGATGAGAATAATAAGTACCTCTTTACTTATCACGGTAAGCTAAGGACGGGTGAGATTAAGTTGCCACTCTCTAAGGGTGATTGGGGTGCCACATTTGTTTACGCACCTGCTGCTAATACTGAGATCAATGATAAGGGCGTAGCCAGTGATGCGATAGATATTCGCAAAGGTGGTGCTGATAATAAGTGGAAGGTGACTAAAGCTGGTATTTATACCTTCGCTGTCGATCTCCGTACACGTAAGCTTACAGTTACTTATGAGGGCGAAGAACCAGCTGGTCCAATCGTTCCTATCGAGACAGAGTGGTTGTCATTTATCGGTAATGCAACGCCCTACGGTTGGGATATTGATGGGTTGAAAGCAAAGGTACAGGACGGTTCTGCTAAGTTTGCTAAGACCTCTTCTAATCCTTTACAGTTCACTTATGAGGGTCATCTCAACGTAGGTGAGTTCAAGTTGTCATTTGACAAATCAGATGGATGGAACAATTTGATTCAAGCACCTGTAGCCGATTGTGAGTTCAACCATGATGGTCCTGCAAAGCAAGGCATGGTTGTTGGTGGCGAAGACAATAAGTGGAAGGTAACGGAAGCTGGTACTTATACGATAGTATTCGACCTCACAAAGCACGAGATTAAGGTAACGAAGTTCGAGGCTGATGCTCCTGCTCCAGCTGCACCATCACCTTGGGATACTGAGAATGTATATATGATTGGTAGCGCAACTCCTGCTGGTTGGGTAACTGATAATGGTGTTGCTTTCACTAAGTCAGGCGATCATCTCTTCTCTGTTGAGGTTCAGTTGGCTGAAGGTGAGATGAAGTTCATGCTTGATAAGTCTGGTTTCTCTGATGAAAAGCCTTACTTCTTTGCGCCAGCAGAGAATACTGAAGTGAACGAACAGGGTGTTGCTAACGATGCTCTTGCCTACGGTACGGAGAAGAGCTATGGTGACAAGAAGTGGAAGGTGACCAAGGCTGGTAAGTATAAGTTGACACTCGACTTAAAGAATAAGAAGTTTAAGGCAGAGTACTTAGGTGCATAACTCCACTAATATAATAAGGTAGCTGCAAGATTATAGGCTTACACTCCTGATACAAGAGTGTTAATAGAGATACGACAAATGTCGACTCTTGCAGTTACCATTTAATAACTACTTATGACAGAATAAACAACAATGAAGAAATATATATTTGCAAGTTTAGCATTCGCAGCTTTGCTATCCAGTTGTAATAGTAATGAGTGGGATGTCACCAGCGACTTGAGTGTCGATAAGCAGGACCCTACTGTTGGCCTTACACCTGTTGCAGAAAAGGAAGGTATGGATTATGCTCCTCTTTATTGGAGTGTATATGGTAACCTTCGAGCACAGGAAAAGGCGGGCTCATTCCCAAATATCTTCACAGAGAACGACTGGGATGAGACAATCGATTATGTAGTCACTAACCTCAAGTCACATGGCTATGATATGCTTGTTACTGATGGCTTCGCTGCCATGGGCGGTGATGATGGTTACATGACACGTTACAGTCACTCTACAAAGGATGAAGGTTCTCCAGAGATACCTTTGACTACTATCGTTGCAAAGCTGAAAGCGAAGGGTCTGAAGTTAGGTGTGTATGACAGTCCATTCTGGTTACACTATTCTAACCCTAATGCTATCATTCCAGGAACAGACTCTATCACAGTGAGCAGTCTTGGTTATGACCCAGCAAAGGACAAGGATGTGAAGTATCCTACGGCTAAAGAGCAGTTCGGTTGGGTAATGACTGACCACCCAGGTGCCGAACAGTTCTTTGAAGGTTTCTTCAAACACTATGCTGACTTAGGCGTGAAATTCGTGCGTATGGACTTCCTCTCTTGGTATGAGGATGGAATGAATTATACCGACGTTATCGATAAAGGCTTTGGTCGTGAGCGTTACGTGAAGGGTATGCAATGGATCAACAAATATGCACAGAAGTATGGTGTGTATGTTTCTCTTGTAATGCCACACTTGCGCAATGACGCTATCATTGAAAAGTACGCTGGTAACATGGTACGTATTGATGCCGATGCACTTGAAGGTAGTTGGTATCGTTTCTCAGATAACAACCGTGGTAGCCTGCGTGGTGGGTGGCCTAATTCAGAGAACGCATTTGATGGTTTTATCAACTGGTCAAAGATCTCTGGTCGTAAGAAGATACGTCTTGATGGCGACTTTATTCGTATTGGAAGCTATGCAGACGACAATGAGAAGATGTCAGTTATCTCTCTTCCTTTGATGGCAGGTGGTCCTATCTCTATCACAGATATGCCAACTGGTAATGATTTGACCTTCTTCCAGAATGACGAGTTACTCGCTTTGCAGAAGGACGGCTTTGTCGGTAAGCCATTGGAGCGTAACCTTTGGAACACAGATGGTGAGGTATGGTACGGACAGATGAAGGATGGCTCTTGGGTTATCGGTCTCTTCAACCGTGATCAGGCAGCTGCAACTCGTTCTATCGACTTGACAAAGGTAGGTATTACTGGTACTTGGTCTGCACGTGACCTTTGGAAGCATGCTGATGAAGGTACTGTAAGCGATAAGATTGAGGCAGTCATCCCTGCACATGGCTGTAAAATTATTAAGCTGACAAAATAATTTTCCTCATTACTGATTGCTTAGGTCAGGAGAAGAAAGTACACAATTGGGCCAAACGGAGCTATCTGTTTGGCCCAATTTTTTATTGTTGTGGCTATTGAGGTTATAGGATTATTGGGCCTATAAGCCCTATAGGCCTAATAAGCCTAATATTCAAGGCCAGGCAGGGCGTTATCATTATTGGGCTTATAGGGCCTATTGGCCTAATTAGCCTAATATTCAAGGCCAGGCTGGGCATTATCATTATTGGGCCTATAAGCCCTATAGGCCTGATAAGCCTAATATCCAAGGCAAGGCAGGGCATTATCATTATTGGGCTTATGGGGCCTATTGGCCTAATAAGCCTAATGTCAAAGCCAAAGCAGCCGCATTACCATTCGGAGCAATGCGGCTACGACCAAATATTCAAAAAAACAATTCAGAGAGTGTTAAAGTTTAACGCTAAGACCCACATACCATGTTGCACCGTATACTGGAGCATACATGAAGGCTGCGTCATCTGTATGCTTTTCGTCTTGAATGTAGCTAAAGATGTTCTTAGCACCTGCATAAACAGTACACATACCGAAGCGTTTTGCAGCACGACAGTTGAAGAGCATGAAGGTATTTGTCTTCTTAATCTTTGACGTTGCACCATCGTCTTCAGAGTTGTAGTCGATGTACATTCGTCCTTGCAATGAGCTTGTGAGAGAGAAACTCCATGTACCAGGGGTATAATCGAGGTCGATATCGCCAGTCATTGCAGGGAAACGAGAGATGTTACGACTATCCTTAGCATATTGCAAGCGCTGTGGGAACTCCTTTACAGTCTCATCGTTAGGGTCCGACCAGTCTGCACGCTCATGCTTGAACTTACCTTGATTGAAGGTCCAGTTGACGCCAGCATTAAAGTTGCGGAAGAGGTTTGCTTTTGCACCTAACTCCACTCCCTGTACGTAAGCATCGTCGACATTCTCCCACTGATAGGAATAACCGAACTTCTTAACCTCATCGTCTGCAGGAGAGAACTGAATCTTATCTTTCAAGTTGGTACGGAAGATGTTAATGCTGAACTGATACTTCTTTGCATAATAGTCTGCAGAGAGGTTATAGCTAATAGCCCGTTCGCCCTTGAGGTTAGATGATTTCCACACACGTGGTGAACCACTACATAGATGAAGGTCCTCAGAGAATCCGTAAGGAGCACGGAACCCTGTTCCTATATTAGCACGAAGAACGAGGGAAGGAGTAACTTCATATTTAATAGCAATACGAGGATTGACAGTTGTCTTACTGAATTTCGTTGTTGGGAAAGCACTATCAGAAACCTTTACACTGGTAGCATACTCCTCACCAGAGCTATGAGAGTCGACACGGATACCCGGTACAACGGTCAACTTTGGTGTCACGTTCCACTCATCCTGTATGAAGAAACCAACCTCGTTAGCGTGCTTCTTACCGATAGAAGTGTAAGGAACGCCATAGTAAGGACTTGTCTTCTCGTCCTCAGCAGAGATGACATAGAGTCCGGTCTCACGTAAACGAGTGAAATAACCCTGTACACCACCAAGCAATGTATGGTTGCCAAGGATAGAAGTGAAGGTGATAGATGGTGTTACCGTATTCTCTTTAGCGATGTATGGACGCATCATAGAAACGTCAGGTTCCGCACCGTCCTCGTCAGGATGTGCTGGATCCTTGTGAGAATCCATATAGTCATGGAGGAAGGTATCGTTAGTTGCCTGTCGTTTATGGTACACGTAAGCTGTCGTAAGGTTCAGTTCTGAATGCTTACCGATAGGCAAGGTATAAGCAAGGTCAGCTGAAAGGCGGTTGGTGCGGATGTCTTCTGTACCGTCAGTATATGGGTTCAAGTATTGATCATTCGTCATGACACCACCGAAACGGTGCTCATCAATCGCCTTACCACGCAGTACGAGCTTATCGTTCTTAGCGAAAGGCTGGTAGACATAAAGGCTGAAACCAAGGTTATTCATCGTCTCGTCCACACGGTCAGAGATACCATCCTTATGCTTTACTTCCTTACGTGTAAGACCATTCTGTGTGCGGTCGATAGCATCCATCTGTGTACGCTGTGCGAAAACACTCAGTCCGATGTTGTTATAACGCATAGATCCAGAACCCTTATAGCTCTTGAAGCCAAAGTTTCCGAACTGAATATCACCATTAACAGATGGCTCGAAGGTTGGTTCCTTTGATATAATGTTGATAGCACCAGCAACGGCACTACTTCCATAGAGGGCTGAACCAGCCCCTTTCACTACCTCAAGACGGTCGATGTCATTGGTTCCAATCTGTTGTAAGCCGTAGACGCCAGCCAAACCAGAGTAGATTGGCTCACCATCAATGAGTACTTGTGTGTGCTCAGCACCCAATCCCTGCATACGAACCTCTGAGAAATTACAGAACTGGCACTGCTGTTCTACACGAATACCAGGAACACCTTCAAGTGCTTCGTATAGGTTCTGCGCATTCTTCTTAGTGATAGCTTGTGATGTCAAAACCTCCGTACGGATAGGCACATCCTTTACGAAGTGGCTGGTGCGAGTACCTGTTACAACGACCTGGCTCAACTCCAAAGGGTCTTTCTCCAGTTCAAAGTAGACCTCAGTACCTTTATTATTAACCATGTCTACCTCTTTTTCCTGCTGCTGATAACCATCCAGTGTGGCAATGATAACCTGCTTACCCAGTGGAAGATTACTCAGTTTGAAATGTCCTGTAGCATCGCACTGAGTCTTGAGGTTGGTACCTTTTACTCTAATTACAGCATGCGGAAGATGCTTCCCACCTTCTTTAGCTTTTACATCACCGAAGAGCATTGCATCGGTATTTTGTGCCATGGCCACTATAGAACAAAACATGGCCGTTAAGATTAGTAAATACTTTTTCATTAGTAATTATTTGGTTTGTAAATAACATCGCAAAGTTATGCGATTATTATTAATGTGTCAATACCTAATAGTAGGTAGTTTGACTACTATAAGACTAATAAGTCTAATGGAGATGATGAGCCTGATAAAAGTCAGAAGGGTAGTTTTTCTTGTCAATTTAGGAATAACTCTTGGTGAATTCAATATTTTCAATTTACTTTGTAGGCAAATAATAATCCGAAGCTATTGAAGACAATCCTCACAATAACAGGTTCAGATAGCACTGGTGGGTCTGGTGTACAAGCTGATATCAGGACGATAGCGGCCTTAGGGGGCTATGCCGTGTCGGCTGTTACATCTGTCACAGTGCAGAACACCTTAGGTATTCAGGCCTTCTACGACCTCCCTGCGGAGATTGTAAGGGGTCAGATCGAGGCTATTATCAATGATATGCAACCCGACACAGTAAAGGTTGGAATGATAAGAACTACTGAGACGTTAGCTGTTGTGGTAGATGTACTGTTGAAGTATCGTCCTCATCATATTATCTACGACCCTATTGTCACAGCGAGTAATGGTGACCGACTGTTGTCAGATGATGTGATAACGCAGATACGCTGCCGACTACTACCTTTGTGTTCACTTGTCATCCTACGAGAGGGGGAGACGGAGAAAATCTTTAACAGTCCTTCGTTGAAGGGAAAGAAAGAGACAGATGTTTGCACCTACGTGCTCGACGACCCTTTACAACACGGTCTTGCCAATAGTTTCTCGTCGTCTCTTGCTGTCTATCTAAGCCAAGACGAGCCGATGGAGCAAGCTATAAAGCATGCACGAGAATATGTCCGCACACTTATAACAAGGAAGAGTGACATCAGTGGACGCAGTAGTCAGCTGTATTATGAATTCTTAGAAGCAGTGCAATTACACTACCGTACGAATCGTGATGTAGCTTTCTATGCTGATTGTCTGAATGTCTCTCCACGTTATCTATCGCAGGTAGCACATCGGATATCGTGTAAGTCGCCTAAAAATATTATCGATCATACACTTGCAGACGCACTTGCTTGTCAGCTTCGGACGACACAAAAGACGATTCAAGAGATAGCTTACGAGCATGGATTTGCCTCACAAGCACAGTTCTCTAAGTTCTTTAAGAAGCTGATGGGGCAGAGTCCGAGCGAATGGAGACGGACGTAGGAGGGGGGACCTCCCCCAGCCCCTCCGAGGGAGGGGAGAGCCTAACGGGATATAGTAGGGGATAGATATCGAACTCCCCAACCTATTTCTCTTAAGTAGGGGAGAGCCTAACGGGATATAGTAGGGGCAAGTCTATAATTCCCCAACCTATTTCTCTTAAGTAGGGGAGAGCCTAACGGGATATAGTAGGGGATAGATATCGAACTCCCCAACCTATTTCTCTTAAGTAGGGGAGAGCCTAACGGGATATAGTAGGGGCAGGTCTATAATTTTCCAACCTATTTCTCTTAAGTAGGGGAGAGCTTAACGGGATATAGTAGGGAATAGATATAGAATTACCTAACCAGTTTCTCTTAAGTAGGGGAGAGCCTAACGGGATATAGTAGGGGCAGGTCTATAATTTCCCAACCTATTTCTCTTAAGTAGGGGAGAGCCTAACGGGATATAGTAGGGGCAACTCTATAATTCCCCAACCTATTTCTCTTAAGTAGGGGAGAGCCTAACGGGATATAGTAGGGGATAGATATCGAACTCCCCAACCTATTTCTCTTAAGTAGGGGAGAGCCTAACGGGATATAGTAGGGGCAGGTCTATAATTTTCCAACCTATTTCTCTTAAGTAGGGGAGAGCTTAACGGGATATAGTAGGGAATAGATATAGAATTACCTAACCAGTTTCTCTTAAGTAGGGGAGAGCCTAACGGGATATAGTAGGGGCAGGTCTATAATTTCCCAACCTATTTCTCTTAAGTAGGGGAGAGCCTAACGGGATATAGTAGGGGCAACTCTATAATTACCCTACCTTATTATATTAAGGAGGGAAGGGCTTTATCAAAGTAGAGGAGAGCCTAACGAGGCAGAGTTGAGGACAGCATGAAGGCTTTTGAAGCAGGTAAATGCGAGTATTGTCCTTACGATTCTCTGCTCGTTCCAAAGTGAATTTCTATTATTAACTAATACATGTATTTCCTCATGCACATTCATTTATGAGAGTAGCAAGGTAGGAGAACTAAAAAATTAAACTATTATGGCGAATAGACAAGAACTAAACCGCAACCTTGCCCAGATGTTGAAGGGCGGTGTAATCATGGACGTAACCACACCAGAGCAGGCTCGTATCGCTGAGGCTGCAGGTGCTTGTGCAGTAATGGCCTTAGAGCGTATCCCTGCTGATATACGTGCTGCTGGCGGTGTGTCACGTATGAGTGACCCTAAGATGATCAAAGGTATTCAAGAGGCAGTGACTATCCCTGTGATGGCAAAGTGCCGTATTGGTCATATTGCTGAGGCTCAGATACTACAGGCAATAGAGATTGATTACATTGATGAGAGCGAGGTTCTCTCTCCTGCGGATAATATCTATCATATCGACAAGACCCAGTTTGAGGTGCCATTCGTCTGTGGTGCACGTAATCTGAGCGAGGCCCTGCGTCGTATAGCAGAAGGTGCAACGATGATACGTACCAAGGGCGAGCCTGGTACTGGTGATGTTGTACAGGCTGTTAGTCACATGCGTCTGATGCAGAGTCAGATTCGTGAGCTCGTTGGTAAGCGTGAGGACGAACTCTTTGAGGCTGCTAAGCAGTTGCAAGCACCTTACGACCTCGTGAAGTATGTACATGATAATGGTAAGCTTCCTGTGGTTAACTTTGCTGCAGGTGGCGTGGCTACTCCTGCTGATGCGGCATTGATGATGCAGTTAGGAGCCGAGGGTGTGTTCGTTGGGTCTGGTATCTTTAAGAGTGGCGACCCTGCTAAGCGTGCAGCAGCCATCGTTAAGGCGGTTACAAACTATAATGACCCTAAGGAGTTGGCAGCATTGTCAGAAGACTTAGGTGAGGCTATGGTTGGTATCAACGAGCATGAGATTGAAGTGCTCATGGCCGAGCGTGGACAATGAGAATAGCAGTTCTTGCCCTGCAGGGGGCGTTCTTAGAGCATGAGATGATGCTCAGAAAACTGGGTGTCGACTGCTTTGAGGTACGCCAATTGGATGATTGGGAGCAGGAGAAAGATGGGTTGATAATCCCAGGGGGCGAGAGTACCACCCAAGGTAAACTCCTTCGCGACCTTGGTTTGCTTACTCCTATTCGTGAGGCGATTGAGGGAGGACTACCTGTCTTTGGTACTTGTGCGGGTTTGATACTCCTTGCTCGTGAGGTAGAGGGGAATAGTCCGTCTGCTCCTGTCCCTCCTCGTTTGGCTACAATGCACACGACTGCTGCCCGTAATGCTTACGGTAGGCAGTTAGGAAGTTTCCATACGGAGGCTTGCTTTAAGGGGATTGAGGGCGACATACCAATGACCTTCATTCGTGCACCTTATATTAAGGAGGCAAGCGAAGAGGTGGAAGTACTCTCAGAGGTCGATGGTCATATCGTTGCCGCTCGTCAAGGAAGCCAACTTGTTACTGCTTTTCATCCCGAGTTAGACGATGACATGCGTGTGCATGAATACTTCTTGAAGATGGTGAAGAGTAGATAATCCTTAGTTCCAAAGTGTTTCTTTGGAATGAAAAAGGGACATAGATTAGATGTGTATAGGCTATTATGGATGCTCATGAGTGTCTGTAATGGCCTATATCTGTATCTGTAAGTTGCTTTAATGTCCCTCTTCTTATTGTTTGGTTTGCGTTTAATAGTGATAGAGTCTATCATTCACACTATAGGTTTTTGGGATACCCACTATAATATTATAAGGTGAGGAAGGTATATGAAAGGCGTCATGATAATGGATGAAATTTCTTTTGGGGGATGGTGTGATGCGTGAACTTATCCCTACAAGAATACTGATAGAGAGAGAAAGAATACTAACCATACGTATAGGAATTGTTGATATTTTTCGTTAATCATTTCCCCTTTCATTCGAGAAGAGGCTGATGACAGGGCAAGAAGAGGCTCTTCTACACTCAAGAACATGCCCTTCTTGGGTGTTGAAGACGCCCTTCTTGAAGCAAGAAAGGCGTCTTCTTTAACGCAGTTTGTAACCTGTTGATTTCTTGTTGGTTATAAATTCGATAATAGGAGACGTTATGCACTTATTGAGAGAGTTTTTGGTTTGTTCTTGTGTAAAGATATTTTACGCTCTTGTAGTGGTCTTCGAAGGGTGAACTGCTTATCGAGGTAGTTCATATAAAAAGACTATCAAATATGATAGGGTACGTACGTTTGGCACAAAAGAACAAATGCTAAGGCTATAAGAAACATTCGAAAGCATAATCGGAAAGACGGATGAAGCGAGTAAGATATGAAGGGGTAAGTGTTATGAAGATTGTTTTTCGGACAGCATAAAACAGTAGGGTAGAGTCGTGTTTATTGTTAGAAAGCTTATAGTACGAAACTTATAGGCATAAAAAAAGGACTACCGCTGTAGTCCAACCTTTGTTAACCTTAAATCTAATACTATGAAAAACACGATGCAAAGATATGGAGTTTATTTCATATTTGCAACTTTTTCAATAGTTATTTTAGGTTTATGTGTTATTATTGATTTATATCAAGTAAATAATATGACAATGTGATAGTTTGTAATCAATAAGCTTCAAAAAGCGTAGTAGGCCTGTTGATGCCTCAAGAACTGTTTCTCAGACAATTAAGCGACCACTTTTTCTTGTTGAAAGCTAACGTATCGACGTAGGATGAGTCTATCGCTTTTTAGGGCCACAGCTATCTTGTATGCGCTCATAGAACTGTCCGAGGATGTTGAGCATATCGTCGGGCAAGTAGCTGATAGCCTTTTCTATCATCCATTCTGGTACAGGATAATAGGCTTCAGCAACCGAACCAGCGATGCAAGCCTTCGTGTCGGTATCGCCATCACACAGTACTGCAAGGCGGATAGTATCCTCAAAACTATTAGCATCCATGAAGCAGCGCAGTGCCATCGGTACTGTTTCTTGGCAGGTACCATCGAAGTGTCCCTCTGAGCCAATCTTCTTTATGTTGCGCATAGGAGGCAATTCGTATCCAAAGAATTTCTCAACTTTGCGCTCGACATCCGACTTTGAGAAACGCATCAGTCGTAGCCAGCAGATGGTTTCAGCAATACATTGTGCACCCTTGATGCCTTCTGGGTGGTTATGAGTTACCATTGCACTCTTCTTAGCCTCCTCAATCACATCCTCCCACTCGTCGAATAGCCAGCCAATCGGGCTAACACGCATAGCTGAACCATTACCGAAAGAGTTCGTCGGCAGCGGGTTGTCTGAGTTAATCCATTGATAGAATCGATTGCCATAGCCGCCCATTGGGTCTGGATAACGCCGACACCAATCGAGTAGACTCTCCTGATAGTCACGTTCGTTCAGCACCGCATCGGCAATAGCCATGGTGCATATCGTATCATCAGTGTAAGCACAATCGGGGGTGAAAAGCTCAAAGTCTTTCTGTGGGACAGCTCTAAATTCGAAGCGTGAGCCTACAATATCTCCTATAATAGCACCAATCATAAAGTTTCGTATTTAATCTCTCTATAGTGTGAGAGGGGATTGAAAAACACTATGGGGTATATGTTTCCTGTTAGGTTGTTAGTAGTAAATCCGTATAAAAAGGATAGTTGGCCCCTTGTCTCCTGTCGATAAGAGAAGAAAAGCAGCTGTTTGTACTCCGACCGGGAATCGAACCCGGATCAAAGGTTTAGGAAACCTACGTTCTATCCATTGAACTATCAGAGCGAGCCTGTCGAGTATTACTTTACTTCTGTTAGGAGGCTGTGGAATAACTCTCGGTTGCAAAGATAGGAAAAAAAAGTAATATATAAGGTGAAATGATAGTTTTTTTACCTTTCTATGGTTGTCCTACCTTATTAATAAGCCATAAGAAGGGCTGTATCAAGTGTGTTCATACAAGTTGATACAGCCCAATGTGTGATAGAATTATCTATAATCCCTTCTCGATATTATGCTCCGTGGAAGAGATATTCCTGCTGTATGTCTTGTGTCATCAGCGTGAAGAGACGTTCTTGCAGACGGTCGGCAAGGTCGAGTGCACTGTTAAGAACCTTGTCAGAGAACGCCTGTAACAGGTCTTGTGCATGGAGAGGTTGCGTCTTATAGATGCGCAGATATTCCTCTTCCATCTCACGTTGGCGCTGGTCGGTCTCGGCTTCAAACTTCGCATACGCCTCCTTGATGACAGGAGCATACTTGTTGTAGTTGGTCATACCCAATACCATTATCTTGCGGAATTTCCAATAAGCCGAGTCAGCACTTGACTCTCCATTACCCTTTGTATAGGCTTCAGGATAAGAAGTGATACCCTGATAGAGTGGTAGGAACACACCGAGGTCGGCCATACCCATAGCAACATAGTTGATACAACCGATAGCCTGTGGCAGTTCTGGGCGTACCTGTAGGAGGTGAGTCTGGGTGGTACGGAAGATAGAGACAGGACGATAAGGTTCCTTTGGATTACTATTAAGATATGGATCGTGCTCTGTATTGTCGTAGTGGAAGCGGAACGCCGTGCGAAGCTCGGTCAGTGTGATTTTATGCGCAGGCTTAGCAAAGACAGGGAAGGTGTTTCTTGTTACGTCATTCTTAATCTCTGGAGAAAATAACTGCTGTAGACCCCATACACGTGGGTAGTTATAAGTAGTGTCAAGGACGACATCACGTGCATAGGCAACGTGGAAGTCGAATGCACCCTGTGCTGGGTTATAGAGTCCATGCTTCTCGGCAAATTCAATCAAGTCGGCTGATGCGAGGTAATTCTCCTTGTCATTAGGGTCGTAAGTACGGAAGCGACTTTGGTTGCCAGTGACGAAATATTGGTCTTTTGGCATACGACAAGCCAACCAACGATGGCCGCAAGCAGTCTCTAAGTACCATATCTCCTTGCTATCTACAAAGCCAATGCCGAAGCCCTCAGCAATACCATATTTCTCGATGAGCATACCCAATCGCTCAACACCTTCACGAGCGGTGCGTACGTAAGGTAGGGTTATGTTGAAGACAGAGTTCTCTGCCACGCCATTCTCTACTAATGGGTCGTGTTCCAACACCTCGTCACTACTGAAGATACTCTCCGTAGCGCTCATTCCCACACCTGCAGTGTTGAAACCAGCACTACCCCAATGGCCGTGAAGATTATACGGAGAGAGGGCAGTATAGCCCAAAGCCTTCTCTGGGAGTTCGCAACGGAAAGGGCTGTCCTTTGCCACGAACTCACGTGGACCATTGTCTGTATCCTCGAATATCTCGTAGTTCTTAGCTTCCATAGCGTCCCAGTCCTCTGAACGCGCTACTATCATAGAACCATCAGCAGTCTGTTCTTTCCCGATGATGATGGTTGTACACTCTGAAGGGAGGTTGTGTTCAATTTGCATTTTGTCTGTTTTCATAAGCTTAAATGTCTTAGTTCTTGTTGTTAATTACTGATGACAAAAATAGTAAATAATCGTGGAAGTGGTGTAAGAAGTTAGGATAAAAATGATAAATAAGGGCTGTGAAGAGGCAAAATACCCACTTATAGTTATGCTTCCGATGAGATAGGAGGTGATAGTACTAACTGTAATCGTAGACAAAAGGTCGGCAAGACTAAAATAGCACATCAGCGATGGGCGTGCTGACAGAAAAGTTATGGATTAAAGCAAAAGACTTTCACGACTTGATTCAACCAAAAATAAATTTGCTGTCATATCTGTCATGGGTTGTAGGTGTGCAACTGATTAATCTACAAAGGGTTGTATGAAATGTTAAAAATGACAGCAAATTAAAATTAAAAAAATGTAGTATAATAGGCTTAGAGATTTATGCTTTGGAGGTAGATGCTATGGGTGTCTTTGTAATGATATACCTCCCTTTGGTGGTGAGGGTACTTTGTGGTGCTCTCTTTTCAAGTGAATCAAGGTTGTTAACTGTATTATTTAATACATTTAGGACGAATTTCAGATGGAAAATGCTATATTTGTAGCGTGTTATATATAATATGGTCGTTTGTTGAAAGGCATTAATTATGTGATTATGAAGAAAGTTAAGCCCCTGTTCTTTTTGTTGACTCTTTGTATGATACTTTTTTCTTGTACAGAAAAGAGTTCTGTCAAGGCGGTTAGAGAAAGTGAGATTCTTAGTAAAGATAATATGTCTGAGGTGCAGAAGAAGGGGAAGGATAGCATAAAGGATATGTCGGTAAAAGATTCGAAGATAGAAAACCGTCCGTATAAAATACTTATCCCTTTCGATTATCGTCAATGTAAGGTTGATACATTGATTGATGATACTTGGGTGGAACTGTATAAGAAAGGTCAGAAATACTATCTTTCTAAGACACAATATACAATCGGTAAAGAGTGGGATGGGATTATAGGAGACTCTGTATCAACACTGACAAGCGAGAGAGACGTTATTCTATATGTTAATCATTTGCCCTCTAAAATGGGAAAAGTGAATAGTGTAGACCTTCATATTGCCCCTAATTCTTTCTTGGATTCCTTTTATTTAGAGCCAGGAACTCCGTTACGTTTTACTTTTGAGGGTAAGCATTATGAATTGATAACTAAGGAAAAGGTTTTCACGAAACATGGTAATCAATCTTATGAGGGAGTCATTCTCTTAAATGGAAAGCAGATTGTCAGAAGGACAAACTTGGATAAAGTTGACTTCACTCTTATGTTTGCAGGTGATATTGATGGTGATAGAAAGTTAGATTTAGTATTTAATTTGTCAGGTGTGTTTGGTGAAGTTCATGTTGCTTTATACTTATCCTCCTGTGCTTTACCTGGTCAACTGGTAAGAAAGGTAGCGGAAGTTGTTGATGATTTTGGGTGTTAGAACTTTCAGTAGTTGGTTCTCTATAGTATTATAAAGTCAGTATTCATACATAGAAATTAATTTTTAAATTTATAAATGAGAATTGCGTTACTTATCTTTCCTTTGTTAGTATTCTCGTTATTGTTCTCTTGTTCGGACATGAAATCAGCTAAATCTGATCATGAAATATCTGTTTCATCAAAAGATAATGCTGATTCTGTGGAAACAGATACCATGGAATCCAACAGGAATCATTTACATGTATCATCCCAAAACAGTAAGTCTCTCAATTACAAATTCCTTGTTCCGGCTCATTATCATTATATAAATCCAGGCAGGATGATTGACAGTAGTTGGGTGGAGATTTACCAAAAGGGGAAGATGTTCTATTGTGCAAAGGCACAATATACCCTTAAGAGAAGGTGGTCTGACTATATAGGTGATACCGCAAATGTATTATATGGAAAAAGGAAAGCATTCCTTTTTGTCAATCATCTACCTGCAAAGTTAGGAGAAATAGAGGCTGCAAACCTTAATTTTGATGAATATATTACCTTACGACCTAATGAAGTTTGCAGCTTTATGTTTGGTGGAAAACGTTATAATTTGGAGATAAAAAAAGAAAAGAAGAAGGATGATTCAGTACCCTTTACGTGTTTTGCCTTATTGAATGGTAAACAGATAGCAAAGCGAACGAAAGTATTTGAAGCTGCTTTTGAACTCTTATTTGCAGGTGATATTGATGGTGATGGCAAGTTAGATTTGGTGATTGACTTTAGAAGTGACACAGGTGAGTTCAAAGTTGTCTTGTTCTTATCGTCCTGTGCGTTGCCTGGTCAGTCAGTTCGACAAGTGGGAGAGATAGATGATCTATACGATTCTTAGGTCACTTTGATACTTGTGTTAAGCAGAGGAAAGGCTGATATGAAAACTTAAATATTAAATAACTCATTCAAAAATAAGGTGTCTAAGGAAACACTGCACCTTTGTTAGACCTTCAATCATTTTTTTGTTTGCTGGGAATTTGGATGAGAATTGTAAATAAGACCTTGTTATTTCAGCACCTTTAGATAATGAATATCTCAGAATCTTCTTGTTCGCCTCTGGTTTATAAATGGAAAAAGCAGGAGAGACAGTGGATGACCTCAGTTGTTAGTAGGGTTTTATACTTGTCAAAGTATAATATAAGGAATGTATTGAGTAGTATTCATCTGTAGGATGTAATGTGCTAAGTTATGTATGTCGAAAGGCAATTAATATATATTTATTATGAGATTAAAGTATGCTTTTTTATTATCAATTTTTTGTGTCATAATACTTTCTTGTACCGACAAGAAGCCTGTTAGTCAGTCGCAGGGAGCATCGGTACCGCAGGAAGATAGTGTGCCTGTGAAGAAAGTAGATAGTGTTAAGGTTGCAAAGAAGCAGCCACTAACGTATAAGATCCTTGTTCCCAGTCCTTATCGTTACTGTAATCCTGACACGATGATAAGTAAGAATTGGGTTGAATTATATAAGGTAGGGAAGGAATATTACGTTGGAAAGGCACGTTATAGTATTGAAATAATACCCGATGAATGTGGGTCTGGGACAGCACCTCAGTTGTCGGGAAAAAGAAATACTATCTTGTTTGTAAATCAGTTACCTATTCGTATGGGGAAAATACAGGTTGCTAATATAGAAATGTCAGATTCTTCTTACTTGTTTCCAGGTACTGCATATAGTTTTACTTTCTTAGGAAAACGCTATAAGTTAGAAGCAAAGGCGCATGGTGAGGATGTCTTTCAAAACTATGTTTTATTGCTGAATGGAGAACGAGTCTTTAGAGAAGTGGAAGCAGGTGATGCTTACTTTGCCCTTTTGTTTGCTGGTGATTTGGATGGTGATAGTAAATTAGATCTTGTTGTTTCAGTACCTTTAGATAATGAAAGTCTAAGAGTTTTCTTGTTCTTATCTACTTGTGCTCCCCCTGGTTTACAAATAGGTAAAGCCGCAGAGATAGTGGATGACTTCAGTTGTTAGTTGAGGTTTATATTTGTCAAAATATAAGGGATGTGCTGAGTAGTATTCACCTATAGGGCGCAATGCGCTAAGTTATGTATGCTGAAAGGCAATTAATATATATATTTATTATGAGATTAAAGTATGCTTTTTTCCTATCGTTTTTTTGTGTCATAATACTTTCTTGTACCGATAAGAAGCCTGTAAGTCAGGCACAGGAGTCGTCTGTACAACAGGAGGATAGTGTGCCTGTGAAGAAAGTAGATAGTATTAAGGTTGCGAAGAAGCAGCCACTAACGTATAAGATTCTGGTCCCTTTTGCTTATCGTTTTTGTAACCCCGATACATTGATAAATAAGAATTGGGTTGAACTATATAAGGATGGGAAAGATTATTATGTAGGAAAGGCGCGTTATAGTATTCAGAAAAAGGAAGATGAATGTGTGGGAGGAATGACACCTCACTTGTCGGGGAAACGAAATACAATCTTATTCGTCAATCAGTTGCCTGTCAATCTGGGGAAGGTAAAGACTGCTGATGTAGAGATTTCTGATACTACTTTCCTTGCGCCGGGCACTACAAGTCGCTTTGCTTTTGCAGGAAAACGCTACGAGTTAGTGGCAAAGGCACAAGGTGAGGATGTCTATAAGAACTATACCCTGTTACTGAATGGAGAGCGAATCTGCAGAGAAGCGGAGGTGGATGGGGCTTATTTCCGTCTTCTATTTGCTGGCGATTTGGATGGAGATGGAAAGTTAGACCTTGTTCTTTCTTTGCCATTGCATTATGAAAACCTCAGAGTTGTCTTGTTCTTATCTTCTTGTGCGCCCCCAGGTTTACAAATAGGAAAAGCTGCTGAGATTGTTGATGACTTCAGTTGTTAGCCGTTTTCTGTGTTTTATTCATAAGAATGAAGGATATTAGATAATAAAGTATTATTTTTGTAACGTGTTTGAAACAGAGATAAAGTAATTAACTCGTCAACTTGTAACCTCGTTAACTATAAAAAGATATAACTTGTTTACTCGTCTACTCGTTAACTTGTCAACTACAAAAAGATATGCTTCAGGAAAGTCCAATACAACTCTTACAACGTCAACGTTTACTG
Organism: Prevotella sp. oral taxon 313; assembly: GCF_003043935.1. Classification (NCBI taxonomy): domain Bacteria; kingdom Pseudomonadati; phylum Bacteroidota; class Bacteroidia; order Bacteroidales; family Prevotellaceae; genus Prevotella; species Prevotella sp. oral taxon 313. Next base: position 2,791,481 of record NZ_PYXE01000001.1, read on the forward strand.
CTTCAAATGGAGTATTATGCCGAGAAAGAAGCCTTTAGAAAGCAGACTGAGGCTGCTGGTATGCAGCGGAAAGTGAAGCGAGGTGACGCTTGGTTCCCATTAAGAGTGGGTAAACGGTTTTATAATGGACTCAATCAACTGTGCATTGAGGTGTTTCGTACACAGGATGGGGATATCGAGCATAACTTTGAATGTGGTCGTCCGCTCCTTTTCTTTAAGTTTATTGCGAAAGAGGAAGATACTCCGAATAAGAAAGTTCAGCTGAAATACTATGGCTTTACAGGTACGGTATCGTATGTAGAAGGCGACAGAATGGTTGTTGCTGTCCCTGATTCTGCACCCTTATTAGACCTCCAATCAGCTTCAGAACAGATTGGGTGCCAGTTAGGTTTTGATGAAACGAGCTATCAAATGATGTTCGATGCGTTAGACCGTACCATGAAAGCAAAGGGAAATAGGCTGGCTTATCTTCGCGACTTATTCTATTCACGACAGAAGGCAGAGAGGTTCTCCTTTGCTCCTATTCGATTACCTTGGCTGAATCCGACGCAAGAAAAGGCTGTTAACGAGGTGTTATGGGCAAAGGATGTGGCGGTAGTTCATGGTCCACCGGGAACAGGTAAGACAACAACATTGGTCGAAGCAATCAACGAAACACTGATGAGAGAAAGCCAAGTGATGGTCTGTGCTCAGAGTAATATGGCTGTTGATTGGATTTGTGAGAAGCTTGTCGACCGTGGTATCAATGTTCTTCGCATTGGTAATCCTACCCGAGTGAACGATAAGATGTTAGGTTTTACATACGAAAGAAAGTTTGAAGCGCATCCAGACTACCCACAGTTATGGTCGATTCGAAAGGCTATACGAGAATTGAGGAACAACAGAAAGAAAGGTTCTGAAAGCTATCATCAGAAGATGGACAGGCTGAAGAGCCGTGCAACAGAACTTGAGATACGTATCAATGCCGAGCTGTTTGGGGAGGCACGTGTCGTTGCTTCTACTCTCGTTGGTGCTAACAGTAGGATAATGGAGGGTCAGAAGTTTACTACTTTGTTCATTGATGAGGCTGCACAAGCCCTCGAAGCAGCCTGCTGGATAGCCATTCGTAGAGCGTCGAGAGTCATCTTTGCGGGTGATCATTGTCAACTTCCACCAACAGTAAAAAGCATTGCTGCGCTGCGTGGAGGCTTAGGTAAGACCCTGATGGAACGTATCGTAGAGAATAAACCAGAGGTTGTAACGCTGTTGAAGGTGCAGTATCGAATGAACGAAGAGATTATGCGCTTCTCATCCGATTGGTTCTATGGAGGGCAGGTGGAGACCGCTCCGCAGATTAAATATCGTGGCATCCTCGATTATGACAACCCAATGGTATGGATTGATACGTCTGATGAGGCTGTCGTTGCATCGTATGATTTAACGGAAAGTGAGGCTAATTCTGTCCCTTCCCAATTGAATAATGACAAGAAAAATGCCTTTCATGAGCAGTTTGTTGGTTCTTCTTTTGGGCGTATAAATAAAGGAGAAGCAGAGCTAACACTCAAGACTTTAGGCGATTACTTTACTAAGATAGGTAAAGACCGTGTGTTAGAAGAGCGGATAGATGTGGGGGTTATCTCCCCTTATCGTGCTCAAGTGCAGTATCTCCGTAGCCTAATAAAGAAGCGAGCGTTCTTCAAACCCTATCGAAGTCTTATCAGTGTGAACACCGTTGACGGCTTCCAAGGACAGGAACGTGATGTGATTCTCATCTCTCTTGTGCGTTCCAATGATGATGGTCAGATAGGTTTCTTGCGTGATTTACGCCGTATGAACGTTGCCATAACACGTGCCAGAATGAAGTTGATAATCCTTGGTAATGTCCAAACAATGACCAAACACGAATTTTACAAGAAGCTATGGGAGAGCCTCCCACAGTCTTGAAAGTGGCTGTTCTATTAGCCCAATAGGCCTTATTAGGCTAATTAGGCTAATTCTTTATAAACCCAATTCTACAATGTTTTTTGTTTAATTACACACAGAAAAGTGGATTTATATCAATTTTTTACTTACTTTTGTGTCATAAAAGGAAATCTACTATGTTACAACGAGATTATTTTATTCGATTAATAGAGGAATTCAATGCTGCTATCTCACGCTTTCTTACGAAGAAAGATGATGACCTGAAGCGAGATAAGGAGTTGAAAGACCTTTATAGACAGTATGTTGGAGAGTATGACGACTTGCGTAATCTCTCCGTTGACGAGTTGTTGACGTATGCCAAGGAGCAGTGGGATGAGGAAGAACGGATAGACAAAATCAATATGGTTGCAGAGTTACTTTATGCCGAAGGAAGCTACAAAGTGCAGCCTTTGCGCCAAATACTGTTGGAAAAAGCATACGCTTTATTTGATTATGTTGAGGCGAATGGCTCTACATTCTCTATCGACCGACGTCAGAAGATGGAGGCTATGCGACAAGAGTTAGGCAATAAGCTCTCTCAAATAGATTGATGTTTGAGCGGGTAAAGACGAAGAGAATTATTTAATATCATAATCATATCAGGCTAAACCTAAACCAATCAATTATGCTTGAGAAGAACATTAGAGAACAGATTAACGAATTGATACACCAGCAGGTAGTACCTGCTGTGGGTTGTACAGAGCCTATGGCGGTGGCATTATGTACTGCACGGGCCACGGAGTTATTAGGTAGAAGACCAGAGCATATTAGTGTGTTACTCTCTGCTAATATCTTAAAGAATGCGATGGGAGTTGGTATTCCTGGCACGGGAATGATAGGCTTGCCTATTGCTATAGCTCTCGGAGCTTTGATAGGTAAGTCGGAGTATCAGTTGGAGGTTATCAAAGACCTCACACCTGACACCTTAGAAGCTGGCAAGACATTTATCAGTGAGAATCGTATTGACGTCAAGTTAAAGGAAGGTATCACAGAGAAACTATACATCGAAATCACTTGTGAGGCTGAAGGACATCGTGCTACAGCTATCATCTCTTGTGCTCATACGAATATTGTATTTGAAGAGAAAGACGGAAAAGTATTGCTTGATAAGATGCAACCCAGCACTGCTACGGAAGAGAAAGTGCCGCTTTGTCTGAGTCTGAAGAGGGTCTGGGAGTTTGCAACGACCTCCCCTGTCGAAGAAATAGACTTTATCCTTGAGGCGAAGCGATATAACCTCCGTGCTGCAGCCGAGGCTTTGAAAGGGAATTACGGACATTGTTTGGGTAAGATAATGGACCGTCCTTTGAGTCGTGGTATCTTTGGTAATAGTATCTTCTCACACGTCATTGCAAAGACAGCCTCTGCCTGTGATGCCCGCATGGGGGGTGCTTTAATCCCTGTGATGAGCAATAGTGGTTCTGGTAATCAAGGTATCTGTGCAACGAACCCAGTAGCCGTTTTTGCCAAGGAGAATGAGAATACGCGCGAAGAACTTATCCGTGCACTAATCTTAAGTCATCTCACTGCCATCTACATCAAGCAGAGTCTCGGTGCACTGTCAGCCCTTTGCGGTTGCGTTGTAGCAAGTATTGGTTCCAGCTGTGGTATTACTTATCTGATGGGAGGCGATTATGTCAATGTTTGTCATTCAGTGAAGAACATGATAGCCAACCTTACAGGCATGATTTGTGACGGTGCTAAACCAAGTTGTTCACTAAAGATATCATCGGGTGTATCGACTGCCATCCTCTCTGCCACGCTCTCCATGGAGGGCAAGCACGTGACGGCTGCAGAGGGAATCATCGATGAAGACGTTGATAAGTCTATCCGTAACCTAACAAGCATAGGGAAGGAAGCGATGTGTAACACCGACGATATGGTGCTTAACATCATGACTCATAAGTGTAATTAAAAGGCTGTTATACCCTAACTCAGCCTTTTTTTCGAATTATTTTCATGAAGATAATTATTTCTTTTCATGAAAAAAAATATTTATCTTCATGAAAGAAAATTCTTCTTTTCATGAAGATAAATTGTTTGTAGATGTTTTGTTGTATCGAAGGGAGACTATTTTAGCCTATTCTCGTTCGTAAGTAATAATCGTGTTAACATACTTCTCTATCTTCGCAACACGTAGGTTCTTAGGCAGTTTAGGTGCTTCTACACCCTTGCCGACCGTGAAGGTCGCTTCTTCTATTCGTATCTCGTCCCATAGCCCAGCGTTAAGAAAACTCTGTAAAGTCTTTGCACCGCCCTCCACGATGAGGCTTTGCTTCTTTTCAGCATAGAGATGCGACAGCACATCGGCTGGGGTTGCAAATTCATTAGCCCTTGTTGGTCGACTTGTTAGTATTATTTTCTCAGGATTAGGACCGCTCCATTCCCTCACTGTCAGCTGTGGATGCTCCAGTTCTTCCGATGTCTTACCAACGAGAATCGCATCATTCTCAGCCCTCATCTTGTGTACTAACATTTTTGTGAAGGGGGTAGAGATAATTAGTGGTTGATAGTCTTTACCCGGCAAGTTGCCAATGCAAGCCACAGGAGATTTTTCCTTACAAGTATTTTCACCCCCTTTACTACCATTTATAACACGTGCATTGTTAGCAGAATATTGGTGATTACTTTCCTCTCCGTGGGTGTTCGGTGAAGAGGAGGAGATAGTTGTAGTGTTGAGTGGTGTGTCAGTCGGTGTACAGCTTAGTGCGTTCTCCTCTCTACATTTAGCCTCGGCCCACTTCAAAATGACGTACGGGCGGTGGTGAGTATTATATGTTATAAATCGTTTGTTCAGCTCTAAACACTCCTTCTCTAAGACACCCACTGTCACTTCTATCCCTGCTTTGCGCAGTTTCTCAACCCCTCTTCCATGCACTTCGGCAAAGGGGTCGATGCAACCACATACGACACGGCGCACTCCCTTACTGATGATAAGGTCGGCACAAGGAGGAGTCTTGCCATAATGAGAGCATGGTTCAAGACTAACGTAGACTGTTGCTTCATGGAGCAAAGCCTCATCCTCATTCTTAACTGACGCAAAGGCATTCACTTCAGCGTGTCCCTCGCCACAACGAACATGGTAGCCTTCACCGATAATCCTCCCCTCCTTGCTCACAATGACAGCCCCAACCATAGGGTTAGGTTTAGCCAATAGCTGACCATTGCGTGCTAATTGCAAGCAACGACGCATGTATTTTTCGTCAATATCTTCTTGTTTCATATCATTAAAATTCCTATCTTTGCAGCTATGACATACCAAGATTTATGGCACAGGCTCACTCCCTTGTATGATGACAAAGAGGCACAGGCTATCGTTCGGCTTGTGCTGGAGGTGCAGTTTGGCATTACGCTGACCGATATATATACTGGCAAAGTTAATGAATTATCCCGAAATGAGGTGGAGGAATTAGATAAAATCATCTCTCGTTTGGAGCGTTCAGAACCCGTACAGTATGTTCTCGGACGTGAAACCTTTTGTGGACATACATTCCATGTGGCACCAGGAGTACTGATACCGCGCCCAGAGACAGAGATACTTTGCCGTTGGGTAGAAGAAGATTACAACCGTCCTTATTGTACTTTGCAGCCTCCTGTGCCCCTACAGGTGCTGGATGTGGGTACTGGTAGCGGTTGTATTGCTGTTACCTTGGCTTCCGATTTACGCAATTCGGCTGTTACAGCGTGGGATATATCGGGTGATGCTCTACTCATAGCACGTGAGAATGTACATCAGTGGCAGGTTCGTGTTGAACTAAAGATGGAGGATGTATTTCATCCTTCAGCATCGGCTATGCAACAGCAGTTTGACGTTATCGTCAGTAACCCACCTTATATCTGCGAAAAAGAACGAACAGCGATGGCGAAGAATGTACTTGCGTATGAGCCAGCAACGGCACTCTTCGTACCAGATGATGACCCACTGCGCTTCTATCGAGCAATAGCCGAATACGGTCTGCAGGTTTTCTCGGAGGAAGGTACACTTTATTTTGAAACCAATCCTATATATATAAATAAGGTGAAGGAAATGTTAAGCAGCTTAGGTTACAAGCAGATAGAACAGAGAGAAGACCAGTTTGGTAAGCTCCGTTTCATTAAAGCCATCCGACCATGATACAGAAACGACCCATGATGGAGCCACAGGCCCTGAAGAAACTTGCCGATTTATGTGCGAAAGGCGAACATTGCTCTGGCGAGATGTTAGAGAAGATGCGTAAATGGGGACTGTCAGAAGATGCGCAAGCACGTATTATGGAGAAGCTGATAACGCTGCATTACGTTGACGATAGCCGTTACACGGAGTCTTTCGTACATGATAAAATCCGCTATAACAAGTGGGGTAGGAGGAAGATTGAGCAGGCCTTGTGGATGAAAAAGGTAGATAGTGCTATCTCTTCGCCCATCCTCGATGCCGTAGAAGACGAGGAGTACCTCGAAGTCTTACGCCCGCTGTTAGCAAGTAAGTATCGCACTATTAAGGCAGAGAGCGATTACGAACGTTCAATGAAGCTGATAAAGTTTGCGATGGGACGTGGATTTACGATGGAACTAATCCGTAGGTGTATAGATGAAGGAGTCGTTGATGCGGATGGCGATGTAGACTTTGTAGACGATGACACAGACGATTAGTTTATTGGCTCGCCTGATAGACACCCTTGCCCCTCGTTCGTGTACGATGTGTGGTGGGCGTTTAACGGTTACGGAGGAGGTGATGTGTGCTTGTTGTAACCATCGTCTCCCACGTACCTATTATTCTAAATCGGCTTATGACAATAAGCTTGTGCGCCTCTTTTGGGGTAGGATACCGATAGAGAAAGGTGCTGCATTCTTTTTCTATAAAGCCCATTCAGATACCAGTCGACTGATTTATAGCCTCAAATACGATAAGCACCCCGAGATAGGCGAGACTCTTGGGCGTCTTGTCGCAGCCGAGTTTGGCCAAGATAGTTTCTTTGATGGAATCACCGCAGTGGTCCCTGTGCCCCTTGCTCGGCAGCGTGAGCGTGAAAGAGGGTATAATCAGAGTGAAGAGTTAGCACGTGGCATCAGTTCAGAAACTGGTCTACCCGTCTTAGAGAAAGTGTTAGAACGTATCAGTTTCCATGGTAGTCAGACGCAGAAAGGGCGTTGGGAACGTAATGAAAACGTAGAGAAAGCCTTCCGACTCATTGACTCCTCCGCTCTTAACAACCAACACATCTTATTAGTTGATGACGTGATTACGTCGGGTGCCACCCTTGTTGCTGCAGCAAAAGAGCTTCTTAAAGCAACGAATGTCAAGATTAGTGTACTCTCACTTGGTTTTGCTAATAATGAATAAATGCCTTAATTTTTTTGTAGTTTGTTTTTTTTTCTTACTTTTGTAGGTGCATACCAAATAGCAAAAAATAACTAAAAACAATTTACTTTATGATTGTCTACGGACAAATACATAAGAGTATAACCTAAACAAAAGCCTTAACCAATGCGAAGCAAGAACCTTAATGTTATGAAAAAGTTATCAGATGGAACCTTTGTTGGGTAATAGAAAGAGAGACTTTGACGTCTAATTAAAATCTAATAAGATGGTCTCTATCAGTCTGATAAGTCGCAATTTACTTTAATCAACTCGATGTTTAAGAACTAAAGGTGACTTGGAAACATACACAAAAAGGATGCTTCTGTAGTACATTCGTATATAAGTAAAAATCTAAACAAGAAACTGCTCTTAAGTAGAAAAGTACTTGTGGGGCAGAAGGATATTGATAATAGAAATATTAACCTTTAAACACTAAATCAGAAATGAGTAACAAGAGTAATGGTCTTTACCTGGCCGCATTCCTGTTATGTCTGAATCTAAACATGCAAGCTCATGATGTTGCGGCGAATAAGAAAGGCGTAACATTAGATGATGTCATGGCTACATTGAGACAAAGGAATGGGGATGTTGTTTCTGTCTCGTCAACAAAAGCTGCTCAAAAGGCGGTGAATGAGGGCGAGAAGAAGAAAGTTGTCGGAGTCGTAAAGGATGAGAATGGAGAGCCAGTAATCGGTGCAACCATCCGTCTGAAGGGTACCCAAGGAGGTGCAGTGACTGATATTGATGGTCGGTTTACGCTGATGGCAGTAGAAGGTGATGAACTTGAAGTCTCCTACATAGGCTATACTACCAAGTCGGTACGTATCGGTAAGGCTGATAACTACGACATCAGTCTGTCTATGGCAAATGCAAAAGAGTTGAACGAAGTCGTTGTCACGGCTCTTGGTATTAAACGCGAACAAAAGGCCTTGAGCTATAATGTACAGCAGGTGAGCAGTGATGCGTTGGGAACCAACAAAGATGCTAACTTTATCAATTCGCTCAGTGGTAAGGTAGCCGGTGTGAATATCAATGCAAGTTCGTCTGGTGCTGGTGGCGCATCGAAGGTTGTGATGCGTGGAACACGTAGTATCGAGCAGTCAAGTAATGTCTTGTATGTTATTGACGGTGTACCAATGTTCAACCTTGGTGGGACCGGTGATGCTATCTTCGGCTCTAATGGTACGACGGAGGCTATTGCCGATATCAACCCAGAAGACATCGAGAGCATGTCTGTCTTGACGGGTGCAGCAGCCGCAGCGTTATATGGTAACCGTGCTTCTAATGGTGCTATCGTTATCACAACGAAGAAGGGAAAGAAGGGACATACGGAGTTTACCGTCAGTCAGAGTACTGAGTTCTCTTCTGCTTTCCGCCTTCCAGAGTTCCAGAATCGTTATGGCACGGGTAGTAGTATGCGTGATGCTGGTGGCGATAGTTATAGTTGGGGACGTCTCCTGAATGATGCTAACTATATGGGATATGACCCAGCAAAGGACTATCTCAAGACAGGTGTTATGACGACGGAGGCTTTCACCCTCTCAACAGGTTCTGAAAAGAATCAGAGTTATTTCTCTGCCAGTGCATTGAACTCGGGTGGTATTATTCCTAATAACCGTTATAACCGTTATAACTTCACCTTCCGTAACACTTCCAGTATGCTGGGAGACAAGCTACTTTTGGATGTTGGCGCAAGTTATATCATACAGAATGACCGCAACATGACCAACCAAGGTGTGTATGCTAACCCATTAGTATCAGCTTATCTCTATCCACGTGGCAATGACTACAACGATATGGCGATGTTTGAATACTACGATACAACACGTGGTATATACACTCAGAATTGGAATAACTTGCTCAGTGAGTTTGTTGGTCAGAACCCTTATTGGATCAACTATCGTAACCTGCGTGTTAATAAGAAGTACCGCTATATGATGAATGCAGGACTTACTTATAAGGTGACAGACTGGTTGAATGTAGTAGGGCGTATCCGTATTGATAATGCAACGAATACTTTTGAGAAGAAATACTTTGCCAGTACGAACACGACAATAGCTGGTGCTAATGGTCAGTATGCCAAGATGAAGACTGATGATAAGCAGGTGTATGGTGATATAATGCTTAATGTTAACAAGCATTTCATGCAGAACAAGTTGTCATTGGTGGCTAACGTTGGTGCGTCAATCTCTGATATTAAGCAGGACCAGACCGGTCTTGATGGTCCTATAGCAGATAATCTTATTCCTAATGTATTCAATGAATACCAGGTAGATGCGGCCCGTGAGAAGCGTCTCCCTTATGGTTATCATGAACAGACAAAGTCTCTTCTTGGTAGTTTGGAGCTTGGATGGAAGAGTCAACTGTATCTTACTGTTACAGGACGTAATGACTGGCCATCTATGTTGGCAGGTCCTCATTCCAATAAGAGTTCTTTCTTCTACCCTTCAGTGGGTGGGTCATGGATTATCTCAGAGTCTGTTAAGATGCCAAAGGCTATTAACTATCTGAAAGTCCGCGGTTCTTTTGCATCTGTAGGTATTCCATTCCTTCGCAACATAGCGAACCCTAAGTATGAATGGGATAATACAACAAAGCAGTGGAAGAGCCAGACAATCTATCCAATATATGACTTGAAGCCTGAAACAACTAACTCTTGGGAGGTTGGTTTACAAGCTCGTTTCTTCAAACACTTCAACTTGGATGCTACACTCTATTGGACTAAGACATTCAATCAGACGTTTAATCCAGACATCTCTGTGTCATCTGGTTACTCAGCCCTTTATATCCAGACTGGTAATGTGTCAAACAATGGACTTGAGTTGGCCTTAGGTTATAGCAATAATTGGGGTGGCTTCGGCTGGTCAAGCAATTATACTTTAAGCTCTAACCGTAACCGTATTAATGAGTTAGTTCGTAATTACGTACATCCAGAGACTGGGGCTGTTATCAATAAAGACCGCCTCGACGTTGGAGGATTAGGTAATGCACACTTCATTCTCAAGGAGGGTGGTACCTTAGGTGACCTTTATTCATTGACAGATGTTAAGCGTGATGATAAAGGATATATCTATGTAGACAAAGACGGAAAGGTTTATCGCAACAATAATGTTGGTGACGTGAAGTTGGGTTCAGTGTTCCCTAAAGCGAATATGGCATGGCGCAACGATTTCTCTTACAAGGGTTTTAATCTTAGCGTAATGGTCAGTGCACGTTTTGGTGGTATTGTTTATTCAGCGACCCAAGCAGCGCTTGACCTTTATGGTGTGTCTGAGTCAAGTGCAAAGGCACGTGATAAGGGATATGTTGAAGTGAATGGTAATGATTATCTCACACCTGAATCATGGTACTCAACAGTAGGAGGTAGCGATGGAATCCCACAGTACTATACTTATAGTGCAACCAATGTGCGTCTGCAAGAGGCAAGTCTTAGCTACACCTTCAAGAAGAACCATTTCTTTGGATTGGGTGATCTGACACTTTCAGTGACAGGTCGTAATCTATTGATGTTCTATTGTAAGGCACCTTTTGACCCTGAGACAACAGCAACAACAAGCAACTATTATCAGGGTATAGATAAGTTCATGACACCAAGTACGAGAACTATTGGTTTCAATATCAAACTTAAATTCTAATTAAAAGTTATGAAACAAATAAGAAATATCATATTGTCAACGGTATCGGTAGGCTTGGCGATGAGCTTGGCTGGCTGTACCAATAGCTATGAGGACTATAATCAAGACCCCTATGGTGTATCGAAGAAGGAGACAGAACGTGATGCCTATTCTTTGGGTGCAGCTATGATAAACTTGCAGAGTTGGGTTGTTCCAACGGATGTCAATACTAATCAGTTCACAGAGTGTCTGTGTGGTGGTTCGTATGGTGGCTATCTTTCTGATTCAAATGCGGGTTTTGCTGGTAAGAACTTTGCACAGTATAGTCCTGAGAATGGCTGGAGTCGTGTTCTTTTCAGAGACTTCCTACCAAAGCTTTCTATCTATTTCAATGAAGTGAAGAGTGCTACAGACGAGCCTGTTCCATTAGCAGTAGCACAGATAGTAAAGGTAGCCGGTATCCATCGTGTTACTGATGCGTATGGTCCGATACCTTATTCTAAGGTGGGACAGAACGGTGAGATTACCGCTCCATACGATTCTCAAGAGGATGTCTACAAGTTAATGTTCAAGCAGTTGGACGAAGCCATTGCTACACTTACAGCCAATCGGACATTAAACTTCTCACCTAAGGCAGATAAGGTATATGCTGGTAATGTAGAAAAGTGGATTAAGTTTGGTAATTCTCTGCGTCTTCGTTTAGCGGTTCGTATATCGAAAGCCAACCCAGCATTAGCTAAGCAAGAGGCTGAAGCATCTATAAATAATGCGGTAGGTGTGATGACCTCCAATGATGACAATGCCTTTATGACTTTGTCGAACACTAATCCTTTCGAGGTAGTGATGTATGAGTATAATGGTGGTGACTCACGTGTTGGAGCAGATATAACCACTTATATGAATGGTTATAACGACCCTCGTAGAGAAGCCATGTTTACCCAGTCGACTTTAGAAAACGCTACTAATGGTTATTATGGATTACGTTCAGGTATTCAGATCCCTGGTGCTGAGATAGCTCATGCGTACAGTAACTATAAGGTAAAGACCGATTCAAAGCTCATGTGGATGAATGCTGCGGAGGTTGCTTTCCTACGTGCTGAGGGCGCATTGAGGAACTGGAACATGGGAGGTACGGCCAGTGATTTCTATAAGAAAGGTGTTGAATTGTCCTTCGAGCAGTGGGGTGTGAAGGGAGCAGCGGCTTATCTGGCTGACAATAGCCGTACCCCTGCAGTCTACACGGACCCTGCAGGCCTCAATACATATACTGGTCCTGTATCGACAATCACTGTTGCTTGGGATGATAATGACACACCCGACCACAAGTTAGAACGTATTATTACCCAGAAATGGTTGGCTATGTTCCCACTTGGTTTGGAGGCTTGGGCAGACTATCGACGCACAGGTTACCCAATGCTGATGCCTGTGAAGGTGAACAATAGCGGTGGTGTCGTAAGTAGTGAGCGTGGTGCTCGTCGTCTATCTTACCCACAGGAAGAGCGTCGTAACAACCTCGAAAACTACAACGCAGCTGTTGGCATGCTTGGTGGAGCTGATAACATGGCTACAGATGTGTGGTGGGCAAAGTAATGAATGGCTAATTAACAAGGATGAAGATGGGGCATGTCATAGATATGTTACCTATTCAACTGTTTAATAATAAAGAATAAAGATGAAAAATATCATTAAGTATATAGCATATTCAACAGTCTGTGCAGTAGCGTTACTTATGTCAAGCTGCGATACAGACGTTGAACCTGTTGATATCAATCAGCCTGGTATTGAGCGTCAGAACCCTGAACTCTACCAGCGCTATCTTGCAAGTATTCGAGCTTACAAGGCAAGTAATCATAAGATTATGATGGTATGGTTTGATAATAGTCAGGCTGTTCCATTTACGCAGGCACAGCACATCAACGCTATCCCTGACAGTGTAGATTACGTCGTACTGACACAGCCAAGCATGATAACTGAGCAGTTACTACAAGAAATCGATGAAGTAAGAAATCAAAAGGGCATGAAGGTTATGTTCCAAATAAGCTGTGATGACATCAAAGCAGCCTACGAAGCACAGAAGAAAGCGTTCATGGCAAAGAGCGAGAATGCGGGTAAGAAATTCCGTGACTTCAATGGTTTCCTCGTTGATTCAGTGAATACACAGCTCCATCTTGTGGACAAGTATAACTATGATGGTGTCATCATGGGATTTAATGCGAAGCTCACACACTATCTGAACGACCAAGAGAAGGCTGAAGCTATCGCTTTAGAAAATGTCTTCTTGGGTATTTCAAAAGACTGGAAGGCACGTCATCCGAACAAAGAGCTGATAATGATGGGTCGTCCACAGCATGTCGCAGACAAGAGCCTACTTGAACAAGCACGCTACCTCATCATTCCTTCACAGGATGAGAAGTCTGTCTCTGGTGTCGACTATTTGATTCGGAAGGCTGCTGTAGAGGGTGTTCCAACCGACAAGTTCATCATAATGGCCAATAATAAGTCTATTGATGAGACCGACACGAAGACTGGTTATTGGGGCAAGACGTTGGCTATGCACGGTATTGCTAAGTTTGTTGCTGCAGACCACACAGGCTATACATGTGCTGGAATGGGCTTATTGAATGCGAATGTTGATTATTATAACGCCTCATTCACCTATCCGAATTTGCGCAAAGTAATCTCAACTATTAATCCAACCGTTAAAGAGTAAAGGAAATGAAGAAGCTATTTAAATATGTTCCTATCCTGTTGGCTACTTGGTTGATAGTAGCTTGTCAGAACAATGATGAGGCCGACTTTAAGAATAAGGCATTCATTGATGGTAAGACATTTACGACAGAGACTATCATAAAAGGTGCTGGTAGTATGGTGAAGTCGTTGACACTCTCCACCTCTCGTCCAGCTGAAATGGACTTGAATGCGACTTTCAAGGCAGCCCCTCAGATGGTTGATACTTATAATAAAGCTTACTATAACAAGGCTGTCCTACTGCCAGATAGCTGTTACAGTATCCTTGTGGGTGATGTAAAAATCAATCAGGGAAGTGTGAAGAGCAACGCTGCTCAGTTTGAATTCTCTAAGCTCGGCGGTCTTGACCGCTCTACTACCTATGTCCTTCCAGTGACGGTTGAGTGCAATGATATAGAGTTGTTGCAGTCTGCTAAGAATTATTACTTCGTATTCCGGGCTGGTGCACTCATCAACGTTGTCGCTGATATGAGTAGGAACTATCTTCAAGTAGAGTGGAAGACACCAGAGCTTGTCACCGATATGAAGCAGATAACGATGGAAGCACTTATCTATCCACGTGAGTTCGGTAAGCTTATTTCTACCATAATGGGCATTGAGGGCAATTTCCTTATGCGTATCGGCGATGCAGGCTTCCCTGATAATCAGATACAGATAGCCACTGGTGCGGGTAATTTCCCTGACTATGACTCTAATAAGGGACTGCAGACAAAGCGCTGGCAGCATGTGGCCATGACCTATAATGCTGATACACGTGAGGTAAAGGTGTATGTAAATGGCATCTTACAGTCGCAGGGTACGCTTCGTCTTAGGTCTGTAACCATTAAGGGTAACTCGGCTGATCGCATGTTCCTCATCGGTAAGTCTTATGATGACGCACGCTGGTTTGAAGGTGATATGGCCGAAGTTCGTGTGTGGAATGTGGTTCGTACACAGGAGGAGATAGCCACTCACTTCTATAGTGTCGACCCTAAGACACCAGGCCTTGTGGGCTATTGGAAGATGGATGATAATACAAGTCCTAACATTGTGAAAGATGCTACGGGCAATGGTAATGACGCTAAAGCCAACAAACCATTATCATGGCATAATGTTTCATTACCAGAGAAATAATCTGTTAAACGCTTAATCAAATGATATTTATGAATATGAATAAAATAAAAACCATCGCTCTTTCGATAGCTGGTATGGCTTTAGCTCTATCCTGTTCAGAGGGTATTGACGTGCCTCTTGTTGATGAAGGCGGTTATAAAACATTGGAGAATAACCTTGCTTTCATCACCGATAAGTATGGATGTAGCAATGTTGACTCTCTCGTTTTCAATGAGAATGGGACAATAGATTTCTATGTCAACCTTACACAAGCACCTAAGGCGAATGAAGATTACACATTGGTCTATGATGCCAAAGTACTTGAAGACTATAATAAAACGAAGGGTACAGCTATCGAAGCTATGCCTGAAGCACTCGTTACTATTGATGGTACAGCTACCGTTGCAGCCGGTGCAACGAAGTCTTCTAAGGTGGCTGTTAAGTACTCTACGGCCCCAGAGCTGAAGGAGAATGGCGTATATGCAATTCCTTTGAAGGTGAAGGGTGCAAGTCAAACCTCAAAGGAAAAGGGCGAGTTCATACTCTTTGTGCGTGATATCAGTAAGATGCCTAATTGCCATAAAGACAATGGCTTGCAGGTAATCAGCTGTATGGAGGTGAATGATGCGAACCCACTTCACAACCTGTGTTACACATTAAAGGAATCAAAGAAGTATGTTTTCGATCAGGTTATCCTCTTCTCTGGAAACATTAACTACAATGCCGAGATAGGAGAAGTGTATAACTATAATAATGAGAACGTACAACATCTGCTCGACTACAAGGAGAAGTACTTGAAACCTTTGCAGGAGAAAGGGATGAAAGTCATTCTTGGTATTCTTGGAAACCATGACCGCTCTGGCGTTGCCAACCTCTCTAAGGAGGGCGCAATAAAGTTTGCACAGGAGTTGAAAGCTGTTGTTGAGGCTTACGACCTCGATGGTGTCTTCTTTGATGACGAGTATTCAAGCTACGGAAGTTACCCTGGCTTTGTCACACCATCAGTTGAAGCAGCGTCTCGCTTATGCTATGAATGTAAGCGCATCATGCCAGACAAACTCATTGAGGTTTATGTCTATGGGCGCACAAGTAGCTTGACAACCATTGATGGGCATAAGCCAGGCGAGTATATCGACTATGCTCTACAGGATTACGGACGCTATGGTGACCTTTCTCCTTATTATGAAGACTTGTCACCTAAGGGTATGATACAAGGTTCGTCAGAGTTTGGACAAGGCCGTATCATCTCTCTTAATACTGCACGCTCTATCAAGACAGATGGTTACGGAGGGACAATGGTATTCGGTTTGACCCCACGGAACGGGTATGTGACACGTCTGAACAATATCACACGTGCCTTCTATGGAGAAGAAACCGTACTGACGGGTAGTTATGCAAAAGATTGGTAACATACTTAAACAATGATACAATGAAACTGAAATATATCTATTCAGCCCTAATGGCGGCTGTTCTTATGCTTGGCTTCACAGCATGTAGCAGCGATGAAGATACTCCGACGACAAAGCCGGAACCAAAGGTTGAGACGGCACTTACGTTTGATACTGACACCGTGAGTGTGGGAGTCGGTGAGACAACTACGTTTAATGTGACGGCAGGAGGTGGTGATTACAAAGCTTTCTGCGAGAATCCAGATATTGCAACACTGTCTATTCAAGGCAATGCGATTACTATCTCTGCTGTTAAACATGGTTATACGGGTGTTGTTGTCTCTGATGCAGCGGGCAACTATAAGCGTTTAATCGTGAAGGCAATGTACAAGAAGATCCTTCTTGATAAGGAGGAAGTTAATGTGAGCATGAAGGTTGGACACACCGATGGCACTGCTGTGGTTACTGTTACGGGTGGTAATGGTGGCTATGAGGCTGTCAGTGATCATGAGGACATTGCTGAAGTGCACTCTATTGTTGATAGCATAATAACTATCAGAGGCGTTAGCAATGGTACGGCAATGGTTACTATCAAGGACAAGATGGGGCTTACCAAGACGGTGAAGGTGACGGTTACCACAACCGATATTCCTTTCACAGAGGAGGAGAAGGCTTCAATCATGGCTTCTACTGAGCCTATCATGGTCTTTGACAACGGCAGATCACGTCAGTATGGTAGTATGAGAATTGGCCAAGAAGATGGTAAAAGGATTGCTGAGTGGAACTATAGCGATTATCTTTACCTTAAATGCTGGTTCACTGGCGACCTTACTGTTGGTATGAAGGCAGAAGGTAAGGTTGGTGTCAAGACTGATTATTGGGGTGAATCAACCACGTATGAGGGGGTAAATGTCGAGATTATCAAAGTGTCTGATACGCAGGTATGGGGACTTATGTGGCTCTTGAAGGATAATTACCTCCACTATGGTTACTTCATCCTACCAATTGATAATGATTAATCTATTGTCTCCTTCTCTGTAAAGGGACACTAAACATGCAGACTGAAATAGTCAAGATATTTCGGTAATTATCTCCCTCTCCATTCGAAGCGATGTTTGGAGAGGGAGATTTTTTTTCTCACATGGAAGGGTGAGATTGCTGAGGTTACTCCTACTGGCCTACTTGCATAGGTCTTTGGAACTTCTTTCTCTCACAAAGGATATATTTTCTCTCACAGAACTCACAGATCTAACAGAGCGTTATTGCGCACAGTTTCGAACTCACAGAACGCCTCCGGCATACAGAATTCACAGAGGCCTTTCAACTAACATTAGCTGTAACGTTCTGTGAAATCGGTTGACTTAATGTCTCTGTGGAATGCTGTGTGTTCTGTTCTTCTGTGTTCTTCTGTGAGAAACAGAATATTGGAGACGTGTGGGGGGAGTTTTTTCTCTCACGCTGGGGATTTTTTTCTCTCACAGAGCACACAGAGTTCACGGAGCTTTTTGGCGCACAGTTTCGAGCCCACAGAAGGCCTTCGGCATACAGAGTTCACAGAACGTTATAGCTAAATGTGGGTGTAACGTTCTGTGAAATCGGTTGACTTAATGTCTCTGTGGAATGCTGTGTGTTCTGTTCTTCTGTGTTTTTCTGTGAGAGAAAGAACAATTGCGAGACTCGTTGAGGAGTTTTTTCTCTCACAGAACTCACAGATTTAACAGAACGTTTTGGCGCACTGTTTCGATTTCACAGAACGCCTCCGACATACAGATATCACAGAACGTTACAGCTAAAGGTGGGTGTTGGGTGTTGGTTGTTAGGTGTTGATGATTAGCTAACGTTGGCTGTAAGGTTCTGTGAAATCGGTTGACTTAATGTCTCTGTGGAATGCTGTGTGTTCTGTTCTTCTGTGTTTTTCTGTGAGAGAAAGAACAATTGCGAGACTCGTTGAGGAGTTTTTTCTCTCACAGAACTCACAGATTTAGCAGAACCTTTTTGCGCACTGTTTCGAACTCACAGAACGCCTCCGGCATACAGAACTCACAGAACGTTACAGCTAAAGGTGGGTGTTGGGTGTTGAGTGTTAGGTGTTGATGATTAGCTAACGTTGGCTGTAAGGTTCTGTGAAATCGGTTGACTTAATGTCTCTGTGCACCTTTGTGAAATCTGTTCATCTGTGTTTTTCTGTGAGAAATAGAATATCTTTTAGAGTCGCTGGAGAGTTCCTTCTCTCATAAAGGACATTTTTTTCTCTCACAGAACTCACAGATTTAACAGAACGTTTTGGCGCACTGTTTCGAACTCACAGAACGCCTCCGGCATACAGAACTCACAGAACGTTACAGCTAAAGGTGGGTGTTGGGTGTTGAGTGTTAGGTGCTGATGATTAGTTAACGTTGGCTGTAAGGTTCTGTGAAATCGGTTGACTTAATGTCTCTGTGGAATGCTGTGTGTTCTGTTCTTCTGTGTTTTTCTGTGAGAGAAAGAACAATTGCGAGACTCGTTGAGGAGTTTTTTCTCTCACAGAACTCACAGATTTAGCAGAACCTTTTTGCGCACAGTTTCGAACTCACAGAACGCCTCCGGCATACAGAATTCACAGAGGCCTTTCAACTAACATTAGCTGTAACGTTCTGTGAAATCGGTTGACTTAATGTCTCTGTGGAATGCTGTGTGTTCTGTTCTTCTGTGTTTTTCTGTGAGAGAAAGAACAATTGCGAGACTCGTTGAGGAGTTTTTTCTCTCACAGAACTCACAGATTTAACAGAACCTTTTGGCGCACTGTTTCGATTCCACAGAACGCCTCCGGCATACAGATATCACAGAACGTTACAGCTAAAGGTGGGTGTTGGGTGTTGGTTGTTAGGTGTTGATGATTAGCTAACGTTGGCTGTAAGGTTCTGTGAAATCGGTTGACTTAATGTCTCTGTGGAATGCTGTGTGTTCTGTTCTTCTGTGTTTTTCTGTGAGAGTAAGAACAATTGCGAGACTCGTTGAGGAGTTTTTTCTCTCACAGAACTCACAGATTTAACAGAACGTTTTGGCGCACTGTTTCGATTCCACAGAACGCCTCCGGCATACAGATATCACAGAACGTTACAGCTAAAGGTGAGTGTTGGGTGTTGGTTGTTAGGTGTTGATGATTAGCTAACGTTGGCTGTAAGGTTCTGTGAAATCGGTTGACTTAATGTCTCTGTGGAATGCTGTGTGTTCTGTTCATCTGTGAGTTCTGTGAGAAAAAGAATGTTCCTCCGTGAAAGTGAAAACTCTAAACATCCAAACAGGAATTGTCAGAATTTTTCAGTTGTCACGCCCTTCTTCGTTCGAGGAAAGGCCAAGCAGGATGCGAGAAGACGCCCTTCTGCGTTCAAGAACATGCCCTTCTTGCGTGTTAAAGACGCCCTTCTTGATGCAAGAAGGGCGTCTTCTTTAATGCTATGTGTAATAGGTTGATTTGTAGTGGGTTATAAAGTTGGCTGTTGGAGATATTATACTCCTGTCTTAAAGATGATTACTTTGATGTTGTGTAATGATTTTTCATAAGTTCGTTGATACTTCCGAAATGTGAGGTAGTTGCCGCTATATAACAAGTGGAAAGGTAGGTAAATGGAGTAGAGTAGGTTTATCCCGCATGGAGAGACATAACTGAAGGTGATAAGGGATGCTTGAAATATCACTTAAGAAGGCGGGTAGACGCTATTTATAAGTAGGTGATGTTTGTTTACATATAAGATATAACATAGAGGAGAAGCGTTGTTTGTGTGTTTGCGTATTCTCATTTTGTCTTCTTTTCTTCTTCTTCTTTTGTTGTGCTTTTGCGTGATAGCAATAGTGTAGAAGAGCAGTACGAGTGTAGAATATTGTCAAGTAAGTTGATGCGTAAAGTTGCAAGGAAGCGAGACAGAGATAAAAGCGAATGAAAGACAGTTTGTAGTAGATACGAGGAGTATCTGTTATCATTATCTTCTTTTATAGTCTTTTTATCCTTAGATATCAGAAAAATTGTGTAAGTTTGCACTTAGTATTATAACTATAAACTATCGAGATGGAAGATTTAAAGAAAGTCTTTGCAGGCAAACTGCTCGGAATTAAAGCCATTAAGTTGCAACCTAATGACCCTTTTACATGGGCAAGTGGTTGGAAGTCACCTTTCTACTGTGATAATCGCAAGACGTTGTCGTTCCACGATGTACGTTCGTTTGTGAAGCTCGAGTTGGTACATGCCATCCTTGAAAACTTCCCAGAGGCTACGGCTGTGGCTGGTGTTGCAACGGGAGCTATCGCTCAGGGTATGCTTGTTGCCGATGAGTTGGCCTTGCCCTACGCATACGTTCGCCCGAAGCCAAAGGACCATGGCATGAAAAACCAGATTGAAGGTGAATTGCCAACAGGCTCAAAGGTGGTCGTTGTAGAAGACCTTATCTCTACAGGTGGCTCTTCTCTGAAGGCCGTAGCAGCTCTGCGTGAGGCAGGCTTTGAGGTTGTGGGTATGGTAGCCTCTTATACTTACGGTTTTTCAGTAGCCGAGGAAGCCTTCCGAGAGGCTCATGTAAAGTTGGTGACCCTCACCGATTACGAGCATGTCGTTGAGAAGGCACTTGAGACAGGATATATTAAAGAAGACGAAGTCGCCATGTTGCATGATTGGCGTAAGGACCCAGCAAATTGGAAAAAGTAGTCTTTTAACATTCCGTATGGAGTAACATAATTTATTTCTTGCGGACTGTTTGTAAATGAGTGATAGTAGTGGGCGCCTTGTTAGTGCGTCCCTACCTTTGTTTGTCATCTTCTCTTACAATCAGTCTTGCTATCTTATAGCCCTCCACTCTATAACTCCTCTAATAAAGATAAGTAATGACAAAGTTTGAAAGTAGTGTAAAGCAGATTCCTCACTCTCAAGAGAGTGTATATAAAACGTTGAGTGACTTGAATAATGTACAGCGTCTGAAAGAGCGTCTCCCAGAAGGTTCAACAGGCGATGCTGATATGGATAAGGTGAAAGAAAGATTACAGAATATCACCTTTGACCAGGACTCTCTATCTGTGAATGTAGAGCCTGTTGGTCAGATTTCTATGCGTATCATAGAGCGTGAAGAGCCTAAGACGATTAAGTTTGAAAGTGATAATTCGCCATTATCCTTTAACTTCTGGATTCAGATACTCCCTGTTTCTGAGTCTTCCTCAAAGATGAAACTAACGATAGATGCCGATATTCCTTTCTTTGCAAAGGGCATGGTATCAAAGCCACTACAAGAGGGTATTGAGAAGATTGCCGATGCCTTGGCAATGATTCCGTTCGAATAATATCATTATATGTGGAGAGTAAAATTATGATGAGACGTTGTGTTCAATCTGTTCTCTTACTGTTTCTTATCCTATTATCATCATGTGGTGATAGGGTGGACTATGAATACAGTAGCCGTCGTATCTTTTTTACTTTCCATAACGATACGCATCAAGACCCTATCCTTGCCTCTGCGCTCAATTCAATGTCGCCAGGAGTATATTGTATCATACGATATTCATACGTTAGTGGGCGTCATAGCTTCTCTTTTGAGAATAATCAAGGACTGCGTTCGGGTTCTCCTGTGTGGTTTGATGGTATCGATCTTAGACTGGAGAGTTGGAAGCATGTGGGACAGAACAACGGACTTATAGTGGGGTATGGCAATCTTGACGTTCCTGCTCCGCTGTATGCATACGACCTACAATGTCCTAATTGCTTTCAGCCGAATGTACTTCCTTTGCGCTCTTATGAGTTGAAAGTGAGTAGTGATGGCTTTGCCACTTGTACTAACTGCCATCGAAAGTATAACCTTAATACTGGGGGTAATATCGTGAGTGGCGAGGGGGGTAAGAAGCTTATCCGTTATCGTGCTAATTGTACGGGACCAACTGGCGTTTTGGGCATTAATTAGTACTGTACTTTTATTGTCACTTTCATGGTAGCACACATGTTTTATGCATGTGTGATACGTTCACCTTCCATCGTAATTAACCCTTTAATCTATAGCTTGAAACGATGTTGAATAGCGAAGGAAATGCACCTTTTTGACTTAAACGATTTGTTGAAGCATAGAAAACGTAGGAAGTTTAGTACTATATTATATAGGTGTATTTTGATAGAGTCAAGTAGAGAAAAATCATAAATAGCGATACTAATCAACCTAATAAGTTCAAAAAAGCATGAAAAATTTTGTTAGTTCGAAGATTTAGCCTTATCTTTGCAAACGGTTTGCCGCAATGGTGGAATTGGTAGACACGAGGGACTTAAAATCCCTTGGCCAGTAATGGCTGTGCGGGTTCGAGTCCCGCTCGCGGCACTTTCTTCTTAAATCTCAATGCGCATGAGGCGAATAGCATATATACTCTTGTTCTCCCTGCTGTTAGTTTCTTGTGGTACTCGTAGCGGTTACTTCAAGATGGAGGGGCGTTTCTTGCACATGAATCAAGGTGAACTTTATGTTTATAGCCCAGATGGGGGTATCAATGGTTTAGATACTATCAAGATTGAGGCTGGACGTTTCTCTTATGAGAAACCTTGTAGTAAACTTTCTACATTAATTATAATCTTCCCTAATTATTCTTCGCAGCCTATCTTTGCCGAATCGGGTGAGGCGGTAGACGTAAAAGCTGATGCTTCCCACCTAAAAGAGATGGAGGTAGAAGGAACGAAGAATAATGAACTGATGACTAAGTTCCGCAAGCAGATAGCAAGTGTATCCCCTCCTGAGGAGATGAAATATGCGATAACGTTTATCAACGACCATCCAGAGTCGCCAGTAAGTGTGTATCTGCTCAATCGTTACTTTATTCAAACAGAGTCTCCTGACTATAAGCAGGCGGCGAAACTATTGCGGGTATTGATGAAGGAGCAGCCTGAAAATACAGATTTGGGTCGTCTTCAACGGCAATTAACCGAATTAGGCTCGTTGCCAGTCGGTAGTAAGATGCCTAAGTTTGTAGCCAAGGATATAAATGGAAAAGTCGTGAATAATTCGACTTTCCAAGGGAAGGATATTGTTATTATCAATACTTGGGCCGCATGGAGTTATGAGAGTCTTGACATTCAGCGTGCGCTGAGTGATGCTGTGAAGGCAGGGAAGATTGCTGCTATGGGTATCTGTATTGATGCCAATCCTAAGGAGGTAAGGCAGTCATTAGAGCGTGACGGCATAGAATTTCCTAATGTATGTGATGGAAAGCTACTTAATACTCCATTGCTCAAAACCTTTGGACTTAATACTGTACCAGATAATATTGTCATTCGCAACGGGAAGGTAACAGAAAGGAATATCACCGCTAATACTATCCGTCAGCGTTATGGCATAGACTAAAAACCAATAGTGTGCTTGTAAAAACATTCTGTGCAGCTGTCAACGGAATGGAAGTCACCACCGTGACAGTCGAAGTTAGTATCACGCGGGGCGTATTGTTCCACCTTACCGGGCTGGCAGATGGCGCGGTAAAGGAAAGTCATGACCGTATTGCAGCAGCACTCCTCAATAATGGGTATAAGTTCCCTGTAGCCGATATCACCGCTAATCTCGCTCCTGCCGACCTCAAGAAAGAAGGCTCCAGTTTTGACCTCCCATTAGCAATTGCTATTCTTGCTGCTAATGAGAAGATGAGTTATGACCGTTTGCGAGAGTTCATGCTTGTGGGAGAGTTGAGTCTCGATGGAACCTTGCAACCAGTAAAAGGTGTGCTTCCTATCGCTATCAAGGCACGTGCAGAGAAATTTAAGGGTATTATCGTACCCAAAGCGAATGAGCACGAAGCCGCTGTGGTAGATACGTTAGAGGTCTACGGAATGGAGAATATATTACAAGTTATTGATTTTCTTAATGGTAGCTCCAATCCAGAGCCCTGTTTCGTTGATACGCGAAAAGAATTCTATGAACATCAATATGCTTTTGATCTCGATTTTGCAGATGTTCGTGGACAGGAGAATGTAAAGCGAGCTTTAGAAGTGGCAGCCGCTGGCGGACATAATCTTATTATGGTTGGACCGCCAGGAAGTGGAAAGAGTATGATGGCAAAGCGTCTTCCTTCGATTCTTCCCCCTCTGTCTTTATCGGAGAGTTTAGAGACAACACAAATTCACTCTATTGCGGGAAAACTGAGTCGTGACACCGGATTAATAACGCAACGCCCCTTCCGTAGTCCTCACCATACTATCTCTGAAGTGGCACTCGTGGGTGGTGGTGCTAATCCAATGCCGGGCGAGATAACCCTTGCTCATAATGGAGTGCTCTTTTGTGATGAGTTGCCAGAGTTTAATAAACATACCTTAGAGGTTCTTCGACAGCCGTTAGAAGACCGCAAGATAACTATCTCTCGTGCCAAATATACCGTTACTTATCCTTGTAGTTTTATGTTCGTAGCAAGTATGAATCCATGTCCATGTGGCTATTTTGCCGACCCTACACATCATTGTGTATGTTCGCCAGGACAGATTCAGAAATATCTGGCCAAGATATCAGGACCGCTGATGGACAGAATAGATATTCAGTGTGAGATAGCTCCTCTTCCTTTTAAGGATATCTCACAGGCTACACCGGGCGAACCAAGTGCTACTATTCGTGAACGGGTTATCCGTGCACGTGCTATTCAGACTGAGCGTTTCAGTAGTTATCGTCATATTCATTGTAATGCGCAGATGAATGAACGTATGATTCATGAGTTTGCTGAACCTGATGAGGCCTCCATCAAACTTCTTCGTGATGCCATGGAACGACTGAAACTATCGGCACGTGCCTACAACAGAATTTTGAAAGTGGCTCGTTCTATAGCCGACTTGGAGGCATCGGAGACGGTGCAAGTGCAGCATATAGCTGAGGCTATTGGGTATAGGAACTTAGATAGGAGTGATTGGGCAGAACGATAATTTTCGTTTCTTATCTATTGCAATAAGAGAATTGATAAGGAATAAGAGAAAAAATAGTATTAAGCATAAAATAAAATGATATGAAAAAGCTGTTGATGTTTATGTTGTTGATGATGAGCTTAGCTGTGTCTGCCGAAACAGGTGACTCATTGATGACAGTAGATTGGAATAGTATAAAGGCTGAGGTGAGAGCTAATCCACAGCGTGTACAGAATTTGGTTGATGAGTTTATAAACGTAGACTCTGACTTAACGATGACTGCTAAAGATCGAATCTTAGCTGTCTACGGGCGCACTTACCTCAATAATGGTAGTGACATGAGTATTGAAATTGACATGATGAAGGTTAGACGTGACGGAAAGTTTGAAGAGGCAGCTACGATAGCCGACAGGGTTCTTACAAAAAATCCGCTTAATACGAATGCACTCATTTCTAAGATCTATTATTTCAGGAAACTCTCTGGTTCTGATCCTGACAAGGAGTGGATGACAAGCGATAGTCTTAAAGTTTATTCTGTTCGTCTTTCGCGTATCTTGGATACCATCTTTATGACGGGTGATGGGAGTAAAGAGCATCCTTTCTTTGTCACCTCCGTAGGTGATGAGTATAATTTTGTGAACTTCTTCCTTGGTATCCTCAAAATCAATGGACAGATGATGATAGAGAAGACCGACCGTCTTATCTTAGGTGATACCAGTGAAGTCTATACTTCGCCTGATATCTATTTTGATATTAAGCGTGTCCTCGAATTAGAGGCTGGATTATTTTGATTAGATGGGAAAGAGATAGGGTAGGGGGTGTCTGATGCTTTACATATAATTTACTACTTCAGATTTGTGGGGCGGAAGAGACTGTTTTATCAGTAGCGTCTATGGTCTTATCACTGTGTATTTGGCGTAAAGAGTTTTTCCAAAAAACAAAACTTGCTGTCATTACTGTCATGCAATAGAGGATATTAACTTGTTAACTTATAAGAAGATAGACGAAATGTTAAAAATGACAGCAAATTGATTTTAAACTTATTCAGGTAATTCTATGTAATAATTACTACTTGTTTTGTAGGTGTTATCACATCCATTTCTAAGGAATAGGAATAAGCAGGAGAGGGCAGTGACAATTATTGGTATTAGATATGGTTATCTGAGAGGTCAATAAATAAGGATAGAAACTCGTAAAAGATTTCTGTATTACTTGTTTTCATGAGAATATTCAAGATTCTATTCGTCGAAAAATGTTTTTATTGAACATTAATAGATTTTTATCCCATAAAACTTTGATATATCATTTTTTAGCATTATCTTTGCACTGAGGTAAATTAAACATTAAGGCTATAGAATTCCGACATTCATTGAATTGGTGTTGGAATTCTGTTTCTTTATATGTTTTTGAAAAACGGATTAATTATTTAAAACAAGATATTATGGCTTATATGTCACAGGAAGGCTACGATAAGCTCGTAGCTGAGTTGCAGTATTTAGAATCTGTTGAACGTCCCAAGGCATCAGCTGCTATTGCTGAAGCAGCCGATAAGGGCGATTTGAGTGAGAATTCAGAGTATGATGCTGCTAAAGAGGCGCAGCGTCATCTTGAGGCACGTATTGCTGAGATGAAGATGACCGTGGCACAAGCAAAGATTGTGGATTTGTCACGTTTGAGTACTGACGCTGTGCAGATTATGTCTACTGTTGAGATGACTAACGTGAAGACAAACGCTAAGATGAAGTACACGATTGTTAGTGAGACAGAAGCTAATCTGAAACAGAACAAGATTTCCATCAAGACTCCTATTGCACAAGGACTGTTGAATAAGAAAGTGGGCGACGAGGTTGAAATCACAATCCCTCGTGGTACGATTGTATTGCGCATAGACAAGATATCAATTGATGCTTAAGAACTAAACAAGAGGAGGTTAGTATGACAATATTTAGTAAGATTGCTGCTGGGGAGATTCCCAGTTATAAGTGTGCAGAGAATGAGCAGTTTTATGCGTTTCTTGATATCGATCCAGTAACAAAGGGGCATACACTTGTTGTGCCTCGTAAGGAGGTTGATTATATCTTTGATATGGATGATGATGAGCTTGCTGCCTTTGAAGTGTTTGCCAAGAAGGTGGCACGCGCTATAAAGACAGTCTTTCCATGTAAGAAGGTAGCACAGGTTGTGTTGGGACTGGAAGTCAATCATGCACATATTCATCTCTTGCCAATGAACAATGAGGCTGATGTTGATTTCAAGCATCACGTACAAGTTGAGGCAGAAGAGCAGAAAGAGATTGCTGCAAAGATTTTCAAGGCTTTCCAGGAATTGGAATAACACTTGGCTTTTCTGGAATAAGATATTATCAAGATGGGGATATACAGTCATTGCATATCCCCGTTTATTATTTTCCTTAATATAAGGAAGCTTCGCTTAGCAAAGTAATCCCACTTTTACCCAATTTGCTACTCCCCTCCTTTGGAGGGGTTGGGGGAGGTTTTTATTTATACAAACTCATCCCCCTTTTTTATCTGTACCTCATTCACATATTTCCTTACCAATGCTGAGGAATCTTCTTTCTTGCAGATAAGTAATACGTTGTCTTTTTCTGCAATGATATAGCCATCAAGACCGTTGATGACACCCAGTCTGTCTTTGGAGAGTTTTATGATATTATTGGTAGCATCTTCAAGGATAACATCAGAGTCTATGATGACATTATCTCCCTCTCGCTTGCTTAGTGACTCATAGACACCATGCCATGTTCCAAGGTCTGCCCATCCGAAATCGCATTTCATAACATAAACATTATCAGACTTCTCAAGAATACCATGATCTAAAGATATGTTTGGATAACGTGGGAAGTTCTCATGTATGAAAGCTTCCTCTTCTTCAATTGTAGTAATCTTCTCTCCGCTCTCCTCATCACGAATGACGGATGGAAGAAAACCATAAAGGCACTGGCGTAAGTAGTTGGTGTTAGAAAGGAACAGACCTGTGTTCCAGCACCATTCCTTACTATCCATGAACATCTGTGCAAATTGTCGGTCGGGCTTTTCTGTAAAAGCCTGCACCTTATATATATCACCATTGCCAGTGTAGACACCCTTTTGGATATACCCATAACCTGGCTCTGGTCGGGTCGGGCTAACGCCCATGGTTAGTATAGCGTCGTTGTTCTCAACAAACTGTAGTCCATCGGTAATATTACGAAAGAAAGCATTGTCGTTAACAATCGTCTGGTCAGAGGGAGATACAATGATGTTAGCTTTGGGATCGAACATCATGATACGATGTACTGCCCACGCAACGCTTGGTGCAGTATTACGGTGTATCGGCTCTGCCATGATACGGTCGGATGATACCTCTGGCAATTGTTCTCTAATCAAGTCGAGATAATCGCAACTTGTATTGATATAAATATTCTCTTTAGGAAGAACTTGAGCGAATCGATCGAAGGTTTGTTGAAGTTGAGTACGACCCACACCAAAGAAATCTATAAATTGCTTTGGGTGTTTATCTCTACTGCACGGCCATAGTCTTCGTCCCTTGCCACCGGCAAGAATCACGCAATAGTTGTTTTGTTTCGTAGTCATTATTTATTTAAGCTAACTAACATTTGTTTCCTCAAAGGTACCTTATATAACTCATACCTCCAAATCTTTTGATGTTAAATACCGCAAATACTAACGAATCACCGTATTGTCATTAAATAATCCCTCAAAAATTTGCCACATTCAGATTTTCTCTCTACCTTTGCACCCGTTGTTCAGACAACAGCCATGCCCAGATGGCGGAATAGGTAGACGCGCTGGTCTCAAACACCAGTGGGGTAACCCATCCCGGTTCGAGCCCGGGTCTGGGTACCAAGTAAAAAGCTAAGTTGTTTATAATCAAACACTTAGCTTTTTCTTATTTTATAAATGTTCCCAAAATGTTCCCAATCAGAATATTATGGGATTAAATAATAACCTAATATAAACCTATAAAATGGAAAAAGTAGAAAAATTCAAGAGTCTCTGTCAAGAATTACAGAAAAGAAAATTAGATTTAGACAAAGAAGTTAACAACTATGTTAATATTGCTACAAATCTTAATAAGATTGGCATATATGTAATACAGAACGGAATTGTTGATATAAATAGCCAATTAAATGATGAAACAAAGCTGAAAATAGAGGATTATCTTCATGAAGTTGAGGGTAAGGTAAAAGAGCAAGCGGACTGGATCAAAGAAAGACAAAATGCCTTTAATGAAGCACTTACGGAAATTAAGGGTGTACTACAGAAATACCTTCCACAATCGTTTCTTGATTACTCTATCAAGGAAATACAGAATATTGCTATGTATAATGATTTATTAGCTATTGAACGTGGAGAATCCATTATAAATGATATAAAATCATCTCTTAAAACTGATTAAGATAAAGACACGAAAATGGTAATATGTCAAAACACTGTTTAGAACAAAATGCACTATCACTTGTATAGCTCAACTTCAACACACATTAAATGAAAAAGGTGCAAACAATCCTCTAATAAGAATTAATTTTGTACTTTTGTGCCGTATTCTTCGGGGCAGGGTGAAATTCCCTATCGGCGGTATAGTCCGCAACTCCTTTTTATAGGACTGAATTGGTGTAATTCCAATACCGACAGTTATAGTCTGGATGGTAGAAGAAACTGTGATGCTTAACTTTCCGTTAGGCATTTCTTTGGCTATTTATTTTCCCGAACATACATAATTGACACTATTAATTAAAGAAATAAGTAATGATAAAAAATAAACTGCCCGTAAGATACACGGGACAGCATTTTACTATAGATAAAGTGCTGATAGATGATGCAATTAAAATTGCGAAAATAAATGAATCCGACACTGTTATAGATATTGGTGCCGGAAAAGGATTTTTGACTGTTCATTTAGTTCGTCAATGCACAAATATAATTGCAATAGAGAATGATAAATCGCTATTGTCCATTCTAAAAAACAAGTTTTCTAACAACACGAATGTCAAAATTATTGATTGTGATTTTAGATGTTACACCATACCAAAAAGAAATTTTAAAGTTGTGTCTAATATCCCTTTCAGAATAACTTCTGAAATTTTAAAATCCTTGATGTTTGATAGTGTTGAGCATTTTATGGGTGGTTCATTGATAATGCAACTTGAACCTGCCCAAAAGTTATTTTCAAAAAAAGTTTTCAATCCATATATTGTGTTTTATCATACTTTTTTTGATTTAAAACTTATGTATGAAATATCTCATGAGAGTTTTTTGCCACCACCAAAAGTCAAGTCAGCACTTTTAAAGATTGAAAGAAAAAAATGTCAATAAGTTATGAATTGAAAAGAAAATATCTGAATTTTCTCACTTTCTTGTTGCAAAAACCCGATTTGCCAGCCAGAACTGTATTAAAGACAATATTCAGAAAAAGTCAAGTCAGAGTTATTGCTGATAAATATGGAATAAATCTTAATTGTCAAATTGTTAGTTTGGCTGCAAAACAATGGGAATGTTGTTTTTTGGAAATGTTGGAGAGAGTTCCTGAAAAAAACCATCCCTCTTAATTGTTAGTTGATTAGAGTCTGATTCAGTAAAACAAAATTATTTTTTTTACTGAATCAAGATTAACTGTTTAATACACCATTTTAGTCATTAAGTAACTTCTATTTTACTTCCATGTAATATCCACAGGATTGCGTCTCGGAATAGAAGTTATTTTATAACTTGAATATCCAAATAGCATTGGACAAGCCGCTTTACGTTCTTCTGGTATTGATAACAAATCCTTTAATGGTTTATAATTGTCTATAGCCAACTTTACGAATCCAGCCCAACATGTACCGATACCAAAAGCGGGCGCAGCAATATCAAAATGAGTCAAAGCAATAATTGCTTCGGTAGGGTCATCAATTGGCTCAATAGGAACATGTGCAAAAAGTAAATGGGGAGCATTATGGCAAATCAAATCCAAACCACTATCCCAAGTTGAAATTATTGCAGGTACATAATCTGCTAGAGGATGTGATGTGTTTTGAATAGTTCGCATCCAATCAACGGTTAAACTTGCAACACGATTTACCTCTGATGGTTTATGAATAACAATCCATTTTACTGGTTGTCCATTCCCTCCAGATGGAGCATAACGGGCTATATCAATAACTTTAGCAATTAACTCTTTATTAACTGTCTTTGAAGAATAATGTCTCACAGAACGTCGACTTTTTATATACAATGCTATATTCTGTGGTTCAATCTGACTATCCAAAAAAGACGTATTAATTTTTTCGTCAAGAAGGAAATCTAAGGTAAGAGCCTTCTGTGCACAAAAAGACTCACAATGACCACATTTTAAACAATAATCCAATTTTTCTTCAGGTATGGTTGGATAATTTAAGGCTGTCGATTTATCAATGATTCCCATTACACATACAGTTGCGCAAGTATTGCATTTAGAACATGTTTTTCTGTCTATAAGAATTTGTGGCATTTTTGTCTCCTTTAAATTTTATTCAGTTATGATTATGGCGAAAGTAAATTTCAAGAATCTTACAAAGTTAAAATTAGCCCTTAACTTCATAAGGGACAAGATTAAAAGAACTTCCTCTATAAAACGAGGGGTTGAAGTCCAAATGCCTACTTCCTATGGTAAATTTAAATTAATTCCTTTCTTGCAGATTGGGACAAAGAAAGAGCACGTTGTACTTTTTAAGGGCAATTTGACAGATGATAGCCCGCTCCTCGTTAGAATGCACTCAAGCTGCGCTACGGGAGATATTTTTTCATCGATGCGCTGTGATTGCGGAGAGCAATTGCATAAAGCAATGGAACTCATTGAAAAAGAGGGAAGAGGTCTAATTCTTTACCTCAATCAAGAAGGAAGAGGTATTGGATTAATGGAAAAAATGAGAGCATACAAACTTCAAGAAGAAGGTTTTGATACAATTGAGGCAAACTTAAAGTTGGGACATAACGCAGATGAGCGTGATTATAGTATAGGTGCTGAAATATTAAAACAATTAGGGGTTACAAAAATCCGCTTATTGACCAATAATCCAGATAAGTCAATAAGCTTGTCACGTTGTGGAATAATAGTTACTGATACTATTCCTTTAGAAATTGCTCCAAATAGCTACGATATAAAATATCTTATGACAAAGCGAGATAGAATGGGGCATAAATTACATTTATAGAAAAAATACCGTATAAGCAATATATAGAAATATTTCCTTATACGGTATAACTAACATTTACAATATAACTTTCAACCAAAAAGAGGAAGGAACACAATCTATCTCCTTATTCCTGAATGCTGTGTGGGTTGTTGCATAAGGTTTTGTTTCTCTTTCCATTGCTCATATTTCATTTTAAACCAATCTACCACCGGTAGTTCATCAATAAACAACTGCCATTTGTTCTTGCGCTCTGCACGAACTACATTCTTAATATAAGCAACAGATTGTTCGGTATCAAACTTGCGATTATGCTGCTTAGAATAAAGCGAGCCACTGAAACTGACCTTTTTGAAACATGCAATGGCTCGTATCAAGTGCGTAGCAAAACCCATTTGCAAACATTCACGCACGATAGCCTTAATATCAGCAAGGTAAGGGATAAGTTCTTCCAACTTTTTATCTTCCGATTGCTTGTTAGTAGCATATTGAGCTAACTTGTATTTTAGGGTCTCCACCTGCTGTTTATACACCATTTCTGAAGTTGTCATTTGCTTTTTGAGCGTAGAGATATTCCCTTCCAAAGTAGTCTTATCTGCTTTAAGCTGCTTATTTTCTTCTTCTAATCGCTTTACCTTATTACTTCCGAAAAGAGAAGATACGCTATCAGTAATGGCTGTTGTTGCATTTACGGCAGAGCTTTTGAGTTTTTCCATCTTAATATCCCGTTTTACCTCTTTGAGTTCCGACTGTAACTGTCCCTTGTTCGTTTCAAGTGTTTGTAGTTCGCTTTGCAGGTTCTCTGTTTCCCCAATGAGTGATTTATAATACTCTGAGGTAGAAATGTGTTTAGCTTCCGATCCGTCAATACCACGTTCTAAGCCATACTTATTCATCAGTTGAGCATAGCTATCTTGATAATTCTTTAATTTATTCCGTACCATCACATCATCAGCGCACAACCGAGTTGTACCAGCTTTCTTCTTTCGGTACTTCCGCTTACCGCTCTCTTCCTCTTTCTTGGCTTTCCTTCGCTCACAGGTAACAATAGGTACAATCGTAGCATGGATGTGTGGCGTGTGTTCATCCATATGCAGGACTGCCGACACCACATTATCTTTGCCGTATGTTTCCTGTAACCATTGTATATTGTCTTGACACCAACTATCAAGTTGCCCTTTATCCTCTATACGTTTCATATCCTCGAATGTACCTGTGAGTAACACACGGATAGCCCTTACTTGGTTCTTACCAATCTTGCGAGTGATGCCAGCCGTATTGATGCGATGGCTTATTGCTTCACTTCGGGAGTGGATTCCATCAGGAAACTCAATGAGTTCTTTGTTTAGATGAGTGCGACTTTCATCTGCATTCTTAGGATGAATAGTGCGCTCTATATGAGCAGACATACCCGTGTCGGCTCCTTTTGCTTTCTCTAAATGTAGTACTGCGTATCCCATAGTTGTCTTGAATTATTTGGTTTTAAGTTTAGGTTGATGATTCTCTTCGGGGTTTCAAAAGGGGCTTCCCCTTTGCTCATTGGTCATTTTTAGCAGAGGAGTGTAACGGCTGCGTAAAGAAAATGCCCTAATGAGCTATGGTATTTCGCTTGTGAAATATCCATAGGGCAGTAAGCGAGGAGTTATAGCCCTTTTCCCTTTCGTTGTTGTTGAGTGGTAATAGGCTTGTCACAAAGTAGGTCGTTAATGTCCTTATACTTTGAGTAAGCCACGGAGCCATCTTCTACCTTTGCACCTAACTCTTTAGAGAGTTCAACGTAGGCTGTTTGACCAGCCCTATCGTTGTCGAAAAGACAAACGATGTGTGCGTAGGAGGCTAAAAAGCTCTTTACCTTTTGCAAGTTGGTGACAGAGTTAAGGATAATAATGTCCGAAACTCCAGCTGGCTTGCCATCATTAAGGGTTAAGATACCCTTGCCTTGCTTTTGCAAGGTCATATAAGAAAGGTAGTCCATAAAACCCTCAAATATCAAACAGATGTTGGCTTGCTCTTGTGCCTTGACAATTGTAAATGATTTAGGTGCTATGCAGCCTTTGAAGAAAGAGTTGCGCAGTTCGTAGCCACCAATCTTGTTAGCAAAGCCTATAGCAAAGTAGGTTTTATCCTTATAGGTAAAATGTAGTTCTACACATTCCTTTTGAGCTATCGCAATATCCACTTTGCGCTCCGCGAGGTAACGAAGTAAGGCAGGGTGAGATAGTTCGCAGACTTCTATGTTCTTAAAAGCAGGTTCTTCTGGAGTAGTAATCCTTGTAGGTTGGTAGGAGTGATAGTTCATAGTGGATATGCCTGGAGCTGACTTTTCTATTTGTGCAAGCAGATAGGAAATATCTCTTGAATGATATAACTCTTCTGCAAGTGCGATGATACTACCACCTTTGCCAAGTCCGAAGTCATACCAAAGGTTGAGCTTTGTGTTTACCTTGAATGATGCCTGTGTTTCGTTTCTAAATGGCGATTTATAATATAACTTCTCGCCACTAATTTTGATAGGTGTATGCCCTATACTTTGCAGAAAGTCCTGCAATTTGATATGTTTTGCTGTTTCAATGTTCATAATTGTACGGCTTAGATGTTGTTAGAAAATTGATGATTTGATGAGTTTACTTGTAAGTGCTTGATAATGAGTGTTTATATTATACATCAACTCTTCATCAAAAAAATAAACTAAAGGGGAAGTGATGCTTGTGCAACTATATCTTTACTTCGTTATTTCACGGTTTCATCTTATCACTATTTACCAGATAAGATATTTTTTCTTGGGGAGCAAGTTGTACTTTTGTGCAGACAAAAGTGCTTGCTACTTCAGGAAGTAGTGAAATCGCTACTCTATGTTCTCAGGATTTACTGCTTACCAAAAGAGAAACTTGGCACCATAGTACACTATTTCTCTTTTGGACAGCAATTATACACTTCATCCATGATTTATTTCTGATGGATTTCTGATGAGCATTTATTCTCCTTATATTCAGTAGCTTATATTCTTGTTTCATCATTTCATCAAAATAATAGTATTTATTTCTCTGAAAGTTGTTCGAGAGTGACGGTGTAGTACCTGCCCATTCTCCTTACATCGGAATAATAGTTTGGGCGATTGAAGTCTATCTGGTAGGTGGTGTAGCAAAGTGTATTGCTTGCTGGCTGCAATTTCCAAATATCTTGTACTATCTTTCGCACATGGCTTTTCTCAGCTTTCACTTGCGTATAGTTGAGTAGCGTAACTATGTCGTTTAGGCAGAAAGAATACTCTTTAATATTCATCTGCTTCATGATGTCAATGGCAAGTTCTGCCATTTCAATCTCCAACTTGTTACGATTGCTCCTAATAATTCGTTTTAAAGCTGGTGTTTCCGTGAGTTTAGGATTGAACCACATACGGCTTTCTTCTTGGGTACTTAGTGTGCGATGCTGGAGAAAAAATAGGAAGGCAGGTATTTCTTCTTTGAGCTTCTTGAGAAAATCCGTATCATCAGATTGCAGCTTTTCTATTTTTCTCACCCAATAGCGGGTTTCTCCCATGTCTATGATAAGAGGGAGATACTCGTTGTTGGAGCAGAGTACAAATTTGGAAAAGAAAGCTATTTCAGAGCGGTCTTTTCCTTTGGCCTCCACCTTGTAGGTATGTGTGGTACTTAGGTTCTTTAGTCGTTCACTGTCTTCCCTACGGTTAAGCAGCACTTCATCTACTACGATGATGAGCTTTCCTGCCCAGTCGGCATTGAACTGACTGCGGAAGTCTTCATTGGTGTTAAAGGTTACATTGTCCTTAAAAATGGCTTTAAGGAAGTTGAGAAAAGTACTTTTACCAGTATTGCGCTCCTCTGATACCAACAGAAGAATAGGTAATTTCTGAATGGGCTTTAGATAGAGCAGCTGCAAATAATCCATTCCTAACTCGTACTGTTCACCAAATATATGCGATACAAGGGCTTCTATGTGTGAGAATGTTCCTTCTTTGGGCTCATGGTCTATCGGCTCATAGAGATTGAGGAAGTTTGCTACAACTGGTTGATAGTTCACATGGTCTGGCAAGGTACAGAAGCCATTGTACTTAGGTACACTTGCCATAAAGTCCTTGCCATGGTCTTGGCGCAGCGTTTCGTTGTTCCATACGATACGCTTGCGTACAAAGCCACCTCCTAATTTGGGTTGGTCTACCAATTTATATAAGGTGGTACCAACTCGGATATATTCTTCCTTTTCCATAGTATTAGATTTTTGAGGTTGCGTTACCTAAGATTTTCTGCACATCAGACATTCTGTATCTGACCTTGTTCCCTACCTTTATAGGCTTCAGATAGTTCTTCTTGCCCCAATGCCATAAGGTAGCATCACAGACTCCACATAATTGTTTTACTTCTTCCTTAGAAAGAAAGCGTTCCTTACGTGATTCTTCAACGATGGTTGTAAGTTCGTCTTTTGCACGGTTAATAAGGTCGTTGGAAAATGCCAACAAATCCTCACCAGACACCTCTAATCGCACATGTGCGTTAGAGCCTTGAATGATAGATAAAATATCGGTCATATTTTTTAGACTCCACCAGCTTGTTTGACTTCCTGTTGTCGGTGGCTTGCAAACAAAAAGTCGCCACCTCGGTTGAGATGACGACTGCAAATTTATATCGAAAAATGATTGATTTTCAACGAATTGCAAAACGCTTAATTCGCTTAAATATTAAACGAATTAAACGAACTGTTATTAGGATAAAAAGGTCTTGAATTCATCTATTGAAGCACGGTCTTCTCCCTTATCCATCAACCTAATTCCTGTTTTTCCAATAGTCTCTGAAAGCTCTTTATAGGCATTTTGAACACCACGAAGTCCCACTAATTGAACGTTGTAATAGTCGGATAATGCTCTATGAAATGGCGCAATATCACATTCGTTAAGTAAGCCCCGTTCTTCCAAAGCAATTTTGAGATAAACAATATCTTTCTCTTTTGGCTTGGTTAATATTCTATTCCTTATCTTAGAAAGCAACTCTTCGTTTGCTTCTGGCTTTAAAAGTTCCTTCAAATTCCTTTCATCCTTTGGTCTGCCACGCTTCTTGTTGATAACATTGTTACTGTTACCATCAGAAGTTTTCGCTTCTTCCAATGCTGATTCAACAATTGTATCTGTGGATAAGGAATGTTTATACAATCTAAATTCCTCCCAATCTTCCTTGGTTCTTTCTCCAGAAGATATACTTTTATGAATAATGTATTTGACCAACAACGACAAAATCCATCTATGAACTCTATTAGTTTTATTATTATGAATAAGGCTCTCACCCTGTTCTACCATACACTCGTAACTTCTGCCATAATACAGCCATGCAAGCATAGCTGGTACAATGGAGTGTTTATCGATGTTATGGAACTCATTCACCAAGTTCTCTGCAAGATTTGAATTAGTCAAGATACCTTCCAAGGAAGAAAAGTCTTTCAGAGTATCGTTAGATATTCTCTTTTTTACAGCATCTTTGTATTTGGGAACTAACCTCACTACTAACATGAACACTTTCTGAAATCCTGCACTATCCTTACGGTTCATTTCTTCAACAAATGAACCATACTCTTTAGGATGTGTATCAAGCCACTCTTTTATTAGGCATTTAAACTCTTCAAATTTATCTGTCATACGGATTTAGTCTAAGATTTTAACCAAGTCTTTCTTCATTTCTTCATCAATATCTCTGTATCGCCTAAAGGCTTTACTTCCCTCTTTGTGTCCTGATAACGCTGAAACCAAATTAGGGTCTTTTACTTTCTTGTAGATATTGCCGATAAATGTACGTCTTGCTAAATGGCTACTTGCAACCTCGTACAAGGGTCGCTTCACTTCTTCATGAGTCAATGGATCCAGAATTGTTACTATCCTATCAACTCCAGCTTCCTCGAAGATTCGCTTGATAGCTACATTATATTTCTGCTCGGATATGAATGGGAACAACTTTGCTCCCTTATAGTCATTGTACCGTTCCAATATAGCTTTAGCTTTATTATTCAAAGGAACTCTTACCGTTACAGGATTACCCTCTCTGGTCTTTTTGGGAATATACTCAATAGCTTCATTCACGATGTTTCTTCTCGTCAACCTATATAAGTCACTCACCCTACAACCTATCAAGGTCTGAAAGATAAAGATGTCCCTCTGAATGGTAAGCTGTGGATGTGCGGATAGGTCTGCATCAAATATTTGGTCACGTTCATCCAGTGTAATATAATAAGGTGTACCATAGGTACATTCATCTAATGGGAACTCGTCGAAAGGACGATTTGTTGTTATCTTTCTATCATAACACCAAATAAAGAACGTCCTTATGCGAGAAAATCTATCTATTAAAGTGTTCTTACCTCTTGGTAATGGAACACGCTTCTCTGGAAACGCTTCATATAGCTTGGGATATTTCTCATAATAGATATGCTCATTTTCAAAGAAATCCCACATATTCCTTAAAGTGTTAGAGGTTACATCATCTACATCAAGAATAAAATCACGATGTCCACGCTTTACGGTCTTCACATACATTTCATACCGTGCCAATGAACGCCTAATAACCTTAAAGTTCTTTACTCGTACTGCTGATAGTTTATGTTCTATCAGAAATTTATCAAAGAGTTCCAAGAGTTTTGGCTTATTTTCCTGCATCAACTCTTCTTCCGTTTTGTAACGATTAGGATGATGGTACTTGTTGATAATCATTGCCAGCCATTCACTATCTGCTTCTTCTGTATATTGCTCTGTAATTACTGACACAATATCTTGTATACTCTGCGCCAAATGTAATTTATTCTCTTCAGAAACCAGCGCAACACGGTCTTTGTACCCTTGCTTCTCACTACTCCAATGATTGGGATTAATTACAAGCTCACTTGCAGCCTTAATGTCTTTCTTTCCGTCACGCAAACGAAAATAGATAGTAGCCATACTATCCGTATCATTCTTTTTTGCGGTCTTTCGGATGAATGCAGTAACCTTCATAAATCAATGCTTTTAGTTCTGCTGCAAAGATACATAATTGTTCCCAAATTGTTCCCAATCATCCTAAATTTATTTTTATCACTTTCAACCAAACTAAATTCGTTATTACTTTATTGCATTGATTATTAGTTATTTATATTAAATAATGAGATTTAATAGGATTAAATAAGATGTTCCCATATTTAATATTTCAAATGCGGGTCTGGGTACTACAAATCCCTTGTAAATCGCTGATTTACAAGGGATTTTTCTTTTTCAGTATGTACTAAAAGTGTACTTTGTAACAAAACAATGAGAAAGGTGTACTTTTATAGCTTTTCGCCTCTTAGTTTTATATTTAATTAACGACAACTCTTCCCTTTTATTCTGTTTATTTCCCTTTCTTGGCTTTTTCTCCAACGAATGCCCTATCTTTGTAAACAATACCTATCTTAGAAAATTGAAAAAATGGAAAATGACAATCTAAAGATACAGCTTGACAGTATTCAACGAATATTAAGCTATTGCATTACTCAGACCTACAATGTGCTCATTGGAAATATTCTGAGGAAGAAAGGTTGCATCAACAATATACAGTTCAAAGAGATTTTGCAGAAAGAATATATCCGAATAACCGATGAACTTTCTTCCATCTATCTCAATCATTCTGCTCTCGCATGTGTAGAGGAGTACTACAATGCTGGCGACTTCTTGTGGGAAAGTACCTTTTTTGAATCACTGACCAAAGAACAAAAACAGAAATATACCTCTTTCCCCGTATCTTCATTTGAATATGCAAAGTACATTGAGGCACATATCTACTATAATGATGCCCTGCCGATGTTCTCTTATCTTGTCGATGCTATTTTGTATGAACGCTACACAGAATATCTCATGGGAGAAATAGACCGCATAGAATTGACAGAGGTACAAACCGTTCAGCCTCGCTCTTCAATTTTGGTAAACGATGAACCATGTGAGCAGAAAAAGAAACCTGTCATTGTTGGTAAAGAAATAAATCCATTTCAATCTGATTTTACGGAAGAGCAAATAGAGATTCTTACCACTTGCATCAACGAAATTCAATTATTCACGACCAACATATCCTCCAATATTCTCAAAGACTTCTTTGCTTGTAAACTAAAAGGTGTCTTGAAATCAAACAACAACCGCCAACTGGCATATCTCATGCAGAGTCTTAATCTGAAAGGATTCATTACAGATGAATGGCAATCTGCGATTGCTCGTAATGAACTTGTATTAGGGAAGACAAAAGATACATCACTGACACGCACCGATCTTTCCACTGCAACAGACCAAATCAATATGAAGCAGCCGAAAGGATGGGAAACTATTGATAAATACATCAAACAACTGAAAAAAGGTTGAGCATAGGTTGATACCTCAAACATTGCTCAATGCCAATTACTTTTATCGTTTCTAATTTTGTCCTCGTTAACGAATAATTAGCGAAGGTGCACCTTCATATTGTTTAATTCAAAATGTTTGCAATATGGACAAAACATTAGAAACGCGAGTTGAAGAACTCGAACAACTGGTTTTCATGAACAAGAACGTGCTTAGTTTCGAGGAAGCAAGCAAGTTCTTAAATCTATCCAAGAGTTATCTCTACAAACTTACTTCTGGGAACTTGATACCGCATTACAAGCCACAAGGAAAGATGCTTTACTTTGAGAAAGCAGAACTTGAAGCATGGCTACGGCAGAACCCTATTAAAACTTCTGCACAGAAAAATCAAGAAGCCCAAAGGTATATCATGGGCAGCAAACCTTTAATGCAGAAGTAACTTATGGCACACGAAGATTTTATCCGTGTTGGCACAACCTTATACAAGATTGTGAACCAACCACGCATCAATGGCGGTTTCGCCAAAAAGCGTATTGTGTGGAACAATGAGACATTGCGGCAGGACTATGGAAAGGATTTCATAGCCACAGTCCCAAAGTATGACGGCTTTTGCACAGTTCCCAACCATGTGAACTATCAACCTGTGATCGATAAGTTTCTTAATCTCTATGAACCAATAGGGCACCAGCCAAAAGAAGGAGAGTTTCCACACATCGAATCCCTGGTACATCACATTTTCGGGGAGCAATATGAGTTGGGCATAGACTACTTGCAGTTACTCTATCTCCAACCCGTGCAGAAACTTCCCATCCTTTTGATGGTTTCAGAAGAAAGGAATACAGGCAAGAGTACATTCCTTAATTTCCTTAAAGCTGTCTTCCAGAATAATGTAACTTTCAACACGAATGAGGACTTTCGCAGCCAGTTCAATGCTGATTGGGCAGGGAAACTGCTTATCGTTGTGGACGAAGTTTTGCTCAACCGCAGGGAAGATAGCGAGCGGCTCAAAAACCTCAGTACGACACTTTCTTATAAGGTGGAAGCAAAAGGCAAAGACAGAGACGAAATCTCCTTCTTTGCTAAGTTCGTGCTCTGCTCCAATAACGAGTTACTCCCTGTCATCATTGATGTGGGAGAAAACCGATATTGGGTAAGAAAAATAAACAGGCTTGATAGTGACGACACCGACTTTCTGCAAAAGCTGAAAGCCGAGATACCTGCCTTTCTTTATTTCCTGCAGCATCGCACGCTATCTACCCAAAAGGAAAGTCGTATGTGGTTTGCACCCAAGCTGACTTTTACACCCGCTCTACAGCGTATAATACGCAGCAATAGAAATAAGATAGAGTTGGAAATGTCTGAACTCTGCTTAGAGGTAATGGAGCAGATGGTGGTTACCGAGTATTCTTTCTGTATCAATGATATGGTGTGCCTACTAAACAACACAGGCTGCAAGGCTGACAATAGCCAAGTCCGTAGGATTGTGCAGGATATTTGGAAGCTCTCGCCTGCTCCCAACAGTCTTACCTATCTCACCTATCAGATTGACTACAATAGCTTCAGGAACTATTCGCCCATCAAGAGGACAGGTAGGTACTACACCGCGACCAAAGAACTACTCACAAACATTTAATCATTTATTTTGATGAAATGATGAAAGGAGTATATAAGATTCTGATTGACAATGTCTTACTCATTCATCCTTTTGCTCATCAGTATAAAGGAATGATGAAAGAAGTATTCTATACTATCCAAAAGAGAAATATATCAAGTTTCTCTTTTGGTTGGCTCCTTTATGTGAGTTGCGACCCCATTTCCCGATTTCGCGAAATCGGTAACACTTTTGTCCGCACAAAAGTACAACTTGCTAAACAAGGTCAGATGTGTTATAACGGAGAAATCTCTGTATTTCGGGAAAATGTTAGAGAGCGAGATCGGGAAATAACGAAGTCATGAAATCGAGATTTTGGCACTTCTATGAAGCATAAAAGTATATTCTACTTTGGTAGGCATTGTGATGAAGCTACGATGAGTACATAAGTCGTTTATAACGAGTAGATTATGTTTCATTTCATCAAATCATCAATTTTTCAAACCATTCAACTTCATTGTAATATGAACATTCAAGAAATTAAAACAATAAGACTGCAAGATTTTCTTGCAAGTCTGGGACATACACCTATCAAACAACAAGGTAACAAGTTATGGTATCTCTCCCCCTTTCGTACAGAACACCATGCTTCATTCAAGGTAAACACAAATCTCAACCAATGGTATGACTTTGGAATAGGAAAAGGTGGAAACATCATCGCTCTGGCAGAGGAACTATATAAGTCTTCCGATGTGTCCTATCTTATTAGACAGATAGAACGCAATGCTCTAAGTTGTGTGCATCCCTTATCTATTCCTTATTCAAGGAAGGAATCACCACAACACGCACACCCCTTTGAGAACTTAAAAGTTCTACCTTTGACACATCCTGCCCTTATCAGATACTTATATGAAAGATGTATTGACATGGAAGTAGCTACCATTGTGTGTAAAGAACTTCATTACGACTCTAATGGTAAGCATTATTTTGGGATAGGTTTTCCCAATAGTGCAGGTGGGTATGAAATACGCAACCCGTTCTTCAAAGGCTGCATTGCTCCAAAGGATATTAGTGTTTTCTATGCCCATGAGTCGAAGAAGATTTGCTTTCTTTTCGAGGGT
Organism: Prevotella sp. oral taxon 313; assembly: GCF_003043935.1. Taxonomy (NCBI): domain Bacteria; kingdom Pseudomonadati; phylum Bacteroidota; class Bacteroidia; order Bacteroidales; family Prevotellaceae; genus Prevotella; species Prevotella sp. oral taxon 313. Next base: position 2,834,692 of record NZ_PYXE01000001.1, read on the forward strand.
TTTATGGACTTTTTGTCTTTTATTACACTAAGAAAATTGAAGAATCCGCAGCGGACAGGGCTAAGCCAACAAGATTACATAGTCCTCAATTCTGTATCAAATATTCATAAGGTTACAGAGAAGTTGTCGCATTACGACAGCATCCAATGCTACTTGGATAATGACGATGCAGGCAGGAATGCTTATAAACAATTATCGAAAGAATTGAGTCGTTCAGTCTTAGATTCATCTTCTTTGTATAGTGATTTCAAGGATCTAAACGACTATTTATGTGCTGAATTCAAGCATTCAGAGAAAGCAGAAAATAAGAAGACCAAAGGGATTAAGCTATGATTACAAGAATAGTTTTACATAATCTGTTTACTGGGGGAGCAAGTTTATGTTTTGGGCATACCAAAACCACTTGCCCACCTCCTGACAGTCGTTGCAGAGAATCATCCCGCTGGTCTCCATCAAATCAAATTAAAGAAACAAGTATGATAAAAACAGAATATAAAAAAGGTAGTCGCCCAACCAAGGGCGTAGCCGAAAAGAAGAAATACCGTATCACGGTGAAACTGAATACGCAGGATTACTATACGCTCAAAGGCAAAGCCAAAAGCGCAGGAGTAACCATGAGTGAGTTTGTAAGAAAAGTTCTTGATAAAGGAAATGTCATTGAACGACTGACCGTAGAGCAAGCAGACTTCATCCGTAAGCTGTGTGGAATGGCAAACAATCTCAATCAATTGGCACATCGTGCCAATGCGGATGGGTTTCATGTCGTTGCTCCTTTCCACAAAATCATCATTGGCAAGATTGACAAAATCCTAAATCTGATACGAAAATGATTGCCAAGATAATGAAAGGTTCGGGCTTCAAGGGTGTTATTAACTACATCCTCGACCCGAAGAAAGGAACGGAACTTATAGATAGTTCGGGTGTAAGGACAGATGATATTAGCCACATCATTCAGAGCTTCATCGACCAAACAAATCTAAACTCAAGAGTGAGTAAGGTCGTCGGACATATCTCCTTGAGTTTCTCCACACAGGATTCTCTCAAATTAAGCAACGAGTTCATGACACAAGTCGCTCGTGAGTATATGGAGAAAATGGGGATAAAAGATACGCAGTATATCATAGGTCGCCATTTTGACAAGGATCATCCGCATGTCCATATTGCTTTCAATAGGATAGACAATCACGGCAAGACCATCTCCGACAAAAACGACAGATTCAGAAGCGAGAAGATTTGTAAGGAACTGACCACTAAATATGATTTATACTTTGCCAGTGGCAAGGAGAAAATCAAGGAACACCGCTTGAAAGAACCAGACAAGACCAAGTATGAGATTTATCAGGCTTTAAGGGAAAAGATTCCTAAAAGCAGGAATTGGAAATCATTACTCGCTCACCTGAGAAATGAAGGGATTGATGTGCACTTCAAATACAAAGGCAATACACAAGAAGTACAGGGCATTGTCTTTGAGAAGAACGGCTATCATTTCAACGGATCAAAGGTGGACAGGAGTTGCAGCTATTCCAAGATTGATTTTGCCTTGCAGCAGACTAACAAAGAAAACTGTCAACAGGCACAAGGAACCGTCAATCTTATATCAGATGTTGCAGATGCTACGAGCACACTTGTTAATGACTTCATCGAGGGAGGATTAGACCTATTTCAGTCTCACGGTACAGTTCCTGCGGAAGTTTACAACACACTCGACAAAAAGAAGAAAAAGAAAAAACGTAAAATACATTTATAACTATGGCAGATAATAATACATTTGTTCTCTTTGAGGAAATCAAGAACAAGTTGGAGGCAATTTACAAGGAAGTAAGGGAACTTAAAGAAAAGGACATCAGTTCTGTTTCTCTTCCTACACCTACTATTCCAGCGCAAAGTAATGAACAGCAAGACCAAGAGCTGCTCAAACAATATGAGCAGAAAACGAAGGAGATACTCAATAAGTATATAGCCATACAAATGCGTATCAAGGATGAGGAAGCCAAATCTATTGATAAGTTGGTGGCAAGCGTATTGACTATGTTACATGAGTGGCAGGAGCAGAAAGAGCATCCACAACCACAGGAGCAGATTCATAGGCACAGTTTCGACATCAAGTCGTCAAAAGTCTTTACTACTATGGTGTCTGTATCTATGCTTTGTTTTGTTTCTTTGGTCGGCAACTACTTCTTGTGGCAAAGCAAACAACAATACAAAGATGATGCCTTGAAGTTCCGAATTATCAGAGTGTGGCGAGGTTGCAGTCCAAAGGAAATCCTATGGCTCAACGATGTGTTTGATATTCATCGAAACGAAATTGCAATCAAAAATATCAAGAAGAAAACTGATGGCTACGACTTGGAATTAAAGCAGAAAGCAGATAGTCTGATGCAAAGGAAACTGAAGTAGCCTCATATGGAACAAGCCTAACCAAACAGAATACTTGGTTGGGCTGGTTATATCACTTTTTCCATCGTCTTTGACACTGTGATCTTCATAACTACTTCTACTTGTCAAGAAATTAGGCATAAAAAGCTATTATGGTAGATATAGTAAAAGAAGACATCCGGAAAATCTATTCTTTAATATTCCATGACATACAATTAAAGGCTCCTCCATATTTACTAATTAGATAAGGAGCAGGTATTTGTATTATCTTTTGGCTATGAAATAAAGACTGTAAATACTCTAAGGCTATACTATCAGTTTTTAAATTGAGTCCAGGCACCAAAATTACCTTAGATGTTTGCAGAAAATTAATATAAGCCCACGAATCATTGATAGTATAAGGTAATGGAAGTTCATGCACAATATAGCCATTCTCCTCTAATATTTTTCTTATTCGCTTTCCATTTCTTGGAGCAAAATTGGTATAGTCTGCCATTAATAATTCTTTGTCTTTTACAAATCTTACCATACCATCTGTATGGCCACACTTATCTTGCGACCTGTTACACCAAGGAAGTATTATTATCTCTGTTTGGAAAGCTTTTTCTAAGCGATAGATTAATTTTAATTTATTTTGATATTGTGGGTTCTCTATAAATATCTTTTCTGTCATTAGAACATGATACGGAGTCTTAACGACATTACCACCATCAATAGTAATATCTGAGAGATTAATAAACTTGTTATCATTGAGATTGAGAAAAGATAAAGGTTCGTCTACATTCGTAATAAACTCACGTTTTCCCCTCTTATTCAAATAGTCTGGCTTGTACTTATACTTTACAAAAGTATTATCCGTAACCTGTATTGGCATATAGTCACGACACCAATAATCTGCAGTCTTACACAAAACATCTACATGTATCTGATAGTCTTGTAAGACAGACTTCACCGCTTCGTACAATTGCCTATAGTCATTGGCCAAATGAGCCGAGAAGTATACACTGTTGGTTTGACTTGATAATATCATACCCTTCTTGCTTTTAGTAAGTTTGTTAGCAGATGATAAGGTTCTTTTCGATAGTATCGCCATGGTCGGATATCTTTCTCTGGTGACTTTATAGAGGTTTGATTTCCATTGTTATCAATGACGAATTTATTAATATTAATGCGTGGGGCTGCTACAGAACAAAATGATGGCAGTATTTGTAATTCTGGTAACCATTCCATTTGGATAGCCGACTTTAATGTATCATTGTCTGGCTCCATAAACTGGAGATAGTCATAAATATACGAGCTTGCCATCCTCTTATCTCTATTTAAATTTGCTTTATTACTTTGCTCATTTCTATCAACGACATTAAAGGTTTTGATTAGAATGGATGCGCGATATTCGCCTTCTTTCTCAAAAGTAATATCCAGACCAAATTTATGCAAATAGAAACTTCCTATCTTCAAATATGGTGTATTCACAGTCCTATAATCTGCATCATCTAATTTATTTCGATGAAACATAACAGGATCATGAACAAACTCTTGATTAGCCGACTTCTCTACATGAAAATAAAATTCTATAGAATGGGCATAAATCTCAAATCTCCTGTTTATTAACAGAAACCCACCAAATAATAAGGTGTCTGCTACCATGGAAAATTGTTCTTCTAATAGTTTCTCTCCTATTAAATTTCTTAAACAATCGGGATTTACTTCAACATTATGCTGAAACTGTTTTAATGCAAGCAATAAATTCGTTTCCATATTTCTATTCTATAATTTCCCAGAAGCCACTTTTATCCGAGCCGACTCTACGAAGATACTTGCCACGCATAAATTCAATATTACGCATGATTGTACTACCACTCAATCCTATAATAGAAGCCATTTCTTCCTTTGTAATATAAGGGTTTTCTACCATCAGTCGTAAAATAGAGATACGATTCGCTGTAAGTTTATCCCCCTGTTTGGCTGCTTTTGCTATTAATCTATCTATAGTATCATTGGAATTTATAGTTGCATTTTCGGCATTTACAGTCGCGTTTTGAGCATTTACAGTATCTTTTGGACTATTTGCAGTTGCATTTACAGTTGCATTTTTGGTATTTACAGTCGCATAGCCATTGGTTATAGACCGATGTATAACTTTTGGAACTGTAATTTTAAGGATAAAATCATCCAAATGATATGTAGGGATTGGCGACCTATTAGCTTCCAACTCTCTACACACACGATCCACACCCTCACCAAATTCTTTCACAAAGTCGTACGCTTTGAGGAATTGGGCAATTTTTGGATTGCGAGAGAAATGTGTATGACGGATGTTAGAGGGCTTGACCATTCCAGGTAATCTGCCCGGAGACTCGAACACAAGCCGATCATCAAGCATTTTGATTTGAATTTCCGTACCCTTAATATTGTAGGCACGGTGACAACAAGCGTTAACTACCATTTCTTGTATCACAAACTTTGGGTAATCTCTATGGGTTACGAACTGTCCATGCTGCCCAAGGAACGTATGCTCCTCCACTTGTGTTTCAAGATAAGCTATCGTGGCTTTCACTTGATCAAGTATCGTTCCTTCAAAGGTTACATCCTTAATCACATTCATATCTGCACCCACTTGTTCCTCTGTACCTTTATAGCGAATAAAGCGAGTGCGTCCACGAGGGAAGAACTTCTGGGGATATTTGCCAAATAGCAGAATACAAGCCACACTAACTTGCTCTTCTCCCTTTGCGTTTATAGTCAAGAATCCATTGTTCTCTTGTAGATATTGCTTTGCAGACTTGGTATAACCTATCAATTCCGTATATCTTTCGACAGCAGCCATATCAATATCATCTACCGTAGCACCATACACAGCCGTATCCTCATAATAACGCTCGCCCTTGTCGTACATCAACTGTATACGCTCTTCAAAAGACAACTTTCTACTCTTATCACCAACACGCATATAGGCTTCGTCTGCCTGATTAGCGTGTAGCTCCGAACTTGCAGGGATATACATCAACAAGATATGGTTGTCGTTCCCATCCTTATCAGTACAGGGCAGTAGGTTGCTGGTAATAGGCACAGAAGGATTACAGAAATCTAAAGGAACACGCAGCAACTCATTCAGCTTCTCTATATGTTGATCCACGCCTTCTATCTTCCTCGTCTTATCAGACACACCAATAGCAATCGTTCCGCCATCAGCATTTGCAAATGCCACGATGGTGATAGCCAATGCCTTCGGATCTATTTGAATACTTTTGCAGTCAAATGTCTGATCTTCTTTACGGAGTATTATTTCTTGTATAATCATCTTATTCATTATTCTCTGTGTCTCCACTTTCAAAAACAACACCGATTGCCTCTGCAAATTGTCTCAATGTAATATCTTTTGTATTATCAACAATATTATGTAGTGTTTGCTTAAAGTCATTCGCAGCATTACCTGCATGATTTATCAAGGATATATAGAATTCTTTCTGTTCTAATATAATATTCCGGCAATCTTCACTACTTATAATTGGCTTCAAAATTTTATCAACAGAATCTCCAGCCCTATCCTCTAGTTTTCCTTGTGTCCTAAACCATTGTTCAAAGAATTTAAATTTTTCCCTATCGATAGAAACCCTCCCATTACAATAAGAATTTCGTATATCTGATATTATTGAATATGTAGTGCATTTATCAATGCTATTGATTATCTTGGAGTAGTCTTCTGGCAAAGGGAGAGTCTGTACATTATTACCAATATCTTGTAATATTTTCTTACCGAAGTCGGAAATATTAGTAGGCAAAGGATGCATGAACTCTGTTCCGACGAACTCGCGTATAGCTATAAACCAATAATATGTCGTACGACTGTTTCGTTGAGCATATAATTCTTCTGTAGAAACTGTATTAATTGCTTCAATGACTATTTTATTTAATTTCTCTGTCAGTTCATTCTTGTATTGAATAGACAACTTATAAAACGATGCATTTGGAATAATTTTCTGAATATTATCATTAGTTATATTCCCATCTACATTATTGCTCCAATCAGACAGTTGATCTAACATTTCTTTGTCTGAAACACCAATCCTATCCTTTATTTGAAAGTACAGAGGAAGAATATCTTCTATCAAAAGATGTTCTCCTTTTCTGTTTTGAGTCATATATTTTAACACATCATTCAGTAGGCTATTATCCCAATTGAGACTCTTTTGTAGAAGTTCTCCATAATCTGCATAGTAATCAATAACTCCTGCTATTTCAGGAATGCATGATGTATTTACTGATGATACCGGTTGACCTTGTGCTAATCTCATGGCAACAATATCAATATAACCTTTTTGTGTTGGTTCTATTTGTTGCATTATAGAACTAACTGTCTGTGAGGTCAAGCTTTTTTGTAATGGTTTTTTATCTGATAGCTTTTTATAAGTTAAAAATATCTCCCCAATAGAAGAAGCTTCAACTTTATCTTCTTCAATATACAATTCTATGGCATTTATTAATTTAGGGAATTTATAATTCGTATCACCGTCCAATAAAGCTATTACATCAGAATAAGAATAATCACCAGTGTTCAATTTCTCAGATAAATATGCATCAAAAGAGGTCGCGACAGTATGAACACGATATTTTTTATATTCATCCTTTGCCTCTCGTAAGTAATCAATGAAGATTTCTGGATTTACATTTTTATCCTTTACCTGTGTTAATTGGCATGAAATGTTTTCTTCTATAAGATATTTTTCCAATTCTTTCAATGAAGCAAAATATGCATTGCCCTTAAATTCAGAAAAATCGTAAATCTTTAGGTAGAAAGCTTCTACAATCCTTTTAAGGGTTAGCTGATCTTTAACTTTTGAGAGTATGACTTTGTATTCATTTGTTAACATCTGCTTTTCTATTGGCAATTGCACCTTTCTTAGAGCAATGGAATTCCATATTTTCTGTATATTCGCATTATTTTTATTTAGTTTGCCAATACAATTGATTAAATTATCAACAGGAATATCATCCCTATTGATAGCAACATCTTCTAAAACTGCGTCAAAAGAAATATTTGACTCAGCATACTCATTAATATCATATCCTTCTGTTTCTGAAATACATTTTTCAATATATTTTGTCAATGGGATCTGCCTTGCAAGTTCAACATCTACCCCATATACTAAAGCTGCTATTTCTTTTTGCATTTGCATGTCATTATTGACAATAGAGCTTACATTTTTCAAATATTCACCAGACAAAATTTGCGTATTAGGATGTTCTAATATATCATCTTGAAATAGTAAAAAAACAGCCATGTTAATAAGAGAAATATCATTTGCCCGCTCTTGCTTTAACGCTACAATTGCATTTATATACATAATAATATCCCTAACATTTGCGTCAGGCCTTACCATACGACATAATCTATTTATCGTTTCACGAGAGTCCTCTTCCGCATTTCCAAATGCCTCTATAAAAAGTTTTTCAAATAGATTACGATAATCCGTAATAACAGGCGGTGCAACTCTATATATTACTGGAAATGTTTTACTAATAAAAAGTTGGGTAAGTTCCTTTGCCTCATCAGCCTTTTCATTTCCAAAAGCGCAGGCCAAATGTTTTTTATCAAAAGGGATAATCGCCCAAATATTCTCAAATCCGTCATCAGCAAAAAAAGTATGAATAGAAGACCATAGCTCCTTAACTTTCTCAGCAGGTAGACGATCCATATTATCAAATACAAGTATTAACTTCGGTTTGTTGTTATTCTTAATATAGTTTGATATGTCCATCATCCATGCCTTAAATTCTATGACCGTTGGCTCATCTTCACTTAAAGTTTCATAGCAAACATCATTTTCAATCTTATCATTATATATGGCTAATAAATAACTAAGACCATACCTGTGATTTCTTAGATACGCACATAACCATACGATTAATCCTATGATAACAGGAAGAGCTGAAATAATAATAGAAACTATTGTCTGCAACCAATTGGTAGAAGTTGGCTTGATAACATATGAAATATAGGTAAAAATAGGGGTCAAGATTGCAACTAATGCAGTTGCAGCCATGCCATTACTAATTTGGGGATACTTCTCTGTAACTTTTTCTGTTTTCCTAGCTAATAAGTACTTTAGTTTCTCCGCCCAAGAAACCGTTTTTTCTCCTCCACCTTTTATTCTAATTGTAGAATTGCCAGACAAAAATCTATCATCTATTAATTTAGCTGTCAATAGTTCTAAAATGGAACGTCTTTGTAAGTCTTCTTGATGCCCCCATGCGTCGTATTCAAAGAAATAATATTTATCAGACAATTCTTTCTCTAATAGTCTTACCAAGTTTGTTTTACCAGCCCCCCATTCTCCTTGAATACCAATAATTTTGGGCAAGGCATCTTCTTTTGGTAGAACATCATTCTTAATAATCTGCCGTGCAATTGCTTTTGCAAGTTTTGTCTGAGATGCGCCATCAAACTTATCGAACCCTTTAGGCCGATTCTGAATGAATTTTGGGAAAAGGTTATTCATATTATACTCCTTTTTACTATATTTCTAATTTATAACTCATTCAAATACTGCAACAACTGCTTGACAGTAATTGCACCTTCTATCTCTTTTGTTTGGAATACCATAAAATATTTATAGTCGCTTCCAGCAAGGTCGGCCCATTTATTACCAAGCCAAATCTTGTTCTTCGAATCATCATTGACTAAATGGTCGCCTTTTGCCTCTACAAGAATAGTGTTTCCAGACTTCATACGAATGATAAAGTCGGGGTAATGATTGATATACCCATTAATGCAGAAATCCTTCTTTTCTCGATTACGATGCCAGAACAAGACATTGGGATTATCAGCTATGGCAGAAATGACATCGTATTCAAAGTCATTGACCGTTTCTTCGGCAACATACAACCCTTTATCAATGCCGACCATTTCTTCTTTTGGCATTGCAATAGCATCAATAAAGGTATAATGCCCTTTAAGTTGAATCTTTCCCACATTTAACCATTGCAGGAAAACCTGTTTTTGGTAATCCTTTAAGAGAATCTCTATTTTTTCTTTGATGGCATCTCGTGTCAAGTAGAGGTTGTCCACCAAACTAGCAATAGCGTCGGTATCGAGTCCAGAAATCACCCTATCTATGTATTTCTTAATATCTGGCTCCACAACATTGTCAAACTTAACCATACTTGCAATTTGCTTGCTTAACATCTCTTTCTGAGTGGTTGCGGACTTATCCATATATTGCTGTCGAATAAAGTCTATGGCTTGCTGATTATTGCGGCGCACTGGCACATAATCATCGCCAGATTCCGCAACATCGATAGTAATACCCTGTGGGCGGACAATGGTGAAATCCACAGTAGCATCCTTTGAAGGCAAATCAAAACCTTTCGTCAACATCGATTTTTCCAAAGGAATCCATTCCTCATCGGAGAATATTGATGCAACAGTCTTTGTGTAGAAGACAGGGAGGTTTATTTCTGCTACTACCTCTTTATAACTTTCATTGATAGGATAATACATTTCTGTTGGTATAATAGCCGCAAGTGGATCGATGTTTCCACTTTGTGACTGTTCATTTATTTTCTGATTATACTCATTGCCCATCTGCTCCGCCTGCTTTTGTAAGTCTTGGATATATTTACTTGGAGCATCGTTCTGTATCGTTTCTTTGATTGTAGCTACCTCTTCTATTGATAATTCGATAGCATCCTCTACCTCATTCTTTTTCTCCTGATTTTGTGGCTTATCAAACAAATTGGGAATACTTTTCTTTTCTTCTGCAACACTATCCATATTTACTTCACGGAAGTCTTTTTTGCTGAATCCCGCCTTTTGTAACGAAAGAATGATTCTCTCGACTGTATCACGGAAGTCATTACTGCTTGTGAAAACATAGGAAAGATTGAGCAAAGGATTCTGATGCTGGGTGGTATATGGCTGACGGAGTATGCGCCCCAAAATTTGTTCTACATCAACACGACTTGTTTTGTTCGCCAATGTTGCCAAAATGTAGGCAAAGGGACAATCCCAACCTTCTTTCAGCGCATTTATGGTTATAATGTATCTTACTTCACAAGCACGACTCATCAAGTCAATGCTCTTTAATTCGTCTTTATTAGCCGTCTTGATTTTGATTTGCTCCTCAGGAATACCAAAACCAATAAGGTTGTTTTTTATCTTATCAAAAGTAATGTTGTCGTTATCAATCTTTGGTTGAGCTTGAAATAATACAATTGGACGGATGTATCTACCACCATGCTTTTCCATCTCAACGGCATGTTGTTCCAGACTATTACGCATTCGGATGGCACTAACAAGCACATCTTTAGGCGAGTTGCGATTTTCCACGATAACGGGAAGTTTCACCATGTTTTCACGCTTCAGTTGCATGGCATCTACAAAACTGATGATATTGCTATTGTCGCGTGGAGTTGCTGTCAATTCCAATATGAATCGGGGAGATAGATTGTTGAGCAGTTCTACTCTTAGATCGGCCTTGAAGTTATGACTTTCATCTACTATCACCAACGGGTTCTGCTGGGCTATCACCTGTATGAGTGCCGTTGGGTCTGCATTGTCAATCAACTGGTCTGGGTGAACATAATATTGCGTATGTTCAAGGAAGTTTCCATTCTCTCGAAAAGCACGAGGTTTCAATTGCTCTACACTTTTGTCTTTCTTCACACGGATGGTTTCCACAAACGACTGGGCACTTAACACGAAGATGGTCAGATTATCGTGCATCTGTACAGGGCTAATGCCTTGCCCCATCAGCGCAGCCTCCTTGTCCACCACTGTTACACGGTGGGAAAATAATGCATCTATTGTTTGACGATAGGGATGAGTGGCATCCTGTAATTTCTCCAAAGTTTGCTTGAGAATGGTATCGCTGGGAACAAACCATGCCACAACCCGATTAGGAGTACCTGTTTGCAGGTTATCCATAATCCTTTTAATAGCATTGCAGGCAATGAATGTCTTGCCACCCGCTGTAGGAACTTTCAGCGTTACACGCGGCGCACCGTTCACGGTATTGACATAGGGATGCAGATAGCTGTTACTGAATCCGTTCACCGAAACTCCTCTGTTTCCCCAATATTGAGAATAGGCTACAGAGAGACTTTTGCTACCATTCAAAGTCTCAATATATTGCTCCAAATCTCGGAGCACTTGGTGTTGATATTCTTTCAGTTGCATACTTTAAAATCTATTGATGTCACGAGGAATCTTCTTGAATGTAATATTCAATTGCGCCAGCTGCTCTTTACTAATCGTGCAGATATCAGCATAAATCACATAATGGTCTGCAGTCTTGGGTACTATGTTTAATGTGTCATACGACAAAGTTGTGATCTCATTGGGCTCGTAATAAAAAAAATAGCCCGTACCATCCTTGTAGTCTAACAGATAGGGATAATCCACTGTTTGCTGATTTGTCAGGTAATCGTGGGTCTCTGTATAATAAATGTATTCACGCATCTTTCCTATACCGACCTGCTCGTTTAGGTTACCATCTTCATTGAACAGAGGAGAACCTAATTCGTAGTAATCGAAAGAGCCCCCCAAGCCTTCAACAGCTTTCTTCCCTTCTCCGTAGCCTTTGATTACCCGGCGTATTCGTTCCGCAGTAATACTTTCTGCATAAGCTTCCATTTCTATTAAGATAAACTTTCTGTTGCCCTTCGTATTAAAATTAACATCTAACACAGAATGAGCTGTCGTTCCTGAGCCTGCAAAAGAATCGAGGATAATACTATCATCATCAGTTGCAATTTGAATCAGGTGTTCTATCAATTGGAATGGTTTAGGTGTCGTAAAAGGAATTTGTTCAGAGAAGATATTTTTTAAATTGTTCTTGGCGATTTCATTTGTAGCCACATCAGCAGCAAAGAGAATGGTTTCAGGGGTTAATCCTCTATCTTTATCATTTAGATATGTCTTCTTTCGCGGAACATTATTACCACTTTCTCCAAACCAAATTCGTCTATCGGCAATAGCTTGCCGCATTACCTCTTCTGTATATAACCAACAGCGTCCATTTGGTAAAGTATGTTTTTTTCCGTTTGGAGCTATCAATGTGTAAAATTGGCTTTCAGTGGCATGTCCTGCTTGTGCTGTTGCTGGGTCAGACTTCCATAAGCCACGTGGGTCATTATCAGGGTTTTGATATCTACTCAATGCTTCTTTCGACATGGGTAAGAGATGCAGGCATCTATCTGTCTTCATTATATCTTTACAATAGCAAAGGATATAATCGTGACGACATGAAACAACCTTTCTATTCTCTCTATTTTTTCTTTTTTCCCAAATAAAAGTGGCTACAAAATTTGTGCTGCCGAAAATTTCATCACAAATACACTTTAGATTCGCATATTCATTATCATCAATACTTATAAAAATAATTCCTGTACTGGATAATAGCAACTGGAGTAGCCTTAGCCTTGGATACATCATGCAAAGCCATTTATCATGCCTGCTAAGATCTTCGCCCTCGACACCTACCACTTCTCCGAGCCATTTGCGTATGTGTGGGTCATTCACATTATCGTTATACACCCAGCCCTCTTCGCCTGTATTATAGGGAGGATCTATATAGACGCAATCTACTCGTCCCTCATATTCTGGTAATAATGCCTTTAACGCTTCGAGATTATCTCCATGAATAATCTTATTTCCACTATGAGTTTCAGAGGTATCAGAAGGCTTGTCTCCTCGATACCCATATTTGTGTTCCAACACACGGAAGGGTACCTCCGCATGATGGTTAACAACCTTATCTTTTCCTATCCAATGTAGTGTAGGCATATCTCAATTTTATATATAAAACTTAAAAGGTAATACACCTGTGTCTAAATCTTTTCCTGCTGTCAATATTTCTCCTATTGAGTCTGCAAATTTTAATGTTACAGGTAATCCATCTCCATAAATACATGCATTATAATTGAGTTTTGTCAAACTCATAATATCTTTGCAAACAATATCAATATTTGCATTTCCACGGGTGATTTGAATATCAATAGGATTCGGAGTTTCCAATCCAATTTGAGTTTTAAACCTTGGAATATAACCTTTGGTCCACAAAAGGGCTTTATATTCATCATATTGGAGCATTAGTCCTCGCGGCACACAATAAGAAAATTGCCGATACAATTTGAAGGTGTTGTTACTTCTGATTCTTACACCAATTATTTTTGATTTGTTACATGAGGCTTCTTCAAAACCTGCCCACTCTGCATCATCAAAGTATGTTCTTGCATGAATAAACACTTCTGATGGATAGGATCCAAATTTACTAAAATATGATTCTAATGATTGGCTTATTATATTATATGCATCCTCTTTTGACAAATGAAACTCTTTGGTCTGTGGGTTCCACCAAGGTCCGACATTGCCTTTAAATACCATACCATCTCCAGAATCAAGGAACATTTGTGCCGCACAACAGGCATTCCTGTTTTTTTCATCAGTTTTTTTATAAACTAATCCTAAATAACAGACTCCTTCTCGAACCTCCCCCATTTTCCATGGCAGTCCTCCAAGCTTATAATATATGGCAGATGCTAAGTTCCAAGCTTTTGCAGTTCTAACTTGTTCTTCTTTCTCTATTTGTTTTTCAGACAATCCAATATTTGATATTTTTGAATCTCTGATAATTTGCGTCGCTATATTACTCCCTAACAGTCTTGCTTTTAACTGGTTGTGAAAATTTATTTCATATTCATAAGCTTCCCTTATTTTATCATCTTCTTTCTGAAACTCGGGAAAGAGATTCTGATTATTTGGATTTAAAATCTCTTTTGAAAACTTAGTGTGTATATTATCCTCAGCTTTCTTAATTTTTGATTGTGGTCGGCCATAAGTAAAAATAACTTCTGGAATAACTACTAACCAAAGGTTCACGGGAATTTCTTCCTCTTTCATGTAAGCCATCAAAGGATCTACATATAAATTCACAAGTTCATGAATGCGAATATGTGCATTTGTATGTCTTAAAGCCGATTTAATATTTTCTTCTTTTACATCTATTTGCGGTATATTTCCAAAATTCACAGCTATCCCCATTGTAGATTCAATTCCAGGAAAAATAGGATACTTTTTAGAATCTTTAATTGGCAGTATTTGTTCATGCAGTTTTCTAAGATAATCTGTCATAGATAATCGTGCCGCTGCGGGTCCAATAATACCCAGTGTTATTGAACCTTTTAACTTCGTCTTGTCAAAAGGGCCAAATAACATCAGGCCATCTCTCGGGTCTATTGCCTTTTGGTTACAGCCAAATGTTAGAAATGGTTCTTCTATGTATTTAATAATTGGCTCTATCATTCTGTTTTATCTTCATCTATCAAGTCTACAATGTCATCTTCACTCATGGTGCTACATGGGTCATAATAGCCATATTCACTCCAAAAGGTTTCTGTCCAATTTTTCATTTCAAGCATATCATTAGACTGGCTTACTGAAAGCTTTATCTCTTCATTATTATCTTGTAAAGAAAATAAAAGTGCTATCAGCATATCCCTCCATTGTTCATTGAAAAAGGTTTTCCCTTTATTTCTTCGGTAAGAGTGTTGAGTTGAATCATTATCTATAATATTCACCCCATCTTGAGTAAATATCAAATGCGACTTAATAGAAGCCCCAATAAAAGGATGAACGATTGGTTGTATGGATATTCCGTAATGCCAAAAGCCTTTATCTTTATATCTGCCACCTAATGATTTTCTTTTGTTTTTTGAGGAGTATTTATATTTAAAATGAATGGGGATTGGCTTTTTCTTATATATAGGTCGATAAAAAACATATTTTTTATTAGATAGCTCCGTTTTGCGATAACCTTTATTCCTAATAATTTCCGAGATTAAATATCTCAAGAAATCTTTAAAATGATTTACTACATCCTTGTGTGTAGGGAAGCTATCAGAATTGAAGCCATATAAAATTTGTTCGAGAGAGAAAGAATATACCGACTGTGGATGAACATCAAAACTTTGTCCCTCTTTATCTATTAGATATGACAATCTATCATCAAAAGAAGATAATGTATTTGCCAATTGAGCTATAGGAATATTTATGTTCGCTTGTCGAATATAGGTAGCCTGTTCTTTATTGAGGAATTGATACATGTAAAATTTCTGGGGAATTGATTTTACACTCCACCAAGAAGTATAGTATAATTCTTTCTTCAAGACAATTGATGAATCGGTCGAATATGAAGTTTCGTACCAATTTGATAGTGAAGATTCTATATCTGTACTATATGTTACTCCATCTTTATCTAACTTCTTAAATAGCTGTACCAATCCTTTTGCCCAGTTCCCAACAAATGGGATATGATTGATATTGGGTAATCCAATTACAAGATTATATGCAGAATCATCAATATGTAACGGAATAACAAACTCTGTGTCATTCTTTATTCCTACAAGACTTTTGGCATATTCTAATTCATCTTCGATACCTTTTTTGAATATACCATCACGTACGATATTTTTAGAATAAACTAGCAAAACTTTTCGAGAGGAGTAAATTGCTGTCTGTATGGTTTGCCAGAAACGTTCTCCTCCAAGAAGTCCATTTTTGTCAATCCATACTTGATAGCCCCGCATTTCTAAACGAGAAGCGAGCCATATGGTAAAGTCATTATCTTCTGGTGTCGCATGACTTATGAATATTTGATCTTTCATCTTAATATCACGATACTCGTTTATATATGAGGATTAAATATCCTCTGTCCACAACAAATCATCAACTCTCACTCCCAATATCTTTGCCAACTGAATGAACATTTCAACATTGGGTTGGGCAACATTCGTTACCCACTTTGATATAACAGCAGGGTCTTTATCCAAGATTTCTGCCAGTTGTTTATTGGTCATTCCTTTTTCTGCGAGAACCACCTTTAAACGGTTTATTTTCTTGCGTTCCATACTTATGTAACTTGATTACGCCATAAAATTACTCATTATTTTTCAGAATGTATCTCTTTTGAGTAAAAAGATGGTTGTTACTAATCAAAAAAATGTTCTTTAATTCATTTTTCTTGTTATAACTTCAATTCTGGCAAACTATTAATAGCCTCCGACTTTAACTTATCCACAGCACGAGTATATTTCTCGGTATGCTTCAATCCGCTATGCCCTAAAAGACTTGCAACGGTCTTGATATTGGCACCATTATTCAAGATATTCACGGCAAAACTATGGCGGGCACAATGCCAGCTGATGTGTTTATTGATACCTGCACGCTTTACCCATCGCTTTACGGATTTGCAACAACTCTCGTATGTGGGTAAATTGAAAATGGAAGTATCTAAGTCTTCGGGAGCTTCTCCTATCAATGAAAGCAAACCATCGTTCAAAGGGATAACCACACCACTATTGGCAGAATGTCCTTTGGTTTTATTCTGCTCAAACTTCAATAGGCGATTGGTGTAATCAATGTTCTTATAGGTTAGATCTTTCACATCGCAGAAGCGCAAACCACAATATAGGCATAGAATAAAGGCTCGTCTGACATTGGGATTCTCGTTGTCGTAATGACATTGAATTAAAGATTGGATTTCGTCCATAGACAGCACATCCTTGCGCAAAATCTGCTCATCGACCTTGCACACCACAGCCTTACATGGATCTTTCAACATCACTTCATGGTCGATAGCATAACGCACCACTTTCTTGAAACGCTGGTAGATGCTCTTTGCACCTTCACCAACACTTCGCGATTGCAGATATTCCACAAACCGTTCCATCATTTCTTTGGTTATCAGATTGGGCTTGATACTATACTCATAGAGAGGGTAGTGCTCTTTCAGAAAGTCTTTAAAACGATTCAAGGCTATCTTTATCATTCGCAGGTCTTTCTTGGTATAGCTATCAATGTAAGCCTGATAGTAGTCTAAGAAGTTAATACTCCTATCTTTTTTCAAACGATAGCCAAGCATACTTTCCTTAAACTGTTGTTCACGCTCGGCACGAATTTTAGCAGCCAATTCAAGTGTTTCTTTATTTTGCTGTCGCTCGGCAGGGGTACGGGGCTTGGCTATCAAATACAACTGCAAATTCTCTTTTCGCCTGTTGTGTTTGATGTGAACTTTGGGCTTGCCCATCATCTTACCTGTTTCATACAAAACAGGATTACCATTATCGTCTAAAACAGGCGTTTCTTCTCTACCGAGATAATACTCCAAATAGAGACTAATCCGACCATCAACAAGCACATTTTGCTCCAATTTCGGGTTTTCCTTTGCTTTATTCTCTAACTTTGCCATAATTGATAGTTATGTACCTAAATGTGTATCAGACCGAGTAAATCATTAACTCGTTTATTTTCAGATGCTTTCTTATTTTGCAAAGATACTAAAAAGTTTCGAATATCAAAGTGTACTAAAAGTGTACTATCTAACCAAAAACAGGCAAAAATGGGCTAATTTGGCAAAAATAAGAAAAAATGCAAATTGCTGATTATCAGCATTATATATTCTTTTCATTTCTCTTGTTTTCACTACCTTGTACCGGGTCTGGGTACTACAAATCCCTTGTGAATCGATGATTTGCAAGGGATTTTTATTTTATAAGGGATACTTAAAGTTTTGTTTGATGTTAATGAATAGACGTTGGAATTGTTGAATAGAGTTATGGGGATTGTGGATACGCTTCTTTTTTGTGTGCTACAATCGGTTGCTGGGCCTTCATTTTACGCAAACGGGTGATGAGGTGGCGGAAAAGACGTGCTACAAGTTCGGGGTGAGAGGGAGCAAGGTCGTGATTCTCGGAGAGGTCGGTTGAGAGGTCATAAAGCTCTTTATTCCCTGTAAGATACGAATAGATTAGTTTCCACTTTCCCTCACGAATAGCACAGTTGAGGCTGATGCCCAGTCCTTCACCATCCCATATATTAGGATAGTTCCACACCAGTTGACGTTTCTCAAAGCCCTGTTGCCTACCACGAAGTATCGGTGTAATATCTTCACCATCAATAGTCTGTGGCACATGATAGTGCTTGATTCCCGCTATAGAGAGCAGGGTAGGGTAAAGGTCCTCGATGATTATCGGAGTATTTGAACGTGAGTTGGGCTTTACCACGTGGTTCCATTTCACAATGAAAGGCACTCTTATCCCTCCTTCATATAGTGACCCTTTACCGCTCTTGAGTGGTGCATTCTGTGTGTAAAGCTCCCCGTCTCTCCAATAGGACGATGAGGCAAGTCCTCCGTTATCACTCATAAAGATGATAATCGTCTCTCGCTTGAGTCCAGCCTGCGCCACCCAGTCCATGAGGTCGCCCAAACTTTTATCCATTCCAGCAATCAACGAGGCGTAGGCAGCCTCCTTCTCCGATAGTCCACGTGCACGATAGGTGGGATAGAAACGCATATCTCGGTCGATGGGAACGTGTACGGCATAATGAGACATATATAGATAGAACGGCTGGTCATACTTTTTCGCCTTCTCCAAAGCCGCTATCGCCTCCCGTGTAAGGGCTTCAGTCGCAAAGATGCCAGTCCCCCAATAACGTTCCAAGCCAGGTATTGCGAAGGGAGATGTGGGCTTCCCATCCTTAGTAAAGCCATAGTTACGCTCACTGAGATAGGTTGCTAAGCCACCAGCAGCAGTACCAGTTATGTTTGTATCGAAACCAAAGTGGCAGGGATTCTCACCTGGAGTATCAATCGCACCCCAGTGTGCTTTCCCACAGTGTATGGTGTGATAGCCCGCATTCTTTAGTAGTTGTACAAAGGAAATCGCCTTTGCTGTATGCCCCACATTACCACTCTGCGCAATACCATTGTAATTCCAATCAGGTAGTGTGACCCCATCTCGCTTCCCATCTGTCATCTGGTCGCGATGCAAGGTCCAATTCGTTACCCGATGCCGTGCCATATTCATACCAGTCATCAAGCTACATCTTGAGGGCGAACTGATAGGTGTTGCGTACGCATCTGTGAACATCATCCCCTCTGTAGCAAGTCTTTCCATATTCGGGGTGTCGTATTTTCGATTATTAGCAGTAATCGAATCGGCAAAAGGAAGGGACGTATCCTGCCATCCCATATCGTCAACCATAAAGAAGATAATATTGGGCTGCGACTTTACTTGTTGTGCATTAGCTGGAAGGAGAGCCCCTATTGACATCAACGAAGCCGTTACGAACAGGGGAGAAGGGCGTCTCGTGAAATGGAAGAGATAGGTATTCTTCATTGTTGATAATTATTGCTTGGGTTCTTAGTCATGCTACAAAGTTAAAAAGAAAGTAGGTAACAACAACATAATTTTACGATGTTATTAAAAAAATATAAGACTTTTATGTCCTATTCAGAATAATTTTCTATCTTTGCACGTGGTCTTTATTCCAAATTTTCAAGTTATTACCAATAGGCAGTATAACGATTTCTATCTATTTTATCTTCAGATGGTAAGCTATTTAAAAACAATCCGTTCGCTGGTTACAGTACTTCTTTTCACGTGCTGTACGGCTTATGCTCAGGCACAACAATGGGACGATAAGATTCTTATCTCACAATGTGACGAACAATACACATTGACTTTTGATGGTGATAAACCTATTGTAAAGAACATAGAGAAAATCACTTATCAGTCTAATTCAGTGACGAAAGTAATGCCAGAAACCACGGTCTTCTATGGAGAATTTATCTCTTTGGATAATATCTCGGGGCATGGTCAGAAGCAATATACGAATGTCACTCCTGAAAATGTGTTCTACGACGATACGAAGGCATGCACCCTTCAAGGTGAGATAAGTAAGAAAGGCAAAACAAGCAGTGCTTCCTTCGAGCGCACCTTTAAGGATATTAAGTATTTCACACGTGTTTATTTGCTCGAGGACTATTTCATTCAGCACAAGACACTGACCATCACTATTCCTAAGAAGTTGGCTGGTTATAGGCTTAAAGAAATGAACTTTGAGGGTTATAACATACAGGTTGCACATGAGTCAACGCCTACGGATGAAGTTTACCGCTATACCATGACGAACTGCAATCGTATGAAAGAGGATCCGCACATGCCTCCTTCTTCAAGTGTCTATCCTTATCTTTTAATTATCGGTCCCTTTGCTGATGTCAACGACTTGTACAGCTGGTCGATGAAAATGGCTGACGTAGATTGCAATATACCTAATCTTCAGTCACTCTTAGCCGAGATTAATAAAACAAGTAAGACTCCCGAAGACCGCATAAGCAACACTTATCGATGGGTGCAGGACAACATCAGATATATAGCCTACGAAGCCGGAATAGCCGGACATTGCCCAGATACACCTGCCGAGGTGCTCCGTAAGCGTTATGGTGATTGTAAGGGAATGGCGTTACTGCTCACTACCTTACTTAAAGCACAGGGTTTCGATGCTCGTTGGACAGATATAGGAACGGAGGAGATACCCTTTAAGATGAGTGATGTCCCTACTCTTGCAAGTGCCGATCACGTGATTTGTACGCTCTTATATAAAGGTAAGACTTACTTTATTGATGCTACTTGCAAGCACATCCCATATACTTATACTCCGCAGCACATACAGGGCTCGCAAGCAATGATTGCCAATGGCGACCGCCCAAGACTTGAGATTGTGCCCGTCAGGAAGCCTGATGAGTCTATTGATAGCCTCTCTTACAATTATCAACTACAAGGAGATGCACTTGTGGGAACGGCAACCTACATGACTCGAGGCGATATGAAGGAATGGTTTATGACGGTTTCTGACAAGGCTGGGAGCAAACATAACGATGATTTACTTGCCAATAATCTTAATTCAGACACACATAATATGACGGTATCTGACGTGAAATGGATGGATGATGATCCTCGCCACGAATGGGGAAAGTTTACTGGTAACGTTGTTAATAAGCCTGCTGTGCAACAGGCTGATGGTGAGTTATATATCGAGATGAGTCCACATAATAATCTCTTCGATGCTCGCATTGATACCACACAACGCACGCATGATTTCTATTTACCAGTTCGATGCAATGTAGTTAGGCAAGCTGTGCTAACCATTCCTGCTGGTTATCGTGTAGATTACTTACCTTCTTCAGCTACTTTTAATACTCCAGAGGGTACGTTCACCTGTCAATTTGTGCAGAATGGGAACGTTATCACTTTCCGTCAAAAGATGCAAATAAACAAAAGGCAAATCCCATTAAAGAACATACCACAGTGGAATGATGCGCTAAGGAAGTGGACGGATGCTTGTAACGAGCAAGTTGTCTTGAAGCGAAGATAGCCTTTTCTTCGTTCGTTTTAACTGCTATTAATTATTATCAATACATATAATTATGAAAAAGCTAATCACATTGCTACTCCTCACCATCATAACTCTTCCTATGATGGCATTCGATGATGAGGACTATCAAAAGTTTGCACGTGAAGTGAAAGCGGAGGTCTGGAAGAAGGATCTCCCACAATTCAACAATCGTACAGTACCGGAAAAGTATAATAAAGAGTCGGCTGTTGTCTTGGCGAGATATGAGGAGATTGGAGTCGACTATAGTAACCGCTTCAGTGCTCTTAGCCTTGGTAAGGTGAAGCAATGTACGGGCACTCATCTCGTCCGTAACCTTGTGAAGATTAATGATAAGGCTGCTTTGGACAAGTTCTCTACCTTTGAGTTCCGCACCTACGACTATTCTCTCAATAATGGACTATGGCGTAACGACCGCCGAACAGTGCTCGGTGTACGTGTTATCAAGCCTAATGGAACGATTAAGGAAGTAGAAGAGAAGGATTATCAAGACGATAACGAAGGGAAGAAAGGAGAAGAGAAACATGCAAAGCTTGGTGTTCCTAATCTGCAAGTAGGCGACATGATTGACTACTTCTACTATGACTATGACAAGTTAAGAGAGGAGAATATTGACCCAATAGTGTTCTTCTTTGGTGGTCAATATCCTATCCTTGATTATCAGGTTCATTGCTCTATTGATAAGGACTTATGCACTCAGTACCGCACAATGAATGGTGCTCCTGATTTTAAGCAAGGTGCTGACAAGGATGCTGTTGTTCTTGATGTTCGTGAGAAGAATATCGATAAGACTATGCCCGATTACGCTTACAATCCATTGGCGCAGACACCTTATACAATGTTATTCATCAATGCGGACGTAGTTTTAGAGTACATTCCAAAGAGCATGAAGGTCAAAGGTTTGCAGGCAAACCCCGATGCGAAGGTCATTCAAGAGGACGCTTGGACACTCTGGGATGTGACTACTAGCAAGTGGACATTCTATAAGATGTTCAACAAAGTGATTGATGAAGCGAAGAAAATCAGCGATCCAACAGAGAGAGCAAACTATGTCTACAATTTCGCTATGTTGAACACCTTGGTGCATAATAATCCTTATTTCTCCTACAGGAACTTTGGTTCTGTATTCGCATTCCTACTTGATAAGCTCAAAGTACCCTACTCACGTTTGTTGGTAACTAACCGCATGACCGAACCTATTGGGCAGTTGGCGAATATCTGGAATGTAACAGATGGATTCATGTTGAGTAATGGTCAGTGTTATTTTCCTCTAAGTACTCGATACGTCACTACGGCTAACACCATTCCATCTATCTATCAGAACCGAGACGCTGTGGCTACTGATGCCAAGAAGAAGTTCCAAAAAGGACCTTTTAGAAACGTGACAGTGCCGGGTAGTCAGGCGAAGGATAACACGGAGAAGGTGGATATTGATGCTACTATCGATGGTATCTTGCTGAACATCAAACGCCAAGATGCAACCACAGGATGCGACAAGGAAGGTAACATCATGGACTATACTTCAGCCGAGCAGATGGCTCAGGCATGGGGTGCTGACTATGGCGTAACAAAGTTCGCACAGCTTTATGACAAGGGATTAAACGTTGCTGACCAGCGAGCAGCAGAACGTGCAGAGCAAGATAAGAAATCTATTGCAGATAACTTCAGCGATGAGATTAAGGGATATCACGACCGTGCAGCAGTGAAAGTGAATGACACTAAGGTGCTCTCATGCGGTGAGAAGGATAAACCCTTTACTTATCTTGTAGATTACCAGATGGATGGTCTGGTCAAGAAAGCTGGTCGCAACCTTGTAGTCTCTGTCGGTCAGCTTGTCGGTCAACAGGTTCATATAGAGGGAGCAGAGCGTCAGCGCAATGTAGATATTATCTATCCTTACCCAAGAACCTACTCTGTTACAGTACGTCTGACCATTCCTAATGGTTATACAGTATCTCCCGAAAGCTTGCAGAAACTCAATTCTAATGTAGATAATAGTGCAATATCCTTTACATCAAAGGCTTCTGTCGAGGATGGTAAACTATTAATGACTTTCGAGAAGGTGTATAAGCAGTACCGAGTGCCAGTTTCTCAGTGGTCAGACGTGTTATCTGCTCTTGATAAAGCATACGATTTCAATAGCTTACAAGTTATTTTGAAGAAGTAATCAAAACTCTCTCACGCTTCTCATAGAACCCTTCCCATTCTCTCTGAAGGGGAAGGAGATTCTAACGAATGTTAGCTTGAAAGAGGAGAATGAAACCTTAATATGGCGGACAGATACCCAAATCTATCCGCCTTTTTGTTGTCTCGTCTACCTCACAATATTCTATATAAGATATTTCCAAAGAGCCAATACGCCTCTTTTTGAATAAAGTCTTGTCGATAGAGGGAGATGTGAGGCACCCCTCTCCCTCGTTCCGTTTTCTCAAGTAGATTTATAAGCAGTTGTTGAGTAATCTACAAATCGGCTTGGAGAAAGGCGTAGACATCCTTCACCAGGTTAAACCAATAAAGATAGTTCCTCTACCAAATAAAGTTAAGCATGTTGTCTTTGTCTTTTTCTATTTATGTCCCCAGGAGGCCGTATTCTATATCTTTTAAATTGCAGAGTAATTCTTCTTTACTTTTGATACATCTCCCTAACATCTTCCTAATTAGGTGGTGTTACTATGTCTTAACACCTATTTAAATATTATGTGATAGATATGTTTGCCAATATCTCTTAGATAGATATCTTTATGTCACCTAATTAACAGTATCCTAAATCCAAGGAGTGTTGTAGCACGCTTGCGAGCTATCGGATACGACAGAGGTGTCCGATGCGGGTATGATGTTATTCTTTTCTAATCGTTTGAGGTAACTCCATCGAATGTTTGGGTCTTCTAATTCAAGTCTTCTTGCCCTACTCATATTCAGAAACTCTTCCTCCTTCTCCAGCCCAAGATAGTTTCTTCCCAACAAGTTTGCGGCTATGCCTGTTGTAGCACTCCCACTAAAGGGATCGAGAATCCACGCATTAACTTCAGTACTTGCCTGAATTAGTCTTGCTAATAGGCCTAATGGTTTTTGTGTAGGATGCTTTCCACATGTCTTTTCCCATATCCCAATGGCTGGTAAGTGCCATACATCTGTCATCTGTTTATTCCCATTTAGTTCTTTCATTAAGGCATAGTTAAAGTAATGGGGTACTTTTGAAGATTTACGCGCCCAAATAATAAACTCAGTAGAGAATGTAAAATAACGACAAGAAATATTAGGTGGAGGGTTCGTTTTAGCCCATGTTATAACATTCAATATCTTGAATCCTAATTTTAATAACTGTTGTTGTACACTGAAGATATTATGGTGTGTACCTGATATCCATATCGTGGCATTGTCTTTCATGTGCTCACGTACAACAGAAAGCCAGCGCAGATTGAAAGCATCCAACTCTTCTGGTGTAGTTGGTTTGTCCCAAACACCCTTATCCACACAGACTATCTTGCCACTCTGATAGCTGATACCGCCACCTGACAGGAAGTAGGGAGGATCCGCAAAGACCATATCAAAGCCAAACTTAAACTTTGATAATGTTTCAACACAATCACCTTGAATAAGTGTGAAATCGTTGTTTGGTGATTTATAAAAGGATGAGATCATTCTTTAATAAGCTTCAGAAAATCACTTATACTTGTTAGGTTATAGACGCTGGGGATGATGTTATATGCTTCATGAAGTTTAGTTCTTGCATCCTTCCAGCCAATACCATCAGTAATCCATACGAACTCAAAGTTTGGAACTGAATTTACTTTTGGTGCAATGTCAGTATATGCACGAGCAACTTCGTTTAGTTTTGAGCCTCCTCCGCTATAGAAGTTTACTTCTATAAGATAAGTCTTTTGATGTGCTTCTATTACAAAATCAAAGCGCTTCTCATCATCTCCTAAAACTCTTTTAATGTCTGTCCATTCTTTAGAATACACTTCTTTTCGATAAGTGATATTGTTGTCATCAAATATCTTAGATATCATGTTCTCCATAACATGCCCACTTCTATTTTTACGAGCATTACTATCAAGACCTGTTTCGATGCCGAAGACGTAATCAACAAGGTTCTTTATCCTTCCTTCTTTTAGTATATGAGCAAGTCCAGTGTCCTCTAAATACTCAACAACACTATCCACGCTTTCAAAGAAACTGTTAAGAGCAACGCACTCTCCATTGGCGTTAAGCACCTTCTTCTGCCCATTACTACGAACAGCAATGAGGATATCTAAGATGTTGAAAGCCGTTTTGTCTCGTTCCCAAATCGTTTCAACACTTCGTCGAAGGTCGTTTGTTCCTATGAGACTATTCAGCATACATAGGCTTAACTTTATGTTCTCAACATTATTAGATATTTTATCAAAATCGCAGAAGAAACCTAATGTTTGGTTTGTTTCCCGTAGTTGAGACATGAAAGTCCCAAAGTTTTTCTCCATATTCATTATGATTAAGTTAGACGATATGCGTTTTTACGTTTGCTTCTCTTTCCTGTCTTAAGTTTTCGATGTAGCTTACTTTGGAGGTGTTGGCCTTAGTGTTCAAATAATTGTGTACTAATATCTCTGTTAGTTTTCCTCTTTTATGAGGGTTGGAGTTAATACTTCTTGAAGCTACGAGGCGTTCTATTGAGTAAGATCTATAAAGATTATCAAAGAAATTGTCGTCTCCGTTCATTCCTTTACAGTCTGAATTGCTAAGCATAAATTTATGGCCAGCATCATGAATCTTATCACAATATTCTTTTAATCTTACCTGAGCGTTATCATTAAAAGCCTCTTTTGTATAATCGTTAAAACTGGAAGTGTTACTTAAAGGGCGATAGGGTGGGTCAAAATAAAAGAGAGTCTTGCCTTGAGCATAGTCAAATGTTGCCTCAAAGTCAGCATTGATAATCTCAACCCGTTGTAACAGTTCGCTATCTCTTCGAATGGTATTAGGATCGCAAATAGTAGGATTTGCGTATTTCCCAAAGGGGACATTGAATAGACCTCGCTTGTTTACGCGGTAGAGTCCATTAAAGCAAGTCCTATTGAGGAAAAAGAATAATGTCGTATTCTCAACTGCTTTTAAGTCCTTCTGATTGTAGCGTTCACGCATGTTTAGGAAGAATAATTTACGTTCCTCCTCTGTTTTAAGGTCCCGATAAGTGTTTTCTATTTCGTACAATGCTTCTATTAATTGCTCTGGTAGGTCTCTAACCGTTTGATAACAGGTACAGAGATCGCTGTTGATATCATTGATGATAGCATGTTGAATACAAGGATAACGCTGTAACATATAGAAGAGCATGGCTCCTCCACCTACGAATGGCTCTATGTATGTAGCATTCTCCCAATTATCAAAGTCAGCTGGAAGCTGTGCTTCAAGTTGTTCAATGAGTTGGGTCTTACCGCCAACCCATTTGATAAATGGCTTTGCTTTAAACATATTATTTATAGTTTACTTGAGTAGACAAAAATACAAAAAAACTATGAAGAAGCCATATTTATTCAGATGAAAATAAGAATAATGTGTGATTACGGGGATGATTGAAAGGCTGTCATTCGTCTTTAATCATCTTACTATTATTACTATTTAATCGGATAGTCGACTGTCTCTGATTTTGTTTTATTTATTGTTTGGTTATCCTCCTTGTATGTTGCATCCCTCCATGGCCTAAATAGCCATCTACAACTTTGTTATTAGTGGTACTGTCAAGGGCCTTTTAAGAAATATAAGAGCTTAGCCCAAGTTTAACCGGCAAAATTATTTTTCATAAATTTTCGGGATATTTTGTGTAGTATCAATTTGATAAATAATTGATAATCAAACATAGGGTATTGTAACGAGGAGTAAAATCTGATTTGTAGGACACAGCCATATCAAAATTATTTTGTTACTTTGCACTCATGCACGCAAATGTACAGACACGATTCAACCCTGTAACAGGCGACATGGCTCCTTATTATCGCATCAAGGAGTCATATCGTGACGTGCAGGGTCATGTACATTCGCTAATTTTGTTAAACATCGGGTTCGAACCTTCACTTACTGCTGTACAGGTTCGAAAAATTGCATACGCTCTTACCAAACGCTTCAAAACAAGAAATACACCCTCGCTTTTCAAAGAGCGTCTTGAAGAACTTACTCCTATTGAACAGGCAAAGGCTGACGAATGGTGGATCCGTATGGAGAAAGAAGGTGGAATCGATCGGTTTAATAAGGAAGAGCAGAAGTCGCTGAGAAAATATGAGAACTATATTGACCTTGAGACGGCAAACTATACTGACGCAAGGGATGTCGGTGCTGAGTGGCTCTGCAAGCAGACAATCGACAAGCTGCAATTAGAGGGTTTTCTGCGCAAAAACGGCTGGACGGAGAATACGATACACACGGCTTTGTCAGCATTGATTGTCCGTACGGTATATGCAGTTTCTGAACGTTCATCTTATTATTATTTGCGCGATAACTCGGCTGCTGGCGAACTTTACAGTGGAGTTCCTGGCTGGACACCAGGAATCAATTCTCTGTATAAAATCACTGACAAGTTATATGAACTAAAGGAACAGTTAGAGCGTCATCTGTGCAGCGTTACTGACGATCTCTTTAATATAGACAACAAGTTGATGCTCTTCGACTTAACCAACTTCTATTTCGAGGGTAGCAAGCGTAATAGCGATAAAGCCAAGTTCGGTCGTTCAAAAGAAAAACGCTCTGACTGTAAGCTACTTGTACTTGCATTATGTATCAATAAAGAAGGTTTTATACGTTATTCTTCAATCTTGGAGGGTAATACAGCAGATCCCAAGTCTCTACCCAATATGATTGATACGCTGGCAAAGAGAAATCCATCACGAATCAAGGATACGCTCGTTGTCATGGATGCAGGTGTTGCCACGGAAGAGAACTTGGAGCTAATAAAGAAAAAGGGTTACAATTATCTCTGCGTATCCCGTACGAAAATGAAAGACTATACGCTCAGTGATGATAATAAGAGCGTTACGGTAATGGATGCCCGTCGGCAGAAGATAACGCTGAAAGAGGTTAAGACAGAGGATGATAAGGATTATTATCTCGAAATAACATCTCCTTCGAAAGCTATGACAGAGTCGTCCATGAACAGAGTCTGGAGAGAGCGTTTTGAGATGGAACTGCAGAGGATAAACGATGGAATTTCCAAGAAAGGTGGAACAAAAACCTATGAAAAGGTTGTTGAACGTACAGGACGTGCCATACAGAAGTACCCTTCTATAGCGAAGTTCTACCAGATAAGCTACATAAAAAATGAGAAGAAACCCAAGCAGATGCTACGTGTAGACTGGGAGATAAAAGACCTCTCAGCAATGGAATCTGGTCATGGAGTCTATTTCCTCCGCAGCAATGTCAGGACACTTTCTGAGCGTGTGACATGGGAATACTACAATCTCATTCGCGAGATAGAATGCACGAACAGACAACTAAAGAATGATCTCAACCTCCGTCCAATCTATCATCAGAAAGATGAGCGAAGCGACGCACACCTTTTCTTCGGTTTATTAGCCTACTGGGTGGTAAACACCATCCGTTGTCAATTAAAACGGGAAGGAGAATCCTGTTACTGGACCGAGATAGTACGACGTATGAGCACCCAAAAGCTTGTCACCACACAAGGGAAGAATCCATTAGGTGAAACCATCGAGATGCGCCAATGCAGTAGTCCTTCGAAACAAGCAAAACAGATATACGATAAGTTGAACTTAAAACACTCACCATTCAAAAAGAATAAAATTTGTAGGACACAGAGCCCATAAGAAAAACGATGAAAGCACGGTGACAGTTAGATTAGGCGAAAGTGGGTGTTAAACTTGGGTTAGATAAGGGATATTTTGCATCTTAAGAATATAAAGAGACCATGGCGGTTTCGTTGTGCTTAACCTTCTTCTTAGAATTATTTTCATGAAAAGAAATATTTTTTCTCACGTAAATAAATATTTTTTTTCATGAAGAAAATTATTTTTTTTCATGAAAATAATTCGAGAAGGGGATGGGGGGATGAGGTGGAACAGGGATGGGAGGCTAATGAACGATGGCTTTTATACTAATAAAAAACGCTTGTTACCGTTTTTGAGTAGTGCATTATTCTACTATTAAAAGCGCTTGTTTCTTTTCAGAGTTAGCGCATTGTTCTACTATTAAAGGCTCTTGATTCCTTTTAGAAATAGCGCCTTGTTCTACTATTAAAGGCTCTTGATTCCTTTTAGAAATAGCGGTTTGGTCTACTATTAAAAGCCCTTGATTCCTTTTAGAAATAGCGGCTTGTTTAACTTAAAAAAACTTGCTTATGTCTTATTGTAGCGTTTTTTTTGCGTTTATGGTATGTTTTAGCTATTGAAATTCGTATCTTTGTTGCTGATTATATATGTAATCTTATGAAACTAAGTATCTTTGATAATACTCTTCCTTTGTGGTTAAGAAGGGTCTCATGGGTATTCCTTACGCCTGTTCCGATTGCTCCATTTGTCTTTATTTGGACTATAATGAACTATGACGGACCTACTAATGAATTGGAGAGAATTGGTATGCTCCTTCTCTTCAATAGCTATTCTCTATGGCTTATTGGAGTAGTTCAGTTGGGAGCTGTTCTGTATCGACGCTATCATAAGGTGCTCATCTCGATTATTCCGCACGCCATTCTTGTGTTGATTATAGGCTTGTTGATAACCTGGTTAGCGCTTCGTCCTGTAGCTCCTTCTACGTTGGATGGGTATAGATATACGATATATCGTGATACACCAGCTGCTGAGCTTGCCACAGCAGTAGAGGATAATGACACTATGGAGATCGATCGTATCTTATCCAGTCAGCCAAAGTTGGTGAACTTCCAAGATACGCTTTATGGGCAGAGTATGCTGAGGTTTGCTTGTTTGGATGGGAATGTAGCTACAGTGAAGAGCTTATTGCGATATGGTGCCAACCCAAATCTCAGTAACTGGTATGATGGTAGGACGCCTTTGATAAGCCTTTGTGAAATTCCTAATCCATCTGAGGAGCAACTCAAGATAGCGGAGATATTACTGCAACATGGGGCTACGGTGAAACCAATAAAATCTTACTTGAAAGATTTTAAGCGCCTACCAGATTCCGAAGACGATACTATCAGTTTGGCTCCATTGGACATGGCAGCAGGAAGAGGGTCGCTTCCAATGGTGAAGTTATTGTTGAAACATGGTGCAGACGTAAATTATCAAGAGTACTACACGGCTAATGATAGCACTTACAAAAGCTATTCAGCTGTTACGATAGCAATGATCGGTAGGCGTTATGAGGTTGTTACTTATCTTTTGGAGCATGGTGCTAATCCTTTTCTGACGTTCTATGAAGACAATGAGACCTTGTTGTCCATGATTGAGAAGAGTCTTAAAGACCCAAGGATTAGCCCCTACGATAGGGAGCAGACGGAGAAAATCAAGCATGTGATTATGACCTACAAAGGGCGTTCATATTAATTGAGCGTTTTAGTTGAGGCTTGTTAGGGGATGAGAAGATGTTGAAGAGGCGTATTAAAAGTATTAATCTGTAAAAGAAAAAGCCACCTTTGGTGTTGATAGATAAACAGTTTGCTGATGGATAAGATAAGACTTACACTCGTATTAATGCTGGTGATGTTAACTGTCGTTACTTGTATTCACCCGATTTATCCGAATGAACAGGTGCTACAACATATCGGTACAGTCTTGTTATTGGTACCTCTGACCACCGATGTGTTTAGGAAGCGGTTGCCAATGTCAGCCTTTATCGGTATTAGTTGTTTCACGATTCTTCATGTTATAGGTGCCCGTTACATTTATTCCTACGTCCCCTATAAGGAGTGGGCAGTCTCATTAGGTTTGGTAGAAAGAGGTTTCTTTCATGATCCACGCAATCACTACGACCGGTTAGTGCACTTTTCATTTGGTGTGTTGTTCTTTCCTTATTTTGTTTATGTTTGTAGAAAGTGGGTAAAACAATCATCTATTGTAGCTGTTTTCATGGCGTGGTTGATGGTTCAGACGGGTAGTATGATTTACGAACTATTTGAGTGGCTACTGACGATCGTCATGTCTTCGGATGTAGCCGACAATTATAACGGACAGCAAGGAGACATGTGGGATGCACAGAAGGACATGGCTATGGCATTAGTGGGGTCTACGAGGATGCTGATGACATATATGTTGCGTTGTGTAATAGTGCGTAGGAAGTAGGGTGGAAAGTGGCCTAACGGCAGGTTGATGAAGGTCCTAATATGGATAAGAAAGTCAGGACAAGGGAGGAGTATTGGCATTTATAGATGTCATTTTGACGTAATTTATGTATAAATCCTTGGGAAATCAGCCTTTTTTTCTTACCTTTACACCAAATTTGAATAACGTAGATTATGAGTTACAACTTATTAAAAGGTAAAAGAGGTATTATTTTTGGAGCCCTCAATGAGAAGTCTATCGCATGGAAAGTAGCTGAGAGAGCCGTTGAGGAAGGTGCAGTAATCACTTTGTCAAATACTCCTGTTGCAGTGAGAATGGGTACAGTAAATGCACTGTCAGAGAAGTTGAACTGCGAGGTTATCCCTGCTGACGCAACCAATGTAGAGGACTTAGAGAACGTGTTCAAGCGCTCTATGGAAGTGTTGGGGGGTAAGATCGACTTCGTTCTACACTCAATTGGTATGTCACCAAACGTGCGCAAGCATCGTACATACGATGATTTGGACTACAATCTGCTTGATACAACACTCGATATCTCTGCTGTATCATTCCATAAGATGATACAGAGTGCTAAGAAGTTGGATGCTATCAACGAGTATGGTTCAATCCTTGCTCTCTCTTATGTGGCTGCTCAGCGTACCTTCTACGGCTACAATGATATGGCAGATGCTAAGGCTTTATTGGAGAGTATAGGCCGTAGTTTCGGCTACATCTATGGCCGCGAGAAGCATGTACGTATCAATACCATCTCTCAATCACCTACAATGACAACCGCAGGGTCTGGTGTTAAGGGTATGGATAAGCTCTTTGACTTCGCCGATCGTATGTCTCCATTGGGTAACGCAAGTGCTGATGAGTGTGCAGACTATTGTATCGTGATGTTCTCAGACCTCACTCGTAAGGTTACAATGCAGAACCTCTATCATGATGGAGGCTTCTCTAATGTAGGTATGAGTCTACGTGCTATGGCCACATACGAGAAGGGTCTTGATGAATATAAGGACGAGAACGGTAATATAATATACGGTTAACAACCTCTAACTAAGTCCTACAAAGAAGGAATAGAACCTACGGGAGGTAGTTTAGATAGGCAATTTCTCTAACCTCCTCCGATGGTAGGAAGCGACTAACGAAAGCCCGTTAGGGTGAGAGGCTGTCTGCTTCACTTTTCTAAAAGGGAAAGGGCTTGGAAAAAGTGTAATGTATAAGAAAAGCTTCAGTAGGCTGAGACTTACTGAAGCTTTTTGTTTTCTTTTATTGACGTATAACCTTGGTGGGAGTTTGCTTGTTAGTTCAGAGGAAAAGAGAATAGGGTTCTTTCTCTGTTGGGTGGACTGAGTTAGGTGTCTCAATAAGGGTTGCTCTTTTTAAAAGAAGGCTGAAAAAGGCTCATAAGTAAGGGTTACCTGGCTTTTAGAAGGAGCGAAATAAATTTTTAATTAATGGTTTCTCCTCTTTCAAGAAGGGTGAAATGGGATCTATCAAACTATTTGTGTTTAGTTCTTGGCTACGCTTAGTAAAGGTTGAGATGAGCTTCTAAGCCATGTCTTTCTCCCTTTCAGAAGAGTGGGATGAGGGCTTATTTCCTTCCAAAGTCGGCAGGTATCTCCCCCCACATCTTTGTTTCCCACTTTATAATAGGTGTCGTTATCTTATGCGTTTTGAGCCAGTGTTCAGCGCGGGCGATGACCTGGTGGAGTTGTTCTGTACCTGCGTTACGTACGAGAGTGGTCTTACAACGCTTTTTGTTCACCCATAAGATGGCATTATAAGAGTCGCTGTAAATGACTTTGTCCTTGATTCCCTGTTTCTCCATCAACGCCAAGGCATGAACAATAGCAAGGAATTCACCAATATTATTCGTCCCCATTACCGGGCCAAAATGGAATACTTGTTCTCCTGTCTGTAGGTCAACACATTGATACTCCATAGGTCCTGGATTACCAGAACAAGCGGCGTCAACAGCCCAAGAGGGACATTGCACCTCAGGTGGCAACGGCAATACGGTATCGTTGCGGTAGGTAGGAGGGTTTACAAGTTGGCTCATTGAATTTGCTGTTTACTGCAGTTGTTGTTTGTTGTTCTTTGATTCCAAAGCCATTGTAGTTTGTTTTCTCTTATTTATTACTCCCTACTAATGGTTCTTACTCTTTGTTATAAGTAAATCAAAAGAGGGGGTACAGATTAATAAACTATTGTGTAGTAAGCTTTCTACAAGGTATATTAATCTATAACCCCATTAGGTCTCCCCGTCCTTGGAAGGGTCGGAGAGATAGTTTTACATCCTCTCTGGTACCTCAATACCAAGTAGTGCCATACCGTTCTTGATAACTTTAGCTACGTTCTTAGCAAGCATCAAGCGGGTAATCTTCTCTGCTTCGGTGTCTGCATTGAGTATGCTGTAGTCATGATAGAACTGGTTAAACTCCTTGGTGAGCTCATAGCAGTAGTTTGCTATACCACTTGGACTATAGTCAACACCTGCCTGTGCGACAGCAACACTAAAGTCGTTGAGCTTTTGGATGAGTGCTTTCTCCTTCTCATTGAGCGGTGCATCATCGCTAAGGGATGTTGGTAAGGTGATATTCTGTGCTTCGGCCTTACGAAGAATACTGCGAATACGTGCATAGGTGTACTGAATGAAGGGGCCAGTATTACCATTGAAGTCGATAGACTCCTCTGGGTTAAATAGCATGTTCTTACGTGCGTCGACCTTAAGGATGAAGTATTTCAAAGCTCCCAGACCCACGATACGTGCAATCTCGTCCTTCTCCTCCTCTGTAATACCTTCCAGTTTGTTCACCTTATCTTCGCTAAGTGTCTTCGCATTCACAATCATTGAGGCTACAAGATCATCCGCATCGACAACCGTACCCTCACGACTTTTCATCTTGCCGTTCGGTAGTTCGACCATACCATACGAGAAGTGAACAAGGTCTTTACCCCATTTAAAGCCCAAGCGGTCCAAGAGTATGGATAGAACTTGGAAGTGATAGTTCTGCTCATTACCCACGACATAAATCATCTTGTCGATAGGAAAGTCGTTGAAGCGCATCTCTGCCGTACCAATGTCCTGTGTCATGTAAACTGATGTACCGTCTTTACGCAGCAAGAGCTTCTGGTCCAAGCCTTCATCTGTTAGGTCGGCCCATACTGAGTTATCGTCTTTACGGATGAAGAGCCCCTTTGCAAGACCTTCTTCCACCTTCTTTTTACCAACGAGGTAGGTGTTTGATTCGTAGTAGATCTTGTCGAAACCGACTCCTAACGCCTTATAAGTCTCATCGAAACCAGCGTAAACCCAGTTGTTCATCATCTCCCACAAACCACGTATCTCAGGGTCGTTATTTTCCCATTTCACGAGCATGTCGTGTGCTTCCTTAATCAGTGGAGCCTCTTGTTCAGCCTTTTCTTTCGCCTTATCGGCCGTCATACCTGCTTCTTCATACTGCTTTTGCAGTTGCTGACACTCCTCTTTAAAGTGCTTATCGAATAGTACGTAGAAGTCACCAATCAAATGGTCGCCTTTCTTACCAGCCTTTTCTGGTGTGATACCATTGCCCCACTTCTGCCAAGCCAACATAGACTTACAGATGTGGATACCACGGTCATTAACGATATTCGTCTTTACCACCTTGTTACCGTTAGCCTCCATAATCTGTGCCAACGACCAACCGAGCAAGTTGTTACGTACATGTCCGAGGTGGAGAGGCTTATTAGTGTTAGGTGAAGAGTATTCAATCATCACCAAAGGACTCTCCTCTGTCACCGGCTTCTCGCCAAACTTTTCGTCAGCGTTAATGTCGTTCAACAGACCCGTCCATGCTGCTTGTGCAATAACAAGGTTAAGGAAACCCTTAACAACGTTGAAATCAGCCACAGCCTTGCAGTTCTTCTTCAAGTATTCACCTATATCTTGTGCCGTGTCCTCGGGCTTCTTGTGTGAAGTCTTCAGTAGTGGGAATGTTACGAGTGTGAGGTTACCCTCAAAGTCGCTGCGTGTTTTCTGCAACTGAATCATCTTCTCTGGGACTTCTGTCCCATATAACTCCTTGACAGCTGCAAGTGCAGCAATGGTAATTTGCGCTTCTATCTTCATCTTTTATTACTTTTTATCTGTTTGCAAAGTTACGGAAAATCAGTTGAATAACGGCAGGAGGAAGCTTGTTAATTCTCATTTCGTAAATTAGATGCCGTAATTAGGCTTACTTTTAAGCCAAAACACGTATGTTGTAGATTGTTATAACGAGTCCTACCCACTTTCTCCATTAGGTTTATATGTGGTTGTGTAACTCCTTTCTGATACTAACTTACAACAGAGTTGATAATCTACAAGATGCCTTTTAATCCTCAGCACTATTAGAGACTATGCCCCACATCCTTTGTGCATATCTACAACAAGAAATGTTACCATATATCCTTTTTCCTCACCTTATCTATCCCCACGTATAGTATCCACCCTTCTCTTTGAGATAGTCAATGAGTTCCTCAAAGAGTTGGTTCTGTCTTAATGTCGATTCATTACCTGTTAGAATTAGCTGTTTGCGGGCTCTCGTGATAGCAACATTCAGTTTACGGTCAATAGGCAAACCATCTTCATAGAAGGTGTTGGCCGTTAGGAAGTCAAGTTGATAGCGACTTTGAATAGTGAACGAATACAGGATAATATCACGCTGGCTACCCTGATAGCGTTCAACAGTGTCTATACTGATTTCTTCAAGTTCGTGAATACCAAGTTTCTCTATCTCCTTTCGTATCATTGCAATCTGATTTCTATAAGGCACAATGACCCCAACAGATTTCTGTGCATCGAAGTCCTTGCCAAGTTGTCGGTATAGTCGTTTAAGTAGATCAGTGATGATACGAGCCTCCTCCATGTTTACCTTCTCTGATATATTCAGTTGTCTACAAGGTTTTGAAGGGATGAATATCATACGATGCGCCTTTAACAGCTCGTCAGTTTCGTCTTCGCTTGCTTCGTTGTAGGCTAATGTTTCTTCCAACTGGTGGGCTAATGGAACACACTCCAACCGTTCTTTAGCATAGAACTTACGATTGGCAAAATCGGCGATAGCGGGGTGCATGCGTCCTTGCTTGTGTAGTGTACCAATAAAATCAGTTCTTCCAGCTACCCGTTCGGTAAGGATAAGTCTCTCAAACAAGGAATTAGCACAGGATAAGAGATGGATGTCTTTGAGAATCTGATGGCTCTCGTCCATCTCTAAAGAGTCTTGTTGCTGCACCACCGCAGGCAGTTGTTTATGGTCGCCTATTAGTATAAACCGATCTACTGCACGCTCTTCTCCATGTCGGGCAGACAGTAGTCCAATCACATTAGGCTCTAATATCTGACTTGCTTCATCGATGATAGCGAGGTCAAAATGCTTGATGTTAAAGAGCGAAGCATTACTGTTCATTGTAGAGGTAGTGGCTACTACGATGCGAGCAGCAACCAAGGTAGACTTGATACTGTTGAGGGTTGCATTCTCATCTAACACCTCCTTCAATAGATGGTCGCTGTATTTCGGATCACAACTGAACTCGTTACCTATG
Organism: Prevotella sp. oral taxon 313; assembly: GCF_003043935.1. Classification (NCBI taxonomy): domain Bacteria; kingdom Pseudomonadati; phylum Bacteroidota; class Bacteroidia; order Bacteroidales; family Prevotellaceae; genus Prevotella; species Prevotella sp. oral taxon 313. Next base: position 2,872,081 of record NZ_PYXE01000001.1, read on the forward strand.
CGGATGTAGTCGAGTTTGTTCTCTGTCAGCATATTACAAACCTCATCGACAGCACGATTTGTATAAGCAAGGAGGAGGATGGATGGTTGGGGGGTGGGTGTTGAGTGTTGGGTGTTGATGGTTTCTGATGGGTTGTTAGGCATAGAAACATTCGTTATACAAGCTGCTGATGATTGCGAATAGATGTTGCCAGCCAGCTCTTCACGCACAAGGAACTGCAGAGCCTGTGAAGTCTTACCCGTACCAGGAGGACCGATTAGAAGAAAATAGTCCTGTGCTTGCTTTGCTTTCAAGACGATTTCGTCATAATCGGGGTGGTAGCTACGAGACAAAGTAAGCGACTTGTCGCTGCGTGGCGCACGTTGTCCTAAAAGTAGCTGACGCCGTTCTTCACTTGAGGTGATGAAGGTGTGTAGACTTCTGATAGCCGATGTACCACCGATGTCACTCCCCGCATGTTCAATGGCGAAGTAGTCTCCGTTGATGAGGTTAGGGTTTTGCTGTCCGTCATTGAGGTGTACAACAAGTTTGTCACCGTGTATCTCCTGTAGAGAACCTTTGAAAAGAATACTCTTCCTGACGTCAGGAGTCTCCTTCTTCTTGTATGCATAGAGGTAAATCATGTCTCCTCTGCGAAAGTTAGGGAGGAAGTCTTCACCCTGTTGAGGCACGGAGAGCGTGATAGTATCGTATCCGTTGAACGAGTTGCTACGCTCTTTCTCGATGATAGTCAGACCTGTATATATGTTACCCGTCTCTTTCTTCTCCGCAAGCGGCATGTTCCAAAGGTCGGCATTGCTACTCCCAACGCCCTCTTGCACACCCACTTTAGAAACCAACTGTTCCTTGATAACGAAAGTCATCATACGTGTGAAATAAGCTCTTTCGAGGTCGCTGAGCTGATGGAGTGGTGCCAGTAATGCTATGAGTGGTGGTAGGAGATAACGTTTATAGAAATCATCATCATGCTTCTCAGTGTTCAGTGTTTGCGGAGTAAGCAGTGGTAATATCTTTTCAAAACCATTTTCTGCCATCCAGAACTCCGTTGCCACAGCTTGGTTACGGAAGCGAATAGCCTCACGTATCAGTTTTTGCAATGGTTCAACCTCAAGTAGTCCGTCAGGTAGAGGATACTTAGAATACAACAACTCGATGTGTGTGTTCTTCGGACTGAGTTGGAAATTATATTGCAGAATACCATAGTAGAGCAACAACTGCACGTAGTGTTTCTCTACATGAAGCGACCCATGCTCATTGCGACTCTTTCTTTCAATAAAGTAATTCTTGCCCGACTTCTGTTCAACAAGCAGTTTTAAGTCGGTCGTCATAAGGTCTACACGCCCCTGTATGCCTAACCGCTCGCATACAAACGATGGTTCGAGGATAGCTTTCTGGCGGTCGAAACTACGGAAGATTTCGTCTACAATCTCCTTGATGTTCTCTACCTGTCGTTCAGCGTCTTGTTTGAACGATGCTGCATCAAAGCCAGGACAGGTGGCATAGTCCAATGCCTTCTCTCTAAAGTTAGACCTAAAGGTGTCTTTAATGTCGTATTCTGCAGGATGATTGATGATATCATCGAGGGCAGAACCAGCAAAGTTACCCAATAGAAAATACTTGTTACTGAGACGAGGACTAAGTCGGTTGACGGTGAAGAGCAACGGATGATGTCCGTAAGACTCAAAACAGTTGGCAATGGTAGAGATGTCTATGAGATAGTCTGGCTCAACAACGACAAGACGTGGTACTACCTTCTTGCGTGTGACAGTACAGTCAAGAAGGTTCAGTTGCATCCCTTCGCGTAGCAAAGGGCGTAAGTAGCTGAAGTCGATATACTCTGGTGTGTCCATATAGTCTACTGTCAGGAGCTCTTCGCTACTGTCCTGATTGGTTACAGCTACTTGAATTGTCTTGTCATCCCACTCTCTTACGATACAGCGGATGTATCGATAATTCATTATCTGTATGTTCTCTGTTGTGCGTCCACGTGCAGGAATCATCTTAACAAGGAACGAAGGGATAGCTTCCTGTACGACTGCAGAGACGAAGATTGCCAAGGCACGACAGTCGTAGGCCACGTCGTCGGGTAGGATGGGGGCCGTAGAGTTACTATGCCTACGCATTTTCTGTATTGCTACAATGTCATGTGGAGCTATATGATGTTGTCTACATAGCGACTCCACCTGCGACGACAGGTTACCGAAACCATGTCGGGTATTTTTCAATCCTTCGTGACAAGCAATGACAAGTGTCTCGTGCATGATGAGAGCCTGCGTTTCAGAAGGTGCCGAAAGGATGTCGGCAATACGTGCAAAGAGTTCGTGTGCCATGATGAGAGAGTTTCCTTAGTACGCTGAACGTGTATGACGTGTATTCTTACAGAGCGTGGAGATTGATTTGCTGGGTTATGTTTTGAGTGGGTGTTATTGCTTTGTTGTCAGTTTGCTATGCGCTTTATCTATTGCAGAGAGTCCTCTGTCGTGAATTATTTTCATGAAAAGAAGAATTTTTTTTCATGAAGAAAAATATTTTTTTTCATGACAAGAAATATTTTTTTTCATGAAAATAATTCGAGGAAGATTGACCGTTTTGCTCGCTTACTGTCCTCCTAAGCGTTCAAAGAAAGTGATAATTTCCTCCCAAGTCTTGAACTCTTCGCTACCAAAAAGCAATGTTGTTCCGAGGAAATCATCGTGTTCTTTACTACTGATAAGGTAGTCGCCATAGAGAAGCTGCGGCTGGTTGGTGAAGATAGCATGGTTCCAAGCAGGTGCACTGAAGGTGTCCTCTATCCATGCTTGCTGTTCGGTGATTGCAGATGGGTTGTTTGTCGGTGCTGGACAGGCAAAGAATACGTTGTAGTTATCGAGCAAGAACTCGTAAGCCTTGTTCAGACTCGACTTCGGTTTGCCGTATCCATCAGCGAGCGTGTTCTGGTCTATGAGTACAGTTCGCCGTTCGCGTCCCTCCTGTCGGTCGTCAATCCATCGGATGACGGGCATTAGGTAGTGGTAAACAGCCTTCTCGATGAGTCGGTGTTCACCATGAAAACGAATCGCTTGAGGGTAGTGCTCGCTGAAAAGGTCGAAGGTATGGACAACGGGATCAGCGTCGCCAAAAAGTCCGAAGACACGTTGCTGCTCCTCTTCCGTCACTTGAGAGAAGCACTTCTCGGTTATCTCTTTGTATTCCTTAACCAATGCTTTGGTGACGATAACCTCCTGTATGCCATCTTGTCGAGGATTTTGAAACACTTGTTTACCCATCATATTGGTCTCGCTGATGGTAGTTCCCATCTGAAAAGCAGGATTTACGCATATTCGATCGACCCCATAAAGCATCTCCGTGTACATTCCTCCCATTGAAGTACCTATGATTAAGTCGGGCTTCTCGGTGTCGACAAGATTGTTTAACAGCTCCATCGCCTCCTCAGGATGTATGGGGAGGTCGGGCGCAATGACTGTAGCTTCGGGCATGTAGTCCCTTAGTATTTGTACTGTGTGACTTGAACCGGCTGACATGAAGCCGTGAACGTAGATAATCTTCTTTCCTACCATGAGGTCAGGAAAGGTCTTTTTATATTGATTTTCCATTGTTTCTGTCTGGGAGTTAAAGGAGTTGAAGGAGTGAAATGGAGTTAAGACAAATGCGTTGTGGGGTGTCTTTATGTTGATATTCCATTGTTTCTTTTTAGGAGTGAAAGGAGTTGAAGGAGTGAAAGGGAGTTAAGACAAATGTCTTGTAGAGTGCTTTAATCCTTTTCCTCTAAGTCCTCTTTGCCTTGTGAAAAGGCTGAAGAGAGGGTTAAACTATGGGAAGACTGATACCGTTTATCTTCTGATAGATATCGAGCGCATAGATGTCTGTCATCCCACTGATGAAGTCGAGCACTGCCATGATACGTGTTTCAAGACAGGGACTTTGGATGTCATACTGACTTGAGAAGCGTCGGATGAGTTGCTGACTATGGAAATGGTCGGGCTCAACAGCCGCTCCGATGAGTGCTTCCATCAGTGTTTCCATAATCTTATAACCTGATAGTTCAACGTCGAGGACCGCTTTACTGCGGTAAATCCTGTCTACTGAGACCTCTGTACAGTGCTTGTAAGCCTGTCGAGGAAGCTCGGATATATGCTTGATAAGCGACCCCTCGAATGTTCCATTGAGTATTTCGTCCTCGTGTTCGACGAAGACATTGACGCACTCGGCCTCTAATAATCCCACAGCACAAGCACGGAAATAAACGACTTGTTCGTTTTGGTCGGTCACCCCCTCGTCCTTTATGCGCTGACGAATACTCTTCTTTGTCGCCTCATCGAAGAAGCCAAGGAGTAAGTCGGCTGTCTCCTCAAACGAAAGGAGCTTGAGTTTATGAGAATCTTCGATATCCATAATCTCGTAACAGATGTCGTCTGCCGCCTCCATAAGGTAGGTTAGTGGATGGCGAACATAACAGATACCTTTCTCCGAGCTATCCTTCTGTATGATACCTAATTCATCAGCAATCTTCTTGTAAGTGTCTTCCTCTGTAGCAAAGAAACCGAACTTGCCGTGTTTGCCAGCGTAGGTAGAACTGAAAGGATACTTGACAATACTCGCAAGGGTAGTGTAGGTCATCACAAATCCACCTTCTCTTCGGCCCAAAAAACGGTGGGTCAGTAGGCGGAAGGCGTTGGCGTTGCCCTCAAAATGGGTGATGTCCTCCCAGAAATGTGGACTGACACGGTCCTTTAAGCTGGCTCCTGGGCCTTCAGTGAAGAATGCTTGCATCGCCTTCTCACCACTATGACCGAAAGGAGGGTTACCCATGTCGTGCGCATAACAAGCTGTCTGTACGATGGTTCCAATCTCTTCAAAGAGCGTTCCACGTAACGTTGGGTGCTTTTCGATGAGTTTTCTTGCTACGTCATCACCCAAGGACTTACCTAAGGAGGCCACTTCCAAGGAGTGAGTGAGGCGGTTGTGCACAAAGACACTGCCTGGTAGAGGGAACACTTGGGTTTTGTTCTGCAGTCGTCGGAAGGGTGCAGAATATATCAGTCGGTCGCTGTCACGCTTGAATTCAGAACGGTCGTCGTGCCGAAGGGCATGTCGCTCTTCCTGTCCGAGACGCTTGTTGGATATTAATTGTTGCCAGTTCATTGCGGTTGATGTTGGTTGATGGGTGTTGAATGTTGGGTGTTGATGAAATGAGCTGATGCTGAGTTGGGGTATTGAAAGTTGGTTGATGGGTGTTGAATGTTGGGTGTTGATGAAATGAGATGATGATTAGTTCGGTGATTGAAAGCTACACGCAAAAGTAATTAAAATTGGCTAAAAACAAGTTTTTTACTACATAAAATGTATGAATATGGCTTTAATTGCTTAATTTTGTACCTTATTATATAGCAATGATACAGATAAAAGTAATCAATAAAGGGCATCAGCAGCTTCCTGCTTATGCTACTTCACAGAGTGCGGGGATGGACCTCCGCGCTAATATCGACGCACCTATCGTATTGAAACCCATGGAGAGAAGACTCGTTCCGACTGGTCTTCATATCGCTCTACCAGTAGGGTTTGAGGCACAGGTGCGCCCTCGTAGTGGTCTTGCCTTGAAGCATGGACTAACTGTTCTGAACTCTCCTGGTACGATAGATGCCGATTATCGTGGTGAAATCATGGTTCTTCTCATTAACTTCTCAGATGAGCCTTTCACCATCAACGACGGTGAACGCATTGCACAAATGGTCATTGCACGGCATGAACAGGCTGAGTTTGTTGAGGTGGATATGCTTGATGAGACCGAAAGGGGTGAAGGGGGGTATGGCCACACGGGCGTGAAATAAAGATAAAGAAAGGAACTATAAATGTTCAATAAAGTTATATTGAAAGGCATAAAGATACGTCGCACCCTCATTGCGCTTGCTCTGCTGGGTGGCTCTTTGGCTGTACATGCTGACCGAGAGGATAGCCTTCAAAGCTATAACTACTTCTTCCTTGAGGCGATGAGACAGCAGGATATGGGCAACTTAACGGCTGCTTTCGACCTACTACGCCATGCACGCGACCTCAATCCAGCTGCTCCAGAGGTTTATTATCAGTTGGCTGCTTTCTATGTAGACATGAAGAAGGATGCTCTGGCACGTGAATACTTCGAGAAGGCGGCAAGTCTTGACCCAGAGAACTCGGCTTATCAAGAGAAATTAGGTAAACTCTATGTGTCGCAAAAAGACTATCCTAATGCTATAAAAGCCTTCGAACGGCTCTATGAAGCTAATAAAACGCGCTCTGATGTACTGCAACTTCTCTATCAACTGTACGGCTCTCAGAATGATTATAAGATGATGATTAAGTGCTTGGAACGGTTGGAAACGGTGGAGGGAACCAGCGAGCAGATCTCTCTAAGCAAGATGCAAATATACGAACAGATGGGAGAAAAGCGCAAGGAGTACGATGAGTTGAAGGCGCTCGTTGATGGTCATCCTCTCGATCTCAACTATCGTGTGATGTTCGGGAACTGGCTCTTGCAGAATGGAAAGAAGAAGGAAGCACTTCAAAAGTACCGTGATGTGTTGAAGGAAGACCCTGACAACTCGCTTGCCAAGGTCTCCATGATGGATTACTATAATAATATTGGTGACAAGGCAAGCGTAAAGACGATCCTACGGGAGCTGTTGCAATCTCCGAAGGCGGCGCAGACTTTGAAGTTAGAGTTGCTCCGCCAGGTTATTGCAAGCAGTCAGAAGGATAATAATCCAGACAGTACTGAGGTGTTGAGACTCTTCTCTGAGGCCTTAGCTGTGCCCCAAGAGAATGCTGACATCTATATGCTTAAAGCTGCATACATGTCTTTTCTCAAGTTGCCAAAGCCTGACATCACTCGAGTCTACGAACGGGCAATAGAGATAGAACCTGATAATTCGAGTGCAAGGATAGCCCTTATACAGAATATTTGGGACACACACGACTATGATAAGGTAATTGCTATCTGCCGTCCTGCCATTGAGTACAACCCAGATGAGATGTTATTCTATTACTTCCAAGGGATGGCTCAGTTCCATAAGCACGACAACAACGCCGCATTGGAGACTTACCGAAAGGGAGTAGGGCAGATAAAGCCAGACAGTGACCCAGCTATTGTATCGGACATCTACGGTATCATGGGTGATATCCTGCATGAGAAAGGACTTAATAAAGAAGCTTTTCAAGCCTATGACAGTTGTTTGCAGTGGAAACCAGATAATGTGCTTGCATTGAACAACTATGCCTATTACCTCAGTCAGGCAAATGAAAACCTCGCTAAAGCAGAGGAGATGAGCTATAAGACCATCAAGGCCGAGCCTAATAACAGTACTTTTCTCGATACATACGCATGGATACTTTTCCAGCAGAAGCGCTACGAAGAGGCTAAAATATATATCGAACAAGCAATTCGAAATGACTCAACACTGAGCAACGTAGTCAAGGAACACGCTGGTGATATCTATGCACAGACAGGCGATATGGCTAAGGCTATTGAGTTCTGGCAGAAGGCCATTGATGGAGGTAACGACAGTGCTACGTTGAGAAAGAAGTTAAAACTAAAGAAATACGTCGTAGAATGAAGAAAACAAAGATATTACTTATAAGCATGACTGCCCTTCTCTTGGCAGCATGCGGTACTAAGAAGGCTGTGATTCAACAGAAGCCTGTGCAGGACACAAAGGTGACACAGCCAACAACACCTGCCCCAAAGGATAACAAGCTGCAGAGTGTTGTTGCCATGCAGCGCATTACCGACAATGCACTCTACCAAAAGAACCTTGTTTCAAACCTAACTTTTACGCTCAATGATGGCCGTAAGGACATTACAGTACCGGGTATTCTGCGTATGCGTAAAGATGAGGTTATCCGCTTACAGTTGCTCATCCCAATCCTTCGCAGTGAAGTGGGACGCATCGAGTTTACCAAGGATTACGTTCTTTTCATCGACCGTATCCATAAACAATACGTAAAGGCAGGCTACGACGAGGTAGGGTTCTTGCGTGATAATGGTATCAACTTCTATTCGCTTCAATCGCTCTTCTGGAATCAAGTGTTTGCTCCTCGCCAGCAAAGGATGAGTGAGGCTGACTTGTCACAGTTTACTGTTGACGAGAGTAAAGCACAGGGGGAAGGTGCTATAACAGTAAGTCTTAAGGACGGTAAGATGGACTATAAGTGGTCTGTCAACTCTAAGAACAATCTTATTCAGCTTACTACTATAACATATAATAGTACTGCTCACGGCGCTTCAAAGCTCTCTTGGACCTATAATGACTTTAGAGCGTTTGGCTCAAAGCTGTTTCCTGCCGATCAGACTTTGACTATCAATACTCCAGCAATTGGTCAGAAGCCAGCAAAGACACTGAAAGCTAATTTCGTTCTTGATGGTTTTAGTGATGGTAGTGATTGGGAGACTTTAACCCAGCCATCGGATAAGTACACAAAAGTAAGCGTAGAGGATATCCTCGGCAAACTAATGAACTTCTAAATGAAACGTCTTTATTTACTATTTATATTAGCAATGATGAGTGTGCTGACAACCTCTGCTCAGCACACAAGAAGGCATTCACGCCATCGGAATACGGCTGTTGCTCAACCTGTTGAGACGAAGTCTACTGTAAAAGAAAAAGGTAGACATGCTACTGCGGCAGTAGATAATAAGCAGACAACAACCCCTGTGACTCCTTTACGAGGACGTAAACCAACGGTGGAGAAAATACAGTATCAGGCTCCTGTTAGAGGTCGATCACATCAGCAAATGACGGCTACACAACAACAGGGCAAGCTTCAACAGCAACATGGAAAGCAGCAACAACAACATGAAAAGCCTTTACAACAACAGCAAATCAAGGGACAACAAGTTCTTGTAAAGGGTCAACAAGTTGCGCATGGGAAAGCTGCAGCACGCAATGCTGTCGTTGGTAAGAAAGGAGCGAAGGGTCCTGCCTATGTGACGACGGCTGAGATTAAAGGATTGCAACAGCAGAATCAGAAGCTACAACAGGAGATATCAGCGCATGAAGAAGAGATGAAACTGAAGCAGAAGGACGTTGATGACCGCTTGCAGAAGATTGTTCGGCTTGATACTGAAATCGGTCATCAGCAGAGAACGATTGACACTATAGCCACAGACATCAAAGGCTTAGATACGAATATCGGTATTCTGAAAGGTCAACTCGCCTCTCTTGAAGCACAGTTGAGCGAGCGTCGCGCTCGTTTCATCCGTTCTATGCGTTACATGGCACGTCATCGTAGTATTCAAGACAAGCTGATGTTCGTCTTCTCAGCAAAGAATTTGACCCAGATGTATCGTCGTCTTCGCTTCGTACGTGAGTATGCTGCTTACCAGAGGGCGCAGGGCGAGCAGCTTAAAGTTAAGCAGTTGCAGGTGGATGAGAAGCATACTCAGTTGAAGCACGTACGTGTCAATAAAAGTAACCTTCTGTATAAAGACCGTCAGGTACATGCCCAGATGGAGCGTAAGCGTGTTGAACAGCAGGCGGTGGTGACCTCCCTACAGAACGACCAGAAGGTGTTGCAGGGTGTAATAGCACAACGTCGTCAGCAGCAACAAGCGTTGAATGCACAGATAGACCGCCTTATTCAGATTGAAATACAGAAGGCGCGCGAACGTGCCATAGCTGAGGCAAAGGCGCAGGCTGCCGCTCGTGCCGCTGCAGCAAAGAAGCGTGCAGAGGAGTTAGCACGTAAGAAGGCGGCTGCAGAGGCCGCTGCTCGTGAGAATGCTCGGCGTATTGCTGAAGCGAAAGAACGTGAGGCAAAAGCCAAGGCTGCCGCTCGTGCTGCTGCTGAGGCTGCCGAGAAGGCTCGTCAGGAGGCTGCTGCTCGTGCCGCTGCAGCCCGTGCTGCGGCTGAGAAGGCACGTCAGGAAGCATTGCAGAAGGAACGTGCTGCCGCTCGTGAACGGGCTATTCGAAAGGTAGAAGAGCAGGAGGCTGCGGCTAAAGCGGCACAGGAAAAGGCCGAAGCACGTGCTGCCGCTGAGCAAGCTCGTGCCGACCAGATGGCTCGTGAGGCTGAGGCAAACCGTGTGGCAGCTGAACGCAAGGCCGATGCCGACCGTGCTCGAGCTGCTCGAGAGGCTGAGGCTGCAAGGGCCGCTGCCGCTGAAAACAATGATATGCTAAGCTCAGCTGACCGTGCAATAACGGGTAACTTCGCTAATAACCGTGGTCGATTACCAATGCCATTGTCGGGCCAGATAGTCAGTCACTTTGGTCAGTATAATGTGGCAGGCATGTCGAATATCCGCTTGAACAACGATGGTATTAATATTAAGGGTGCTCCTGGCAGTGCTGTTCGTAGCGTCTTTATGGGCGAGGTGAGCGGTGTCTTCATGGCAGGCGGTATGAGTGTCGTGATGATTCGTCACGGTATTTACATCACCGTCTATGCTAATTTGGGTTCTGTAGGCGTCAGCAAGGGACAGAAGGTAGGTACAGGACAGACCATCGGAACGGTTGGTAGGACTGGTATACTCCAATTCCAGCTGCGTAAAGAGACTGCTAAACTGAATCCAGAGCAGTGGTTACGCTAACTAACTATCGGTCTTCTATATTAATAAGGTGGATTTCTTGAGATCTAATTGGCGGTAGTTAGCTTGGCTTTTCATCGTCTTTCTCATCTCAATAAAACATCATAACTGAATTATCTTCATGAAGAGAAATATTTCTTTTCATGAAGATAATTATTTTTTTTCATGAAGAAAAATATTTTTTTTCATGAAAATAATTCGGAGCCTTTGCCCTTCTGTTGTGTAGGTAGTTGTGAATAAGGTGATTACTACTATACGAAAATAAAAGTGATAATGCCTCTCTGTAACGTTGTTCGTGATAGGCTCGATTGCAATCTATCTGGGTGTGCAATCCTTCTAAACCACAATAGGTTGCATGCTCATCGAAGTCTCATTTTCTACTGATAATCATCCATCTACTTATTAACCATTTGTTGAGATTTTGATAGGCTTCAAACAACCAATTAACCATGGAAAACATCCTATCGAGTATCGACCCAACTATCATGGATAATCTGCTCTATTGATCAGTAGATGATGGTAGAATAGGTCTTGTTCTGTCCTATAAAGGAATATAATTGTCCTGTTGTTCTAAGTTTAGAGAGGTCGAAAGGAATAGGTAAAAATTATCATTTAATATCTAATTTATTTTTTGCTTTGCGGATAAATGTTTATATTTGCAGGAAATAAAGTATAATCAGCGATCGGTCTATAAGCTTAGCATGTAGATAGAGTATCTGCTGAAGGGATGAAGAAAAATAAGGAAAACAATGCAGACAATCAGTCATCTTTCTGTTCTTATACATGAACAAGCAAAAAAACACGGTACTAAAGCGGCCATTACCTTCCGTAACTTTGGTAGTTTGGAGTGGCGTTCAGTGTCATGGAATCAGTTCTCAATGCGCGTAAAGGAGGTTTCAAACGCTCTTTTGAACCTTGGGATGAAGCCTCAAGAGACGATTGCTGTGTTCTCACAGAACTGTATTCACCATCTTTATACAGAGTTTGGTGCATACGGAGTGCGGGTGATTAGTATTCCTTTCTACGCCACAAGTTCTGAACAACAGATACAGTATATGATTCAGGATGCCAGTGTAAGGTTCCTGTTCGTTGGTGAGCAGGAGCAGTATGACAAGGCACGTCGCATCCAATCGCTTTGCCCTTCGCTCGAAAGAATTATTGTTTTTGATTCGAGTGTACGACTTAGTCAGCACGACCCCAATTCTATTTACTTTGAAGACTTCCTAAAGTTAGGGGAAGGTTTCCCACGTGAAGCTGAGGTAGAAGAGCGTTGGGGGCAGGCGAATGAAGCAGATATTTGTAACATACTCTATACAAGTGGTACCACAGGAGAGAGTAAAGGCGTGGTCTTAACATATAAGATGTATCATGCAGCTTTGCGTGCCAATGCGAAGAGTGTACCCTTGAATGATAAAGACCGTGTCATCAACTTTCTACCGTTCAGCCATGTCTTCGAGCGAGGATGGGCTTATCTGGCCCTCTCTCTTGGGAGTGAATTGATTGTAAACACCTATCCTAAGGAGATACAACAGAGTATGCGCGAGACGCATCCGACGTGTATGGCAGCCGTACCTCGCTTCTGGGAGAAGGTTTATGTGGCTGTGAAGGAACGCATGGAGAACTCCAGTATCGTTCAGCGCAAGCTGTTCTATCATGCTTTGAACGTTGGAAGGAAACGCAATATACAGTATATAGCACGTGGAAAGCGTGTTCCGCTTACGTTAGAGATGGAGTATAAGTTTGTTAATAAGACTGTACTAAGTCTTGTTCGTAAGCAGTTAGGACTGGAGAATCCTCATATCTTCCCAACAGCGGGAGCTTACGTGTCACCAGAGGTAGAGGAGTTTGTACATAGTGTTGGTATTAACATGATTGTTGGATACGGACTGACAGAGAGTCTGGCAACCGTTACCTGCGACCATATTGGACAGCCATATACTATAGGTTCAGTAGGGCGTCCAATCGAAGGTGTTGATATCAAGATTAGTGAAGAAGGTGAGGTAATGCTGAAAGGACCTACGATTATGCCTGGATACTTCCGTCGTGAGACATCTAATGCAGAAGCTTTTGATAAAGACGGATACTTCCATACGGGTGATGCGGGGTATATGAAAGATGGCGAGTTGTTCTTGAAAGAACGTATCAAAGACCTCTTCAAGACCTCAAATGGTAAATATGTCGCACCGCAGATGGTTGAGGGTATGCTATTAGTGGATAAGTTTATTGAACAAGTGTCGGTCATAGCAGACCAGAGAAAGTTTGTGGCTGCTTTGATAGTCCCTGAGTTCTCTGTGCTTGAAGAGTGGGCTAAGGAGAACCATATAACGTTCAAAGACCGTGAAGAGTTGTGCCAGGACAAGCGTGTTAACGAAATGATGCGTGAGCGTATAGAGACTTTACAACAACGCTTGGCGTCCTACGAGCAGATTAAACGGTTCACACTGCTCCCTCATCATTTCTCAATGGAGAACGGAGAGTTGACCAATACGCTGAAGCTAAGGCGCTCTGTCGTAAACCGTCGTTACCATGATGTGATTGAGAAGATGTACGAAGAATAGTCTGGAGTTGATGTGTTGACGAGTTAATGAGCTGATAGGTGGGATATTCTAAGGGCTTAGACGGTAGTAGCTAAGCCTGTTGGACATCCAAATCTATTTAGGGGTGTGAGCATTGATAGGTTTAATTGTCTTGTAGAAAGTCCTATTCTCTCTGTCTTTACTTACCTCTAACAACGATAAAAGAATAAAGATGATAACAGCAGACCAACTTAAAGATATACAAGAACGCACTGAAGCGTTGCACCGTTATCTTGATATTGATAAGAAGAGAATAGAGTTTGAGGAGGAACAACTCCGTACACAAGCACCTGACTTTTGGGATGATCCAAGCAGAGCACAGGTGCAGATGAAGAAAGTAAAGGACATTGAGAAGTGGGTGAAAGACTATGATAAGGTGCGGGCGTTGGCTGATGAGGTGCAATTAGCATACGACTTCTATAAGGATGAACTTGTGTCTGAAGAGGAGGTTGACGCTGCCTACGATAAAGCACTTCGGTTAATTGAGAGCTTAGAGTTAAAGAACATGCTTCGACAAGAGGAAGATCCGATGGAGTGTGTGATGAAGATTAACTCTGGAGCAGGCGGTACGGAGAGTCAAGACTGGGCTTCTATGCTGATGCGTATGTATATGCGTTGGGGCGAGGCACAGGGTTATAAGGTGACTATCTCTGATATTCAAGAGGGCGATGAAGCTGGTATTAAGAGCGTGACAATGAAGTTCGAGGGTGGAGAATACGCCTACGGATACCTGAAAAGTGAGAATGGTGTACACCGATTGGTACGTGTTAGCCCCTTTAATGCCCAAGGTAAGCGTATGACAAGCTTTGCCAGCGTGTTTGTAACACCGTTGGTTGATGACACAATCGAGGTCTTTGTCGACCCAGCTCGCGTCAGTTGGGATACTTTCCGGTCGAGTGGTGCGGGTGGACAGAACGTCAATAAGGTGGAGTCTGGAGTCCGTTTGCGCTATCAATATGAGGACCCTGACACTGGAGAACAGGAAGAGATTCTTATCGAAAATACTGAGACTCGCGACCAGCCAAAGAACCGTGCGAAGGCTATGCAGCTTTTGAAGTCACAGTTATACGACCGTGCTATGAAGAAGAGGATGGAGGAGCAGGCTAAAATAGAGGCTGGTAAGAAGAAGATAGAATGGGGAAGTCAGATAAGGAGTTACGTCTTTGATGACCGACGTGTTAAAGATCACCGCACGAACTATCAAACCTCTGATGTCGACGGGGTGATGAATGGTAAGATAGACGACTTCATTAAGGCTTATTTGATGGAGTTCCCTGTGGAGGAGTAATTGCTCCTCTTTGATTTAAACAGAATGATTTAATAACCTTTTTAAGTAATATAACTATGAGTGAAAGAAGTAAATATAATCGCAAAGAGCGTGAACTTAAACAAGAGAAGTATGCTAACCGTGTTATTGGATGGCTTGCATTGATATTGGTAGCCTTAGGTGTTTTGACGATTGTCATTGCTTCCTATATGTCTTAAAGGCATAGATAAGCAATGAGACGACGAGCACATCTATAATATAAGACGGTAGAAACTTATCCTAACAACGGTTCTTATGAGTGGATTAGAGATTGAAAGGAAGTTCTTAGTACGTAAGGATAGGGATTGGAAAAGGCTTGCCAGCAGTTGTAGTCATATACAACAAGGATATTTCGCAGCCGTTAACACCGTCCGTGTTCGTATCCGAGACGATAAAGGATACCTAACGATTAAAGGTCCATCAAGCAATGGCGGCTTGTCACGTTACGAGTTTGAAAAGATGATATCACTTGAGGAAGCACAGCAGTTAATGCTGTTGTGCGAGCCTGGAGTTATTGACAAGCACCGTTACCTTGTCCCTTTTGAGGGTCACACCTTCGAGATTGACGAGTTTCATGGGGACAATGAAGGACTCGTCTTAGCCGAGGTTGAGTTGGGAAGTGAGGGTGAGGCCTTTGCTAAACCAGATTTCCTTGGCTTAGAGGTAACGGGCGATCGTCATTTTTATAACTCCCAGATGCGTCGCAACCCATTCAAGCTTTGGTGCGATATCGTACCAGAAGAATACCGATGATGAGGGCTATTGCGGAGCCTAAAGAGTCTGCAAAGAAGTCAAGCCATTCGCCACTTCGATTGCCATTCGTGCAGTAAGTCTGTAGAATCTCTATGAGTCCACCCATCAAAAGAGGTACAAGCCAGACCCAGCCAACAATGAAGGAGGGGCTTGGATGCTTGGTTGTGCGTATGTATTCAAGGCATATACTTACTCCTAAAACCAAGTAGATGACACTATGTGTCCACTTATCAATAAATCTAATATCGCTCAGTGGCGTCTCTGGAATAGGTATAAAGCATAACACCCAAGTAGCAATAACGATGATGCAACTACATGGATACTTTGTGAGGATATGATGTAATAAATGCATAATTAACTTTGAATCTGATACAAAGGTAGATATTTTTTCGTATATTTGCACATGTATTCAAGTTAAATCTATATGGGTGAACATAAAAGAGCAAAGTTTGGAAGCAAGCTTGGGATGATTCTTGCCACAGCAGGAGGAGCTGTTGGCTTAGGGAACGTATGGCGTTTCCCATACATGACAGGTCAGAATGGTGGTGCAGCCTTCATTCTTATTTATATTGGTTGTATCTTGTTATTAGGCTTACCATGTATGATAAGCGAGTTTATCATTGGTCGTCATGCTGCTTCTAATACGGCCCGTGCCTACACAAAAGTGTCTAATGGCACTGCTTGGAAGTGGGTGGGTTACTTGGGAGTGCTCACTGGCTTCTTGATTACAGGCTATTATGCTGTGGTGTCAGGATGGTGTTTGCAATACGGTTTTGCCTCTGTGATGAATCACTTACACGGTTCACCAGCTTATTTCCAATCCTATTTTTCAGACTTCTCTACCAACCCTTGGAAGCCAGTCTTATGGACAGCTGCTATTCTGTTCTTCACCCACTACATTATTATTCATGGTGTTAGGAACGGTATCGAACGTGCTTCAAAGATTATGATGCCTGCCCTCTTCGTGTTGTTAGTTGCTATTGTCGTCGCTTCTTGCCTTCTTCCAGGAGCAAGCAAAGGTGTGGAATTTCTGTTGAAGCCAGACTTTAGTAAGGTGACAGGCGATGTTTTCCTTGGTGCGTTAGGTCAGTCTTTCTATTCGATGAGCATTGCTATGGGTTGTATCTGTACTTACGCCTCTTATTATAGCCGTCATACAAACCTCTTAAACTCAGCTGTTCAGATTGGATTGATTGATACCATCGTGGCTATTCTTGCTGGTTTGATGATCTTCCCAGCAGCTTTTTCGGTAGGAATCAACCCTGACAGTGGTCCTTCTCTTATCTTTATCACCTTGCCAAACGTCTTCGAACAGGCCTTCTCGAGTATGCCTATCATCGGATATGTTATCTCCTTCGCATTCTATCTACTCCTTTCTATGGCTGCTTTGACGTCGTTAATCTCCTTGCACGAGGTGAGCACGGCCTTCTTCCAAGAAGAGTTACACATTAGCCGACCACGTGCTGCAATGATTGTTACGGTGGGTTGTCTGCTAATCGGGGCTGTTTGTTCTTTGTCATTAGGCGACTGGAACTTCTTGAAGATAGCTGGTGTCGACCTCTTCGACGTCTTCGACTTTGTCACAGGACAGATATTCTTACCTGTAGGCGGACTCCTTACCTGTCTTTTCATAGGGTGGTATGTACCGAAGAAGTTGGTGAAAGACGAGTTTACTAACTGGGGAACGATACGAGGAACCTTCTTTGGAGTGTATTATTTCCTCATTCGCTTCGTCTGTCCATTGGCTATTTTGGCCATCTTCCTACATCAGTTAGGAGTCTTCTAAACGAATAGATACACATTTCCCTCCCTCCTCTTCTTTTCAAAAGAACAACGTCTTATAACGCTTTCAAGTAGAGACTTTGGACGAAGAGGAGGGAGGAAAGAGTTGAAAAGGTATTCCACAATCTTCTACTCTCTACTACCTAAAATCTTAAATCAGTACTTAATAATTACATGACTGTCCTCAACCCTTCAGAAGCGTATGCTCTTGAGAGATTATAGGGACTTAAACCTTGCAACCAATGAACCTCAAATCTATATTCTATCTCCACCGTTCTGACCGCAAAGTAGTCTTTCTGTTGTTACTATTCGTTGCTGGATGTGTTGGTATAATACTCCTTGTTGGCAACCAGACGAAGACGACGTCGGATGTTAAGAACGATAGTCTTTCACATCAGAAGTCAGTATCCTTTGCCCATAAAGCACCGCTTCCTGAAGTGGTGACAGCAGAAGGTAACCACCTCTTCACCTTTGATCCGAACACAGCCACGCCCGAACAGTTGCAACAGTTAGGCTTGGCTCCTTATCAAGTGCGTAACATCATGAAGTATCGCGCTAAAGGAGGAGTGTATCGTTCACCGATGGACTTTGCCAGAGTCTACGGTCTTACACGTAAGCAATATCGGACTTTGGAACCTTATATAACGATAGGCGACGATTATCAACCTGCCTCAACACTGGCCTCCGTACAAGCTTATATAGCCCAGAAAGAAGCTAATAAGCAGGCTGCCCATGCCGCATACGAAGCTTATAAGGCACAAAATACGTATCAACCCTACAAAGGTTACGAGCGTGACACGCTCCGTTATCCTGTGAAACTGAGAGCGGGAGAACACGTCAACCTCGTTACTGCGGATACAACACAGCTAAAGAAGATACCAGGGATAGGGTCGGGATGGGCACGAGCTATCCTCAATTATGGTAAACGATTAGGTGGATATGTTGCCGTGGGACAGTTACAAGAGATTGAGGGGTTCCCAGAAGAGGCCCTACCTTACTTCTCTATTGCCAATCCAAAGACTGAGAAAATAAACCTAAATACGGCAAGTCTTTCACAACTTAGGCGTCATCCTTATATGAACTTCTATCGTGCAAAGGCAGTCTGCGACTATCGGCGGCTAAAGGGAAAACTCACAACTCTATCACAACTCCACCTGTTAAAGGAATTTACCCCAGATGTTATCGAACGCCTACGTCCCTATGTTGAGTTCTAAATAGGTGCTTTCATGTAGCATATATACATGATTTTAAGATTGTTATAACATCATATAAGGATAGAAACGAGTGATTATAAAGGTCAAAAAGAAAGTCTTCACAGTCTTATGAAACGTTCATTCTGTTCAACGAACACCACCCGTAGCGAATTATTTTCATGACAATAAATATTTATTTACGTGAGAAAAAATCTTTCTTGTCATGAAAATAATTCGGTCAGAATGGTTGGGAGGAGGTTTGCGAAGCGATTACAGAATGAGAAAAGACGGTTTCTAAGAACCGTCTTGATAGTGTTCTCTCATCTATAAAACCTACCTTAAATCGCAAGATAAGTATTAAAAAAGACATACAATACTTTGCATTGTCTTTCATTTAGATTACCTTTGCAGTAAGAAAAACTAATGGCAATGGACATACAGGAGATATACAAGATTTACCAAGAGCATCCCGTCGTTACTACTGATAGTCGTAACTGTCCTGAAGGAAGTATCTTTGTGGCATTGAAGGGAGCTTCATTCGATGGTAATAAGTTTGCGGAAGCAGCCTTAGAAAGGGGCTGCAGCTATGCTATCGTTGATGAAAAAGAGTACGCAAAGGATGGTGATGAACGCTTCATCCTTGTCGACGATGCTCTAATCACCTATAAAGAGTTGGCACGCGAACACCGTCGTCAGTTCTCAATCCCTGTGATTGGTATTACAGGAACCAATGGTAAGACAACGAGTAAAGAGCTTATCTCAGCCGTGTTAGCCGAGAAATTCAACGTACACCATACGGAGGCAAACTATAACAACGACGTTGGCGTGCCACGTACCTTACTTGGTATTCGTCCTGAACATGAGATAGCTGTCATCGAGATGGGTGCCTCTCACCCTGGAGATATCGAGAAACTCGTTACTTACGTAGAGCCAACTTGCGGTTTGATAACCAATGTTGGGCGTGCTCACCTGCAGGGCTTCGGTAGTTTTGAAGGTGTGAAAAAGACGAAGGGCGAACTCTATGACTTCCTTAAAGCCCATGATGGATTGCTCTTCCTCAATGAGAGTAACCCCGACCTGACGGCGATGGCAGAGCAACGAGAGTTCGAGCGTGTTATTACATACGGGCAGGATGAGACGGCAGACGTGCAGGGCTATGTTGTTAATTGTGCTCCTTTCTTACATTTCGAATGGCAGTCATCAAGTCTGAACACCCATCAGCCTGCTCCTACCATCTATGATGTGCAGACCCATCTGATAGGTTCTTACAATTTAGATAATATGTTGGCGGCCATAGCCATAGGTCTTCACTTTGGCGTAACACCGCAACAAATCAACAACGCATTGGAGAGTTACATCCCTCATAACAATCGCTCACAGCTGACAGAGACTGCCCATAATAAGCTAATCGTGGACGCTTATAACGCTAACCCATCCAGTATGGCTGCTGCGATAGACAATTTCCAACTGATGGAGGTGGATAATAAGATGGCTATTCTTGGTGATATGCGTGAGTTGGGAGATGCTTCTGCAGTCGAACACCAGAAGGTTGTTGACTTATTGAAGGCTACTGACATTCGTAACGTATGGCTTGTTGGTGAGGAGTTTAGTAAGACGCAGACTGCTTTCCGTAAGTTCCATGATGTCGAGGAGGTCAAGGCTGAGATTGCTTCTCACCGTCCAGAAGACCATTACATCTTGATAAAAGGAAGTAATGGAATCCGTCTTTTTGAATTGACAGACTTGTTATAACGGGTTGTAAAAAGGGCGAGATTGTTTGCATTAGTTGCAGAAAAATACTTATCTTTGCACCTGCTTATCATAGCAATCGGGATGTAGCGCAGTTGGTAGCGCACTACGTTCGGGACGTAGGGGTCGCCAGTTCGACTCTGGTCATCCCGACTGAAAAAGGGAAGAAACCGTGTGGTTTCTTCCCTTTTAGGGTTTTATTGGACTTATAAGGCTTATTAGTCTAATTAGGCCTATAAGCCTTATTAACTATCATCTCCTTAGTCTTTCCCTGCAATCCTCAAGGATAGCTAACAACTCAGCCATCTTTGTTGTGCGAAGCATGGCTATACGCATCTGCTTAAAGTCAGGTATTCCTTTGAAGATAGGCGATGATGCTAAGTGTCTACGGGTGTGAAGAATACCGCGATGTTCGTCAATACGCTCCACATTGATACGTAACATCTCCTCAAGAATGTCAATCTTCTCGTCTATTGTCAACTGCTTCTCTCCTTGATAGAAGAGCCACGGACAACCAAAGGTAGCACGCCCAATCATCACTGCGTCTACCCCGTAACGGTCGAAGCGTTCGTTTGCTTGTTCGATACTCGTCACGTCACCGTTGCCAATGATGGGTATATGAATACGTGGATTGTTCTTTACTTCACCGATGAGGGTCCAATCTGCCT
The DNA here is from genome assembly GCF_003043935.1 of Prevotella sp. oral taxon 313. Classification (NCBI taxonomy): domain Bacteria; kingdom Pseudomonadati; phylum Bacteroidota; class Bacteroidia; order Bacteroidales; family Prevotellaceae; genus Prevotella; species Prevotella sp. oral taxon 313. The sequence goes on from NZ_PYXE01000001.1 coordinate 2,892,669, forward strand.
CACCAGTATACATCTGTGAACGTGTACGACCATGGATGGTTAATGCCTGAATACCGCAGTCTTGTAGTTGTTCTGCAAGTTCTGTTATAATAAGGTTGTCGTTATCCCAACCCAAGCGGGTCTTTACGGTGACAGGTGTCTTAACTGCTTTCACAACCTCTCGAGTGATGTCAAGCAGCAAGGGGATATTCTTCAGCATACCAGAACCAGCCCCCTTGTTAGCAACCTTCTTAACGGGACAACCGAAGTTAATGTCTATTACGTCTGGTCTTACCTGTTCAACGATCTTTGCGGCTTCAACCATTGAAGCCACGTCCCTGCCATATATCTGTATTCCTACAGGTCGTTCGCTATCATCAATGACTATCTTTGCAAGGGTCGACTTGATGTTTCTGATTACAGCATCAGCCGAAACGAACTCTGTGTAGACCATAGCTGCACCGAAGCGCTTGCACATCTTGCGAAAACCTATGTCTGTTACGTCCTCCATAGGGGCTAAGAATAGAGGGCGTTCTCCTAAGTCTATTGTTCCTATTTTCATACTGCAAAGGTAAGGAAAAGGCTTTGAATAGTAAAAAGGTAGGGTAGTAAAAAAGCGAAAGGAGGACGAAAAGGCTCACTTCTGTCTGTTGGGTAGGGGATAAGAAAGCCTTGATAAGAGGGTAGTCTATGGTTGTTGGGAAGGTTATATATTCGTAATTATTTTCTTGAGAAGGCCATCTTTGCAACCAAGTTGCAAAAGTTAATCTTTATCTTTGCAGCAGAATATTAATCCAGTAACAGGTTTTAAGTTATGAATAAGAAACTATTAAGAATCATTCTCACGGTTGTTCTCCTCGTTGGAGCATGGCTGGTAGAGCATTTCGCAGCACTCCCAATGTGGCAGTTGTTGCTTGTTTATCTGGTACCATATCTGGTTATCGGTTATGATGTACTTGGGGAAGCTGTTGAAGGAATCATGGAAGGCGACCCATTCGACGAAGATTTCCTCATGAGTCTTGCGACAATTGGAGCATTGCTCATCGGTTTCCTCCCAGGTGCTGAACCCCAGTTTATTGAAGGAGTCTTCGTTATGTTGTTCTTTCAAGTGGGCGAACTCTTTGAACATTATGCGGAGGATAGGGCCCGTAAGTCTATCTCCGACCTGATGGACATCCGTCCTGATGTTGCTTATGTAGAGCGAAATGGAAGCGTAGAGAAGGTAAGTCCAGACGCAGTAAATATCGGTGAAACATTGATTATAAAGCCGGGAGAGAAGATACCATTGGACGGTACGATTCTTGAAGGGACCTCGAGTCTAAACACAGTGGCGTTGACAGGCGAGAGTCTACCACGTGATGTGAGCGAGGGGATGGAGGTTATCTCTGGTTGTGTCAATCTTTCGGGGGTGTTGAAGGTACGAGTAGACAAGCCATTTAGCGAGTCTACGGCAGCTAAGATTATCCAACTTGTAGAGAAAGCGAGTGAGAATAAGTCGCGCAGTGAGTCGTTTATCCGTCGATTTGCACGTGTTTACACTCCGATAGTAGTCATCTCTGCCCTTGCATTGGCCATTATCCCACCTTTCTTCTACGATAGTTATGCTACGGCCTTAGGCGTTTGGCTCTATCGAGCATTGACCTTCTTGGTCGTAAGTTGCCCATGTGCCTTAGTGATATCTATCCCGTTAACCTTCTTTTCTGGTATCGGAGGAGCTTCACACAGGGGTATTCTTATCAAGGGAGGAAACTATATGGATGCTTTGGCAAGGCTCTCCACGGTGATGTTCGATAAGACAGGAACATTAACGCGAGGCACTTTCGCTGTTGAGGCTGTCCATCCAGAGACCTTATCAGAGCATGAATTGCTCCACTTGGCAGCTCATGTCGAACGTTACTCTACTCATCCTATTGCCCTTGCACTTCGTCAGGCTTATAAGAATGAGGCTGATAGTTGTAAGGTGGAGGATATAAAAGAGACGGCAGGACAGGGTATTACGGCTTCTATCAATGGTAAGACAGTGAGCGTAGGCAACGTTCGTTTGATGACAACACTTGGTATCACACCCCCTGTTTGTGAGCGTTGTGCGCATCAGACAGGAACAGTTGTTCACGTAGCTGTCAATGGTGAGTATGCTGGACACATAGTTATTTCCGACCAGTTAAAGGACGATTCGATAGCAGCTATCGACAGTTTGAAGCAGTTAGGAGTACGAAAGACGGTGATGCTGACTGGCGACAAAGAGGAAGTTGCAAGGCAGATAGCCGAAGAGACAAAGGTCACGGAGTATCATGCCGACCTCCTTCCAGCCGACAAGGTAGACTATATCACACGTTTTATCACAGCTAAGAAGGAGGGCGAAACGATAGCTTTTGTTGGCGATGGCATCAACGATGCGCCTGTACTGGCACGTGCTGACGTAGGCATTGCGATGGGTGCTTTAGGCAGTGATGCCGCTATCGAGGCTGCTGATGTTATCTTGATGGATGATAAACTATCGAAGATAGCGCTTGCTATTAAGCTCTCTCGACGCACAATCTTTATAGCGAAAGAGAACGCATGGTTTGCTATTGGCATTAAAGTAGCAGTCCTTCTCCTTGCTACGTTTGGGTTGGCAAACATGGGATTAGCCGTCTTTGCTGATGTTGGCGTTATGGTTCTTGCTGTTCTTAATGCGATGCGAGCACGATAGAACGGCCTCTCCACTGAATTATTTTCATGAAAAGAAATATTTATTATCATGAACAAAAATATTTTTTTTCATGAAAATAATTCGTTTTGTTCGTGAAGAAAAATCGAGAAAGGTTGTTTCTTCTCTATAGTTTTCCTTCTTCTCGATAGGAGAAATAGCCTCCATCGGTAAGCACAACATGGTCGGCAAAGTGAATGTGAAGCAACTCGCAGGCCTTTTGTATGCGTGATGTAAGGAGATCATCATCACGACTTGGAGTGGTGTTGCCGCTTGGATGATTATGACAAAAGACTAAAATAGTTGTGTTCTTCAATAGTACTTCCTTCATCATCAGACGTATGTCGACAGGAGCCATAGTAAGTCCACCCACCGAGATGCGCTTTGCTTCGATGAGACGGAAGTTCTGTTTCATCATTAAAACCCACGCTTCTTCGATGTCAAGGTCCTGTATTGTGGTGTGCATGAACTGATAGATACCATCAGCACTATTGAGTATTGGCGCCTCTTCTACGGTAGCCTTTTGTCGTCTTTTACCCAGTTCGCAGGCAGCAAGGATGGTGATAGCCTTTGCAGGACCTATCCCTTTGTATTGTTCTAAGTCGTGCAGAGACAGTTTACCAAGGCTGTTTAGGTTGTTCTTACAATCGTTGAGAATGCGCTTCATGAGGTCTACGGCACTCTCTTTCGGGGTACCAGAGCCAATCAGTATGGCAAGTAGTTCGGCATCACTTAGCGCATTTGCGCCCAATCTCTCAAGTTTTTCACGTGGGCGGTCGGCCTCCGCCCAGTGAGTAATAGATAAGGTTTTTGGTTCAGAAGGCATTATATTAAGTTATCATTAGGATTTACTTGTAGAAGTTCTTCTCGTATGCAGAGAACTCATCCATGCCACATACGCAGCGTTTCCACCATGCACTGATGAAGCCACAACCATAGCCTGTGAGCTGAATGAAGGCTGCAGCGATACTAAGGAGTCCTATCTTTAGACTGTTGTTTTGCATGGTTGAGTCCACACAGATGATGATGCTGTAAAGTAATAACGGCATCAATCCTATCATGACGAGGAGACTACCAATGATGTTGAGTATCGGTATGCAGAGAAGGAAGAGTCCGGAGAGGATTAATAAGAGCAGACAAGCAGTGCCAACGGTGAATACCATTGGTAGCAGATGGACAAGTTTCAGAGAGTCAGGATACTTTTTATAGAGGTTGATTCGGGCTATACCAGAATTATAAACCTGCTTCCAGAACTTGCGGAAGTCCGTTCGCCGCTTGTGCCACACCCATGCTTTAGGGAACAGACGACAGCGTTTGCCAGCCTTGAAGATACGGATAGAGAAGTCAATGTCTTCTCCAAAGCGCATCTTAGAGAACCCACCTAACTCCTGATAGACGTCACGTCGGATGCCCATATTGAATGAACGAGGATAAAACTTGTCAAGTTTCTTCTTGCCACCACGTATTCCTCCCGTCGTAAAAAACGATGTCATAGAGTAAGAGATGGCCTTTTGTGTGTCGGTGAAGGACTCATGTGCGCAGTCAGGACCACCAAAAGCGTCGGCAGGTTCACGGTTCAGCTCCTCGCTAACAGCACGAATATAACCCTTAGGAAGTACAACATCGGAGTCAAGAATCAGTAGATAGTCCCCCTTGGCACGCTCGGCACCATAGTTGCGGCTCTGTCCTGGACCTGAGTTCTCTTTGTAGTAATAGTGCAGGTCGAGCCTGTTGGCATATTTGTCGCACACCTTCTTACACGGAACTTTTGAGCCATCTTCAACGATGATGACCTCGAAATCCTTCTCTTCCTGGCTGAGCAGGCTCTCTAATAGTTCGTCAACCTCATCCGGACGGTTGAAGACTGGGACAATAATACTGTACTTCATAATATTGCAAAGATACTATTTTGTTCGTGAATGACAAGTAATTTGAAAGATTATTCTTCCTAAATAATGGTCTTTCTATTAAACGGTAAGATTTGACAGAATACTTTTTTGTTAGCTATGATACGGTGAGAAAGCCCATTTTTCACCCTCAAATAATTGTTAATCTTCTGTTAAACGAGGACTTCACCTTTACTCATTGATTTATTTTAACTATATTTGTACGATACTATTCTTGGGTGATAAAGCATGCAAAACGGCTGCTGATGGCCCTCATGGAGAGGCATTGATGAAGGGAGGGAGAGACAGGTGAAACTTTGCTTTCAGCTATCTTCTAACGGAGAAGATAGTCTTCATGCTCTCTATCGGTGCTCTTCACACGGATAGACATTGGTGTAAAAGCGTTAGAAGGATGGGTAGAACCATTCTGAATAGACGTTTTCAGCATAGAAAAAGAATATAAAACAGAAACTTATTAATTATTAGAATTATGAAAATACCATCAGAGTTTGACCCTATTCGTCCGTTCGAACCGGAGGAGCTACCCGCAGCATACGAGCGAATCCTTGCTGATAAGCAGTTTCAGCAAGTGTTGGCTTATCTCTACCCTGATGTTCCAATAGAGGCGATAAAGCAGAAGATGTATGCTTGCAAGACAAATTTTGAATTTCAAAAGGTTTTCTGTTATACCTTCCTTCAGCGTCTTGTTACTGAGCTTAGTTTAGGTTGTTGTATGGATGCAGCAAATATCAACACACGGGATCGCTACACCTTTGTTAGCAACCATCGTGACATTGTGCTCGACTCTGCCTTTCTTGACAAACTGCTTATTGATGTGGGCTTTGCTACGACATGTGAGATTGCTATCGGTGATAATCTCCTTTCATTAGACTGGGTGCGTGATTTGGTACGTATCAACAAGTCGTTTACAGTAGAGCGTGCCCTCCATTCGGTTGAAATGCTGCGTGCAAGCAAGCGTATGTCAGAGTATATTCACTTCGCTGTAAGGGAGAAGAACGAGAATGTATGGATTGCACAACGACAGGGAAGAGCAAAGAATTCGAACGACCTCACCCAACCCGCTATCTTAAAGATGATGGCTATGGGAGGGGAAGGAACCGTTATAGAGCGTCTTAAACAGCTGCATATTGTTCCGTTATCTATCTCCTACGAGTACGACCCATGCGATTACCTTAAAGCACGTGAGTATCAGTTGCGACGCGATCTACCTTATTGGAAGAAGACGGCAGAGGACGACCTTGAGAGTATGTTGGTTGGTATAAAAGGCTACAAAGGCCATATATTCTATAAGTGTGCACCTTGCATTGATGATTGGCTCGATACTGTTGATGAGGAATTACCAAAGAATAAACTCTTCGATACGATAGCTGCGCATATTGATCATGAGATACACAGCAATTACCGACTCTATCCAATCAACTACGTGGCACTGGATATGATTCAAGACACAAGTGTCTATGAAGAGTATTACACTGCAGAAGATTATCAGAACTTTGAGGCTTACCTCGAAGGACAGATTGAAAAGGTTAAGATAGACAACCGTGATGATAAGTTCCTACGTACCTGTCTGTTGACACAGTATGCTTATCCTGCAAAGAATTATATTGCTGCATCGTCAGAGAATGGGCGTTTGAAATCATTGTTGAGTCGTCTCACATTCTTAAAATAGTATTCTGTGGAAAGGTTCAGACAGACAGCTTACAGCATGTTGACTATGGTGGCGGCGCTTGTGTCGCTACTTGTAGTCTCTGCTTGTGAGCATGATTTCTATGAGACAGGCGACAGTGAGCTATCTTATCTGCATACTGACTTCGTTGAAGCACGGACAAACGAACTGGGAGCGTTCGTCTCTGCAAAGACTGACGATGGTGAGGAACTTACGCTAAGTCCTGCTGTAAAAGAGCAGTGGGCTACAAGACCTGATACTACTTACCGTGCCCTGTTATATTATGATAGGGTGGAGAAGGGTGTTACAACGTCTTTTGCCTTAAATCCAGTCTTGGTTCTTCGTCCTCATCTGACGTTTGATTTGGCCTCCGTTCATACTGATCCACTTGGTTTTGAGAGCCTATGGATGAGTAAGAATCGTAAGTATCTTAATCTAACACTTGTGTTGAAGAGTGGACAGACAGATGATAAAAAGTCTATACAGTCGTTGGCACTTGTCTGCGACTCCATTAGGAAGCAGGCTTCTGGGGGTAGGAAGTTCTATCTCCGATTGTGCCATAGCCAGAACAGAGTACCTGAATACTATAGTAAACGAGTCTATACAAGTATTCCGTTAACGGGGCTTACTCCTAATGATGTCCTTTGCCTTGATATTAATACATATAAAGGGGTAGTAAGAAAAGAGGTTGTTTACTAAGTTCGTAAATAAGCTTTTCTTTTAATGTCATGGACGTTTAGGAATAAAATAGGTCCATGTGTGATTTCAACATAAATCTTAGTATAAAATAAGAGAGGTGACTTCTGTAAGGGAAGCCACCTCTCTGTCTTTTGAACAATAGTAGGTTAAAGAGACCGTTTACGTGCTATGTGCGGTAAGGAAAGCCTGTCCTTAGCTTTCTAATCGACACATCTTATAACCTACCTAATCGTATAGAGTATTTTATTTCAGCTTTGCCTCAAGGTTCTTCAACATATCAACAGTCATGGACTCAAGGTCGTACTGTGGTTTCCAATCCCATTCAGCACGTGCACAACTATCGTCGAGACTGTCTGGCCAACTGTCAGCAATACCCTGTTTGAGCATGTCTACGTCGTATTCCATCTCAAAGTTAGGCTTGTGACGTTTGATGGCTTGGAAGATCTCATCGGGGTCGAAGCTCATAGAAGCTATGTTGAAACCATTACGATGGACCAGACGTGTTGGGTCAGCCTCCATCAATGAGATAGCAGCATGTAGACCATCTGGCATGTACATCATGTCCATCAAGGTTCCTTTCTTTATAGGACACACGAATTTCTCACCACGTACTGCGGAGTAATAGATGTCTACTGCATAGTCAGTAGTACCACCACCTGGAGGAGTTACGTAGGAAATCAAACCAGGGAAACGTACTGAGCGAGTGTCGACACCATACTTCTTAAAGTAGTAGTCGCTGAGCAACTCTGTGGTAACCTTTGACACTCCGTAGATGGTGGAAGGGCGCTGAACAGTGTCCTGTGGCGTCTGTGTGTGAGGTGTACTCAAACCGAACGAACCAATGGAACTTGGAGTAAAGACAGCACAGTTGTTCTCACGTGCTACTTCCAAGATGTTCCACAGACCGTCAATACCGATTTTCCAAGCCAGTTGAGGCTTCTTTTCTGCAACTACAGAGAGTAATGCTGCAAGGTTGTAGATGGTGTCAATGTTGTATTTCTTAACAACATCGGCAATCATCTCTGGGTTAGTAACGTCGGCTTCAGCTGATGGGCCGCTTTCTTTCAGTTCACCTTTAGGTTCTGCTCCTTTAATGTAACCAGCAATAATGCTGTCGTTTCCATAACGTTTTCTAAGTTCTCTGGTAAGCTCTGAGCCGATTTGACCTGTAGAGCCTATGACCAAAACATTTTTCATAAATATTGTTAAGCTTATTATAACTGGGTGCAAAGTAAGCATATTTTTTGTTGATTACACCACTATAAGGTATTAAAATTATTAAAAATTTAAGTCATCACGTAAAAAAAAACTCCTTAACGGCCTTTTTCTCGTTTTTTATCAGTTACTTTGCTAACTATTAAATAAAATCTAATGTTATGTACGGTAAGATGAAGGAACATCTCAGTAACGCACTTGCTGAGATTAAAGAAGCAGGACTTTACAAGGAGGAAAGAATCATTGAGAGTCCTCAGAGTGCGGCAATAGAGGTTAAAGGTAAAGAGGTATTGAACTTCTGTGCTAACAACTATCTTGGTCTTTCTAATCATCCTCGGCTGATAGATGGTGCTAAGAAGATGATGGATAAACGCGGATTCGGTATGTCCTCTGTTCGTTTTATCTGTGGAACGCAGGACAGCCACAAGGAGCTTGAGGCTGCTATCTCCGACTACTTCAAGACAGAAGACACTATTCTTTATGCTGCTTGCTTTGATGCTAATGGTGGAGTCTTCGAACCATTGCTCACCGATCAGGATGCTATTATCTCCGACGCCCTCAACCACGCCTCTATTATTGATGGTGTACGTCTTTGTAAGGCGAAGCGTTATCGTTATGCAAATGCCGACATGGCCGACCTTGAGCGTTGTCTACAAGAGGCACAGGAACAGCGTTTCCGTATCATCGTAACGGATGGTGTGTTCTCTATGGACGGTAACGTTGCTCCAGTTGACAAGATTTGCGACCTCGCAGAGAAGTATGATGCACTCGTGATGGTTGATGAGTCTCACTCAGCAGGTGTCGTTGGTGCGACAGGTCATGGTGTTAGTGAGCTCTGCAAGACATACGATCGTGTGGACATCTACACGGGTACACTTGGTAAAGCCTTTGGTGGTGCACTTGGAGGATTTACTACTGGTCGCAAGGAAATCATAGACATGCTTCGTCAGCGCAGTCGTCCATACCTCTTCTCTAACTCTCTTGCACCTTGTATCATCGGTGCCAGTCTTGAAGTATTCAAGATGTTAAAGGAGAGTAATGAGCTTCATGATAAGCTTGTAGAGAATGTTAACTACTTTAGAGACAAGATGATGTCTGCTGGTTTTGACATCAAACCAACTCAGAGTGCCATCTGTGCTGTGATGCTTTATGACGCTAAGTTGTCTCAAGTTTACGCTGCTAAGCTCCTTGAGGAGGGTATTTATGTAACTGGCTTCTATTATCCAGTAGTACCAAAGGGCGAGGCTCGTATCCGTGTTCAGCTCTCAGCAGGTCATAATCATGAGCAACTTGACAAGTGTATTAATGCTTTCATCAAGATTGGTAAGGAACTTGGTGTATTGAAATAGAATTTGTAAGCACTGCCAAGAACGGCCATTATCGCAGCTTGGCAAGCTCTACACATATAAAATAAAGGCTGAACTCTATGATAGGAATTCAGCCTTTTATTTATTCTCAACCTTAAATCAGAAGTGTGTTGCATATATAAAGAAGGTGTCACAATACTGTTACACACGCCTAATACGATGTGACATCTTATCGGATAACGCTTGTGTAACGACCACTTTGTGTGATGATGCGCACCACGTAAGTTCCCTTTGGTACGGAGAGGGTAAGGTTGTTGCTATTCTTCACACTATTGCTTGCTACTAACATACCATTCATACCATATACCTCCACACGTTTCAAGCCCAGCTGCTGTATGTGTAAGCGACCGTCAACGAACTGCAGTGTAGGTTTGATGATCAATTCTTCCACACCATCTGTTCCTCCCTCAGGATATTTGTCATACGGTCCATTGATGAGGGAAAGGTAAAGTGACGTTGTAGAAAATGGTAATAAGTCAACATTCCTACCATCTACCACACCAAACAATGCCACTCGATAACGTCGGTTATTGATGAGTTTCTCAGTCTTGGGGTCAATCCAGTCGCTGTTTATTATTGTCATATCATCAGCCTGTGAGAGGTCTACTTGTAGCGGATTCTTCGTTACTTGAATAGACATACCCGTCACAGTATCGATAAGATAGAGCGTCAGACCACCCTTGTAATGTACGTTCTCTGCAAGAGTGGCAATACATGCGACTCTGAATGTTGGACTTTTTGATACATCAAAGTTCTCCATTGGGACACTTCCTTCCTCGTTATCTTGCGTATAAACAGTCGCTTTTGAGAAAATACCAGCTTGACTCTTTTCTTCAATTGTGAGTGTATAAGGCTCTTGTGAAGCCACCTCACGCACTGGATAGCTTATGTTGTCGGTACTGGTGATGGTCGTGCGCAAATGATAAGTACCAGAAGCTATGTCGTAAGGAAGGTTGAACGGCAGTCTAACACGCTTTGTGTTGAAGGCATCAAAGTCTACTGTTCCTGCGGTCTCTGTGGTATATACCACCTTATTCTCATTGTTAATTAGTTCAGCCTTTACGGTTCCATAGAAGATATTAGCATCCAACTTGCGGATGTTTAGACGTAGCACATTCGGCTCACCTAACATCACTTTGTTGTCTAACTTAGGCTCGGTTGTGAGCAGGAAGGCTGGCTCTTCTGTTGGCAGCTCTAAGTAGGTTATCTTACTGTTCTCCACCTTCATCACGATATGAGGGGCAGTCTTCATTCTTGCCCAGGCGCCTAACGTGCTATCTTCAAGCATTCGTGCTGCAATAGGACAGAGTGAATAGGTGCCATCAGGCAATGCCTTAAAGTCGGGGGTGAAGGTCACCTTATCATTAACCACACCTCCAGAAATCCACTCACCATCGTTGAAGACAAATCGCTCTTTGCTGAATATCTTCCTTCCGTCCTGTCCGTATGGTGTTACTTTTACCAGTTTCCCCTCTTGGTCATAGATTCCTAAACCGATGTCGCCCACGAGAACAGCATTAGCATAGTTGACAAACCCAGTAAACATCACCTTTGCTGCATCGGATGTAGTGGTAGGAGCATCTCCTACGAACGCCATCATACCATCGTTGTTAAACTTGATAGTAGGCGACTGATACGCTATATCATCATCAATCTTCGGTGTATTAGGTTTGTTAGGATGTATCGCAATGACATGAATACGTTTGTTAAAGCTATGCTGTGCACCATTAAACTCACTACCTGTAGACTTTACATCCAAGGTAGCAAGTGAGTAATAGCCATTTGCCTGACCATTCCATCCAAAGTTCATGTGGAACTTATCCTCCTTATCAAAGCCATCGCAAACCCACGCATGACCACCTCCAGTCTTCGAATCACCGGATATGTAGAGTGGAAAACCATTGCGGAGCTCTTTCTTTACAATCTCAATAAAGTTGTCAACACCCTCGTTTGCTCTTGTTACCAACGCCGCATCATAGTCGAAGTAATTGCGCAAAGCACGCTCAGCCATATAGCTCTGCGTACCACTTACCCTATCCGTGTATTGCATATTGGTTGCAATACCCACGTCGTTCATCAACAATGCCACTGCATCTTCCTGCTTTGTAGTAACGTTCCTACGGTTATAATCGGGCAACATATTGTCCCAGTCGTAGTGTGACTTTGTGAAATCGGCTGACCGAACGGTGTTATCAAACGTCACTTTATAGCTCTCTTGTCCCTTTCCTTGTGCTGGCCATTTATGGTAATACATCACTTGTGCAACCGCAGTAGCCACACATCCCGTTACATATTGCGTCTGTTTGCTATAGGGATAGTCCTGTCCCCACTTGCTTTTCAGCATAGGCTGCACATCATCAGTCGCCTTTGTAGCTGTTTTTGCACGTGTGGTAAGCCCCTTGTTCTTGCCCAATTCCTCATACACCTGCCGATAGGTATCAAAGAGATAACGTGCTTCGGGATTGAGGTTGGCCATGTCGATAGATGCCTCATGACTATAAGCTAACACCTCACCCATCTTGTCGTCGCCTGCAACAACTACAAATCCTTTGCCCGTATCATCATTGAAGACGTAGTAAGGCTGTTGTGTTGTCGTTGCTGCAGCACGTGTTTTTAGGTTCTTGGCGGCTTTCTTACTAATGTTTACATACGTCCTCGCAATGCGCAGTGCAGTATTGAAATCAACATTGTCAGCATAGTTTGCTGTTGCTGAAAGTAGGAGGGTAAGAACAAGAAAACCTCTTTTCAATAGTTTGTTATGTGCTGAAAACACCGTCTTTCTAAAGTTAATTTGAAATATAGAATTAATCATGTCAGGTTTATACTAATTGGATTAATGGGCTACAAAGGTATATTATTTTTTCTTAATCTTAATTAGAAATAAGAGAAATATTCATTGTTTGCGATTAAAACTCAGTTTATATGCGTTCTTGCTGGCAGTCCCTTGGTTTGTATGGGTTTGTAGATTATCAGTTTACCAACCCTCCACAGTTTGTTTATCTCTGGTCGTATGGTATGGATGACCGTAATAAGAATGATAAAAAAGATTGCTGTTTTAAGGAGAGATGTATTGCTCTATATACCAAAAAAAGTTTTATTTTTGTTTGCTGTCATATTTAACACTTCGTGTAACCATGCTGTAAATTAATGAGTTAGGCGGTCGTTTATGATGACAGAAGTGACAGGAAAATTATTGTCTCATCAGTCCTATCGACCTTTCTTTATCGTAAGTTGTATGGTTCCTCCGCCTTTTCGAGTGGGGTTTCAATTATCTCCTTTCTATGAGCAGGCACACATCCTATTGCTTTTGCCGATATCTTTTATGTTGCGAAAAATCGTTACAGTGCATCTTGAAAAATACACGCAAGATAGGGGGATGTAATCTTCTTACATATAGTCTGTAACTCTCAATAAATCAGTGTGATATGATTAGTGTTGGAGAAGACGCCTTTCTTGCTCCAAGAAGGGCGTCTTCTTGCCTCAAGAAAGGCCTGTTCTTGAACGGAGAAGGGCCTCTTCTTCACTCATGAAGGGCATGTGTTAGAATCGAGAAGGGTGAAATTTATTTACAAAAGGATAAGGGAGAATCTCTCTCCATGACCTGAATAGGGAGGGACCTCCCCCAACCCCTCCGAAGGAGGGGAGCCCCTAACAGGATAAAGATTGCTGTAATCTTATTTATTAAAAAGTTCCCTCAGATGCGCACTTCTTCATCTATCAATATACAACTCCCAACACCTATCACTCAAGCAGAATATCTTCTCTTAGACGAACATTTCATCATCACCTAACAGTCAACACTCATCACCCACAAAGCAAACCATTAACACCCATCACTCAACACCCATCACCCACAAAGCAAACCATCATCACCTAATAGTCAACACTCATCACCCACAAAGCAAACCATTAACACCCATCACTCAACACCCCTCACCCAACATTCATGAGCGTGATTTCAATAGATTTCTCCGTCAAACTCACTTGCCAAAAGTTCTTCTCGAAGTCGTTGAAGTTCTCGACTTGGAGAGATTCCACCGATGAAGAGCGTGACACGTCTCCCATCCTTTATATCCACGACAACAGAAAAGGCGCCATTGAAATATATGCTCTGATTAAGCTTTATCCTAACCCAAGTTTAACACCCACTTTCGCCTAATCTAACTGTCACCGTGCTTTTTTCGTTTTTCTTATGGGCTCTGTGTCCTACAAATTTTATTCTTTTTGAATGGTGAGTGTTTTAAGTTCAACTTATCGTATATCTGTTTTGCTTGCTTCGAAGGACTACTACATTGGCGCATCTCGATGGTTTCACCTAATGGATTCTTCCCTTTTGTGGTGACAAGCTTTTGGGTGCTCATACGTCGTACTATCTCGGTCCAGTAAGAGGATTCTCCTTCCCGTTTTAATTGACAACGGATAGTGTTTACCACCCAGTAGGCTAATAAACCGAAGAAGAGGTGTGCATCGCTTCGCTCATCTTTCTGATGATAAATAGGACGGAGGTTGAGATCATTCTTTAGTTGTCTGTTCGTACATTCTATCTCACGAATGAGATTGTAGTATTCCCATGTCACACGCTCAGAAAGTGTCCTGACATTGCTGCGGAGGAAATAGACTCCGTGACCAGTTTCCATTGCCGATAGGTCTTTTATCTCCCAGTCTACACGTAGCATCTGATTGGGTTTCTTCTTATTTTTTATGTAGCTTATCTGGTAGAACTTCGCTATAGATGGGTACTTCTGTATGGTACGTCCTGTACGTTCAACAACCTTTTCATAGGTTTTTGTCCCACCTTTCTTGGAGATTCCTTCGTTTATCCTCTGCAGTTCCATCTCAAAACGCTCTCTCCAAACCCTGTTCATGGACGACTCTGTCATAGCTTTCGAAGGAGATGTTATTTCGAGATAATAATCCTTATCATCCTCTGTCTTAACCTCTTTCAGCGTTATCTTCTGCTGACGGGCATCTATTACCGTAACACTCTTATTATCATCACTGAGCGTATAGTCTTTCATTTTCGTACGGGATACGCAGAGATAATTGTAACCCTTTTTCTTTATTAGCTCCAAGTTCTCTTCCGTGGCAACACCTGCATCCATGACAACGAGCGTATCCTTGGTTCGTGATGGATTTCTCTTTGCCAGCGTATCAATCATATTGGGTAGAGACTTGGGATCTACTGTATTACCCTCTAAGATAGAAGAATTACGTATAAAACCTTCTTTATTGATACATAATGCAAGTACAAGTAGCTTACAGTCAGAGCGTTTTTCTTTTGAACGACCGAACTTGGCTTTATCGCTATTACGCTTACTATCCTCGAAATAGAAGTTGGTTAAGTCGAAGAGCATCAACTTGTTATCTATATTAAAGAGATCGTCAGTAACGCTGCACAAATGACACTCTAACTGTTCCTTTAGTTCATATAACTTGTCAGTGATTTTATACAGAGAATTGATTCCTGGTGTCCAGCCAGGAACTCCACTATAAAGTTCAGCGGCAGCCGAGTTATCGCGCAAATAATAATAAGATGAACGTTCAGAAACAGCATATACCGTGCGAACAATCAATGCTGACAAAGCCGTGTGTATCGCATTTTCCGTCCACCCGTTTTTGCGCAGAAAACCCTCTAACTGCAGCTTGTCTATTGTCTGCTTGCAGAGCCACTCTGCACCAACATTCCTTGCGTCAGTATAGCTTGCCGTCTCAAGGTCAATGTAGTTCTCATATTTTCTCAGCGACTTCTGTTCTTCCTTATTAAACCGATCGATTCCACCTTCTTTCTCCATACGGCTCCACCATTCGTCAGCCTTTGCCTGTTCAATAGGAGTAAGACCGTCAAGATGTTCCTTGAAAAGCGAGGGTGTACTTCTGGTTTTGAAGCGTTCGGTAAGAGCGTATGCAATTTTTCGAACCTGTACAGCAGTAAGTGAAGGTTCGAACCCGATGTTCAACAGAATTAGCGAATGTACATGACCCTGCACGTCACGATATGACTCCTTGATGCGATAATAAGGAGCCATGTCGCCTGTGGCAGGGTTGAATCGTGTCTGTACATTTGCGTGCATGAGTGCAAAGTAACAAAATAATTTTGATATGACTGTGTCCTACAAATCAGATTTTACTCCTCGTTACAATAACCTATACTTGATTATCAATCATTTATCAAATTGATACTACACAAAATATCCCGAAAATTTATGAAAAATAATTTTGCCAGTTAAACTTGGGCTAACAATATCTTTTATACAGATAGGTTGAGGAGGCTTAATCAGTGCGATATGGCCCTGTTGAAAACGGGGATACAGGTAACCATCAACTATAATAAAGCTATTTATAAGGCTCTTTGGAGGGTTGAGTACAAGCCGTCCAACAAAGAAGATAACTACCAATATAAAAAGTTGGATGGAAAGTACCAAAAGATAGATTTCACCGTTTGTCATAGGTCTAAGCGTTCTTATTTTATTTACAATCGGTGAAGACGTAGCCTATCGGCGGATGTTCCACATCGGTGTCTCACCTCCTCCGAAGAGAACGTCAATGTTAGCTCCATTCTTCTTCTCGATGACATCCCATGCACGTAACTGTATGAACTGTGCTGGCGAGAGGTTCAGCTCGGTCATGTAAGCCTTGTCGGCCACCGCTTTATTACGCTCGGCCTTGGCACGTGCCAGCTCCATCTCGGCTCTTTTCTCCTGTGTTTGCTTGGCTTGAATACTTGCAGCAGTCTTGTTCATCTCCTCTAACTGCTCCTTGTTAGGCATCACACGGTCGGTAATCACCTGTTGGATGTCAACAGGGAAATTGGCTTTTCGTGACAAGGAAGCTACATACTGGCGCATAGACTGCTTAATGCGGTCGTCGAACTTAGCAAGAACTTCACGATTACTCATCAAGTCGAATGGCGAACAAGATGACACATACTCACGTACCTTATTGCGGAAATAGGGTTCAATAAAGTTCTCAAACCAGTTCTCACCATAGTTTCTTAGTAAGTCGGGGGTCTGTCCCTTCTTCACTTGAATAATCATATACATATTGACATCAAGTGGAGTATTATCGTTTGAGAGTAGGTCGTCAAACTGAAACTGCATCTTCTGCGGTAGTATATTGAAGTAGACAGCCGACGTCGTTGGCGCTACGAGTGTGATAGAATTGACTGGTTCGTCAGAGACACGTGTGCTACCAAAGAAGATAGGCTTCATCTTCAATGCTGCTTCTTGGTCGTATGAAGGGTTTACGAAAGTGAAGAATACGAGGCTAAGCGCGCAGGCTGTGGCAATAAGGGCTACTGGGATTAACAGTTTCTTAGAATTATTCATGTTAAAGAAGTTAGAGAGGTTAGAATTTAAACGCTGTTGACTGTTTTGTCTTTGATTAGGATTCATATAGATAGACTTTGTTATGTTGCTTGTATAATATACTTTCTAATGATTGCAAAGATAGTGAAAATAATAATATGTCACAAATATTTATGGAGCTTATCACTTATTTTTCTGTGCTTTTTGAGGGATAGAAAAAGCCCCAGATACGGTGGATGTAACTGGGACTTATCGTTTCCTGCGTGCGTTATCACTTAGGTGAAGCTACTAAAACATTAGTCTTGCATGTCATCAGGGAGTGACTCTTTTATTCTGTCAACGAGCATTCGGAGTAGTGTATGACGTATGAAATTAGGCGAAGTCATAAGGATAATCTCACGAGAGGGCACTGGGTGCGCAAAAGGACGTACGAGTCGGTGTTGCTCCTTGGTGAGCTGTGAGAGTGCAAGTTGCGGTATGAAGGTGACTCCCTTGCCGTTCTCTACAATGCGCATGAAGGTCTCTATGCTTCCTAAGTTATAGCTCTTCTTACTTAATGCGGCCGACTTTAGCTGGCAGAACTTCACAAGTTGGTCACGAAAACAATGTCCTTCATCGAGTAACCATAGGTATTCACCAGACAAGTCGGCTGGACGAATAAACTCTTTAACGTACAGTGGGTCGTCTTCTGCTACGTATGCAAAGAACTGTTCACGGTAGAGTGATGTACAGTTCATCTCTTCCAAGCCGTCAACACGTGCCAATATACCAGCGTCGATAGTACCCCTTCGAAGTGCTTTGCGCATGTCTTCGGTCTTCATCTCCGTGATTCTCACATCCATCTCGGGGTGTTCATTCATCAACTGGGGAAAGAAGCGGGGGATAAGATAAGGTGCTATCGTTGGAAGCACAGCCACTTCAAAGGTGCCTGTAAGGGTCTGTCGCTCCTCGTCGATAGTCTGTCTGAGTTTCTTTGCACGGTTAAGAACCTTCCACGCCTCCTCTATCACCTTCATTCCCGCTTGTGTTGGCTGTATTGGTTGACGCTTACGATCAAAGATTTTAACCCCTAATTCGTCCTCTAACTTCTGTATCATCGAACTAAGGGTAGGCTGTGTAACATTACAATCATCGGCTGCCTTTGCGAAATGTTTCAGTCGATAAACTGCCATTACATATTCTAATTGTTGTAGTGTCATGCTTTTAATACAATATATAGACTATGACAAAAATAGATAAAAAAAGTCGAATAACCGTGTCTTCATCGTGTTTTTATTCTTTATACTCGGCTTTTTCATCTTTTATAGTGACTACTTTCGCCCCTCCATCATCATTAATAAGTATCGTTTTCTCCCCATATAAGCTCCGTATCAGTATCCCTCACCACCTGTTCCCAGTATTCCTTGTCATCCACTACTCATCTCTCAGTATTCATGAACACCCATCACCTATCACCCATCACCCATCTATCAGTATTCATAATCACCCATCACTTAACACCTTTCAATCAGTATTCATAAACACCTACCACCTATCACCTACCACCTACTAATTACCACCCAACACAAAAAAACAGCGGCTATCAATCTTTTAATTCGGCTTTTACTCGAGTGTAACCTGTTGATAATCAGTAGCAGAGTGGGGCTTGATAGATTTTATTAATCAGCACATAGATTTTATCTATTGGCTGTAATGATTACAAATACTAACTTTGCACTGCGAAACAAAAAAGTATAATCACATAAATAGAATTAAGTTAGATATGGAACCAATTATCAATGCACACGCACCAGAGTTTACCGTTCAGGCATTCCAGGACGGACAGTTTAAGACCGTTTCAAGCAAGGATATCGAGGGCAAATGGGCTCTCTTCTTCTTCTATCCAGCTGACTTTACCTTCGTATGTCCTACGGAGTTGGAGGATTTGGCTGATAAGTATGAGCAGCTTAAGGGCCTTGGTGTAGAGGTGTTCTCAGTTAGTACTGATACTCACTTCGTACATAAAGCATGGCATGACGCCTCTGATACAATCAAGAAGATTAAGTACACTATGCTTGCTGACCCAACTGGCGTATTGAGCCGTGGCTTCGGTGTTTATAAAGAGGACGAGGGTGTCGCTTATCGTGGTACATTCCTTGTAAACCCAGAAGGCCTTGTTAAGATTGCAGAAATACAAGACAACAGCATTGGTCGTAATGCTGATGAGTTGGTACGTAAGGTTGAGGCTGCTCTCTTCGTGGCTTCTCACGATGGTGAGGTTTGCCCAGCTAAGTGGAAGCAGGGCGGTGAGACCTTGAAGCCAAGCATCGACCTCGTAGGTAAGCTCTAAGACTTATTATCTGTAATAACAGACATAAGACTGTCATAGTAGTTATAATGGAGAGATAGGTCACCGTACTTTATCTCTCCATTCTTTATAATGTATAGAGAAATTTACAAGCCCCATGTTAGATTCAAACATACTCGAACAGGTGAAGGGCGTCTTTGCTTCGCTCTCATCTGATATAACGCTTAGCGTTACACGCAATAGTAATGACGAGAACTCGGCCGAGTTCTCTTCCTTCATAGAGGACATCGCTTCTACTTCCGACAAGGTTAAGGCCGTTTACCAAGAAGGAGAACGGTTCTCATTCAGTATTCTTCGTAATGGCGAGGAGACTGGTATCAGCTTCAGAGGCATACCCAACGGACATGAGTTCACTTCCTTGCTCCTCGCTGTACTTAATGCTGATGGACAGGGTAAGAACCTTCCTGATGAGGCGATAACGGCTCGTATCAAGGCACTGAAGGGTGAAATACGCCTTCAGACCTACGTTTCTCTCACCTGTACCAACTGCCCTGACGTTGTTCAGGCACTCAACGTAATGGCACTTATCAACCCTAATATCAGCAATGAGATGGTTGATGGGGGGCTATACCAGGATGAGATACAACGTTTGAACATACAGGGTGTACCGTCAGTGTACGTCAATGGCGAACCATTACACACTGGTCGTGGCGACCTCGGCGTCCTTCTCCAAGAGTTAGAAGACAAGGTTGGTACCGACCATGACGCTAACTCCGTGCAAACCGTACGTGATTATGATGTTATCGTACTTGGTGGTGGTCCTGCTGGAGCGTCGTCTGCTATCTATTCTGCCCGCAAAGGCTTGCGTGTAGCTATCGTTGCAGAGCGTATCGGAGGACAGGTAAACGACACAACGGGTATCGAGAATCTTATTTCAGTTACTAAGACAACTGGTACACAACTTGCTGCTGACCTCCGCACACATATCAATGATTATTCTATTGATGTTTTCGACAACCGTAAGGTGGTGGCAACTAATCTAAAGGAGGCTGTTAAGACTGTCTCTGTAAGGGGTGGTGAAACCTTTACCGCACCAGCTGTTGTGATTGCAACAGGTTCAAGCTGGCGTCGACTTGGGCTGCCTGATGAGGATAAATATATTGGTCATGGCGAGCATTTCTGCCCTCATTGCGATGGTCCTTTCTATAAGGGTAAGGACGTAGCAGTCATCGGTGGCGGTAATTCTGGTATCGAAGCAGCCATTGACTTGGCTGGTATTTGCCGCCATGTGACCGTCCTTGAGTTTGCTGACTCTATGCGTGCCGATGAGGTACTACAGCAGAAAGTGGCCAGCTTGACCAATGTTGATGTGTTTCTCTCTACTCAGACAACAGCTCTCTTGGGCGATGGTAAGAAGCTAACGGGCATTACCGTGAAGGATCGTACCAATGACGAGGAGCGTAATATAGCCTTGGATGGTGTCTTTGTGCAGATTGGTCTATCGCCAAACAGTGATGCTTTCAAAGACGAGGTGGAGGTTAGTCCTCGCAATGAGATTGTCATTGACGCAACAAATCGAACCAGTCTAAGGGGCGTATATGCTGCCGGTGACGTTACAACGGTGCCTTACAAACAGATTACAATCGCTATGGGAGAAGGTGCGAAGGCTGCCCTTTCAGCCTTTGACGACCGTATCCGTGGTTTGATATAACGAATAGAACTTTTCCATAACTTGAGTATATTTTGAGCCCGATGAGGCAGGTGTGAACTATCTTCACCTTGTCTATCGGGCTTTTTTATGGTTTATTCCAAAAATGAAAAGTTACTGTTATAATTATGATTACCAATACGAGGACGCTTATAGGGGGTAAACATAAATTCTTAATCGCCCTCTTCAAGTTCGAAAATATCATCTACACGTTTATCGAAGACACGTGCAATCTTCAGACTGAGAACTGTTGAGGGAACATACTTCTCGCTTTCGATGGCGACAATTGTTTGTCGGGACACTCCAATAAGTTCTGCTAATTGCGCTTGAGTCATACGTTTTATAGCTCGTTCTACTCTTATATTATTCTTCATTACCTATTCTTCTTTTATGTAGTTCGTACAGAAAACGGAAGTGAAACAGCAGGAATATGCTGAACATTGAGAGCATTAATAAAGTTATATAAACCATACCAAAGCAGAACCAAGTGAAGATAATAAAGAAAATCGTGTTTACTTTCAATGCCCATACTAATGAACGCATGCGGAGATGTTCAACATATTCATCCTCAACTATATTCTTTGAAAATGCTATCATATATAGAGAGAGAAAGGTCAAACAGTAGACAAGTTCAGAGAACATGTCTTCCTGTGCAAAATAAAAGAAAGAACGACCCTCTTGTTCAGGCGCAAAGAAATTAAGGTTCCCAATGTGTAAGGTAATAAAACTCAGTCTGTCATCATTAAACCAGTCGTTGATACCTAACCAGGAAACCAAGATCATGACACAACAGGGGGTGAAAATAATCCAACCAATCTTCCTAAAGATGTGGGGTAAAAGGTAGTCTGCTTTCATAAAGTAGCTTTTTTGATTAATAAGAAAAGATTTCTATCACGCTACAAAAGTAATATTTACCTTTCTAAAAGTCAAGTAAACTATACAAAAAGATTGCTTTAATAGTCTTGTATTTAACCTTTATTTGCATTGAAAGCTATCTCTTGGGCTCTTTCTCTTCGTTTTTTTTCTGAATAGAGTCGGCTTTTAATTCCTGTTGTGTCTGTCGATAGGCCTTGAGGATAGGGTCTTCCTTATCCTCTAAACCGTCCATTTTCTTGAAAACTTCACGTAGCTTCTCAACATGCTTACGGTCTCTACGGTATCGTTTATCAAGCATAAGCCCAACATCAAACTCTAATAGGGAATGGGCTGGCTTCTTTTCTAAGATGTCTCGCTTCGGCATTCTCTTTAAGAGTTCACGTCCGTCAACAATCTGTTTGCCTGTCACTATGACTTCATCTAAGTAATGTTCTGCGGGATAGAGAAACACCGTGTCGCGTAAAACCTCATTGCGTAACAGTTTCTCTGGTGCGTATCCTTTCTTTTTGAAGCTGGCTGTTTGGAAGGTATCGGGTAGGGTGATGAGCCCTTTCCATGTGGTTAGTCCGATATTCTTACCGTCTGCAATGACTAAAACATCACGTATTGGGAAATGTGAGACGCCATCGCATACCAGCACCTCCTGGGCTTGAAGTGAGGCCAAGGGGAGTAGTAATAGCAAGAGGAAAAGTACGACTCGTCTACGCATAGCTATCTATTTGTTTTTTGCAAACTTACATAAAAGTTTTCTTATATACCCTTTTTCGTAATTGTTTTTCGTGGAGAGGAATGTAATCGTAACTTTGTTTAACCTGAAACGACCCTCTTAGTTGATTTTTCTTGCCCTCTTTGCGGAATATCTACACCCCCTTTTGTCCTCGTTGGCATGGCATATTAATGTCTTGTTTAGACCTGTCTTAATACGACTCATCACTTAGTTTGGGTTTATTTTCATGAACGGAAATATTTATTTTCACGATAAAAAATATTTTTCTTCATGACAATAAATATTTCTTTTCATGAAAATAATTCGTGGAATACGATATTTTCAGCCTTTAAGACTGAACCTTTCCATGTGGATTTATTGTGTTTATTGTTTTTAATTACTATCTTTGCAGAAGATAGGCGGCACTCGGCAATGTCAAAGCAAGCTTTCATTGCACTCGTTTGCACTATCTTTGCAGAAGATAGTCGGCACTCGGCAATGTCAAAGCAAGCTTTCATTGCGCTCGTTTGCACTATCTTTGCAGAAGATAGGCGGCACTCGGCAATGTCAAAGCAAGCTTTCATAGCACTCGTGTGTACTATCATTATAAAGAGTAATTCACCTTAAAAGGATATTAAAAGATATGACAATAGAAGAGAAAACAAAGATAGAAGAGAGTATCGTTGACGTGTTGAAGACTGTTTACGACCCAGAGATTCCTGTGAATATCTATGACCTTGGTATGATCTATAAGATTGATCTTGATGATGAGGGTAACCTTGATATGGATATGACCTTTACTTCTCCATCCTGCCCAGCAGCTGACTTCATATTTGAAGATGTGCGCACAAAGGTGGAGAGTGTCGAGGGTGTTAAGACTGCAAACATTAATCTTGTGTTTGAACCGGTCTGGGATCAGAGTATGATGTCAGAAGAGGCACGTGTTGAATTAGGTTTCGAATAAGCATCCTCGCTCCCTCTTCGTTAGCCCAGAGGTGCCCCCTCGTCCCCAGCTCGGTCCCTGCTTCTGAGGTACTACCTCAGAACTCCCTCCGAAATCACCCACCTTTCATCACCCAT
The DNA here is from genome assembly GCF_003043935.1 of Prevotella sp. oral taxon 313. Taxonomy (NCBI): domain Bacteria; kingdom Pseudomonadati; phylum Bacteroidota; class Bacteroidia; order Bacteroidales; family Prevotellaceae; genus Prevotella; species Prevotella sp. oral taxon 313. The sequence continues at coordinate 2,916,152 of NZ_PYXE01000001.1, forward strand.
TCACCCTCCCAATGATATGAAAAATATCTATTTCCTTTCTGATGCCCACCTTGGTTCACTTGCCATTGACCACCGTCGAACACACGAACGCCGCCTTGTACGCTTCTTGGATAGCATTAAGCATAAGGCTGCTGCGGTCTATCTCCTTGGAGATATGTTCGACTTTTGGAATGAGTATAAGTATGTTGTCCCCAAAGGATTTACTCGCTTCCTTGGGAAAGTGTCTGAGTTGACGGACATGGGAGTGGAGGTCCATTTCTTTACAGGTAATCATGACCTATGGACCTACGGCTATTTAGAGGAGGAGTGTGGTGTCATCCTTCATCGCAAACCAGTGACAACGGAAATCTATGATAAGGTGTTCTATCTTGCACATGGCGATGGCTTAGGTGATCCAGACCCAATGTTTCGCTTTCTTCGGGAGGTGTTCCATAATCGTTTCTGTCAACGACTGCTTAACTTCTTCCACCCTTGGTGGGGAATGCAGTTGGGCCTTAACTGGGCAAAGAAGAGTAGATTGAAACGTGTCGATGGGAAGGAAATACCCTACTTGGGCGAAGATAAGGAGTATCTGGTGCAATATACGAAGAAGTATATGGCTACTCATAAGGATATAGACTACTTTATCTATGGTCATCGCCACATCGAACTGGATCTCACACTGTCGCGGAAAGTGCGTATGCTCATCCTTGGCGATTGGATATGGCAGTTTACTTACGCCGTCTTCGATGGTGAACACATGTTCTTAGAGGAGTATGTAGAGGGTGAAAGTAAGCCTTAACAAACGTAAAAATTTCCTATTTGTAAAGACAAATGGACCCATTTTGAGTATAAAATATAAATTTTCGCAAAAGAATTTGGAGGTTATCAAACAAAAGCGTAACTTTGCATTGTCTTTAAGAGGGATGGACATTAAACCATTACCGATAGAGAAGAAGACTGGTGTTCAGCCTTTGATTTGATTTAAGACATTCATAATATAAAATAAAACTCAGGTTTGTAGATTAAGTTTAGTTAAAAGAAAGGTAGTTGTCGTGAGACAACTACCTTTCGCGTTTCTATGTGTCTTTATCGTTATTCGACAATGTCTTTATACAAATATAGGCGGTTATAGCTCCCTATGGGATGTCTATAACCGCCTAATACGTCTAAGTCACGATGTTTACTTCTTCAAGTCTCTGACCAAGTCCTGTGTGTCGCGTGCAATAACAATCTCTTCGTCTGTTGGAACAAGGACAACCTTTACCTTTGAGTCGTCGGTAGAGAGTACCTTTTCCTCACCTCGGCACATGTTGCGTTCCTTGTCGAGTTTAATGCCAAGATACTCCATGTCCTTGCAAGCATCCCAACGAAGACCAGTCTGATTCTCACCCACACCAGCTGTCCAAACGATGATGTCCACACCATTCATTGCTGCTGCGTAAGCACCGATGTACTTCTTAATACGATAGGTGTACATCTGTAATGCCAGATGAGCCATCTTGTCGCCAGCGTTGTCAGCGTTCTCAATGTCGCGCATGTCCGAGCTGATGCCAGTAATACCAAGTACACCAGACTCCTTATTAAGGAAGTCTGCCATCTCCTGTGGCTTCTTTCCGAGTTTCTCCATTAGGTATGTAACGGCAGAAGGGTCGATGTCGCCAGAGCGTGAACCCATCATCAAACCTGCCAATGGGGTAAGTCCCATAGAGGTGTCGATGACCTTACCATTCTTGATAGCAGCCATTGAAGCACCATTACCGATGTGACAAGTGATAATCTTCTGTGTCTTAATGTCAACACCAAGCATCTCACAGACACGGTGTGACACGTAACGATGGCTCGTTCCATGGAAGCCGTAGCGGCGAACATGGTACTTCTTGTAGAACTCGTAAGGCACTGCATAGAGGTAAGCGTAGTCAGGCATGGTGCTGTGGAACGCATTGTCGAATACTACTACCTGTGGTGTGTGAGGCATTAAAGCGTCAACAGCACGCAAACCACGCAAGTGTCCTGCGTTATGAACAGGTGCAAGGTCGATAAGACTCTCGATACCTTCCTCCACCTCCTTGGTTACGATGCAGCTCTTCTCAAATAGATCGCCACCTTGTACGACACGATGACCAACAGCGTCTATCTCGTCCAAGCTCTTCAAAGCACCCATCTCTGGGTCGAGGAGCACCTTGAATACGAGTGCAACACCCTCCTTGTGGGTAGGAAGGTCAGCCATAATCTGCTTCTTCTCACCATTGTCAAGTTTCACTTTGATGAATGCCTCATCAAGACCAATGCGTTCAACGATACCCTGAGCCAGTACAGACTCGTCTGCCATATCGTACAGTTTGTATTTAATAGAACTACTTCCGCAGTTTAAAACTAATATCTTCATATACGTAATTGTGATTATTGAATGATGTTGTTAGTAATATTGATTTTGAGTCTTGCTGGTTTCTAATAGTGCAACAGACGAAGTAATAACTATTAGATCAGCACTTTTGATTTCAGTTTACCTCTTTGCGTCCTGTGCTTGACACGCTGTGATAGCTACCATATAATAGATATCATCGACGCAGCAGCCACGTGAGAGGTCGTTTACAGGACGTGCTATACCTTGGAGGATAGGGCCAATAGCCTTCGCACCACCGAGGCGCTCAATCAGTTTATAGCCAATGTTACCTACCTCAAGGTTAGGAACAACGAGCACGTTAGCCTTACCTGCGATGTCAGAACCTGGTGCCTTCTTTGCTGCAACGGCTGGGACTAATGCGGCATCTGCCTGTAGTTCGCCATCAACCTTCAGTTCTGGGAATTTCTCTTTGGCAATCTTTGTAGCCTCAACGACCTTGTCGATGATATAAACACTCTTACCGGTCTCACGGTCCTTAGCGTCTTGTGCAGAGCCCTTAGTAGAGAAGCTCAACATAGCAACGTATGGATTCTGGAAGCCAGCAACGCTCTTTGCGGTCTCAGCAGTGGTATATGCGATCTGAGCCAACTGGTCGGCTGTTGGGTTAGGAGTAACAGCAACGTCGCCCATAACGACGATTCCGTTCTCACCATACTGTTCCTCATGTGTAAGAATAAGCATAGCACCACTCACACAGCTAATCCCTGGTGCACATTTAATAATCTGTAAGGCAGGACGAAGGGTATCACCTGTGGTAGAGAGGGCGCCAGAAATCTGTCCATCAGCACCTCCTGTCTTAATAATCATGCAACCGAGGTAAAGATTGTTCTTGGTTACCAGCTCACGAGCCTGCTCTAATGTCATACCTTTCTTTTGGCGTAGTTCGGCCAATTTAGCGGCATATTCTTCACTCTTTGGGTTGTTTTCTGGGTCAACAATGGTAGCCTTGTCAATATTCTTAAGCCCCCACTCTGTGGCAAGCTTACGTATGTTGGCTGGGTTTCCAATGAGGATCAGATTGGCGATGTCGTCAGCCAACACTCTGTCAGCTGCCCTTAAGGTACGCTCCTCTTCTGCCTCGGGGAGCACGATACGCTGCTTGTCGGCTTTAGCACGTGCAACGATTTGCTCTAATAAGTCCATATTTGTATCTTAAAATGTATTTATTATAAATTCAGTTTTGCTATGCAAAGATAGCAAAAGAAAGTTGTAATGCCAAACATAATTATTGTTTTCTCCCATAAAAGAGAATTATGTTGTTTGCTAAACATTTTTAGTAATGACCTTACTATGGCTGTCTTTTGAATGTGATAGGGGTGAAAATGCTCCTATTTTACCTTCTTTCGTAGTTGTACAGGGACTTCACACCGCATGTGCGGATAGTGTACATCAATGGTAATCGGGGCTAAACAGGACGCTATCTACTTACATTAGCTTATATGATGATAGGAGATACCATTTTATTTCACCCTTATAAGAATAAAAGCAAGCCTGCCTTTGTGAGTCTAAAGATTTCTGATTATCTTTGTAATCTAAACAATGTAGATAATTATATGATTAAGTTTCATGATGTAAAGACGACCGACCGTGAATTAATACAGCGTTATACGCTGTGTGGCGACCGCATGAATTGCGACTTAAGCTTTGCCAACATCATTTCATGGAGGTTCTTATATAATACGCAAATAGCTGAGGTTGATGGCTTCTTAGTGTTCCGTTTCTATACAGGACACCATCTTGCTTATATGGCTCCGGTGTGGAAATGCAAGTGGGAGGAGGGGATGCGAGAGCGTTTTGCTGCTGTTGTTCGTCAGATGCGAGACGATGCTATCATCTTGGGTCATCCCTTCTTGATGTTAGGCGTATGTTCTTATATGACGAAAATATTAGAGGAAACCTTCCCAGAGACCTTTTATATTAAGCCAGACCGCGACCACTTCGATTATATCTACACACGAGAAAAGCTGGCGACACTATCTGGTAAGAAGCTACAAGGGAAGCGTAACCACTGTAATAAGTTCCGTAAGAGCTTCCCAAACTATGAGTATCGACCACTAACAAAGGACATGATACCAGAGTGTATCGCTGTGGAAGAGTCATGGAGAGCTGTCACAAAGGAAGATACAGACGAGTCTGAAGAACTCTCAGAGGAGCTTCGTTCAATGACACGTGTCTTCGACTTGTGGGATGAGATTGGTGCTCTCGGTGGGACAATATGGGTAGATGGCAAGCTGATAGCCTTTACCTTTGGCTGTCCTATTACGAATACGGTCTTTGACGTGTGTGTTGAGAAGGCTGACACGGCCTACGAAGGAGCTTTCTCTATCATCAATCAGGAGTTCGCACAGCATCTCCCAGAGCAATATGAGTATATGAATCGTGAGGAAGACCTTGGTATAGAGGGTCTCCGATATGCGAAGCTTTCTTATAAGCCAGACATCCTCTTGGAGAAGAATGTTATCATGGAGAAATATCCACTGGCGCAGGAAGAGACACAGGAGGAGATTAAGGAGGAGACGATAGCACTATGGCGTGACACCTTCCATGACGTTGAACCCTTTATTCAACTTTATTTCTCACGTGTCTTCAAACCTGAATATAACGTTATCTGTCAGGTTGATCAGCACACTGTGGCAGCCCTTCAGACGCTCCCTTATACGATGAAGTATTATTCAGAAGAGGTGCGAACTGCTTATATTAGTGGTGTGAGTGTACGAGAGGAGTACCGCAAGCAGAACATGGGCAACAACCTTATGTCACAGGCTCATTTCCGTCTTTATCACAAGGATATTGTCTTTGCCACATTAATACCTGCTGAGGAATGGCTTTATGACTGGTATGCTCGATGTGGTTACACACGTAACATCACTTGTACTCCGGGTCCGAAGGAGATTGACAAGATAGACTTTAAGACCTTTGATGAGTGGCAACGCAAGAAAGACTGTGTACTCTTACATGACGAGGAAGGGTTGGAGATTATTAAGGAGGACAATCGTCTCACATTGACGCTTAACCCGACTGGACAGCAAGAGACCAAAGATATCCCTGCAATGATACGTGTTATCAATGCGGAGAAAGCATTAGAACTCTATGCGCAACGCCATCCTGAACGTACAGAGAATATCCGTGTGTATGACGATTCGGATATTCCAATGAACAACACATACTTCCAAATCAAGCGAGGACACGTCGTTCGAACAAATCGACCGTTGCCTGATACGCGCTCACTAACGATTGCTGAGTTAGCTGATTATATCTTTAAGGATGATAGCCTTGAGATGAACTTAATGCTTAATTAGGTGTTAGGTGTTAGGTGTTGAGTGTTAGGTGTTGATGAATAGTGATGTTAGATGTTGGTTGATGGGCGTTGAGTGTTGAATGTTGGTTGCTGATTTACATTTTATCCAACCCCCTTTATAAGTATTCACCCAACACCTACCACTCATCACCCAACACCTACCATTCATCGCTATTCATCAACACCTACCCCTCAACACCCAACACCCATCACACAGTGACAATCTCTTTTGTGAGGATACTCTCCAACTGCTCGGCTGAAAGACGTAGTTGGAACTCACCGTGCATGGCAACACTAATGCGCCCCGTCTCCTCTGATACGATGATAGCCAAGGCGTCTGAGTCTTGCGAGATACCCATGGCAGCACGATGGCGGAGGCCAAGTTCCTTTGGAATATCCTGCTTATGACTGACAGGAAGGATGCAACCTGCTGCTTTGATACGGCGTTTTGAAATCACCATCGCACCGTCATGAAGGGGTGAGTTCTTAAAGAAGATGTTCTCTATTAGGCGTTGGTCGATACGAGCATCAATCAGGTCACCGGTTTCAACAATGTCTTCCAACATCACACCACGCTCTATGACAATCAGTGCACCAACCTTTCCACGACTCATACTCATACAGGCCATGACGATAGGCATAATGGTCTCTTTGTCTACCTCACCTTTATTGCCTTTCCTTGTGAATAGTTTCATGATGTTATTCACCTTTCGGTGTGCGCCAAGGCTATAGAGGAAGTGACGTATATCTTCTTGGAACAGAACGATAAGACCGATGACTCCCACCGAAACGAGCTTGTCTAAGATACTACCTAATAAGCGCATCTCTAACACTTGACTGACTATGAGCCACACGATAATGAATACCATGATACCGATAAAGACGTTCAGCGAACGCGACTCTTTCATCAATCGGTAACTATAGTAGAGCATCAATGCTACCAGCACGATGTCGATTACATCCTTTATACCAAATGGGAAAAACATAATTACAAAACTACTCCCCGTCTTTTTACCATCGTCTCTGACCGTGTAGGGCAGAGGATAGCTGATAGTGGGTGAAGTATGGGTTATCTGTTGGGTTATAATTAATGTGTAAAATCGAGCTTACTGCTCGGCATTCTGACGCATTGCCTCAACGATTCTCACTGCTTCAACGGCAGGACGAACGTCGTGAACGCGAAGAATGTTGGCTCCTTTCATGAGGGAGATAGTGTTCAGAACGGTTGTACCGTTAAGACTCTCTGCGGCTGTTATGCCTAAGAGCTGATGAATCATACGCTTACGACTAATGCCAACGAGTATAGGTAGTTCCATTACCTGCAGTCGCTCCATCACGCTTAGTAGTGTGTAATTACCGTCGACGGCCCCTTTTCCAAAGCCAAAGCCTGGGTCGAGGATGATGTCTTTCTGTCCTAAAGCACGTAGTTCTTGCACTTCACGTGAGAAATTGATGAGCATATCGTGTAGATTGGCTGCCGTAGACATTAATATATAAGGTGCACCTAATTCGGCGACAGAAGGGAACATGTTTGGATCTTTGCCTTCTTCAACATCATTAATGATGTCGGCTCCAAACTCTTCTATCGTTCGTTTGGCTATTGACGCACGGAAGGTATCGATAGAAAGGATAGCATCTGGCTCGGCTTCTCGTATGATGGGGAGTGCAAAAGCCAGTCGACGCATCTCTTCATCAGCACTGACAACCTCGCCGCCAGGGCGTGTTGAGCATGCACCAACATCAATAATCTTCGCTCCCTCAGCCATTATCTGGTGTGCACGTTGGCGGATAGCCTCCTCTGTCTGTACTCGACTGTCGGCAAAGAAAGAGTCGGGTGTTACATTCATGATACCCATGACGAGTGGATGACTCAAGTCGATGAGTTGCCCTCGTACGTTGATAGTGTAATTAGTGGGCTTTATGTCTGCCCCAAGGTTCATATTCTCCATATCCGCAAAGGTAATGCAAAAGTAGCATATATGGGAATTTTGAATTGAAAAAAATAACTTAGTGGGGGAGACAGGGTTTGTTAAAGACAGGGTAACAGGGTAGGGTGGGATGGTTTGAGACATGGTAACAGAGTAGACGGGGTTTGTTTAAGACAGGGTAACAGGGTAGAGTGGGATGGTTTTAAGACATGGTAACAGAGTAGACAGAGGATGTTTAAGACAGGGTAACAGGGTAGAGTGGGGTGGTTTTAAGACATGGTAACAGAGTAGGCAGGAGATGTTTGAGATAGGGTAACAGGGTATTTGGGGGCGTTATAAGGCATGATAACAGGGAGATGGGGGAGTTAGTGATGTGGGAAAGTGATGTCGTTTGTAAGAGAGAATGAGGTTTGTAGAACTTGATAAAAAAGATAAGATGAAGGTAGAGTGGCGTTAGGTCTCGAATTATTTTCATGAAGAAAAATATTTCTTGTCATGAAAAAAAATATTTTTCTTCATGAAAATAAATCTTTCCTGTCGTGAAAATAATTTGAAGGTGGAACTTTTCTCTTATTGTAGAACGAGTTGTGAAGATGGTAGAAAGGTGTAATCAAATGATGGGTTGAGCCTTGCGAATGGGCCGTTATACTCTTTTCTCTTATCCTATAATAAGCTTTTAAGGAATGAGGAAAGCAAGAAATAGGTTACAGTATTCTATTGTTAAGAATTGGGGAAAGTGAGGAATAAGATTTAGGGATAAGCTTTTAAGGAATGAGGAAAGCAAGAAATAGGTTACAGTATTCTATTGTCAAGAATTTGGGAAAGTAAGGAATAAGATTTAGTGATAAGCTTTTAAGGAATGAAGGAAAGCAAAAAAATAGGATATGCCAGTCGTCTGACATATCCTATTCTATATGCTATTTGATGATAATATCTGTCTTTCGACAGGCGAGACTTAGGCGTTTACACGGCCCAAGTAGCTACCATCACGAGTGTCAATCTGGATAACTTCACCCTCATTGATGAAGAGAGGGACACGAACAACAGCACCTGTCTCAAGTGTAGCAGGCTTTGTTGCGTTTGTAGCAGTGTTACCCTTAACGCCTGGCTCGCTGTGTGTGATAGTCAAGGTAGTCTTAACAGGCATCTCAGCGAGGAGGATTGTGCCGTCAGAAGTGTCTGTAACAACCTCTACAACGTCACCTTCCTTCATGTAGTCAGAACCAGTAATCTGGTGCTTAGGGATAGGAATCTGCTCGAAAGTCTCCTGATTCATGAAGATGTAACCCGTTGGATCCTGATAAAGATACTGGTAAGGGCGACGCTCAACACGTACATCTTCAAGTTTGAAACCTACCTGGAATGTACGCTCAAGCACACGGCCGTCTGATACATTCTTTAGTTTGGTAATCATAACAGTGTTTCCTTTACCTGGCTTGCGGTGCTGGAAGTCGATGCAAGTCCAAATTTTACCATCGAGACGGATACATGTTCCGATCTTGATTTCCTGTGAATTAATCATAATCTGTTAATATCTAATTTGTTATTTTTTATATGCTGTTATCTTGTAAATGCGGTGCAAAGTTACAGAAAATATAGAAAAAAACGTAAATAAAGGGCGTAAAAATCATCGTTTTCTTGGTTAATTCAAAAAGATTAAGTAATTTTGCAGCCCATAATGGCAGGCTTTGTCCTGTCGTACTGATAATTTGCATAATAACAATAAAATAGGATAAGAAAATGAAAAGAACATTTCAGCCGCACAATCGTCGCCGTGTCAACAAGCATGGTTTCCGCGAGAGAATGGCAACAAAGAACGGTCGTCGCGTATTAGCTGCCCGTCGTGCCAAGGGTCGTAAGAAGTTAACTGTTTCTGACGAGCATCACGGAAAGTAAATGAGTACGCCTGTCCTTGATGAGGAAATAGGTGAAAACGGAAAGAAGTAGAGAGTATTCTTTGCTTCTTTCCGTTTTTTTATCTAACTTTGCCAGATAGAATTATGAGTTGACAAGTTGGTGAGTTGGTAGGTAGACAAGTTGACAGGTTGACGAGTAAACAAGTTATTTGAGAATACTACGAGTTGATTAGTTAGAAGAAAAAGAGACAAGTTGAATGACATCAAGAGAATTCTTCCACAAATTTAACAGCACATATATCTGGGGTAATATCCTTGCTATTGTCATCCTTGTGCTGATACTCTCGATAGGAGTCAGGTTTGGGCTTGACTATTATACACTTCATGGTGAGTCTATCGTCGTACCGAATGTTATTCATAAGCAGTATGATGATGCTGTGGATATAATGGATAAAGTAGGACTGACAATCGAGGTTACGGATACAGGATATGTGAAGGAGCTTCCTGCTGATTGTATTCTTGAACAATCGCCAGCAGGAGGTAAGCGCGTTAAGTCTACCCATGTAATCTATGTAACGATTAATGCTGCGAGCGCTCCATCGCTTGTCATCCCTGATATTATTGATAATAACTCGCTTCGTGAGGCGCAGGCTCAGTTGCTCTCTATGGGCTTTAAGGTCGGTGAACCAGAATATATCCCTGGTGAGAAAGACTGGATTTATGGCATCTTGGTTAATGGTAAGCATGTACAAGCAGGCGATCGTGTTCCATCTGATGCTGTGATTGTCTTGCAGGTGGGTGATGGTACACGTCAAATCTCTGATACAGCAGGACTGAATGAGCCTGAGTATGAAGACGTGGAAGTAGAAGAGAAGGTTCCTAAATACGATGAGGTAGAGGAATATGTAGAGGTGCCTGTTGATGAGAATGGCAACGAGATAAAAGATAGCCGTGGAAGGTCGGGTACTGGTAGTTCGGGTCCCTCTTCACAATCGGGCTTACCTGCCGACCCATCTTCGGTTAGATCAAAAGAGTAGTTTACGATGACAACAGAAGAAGAGATTGTTTTTGACGATGAGCTTAACGATGATCTCCTTCCTACTGAAGGCTGTGGAGAAGGGGAGGGAACATTGTATGAGCACTTCCGTGTCGTGGTAGACAAAGGGCAAGAGCCTGTCCGTATTGATAAGTTCCTCTTCGAACGGATGCAACACTCCAGTCGTAACCGTATTCAGAAGGCTGCTGATGCGGGGTATATCCATGTGAATAACGCACCAGTGAAGAGTAATTATAAGGTGCGTCCAGAGGATGTTATCACCTTAATGCTCGACCGCCCAAAGCATGATAATACGATAGAGGCAGAGGATATACCCTTAGATATTGTTTATGAGGACAATGTCTTGATGGTAGTAAACAAGCCGGCGGGTCTTGTCGTGCATCCTGGAGCAGGCAACTTCCATGGTACATTGATCAACGCAGTGGCTTGGCATCTGCGGGACATGCCTTCCTTCGACCCTAATGACCCTGAGGTTGGGTTGGTACATAGGATAGACAAGGATACGAGTGGCCTTTTGGTGATTGCAAAGACGCCTGATGCGAAGACAGCCTTGGGTAAACAGTTCTTTAATAAGACAACCCATCGCAGCTATAATGCCCTTGTTTGGGGTAATCTGACAGATGATGAAGGGCGCATCGAAGGGAACATTGCGCGTGATCCGAAGGATAGATTGCGGATGACTGTATTCCCTCCTGATTCGGAGATCGGTAAGTCTGCTGTCACACATTATCGTGTCATTGAGCGCTTCGGTTATACAACACTTATCGAGTGTATCCTTGAGACGGGACGTACACACCAGATTCGTGCACACATGAAACATATTGGTCATCCTTTGTTCGGGGACGAGCGTTATGGAGGAACGGAGATTCTGCGTGGGCAACGGTCGAGTTCTTATAAGGCGTTCATCCATAACTGTCTTGCTATCTGCGACCGTCAAGCACTCCATGCACGGACGTTAGGATTCGTTCATCCAGTTACGGGTGAGCAGATGGACTTTACGAGTGAGCTTCCAAACGACCTTGCCACATTGATAGAGAAGTGGAGAAGCTACGTTGGAGGCTTAGCAAGCAAACAAGCTGACGAGTAGTGAAATTGTGAGTTGATGGTTGGGTAAATCGCTTATTAGTAGGATTTTAATTCGTCCATACCATTGACTATTCATAAAGATAGAAATAATAATAACCCAAATAAGCCCTACGAAGGGAATAAAAAATATCCTTCTCTGCAAGGGAAAAGAGGGAATAAAAATAAAAAAGGTACAATGAAAGAATTAAAGCGTACAATTGCTATCGTTTGTGGTGGCGACTCATCAGAGCATGATGTATCTATGCGTTCAGGACAAGGGTTATACTCTTTCTTTGATAAGGAGCGTTACAATATATATATAGTAGACGTAAGAGGTCTCGATTGGAATGTCGAATTGCCTGATGGAAGTATTGCTCCAATCGATAAGAACGACTTTTCTTTTGTCGTGAACGGTAAGCGTACGGAGTTTGATTATGCTTATATTACAATTCATGGACAGCCTGGTGAGAACGGAGTAATGCAAGGCTATTTCGATCTTCTCCATCTTCCTTACTCAACAGGAGGTGTGTTGGTTGAGGCTTTGACCTTTGATAAATATGTTCTTAATAACTATCTACGCAACTTTGGGATAAAGGTAGCAGACAGCATCTTGCTCCGTCGTGGTGAAGAGTACGATGAGGCTGAGATTGAAAAACGCCTTGGTATGCCTTGCTTCGTTAAGCCTTCTTCTGATGGAAGTAGCTTTGGTGTGTCAAAGGTGAAGAATATCGACCAGTTAGCACCAGCTCTTCGTGTTGCTTTTATGCAGAGTGATGAGGTGATGATAGAGGCTTTCATGGATGGAATGGAAATCTCTCAGGGTGTTTATAAGACTAAGAATAAGTCTGTTGTATTCCCTGCTACGGAGGTAGTAACCAGCAATGAGTTCTTTGACTACAATGCTAAGTATAACGGTCAGGTTGAGGAAATCACCCCAGCCCGTATGTCTGAGGAGACAGCTAAGCGTGTAACAGCCGAGACCAGTCGTATCTATGACATCCTTCATGCCAATGGTATCATCCGTATTGACTATATCATTTCAAAGGATAAGGACGGTAATGATGTCATCAACATGCTCGAAATCAATACTACTCCTGGTATGACAGCTACCAGCTTCATCCCTCAACAGGTGCGAGCAGCCGGTTTAGATATCAAGGATGTACTATCCGATATTGTTGAGAATCAGTTTTAGTGAAAGGATAGAGTTTATCTCTTTCAAGACAACATAAAGTAAGAGAGGGTATCAGATATGCCATTGTCCTTCCGACAGGCTTTCTGATACCCTCTCTTTTTCGTGTTTGTTCGTTGACAGAAAGTCACGAACAAACAGGTAATTATTATCTACGTCTGTGTGCAGGACGTGCAGGACGCTTGCCTACAGGGCGTTTGCCAGCTGGGCGCTTACCTACGGTTTGCTTTCTTGGAGTGCGGTTGCTGACCGTCTTCTCAGTTGTTTGCTGAGTCTGTGCAGGCTCTTCACGTACAATCTTCTCTGGCATCTTGTTCTCAGGACGGGTGAATCCATCTCTCTCAGCACGCTTACTCATAGTCTTGATACGTTTGTCGAGGTCTGGATGAGATGAGAACATGCGCTGCCATTTACTATCTTTTTGAACGCCAGCATCCTCTTCTAACTTCTTAAGACGCTCGAATGCAAGTGCCATAGCCCATGGGTTCTTATCGTTCTCCTTGAGGAAATCATAGCCGTAGGCGTCAGCCTTACTCTCTTGTTTCTGTGAATAGTTAGCTTGAAGGAGAGCCTCACCAAGGTCGCCAAGCTGTGACTGGCTAAGAGATGAAGCCACACCGTTGGTTGAAGAGATACCGTCTTTCAAGGCAGAGGTAAGCAAAGCTGTGCGGAATCGCTTCTTTGAGTCCTTGTGTGCGACGTGTCCAAGCTCATGTCCGATAACACCTAACAACTCATCATCGGTCATTGCGTCCATCAGAGAAGAGAAGACACGAACACTACCATCAGGACAAGCAAAGGCATTAACGTCTATAACATAGTACACCTTAAAGTTCAAAGGGATGCCTTCAACCGATGTCAGTCCCTTTGTCAGTCTATTCAGACGCTTCGTGTAAGGACTATTTGCGTCACAAACGTGGTTGTGCTCGTCCATCCATTCAATATACTCTTTTACATACTTTGCCATGTCGGCATCTGTTAATGTGGCTGCTTTTAGCACTTTCGTAGCACCACCTGCTGCTTTACCAATGTTGAACTGTGCCATTGCAGGCATGGAACCTAATAAGAGTAGGGCACTAACGCATACGCTAAAGATACTTTTTTTCATACGATTTTAGTAATTAATAATATTTCTTATAAGTGCAAATGTATTGATTATTTTTTGATTACACAAGCTAAATTAGGGCTTTCTATTTTCTTTAAATTTTATTTAAAATTGGGTTAATGATGGGTCTCTTTTGATTAATATTTAGTGTGTTATTATGTATATAATTATTAAGAAAACTGCCTTCAACGTGTACTTGAAATAGTATTAACCCTGTGCTTGTTTGGTATATGTGGTCTCTTCCCATCTCTGTAAGCTGCAATACGGTTGCTAACTGTCGTTTTCATCATGTGTCCGGAGGCTTCGGACAATCTGTCCGAGGCCTCTGGACACTTTGTCCGAAGCCTCCGGACAAGGTGTTCGAGATGTTTGGACATTGATAGATGAGGGGAGGGAAGCCAGATGATGACCTAATACTAAGAGTGAGTAAGGCGTTATGAATAAACTTGTCTGAGGATGTTTTTATTAGTTATCCATAGTCTAAGCGTTCTGAAAAGGTATTCTCTCTTTCACTTTTCATGTGTGATGAGAGTAGTTACTACTGATAGTTCAATTTGCAAAAAATAATTTTTCCTGTCATATCTGTTATCCTTTTTGGCTGTGTAGGTCGTTAGATAATAGCGTGGTTACACTAAATATTAAATATGACAGCAACTGAAAATAAAACTAATCTTGGTGTTTTGAGGTTATATCTACGGTAAAAAAATAAGGAACTGATGGACAACGCATGTCCTCTTTTACGTTTGACAATAAAAAAAGGACAACCGAATTACGGCTGTCCTTAGATGTTTATTTCTCTTGTCTGATTAGTTTCTGTTGTTACCGAAGAAACGGAGAAGATAGAGGAAGAGGTTGATGAAATCAAGGTAGAGGCTCAATGCACCAAGGAGTGCTATCTTCTGAGCACCCTCGTCAGCATCTGGTGCCATCTGAAGGTTGCGCTTAATCTTCTGAGCGTCCCATGCAGTAAGTCCTGTAAAGACAAGTACACCGATACCACTTACGATGAAATCGAACATTGCACTCTTTAGGAAGATGTTCACAAGACCTGCAATGATAAGACCGATAAGGGCCATGAAGAGGATACCCCCCATCTTCGTCAAGTCCTTCTTAGTAGTAGAACCTATCAATGCCATTGCTCCGAAGGTTCCTGCTGTTACAAGGAATGTCTTCGTGATGGCCGCTGATGAGAAGGCTGCGAAAATCCATCCTAATGTGAGTCCATTGACAGTAGCAAAGATAATGAACCATATTGTTGCTGCTGTGAGAGACAGTTTGTCAATGCGTGAAGAGAGATACCAGACGATACCAAACTCTACTAATGCCATGACAATCATAGCACCTCTACCCATGTAAAGGAACTGGATGAGCGCAGGAGAGTTACCCGCACCGTATGCTACGACACCAGTGATAGCAAGTGCCATCGTCATCCATATATAAACCTTACGCATTAAGGAAGGGAAGACACGTGACATCTCTAAGTCACGCTCTTGTGTGTTTGTTACGTTAGTGAAATTGTCAAAGTTCATATTCATTCTTTTTAATTTGTTATCAATGGGTTATTGGCTCAAAAGAAATGGGCCATCTATGTTTGAATGTACAAATGTCATGCCATTCAATCGCAAAGATAATGGAAAGATTAGATACTGACAAATGTAGCACATGTTTTTTCATTTTTTTAGATATTATGGTTTTTGCTTTATATAATAAGGTGGGTTACGTGTTATTATCATTTTCGCTTCGACTTTACGAAAGGCATACCTACTTTTATGTATTTTATGTATAATAATGTGTTCAATTACTTGCTATTACGCTTTTTTTGCCTAACTTTGGTCACTGTAATACATAGTACTTTGTAAGTATGATGTGTTATAGCTAAAAGTATTAAATATTTCACAACGTAACAAACAGACATTTATGAAAAAAGCCTGGAGAGGATTTACTGGTACAAAGTGGCTCGACGAAGTCAATATGCGTCAGTTTATCCAAGATAATTACGAAAGTTATGATGGTGATGCTTCATTCCTTGAAGAACCTACAGCCGCAACAAACAAACTTTGGGGTATGCTCAAAGAGCTGCAAAAGCAGGAACGTGCTAAGAATGGTGTGTTAGACATGGAGACCGAGGTCGTTTCCAGTATGACTGCCTACGGCCCTGGCTACATCGGAGAAGGAACCAAGGATTTGGAGAAAATTGTTGGTTTACAAACTGATAAACCTCTGAAGCGTGCGTTTATGCCGTATGGTGGTATCAAGATGGCTGAGCAAGCTTGCACAACCTACGGTTATGAACCTTCTGAAAAGCTACATGAAATCTTCACAAAGTATTGTAAGACACATAACGATGGTGTCTTCGATGCTTATACAGACGAGATGAAACTTGTAAGACACAACCATATTCTTACAGGACTCCCTGATACCTATGGTCGTGGACGTATCGTTGGTGACTATCGTCGAGTTGCACTTTATGGCGTAGACTTCCTTATCAACGAGAAAGCAAAGGATCTTCGCAACTGTGGAGACGGTACGATGACTGAAGAGATAATCCGTTTACGTGAAGAGATCTCTATGCAGATAAAGGCTCTTAAGGAGATGAAGGAGATGGCAGCCATCTATGGTTATGACATTTCTGAGCCTGCTAACAATGCACATGAGGCTGTTCAGTGGCTTTACTTTGGCTATTTAGCAGCCATAAAGACCCAGAACGGTGCGGCGATGTCGGTGGGTCGCATCTCAACCTTCCTCGATATCTACATTCAACGAGACTTCAAAGAAGGCACACTAACGGAGAAAGAGGCACAAGAACTTATCGACCACTTGGTTATGAAGTTCCGTATGGTTAAGTTTGCACGTATTCCTTCATACAACCAGCTCTTCTCTGGCGACCCTGTATGGGCTACGCTCGAGGTGGCAGGATTAGGTATGGACGGCCGTTCAATGGTGACTAAGAATGATTTCCGCTTCCTTCATACACTTGAGAATATGGGTCCTTCACCAGAGCCTAACCTCACCGTGCTCTATAGCTCTCGTCTTCCAAAGCATTTCAAGGACTATGCTGCGAAGATTTCTATCTCTACCAGCTCTATACAATACGAGAATGATGATGTTATGCGACCAATCTGGGGCGACGACTACTCTATCTGTTGCTGTGTATCTGCTACCCAGACAGGTAAGGAGATGCAGTTCTTTGGTGCTCGTGCAAACCTTGCTAAATGTCTTACATACGCTATTAGTGGTGGCGTTGACAGTAAGACACGTGAGCAGTGTGGACCTGCTTACCGTCCGATAGAGGGTGATGTCGTTACCTACGAGGAGTTTATGCCTCGCTTCATGGATATGATGGAGTGGTTGGCGGGTGTCTATGTAAACACATTGAACCTCATCCATTACATGCACGACAAGTACTTCTATGAGGCTGCAGAGCTCGCTCTCATCGATACAGACGTACGTCGTACTTTCGCAACGGGTATCGCTGGCTTCAGTCATGTGGTCGACTCTATCTCGGCTATCAAGTATGCTAAGGTGAACATCATACGTGATGAGACTGGCTTCCCAATAGAGTATAAGACGGAGGGTGACTTCCCTCGTTATGGTAATGACGATGATCGTGCTGACGATATAGCAGTATGGTTGTTAAAGACCTTCATGGATATGATTCGTAAACACCACACCTATCGTCACTCAGAGCCTACAACAAGTATCCTTACCATCACTTCAAACGTGGTATATGGTAAGTTTACAGGTAATATGCCAGATGGTCGTCCAGCTGGTGCACCGCTTGCGCCGGGTGCTAACCCGTCTTATGGCGCAGAGCAGAATGGCTTGTTAGCATCGTTGAACTCAACTGCCAAGCTCCCATACGAGTATGCGCTTGACGGTATCTCAAACACTCAGACGATTAGCCCAGACGCTCTTGGCCACAATGATGAGGAACGTGTCAACACGCTCGTGGGTGTTATGGATGGCTACTTCGACCGTGGTGCACACCATCTGAATGTGAATGTCTTTGGTGTAGACAAACTAATCGACTGTATGGAGCACCCTGAGAAGGAGGAGTATGCTAACTTTACCATCCGTGTGAGTGGCTACGCTGTGAAGTTCATCGACCTCACACGTGAGCAGCAGATGGACGTTATTGCTCGTCGAGCACATGGATCAATGTAAAGTGAATAGTCAACATATTGAATTATCGGATTTGCCGACATCCGAGACGATGCTGCGAGTGCACTCTGTAGAGTCGTTCGGGTCGGTTGATGGGCCTGGTATTCGTTTCGTCATCTTCCTTAAAGGATGTGCTATGCGGTGCCAGTACTGTCATAATCCAGACACATGGGACAGGGCGGGGGGTAACCTCCGCTCTGTTGATGATGTCCTTTCACAAGCACTTAGATACCGCAGCTATTGGGGTGAGAAGGGTGGCATCACGGTGAGTGGGGGTGAGGCGCTGCTACAGATACAGCCTCTGACCGAGCTATTCCATAAGGCTAAGGACTTAGGTATCAATACTTGTCTTGACACTTCTGCCCAACCTTTCAGCAGAAAGGATGGTCGTTTCTCGGCTTTTGAAGCATTAATGAAATATACCGACTTAGTCTTATTAGACATAAAGCATATTGACAATGATGCCCATAAACGGCTTACGGGGTGGGAGAATGAGAATATCTTAGATTGTGCACGTTATCTGTCGGATATTCATAAACCTGTGTGGATAAGACATGTCTTAGTCCCTGGTATTAATGACGACGATGAGTCGTTGCACAGACTTCGTTCTTTCATAGACACGTTAAGCAATGTGGAGCGTGTTGAGGTGCTGCCTTACCATGACTTGGGAGTCTATAAATGGGAGCAGTTGGGCATTCCTTATAAACTCACAGACGTGAAACCTCCTACGGAAGAGAGTGTTCTCCATGCACGTAAGATATTGACAGAATGACGGGGGTATATATATAATGGTGTAACAAGTGTCTTATAAGTAAGCTTCATGAGGGGTTTGCGTTATTCCTCTGGTGTTTTGTAGATACATGTTCCTCTGTTTTCTTGTCTCGTCGCTAAGCTTTTAGATGGTTATAGCAATAAGGTTAGCTTTAAGAGACGTAATGTGACAGGATGACTGATAGGTGGAGATAAGTTTGGAAGTATGTATGTTTTATTATTGAGTATTTATGCAACATGATGCGGTATAATAATACTCTTTCTTCTTAATTTATACGTTTTTATTTGCATATATCGGTGTAATTGCATACTTTTGCAGCCGAATTAGAATTTATATACGGGTTATGAAGGTAAAAAACAGTAGACTTGAAACATTGAAAATGCTTATTTCAAGTATGGAACTAAGTTCCCAAGAAGAAGTATTGAGGGTATTGGAACAAGAGGGATTTAAGCTGACGCAGGCTACGTTGAGTCGTGACCTAAAACAGTTGAAGGTGGCTAAGGCCGCTTCAATGAATGGTAAGTACGTTTATGTTCTACCAAACGAAACTATGTACCGACGTGTGACAACGCCTCGTAAGGCAACTGAGATGTTGCAGAGAAGTGGGTATATCTCGGTGAACATCTCTGGTCAGTTGGCTATTGTCAAGACGCGCCCTGGCTACGCCAGTGCTATTGCATACGATATTGATAACTTGGATTCTCCTTACATCTTAGGTTCTATTGCTGGCGATGATACCATCTTCATCGCTCTTCGTGAGGGTTCTACTCGTGGGCAAGTGCTGGATGCTTTGTCTTACGTAATCCCAGAGATTGGATAGTACTTAGGTAGTAATCAACTATATTCGACGTTAGCTCGTTGCGTATTTCCTTTGAATAGGGCTTTACGCAACGAGCTTTATTTATGGCTTATCCTATCTTCTTAGTGGTAGCTTGGTCGCTACTCCATATTTCGGAGGACTTAGGTGAAGCGTAAAAAACTATTACAGTTGGTCTCGACAAGTATCTTCGAAATAGGAATGTACTATCTCTTATAATTGAATCTGTAACCCACAAGTAATCAGTATGTTGTGAATAACGAAATAGAAGACGCCCTTCTTGCTCCAAGAAAGGCGTCTTCTTGCTTCTTGAAGGGCATGTTCTTGGATGAAGAAGGGCGTCTTCTTGAAACAAGTTGAGGCTCTCTTCGAATGGAGAAGGAAATGTTCGCCGAAATATCTTTACATTTTCTGCGTGCACGTTCAGGGTTCTTTCTTCTTCTTTTATAAATATCCTCTATATCTGTGTAGGGTTATTTAGCTTTGTTAGATTACACTTTTAAGTTACTATTTACATGCACAAACATCCTACAAGTGTGTATAAATTTAATTATTTAATGCTTATTTTATCGAATACTTGTTACTTTTTAATGCCGATATGATTTTATTTATTACTTTTGCGGAGAGTAAAGTAGTATGTTGAATTATGGAAGAAGCGATAAAGCAAATAGGCGAAAGATTAAAAGGGTTACGTGAATCTTTAGACCTCTCAGTAGAGGAAATGGCAGAGACCTGCGGTGTCACGGAGGAGAAATATCTAAAGATGGAAGCGGGTGAGAACGACTTGTCGGTTAGTAGACTGTATAAGTTGTCTCAAAAGTATGGTATTGCATTGGACGCTTTGATGTTTGGTGAGGAACCACACATGTGTTCTTATTTCCTTACACGTAGGGGGAAAGGTATGAGCGTAGAGCGTAAGTTCGCATATAAATATCAGAGTTTAGCAAGCGGATTCAGTGGGCGTCGGGCCGACCCCTTCCTTGTGACGGTTGAGCCGAAGCCTGAAGATGCCCCTGTAAATATGGATATACACCCTGGACAAGAGTTCAATATGGTTTGGGAAGGCCGTATGGACCTGCGAATAGGGGATAAGAAATTTATCTTAGAACCAGGCGATTGTATTTATTTTGATGCTAATCAGCCTCACTGTATGCGTGCTTTGGATAACGTGACGATGCGCTTCTTGGCAATTATATTTTAGGTTTTTAATTCACTCAATAGCTCTAAGTAAACGATGGAATATCGTGAGACTTAGAGAAAGGGTTTGGTCTTTTAATGTTTATTTATGTGCTATAGAGTAGTCTATAGACCATGTTTTTAATTCAATAGGATAAGATGATAGAAAGATATTTGACGCAAACACATTTCACGTCAGAGGCAGATTTTCGAGAACACTTGCATTTCAAAGTCCCTGAAACATTTAACTTTGCTTATGATGTCATGGACGAATGGGCGAAAGTGGCACCTGATAAGTTGGCTTTGTTGTGGACCAGTGAGCGTGGAGAGGAGCTGAAAGCGACGTATGCGGAGTTCAAAGAGCAGACCGATCAAGCTGCTGCTTATTTCCTAAGTCTTGGTATTCGACGTGGAGACAAGGTTATGCTGATTTTGAAACGCCATTATCAATGGTGGGTTTCGATGATGGCTTTGTGTAAGATAGGGGCTGTGGCTATCCCTGCAACCCACATGTTGACGGCAAGTGATATTGTCTATCGTAATCAACGTGCGTCGGTGAAGGCTATTATATGCGTCAATGATGAATACGTAACGACGCAGGTTCTGCAGGCTATGGCGGAGAGTCCAACAGTTGAAGTGCTCGTTGCTGTTAACTCATTGGCTAAGAGAAATAAACCTGTGGCTGAAGGTTTTCATGATTGGTTTGCTGAATTGGAGAAGGCACCAGCCTTTGTTCGACCAGAGAAGGTAAACTCCAATGAAGACACGATGCTGATGTATTTCACAAGTGGTACCAGTGGAGAGCCGAAGATGGTGGCACATGATTATCTCTATGCGTTAGGTCATCTTATTACGGGTGTCTTTTGGCATAACCTCGATGAGGATAGTGTCCATCTGACGGTGGCTGATACTGGTTGGGGTAAGGCTGTATGGGGTAAGCTTTATGGGCAGTGGTTTGCCGGCGCAACGGTCTTTGTGTATGATCATGAGAAATTTACGGCTGAGAAGATTATGTGTATGATGGAGAAATATCACATTACATCGTTCTGTGCTCCACCTACTATCTATCGCTTTATGCTGCAAGAAGATTTCTCAAAATACGACCTCTCTTCGCTAAGATACTGTACTACGGCAGGAGAAGCACTTGAGCCTGTTGTGTTCCAAAAGTTCTTCGACCTCGTTGGAGTTAAAATGATGGAGGGATTTGGACAGACTGAAACAACGATGACTTTGGGTACTTTTCCTTGGGTTAAACCTAAACCTGGAAGTATGGGAAAGCCTAATCCTCAGTATGATATACAATTGTTGAGGCCTGACGGAACACCGTGTGAAGATGGTGAGAAGGGTGAGATATGTATCGATACCAGTGCAGGAAAACCGTTGGGACTCTTTAAGGGCTATTATCGGGATACTGAACTGACGGAGAAGGTGTGGCATGATAATCTCTATCATACAGGCGATTTGGCTTGGCGTGATGAGGAAGGATACTTTTGGTTTGTAGGTCGTGCTGATGATGTCATTAAGAGTTCGGGCTATCGTATTGGTCCGTTTGAGGTAGAGAGTGCGTTAATGACGCATCCGGCTGTCGTTGAGTGTGCTGTGACGGGTGTACCTGATGAAATTCGTGGTATGGTTGTTAAGGCTACTGTTGTCCTTGCTAAGGAGTGGAAGGATAAGGATAAAGAGGCGCTCATAAAGGAGTTGCAGGGTCATGTTAAACGTGTGACTGCTCCTTATAAGTATCCGCGTATCATTGAATTTGTGGATGCTTTGCCTAAAACTATCTCTGGTAAGATTCGTCGTGTGGAGATTCGTGAGCGTGATAAGCAGTAGTCTTCTGCCTTCAGAGGACTGTAAAACGGTGTGTATCGGGTGGGTGGTTAGGCTAATCTCTGACTTTTTTTAATTCAAAGATAGAGCCTCTGCCCCTTGTTGATGCTGTTCCGTTGAATTTAAAGAGGCATGAGAATGATGTGTGATTGCTTTTATTACGGTTGTATGTTGCTTATATTATATAAGGTGTAATCCGATTATTAAGCTTCAAATTAGGTCTGAAAGAAGAAAAAGTGCACTTTTTTGAAACTTTTTCTTCAAAATGTTTGGAGGGTAAGTAAATTCTCTATACCTTTGCACTCGCTTTACAAAACAAGCCACCTGGCAAGTTAGTTAAAGCATAGAAGAAAGAGTTCTTTGAAAAGATTTACATAAACAGAGAAGTAGTACAAGAAGCGTCTGTTTGGTTTTATATCAAATGGATGGGTAAAAGAAACGAACCGATCAATTCATTGTTTCTGCTTTTGAGGCATCGCTTCAAAACAATTAAGGAACAAAAGAAAAGGTGCTTTTTACTTGATACTTTTAGGATAAGCGTTCTGAAACAGAGATTACTCGGTGAAGCGTTTGGGTTAACATGGTATTCATTATCATTAATCACCCATCACTTATCACCAAAACATATTTTACAATGGAGAGTTTGATCCTGGCTCAGGATGAACGCTAGCTACAGGCTTAACACATGCAAGTCGAGGGGAAACGGCATTTAGTGCTTGCACCGAATGGACGTCGACCGGCGCACGGGTGAGTAACGCGTATCCAACCTACCCATTACTGTGGGATAACCTGCCGAAAGGCAGACTAATACCGCATAGTCTTCGATGACGGCATCAGATTTGAAGTAAAGATTTATCGGTAATGGATGGGGATGCGTCTGATTAGCTTGTTGGCGGGGTAACGGCCCACCAAGGCAACGATCAGTAGGGGTTCTGAGAGGAAGGTCCCCCACATTGGAACTGAGACACGGTCCAAACTCCTACGGGAGGCAGCAGTGAGGAATATTGGTCAATGGGCGCGAGCCTGAACCAGCCAAGTAGCGTGCAGGATGACGGCCCTATGGGTTGTAAACTGCTTTTGTATGGGGATAAAGTCAATCACGTGTGATTGTTTGCAGGTACCATACGAATAAGGACCGGCTAATTCCGTGCCAGCAGCCGCGGTAATACGGAAGGTCCGGGCGTTATCCGGATTTATTGGGTTTAAAGGGAGCGTAGGCCGGAGATTAAGTGTGTTGTGAAATGTAGACGCTCAACGTCTGACTTGCAGCGCATACTGGTTTCCTTGAGTACGCACAACGTTGGCGGAATTCGTCGTGTAGCGGTGAAATGCTTAGATATGACGAAGAACTCCGATTGCGAAGGCAGCTGACGGGAGCGCAACTGACGCTTAAGCTCGAAGGTGCGGGTATCGAACAGGATTAGATACCCTGGTAGTCCGCACAGTAAACGATGGATGCCCGCTGTTGGTACTTGGTATCAGCGGCTAAGCGAAAGCATTAAGCATCCCACCTGGGGAGTACGCCGGCAACGGTGAAACTCAAAGGAATTGACGGGGGCCCGCACAAGCGGAGGAACATGTGGTTTAATTCGATGATACGCGAGGAACCTTACCCGGGCTTGAATTGCAGAGGAAGGATTTAGAGATAATGACGCCCTTCGGGGCCTCTGTGAAGGTGCTGCATGGTTGTCGTCAGCTCGTGCCGTGAGGTGTCGGCTTAAGTGCCATAACGAGCGCAACCCCTCTCTTCAGTTGCCATCAGGTGATGCTGGGCACTCTGGAGACACTGCCACCGTAAGGTGTGAGGAAGGTGGGGATGACGTCAAATCAGCACGGCCCTTACGTCCGGGGCTACACACGTGTTACAATGGCCGGTACAGAGGGATGGTGTAATGCAAATTGCATCAAATCTTGAAAGCCGGTCCCAGTTCGGACTGGGGTCTGCAACCCGACCCCACGAAGCTGGATTCGCTAGTAATCGCGCATCAGCCATGGCGCGGTGAATACGTTCCCGGGCCTTGTACACACCGCCCGTCAAGCCATGAAAGCCGGGGGTGCCTGAAGTCCGTGACCGCAAGGATCGGCCTAGGGCAAAACTGGTGATTGGGGCTAAGTCGTAACAAGGTAGCCGTACCGGAAGGTGCGGCTGGAACACCTCCTTTCTGGAGAGTTCGCTTATTAGTTGATTTAGTTGATAAGTATTTAAGTATACATGTCAACAAGTTAACGGTAATCAAGAAAATAAAAGAACCTTTGGTTCGTTTTTCTTCTTGTACTGCAATGACTCTGTATTATATAAATGTAGGAGAGAAGAGTTTAAGGCTCACATGAAAGGTTCAAGTCCTTACCCTCCACTTAGCTGTTCCATGCTTCTGAGGCACTGCCTCAGAACACAAAGAGTAACAGCACAAGATCTTTGACATATTGACACAAGCAAGACTGTAAGTAGAACTAATATTCCTTATTATATAGGAAGAGTTAGTATTCTCATTCATGAAGATTAATCTTCATAATGTTTAGAATCACACAACAGCTGAAAGTATGAGCTACATTCTTTGTAAGTAATTACAAAGAAGGCGAAGAAAGTAAGAAAGGGCGCATGGCGGATGCCTTGGCTCACGGAGGCGATGAAGGACGTGATAAGCTGCGATAAGCCTTGGGTAGGTGCAAATAACCTTTGATCCAAGGATTTCCGAATGGGACAACCCAGCAGGTTGAAGACCTGTTATCACTACAGACGTAGTGAGGCGAACGGAGGGAACTGAAACATCTTAGTACCTCTAGGAAGAGAAAATAAACTAATGATTTCCCTAGTAGTGGCGAGCGAACGGGAAAGAGCCTAAACCTGCTTTGTGGCAACGCTTAGCAGGGGTTGTAGGACCACGTTGTCGTACTTAGATTGTGAGGAGAATCTACTGGAAAGTAGAATCATAGAAGGTGATAATCCTGTATCCGAAGCATGACGAGACGTAGTGGTATCCTGAGTAACGCGGAACACGTGAAATTCTGCGCGAATCTGCCGGGACCATCCGGTAAGGCTAAATACTCCCGTGAGACCGATAGTGAACGAGTACTGTGAAGGAAAGGTGAAAAGCACTCCGATTAGGAGAGTGAAATAGTTCCTGAAACCATGCGCCTACAAGCGGTCGGAGCCGCGTAAGCGGTGACGGCGTGCCTTTTGCATAATGAACCTACGAGTTACCATGTCTGGCAAGGATAAGTAACAAGAGTTACGTATCCGCAGTGAAAGCGAGCCTGAATAGGGCGTCAAGTCAGATGGGGTAGACGCGAAACCAAGTGATCTACACTTGCCCAGGTTGAAGTTCGGGTAACACCGAATGGAGGACCGCACGGATAAGCGTTGAAAAGCTTCCCGATGAGGTGAGTGTAGGAGTGAAAGGCCAATCAAACTTGGAGATAGCTCGTACTCCCCGAAAGGCATTTAGGTGCCGCGTGCATCGATCTCCATAAGAGGTAGAGCGACCGATAGGTCAAGAGGGCTTCACCGCCTATCGAGACCTGACGAACTCCGAATGCTTATGGACAGCAGATGTGCAGTAAGGGGGCGGGTGCTAAGGTCCGTCCCCGAGAGGAGAAGAATCCAGACCGCCGTCTAAGGTCCCGAAATTCTGTCTAAGTTAGTCTAACGAAGTCTGGTCCCCGTGACAGCTAGGATGTTGGCTTGGAAGCAGCCATTCATTCAAAGAGTGCGTAACAGCTCACTAGTCGAGGGTCCGGGCATGGATAATAATCGGGTATAAGTCAGATACCGAAGGCGCGGGATAGTAATGTATATTAAAAGTATCGGTAGGGGAGCATTCCATCGACGTTGAATGGTGAAGGTAACTGATCCTGGAGTTTATGGAAAAGCAAATGTAGGTATAAGTAACGATAAAAAGGGTGAGATTCCCTTTCGCCGAAAGACCGAGGTTTCCCGGGCGATGCCAATCAGCCCGGGGTTAGTCGGGTCCTAAGTCTCAGCCGAATGGCGAAGGCGATGGCAGATGCGGTTAATATTCCGCAACTCGCATTATCAGTGACGTGGAGACGGAGCAGTGACACTGCCGCGCCCTGACGGAATAGGGCGTTTAAGTGCGTAGGTTATGATAGTGGCAGGCAAATCCACCACTTGAGCTGAAACACGAAAGTACAGCATTTCCTTCGGGAAGAGTTGAGTGCAGGTAATCATACTTCCGAGAAAATCCGCTAAACTTAATGATACTGCGACCCGTACCGCAAACGGACACACGTGGTCGGGTAGAATATACTAAGGCGTTGAGAGATTCATGGTTAAGGAACTAGGCAAATTGACCCCGTAACTTCGGGATAAGGGGTCCTCATAGTAATATGAGGCGCAGAGAATAGGTCCAGGCAACTGTTTAACAAAAACACAGGGCTGTGCAAACTCGAAAGATGATGTATACAGCCTGACACCTGCCCGGTGCTGGAAGGTTAAGAGGAGATGTCACTAGCAATAGGAAGCATTGAATTGAAGCCCCAGTAAACGGCGGCCGTAACTATAACGGTCCTAAGGTAGCGAAATTCCTTGTCGGGTAAGTTCCGACCTGCACGAATGGTGTAATGATCCGGACGCTGTCTCAACCATGATCTCAGTGAAATTGTAGTATCGGTGAAGATGCCGATTACCCGCGATGGGACGAAAAGACCCCGTGAACCTTTACTACAGCTTAGCATTGACCTTGGTCATCCGATGTGTAGGATAGGCCGGAGGCTTTGAAGCGGGTGCGCCAGCATTCGTGGAGCCATCCTTGAAATACGGCCCTTTGGCTGTCTGAGGTCTAACGCGCCTGTGGCGCGGACACTGCTTGGTGGGTAGTTTGACTGGGGTGGTCGCCTCCAAAAGTGTAACGGAGGCTTCCAAAGGTGCCCTCGGGCCGATTGGTAACCGGCCTTATAGAGTGCAATGGCATAAGGGCGCTTGACTGGGAGGCAGACATGCCGAGCAGGCAGGAAACTGGGGCATAGTGATCCGGCGGATGTGTATGGAAACTCCGTCGCTCAAAGGATAAAAGGTACTCCGGGGATAACAGGCTGATCCCCCCCAAGAGCTCATATCGACGGGGTGGTTTGGCACCTCGATGTCGGCTCGTCACATCCTGGGGCTGGAGAAGGTCCCAAGGGTTGGGCTGTTCGCCCATTAAAGTGGCACGCGAGCTGGGTTCAGAACGTCGTGAGACAGTTCGGTCTCTATCTATCGTGGGCGTTGGAGTTTTGCGTGGTGCTGACACTAGTACGAGAGGACCGTGTTGGACAGACCTCCGGTTTACCAGTTGTGCCGCCAGGTGCACCGCTGGGTATCTGAGTCTGGATTGGATAAGCGCTGAAAGCATCTAAGTGCGAAGCCAGCCGCAAGATGAGAACTCCTCATAAGGGTCGTCATAGACGATGACGTTGATAGGGTGTAGGTGTAAAGACGGTGACGTCAAAGCCGAGCACTACTAATTGCCCGAAACTTTCTTCGGGTCTTCCGCCTCCAAAGTTTGGAGTGCGGGGACCAGTGACTCAGACTTTGAGCTGTGTAATCTTCTTGATAGGAAGATATGAGTTCTATATGTTTTGCTTGTGGAAATACGTCACCTTATACGGCTGACAAGTCAGTAGACGAGTTGACAAGATAACGAGTTAACGAGTAAACAAGTTATTAGTTCTATGGACAATGTTTAACAACGGCTCTACTGATAAGAAGACAGAAAGAAGACAAGGATAAAGACAAATAACTATTCAACTTGTCAACTGTGAATTAGTCAACCGAGAGAAATATTAGGTGGTTATTGCGGCGGGGTCCCACCTCTTCCCATTCCGAACAGAGAAGTTAAGTCCGTTTGCGCCGATGGTACTGCAATGCAATGCGGGAGAGTAGGTGGCCGCCTTCTTTTACAAGAGCCTTGAAGAGAAATCTTCAAGGCTCTTTTTTTGTTGTTGGTACGTGATGGTAGAGTTTACGAGGGATGGTTATTAGGCTAATGGGCCTTATATGGCTTATAAGTCTAAGGGGCTATGGGCTTAATAGTATGGGGCTGATATGCCTAATGGGCCTTATATGGCTTATAAGTCTAAGGGGCTATGGGCTTAATAGTATGGGGCTGATATGCCTAATGGGCCTTATAGAGCCTATAAGTCTAATGGGGCTAATAAGGCTTATAACTCTAATTGGGCTAATTAGCCTAATAGTTTTAGGATAATAAGTTAAATTTACAAATTAAGCTTGTTGAGTAATTTGTTATAGGATTAAGTCATTTTTTATAATATTCTTTTATTCTTTTCGTTAATTCTTTATATGCAGTGGACCGATAGGATTCGACAAGTAAAGATTTTCTTAGTAGTTGCAGCAATTCTTATAGCTGTAGCTTCGTTGCTTGTGTCACGCTCTTTGACACATGACTTGGCTGAACAGGAAAAGAGTAAGATGCAGGTGTGGGCAGAAGCGATGAAATCATTAAGTGCTGCAGATGAAAACACTGATTTAAGTCTTGTTTTGAAAGTTTTAGACGAGAATCATACTATTCCTGTTGTTGTGTTGAATAACGAAGGAGTTGTCACAGAATATCGTAATATAGAGATTAAGGCACGAAATGCTAAAGATAGTATTGCGTTTGTAACATCATACGGACAACAGATGAAGGCATCTGGACAGGTAATACGCATTTCTTTGAGTAAGAATCATCATGATTATATAGATGTATGTTATGACGATTCTTTGATGTTAAAGCGTATTGCCGTTTATCCATACGTACAGTTAGGAGTGGTACTATTATTTGTTATTGTTGCTATTTTTGCTTTGTTGACATCGAAGCGTGCGGAGCAAAATAAAGTTTGGGTGGGATTAAGTAAAGAAACTGCACACCAATTGGGCACACCAATTTCTTCCTTAATGGCTTGGTCGACAATCTTGAAAGAAACTTATCCAGACGATGAACTCTTGCCTGAGATGGATAAGGATGTAAAACGATTACAATTGATAGCAGACCGTTTCTCGAAGATTGGCTCAATCCCTGAACCCGTTCCATCCTGTTTGAATGAGGTTCTTATCCATGTCGTTGATTATATGGATCGTCGTACCTCAAAGAAGATAGAGATGAAGACAGAACTACCTAAAGAAGATGTTATCATTAATATAAATGCGTCTCTCTTTGAGTGGGTAATTGAGAACCTATGTAAGAATGCTGTTGATGCGATGGGGGGAAAGTTAGGTAGTATAACGTTACGTCTGGAAGAGACAGACAAGCGTGCTATCGTTGAAGTAAGTGATACGGGTAAAGGAATTAAAAAGAAAGATATAAGTAATGTGTTCCGACCTGGATTTACGACTAAGAAGCGAGGCTGGGGCTTAGGTTTGAGTCTCGCTAAACGTATAGTAGAAGAGTATCACCATGGTAAGATATATGTTCAAAGCTCAGAAGTAGGTAAAGGTACCACCTTTCGAATAGAACTTCGAAAGGGGTAAGATTCCATGTTCTGAATTTCTCTTCATGAGAAAAAATATTTTTTTCATGAGAATAAATGTTTTTGTTCATGAAGAAACACACTTTTTTATACGAAAGTAATTAAGATATATTAATCAAAGGCCTTAAATTTTATTGCTTATTGACCCATAGAAAGGATGTGGTAGGTACTCTGTTAGAACCGTCGTTATAAATGAAAAATCACTTTGTCTTTCAATGAATATACTACACAAAACATCATTTGATTATGGGTATAAGCGAAAGAGCATAATAAGACTTACACATGTGTTCTTACTTTTTTTACTTATAATTTGCTTATAATCAGAAAAATATTCGTAACTTTGCAACCCAATTATGGACTTAGAAACCCTTAAAATAGATTTGAAGGGTCTGGAAGAAGGTGTAAATCACCTTGAGTTCGACCTGGATGACGCTTACTTTAAGGCAGTTGACGCTCCTGAAGTGAGTCAAGGACGTGTGCATGTATCTCTTGATATTGTGCGTACAGGAGATGATTTCTTTACCCTTGATTTCCATGAGGCAGGTACGGTAATGGTTCCGTGCGATATATGTCTCGACCCAGTAGAGCAGCCAATAGAGACAACACAACGTCTCGAAGTTAAGTTAGGAAAAGAAAACTCAGAAGAGGACGACCTTGTAACGGTGGCCGAGGACGAAGGAATACTCGATGTTGCATGGTACCTCTACGAATTCATAGCTCTCGCAATCCCTATCAAGCATGTGCATGCACCTGGAAAATGCAACCCTGCTATGGTACGAGCTCTTGAGGAGTACTCTGCCGCCCGAAGCGGTGAGGAAGACGAGCAGGCGATGGATCCGCGCTGGGAAGCTCTATTAAAATTGAAAAAATAAAATATTAAACGTTTAAAGAATTATGGCACATCCAAAAAGAAGACAGTCAAAGACTCGTACACTCAAGAGAAGAACTCACGATAAGGCAGTAGCTCCTACATTGGCATTATGCCCTAATTGTGGTGCTTATTATGTTTATCACACAGTTTGCCCAACTTGTGGTTACTATCGCGGTAAGGTTGCTGTCGTAAAAGAAACAGCTGAATAAGCATGAGTAATATCAATGCGATTATAACAGGTGTCGCTGGATATGTGCCAGACTATGTCCTCAACAATGAGGAATTGTCTCGTATGGTTGATACCAATGACGAGTGGATTACTACTCGTACAGGTATCAAGGAGCGCCGCATCCTTACAGAGGAAGGCCTCGGTACGTCTTATATGGCACGTAAAGCAGCTAAGCTCCTGATGACGAAGACAGGTGCTGATCCAGATAGTATTGATGCTGTCATTGTTGCTACAACGACTCCTGACTATCCGCATCCTTCCACAGCCTCTATCGTTTTAGGGAAGCTTGGATTAAAGAATGCGTTCGCATTTGACTTAGCTGCTGCTTGTTGCGGTTTCATGTATGCACTCGATGTAGCTTGCAATATGATCCAGAGTGGTCGTCATAAGCGTATCATAGTTATCGGTGCTGATAAGATGTCAGCAATAACTGATTATCGTGATCGTGCGACATGTCCTCTCTTCGGTGATGGTGCAGGTGCTATCATGTTAGAAGGAACAACGGAAGAGGGTATTGGTATGATTGATTCTTATCATCGTACAGATGGTAAGGGCCTTCCATTCCTCCACGTAAAGGCTGGTGGTTCAGTTTGTCCTTCTTCAAGTTTCACAGTTGATCATCGTTTGCATTATACCTACCAGGAGGGGCGCACTGTCTTCCGTTATGCAGTAACGGCAATGGGCGAAGATTGCGCAACACTGTTGGAGCGCAATGGCTTGACACAGAACGATATTGATTATGTTGTTTGTCATCAGGCGAACCTTCGTATCATCGAGGCTGTTGCAAAACGCATAGGTGTCCCAATGGAGAAGGTGTTGGTTAACATTCAGCGTTATGGTAATACCAGTGCTGCTTGTATGCCACTTGTTCTTTGGGATTATGAGTCACAACTGAAGAAGGGTGATAAGATTATATTCACTGCCTTCGGTGCAGGTTTCGTTAACGGTGCAGCTTACTTTAAGTGGGCATACGACGGTGTCTCTGCGGCGGTTAAGAAGTAAAGACTTTAAGTTATCATACAAAGAGCGCATCTTTCTTTCATAATAAGATAGGTGCGCTTTTCTATTAAAATCGGATTAAGAATATGGTTGTTGAGATATTGTCTCACGTCCGTTTCTTAAGTTAATATTATAACAGAACTTTTCAAAAGTCCCTTCTTTTAGGAAGAGATGGTCGGATATAGTATATATGCACAAAGCAGGATTTGTAAATATCGTAGGTAATCCAAATGTCGGAAAGAGTACACTGATGAATCAACTCGTTGGTGAGAAACTCAGTATAGCTACTTTCAAGGCTCAGACAACACGTCATCGTATAATGGGAATTGTCAACACAGAGGATTCGCAGATCGTTTTCTCAGATACGCCAGGAGTGTTGAAACCCAATTATAAGATGCAGGAGATGATGCTTCAATTCTCAGAATCAGCTTTGGCAGATGCTGATATCTTACTTTATGTGACCGATGTTATAGAAGATCCTGAGAAGAATATGGACTTTCTTGAGAAGGTTGCCAAGATGTCAATACCAGTCATCTTACTTATCAATAAGATTGATGAGAGTGATCAGAAGAAGCTTGGCGACCTTGTGACGAAGTGGCATGGACTGTTACCAAATGCTGAGATACTTCCCATCTCAGCTAAGAATAAGTTTGGTACAGATATTCTCTTGAAGCGTGTTCACGAACTATTGCCTGAGAGCCCAGCCTTCTTTGATAGGGACCAGTTGACAGATAAGCCTGCAAAGTTCTTCGTTTCAGAGATTATCCGAGAGAAGATTCTGCGCTATTACGATAAGGAGATCCCTTATTCCGTTGAGGTTGTTGTTGAGAGCTTCAAGGAGGATGACCGCCAAATCCGTATCAATGCGGTCATTTATGTGGAACGTAATAGTCAAAAGGGAATAATCATTGGACATCAGGGTATGGCCCTCAAGAAGGTGTCTACTGAGGCTCGTAAGAGTTTGGAACGTTTCTTTGACAAGAAAATATTCCTTGAGACCTTCGTGAAAGTGGATAAGGACTGGCGTAACTCACAGAAGGAACTAAAGCATTTCGGCTATAATCCGGAGTAGAAAAGGGGCCTCATCGATCCCTTAGAAGGAGAGGAATGCCTAAAAAAGGAGGGATGAGAGAAATCTTATTGGGGAAATTAGGCTAATAAGGCTAATAAGCCCCATAGGGCTAATAAGGCTAATAAGTGTCTTAGGCTAATAGGGCCAATTAGGCTAATAAGGCTAATAAGAAAATAAAGCAAATAAGCCCAATAAGGTTTATAGCCTACCTTTATAATAAGAGAAAATCGCCCTAACTGCTTAGTAGGGTATACTCTCGCACGATGCGAGGGCTGGGGAATGGTCATCCTCGGCAAATATTCATCGGATGCCTGACCACATCTGGGCCTTCTCATGGTAGTAATAAAGATAATCAAGAGTTATGAGGAGGGAAAAGACCAATATAAATGGCAAATTTAGTAGCTATCGTAGGACGCCCAAACGTAGGTAAGTCCACTTTATTCAATCGATTAACCCAAACACGTCATGCAATTGTAAGTGATACTGCAGGTACCACACGCGACCGTCAATATGGTAAGTGTCAATGGAACGGTCGTGAGTTCTCTGTCGTAGATACTGGTGGTTGGGTTGTGAAGTCAGATGATATTTTTGAAGACGCAATCCGCAAACAGGTCCTTGTGGCAACTGAAGAGGCCGACCTTGTACTCTTTGTTGTTGATACGGAAACCGGCATTACCGACTGGGATGAGGATGTTGCATTGATTCTTCGACGCACCAAACTACCTGTACTCCTTGTAGCCAATAAGGTAGATAATAGTGGTGAGTATTATCAGGCAGCCGAATTCTATAAGCTTGGTTTAGGCGATCCTATCTGTATCAGTGCTGCCACGGGTGGAGGAACAGGTGATTTGCTCGATACACTACTTGAGAATCTGAAAGATGCACCAGATGAAATCGTTGATCAAGATATCCCTCGTTTTGCAGTTGTAGGTCGTCCTAATGCAGGAAAGTCAAGTCTTATCAATGCGTTCATTGGTGAAGACCGTAATATAGTGACCGAGATAGCAGGTACAACACGTGATAGTATCTATACACGTTACACTAAGTTTGGTTTTGATTTCTATCTTGTTGATACTGCCGGTATCCGTCGTAAGAACAAAGTAACCGAGGACTTGGAGTTCTACAGTGTGATGCGTTCTATCAGAAGTATTGAGAATGCGGACGTATGTATTCTTATGTTGGATGCAACTCGAGGCATTGAGTCACAAGATATGAATATCTTTCAGCTCATACAGCGTAACAACAAGAGTCTTGTTGTCGTTGTGAATAAGTGGGACTTGGTACAGGATAAGACGCAGAAAGTCATCGACACCTTTGAAAATGCTATCCGGAGCCGTATGGCACCATTCGTTGATTTCCCAATTATCTTTGCTTCAGCACTGACCAAACAACGTATCTTTAAGGTTCTTGAAACAGCAAAGCAAGTATATCAGAACCGCACAATACATATTGGTACAACGAAGTTAAACGAGGTCATGCTTCCTATCATCGAGGCAACCCCACCACAGTCTGTGAAGGGAAAGTATATCAAGATTAAGTATTGCTCACAGCTTCCAAACACACAGATACCATCTTTCGTGTTCTATGCGAACCTTCCACAATATGTCAAGGAGCAGTATCGTCGGTTCTTAGAGAATAAGATTCGTGAGAACTGGAACCTTCATGGTTGTCCAATCAATGTGTTTGTTCGTCAGAAGTAGCCGTAGGAGGAATGTCAATGAAACGAGTTCTGTATTCTCTTCTTCTTGTTTTACCATGCTTGTTATTGGCATGTAGCAAGAAGAAGGATGAGATAGATCACGGTAGACTGGCTGGTCAGGCTGCCAAGCACTATTATGAGCAATTATTAAAAGGTAAGTATGATGCCTTTTTAAGTGGTGAAAATCGTGTAGAGAAATTGCCTGATAGTTATCGTAAACAGCTCTTGATTAATTTCCGTCAATTCGTTGAGCAGCAGAAAGAAGACCATAAAGGTGTCGACTCAGTATCTTTGACTTCATCAGTGTTTTCTGCCAAAGACAGTACAGCCAGTGCCTTCCTACTTTTCCATTATGGTGACAAGACAACTGAGCAGTTTGTTGTGCCAATGGTAAAGGTACATGGAAAATGGTTGATGAGATAGTTCTATCGTTTACATATAAAGGGGATTGCTGATAAAAGGCAATCCTCTTTTTATTTGTCATCCGCTTTGTGTTAGGTTACAAATCAGGTTCTTTCGTTAAATGTGTGGACGCTTTTCGTAGTGCTTTAACGTAAGAGCCAAAGTTACTCATTAAACACGAATATAGCTGAGACAGTCAACTATCTATCCTATTTTCATCCTCTTTCATTGAAAATCTTTTCGTTTTAAGACATCGAAAACCTGCAGACAAAGGTTTGAAAAATCATTACATAATTTCAAGGAAAACACCTATAGCTAACGGCAAAAATACACACATGAAGCAGGTTTACAATCAACAGAGTATCAATTAGTTACCAAGTATAAAGTAAAAGGTGCATAGTTGGACTTCAAAAGGGCGTTAGCAAGGGTCTTAAAGGGCATCTTTTGCAAGCCAAAAGGGCGTCTTTTAGAAGCCAAAAGAGCATGTATTGGGTTTGAAATGTACAAAAATAGTTTACAAACATGATTTAATAAAGGAATAAGCAGGTTATAGATGCCAGATAGGCATCACACCTAATTACATTTATCATATAGTTTACCCCCCTTATAAAACAATCTTATTGGAGGTAAGCTTACCATGTATGTGGATTAATCTCATTCTATTAACAATCTACACATTTAACGGAAGAACCACAAAACAGCATTGGCAAGCTTATAGAACTTGGAGAATAGAAAGCGTAGATAGTAAGTAGTATATAATAGCACTATATACTATAAAAGTTTATTTTTCGTTTCCTGTCATTTTTAACACTTTTCGTAGGAGTCTGTTATAGAGTGGTTTATGAGCGAGCATGGCATGACAGATATGACAGGAAAATTGATTTAGGGATTTTGTTCAGTCGTATTAATCGAAGGATTAAGCCCGACAAATTAGTCTTTGACAGCCAACACGTGTCGTTGTTGATGGTTAACACCAATCGTACTATGGGTAAGTACTAATTAAGCTACAGAATTAGTCATCCATAGCTATGGTTTGGGATTGTCTCCAACAACCCAAAACCATAAACTTTATGACAAACCGATATCCTCTATTCTTCCTCAGATAGCTCCACATTCTTTACCTTCTTAAATAGATCAGAAGCAAAGACGAGGTCGTTAAGTTTCTCGTTCTTGGATGTGATAACCGATTCTTTATCACCTTGCCATTCTTTCCTACCATCTGCAATGAAGACGATATTCTCACCAATACCCAACACAGAGTTCATGTCATGGGTGTTGATGATGGTAGTCATGTTGAACTCTCGCGTGATACTCGTCAGAAGTTCGTCAATGACCAGTGATGTCTTAGGGTCAAGACCAGAGTTTGGCTCATCGCAGAAAAGATATTTTGGGTTCATAACGATGGCGCGAGCAATAGCTACACGCTTTTGCATACCACCCGAAATTTCACCAGGAAACTTCTGTTCAGCTCCTATCAGGTTCACACGGTCAAGACATTCCATAGCCCTTTTATCGCGTTCTTGCGCAGTCATATCTGAGAACATATCCAATGGAAAGCGTACGTTTTCCAGTACGGTGAGCGAGTCGAAGAGTGCAGAACCTTGGAAAATCATACCCATCTCACGTCTCATAAGAATCTGTTCCTTCTTTGACATGTTGACAAAGTTACGTCCGTCATACAGCACTTCACCCTTAGTAGGCTCAATCAGTCCTGTGAGTGAACGCATTAGTACGGTTTTTCCCGCACCACTCTGTCCGATGATGAGATTTGTTTTTCCGTCTTCAAAAACGACATTAATGTCCTTCAGCACTTCTTTGTCACCGAATGACTTGAATAGATGTTTTACTTCAATCATATTATGGGGATTAGTCAGGAGTTAAGGAGTGAAATGGAGTTAAGACAAATGTTTATTTATCTAAATCATTCATAGCATGGTTGTTAGCAATACCATAGCAATATGCATTGAGCAACTTACTTGCTTCTTCAATCTTAGTATGAAGCTGTTTATATTGTTCCATGCCAATATATCGTAAATCACGAGATAGTATAATATAGTCTCTACATTCCTCTAAACTTCCTTGTGCAATGTTCATAAAACGTAATTTGTCCTGTTGTCCAAGTCTCTTATATCCTTCTGCTATATTTGCTTCGATAGAGATAGCTGCTCTCCGGAATTGAGATGTTAGTCCAAACCTCTCATCTGAAGGGAATAGTTTCGTAACTTCATATACATAAAGAACAAAGCTATGGGTCTTCTGCCATGCAATTATTCTTTCAAAGCTATATGTCTGAGGATAGTTGTACATAAGTTTGCTAATTTAGTATAAGAGTCTAATAGCTTGTGGTGAGTTAAGGATTAAAATGATAAGTAGTTGTCTGGTACTATACAAATGATGGTATTGTCTTAACTCCATTTCACTCCTTAACTTCTTTAACTCCTATATCAACTCAACATCTGTGTGAGGAAAACGTCACTGAAGAGAATCAAGACGCTTGAGCAAACTACTGCATCCGTAGATGCCTTACCAACTTCAACACTTCCTCCCTTCACCGTGTAGCCCATAAATGACGAAACACTTGAGATGATAAAGGCAAAGAAGAATCCCTTGATGATACTCATCCACATAAACCATGGGTTGAAATCATGTTGAAGACCAGCAGTCAGGTCTACTGGTGTGATGATATGTGCGAGGTAGGCCGTGGCGTATGCACCGATGATACCCGTTGCCGCAGAGAAGATAACAAGGAATGGCATAATCGTGATAAGACCTAATATCTTAGGCAAGATGAGGTAGCTGGCAGAGTTGATACCCATAATCTCCAATGCATCAATCTGCTGTGTTACACGCATGGTACCTAACTCTGAAGCAATGTTTGAGCCTACCTTACCCGATAGAATCAGACACATAATACTGCTGGAGAACTCCAAGAGCATAATCTCTCTCGTCACATAACCAGAAACCCAATGTGGCATCCAAGGACTTTGCACGTTGAGCTTAATCTGTATACATATAACTGCACCTATAAAGAAAGAGATGAGAAGGACGATACCTATTGAGTCTACGCCCAACTGAGACATCTCTTTAACATATCGTTTTAGGAACATTCGCATTCGTTCGGGACTACTGAATGACCGTCCCATCAACATAAGATAATTACCGAATGTGTTCAGCCACTTAAATAAAAGCATGTTCTTTCTGTTTGATGTTCAAAGTGCAAATTTAACCAAAATATCGTAGAAATAGAAAAGAAAGACATTATTTAATAGTCATGAAGGCTACTTTCGCTTTTTGTAAATAGTATCTTTGCCACTTTTGTATAGCTCTTTTAGGATTATATTTGTATCTTTGTGCGTGACAAACTATGGGTTTAAAGCTATGAAAAGTAATCCTGCAATATATGTGGAAGGGGTAGGCTGGCGTCGTGAGCGTGTGGCGTCGCTGCTACGGAGGCTTAAAGGGCATGACTATCAAGGGCGGTGTATCTATATGATAACGCTCTGTACGGAAGGAAGACAGCCGCTGTTGGGTAGGCTTATGCGAAGGACAGCAGCTGTAGCATCCGCCTACATAGAGCCAACAGAGCTGGGGAGTGAGGTCGAGCGTTGTTGGAGAGAGATTCCTAAGCATTATTCAGAGGTGAGTATGCTTGCCTTTCAGGTTATGCCGGACCATATACACGGCATCCTCTTTGTGACACATGAGATGGCTGTACACCTGGGGAAGGTAATCAATGGGTTCAAGGTGGGCTGTAATCGGGCGTATCGGCGGTTGGTGTTGGGGAGTTCTGAGGCAATGCCTCAGAAGCAAGGACAGAATGGACGATGCGGAGAAGGGGCGAAACAGCGAGGTTGCAAGCACCCAGAACACGGCATGCTCTTTGCACCGGGCTATCATGACAGCGTACTGAGAGGGAAGGGACAGCTGGAGAATATGTTCAGATATATTGCTGATAACCCACGACGGCTGGCGATGAAGCGGGATAATCCGCAGCTCTTTCGTGTCGTGAATAGTCTGAAAGTAGGTGATAGAACTTTCTCTGCTATAGGAAATCAGTGGTTACTGGAGCACCCAATAAGACTGCAGGTACGTTGTCATAATAATAAGACACCAGAGAATCTGTGCCTTATAGCCTTGCAAAAGGAATACTTCCTTGCACGAGGACGAGAGGGAGGGGTACTTGTTAGTCCCTGTATATCGGCTGGAGAAAAAGAAATAGCACGTGCAGCATTGGAGGAGAAACTCCCGCTTATAGTCTTGTTAGAAAACGGTTTTCCACCTCTCTATAAACCTCCTGGGCAGTACTTTGACGCTTGTTGCGACGGACGGCTCCTCATGTTAGCCCCTTGGGAATATCATCACGAGCGCAGAACCATAACCCGTGAACTGTGTCGGTCGCTCAATGCGATGTCTGCAGCCCTTTGCAATGAACCATGGACAGTAGCCGATGAGCAGGAATTGTTGAGATATACTACAGGAGAAGAATAGGGGAGTGCTCCTTCAAAAGCGAGGTATAGCACCTTTGAGAACAAGTCGTTCACGGAGAGAAAAATTCCCATCGATGCCTGTTTGCCGTTTCTCGTTATTCCTTTCTCCGTCTTCTTCTTTTGTTTCTTTTCACGTCTTTATGATTGCTATCTGCTTTTTATTTCGTAATTTTGCACCAATTGCTTAAAAGAGAAAACTATGTCAGAGTCAGATAATATTGTTGTACGCCCAGAAGGCGAGGGAAGCATTCTTCGTACGGAGAAGCTGGTGAAGCGATATGGAAAGCGAACAGTAGCCAATGGTGTGAGCATCAATGTGAAACAAGGAGAGATTGTTGGGTTGCTCGGACCAAATGGTGCGGGAAAGACTACGTCGTTTTATATGACGACAGGTCTGGTTGTTCCTAATGAAGGACACGTTTACATTGACGATCAAGAGATTACGAATTTCCCTGTTTATAAGCGTGCACGTGCTGGTATAGGCTATCTTCCTCAAGAGGCGAGTGTCTTTCGGAAGATGAGTGTGGAAGATAATATCATGAGCGTATTAGAGATGACGAAGCTTTCTAAGCAAGAACGCATCGACAAGATGGAAAGTCTTATCCGCGAGTTCCGATTGGAGAAGGTGCGTAAGAACCTTGGTGATCGTCTTTCTGGTGGTGAGCGTCGTCGCTGCGAGATAGCCCGCTGTCTGGCCATCGACCCAAAGTTTATCATGCTTGATGAGCCTTTTGCGGGTGTCGACCCTATCGCCGTTGAGGATATCCAGCACATTGTTTGGCGCTTGAAATTCCGTAATATCGGCATCCTCATCACCGACCATAATGTACATGAGACGCTGAATATTACCGATCGCGCCTATCTTCTCTTCGAAGGTCGCATCCTCTTTAAGGGAACTCCAGAGGAGTTGGCCGCTAATAAGATAGTAAAAGAGAAATACCTCGGTACTGACTTCATTCTACAGAAGAAAGACTTCCAGTTGCTCGACCAGCGTAAACGGGCGCAGGAAGAGGCTAATGAGAGGTAAAAACAGGGACTATCCCTCTCTTTACAGGCGTCTTATTTGAGGTAGCATATCAGCTTTATCGAATTATTTTCATGAAAAAAAATATTTTTTTTCACGACAAGAAATATTTTTCTTCATGACAATAAATATTTTTTTTCATGAAAATAATTCGCAACCAGATTTATTCTTGGAAAAGAAAGGGTCTCGGAAGAGAGGCAACTGACGGGAAGAATCGATATAAAAGTTCGTTCTAAGGGGGCATAATCATAAGGAGATAGCACCCGATATAGGCTGCTGTAGTAGCTTATCTTGGTTAAAAAAACAAATTTCCCCTTATATATTATAAGGTTATGCGAATTTTTAAGTATCTTTGCATTTCAAAGTCTATAAGGGATAAGTGTGTCCTCTTGTAAACACATGCTTTTGATAAATAATAATAAACATAAATATAAACATCAAAGATGAAAATTTCATTTGAGAATGCCGACAAAGTGAATGGCTTAATGACCATCACTGTTGAGGAAGCTGATTACAAGGATGAGGTAGAGAAAACCCTCAAGGATTATCGCAAGCGTGCCAATGTTCCTGGTTTCCGTCAGGGCCAGGTGCCTATGGGACTGATTATGCGTCAGTACGGCCCACAGGTGAAGATGGAAGCTATTAACAAGATTCTTGGAGAGAACCTACAGAAATACATCACTGATAACAAGATTCAGATGTTGGGTCAGCCTATGGGTTCTGAGTCACAGGAAGCTGTTGACTTGGAGAAACCAGCACCTTACGTGTTCAAGTTTGATATAGCTGTAGCACCAGAGTTCAAGATTGAATTGAACGGTAAGAACAAGATTGATTTCTACGAGATAGCTGTTGATGACAAGTTGATCGACCAGCAGGTAGAGATGTTCCAGAGCCGTGCAGGTCACTATGACAAGGCAGAGAGCTTCGATCCAGAGCAGCGTGACTTACTGAAGGGTGACCTTCGCGAGTTGGATGAGAATGGAAACACACTCGAAGGTGGTATCACTGTTGAGGGTGCATCATTGATGCCACAGTATATCAAGGTTGAGGATCAGAAGAAACTCTTCGATGGTGCTAAGCTCGGTGATATCATTACCTTTAACCCAACAGCAGCTTATCCAGATAATGAAATAGAGGTTTCTTCACTCTTGAAGATTAAGAAAGAGGAGGTAGCCGAGCATAAGGGTAACTTCTCTTATCAGATAACAGAGATCTCACGCTTCGTTAAGGCCGAAAATAATGAGGACCTTTGGAAGAATGTATATGGTGAGGATGCTGACATCAAGACGGAGGCAGATTTCCGTAACAAGATTGCTGAAGGCTTGAAAGAGCAGTTGAAGGGCGACTCAGACTATAAGTTTATTCAGGATCTTCGCGCATACTGTGAGAAGAAGGTTGGTGAATTAACTTTCCCAGATGCTATCTTGAAGCGCATTATGTTGGCTAACAACCAAGATAAGGGTGAGGAGTTTGTAGAGAAGAACTATGCACAGAGCATCAAAGAGTTGACATGGCACTTGATTAAGGAGCAGTTGGCTAATGATCATGACATCAAGGTTAATGATGATGATGTTCGTGAGAGTGCTCGTCAGATGGCACGTGCACAGTTCGCTCAGTACGGTATGACCAATGTACCAGAGGACTATCTGAATGGTTATGCAGACGAGTTGTTGAAGAAGCGTGAGAACATTGACAACTTCGTAGAGGCTGCACTCGATCGCAAACTCGCAGCAGTAATCAAAGACGTAGTAAAGTTGAATGTTAAGACAGTAAGTCTTGAAGAGTTCAATAAACTTGTAAGCGAGTAACATTTTTAGTAAAAATCTTCCTTTATATAGAGGGGTTATCGATTTTTTTGCTTATCTTTGCTTTAGATATACAAGCCCTTGTCGCATGGAGTGGCATAATGTTTGTATTGATGGCAATGGTAAGAGAGGTCGATAACCTCTATTTTTGTCATAATAAAAATATATAGAAAGGAAAACAATGAACGATTTTAGAAAGTTTGCCACAGGGCATCTTGGGATGAATGGTATGGTGCTTGACGACGTTATGCGTGCACAGGCGCAGTATCTCAATCCATATATTCTTGAAGAGCGTCAGCTGAATGTAACGCAGATGGATGTTTTCTCTCGTCTTATGATGGAACGTATCATCTTCCTTGGAACTCAGGTTGATGACTATTCAGCTAATACTATTCAGGCACAGTTGCTCTATTTGGATTCTGTTGACCCAGGTAAGGATATCTCAATTTATATCAACTCTCCTGGCGGAAGCGTTACTGCAGGTTTAGGTATCTATGATACCATGCAATTTATATCCAGTGATGTAGCAACGTTGTGTACTGGTATGGCCGCATCTATGGCTGCCGTCCTGCTTGTTGCAGGTAAGGAAGGTAAGCGATCAGCGCTGAAACATAGCCGAGTAATGATTCATCAGCCATTAGGAGGCGTACAAGGTCAAGCTTCGGATATTGAGATTGAGGCACGAGAGATACAGAAGTTCAAGAAAGAACTTTATACAATCATCAGCGAACACTCCCATCAACCATTTGAGAAGGTGTGGAATGACAGTGATCGTAACTACTGGATGACTTCGGATGAAGCCAAGGCCTATGGTATGATTGATGAGGTTCTTGTGAGAAAATCAGTAAGTAACACTTCGGAAGAAGCAAAGTAAAGGATAAGAATGCCCCCAAAGAAATGTAGTTTTTGTGGTCGTAGTGAGAAGGATGTAAAACTTCTTATCACAGGCTTGAATGGCTATATCTGTGAGGATTGTGCACAGCAAGCCTACAATATCGTCATGGAGACAGGTGCGTTGGCACAGGGAAAGAATGGCGAAGGCGAGGCTTTCAAGCTCAAGAAAGTTCCTAAACCGAGAGAGATTAAGAAATATCTTGATGAATATATAATCGGTCAGGACGAGGCGAAACGCTATCTTTCTGTGGCTGTTTATAACCATTATAAACGTTTACAGCAGCCTAAGGACGATGATGGTGTGGAGATAGAGAAGAGTAATATCATCATGGTTGGCTCTACAGGTACGGGTAAGACTTTGCTCGCTCGTACCATTGCTAAGCTCCTTGATGTTCCTTTCACGATAGTTGATGCAACGGTATTTACGGAGGCTGGATACGTAGGTGAGGATGTGGAAAGTATCCTCTCACGTCTCTTGCAGGTGGCAAATTTTGATGTTGCTGCTGCCGAACGTGGTATTGTCTTCATTGATGAGATTGATAAGATAGCACGTAAAAGCGATAACCCAAGCATTACACGTGATGTAAGTGGTGAGGGTGTGCAGCAGGGTTTGTTGAAACTCTTGGAGGGAACAATGGTTAACGTACCGCCAAAGGGTGGTCGTAAGCATCCTGATCAGGATTATATACACGTTGATACTCGTAATATTCTTTTCATTTGTGGTGGTGCCTTCGATGGTATAGAACGTAAGATTGCACAACGAATGAATACCCATACGGTCGGATATAACTCTGTACAGAACGTTGCAAAGATTGATAAGAACGACTTGATGAAGTATGTTCTTCCTCAAGACTTGAAATCTTTCGGTCTTATTCCAGAGATTATAGGACGTCTGCCTGTGCTCACCTATCTCAATCCGTTGGATAGAAAGGCGTTACGGAGGATACTTGTTGAACCGAAGAACTCTATTGTAAAACAGTATATCAAGCTGTTTGACATGGATGGTATCAAACTGACTTTCACAGAGGCAGCACTTGATTACATCGTAGACAAGGGCGTTGAGTATAAACTTGGAGCTCGTGGTTTGCGTTCAATAGTTGAGGCTGTGATGATGGATGCTATGTTTGATGTACCATCACGACGTATTAAATCATTTGAGGTGACGGAAGAGTATGTGCGTCAACAACTTGATAAGGCTCATATTCAGAAGTCGGATACTGCCTCATAAACCTATATATACAGCCTGCCGATGTGAAGAACTATTCACATCCGTGGGCTGTGTTATTTCTACAGAACCGTAAAGTATAGAAATATACCCAGCTATTAACATGACACAAGAAGTCAATCTTACCGAAAAACTAAAACATTATTTTGGCTTTGACAAGT
Source organism: Prevotella sp. oral taxon 313 (assembly GCF_003043935.1). Taxonomy (NCBI): domain Bacteria; kingdom Pseudomonadati; phylum Bacteroidota; class Bacteroidia; order Bacteroidales; family Prevotellaceae; genus Prevotella; species Prevotella sp. oral taxon 313. The sequence continues at coordinate 2,961,124 of NZ_PYXE01000001.1, forward strand.
TCAAAGGCGACCAAGAAGCTATTATCCGTAATCTTCTTGATGGGAAGGATACTTTCGTGCTAATGCCTACCGGTGGTGGCAAAAGCCTTTGTTATCAACTCCCTTCATTGATTATGGAAGGCACAGCTATTGTTGTTTCTCCGCTTATTGCATTAATGAAAAACCAAGTAGATGTCATTAATGGAATCAGTGAAGAGGATGGTATAGCTCATTATCTCAATTCTTCTCTAAAGAAAGGGGAGATAGACCAGGTCAGAGCAGACATTGTCTCTGGTCGAACAAAACTACTCTATGTTGCTCCTGAATCACTGAATAAAGAGGAGAATGTGGAGTTCTTAAAGTCGGTAAAGATAAGTTTCTACGCTATTGATGAGGCACATTGTATCTCCGAATGGGGCCATGATTTTCGCCCAGAGTATCGTAAGATACGTTGTGCAATTGAGTCGATTGGGACAGCTCCAGTCATCGCTCTTACTGCTACAGCTACTGATAAGGTACGTACAGATATCGTACGTAGCTTAGGTATTGAGGATTGTGCCGAGTTTAAGAGTTCGTTCAATCGACCAAACCTCTATTATGAAGTGCGGCCAAAGAAGAGTGATGATGATACGAATAAACAAATCATTAAGTTTATAAAGCAGCACGCTGGTAAGAGTGGAATTATCTATTGTCTTTCTCGTAAGAAGGTAGAAGAGTTGGCAGCCATTCTTAAAGCTAATGATATTAAGGCAGCACCTTATCATGCAGGGCTTGACTCTGAGACACGTTCTAAGGCTCAAGACGACTTTCTTATGGAAGAGTTGGATATTATTGTAGCCACGATTGCTTTTGGAATGGGTATCGATAAACCTGATGTCCGCTTCGTTATACATTATGATATACCGAAAAGTCTGGAGGGTTACTACCAAGAAACAGGACGCGCAGGACGTGATGGTGAGGAAGGTATATGTATTGTTTTCTATTCTAAGAAAGACCTCAATAAACTTGAAAAGTTTATGGAGGGGAAACCTATAGCCGAACAGGACATAGGGCGTCAACTGTTGCAAGAAACAGAGGCATACGCAGAGTCGTCTGTATGTCGCCGTAAAATGCTCTTACATTACTTTGGTGAAGACTATCCAAAGTGTAACTGCTCTATGTGTGATAACTGTTTGCATCCTAAGACAAAGATTGAGGCTGAGAAGCAGCTACTTATTGTTCTACAGGCTGTGAAGACCTTAAAAGAGAATTTCCGACAGGAGTATGTTATTGACTTTGTGCGTGGTAGGGCTACAGACGACCAGAAAGATCATAAGCACGATGAGTTAGATGACTTCGGTGCAGGCGAAGGCGAAGACCCAAAGATATGGAATCCTGTTATACGTCAGGCTCTTTTAGCGGGTTATTTGAAGAAGGATGTAGAGAACTATGGGTTGCTGAAACTAACAGCAGCTGGTAAGCGTTTCTTGAAGTCACCAGAGTCGTTTATGATTGTTATGGATACTGAGTTTAAGGATGATGACGATGACGATGAACCAATCGTAAGTTCGGCAGTCCTTGATCCAGAACTTTTCTCCATGCTGAAGAAGCTCCGTAAGGATATTGCACATAAGTTGGAGATACCGCCTTATGTTATCTTCCAAGATGTCTCTTTGGAGCAGATGGCGATGATGTATCCTATCAATGAGCAGGAATTACAGAATATCCAAGGCGTAGGAGCTGGGAAAGCAAAACGCTATGGGAAGGAGTTCTGTGAGCTAATTAAGCATCATTGTGAGGAAAACAACATAGAACGTCCAGAGGAATTACGTGTCAGGACGGTGGCAAAGAAATCAATGCAGAAGGTGAAGATCATCCAAAGTATCGACCGACAGTTGCCGCTTGATGATATTGCGTCTGCTGAGGGACTTGATTTCGATGACCTGCTGACAAAGATTGAAGAGATTGTTTATAGTGGTACAAAACTTAACATAGACTATTTCCTTGAGGATGTCTATGATGAAGACCAGATAGATGATATCTATGATTATTTCATGGATAGTGAGACTGACAGTCTTAATGCTGCAATGGAAGAACTTGATGGTGACTACAGCGAAGAGGAGATACGCCTCGTACGCATTAAGTTCTTGTCAGAGATGGCTAATTAATTCTCGCCGTCAAAGTGATGATATTATATTTATCCGTAGGCACTCACAGCTCGTACCCTTCTCATCGTTAACTTCTCTTTGCTACGATGAAACGAGTTGTGTGTGCCTATTTCCTTTAATACATACGAATCTTGAGTGCCCTTTTACCCTCTGAGAATCTAATATAAAGCTGAACCTTTCTCCCCTTAAAAGTAAGTGTTAATACCCTTTATAAGCCTTAATAAAGTAATTAAACCCTTCCATTTGTTTGGATATATGTAATCTATTTGTTACCTTTGCCTATGGATAAAGTTGTAAGAGAAATCCTTTACTCATTAGAGTATGAAGCTTATTATGCAAGCTTGGATTTAAGAACTAAAGAGAAATATGATTATGTGGAGCATATTATTAAAACACAAGATGTTGTAAAGAAGAAGTATGTGAAGCATTTAGAGAATACTGACCTCTATGAGGCACGTGTTTCAGTAGGCAGTAATGAGTATCGTACAATCTTGTTTGCGGTAAATGCTGCCAGTTTTATGCAAGCAACGAAGATTCTCTATCTGAATTCTTTTCTGAAGAAAGATACGAAACAATATAAACGTGAGATAAATAAAGCTTATAGATTATTGGAGAATTACATGGAGGAATAAGTTATGATAAAGTTAGATGAAAATAGATTAGCAAAGTTGCACACCTCTTCAGAACACTTGAAGGAGAAGTATGGGGACTTAGGCTCTCCCGAACGTGAGGCGTTCGAGGCACGTGCGAAAGCTTATTACTATGCTGAACTACTGAAAGAACAACGTAAGCAACAGAAGATGACACAGCAGCAGTTGGCAGATAAGATAGGTAAGAAGCGAGAGTATATCTCTAATATCGAGCGTGGAAACAGTGATATGCAGCTATCTACTTTTATGCAGATTGCGAATGCTTTAGGACTTCGGTTTGCACTTGTTGTTGGTTAGTTACATCACTGAAAGATGTCTATTATGATTTATCTTCACGAGAAGAAATATTTTTTTTCATGAAGATAAATCTTTCTTTTCATGAGAATAATTTCTTCTTTTCATGAGAAGAAATAAAGAAAGAGGCTGAATTAGAAAGTTGACGATGGCTAATGGTGAGGATAATAAGTATAGTTAATCCTGCAATAGAGCCTTCTAATCAATGCACATGACGTGCACTTTAACTTATGATTCAGCCTCTTGGCAATATATTATAATCTGATGAATTACTCAGCGCAGCTCTGTGAGCTAACAGCAACGAGCATCCAAACAGTCTTCTCCTGCTGAACGAGGAAGTCATTCATCAATGAAACTGTAGTGTCATCGTGTGCCTCTGTAGCAAGGTCGATGATTCTACGCTCACGAGCAATCAGTGTCTTGTAGTAATCTAAGAGCAAGTCAACAGCCTCTTTGCTGCAGCTAACAACGCCAGCCTCTTTGATTTCAGCAACTTCCAGATAAGCACTGAAGCGGCTTTCTGGATTGCTGCCCAACTGAAGGATACGCTCAGCAACCTCGTCAACCTTCTCTGCTGCATCGTTGTAAAGCTCCTCATACTTGCTGTGCATTACAAAGAAACCATGTCCTTTTACGTCCCAGTGGAAACCACGAAGGTTGCTATAGAATACCTGAAGGTCTGCCAGTAAGAGTGATAAATCTACTACTACGTGCTGTACCTTCTTCTCGTCTAAACCCAATACTTCTAATCTTTTCATCTTAAATACGTTTAAGTTAATAATTCTAATTCTCAATAGCAAAGATAGCGGTTATATCTTATAAAGCAATAGAGAATGACTATTTTTTATATTATTTTATATATATCAATGCTTTTTATGTATTGACAATCAGTATTTTTCCTAATCTTAATAAGTTCTATGCTCATGTGAGATATACTCAACTGTATGCATAGACTACAGATATCTATGTCTATAATTGGTAGAGGCTGAGGCAATGATTTGTCTTCAAGTTTGACTCAGCCCCTTACTTATATATGATAATGTTTCTGTATTATTCAGCGCAACTCTGTGAGCTAACAGCAACGAGCATCCAAACAGTCTTCTCCTGCTGAATGAGGAAGTCATTCATCAATGAAACTGTAGTGTCATCGTGTGCGTCAGAAGCAACCTCGATAATTCTACGCTCACGTGCAATCAGTGTCTTGTAGTAACCCAAGAGCAAGTCAACAGCCTCTTTGCTACAGCTAACGACACCAGCTTCTTTAATCTCAGCTGATTGCAGATATGCACTGAAGCAGCTTTCAGGATTGCTGCCCAACTGAAGGATACGCTCAGCAACCTCGTCAACCTTCTCTGCTGCATCGTTGTAAAGTTCCTCATACTTACTGTGCATTACAAAGAACCCATGTCCCTTTACGTTCCAATGAAAACCACGGAGGTTGCTATAGAACACCTGAAGGTCGGCCAACAAAACTGATAGTTCGTTTACTATGTTCTCTACTTTCTTTTCGTTTAATCCTAATACTTCTAATCTTTTCATCTTGAATATATTTTTAAGTTGTTGTTTCTTGTTTACGAGTGCAAAGTTAGTGAGTTTGTTATTCTACCACAACAGATATTATCTATACGGGCATTGATTTAATCTATAATATACTTATATGTGCTGATAATAAGTTAGTTATAAGCAATTAAGAAGGTTAAAGAGTATGTGAATAATTGTATGTGTGAAGGAGTCGATAGTCGAAAAGTAGGGAAGACGGTAAAGGGAAATATTAAATACTTTTAATAAGGTGTGAGAAAAAACGGAAAAAACCAGTCTGTTTGATATTTAATTGCTAAATTTGCATGCAATAAATTTCTAAAATACAATTATGTCATCATTTGTTGCAGACAAAATCACAATGGACGGCTTAACCTACGATGACGTCCTTTTAATTCCGGCTTATTCAGAAGTACTGCCCAAAGAGGTGGTGTTGAAAACCAAGTTTTCACGTAACATAGATCTTAACGTACCTTTCGTCACAGCAGCGATGGACACCGTTACGGAGAGTTCTATGGCGATTGCGATAGCACGTGAGGGAGGTATCGGTGTGATTCACAAGAATATGAGCATTGAAGATCAGGCTCGTCATGTGGCTATTGTGAAACGTGCAGAGAATGGTATGATTTATGATCCTGTGACTATTCGTAAGGGTCGTACGGTGAAGGATGCACTTCAGATGATGGCAGACTACCATATTGGTGGTATCCCTGTCGTTGATGAGGATAACCATCTTGTGGGTATTGTTACCAATCGCGACCTCCGTTTCGAGCGTCATTTGGATAAACTTATTGATGACGTGATGACGAAAGAGAATCTCGTTACGACACATCAAAAGACTGATCTCACAGCAGCAGCACATATTCTTCAAGAAAATAAGATTGAGAAGTTGCCTGTTGTCGATCGTGACAACCGCCTTATTGGTCTGATTACCTATAAGGATATCACAAAGGCTAAGGATAAGCCAATGGCTTGCAAAGACGAGAAGGGACGTCTGCGTGTTGCTGCAGGTGTCGGTGTCACAGCTGATACGATGGAGCGCGCACAAGCACTTGTAGCTGCAGGTGTAGATGCAATCGTAATAGATACAGCACATGGTCACTCTGCTGGTGTTATCGGAAAGTTGCATGACGTGAAGGCTGCTTTCCCTAACCTTGATGTTGTAGTAGGTAATATAGCAACAGGTGAGGCTGCAAAGTTCTTGGTAGACAATGGAGCTGATGCCGTTAAAGTTGGTATAGGACCAGGTTCTATCTGTACAACACGTGTTGTAGCAGGTGTTGGTGTACCACAGTTGAGCGCTATTTATGATGTTTATAAGGCTTTAGAGGGAACGGGAGTACCATTGATTGCAGATGGCGGATTGCGTTATTCCGGCGATGTCGTTAAGGCATTGGCAGCAGGTGGTAGCAGTGTGATGGTAGGATCATTGGTTGCTGGTACGGAAGAGTCACCTGGTGACACCATTATCTTTAATGGACGTAAGTTTAAGAGTTATCGTGGTATGGGTTCATTGGAGGCAATGGAACAGAAGAATGGCTCACGTGACCGTTATTTCCAGAATGATGTTGGTGATGTGAAGAAGCTCGTTCCAGAGGGTATCGCTGGTCGTGTTCCTTATAAGGGAACTGTCCAAGAAGTTATCTATCAGCTTGTCGGTGGTCTTCGTTCAGGTATGGGCTATTGTGGTGCAGCATCTATAGCAGACTTACATAACGCAAAGTTCACACGTATCACTAATGCTGGTGTGATGGAGAGTCATCCTCATGACATTACCATTACCAGTGAGGCACCGAACTATTCACGTCCAGAGTAATAGTAAAAGACGAAAAATATTCACCCTCTTCCCTGTCTTTCGGGGGAGAGGGTCCCTGCGTTAAAAGAATAACAATGAAATTCAAAGCGATTTTGTCAGTAGTATTGCTCTCCACGACAATGGCATACGGACAAACTGACCCAACAATAATGACTATCAACGGCAAGCCTGTGAGCCGTTCGGAATTTGAGTATTCATATAATAAGAATAATGCTGATGGAGTGATTGATAAGAAGAGTGTAGATGAGTATGTTAATCTCTTTATCAATTACAAACTGAAGGTACAGGCTGCGCTCGACGCACACCTTGACACACTCAGCTCTTTTAAGAAAGAGTTCTTAAGTTATCGTGACCAGCAGGTGCGCCCAACCTTTATTACAGATGCTGATGTTGAGGCTGAAGGACATAAATTGTATCGTGAAGCAAAGCAGCAAGTAGAAGCTAATGGAGGTATGTGGCATTGCGCACATATCCTTATCGGGATGTTACAGAGTGCTGATAAGGAAGAGGCTGAGACAGTGAAGCAGTTGGCTGACTCTATCTATACAGCCATTCGTGGTGGTGCTGATTTTGCAGAACTGGCAAAGAAATATTCTACAGATGTTAATTCTGCCAAGAATGGTGGTGAGTTACTACATCTTCAGAAAGGTCAGACTGTGCCAGAGTTTGAGAAGGTGCTGTTTGCTTTGAAGCCAGGAGAGATAAGTGCTCCTGTTCTTTCTCCTTTTGGTTATCACATCATCAAGATGATAGGTCGCGAGGAATTCCCAAGTTATGAGACGCTACATCCTGATATCATGCGCTATATTGAGATGCAGGGATTGCGTGACCAAATAATCGAACAGAAGCTTGATTCACTTGTGGAGAGTGAAGGGAAGGGAGCTACACAAGAAGAAATTCTTGCAAAGAAGCTTTCTTCGTTAGAGAAGGAAGATGTAAATCTCAAGAATCTTATCCGTGAGTATTATGACGGTCTGCTGATGATAGAGATGAGTAATCGTACCGTTTGGGATAAAGCGGCCAAGGATGAGAAGGCGTTGGAAGCTTATTTCCTTAAGCATAAGAAACAATATAAATGGACAGAGCCACGTTTTAAGGGTATAGCCTATCATGTAAAGAAGAAGGAAGATGTGGAAGCTGTGAAGGCATGCGTTAAGGATGTGCCTTTCAATCAATGGGCAGAGAAGCTACGTGATAAGTTCAATGCAGATAACACGATTCGTATCCGTGTAGAAAAGGGAATCTTTCGAAAGGGCGATAATGCATTGGTAGATCGTGACGTCTTTGGTGAGAAGACAACTGTGAAACCTGTTGCTGGATATCCTATAGACGCCGTTTATGGTAAGAAGATAAAAGCACCAGAGAGCATGGATGATGTGCGTGACCTCGTTGTATCAAATTATCAAGAGGAACTTGAGAAGGCGTGGGTAGAGTCATTGCGCAAGAGATATAAGGTAGTTGTTGACAAGAATGTTCTTTCAACAGTCAATAAGCATTAAGATAATACAGCATTTCAATGAAGATAAATAAAGGAAAAACAGTCGTCCTACTTGTAGGGACAGTTCTCACGGCAATGGGGCTGCATGCTGGTGCATTCCGTCCCAGCGGTCAACCTATTGCTCTGTCAGACTCAATGAAGGCCGATACAGCAGCGGTAGACAAACCGAATAGTGTTGTTGACGAGGTTATCTGGGTAGTAGGTGATGAACCTATCTTGAAGTCAGAAGTAGAGATAATGAAGCTTCAGAGTGAGGCTGAAGGAGTGAAATGGAATGGTGATCCTGAGTGTATTCTGCCTGAACAGATTGCAGTTCAGAAATTATTCCTTCACCAAGCGGCTATCGATAGTGTTGAAGTCTCTGAGTCGGAGATTGCACAGGGTGTTGATCAACAGATTAACTATTGGATTTCTTTGCCACAGATAGGTTCTAAGGAGAAGCTTGAGCAGTTCCAAAACAAGAGTATGACGCAGATCCGACAGGACCTACATGACGACTATAAAAACCGTCTGCTTGTACAGAAAATGCAAGAGAAGCTCGTAAGTGATGTGAAGGTTTCGCCTGCTGAAGTACGCGAGTACTTTAAGAAACTCCCCGTTGATAGTATTCCTATGATTCCAACAACGGTTGAGGTAGAAATCCTTACACAGACTCCAAAGGTTGAGCCTGAGGAGGTTAATCGTATTAAGAACTTACTACGTGACTATACAGACCGAGTGACAAAGGGTGAGACTTCTTTTGCAACCTTGGCTCGTCTTTACTCAGAAGACCCAGGTTCTGCTCGTCAAGGTGGTGAGTTAGGCTATATGGGACGTGGTGTACTTGATCCAGCGTTTGCTGCTGCAGCTTTTAATCTGACGGATCCAAAGAAGGTGTCAAAGGTTGTGGAGAGCGAGTTCGGTTACCATATCATTCAGCTGATAGACCGTCGAGGTGATAAGGTGAACGTTCGTCATATCCTTTTGAAGCCGAATGTGTCAATTGCTTCTATCGATGCTGCTAAGGAGCGATTAGATTCGATAGGTAAGGATATCCAAAAGGGTAAGTTTACATTTGAGGATGCAACAGCTTATCTCTCTGATGATAAGGACACGAAGAACAACCATGGATTGATGGTTAACTCTCAAGAGAATACTCGTACATCACGTTTTAAGATGAAGGATCTTCCGACAGAGGTGGCTCGTGTTGTTGATACGATGAAGGTTGGGGAGATTTCTGTACCATTCCAGATGACCAATGCACGTGGTAAAGTCGTTTGTGCAATCGTGAAGTTGAAGGAACGTATACCAGAACATAGAGCAACAATCACAGAAGACTTCCAAGCAATGCGTGATATCGTCACGGCAAAACGCAGAAAGGAAATTCTGCACGATTGGGTTGTGAAGAAAGTAAAAGAGACATACGTGCGGATTAATCCTCGGTATAAGAGTTGTAATTTCCAATACGAAGGTTGGCTTAAATGACAATAAACAGCAAGTATAAAGATACATTTTGCGGGCATAGAATCTTGTTAATTATGATTCTATGCCTGTTTGGGCTATGGCAATCCCAGTCGCTCCGAGCACAGAATGCAACGGAGAAGAAGGGAGATAAGTTCTATATTGACCATGCCGACAATCTACGTCATAATCAATTGGAAATGCCTGATGTGATGATTGCTAAAGGCGATGTTCGTTTCCGATATAAGGGTATGACGCTTAAGTGCGATAGTGCTTATTTCAATGAGAAGTCTAATTGGTTTAAAGCTTTCAGCCGTGTGCATATCACTCGCCCTGGTGGAGTGAACCTTGACTGCCAACGCTTACATTATGATGGCTTTGGACAGATGGTACATGCACGTGGTAAGGTGGTTGTTAGAGAGCCTGGGCGGTCGCTTCGTTGTGACAGTTTGGACTATAACACTGCTTCAAAGGTGGCCAATTACTTTGGTGGACGTGGTACGCTGGTCTATAATGGGAACACTGTTGTTGCTGATCAGGGTGATTATAATACGGAGACACATGATGCCAACTTCTTTGGTAATGTTGTGATGTACACTCCGAAGTATCGTATTACTACCCCGGAAGCACATGGTAACACGGAGACGGGACTTGTCCACGTTATCGGTAAGTCTGTTATAAAGACGGCTAAAGGTGAGGTCGTGCATACGACTGATGGTACTTACAATAGTAAGACCGACCACATGGAACTAAATGGCCGCTCAACAATCACTTCTCCTAAGCAGGATGTTGAGGGTGATAACATTATTTATAATAGTACGACGGGTGATGCAGAAGGCCATGGGAATGTGAAGATTGTTGATAAAGCAAACAATCGTACCATCATTGGTCAAGACGTTTTCTATAATGAAAAGACTGGACACAGTAATGCACGTGGCAATGTAAAGATTGATGATCGTAAGGCGCAACGTGTTATTACTGGCGATGAGGTGACATATAATGCTAAAACTGGGTACAGTGAAGGGCATGGCAATGTAAAGATTGTTGATAAACTGAAGCAACGCACTGTCACTGGTCGCGACCTTAGTTATAATAGTAACACACATGAAGGAACGGGCGAAGGTAATGTCTATTATATTGATTATAAAGGTAAGCATGCTTTCTATGGCGATTACCTACATTATACCGACTCTGCTGCGATCGCTTTCGGAGGTAGTCCTGGTCCTGTTGCTAAGGATTTCTCTCAGGGTGATACCCTCTTTGTTCATGCGGATACAATCAGTATGAAGGGTTTTCACATGAACACGCCACAAATGTATCGTGAAATCTATGGTGTGAATAATGTGCGTGCTTATCGTACCGATGTGCAAGCTGTATGTGGATTTGTTATAGCTAACTCTAAGGACTCCTGCATGACGATGTATGATTATCCTATTGTGTGGAGTGGAACACGTCAGTTAGTGGGTGATTCTATTAAGGCATATATGAACGACTCAACCATCCGCCAGGCCTTTGTCTATGGTAATGCTTTCTCCATAGAAAAGCTATCAGGAGGTAAATATTTCAACCAGATATCCTCTAAGGATATGCGGGCAGACTTTGTGAAGGGTGTTGTTCGGCGTGTAGACGCTTGGGGTAATGTGGAAGTTATCTATTATCATACGGATAAAGATAGTACGCTGATAGGACATGATTATACCGAAACAGATACGTTACGGATGTTTATCTCACCTGAGCGAAGACTTCAGAAGATATGGATGCCAAAAGCGAATGGTGTCATTAGTCCGATGACACAGATTCCTCCCGACAAGCTGAAACTACCTCACTTTGAGCTTTTTGATGAGGTTCGTCCTAAGGATAAAAATGATATCTTCCGTCGTGCAGCACGTAAAACAAGTGCTACCGTACGTAATGCGAGAGTGTCTTTGCCTCCTCGTCAGCATATAGAATGACGATGTTTTACTTAAAGTTCATAATGAAATGCTTTTCTTTCAATCATCACGTCCGCGTCGTTTCCATCATGAATATATGTTTGTTGACGAGCGAAAAGAATTGCTAAACGATATAGAGCAGCGTGCACGCTGTGAGGTGGATGGGAAGGAGGTATCCGAACGTCAGTATCGAGAGGAGTTACAGCGCAAGTTAGGCGATTCCTTGAAGCCACAGATGTTGCATCATCGACGTAATCGCTTTACGGCTATGTGGGTATCGTTGATTCTTTCGGCAGGTGTTATCGCCCTTCTTATCTTATTTTTATTTATAGCTTTATAGGATTATTCATGAGTGATATTATACAACTTCTCCCAGACAGTGTAGCCAATCAGATAGCTGCTGGTGAGGTTATCCAGCGTCCAGCTTCTGTTATTAAGGAGTTGGTGGAGAATGCCATTGATGCTGGAGCAACGCACATTGATGTGTTGGTCGTTGATGCTGGCCGCACTTCTATTCAGGTTATCGATGATGGGAAAGGTATGTCGGAGACGGATGCACGCCTTTCTTTTGAACGGCATGCCACGTCTAAGATACGTAAGGCTGACGACCTCTTCTCTCTTCGTACGATGGGGTTTCGTGGGGAGGCATTGGCTTCTATTGCCGCAGTGGCTCAGGTTGAATTGAAGACACGTATGGCGAGTGAGGATTTGGGTACACATCTCTCTATTGCAGGAAGTCGTTTTACTGGGCAGGAACCTTGTTCTTGTCCTGTGGGAAGTAATTTCTTGGTAGAAAATCTCTTCTTCAACGTACCAGCTCGTCGTAAGTTCTTGAAGTCGAATACTACAGAACTTAATAATATCATCACTGCCTTTGAGCGTATCGTATTGGTCTATCCACAGGTATCTTTTACGCTTCACAGTAATGGGACAGAACTTTTTAACCTTCGTTCTTGTAGCTATCGTCAACGTATTGTTGAGGTGTTTGGTAAACGACTCAATCAAGATCTGTTACCGATAGATGTTGATACGACTCTTTGTCATATCCACGGCTTTGTAGGTAAACCAGAGGCAGCAAGGAAGAAGGCACCCCATCAGTATTTCTTCGTCAATGAGCGCTATATGAAACATCCTTATTTCCATAAGGCTGTTCTTACGGCTTTCGACCGACTCATTCCTCAAGGCGAGCAGGTTCCTTATTTCCTTTACTTCGATGTGCCTGCTGAGAATATTGATGTGAATATCCATCCTACTAAGACTGAGATTAAGTTCGAGAACGAGCAAGCTATTTGGCAGATTCTGCTTGCAGCTGTTAAGGAAGCGGTAGGACGTTTTAATGATATCCCTGCTATTGACTTTGATACAGAGGGGAAACCAGATATTCCTGTGTTTAATCCTAATACTGGTACGGCTGCACCAAAGATTGACTTTAATCCTAATTATAATCCTTTCAAGCAGTCTTCTTCTGTAAAGACTTCGGCTTCTGATGGATGGGAAGAACTCTATACAGACTTGGGTTCTGGTGGTGAGATTCGTCAGTCTAAGCTCTTTGATCAGAATGAAGATGAGATGATTACCAGTAGCTTGGGTACTGGAACCAATGCTGTGGAGGAGGGTTCTATTATTCCTTCTGCTGTCACACAGCCTGTTGAAGAGTCTTTGATAGAAGACAAGGCACCATTGCATTATCAGTATAAGGGATGTTATATCATGACAGCTGTGAAATCGGGACTGATGATTATCGATCAGCATCGTGCACATATCCGTATCCTTTATGAGGAGTATTTACGTCGATTGTCCGAACATAAAGTACATTCTCAGAAGGTATTGTTCCCTGAGATGGTTCAGTTCTCTGTGTCCGACCAAGTTGTTCTCGACCAGATCTTACCAGAGATGGCTGAGATGGGCTTCCAACTTGATAGTCTTGGTGGAGGGAGTTATGCTGTCAATGGTGTCCCTGCTGGTATCGAAGGGTTAAATGTTGTGACACTTATCAGTGATATGGTGGCCTCAGCAATGGAGAGTGGAGCAAGTGCTAAGGAAGAAATAGACCAGGCCTTAGCATTAAGTCTCGCTCGTAATGCGGCTATTCCACAAGGTCAGGTGTTGAGTGGCCTTGAGATGGATAATCTTGTCAACGAACTCTTTGCGTGCGGTAATGTCAACTATACTCCTTCTGGCGAACCAGTAATTGCGATTATGAAGCAACAGGATATAGAGCATCTCTTTCATAGTTAATTGTCTCTTTTATGACAGTTTGTTATATAAGCCTTATTAGCGCTAATTGGCCTAATAGGGCTTATAGTTTATTAATATCCTTCTGAGTTAATGTTCGATAATGTCTCTAAAGTTTGTAGATTACTCTATTATAAGTTTTCTTTTTAGTTGCTGTCAGTTTTAACATTTCGTGCAATCGTACTGTAAATAAGTTAGTTAGATGATGAATCCTAATGACAGTAATGACAGCAAAATCGAAACGCACCAGAAGAGGAGATGAGTTCTCACCCCAATCTTCTTCTCCAAACTGGCATTTACTGGCTGAAGGAGAGTGACGATTGCTATACCTCTATAAGGTAGATGGAAAAAGGAGGGCCTTCAGAATTTTAGTGTGATAATGAGCTGCCTAAACTTAGGTCCCTGACGAAATATCACACAGTGCAATGGAGAGTATGGAGGGTTATGAAACAAAGCAACGGTAGTCACGGAGACTCCGTCGGTGTGGGGAGCGACAGCGGTAGTTTGCCAGTTTTATTAGAAACTCTATACCCAAAGCAGTTTTCTCAGAATTAATCAGGAATCTGTACGCTACACCTTTGTCGCTCTTTGTGCCATCGGCAGCTCTGTGGCATTGCCTTTACCTCCGTCCCTTCTTTCCCTCCGTATGCCTTATTATATGAGAGTTTTAGTTATCACTATATATCGGAAGACCTAAATATATTGATAAGGAAACACAACAAAGGGAAACCGACTACGGTACCTAAGATCTGACCTAAGGTGACCATTGGAATATATTTAAAGATATTTCTCATAACTGATGTGCTTGGATTTTCTCTCTCCCCTACTTGCTAAACCGATTCTTACTCATTACAGAATAACCTTACTCTTTATTCTTGAATCGTCTTTCAAACTCCTCCTTTGGCATCTTATATTTCAAGTAACGTATGACATTGTTATGATAGAAACTGTCCATATATGCTTGGTCATAATCTCTGTCATTGTCTCTAATGGATTCATGAACTCCCACCATCTTTAGAACAGGAACAGGATTGTCCTTTGTACCATACGCTGGGTTGCTCATTTCATCCTCATTTACTGTCAAGTATACTTCTTTATTGTCATAACCATAGACTTTAGGAAAATCAAAATACATAATACTGAAATATTTCTTATACTCAGGACTATAGAAAGGGATGTAACGTGCTTCAGGATTAGTAAAATAATTACCATCCATCTTCACCATAAAGGTCTCTAATGTCTTGGTTTCTGGTTCAAGATTAGACAAATACATCTTAGAGTCATAGTCATTCATATAAACCTTGATACGCTTTGATTTTTTTATATATTCTTCAGCATAAACTTCAACATTATCATTATATTTATATGGAAAATACAATTTATTGATAAGGAAGTATATAAAAGGGACAACCAACATACCTCCTATAATCTGTCCTACTAATACCATTGGAATATGGTTAAAGATTCTTTTCATTGACCTACCGCTTTTATATTAATACCTCCTTTACTTTCTCCTCGGGCATCATTTATCTTATCAATAAACTCCTTATATAAGTCATTCTCTTCTTTATTCATACCCAATTCTATACTATTACTTATCATGGACGCAACGACACCCACTCCAAGTTTCTGCAAATTGGTTTTATCTATAATATCTTTAATACTTTTACTTACCATTTGCTTTCCAACATTTTTAGCTGTTCTTCCTGCAAACACTCTCCAGAAAGCTCTGGAAACATTGTTACCTTGAGAAACTTCTTCTGCACCCCAACGTCCAAGAGTTTTGAGAACTTCGCCATTACTTCCAATAACACCTACCGAAGCCTCTCCTGCAGTTAGAACACCGCTTACTCCAGCATCACGTCCCATTTCCGGTTTCAAGATACTACCATCTGCTTCCAACTCAGCCTGCTCCCCTTTTAAGATTTTACGAGCATATTCATGCTGATTCTGCATATTTTTATTACGATAGTTCTCGTCTGCCCCCGAAACATAATCATACACCGCCAATCCAGAACCAATGATAAGTCCTGCCACATCCCAACCGCTTGATGCTTTAAAGGCATTAGCACCTGAACCAATTAAACCTTGTAAAGCATTAGAATATAAATTCAACTCTAATATCTTCTTATTACTATCGCTAATCTTCTTAGATAGTTCAAGAGCTTTTTCATGACTCATCACTAAAGAGACAATCCCTCCTTTTTGACAAGTAAGGAAAGAACGTTCCAAAAGAGCATTTGCCTTCTCTATATAAACTTTACGATGGAACAACTCCCACGTGCCTCCTTTTGTACTATCGCATTCATGCGGTGCTTGTCTACAGTCATCCGCTTTGTTAGAATAAAAAATAGCAGCTCCACCTAAAGCGCCAGTGGTAATGACAGCTGCTGCAACAACAGCTGTACCTGCACCAAAGGTTATAACAGAAAATGTAACAGCAGCTGCTCCCAATGTCAAACCCAAAAGCAAACTACCAAGCCCCTCATAATACGAAACTTTGATACGGCATTTCAACTGACATGTTAATTTCTTGTCACAAATATTGAGTAATGCTTTATTCTCTTTGCCATACAAGACTTTAGCGTCTCTCTCCGTAACGATTTGGCTGGGTAATGTAGACAACATCTCCGTACAGATAACATCTGTGCCAGCAGGTATATATGATTGTGCCATAGTTATTTCAGTCTGTGAATACGATAAGTTACCAATATCTCAATATTATTCTTTACCTCCTCGATGATATTCACCTTGATTTCTTGAGGAAGTCCGTCATCTGCAAGGAGGATATCATGATAGAACTCATAATTATATTGCGTAAAGCTATACTTGATAATTGGCTGATAGCGTTCCTTATAGGTTCTCATGATACCATACTCATTGACGAACTTTGTACGCTGGTCGTCAGCTGAGATGTAACGTGATATCTTCTTCAGTCCCGTCTCCTCATCTGTAGTAACCTCTTGCGTAAGAGAAGTCTTAATAGGAGTTTGGTCAAAGAGGAAAGAATAGAAGGTTTGCTCGAACTTCTCATCTTCCAGCTTTTTCCCTAAAAGATACTTATCAAAGAAAACATCATAAAACAACTTACCCGAGAGTTCTGTTCTAAAGGTTGGCTCATCAACGAACTGCTTGTCAATAAGGTCAGTAAACTTCTCCACCTGCTTGCCTTCGTTAGAGCCTTGGCCCATTGTAGAATTGATAGTATAGAACATCTCCGCACGGTATTCCTCCCAGCGTTTCTTGATTTCTTCAAAGTTCACCACTTTGTTAATCTTGCCAGTCTGCGTGTCAATAGTAACCTCTGCATGACACTTGATACTATCAATCTTATCCAATAACTCCAGAGCTGGCATCATGTTGTCTGGTCGTATCTTGACAAAACTCTCCGTCACTTCACCTTTAAACCTGTTGTTTTGCAGTTTGGAGTCATACTGCAAAGATATTTCACGCCGTGTATCAGAATGGCTTGTTATCATTCCGTCTATACGGTTCAACACTTTCTGTTCACATCTGTACTTGACAGTCTTATCAAATAATTCTGTTTCTCAAATAGGTTACGCCATGGGCTCCCTTCTTCTCCCCAATCTATCATATCGGTTTATATAGAATTAGTAAATATTGTTATAGAATATGTAGGAAAAGAGGAAGAGGACTACAATCCTATTTGTCAAGTGCAAATATAAAGAAAAAGCATTAGAATAACAAATAAAATGACAGGTAAAAGTCAAGCACTTATGAGAAGTGAGATGACAAGATAGACCATAGCAACGGCATCTACTATTAGCTTTCATTGTAAGAGATTATTGTAGAGAGAGCCACACAAGATAATCAAGTAAGGTTAGTGTTAACCTCTCCTTTTTGGTTCTTCTGAAATATGGAGTGATAAACTAAAACTCTTATATAATATGACACACAGGGGGACGGAGATATAGCGTACTGATTTCTGATAATTTCTGAGATAAATGCTTGGGGTATAGACTGTCTAATAAAACTGGCAAACTACTTCTGTCGTTCCCCGTGTCGACGGTACCTCCATGACTATCAGTACTTTGTGTTTGATAATTCTCCGTATTCTCTATTACTCTGTGTGACATTTCGTCAAAGTTCAAGACTTAGTTGCCCTTTTCAATCGAGCTTCCTAAAGAGATCCCTTTTACTCACAGAACTACACAGAAGAACAGAGCTTACAAAGGCAGACAGAGACATTAAGTCAACCGATGACACAGAGCGTTTCTGCTATTGTTGGGTGTTGGGTGTTAATTGTTAGGTGTTGATGATTAGCTATAGAGGTATCTCGGTGATTACGCCCTTCCTTTTGGGGGAAGAGATGGGGGAGGGGTCAGCATTTCTCTGCGTGCTTAAAACTTTGGGGGAAGATTAAGAGAACGAGCGATAGATGGTGTTGTAATAAATGAAGAACAGAGTTCTGTTGTAAATCCTTTTCGTACTTCTTAAAACCAGTACCTGCTTTTTAATGTGCAAGAAGATGCCCTTCAACGTTCGAGAACATGCCCTTCTTGAGTGTTGCTAACGCCCTTCTTGAAGCTTGTTAGGCGTCTTCTTGAACAATGCTTGTAACTGTTTGAATACCTGTATGTTGTGAGTAGCTTTCATCTTCGTGCTTTTATTTTGAATAGCAAATATAATCATTTCGTTTTGTTGTACTTTTTCATAAAGCTATAAACATATTCAACTGACAAGAGACGGCATATCCATTGTCTGATAAATATGTATCTTTTACCATTGTTTATCATGCTGTTATTGAGTCTTTTCTTCTTCCTTTTTTTCCTTTGTTTTCCATCCCGTCATTCAGTCTTTACTTATTTGTACAACGTTAAATAAATTGTATTTTTCATGAAAAAGCGGCTGTGATAGATTTTAATTACTATCTTTGTGAACCGACTTATTTCCCAGTTGGTAGAGAGTGTGACGAAATGAATAAGTTCTTAAAAGTAATAAGTTATGAGAAAGTTTTTGATAGTATTGGCATTGGCGGGCGTGTCGTTGACAGGTTCGGCCCAAGAAGAGGTGCTTACCGAGAAGTATAGTGTTGCCACAAACTCGTTCTGGAATAATTGGTTTGTACAGCTTGGTGCAGACTGGAATGCGTGGTATTCTAATCAAGAACATGGTCGTGATGCAGCTATTAGTCCGTTGAAGGATTTCCGTTCAAAGCCGGGTGCAGCCTTCGCCATTGGTAAGTGGTTCACACCGGGTATCGGTCTTCGCACGAAGATACAAGGTATCTGGGGCAAGCGTGTCGGAGCTGACAGTAATCCTGCTTCTCAGCTCGACAATAGTAATAAGTATTGGATAGCACAAGAGCAAGTGATGTTCAATCTGAGTAACCTTCTTTGCGGTTACAATGAGAACCGAGTATGGAACGTCATTCCGTTTGCTGGTGCTGGTGTTGGCCGTTCTATGTCGGCTAATCGCTATGCAATGGGACTGAGTGCAGGCCTTCAATCTTCTTGGAAGGTGTCAAAGGGGATGCGTGTCTATCTTGAAGCAGGATGGAATCGTTATGAGGGCGACCTCGATGGGGCGGCTTACGCAAGTAATGAGCGCCGTGGATGGGAGTCGCATGACAATAACCTTTATGCAGAAATCGGTCTGAATTTCAATATTGGTAAGAGTACTTGGAGCAGGACACCAGATATGGAGACGATCAACGCACAGCATCAAGCAGCCCTTGACGCACTGAATGCACGCCTCCAAGACGCAGAGGAAGAGAATGCACGTCTTCGTAATGAACTGTCAAATCAGAAGCCTGTTGAGACTGTGTCGGAGTCAGTTAAGCAGTTGGTAACAACTCCTGTTTCAGTATTCTTCGACATCAATAAGGCAACAATCGCTTCTCAGAAAGACCTCGTAAACGTACAGGCTCTTGCGAAGTATGCTAAGGACAATAATAATAACCTCCTTGTGACAGGTTATGCTGACAGTGCAACGGGCTCTGCTGCCTACAACCAGAAACTGTCTGAGCGACGTGCTGCTGTCGTTGCTAATGAGCTTGTAAAGATGGGTATTGAGAATAATAAGATTACGACTGTCGGTAAGGGTGGGGTAGAGACCTTATCTCCTATTTCCTTCAACCGCCGTGCAACGGTTCAGATAACTGAATAGGGAAAGTACCATAAAGATATTGTTTATAACGATAGGAATAATTGGGCTTATTAGGCTTATTGGCCTAATAGGCCCAATATCATCTTATTTATCATTGATACTTTGCCTTCCCTATCGTGAAAGTAATGACCTAAATGCCTTCAGCAGCATGATAAGACGAGCGGACGAGCGGTCCACTTACAACATGTTTAAAACCTTTCTCTAAAGCTATCCGCTTATATTCAGCAAACTTTTCAGGCGTGATATAGGCCTTGACAGGTAGGTGGTCGACAGTAGGTTGGAGATACTGACCGAGTGTGAGGCGTTGGCAACCAGTTGAAAGGATATCGTCCATAGTCTCTAAGATTTCTTCGTGGGTCTCACCTAAGCCGAGCATAAACCCTGTCTTGGCAATGACACCACAGTTGGCAATCTCTCTCAGAACGTCTAAACTGCGTTCATAGCGTGCCACGGAGCGTACTGATGGTGTGAGACGACGCACTGTCTCCATGTTATGTCCTGCTACGTGGGGGCGTGTTGCCATGACTTGTCGTATGAGGTTGGCCTTTCCCATAAAGTCAGGGATAAGCAGTTCTATCTTTGTGTCGGGGTTCAAACGGCGTATCTCTTCGATGGTCTTTATCCAATGGGCGGCACCATAATCGGGCAGGTCGTCACGGTCGACAGAGGTGATGACGGCATATCGTAGCTTAAGAGCTCTCACTGACTCAGCTACATGGCGTGGCTCATCAGGATTGAGGAGTCTGGGACGACCACTTAACGTATTGCAGAAACGGCACTTTCGAGTACAGATGTCACCGCCAATCATCAAGGTTGCCGTACGTGCCATCCAACATTCCGAGCGATTAGGGCAGAGTCCACTCGTACAGATAGTGTTCAGATGATGCTTGGCAAGGATGCCAGCCGTCTCACCAGTCGACTTCTTCGATGTAAGGTCAATCTTAAGCCAGGCTGGTTTCATCACGTGTGGCTCACGTCCGAAGAGTAGACGCAAGAACTGTCGTAGCTTCAAGCCACGAATGATAGTAGATAGGTCGATGCCATCCAACCTCTCTTCCACCGCCTCTCTTGTGAACTCACAGCCTTTTAGCAGGCTGAGGAAATCGTGGTCGATATCGCCAAGAAGGAAGTAATCGCCCACCATATTGATGCTCCCTATGATGTTGTTCTTCAGTTCTATATGTGCTTCAAGTGTTCCGATACCTTCAAAACGATGCTTGCGAACGAGAGAGTATTTGGGATTCTTACCATAGACAAAGTCGTCAGAAGATAGTTCTTTCTCAATCTCAGCAATACCCTTCATGTCTTCCTCCGTTAGTTCGAGCACCTCCTTACCACACATTTCCTGTCGTACGTAGTCCATAAAAGCCAAGATATCTAACTGTGTGTAGGATGCAACATTCGTTACCCTTTGTCTGACAGATGCCACTCCTTTGCTTTGTAGTTTCTCTTTTGCAGGAGTGAGCGCATTAGAGAGGTGGTCGAGTTGGGTGTCGAAGAGTAGGGAGTTATGCAGAACACTACGATTCGACAGCTGATAGAAGGCGCATCCCGACACCTTCGTGTCGTCAATGAGAATGTCGTTTCGTCCCGATAGTTGTGCGTTAATATTCAGTCCTCGTAGTAGTTCGGCCATTCGGTGCATGTACTGTGCAAAGGCTTCATTGGCATTGACAGCACGTGAGATGTAAGAGAACTGTATGCATCCCTTGTCGGCATAGATGCAGCCTCCACCACTCTTTCGTCTGAAAACATCTATCTTGTGCTCTTTACAGTAGTCTGTATTGACCTCATTATCAATCAGCTGATTGCGTCCTAACATTACCGTAGGGTTCACTCGCCACCCCATGAAGTAGTCATCATTGGTGTAGTGACGGGCTACGTATTCCTCCACAGCGAAATAGAAGGGCAGTTGGTGAATAGTATCTGGTTTAGGAAGTAGTATATATTTCATCGTTGGTATTGATTGTTGATAGGGCAAATGTACAAATAAATTTACGAAAGAAAGAAAAGAAAGTGAGGAAAATAGTGAGGAAGGCACTATTAGTCTTATTAGCCTTATTAGCTCAATAAGACTAATATACAACCCTTAAAAAATGCAAAAAGCAATCATCGCTCTTATACTTTTCGTATTTTTGCAGTCGAATTAATCAGTTTAAATAAAGGTAATAGGTTATGTTAAGAAAACAATTAGTATCAGTAACGGCTGTAGCAGTATTAACTACTGGTGTTGCTTTCGCTGCAGTGCAGCAGGATAGGGTAATGTATAGGCAGGCAGATGGCACCTATGTTGTCAATACGACCACTCTCTGTCAAAATGTCAAGGGCTTTAAGGGTGCTACACCCTTGGAGGTTTTTATCAAGAATAATAAGGTGGTTAAGGTTGAGGCTCTGCCAAATCATGAAGGACCAAAGTTTTTTGATAAGGTTAAACAAGGTCTTTTTCCAAAGTTTAGTGGCTTGAAGGTGTCAAAGGCAGCGAAGGCAAGTAGCATTGATGGGGTCACTGGTGCTACCTATACATCACGTGCTGTGAAGGAGAATATAGCTGCGGCCGTAGCTTACTATAAGAAGAATAAGTAAGAGTTAGATAACTAAAAAATAGAAAAAGATGATTAGATTAAACGCTTTTTTCAAAGTTAAGGCTGGTGTGACAACAGCCCAAGTGAAAGAACTCGCAGATGAGTTAGTAGCACTTTCACGTAAAGATGAAGGTAACAAGGGCTATGATTTGTTTGAGAGCACAACCCAACCAGGTGTTTTCCTTTTCTGTGAATCATGGGAGGACAAGGCTTGTTTGACGCGTCATGCTCGTTCAGAACATTTCACTCGCATTGTTCCTGAATTAGAGAAACTAACTGATGGTGGCTTAAGCATTGAGCAGTTTGAGCGCTAATCACATATAGCTCTCTCCCTTCATTAGCCTTGGTCATTGACTATTTGGTTGAAGAGGGGGATGAAGGAACTAAATTAAAAGAGCGTATCAAGAAGTATTCAATCTTCTCGATACGCTCTTTCATTATCTTTGATAAACCTTCCCTCTTTTCGGTATCTACTCTCCTCCCTTTAGAAGAGAAATCCTTTGAGAGGAACCGGGCCTTACTTTACATCCCCCACCTTAATCAAATACTCCGCAATCTGTACCGCATTCAATGCAGCACCCTTGCGAATCTGATCGCCAGTGAGCCAAAGTGTATTGCCATTGTCGTCAGCAAGGTCCTTACGGATACGGCCCACATAGATGTCATCATGACCAGCGCTCTCGAGTGGCATAGGGTAGACATAGTTCTGTGGATCATCAACGACTGTAACACCAGGGGCAGCCTTCAAAGCCTCACGAATCTCCTCAACAGAGAGTGGACGCTCGGTCTCGAACCATACAGCCTCTGAATGGCTACGGAGAGAAGACACACGGACACAGGTGGCAGAAGTGCGAACATCAGAGTGCATAATCTTACGTGTCTCGTTGAACATCTTTATCTCTTCCTTCGTATAGTCGTTCTCTGTCATCTTATCAATCTGTGGAATGACATTGTAGGCCAACTGATGTGGGAATTTCTCGATTGTCTTTACCTCGCCAGTCTCAACAAGTTCCTTGTACTGCTGCTGCAACTCTGCCATAGCGGCAGCACCCGCACCAGATGCACTCTGGTAACTACTGATATGTATATTCTTGATATGGCTGAGCTTATCGATAGGGTTCAATACGACAACCATCATAATGGTAGTACAGTTAGGGTTGGCAATGATGCCACGTGGACGGTTCAATGCATCCTCAGCATTAATCTCTGGAACAACCAAGGGTACGTCGCCATCTTGACGGAATTGGCTGGAGTTATCAATCATGATAGCACCATATTTGGTGATAGTCTCTGCAAACTCGGCTGATGTTCCACCGCCAGCACTGGTGAAGGCGATGTCTACATCCTTGAAATCATCATTGTGCTGGAGTAGCTTCACTTCATATTCCTTACCCTTGAATGTATATTTCTTGCCAGCTGAACGCTTAGAACCAAAAAGGACAAGGTCGTCCATTGGGAAGTCTCTCTCTGCTAAGATGCGCAGAAACTCCTGACCTACGGCACCACTGGCACCAACAATTGCTACTTTCATATCTTTTATCTTTATTTATTTCAAACCTATTCTTAGTTGCAAATTTACTATTTTTCTTGTAATGTGTGCTACAATCTATCTATCTTTTTAATATAATGTGATATATTTTATAAAATATCTTTGTTTATTCCTCATGCATTGTTCTTAGGCTATTATGTAGAGTCTTGAAGCGTTGCTCGCATGAAACAGAAAAGATATATACCTTTATACACAGTTAATGTTAGGTATGCCAAAAGTTTTTTCGTAACTTTGCAGACAGTAATTTATAGATACGCATGCTGAATTTATCCCAATATTTCCCGATAACTGACCCAACATTGATATTCTTTGTTGTCTTGCTGATGATATTGCTTTCACCTATCATTATGGGACGACTGCGTATTCCACATATCATTGGTATGGTGTTGGCTGGTGTTCTTGTAGGCAAGTATGGATTGAATATACTGGAGCGTGACGCTTCTTTTGAGCTGTTTGGACGAGTAGGATTGTATTATATCATGTTCCTTGCAGGGCTTGAGATGGATATGGGAGGACTGAAGAAAAACCGGAATAGTGTGATAGTCTTTGGTATGTTGACTTTCATTATTCCCTTTGCGATGACCTATTTCATGGGTATCAGTCTCTTGGGGTATCTCCCTTTAGCCTCCCTTCTGCTCTCGGCTATCATGGCGTCTAACACGTTGATAGCCTATCCGATAGTAGGACGATACGGTCTGACACGGCATACGAGTTCTACGTTGAGTGTGGGGTCGTCTATGATTGCGCTTTTCATGGCCTTGATAGTGATGGCATCTATTGTCAATTCGTTTCATGGAAATGGTGGAATTGTTTTTTGGCTGTTATTCATTCTAAGGTTCGTAGCTTATTGCGTGGGACTTATCATGGTCATACCTCGTGTGACCCGTTGGTTCCTTCGTCGATATTCGGATGCTGTGATGCAGTTCATCTTCATTCTTGCAATCGTATTCCTTTCTGCTGCCTTATCGGATGCTGTTGGTTTGGAGGGTATCTTTGGAGCCTTTCTGTCAGGCTTGATATTGAACCGTTTCGTACCGAGAGTATCTCCATTGATGAATCGCATAGAGTTTACTGGTAATGCACTCTTCATTCCTTATTTCCTTATCGGTGTGGGTATGTTGATAAATATACGCCTGCTCTTCGTCGGAAGTCGGATATTGTGGGTCGTATTATGTATTGTACTCTTCGGTACGTTGGGTAAGGCTTTGGCTGCTTATGTGGCTGCTCGCCTCTTTCGAATGTCTTGGTTGTCAGGTCACATGATGTTCGGTCTGACCAGTGCACATGCTGCTGGTGCTATAGCAATGGTGATGGTAGGACGTAGACTGGAGATTTCTCCAGGTAAATACCTCTTTGGTGATGAAGTCTTGAATGGTATTGTAATAATGATTCTCTTTACTTGTGTCATCTCGTCTATCATCACAGAGGGGGCAGCACAACGGCTTCGTCTACAAGAGAAGGAGGGTCAGGATATGATGAAGAACCTTGATGATGAGAAGATTCTGATACCTGTGAAATATCCAGAATATTCTGATAATCTTGTAACTATGGCAACACTGATGCGTAATCCACGTCGAAAGAGAGAGTTGGTAGCATTGAATGTTGTGTATGATGATGTGAATATGCGTCATAATCAAGCTGAGGGACAGCGTTTGTTAGACCATCTATGTGACTTAGCAAGTGCTTCAGATGTACCTATGGTAACGCAAGTGCGTGTCGCAGCTAATATTGCCAATGGTATAAAACATGCTTTCAAAGAGTTCCAAGCATCAGAAATCTTGATGGGCTTACACTTCCACAAAGAGATAAGTCGTAGTTTCTGGGGCGAGTTTACACGAAGTCTTTATAACGGATTGAGCCGTCAGATTATCGTTACACGTATCCTACAACCACTAAATACAATTCGCAGAATACAAGTGGCAATTCCTTCCCGTGCTGAGTTCGAACCTGGTTTCTATCGTTGGTTAGAACGTTTAGCACGTATGGCAGGCAACTTAGAGTGTCGTATCACGTTCCATGGGCGTAGAGATACATTGCAACTTGTTAACGAGTTTATCCGTAATCGTTTCTCAAGTGTGAGGGCTGAATATGAGGAGATGGAGCATTGGAAAGATTTGACCACGCTTGGTACGAAACTTCGGGACGACCATCTTTTTGTTATTGTGACGGCTCGTAAGGGTACAATATCCTATAAGACAGCCATGGAAAGGCTGCCAGAAGAATTGAATAAGTGCGTTAAGGGCAAGACTATCATGATTATCTTCCCTGACCAGTATGGTAGTGAGATGGATGATATGACCTTTGCTCAACCACAGCATACGGAGGAACGCAGTGCTTACGAGGCTGTTAGAGAGTGGATTAATAATAAGGTGTAAGAGGATATTAGGCTAATTAGGCCAATTAGGCTAATATGGCTAATAAGCCTAATAGCCCCAATAAAAGAATAGAATTATGATAGACATTAAGAACATAACTAAAAGTTTCGGCTCGCTTCAGGTATTGAAAGGCATAGACTTACATATAGAGAAGGGGGAGGTTGTTAGTATTGTCGGACCATCAGGAGCTGGTAAAACCACGTTGTTACAGATACTTGGCACATTGGATAAGCCAGATAGTGGGGCTGTCGTGGTGGATGGCATCGATGTAGGAAGCTTATCAGCTGGTAAGCTGAGTGACTTTCGTAACCAACACTTAGGTTTTGTGTTCCAATTCCATCAGCTCCTTCCAGAGTTTACGGCCCTTGAGAATATTATGATACCTGCTTATATCGCAGGGCGAAAAACCAAGGAAGCACGTCAGCGTGCCGAAGAACTATTGGAGTTTATGGGCTTGAGCGACCGTGCCAACCATAAACCCAATGAGCTTTCTGGTGGTGAGAAGCAGCGTGTAGCAGTAGCTCGTGCGTTGGTAAACAATCCTGCTGTCATCCTTGCTGATGAGCCTTCAGGTAGTTTGGACAGTAAGAACAAGCAGGAACTACACCAACTCTTCTTCGATCTCCGTGATAAGTTCGGTCAGACTTTCGTTATCGTTACACACGATGAAGGGCTCGCACATATAACAGACAGAACGATATATCTCAAAGATGGCTTGATACAGAACGATGTTTGTCAAGAGACAGAATGACATAAAGACATATTCTTTTAAAGACATATTTCCGAGGTGGAAGGAAGAAATTCACCGTTAAACCTTAATCAATCTGATAATACAATAGACACAGAACGGTTAATAAAACTGATTATAAACACAGCCTACGTGGTTCGGAGCCATTTGGTAGCTGGATACTTAGAGAGTGTATATAAGAAGGCTTTATTGTTAGAACTTGAAGATGCTGGGCTGAAAGTTGAGGATGAAGTAGAGTTGCCTGTGTTGTATAAAGGACATGTGATAGGCGATTTCAGAGCAGATATAATAGTAGAAGAATGTGTTATTATAGAGTTAAAGGCCGTTGCTCATTTGCTACCAGCACACGAGATTCAACTCGTAAACTATCTTACCATAGCTGAGATAGATAATGGACTGCTTATAAACTTCGGTGCTGCAGAGAGATTAGAAATTAAACGCAAGTATAGAGTTTATAATCCTCATATTTAATGTCTATGCCATTGGAGAGAGTATATCATTAAAGTCTATGTCATTAAAAGAATAGAGTCTATGTCATTATAGGAATATGTCATTATGTCATTCTGTCTAAAACTCATTCTGTCTAAAAACTATATATTATGTCTAAAATAAAGCTTGGAGCATACAACACGCTCACTGTATTAAAGGTTGCCTTACGTGAAGGCAATGGTGAACCATTTGGTCTCTACCTTGATGGTGGACCTGCTGGAGAGATTCTCATGCCTCAGAGGTATGTCCCTGAAGGAGCTGAGATAGGTGATGAAGTGGAGGTCTTTGTCTATCTTGACCAAGACGAACGTCCTATTGCTACGACCGAAGAACCCTTAGCGCAGGTAGGCGACTTCACTTACTTGGAGTGTTCATGGGTAAATGAGTATGGTGCTTTCCTCTCTTGGGGTGTGATGAAAGACCTCTTCTGTCCTTTCCGTGAACAGAAGAAGCGTATGACTATCGGCAATAGCTATATCGTTTATATTCATCTTGACGAAGAAAGCTATCGTCTTGTGGCCTCTGCAAAGGTGGAACATTACCTTAACGAGCAACCACGTGGCTATAAACACGGACAGGAGGTTGACCTGTTGGTATGGCAGAAAACCGACCTTGGTTTTAAGGTCATTGTCGATAATCAGTATCCGGGGCTTATCTACGAAGATCAAGTGTTCCAGTATGTCCACACTGGCGACCGTTTGAAAGGCTATATCTCTACTGTTCGTCGTGATGGTAAGATTGATTGTACTCTTCAACCCACAGGACAACAGCATGCAGAAGACTTTGCTGAGACCCTGCTTCAATATTTGAAGGATAACGACGGAGTATGTGATCTTGGCGATAAGAGCGAAGCAGAGGATATCAAACGACGTTTCCAAGTATCGAAGAAGGTGTATAAACGTGCCGTTGGCGACCTCTATAAGCGTCATCTTATCACTGTCGAACCGTTGTCAATACGTTTAGTAAAATAGAATAAATCCCTTTTTCTTATTTTTTTCGTACTTTTGCACATGATAGGCTGCACTCGACAAAGTGAGAACGAGTTCTCTTTTGTTCTCATTTGCACTATCTTTGAATAAGATAGGCTGCACTCGACAAAATGAAAGCAAGCTTTCTTTTGTTTTCATTTGCACTATCTCTGTAATCTAAATAAAGGATAATAATAAAACAATGCAGAATCAATTTTCAAGAACACAACTCCTCCTTGGTAAGCCTGCCATCGATACGCTTAATGGTAGTCGTGTGGCTGTCTTTGGTGTTGGAGGTGTTGGTGGATATGCTGTTGAGGTCTTGGCACGTAGCGGCGTGGGAGCTATTGATGTTATTGATGACGACCGTGTCTGTCTGACGAATGTCAATCGACAACTCCTTGCTACCACTCGAACAGTGGGAAAACACAAGGTAGATGTGGCTGAGGAGCGTATTCGTTCAATCAATCCACGTTGTATTGTACGGAAGTATCAAACTTTCTATCTGCCTGATAATGCTGATCAGTTCGACTTCTCTCATTATGATTATGTTATAGATTGTATTGACACCGTTACAGCTAAGCTCGACCTTATCTATCGTTGTCATGAACTTAACATCCCATTGCTCTCTTGCATGGGTGCAGCTTATAAACTTGATGCCACACAATTTCGTGTGACTGACATCTTCAAGACCATCAACGACCCATTAGCGAAGGTCATTCGTAAGAAACTTCGTAAGACAAAGAT
The DNA here is from genome assembly GCF_003043935.1 of Prevotella sp. oral taxon 313. Lineage (NCBI taxonomy): Bacteria > Pseudomonadati > Bacteroidota > Bacteroidia > Bacteroidales > Prevotellaceae > Prevotella > Prevotella sp. oral taxon 313. The sequence goes on from NZ_PYXE01000001.1 coordinate 2,990,240, forward strand.
TAAGCATCTAAAGGTTGTTTATAGTCCTGAGGAGCCACTTGAGAGTATAGAACAGCCTGAAATCTCTTGCCGTTTCCATTGTATTTGCCCTGACAAGGATATGCGTAAGTGCACTGACCGCCATACTATCCCCAGTTCTAATGCGTGGGTACCAGCTGCAGCGGGACTTATTGCAGGTGGAGAGGCTGTGAAAGATCTTGTCAATCTTGCCCACACTATGCGCATCCGTCCTGAAGATGAGGCTACAAGTGAGCCTGCTCGCATCGCTCGTGAACGTGCTGCAAAGATGTTGGAAGAGCATAAACGAATCAAAGCAGAGAAGACTGCAGTGGATAAGTAATGTATTTATATTTTATTATTAAGGACATATAAGTCATTTCTGTCATCATTGGAAAGACATAGTCCTAAGACTACGTAAGAATATAAAAGGACATTTGGTGATGTTGCTATCCCAAATGTCCTTTTTTATTGTTTGTTGTCTTTAATGCCAAATCATACTATAAGATTACTCATAAATGAAGGTGAAATCTTTCTTTGCGGTTAGTGTATTGCCAACAAAACAGGTCTTAAGAGCGATATGCTCAAACTTCTTACGTTGCTTCTCATCAAATGAAGCTTTTAGATGGAACGTGATAGGAATACGTGTAACAGTAAAGGTTTGCATGTCTTCTTCTATCTCACCGACCTCAGCATAGCAACCAGAAAAATCTACACCGCCACGTTCTGCCTGCAAACCCATCATTGTCAAGCCACATGCAGCCAGTGCGTTACCTAATAGCTCCACGGGATTCTGATTTTCTCCTAAGCCTCCTACTGCCTTACCCGCATCAGTATTTATGGTTACAGCAGACCTAACGTGCGTTGCTTCAACTCGTCCTTTACCTTGATAAATAGCTTTTGTAATTGTCATAATTGTATCTATTAGAATTAGTAATAATACTTCGATTGGTTAATAACATTTATATGTCTCTTGCAAAGATAATAAAAGAATATAGATAAACCAAGCCTTGCTAATCTTTCAATCATCTTTTTCTTTTTTCTTAAAGTACAACCTTTAAGAAATTGTATTCTTGTTATATGCTAATAGGCTTGTGTCTCTACTCATCTCGGTTAGTCTGATTTTATTTAAAACTGTTATATCCTTTGCTTGCAGGTTAAACTATATAAAATAGGAGAAATAACTTAGCTTAATATTAGCGTGTTACCGATAAGTAACTTAACTTTGTAGTTACCGATTGGTAACATAGGCATATAATAGAATGAAAAGTAGAGAACAAACAGAAAGTAAGATACTTGAAGCTGTCGCAAGCATTGTTGAGAGCGACGGTTTCGAGAAGCTTGGTATCAATACTATTGCGTTAAAAGCGAATGTTTCTAAGATGCTTATTTATAGATACTTTGGTGGACTTGAAGAGTTAATTGCACGGTTTATAATGCAGAAGGATTATTGGGCTAACACTGATACGCTTATCCTCAATCCTCATTCGGTTGGTGATAGTATAAAGAGCATGTTTCGCAATCAGATTGAGCAACTACGAAACGATGTTACTTTAAGGCGGTTATGTCGTTGGGAGTTATCCTGTCATAACGCAAGCATTGACCGGCTTAGAGATAAACGGGAAGAGAATGGATGCAATCTAATCAAAGTGGTCAGTAGACTGACTGGGTGTTCTAATTCGGAGGTGGCGTCTTTAGCAAGTATTCTCTCGGCTTCTATCAGTTACTTGGCATTGATAGAAGATCAATGCCCTACGTATAACGGTATTGCTTTACAGACTGATAAGGGTTGGGAACAGATTGCACAAGGAGTGGACATGATAGTCGACCTATGGATAAAAAGTATTCAAGAAGGGAAAAATTAATTGTTTTATGATTTGTTTGTATGGGAGTTATGAATAATATAGTAGCACAAAATTCAGATTATCTGTTTATGATAGAGAGCGCTTGTAAGGCTCCTTCTGGGCATAACACACAGCCTTGGTTGTTTAAGATAGGTGCGTCTGAGATTGATATCTATCCTGATTTTTCAAAAGAATTACCTATTGTCGACCCAAGTCATCGGGAGTTATTCGTTAGCTTAGGCTGTGCGACAGAAAATCTTTGTATTGCTGCTCATGAGAAAGGCTATCATACTGAGGTCAAAGTCATAGAGAACTCCTTTATTCGAGTCCTACTTACAGGGGGGAAGGAAAAGCTGCCTGATTCTTTATTGTTCCCTCAAATCGCTGTAAGACAGACGAATAAACGTGTCTATAATGGTGAGGCAATACCAGAAAGCACCATCAATATACTCAAAATGGTTCCTATCGAACCGTCTGTATCTATTCATTTTTATAGAAATGGAACTGTTGATTATGAGAGAATAGCTGGTTGGGTTTATGCTGGTAATCGCTTGCAAATGAACGATGAGGCTTTTAAGACGGAACTTACTGACTGGATGCGTTATAATAAGAAACAACAGGACATTACACGAGATGGACTGAGTTATGCAACTTTCGGGGCTCCGAATATTCCTCTTTTTATGGCTAAGTTTATCATGTCAAAACTTATCAATGAGAAAACACAGAATAAAGGAGACCGAAAAAAGATAGCTTCTGCATCGCATCTCGTACTTTTCACAACAAAAGATAATACTGTTGAACAGTGGGTTGCTTTAGGTAGGACCTTAGAGCGGATGCTATTGTGCACAACACAGGTAGGTATCGCAAATGCTTATCTCAATCAGCCTAATGAAGAGAGTGGTATTGCAAAAGAAATGGCAAAGCAATTGCAAATCCCTATGGAATATCCTACTGTCTTAATAAGACTGGGTTATGGGAAGCGTATGCCTTATTCACTTAGGCGTGACTATAGGTCATGTATTCTCTCTGAAGAGTAAATTTGTTGACAAGAAATAGGTCATTGGATAGGTTAAGTATTATTCTCTTTCATAAAAGTACTATTTAGTAAGTTGGAATTATAAGCTTAACAACTTTGGTTCGTCCAACGCTTCGCATGATGTTTCAGACCTCTCTTGTCGCTTCAAGTCCTATTTCTTCGTAAGCCTTAGGTGTCTCAGTGATAATTGACGGAACTCCATGCAGGCTTTCTCCTTATAATACAAGCTGTTGGCCACTCCTTTTCTCTCATGGAAAATAGGTAGGTGGAACTTATAAAGAGAGGTGATTTTCTCCCTTGCTATCCATTGTAGCGAGAAATGGATGATTGAGCTTGCTCCTCTTTGGATGCTGATAAAAGGGGTGATATGAAACGTGCGAGCATACTTGTAGGGGATAGGGTGGTGGAGGCGTTGCCTCTTTATCACACTAACTTGGTAACCTTCCCATGCCTCAGAAGGAATAATAGGACTATGAAAAAGCGTTACATATCAATGATCTAAATACCCTCAAAATAGGAGTATAATATCTTAAAAAATCAGCCTTATAACCTTCATGAAATCAATAAGTTACAAACTGCGATGGAGAAGACGCCCTTCTTGCCTCAAGAAGGGCGTCTTCTGCATGCAAGAAGGGCATGTTCTCGAATGCTAAAAGGCCTCTTCTTCGAGCTTGAAGAGTATGTGTGGGATACGTAGGGTGCGAATAAAGACCCCTCCCCCAGCCCCTCCCCGAAAGGGAGGGGAGCGCCTAACGGGACACAGTTTGCCATGAAATTGTGGGTAGTTAGTACGTGTTAGCGTCTTTACTCAAACCATTAACACCTAACATTTACCACCCACCACCATAAAGGATGCTTTGATTTTGTGGGTAGTAAGTACGTGTTAGCGGCTTTACTCAAACCATTAACACCTATCATTTACCACCCACCACCATAAAGGATGCTTTGATTTTGTGGGTAGTAAGTACGTGTTAGCGGCTTTACTCAAACCATTAACACCTATCATTTACCACCCACCACCATAAAGGATGCTTTGATTTTGTGGGTAGTGAGTACATGTTAGCGGCTTTACTCAAACCATTAACACCTAACATTTACCACCCACCACCATAAAGAAATGGTCAGCTTAGTTTGCAGTTGGAGCCTCAAAGTCGTAAGCAACCTTAACAGCTTTGTCACGTGACAGCTGTCCGGGGTTAGTACCGGGTTCTCCTTCGGGTATTTCACGATGATAGAAAGCATAGAAGTGGACCCATGCGTCTAATATTTTCCCGTCTTTATCGTGGAAAGACATAGGGATTGTTGGGAATACAGGGAGGCCATGGTGGTCGACAAATGACTTCTGAACCAGTTCACTACAATAGATTTCTTTGTCGTCAGGCATGTAGAAATGGTCGTATGGACGGCCGAGATAGCTTAGTGCTCGGTTCATGGAAGTAGCCATATCACAGTCGACAATTACTCTACCAACAGCAATGAGCGGTTTTCCTTCTTTCCCTTTCGTACGATCGAGGAACTTGGTAAGAGGGGTGAGCGACACCGCTTTGCCATAAGCCTCCAGTGCATAATCGGCACTATCCGTATGATGGAAGATGGCCACGTGGTCAATCTTTAGTCCGTTAATGCCCTGTGTAGCATCTGTAATAGGGTTGCTTGTTTCCTTCACAACGAACATCAAGTCGCCTTCATGCAAGTTTTGCAGTGATATGTCTTCGTCTTGAAAGGACTCAGTAGAGCAGCCGACTAAGGAAATAAGGCACAGTAAGAGAAGGTTTGATACAATGTGTTTTAGTTTCATGATTGTTTTTCTGTTTATATAAGTTATATTTTAAGTTTCGTCAGGAGTGTTCTTTTAGGTAAATAAAAAGACGACCATCTCTTGTAGACAGTCGTCTTTTATTGTCTAATCCTTAGAACTCAGCGTTCTTTGGAGTACGTGCAAATGGGATAACGTCACGGATGTTCTGCATACCAGTAACGAAGAGGATGAGGCGCTCGAAGCCAAGACCGAAGCCACCATGTGGACAGGTACCGTACTTACGAGTATCAAGATACCAGTCGTAGACCTCACGCTTCATGCCACGATTGTCTATCTCTGTAAGCAACTTGTCGTAATCTTCTTCACGAACAGAGCCACCAATAATCTCACCAATATGTGGGAAGAGGACGTCAGTACCCTGCATTGTCTTGCCGTCAGGATTCTTCTTCATATAGAACGACTTGATCTCGCTTGGATAGTCAGTCATGATGACAGGGCGTTTGAAGTATTCTTCTACGAGATAACGCTCATGCTCGCTACTGAGGTCCATTCCCCAACCAGTGATAGGGAACTCAAACTTCACGCCGTCAGCGACTGCCTTCTGTAGAATCTCGATACCCTCTGTATAAGTAAGACGTACGAAGTCTTCCTTTAAGATGCCCTCCAAGCGAGCAATCAGCCCCTTGTCAATCATCTTATTGAGGAATTCAAGGTCGTCCTTGCAGTTCTCCAATGCCCAACGGACGCAATATTTGATGAAATCTTCCTCAAGGTCCATGAGCTCATCCTTGTCGATGAAGGCTACTTCAGGCTCTACCATCCAGAACTCTGCCAGGTGGCGTGGGGTGTTGGAGTTCTCTGCGCGGAAGGTAGGACCAAAGGTATAGATAGCACCAAGTGCTGTCGCACCTAACTCACCCTCCAACTGTCCAGACACAGTAAGGTTAGTACGTTTGCCAAAGAAGTCAGCGCTGTAATCAACCTCACCACCTTTTGCAACGCGGTCAAGGTCAAGTGTGGTTACTTGGAACATGTTTCCTGCACCCTCAGCATCACTACCAGTAATCAGCGGAGTGTGGAAATAGTAGAAACCATGGTCGTGGAAATACTTGTGGATGGCCATTGCCATGTTATGGCGGATACGGAAGACAGCACCAAAGGTATTTGTGCGAAGGCGCATGTGACCGTATTTACGCATATACTCGAAGCTCTGTCCCTTCTTCTGCATTGGGTAGTCGCTTGGGCAAAGACCGTAGATCTCAATCTCTTTACATTGTATCTCAGACGTCTGACCAGCGCCTTGGCTCTCTACGAGCGTACCGATAACGCTGATACAAGCACCTGTTGTAATGCTCTTCAGTTGGTCTTCGTCGATAGTAGAAGGGTCGACAACAACCTGAATGTTCTTAATTGTAGAACCATCATTCAAGGCGATGAAGTCAACAGCCTTGCTGCTTCTATGAGAACGAACCCATCCCTTTACGTTGATATCCTTACCAAAATCGGTGCAAGCAAGTGCATCGACGATTTTTGTTCTTTTCATTTGTTATATTGTAATTAGGTACTCCCCAAGTCTCTCAAAAGGCGAGGAATGCTGTTAGTCCATGTGTCTAATGCCTTAATAGTGGCATTGTTAGGTCTCGCACATCCACTTTTTTTGAGAGGTTTGGGGAGGTTTCTATTTTATTCAAACGCACCCATGCGCAGCATGTCAACCTCCTTCTCAGTGAGGAAACGCCAGTCGCCACGACGTACATTCTTCTTAGTCAAGCCCGCAAACTGTACACGGTCGAGTTTTACGACACGGTAGCCAAGGCTTTCAAAGATACGACGTACGATACGATTCTTGCCGCTGTGGATCTCAATACCAACCTGTGTCTGATCCTGTGGGTCAGCATATTCGATTGCGTCAGCCTTAATCTCGCCATCTTCCAACTCAATACCGTCAGAAATCTTCTGCAGGTCATTAGCTGTTACAGGCTTGTCGAGGAATACGTGATATACCTTCTTTTTCAAGAACTTAGGGTGAGTAAGCTTTGAAGCGAGGTCACCATCGTTAGTAAGAAGCAGTACACCAGTTGTGTTACGGTCGAGTCGACCAACAGGATAGATACGTTCTGGGCACGCACCCTTCACAAGGTCCATCACAGTCTTACGTTGTTGAGGGTCGTCACTTGTAGTTACATAGTCCTTAGGCTTGTTCAGAAGGACATAGACCTTCTTCTCCAATGATACTGGTTTCTCTTGGAAGAGTACCACATCAGAGCGTAGAACCTTACTACCGAGTTCCTTTACGACTTCACCATTTACGGTTACTGCACCAGAGAGGATGAACTCATCAGCCTCACGACGTGAGCATACACCAGCGTTAGCAAGATACTTGTTCAAGCGGATTGGCTCATTTGGATCGAAGTTCTCCTCCTTATATTCAATGCGCTTCTTAAGTGAATACTTTGCATTTGGGTCATAATCAGCACTGTGCTGACGGTATCCACCCTGATTGTATCCGCCACGGTTGTTGTATCCGCCACGATTGTTGTTGTATCCGCCACGGTTGTTGTTGTATCCGCCGCGATTGTTGTTATATCCGCCACGGTTATTGTTGTATCCGCCACGACTCTGATAGCTTCCCTGCTGGCGAGGCTGGTATCCACCCTGACGAGGCTGGTAACCGCCTTGACTTGCCTGATAGCTTGTCTTCTCCTCACCCTCAGCACCATTATTGGCGTTGTAACGTGGGCGATAAGCCTGTGACTGATAGCCATTTTCTTCACTGTTGTAACGTGGACGATAGCCACCCTGCTGTGGACGACTCTGGTATCCGCCACGATTATTATATCCACCTTGGCGTGGCTGGTAGCCGCCTTCTTCACCGTTATTATTGTAACGTGGACGATAACCACCCTGCTGTGGACGGCTCTGATAGCCCCCACGATTGTTGTTATATCCGCCATTATAGCTGTTCTGACGTGGACGATAGCTACCCTGTTGTGGGCGACTTGCACTCTGCAGACCAGAGCCGAAGCCCTCAGGACGGAACCCGCCTTCGTCGTTACTGCTATTAGCCTTATCGCTGCTGTAAGCGCGTTGGCTGTGAATACGTGGACGTTGTGTACGTCCTGTGCCACGGCACTCTCTTTGATAGCCGCCTTGTTCGGCAGCTGAATAGCCCTCGCGGCTGTTCTCATTCTGCTCAGACTGAACTTCTTTGTTCTCGAATTCTTCTGTCATAATTGTTTAACTTAAGATTTGATACTACTGGCCTCACGGCCAATCCATTTATTTATTAATTATTAAAAATCAAACTCCGTTAGACGGAGAGACTCAGTTTAATATCTTCTTTATACTTTATTATACCCTATAAGACGAATTAAATGCCCGTATAGTTGTGTGGATTGATAGCCATTAGTTCGGCTTTCACACTGTCGCTGACATTGAGTGTCTGAATGAAAGCATGTATTGTTTCCTCTGTCATCTTCTTGTTTGTGCGTGTGAGTGCCTTTAATGCCTCGTATGGGTGTGGATAAGCTTCACGGCGCAAGATAGTCTGAATAGCCTCTGCCACAACTGCCCATGTATCCTCAAGGTCAGCTTTTAGCTTCTCTTCGTTGAGGATGAGCTTACGAAGACCCTTCAGTGTGCTCTGTATGGCGATGATACTATGTCCAATAGGAACGCCTACATTACGCAGAACAGTTGAATCTGTAAGGTCACGCTGCAATCTACTTACTGGCAACTTCTGTGCCAAGAACTGTAGGATAGCATTGGCTACACCGAGGTTACCCTCACTATTCTCGAAATCGATAGGGTTCACCTTGTGTGGCATTGCACTTGAACCTACTTCCCCAGCCTTAATCTTCTGCTTGAAATACTCCATTGAGATATACATCCAGAAATCGCGATCGAGGTCGATTATGATGGTATTGATTCGGCGAATAGCATCAAAAATGCTACCTAAGTGGTCGTAGTTGCTAATCTGTGTAGTCCACTGCTCGCGCTCTAATCCTAATTTCTCACTGACAAAACGGTTGCCGAAAGCACGCCAGTCATGTTGTGGATAAGCTACGTGATGGGCATTGAAATTACCCGTAGCACCGCCGAACTTAGCCGTCATCTTACAGTTGCGCAAGCTTGCGAGCTGCTCGCTGAGTCGGTAGACATAAACCTCTATTTCCTTACCTAAGCGAGTAGGGGAGGCTGGCTGACCGTGAGTCTTTGCCAACATCGGTATGTCCTTCCACTCATCAGCGTATTCCTGTAATTGCGCTATTAGCTCCTCAACCTGAGGATAGTAGACCTCTTCGAGAGCTTCCTTTATAGAGAGTGGGACGCTGGTGTTGTTGATGTCCTGTGAGGTTAGTCCAAAGTGAATGAACTCCTTGTAGTCGTCAAGTCCACCAATCTTGTCAAACTCCTCTTTAATAAAGTATTCTACGGCCTTTACGTCATGGTTGGTTGTCTTCTCAATCTCCTTTACACGTGCTGCAGAAATCTCATCGAAATTGCGGTAGATATCACGCAATTGCTCAAATAGAGTACTGTTGAAACTTTCCAGTTGTGGTAATGGTAACTCGCAAAGAGTGATGAAATACTCAATTTCTACGCGTACACGATAACGGATAAGTGCGTACTCTGAGAAATAGTCAGCAAGACATTCCGTTTTACTTCTGTAGCGACCGTCAATAGGCGATACGGCTGTTAATGCGTCAAGGGTCATAATTTCATTTATTAATATGCTGCAAATTTAAGAATAAAATCATTAATAGCGCAAATAATAATAATAATAATATCAAAAAGGAAGCAGATTAAAGCTGAATAAAACAAAAACGACTTCACAACAAAGTTGCAAAGTCATCATTTCAAAGTCTCATCGGTGGGCGTTGACGGATTCGAACCGCCGACCCTCTGCTTGTAAGGCAGATGCTCTAAACCAGCTGAGCTAAACGCCCTTAAAAAATCCCCTGCAACCCCAAGAAGTCACAGGGAAACACCCCTTGTGGGCGTTGACGGATTCGAACCGCCGACCCTCTGCTTGTAAGGCAGATGCTCTAAACCAGCTGAGCTAAACGCCCCTTACTTTTTGTAAGGCGAGTGCAAAGGTAAGGAAAGTTTTTTATTCTCGCAAACAAATGGCAAATAATTTAGTTGAAAATCTCATTTTAGTAGGTTGTAGAAAGTCTTTTCTTACCTCTACAATTCTTTTTACCGAATTATTTTCATGAAAAAAAATATTTTTCTTCATGAACGGAAATATTTCTTTTCATGAACGGAAATATTTCTGATCGTGAAGATAATTTAGTGGATGGCAGTGTGTCATGTTGGTAAAAGGCTTTATAATTGATGATGTTTGATACATGCAAGTTGTTGCTTAGTCGCTTCTATGGTCGTATGAATTGGTGCGCTTGATTGAAAGAGAGTATGACGTGGATTCGTAAAATAGTTTATTTTGTTTTGCATGAATTGTTTATTTTGTTTATATTTGCACCGTTTATATTATAGGAAACGAATAGGCAGAAGATTATGTCAGTAGAAATAAGACTGGAACAGAGTAAGTTTAAGGATAAGAATGGTGCTGGAAAATGGTATGCACGAACTGTCAGTACGGGTATCGCTACGACAGACGACCTTGCTGATGCTATTCAGGAGAATACGTCATTCTCACGTGGCGACGTGCGTGGACTTGTCATTGCATTGGTAGACGAGATTTCTTATCGTCTTCGTCAGGGTGAGACTGTAGCACTTGAAGGGTTAGGACGATTCCATCTGACGGTAGAGAGTGAACCTGTGGATAATCCTGACGCCTTCGATATCAAGAAGCATATAAAGAATGTGAAGTGTCGGTTTGTACCAACCAGCACTCGTAATGCACGTACAGGCAAGAAGGAGCAAACGCTGGCTAACGGTGCACGTGTGGAATGGGCAGAACCTGATTTAGACGATGATGATGATTGGTAGACAGGACGAGAGGGTCGTTAGTGGTCGATGATGGCTTAAAGAATAAAGATTAAAAGGCGAATTTTGTGTATTTATCCCCATAATATATGGTGTAATCCTGTTTTCTTTGCTTTTCTTATAACTTTTGTGCCATTTCCCTTTGATGCTAATAATATTTTGTATATATTTGCACAAGGTGATTAGATAGGCATCTATCAGTATAGCTTTTATTCAGTGTATAGTAGATAGTTGCAAGTGTTTTACGAATATAATTAAAAGCTAAAAGACTGTTTAAGCAAGTGTTTTAAATCAGTTCTTATTCAATTTAAGACATAAACAAGGGCAATGGCATTCTCTGTTTGAATGGTAGGAAAAGCCTTCCAAGCCAGTGATTGTCAATATTCCCAGACTTATTTTTTTATATAAAACAAATAGAAATGAAAAAACTTTTACTATTAGTATGTGCAGCCGTTATGAGTCTTTCGGCTTCAGCACAGGCCGGTGATAAAGCACTTGGCGCACAGTTTGTATTCGGGTCACAGACTAATAACATCGGATTTGGCGTTAAAGGTCAGTACTACGTCACTGATCATCTTAGAGGTGAGGCTTCTTTTGACTACTTCTTTAAGAACAAGGGCTTGACAATGTGGGATATCAATGCAAATGCTCACTATCTTATTAATGTAGCTGATAAGTTCAATGTTTATCCTCTTGCAGGTATTGGCTATACAAACTGGTCATATCGTAATGATGTACTTGTTAAAAACGAACAGAATGGCTTAATTGATAAGGTCGAGGTTAAGGGCACAGATGGTCGTATTGCCATAAACCTTGGTGGTGGTGTAGAGTATGCTGTTACTGATAACATCATCCTAAATGCTGAGATGAAGTATCAGATTATCAGCAATTACAACCAGTTGGTACTTGGTGTAGGTGTAGCTTACAAGTTCTAAATATTTAGCCTAATCGAGCATTAGATACCGAACAGATTTTATGGTATAAAAGCTGTCAAGAGACAATACGGATTAGTTGGTCCAAGATAGTCTAATGTCCGATTTTCGTTTATGTTAGGTTCTAAAGACTTTATGTCGTACTATAGCCGTTTGGCCATATCCGATAACAGTCTTTAGAATCTAACTTGTTTTTGTCCCCTCGACCTGTTGTTGTCTACATAGAATGTAGCTTATTTATTTAGCATCAAGTGCTGAAAAGAAATAACTTAGTACTACTTTGAATTCTTTGTTGTCGAAATGTAATAGAAATAGCTTTCCACTTTCCAAAGGTTGAATTCTAATGGGTATACGGAATAATACAATTAAAGTGGCTATCTTTAACATTATTCTCCTCCCTCAAACGTTTTGCAAGTGCATTGTCTTATGTCTTTTCTATAATATTTTAAATCGTATAGTTCCTACTATGTTAAGAGGTCTCAATTGTGAAGTAGATGAATATATATCAAGACCACTATAGTTAACTCTTGTGTACTGACGCTGATTGAAAAGATTATTAACTTGCAAATCTAATTCAACATGCTTCAATTTGTATTTAAACAACATATCTCCAAACCATGTGTGTCTGTTCTTTTCGGTCAAATTGTTGTAATTACCTTCTATTGTAGTACTAAACGTAAATTGCTTAGTAACAAAGATATTGAACTTAATACGCTGAGTTGCTGTTCGAACAGTCTGTGAAGAATTATCATTAATAGCATCTATAGATGACACATTCCATGCATATCCGCTGGTAATGACAATATTAAGCCATGTAAGAGGAGTAATAGTGCCACCGCCTCCAATACTGATTGTTCGAGAATGGAAAGGATAAAGATTCTGAGCAATGAGGCGCTCACTCTTACTATAACTATAGCCACCAAAAGCACGAATGGTTGATTGTAACCAATCAAAACCTTTGCTGCCATCAAAGCCGAAAGCATAATTATCTGTATATGTTTTTTTATCAATGGCATGTACAACACTGGTTGCACCTCGATATTCATAACCATAAATTTGATTGTCACGAGTGTGTCCATAGTTACCATTTATACGGAAAAAGGTTGCTGTAAGAGCACTGCGATACCCAACTGATGCACTCGTTGTGAAGCAACTTGTTTCTGACAAATGTTCAACATACGACCGTTGAAATGTTCGGTAGTTGTTCATTATATAGCCACTATAGATACTTCCAGGATCTCCGACATTCTTATAGTATGTTGCATTAATGTTACCACTCCAATCACGCCACTCATAGTTTGCAGTAAACGATGGTGTTACAAGCAAGCGGGTATATTTATTCTTGTTTTTAGTGATGCGGTCATCAAGAGTTTGTGTGTATAAGTTTAGAGGGCAGGTAAGGGAGAGACGCCAACCTGCCTGCTCGAATTTGTATTGTTGATTTAGCGATAATTCATAAATGTTGTACCATAAATCATTTAATACCGACTGTGATGTGTGATTTTGACTACCATTTGCCATCAAATTAGTAAAACCACTTAAATCTGTCTTTATGCCATGCAAATTGGCATTAGCTAAAACCCCATAGTCTATAGAGAACAATCCTAAGTGAAAGGTAAAGTTAGTGTGGAAGTCACCCGCTATGTTGCGTGACTTCAATTCTTGATTATAATGGACTGATGTTTGTGGTAAAAGAGAATCCACATTAACTATCAATGTGTTAGGGCGCTGAGCATAACCAACAGAGAAATGCAAATCAAGTGTACGTTTACCATAATTCTGGATGATATTCATAGTATTACTTACTGTTAGCGAAGGACGATGGAAATGTTGATAAACTCGATTGTCTCCATAGTTGATGGGGACAGCTCCTGTTAGATTAGAGGTGAGTTGGCTTTGTACGTTATCATTATTCCATTCTCCATCTAACTTCAGTACATTGGCTATAAAACCATTTTTACCATTGCAATTGTATCTTAAGTTTGTACTAAGATTATTCATGTGTGTCACAAGTATAAGCGACTCGCTGCTTAATAGTCGTTGATTAGAACTATAAAATAGGTTAGCTTCTGAGACACCTTCTTGACGTATAGATGCATGGAGATATGACATATTCAAAGTTATTTCAGATTGTTTGCCTATTTTCTCCAAGTGGTTCATTGATATAATGTGTGACTGATTGTCAAAAGTCCGTTTCTGTGGTAATCCACTGCCAGATGGCGTAACAACTCCCAGTGGGGCAAAAGCAACAAGCCCTACATCATTGATACCAGAATAATGTGAAGTTAATTCTTGGGAAACATCATCACCTATATTGTTTCCTTTATAGAGTGTTATATTCTGCCTACGTTTTGCAAAGTACATACCTACAACCTCTGCCGTCCATAATGGATTTCTGCCAATAGGATTTTGTCCATCAGATAGGGAACGCATTCCAAAGCCCCATCCACCAGACTGTTGCCCCCCACCACCGAGCATTGTATTTACCGCCACAGTACCTTTAGCAGCATTTTTTAATTTCAGATTTATAGCAACATCATCGCTTGGTGTTCGTCCCTGTAGGGCTTTCACTGGTTGATGATTCTCAAGCACTTGAACCGAACCAACATCTTGTGCATTGATATTTCCTGTTGCAAGACCATATCGACCTTGCAACAAATCCATGTCTTCAACATAAAACTTTGAGATACTTTTCCCATTGAATTTTATACTACCATTATCTGATACTTCTATACCAGGCATACGCTTTAAAACATCGCCTATTGTGCGATCGCCTTGCTGTTGATATGCACCAACAGAATAGTTAAGAGTATCACCGTTTTGTCGTATCTTCTTAGCATGAACTTCAACTTCCTTAAGTTGTAGTACCTTTTCGTTGACTCGAAAGTCTAATCGTTGTGAACGGTTAGCAACAATTTTAACTTGCTGCCCTATAGACATACCAGCTGCGGTAATTGTTAAGCTATCGGATTGTGAATTTACCTCCAAACGATAGTCACCCTTACTGTCTGTCTCTGCAAATGCCAGTACGCTACTATTCCCTTTTGACGTTACAGTAACAATGGCATCTCCAGACTTGCCCTGTGCGTCTAACACACTGCCTTCAATGACAGTTTGAGCTTGTATCTTTAAGCAAAAGATAATCAGTAGACTGAATATGGTTGTAGTTTTCATCTATTCTTTCTCTAATGGTTCGTAAGGGTGTGGCTTTGATTTTAGTTGTCCTGTTTGATAGTCGCGGGCTCCAGCTGTTTTAAGGTGATCTCGATTTGCGGCTACTTGTAATTTATAAATATGTTCACGTGTATCCTTAACAAATCCTTTATAATCGCTTTTAACAATTGGGAAATTACCAGATTTTATCTCAACAGCTTCCCATGTATAGAGATGGTCTTTATCATATATCTTTAATATTAGTCCAGGTAATCCACCAAATATCCATGGACCGAGGCGTGTAGGAATTTTGGTAGTAAACCAAGCTTCAAAAGTTCTACCTCTCCATTGGCAAGTTGCTTTTTGACAATCATACCCCAGTATTGATAGCTGCTCATTAGAAAGCGTCCAATGTTGTTGATACATCGGTTCAGTATAGAAAGCATTATAACGTTCCATAGCCCATGGCATCGTAGCATAGCAAGTGTATATGCCATTAGCAGAGTAAATGTCAGTAAATTGATACTCGCTCCAATACTGACTGTTCCTTCCACCAGAAAAGCATATTCTCGGCATACTATTCGCATTTGGATTTTGCTTAATAAAATCATCATGTAAGGAATCGTTTAGTTCTAAGAAACGACTATAAAGCTTACTCAAACCTTTTCCTATTAGAAGCACTTGAGAATCTAAATAAGTATGTTCATCGCTAATATCATTAGCATTTAGAGCATATATAACTTTAATTGGGGCTTGCCCAATCACTGAACATTTTCCTATATCTCTACTGTTAGGGCGCATTACATGCCCTTGTTTTTCCTGTGCATGCAACGTTAATGAAAAACAAATAAAGAAAATAATGATACTTCTCATGTGTAATCTTTTATTCTTAATTAGATTTCTTATCCATGTATTTCTCTCTGAGTTCCAACACGGCTTTAAGTATTCAAACCGTCATGAAGTGTATTGTTACTTAGCATTATATTGTGTTATTTGTTTTTATTAAAATCATCATAATATATGCTATTGATACTGATACGTATTTACATTTAAGGTTGCAAGGGCCAGTTACCTTAAAGATTAATTGAAACAAGTTTATCAAGTTGTTGAGAATTTGATTTGGTGTTATATATTCAGTCATGTTGCTTGTTTTCATATCCTTTTTTTGCTCTTACTTAAGTAAGCAAACTCTTGCTTATATTGTTCAACACGTTCATAATCCTTCTTCACAGGGTTAGGAATTCGAGAAAGGTCCATATTGTGAGTAAGGTCGTGCATCTTTACGGCAGTTGCAAGGGTATTCTCTTTTATACGATGAATATATGTTTTTCTGTTAGGTGCAAGATGATGATTGAGCAAATGTAAAGCATCGGCAAGTTCAAGCCTATCGGTATCTGACAAGGGAGTTCCTAATTTATCAGCTAACAAGTTAAGCACTTCCTCAACGGAATAGGGAGTATCTTCACTTGCATCGTGCAGATAACCCATAGCCTGCTCTTGCCATGTACTGCCCATTTGGGCAACAGCTGTAAGATGGCCAGTGAAATAATCAACCCCAGCCTTGTCCACCTGCCCTTTGTGTAGCTCACGAGCTAACTCAGCAGCACATTGTACGATGTTTTCTTCCTTGTTGACTAACATAGTTAAAATTTAAGTTAATGTAATAGAATCTCTTCACTATCTACTATTCACAATACAAAGGTACATCTTTTTTGTGAATATATCAGTCCCGTTAAGCATTAATAGAAAATAATTCATAGGTATGTTCTACATGACATGCTACTGATAGCAATAATATATGACGAAATTGTACCAAGTAGTATTTTTCATGTGATGAGCAGATTAGAACAGTTGTGGAGATAAGAATTCCAAAGGGTTTGTGGTTGTCTGTATAGAAATTTTAAGCACACATTCTGCATCTGATAAAGTTCTCCCCAACGAGTGCAATAGTTGAGTACCTCATCAATTATTTCGTCAGGACAGAAGAGCAAGACAACTTATGTTCATCATGTCCCTTTTGTCCCCCCCTGGATTCTTACCACTTGGCTTACGGAGGCTTCTTGTTCTTCTGACAACCTCATCCTTCATACGCTCCTTATTTGGGGAGTACTGCTGTTGTTAGAAGTTCTTATCAGAGTTTTCATACTTGGCCAAGCGTTCCCGTAAGTTTGTAAGTTCAGTATCTTTCTTGCGAATTTGGAGGTTCAGGGCATTAATGTTATGGTTCAATTTGATAATCTCGGCATACTGCTGATTGACAGTTTCACGCAACAATCGCATCTCTTCCGTTATGCCTTGTAATACTTTTGATATGTCCGTAACTTGCTCTTCCATAGGCGTAAAGGTACAGATACTTTCTGAAATATGCAAAAACAAGCTTCTTTGTTGCCTTTTTATGAAGATTTTAGAGGAGAGAATACAGACTAGTCAATACCGCTGAATAGTTACAGGTTGAACGCCTATTGTATGGATATTCATCGTTAGGTGTTCACCTTTGTTTATCTGATTTCCTACACCAAGATACATTTGATGGATTGCGGCAATTCAAATGCCGGTATCAATATTCAAACTCTAAAATATATCCTTCGTCAACTTTTAAGTTTGCTCCATCACATAATATGCACATGTCACTCTCAGACCATTTTGTCTGAAATAGTATTGCATATTTACCATTTTTGAAAAATAACACCTCGTATGGAGTAAGCAAAGTCGCTAAATTTTCAATAGCTTGTATACCAAGCTGTTCAGATATTTGTTCTTTGTTAACATCTATAAAGTTGTCTATCAAGATTTTTGCCTTTTCACAAATTGTATTTTTTTCTACTTCAAAGCTAAGATAGGAGTGTTGTTGGATTTCTGTAGGTAACTCGTCTTTTAAACTGGATGTACGTATACGAACATTATACAACTTATCAAAGAATCTTATTTGTTCTTTTTTTGTCCAACCGAATCGGAAGGACAATGTGCCGAAAACTTTATCTTCCATATTTATTGATTTCTCATTTTTGAAATTCCACCACTATGAGCAATATTACCATGTATTTCACGAGGTATTTTATCCATTGTTTTACAGTCGCTTCGTTCGTGCCATGTATAATTGTTTTCTATGCGCCATTGACGAACTTCTTCTTTTGTGCAACCTATTTGTTGCGCAATTTTTTTATCAGCTTGATCGAAATTACCTCCTGCTCCATATCTTGCATCAGAGAAATCATCAATTTTGACAGTAGCTTTGCTAATCTCGGAAAAATCAGGTTCTCCGTTATTGAAATGTATACCTTCTATACCATATTTGTCCAAAATCTCACCCCATGTTTTCCCTTCAGTGTTTGAATAGTTCCTGTTACTTGGCGTTATCTCAGGATCTGGTTTCCATGTAGAATTACCTGGCTCACCCGACCATTTTCCACCATTTCGCGGGATTATACCCATTGATTTCTCTCCTAAAGACTTATTCAGTTCTCTATCTGGTAAAAGTTCGAATCCTTTCGACAACTCTACCAAGGGAGATTCTATAGGTTTAATTTCTGATATGTTAAACGGATTTATCATGATAATCTGCTAATTTTAATAGTTTGATACCAAGCATTATAAATATTCTTTTCGACATCACCATATAAAGAATAATCTCTCATCAAGCATTGTGAAGCAACCAATTTAAGCTCTTCTGGTAAGCCTTCTACCTTTTCATCAATTAATCGGATTAAATTATATGTTAATTCTACAAAATTACCAGTAGAACTAGCAATCTTTTTGACTTCATACTTGGCAGAAAGTATGTTAGTTACCAGTTGTGAAAGAGATTCAAAATTATTATCCTTCCAGATATGAAGTTTATTATTTTTCTTATATTCATTTAGAAGTTCATAGAGGCAGATCTTGCAATGGGTTGTTAAATCTTCCTTGTTCAAGTTGAACCCGATATTATCAATATCAAAATCAATCTCGTTTGAAATACGACCACAGAGAAGAAATTTTAAAATCTCAGCTTTTAATGTAAAATTCTTACTTTTTTCATTATCTTCTTGATAATTTGGAATATACTCAAAGATAATTTCTTGTTCATCAAACTTACCTATTTTACATAATACAGGTTCCTCCCAATCATTCTGATAAACGACTGCAACTCCAGTAGGAAGCTTTGCAATTTCATCAACCTGGTTGTCCTTCATTCCAGAAGCTTTTCCTGCAACTTTTCTGTCAGAATCATCAGGAAGGCGCATGATAATCTTCGTATTCGTGTTTCGTATTGCAGATGCATCGACAGCGCCAGGTGATTGATCAACAATGATGAAACCTTCACCATAGGTGCGCATCTCTGCAATAGCATTTGAAATCATTTCTACGCTTTTACCTGCAATATTTCCTCCCTCACTACTCTGTTCTACCGAATCACGTTTGAGAATATTATGTGCCTCTTCAAGAATAGTAATATGACGTAAATTACTGTTATGATGAATATTACTATTAGAACGATATTCATTCAAGCGCATAATGAGTATCCCCATAATTAACGATTTTGTTTCTTGAGAACCAATTCTGCTTAGGTCGACTATGACATTTTCGTCAAATAATGCAGCATCTCCCAGTTCTTGCCCAGAGAATATTTGTTTGCATAGTCCATTGTCTAGTGACTTTACTCTGGTCACTAACGATCCTTGATAATTACTTTTTACTTCCTCTGAATATGCCGACGTATTAATGACAAGTACCAATTCATTTAGCAGGTCTGCAAATGTTGGGAAGAGTTTGTTTGGGTATTTGTTGGTAGAATTATATAGATCCCATCCACAATCTTCATAGGAATTAAGTATTGCCTCCTTAAGAACAGCAGGCATTGCTGCATACATAGGCCAACATACGTTGAAAATTTCAACGAGTCGATCAATGTGCTCTAGGACATGAACACCTTCAGGGAACCGGAATGGATTGATTTTAAGCAAAGGAGTCTTCAATGGATTTGTACCATAGATGTGCTCGTTTCCAAAGACATCCTTGTATTCGCCCTTTGCAGGTTCAATAACCATAAACTTTGGTGCATTTACCTGATTTCTAATTTGCTTTATTAGATAATAAATCGTATTACTTTTTCCGCATCCAGTTGAACCTGTTACAAAAGTATGTTGAGTCAAACTCTTAGCATCAAGATGAACGATATTGTTCTTGCGCTCAATTCCTTGATCAAAAATACAACCTAATTGTAATTGTTCAATTGAATCAGACTTATTTAACCTTACGACCTCTTTGCCCATAGAAATGTGTTCAATCACAGGAAATCCAGGAACAGATTTCCTAGGTAATCCCATCATGATTGCTAATTCCTTACTACTCAATAATGAGGTTGGAAGTATTTCAACCTTAGTATTATCTAAAGGATTGTCATACAAGAACAATGGATGAGACAATGCTCCTATATAATGTACAATATTATTGAAATTTGACTCCACATCTGGATACCAAGTGTTTATTGCTGAATTTTCAACACCAGACTGTTCACCTTGCATAATTGAACGGAAAATAGTAGCACCTATTTCTGCTGTAGATCTATCTGTGTTATACGATAAAAAATACGCACCAGTTGACCAAAGTCCTGTACTTTCACAAATCTCTATTCTTTCAAGTTGCTTATCAATTCTTTTTTGAATTTCAAGGATGTGCTTATCTTGGATTGTTATTGTAAAATTCTTAGAAGTACCAACTGTAGAAGTTGTTCCATCGGTTTCACTGAAAGAATCAGAATGAGCATCACTGATAGTTGTTGTCTCAGTTTCTGTATGCGTCACACCATCAGATGTCGTATGTGACGTACTTTTTGTTCTAGTAATGCTATCAGATTTAGATTTAGACTTACTTCCCATACCCAAAACAGCTCCGCCAATACCCATCGCAGCTCCGGCAGTAGCTGCACCGCCAGCACCACCTAACGCAGCTATACCAGCTGTCGCTACTGCGGGCAAAGCTGCACCTCCTGTTGCTACAACAACAGCCACACTAGCAACAGTACCACCTACAAAAGCCAAAGTTTTACCAATCTTACCGAGCATATTCTCTTTATTCTCAGATTCAGAATGAGATATTGCTGTTGTATCTGTATCAGTAATTGAGTCAGTATGTGTAATTGAGTCACCTTCTGACTTTGCTACACTAACAGTATGAGTGTCCGTAGTTCCTTTTGTTCTACTTATAGCATTGGCCAATGACTCGTTAGTACTATACGCAAGTTGTTTTGTCGCTACAGCTGAGAGCTCTGTATAAATTTTTTCATAGTTCTTTCTTATTTCAGAAATTTCATTCTGCGGTACATTTGATGCTAGAATTATTGCAGTGTATTCTTTTCCCTGCATAGCAGAAGCAAATTTTTCTATTCCTTGAATAAAATTTGCATTAGTGTACTCACCTTTACTATTCTTATAAGAAGGAATTCCAACACATGAGCTAACACTAGCAGCTTCAGTAATTCTATGTAGTAACTTATCCTGTTTTGAATGTTCAGAATTAACTTTTACATAAGAGTAATCTTCTATTTCAGCACCAGGGAATTGTCCTAAAATTGAACTTTTGAAAGTCTCAGCAATCGTACTCTTTTGACGGTTCTCGTCTTCAGTCTTAATTCCTAAATAAAAGTTTGTGCCTGACTCATGTCCATCAACTATCAAATATATAGAGCTATTTGTATAGGTCATTGCACTAACAACACTTATAAACTTATCTGTTACATATTCATCCTTTTCATAAACCATTTTGTTAATTTTAAAAAGAATGATATTATCAGTATTCAAATCGTTACATGGAACAACTTCATACATAGATAATTTTGTAAGATAATTTTTCAGTACAATATCATCCACTAACTCCATAGCTTGAGACGCACGCTCTTGATAAGAATTCATTTCTTTCTTAATCTTATCAAATGAATGATCTTCTGATGGTTGCAAAGAGATTAACTCTTCATTTTCTCTAACAGATTGTACGACTGTAGACTGCGAAACTTCTGAAGAAGGTGACATCCCCCCATCAAGAAACTCGACATTTTTCTTATTATCGTAAACAGTACTCATTTCCGTGTATCATTATATAGTAAGATGCCACCAATAATTACTCCAGCAAATCCAAAAGAAGCAAGAACGACTCGAGAAAGACATAAGCCTGTTACAGCAACAGCTGCACCGCCAACTGTAATACCCATATAAAGTTTTTTATTGTTTTTCTTTTGTTTTCTGTCAACATTCTCCGAATATTTTCTTTGAGAGCAAGACGTTTCTTCCTTGTTAAGTTGGTCGGCTTTTTCCTTTAAGACATACTTGGCAACATTTTCATAAATTGCCAACTTTTCCTTTGAAAAGTTATTGTCCAAATCATTCTTGATTGAGAACAGAAACTTCTCGTTCCATTCTGCTTGAGTGGATGAATAAGACTTGGCGTCATCAACATCGTATAAATTACTAATTTTTGACTCTGCAAAACTCTTCATTTCTGAAAAACTTTTTCCACGAGGATCGAGCATAAGCTCATTTGATATGAAAAGGCGGATACTTACCAGGTCCCCACTTTCAACAGCTTTAATAAATTTTGCTTTCATACTTAGAAATTTATAATACTATTAATTTTTCTCTGTATTGCTTCAAGCCATTTAAGGTTATTCTCCTTCTTGGCAATCTCTTCTGTTTTTGCGATATTGTCTGCTTCTGTTTTAGAAAGTGCATCCAACTTCTGTTCAAGGACTTTGTCTATTTTTTCTAATTCACCCTTAAGATAGTCTTTCAAACGCTGAGTTTCTGAATGCACGTGATTGATTGCATCATTTTTTGTACTATCTAAGCTCTTTTGGAATGGGACAATATAATCAGATGCTACTTCATTCATATCAACATAGTCAACAAACTTTTCTATAGTTTTCCCCTCCCAATGCGCTCCTTCGTTAAGCCATGAAAAAGGATTATACCACTTCTTTTGAGAAGGAACCCACTTATATTTCTCATTGTAATAACTCTCATCTTCCGTTTCAGTCTTTGCATCTATGATTGAAGATAAATCGGCTAAAGAACTAGATACGAGATTTGCTGGATTGAATAAAAGAGTACCTGAGTCAACACATATATTCAACTCTGTAAGATATCGCTTGTAATCTTCCAAAATCTTTGTAATTGTGTCCTTGTAAGCATCTTCAAGTATTTTATCTATTTGAACCTTAATCTGAAGTGAAATCGATTTGCACTCTTTCTCTAGTTCTGCGCATTGTTGTTGTGCCTTTATCTTTTCGACTTTGTTAGAGCATCCTGACATCATTACACTGAGCTTATTCTTTATTTCAGTCATGTACGATTCTACACGGTTCTCAACAATTGTCGTCAAGTCAATTTTATCAATCTTTTCAGATCTGTCTTTAGCATTTTTAGCGGACCGAATATGAGCATTTATTGTTTCTATTTGCTTTTCGAGTCTTGCCTTTGCCGTTTTATCTTTTCTGATTGCATCTTCAAGATGTGCGACTGCTGCCAATTCATTCAATTTTTCATTAAACGATTGAACTAAATCAAAAACTTTAGTTGTACGTGCATATTTGTTGATATATTGAGCAATCGCTTGTTCAATAGAAACTATACCTGTATGAACTTCCAGCTTATCGTCATCGCTACTAGCTTGACCTATAAAATCATCAAGACGCGTCCTAACAGTTAGAGGAAGATTATTGTACTCATAGTACTTCTCAAAGTGCATTACGTCATAATATTTGCACATGTCCTTGAAATTATGAATAGCACGTGCGCGTATTCCTTGAAATCCAGCCCTTTTCTGTAAAGCGGGGAGAGAACATACAGGAAAGATGTTGGGGCTATAAATTTCTCTATCTTCAAGGCCAGATTTGACATTATTAAGGGCATTTGTGATACATTTTGGACCATCGTCTTGTGGCTCCGGGCTAAATGCATCCATTTTATTTACAGCAAAAATAAAACGTTCACGTGCCTTCTTACCACCGTCCTTCATGCTTTTACACACATAGTCAAGAAAGATTTTTTCATCATTTATACCTAATTGCTGACCATTCATGACATATAGGACAAGAGATTTGTCAGAATCTGAAATCATCTTGTACGTCATCTCCTCATGACTATTATCACGAGAATTATTGGGTCCCGGAGTGTCAACTAATACAAGTTTCATACCAACAGATGAAACACAAGGAATCTTACCTCTAATTTCAACAGTAGAGACCTTTTTGTCTGCATTTAGAGCTTGCATATCTTCCAATGTAACGTTGTCTAGTTTCGTAACAACTTGACCAGATTTGTCGTATGCAACAGCTGAGAAATTATCTTGATCTGTGTCGATAATCTTTACAATAGTTGCAGTTGTAGCTTCGTTCGCTGCAGGCATAAGTTGTTGTCCCAACAAAGCGTTGATAAGTGTTGACTTACCAGAACTCATTGTTGCCACTACATTTATCTCAAACTTAGAATCTTTTGCTTTCTCAAAGGCATTAACGATTTTCTTGTCTTTTAATTCAGCAATAGGCCCTTTTTTGATTTCTTCAAATATCTTATCAATTGTTTTCTCGACATCTGTTATATCTGCTGTTTTATTGAAATTAAATGTTACAGACAATTTTTCTTCAAAAGCATTGAATGAAGACACAATATCTTCATAATCAGACACTGTTCCTGTAAAATCGATCGTTATATTGCTATCACGATATTCTTCTAGTACGATTTGAGGGAACTTTTCAACCCATTCTTGAAGTCTTTTCTTTTTGACATTTAAAGCACTATTTGCTTTTGGTTTTTCCCCATTCACAATGATTTCTGTATCAACAATGTACGGGTTGTACTTAATTTGAATTTTTTTCATATATTATGTATTAAATTCTTATTATTTCCGATTCTAAAGTTTTTATACCAGTCATCTCTATTAATTCAGACGAAAATTCTTGTCCAATATATTGAGGAAGATGATAATATTTTTCTTTAAATAGTTTAATCATATTATGTTTTTTTATGACATCTATTTTAGTTAAACATGAAGAATCTAATCTGAACAGAAATGACGCATATGCAGAAATTGGTATTATTGTAGGATTTTTAAATCCAATTTTCATAAGATCAGACTTGTAATCGTTCAACATTTTAGGAATTGAATCTTCTTCAGGATTAAATACATCAAGTTGATTTAGGATAAATAATATAGGCTTTGTTACATTTAATTTTAAGAACTTGAGTAAGTTATGCTCGTCGTTTGTACCAAAGTACTGACAATTTGAAATGTAAAGGACGGCATCATAATTACCCTTTTTAATAACCTCTTCTGTTATTTGTTTATGACTAATATTTTCAACGTTGTTTATACCTGGTGTGTCTATAAAACAGATATGTTCATTCCCCAAAGTAGATTTGAAAGGAAATGCAGCCTCTATTAAAGTGTCACTATCCCCTTCATTAATATTACTGCTATAGGTGTACGTACCATTGTTTCTTTTGATTGTTATGCCATCATTTGAACACTTATTATGAATATATACCAATTTGTCAGTGCAAGCTGTTGTCTTTATTCTATTTAAACGATAACCAACTAATGCGTTTATTAAAGTAGATTTCCCTGCACTGACATTTGCAACCACAAGTATCTTTTTTTCTGTTCCAGACAAAACCTTATTATTAGTTTTTCTGTGTGCTATCTGGGCCGAACTTACTCCATCAATACATGACTCCCCAGTTTTGTATGCTACTAAAATCTTGTTTAAAGATTTCTTTGAGAAAAATCCACATACATTCTTGCGCAAATATTCTGATGACTTTTCAAGTTCAGCTTCGTCTAAAACACTTGCCTGTGCAAGATAAAAGACATCAAAGAAGAAAGATTCTCTCATATAAAAGAACTTCATTCCCTTTCTGTGCAATGATATTGCTTTCTTTACTGCTTCAGTATTTGCCGTCCATAGTGAATTAAGGTTATCATGTATAGCATGAATAGAATTTACCCATGCAAAAGTTATCATTTTTGCAATATCTGAGCCTTTGGATATATAATATAAACATGCAGCTAAACCTTCTACATATTGTATACGGAATTTTTCATCCATTTTTGCAATTGGATGATTATCAATATTGCATATTCTATTTAAAATCTTATCCATATTATTTATTTTGCACAAAAATACTTAAATAATTTATAAAAAACAAGGAATGTTGAGAAAAATATGGTTACAAGTACAAAATCATCGATTCGATTAATTTTAAATACTTAGAACCATGTTAATATGCGTAGATTCCAAAGATTTCATGTCGTACGATAGCCGTTTGGCTACACTCAATAGCAGTCTTTAGAAGCTAACTCGTTTTTATCCCACTCTGCCTGTTGTTGTCTATATAGATTTAATTTATTTTTTAGCTTCAGAATCTGATAGGAAATCAATATCACTTTTTCCTTGCCTATCTTCAAGCCTTCTATTAATGTGTCTATTACATTCGCATACACATCATGGTATCTTTGCTTGACAAATCTAAGTACATTCCCATCGTATAAAAGAAACTTAGGCAAGTTGGTTTGCAGTTTCCTGTCATATCTGTCATGCTCTTTTCACTTACTTTCATTTGGTACTTAACGCTTTACGAGAAATGTTAAATATGACAGCAAATGAATTTAAAACTAAATTAGGGATTTATGTAATGTTAGTCTTTGTATTCTTTTGATGCGATATACCTTTCGGACATGACAGTCCTATTTAAGTAAGTTTATAGATGGAACTGTTTTGAGTTTACGTAAGTAAGCAGATTCTCTCTGGTATTGCTTAATGCTTTTGTTATCCTTCTTCGTGGTGTAAGGAATACGAGAAAGGTCTATGTTATGAGTAAGGTCTTGCAGTTTTACGGCAGTAGCAAGGATGTTATTTTTAAGGCATTAGAAATCTCTCGCCCTTTTCATATATTTATGACGTAAGCTCGTTCATTGTAAAGGTATAACTTCTTTTGCTGAGAAAGATACTATTTTGTATCTTTGCAACTGATTATGACTACATGATAAGATGAAGAAAGAAGTAGAAAAACTGAGTACGACAAAGGTGAAACGCACTTTCGCAGATTACTTACTGAAACCGATAGAAGTAAACTCGCTTTTCTTTGTGTTTATGTTGTTGGTTGGTGTTATCATGAATGTAAGCCATCGCAACCTGTTTAGTTATTTTGAATTGCTGGCAGATGTATATGTTGTCAGCTTCCTGTTAAGCCTTTGCCCCAAGATATTACGTCGAGGGTTACAGATAATATTATGCAGTATCACGTACAGCATAGCTTTTATCGATGCTTGTTGTAAAACACTTTTCGGTACACCAATTACACCAACAATGCTGCTTTTGGCACAAGAAACGACAGGCAGAGAATCCACAGAGTTTTTCTCACAATATATTAAGCCAGAACTCTTATGGTCAACAGCAGGAGTAATCTTATTGATTGCACTGTTTCATATTGTTATGGCTGTAAGGAAGCAGACGTTTCGTAGTTCATTCTTTAAGCAACCTATCATTGCATCAACCTTGGCCGTTACCCTTTTGGTAGGCATAGCATTAAGTGTTTACGATAAGACGCAATTATATACAGCACGAAACTTGTCAGAACTTGAAGTTGCAGTAGTGAATGGCTTTGCACATATTTATCACCCTGTTGAGCGTGTCGCGTATGGACTTTATTCTAATCATTTAATAGCAAAGCAGGTTGACGGAGTGATAAAAGCAAATAGGGAGATAAAGATAGACTCATGTGCAACGACATCGCCAATCATTGTTCTCGTGGTGGGTGAGAGTGCTAATCATCATCATTCGCAGCTATACGGCTATCCCTTACCGACAACACCCCGCCAACTTGCCCTGAAAAATGGTAAAGACTCTTTAGCTGTATTTACCGATGTTGTATCGCCATGGAATCTTACAAGTAGAGTGTTCAAGCAGATATTCTCTTTACAATCAGTTGGAGAGAAAGGCGATTGGAGCGATTATGCACTCTTCCCAGCAGTATTCAAGAAAGCAGGTTATCATGTCAGTTTCTTGTCTAATCAGTTCCCGTATGGGATAAACTATACACCCGATTGGACGAATAACCTCATGGGAGGTTTCTTTCTTAATCATCCACAATTGAACAAACAGATGTTTGATTACCGAAATACCAAGATTCATTCATTCGATGATGAGCTACTAAACGATTATAAACATATCAATGTAAAAGACAAGAAGCCTCAACTGATTATCTTTCATCTATTAGGTCAGCATTTTCAATATACAATGCGCTGTAAAGACGAGATGAAGAAGTTCGGAATAAAGGATTATCCACGAAGAGACTTGACGGATGATGAAAAACAAACGATAGCTGATTATGACAATGCTACGTTTTATAATGATATTGTGTTGAGTAAGATTGTGGAGCTATTCAGACAGCAGGAGGCTATTGTTATTTATCTGTCTGATCATGGAGAGGATTGTTATGGCAAAGATGCACAAATGGCTGGTAGACTGACTGAGACAGAACAAATCGATATCAAGAAATATCACGAGGAATTTGAGATACCCTTCTGGATATGGTGCTCACCAGCTTATAGGCAAAAGCATCACAAAATATTTATGGAAACGTTGAAAGCTCAGAACAATAAGTTTATGACGGACGACCTTCCACACCTTCTCTTCTATCTTGCTGGGATAAAATCAAAAGATTATCAGAGAGAGAGGAACCTAATCTCCCCACACTTCAATAATGCTCGCCACCGCCTTGTATTGCAGAACATTGACTACGATCGAGCCTTAATGAGATAATTCAGCGTGGTCAACGATACTTATGATAATTACAAATCAATATGTATGGCGTAAATTATAGCACTATCCTACATCCTGTTTCATATTGCTGAAACTCTATTTTCACTCTGATGAAACTTGAGTTTCATGTGTCTGAAACTTGAGTTTCATAATGATGAAACAGCTGATACTGACCGATGGGACAGTAGTAAGGCGCCGAGAAGATATTTTATTTTATACACGTTTGTAGGTACGCATAAGTGTAGGGTATTGTTCTTCATAGCTGTCGAACTCAATTGCAGAGCCGTCGTAACCCATGTCTGTGAAGATATCTCTTATCTCCTTTTGCTCACTTTCAGTCAGTACACGTTCCTTTCGTTTAATCCGATAATAGGCCGTGCGGCCAAAGGTGTAGATGAGATTTTGTCGGATATCACTTAAATCAGCCACCCGCACATTGTCATATATTCGTGATATTCCCCATGCAAAACGTTCCTTGCTGTTAGGGTCGAAGAACGGACAAGGCTGCTTGTCTACAATCACATTCGTGTTCACCATCATATACTGCTCCCGTCCACCCGTTTCGAGCATCGTGTAGGCGGTGTGGCGTAAGCACTGGCTGGCTTTCTCGCAATGAGTGCCAGCACAGTGCGCATAGTCGTAGGGTAATTGGTTGTATTGTTCAATGGTCATAGGATAGGTGTTGTGGATAAATGATATTATGCCAATGTCCGCTTAAAGAAGAGTTGGCGGTCTTTTAGTACAACAATGATAGATACGATAAGTAATAATATTGTTTGTATACACTTGCTATCAGGGTGAGTTGCAAATATTTCATTGAAATAACCTGCCGTAATATGAAAGATAATAGCAACGAGGATATTTCGGTTGGTTTTATAATAAAGCCAATTCATCAAAAAGACAAAAGGGAAGATACTAACGATGAAGTTCAGACTATAAAGCCAGCCTTCGCTCACTACATTAGCATGGTAATAACCCTTAATACCTGCAAGAGGGAAATGCCAAACAGCCCAATAAGCTGCAAACAGCATAGACGTTTTGAAGAGACTCATTCGAGAACGGAGACAGTCAGTACCATAACCATGCCACGCAAGTTCCTCAAGCGTAGGCGCAAGAATAAGGAGGAACCATACAGGGAAGACACCCGAAGTGAAGGTGTAATGACCTGTAATAATGAATTGTGATGGACTGTAGCCGAACAATAGAGATACAGCCATAGCACACAAGATACTTGCTGGCATCAGTAGGCAGGCAGTGAGATAATATTGCCACTTATCAGAAGACAAGTTTAGGAATCTCCCAAGAAAGTCTTTCCGCAGTTCCTTACGCTGAAAAACCAAAATAATAGTCAGAAACATTGGGAAGAAAAGTCCTGCCAATCCCAACAATGGCGCTACCCATGTGCTTTCCGAATAAACTACATGATGACTTACATAACTGGCAGCAAACCAGAATATCCATGGGATAAGGGTTGCCAAGAGATAGAAAAGTACCGTATGGCGATACTTGATGACGATGTTTTCTTTCATATTGCTTTGATGCTATCAATAATTACAGATTACGTAAATAACAAGATGTACATGAACAGTAATAACCAATGTATTACAAAATCATCACAAATATACTTCCTACATCGCAAAGAGCCAAAATGAAACACTTAAAATACTATATATCTGATATATTTTTGATTTAGATTATCCCATGTTAAGTAAAATTGAGAACAGGCATAATAAAAAAAATCTTTCACCTAATCATTTCATTAAAGCTATAGCTATTACGAACAGTGAAACTATGCATCACAGATTCTAAACTATATAATGCTCCTTCGTACTTATTTCGAACATTGTGTAGGCTCTCACTATAGATTCTCCAGTATTTTTACATAATCCTTGGCATATAGAACAAGTTCTTCTCCTTCTATGACTTTAATCTCCTTAATTAATCCCAAATAGAAGCGACCGATACCCATAAGACTGAACACCTCCGTCTTGAGCATCATAGGGTATAGTTCCTTGTCATCTTCAGTATTATCCATCAGTACATCCAAAGAAGCAGGGTATTCTTCACGAATAAGATTATATGCCAAATTCGACAGCTTCAGTTTTACCCTCACTGGTGCATCCTTCGGATTCTCCATAATATTAAAGATATCAATCCTTAGATTCCTATGCTTATGGGCATACTTCCAGTTCTGTCCTGTTATATCTACGCTTCTAATACGTGATATCTTATATTCTCTTATTTCTTTTTTATCAATGTCATAGGTAATAGCAACCTGTTGCTTAGTAAGAATCTGATATACCTCTACATTTCTATCCTTGGTTCCACTCTTTGAAGTGTAACCGCGAAGGATAACCTGCTTACGTTCTTTACATGCCTGCCGTAACAGAAGCATCATCCGTATGTCCCTGTCTGCAGAGAATTGTATCTTCTTTTCAAGAATCGTCTTCTTGATTTCACGAGTCATAGGAATAGTAGCCCCACTCGTACGATAATAGCTTTCCTTTATATGTTCAGGACGTTCCAGTTTATCATCAAGGCAAATTATTCCATATTCGTATGGCTGCACCTGGATACGCAGTAATTCCATACCTTCATCGTTCTTCTCAATCAGGAGACGTATTCGGGTTGCAGTGATATCTCCGCCACGAATAGTGTTCTCCTCATCCATAAAAGCATGGTCTATCATATATTTGACAAACAACCGATACTTATCCATTGACATTTCTGTAATTTTATGGTTCTTATACAACCACTCAAGGTCCTGTCGAAGGTCGCTACTATATCCTTTGTCGTTGACACCGAGTAGCAACTCTCCTCCTGAGACTGTATTAAGAAAACCACAGATAGTCTTGAGGATTGTCCATTTCTGAGTGGACAGGTCCGGGCGCATATTTTGGGAAAACACTACAGACGTCTTAAATTCTAACGTATCACTTTCCTCTCCATAATAAGTGAGGTCTCTGTAAATATTCTGATAGACGTCACCCACACCAAGGAAGGATGCTATAGACCTTTTGATTCTATTAATCTCGCTGAGTTCTATCTTACCGTTCAACGTATTAGATGCCTTTATCAGCTGATCAAGGTAATCAATATCTTCTGTCGTAAAAGTATTTCTCTGTCTTTCTGGTTCAAACCGTTCATCAATATAGCATTCTAACTTTTGCATAACGTCTGATTCCCTTTTAATACGCTTATCGCCGCTGAGTTCAATATTTTCAGGAAGATACAAGGTTTTAACACTTTCCCCCATTGAGAATTTTATGATAGAATTCTGATAATTCAACTCATGTGAAAGCCAAGCACAATCATACTGGTTTCCTGCCATAAACGCAATCATTCGCGCTGCAAGCAAACGATTATAGCGTTCATAGGTATCTGTCACCAGCTGGGACTCCTTAAACAAAATGTGAGACAGGAGACTTACTGCTTCGGAAGAAATCACAGAGCCAACAGTCTTATCACTTGTAGGAATCTCACTTGGCTCACAGTATTCTATAAATTGTTCTATCAGCCATTGCTGAGCATCATCAATAAAATCCTTACCTATTAGAGAGTCATCATCTGGCGTATCTACATAAGCGAATTCAGCATTAAGAACGACGTGATGGTTTTTATCACGCTTGCAACCTTTAACAAGCACCTTAATCGGCCTTTTCTCATCCATTGTAGAAAGGCTTTCACCAAAGATATTGACAAGAAGACCATCCCTGGTAATACATCTTATTCCTCCATTAAACTCCTCAAAGAATACTGCATCGCAACTATCGTGTACAGCAGCTTTACCTTGAGTCTCATAGAAATTATCGAAGGAATCATCAAGGCTGAATACGTAGCCCATCTCCTCTATTCGCTTTACCTTGAGATAATCACCAACTCTCAACACCTGCCACCAATGTTCTATTGGGATAAAACAAAAATTATTTGTAATAAAAACCTTACCCTTAACTTTCTCATATTTAGGATCAATACTTTCCGCCTGCACATCACCATCAACAAATGTAACCTTA
The DNA here is from genome assembly GCF_003043935.1 of Prevotella sp. oral taxon 313. Taxonomy (NCBI): domain Bacteria; kingdom Pseudomonadati; phylum Bacteroidota; class Bacteroidia; order Bacteroidales; family Prevotellaceae; genus Prevotella; species Prevotella sp. oral taxon 313. The sequence goes on from NZ_PYXE01000001.1 coordinate 3,022,718, forward strand.
ACGATCAACTCATCTTCAGGCATATATTCTTTTGGTTTGCAAATAGGGGATGGTTGGACTTTTTGTTGCTCATTATACAAGTCTCTAGAGAGTTGAAATAATCCAGGGAACTCCGTCTTATTAGACCTTTCATACTTCTTGGTCATAATATCAAGGTAAGAGTTTACCTCTATCTGCTTAGTCACTTGGGTTTTCTGATATTGGCAAAGATTCATATTTACCAAAGCAATATGATTGTTTTCCATACGCAGGAGTCCCCTGCCTTCATAATACCAATAGGGTGATTCTGGAGCCTTGCCAAATTGTGTCTGTGACAACTTAGTTGCAAGGATGTATGGGGTGAAATTCTCTTTTGTCAAATCATCCCAAGAAAATCCGTACCGCACGACAGGTGCCCCTATTGCAGCTTCATAAGCAAGTACTTGTATTTCTGATAGGACTTGACTGTTATCGCAGTAGCTGTTGAGAAGAAGATAATCAGCTAACAAAAGCAAAACATTATGATCCTGTTGATGTTTCTTGTCAGATGCAAGCAGATAGGTAGCTATCATTCTTAAATGAAGTGATTCATTCTGATTCCAAACGTTTGAGGCACTAGAACTCAGGTTACACAAAGCCATATCTCCAGTCAGATCTGTAACAACCTGCCCAAGACATAAATAGCTTTTATCAAAATCGTTATCAGAAGTTTCTTCGTCAATCTTGTAATTATACAATCTCAAATAACGAAGCAGATTTTCAAAGTTGTCTACCACGTATTCCTTCCTTACTTCCAACCAAAAAGTTGGCTGATTCTTATTCTCTGCCATAGATTAAATATTAAAAATACAAACATACAAAAATTAAATGAGAACAAATATATTTTGCGGATTAAAATAATACAGACATCCTATATTCTCTCGAGTCGCTTTCACGCTATAAGTCAGCAGACAACACATTGACATTGAGACGTAAAAAATCTTATCCAGTTTTTCACGGATTATTTTTATTTTGCTGTCACTCCTATCAGCCACTTACGACTTATAACACTTTATAAATCAATAAACTACCGTAAATGTTAAAAATGACAGCAAACAGTTTTCAAACTTAGTGTAGTAGATAAAACAATGCTACGGAGATATTGCTCTCCTTATATATCAGTAAACGCTCAGTCAATTAAAGAAATAAAAAGCAACAAGATTAACCATTTTCCTGTCGTCAGGAAAATGGTATAAAAGGGGAGATTAGAAGAATTTTTGATGGTGATGTATAACTACCTAATTATAGCGTTATGCCATATTAAAATAATTATTTTTGTGAACATACCAATCCTATTAAGCATTAATAGAAAATAATTCATAGTTCTATAAAATCTATATTTACATAGTTATGCCTTCTGTCAAATTCATTAAAGTCCTGCACGCATTCTTTTATCTCTTTTTGAATATCCTTGTTAAACAGTTTTCTATATACATATTCTCGTCTCCAGTCATTATATTCAAAATCTTTTATATAAGCCCACCATTCTTCAGAACGTCCATCATGAGTCTTTTCTTGGATTCTCTCTTTAATATTTTCATTATCTTCTCTCGTTTTTGGACTATTATACCTTATCCCATAGCTTAGCTTATTGAAATTAGCATTCTTAAATTCAAAGCATATCTTTGCATAGCTCCATTCTTTCTTCCAAAGAAGGAAGTGACTGTACTGCTGTTGCCAATAACCATTCTCTGTCCGGAACTCTAATTCCAGCCTCAACTCGTTGGCTATTTCCTCAACTTGCTTTCTTAACTCTACACCAATAACCTTATTGAGGATTCGATTATAGTTATCATGTATTCGGATTGCAGTAAAGATATTCTCGGAGTTCGCAAGTAATTCTATCAACTCCTTCTGTTTTTGCTCGTCCATATTCTGATACGTTAATAATGATAATATGTTCCTATATTGTATAATTGTCTCTCTTACTAAGGGCTTATCAAAAGCTTTCTCGGTACACTTCTGAAGCCACGGACGTATAAAATCTCTATAAGAAATACAAAAGTAATCTTCGTTTTTCTTCATCTTCCTACTGCTTCCAGTAACGGATATATCATGAGGAGAATGTCCATCTAAGGTCAGATATAAAATTAGGGAATTCTCCAAACCATATTTTTGATCAGCAAATTGATAATACCTATAGAGTTGTTTAGTTTGGTCGCTGGCATAAATTTTATTTTCTATGATAATAGCTTTTGTCTTATCACCTTGTATACTACCTGATTTTATCAGAATATCCATTCTTCCACCTTCTTCATTATCTCCCGAGATACCACCTATCGACTTTTCTACATCTACAGTAGCATTGGTTGAATCAAAAACAAAGTTAGAGCATTTACTATCGCAAACTAAGTCATGGAGTTGCTGGCAAAACAACTCTAAGAATGCTGTTCCACAACTATGCGTACCTTTTGGATCCATCAATGCTGCAAGCATAGCTGAGTGCGTACGAACTTCATCATTCTCAACGTGCATTATCTTAAAAACATTAAAGTCTTCTCCACGCTTACTTTTTTCTTTCTTCAAGATTTCATCTTCATCTATAAACCTTCGAATCTTATGCAATAGCTCTTTAATATCTTCCATAAATTATTGTTTTTCTTTATAATCTAAATCAGCCACCCACATGTCATTATAGCTTCGTGATATTTCCTCATGAAAAATGTTCCTTACAAACTGATGCAAAGAGCTGATAAAATTGGAAGTTCGTAATCACTTTTAAGTTTAATATCATATACTACTATCTTCTACCCATTTCTCATATCGTATAGACTATATGATACAAACACTGACTGACCTTCTCGCAGTGAGTGCCAGCACAGTGTGCGTAATCGTAGGATAATCAGTTGTATTCTTCAAGGGGTCATAGGATATTCTTCTTCAATATTATGTAATGTCATAAGTGATTCCTACATCCACTCATCGACTGTCGTCCTTACTAAATCTAAAATCATAGTCTTATCTTTAGACTCTATAATATCTTGGACATTCTTACCCTTAAATGTTTGATAAATAGATAAACGGATAACAGGAATTCCGCTTATAACTCCAGTAATATCTCTTAGGAAATCATAAAAGGCACGTTGCTTCCATCTTGAACTCCCAGCTCCATTTAAACATCCATTATCATTACTTTTCATAAACAAATTCTCTGAAGAATCGGATTTCCAATATCCTCCGAATTTACGGCAACGAGACTCATATTGTTCACAAAATTGTTTATATGCCTCCAAAGGGAATCCCTTTATGCTCTGATAAATATTAGAGTTTAAGGTCTTTAATCTATATCTATTGAAATGATTCTCTTCATCTAATTCTATTATAAACTTAGGGGTTGAGATGTCCCATGGACCAAAAGTTAAAGGAGGTTCTTCCTGTGTTCCCCCTAATTCTTTGTAGATTCTTTCTACTTCAAAATACAGTTCAGATGAAAGTGAGAACTGATTCTTAGTTAGTTTTGGGTGCTTCTTTTCTCCATATTCTTGCAATACAATTTGCTTTAAGATATTCTCTTTTTTCATTGTTTAGATTGAATAAAACAAAAGAGGAGAATATAAGAATCCCCTCTTTTATTGTAATATACTTATTATGTTCTTTACTTAACTTCCTCAAAGTCTGCATCTTGGATGGTGTCATCCTGCTTTGGCTGCTCCTGCTGACCAGCATCTGCTCCTGGCTGAGGACCTGCCTGCTGACCGCCTGCTTGGCTGTACATCTGCTGTGATGCTGCCTGCATAACGGTGTTGAGGTTGTTGATAGCTGTGTCGATTGCTGCAACGTCAGCTGACTTGTGAGCATCCTTGAGCTGCTGGAGAGCAGACTCGACGCCTGACTTCTGGTCAGCTGGAATCTTATCACCGTTGTCCTTCAAGAAGTTCTCGGTGGTGAAGATCATTGAGTCAGCCTGATTCAGCTTGTCAATCTTCTCACGCTCTGCCTTGTCGGCTGCTGCATTCTGCTCAGCCTCAGCCTTCATACGGTTGATTTCGTCCTCGCTTAAGCCGCTTGAAGCCTCGATGCGGATGCTCTGCTCCTTACCTGTTGCCTTGTCCTTAGCTGATACGTTAAGGATACCGTTAGCATCGATGTCGAATGTTACCTCAATCTGTGGAACACCACGGCGAGCTGGAGCAATACCTGTCAAGTTGAACTGACCGATAGACTTGTTCTGTGCTGCCATTGGACGCTCACCCTGCAGAACGTGGATAGTAACCTCTGTCTGGTTATCAGCTGCAGTAGAGAACACCTCACTCTTCTTGCAAGGTATAGTAGAGTTTGCATCGATCAGCTTTGTCATCACACCACCCATTGTCTCGATACCGAGGGTCAATGGAGTTACGTCGAGCAATACGATGTCGCCTACACCGCTCTCCTTATTAAGGATAGCACCCTGAATAGCTGCACCAACAGCAACTACCTCATCAGGGTTTACACCCTTTGAAGGCTCCTTACCGAAGTAGTTCTTAACCAATGTCTGCACTGCAGGAATACGGCTTGAACCACCTACGAGGATAACCTCATCGATATCTGATGTCTGCAACTTAGCGTCGCGGATAGCATTCTGGCATGGAACGAGACAAGCTTGGATAAGGCTATGTGCCAACTGCTCGAACTGTGAGCGAGTCAAAGTCTTTACCAAGTGCTTTGGAACGCCACCTTCTGCAGTGATGTAAGGCAAGTTAATCTCAGTAGAAGAAGAGCTTGAAAGTTCAATCTTAGCCTTCTCAGCAGCTTCCTTCAGACGTTGCATTGCCATTGGATCCTTTGTGAGGTCAACACCTTCTTCAGCCTTAAAGCCATTAACTAACCAATCAATGATTACTTGGTCGAAGTCATCACCACCAAGGTGAGTATCACCATTAGTAGAGAGCACCTCGAATACACCGCCACCGAACTCAAGGATTGAGATATCGAACGTACCACCACCAAGGTCGAATACGGCAATCTTCATATCCTTATTAGCCTTGTCAACACCGTAAGCAAGCGCTGCAGCAGTAGGCTCATTCACGATACGCTGTACATTAAGACCTGCAATCTGACCAGCTTCCTTGGTAGCCTGACGCTGTGAGTCAGAGAAGTAAGCAGGTACAGTGATAACTGCATCAGTTACTTCTTGGCCGAGATAGTCCTCAGCAGTCTTCTTCATCTTCTGCAGAATCATTGCAGAAATCTCCTGTGGAGTATATTTGCGGTCGTCAATCTGTACACGTGGATAGCCACCTTCATTAACAACCTTGAATGGAACACGCTCAGCCTCTTTCTTACACTGCTCGTAGGTCTCACCCATGAAACGCTTAATAGAGTAGATGGTCTTCTCTGGGTTTGTGATAGCCTGACGCTTAGCAGGGTCACCTACCTTACGTTCGCCACCCTCAACGAAGCCTACAACAGAAGGTGTTGTACGCTTACCTTCGCTGTTAGCAATTACTACTGGCTCGTTACCTTCAAATACAGCAACACAAGAGTTTGTTGTTCCTAAGTCAATTCCAATAATCTTTCCCATAATTGTATATCTTTTTTTTATTATTATTCGTATTCAGTTATTGACGCTTATTGCTATAACTCTACCAGACGTGATTGTCTGTCGCTATCGTTTTCAGCGTCGTTCGCCTATAATTAGACAAATGATATGCCAACAGAGGAGAACTGACATAATGGCAGATGATATGACAGTTTAGCGGTGACAGACGGAATGATAGTGTCTATGTTGGCACACATAAAAGCCGAGAAAAGTCAAATACGGACTTCCCTCGGCTTTTATTAATTCTATTATAAGGCCCTTATTCCTATAACTTTGGCTTAGAGTAAATAAGGAAAGTAGTCAGAGGACTTGTAGCTAAATCATCGAATACACCATCAACAAACACACCTACTCCCTTTAGGTAACAAGCTGACGTTTTTGATTCAGTATCGTAACCACCGTAAGTAAAGCTTGGGTCAAATCGAAAATGGATACTAATATCGTGTACCTGACCTTTATATGTCATCTTACCTAAGTTTATAGCGTAAGGAGCAGCAAGGAAAAGAATAGGCTTCACACTGTATACCCCGATGGCACACTTGATTTCCTGGTCTGGTAAAGCAGCTATTGTCTTTCTTAAAACAGAGTCCTTAATGTTAGCTGCTAACATTCTACTTGGGAAATTTCGTATAACAAGTGTGGAGTCATCTTTGATTTCCCAGCTGCTATTCACTGAGTCTTTCTTCTCTGATTTGCCAGTCCTATCATTTAGACCATACTGATAGATCTTTCCTTGATAAGAGCCTTGAATCAACTTACTTGCAGCTTTCAGTTCTTCTGCTGATGGCAGTTTTGCCCTGCTCTCATAGTCGTCGTTAAGACAAGAGGCTAATGAGAATGTTGCAAGGAATGCAATAGCTAAAAATAATAAGTTCTTTCTTTTCATTGTAGTACGTTTTGGTTTATTGTTTTGTATGTGGACCTCCATTATATGGAAATCACCATAGTACTTGTTTTAAGTTTATCGTTTACAAAAATACAAATTCTCTACAGAACTCCAACACAAATACTGTTAAAAGTCTGATAAGAGGTGTGTTTGGTTGTTTCTACCATCTGTGTTGAATCTTTTTCTGCCTTTCTATGGGGTGGTTTCAGCGTGTTTTAGGGAATTATTAAGTGATATAAGATAGGAAGAGGAAGGGGGAGAAAGTGGTAGACGACAGTCGTCAATGTTTTATTATCACGGTAATAAATATTTTTCTTCATGAAAAGAAATATTTTTTCTCGTGAAGATAAATATTTTTTCTCGTGAAGATAAATATTTTTTTTCATGAAAATAATTTGTTGATGACAGTTGTAGAGGAAAAATAAAAGCCTTTATGAGGTATCATCTTGAAACGAGTATGATCCTGATAAAGGCTTTTGTCCATCATTAGTTCTCCTTCCAAAAGGCCGGAGTAAATAGTACTAAGACTGTAAACAACTCCAGACGACCTACGAGCATAAGGAAGGAACAAATCCATTTAGCCAAGTCTGGCAGTTGTGCCCATGACATGGTAGGTCCAATCTCCATACCTAAAGTTGGTCCGACATTACCCAATGAACTCAATGTAATTGTGATAGCATTCGTGTTATCAATGCCAACTGCAATCATTGTGAAGGCACAGAAAAGAGTTAGGATGAGGTAAAGTCCTACGAAACCTAAGAGGGTTACACGCTTAGACTGTGGGATGTTTACACCATCAATCTTCATTGGTAAGACTGCATTCGGGTGTAGAATCTGACGGAACTCATTGCGTACCACCTTCAAAAGCATTACGCCACGAATACTCTTAATACCGCCACTTGTTGAACCAGAACAGCCTCCAAAGAACATACAAGCAGCTAAGACTACCCACGTAACATGAGGCCATTTACCAGCATCATCACTGAAGAGACCCGTCGTAGTAATAAAGGACACCACCTGGAAAAGTGCACTACGGAAGGCGTGTTCTATGTCATAATGATTACGATAGACGAGTTCTGCTGCGATGAAGATGGCAAACGCCAGTACCATAATCGTATAGAAACGGAACTCACTATTCTTTATAAGTTTCTTGATGTCCAACCCCACGGCCGAAGCATACAACAAAGTAAAGTTGACACCAGAGAGGAAACAGAATAAGGCACAGACATACTCTTCTGTAGGAGAGTGGAAAGTAGCGATAGAACCACTCTCCGTAGAGAACCCTCCTGTCGCCGTACTGGTCATTGAATAGTTGAAGGCATCGAACCATCCCATGCCACAAACCTTATAGGAGAGGATACAAGTGATGGTTAGAACTAAATAAACCACCCATATCCACTTAGCACTCGTACTCAATCGGGGATGTAGCTTACTCTTAATAGGGCCGGTAGCCTCGGCAGCAAACACCTTTACCGAACCTCCTACCATAGAGGGAAGGATGGCAATAGTAAAGAATACGATACCTAATCCTCCTATCCATTGCGTTAGTGAACGCCAAAAGAGGAGTCCTTTAGGGAGATACTCAGGATAGTCAATGATGGATGCTCCCGTCGTAGTAAAGCCTGACATTGCTTCAAAGAAAGCATCTGTGAAACTCTTAATACCACCACTCAACATAAAAGGTAGTGTACCGAAGAGCGTAAAGAATATCCAAGATACCGTTACAACGAAGTAAGCATCACGACGTCCCAAGAGGTTATCGGCATTGCGTCCAAGCAATCGTAAGGACAAACCTGCGCCCAACGTAATGAGAATACTCCACACGAAAGGCATGATATCGGTGCCTTGATAAAGTATTGCAACAAACAGACAAACGAGCATCAATACACCCTCTATCCATAGCAACGAGCCAAGTATCTTGGAAATAAGTCTCAGATTAAGCATGGTTAAATAAACAATTTCTCTACCTTTTTAATATCGACATTATAACAGAATACCACCACAGAGTCGCCAGCCTCAATCTGTGTGTTACCAGAAACAAGCATTCCTTCCCCGTTTCTTACGAGTCCACCGATGGTCATTCCCTTTGGAAGATTAAGCTCTCGGACAACTTTCCGAGTCACTTTCGAGTTAGGGCTGGGTACAAACTCAGCCACATCAGCATTGACAGACATAAGGAACTTCACGTTCTCTACGTTTGCATCGAGTAGCATCTGATAAATATGACTGGCTGCAAGCGCCTTCTTATTGATAATCGTACCAATATCCAGACCGTCTGCAGTAGCCACATAATCGAAGTTCTCAACTGATGCTACCGTCTTACGAACGCCCAATCGCTTAGCTGTCAGACAAGCTAAGATATTCGTCTCAGCATTAGACGTTAGCGCCACAAAGGCTTGTGTGTGGCGTATTCCTTCTTCTTGTAATAAGGCAATATCCCGTCCATCACCATTAATGACCAATCGGTCTTCACTGAAGACATCGTTTAGAACCTCGCAGCGGGCGGGGTTTTGTTCGATAATCTTTGCGTTCATGTATTCTGGTAACATTTTCACCGCACGTGCAGCAGTCTTGCCTCCACCCATGAAGATAACATTCTGTACATCAACATATTGTTCTTTACCAACAATCTTACGAATGTATGGGATATACTGCTTTGTGGTCATGAAATAAACGAGGTCATACAACTGTAGCGTATCATTACCACCAGGGATGATAGTCTCCTCGTTATGTTTGATAGCAACGACGTGATAAGGGTCGTCAGGTCCACTTATCTCACGCAGAGGACGGTTAAGAATCTCACAACTCTCACGCACCTTAATACCTAACATCACTAAAGCGCCGTCGTGTACATCCCAACGCTGGCGCACCCAAGACATTTTTAGACCGTTGATGATGTCCTTTGCTGCAAGTATCTCCGGATAGATGATATCGTTGATACCCATCTGACGAAAGAGCTCTTTGTTCTGTTCTTCCACATACTCAGGGTTGTCAACACGTGCTACCGTCTTCTTCGCACCCAACTGGTGTGCTATAACACAGGCAGCAATATTAGCCGATTCGTTTGGCGTTACTGCTATAAAGAGGTCGGCATGCTCTGCACCAGCATCTTTTAGACCTTTAATATTCGTAGCAGAGCATTCCATCGTAAGCAAGTCGTACTCATTACCGATTTTCTCCAGGTTCTCTGGGTTCTCATCCATGAGCACAATGTCTTGCATGTTACGTGAGAGTAGCTTTGCCAAATAGGTTCCTATGGCGTAAGCGCCTGATATAATGATTTTCATACCTTATTCTTTTAGAGATGAAACGAGGGAGTATATAGTAGGTAGTAGGGGAATGGTTTGTTATTCGTTACTATCCAGCAACCTTTTCTTGATGCTTTCTATGTCTATTCCACAGATTTCACGCAGTTGCTGAACAGTTCCCTGTTCTACGAAGTGATCTGGCATTCCCATACGAGTGATATGTGGTGTATAACCATGATCACTCATCCATTCGGTCACAGCTGAGCCTAAACCACCATTGCGTACACCATCTTCTATCGTTATGATGCGTGAGAAGCGGTTGCCTACCTCTTCAAGGATTTTCTCATCTAAGGGCTTTAGGAAGCGCATATCATAATGGGCTATTGACGGGCAATGCCCATTTGAGGTTGATGACTCTGCTCCCTCTACCAGTTTAATAGCCTTTTCAACATCATTACCGATAGGACCGATACTCAATACAGCCACATCCCAACCATCGTGGATACGTCGTCCTGTTCCCACTTCAATCTCTTTGAGAGGACATTCCCAATCTGTTAGCACACCCTTCCCACGTGGATAACGGATTACGAAGGTACCTTTTCTTGGCAACTGTGCCGTGTACATCAATCGACGTAACTCGCGTTCGTCCATTGGGGAAGCGATTGTAAGATTTGGAATAGGACGTAAGAAGGCCATGTCGAAAGCTCCATGATGGGTCGCACCATCCTCACCCACTAAGCCAGCACGGTCTAAGCATATAACAACAGGAAGATTGAGGATAGCAGTGTCATGGATGATACTATCGTATGCACGTTGTGAGAAAGCACTATAAATATTGCAAAAAGGCTGCAAACCATCCTTTGCCATGCCCGCAGAGAAAGTCACTGCATGGGCTTCAGCAATACCAACATCGAATGTTCTCTCAGGCATAACGTCCATCATAATATTCATCGAACAACCTGTTGGCATGGCCGGCGTTACTCCAACAATGCGTTTATTCTTCTTGGCAAGTTCTAACAGTGTCTTACCAAACACGTCTTGGAACTTAGGAGGTTCGTTACTGCTGTCTTGGACAATACGCTTACCCGTCTCTGGATCAAACTTACCAGGGGCATGCCATACCGTTGCGCTCTTCTCAGCTGGTTCGTATCCTTTTCCCTTCTTGGTGTGCAGATGAAGTAGCTTTGGGCCCTTCATGTCTTTCAACTGGCGAAGGATACGCACTAATTCCTCAACATTATTACCATCAAAAGGACCAAAGTAGCGGATATTCATGCCTTCGAACATATTCTGTTGATGTGATAAAGCCGACTTTAACGCATTGTTAAAGCGCAACAAGCCTTTGCGACGTTCGTCATTCAGTAGACCTTTATCACGCAACCACTGTGATGCCTTGAAGCGTAGTCGGTTATAAGTCTCGTTGGTATCGAGCTTTAATAGATATTGCTCCATACCTCCCACAGCTCTGTCAATAGACATGTCATTATCATTCAGAATGATAAGCAAGTCATTAGGTTGACTGGAGACATTGTTCAGTCCTTCGAAGGCTAAGCCTCCACTCATTGCACCATCACCAATGATGGCAACCACATGACGCTGCTGCTTCGTCAGTTTAGAAGCAACCGCCATACCCAATGCGGCAGAGATAGAGTTAGAGGCATGCCCACAAGTAAACGTGTCGTATTCGCTCTCAAAAGGAGAGGGGAAAGGCATTAATCCGTTTAACTTACGATTATTACAGAAGTTCTCACGTCGACCAGTAAGAATCTTGTGTCCGTATGCTTGATGTCCTACATCCCAAACGAGACGATCTTCTGGAGTATTAAAAACATAGTGGCAGGCTACCGTTATCTCAGTTGCTCCTAAGCTGGAGGCAAGATGACCTGGATTGACGGCAACCTCTTCAATGATATCTTTTCGCAACTGCTGACATAATCTTGGCAATTCATCTAACGTTAACTTGCGCAAGTCGGCAGGTGACTGTATTTTATTTAGAAGGTCGAACTTATTTTCCTTTGACATTGTCGAATAACATGAAAACAATGCAAAGGTACGCTAAATAGCTTAAAAAGCAAAATAAAACAGTGAGGTATTCTGTTATTTATCCCAAAACGAGCCTTATATGAATGTTTGATTTTGATTACTCAAACATGGAGATAGCGATACTACTTATTAGAAGAAATGTTTTTAAGATGGTATGTTGTTACTCATAAAGCTTCGTGTAATCTTACTATAAACTAATATGATACCCGCTTACAAAAGGTTAACAGCAATGAAAAGGAGTTTTGTTTGGTGGAGTCTTACTCTTGATAAGGTGTTATAGATTCAGGTGGTAATGGGCAGTAGAATAGTGGACATTCAGCACTTCATATATAACGTAGTGTGTCTACTTCTATTCTCGTCTTTCTTCTGCAAAGTCCCACACTAAGTTCTTATAAAGAGTGGATAGAAGTATGGAATGATGAGAGTATATAAAAACAATAGGGATGAACCTTAAAGATTCATCCCTATCAGTTATTTTTGTCAACTAACCTTTACCGGTTAGTGAGATGTTAGCTTGATTACTTAACGTAAACAACAGCCAAACGGTTAGATGTTACACCCTGTACACCCTGACCCTTAGCCTCATCAACGATGACACCACGGCTCTGGAGATACTTAGCAACAACGTCTGCACGGTTCTGAGAGAGGCGGTCGTTGAATGCCTTAGAACCCTCTGGAGAAGCTGTACCTACGATCTGTACGTGACGGCCAGACTTAACCTCGTCAAGAGCCTTCTTAGCATCGTTTGTAAGGAAGTACTTACCTTGAGCGAATGTTACGAATACCAAGTTGTCAATGCAGAGAGTCTGAGTTGTCTGTGCAGGAACTTCCTTAACAACTTCCTTAACGACTTCCTTGATAACCTCCTTTGGTTTAGCGTTAAGCTGGTCACGGAGAGAGTTAATCTCATCGTTCAACTCACCAACATTCCAAACCTTGAAGTTGTGAGTACCATTAGAAGTCTTGAACTTGTAGTTAAGACCTACGAAGAGACCGAGCTGTGCTGCCTGCTTTCCAAACTGAATAGCATCGCCAGGACCGTGGGTGAGGTTCCAGAGAACTGCTGGCTCAACATAAAGCTGCCAAGCTCTCTTTTCACCAAGGTTGTAAGCGAATGTAAGACCAGTCTTAGCTGTCAACTCTGTATCATCACCAGTGTTACCAGTCTGAATGAGGTGCTTGTCACCGTAAGTAATCCAGTAACCGATACCTGCCTCAGCTCCTACCTCGAAACGACGGTCTGGGTTGTACTCGCAGAAAAGGTTTGTGAAGTTGATAGTACCATTCAAACCGAGGTTGATAGCACGAACAACAGTGTGGCTGTTAGAGAAACCTAATGAACCAGTCTGCCAACGGTTGTCACCGAAGAAAGCAAGACCCTCGAGGTTTGCACCATAAACTGGGCTGAACTGCTTACCGAGCTTAAGACCTGCTACAGGGTTAACTGGAGCGAAATGTTTGAAATTAAGAGGACCTGTAACACCACCCTCAACGCCGAGGTAAATGTTGTCAAATGCCTTAGCCTTCTCGTAAGCTACCTGAGCTTGTGTACTTGTGATACCCATAGCGAGCATCGAAAGTGCAATCAAAAACTTTTTCATAAATGCTTAATATTAATTCTGTTAATTTTAGCGACTTAATTATATTCGGTGTGCAAAGGTAGCACTTTTTTTGAATAGACTACATTATTTCATAGAAAAAATTCTAATTTTTAGGTAAAAAAGTGCTTTTTCAACATCTTTTTCAGCGTTTTAGACAATAAAACGGGCTAAAAGTGGTTATGTAGCTCGTTCCTTTCTGCACGGAAAAGGGCAACGAAGAAGGGCTAATCTACCAATAAATGTTTCCTATTAAACAATGCCTATAGGATGTTTCCATCCTCTTTAAGACACAAGGGTATGATTTTCTAATCTTTTGGAAAGTCTCCCTTCGCATGTCTCTTTCCACCTTATTATATATAATATATCTTTTCCTATTGACATATCTACGTATAAGAGGGTGATTCTCAATAATATTTTTTAGTCATTCCTCCTTATTTAAGTCTTTCGGAGACGCTTGAAAAGATAGAAGATAAACATCATACCACGTAGAGAAAGCTCGACAGCCATTGCAAACCACACACCACGCAGACCGTACTGGGACGCAAGGCAATAGGCTAATGTCAGACGGATAAGCCACATACTACCTAAATTAATCATCGAAGGTTTCAATGTGTCACCTGCTCCGACACAGACGCTATATGCCACGATGGCTGCTGCAAAGAATGGTTCGGCAAATGCTTCGATGCGGAGAATAGAAGTTCCCAAGTCTTGAATGGCTGTAACAGGAGATAAGAGTCCTATCATTTCTGGGGCAAAGATATACATCACAACACCCATGAAGGCCATGACTATCATACCAAGGAAGACGGTCATCCATGCGAAACTACGATGGAGGTCACGCCTGTCAGCTCCCACACTCTGGCCTACTAAGGTTGTGGCAGCCTCACTGATGCCATATCCAGACATGTAACATAAACTCTCAGCTGTAATAGCAAACGAATGTGCAGCAATTGCAATGTTACCCAAAGGAGCCACGATCATTGTTGATACGAGTTGAGCACCATTCATGAGTAGGTACTGTAAACCCATTGGTGCACTAATCTTCAGTGCGTTCCAGATATACTGCCATCGCCATGAGAAGCGTTCTGTATCTTGTTTCCATGCCAAGATAGGACTGCGGGAGATGGCATAATAAGCCAAGGGTAAAGCGACACAGACGAAGGCTAAGAGGCTACCGAGGGCTGCACCAGCAACACCAGCACCCAAGCCTGGCATTGTCAGCTCTATCCCGAAGAGTGAGATAGTACGTGTAGGAAATATCAGAAAGTAGTTGAAAATAACGTCCAACACGCACATCAGTATTGCCATCATACTTGGACGACGCATGTCACCAGCCACTTTAAGCATAGCTCCCGACATGTATTCTATCAGATGAAATGGTGTGATACAGGAGAAGATGAGGAAATAGACCATTGCATCATGCTGTATATCAGTTCCTCCACCGAGCCATATAGGGAGTCGTGGACCAATAAGGAAGGCGATAAGTAGCATTAACAACGAGAAGCAAAGTCCAAAGACATAGCCATGCCGCATGACTGCACGTGCTTTTGGAAAGTCATTCGCACCAATGAAATGAGCCACTTGTACAGAGAAACCCATCGTCACGGCACTCACTAAAGAGAAGATAAGCCATGTGGCTGGTTCGACAAGTCCGATGGCTGCTGATGGTTCTGCACCAAGCGATCCCACCATTCCTGCATCGATATAAAACATCAGTACCGTTGTTACTTGCGCTAAGATAGATGGGACACTGAGTTGGATAATGAGATTAAATTTCTCATTCCTGCTCATCATCCCACCATTTCTAATCTTGGTGAGAAGCCTATCTGTGACGGATTTACGGAAGGATAAATGCACGGAACTACTATGATATCTGACGAGTGAAACCTAAGTAATAAATCAAGAAAGATGCGTGAAAGGGAGAGGCAGAAGACGTCATAGAAGGAGGGGTAGCTTATGAAAAGAGAAAAAGGGACATCAATCTCGTCTGTTCACTTCTGTTCTAAAAACGAACACACGAGACTTTGTGTCCCTATACTATAAGACTAAAACTCGTTCTGACCTTCTTGTGCAGCCTTTATGCTACCTTTTAATCCTTCAACTTCACGCCTGGATGAGAGAAATCATTCAATCGTAAATCAAAGATGAGGGTTGAGTAAGCTGGTACAACACCAGAGTTCTTCTCACCATAACCCAACTGATAAGGGATGTAAACAGTCCAATGATCGCCACGGTGCATTGACATTAAGGCAGTTGTGAAGCCATCGACAAGACTCGTCGGCTTACCCTCAGCATCGTATGTCAGTCCGATGTAGCTGTGTACAGGGCGTGATGTTGCAGCGTTGAACTGGTTGCTTGACCATGACTTATCAAAGATAAGCCCCGATGTATAAGTCGTAGATGGAATCAGTCGACCCATATAGTGCATAGACACAGAGTCAGAATACAACGGACTTGTCGTGCCTGTCCCTGCCTGTTCTACGTGTGCAATGATATAGTTTTCTGGACGATAAGTAAGTGCAGAACCTGTAGTTTGCTTCTGATTTTGGAAGGTGTAATTAAGTATTATCTTCCAAGAAATGTCGCCACCCTTAATCTTCTGTTGGGTAGTCGTGTATAGATTATCCCAATAGGTCTCGTTTTTCGACTGCCAATTAGCATATTCTTCTACAGTATCATCATTCTCAGTACATGAGGTGAAGAGGCCTGCAGACAGCATCATTCCACCTAAGCAGAAGATACCAATCAAGGTCTTAATATTCTTTGTCATAGTCTGTTATTTGGCTATAAAAAGTTGACAGGACAAGTTCTCTTGTTCTTCTTCAGTCGTTTCTACGCTCTTTAGAGAACTAAAAGAACCTGCTCTGCTACCTTTCTCTTAAATTAGTCAATATCAATCTTCTTCAGTAATGAGGTGATAGATACGCGGTCTTCGATAATCTCGCGCAGCTTCTCAACTGGTACACGCTCCTGCTTCATAGAGTCACGATAACGTAGCGTAACGGTGTTATCCTTCAGTGTGTCACCATCAACAGTCACGCAGAAAGGAGTACCGATGGCATCCTGACGGCGATAACGCTTACCGATAGAGTCCTTAGCCTCCATGTGTGTGTTGAAGTGGAACTTAAGATTGTTAACAATCTCTTGTGCCTTTTCTGGTAGACCATCCTTGTTAACCAATGGAAGAACCGCACACTTAACAGGTGCTAATGGCTCTGGCAATTTCAGAACAACACGACTTGAACCATTCTCCAATGCCTCCTCCGTATAGCTGTGACACATAACAGAGAGGAACATACGGTCAACACCGATAGATGTTTCTACTACGAATGGAGTGTAATTCTCGTTGCGTTCTGGGTCAAAGTATTTCACCTGACGACCAGAATATTTCTCATGCTGAGAGAGGTCGTAGTTCGTACGAGAGTGGATACCCTCCACCTCCTTGAAACCAAACGGCATGTGGAACTCGATGTCAGTAGCAGCATTCGCATAGTGAGCCAATTTCTCGTGGTCGTGGAAGCGATAGTTATCGTCGCCCATACCAAGTGCCTCATGCCATGCCAAGCGATGTTTCTTCCAATAGTCGAACCATGTCATCTCTGTTCCAGGCTGGCAGAAGAACTGCATCTCCATCTGTTCGAACTCACGCATACGGAAAACAAACTGACGTGCAACAATCTCGTTACGGAAAGCCTTACCAATCTGACAGATACCGAAAGGCAACTTCATACGACCCGTCTTCTGTACGTTGAGGAAGTTCACAAAGATACCCTGCGCTGTCTCTGGGCGCAAATAAATCTTGTTAGTAGCATCAGCAGATGCGCCCACCTCGGTAGAGAACATAAGATTAAACTGTCGAACGTCCGTCCAATTGGTTGTACCACTGATTGGGTCAACGATTCCTTCGTCAAGAATAATCTGCTTCAAGGCCTCAAGGTCTGGTCCTTGCATTGCTTCTGTATAGCGTGCATGGAGGTCGTCGCGTTTCTTCTGGTTTTCAAGGACACGTGGGTTAGTCTCACGGAACTTAGCTTCATCAAAGGCATCGCCAAACTTCTTAGCAGCCTTAGCTACTTCTTTCGCAATCTTCTCCTCGTATTTACCAATCTGGTCCTCGATGAGGTTATCAGCACGATAACGCTTCTTAGAATCGCGGTTGTCAATCAATGGATCGTTGAAAGCATCAACGTGACCGCTTGCTTTCCATACTGTAGGATGCATGAAGATAGATGCATCGATACCAACAATATTGCTGTGTAGCAATACCATTGACTGCCACCAATATTGTTTGATATTGTTTTTTAGCTCAACACCATTCTGACCATAGTCATAAACAGCTGCTAAACCATCATAAATATCACTACTTGGGAAGACGAAACCATACTCCTTACAATGGCTTACAATCTTCTTGAAAACATCCTCTTGTGCCATAATTATCTATTTATACCTTAATTTTTGACGCAAAGTTACGCTTTTTTAGCCGAAAAAGAATAGGTTTACTGCGAAACTTTCGCCTAAATCGATTATTAATAAGGCAAGTTTTGGTTTGTTGGGAGTCAAGATGTGGCATCTGCTAAAGTCTCCATTTGTTATCTGCTGTTCTCTTTGTGACACTTGACGGAGGGTCATGACACAGGCGAAATGAGCGTAGGCTGCAAACAGAAAACCAATTCGAACACTTGAACAAGCTATAATTTGCCTGTTTACTTTTTTTTTCGTACATTTGCAGTCTTATGAAGCTTGCTTCTTAAAGAGATAAAACAAGAACTATATGGATGACGAAATAAAAGACATGGACGGCCTTACTCCTGGTGAAGATAGCCAGGAACAGAATTCTCATTCTGATTACAAGCCTGCTGATAGGTTTGATGCTTCTGCCGTGCATCATCTTTCTGGTATGTATAAAAACTGGTTCTTGGATTACGCCAGCTACGTAATCCTTGAACGTGCTGTACCTCATATCGAGGATGGATTGAAACCTGTTCAGCGTCGTATCCTCCATTCTATGAAGCGAATGGACGATGGACGATATAACAAGGTGGCTAATATCGTGGGACATACGATGCAGTTCCACCCTCATGGTGATGCTTCTATTGGTGATGCCTTGGTGCAAATGGGACAGAAGGACTTGCTCATTGACACACAAGGTAACTGGGGAAACATTCTTACTGGCGACCGTGCAGCAGCACCCCGATACATTGAGGCACGATTGTCTAAGTTTGCTTTAGAGACGGTTTTCAATCCTAAGACAACGGAGTGGCAGCTCTCTTACGACGGAAGAAACAAAGAGCCGATTACGCTCCCAGTGAAGTTCCCACTGCTTTTGGCGCAGGGTGCTGAGGGTATTGCCGTCGGCTTGTCATCCAAGATACTCCCACATAATCTTAACGACATCTGCGATGCTGCCATTCACTACCTGCGTGGCGAGGAGTTCCATCTCTATCCTGACTTCCCAACGGGGGGTAGCATTGATGTTTCGAAATATAATGATGGTCAGCGAGGAGGCGTATTGAAAGTACGTGCGAAGGTTGAGAAACTCGACAATAGGACGCTTGTCATCCGTGAGGTACCTTTTACTAAGACAGCTAACACGCTTCAAGAGTCTATTACCAAGGCTGTTGAGAAGGGCAAACTGAAGATTCGTAGGGTGGAGGATATGACAGCTTCGGAGGTGGAGATTCAACTTCATCTTACACCGGGTACGTCAAGTGATAAGACAATCGATGCGCTCTATGCCTTCACCGACTGTGAGGTTAATATCTCACCGAACTGTTGTGTCATCCGAGATAACAAACCAGAGTTCTTGACAACATCGGATGTATTGCGCAATTCTGCCGAGCACACGAAGGCGTTACTGCAACTTGAACTGGAAATCCGTAAGCATGAACTGGAAGAGCAGTTGTTCTATAACTCCCTTGAACGTATCTTTATCGAGGATCGTATCTATAAGGAACGTAAGTTCGAGACGGCTAAAAATATTGACGAAGTTGTTGATTTCGTCGACTCAAAACTTGAGCCTTATAAGAAGAACTTTATCCGTGAGGTGACACGTGACGACATCATCCGTCTTTTAGAAATCAAGATGCAACGCATTCTGAAGTTCAATAAGGACAAGGCAGACGAGTTGATACAGAAAATTAAGGCCGAGATAGCTGAGATTAATAAAGATCTCAGTGAGATGGTACGTGTCACTATCGAGTGGTTTACACACCTGAAGGAGAAATATGGTAAGGATCATCCACGTCGTACAGAGATAAAGAGCTTCGACACAATTGTTGCGGCTAAGGTAGTCGACGCCAACGAGAAGTTATATATCGACCAACAAGAGGGCTTCATCGGTACGGGTCTTAAGAAGGCGGAGTTCGTTCAGAACTGTTCCGACCTTGATGATGTGATTATCTTCTACCGTGATGGTAAGTATAAGGTTATCCGAATAGCTGACAAAGTCTTTGTTGGTAAGGGCGTACTCTACGTACAAGTGTTCAAAAAGAATGATAAACGCACCATCTATAACGTTGTTTATCGGGACGGAAAGACAGGACCTTATTATATTAAACGTTTCAACGTCACTTCCATCACACGTGATAAAGAATACGACGTAACCCTCGGTACGGCTGGTTCTAAGATTAACTATTTCACGGCTAACCCTAATGGTGAGGCGGAAGTGATAAAGATTACACTCGACCCAAACCCTGATAAGAAGAAGCAGAACATCTTTATGGAGCGTGACTTTGCTAACATCCTTATCAAGGGACGTGCCGCAAAGGGTAATCTGCTGACCAAGGAGAGTATTCATCGTATCTCACTTAAGAGTCACGGACACTCTACATTAGGTGGTCGTAAGGTTTGGTTCGACCCAGATGTCAACCGTATCAACTACGAAGACCATGGTCGTTACCTCGGAGAGTTCTCTGATCAAGATAGTATCTTGGTAGTTCTTAAGAACGGAGAGTTCTATATCACAAACTTTGACTCGGCCAATCATTATGAAGACAACATTCTGCGCATAGAGAAATTTGATGCCGACAAGCCTTGGACGGCTGTCATCTTTGATGCCGACAATCAGGGTTATCCTTACTTGAAGCGTTTTCAGATGGAAGCTAACAAGCGTCATCAGAACTTTATCGGAGACAATCCTAACTCCAAGATGGTACTGTTAACGGACGTTGCCTTCCCTCGTATTTTGATTACATACGGTGGAGCTGATGCCTCACGTGGTACTGAGGAGGTCGATGCAGAACAATTCGTGGGGGTGAAGGGATTTAAGGCAAAGGGTAAACGTCTGACCACTTGGACGGTTGACAAGATTGAAGAACTGGAGCCAACACGCTTCCCTGAAAAGGAGAAGGAGGAGGATGAGAACTCTGAAGACGACCTGCAGGAGGAGAACCCAACAATGGGTAACGAGGAGGAAAATCTCGATCCAGATGCTGGTAAGTCTCAGCAGCAGGTCATTGATGAGATTACTGGTCAGCTGAACCTCTTCGACAATGAGTAAACTGTATGATAAAAAGACTATTGAAAAGGGGGTGTACACCTCGTACACTCCCCTTTCATCGTTTTACTTATAAATACCTAATCATATTATCACCTATCGGTTTTCAACAAACAACTATTTGACTTGCATTTACATCCTATTTTCTTTATCAAGCCTATGAACCTAAAGACATTTTTATTTGGTTGTGTCTCACTTTCAGCAATAACCCTTTTCGCAACACCAACAGCTGCGTTGGCACAGGACACCCTACGTAGTAACAAGGTGATCACCAATGCACAGATGTTGGGAATTGGTGCTGTAAACGTCCTCGACACCTACCTCACACCCGAAGAATACGCAGGGACAGAGCTTCGTTATGTCTCCCATTCTGAGCGTGAGAACGGTACTAAGCTGTCAAGAGAACTCATACACCAAGCACAAATCGTGTCTGTTCGTAATCGAAAGGAGAACAACAACGAATTAGGTGGCTTCTACAACTTTCAGTATAACTGGTTGTATGCCTTGGGAAAATGGAACGTTGGCGAAGGAGAACTGCTACTAAAAGCGGGCGGAGGAATTGATACACGACTCGGTTTCCTCTATAATATGCGCAATTCTAACAATCCTGCACAAGCTTACGCACAGGTGAATATTGCACCGACTGCCGTTGCTGCTTATCGTTCCCACCTTCTCAAGCTCCCTTTCCAACTACGATATGAGGTACAGGTGCCGCTCCTCGGACTGGCCTTCTCGCCTAATTACGGACAGAGTTATTACGAGATCTTTACACGTGACAACTACGACCATAATCTTATTGTCACAACACCTGCATCTGCTCCGTCGCTCCGCCAGCAGCTTACCTTTGATTTCACGCTCCGCCATACAACCTTCCGTGTAGGCTATCTCGGTGATTACCAGCAGGCGAAGGTCAATCGGCTACGCCAACATGTATGGAGTAATCTCCTCGTGATTGGTATTGTTCGTAAATTCTCAATCAATAAGTTTATCCCATGAGAAAGCTTTTTCCTTCCTTCCTATACGTACTGGTTTCATCACTTATAATCCTCAGTTCTGTGACAAGTTGCGTCACCAACGACCAGCTATCAGATAGTCCACAAGGCAATTTCGAGGCTTTATGGAGAATCATCGACGAGCACTATTGTTTCTTCTCACAGAAAGGAATAGACTGGCAGGAGGTGCACAGTCGTTATGCACGGCAGTTTGATAACTCTATGACAGCCAAACAACAGTTCGAGGTGATGACTAATATGCTCTCTGAACTGAAGGATGGACACGTCAATCTGTACACTTCTTTCGATGTAGGACGCTACTGGGCGTGGCATGAAGACTATCCCAAGAACTATTCTGATTCGTTAGAAAGGATCTACCTCAAGACTGATTATCTCATTGCAAGCGGCTTAGACTATACTGTCCTTGATGATAACATCGGTTATGTGCGCTGTGAGACATTCCAAGGGACTATTGGCGCTGGTAATCTGGATGATATCTTCATTCATTTGCAACCCTGCAACGGACTGATAATTGACATAAGAAATAATGGAGGAGGGAGTGTCTCAAATGCTGAAACATTAGCTGCACGCTTCACAAACGAGGAACTACTCGTTGGCTACATACAGCATAAAACAGGGAAGGGACATGATGATTTCTCTTCGTTACAACCGCAATACTTAAAACCAGGAAAAGGTGTTCGTTGGCATAAACCAGTCATTGTATTGACCAACCGTAGCGTCTTCTCTGCTGCTAACGAGTTTGTGAAGTATATGAAATGTTGCCCAAATGTCAAGATTGTTGGCGACCGTACTGGTGGCGGAGCTGGTCTGCCTTTTACCTCAGAGCTACCTAACGGGTGGGCTGTACGCTTCTCTGCTTGTCCGATGTACGACCGTGATAGACAGATGACAGAGTTCGGTATTGACCCTGACTACAAAGTTTCCCTCACTTCTGAAGACTTTGCACGAGGCAAGGATACGATTATAGAGTTTGCAAGAAAGGTGATAAAGACGCTTCCTAACGCCCAATCCCTCTAAAAGGAGGGACTGGGAGGTTCAGAAAGGTCTTTATGTTTTATATTTTACCTTGCTTAATCTCGTCAAACATCAGTTTGTTACCGACCTTGATAACCTTTACCTTATTGGTACATTTTATGCCCATATCCAAGAAAGTATACTGATACCAGTTGTTACCAAGGCTCACAACACGCAGAACCTTATGTGCATCGCTCGGTCCATCTTGGGCACCAGAGCGGAACAACCAGCCAGCATAAGCATCTGGAAGTGGGTCATATTCATAATCATACGCAGCCTTCAACACCTTAAGCAACTTCTTTGTACAGTGCCTCTTTAGGTATGCAGTATTGTCAAAGCCTTTTGTGTTATACATAGACGTAATGAGTGAGATAGCGGCACGCTCATCTTTACTCAAAGCATTCTTGGTAGGAACGGGCTTAACGGAGACTGTATTCTGCCTCATCATTACACCAGTTTCACCAGTACCATTGTAAACTACAGAAGCTGAAGCACACAAAACGCCCATACATAAAACAGTTAATAATGTCTTTTTCATTGTCGATCGTTAGTTAGTTAAAGAATTAATATTGTTAAGATCATTGTTGGCTATTCGTAAAATAAGCCCCTCCTTTCTTATGAGGTATCTTGATCACACATGGACGCAAGGAGAGATTTATTTAGCAACCCATCTGTTTTTGCAAAGATATATCTTTTATTTCATTCGTAAACAAATGTCATAAGATTATTTATAAACAAATGTCACATAGGTAGGAAAGGGATATAAAAGAAATTCCCAAATATTTGGTTATATCCAAAACATTGCGTATCTTTGCAGTCGTTATGCGCCTGTGGCGGAATTGGTAGACGCGCTAGACTTAGGATCTAGTAACTCACGTTGTGCAGGTTCGAGTCCTGTTAGGCGCACAAAAGTAAGGGCCAGATAATTGATTGTCAATTATCTGGCTCTTTTTTCATCTCCGTCTTTGGCCTTTCAAGATTGTTTCTTTACTGTAAGGTGGGATGTAAACATCTTCAAGAGAGTCTGCTACAGTGTTTTGAAGAATATGGAAAACAAGATTTATAATTGGTTTGAGAGAGAAAAACGAGTGTTTATTTATTTTTAACGGCTAATGAGCGATAGTAAACGAAAGTATTTTTATCTTTGCGACTGATAAAATTTAATTGAACAGATAGAAGCCTTGTCTAATGAAATGAATAGGAGTTTAGCATTGCTTAATCCTTTGTTAGCAAGATAGGTTGGCAAGGGTTGATTAGGTACAGGTGGCTTATAAATGAGCGATTAGATGACTTCAAAGGATAAAACAAATACTTAAAGAAAATGATATGAAACATTCACAATTTTTGGTAGCGGGTTTGTTAGCATTGACAACACTAAGTTTTACAGCATGTAGCAGTTCGGACGATGATGTAGATAAGCCTATCATTGAGCAACCATCGCACGTTGCTGATGCTGCGAGATACAAGGTGACAACGTTTGGGTCTGCTTGGAAGAGTATTGAACTATCTGAGGGAGGACGTTATTTCATTGTTAAGAATGCCAGTATCTTGGGTACAAAAGATGACGTAATCCTCTCTGGTAGCTACGAAAAGAAGGGAGATAGTTATGTGTTGAATGGCTTTGGTGAGCTGACAATCATTCCGATCAGTAAGTCTTCTTACAGTCTTCAGTTGACTAATAAGGGTAAGGTATCAAAGTTGACAGCAGAGAAAGTAGGGGTGCTACCGTCTGATAAGAACACTGACTATCTGTGTCGCACGTGGAAATTCTCTCAGTTACACCTCACAGTGAGCTATGATGGTAAGCAAGTTTATGATGGGACGGCTACGACAAATTCTTTTAATGACGTTAAAAACGGTCTGAAGGCTGCTATTGACGCA
Organism: Prevotella sp. oral taxon 313; assembly: GCF_003043935.1. Taxonomy (NCBI): domain Bacteria; kingdom Pseudomonadati; phylum Bacteroidota; class Bacteroidia; order Bacteroidales; family Prevotellaceae; genus Prevotella; species Prevotella sp. oral taxon 313. The sequence continues at coordinate 3,047,438 of NZ_PYXE01000001.1, forward strand.
TCTGAGTATAAGGATAAACTCAAGTTGGCTAAAGAGAGATTAGATGATTTCAAAGACTTTGACATACTGCAGACAGTGACGTTCACACACGCTGGTTCGTATTATGTAACCAATAGTCGCAGTAATGAAGATGTGATGAATTATTGGCAATGGACAAATGCTAACGAGTTAGTAATTGCTGTCTCTGAGAAAGAAGACGGCTTTACCGATAAAGAGCAATTACCTCTTAAATTCGAAAAAGGTAAGCTGCTAATTACAGACAGTGATAGTGATGGTCATGAGGTAGTAACACTTACTGTGACGCTCCTGCCTGTTAATGGACAATAAGAGGACCTTTTGAGCGATAGAGAGGACGGGGCTCACTTTTATGTGGGCTCTGCCTGTGTGCAAATTTCAGCGCTTCGCTGTGAGAAGAGAATGCAGGGAAGGTTCTACAAGAATACGGAGTGAGGAAGAAAAACCATTAAACGGACAGATAGAGAATGTTGAGATTTTTCGCTAACCACTCTTTTCTCCATTCGTGAAGAGGCTGAGGAAGCGACAAGAAGAGGCCTGACAGTATTTGAGAACATGCCCTTCTTGCGTGTTGAAGACGCCCTTCTTAAAGCAAGAAGGGCGTCTTCTTTTATGCTGTATGTAATGTGCTGATTTCTTGTAGGTTACAAACTCGATAATAGGGGAGAATATACTCTTGTTTTGAAAAGTCTTAGTTTGGTGGTATGTAAGGATTTTTTACAAGAGTGTGGTAGCTATGTTCTCCTGTTGAAGCTCTCTTCCTAAAGTGTTTCTTTATTCCTAAGGATGCGCTGAAGGACTTCTACATGACTGCTACCTCCATCTTCTGTCAACTTTGTCAGTGGTAGGACAGTCAGTTACGTCTGACAAGTCGAGCCCATGTCGGTCGTGTCCTTGCCAATATCCCGAACCTCTGCAACATGAACTCCATGCTGGGACAGAGTAACTGGTAGCTCTACGAAGAGCCTAATCTGTAATGGATAATCCTGTCTTTAACCGTATGGGGCAGTAGAACCTTTGCGTAAGAAGTTTGGAAGTTGCTGTCATATCTGTCATGTGAAGTCGCCTTGTAAGTATCTTATAATATGCGTTTTATGTCAAATGTTAAATATGACAGCAACTAAAAATAAAACTAAATTGCATATATTTGAGGGTTTTGAGCGAGATGTTTTATTAATAAAAGTGCCATCGTTCTTATTTATTATAGGTTTTTTTAGTTACCTTTGTAGAATACTATCTCGTAGGCTTAGTGACTAAGAACCTACTTATGGAAGCACATCAAAACGCATGAAATCCGTTCACTTCTTCAATGATTGTGAAGTATGGACAGTAATTACTCGTATGGTTACGAGCAAAATGATTAAAGATTAAGACAATGTTCTATAGAATTATACAAAGGAAAAGGGACGAATGGTTAGGTCGTATAGATTGCCCTGTCAGGTCTTTGCTTTCATACATTGAAAGCAAAGGGATGATGCGTGATGCGCAAATTGATGCTATAAAGACTTACTTGTTCTTGAAGATAGAATGTGCTAATAAACCTTTGTGGAGGCTTTTCACGGAGGGAGATTTCTTGTCTCTTGATCTTGATAACATGAGTCTTACTACGAAGGCAAGGCGTATTCTGGAGACTAATAAAGCAGCAGCTTCACTTTATGAATACGCTTGTCTGAGTGATGAGAAAGGGGATGCTTCAGCACCGGCATTAAAGAAATACATTGAAGATAACCCTGATACTATCGATTATGTAGCTGTCTTTAAGAAGCTCTTTTATGATGTAGCCTATCCTGATTATATCTTTAGTTTACCAATGGGAGCTGGTAAGACGTATTTGATGGCTGCGTTTATCTATCTTGACTTGTATTTCTCATTAAATGAGCCAGATAACCCCTCCTTTGCACATAACTTTATGATCTTGGCTCCATCAGGCTTGAAGTCTTCTATTATCCCAAGTATAAAGAATATACAAGACTTTGATCTGACGTGGATTCTTCCAAACCCTACGGCATCACAAATAAAGAATGAGATACAGTTTGAGGTACTTGATGCGCAGAAGACGGCACAAAAAAGCAATCTTGTTAAGAACCCAAATGCACAAAAGATAAATAGTCATCTGACCTCAAATGAGGTTCGTGGTCTGGTGGCTGTGACCAATGCTGAGAAAGTAATTCTTGACAAATTAGATAAAGATGAAAGCCCATCATTGCTTAGCGATAAGGAAAAGAAAGAGTTTGAGATATCTAATGAGCTTCGTTCTATTGTAGGAAAAATTCCCCATCTCTCTATTTTCATTGATGAGGTGCACCATGCTTCAGACGGTGACATAAAGCTTCGTCAGGTTGTTAATAAATGGACTGAAACAGAAACCTTTAATTCTGTTTTAGGCTTCTCAGGTACTCCTTATCTTTCTACTGCCGAGTCGGTGAAGGTGGGATTAGACTTGTCATTGAAAAACAAGAACCTTTCAAATGTTGTTTATTATTATCCGCTGATAGAAGGTGTGGGTAATTTCTTGAAGTCTCCAACAATAAAAGTGGCAGATGGTGGTTATGAAACTATTATTCGCAAAGGCGTGACAGAGTTTCTTGACACCTATGGTAATTTAGTTTATTCTAATGGTACATGTGCAAAACTGGCCATCTATTGTGGACGTATAGACAATTTGGAGGAGAATATCTATCCCATCGTTGCTGAGCTTATCAGTAAGTTCGACTTGAATCCCGTTGATGCTATTCTTAAATATCATGGTGGGAATAAGGAGTATTCCGTACCTGAGAGTGCTGCTGTTGAGTTTGCTTCATTAGACACTAATCTCTCAAAGGTAAAGATAGTGTTGTTAGCGCAAATAGGTAAAGAGGGTTGGGACTGTAAGAGCCTGACCAGTGTTATCTTACCACAAAAAGGTGCATGTCCACAGAATATGGTTTTACAGACTTCTTGTCGTTGCTTACGTCAGGTTGTAAAGAATAATAAGGAAACAGCTTTGATTTGGCTTAATGAGGATAACGCTAAGACACTGAATAGGGAATTAGACAAGCAACAAAACACGTCTATTGAAGAGCTTAACAAAGGAGGAAATGCCAAACGGTACACCTTGCAACGTTTCTCTCGAATGGAGAAATTGTGTGTGCCTCCAATTGACTTCTTCCAACTGAAGGTGTCTTATCTGACATTAGTGTTAGAGGATGAGTTGAATACTGCAAAAGAACTGCAAAGAGAGGATTTTTATTCCACCAGTGGCTTACAACTAATCCAACAACAGAATCTAAAAGGAGAGATAGAAGGTAAATCAACAGAACTGTTGCAGGATGATGAAAGTGACAAGGCTATTACATTTAATAGCTGGCTACATCTTATTTGTAAAGAGAGTTTTCGCACTTTGCATATCGCTCATTTGAAGACGTACACCACGGCGCTGCAAACTATCTTTGATACTATCACGGAGTTTCGTGAGGGTGTTCGCTACCTTAAAGGAGAGTTTAATCAAAAGCAGGTGCGTGCGAATGTGCGTAAAGCCTTTGTTCCTCATCGTTCTATTGAGGTGAAAGAAGAAGTGATACCAGAGACAGCTGAACTGCTTCAGATTAAGAACTTCAAATCAGCAATAGAAGTGAATGATACTTCTAAATATTTCCCAAACCAAGAGCAAGTATTAAAGATAATTGATGCTGATAAAGGGAAGAAACGTCTAAGGGCAGCAATACAAACAACTATTGATACGCTTAAAACATTAGGTAATCAAGAACAGACTATACAAGCATTATTGGATAGCCCCGATAGTTACGAGTCAACAGATAGCAACATCAATGACAAGACTTATCATTATCTACCTTATAGGTTCGACAGTAGCTTTGAGATTGGTTATTTTTCAGACTCTCTTCAAGCTATCATACGTGATAAGCAACTCGAGTTCTATTTCAATGGCGATGATAACCTGACCGATTTCAAAATACGTTGCTATAAGAAGTCTGGTAAGAACTGGGGGCTGCTCGGTAATTACACACCCGACTTCTTAGTGATTAGCAGAGATAATCAAGGGGCTATCAAACAAATACTTATCATCGAGACGAAAGGCGAAGGCTTTGCTGCTAAGTTTGCTGAACGTAGGCAGTTTATGGAAGAAGAGTTCGTGAAACTCAATAACGAGCACTTTGGTTATAATCGATTTAGTTTCTTGTATATCGAAGACACGATGACACCAGCTGAACAAGATGAGAGGACTATCAACGCTATCAATCAATTTTTCAAGTAAAAGATTTAATCATGGCAATCAAATATATTTCTTATGATCCTAATGTCCTCGAAGGACAAGCAATACTCGACAACTTTGTGCGCACGCAGCGCATTCTTCGTTACCGTGATAATGATAAGGTGTTTGAGCGTATTCAGCGTGGTATGCCACTCTATGAAGTAGAGAGCCAAGAGGTAGTGGGCAAGAATCCTAATCATAACCTCGTGCTTCGTGGTGAGTGCCTTTCTGCTTGCGCTTATCTTAAAGAGGAGGGTGTGAAAGTAGACCTTGTCTATATTGACCCACCTTTTGCAAGTGGTGCCGATTATGCCAAGAAGGTTTATATTCGTCGTAACCCAAAGGTGGCAGAAGCTATTAAGCAAGCCGAGACAGAGATTGATAGCGAAGAACTGCGTAACTTTGAAGAAAAGATGTATGGTGATGTGTGGGATAAGGAACGCTATCTGAATTGGATGTATGAGAACCTTATGGCAATAAAGTCCGTTATGAGCGATACTGCCTCTATCTATGTGCATTTGGATTGGCACATCGGACATTATGTGAAGATTCTTATGGATGAGATATTTGGAGAGGATAATTTCAGAAATGAGATAGTATGGTGTTATACTGGACCTACAAATCAAAAGAATAATTTCCCACGCAAGCATGATTTAATCTTCTTATATGATAAAAGTGAACAATATGTTTTCAATAGTGATAGTGTGCGCATTGGATTTAAGAAGAGCACAAAAACAGGTGGTAAGACTTCTTTAGCTGGTAAACAAAATGATTCAGTTTTAGAAGAATTAGATAAGAAAGGAAAGATTGTAGAAGATTGGTGGATTGATATTGCTGATTTAGGGAAAGTACATACTCAAGATGTAGGCTATGCCACCCAAAAGCCAGAAGCCCTATTAGAGCGCATCATCAAAGCCAGTAGCAATGAAGGTATGCTTGTAGCCGATTTCTTTGGTGGCAGTGGCGTAACGGCTACAGTGGCAAGTAAGTTAGGGCGCAAGTTTATCCATTGCGATATTGGCATTAACAGCATTGAGACTACACGCGACCGATTGCGTAAGGCAAGAGCAGAGTTTGAGGTGATGGAGATAAAAGATGGTGTTTCACTCTATCGCAATCCTGTGCAGACGAAGGATAAGCTAAAGGGGCTTATCCCAGGACTTCGCAATGAGGATATGCTCGATAAGTTATGGGCTGGGAGCATTCATGATACGAAGGTGGGTATGCAGCCAGTTTATCTCCCAAACTTAATGGATAGTAGTACTCGTTTGTTAGATACAGCACTGATGAATCGTATTCTGAAAGAAGCGATGCCTAACCTACCTGACGAAACAAAGAAAGTAGTTGTTTATTATATTGATATCACTGATATAAAGGAAATAAAACAATTTATTAAAGAGCAGAACAACACGTTGATAGATGTTGAGTTAAGAGACTTAAAGAATGTGCTCGACAATGTTGTTGTGGAAGATGATGCCGAGTTTGATGTGAAGGAAATTCAGCCAGAAGGTGAGGCTTTCAAAGTGTGGCAAGTAAGCATCAATCGTTTCTTTAGCGACCGTGTGAATAAGAAGATAGAAGAGTTCAATCTTAAGGGGCAGCAACAAACGCTGAAGAGTGGTAAAGCGTTTAAGCCTATCTCTTTGAGTGAAGAAGGACTGGAGACAATAGAGTTCCTAAGCCTTGATTGTAGTTCTGCCGATGCTTCTTCTCCTTGGCACAGCGACGCTGAAGTCCTTATCGATCGCCTCGGTTATGTACGTAAGAATGGTATTGATACTAAAAGCTTTTGGGATGGTACAATTACCTCCGACAACAAACCTCTCCGCCTCAAGATTAGAAACATCTGTGGGGATGAGACGATATATGAACTTTAAGTAAGCGGGTGTGTCTATTATGGCACACCCGCCTTCGTTAAGGCTATTTGTAGTTCAATAATTTTCTGTGGGTTGTAAACTCTATTATAGGAGAGGTTTTACCTTGCTCAGAGGAGGAGATGATATAAGATCTTTTCTGGGTCTTTCAGAATATGGAGTGATGGTTTTATATTTTTCAAGCTACCTGCTGATAAACAAGTATTGTAGTTCCTTAAATAGAAACTCTTTGTAGTATGGATAGCCCATGTAAGGTAAGTATGGATTTTGGAGTCTCTATCTTAGCTCTTTATATACTTTGATGTTCAGTAAATAAAGGGGTGTGAGAGGGTAGAGCTTACAAGAGTTATTGATAATCAGATGTTAGACGACCTCGCTCCAAATACCCAAAGAACAAGAAAAATGAAGTTTGCATCACCTCCGCAATACTTTATGAAAAGATTATCTAAAATATACACTTGCTTGTTGAATCCGCCGACTTGTGATAAAAAAAGCGTAAAAAGTCAGAGTTTATAAAGTTTGTCTTATAAATAATATATAACTTTGTAAACCGAACTTTATAAGAACACATGTTTCTTATTAAATGTAATTTATATGAGTATTAGTAAAGATGTCATCAAACAGTGCCTGATTAGTAAGCAGCGTGAGGTGGATGAGGCGGTACTTGTGGAACGTCCCATAGACTTTGAAGAGAATGGCAATTATGTGATAGTGGGTGTGAGACGTGCGGGTAAGTCGTATCTGCTGTATCAGCGTGTGCGACAACTACAGGTAGCAGGAAAGGGATGGGATGAGATTCTGTTTGTGGATTTTGAAGATGAACGTTTGGCGGAATTCCAACCGGAAGACTTTAACATTTTGCTGGAAGCCCATTTGGAACTGTATGGTAAAAAGCCAGTGGTATTTTTGGACGAGGTGCAGAACATTCCACATTGGGATAAGTTCGTGCGCAGGTTGGCTGATGCGAAATACAGGGTGTATGTGACGGGCAGCAATGCGAAGATGCTGAGTAAGGAGGTGGCAACTACGTTGGGTGGACGGTTCTTTATCTACGATGCGTACCCATATTCATTCAAAGAGTATCTGACAGCGCAGCAGGTGGAACTGAGGGAGCATTGGGAGTATGATACAATTCAGCGAAGCGAAGTGAAGCGACGTCTGAATGAGTACTTCTATTACGGTGGTCTGCCAGAGATCCTTTCGTTTAAGAACAAGCGGGCTATGCTTTCGAGTTTGTACCAGAAGATCTACTTGGGTGACATCTGTGCCCGAAATAATATTAAGAATGATAGGGTGTTGAATATTCTGATTAAGAAGATGGCAGAAAGCGTAAAGCAACCGCTGTCGTATAACAGGCTGAAGAATGTGATAGTGGCAACGGGATCGCCCATCAGTGTGCCCACTACGATAGACTATGCGGATCATGCCGCTGACAGTTGGCTGATATTGCCCATGGAGAATGAGATAGGGAAACTGACTGAGAAGGAGACGCAGAAGAAGTACTACTTTGTTGATAACGGTTTACTGAACCTGTTCCTGATGAATTCAGAGACATCGCTATTGGAGAATATGGTGGCGGTGGAACTGTGTAGGCGGTATGGCAAAAAGAATGTGTTTTACCTGAATGCGGAGAAGGAGATAGACTTCATTGTACCCGACGAGAAGTTGGCTATACAAGTGTCTTACAGCATCAAGGATGAGACTACTTACAATAGGGAAGTGTCGCCATTAGTGAAGTATGCCAAGGCGCATGAAGACTGGAAATGCCTGCTGATTACGTATGATGAGGAGGACACAGAAAAGGAAATATCTGTGGTGCCGGTGTGGAAGTGGCTGATGGAAGGGTAACTTAGGAGAAGGTGCGGAATCTCAGTAGTTAGGACGCTCGGAATATGATTTAGAATGATCTGTGGTTGATAAAATGTAATGAGCTAATGGATTTCATGGTACGAGATGATAAGAAAACAACGAAACACTATCTTGAGGAGGAGTTGTATAACAATGGGAACCTAAAGATAGAGAGGTTGGAGAGGTTAAAGCTGCTAATGGAGATGTGTGAAATGTATAGGAGTAAAAAAGCAATACGAATAGGAGATGAAAGCAATAATAAAAACCTTTGAATCTGGAGCTGGTGACTGTATCTTTCTCGTAATAAAAGATGAGACGGATGGCAACTGTTTTCATATTATGATGGACTGCAATGTATTGACAGATGAGATAAAAACTTATATACGTGATGAACTTTATAAACATATAGATGTACTCATAGTTACTCATATTGACAGTGACCATGCAAATGGTATAACCAAGCTAATGCGTAACCCTGATTTTGCAGATATGCAAATAGGTATGATTCTATTCAACGGTTTCCAGCCGCAAACGAAACAACCTCAGACTTTGCCCCCTCAAACTGTAGCAAAACTGCAGGCAGTGGCTGAATTGTTGCCGCCGACGGTAAATGAAGCATTTCAAAAAACGAATGGAATGGATGCGGCATGTTTAATCACAGAGTTAAATAAGCATCCGCAATGGAAAGCCGTATGGAGACAAACTTCGATATTGGCAGGGGAAACGATACCGCTTGGTAATAAAGAAAAATGGGGAAGACTGAGAGTGCTGTCTCCAACACAAGACGTGATGGACGATTTGCTACACGATGTGAAGTTGGAATATGCCAAAAGATTAAGCTCTGCACCTCCAAACGAGGCATTTGAGGATCAAGATAAATACTATGAATTGATGCTACGGTTAGCAGAACTACGTAAAAGCCCCTCTTTGGCAAGAAAGACCAGTACAGAGGCTATAACTAAAGAAACGTTGAATAAGGGCGCAAAAACAGAAGCAGAGGAAAATGGTGTTACCAATTCTAATAAAGCATCACTCGCTTTCTGTTGGGAAGGTGGTGATGAGAAGAAACGTATTCTTCTGATGGGAGATGCCGTATCATCGCAAGTCGTGAAAGAATTAAATTACATTGATGATGATGGAATATGGTTTGAAGCTGTGAAGGTGTCACACCACGGGAGCAAGCATAATACTAGTATAGAACTGAATGCTAAAGTTGATTCAGCTCATTACTTTTTTACAGGCGGAAAAGATAATGAAGGACCAGATTTTGAAACTGTTGCAAAAATAGCTATGAAACCGCTGGCAGAGGGAATAGAACAACGGGTGATTCATTATAACCATGAGAAAGGAATCAACCTTTGGAAAGAACTGAATAAAGAAAAGGCAATACAATTGCTTAATAATCATCATACACAGTTGAATACAGACAATACATATGAATTTGAATATTGACAATTACGGAGACAAGGGTGTAGTCCCTGTATTTTGTGGGAGCTATGTAAGTGGCACCGCTTTCTTTGTAACGCCAACACACCTATTAACAGCAGGTCATGTAATAGCTGAGTATATTTTAGACAAAGAGGCAATGGTTGCAGTGGTTGTGGAAGAGGAGTACAAGGTTTGCCGCGTACTTGTACATCAATCCGAACCTGATGTCGCTATTTTGGAATGTGTTGACTATATATGCCCTAATGAGTATGTACTGCCATTACTAGCCAGTAAGTTTAAAGAGAGTATTGATTTGTTGATAGTCGGGTATCCGAGAGAACTGGGAAACGGCGTGGATTATTTCGGGGTGACTGTGAAAAATAGTCGGGAGAAAGCAGACCTTAAAGGGGGCTTTGACCGAATGGTTGTAAGAACTGATAGTTTTGGCTTCAATAGCTATGAAGGTTTTTCAGGATCGCCAGTGATTAATGATTTCGGAATGGTTATAGGTATAGAAACAGACCAACTCTACTCTTCGTTAGGCTATCTTTCCATCGCAGTCATTAAAGAACTGGTTGAAAAGGAAACAGAAATCAGAATTGAGGAGAATGACGATTTATATGATAACACCCCGTATGGTCTGAGAAGGAGTTATAACCACATACGAGAGCACACTGCCGACATGCTCAAAACACGTTATAATGACAAAGTTCATGTTGAGAATGAGGAAGTAGAAAAGACAATACAGCGATTTTGCGGCTATGGCTTTGAAGAGGAACGGCTTGACATACATGATGAGTATAAGTCTTGGCATGATAAGATGGCTGGTGTCAGACTATCATATATTGATAGTATCACTCAACTTGTAAACTATTTACAAGATGGAATTATCACAGATGGGGTCAAAGGCGAAATGGAGAAGCTATTTAATTTGAGGGATAGCGAAAGGAAACTCCATGCTGACCATAGGAAGGAGTTGCAAGCCATTTATAATAAAATATATACATGGCTTCATAATAAGACGTTATATGAAGAAAGACAATTCATGCACGTTAGCGGTACTGCTGGGTGTGGAAAGTCTCATTTACTTTATAGAGTAGCTCTTGAAATAAGTAATTGTCAACAAATATATATGCTATTAGGTTCGGAATTCTCATCCTTGGAAGGTCCAGAGAATACTATAGCACGTGTTATGGGGTGGAAAAGTAGTGATCCGCTCAAAGAACTGAATGATGAACTTGCACATGAAGAAGGGAAAACTGCAACTATCATCATTGATGCTCTGAATGAAGGAGCGGGTACTCACTTTTGGATGGAGCAATTGCCAATTCTAAAGAATAAGATTTCCCGTTACAGTCATCTGAAGATGATAGTATCGCTTAGGACGCTTTCGAAAGAAGACCAACTCAACGATATCTTGAGAGACGATTGGCATCCTATGAGGGTAGAAGGTTTTAAGAACCGCCAAAAGGCAATCGGTGATTATTTCGAGGCATACGAGATTAAGACGAACGAAACACCATATACAATAATAGCGGAATTCACCAATCCGTTATTTCTGAGAATGTTTTGTGAAACTTACTATAGCCAAACAAAAGAAGAACGAGAGAAAGTATTAAGGCTTCCCATCTACAACAGATATTTAGAAAAGCGTAACTATGAAATATCTGACGGCGTGGATGAAGATGTAAAACGGGATATAACCAGCAAGTATATATTGTGGGTTGCACAACGCTCACTTGAACAGTTCCAATGTGATGACTTGCCAAGGCAATTAGCTTATAAGCGTTCTTATAAACTTTGTCCTTTCAGGACGTGGAAAAATAGCCTATTGAGAAACTGTATAGAAGCCAACCTGCTTCGTGAATATACTACTGAAAAAGATGACTTTGTAGATTTTGAGTTCGATTCGATGGGTGACTACTTGAAAGCAGAACGTCTGCTGAGCCGTAATTGTGATGACGGCGACCGTTTTAAGACACTCGTTAGAATATACGATAAAATGGATGCCGATTATAGTTCGAATCAAAATTGGCAGAAGAAACTTAATTTTGTAAAAGCCTTTCTGAGTGTATGGAACCCACCTGCAGCTATATGGCAAAAACCTGAGTTCATGAAAGGAAAGCTGACGAGTCTATTGTTAAGCAGTATGCCTTTACGTAATCAGCGGGATGAAGAGAATACACTTACTTCGGATATTATAGGGAGTATCCTTCAAAACAATCCTGACTATATCCAACCTGAACTTATATTGCAGAACATTGAACTGTACAGTACGGGGCTGATGGATAAAGTACATGCTAAGTTGATGGATATGACAATGTCTGTGCGCGACTTGGCATGGACAACCAATGTGAACGGATTGTTCGATGGAGCGTATTATCAGGCTCTTTTAGAACCTCTACAACTTACCTTGCAGCACGAAATAGAAACGTTGCTGACGGTTGAAATATGGATGCTGAGCACAAGTTTCCCTTATTTAAGGGCTTATATGATGAGGAAAGTGAAAGAACTATTATCAGAGCATGCAGACAAAACAAACGAAATGATAGTCAAGTTCCATGCTGTGAATGACCCGTATATCCTATCAGGCCTATATACTGCGGTTTATGGTGTAATTGTCAGCGTTGACAAAGCTGATTTCAGCAGAGGTGTTGCAGAACAAATTTTATCTTACCATTACGGAGAAGCAGGAAAAGCGCCACAAGACTTGATGGTTAGGCATTGGACACTTAAGATTCTAGAGTTGGCTAATCATCAAGACCCTACAATAGATGCATGGAATAAAGCTCAACCGCCTTATAATGTAACTGAAGATATTTTTGCAGAGATGCCCGAAGATGACTACGAGGCTGATGGATATTTTGGTGAAACATATGGTGGAAAACAGATTACCCGTTCGCTGTTTCATTGGGACTTCAGCCGTTACATTATCGGAACTAACAGTAACAACGTATCCAGGATCTTCTTCCGCAACGGAAAAGGCGTGAGCTTGAGGAAAATTGAGTATGCAATAGCTTATTTGATAAAGCATAAGTTTGGATGGAATGATGAGTTGGGAAAATATGATTCAGATGTGCCATATCAGAATCGTGCAGAGAACTCTGTAGAGCGTATAGGAAAGAAATACCAGTGGATAGGTATGTATAGAGTCTATACTTATCTGTGCGATACTTGTCAAATGAAGGTTAACCTCAGGTCTGCACGTGAACGATTTGCAGAAAAGAACTACCCTTGGTATGCCAGAAAGCATGACTACTACGATCCTACACTCACGAACAAAGATTTGACTTTGGAGAAGTCACATCAACTGTTTGATGTGTTACGACCAGCATCGACGATGAAGCAAATTGCCAAAGAGTGGTTGCAAGATGAGTGCCAGATGCCTCCATTGTATTTTAGCTTGAAAGATCACGATGGAAAAGAGTGGATTGTTTTACAAGCCTATAGTACCATTAAGGAAGAGAAGGGTGATGATAAACGTGAGCAATTTGTGTTATACAATGGAGCGTTTGCAAATAAAAATAATTTTGAGAAGCTGAGATCTTGGGCTTCGAACGCGAATTTCTATGGACGTTGGATGCCAGAGCATAGTGGTAGCATTGATTACAGATGGAATGAATATCCATGGGCAGATAGTTATTTGCAATTAGGGGACGAGGATGACGAAATCTTTGATGAAGGTGGCGGAGAAATGAAATTGGCTTACGAAGCCCAACTACAGGAGGATTATAAAGGGATTGATGATGATCATCGATTTATGAGTACGGCATACATGCCATGCAGAGATATGATGGAAATGTTTGGCTGGCATACAGCTGAACGCGGTATTATTCGCGATGCACACGGCAAAATTGTAGCAATCAATCGAAATATACCAGGTGATCCTCTGTATGCGTTGTTGGTATTACGAAGCAAACTGGATGAATATATGGAGGCTAAAGGTTTGGTGTTGTTCTGGAGTCTGGTAGGAGAGAAGCAATATGGCAACCATCCTCATGCGTTAATAGCACGACTGACAGGAGCTGCTGCTTATAGGACGGGTGAGGAAATAGACGAGATACAACCATTGAGGAATGAACCACCAGCACCGCCAAAAGAACGTGTGAAGCTAGAGAAGAAAGATTTTCCATCAATATCAGAAGAATTACTCGATCAGATGAATGAAATGGACGAAAATGAGCTGATGAAGATGATGAGTGAGGGCGTGTCGAAAAAAAGGAAAAAAGATAATAAAGATACTGAATAAGAATTGCAAATTCAAGTAAAAGAGGGGTGTTATAAACTTCTTGTATTAAATAGTTGCACGAGATATAATGATGGTGACTGAGATAAAACAACTGTTTGCTGAAGAGTTAACCTTGTTGAAGAAGATTCAAAAGTACGGGAAAGAACAGCCACAGGGTAAACAGGAACGGGTTGAGAAGGTTAAGCTACTCCTGTTATACCGTATCTACTCAAATCTGTATTCATCACTGCTGTTAACTGCGCAAGTCTTGAAAACTGGAAAGATTTCATTTTTTCAGTTACCGATAGGATTGTTGTTGCGTTGTTGCTTTACCGATTGTTTGTTCACCCTATACATACAGCGTGCTGGCAAGAAACGAGCTTACGAGGAACTTAATCTGAGAACAATAGAGTATGCCAACTCTATGTTGGAGCGCCAAGAGGTATACAGAGATCAAGTGAAAAGTACGGGAAAGATACTTGATGATGTTTTTATAGACCATTTGTGGGAGTTGACAATGGAAGATAGTTTCTTGGAACAGCTGACATTTGACGATAATCTGGAAGAGTTGACGGTAATAAAGCAATCGAAACAACAATTGAAATATGAAGGTTTTTCGAGGGTAAAGAGTGTTATGACCAAAGATGTTGCAAACTTCTTGATTAGGATTCCTGAACTCGAAAAAGTGGCAACACGATTGTATCACTATTACAAGTATTTCTCGCAATATGAACACTTCTCGGAGAACGGACAAGGGGATGTACTTGCGGCATTGGAAAAGGACGGTAATGATAATATTCATCTACCTTCAGCCATCAAATCCTTAAGTGTCGGAGTGGAGATTGTGATGAATAAACGTGGCAAGTAACGAGTGAAATGCGGTATACAAATGGAAAAATAAAGGAACTGATAGATACAAAAGCAATTGGAAGAAATCGTTGATTCAGTTCAAAAGTTTTATTGAAAACAGCAAGGTTATCTCGCAGTCCATTGCATAATATGACAAAGAATCATACAGGAATTGGTGTTTGTACTTTTGTGTTGAATGTAATAGAGCAAACTTAGAGCGTTATATGGTGGAGATATTGAAATCAACAACTCTCCCATTCTGAGAGTACACACAGTCGAGTTCAGATCGCTTTGGTACCTTACGAAAGTGTGTTCTGTATCACTGTGTTTTGAGCAAAAAATATAACATATTCTTTTCTCGGAACTTTTCCAGGGAAAAGAATGTGGTATTTGGTTGCCCTTGGGGAAGTCCAAGAGGGAATTAACTGAAATTTCCTATGTAAGAACATTAGTTTATCACTCTATACTTCGTAAGAAAGATAAAGAAAACTCTCGAAAAACTTGACAAGGGGTATGTCTGTGTATTATCTTTGCAGACAGAAATTAGGAAGGCGATAGTATGGTAGACGTGATTAACCTACATACTGGCACCGTCTTCTTTTTTGTTTTATTCTTAAATCATTCTTTTTATGTTTACAGATTTTCCTAACATGCCCAAAGACTGGGCAGTGTGCTTTATGCACGATTGTATGCATGTGGGACGGGACCTGCATTATCCTATTGGTAAGGTGCCCGTTTTCTATCAACGTTCAGCAATGGTTGTCGCCCTTCCTGTGGGTTTGGGTGATAGCTGTAATATGTTTCATGCTATGAAGAAAGAACGAGAGGTATGGGAACTTTTACAACTCTTCGATGATGAAAAGTATTACCCAACTCGTAAACCTGTCAACTCGTAAACTCGTCAACTTATTATATATGAAAAATCTTAGAAGTGTTAAAGCTGAGAATCAGCATAACAAACGGTCTAATAGACTGAAGTATGATATAACCCGTCGTCTGCTTGACTATCTCGAACGGAAGTATGAGATGCGATATAATACGGCCTTGGGCTGTGCAGAGATCCGAAAGGCTGGGAGTGGTGAACCTTTTGTGCCTGCGGATGAACGGATGCGCAATACAATCTCTATCAAGGCGCGTCTTGATGGGATTGATGTGTGGGACAAAGACATCCGACGATATACGGAGTCGGACTTTGTCAAGGTTTTTAATCCTGTGGACGACTTCCTCAAAAGCCTGCGAGGGCGATGGGACGGAAAGGACCATATCAAGGCTTTGGCTGACTGTGTACCTAATGACAATGCACGGTGGGCAGACTGGTTTCACACGTGGTTTCTTGCAATGGTGGCACAATGGATGGGCTTGGATAATGCACATGGTAACAGTGTGGCACCGCTACTCATATCACGACAGGGCTATCGAAAGTCTACCTTCTGTAAACGTTTGCTGCCCGAAGTGTTGCAGTGGGGATATAATGACAACCTTGTCATCAGTGAGAAGCAGAATACGCTGAGGGCAATGACACAGTCGCTGCTTATCAATATTGATGAGTTCAATGCCCTGTCGGCAAAGACGCAAGACGGTTTTTTGAAGAATGTCATGCAGCTTGCAAGTATCAAACTCCGTCAGCCTTATCGTAAGCAGCAGCTTACGTTGCCACGTGTTGCCTCTTTCATTGCCACAGCGAATATCTCGGATGTCTTTAGCGATCCCAGTGGCTGCCGTCGTTTTATAGCGGTTACGCTGACTGGTCCTATCCGCTTGCCCGACCATATAGACTATGAGCAGCTCTATGCGCAGGCTGTTGCCGAACTTGTGGCTGGTAGACGATACTGGTTTGATGAGGCTGACACCCAAGAAATCATGGCAAACAACGTGCAGTATCAGCAGCGCACACCTGCCGAGGCTCTCTTCTTTGAGTGCTTTTCCATTCCTAAGGACTTGACTAAGGGTGCCTATATGACAGCCGCCTCTATCTTCAGTCTTCTTCGTCAGCGGTATGGCAGTCAACTGAACCTGACAAGCCTTTCCCATTTCGGTCGTGTCCTTGCCAACATCCCGAACCTCGATAGTAAACATTCTTCGCATGGCACAGAGTATTTGGTAGCAGTACGTAGTAGCCTTGGTCAGTCTGCCTCTTCCATCTTAAATCGTTAGTTGCCATCCGAATAAATTTTTAAAGTTGCTGTCACTACTGTCACGCTTCAATGTACTATAAGTCGTTTATAATCTGCTGGTTGCATGAAGTGTTAAAAGTGACAGCAACTAAAAACAAAACTATGTTAGCTTTATTGACATTCAGTATGAAAAGTTTTTTGTAAAAAACCTTTTCTCTTTATTCTTTATATAAATATTTTATATTATATTTGCAAGGTGTTACCCATGTTAATGGAAGGTGTAACTAAAAACTCATCTATGAAAGAGCGCAAGGAAGGACACTATATATTTTCTTGTTCGTAAATGGCGATAAAGTGAGAGAATATTTAATATCTAAGCAACAAAGTGTTCTAAGTCTTGCTGCTATGAAAAAGATAAAAGCTACAAAACTGATAAGATGCAAAAAGAAGTAATTCAAGAACTATACAATGGCTTTGAAGCTGTGGCTGTAGAGGTCGAGGGGATTGAATGTTGGAGTGCACGCGAACTTCAGCTGCTTTTGGGTTATTCTAAATGGGAGAACTTCTCGAAAGTAATAGATAAAGCCAAAATTGCCTGTGAAAATGCAGGGAGTTTGGTTTCTGACCATTTTCCTGACGTCAGGAAAATGGTTAATCTCGGGTCTGGGTCCGAACGTGAAATTGAGGATATTCTCTTAACTCGCTATGCTTGTTACCTCATTGCACAAAATGGTGACCCACGTAAAGAGCAGATAGCTTTTGCACAAACCTATTTTGCGATGCAGACACGTAAGGCTGAGTTAATAGAGCAAAGGCTATTGGAGATAGAACGTGTAAAAGCTCGTACAAAACTGCAAGAGACAGAAAAGCATTTATCTGGTATTCTTTATGAACGAGGTGTTGACAGTAAAGGCTTTGCTGTAATCCGCTCTAAAGGAGATCAGGCATTGTTTCGCTTGAGTACAGCACAAATGAAAAAGAAGATGGGAGTGCCTGCAAGTAGACCTGTTGCTGATTTCCTACCGACTATCAGTATTAAAGCGAAGGATTTTGCAGCTGAAATGACTAACGTCAATGTACAACAAAAGGACTTATATGGAGAAGGTCAAATCAGTAATGAACATATTGAAAATAATAAAGCTGTTCGGCAAATGATGATTCAACGTGGTATTATACCAGAGAATCTCCCCCCTGCAGAGGATGTTAAGAAAGTAGAAAGGAGGTTGGCGAGTGAAGAAAAGAAAGCTCTTATAAATAGGCATGGGAAAGATAGAGATAGAAGGTGAGAGTTGTTATTTCTTAATCTTAACAAGCTAAACCTTATCAATGTTAATGAAGCATGTGTGATTTTAAAAGAATAATAATTTTTAAATAGTTGAGTAAGAATGTAAAGATGGAGGAGTTTAATCTTAAAGAATAGCGATAATTAACAAAGAGCCTAAGTCTAACAGGTTGGTTGAAGAAAGATTCAGAATAATTTGGTTTCTATTTTTTATAGTGATTCATTCGAATCTTTCTCTCTTTAGTATGGCGATTCAAAACTCTCATCGACTACCTTGGTTATATACGTAAGAATAAGGTTTCTTGGATAGTACAATAACCTCTGAAAACAAATTTCGCCGTTTTGAGATTAGAAATATTTGTGGGGATGGAATAATGGTTGTAAATAATAGAAACTAAATATTTAATAAAAAATAAATGAGTATGAATAGAGATAATTTTAAAAAAGAACTTTTTGACATATCTAACAACGAATTTCGTAGAAATGGTTTTACACTTTCTGTAGAAGCAAGAATGCAACTGCGTGAAATAATTTCAGCAGGTGTTGATAGAATGTCATATGAGGATATGCACAATGATTTTGCTCTTCTATAGCTCGAAAAAATATAATCGTGTTATCGAGGAAATTGTGCGATATAAAAACTTCTCCGAGAAGAATAGTTGAAAATAGGACGTTTACAACTGCCCGATTTAAAATTTGTCCAATATGGCCATTTTGTTAAATATGGATAAACAAGATAGAGCATTTACTATAGCATCAGATATGGTAAAGTTACTAATAACGTTATCGACAGGTGTTATTACTTTTACTGTTACTTTTTGTAAAACGTTTTTGGGGAGTATATCTGGAGTACATAGTATAGGATGGTTACTTGCATCATGGATCATATTAGTTTTATCTATGATATTGGGGTTTCTTACATTAGGAGCAATGGTTGGTAATTTATCTAAAACCAATAAATCTAATGTGAAAACGGAGGAAGCCAAAGATTCTGAAGGAGAGAATATTGAAGGCGTTTACTCTTCAAATATAACTGTTTTAGAATTTCTCCAAATGGTAGCTTTTGTTGTAGGAGTTATTTTTGTATTTATATTTGGATATCATAATCTTACAATTAAAGAAACTCCCACCAAAGAGAATATTACAGAATTTCGTATGTTAGAAAAAAAATCTTATTCATTATTAGATAGTTTGAAAACTGATACTATAATAATATCTAATAAATAGGCTTCAAATATATTTTCTTCTAATATCGAAAATGGTAGTTGTTGATAATAAGTATGGAATATGGTGGAGACAGTAATCTATACTTACATATAAATAGACCCGCAGCAACGAAGTGATTGCTGCGGATTGTTTTGTATATTAATAAACTTGAATCCTCTATCACAACGTCAACTCAACGATATAATCAATATCAGTTGGGATGGTGTCGAGGTTAAGGGTGATGCCATTACCAGTCTTTGTGAAGTTGACACGCTTGTTGGTACCAAAGACGGTGGCAGACTTGATTTTGTGGTTGCCAGTAGGGATGAAGAGGCTGGAGTCCATACAGTTTAGGATGTGGATGTAGAGTTTGTTACCACGCTGTGTACTTACTCCCCATTCATGTGGCCCAACGATGCCGCCACGAGTGCCGTAAATGGTCTCGCCGTATTTGTTCAGCCATTCACCGATAGCCTGAAGGCGGTTGAGGGCAAGTTCGGGAAGGGCACCACCTGGCTCTGGACCGATGTTGAGGAGGAGGTTGGCATTCTTACCAGCAGCACGAACAAGCATCTGAATCAACTCCTTTGGTGACTTGTAGAGGGTGTCGGTGATGTTGTAACCCCAATGCTCGTTGATAGTCTGGCATGACTCCAAAGGCAGACGGCTGATGCTCTGTCCGGACAGTCCAGCCTTGTTCTCACCTGGTAGGTCACGCTCAAAGATCTGAATATCCTCACCAGGGAAAGGAGTATGATGGTGGTTGTTAGCAACAAGGCACTGTGGCTGTAGCTTATGAATCATTGCATATTGTTCCTCCAACTGCCAGTCGAAAGGTTTTGCGTCGCTGTCATGATCCCACCAACCATCAAACCAGATTGCCCCCACCTTTCCATAGTTTGTGAGCAATTCTGTCAGCTGTGTGTTCGTGAACTTATAGTAGCTTGCCCAGTTAGCCTTCTCTTTTGGTCTACCAGTGCCAGTTCCTGTTCTTCCCACTGGATAGTCTTCGCGTCCCCAGTCAAGGTGAGAATAGTAAAGATGCAACTTGATACCATTTCGTTGGCATGCATCAGCCATTTCTTTAATGATGTCACGTTTGAAAGGAGTACCATCAACGGAATTATACGGGCTGGTAGCCGTCTTAAAGAGTGAGAATCCATCGTGGTGGCGTGTCGTAATGGTGATATACTTTGCACCAGCAGCCTTGATAGCTTTTACCCAAGCATCCGCATCGAACTCTGAAGGATAGAACGTCTTTGCCAATTTAGGATATTCTTTATAGTTGATATCCCTGTTGGTCATAATCCATTCGGTAGTACCCATCATTGAGTAGAGTCCCCAATGCAGAAAGATACCAAACTTCTCGTCTTGGAACTGTTCGCGTGCTTTAAGATTCTCTGCCGTTGGATGGTAAGTCTCTTGTGCCATACTGACGTAACTTGTCAGCAGTGTTGCGATTAAAAGTAGAGTCTTCTTCATGTATGAATTTTGTTGTTTAGATTTTGAGTACAAAGATAATAAAACTACAGCAGATAATGCCCCACTTAGTAAAGAAAGTATAGATACAAGCATGGGGGTAGGGTGATGTTATGAAAAAAACAGAAGGACTTAGTCTGTTGGTTGTTGTGTCGGTGGATTCAAGAATGTATAAATATCTTCTTTCAATCTTAGGAATGGTTCAGCGTTCGTATAACCAACATTGCGACGGAGCATAGGGATAATCGCCTCCGTACTATGGCCATAACTTGATAGTTCGTTTCGACGTTGCGTATCGTGTACTGCATTGCGGTTAATCTCGTCTTCACGTTCGCGCACAAGAAGGTCGCATACCCGCTTCAAGACCGGTACGATGATATTATCAAAGAGATGATGACCTTGTATATATAAGTAGGTTGTTGAAGGTGTAACACCTAAGGAACGCAGTTCGTCTTTTAGTTTTAGATAGCTATCCTTTGCGTTCGGATTCTCCTTTTGCAGTTGTCGTACACGCATCTGCACCTTATGGCGTAGCCGTTGAATACTTTCAGTTGCCCCTTGTAGAGAGAAATTACCAATCTCCACAACTCGATTAAAGTCGGAGATCGTAAAACGTCGATGAATACCTTGGCGATAATGCCAAATACTCCAGACAAAGAGGGGATGTATACTCTCACTGTATAGCTTTAGGAACTCTTCGAAGTTAAAGATAGAATGGTCGTTGAGCGTTACTGCTACTGTCACATCATGTAGACTCGGTGCGTAACATTGTAGGTTTTCAATAGCGTAAGCATACGTATGGAAAACGTATGGGTTGTTGATTACTTCATCGGATAGTGGGGTAGTTCCTTGTAGCAGATAGTCATAATCAGCATCAACACAAGCAATCATGTTCTCACCAATATTCTGCGAAACAAGGTTCATCAATACCGATCGTTTGCCCTTGGTAAGGTTTAATCGCGATGGCAACATCACTTCAAAGTAACGCTCCTCGTTCTCAAAACCGCTTAAGACAGTGCGCCAAAAGAAGATATCGTCATACGCTTCCACGTATGCGATAATCTTTCTCCGTGCCCGCTTACCGTTCAATCGGTTTGCTGCATCAATATAAGCCGATGATAGGTTGTCACTCAGTCTTTTTCCCATTACTCCCTCCTTCAGACAATCATTTATCGGTTATGTCTGTAACTTCTGTTACACGGTCAATCCATCCGTTCATGATGACAGCTGGACTGTGGGTAGTGAGGATAATCTGAACATTCGGATTCAGTTCTAAGATGAGGTCGATTAAGCGTTTCTGCCACTCTATATGCAGACTCACCTCTGGCTCGTCCATAAAGAGAACGTAATGTTCATTGTCTTCTACCAATACGGTCAGCAGGATAACCAAAATCTGCTTCTCACCACTTGACAGCTGATAAGGAGCCAATACCTCACCGAGTGATGAGAACTTTATCTCATTCTCCGAGCGAATAATCTTCTTACCTGTCTCGGTGAAGAGGTCGTCTAAGATGTCTTGAAAGCGTTTTTTAGGTTGAGAAATCTGCTGCGCTTTCTCTGCAGCATCTGCCTCACCACTTTGTAAGGTCTCGATGATACGATTACCGATGTTCACCTGATAGTCAAGATATTTACGTTGAAGTTGGAAAAGCTGCCAATCAAGTTCTGTAACAAGATCAACGTTAATCTTGCTAATGCTATCCGAGTTCATCAGTGGACGGTCAAACGAGCGGATAATGTCATAACGTATCCATCGTGCATCATTAGGACTTACCTTTAGTCGGACACCCTTCAATGAATGGCTGGGGAACTCACCACCTTGCGACAGACTGCGTACCACCTTATTAAGTATGGTACTCTTCCCGACACCATTAATACCACTTAGGATATTCACCTGTCGGTCCAGTGTCCAACGGATATGTTTCTTCCCGCTCCAAAGCGAGTCAATCTCAATCTCTTCTATGTAATCTGCGTATTTCTGCATACTCGTAGATATTATGACAATCGTAGTGCAAATATAAGGAATTTTGCGTTAATGGCAATAAGAATGCTTTATTTTAATACAAATACCACATTTGTGGTATGCTAAATAGCATAAAGAGAGTATTTCACATATTAGTAAATGTCCGTACCTTTGCATCCGTAAACATTAAGTAAGAAATTAAATCCCAAAGAATATGGCAAAGATAGTAAACAAACTCACAGAACTTATCGGTAATACACCACTGTTAGCACTTAATAAATTCTCTGCAGAAAGAGGACTCAAGACTCCCGTTCTTGCAAAGGTTGAGTATTTCAATCCAGGTGGTAGTGTGAAGGATCGTATAGCATTGGCGATGATAGAGGATGCTGAGGCTAAGGGACTCTTGAAGCCAGGGGCTACTATCATTGAGCCAACCAGTGGCAATACAGGCGTTGGCTTGGCTTTGGTGTCTGCAGTGAAGGGTTATAAGCTTATTCTCACCATGCCAGAGACTATGAGTGTGGAACGTCGTAACCTTGTAAAGGCTTACGGTGCTACGGTGAAGTTGACAAGTGGAAAGGATGGTATGAAGGGTGCTATCAAGGCTGCGGAGGAGTTGAGAGATTCTATTCCAGGTAGTATTATCCTTCAGCAGTTCGAGAATCAGGCTAATCCAGAACGCCACTATCTTACTACGGGCCCTGAGATTTGGCGCGATACAGATGGTAAGGTTGATGTGTTTGTAGCTGGTGTAGGTACTGGTGGTACGGTGAGTGGTATCGGTCGCTATCTCAAGGAGCAGAATCCTGATGTGAAGATTATTGCTGTTGAGCCAACTTCATCTCCTGTATTGAGCGGTGGCGAGAGTGGACCACATAAGATTCAGGGTATTGGTGCTGGCTTTGTGCCAAACACTTACAATAATAAGTATGTTGATGAGATATTCCAAGTAGAGAATGATCAAGCTATCCTTGCTGGTCGTCAGTTGGCACAACAAGAAGGTTTGTTGGTTGGTATTTCTTCTGGCGCAGCTGCTTTTGCAGCTACTGAGATTGCTAAGCGTCCTGAGAATGCAGGTAAGACCATCGTAACCTTGCTTCCAGATACAGGTGAGCGTTATCTCTCAACAGTGCTTTACGCCTTTGACGAGTATCCTCTTTAATAGTTTTCAAATTCTAAAATACTTTCCCAACAGACTGCTTATGTCCTTAAGACACGGCAGTCTGTTTTTGTTTTTAGGTAGGAAGATAATGCTTTTATAGTTTGATAAATACTATTTTGATATGCGAAAATGTTTTACACAAATAGGGCTTTAACCCCTATTGATACTGTAAAATAATGCTTTAGTTTCCATCTTTATAACCTTCAGATTATCAGATGATTGCAAACTTGTGAAAGAAAAGGTGCTTAATAAGCTTCTTAAAGGGCGTTAGTAACACTTCAAAAGAGCGTCTTTTGCAAGCCAAAAGGGTGTTAATTTGAATGCAGAAGGTGCTTGATTAAAAACGAGGAGTAGAAAAGTTATTACATTTTAGACTGATTTCTTCTCCATTCTCTCCTTTTGGAGAGAGTGGGGAAGAACTTTCTTTATTATTTTTGTAATAGTAAGGTTTGTGTCTGTCAAGTGTTCGGACGCTCCACATTTCCTTTGATGCTGCTTCAAGATACCATCGTGTTGCAGTCTCGTCGTCTATGCGTAGGACCTTGAAAATATGTGTTCAAGTGAGATTTGGAAATCGCGATTTCCAAATTTCATAGTCATCAATAAGAAGATAAGAACTTTCTATCTTTTATTAACGTGCAGAAGTCATAACACTAAAAAGATGGTAATGACACACAGTGTTGTTAAATGTAGGGTACTTTGTTTAGTACAAAGAAAACAAAAGAGATTTATGTCATATAAAGAAATACATCAGTGCCACTTAGAGTGGCGAGTACATCGAAACGGTTTCTCCATTGTGCTTTAACCTCACTCGATGGAATGTGATTTTGATTGTATTTCGATGAACTTGCAATATTTTTTATTAATTGCAAATGTTTTTATGGGTAAGATATATAAACTTGTTTGTTGGATATATTTCTATAGTCTTTGCTTTTATACAGTTGGTTAGATAAATGTTTTATGTTTATCATATATTTATTCTTAATTTTTATCTAAGAATAAAATAAAAATGTTAAATTTGCAGTGTGTACTTTTTAGAGTAAATATTTGAATCAATATTTGAAGACAGATTTTCTCTTGATAATACACTTATCATACTATTATCTTAGCAATTTATAAACAATAATCTATGGGAACATTTGAGAACTCATTAAAGAGAGAATTGGGTAAAAATACAGGAAAGTTTATCAGTAATATAATTTTTGGTGATAGACATTCTACACCTTATCGTCGTGTTAGGAATTCAAATAGAAGCAGAATATCTTCATCTGAAAGAAAAAGAATAGAAAACGAATGCCGACGTCAGGAGGCTATTGTGCATGCTGATATAGAACGAAAAAATCAATTATATATTTTGGACGGAGCAGTACTTGAAAATATAGATGCGTTAAATAATTTAGATATCCCACTTGAGAAAGAGCCTTTACTTCAAGTTCTTTCTAAACTTTCTGTATTATTGAAAGCTAATAAGTGGGAGTCTGGAGGAGATGAAGCAAAGATAAGAAATAAATATACTGATGCCCTTCTCGAGAAATATAGACTGGCTGTTCAAGAGTTGGAAATAATTGATTCTGACGACCCTCATCTGGAAAACTATAAACGGATATATTCAAAACAAAAGCGGAGACGTTTCTTCAAGGTTTATCAATCTGTTCTAATTGCATTATCAATGATTATAGGTGGTGCTTACCTGATGGCTTTGGCTGATTCTCCTACTGCTACTTTATCTTATACACTTATATTTATCATTGCTCTTAGCTTTATCATAGGTGTAATTACCTATATAAAGTATTGGTTAAAGAAGAAACATGCTCCCATGAACTCTAATAAAAGTAGGAAGTTTCAACCTGCTGTGCTTATAGAAGAAGTTTCCCAACAGGAAAGTAATTTTTCCAATGTTGAAGAGGAATTAAATATGCAGTCTCCTATTTTCTTTGATCTTAATGAGAATGGACGGATAGAAACAAGACTTGCGTCTATATGGAATAAGTATCAATGTTTAGATTATGACTTTATTCGTAGAAAGCCTCTTTTTGCAGCAGATGGAGTTAAAGATAGTATATTGTTCGTGGGAATCAATCCTGCTTACGATTATAGGGATGACGAACTAATGCTCCTGAGTACAGATAAAGAATCATTAATGTATGGAAGTTTCTATCAGCGTGATGATGCTCCAGAGTATTTTAAAAGCTTAGAAGAATTTGCTGCATCTTTTGAAAAAGGATATACACAGATAAATCTATTGTATATGCGTGAGAATGATAGAGACAAGATGCTTAAAAGTGATGAGAATTTTATTCGAGAGCAGTTAGAACTGACTTATGAAACTATAAGAAAAATCAACCCTTTGGTTATAGTATTCTTTACAGATTATTGCCGATATCTAATTTTCGGTGCAGATCGATGGATAGATCCTGTCACAGAAATAGATAATCATTATATTATACGTGGAACAAATATTCCTGTATTTTTTTCTGATGATATAACTATTCTTGATACAGTTGAAAGAGGTGAATTGATAAATAAAATAAGAAAGCTATTATAGAATTTTAATTATGGATATAGGAAAAAGATTAGCTGAGATTTGGAATGAGGAATACATTGCTTCACTTCCCAATGAGATTATTAGCAGAGGTTATACTTATGCAGACAATGTTCAAAGTGAGATTTTAGTAACAGGAATTAATCCATCGTTTCGCAATAATGAAGATAGTGGGATTATTCATGGACCAATAAAAGAAATCTGGTATGGGCAACAATATGATAATTATTGGAGTCCAGTAAAGAAGATGCTTTTTGACGAAGATATAGATTTAAGAGATAAGTCTGATTATCTTGATATTTTCTATTTTAAGGAGAGAGAGCAGAATATTTTGAAAACCCAAATATTAAAGACATCTGATGGTATAAAATTTATTGTTGACCAATTAAATCTTACGATGCACATTATTGAGGAAGTTGTAAAACCTAAACTGCTTGTCGTGAAGAATAAGGAGTCACAAGCTTATTTTGGGAAACTCTTTGATGAGAAAGGATGGGTATGGATGGGTTATGAATTTGAGCATATTCTGGATATGGAATGTGGAGAACTTTGTCGTATTATTGGCTTAAGAGAGTGTGAAGGACGCATAGCCCCAGAATTTAAAGATACGCAACTGGAAGGGACCTTCGTTCTATTTACAAAGCATATAAATCAATATACGCCAATTGCAGAACGTCCTACCTCAAGGATTCTTAAACTCATCTTAGATTGGTATGATTCCGAGAGGAGCGTTAGAGAGTTTGCAATAAAATAGCTTTATATTGGTCTTAGAATGACATTCTTTGGATGGTTCTGTATAGAAAAACAGAAAACAAGTAAATTAATACAAGGTGTACTTAAAGTGAAAAAATAGTACACCTTTTCATGTTTCTTGGAATAAAACGAATATTCAAGTTATATTTTGCAATCGTGATTGCAAAATTGAAATCTCTTAGTTTACCTTGTCAGACTAAGTCTTAGGCTCACACCAAAGTCGTGGGTGGTTGTAGGGTAACTGCCTGATGATAGGAGTGGAGTATTAATCTGTAAGTCGTAGTAGAGACTGGCAGTAACCAAGCGGCTCAAGGTGTAATCGCTCAAGAAAGAGAATTTGAAAGCGGTGTTACCACTTGAAGCTGCTGAGGTGAGCGAAGCAATGTCGCGTGTGAGCGATGCTTGCTGACGATAGCTCATGTCAAGACGTAGGTTGAGGTCACGGTTCAATCCGTTGTTCTGACGAGAAGAACTGTTGTCTTGCTGTGAGGAGTCTGATGTCTTTTTCTTCTTACTCTTAGCCACACGTCGTGTACCATTGTTGAAAAGATTGAAGTCGTTGATTCTATAACCAATACCGATAACCCAGTCTTTTGATGAGGCTTCATTCAACTGTACACTGGTCATCGAGAGTGATAATACACGTGTCTGGCGATACTCCAAGCGTGCTGTGAGGTTGTTCTGAAGAGTTACATCAACACCTAACAGAGGCGAGAAAGCCTCGTTGATACTCACCTGTGAGATGTTATACATCGAACTTGGGATAGGGTTACCCGTAGTTGCATCAGTAATGAAACCGAGTCCGTTCATGTATTCCTGCCATGTGCTATAGCTCTGATAAGAACCGATAGCAAAGATACTGCGGTAAGCATGATTGATGTTAACACTCTTGAAGAACTGTTCAAAGAATGGCAAGCGTGAAAGACCGCTGTAACGGATAGACCAGTTAGGTAATAAACTGCGCAGAGAAGGGAATATGTTGAGTCCGTTTCCACTCATGCTGGTGTACGCATTGAGGAAAGCAGGAACCATAACATCTGCGCTATACTTATTAACAGCACCTACTGCAGGAGTGAAGTGTCCGCCACCGAAAGAAGCAGGGTAGGTTGCATTGTTATATTGTACCTCGACACGATTGCGATAACTATCAAGTGACTGCACGAAACGATTAAACGTTGGACTATGATAGCCGTTGTTGGCATTGCCCTGACTTTCGAATGCAGTACCTAATGATAGGGTTGTCATGGTAAGTGAACCGCTCTGTGTTGTAGGCGTACCCGTGTACATATATTGGATGCTTCGTGAGGTTGTCTGCATACGACTGGCAGTAAGGTCAATCTTAAAGTCCTTAAATGGTTCAAGTGTCATACGAATCTGTAAGTCTTCGGTGCGATTCGTTACAGCAGGTGTAGCTACACTGTCGTTCATAAGCAACCAATTGTTGTCACGTGCCTTACCGATATAGTCGTCATCAATAAGACCGAAAGCGAAGTCAAGACCTGGTGATAAAGCACCTGTTCCACGTGTCTGTCCAAAGGCATCACCCACCGTTGGCATAAATCCAGGCAGTGCCATTGCATATTGGTCACGATAAGAAATACTTGCCGAACGTACCATCATCAGCGCACGTGCCACACACTGTGCTGTCTTATACCAACCCTTATTATCGAGTGGTTCCTTAGGCGTTACGGTAAGCTTCATGCGGATAGCAGAGTCTGTACGATTAAAGACTTTCAACTGCGTATCACCTACCTTACGATATTTAATCTTGATAGCCTTTCCTCTTTCGTCTTTAGCTGAGATGATAAGGCGTTTTGTATTCTTGCCATGTGAAACAAGGATAGCAGAATCGGCATTGATAACGATTTCCTTTTCAAAGCTCTTCTGGTTCTTAGGCAGTGCTTTCTTCTTGTCATCGTCTTGACCTTTCTCCTTTTTTTCTTTTTCTTTCTTTTCCCTCTCAGCCTTCTTCTGTTCTGCAGTCAGCTTAGGACGAGTAGGGCGGGTGCGGTTGAAGCGTTCGTTCGTTTTCTTTAAGAAAGGAATATGGTTATAGAGGCGTTCAAAGTTGAAGCTACTATTGATGTTCAATGCACGGTTACTTGTGATGGTATTACCGAGCGAAGTACCATTATCAAGACTCGTTCCACGCACCCAAGTATAAGATGCAGTATAATTCGCATCAGCATTTACCCAGTCAAAGATAGGTAGCAGATTGAGTGGAAGCTGATAAGAAAGCGTAAAATTCTGTTGGTAATCGAGTGGAGTACCGAAGTGTTTAATGCTTGTCCATACCGAGTCTTTCCATGCCTGATAACGGTCGGCATAGAGGTCTTTATTAATAGGAGTGTAAGGTTCTTCAATCTCAGCATGTGTCGCACTTTGGAAGTTCATGTGGAGATTGCGTGTCAAGTCCCAACGTAGAGCGAAGTCACGATTCCAAAGGAACTGCTCACTGAAGGTAAGAGGTAGCAGACTGTTCTCAGTTGATTCCATATCACGCTCCTGCAACTCGTAGTAGTTGCGCACCATTTCAGTGTTGAAGGTTACGTTCTGTGGGAGCCAGTTTAGCCCGAAGCGTTTGAGGATTTCAAACCATTTCGACCTACTCTTGATAAGATGCTTGAAAGGTTCCCAAGACTTATATACTGGGGTCCAGTTATAGTTCAATGCTCCACGCCAGTTGTCTTCATTCTCATAGACCGTTGTCTCACCCGATGTGTGAGAATGAGAGTGGCTATAAGAGAATGAGAAGTTGGCAGGGTCGTATGGCATAGGGTGGTTCTTCGTCTGAATACCAACACGTACATTAGACAAAGAGAAGTTCGTTGTCAGTCGTTTCGTAACGGCAATAGACTCGATGGAGTCACGCTCTTGACGGTTAGCAGTACCATCAAGAGCATCCTTCAATTCCATATCCGTGTCGAGAGGATTATACTTAGGGCGACTCTCGCTCTTGGTGATACTGTAATATAATGGTGCTGATACCTTTGCTTTGTCAGGGAAGAACTTTCCTAATTCAAGACTTGTGGTAACAGAAACATCCGTCTTGGACTCCTGCTGTCGCTCGTTAACACCCTGCTCCAAACCACCGAAGCCATCAGTGCTATGGCTGGCATTAACATCCACAGTACCGAAGTCAGACAGCTGTAGGTTAAGCTGACCTCTTGCTGCCCATCCACCTTCGTTGTTAAACTCTCGTAGACGTAGCTCATTCACCCATACCTCTCCACTCTTCTGACTGCTGGAAAGGTTGCGAACACCGATAATCATTGTCTTTACTTCACCAAGGGTTGGGTTACCCATCACCGTTACTTTGTTAGCAGGATGATCGGTGTCGTATATAGAGAAAGCACGGTTATAGCTTGCTGTACCTGCTCCACGTGCTTGATTACGTTGCTTCTTTACGGAGGTGAGGAGCTTCAATGGTATGTCGAGCATGTTCTCCTCTGGCCATACAATACGTCGCTCTTTCCCTGTGTTTGTATCGTAATGACCTGGAGCTGACAGCTTCAAAGGAATTTCATACTCGTAGTAGTTGTTCTTGTAATCAGAACCCAAACGGATGAACACAGCCAACTGGTTATCCGTAAGGTTAGTTGTATTCTGTTCAAAAGCGTTTGCATGTACGAACATCTGCAGACGCTTGTACTGACGAAGGTCGAGGGTTGTATTCTTATAGACCGCTTTTGACTCGCCTGTTCCAAGATTGTTGACAACCATAGAGAGTGCCTGCTCATTCTCCTCAACCAACTGTGGCTGGTTAGGGTCCTTTCCACGTTCAATGCCTGGAGGTATTACATAGTTTACAGGAGTCTTCTCATTATTCTCTTCAAGGCTCACGGCACTCACTGACATTGTACCCGAATTACTTGCAGAGTTGGTAAGGTTCTGCTGATACTGACGCCACTTACCACTTACAAGGTCGAAGGTACCAAAGCGGAGTACGATAGGCTTTGCAAAACCAGTGAGGAACATACGCATAAAGCGGATGCTGGTAAAGTCACTGATATTACCCACACGCTTCTGGAACTCCTCTAAAGGAATACGGAACTGATACCATGTGACAGGTTCAGAACCACCCTTACGCAGTGGGGCTGAGGCTACACGCTTGTCAACAATGAAGTTCTGACCTACGACAAGGTCTTGTGGACGAATACTAATATGGTACTGATAGTATTTCTCATATTCGTTCAGCGTATAGTCCTGATTGATATCCTCTACATCAGGCGTTGTTTTATACGAGGTATCGTAACGCTCGTTGTTGTTGTCATTGTCTGGTGAGTTACCCTGTGGGTTGTTAATACGCTTATATCGTTCAAGGATAGAAGCCTGCTTTGCATCCCAGTCAGAGCCACGGAAATAGTGGTAGTCGTCATTGGCAGGGTCTGCCCATATCGAGTCGAAGATAGCCTGATTGGTGTTAGCACGAGCTGCTGTAAGGAAGTTCTGATAAGAAGCAAACTGCTGTTCTTCCTCATCAGTCAATCCATTAAAGCCGACATCTTGTTTCGCACGACTACCCTTTGAGGTTGCGAAGGCGTAAGTAATCGTACTTTGTGTTGGTATTTTTCCCCATTGCGTAGTTGTCCATGAGTGACTACCGTCTACAGGCATACCACTCTCGTAGAACTTCTTACCATCTTTCAGGACGTCTTCAGACACCTCTCCAAGGTTGATATAGAAGTCACCACCATACTGGTTTGCATTTGGTAGTCGGTTGGAGTAGATGAATGGGTCGAGCATCCAGAACTCTATATATTCGATGTTAGCAGTTTGGAAGTCGTTAGTATCCAACTTACGCATCATACCTCCCCATGTTCCAGTAGGGTTTGTGAGGTGACCATTGATATCCAAGTTTGGATTGAAGTTATACGGTCCACGCTCAGAAGGATAGTAAGCGAGGTTTAGAATATTCAATGTTGAGATAGAACCGCTGTAGTTTCTATCACGATTTGGGAACAATTCGGTAACTGGAATCTCACGTACATAATGGTTAGAGAGCTGTTCAAGGTCACTCTTGATGTGTCCCGGAGTCAGCGAACTACTACGACGAGTGAAGAGTGGGTCGATAGTGTACCATGCCAATAAGCTTCGGTTGAAGCCACTGCGAAGGGTTGTCTTATCTGAATACTCTGGGAAGTCTGATGGTACACTGGAGATAATCCAAGAGGTAGGCTGACTTACGTCAATAGTTGTCTTTGCTCCCTCAAAGTCATCAAGATAAGAAGCATTGTCCTGTGTTCCCTTGCTTTGGCCTGCTAACAACTGTGCGAACTCAGCAGAGAAAGTAATGTAAGAAGGCTGGGTTACGTGCAGGAATGGAATCTTGTTGAGCATATTTGTAAGCCACTGACTCTCTTTCTTCCAGTTGATATTCAGTCCCCAAATGGTGTTGTTGAGTGGTTCAGAACCCATATTCACCTTAGTTGTCAATGGTTGTTCAGAGAGGTGCATGAAGGTACCACCAATCTGGAAGTCCTTCGAGAAGTCGTACTCCCAGTTTACACCAATCATCGTCTTGCGCTCCTGCTGGTAGGCACTCTGACTTTCCAATGATACATTGACTGCCGTACCTGCATCGATAATACTCTGATTAAGGATAGTCACCTCACCAGCACTGTAATCAACGCTATAGTCAGAACCCTCATTCAAGGTCACACCACCCGCAGTTACTATTACCGAACCCTGTGGAACATTATAGGCTCCAAGGGAGATAACGTTGGCTGCCGAACCACGATACTGTCCAACAAGGACGAACTTATCTTTCTCGGCAATCTGCTTGGCGATAGTCTTTGTAGAATCGTAAAGTTGTTCGAAAACGTACTTATTCGCAATAGCTGTAGTAACACCCTTATCCGTCAATGCTTTCCGAAGTCCGTTACCGAAAGGTTCAGCCATTGGGAAGAACACACGTCCGTTGCTGATAGTATAGCCTTCAACGTAATCGAAATAACCATTGGAATGTGGATTATTGTTATTATCTAATCGGTCAGCATTGAGAAGTTTGATGAGCGTTTGGTTCTTTACTTGTGGTTCTGGGATGTATGACAGATAGACACCTGTCGTATCACTCTGATACTTCACATCAAGGCGGAATTTATCACGCTCAATGTTAGCAGCTAAATAATAGACGTTTTTCATCATCAAGTCCCAGTTTCCTTGCTTAGGATTATTGCTGGTGTTCTTCAATGACTTGACGAAGAGTGCCTCATTGATATTGGTATGGTCGCTGGCAAACTCACCCACCTGATAGGTTACACCACCATAGGTATATTCGTAGGCAATCGCCAAAACTTGATCAGTCTGTAGTCCGCTTTTCAGTGAGATATAACCCAAGGCATTGTTGACTGTGTATTCAGAACTATTGAGAAGTCGGGCATTTGCCAACTTCTCGTAGTCGTTACCACCCACAAGACCTGCCCCATCAAGAATACTCGTCACTTGGTCTATGTTACGAGCAGCAGGATAGGTCTGTGTAATAGTGGTGTATTCTGTATTGGCATTGTTCGTTGGTACGGGTCCGTTACCAGTTCCCCACAGGTCTGTACGGCTAATCTTCTTGTTTTCACCGAGGTCGGTCAGTGCAACAATGTTACGTGTGTTACTGGTTGTTCCAGTCTTATTTGTCACCCACACCTCCACACGATTAATCGTCACACCTGTCTTGAGGTTAGGCAATGACTTCATTGCCGCGTCGTAGTTGTCGCGGAAATATTGTGAGAGGAAGAAGTGGTGATTCTCTTCATAGTCGGCAGCATCAATCTCAAATGGTGTAAGCTGTTTGCCACCACGTGAACTAACGCTTTTATTAGAACTCTTCTTTTGTGACAATACGGTCTGTAACTTCAGTTTACCAAACTGCATATCGGTACGAATACCAAAGAGGGCAGATGCTCCCTGTACGAGAGAGTTGTTTGAAGGGAAGGTAACATTACCACCCTCAACGAGTTTGATAATCTCGTCTTCCTTTCCTTCATATCTTAGTTTGAAGTTCTGTGTGTCAAAGTCGAAGGTTGCATCGGTATTGTAGTTAAGGTTCATGTTCACCTTATCACCCACCTTACCATTGACATTGACATTGATTTTCTCATCAAAGTCCATTGCCGTTGTCTTACGATTACGGATAGGAAGTGATGGGTTATCAATGTTCTTTATGTTTGCACCGAATTTCAGTTCAGCCGAACCCTGTGTCTTGATACGTACACCACCAGGACCGAATATCTTTTCAGCAGGACCTAATGAGAAGTGCATGTCAGTGAAGTCGAACTTATCCTTACCCTTCTCCCTAAGTATCTCTTGGTTCTTTGAACGGTAGTAATCTGTAAAGCTACGCTTCTCCGTCCACTTCCGATACTCCTCTGGCGTCATCATGATTGGAGCCATCACGTAAGTCTTACCAATCTTATAACCAATGATATAGCGGTCGAGCGAATCATTATACTCCACAGTCTGTCGCATATTCTCTGGGCGTATAAGGTCAGTAGAGTTCTCCTTGAGGTCGTCGTAAGTAATCGGGGTTGTGCGCTGCACCTTCCAACGAGGGTGTAGCAAAGAGTCAGGAATAGTCTCCTCATCAATCTCCACTTCAATAGGCTTCGCTTTCTTAACCGTATCTGGTGGTGCTACCCTATAGACGAGTTTAGCAATCGGTGCAAAACCAAGTGCCGAGCGTCCCCAACTCAACAGTCCGATACTGCCGAGAAGTGTGATAATAAGGATGGATATGTAATACTTTCTTTTCAAGAAGATAAGTGGTTCTATACCTCCCCAAGCCCCTCCAAAGGAGGGGATATGTTGGAGTAGGTGGATAGTTCTAATCGATGATGAACTCTAAGATACAGCAAAGTGCAGTTGTAGGCGGTAATCACGCCCCTCCCTTTGGGGGAGGGGATGGGGGAGGGGCCAGCTGTGGGGCCAGTTGTGGGGTCAGTTGGTTGGTTCGCTTTTACTTAATCATCTTCAACGCCAACTTAACAACCTGTTCCACTGGTAGGTCTGGTTGTTCAGCGAGGATACTCACAACAACCTTTGCAGATGGGGCAGGGGAGAAGCCCAGCATCGTCAATGCACTGACCGCTTCGTCCTTGATAGCAGCGTTGACAGCTGGTGTGTTAGGCTGACTGCTAACATGTAGTTCGTCTGCAATACCGCTCTGCATAATCTTGTCCTTCAAGTCAACGATGATGCGTTGTGCTGTACGGAGTCCGATTCCCTTCACCGTCTTCAACATCTTCTCGTCACCATTGGCAATGACATTACAAAGTTCTGCAGGTGTCAGCGATGAGAGAATCATACGAGCGGTATTCGCACCGACCCCCGAAACAGTAATCAATAATCGATAGAGCGAACGTTCCTGTTTGTTGGCAAAGCCATAGAGCGTATAGTTGTCGTCCCGTCCACCTGTCATAATAGCCTCGTGTACATAAAGTTTCACTGAGCTCTTGCCTTGTATGGCGCTATAAGTGTTGAGCGAAATGTTCAGTGCATAACCCACACCATGTGCCTCGACAACAGCCAAAGCAGGTGTCAGGTCAGCCAATTCGCCCCTGATGTATTCAATCATAATCCAATAAAAATAATCCTTACCGTGGTAAGGGGTTTTGTATATACAAGATTAGTAACGTAACAGGAATATAAATTATTGTATTGTTAAGGTATAAAATAGAAAAAGAAAGAGTACTATACCCACCGACTACCTACTGGATTGTACTTCAAAAGGAGGACGTGAGGGAGGGAATAGATGGCAGACTGGTAACAAGGCTCATATCCTTTTGGTTCTTCCGTTAAATGTGTAGATTGTTAATAGAGTGAGATTAATCCACATACTATGGTAAGCTTACCTCCAATAAGATTGTTTTATAAGGGGGGTAAACTATATGATAAATGTAATTAGGTGTGATGTCTATCTGTCGTCTACAAGCAATTTATTCCTATTAGCCTAATTAGGCTATTTAGTCCAATTGGGCTAATTAGGCTAATAACTTATTATTCTGTTATAATTTTTCACATCATAATTTTGAACACATGCTCTTTTGGCTTCTAAAAGACGCCCTTTTGGCTTGCAAAAGATGCTCTTTAAGACCCTTGCTAACGCCCTTTTGAAGTCCAATTAGGCACCTTTTACTTTATACCTGGTAACTAATTGATATCCTGTTGATTGCAAACCTGCTTCATGTGTGTGTTTTTGCCGTTAGCTATAGGTGTTTCCCTTGAAATTATGTAATGATTTTTCAAACCTTTGTCTGCAGATTTTCGAAGTCTTAAAACGAAAAGATTTTCAATGAAAGAGGATGAAAATAGGATAGATAGTTGACTGTCTCAGCTATATTTTTGTTTAATGAGTAACTTTGGCTCTTACGTTAAAGCACTACGAAAAGCGTCCACACATTTAACGGAAGAACCATCCTTTTTACTATATAATATTGTTAAAAATGTGACTAAAACGATACTTTTTACAAATAAAACGTTACTTTTGTAGGAGATAACGAGAACTAAACTTTTAATTGTAAATAAATATGAAAAAGATTAGAGCAGCCGTTGTTGGCTATGGTAACATTGGTGTTTACAGTGTTCAGGCACTTGAAGCAGCAAAGGATTTTGAGATTGCAGGTATCGTTCGCCGTCAGGGTGACAAGGATAAACCATTGGAACTGACCCCATACGAGGTTGTTGATGATATAACAAAGTTGAAGGATGTTGATGTGGCTATCCTCGCTGCACCAACTCGCAGCTGTCCAGAATATGCTGAGAAGATTTCTGCGTTGGGTATCAATACTGTAGATTCTTTTGATATTCACGGTTCAATCCTTGACTATCGTACTAAGCAGATGGAGAACAACAAGCGCACCAATACCGTTAGTGTTATTGCTGCTGGTTGGGATCCAGGATCTGATTCAGTTGTTCGTATCTTGTTAGAGAGCCTCGCACCAGAAGGTCTTTCTTATACCAACTTTGGTCCAGGTCGTTCAATGGGCCACTCTGTTGTAGCTCGTAGCAAGAAGGGCGTTAAGGAAGCTTTGTCAATGACTATTCCTCTCGGTGAGGGAATCCATCGTCGTATGGTTTATGTTGAGTTGGAAGAGGGTGCTAACCTTGAGGATGTAACAAAGGAACTTAAGGCTGACGACTACTTTGCACACGATGAGTTACACGTGTTTGCAGTACCAAGCGTTGCAGCTTTGAACGATGTTGGTCATGGTGTTCATATGACTCGTAAGGGTGTGAGTGGTAAGACCCACAACCAGCACTTCTCTTTCGATATGTCTATCAATAACCCTGCGCTTACAGCACAGGTACTTGTTAACGTGGCACGTGCAAGTATGCGCCTTGCTCCAGGTTGCTATACAATGCCTGAGATTCCAGTCATTGATATGCTTCCAGGTAACCGCGAGGATATTATTGCAACTTTGGTTTAAGGCTATTTGGCTTATTAGGTCTATTGGCCCTATTAGGCTAATAAGTCCAATTAGGCTAATAACCTTCCCCCCTAATAATGGCAACCACATGTTGGTTGCCATTATCTTTTTATGTAATAGATGGATGTGCAAAGGCTTTTTTTTGTACTTTTGCAGGTAATATGAGAACTTTCCAACATAAAGTAACGGTAAATGACATGGGCGCCATCGTGGTTTTTGGGCTTGGTGCCTTCTTCTGTCTGTGGCATCGTACGAACAGTGTGATGGTCTTATTAGGCTTTCTACTTATCATTGTGACGCTCAGAGCAGTAGACCGTGCCATTCACTCTAAATATGTGTTGACAGATGAGGCTACGCTACTGGTGATGACAGGACGCATAGGACGCACCAAGCGGGTTGTCCTCTCTGATGTGAAGAGGGTAGAGAAGCGTCCGTTTGCCTTTCGTCTGGGCTATTACGCACTGTTAGAGATGACAGATGGTAGTGTTGTCAGCGTACAACCTGATAATGTCGACAGTTTCTTGTCAGCACTGGAAAAACGAATAGAAAAGAAAGATAACAAGGTATGAGATTGAAATACTTATCGGCACTGGTCGTCGGTGTCGTGTTGAGTCTGCCTACACAGGCACAGGTATATTTGGATAGTACAGAGGTTGCTAACGTTCTTCATCCTAAGGCTGTGGTCGTCACACAACCGAAGATTGTCGCTTTAGATACTGATGATAGTGGCGAGGAAGAGGAAGATACAGACAGTATTATCCCTGCTTTCACCACTGATAGCCATCTTAGTTGGAAGGAGAATATCACAGCCCGACTGGATGGAATACTCCGAAGTGCGCTCTTAGAGACGGTACAGACAAGTGTGATGGTATGGGATTTGACGGATGATGTACCTGTCTATCAGTTCCGTGAACGTCTGCACATGCGCCCTGCTTCTACGATGAAGTGTGTTACTGCTATTGCAACATTGGATAAACTTGGGGCTGATTATGACTTTAAGACAAACCTTTACTATACGGGTGTGATTGACGACTCTACGCAAGTATTGCGTGGCGACCTCTATTGTGTTGGCGGTATGGACCCAATGCTTTCTTCTTCGGATTTGACAGAGATGGCACGTGCCGTACGAGACTTAGGTATCAAGACGATAGAAGGCAGTGTCTATGCCGACCTCTCTTTTAAGGATCGTGACCGTTTGGGCGAGGGTTGGTGTTGGGATGATAAGAATCCTACGCTCTCTCCTTTGCTCGTTGATGGTAAGGACGAATTCACCTATCGTTTCTCCCGTAAGTTAGAAGATATGGGTGTGACGCTGAATGGTTCTACTGGCGAACGTCAGCTACCAACTGATGCACAGTTGCTAACGATACGTACACATTCTATCCGTCAGGTTCTCCATCGTATGATGAAGGTGAGCGACAACCTCTATGCTGAATCTATGTTCTATCAGTTGGCTGCTAATGGTGGCACACGATGGGCAGGTGCAAAGACTGCACGCCAGTATGAGAACGCACTCTTCAGCCGTATCGGACTGAATCCTCGTGATTATAATGTTGCTGATGGTTCTGGCTTATCTCTGTATAACTATGTAAGTACCGAACTTGAAACAAAACTCTTGCGCTATGCTTATCAGCGTTCAGATATCTATGGTGCCTATCTTGAAGCACAGCCGATAGCTGGCGTAGACGGAACTTTGAAGAGCCGAATGCGTGGTACGGCTGCAGCTGGTAACGTACGTGCAAAGACGGGTACGGTGAAGGGTGTCAGCTCACTTGCAGGTTATCTCACTGCTTCTAATGGTCATCTGCTCTGTTTCTCTATTATTAATAATGGTGGACTCAGCAATGGACCAATGCGCAATTTCCAAAACAAGATTTGTGTGGCGTTGTGCCAATAAGGCTTATTAGTCCAATTTGGCTTATTAGCCTTATTAGCCCAATTAGCCTAATAGCCCAATAACCCTTTAAAAAGAAAAGAAATTATGATAGCAAAGCTTCCTCATCATCTCCTCGAAGATGTCCTTGAAGAGATAAGAATCTTTGTCGAGAACATTATAGAGTCAATCGGTGTACATGGTCATACTGTTCCTGTATTGCGTCATGTCTTATTGACATTAGTAGCAATCTTGTTGGCTTTCATTGCCGAACGAATCTGTAAATACTTATTCGTTCCCCTTGTTCTTCGTCTGGTAAAGCGTACGCAAGCTCGATGGGACGATGTTCTCCTTGACCATCAAGTGCTGCGCACAGCCTGCCACATTGTCCCTGCCTTGGTGATATGGCAGTTGATGCCGCTTGTCTTCTATCAGTACCATGTTGTTCAGGTGGCTTTGACACGGCTAACAGCTGTCTATCTTACCGTAGCAACGACGCGACTTGTGACGAAACTCATCGACCGCCTGCGCTATCTCAACACGAAACCCGGTGACTCGACAAGTCTTTATCTTAAGTCTTTCTGTGGCGTATTGAAGATTCTTGCAATCTTTATTGCTGTGATTGTGGTAGTTGGAATCCTTATTAATCGTAGTCCGATGACGTTGTTGGCTGGCTTAGGAGCAACCTCTGCCGTTCTTATGTTAGTCTTTAAGGACACGATTGATGGTCTTGTTGCTGGTGTCCGTCTGACGAGTAACGAGATGATTCATATTGGTGATCATATTGCTTTGCCTGGAGGCTTCGTGGATGGAACGGTTATTGATATCACACTCACAACTGTGAAGATTCGTCAGGGCGATAATACGATTACCACCGTACCGCCTCTTACATTAGTTAGTGGAATGTTCCAAAACTGGAAAGGATTGGAAGATGTAGAGGGACAAAGGGTCAAGAAGATGATTTATTTTGATGTTCGCAGCATTCGTATTGCTGACGATGGACTCAAACAACAGCTAATTGATAAGGGACTTGCTAAGGCGGACGACCTAAAGGGTGAGGTTGTGACGACTGCTCTCTTCCGTCGTTACATGGAGCATTACCTTGCCAAGCGTGAGGATGTCAATGCGAAGATGTCTCTCCTCGTACGTCAATTGGAGGCAACACAGGCGGGTGTCCCTATGGAACTTTACTTCTTCCTACGTCAGAAAGACTGGATTCCTTACGAGCATGCCATGGCTGACATCCTCGAACATGTCTACGCCTATGCCAACGAGTTCGGCTTGAAGGTTTATGCACAGACCCCTGTGCAGTAAAAGAGGTTTTTTTGAAAATTAGAGTGATAAGGAAAGTATCTCTTAAGTTTAGAACTTTGACGTAATGTCACACAGAGGTACGGAGTGAATGGAGGATTATTAAAAACAAAGTGGAACGCACGGAGACACCGTCGGTGCAAGGAGCTACGGAGAAAGTTTGCAAACTTTGTTAGAGACTTATGCTCAAACCATTTATCACAAAAGTTATCAGGAATCTGTACGCTACGCCTCCGTTGCTCTATGTGCCATCGGCACCTCCGTGCTATGCCTTTACCTCCGTCCTCTCCGTCGCTCCGTGTGCCTTATTATGTAAGAGTTTTAGTTTATCACTTCATACTTAAGAAGAACCATAAAAGAGGTGGTTGAGAGGCGGCTAAACCCTCAACACAATAGTGCGGAGCATCAACACGACATGTGCGAAGGCTTCGCACATATCGTGCGAAGGCTTAGCTCCATTCTTTAAGTTGCTTGGCTAAACTCCAAAGAAGTTTGAATTCAAGTGAAGGAATTGGAAAATAATTTATGTATTTATAGCTACTTTGTTATGCTGAGGGCAGATGTTACGTAACAATTGTAGCTTGATAAGACAATATCATATCATTAAAGAATAACGAGTCTATCACCTTCTTTGTCCGAACGATAAGGCAATTGAGCTTAAAGAGCAAGGAAACATATCAGTATAATACCAATATCTAATACTAAAATAGTACTATAAACCACTCGTAAAAAAGCAGATGAGGTCTTTCTATATTCATGTTTTAGCAGCAAACAAGAAAGCACAAGCAAGATTATACTTACTAAATAATACAATAGATATTGGATTAAAGAGGGATGAAAAACGTCTGTATCTCCTCTTTCAAGAGACTCCTCTACATCAAACCATACTCCCTGCATAATGCCCAAAGCTGCAAGGATAATAACAGGACTTATTATTGATAGGATTTTTAGTAGGATGCTTTTCATTATTGTTATTTTATATTTTGGGGTGTAAGTCACCTAATGAACAGTCCGAAACATTGGTTGAGTAGTTTGACAACATAGCTATGTCCGTTAAGTGTTAGTAGTGCGATTGTAGGCATAGAGTTCTGTTTCTTTGTTCTTTGCAAATATAATGTTTTCTTACAGAAATACAAAGAAATGGAGACACAATTTAGGGTCTTCAGATATTTGGAATGATAATGATTCGCCTAAGCTTAGGTCTCTGACGAAATGTCACACGGAGAAAAGGAGAGTACGGAGGATTATTAAAACAACGTAATGGAAGTTACGGAGGCACCGTCGGTGCGTGGAGTAATGGAGATAGTTTGCCAATTCTATTAGCAATATATATACAAAGCGTTTATCCCAACAGGGTTGTCAGGAATCTGTACGCTACACCTCCGTTGCTCTATGTGCCGTCGGCACCTCCGTGCTATGCCTTTACCTCCGTCCTCTCCGTAACTCTGTGTGCCTTATTATGTAAGTTTTTTAGTTTGTCATGTCATATTTTGGAGAACTACAATTTGTGTGATAAGTCCTTTCTATCCAAAGGCTACATACTCTTTTGTTTTTTCTTTTATGTCAACCAGTCCATATCTCTGCTTTCTTTTGGCAAAGACTAAAGTTCAAAATTCAAAGTTTCCAAGTGAAAGAATTGGAAAATAATTTGTACATTTGTAGTCGTCTTGCTTGGTAGAGGGCAAGCACAATCTATAATCCGTAAACTGATAACGATGATAACTGGCGAGATAAAAACCAAGATTGACCAGATATGGGACACCTTCCACGTCTCTGGTATCACCAATCCTATTACTGTTTTAGAGCAAATGACCTATATCTTCTTTATGAAGATGCTTGACGACAAGCAGCTACAAGAGGAAGATATGGCACGCGACTTTGATACCGAAGTAAAGAATCCTACCTTCCTTGTTGGGCAGAACTGGTTGAATCCTACTACCGAACAGGAGGTGCCCTACGAGAGTATGCGCTGGTCGGTATTCCGCCATACAGGTCCTGAAAACATGTTCCAGATGGTTCGTCAGAATGTCTTTGAGTTTATCAAGACAATCGGAACAGGTGAGGAGAGTGCCTACAGCAGGTATATGCAGTCGGCTACCTTCCTTATCTCTGATGCTCGTACACTGACGAAGGTGGTCGATGGGGTCGATGCACTCGACATGAACAACCGTGACGCGATGGGCGATGTCTATGAGTATATCCTCGGTAAGATGGCTGCTTCGGGAACGAACGGACAGTTTCGTACACCTCGCCACATCATCCGTATGATTGTGGATATGATGCAGCCGACGCCTAACGACTTTATCTGCGACCCTGCGA
This sequence comes from Prevotella sp. oral taxon 313, assembly GCF_003043935.1. Taxonomy (NCBI): domain Bacteria; kingdom Pseudomonadati; phylum Bacteroidota; class Bacteroidia; order Bacteroidales; family Prevotellaceae; genus Prevotella; species Prevotella sp. oral taxon 313. The sequence goes on from NZ_PYXE01000001.1 coordinate 3,090,351, forward strand.
TGGGTAGTGCGGGCTTCTTGGTGGAGGCGGTGAAGTATATCAAGGAGCATCACGAGCGGGCACTCTATACGGCAGAATCGGTGAAGCATATTAAGTCTTCGCTTGTCAATGGCTATGATACCGACCCTACGATGCTGCGTATCGGAGCAATGAACCTCCTCTTGCATGACATCACAGCACCTGAATTGGCACGTCGTGACTCCCTTTCTGAACAGAACAATGACGAGTCTTGCTATACGCTCATCCTTGCTAATCCACCCTTTGCGGGCAGTCTTGACAAGGGAAATGTGAACAAGAAGATTCTTGCCTACGCTGACACGAAGAAGACGGAGCTACTCTTTCTTGCCCAGTTTGTACGTTCGTTGGAGGTGGGCGGTCGCTGTGCGAGCATCGTTCCAGACGGTGTTCTCTTCGGAACGTCCAAGGCACACATCGCTATGCGTAAGGAACTGGTCGACAATCAGCAGTTGGTGGCTGTCGTCTCTATGCCGAGCGGTGTCTTCAAACCCTACGCTGGAGTTAGCACGGCAGTACTTGTCTTCACGAAGACGAATAGTGGCGGAACGGATAAGGTGTGGTTCTATGATATGAAGGCGGACGGTTTTTCGCTCGACGACAAGCGTTCGCCAATAGCTGAGAATGACATCCCTGATGTTGTCAACCGCTTCCATAACCTTGCTGACGAAGCTAATCGAAGCCGTAGAGAACAGAGTTTTATGGTGTCTGTTGATGATATTCGTGCGAATGATTATGACCTCTCCATTAACAAGTATAAGGAAGTAGAGCGTGAGAAAGTAACCTACGAACCTGTCCGTGATATCCTTTCTCGTCTAAAAGCGAATGAGGCGGATTATCTAAGTGGCTATAATGCACTCATGGAAATGTTGGAGGAGGGTACGAATGAATAATCAACTGACTTTTACAAGGGTATATTCTCTTGGTTGCGAGAGGGTAGGCAAGGGGATTGCTATGCAGTGGTTTGAACGGAATCAAGCTTGTTTCATGCTATAAAAGGAGGTGTGCATATGAGAAAGGAATGGGAATTAAGGAAAATAGGAGAATGTTTCTCTTATATTAAGAATGGTGCTAATATAAAACAAACAAAAGGAGCAGGAGGTTACCCAATAACAAGGATTGAAACTCTATCAGGTGGAGTCTTTAATAGAGACAGGTTGGGTTATGCAGATGTTGTTGATCTTGAGCAGTATAAAGATTATATTTTAGAGTCTGGGGATTTACTCGTATCACATATAAACAGTAAGACTTATATAGGTAGAACTGTTGTTTATGAAGGAAAGCAAGGAGAGAATATCATTCATGGAATGAATCTGTTGAGATTAAAACATAATAGGTCTCTCATTAATTCTGTGTTTCTTTGTTATTATACTCAGAGTGTATCTTTTAAATTGGATATTATGCGTATCCGTAAGGATGCTGTAAATCAATCCAGTTTTGCAATTTCAGATTTCAAAAAAATAAGGATACCAGTGCCAGTGTTAGCTACCCAGATATCCATTGTCTCCGAACTTGATAAGCTAAACGAGCTGATACAGATAAAGAAAGAGCAACTTAAAGACTATGACGCACTTGCACAAAGCATCTTCTATGAGATGTTTGGAGACCCTGTGGTGAATGAGAAGGGGTGGGAAATGATATCATTAAGTGAATTATCTATGTATCCTAATGAACGAATTGCTATAAATCAATTAAGCCCAAGTCAATATGTTGGCGTTGAAAACCTTATAAAAGATAGGGGCGGCGTTCGATTCTCAAATAGTTTACCTAAAGCAAATAGTGCTATTGCATATAAAGAAAATGATATATTATTAGGTAATATAAGACCCTACTTAAAGAAGATATGGCTTGCAGATAAGGGTGGAGGTGCAAGTGGTGATGTAGTTATTATACGAATAAGCAATAGGAAAATTACACCAGTCTTCCTATTTAAAGTATTATCTTCGGACTCTTTTTTTGAATATGATAATACCTATACGAAAGGTGCAAAGATGCCACGAGGCGATAGAAAGGCAATTGCAAAGTTCGGAGTTATTCTCCCTCCGCTTCCTCTCCAGCAATCTTTTGCGCATAAGATAGAACAGATAGAACGTCAGAAGGCGTCTGTTCAGAAAACAATCAGTGATTTAGAGATGCTTCTTGCTGCACGAATGCAACACTGGTTTGACTAAGTAATCAATCAAAATACATGAAACATTAATACAAAGCAAGACGATATGGCTAAAAACTTTGATTATATACTATTGTTAGCAGACAAGATACCGACCTTTAAGCACCTACATAACTACTGCAGGTTGGCTGAGGAACAACAACCAATCTACCCTGATGCGTCTGCCAATAACGCTCGTAAGGCCCTTGAGTGGCTGATGAAGAACATGTTGAAGATGGCTGGTGTTACCGTTGACGCACGTGCGACACTCAACGATATGTTACGCCTTCCAGCGACAGACGCCTTTGTCAATCGTGATTATAAGTTTCGAGAAGATATTTACTTAGTAAAGAAAATAGGCAATGCGGCCAGCCATGACGGTGCAGAACCCGTCAATCGGGTGAAGGCTTTCCGCTGTCTTCGTGCACTCTATAATGTCGTAGCGGGTTTTATGGGGCGTTGGGATGCTGTTAAGGATATACCTCCTTTCGACGCAACACTCATCTCTTCACCGTCTGCCCCAGTCGCCCTCGTCAAGAGTCCAGAACCGAAGGTGGAGATGGAGGTGGTCAATAGCGTACGGAAAGAGTCGCTCGACGACCCACAACCAGTGGTGCTACCTCGTGAGAGTCTTGCCAGTGAGGCCGTGACAAGGAGGTATCTCATTGATTATATGCTCATGGAAGCAGGTTGGGAAATCTTAGAAGAGAAGGGAAAAGTGCAGGGCGGAAAGGCTTGCATAGAGGTGGAAGTGGACGGGATGCCCACTGCTTCGGGGAAAGGCTATGCCGACTATGTGCTCTTTAGTCGTGGGGGTAAGCCCTTGGCTGTCATCGAAGCGAAGGCCACCAGCCGTGCCATAACAGAAGGGCGACACCAAGCAACGCTCTATGCAGACTGCTTAGAGAAGCGATATGGTGTGCGCCCTGTCATCTATTACACCAATGGTTTCACAACAAAGGTCATTGACGGAATGGGTTATCCAGACCGTGACGTGATCTCCTTCCACTCTATGGACGACCTCGAAAGGCTGATACAGAAGCGAGGGAGGGCTGAGATAAAGGACGTGACGATAAAAGAAGAAATTACTGACCGCCCTTATCAGCAGACCGCCATCAAGCGTATTGTGGAGTGGTTTAATGCCAAGCACCGTCGAGGACTACTCGTCTTAGCAACAGGAACAGGTAAGACACGTGTGAGTATCTCGCTCTGCGACATCCTTATGCGCAATGATTGGGTGAAGAATGTACTCTTTCTTGCAGACCGTACGGCACTCGTCGGTCAGGCACATAAAAACTATGAAGCCTTGCTGCCGAGTGTTTCTATGTCGGTGTTGAGCGAAGAGAAGGCACCTGATATGCAGGCACGTATCCTCTTCTCTACCTATCAGACGATGATAAACTACCTCGACAGAGAGGATAAAGCCTTTAGTGTTGGTCGCTTCGACCTTATCATCATCGACGAAGCCCATCGAAGTGTCTTTGGTAGATATGGTGCCATCTTCAACTATTTCGACTCGTTGCTCATCGGTCTGACAGCCACCCCACGTGACGAGATAGACCGCAATACCTACGACCTTCTACAGTTAGATAATGGTATGCCTAACTACAGTTACGACATTGATGAGGCTGTCAGGGATGGCTATCTCTGTCCTTATAAGACACTGCAGTATCACTCTAAGATTATGGAACGTGGTGCCAAATGGGACGAAATGTCGAAGGAGGACCGTGAAGAAGCCGAAAGACTAATGGACTATGAGAAATCTTTAGCAGGCTTAGGACCCGACGATGAGTATCATCGTGACATCCTTCCGCAAGAGATATTCAAGTATCTTTTCAACATAGACACCATTGACAAGGTGCTGATGGAGCTGATGGAAAAGGGACTAAAGGTGAAGAGTGGGGAGGAGATAGGCAAGACTATCATCTTCGCTATGAACCATCCTCATGCAGAACTCATCGTTGAACGTTTCCGTACGCTCTATCCTGAGAAGGAACCCGACTACTGTCAGCTGATTGATAACTATGTCAACAAGGCACATGGACTTATACTTGACTTCGAACAGATGGATAAGTACCCACAGATAGCGGTCAGTGTTGACATGCTTGATACGGGTGTCGACGTGCCATCGGTGCTCAATCTCGTCTTCTTTAAGTGTGTTCGTTCGAAGATAAAGTTTATGCAGATGATAGGACGTGGTACACGTCTCTGTCCGAAGGTGTTTGGTGATGCTGACAAGAAAGAGTTCTACATCTTCGATTGGTGTGGCAACTTCGAGTATTTCTCAGTAAATAGTGATGGCGCAAACCCTGTCGCTGTGAAGTCGCTGACCGAACGGCTCTATGCGTTGAGGCTCGATATTGCAGCTGCCTTACAGTCGGCTGAACACCAAGAGAGGGAGGTCGACCGCTGTCTACACGATGAGTTGAAGGCTATCCTACATGCACAGGTGAGCCAACTCAGTAGGGCGCGCATTGATGTCAGAGCGCATCTGCAGACGATTGAGCCCTATCGTGAGCGGGAAGCGTGGGCCTGCCTGAGTGATTTAGACGTTGCCGAACTGAAGGGAATAGCCCACTTATTGCCGCGTCCGAAGGAGAATGAGGCCGCAAAGAAGTTCGATGTGCTGATGCTCTATCTGCAGTTAGAGCAGGTAGATAGTACGGTGAAGGCTGATAACAGTCGTGCGAGTGTGATTAAGATAGCGCAACTCTTAGAGAAGAAAGCCACGATCCCAGCTGTGAGGGAGCGGATGGAAACGATTAAGGAGGTGCAGACTGCCGCCTTCTGGGACCATTGTACGCTGAATAGTCTTGAACGAGTGAGGAAGGAACTACGTGAGTTGGTGCATGTGTTAGCTGAGAGTAGGGACGAGAGAAGATTTGTTATCAATATCGAAGATGCAATCAGTTCGGATGCTGTGGCTGCTCCTGTCACGCTGAAAGCCACCTATCACGACCGTGTGATAGACTATCTGGCGAAGCATACAGACAATGAAGTGCTAAGGAAGATACAGAACTTTGAGCAGCTGACGACAGCTGATGTCAATGAGTTGCAACGTATCTTCTGGGAAGAATTAGGTACACGCACGGAGTTTGATGAGGCTACGAATGGAAAGAAATATAACCATAATGTGGCTGCGTTTATCCGTGTCATTCAAGGTGTAGACCGCCAGAAAGCGTTAGCCCTCTATACCCGCTTTATCAAAGACGGCAACCTGACAGGTGAGCAAGAACAGTATCTGAAAGAGATACTGAACTATCTCAGCGAGAATGGTGACCTAAAAATGAGTGACTTCATGGAGTACCCATTGAACCGAAACAGGTGGCGGGATGTCTTTGGTGAGTATTTTGTGGGGCTAAAAGACTTTGTGAATGAGTTGCATAACGTCATCAGTTAGGAGGTTCTACTTTATTGGTATGGGTCGACAAGATGCTTTTCAGTTAGACAGCAGAACAGGGTCATTAGTCCGTTTTCGTCTTCGTACAATAGTGTTCCATCCTGTCATTGCGAATTATTTTCATGAAGAAAAATATTTATTTACGTGAAAAAAAATATTTATTTACGTGAGAAGAAATATTTCTTTTCATGAAAATAATTCGAGAGCAGATGTTTATCAGCTGTTTGCATAGTAAGATTTATGGTCAGAATCACCACATATCTCCTACCCCTCAACACCCCTCACCCTCATAATCTATCCCTCATCACCCAACATTTAACACCCCTCATCCCTCACCCCAATCCCCTTGTCCAATCAAAAATAGAAACTAATTAAATAAAGAAAAATATAAGATGAAATCATTTATTGTATCTATCATTATTATTTTAGGAGCATACGGCTTTATTTATGGGCTTAATAAACTATTCTATCGTTACTCTTTTTTTCATTCGGCACCCAGTATTAAGACCTTTTCTAAAGGCGGTCTTGTTTGGTACTTCCTATCTATAATAGCATTCTTCGGCATATTCGTGGGTTTAGCCTTTTCTGGTATTGGATTTGATTTACTCTATGAAAGGGGGTTGTTTGTCTATCTACCTGTTTTGATGATAGTTCTGGTGAGCGTGGCGATAGTTGCTATTTTTCGTATAGAGAAAAGTGCTTGGCTCCGTCGTAATCCCCAACATTGCCGATTGTTCTTCCCCTCATGGAATGAAGGTGCTAAGAACATGATGGTGTCAATAAGCAAGATTGATGATATTAATTCTGGTCGTGGCGTAAGTTTCTCATGGTTTGATGGTAGCTTCCTGACCGCAGGAAGACACCGAGTGGAGTTCGTATTCTATGAGGAGCGTATTCTTTCAAAGCGCAATATGAGTAACGAACTTTATAAAAAGAGATGAGTTTTAATTTCCGAGCAGGTGTGGTGTATGTGATAGAACCACTCCCAGAGGAACGTACTTTCCGTATCGTTGAAGATAAAACACGGTTTGTGTAGAGATAGGACGATGGTGGCTGCGGCTAACAGCTTGGGTGTTAAAATAAGATGATGCAGGTTATTTTGCAAGAAAAGAGTTGTATTCTACAAAATAAAACACTATATTTGCAAAGAAACTTTTGTGTTAACTAACCCTATAAATAGATATACGTATGAAATATTGGAAAGCTATTAACTGTCTGACTATATGCTGTCTGTCAGTGCTAATGTTGTCATGTACGACGGAGAACGCAGTTGTTGGGAATGTTGGGATAAGTGATGTGAAGTCGTCAGGCTGCAAAGCATCAGCCTCTCTGATGGAGTCTCGGCCTGATTACTATAATCGTTTTATGGGGCAGCGGTCTGTGTTACGTCTCCTACTCGGTACGGACAATACTGTCACGGCACGTTTTGTAGACGTCATGGATAACTGTGCAATCGACCTGTTCCATGTAGGAGCAAGCAGCAGTGAGGGTAAGATTGTTCTCATCCTGTATCCCGATAAGGACATGATGACAAACTGCATCTGTCGCTATGATGTTGATTTCAAGATAAATAATATCCCTTCTGGCAACTACCAGTTGGAGGTTTATCACACTACTGCCAATAAACAGATAAACAAAGATAACCAGATTTATAGCGGAACTGTAAACTTAGAGAAAGGGAAGGAACTTATACTGACAATGAGTCGGTAAGGGATAAGTGTGGAGATTTGGGTTGTGGTGGCTTGGTTATACAAGTATTACGAGTCTTTTCATAGTAGGGTCGGTTGTCCATTGATGATACTTTTTGTCCATAATTCTCCTAAGGAGTAATCATTTAACCAATGTTGTAATGTGTCGTTGTTTAGTCTGTTGAAGGTAGATTGCTTATCTTTGCGGTCGACAGTGATAATATCTTCTGCGTCAAAGTTATTGATAAGGTTTACAGATTGCGTGGATACGATAATCTGACAACCTCTGGAAGCAACAGACTTTATCATGCCAGCCAACTTAACAATAGCTGTTGGATGAAGACCAAGTTCTGGTTCGTCAATGATAATGACTTTTGGTAAGGTAGGTTGCAACAACAGGGTAGCCAGTGCAATGAAGCGTATGCTACCATCAGACAAGTCGTTGGCATCGAAATACTTCTCATTGTTTTCGATGTCACTCCACTGTAAGTTGATTTGGCTTTCATCAAGTAGAGATGGTGCTAAAGAGAAATTACCAAAGTAAGGCATGACTGAACGGATAGTCAACTCTATCCTTCTTAGAGTCTTCGGATACTTCTCTTGCAACATGAAGAGAAAGGCTGGGAGGTTACTTCCGTCTGTCTTGAGGTAGCGGTTGTCGTTAATATTAGCACTACTCCTCAATGGTGCACCTTTACTTGTGTCGTGGAAATGGAAGATTTTATAGCTTTGCAGATAGTCTCTAAGCCACCTGTCTCTATAAGTTGATGAGTTCTTAATTTGGCTCTCATCTATGTTTGAAACATTGAAGGAGCTTGACTGGTAGTAGCTTCTTTCTTCGGCAATAAACAGACTTCCGTTGTCTCGTGCCTGAAGTCTTACCTCATAGGCATTATCTCCAAATGCTAAATATCCTTTTAGTTCGCTGGTTTGCTTCAAACCATAGTGAAACAACCTCTCAGCACTGTTCTGCATCGTATAGTTATGTAGGCGTTGTTCATAGATGATGTTTATCAGCTTGAAGAAAGAAATGAAATTAGTCTTGCCAACACCATTTGAGCCAATCAAGATATTGATAGGTCTTAGTTCTACATCTGTATGTTGGATAGACTTGTATCCATCTATGATAACTCTGCTCAACATTGTGAAAATCTTATTAAAGGATAATTCCTCTGCAAATATACGATAAATTTATTATCTTCACAACTATTTCTTTCTGATAGCGAATTAAATGTTATTTCTTAGTGAACGGTTAGCTGTGATGTTTGTATAAAGTTGCTTTTAAGGTGCCGAATCAATTATTCTTTGAGGAGAAGGAAATCCTTGAAAAATAATTTTCCTGTCATTTCTGTCATGCAAGTTCGGCTCTTAACTTATTGGATGATAGTATGGTTACGTGAAATGTTAAATGTGACAGCAACTAAAAATAAAACTTTTTTCGTAGTATTAGGGGTTATTTCTTGCTTATAAAAGTAGGTTTTGTTGCTACCAGTTTTGAGCGAACTGACATCGCATTTGAGGTGGGAAAAATAAGCCACAATGCTACTCACATTATGGCTTGACTTTTAGTTTTAGGATAGGGGCAGTTACTGTATTTGCATGATACCGTCTTTGTTGACACTTGTCACACCTTTTACTTTCTTGAAATCAACGATAGCCTTATCAACGTCGTGCTTCTCGTCAACCTTAACAGCAACCCCACTGAACTCCTTGTATTTATAGAGTAGGGTGCAGCCCTGCTTCTTAATGGCTTTTAAGAGTGGTTTGCTACCCGTCTTCTTGTCGAAGAAGATAATCAGCGTGTGGCTGACCGGAGTCTTATCTCGTTCTCGGTTAGCCTTCTCTAAGCCTTCTCCGCCATCGTCACCATTCATTATCTGCTCCTTGATAGGGCATTGTGCAGACGCTGTTGTTGACTGGATGAACAATAAGCCCATCAGCAACATACTTGCTTTAAAATATTTCTTCATCTTGTTTTCTCCTTTTAATATGAATGACAAAGATAGTTATAAATAAGCAGATAACTACTAAGATTTATAATTATTTCAGTTTTCTTTCTCCCCGTTCTGCATATTATCTTTGCAAATGAAAGTATTTGGTGGGGGATGATGTTAGAATTCTCTATGTGTGAATATTAGTTGTTTATAGTGATTCAACAACCTCTTTTCCTATGCATTGTACAAGTTTTGCTCTGAAAAAATCAGAGATCTGTATCTTTTAGATGATTAAGAGAATAAGAAAGGATAAAAGGTAACTGGGTTACGAGTTGGAAACAAGTGATTTTCTTATTCTTTCTTTACTCTGCAATTTTGCAACCGAGTTGCAAAAAGAAATTTCTACCTTTGCAGCGTGATGAAGAAGAAAGTTTACATATTCTGTATTTGGTTGGCAACATTACTAATGTTGTCAACGGCATTCTTGCCTCACCATCATCACTTAAAAATGCTATGTTTTACCCAAGAGAAGTGTCAGGTAGATAATCGTGTTAATGACCAGCACACAACACATCAAACTACTGGGACGGAAAGTGGATGTGCAATAGAGCAAATCAAACAAGCATTTACAACCGAGAAGAACTTACATCAGGGCGAACAATCTCTTTTGCATGAAATATGCTTGCTGTATTCTGTCCTGTCTGCACTCTTTTATTTTCGAACAAATAACTTATCTCTTAGAAAGTTCTTCCGTAATCCTATAATTCTTCTACATGACGGATGGATTACGTCGCGTGGACTACGGGCACCACCTACATTATAATTATATACAGCATTATTTTTTCAGGAAGTGTTCAATTTTCAAATACTTTCTGTTGATGTAGCATATAATTATATATAAACATGATAAATCGAATTATTTATTTTTCAATCAAACATAAGTTTGTGGTGGGATTACTATTGGTTGCCATCATCTCAGGTGGTATTTATTCGTTACGTACCATCAATGTAGACTCAACCCCTGATATAACGAATAACCAAGTACAAGTTATTACGGTGTCAGAAAATTTATCAACAGCTGATATTGAGCAATTTGTTACTTATCCTGTTGAACTTGCAATGTCGAATCTTCCTGGTGTGGAAGATATCCGTTCGGTTTCTCGATTTGGACTATCGGTAGTTACCATTATTTTCAAAGATGATATGGGTACTTATTTGCCTCGGCAATTAGTACAGGAGAAATTGGAAGAAGTGCGTAATGAGATTCCCAAGGATTTCGGAACACCTGAAATGGGACCGATAACAACTGGTCTGGGTGAAATTTACCAATATACGCTTGTTCCTAAGGACACAACTCGCTATACACCACAAGAATTGCGGACAATGCAAGACTGGATAGTCAAACGCCGATTGTCCATGCTACCAGGTGTGGTAGAAGTGAACTCATTTGGTGGCAGTATAAAGCAATATGAGGTAGCACTCAATCCAGAAAGGCTCAATGCAATGAAAGTGAGTATTGGCGAAGTTTACGAAGCTTTGAGTCAGAATAATGTAAACACAGGAGGTGCTTATATAGAGAAGAGTCACATGGCTAATTTTATTCGTGGAGAAGGACTTGTTAAGTCGTTAGATGATATTAGGAATATCGTTGTGAAGAATAATAATGGTCGACCAATTCTTATTGGCGACATCGCAGACAAAGTAGACTTTGGCTCTCAGGTTCGTTATGGTGCATTCACACAAGATGGTCATGAAGCCGTAGGTGGTATGATATTAATGCTAAAAGGAGCAAACTCGGATAAAGTGGTGACAGCTGTGAAGGAGAGAATGAACGAAGTTCAAAAGTCGCTTCCATCCGATATAGAATTAAAACCATTTCTCGATCGTTCCAACCTGATAGAACGCACGACAAGCACTATTTCACGCAATCTGATAGAAGGTGCGCTTATTGTTATTTTTGTACTTGTCTTATTGTTGGGTAGTGTTCGTGGAGGTCTTATAACGGCATCCGTTATACCACTTTCACTACTTTTCGCTTTCATCTTAATGAAAATCTTTGGTGTATGGGCAAATTTAATGAGCCTTGGTGCTATAGATTTCGGTATCATTGTAGATGGAGCAGTAATTATTGTCGAAGGAATCGTTTTCGAAATTGAAAGGAGAATAAGCCGTCAGAAAGCTGTACTCAATCGTGCAGAAATGGATAAAATCAGTTATGAGGCTGCTTCCACAATGATGCACTCTGCGTTTTTTGGACAGCTCATTATCCTCATCGTGTTTACACCAATATTGTTCCTTGCTGGTGTAAGTGGGAAAATGTTCGCACCTATGGCTTATACGTTCTCGTTCGCTGTACTCGGAGCGCTCATTCTCTGCCTAACCTATGTACCAATGGTATCTTCTTTATTGATGAAACCAGCAGCAAATGCTAATAGCCGTATGGCCCGCACAGAACGATGGTTAGAAAAACTGAGTAATAGGTTGGTCGCTGTAATCACCCATATATATCAACCTATGCTTCGTTTTGCATTGCGACATAAGCAAAGTGTTATCATATCAGCCGTTGTTTTGTTTACTTCCTCTGCATTTGTTTTTGGTAAGATGGGAGGAGAATTTATTCCCGAACTTGATGAAGGAGACATAGCTATGCAAACATTTTTAAGACCAGGAAGTTCTCTTTCTGAAACCATTAAGAGAGAAAAGGAAGTGGAAACGCTATTACTAAAAAGTTTTCCGGAAATTAAAACGGTATGTGCACGTATTGGCGTTGCTGATATTCCTACAGATCCAATGGGCTTCGACTATACCGATAGTTTCATTATTTTAGAGAAAGACAAAAGCAAATGGACCTCGGCAAAAAACAAAGAAGAACTGATTGAAAAAATAAAGAAAAAGTTACAAACCCTACCAGGATTGAACTTTTCTTTCTCTCAGCCTGTAGCACTCCGTTTCAATGAATTGCTTACAGGCGTTCGTGAGGATGTTGCTGTAAAACTCTATGGTGACGATCTTGACAAACTAAACGAACTGGGAGAGCAAATGGTGAATATAATAAGTAAAATACCAGGTGCAGAAGATGTGGCACTTGAACGTACTGCAGGACTTCCACAAATTACTGTGAGATATGACCGCAAGCGCTTAGCACAATACGGATTACAAATAGAAAAACTCAACCGATATGTGAGTGCTGCTTTTGCAGGTAGTTCAGCAGGTGTAGTATTTGAGGGAGAAAAGCGCTTCGACCTTGTCATACGCTTAAATGACAATTACCGAAAGGATATCAGCAATTTGAAGAATCTGTTTGTTGACCTCCCCAATGGGATACAGATACCTTTACGTGAAGTGGCAGATATAAGTTACCAAGCAGGACCGATGCAAATCTCTCGTGACCAAACTTCTCGGCGTATTTATGTAGGAGTTAATGTGCGTGGAAGAGACGTTGAATCTGTGGTAGCCGATATCCAACAACAATTGGGAAAGCAATTAAAATTACCCGCAGGATACTATGTTACGTATGGAGGCGAATATCAAAACTTGCAGGAAGCCAAGGCACGTTTGATGATTGTTTTGCCTATAGCATTATTACTCATCTTCTTGCTACTTTATTTTGCACTGAAATCGTTTAAACAAAGTATAATGATATACATGGCCGTTCCACTTGCAACAATGGGAGGTGTCTTTGCATTGGCAGTGCGAGGAATGTCGTTCTCTATTTCTGCAGGTGTAGGATTTATTGTCTTGTTCGGTGTAGCCGTACTTAACGGACTTGTACTCATCAATCGTTTTAATTCATTAAAACAAGAAGGAATGAACAACATCAATAGAAGAATATTAGTTGGGACACGTGAGCGCATTCGTCCTATATTACTTACTGCAACTGCAGCTATGCTTGGTTTCTTACCTATGGCTGTTTCTACATCAGCTGGCGCTGAGGTACAACGACCATTAGCGACAGTTGTTATCGGCGGACTCTTCACTGCCACATTGCTCACATTGATTATTATTCCAGTTCTTTATGCTTTGGAAGAGAGAATGAAAAAAATATCGTTCAAACGAATACTTCCTCTTTCTATCATTGCTGTCCTATTTTTGGTAAATACCCCTAATCAGGCACATGCGCAACAAAAGGTAAATTTGAAACAAGCACTAATATTAGCTGAACAATACTATCCTTCAATGAAAGCTGCACAATTAAGTGTGAAACGTGAAACGGAAATGAAAGCGGGTGTGAACGATATTGGAACAACTGAGTTCTCATCAGGAGCAGATGAGATAGGAAAAGGCAAAGATGGAATTTTCACACTTTTGTCTGTGCGTCAAAATCTCAATATACTTGGTAATAAAGTACGAACTCGCTATCAGGAGCAGGCTATCACGACTGCACAAGCTGCAGTTGAACTCACACGGCAACAGCTTCAGAAAAGTGTTTGCCAAGCCTATGTTGCTGCATACGTGACAAATAAACGAATGAAAGTATATGCTATAATTGACTCTATCTATCGCAATTTCGAACATGCAGCTAAAGTAAAGTATGATGCTCGAGAAATATCTTACTTAGAGTATCTTACTGCCAAGAAGAAATCCAGGCAAATAGTAGAAGATAAACTACAAGCTACAGACGACTATCATGCAGCAGTCTTACAGCTTTCACAATGGCTGGGAAGTGAGGTTTACGAACCTACAACTGCACCTGAAGAACACCTGATGGTGGTTAAAAGCGACAGTCTGATAGGTACAGCTTTGACTAAATTCTATGCTGAAAAGGTAAGGTTAGCAGATGAAGGAATTACTTTGGAAAGGTCGAAGTCTCTTCCTACATTCTTCGTGGAAGGTGGAACAAAGATGTTGGGTAATCGAGCTGGATATTGGAGCATTAATGCAGGCATTAGTATTCCCTTGTTCAAGAAGACTTATCAGGCACGTGAAAGAGCTGCACGCTTAGAACGGGATATAGCTCAGGCCAATTATGAAACAATAGAGATGACAATTCGAGCTGCCAAAAGAGTTACTGAAGCACAGTATGATAAGTTACAGCGCAAGTTAGTGTATTATCGTCAAACAGCACTACCCACAGCACGTGAGCAACAAAAAGGAGCCGCAGCAGCCTATCAGTTAGGAGCTACAGACTATGTAGGATTTATTCAGACAATGGGAGATGCTGTGCAAACTGAGCTTGACTATTGGACTGCTTATGAACAACTCCTCCAAACGCAAATAGATTTACAATATCCAAATATATAATGATAATGAAAAAAAATATATTCATATACATAGTTGCCGCCTTGTTTGTAACATCGTGTGGCACAAAAGAAGTAAAAGAAAATAAAGAAGCAACAGAATCGACCTCGAACACTGTTGAACTTACTGATAAACAACTCAAACAGCTTGATATTACTACGGGTACATTAGTTTATACATCCTTTCAAGGAAATGTTGAAGCAAGTGGTCGATTACAGACCTCTCCTCAAGGAGAAGCATCGGTAGCACCAAAGATAGGAGCAACTGTGCAACGTATTCTTGTGCGTGAGGGACAAGAAGTTAGTAAAGGACAAATCTTAGCTTACTTATCCCATCCCGACTTAATAGACATACAATCCCGCTATCTTACGGCTGTTAATCGTCGCGATTATCTTTACAGAGAGTATATACGACAAAGTAAGATGATGAATGAGCGTGTGGGGGTTGGTAAAGACTTCGACCGCACTAAGTCTGAACTTCAAATTGCCAATAGTGAACTAAGTATGCTCTCTACACAAATGCAACAGTTAGGTATATCTCCATCAGCAGTGCGAGATGGGAAAGCATCTACAAACATTGCTGTGAGGAGCCCCATCGCTGGTACTATAGAGCAAATAAATGTAGAGATAGGACAATATGCAGCACCCGAAACGGTGATGATAAGAATAGTAAACACGCAAAGTATTTTTGCCGAACTGCAGGTATATCAGCGTGATATACCAAAGCTACAAAAGAACCAAGAGGTTATTTTACAGACACAAACAGATGGTGGACAGGTTTATAACGGAAAAGTGTTTTCAATAGGAAGTACTTTTGATAGTAATACACAAGCAGTTCCCGTAAGAGTGAACATCTATAGCAAGAAAGATGCACTTATTGCAGGGCTCTATGTAGAGGCTCGTATAGCAACAAAGGCAACCAAAATGAAGGCTGTCCCTGCAGAAGCCATAGTAGACGATGCTGGGAATTCTTATATTTTTACCGCAACCAAAGTAAAAGGCAACTGGAGGTTTACTCCTCTTGCTGTCAAAAAAATAAAGGAGGAAAATGGTATGGTAGCTGTGCAGCCTGTTCAGAATAATGCGAAAATAGATATCGTTGCATTATCTGGTGCCTACTACCTGCTTTCTGATATGAAAAAGGGAGAAACTGGGGAAGAATAATAGCGGAAAGTCTACTTTTATATTATCTTTGCAAAACAGTCTACAATAGAGGTTGTAATTGTGCATTAATCAATTAAAACGATAAGTTTTGATAGGAAATCAAGAAATAATTTAGATTTATAGTCTTGCCTATCCAGCTCATCTTAGCTGTTATGGAGGAAAAGTTAGCGGCATTCAATGTTTTGCAATTATTATAAATAAAAGCGAAGGGAAATAGTTCCTCCACCCTTCGCTTTTATTTCATATATTGTTTGATATTTATGCTTCTTCTGTCTCTTCTTCCACAGCCTTGAACTGCTCAAGGTCTTCTGGGTTGAAGGCTTTGATATAAGCAGTATGACCGATAACTTCTTCCTCAGCCATGCGAACAAAGACATGAGCAGATTTCTTGAAGAGGTCTGGTGCTTTAGAAGCATCCTCGATAAGGAGGAGAGAACCGATGATATCGGCTGTCATGTTGTAAAGACGGCGTGCGAGGAAATCGTGAACATCCTGGTTTTCGCTTGCGTTAACCTTCTCAACAGCCTCTTCGTAGAGCTGAACAAGTTTGGCAACACGGTCGCGCAGACCCTTCATGCAGTCGCAAGAGAGTTCGCCCTCAAGCATCTCCTTCATGATAGAGAGGTAAGTACCGTTAGTGATGTAACGTACGGCAGCAACAACCTGCAGCTGTGTAGTACCCTCATAGATAGAGAAGATACGTGCATCACGGTACAGACGCTGACACTTATACTCCATGATGAAACCAGAACCGCCGTGGATAGAGATAGAATCGTAGGCTGTCTGGTTAGCATACTCAGAGTTAATACCCTTTGACAATGGTGTGAAGGCATCAGCAAGACGGTTGTACTTCTTCATCTCCTGACGCTCCTCAGGGGTGAGCTTCTGGTCACGTGCGATATCTTCCAATGCCTTGTAGATATCTACATAGCGTGCTGTCTGATATAAGAGAGAACGACCAGCATCGAGTTTCGCCTTCATACGAGAGAGCATATCATAGACAGCTGGGAAGTTGACAATCTTCTTACCGAACTGTGCACGGTCCTTAGCGTAAGCTAATCCCTCGTTGTAAGCCTCCTGCTCAAGCCCAACAGACTGTGCTGCGATACCAAGACGAGCACCATTCATCAATGCCATTACATATTTAATAAGACCCATGCGGACATTACCACAGAGTTCTGCCTTTGCATTCTTGTAAACAAGCTCGCAGGTAGGAGAACCATGAATACCGAGTTTATGCTCGATATGACGTACGTCAACACCGCCATTACGCTTGTCATAGATGAACATTGAGAGACCACGACCATCACGTGTACCCTCTTCTGAACGTGCAAGAACGAGGTGGATATCAGAGTCGCCATTGGTAATGAAACGTTTTACGCCATTCAATCGCCAGCAGTTCTCCTTCTCATCGAAGGTTGCCTTGAGCATTACACGCTGAAGGTCGGAACCAGCATCAGGCTCGGTGAGGTCCATTGACATCATCTCACCCTCACAGATACGAGGGATATACTTCTGGCGTTGTTCCTCATTACCAAACTCATAGAGTGTGTCGATACAAGACTGCAACGACCAGATGTTCTGGAAACCAGCATCGGCAGCAGCAATCAACTCAGACATCATTGAGAAGACAACGTTTGGAAGGTTCAGTCCACCATAACGGCGAGGCATAGAAACACCCCACAATCCTGCCTGACGTGTAGCCTGGATATTCTCCAAAGTCTTGCTGGCATAGTGCATACGGTTGTCGATAAGGTGTGGACCTTCAAGGTCGACAGCCTCAGAGTTAGGTGCAATGATATTTGCTGTTATGTCACCAGTGATATCCAAGATGCGCTTGTAGTTCTCGATAGCATCCTCATAGTTTACCGGTGCGTCAGCGTGTGTAGAAGCATCAGCGTAGTTACGCTCTTTCAGTTCTACGATGCGTTTCATCAATGGATGCTCCAAGTGAAACGCTATTTCTGGGTGGTCAGTATAATAATTTGCCATGATAAAAAATGTAAGAGTGGCCCCTCCCCCTTGCCCCTCCCCCAAAGGGAGGGGAGTAGAATGTACTGATTCTTACGGTTAGGGGACTCTTTTTATTCGTTGTTTATAAATTCGGTTATTTGTTCTATCACATTATCTATGTCCGTGTATATCTCTTCGTTAGTGAATCTAAGAACATTAAAGCCCATCTCATTAAGGTATTCTGTTCTTGTTTCATCGTCTACCTCTTGTAGAGGTTGCTTGTGGTAAGCCCCATCTACTTCTATGACTAAGTTCTGTGAAAGACATACAAAGTCTACAATAAAGTCACCTATAGGATGCTGTCTTCTGAAATGACAGTCGCCTCTTGTACCCTTTAATTCCTTCCAAAGAACCTCTTCAGCCAAAGTCATCTCGTTTCGATTCTCCTTTGCAAAGTCCTTTAGAATATGGTACCTGTCAGGTGAAGCTGTCTTGTAGGTGCATTTCTTTCTATTTTCTTTAGTCATAGGTTGGTAGTTAGTCAATGATAATACACGCTATGCCTCTTGTGATAATGAGTATTTAGCGACAGTAGTCCTCTTATTCCCTTTTCGCATTTTACTCCCCTCCCTTCGGGGAGGGGCAAGGGGGAGGGGCCACTTCTTTGTTACTTACTATTCTGCTTATAATACTTTATCAGCTTTGGAACGACCTCCTCAACGGTGCCATTGATGACATAATCGGCTATGGCATTGATAGGAGCATCGGGATCGTTGTTGATAGAGATGATGATACCACTGTCTTGCATACCAGCAATATGCTGAATCTGGCCAGATATTCCGCATGCAATATAGACTTTTGGATGGACGGTAACACCAGTCTGACCAATCTGACGGTCGTGGTCTACCCATCCTGCATCAACTGCTGCGCGACTGGCACCAACCTCTCCATGAAGCTCTTTAGCCAACTTAAAGAGTAGGTCGAAACCTTCCTTAGAACCAACACCGTAGCCACCAGCGATAACGATAGGCGCACCCTTTAAATTGTTCTGTGCTGGCTCAACATGACGGTCGATAACCTTTACGACATAGTCAACCTCTGGTACATACTTTGCAACGTCTGGATAGACAACCTCACCCTTTGCCTTACCCTCATAGACAGCCTTCTGCATAACGCCAGAGCGTACAGTAGCCATCTGTGGACGGTGGTCAGGATTGACGATGGTTGCTACGATGTTACCACCGAAAGCAGGACGAATCTGATAGAGAAGGTTCTCATAACGCTTACCAGCTTTCTTATCTTCGTAGTCACCAATCTCAAGTTGAGTACAATCAGCAGTAAGACCACTGGTCAAGGATGACGATACACGTGGACCGAGGTCACGACCGATAACGGTAGCACCCATCAAACAGATCTGTGGTTTCTCCTCAGTGAAGAGGTTTACAAGAATGTCTGTGTGTGGTGCTGATGTGTAAGGGAAGAGTCCCTCACCATCAAAGACAAAGAGTTTGTCTACGCCGTATGGCAGGATTTGGTCTTCTACCTTTCCCTTAATACCACTACCGGCAGCGATGGCATGGAGTTCCACACCTAACTCATTTGCGAGCTTGCGACCCTTGGTCAACAGCTCCTGTGAAACCTCCTGTACGGTGGTTTCCTCTATTTCGCAATATACAAATACGTTGTTCATAAATCAAATGTTCGACCACATACTAATCCAACTAACAGGCCTAAGTGGCCCCAACTGGCCCCTCCCTCTTACCCCTCCCCCAAAGGGAGGGGAGTGAAATGTATCACTTGCTGTAGGGTAACTGGCTTATTAAAAGGTTGTTCATAAATTTTCTTTCCCTTATGATGTCTGTAGCTAAGAAAAAGCATCAGGACATTCTACGCCCCTCCCTCTGGGGGAGGGGATGGGCCAGTCGCTTGTTTTGTTGGTTAGTTGTTCTGTCGTTTTTTAACCAATAATCTTCTCTCCTAACAGTTCTTTGATGAGTCCTTCTACGTCCTCGTCTGAGCCAGTGAGCGTCTTACTCTCCTTAGCTTGGAATACAATATTCTGCACAGTCTTGACCTTTGTAGGTGAACCACTTAAACCACACTGTGCCTCATCACCGTTGACATCGGCAACTGACCACTGGTTCAGTGTGAGATAAGGACGCTCCTCGTAGAGTTGTGCCCAAGGTTCATCGCCCTTGCGCTCCATCGGACAGGTAGCATACTTGTATTTCATGACAAGCTTAGCATTGCAAGGACGGGCAGGAGCAGCAGTGCCGTTCACGGTAATGAGAACTGGCAATGGTGCTACGACAGTCTCTACACCACCATCAATATGGCGGCGGATAGTTGCTTTACCATCCTCTATCTTTAGGATTTCCTCTGCGTAAGTAACTTGATTTAGGCCTAACTTCTGCGCAACCTGTGGTCCTACCTGTGCTGTATCACCATCAATCGCTTGGCGACCACCAATGATAATGTCTACATCACCGATTTTCTTGACGGCTGTAGCCAATGCGTAAGATGTAGCGAGAGTGTCAGCACCAGCAAACTTACGGTCGGTAAGCAGCCAACCAGTGTCAGCACCACGATAGAGACCCTGTCTGATAATCTCTCCAGCACGTGGAGGTCCCATGGTTAATATGCCTACAGTAGAGCCAGGATTTTGTTCTTTTAGTCTTAGCGCTTGCTCCAGAGCGTTTAGGTCTTCTGGGTTGAAGATGGCAGGCAGGGCGGCACGGTTTACTGTTCCCTCTGCTGTCATGGCATCTTTACCCACGTTTCTTGTGTCAGGTACCTGCTTTGCAAGTACTACAATTTTCAAACTCATAAATATAATAATGTGTTATTTAATATTCAATAGCTTTGGTTGGGGGCAAAAGTACAGCTTTTTTGCAACATAAACAAAAAAGTTGCACAAAAACAGCTTTCCTGTGTTTATGATTGTTAGGAACTATCCTATGAGCTGTTTTGTTGGAGTTAGAGGAGGTGTTGTAGTTTAAGAGAGTTGTACCCTCATTTGTTTTACGGAAGTAGAATCCTAATAACTGATTTAAACTTGAATGTATATCGTAAAAATAGTGTAGGGGTTGATGGATGGCAACTTCTTTTTTACTATTTATAAAACCCTTAATTCCAATGGAAAAGTTCTATCAGAAAGCTCTTTTATAGCTTGTTCTATCTTGTTATATTTGCTCATCTCGGCATTATTTTCACGTAAATAAATATTTTTTGTCGTGAAAAAAAATATTTCTTTTCATGAAAATAATTCCTTGAAGTTGTATGTATCATGGTGAAGAAGGGCGTGTATAGTTATGATACAATATGTTTATAAGTACATAATTTATCTAATATAAGAAGATAATATTGTGTGTACTTTTATTTTTTCATATCTTTGCGTGGTGAGTTCTAACCCTTTTGAAGTTTTGATACTTGTAGTTCCTTGAAGATAAAAGAATTTTGCAAATAAATAAAGTTAATATAGCAAATGAATAAACGTACTATTGTTAGCATTGTTTTTTTATGTTTTTCTGTGACTTCATTTGCGCAGAAGACGTTCGTTATTTGGGATAAAGCAAATAATATCCCAGTGAGCAGAGCAAGTGTATATACCACCTACATGGGGAAAGTGAGGAGTACGTTTAGCGACCAACAGGGGAGAGTCGTTGTGGATTTTGCTTTTGATAATCTGATGATCTCGCATATAAACTATCAGAAAGAAAGTGTGAAAGTATTGTCTGATACACTGTTTATGGAGCAAAGTATACAGTTGCTTTCAGAAGTTGTCGTGAGTCCTGCAGGCGAGCCAGCATGGATTAAACCCATGTTGATGAAATTTGTAAAGACGAAAGCAAAGAAGTATAGAAGTAATGGAGTTCTAAGATATGAGTATCAGACACAGAATGTAGGCGATACGGTGTTATATCGCTTTGTAAGTAATGGACTGGTAAGAAAGAAGGAACTCTTTGAAATCTCTCCCTTGCAGAATGTTATCACCTTTAAGGATAAGTCAGCTGGTTGTGACTATAGTAACCTTAAAAATACGCTTTACCATGATTTTGTTTCTGATATGGATGAGAAGTTTGTGAAGGAACATCGGTTCTATGTGGATAATGAGTCTGAAAGCTTGGGTGTCAATGTGGTAAGACTCCTATTCAAGTCGAAAAAAGATTGGAAAGATTCGGGCTATTTATGTATAGATACTCTACAAAATGTCATCCTCAGAGCAAAACGTTCTACGGGGTTGGCTTATAATGTACAGCACCGTACTAATGCACTTGTGCGCTCAACAATTAATGCCATGTACGGGCATAAGTATAAGGACTGGCAGATTGACATTGAAGCAGTGTATCAGCAGGCAGATAATTACTTCTATCTAAGTAGTTGCCGTTATTCCAATTATATGCAGGAAGAGTTTGACGGAAAGAAGAAAAAAGGAGTTGAAGTTTATAATGTTACCTCTATTTATGAGGCACAACCTTATCTGAAAAACGAGGTAGGTGAAGGAACAGAATTTCTTTTATTGCCTCAACCTTTTGCAATGAAGATTATTGTGAGCAAGAAGGAAAGAAAACAAGAGGAATTGCTGCAGGATGTGAAGAAAGAATATAACGTTTATTGAATCCAGTGTGAGAATTTTATCAAATCTTGGTATAGATGTCGACTGTTTATGTCAAGGCTTTCTTGTAGGAGGTATCTATCTTTTTCTAGTTCTTACTTTGCTATCTCATTGGTTTGTGTTATCTTTGTAGCATAATGATAGATAGACCGACAGTAGATAGGATTATGAATGCGTCGAACATCGTTGAAGTAATCAGCGATTTCGTATCTTTACGCAAGACGGGAACAAGCTATAAAGGTTTGTGTCCTTTTCATGATGACCGTACACCATCTTTCTCTGTTAGTCCAGTGAAAGGTGTTTACAAATGCTTCTCATGCGGTGCAGCGGGGAATGTGGTGAAGTTTATCATGGAACATGAGCAGTTGACTTATCCAGAAGCCCTTAAGTGGCTTGCGAATAAGTATCATATTGAGGTGCATGAACGTGAACTGACGAGTGAAGAAAAGCAACAGGAGAATGAACGAGAATCAATGTTCTTGGTCAATGAGTGGGCTGCGAAATACTTTAATGACATCTTACACAACGATGTTGATGGGATGGCTATTGGTATGCAGTACTTCCGTAGCCGTGGTTTCAGAGATGATATCATTCGTAAGTTTCAGTTAGGTTTCTGCCTTTCGGGTCGTCATGCCTTTGCTGATGCAGCCTTAAAGGCGGGCTTTCAGAAAGAGTTTCTCGTAAAGACAGGTCTCTGCTTTGAACGAGAGAACGGCGAACTCGTCGACCGCTTCAATGGTCGAGTGATGTTCCCATGGCTGAGCGTGAGTGGTAAGGTGACTGCCTTCGGTGGTCGTCTGCTGGATTCTCGTACGAAGGGAGTAAGTCAGAAGTATGTCAACTCACCTGATAGCGTTGTCTATCATAAGGAGCGAGAACTCTATGGCATCTATCAAGCAAAGAAAGCCATAGCCAAGCACGACCTTGTCTACATGGTGGAGGGATATACCGACGTAGTTTCTATGCACCAGTGTGGTATTGAGAACGTTGTTGCCAATAGTGGTACGGCACTCTCAGTACATCAGATACGCCTTCTTCATCGCTTCACTTCTAATATTGTTCTACTCTATGATGGTGATGAGGCAGGCCAGCATGCAGCCTTACGAGGAACAGATATGCTCTTAGCCGAGGCTATGAACGTGAAGGTGCTACTGCTTCCTGACGGTAAAGACCCAGATGAGTTTGCACGTAGTTACAGTGCGGAGGATTTCAGAAAATATATTGAAGAAAATCAGACAGATTTCATTGTCTTTAAGATTAACGTACTCTTGAAAGGAGTCACCGACCCTATCAAACGTTCAGAGGCTGTTAGTTCAATCGTTCAGAGCATATCTGTAATCAAAGACCCAATACTTCGTGACACCTATATACGTGAGTGTGCCAATCGTACGGGCGTGTCAGAGCGTACACTGATGGAACAGATGAACCGTAATATCTATTCCAATCGTGAACAGCAGACACGTGAACAGCAGCAACATCGGGCCGCAGACATAGAGGAACAGCGTGAGGAGGTACAGGCTATGACGTCTAATCAGTCAGCATCAAAGGTTGAACAAATGCTCATTCAGGCTGTTGTTAGGGATGGCGAGAAGGTTATCTTCCGTGATGTGAAAGATGAGAATAGCGGACAGACATATAACCTGACCGTAGCACAATATATTGCTTATGACCTTGGAAGCGATAATCTTGGTTTCTCAAATGAACTTTATACTAAGATACTGCAGGAGGCTGTAGAGCATTGTGGAGAAGAAGGGTTCAAGGCTGAAGAGTATTTCACACAGCATGCAGATATCAATATCGCATCTGTAGCAGTGAGATTGAGCGTAGACCGTTTCCAACTCGCAGAGAGTCTGCAAGTGAAAGAAACGGAACAAACATTGCGTGATCGTGTCTTACACCTTGTCGCTGACTTACGTCTTGAGTATGTGTCATCTCGTTTGAAAGAGTTGAATGCACGATTAAAACAGGTGAAAGACCCGAAAGAGATGCAAGAGATAATAGAAGAGATAATGAAGATTCAGAGTCTTCGCAGTAGCCTGGCAAAGAAAACAGGTAGTAATATTCTGGCATGATGAATATGTTTAGAAATTTGTTCAAACCGTCACTTCAACTGTCAAACCTTGACTTCAGCGAGAATAAGAGAATTATAAAAGAAGCCCTTAGGTCGCTTAACTGTACGGGAGACTGGCAGAAAGATGGTAACGATATAATCGTCCGCTTTGATTTCCAGAGCGGTCACTTTGGTATATTCATCTCTGCTCAGCATCCACAGATAGAGTTGTCTTTCCTCTATTTTGGCGAGGCGAAGATGGAAGAAATCAATCTTGTACGTCATGTGTGCTTCTGGTTTTACCAGTTCTGTGTCTCGCTTCACCTTGAACCGAAGGAGTGTTCCTCTGGCCTTGAAAATCCAGTTCCTAATATCGATAACGTTAGTTTGCTTGATATCGAGCTTTGTCCAGCCTGTGCTGAAAGCTGCCGTTACACGGAGGTTTACCTTGGCATCACGAGTGTTGTGTGCACTTAAAGGATTGAACTTGACGTAAAAATTGTAAAGCTGGAGTGCAAGTTTTTTTAGGGCTGGGTCTGTAGTTTTTTCGGATGTTTCTTTGAAAAAATCATCGTATTCTCCACCAATAATACCACAGATGTACTAGTCTTCGCCGGCTTGCATAGGTACTTCCTTTCCTAGCCATGTGAGAGTGAGTGCGTTCTTGTCGGAATGAAGGTTTATACCGCCGCCATTGACCTGTTGGATATTATCCTAAGTAACTTCGCCAGTTCCCATAACAACCTTATCAGGGTCCATCGCTTGCTTACCGTTAATCATCTTCATAGCGTTTTTGTCAGCTTTCACTACAAAGACTCTTGCCTTTAGGTCAGAGCCTTCCGCCAAAGGCATATAGCGTTCATTGAGCGATACGGCTCGTGTGGCAGGTGTGTTAGGATCGATCGTATTTGTAATGTCGGGCAGCTGTAAGCCTACATTGGCAGAGAAAAGCATGGTGGAGGTGGTGAGCTTAACGCTCTGCATTGACTGTGTTTTCACTCCATTGGTTGAGTTGCTAATCGTGTCATCGGTGCACTAAGCGAACGTAACACACAATGGCAGCAAGTGCCATGGTGGATAGCTTTGTCAGAAGAGATAGTGGGAATTTCATCGCTTCGTCTCCTCTCCTGATTTTGTGGTAGACCCATCACCATTCCAGTCAGTATCAAAGTCTTCTTCATTAAAATAGTTTTTCTTACCCAATGAGCCTCCGTCAGCCCAGCCACCCACTCCAGCTGAAATCCCCATCAGGCTCTCGGTTTCCACCTTATATATATGGCAGCAAGGTGGTTGATAAGTCTTGTTTTGCATTTTCTTAATTTTATAGTTAATATAAATAGCCTACTCGGTAACGAATTATTTTTGTCAGTACCTAATCGATAAAATATCACTCGGATTTTGGTTATACCCCAAAAATCAACTTCTAAGTTGCAGTTTCTACAAAAAAATGAATTTCGAGAGTGCAAAGTTAAAAATTAAATATGAAAATCTTGCCTCTTTTTGATGTTTTTTAGTGTAATCTTAATTCCACAGCACTCTGGTACATTCTCTGCGTGCGCACGGCACATCTTATAACTATTCACACGAAACTTTATAGAGCCAAATTCAATCTCCAACTAACAGAAAAATCATTTTCTGTACAACTTTTGAGTGTTTTTGCAAAAAGATTTTATAATTTTGCAATGTATTGCATTTGCACGATGAATACGCTAATTTTAATTAATAAATATAAATAAAAAAGGGAACCACATGGATAAAGTATGGATATCAAAAAAAGTCTTTTTCATAACTGTTTTATTATTATGTATAAATTTTAGTTGCAGTAACCAGTATGTTACAGAGGATATCATAACTTCTAAAACGTCAAGCACAACATTTCGTTTATATATTGAAGGGACGAAAGCCGAAATAATGCAAGAAACGAAAGCAACAAGGAGTTTTCATTTTAACTTCGAAGGACCTAACCTTATTCCGACAATAAATTTAAAAGATGGAGAGAACGTACCCTCACGTTGTTTCATAAAAAACGAAAACCCCAATATTCCAATTAAAGAAATACCAGTCGAATGGACTGTACGAAACAAGAAGTTGTTCTGTGATGATTTCAATGTAGATGTTGACATACCAAACAATACAAAGGCTGGCAAATGGGAAGTTTGCTTTTATATAGGAGATGGTACATATAATGAAAATACAGAGACATTTTCAATTGATGCAGAAAAGACCTTGCGTCCTATAAGCAATAATCAAGAACAACAATGGTCATTTCCTTATCTGTCAGCTTGGACTGAATTACGGATTATGGAAAATGGCAAAATGACTACATCCTCTGTCAGCTTCACTCCACAAGGTGCCTTTATCTGTACAAACATAGTAAACAATACGAACGAGAAGATTTCCCTGAAAGCTCTTTCTATGCGTGCCAGCGACCCTTCGCAAGCGGCAGGACCATTTGTTTGGAAAGCACAATGGAACATCCGCAGTAACAAGAAAGAAGCACTGACACCAGTACTAAGTCCAAAAGAGGAAAATCAGGGAATCATTTGTAATCTACCTGCTCCCATTGAATTAAAACCTGGTGAAGTGTCAGGTTGGTATGGCTTTTGGGTTATGCCTATAGGAACAGAACATAGCTACGCTTCAAATATATACGCTATTCCACAAGACGATGAGACAGAACACAATACAGCATGGTGGGTATATAACACACCTGTAGAAGGGAGGAGTAATGCACAAGGACCTGTTGCAGGACGTAGCTACACTATGACTTTCCGTTTACATAAACTCATTAACACTACCTTGGCAAATTGGATGCAAGACATTGATGGAAACCGTCTCGTATGCAAAATGTCTATTCCAGGCACACATGATGCTGCTGCAAATACGGGAAATGGTTGGGTTAAAACGCAAGATTGGGATATTAAAACACAATTAGAGAATGGTATAAGGTTTCTTGATATCCGTTTAGTTCATGATAATGGTGTCATAAAACTCTGTCATGGCAGTAACATCTTTAGCACAACCTTTGTAAAAGATGTCCTACACACTACTGCTGAATTCTTACGAGAACACCCTTCTGAAACAGTGTTAATGACTATTAAAAGAGACCACGATCTGGACCATGACCATGGTGTAAAATATTGGCAAGCACTTATGAATGTACTTAACGAAGATGAGTTAGCAAAAAAATATATGGCAGGTGACTTCCAAGGCGGATATAGGATGAAAGACTTACGAGGAAAGATGCTCGTTATTAGTAGAGACGGTTGGTACACAACGCAATCTGGGAAAGTTTCATCTTGGCCTGATAATAGAAACTTTACTTCTTCTATAGTATCGAATGATGGTAGCTCTACGCCTCTCATTGTTGAGGACCATTATAAAGCAAGTGCTACTGATAAAATAAAATATGTTACAAATAACCTACTTGAAGCAAATAAAGCATTTTCTGAAACTAATAGTCCTTATAAGTGGTTTATTACCTTTACTTCTTATACTGGTCCTGTTGGTGCTGCAATGCCAAAATATACAACCACATACGTAGATCCAGATATAAACAAAATGCTAAAAGAGTCTGACAACTTCAAGTGTTCAGGCATCTTGCTCTCGAATTTCCCGGGTTGGTATAATATAAATCAAACAGTGATTAAATTAAACAAAGGTGTTAATCTTCCTTGAATTCCTATGTTTGTCTTTTCAATATGTACTCCCCCAAAAACTATTAAAGGATCTTTGATAGAGTAAGGGGGGCAGTCCTAACACAAGTTTAGCACCTCTCATCCTATAATCTCGGCATTAATGCAATTTTGTAGTTTTGGCTATAGATGCTGTGTCCAATATTTGGGTTCTTCCTGAAAATGGAGTGATGGCGCAGGTCTACTCTATATTTCGGTACACAGAGAAAGGGAACGCACGGAGGTCGTAGTAGTAAAGACTATGCGCTGAGATGGTGAGGACACAAAGAGCGACAGAGGGGTGGTGAGCGTTTTGCTGACAGCTTTGGCGATAGACGCTATTCGTAGAGCTTGCAGGCAAAAGAGCATGTAATGGCTTTGAATTATGGGAAAATAGTTTGCAAATCTCGGCTGGCAAGGGAATAAGTTGTTTGTATAAGACAGGTAGACATCGCGTCTAATTACATTAATCATGTAGTTTACCCCCCCCCATTCTAAAACCCTCTAATTGGGTGTAATCATACCTTCATTATAGATTTACCCCAAATTTCTGAAGTGCTATAAGAAAAGCTTGAAGTTACATTTCCTGTCATGTCTATCATCTTGTGTTGGCGCTTAATTCGTTGGTTTATAGTATAGTTACGTGAAATGTTAAATGTGACAGCAACTAAAAACAAAACTATTTTCGTAATAATCGGTGTTTTTATTCATGAAGATAATTTGGTGAAGTAGAAGTGTCTTTTTTCTTGTTCTAACTTTGCTATCTCATTGGTTTGTGTTATCTTTGTAGCATAATGATAGATAGACCGACAGTAGATAGGATTATGAATGCGTCGAACATCGTTGAGGTAATCAGCGATTTCGTATCTTTACGCAAGACGGGAACAAGCTATAAAGGTTTGTGTCCTTTTCATGATGACCGTACACCATCTTTCTCTGTTAGTCCAGTGAAAGGTGTTTACAAATGCTTCTCATGTGGTGCAGCGGGAAATGTGGTGAAGTTTATCATGGAACATGAACAGTTGACTTATCCAGAAGCCCTTAAGTGGCTTGCGAATAAGTATCATATTGAGGTGCATGAACGTGAACTGACGAGTGAAGAAAAGCAGCAGGAGAATGAACGAGAATCAATGTTCTTGGTCAATGAGTGGGCTGCGAAATACTTTAACGACATCTTACACAACGATGTTGATGGGATGGCTATTGGTATGCAGTACTTTCGTAGCCGTGGTTTCAGAGATGATATCATCCATAAGTTTCAGTTAGGTTTCTGCCTTTCGGGCCGTCATGCCTTTGCTGATGCAGCCTTAAAGGCGGGCTTTCAGAAAGAGTTTCTCGTAAAGACAGGTCTCTGCTTTGAACGAGAGAATGGCGAACTCGTCGACCGTTTCAATGGTCGAGTGATGTTCCCATGGCTGAGCGTGAGTGGTAAGGTGACTGCCTTTGGTGGTCGTCTGCTGGATTCTCGTACGAAGGGAGTAAGTCAGAAGTATGTCAACTCCCCTGATAGCGTTGTCTATCATAAGGAGCGAGAACTCTATGGCATCTATCAAGCAAAGAAAGCCATAGCCAAGCACGACCTTGTCTACATGGTGGAGGGATATACCGACGTAGTTTCTATGCACCAGTGTGGTATTGAGAACGTTGTTGCCAATAGCGGTACGGCACTCTCAGTACATCAGATACGCCTTCTTCATCGCTTCACTTCTAATATTGTTCTACTCTATGATGGTGATGAGGCAGGCCAGCATGCAGCCTTACGAGGAACAGATATGCTATTGGCTGAGGCTATGAATGTGAAGGTATTGCTGCTTCCTGATGGTAAGGATCCAGACGAGTTTGCACGTAGTTACAGTGCGGAGGATTTTAGAAAATATATAGAAGAAAATCAGACTGACTTTATCGTCTTTAAGATTAACGTACTCTTGAAAGGAGTCACCGACCCTATCAAGCGTTCAGAGGCTGTCGGGTCTATCGTTCAGAGTATCTCTGTAATCAAAGATCCAATACTTCGTGACACCTATATACGTGAGTGTGCGAATCGTACAGGCGTGTCAGAACGTACGCTGATGGAACAGATGAATCGTAATATCTATTCCAATCGAGAACAGCAGACACGTGAACAACAGCAACATCGGGCCGCATTCATAGAGGAACAGCGTGAGGAGGCACAGGCTATGACGTCTAATCAGTCAGCATCAAAGGTTGAACAAATGCTCATTCAGGCTGTTGTTAGGGATGGCGAGAAGATTATCTTCCGTAATGTGAAGGATGATAATAGCGGGAAGATAGTTAATGTGACCGTAGCACAGTACATAGCATGCGACCTTTGGAACGACAACCTCAGCTTTTCAAATGAGTTATATACAAGGATATTGCACGAAGCTGTAGAGCATAGTGGGGAGGAAAACTTCAAGGCAGAGGAGTATTTTACGCAGCATCCAGATATTAATATCGCATCTGTAGCAGTAAGACTAAGTGTTGATCGCTTCCAACTTGCAGAGAGTTTACAGGTGAAGGAAACTGAACAAACACTGTGTGATCGTGTCTTACACCTCGTTGCTGACTTACGTCTTGAGTATGTGTCTTCTCGCTTGAAAGAGCTGAATGCACAACTAAAACAGGTGAAAGACCCGAAAGAGATGCAAGAGATAATAGGAGAGATAATGAAGATTCAGAGTCTTCGCAGTAGCCTGGCAAAGAAAACAGGTAGTAATATTCTGGCATGATGAATATGTTTAGAGATTTGTTCAAACCGTCGCTTCAGCTGTCAAACCTTGACGTCAGCGAGAATAAGAGAATTATAAAAGAAGCCCTTAGGTCGCTTAACTGTACGGGAGACTGGCAGAAAGATGGTAACGATATAATCGTCCGCTTTGATTTCCAGAGCGGTCACTTTGGTATTTTCATCTCTGCTCAGCATCCACAGATAGAGTTGTCTTTCCTCTATTTTGGCGAGGCGAAGATGGAAGAAATCAATCTTGTACGTCATGTGTGCAACCAGTTTAATATCAATTCTGATGGTCCTCGCTTTGCTTACTCAGTCAATGAGGAAACGAATGTCATAGACCTACACATCATGACGACACTTCTTTTAGACCAATATCGGGCTAAGGAGATATTGTCATTGGCTATGCAAAACTGTTTCGCATGGCAGAATGCGTTTATAAGAAACTTCAATGAGGTGAGGAGTGACGCAAGGAATATAGGAACGGCGGACGTAGAGCGGACGCTGAAAGACGCTGGACGTGAACTCTTTCTATTGAGAGAATTGGAGTTGATGACACAAGAGACAGCTTCTGGATGGCGACATGATGAGACGACAGCTGCTACGTTAGGCCAGTGGATGGTACGGGCGTTTGGTATGGCGGATGCTGTCTTTTCAGAGTTGACGATAGTGACTGATAAGGTGATGTGCCTTGATGACAGTACTGCTATTGCGAATTATAACTTGTCAGATGCGTTGATAGCTGATAACAGCTTTGTTCGTCAGAAGGTAATGCTCGACCTTGTGTTCTTTCTTCCGTCTCATCCTACAAAGCGTCGGCACATGATGTTTAGTCTTCAGCAGGCTGATAGCTGTGAGAGCATACTCTACTATCAAGTTGTCGCAACGCTTCTCCCATTGAATATTTCTGCTGATATATCATTCCATTCACAGGAGACAGAGGTGCAGTCGCGTTCAGTTTTATTGGCTTACGACCTCCGTTCAGCTAAACAGTTCCATGATGAATTTGTCTATATGTGGAAGGAAGCGAAGAGTAAAATGGCTAATGGCGAACAGAAACAACTAACGGATGAGCAGTTGCTGATAGCTAACATTGTTAATATTAATACTGCTGAGTTTATCTATCGAGGTAAGGTACTCTATCGACAGAAGCGTTACTATGAAGCAGTGTCTTATTTAGAGAATGCTTATAAGCGCCTTCAACTTGATTTCCATAAGCTAAAGAAGAGAGAGCGGGAGACTTTCTTTGATGTTTCTTTCTGGGTGGGTTTCTGTTACAATGCGTTACATCAGTATGAGCGGGCCCATTACTACCTTGCATATTGTGCTCAATCAAATAGTATTGAACAAATAGAGACATACGTGAATTGTCTGGTTAATATGGGAGATTTCCGTACGTTTATGCAGATAGGTGAGCAGATTAATAGATACGTGGAGATAGAAAACGATTATGAAGAGGGTGAGAATCCTATTCCTCAGTCGTTCTTAAATTTCCTACAACGCCGAAAAGTTTATATGTTAATTAAGACTATGCAGTTGGATGAGGCTGAAGATCATTTGCATAACATGCTTCATACACCTGAAAACAAGGAGTTTGCTTTAAGCCAGTTGGCTCATATACAACAGTTGAGGGAGAAGCAGAAAGAAAAAGAAAAGGGAAGAGCAGGGGAGAATACTCCCAAGATAGAATAATAAGAAAAGGAGGAGAAAGATGATTTACGTACATTGGGTATTCTTAGTCATCTACGTTGTTATCGTCATAATGGTGATGGTGCGCGTATTGATGGATAACCGACAGCCAGCCAAAACAATGGCTTGGATGTTGGTGCTGACGTTTATCCCAATGTTAGGAATCATTCTTTACTTCTTCTTCGGTCAGACAACTCGTAAGGAGCGTAAGATATGGCAGTATAGTATGGACCAGCTGACCAAGCATTCCATGCTGGAGTTTGTAGAGCAGAAAAGGCTCCATTTGCCTCATGAGTATCGTGAACTCATCAATCTCTTTATGAACCAGAACTGGGTCTTACCCTTTAAGAACAACGAAACAGAGATCTATACTTCTGGTTACGAGTTCTTTCCTTCTTTGTTAATGGAGATTGGTAAGGCTGAACATCATATCCATTTAGATACGTTCATCATCTCCAGTGACCCCTTGGGACAGATTGTTGCTGATGCTTTGATTGATAAAGCACGACAAGGAGTTGAGGTACGTGTCATCTATGATGATGTAGGTTCTTGGAAAACAAAGAATCGTTTCTTTGACCGTATGCGTGCTGAAGGAATAAAAGTATATGCCTTCATGCCTGTACGCTTCCCAATCTTTACCAGTAAGGTGAACTATCGTAATCATCGTAAGATATGTGTCATTGATGGTGAGGTGGGTTTTATCGGTGGTATGAATATTGCCAATCGTTATGTGAAAGGGATAAAGAAATTGGCTTGGCGTGATACGCATGTTAAGATAACTGGTGCAGCGGTATATGGTTTGCAACGTGCCTTTTTGGTAGATTGGTTCTTTGTGAGTCGTGAACTAATAACCAACCATGTTTATTATCCTGTCAGTAAGGTTGCTGAGAATAATAGTCTTATTCAGATTGTCACCAGTAGTCCAACAAGTTTATGGCCAGAGATTGAGCAAGGTTACGTGAGAGTGCTTGCCAGTGCTAAGCGATATGTCTATATGGAAACACCTTATTTCCTACCTACCGACCCTATTCTCTTTGCGATGCGTACTGCAGCCTTGTCGGGAGTAGATGTAAGACTGATGATCCCTTACGAGACAGACACAAAGATTGTGGAATGGGCTTCACGCACATACGTCTTAGATACGGTGAAGGCGGGAGTAAAAGTTTATTTATATAAGGCTGGTTTTAATCATTCGAAACTTCTTGTTGCCGATGATAGCATAGCAACGATTGGCTCTACTAATGTTGACTTCCGTAGCTTTGAGAATGACTTTGAAGCAAATGCTTTCTTCTATGATAAGAAAATAGCATTAGAAGTAAAGGATATCTTCTTAAAGGACCAAGAAGAGTGTGTTTCCTTAGAAGATGTGCGAAACCTTACACATCGTTCTTTCCTACAACGATTGTGGGAATCAATGGTAAGGCTCTTGAGTCCACTGTTGTAAGGGTAAGAAACCTCTTGCAAATAAATACTGTTGCTGATTAGTTATCAATTAATAAAGGTGATGTATAGAGTAAGGTGAGATAAATGTTTTTATATTTTTTTGCTAATTTCTTGTTTGTTTCATATATTCTCACTACCTTTGCGGCCAGTTAAAATAAAATTAACTCGTAATAACGATGAGAGTCATAAAGAATATTAATTCAGCAAATGTTTGCACTTTATTAGGAAATAAAGGCGCAGACAGGCTTTGTACTGCATTAGATTCTTTAACAAAGAAAGACAGAAAAAATACAGCAAATTATTTGGTAGTTCCAAATAATTTTGTACTCTCTCTCTCTCTCTCTCTCTCTCTCTCTCTCTCTCATATAGGCCAGGCCTAACCTCCCCACTTTTTTCTTCACGCATACGCGCGCGAGGCGTGCCGTGCAACCCCTGTAAACAAAGGACTTTTCGGAGTTTCCTTTGTTCGCTTTTTGTGTCCCTACGTAAACGAAATAAGAAGAAATTAAGCACGAAATAATAACTATTTTTAATCAATAAAACAATGGAGAAAATGAAACAAAATGAGAACTATTCTGCACCAAAGTGTGAAATAGTTCACGTAAACGAAACCACTAATCTGATGGACGCATCCATGCCTGGTCAGCACAAAAAAGCGAACCATGCTACTGGTCCAGCTGCTGCTAAGGCAAGTCAATGGGATGAGGAAGACTTTGAGAACGAAGCTCCAGTATCATGGGAAGACTAAGAGAGAGTTATTAACTAAAAGAACAAAGTAAAACGAATAAATGATGAAGAAAACAATGAAACAATATTCATTCGCATCGCAACTAAAGTCTTTGGCTGTCGTGTTCGGCATCGCCTTGACTTTCGCATCCTGCGCTAATGAGGATGTAGCACAGAACCCGACAAACCCAAATGATGATAACGACAAGAACCTAACAACTTTCGTAGCAGGCGACGAGGCAAAAACCCGTACGTCTTTGGATTATAACAGTAGCGATTTCTCTTGGGAGGCAGGCGATTATATCTACGTTAAAGACGACGATGGCATAATGAGAAAGAGTACGAACGCTCCAACTCAGAAGGTGGCATCCTTCCGCTATAGAGTTCCTGGTAAGTTTGGCGCAAGTGCAAGTTATAAGGTTTATTACTTGGGAAAGAACAGTAACGGCAGCCAAGTAACGATCTCTGCTAACCAAACGCAAACCGCCCCAGACAACACCGAGCATTTCGGCACAGCAGGTGACTATGGTACCGCTACGGCAACAGGAGCAGTAGGTGGTAGCATCTTTAGCTTCCAGTTAGAGCATCAGCCAGCTTACCTTGTCTTCCAGCCTTACACAAGTAACACTATTCTCCGTAACTGTTACTTAACCAAGGTGGAGGTAACTTCTGACAACGATATTGCTGAAACATACAGCATCAATACAACAACAGGTGCTTTGGACGCTTCAGCAGGTACAGGCAGCAAACAAATCGTCTTGACTACAAGCGGCAGCGGCAGTTATAGCAACGGCTTCCCACTAAGCAACAGTTCAGCCAGCGTAAGTACTAACGGAGCTTACATGGTGATTAAGCCAGGAACTCATATTTTAAAAGTACGTTATTGGGTAAAAGACGTAGCAACCAACGTAGAGGGTACTATCACGAAGACGCTTCCTGCTACAGCTTATGCTTCCAATACCTACTACGACATGACTGCTAACCTCAACGTACGCGATTACGACGGCGACCATTACTACATGTGGGATGCACAACAACAATATTGGTATGGTTACGAATGGACAAAGCACTTGTCAGGAAACACAGGTCAGCCAACACTAAACGGAAACAGTTCCTCAAATTACCCTCAGAGTAACAGCGATGTGTCTCGTTGGTACAACGAGTATTACCCAGGTTATGGCGTAAGTAACCCAGCAACGCACAGTTCATGTAAAGACCTTCCAAACGCAAACGAGATGTCTTGGTACTGCATGTACGGCGATCCACGTTGGGACGGTGATGAGTTATGGACTACAATGGGTCACTTATACAAAGGTGGCATGTGGTTTAAGAAGAAGGCTGTGTTGCAGGCTGAGAATCATTACGACACAGAGACATCCGCCGATAATACAACCGACATGCGTACAACATGGAAGAACTACAACAACTATAACAGTAGCATCATCTCCGGTGTCCCATCTGCAGCCGACGCAGGTAATTACTTCTACCTGCCCGCCTTGGGTTACTACACCTCTGGTCAGCTGTACTTCGTTGGCAGCAACGGCTACTATTGGTCGTCAAGTGCTTACCCATGGGACAGTTACTACGCGTACTACCTGTACTTCCTCAGTGGTACCGTCGTCGTGGGCAACCTCAACCGCAACAACGGGTTCAGGGCGGGGGCGCTTCAGTAGTTCTCGCGATTGCCCCTTTATAGGTGTCGCCCTCTAAAAGGCGACACCTTAAGAACCGCCGTAAGGCGGTCGATGCAAAATTTTAGAAAATTAAGAATATACATAATAATAAAATAGTCGACAACATAATGAAATTGTCTTCAATCTTGGCATTAGAAGCATCAGAAGAGGTAAGGATTTATCTTCATCGTGAAGGTCTTTTTTGGAAGGCTTACGAGCGGAGTGCTTTTCTTTTGCTTCGTGAGACAGGCAAGAAGTATCAAGTAAAGTGTCGGCAGCAGAAATCAACGGGAGACATTGTGCGCTCGGTAGGCTTCCCTGATTCTGTGCTTCACCAGCTTTTCCCTGCTGATGTGCTCCATGAGGTGGCACAGTCAGCAGAAGAAGGTGAACACTCACAGGCTTTGTGGGTAGAAGCGTCTCATGCAGACTTAAGCGACTTTGCTGTATGGAGAGCAGAACACGATGTTGAGGAGCTGAATACTGATAGCGCAAACAAGAGTTCAAAGGCTAATTCTCGAGCAGGAAATGATGCTACTGCACTCGTCATGCAACGTTTATCAGCTTTCGACCTTGCTAACTCTACGCCAATAGACTGCCTGCGCTTTGTTGCCTTGTTGAAGGAGATAAGTTCACATGGAATGTAAATCGACTTAAAGAGAAAGGTCTCAGTCATGGTGCTTTATGATAATCTTCCAGTTTATCGGGCTGGCTACAACTTATTGCTCGATCTTTTTAAGGTAATAGGCAATCTTCCTCGTGATTATCGTTATACGATAGGCGAGGACTTACGCCGCCAACTAATGAAGATACTTTATGATATTTATAAGGCGAACAGTACAGAGATAAAGGCAGACATACTTAGTGATGCGTGTGAGCGCATGCTTGAGGTGAAACTTTATGTTCGTGTGTTGCGTGACCTTCATGTTATTTCTTCTCGTTCGTTCTCTCATCTTGCCGAGCATGAGGAGATTCTCTCTCGTCAGCTTACGGGCTGGTGGAAGAAACAGAGTGGGGGAGAGAACGGAGACCACAAAAGAGGATGATGTAAGAATAATGTTAGAAAAAGATTAAGTTTATGCTCTCTTCTTCGCTATCTTCATGTGCCCAGAATTGCAGTCGGTCTTTATTGCCTCCTTGAGCAATGACACGGCAGTAAGCGTGGTTTGTCAGTTTAAAGCGGCTTACCTGTGTAGGGCTTAAGTGTTCGTTTGTTTCTCTGTTTTAGCAGTGTTGTAGATGTTCACAAGTCTTATTCGTAGGTCAATTATTCCAGTCTGTCTTGTCACTCGGTTTAGTCAGTTTGCAGGATAGTTCATTCATAACAGCCGCTTCTATCAGCTGCCCGCCTTGGGTTACTACAACTCTGGTCAGCTGAACAACGTTGGCAACAACGGCAACTATTGGTCGTCAAGTGCTAACCCATGGAACAGTAACAACGCGTACAACCTGAACTTCAACAGTGGTAACGTCAACGTGAACAACAACAACCGCAACAACGGGTTCAGGGCGGAGGCGCTTCAGTAGTTCTCGCGAAAACTGGCAGTAGAAGCCTAACCCTTTATGGGGGAAGAGAGTTTTTTTATGAGAAAAGAATAAGATAGAAATGATGACAGGACGGAAATTGCAGGCAGAAGAATTGTTGGAGGATCTGTACTGTGCTTACTTTGATGCACGAAAGAATAAGCGTGGGACAGCAAGCCAGTTGCGATTTGAACTGAACTTGGAACGCAACCTCTCAGTCTTAGCACGTGAGATAAGTACAGGGCATTACGAGGTGGGACGTTCGATTTGCTTCGTCGTTGACAAGCCTGTGAAACGTGAGATATTTGCAGCTGACTTTCGTGATCGTGTGGTTCATCACCTCCTGTTTAATTGGCTTTCGCCTATGTTAGAACGTAGTTTTGTAGCAGACAGTTACTCTTGTCGAAAAGGAAAGGGGACACTCTACGGAATAGAACGTACAAGGAAGCATATTCGGCAGTGTACTCGCAATTTTACGCAGACGGCTTATGTTCTGAAAGTAGATATCAGCGGTTACTTTATGTCGATTAATCGTCAGCGTCTGTTAGACACAATCCTCACTGAAATGGAAAAGTATAGGCATCGTCGGTGTGGAAGAGGCAAAATGACATGGGAAGAACGTATTGACTATACACTGGCAACAGACTTGCTACGTAAGGTGATACTGAACGATCCTACGCAGAACTGTATTTTTCGTGGGAATAGGAGTGCTTGGAATGGGCTTCCAGCCAATAAGAGTCTCTTTAATAGCGAGGAGGGATGTGGACTACCAATAGGCAACTTAACCTCACAGCTGTTTAGCAATGTTTATCTTTCTGCGTTTGACAATCGAATGAAGCGTGAAGAAGGACTGCGTTATTATGGCAGATATGTTGATGATATTATTATTGTTCATCCTGATAGCCATTATCTTGCTCAATTGTTGGGGCGTATGGAAAGAATTTTGAAGACGGACTATGGGCTTACAATGCATCCACGAAAACGCCTTCTGCAACGGGCTGACCAAGGGTTTGATTTCTTGGGTATGCGAGAACACGGTAGTGTCTTGTTACCGGGTCGGCGTTTGAAGCGGGGTTTGCGGTATGCGCTTGATGCTTATGCTTATGAAATGGAAACCAAGTGCTTGAGTTATGAGCGATTTTGTCATCACCGTGCACAACTTAACTCGTATATTGGCTTGATGGGACATTGTTGTGCGGGACGCTTGATAGAGGGCGTAAGGAAAAGGCTGCTAAGTTGTGTTCAATGCAGGAAGGAGGAAGACGCTTTTGTTTCTTTATCGGGAATGGGTAACGTGAGAACTTCTGTGGCTGGTGAAAATAAAGATAATGTGCCAATTTCTTTTGTACGCTGTCTTTCGCTTCGCCCAATGGTGAAGGGGTTAGGCTACGTGATGAATCGGGCAGCTGTCGTGTTTATCTTTCATACACTCTTTTATTAGGTGATAAAGGGTGCTCTTCTTCGTGTAAAGGGAGAGACACTTAATAAGTGTACATTTCGTTGTTGTCCTCAGTGCGTTTTAAGGGAGAGATATTCGTTATATGTAATAAAAAAAGAAGAAGAAAACACGTAAAAACTTCTAACCTGTTGGAAGAAAATTTCTAACGGGTTATAAATTTACGGGGAACGTGTTAGAAAGAAATTTCTAACGTGTTAGAAATTTATGGGGAACGGGTTAGAAATTTCCTTTGGCTCTTTTAGCTTGTTGAAAATATATTGCTGCAAAGTGCAGCAGAAGTAAGTAATAACTAATAAAATCTTAAGCACAATGAAGATCAAATTGATTGAAAGAAGAAAACCAGGTACCAAGACAGGTCCTGGAAAGTTTTATGCAAGTCCTGTGAACGTGGGTAAGAAGACCTTGCGAGATATTGCGCATGACATTGCGGGGCGTTCTTCGCTGACACGTGGTGACATCGAAAACGTGCTGGCGAACTTTATGGATTGTCTGCCTCATTACCTCCGTGACGGCTTTAGCGTGCAGTTAGGAGAATTTGGCACGATGCGCCTGACACTGTCAAGCGAGGGGGCTGCAACGGAAAAGGCCTTTAAGACCGAGACGATTAAGCCGCGTGTGGTCTTTACGCCCGGAAGAGAATTGAAGAGTGAGCTTGCCGTAAACTCCTACGAGTCGGTGAGGAAGAAGGAGGAAGCAGAGAAAGACAAGAAAAAGAACGGAGGAGGAAGTGGCCCAGTAGCTGGCCAAGGATAGGAAAGGATATTGGGCTAATGGGCCTAATAGGGCTAATAAGGCCAATAGAGCCTATTGAAAAGAAAAAAGTTCGGTTTTAATAATACTGAATTGATTAATTTAGTTTTAATTATGTTTCCAGCGGGAATCCATTGATGTGATATCAATGACGATACATCGGTAATTTAATTTTCGTTTCTTGCCCCTGGCACCATGGTTGGTGTCATGAGGCAAGTTTTTGTTCGTTGAAAACTTTGCTCTGATGTATGGAAGATTTAAGGCTTAGCTCTAAACAAAGTAAAGTTCACGCTACCATAGCTTCGGTGTTCTATGAAGTGGGGATGAGCGGAGAAATCATTATTCTTACCATGTTCAAAGATAAGTAGGCCATCTTCTTTTAATAGGTCATATTGGAAGATGAGGTCTGGAATAGTCTCTAACTCTGGCAATGCGTATGGAGGGTCAGCAAAGATTAGATCAAACTTCTGATGGCAACTCTTTAAGAAACGGAACACATCTCCTTTAATTAATATATGCTCGTCTGTGCCGAGCTTCTCCATACATTGACTGATGAAGCGAGCATGGTCACGGTCTTTCTCTACGCTTATCACCTCACGGCAACCACGTGATAAGAGTTCTAAGGATATACTACCCGTACCGGCAAAGAGGTCGAGTGCCGTTGCTTCTTCCCAATCCACGTAAGCATTGATAACATTAAAGACGTTCTCTTTAGCAAAGTCTGTTGTAGGACGTGCCTTAAAGCTACGTGGAATATCAAAATGTCTGCCTTTATATTTTCCTGTTATAATTCGCATAGTTTCTATTTTTAGGAGATGAAGGAGATGAAGGAGTTATATGGAGTGAAATGGAGTTAAGGAGTGAAATGGAGTTAAGACATTAGTCTTTTATCGAAGATGTGAGTGGTTTAACTTATTCGATACCTTAATCTTTCTCTATTTCTTTTATTCCAGATAGATAGTCTTCATGTCATAGGGTATCTCAGTACGCTTAGCCAGTTGACTATTATTGAAGTAGACCTCTTGGTCAAGGACTCTACAGAACTTTAGATGTTCCTTAGCTTTCTTCAAGAGCCACTCTTGATAAGGAAGGTCACCAACAAGGTATAGCTCGTCTTTCTCGGTATCCATTCCTGTTAGCTTCCATATATAAAGAAGGAAATACAAGGCATCATGTTCGTTTGTGACCTCGTATGAATTGCTGAAACGGAACCTATTTTGTTGGAAACTAAACACCTCCATACGCTTGTCGTGGAAGTAAGCATAGAGCTTCCTGCGTGGTCCAGCGTAAGAGCGACGATAGAGATGGGTCCATACCGACTGCATTAGCGGTTGTAAACGGATATCATTGAAATGGTCATCGATAACAAGTTTGAGGTCTTTGTTAATCGCAAAGACAGCAACAGCGTTCAGATCAGGAAGGATACTCGATAGAATTTCCTCATTACCTTGCCTCTTGAAGGTGTGATGATAAAGTGTTTCAATGTCCTGTGTACCAAAGTCGTCTGTAGGCATCAGCATGACAGGGGTGTCAATGGTTGCTAATAATCGTTTGTATCCACTCTGCAGTAATTCCGAAACTTTGAATGCTTCACGCAGATTAGCAGCAATAGAGATACCCATATTCATGTCGTATGGCTCATAAACGAGTGTACCATTCTCCTGCGGGTCGCCCACGGCAAGAACCATACTATTTCTGCTAAATCTGATAGTAAGGCGT
The DNA here is from genome assembly GCF_003043935.1 of Prevotella sp. oral taxon 313. Lineage (NCBI taxonomy): Bacteria > Pseudomonadati > Bacteroidota > Bacteroidia > Bacteroidales > Prevotellaceae > Prevotella > Prevotella sp. oral taxon 313. The sequence continues at coordinate 3,131,941 of NZ_PYXE01000001.1, forward strand.
AGTTTCTTATCGTATAAATTATTGTCTGTCTCTGTCATTACGAACGTTATATAGCATATTATCATTTGCAAACTTACATAAAATTTTCCGATTACGAGGGTTAACCATTTGATAAATATCAGAGAATAGTTCCTTTTTAAGTATAAAAAAAGGGAATTTCGATACGTGATACTCAAAAAAAGTATAACTTTGCACCCACTTATAAAGCGATAACTATTCAATTCATCATTTTAAGTGGTCGTATTGAATAATAATTTTTATACATGGCAATACAATTCTTTGTAATCTTCGGATGCTTAGCATTAGGAGAGGTGATTGTTTGGGCAACAGGAATCAAACTGCCGTCCAGTATTATTGGTATGCTTATCCTTACACTTCTTTTGAAGTTGGGATGGGTAAAGTTAGGTTGGGTAGAACGCCTTTCACAGCTTTTAATATCCAATCTCGGTTTCTTCTTTGTACCGCCTGGGGTGGCTTTAATACTCTATCTCAAAGTTATCAAGGATTACTGGCTTTCGATAATGATGGCAACAGTTGTCAGTACGGTCTTAGTATTGGTTGTCACTGGACACATGCACCAACTCATCATTAAGTTTGAACGTCGACTGATGGCGCTTGACTTGCTTCATCATCGTTCTCATGCAGCGAAGCTGAAAAAGGCTTTGGAGGAGGCAGAGGAGGCAGAAGCCATTGAAGAGTCCGAACGTATCGTTATGGATAAGGCGTTACATGGTCAGGATGGTATAAATAATCAGGAGGAAGAATAATGGGTTCATGGAATGATACGATTGGTCAAACTATTGACCTAATACAGGATGGTAAGGACATCTTCTCCAATCAGTACGTTATTCTCGCATTGACTTTTGCTGCTTTCTTTTATGTAAGACGACTGCAGCAGCGTACAGGTTGGATGCTACTCAATCCTATTCTGATAGCAATAATACTTCTCATTATTTACCTCAAGGTAACGGGTGTTCCTTTTGAGGTTTATAAACAAGATGCACAACTTATTGACTTCTGGCTCAAACCAGCCGTTGTTGCCTTAGGCGTACCGCTTTATCTTCAGCTTGATGCGATAAAGCGTTTATGGCTCCCGATAGTCCTCTCTCAGCTTGTAGGTTGCTTGGTAGGTATCGTGAGTGTTGTTTTGGTTGCGCAATACTTTCATGCTCCGAAGTTCATCATACTGTCTTTGGCAAGTAAATCTGTCACAACACCTATCGCTATGGAGGTGACACAGAGTCTTGGAGGTATTCCTTCTCTTACGGCAGCCGTGGTGGTCATCACTGGTATTATTGGTGCGTTGGTAGGTTTCAAAGCATTGACTATCGGCCATGTGAAGAGTCCTATTGCTCAAGGACTATCTATGGGAGCAGCTTCTCATGCTGTGGGTGCATCAACAGCCATGGCATATAGCAGTAAGTATGGTGCTTTTGCAAGTTTAGGTATTACGCTAAATGGTATCTTCACTGCCCTGCTTACTCCAACGGTTCTCCGTTTGATGGGGATTATTTAGGGCGTCTTTGTGTAATAGCGTGATAAAGTCTACTAAAAGTAAGTAGAAAATCATACACGCTATTACACGAATAATTTTAATTTCGTTTTGCTTTCACATTTAACATTTCGTGTAATCCTACTGTTACATAATAAGTTAACTAATGAATTAGGGTGACTGTAGTGATAGCAAAATTGTTTTCACTGGGAAATGCTTTGGTTCTTCCGTTAAATGCATAGATAGGAAACTGAATAAAGGCTTATTGCTTACATGGTATGACTTTCCTGGATCAATGGTCTAACAAAGGGGACATAGTATGTAGGAAAGACAAACACATATTATACCTATCATTACCATATCTCTCTGTATTCTACAAACAACTTATCCCTATACTAACCAATATTACAATACCCTATACTTGGTTATCAATCATTTATAAAGTTGATACTACACAAAGCATCCCGAAAGTTTATGAAAAATATTTTTGCTGGTTAACTTGGGATAATAAGAGGCAAAAGTTACATCTGCGAAAAGCTAACTGCGACATTCACAGAAAACGGAATGTCGCAGTTAATCAAAGGAGTGTTCTACCCAGTAGCAGACTAAATGTTTGAGAAAAGGTTGTAGTGATGCAACCTTTTTGCGTGTTTACTGGGTAAGAAAGACTCTCCAGCTTCCATCTTTCTCACCGCGCTCCACATACTTTTTAGAAAGCAGTTTATCCAACAGTTTTTGGATAGCTGACACACTAATACCTGTTTCCTCTTTCATGTCGTTCAGAGTCAACGTAGGCTGTGTGCGCATGGCGTTCAATATTTTGGTGTAGTTAGGCGAGCGGAAAGAAATTCTTTCGCCGTCATACCACCAAATATTTTCATTCTTTTCGCTGATGAAGAGCACATCATTATAAACCTCTGTTGCCACAAGCTCATTGAAATATTTGAGGAATGGACGAATATCGCCAATGTTGGCGTGTGCTCCGTCGCTCGGCACAGGGCCGACTTCAAGGTCAGACTGATGCAACGCTTCCAGATACTCGCTCTTCTTGCGGCTGCGCACAACAATCATCGGATAATTGTGGCGTGTGAGAATGAAGTTGATCATCAAACGGGCGATACGTCCATTGCCATCCTCAAAGGGGTGAATGCGTATATAACGATAGTGGAACAATGCCGCCAGTTCGATAGCTGAAAGTTCCCCTTTCTTCTCGGCTTCATTGTACCAATTCACCAAGTCAAACATCAGCCCCGGCGTTTCTTCGGGCGAAGCGTACTCAAAGCGGTCGCCATACCTTGTTATCACACTATTGGGGTGCGTCTTATACTGACCTGCGTGTATCACATAATTTGTCTGCACACCACCAGGCAGATTGCGGTAAACGGTGTAGTTTTCACGAAGCAGTGTTCTGTGCAGTGTGCGGATGAAGTTTTGTGTCAAAGGCTTTTCTTTGACAGCAGCCTCTTCTGTCATCATTTGCAGCCCCACGTTGCTTGCCGTCATCTCGTGCACGTCCCTTATGTCAGCCTCGCCAATCACCTTGCCGAATAGCAGAAGAATCTCGGTCTGACCATAAGTCAGTGTGTTGCCCTCAATGTGGTTGCTATTATAGTTGAAGTCCACGGTGAAGCGGCGGCTGAGCCTGTCCCTATCCTTCTCTGACAATGGCTGAATATCGCGCCAAGCAGCCAATGCCTTCTTTATATTTAGATACTTCATACAGACATATTTATTTTAAATACATCGCAAAAATATAAAAAATGTTTGAGAAAAGGTTGTAATGTTACAACCTTTTTGTTGAATTTTACTGTTTTTGGTCTTTTCGTATATAATATAAGCCGTTAGTTTATCGTCTAAATGTTAGGTCGTGTGGAATTTATACACACTATTCCACGAATAGTTTTAATTTCATTTTGCTGTCATATTTAACATTTCATGTAATCCTACTGTTACATAGCAAGTTAGCTAATGAATTAGGGTGACAGTAGTGACAGCAAAATTGGTTTTACTGGGTAATGCTTTTAAACGACACTCTGTGTTAGAACATAGAACCATTTAATCGGTAGGCGTCTTTTCAAAGCCAAATGAGTATCAATATGCACTTACTAATTGAATGTGCATCTTCGTTTTTGCCGTAAATTATTATTTTCAGAAGAGTTTGTTTAAGATAGCTCTTGAAATAGCTTCGGTGATATTCGCCACGCCTAATTTGTCAAAGGCGTGGCGTTTGTAGGTTTTAATAGAATCTAATGAGCGGCACATTCTGTCTGCTACTTCTGTCATTGTTAGTCCCGCTGCTGACAATCTAAGCACTTCGAGTTCCTCTTCTTTTAGCGAAACTCCTTCACATTCCATTCACCGATGGCTTTCGAAAGAATATTTCCAATAGTTAGGATTACCCTTTTTGTGGAACTCTACATGCCCAACTGTTTTATGTGAAGATAGAGAAACAACACACATACCTATCCATATCTTGCCATCGTCAGTTAATAGTATAGGAGTTAGCTGGTGGTTGATCAGTCTGCTCCTTGTTCCACTCTTCAGATGAAAATGATATGACATGGAACATTGGTATTTATCAACATTGTCGAAAGTATCAAAGAACTTAAGGTTCTTCCGTTAAATGCGTAGATTGGAAATAGAATAAAGGCTTATGCACTTGCAAGGTATGCCTGTCCAAAATCATATGGTCTTACATCGGAAGATAAACTACAAGATAAGATGCAGAAAAGGCAAATTGATGCTGTGTCTGTTCATTAGCATGTCTTTCTGCCTTTACATACAATTTATTACCATAACATCGGTGTCTGTAAATATTTTTACTCAGTTCAAAGCTGACACATACTCTTCTGGCTTCTAAAAGACGCCTGATTACCGTGCAATAGATGCTCTTTTAGCGTGTTACTAACGCCCTTTTGAAGTCTAATTAAGCACCTTTTAAGAATGACTTGATAACCAGTTGATTGGCTGCTGGTTATAAACTTACATTTTTGCATTTGTTTTTTATATTTGCAGATGATATGTCTGAAATTATGTAATGACTTTTCAAACTCTTGTCTGTATTTTGAATGTATTAAAATGAAAAGGTTGTTTTGCATAGGAGAGTGATGATAGAATGGACAGTTGACTGCCTTGCCCATGTTTTTGTTTGATGAATTATTTTGGGTCTTCTGTTAAAGCTGTACGAAAAGCATCTACGCATTTAACGGAAGAGCCGAACTTAAAACCACTTCTGTTCAAATCAACAAGCATTTTTTGTTCTTCCTCTGGTACATATTTCAAATAAAAACTATATCCCAATTCCTTCACCTCCTTTGCTGTATGACCACAAAGAAACAAAGGGTTATCTGATACATAAAGAAATTCCTGCTTATAATAGTCTATCAAATAAATGCTCTGATAGGTTACACGTGCAAAGGACTCTACTGTATGAATCAATGTGGACAGTACATTTGAATCATAATCTGGCGCATTGCTTACAGTATTTGACGCTATAAAGAATTCTTTTATATCTGTCATATATGTTCAACTTAATAAGGTCCCTCTATTTTATTTTCTACAAAAGTACATTTTTAATGCAGAATATCGCAAGAGAATTACACAAAAGTGTAAAAAACAAAGAGAGAGGAGCAAATTTACACAAAAGTGTGATAGGTGATCTTTGGAAAAGACGTATTTTTGCCATATAAATCAAGAAACAAAAGAAATTATGTGAATATTGTATTTATAAAGCAACATGATCACACTTTGATGTTAAATTTAAGCAAACAACTAAGAATTACACTTTTGCGTAGTGAAAATTAAAAAAAGAATTACATTTGCAACATCGAAAGACAAGAAAAGTTGTCGCTATATCATGATGTTGACTCCAGAATTATAATATGACAATACATATAATAAATAATATAATGTTTATGAAAAAGAAAATACTCACGTTGCTCATGTCTGGCTGCTATGGTATTCTTGCAGCACAAACTACGGGAACGGTCGTAGATGAAAACAAGCAACCATTACCAGCTGCAACTGTTTCGTTATTTCGTGAAAGCGAAAATAAGATGATTAGTGGAGTGGTAACTGATATGAATGGTGGCTTTGAACTGAATACGCATGAAGGAGAGAACTATAGAATAAGGATATCTTTTGTTGGGTATTCTACGCAGGAAATTAAATGCCAAAACATTTCTAAGCACCTTTCGGTGGGTACAATCGTGTTGGAGCCAGAGAGTAAGCAGCTTAATGATGTTACAGTGACCGCCAACAACGTAATACAAAAAGCTGACCGTCAAATAATTATCCCTAATCTGCTTCAGCAAAAAACATCAAGCAATGGTTTAAGTTTGTTGCAGCATCTTCAGCTTTCACGAATCTCTGTAAATACGCTCGACAGTAAGGTGACTACCACAATGGGGGATGCCGTAGAGTTACGTATTAATGGTGTAAAGGCAGAGATACAGGAGGTGAAGGCTCTCTTGCCGGCAGACGTATTGAGAATAGAATATCATGATAATCCTGGTCTAAGATACGGAAATGTAGCTGCCGTAATTGACATTATCTTAAAAGAAAAGAAGAATGGTGGAAGCATCTCCGGAGAGTTTATGAACACTATCAATCCCTTAGGTATAGGAGATTATCAGCTATCGGGTAATTATCATGTAGGAAAGTCAAACTTTAAGACGTCTATAAACTGGAATCGACGTGATATAAACTGGTTACGTGAAAACATGGAGGCTTTCAATGCAACGACACCCAGTATCAACAACTATGAGATAGGGCAAAAGACAAAGGCACGATATGATAACATCAATCTATCCATAGGATATGATTACATAAATAGCGGAAACATATTGAGTGTTACTTTTCGTGATTTATATAACAATACGCCTCATGCGGTATTTGATAGAAATTCCAAACTTATTCAGAATAGCAACACATTTGATATCATGGACCGCACCAAGTCAAAGAGCAACAATCCATCCTTAGATATTTATTATCAACATGAGTTTACCAAGGATAAGCATCTTTTCTTTGACCTGATAGGAACATATATCAATACTAAGAACGACCGTTTATATCGCCAATCTCAGGGCAATTCTGTACAGGAAATATCTTCCCATGTCAATGGCAATAAATATTCGACCATAGCTGAAGTTATTTACGAGCAGAAAATCAAGGATTCGCGGTTGTCATTCGGTCTGCGACATCAGCAGATGTACACAAAAAACGCATATGATGGAAACACATCCTCAAGCGTAAAGATGAATACAGGTGAGAGTTATGGTTTTGGAGAATGGGCTTCAAAGTTAGGAAAACTGGATTATATGGTAGGTGTAGGTGCTATGAGAACCTATGTTAGCCAAGGAAATGCCAAACAGGTAAAATATATATTTCGTCCAACTATTCAGCTGGGGTACCGTTTCAACAATTATCTGTCAATACGCTACAAAGCCTACATGGGAGGCTACGCACCCTCACTTGCCGAATTAAGCGATGTTGAACAACACATAGACATTTACCAAATACGCCGTGGAAATCCAAATCTACAGGCGGTCAGATTTTTCTCTAATGAACTATCAATTAGCGTAGGAACAAAATATATTAGTGCAGAATGGTTTACTCGTTATAGCTATGATGATAAACCATATATGGAAGAAACAACCTATTCGAATGGCTTCTATGTTAGGAGTTATGCCAATCAAAGAGGCTTCCATCGTCTGAACTCTCAAATAAACCTAAAAGTACAACCTTGGAGGGATTATATGTCCATCCAATTTACCCCATTTGTCAATCGCTATATCAGCAATGGCAATACCTATACGCATACACATACCAACTGGGGTTTGCGTGCCAACTTAATGGGAATGTACAAGAATTGGTATGTAGGCGCCAATCTTGAAACAAGTTTTCATAGACTGTGGGGGGAGACACTTAACAAAGATGAGAAATCACATAGTATAGTTTTTGGGTATAATAGAGAAAAATGGGGTGTAGAACTCCAGTTGCAGAATATCTTCAGTTCACGTTATGAAATGTCTGTAGAAAATCTTTCCCATCTTGCTCCTTATAATCAAATGGTATGGTCGAAAAATCTATGTAAAGTTTTTGGCATAGACTTTCATTTCAACCTGAATTTTGGAAAGCATGGCTCTGAGGTGAACCAACGTATTCATAACTCTGATACTGATGCAGGTATTGTACCAACAACGAAGTAGTAGATAAATATAAATCCACACAGATAAAGAGGAAATCGAAAATCTTTCAAAGATTAGACGTTATATTAGTAAGGTCATAGATAAATCCTCTCGAACACCAATAGCAAAGAAGAACAGCCATATCAAAGCATTCTGGCTTCGATATGGCTGTTTTAAGTAGGGTTACTTTGTGTAACCTATAATATAGTACGGCTTACATTTCCTTTTCAGACTGCATCGTCACTTCAATGCGGCGGTTGCTCTTGATAAGGTCTTGGGCAATACGCTGGATGTCAGCAGCTGTGATGTTACGCACGATTGTCTTGTAGTCTTTGTCAAAGTCAACTCCGTGGCGCAGCTGGTTGTATATCACGTAGAGCCAGTAGTCATTGGTAACAGAAGACTGGTCATACTGCTTTAGAAGGTATTCCTTCACCTTCTGCAAACTAACAGCCTCTGGACCCTTATTGGCAATGTGCTCAATCTGTTTGGTGATGATTGGCATCACCATGTTATATTTGTCTGGGTCGGTATCAAAGGCAATCTTCAAGAGGGCGTGAGGATTACTTGTAGCATTCAGACTCTGCTGTAGTTTTACACCATATACCCCACCTTTCTCTTCACGGACAGAGTCGGTATAAGCGATAGACAATACACGCTTGAAGACATCGAGTTCCAAATCAGCCTTCGCTGTGTAAGGTTCGTCCCATGTGTAGAAGACGGTTACACGTGCCAATGGGGTCTTCATCTTCTTTTCAAAGCGGTGTGTCTCGTTGCAGTTGCGTACGTCAGGATAAGTCTTCGCAAAGGTTTCCTTCTTACCTGTTGATGGCAGAGTTGCAATATACTGCTCCAAGAGAGGGCGAAACTGAGCGATGTCAATATTACCCATGATAATCATCTTGAAGTTAGAGGCATTGCTGAAGCGCTCCTTGTAAATCTCGAGAACACGGTCATAGCTTACCTTGTCAAGTGATGCAGCCTTGAGTGGTTGTACACGTGGCGAATTACCATAAACGATGGCAGCGATAGAGTCGTTGTAGCTAACGTTAGGACTTGCTTCACGGTTGGTGAGGAAAGAGCGCATACGGTTGAGCTCTGACTGGAAAGCTTGGTCATCACGACGTAAGTTTGTAAAATATAAATAAGTAAGTTCAAAGAGTGTACGGATGTCTTTGATAGATGAGTTACCGCTGATAGACTGTGTCTCATCACCTACACCAGCATTGATGCGAACGGTCTTGCCTGCCAAGAACTTGTTGAGTTCTGTTGCGCTGAAACGGCCAACACCACCTTCCTTTACAGCAGCTGAGATAAACTGCGTGTTGATTAAGTCCTTAACAGGATAGAGGGAAGAACCACCTTCTGCAAAGAAGTTCAGTGTCACAGCATCCTTCTGGTAGTCGGTCTTCTTGAAATATACCTTCACACCATTGCTCAGCGTGATTTCTGTTGTTCCATGCAAACCTGCTTTCTCACTCTTGATACGGCCCTTCTTCGGCAACGCCTCTATAAGTTTATCGTCCAACTTCTTCTCTACATACTTAGGATAGGACTTTGCCTGTGCATCAAGAACCATCTTTTCAAACTGCGCATCTGAGGGAACATTTACGCCAGCTTTGTCTGGAGAATAGACAACAAGCACTTGATTCTTGTTGGTGATAGCCTCACGCATAGCCGCATTGACCTCGTCGAGTGTCACCTCTTTAAAGAACTGATCGTCGAGTTGCTTGTCGTATGCTTCGGTGGTGATGGGTTCATTATCGAGGAAGTTCTGCTTTGCACGACGCACATAGTAAGAATTGCGACGGTCGTTGCGCTCATTGTATTGGCGGTCAATCACCTTCTGGCGGAAAGCTTTGGCACGGGCAAGTTTTGACGGAGTAAAACCGTGCTGACGAATCTGCTCTATCGTACCCACTGCTGCATCGAACGAACCCTTTACATCTTCCTGACGAGCACCAAAAGAGAGGACAAAAGCATCTTTTGTACGACTGATCAAGAACTGACCCATACGTGCAGAAGCACTCAAGCAAGGCTTTGGATTCTTGTCCTGCATCTCGTTAAGGCGTTCGCCAATCATATAAGAGACTAAGTCGTCAACATATCCGTCTCGCTGATACTTTACTGAAGACTTCTCTGAATCGGGTGTTGCCTCACGCTTCATGTAAAGTGTAACGAGCATGATAGGTTGTTCTGAATCCTTCAATGATGCTACAATCATCTTGTCGTTGTCATTCACAGGGAAGTAATCGCGATGAGCAGCATTCTCAGGCATTGGAATAGCAGAGAAGACAGATTGAATCTTCTTCTCCATCTGGTCTACATCTATATCACCCACAACGATGATTGCTTGCAGGTCTGGACGATACCACTTGTGGTAATAGTCACGAAGTGCCTTGTAAGGGAAGTTGTCTACAATCTCCATCTTACCGATTGGCAGACAGTCCTCATACTTCGTACCACGATAGATAATCGGCAATGCCTCTTCCATCAGGCGCTGTGAAGCCATACCAGCACGACGAGTACGCCACTCCTCATGAATAACACCACGCTCTTTGTCAATCTCTTTGTCCTCAAGGTCCAGATAGTGGCTCCAGTCATGGAGGATAAGTAGGGTAGAGTCGATAGTTGCCTCATGCTTTACTGGTACGGAACTGACATTATAAACTGTTTCGTCAACGGAGGTGTAAGCATTGAGGTTGGTACCGAACTTGATACCATGAGCTTCACACCAGTGAACGATACTTGGTGAAGATGGGGTATTCTTGAAGTTCTTACTTCCATTGAAAGCCATGTGCTCAAGGAAGTGAGCCAATCCCCTTTGGTTAGGTTCTTCGAGAATACTTCCCACACGCTGTGCAATGTAGAAGTCGGCAATTCCTTTCTCCTTAGCATTGTGGCGTATGTAATAAGTCATACCGTTCTTCAACTTACCTATGCGGAAGCTGTTGTCGGTAGTGACATTCTGCGCCATAGCACCTGTCACGAGGAGCAGGAGCACAAGCGCATTGATGATTCTTTTGTTCATTAACATAATATGTGATAGATTCCTTTTATAATTCTTTTATGTCTGTCTGATTTTTATTCTTTATAGGATAATGTCTTCCTATCGATGAGTTGCTTTCGCCTTAACAGCATCTTGCACCCTATTAAGTACTCCGCACGTATGGTGCGGAGGCTCAACACCACTTGTGCGAACGCTTAGCACCATTCGTGCGGACCAACAGTAAGACTGTTAGAAGGTGCAACCAATGGTCAGCCTGCCCGTTGAATAGTTCCTACCTACAAGGTAAGCGTTGCCGTCATTAGTGTGGCGATGAGTAAAGTCGAAGGCTGTGTAGGTCTTCATCTTGGTGCCTGGGAATACAAAGGCGTACTTAACGCCAAGTTGGAGGGAGTATTGTGGGTCTGTAAGATACTTATACTCACGATACATCAGTACGTCCATCGTAGGGAAACCGTTCTGCTTGTCAGATGGTTTAGCTAATGTTCCATCCTCGAAAGCATCGCCCTTTCCCTTCTTATAGGCAAAGCCCGCCTTTAATGACAATACCCCCTTGCGGAAAAGGAGGTTACGTGTAAGACTTGTGTAAGTCTCCATCGTGCGGATGTCCTGACGGCGGAAGTAAGGATAGCTGTAGCCTGTCTGCTTACGTTGTGCAATGTTCGCACCTGCTTCTACCGTCCAGAGAGGTAACTCGTTTATGATACCATAATAACCTCTATAGCCAAGATGCACATCATTCCACGCCTTATTGGCACTCTTTACAGGGGCAAGATACTGATAGAAGTAGGCTCCCTGTTCATTTTTGTTAGAACGATAAGCATTCATCTCGTTGACAAGGTTCTCGCTTGAGAAACTAAAGTCAAGATGATGTATTTGCTTATCGAGGTTCAAAGTTAGGCGTGTTTGGTAGTCATAAATATGGCTATGATGATTGGTGTGAACAATCGTATAGGGTGACTTCCTACCATAATAACCCTTTCGATAAGCCATATCCAAGTGGTTAAACCATGAGAGGTGTGGGAGGATTTCCCAGCCAAGTTGTAAACCTAATTTATGATATTCATTGAGCATAGGTTGCTCCCTATTGCTATCAGTAAAGCCCGAACTACTGAAGGGTTCAGTCTTACCAATCCACGGACCATAGTTGATATAAGACGTAAACTCCTGTGCATTTGAAGCGTAGGTACTAAAGATTACGCTCTCTGTGTTCCGTCGGTAAGTATAATTGAAACCAAGACTAAAAGGCTGTAATGGTATATAGACGCCAGTAGTGAGGACTAAATCCATCAGCTTTGTCTTATGTCTTAAATCCTTATACTTAGCAACATTTGCCGCAGTGAAGTCCACCTTTGTACCAATGGCAAGTCCTTTATATATCTCCCAAGACAATGCCCCCATAAGATTATAGGTGTCACGATGCTTTGTGCCAGCATTATTTAGCGAGTCTTCGACAATATCGAACGGCAGACGTTGGGTCTGTATGAATGCTGAGCCGGTCATATTACGTCCAGAGAAATTGTCATAACGCATACTTCCCGACAAGACAATCTTGTCTGTTAGGCGATAGAATGAAGAGACGTTAGCACCTGCCTGCATGGTACGTGGCGACTCGTCATAGTTGACAAAGCCTCCCTTGCCATATTGTGCATAGACTTCAGCCAAGGAAATGTTCTTTGTCTTAAATCGTGTCAAAGCTGCAGCATTGTCACTTCCCAGCCATGCATCGCTATTGGCAACGAAGCTAAAATCACGATGGAGCAGACTATCTTTAGCCTGCTCCTGTGCGTTGAGGCTGGCAGAGAGGGTTACCCCTGCCAGTATAAGTGTCATGAACCTATATCTCATTTTACAGGTTATGTTCTTTTATCATCTGTTTTACTTGTCTCTAAGTGAGAACTGACTGCGCTCGTGGAAGTCAGCAGTAGAGTTGTTTGTGTCCATGTAGACAATCTTTGCTCCATTCTTCATAGATGCTTCAGCGTCGATATGACTTGGGTCTGCGCCATACTGATAGTTATAAACCAGCTTACCGGTATTGCCTTCAATCTTCTTTGTAGCTTCAACGTCTACATTACGATATACGCTATGACCAAGTTTGATAGTTTGCTTCACATAACCAGCATCTACCTCAGAGCCGAAACGCTTTTTACTCTTGCTCTCATTAATTTTCTCATAAACCTCGACACCGTCAATAATCCAGTCTGTTGGGACCTTCAATACAGCATTTATTTTGTTCTGAGCTTTGCCTGGTGCGTATGTGATATTACTTGCATCGTTTGCGAAAGCAGCAGGTGTTGTGTTCTTTGTTTGGAAGATAAAGAAGCCAGGAGAAGTTACACTAAGTGGCCAAGCATTAGCCTGTCCATATTCTACTGCCTTAAGGTATTGGCTGGTAGGGATAACGTCTGCTGGTGTTGGATAGTATTTTGGATTCTTAAAACCAGACTCTGGGTCGTACATAGTATAGTAGTCTTTATTGGCATAGTTGATACTCTGTGGGTAGGTCTTAGTATTATCTATTGCCCCCATACAGCAGATAACAACCTGTGAATAAGGCTCGATAATCAATGAATTAGGGAAGTACCATATACCACAAGCTGCTGGAACCCAGCCCTGTGAAACGTAAGAAGGTTCTGTCGCTCCTGTGCCGTACCATGCGTTCGCAACAGAGTGTGCATTATAGGGGTCTAATATACCAATAGCTAAGTTGCTGATTACTGCTGTCTTACCACCATTGTTGTACAGGATAAAACCCTTGTCCATCTGGAAGAAATTCTTGGGATCGTTTTCAATTGGTACACCTGTTGTGTACAGTTCCTTGATGATGACTTGGTCAGCATTCTGATCAGGCAATTGGAAAGTAACGTTCTTTACATCTGATGCTTTGATGACTTGTACAGTACCATCATTATGTGTCACAACCATATCCCATACTTGTGCATTGATGTTGCCAATGAATGCAAACATGGCAACAAGGAGAAGTAATATTTTCTTCATATCTTTTCTATTTAATTTCTAATGTTATTCTTACTTATTCATAAACTTAAAACTCTTTGTAGGTGTGCGGAGGATGTAGACACCCTTTGGTAAAGACGAGAAATCAAGGGCAACTCGTCCCTCACCATCAGCTGTTACAGAGCTGATTTGTGTACCATTAAGATTGTAAATAGCCACTCTTGCACCTGCTTTCAATCCACTTACTTCTGTATTACTGAATGAGAACTGAGGTGTGTTAGACGCATTCTTTGGGTCATTCGAAAGCACACTACTAATGCTTGTCGGCACCTTCTTCTCAATGAAGCGGTAGTCCTGCACGCCTGTCAGTGCTGTTGTGAGTTTCTGATCCTTACAAGTAATAACAAGGTTGTTATCCTCTATGGTTATAACAGGTAATGACTCCAAAGCAAACTCGGTCGTTGTACCATTCGTCTCGGTCAAGACAAGGCAGGTTATTATACGCTCTTGTACTGTCTGTGCAAAGCCACTAAGGGGAATGAACGACAGTGTCAAAGCGATAAGCCCTATAAAACTTATTTTCTTCATAAACATTGTTTTTGATTTATACTATCTTTATTTCTCTTTTAATTTACGATACGTTTCTTCGACATTACTAATGGTAAGGTTACCACGTGAGGAGAGTCTACGGCAACGACTACCTGCGACTTGACACCATTGAAGAAGTAGCGATAGTCTGTGGTCTCCTTTCTTGCAGAGCTGCTGACCTTATACAAACCTGAAGGAACACTGAAATGCGCTACTCCCTCAGCGTCTGTACTATCAACGAAGGTGCTTGCCACGGCATCTTGTAACTCTACGCGTAAGCCTTCATAAGAACCGTCATAAGTGCTGGGGAATTCCAACTTCACATCGAAGTTGACTACCTTAATGCCCTCCTCATAATCAGCACACGAGATTAATATCGTCATCACGCATACTGCAAGTAAACTAAATATCTTTTTCATTATATCTTTAATCTTAATGAAAGTCCATAATAGAAGCTCGGAACATATCCACTACCAAAGAGACTTGTCTCAAGTCCCGTCTGTGATGAGTGTACTTGAGCAAGCGTGTTGAAGAAGTTATTGGCATAAAACGATATAGATACGTGCTTACCTATTTCCTTTGTTACACTCAAGTTAGCCGACCAGAACGCACTCAACTTGTTCGGATTCAATGTGTAAGGATAGTTTGTTCGCACAACCAACTGTGCTAAGTCGTTGTATAACCCTCTGTCATTCGTTGCTGCCCAACGTAACTTCTCTGCAAAAGGAACTAATGTCTCTGGTGTATCCCACGTACTATAATACTCTGGATAGACGATAACTGTTTGATTCTCAGTCTTACCATTGTATGCTTCACCAAAGTATTCATTGCCACTATTCACAACATATCCTCTACTGCTGGTAGCTCTGCTGTAAGTATAGAGCGAACTTTCCAAACGCAAAGCTACGATAAGGCGAATCTTTGGTATGTGTGTCGTTAGTGTGACATTCATATCTACTTGACCACTGACAGAGCCATTTGAGGCAGAAGCATCAGCCGTATAGTTGGTTGATGTGGCTGCACCACCACGGTAATAACCAATATATTGATATAGTTTACCGTCTGACTGACGTGTATTCAGACCTACTGGAATATCCGCAAAGAGCGTTTCGTCCTGTGCTTTATAATGATAGTACTTACCGTCAACGCGTACCTGTGTGCGGAGAGTCTTAATCTGTTTGAAGTCTATAATCCATTCTAAGCCATAGCGACTCAATGGGTCAGCATTCACATATTTTGTGTTGGTGACGTAGGTGTTACGTTCGTCATAACCGAGAACAACTGGGGCTTTCGCACCGCTGGCATCACTTACCGTCACAATACCTGTCTGTGGGTCAATCGTAAAGAGGCGATTAGCCGTCGCAATACCGCTCGCTTGAAGTTTAGCAGGTGATGTGTACTTATAGGTGAAAGGTGCGTAAGTGTTTGTTGCCATGTAAGGATTGAAAGTCTTACTATGGAAGAATGAAAGGTTGACGTCTGCAATCTTCGTTCTCAGTTCCACACCTAAATCCCATTGGTTGGCATATTGCCATTTCAAGTCAGCATTGTATCGTGCCTTTGAAGGGTAGGTGTAGTAGGCGTAATAAGAGCGATTATTAGCATCACTGGTAGATGAGAATGCCAACATATCACGATAAGATGGAGAAGGGTAGAGTACTTGGAAACTTGGAAGTTTCACACTCTTTCCCCATCCTGAGTGCACGCTAAGACTATTCACCCAACTATCTTGTCCAAAGCGAAGCATATAGCGCATATTCACACGTGGTGAAAGGCTACCCACTGTTCCATATTCTGAGCCGGGAATAGAGGTGATATCTTCACGTACACCTGTTGTCAGTTCAACATTCTGTTTGGTATTGATAGCCATTGATAGCTTATTCTCGGCATAAAGTGCCATGTTGTTCAAAGCGGGTAGGACGTCAAAACGATATTCACGCCATGTCGGTGCATAGCGCATATCTTCGTAGTGTGTACCCTTTCCTTTATTCCTACTGCTGGTCCATTCAGCACCAATAAGTAAGCGGTTGCGGAACTTTCCAAATGATTTATTCCAATTACCCTTTAGCTTCAAACTATAGGTTAATGGTTTGGAGTCGCCAAAACCACGCAGATACCAATAGCCTGTAGGACCAAGAATGATGTTGGCAGAAGGGTTCTTATCGTAGTCTTCTGCAATGTTATATCCTTCTGTCAAAGTGTGAATATAAGGTTGTGTAGAACTACTACTCTCATTGCTGTAGCTTTCTGAGCGTTTATCTGCGTAGGTGAAGGCTGCTGTAAAATTAAGATTGGTTATCCATGACTTGTTCAACAGCCAGTCAAGGCGTATATTACCACCTACATTATTATCCTTAACCTTATAATAACTGTCTAAGTTGCGGTCTGGATCAGCCTTCGAATCATAGCCTCCCACGCCACCATTTAGCCCAATGTCCAAGGTCAGAGGCTGTGTCTTCTTCATAAAGACATTCATATAGTGCAGTGACAGTACATTACGTTGATAAGCTGTATAAGGCGATGCTGCATCCGAGAAAGAGCGTGCATGCTCAAGGGAGAAGTTGATAAGTCCAGCGTTCTTGCCTAAGTCTAATCCTTTGTGAAGGGCTATTTGGCGAGTGTGTTGGTTGATACTTCCTTCCAAGATGAAAGGCGAACTACCTCTACGGGTCTTCACTTTTACTACACCATTGGTGAGGTCGCCGTATTCTACAGAGGCAATACCGGGTACGACCTCCACACTTTCAATGTTAGAAGCACTGACACCACGTGTACTCACACCAGCTGTTTCGCCCATCATAGCATTGTTGTTCAGACGAACACCATCCACTTCAATGGCTGTACCAAACGACGCGTTGCCTCGCTCTGATGAACCGCTACGCAAAGTCAATTTGCTATCATTCATCAAAGAAGGGTTCACACTCTTACCGCCCGGCAGGAGTTGGGCAATATCGCCCAAAGTCATTATCTGTTGATTGTCTAATGTCTTACGGTCAATGGTGTAAGAGGTTGTTATCTCGTCTTTCTTTCGATGCGCAACAACCTGTACTTCATCGAGTTGAAGGTTGTCTTCGGCAAGGTGCACGTTGAGCGTGGCACCATCAGCATTAATGGTGACAACTACTGTTTGTTCTGCGTAACCAAGGCAGGAGATAACTGCAGTACACTTTCCTTTCGGTACGTTTTTTATCGTGAAACAACCTTTTTCGTCCGTAAAAGTGTACAAGCGATTTTCCTTCAATGTGACTGATGCGTAGGCTATAGGCTTACGATCATCCTTCCCCACAACACAACCTGTCAGTGTCTGTGCTATTCCATTGATACTTAGTCCGCAAAATACAATAGACGCTATTATCCTATTCGTGAAGTCCATGACTTGCAAAGATAAGACGATTTAACAAATTCTACAATACTCAAAAATAGGTATTTATTTGCTTTTCTTTATGAATAAAAATAGATTTTATCATATTAGATAAGGTCCTTTTGATATATGGATTGATAAGGGGCAGCCCAATGTGTGAGAAGAAACGATATCTAATACTTTCAGAGTAGTAGATTTTTGTAAGGTTATAAACCGCCTAAATGATTGGTGTTAAGCCTCCGCACTATTGGTGTTTACCATCCGCACCATATGTGCGGAGCCTCCGCACGTTTGTTAAGAAAGGGTATCTGTTATATTGAATATCCTCTTGCAGAAGTAAGCTTTATCGTTTTACATCTCAGATGAAGCAATAGTTGATTCAAATATATAGCTTAGAATACTCAAAAATACACAAAAGGTGTGTCGATGAGACTCTATTGTACTCAGCCCAAAATAACGACCTGGCTTTTATTATCTCTTTTTATCTTTTCGTTGGTATAGACGATAATATTAAAAAAATATTGCAAAATTAATGAAAATATAGATTTTTTATTTACCTTTGCGCTAGATTTGAACTATTAGTTTGGGAAATATCTAATTTTTCTTGAGTAAAGAAATAGCATTCGTTGTCTATTGAATTGTCGTAGGGCTCGAAATTTTTTATAAGAATATAGTTTATAGATAAGTACTGTGAATGTTTATGCATGGCATGAGTAAGTAGTATCTAAGCTATATGTAAGTTCCAAAGCTATACGATAAGGATTATGAAAAACTTATGCTTTATGGGCTCTGGCTTAAATAATTATTAAACAAGTATTGATATGAAAAAACAAAGAAACGTAAGGCTATGTACTTATTGCGATGAAAACAGACACGTGTACCACAAATGTAGAAGTAACATAATTATTATGTTCCTACTTTTTTTCTGTGTTAAAGGCTGTGCTCAAGAGCGAACTACTTTATCTAAAGTCCTAGAAAATGCAATATGTATAAATGTAGCATCTTACTATCCAGATTCATCATTTGTTCATTTTGCAAGGCTTTGCGACAATGATGTTATTAGATATACTCGCAGAACAAAGGAATCTGAGTTTGCAAGAAATGAATATCTTAAATCTGAGCAATGTAAATATGATCGTTTAAAATTAAATGCAGAACGAAGTAAATTGTATTATTTCGAGTTGGAAGGTAAAATTAACTGCAAAGTGGGAGGATTTGAGTTTGAGAATAGAAAACAAGAGTTTACAATGTTAAGTCTCTCTTCTAACTATATAACAATAAGTGTGTTTGCTGTCCCTGTTATTCAAAATATAACTAAATATACTCCAAAAGGGCAGATCTTAAAGTTCAGAACGTCAAATAATAACGTACTAAGAAAATTAGACCAAGGTGGTTCTTATAAAATAATTATTACCTGTAAGCCTGGATATAGTGAAGATGGATTCAAATCGTCAACATGGACTGATGAAAAAGTAACTATTAGATTTGTAAAACCTGTTGGTATGTATCTAGTTGATATGTATGATAACAAGGTATTATTAGATTTGAGTAAATACCTTAGCCAGATAACTAAAATTTCAAAGTCTCAGGTGAAAGTTTCAAAGCAGAAGGATAATGCTTGGTTTAGTACCCATAAGCAAGTAGGTAGCTATATCCAATCATATCATAAGCAAGCAAGAAAAAAAACATGTGCTACTTGTATGGGATCTGGTATATTTAAAGTTGGAGATGGAAGTCTGGTCTGTCCAATCTGTTATGGAAAAGGCTATAAGATGAGCCACTATTACTAATTATACGCAAAAACAGTTTACCATATAAATTATATGTGCTAAAAAACTATACGAAACAAAAAAATAGGTGACAATTCCTTTATGGATGTAACAGAGGTCATCATTAGCTGAGTAATTTATTGAGTGCGTATAAAAAAATGTGGTGTAATTGACACTTAGTAGGCTGGTCATTCCAGCCTACTTTTTAGTATCTATAAATCCATCTATAATTTTTCTTGTTGGCTTCATTCGATTCATTATGATTATGTAGTATTCTTTAAAACTATGAGTTAAAACCTTCTAATATATTTGTTGTAAATGGAATTTGTAATTCTTTATAATCTTCATGCGTATAGAGCCATTTAAGATGAGTCTTAATAGAATGGTCTTGCAGTTCTTATTTATCAGTATTGAATGAGCTATATATAATCAGACAATTCTCCATCAAGATAGTAATCTCCACCTTCACCTTCATAATATTCAATCCACACATTATGAAGAGTCTGACTAAGCTCTTGAACAAGCCCATCTGTAATTCTGCTACGCTCATAATAGTTACGAATATCATCCTCATCTATAATCACCCCATCTCCACTATATAACATAGCAAAAGTTCTAGTACAACGTACATCATGAAAATCAGAACTCCAATGGTATGCCTGATTTCCGACATACCAAACATTTCTTCTAACATATTTAACTTTACCTCTCATATTATTTTTAGGTGTACAGATTTGATTAAAATAAATTATTATACAAAGTTATAAATAATTATTATCTAAAAAAATATAATACTAAAAAACACTATATTTAACACTTATATATAAAGTGTTGAACAGTTCTACTATCTTTAGTAGCGATTATAATTCAATAAAATGCTATTTCGTTTTTCAACATAAATATCTAAAAAGAATATACTAAGGATCTAATGCTAGATTTGAGTTTAAAATAAATTTTGCTGTCATTTCTGTCATCCAATATTGTGTCCTAACTGATTAGTTTACAGTAGAGTTACATGAAATGTTAAAAATGACAGCAACTTAAAATAAAACTATTCTTGTAAGCTGTGTAATAGTTTTACTCTTGTTGGGGCTTTGTCACTCGGTAGATTGGAAGGACGCTTTATCTTGAGGTTAGATAGTTCTTTAGAGGACTAAAGAATCTCTAAGACCTCTTGTACATCCTTAATATTCTTCATATTTTCAACGATAAACTGTACATCCTTGCGGTCGTGGACTTGCATCTCAATCGTTCCGTCAAAGATTCCATTATCGCTGGAGATTGTTATCTTACGGATATTAACACCCAACTGGTCGGAGAGAACATCAGAGATGTCGTGCAGCATACCACTACGGTCAATACCACGAATCTCAATCGTTGCATCGAAGAACAATCGACGGTGCATATCCCATTTGGCATCCAAGATTCTACCACCATAGCTTGCTTTTAGCTTTGCAGCTACTGGACAGGCACGCTTATGAATCTCGATGTGGTTTTTGTTGTCAATATATCCAAGGATATCATCACCTGGAATAGCATGGCAGCAGTGTGGGAAGAGATAGCGATGTATGTTTTCTTCGTTGATGAAGATAGGCTTCTTTCTGTTGAGTTCTTTGGTTACAACAATTAAGCCTTCAGTACACTCTATATCTTTAGCCTCTACAGACTCTGTTGTCTTCTTGTCATTCGACTTCAAGAAAGGAACGTATCGACGCCAACCACGTGAGGTAACAGTCTTCTCTGACTTTGACTTTCCACGAAGTTCGTTCAAATCAGTGTCGCCAAGGATAACGGTCTTGTCTCCAACGGCAAGGAAAAGACTGTCATGCTTACGAAGGTCGTGTAGTTCGCAAAGCTTATCTAAGGTAGCAGTTGTCATCTCAAGGTCGTGTGCCTTTAGCCACTTCGATAGCTGCTCTTCACCTGCCTTCTGCAACTCACGGCTCTCACGTCGCAAGATAGCTTGTATCTTTGCCTTAGCCTTCGCTGTAGATACAAAGTTTATCCATGAAGGATTGACGTGTTGCGACATCGAAGTCAGGATTTCTACTTGGTCACCACTATTGAGTTTATGGCTCAAAGGAACAAGCTTATGGTTGACCTTTGCACCGATACAGTGGCTACCAAGGAAGGTATGGATTTGGAAAGCAAAGTCGAGTGCCGTACAACCTGCTGGCATCGTCTTAATCTCTCCCTTTGGTGTAAATACAAAGATTTCAGATGCAAAGAGGTTGAGTTTGATAGCATCGAGGAAGTCCATAGCATCTGGCTGTGGGTCGTCGAGAATCTCTTTTATCGTACTGAGCCACTCGTTCAATTCGCCTTCATCCTCAGTAATCTCACCGCCATCCTTATATTTCCAATGTGCTGCAAATCCCTGTTCAGCTAATTCGTTCATGTGCTCAGAACGTATCTGAACCTCAATCCAACGGCCCTTAGCAGACATGAGAGTTACGTGCAATGCCTGATAACCATTAGCCTTAGGATGGTTCACCCAGTCGCGCAGACGATCAGGATGACTCTTATAAATCTGACTGATAGCCACATAAATTTGGAAACAGTTGTTGATTTCCTCATCAGGTGACTTCGGTTTATAGATGATACGTACGGCAAGGATATCGTATATTTCTTCAAAAGTGACGTGTTTGTTCTGCATCTTATTCCAAATAGAATAAGGACTCTTTACACGTGCTTTAAGTTCATATTCAAAGCCCATCTTGTCAAGTTTGGCACGGATAGGTGCTGTGAACTGTTCAAAGAGGGTGTCACGCTGCGCCTGTGTTGAAGCAAGTTTCTTCTCAATAGAGGCGTATGCGTCAGGATGTTCGTAGCGGAAACTAAGGTCTTCTAACTCAGTCTTAATCTTATTTAGTCCCAATCGGTTTGCAAGCGGTGCATAGATGTAGAGTGTTTCACCTGCAATCTTATATTGCTTGCTGGCAGGCTGAGAAGCAAGAGTACGCATGTTATGCAAACGGTCGCATATCTTGATAAGAATAACACGAATGTCGTCGCTCATCGTGAGCAGAAGCTTCTTGAAGTTCTCTGCTTGAGCAGAAGCCTGTTCGCCAAAGATACCACCAGAAATCTTGGTTAGTCCATCAACGATTTGTGCAATCTTAGGACCGAAGATATTTTCCATATCTTCCACTGTATAGTCGGTATCTTCTACGACATCATGTAAGAGGGCTGCACAGATACTCGTTGCTCCGAGTCCCATCTCTTCACAAGCAATTTGGGCAACGGCAATAGGGTGCATGATATAAGGTTCGCCCGAGAGTCGGCGCACACCCTTATGCGCTTGTCGTGCGAAGTTAAAAGCCTTGGTAATGATATCAACCTTCTTTCGATGACGTGAAGCAAGATAGGTATCAATGAGATGCTGAAATGCATCATCTACCATCTTCTCATAGTCAATCTCCTTAACTTCAATATTGTCCTTGTCCATTGTGCATCCTCCCTTTATATAATAAGGTAAAAGAATCTTGTTAGTATGGCATGGTTCCTTGGCTTGTATTAGTAGCCGCGATAGTCATGCTTGGTTCTTCGTTTGGTGTTTCGTTTTGGTAAATTAGATTTTTGTAACCTTTGAACTTCTCAATCATTTCAGAAGGTAGGCGTAGCTTAGCAACACCATTGTTAGCAAAAGCCTTGATTAAGCCTTGTCGATACTGTGGGTTAAGTACTTTCAAATCGTCCACATTCATACCTAATACGTTGGCAATCTTGGCAAGTGTAACGTCTTTCTCTACAATGATCGTATCACAGCGGTTGGGTAGACCTGTTGATAAAGGTGTGATGTTGTAATCAGCATAGTAGTTCATTACATAATTAGCAGCGATGAAAGCAGGTACATAACCACGTGTCTCCTTCGGTAAATGCTGATAGACTGCCCAGAAGTCAGCACCACCACCAGCCTTTGTGATAGCACTGCTAACACGTCCCGGTCCACAGTTATAGGCAGCAAGTGCCAATGTCCAGTCGCCAAATCGTTTGTAAAGGTCGCTCAGCATACGTGCTGCAGCGTAGGAAGACTTCTCTGGGTCGCGGCGTTCATCAATATAACTGTCAATCTGAAGGTCATATTGTTTACCGGTTGTTGCCATGAATTGCCATAGTCCTGCTGCTCCCACACGTGAGGTAGCATTAGGGTTTAAGCCCGACTCTATCACAGGAAGATACTTTAGTTCTAATGGTAAGCCATAGAAACGGAGTGCCTCTTCAAAGATAGGGTTGTAATAACGTGCACGTCCCAAGAGGTAAGAAGTTGATTGGCGTCCTGCCTTTGTGTAGCGATCGATATATTTCTTAACTTCCTCATTATAGGTCATTGTCATCACATTCGATAGATTGCGCATCTTACGATCAATGACTTCCATACCGTTTTCTGGCTCTGTTGCATTCGTAGAGGGTGTATTCTCGAACCCTGTTTGTATGCCACTATTATAGAACTTATCATCTACATAGTCTACATCAACATATCCTGCCATCGTTTCAGATGCCGTAGGAATCATCACTTCTACAGCTTTACCACGACTATCAACGACAGTTTGCTGTTGTGCATAGATTCCACAGGTTGCTCCCATTGTAATAAGGAAGGAAACAATATCTCTCTTTCTACTCATTATTTCTGATTTAGTTAGCGCAAATACAGTGCGCTGCTGCTTAGAATGTCAGACTACATCCAATACCTATTGCCGATGAACGGAAAGGGTTGTTAGGTGTAGCGATACTCTTATTTGATATGACTGTCGGTGCAATATGCAGTGAGAGGTCATCTGATATGTCAAAGTCGGATAAGGAAGCGTCTACGTAAGCATCAATAACTGACAAGGCATAAACCGCAATAGTTGTAAAGATACTTAGGTCGCGCCATCTGCGGTAGCGATCCTTGCGCTGTTTGAAGATGTTCTTATAACGCTCTTCATTGGCAGAGGTGATTGTAGCTCCAAGGTGTAGGAAGTTATTATAACTCTGCGTTGTTGGGTCATTATCCATGATGTCCATATAAGCCTGCGCATAATCATGGTACATCTGGTTATTCCATGTCATGGCATAGATACAGCCTACAAAGCCTCCGTAGAAGATTGGTAGTTTCCAGTACTTACGGTTGTAGACCTGTCCAGCACCAGGGATGACGAGTGCAAGCCACAAAGCACGCTTAGGATTAGGGCGCCACTTAGACCAGTCTCGTCCCTGTTTCTTCACCATGCCGACACTATCCTTACGCAGAACAGAAGTGAGTTTACCCTCATCATCTGGTGTGAGGATTGCCTTCTCTTCTATATATTTATCCTGCGAACTCGGTATCTCAACGACAGCAGAGTCGCCTGGATACATAACCTTTAACGTGTCATGGGGCAGATCTTGTGCCTGCATGACCGTAACACTGGTGAGCATTCCGGCTATCAACAGTCCTTTGAGGATTCTATTCTTCATCTTCATCACTACCCTTTGTCTTGCTTAAGTTACTGGTTTGAAGGTTTGTTACTTATTCTTTACTTTGTAGTCAGCCACTTGTTGAGGCTTCCTAATGCTTGTGAATCGTTCTTCTAAACCAGAATACTTGCTTATCTTATACTTACTAATACCTTAATCTTTCCGTATGGGAAGTATTACTTCATCTTATCCATCACTTCCATGATGTGAAGTAATTCCTCTTCTGATGCAAACGGAATACTAATCTTACCCTTTCCATCAGCGTTACAACTCATCTGTACCTTCGTATCGAAGAATGATGAGAGTCGCTGCTTGAGGATATTAAACTCCTCTGGAAGGCGAGTTCGAGCAGAAATCTTCTTCTTTGCACTCTGGATATCTTCTCCGTTATTGAGTTGCTGACACAGTTCTTCAACCTTGCGAACACTATATCCGTTCTTTAAAATCTCACGATAGAGTTTCAATTGGAGTGAAGGACTTTCTAAGGAAAGCAATGCACGGGCATGTCCCATGTCTATTTCTTTCTTTTGCAAACCCATCTGTACCAATGCAGGAAGCTTCAACAAACGAAGGTAGTTAGCAATAGCAGCACGGCTTTTACCCACACGCTCTGCTACACGTTCTTGAGTCATTCCGCTCTTTTCAAGCAGATGTTCGTAAGCCAAAGCAATCTCAATCGCATTCAAGTCCTCACGCTGGATGTTCTCAACCAGCGCCAACTCCATTACATTCTCGTCCTTAATCGTACGGATATAGGCTGGAACAGCTTTCAAGCCTGCCAACTGACTGGCACGCCAACGGCGTTCTCCTGCAATAATCTGGAAGCGGTTATCGTCAATCTGGCGCAGTGTAATTGGCTGAACGAGTCCTAACTCACGAATACTGTTGGCCAATTCTTCCAACGCAACAGGGTCGAATTCACGACGCGGCTGGTTTGGGTTGGCTTCTATCTGGTCTAAGGCAACCTCGTTAATAGTGGAGCTGCCTTGTGTACTGACAGTCTCTGTAGATATCAATGCGTCCAGACCACGGCCGAGGGCATTGGTCTTTGCGTTTCGATTATATTTCTTTTGTACAGCCATAGTCTTTGTTTGGGAGTAAAAAAGGAGTTTAGGTGTTGGTGGAGTTTGTCGCAGTTATGTTCAATATAAAGCGACTCTTTATTCCCAGCTCTATATTTCTTTACGTTCAACAGATGAATGTCTGCAGTTAGAAATATTAGCTTTGTAATTGGGAGACGGCCTTTCTATTGGTTTCAAAGTCCACCTTTCTGCTCCATTCCTATCCTCTCTTTATTTCTTATTCTTTTCAATGATTTCCTTTGCAAGGCTCAGATGATTCTTTGCACCCGTAGAGTCAGCATCGTAGAGGATTACTGGTAAACCATGACTCGGACTCTCAGAGAGTTTCACGTTACGCTGGATAACAGACCTGAACACTAACTCTTGGAAGTGGCGCTTTACCTCATCGTAGATCTGACGGGCAAGACGCAGACGACTGTCGTACATCGTCAGCAGGAAGCCCTCTATCTCTAACTTCGGATTAAGCTTACTCTTGATTATCTTAATGGTGTTCAACAGCTTGCTGATACCCTCCAATGCAAAATATTCACACTGCACAGGAATGATGACTGAGTCGGCTGCTGTCAACGCATTGACGGTAATCAAACCGAGTGACGGACTACAGTCTATTAAGATGTAATCGTATTCGTCACGGATTGGAGCCAATAGATTGCTCATAACCTTCTCACGACCATTAAGCTTCAACATCTCAATTTCAGCTCCAACAAGGTCGATATGGCTCGGAACAATGTCTAATCCTTCTATGTCAGTGGTGTAGATTGCATCTTTTATGTCGGCATGGTCAATGATACATTCGTAAAGAGAACAGTCCACCTCCTTGATATCTACGCCCAAACCGCTCGATGCATTAGCCTGCGGATCGGCATCAATCACAAGGACAGACTTCTCAAGTGTTGCTAAAGAAGCTGCCAGGTTGATGGTGGTTGTAGTCTTTCCTACGCCGCCTTTTTGGTTGGCAAGTGCGATAATCTTTCCCATTTTTCTATTTAATCCTATACGTTTATTAGGCTACAAAGATACATATTTTATATGAGATTAGAGGGCTTTATAAACCTTTTTTCGTACTTTTGCACTGAAAACAAAGTGAAATTTATGAATTCTAAGAGACCACTCATACTTATATCTAACGATGACGGATATCACTCTAACGGTATTCGTACACTCGTTTCATTTCTTTCTGATTTTGCAGAAATTGTTGTCTGTGCCCCTGAAGCGGGGCGTTCGGGTTTCTCATGTGCTTTTTCGGTGGTTGACTATCTGCTGTTGAAGAAACGGAATAATATCCCTAACTGTGAGGTTTGGTCATGTTCGGGTACGCCTGTCGACTGTGTGAAACTGGCGTTAGACCGTATTCTTGTTGACCGAAAGCCTGACCTTATCTTGGGAGGTATCAATCATGGAGATAATTCATCAGTCAATAATCATTACAGCGGGACGATGGGTATTGCCTATGAGGGGTGTATGAAATATATCCCTTCTATTGCCTTTTCAAGTTGTGATTACGATCCTAATGCCGACCTATCTTACCTACGTGATTACGTAAGACTTATTGTCAAGAAAGTTCTTGCTGATGGTCTGCCAAAAGGTGTCTGCCTAAATGTGAATTTCCCTAAGGTCGAGAAGTTTGCAGGACTGAAGGTTTGCCGTATGGGTTGGGGTAGTTGGACAAGAGAGGTTGAGGCTTGTAAGCATCCTCGTGGCTTCGATTACTATTGGATGACAGGGCATTATCGTAACGACGAACCTGATGCGACGGATAATGACCAGTGGGCATTGGCACATGGATATGTGACTGTTACGCCATCAAAGATTGACGTGACGGATTATGAAGTGCTCGACAAGATGAAATCATGGGAATCTCTTTAATTCTTTGATGTTATGAAGTATTACCTGATAGTTGGTGAAGCATCTGGCGACCTACACGCCTCACGCCTTATGCAATCGTTGATGCAGTATGACCCTGAGGCTGAGTTTCGTTTCTTCGGAGGTGACTTGATGGCAAAAGTGGGGGGTACACGGGTGAAACACTACCGTGAACTTGCTTATATGGGATTTGTTCCCGTATTGCTACACCTGCCTACCATCTTCAAGAATATGAAGATGTGTAAGGAAGATATCATGCGTTGGAAGCCTGATGCTGTAATCCTCGTTGACTATCCAGGATTTAACCTTAGTATCGCAAAGTTTGTAAAGAAGAATACAAGTATTCCTGTCTATTATTATATCTCACCGAAGATATGGGCATGGAAGGAGTGGCGTATCAAGGCTATCAAGCGTGATATAAAAGAGATGTTCTCTATTCTTCCCTTTGAAGTGGCCTTCTATGAAAAGAAACATCATTACAAAATAAATTACGTAGGTAACCCGACTGCCGAGGAAGTTGATAATTTTCTCCATGTTTATTCGGAGTCAAAAGACGAGTTCTGTCAGCGTAATGGGTTATCTTCTAAACCTATTATTGCCATCCTTGCTGGTAGTCGAAAGCAGGAGATAAAGGATAATCTTCCTTCAATGCTTGAGGCTGCTCGCCATTTTGAGGATTATCAGATGGTGGTTGCCGCAGCACCTTCTATCACTGAGAGTTACTATAAGAGGTTCTTAGAAAACAGTGAGGCTAAGATGGTGAAAACACAGACTTACGAACTACTTGCACATGCCACTGTGGCACTTGTTACCAGTGGTACAGCAACGCTTGAGACTGCTTTACTAAATGTTCCACAGGTTGTTTGCTATGAAACGCCAGTCCCTAAATTGATTCGCTTTGCTTTTAAGCATATTATTAAGGTGCGTTTTATCTCGCTTGTCAATCTTATTGCCGATAAGGAGATTGTGCAAGAACTTCTTGCTGATCGTTTCTCAATTCGCAATATTGCCAACGAGTTGTATCGGATTCTTCCTGGTCAACCTTCGCGTGAACGTATGTTATCTGATTATCAACTTGTTCGTGAACGATTAGGTAACGAGGTAGCACCTGATAATGCGGCAAGAATTATGGTTGAGAAGTTGACGAATAGGCGTGTCTACGATATGTCAAGTAAACCGGAAAACGAGTTTATAAGCGAACAAATTTACGAATAAGTAGCATACTTAAAAGCATGCCTGTTCGCCAAGCAGCAGATTGATTTTAGGCGAATAGTTCTTTGCTCCCGAATTATTTTCATGAAAAAAAATATTTTTTTTCATGAAGATAAATATTTCTTTTCACGTAAATAATATTTTCTTTTCATGTAAATAATTCGAGAGAAATAGGTAAATAAAAAAATAAGGAGAGCCGAAAGCTCTCCTTATTCCTTGTATTTAATAGCATTATAAGCTAATTAGTTCAATCACTTTATCCACTGCCTCTCTTATTCCATCGGCATTCTTACCGCCTGCTTGAGCGTAGTGTGGTTGACCACCACCGCCACCTTGGATAAGTTTAGCAGCCTCACGAATAATCTTACCAGCATTCAGATTGTTGTCTTTTACCATGTCATCACTGAGCATAATTGATAGAAGAGGACGATTCTCATGTACTGAACCGAGTACACAAACGAGCTTCTCTGGTAATGCCTCACGCACTTTAAAGACGATGTCTTTAGCTGAAGCTGGATCGATTGGTAATACTGCCTTCACAACATGTACGCCATTTACAGTCTCAGCACGCTCCACCATGTTCTTTGCAGCACGACTAACGGCCTGTGCACGGAAGCTCTCAAGCTCCTTCTTCATGTGGTCGTTCTCCTCAACAAACTTAGAGAGAACTGCCTTGAGGTCCTTAGCATTGTTGAACATTGCCTTTAAGTCACGCAAAGTGTCCTCAAGGAAGTAGATGGCATTCTCGCATGTTTCACCTGTCATAGCCTCGATACGGCGTACACCTGCAGCTACACTGCTCTCGCTAACAATCTTGAAGAAACCAATGCGGCCAGTTGATGTGGCATGAATACCACCACAGAACTCACAGCTTGGACCGAAACGAACAACACGAACCTTGTCGCCATACTTCTCTCCGAAGAGGGCTACTGCACCCATTTTCTTTGCTTCCTCCATTGGCGTATCACGATGCTCGTCCATTGGATAATCCTTACGAATCATCTCATTGACAAGCTTCTCTACCTGACGAAGTTCTTCATCGGTAATCTTCTGGAAGTGAGAAACGTCAAAGCGGAGGGTGTCAGGACTTACGTATGAACCCTTCTGCTCAGCATGCTCACCGAGAACCTGCTTCAAAGCATAGTCGAGAAGGTGAGTTGCGGTGTGGTTGGCAGCTGAAGCGTCACGCTTCTCAGTGTCAACACAAGCCATGAAGTCAGCCTCAAGGTTCTTTGGTAATTCCTTAACAATGTGTACGCTCTGATTGTTCTCACGCTTGGTATCGATGACATTAATAGTCTCGTCCTCACTAACAAGTACACCTTGGTCACCTACCTGACCACCCATCTCACCATAGAAAGGAGTATAGTCGAGTACAAGTTCATAGAAACTGTTCTTCTTCTGAGTCACCTTGCGGTAACGGAGAATGTGGCACTCATATTCTGTGTAGTCGTAACCAACAAACTCCTGTTCGCCTTCACGCTGTACTTCCCAGTCACCATTCTCTACAGCGGCAGCATTGCGCGCACGTGCTTTCTGCTGTTCCATCTCCTCGTTGAACTGCTTCTCGTCAACGGTATATCCGTTCTCTGCGCAGATAAGTTCGGTGAGGTCGAGTGGGAAACCGTAGGTGTCGAAGAGGCGGAAAGCCTCCTTACCATCGAGTTGGGTCTGACCATGTGCCTTTAGCTCATCCATTGCACCGTTAAGGAGCATGATACCCTTTTCCAATGTGCGAAGGAATGAGTCTTCCTCTTCCTTCATCACGCGACCAATCAGCTCACGCTGTGCAGTGAGTTCTGGGTATGCAGTACCCATCTCACGTACCAACACGTTGAGCAACTTATACATGAAAGCTTCCTTCTGACCAAGGAAAGTATAAGCGTAACGAACGGCACGGCGAAGGATTCGACGAATAACGTAACCTGCTTTAGCATTGCTTGGTAACTGACCGTCAGCAATTGAGAATGCAACAGCACGAAGATGGTCGGCAACAACACGCATGGCGATGTCTACTTTCTGTTCTTCGTTGACACCCTCACCATTAGGACCTTCTGGGAAAGTGTGGTTATATTTCTTACCAGAGAGGTTCTCAATCTCTGCAATAACTGGTGCGAAGATGTCTGTATCGTAGTTAGAGTTCTTGCCCTGTATAAGACGAACGAGACGCTCGAAGCCCATACCTGTATCGATAACATGCATCTTCAATGGGTCAAGACTACCATCAGCCTTACGATTGAATTGCATGAATACGATGTTCCATATCTCAATAACCTGTGGGTGATCTTTGTTTACAAGTTCTTCACCAGGCACTTTTGCCTTCTCTTCCTCCGAACGGAAGTCGATATGAATCTCTGAACAAGGACCACAAGGACCAGTGTCACCCATCTCCCAGAAATTATCATGCTTGTTGCCATTGACGATATGGTTCTTTGGGAAGTGCTTCTCCCAGTAGCCTGCAGCCTCATCATCACGTGAGATACCCTCGTTCTTATCACCCTCAAAGACTGTTACGTAGAGGTCTTTTGGGTCAAGATGGAGTACGTCTACAAGGTATTCGTAAGCATAGTCGATTGCTCCTTCTTTGAAATAGTCGCCGAAACTCCAGTTACCTAACATCTCGAACATGGTGTGGTGGCTAAGAGCTGCATCACGACCTACCTCTTCCAAGTCGTTGTGCTTACCACTTACACGTAGACATTTCTGTGAGTCTGTACGGCGGCGAGGCTCTGGATCCTTTGTTCCGAGGATAATATCTTTCCACTGGTTCATACCAGCATTAGTGAACATCAGCGTAGGGTCGTCCTTAATAACCATAGGGGCAGACGGTACGATAACGTGTCCCTTCGACTCAAAGAATTTCAAGTAAGAGTCGCGGATTTCGTTTGCTGTCATCATCTTTATTTTATTTTTAATTCAATTTTTCTACCTAAAAGTGTTGCAAAGATACTGACTTTTGAGTATTTTTGCAAACAATTAGGCTGCTGAATACGTAAAAACTTCTTTTAGAGGTGGGCGTAGTCTTTCCTTTCAGACCTAAGATAGTGTAAATAATTGATATAAAAGTTACTAAGACATGGCAGAGAATCCGCGCAAACTGTATTATTCTATCAAGGAAGTGGCACAGCAGATGAACGTTACGGAGAGTCTGTTGAGATACTGGGAAACCGAGTTTCCACACCTTCGTCCTAAGACGACGGGCAATCGTGTGCGCCAGTATACGGAGAAGGACATTGAACAGATAAAGGTTATTTACAATCTTGTCAAGGTGCGTGGCTTTAAGATTGCTGCAGCGCGCAAGATGTTGCAGGAGAATAGGAATGGTGTTGAAAAGAGTCAAAAGGTAATGGAGACGCTCATTTCTGTGCGCGATCAGCTGAAAGAACTTAAGAAACAGTTAGACGGTTTAGTATAGACGGCATATCAAGGGGAGATTCCTTCGGAGATATGTCACACCAATTAGCAGTCATAGAGCGGACTTTTGTATTCTTATTTTCCCTATTTTATTTTTGTTTTTAGTTGCTGTCATTTTTAACATTTGTGATAAAGATCTTATAATAAGCTACTTACGGTGTGGTTTGTTGTGATAGGAGTGACAGCAACTTTCAGATTGTATATATACTACTTCACACTCGGTCTTTCATATCAAGGCTGAATAGTATCCGTTTTCTACCTATTATCTTGCTTTTACAAGACCCTTTTTATGTGACTTACAACTGTCATCACAATTCGTGTTTACGGTTAGCACGCCTCGTGCTAACACTGAGCACAAGGCGTGCTAACCATAAACACCAAAGTACGGAACACTCTTGACAAACTCTTGCCATAATAAGTTTCACCCTATCAGAGTTCTATTACTTCTCAAACCTCCCCTTTCTACCTACAAATTAGGCATAGTAAGAACATTACTTCATCTAAGAAATAATAAGACTTCGTTTTAAAACTTTTGCATACCTTCTTAAATTTGCTATCATCACTGTTACACTCTTTTACTACGTAACTTCCTATTAAATTTATATCTATTATGGAGTAAGTTTTTGTCATACTGGCTCGATACTCATCTAAAGGCTTGACAAGAACTTAACTCCTCCAAACTAATTTATAAAAGGTGATATCCTCTTATTCGTATTCCTATTCTATCGTTATCTATATATGTATCTCCTATTTGCTCTTTGCTCTCAAAAATAAAAGGTTCAATTTCATTTGTAATGCCATTTTCTGCATATTCTAAAATGTTGATAGGTATGATAATACTCGGTTGATAATATTCAAGCCATTCAAAGGGGAAAAAAGGAATATTTATGAAATAGTTTCTAAGAAGATTATTAATAAGAGTAACTTCATAAAATTCCTCCCCTTGTATTTTCACCTTCTTATAACTAAAATATTCTGGATTCAAAAAGTCTAATAAACCATTATAATATTTCTTTGTTAGTCGCTTTAATAATTCATTATCATAAGGTATATTATCATTGAAAGGATCGTGATACTTGCATTTAACTTCATTATATAAGTTATATGAAACTGATGCAATAGAAAAATTAACTTTGATACCACCTGCCATAGATTGTGCTTTATGTTTTTTCATATTAGCACATCCTCCCGAAGAGTATCCTTTTGCCTCAATAGCAAAACATTCATCCTTACTAAAGGCAAGTAAATCTGGTCTTTTAACTTGTTTGCCATTATTAGATAATGGAATAGGTGGGATATGCATTCGCATAGCGGCTTCATAATTCACCGTGTATATACTACCATTAATCTTTTTAGACAGGAAATCAGCAATTGCCTTACCTGCAAGATTAGAAAACTGCCCTTTCTCTGTTGGATCTGAAAAGCAAATTGGAGGTTCTGAAAACCTGTTATTATAAAATGCTTGTCGTTGCATATATGGGTTATAGTGTAAAAACATACTGATTATTCGCAACAATTTTTGTGCTCTTGGCGCATAATGCATTCCTGCGCATGCTAAATGCTTTACAAATGCAAGTCCTGATAGGCTGTATTCAGGATTAGTAACATTCCCTTGTTTATCCTTGTATTCTACTTTTATATCCATCTTATTTCTCATTTTAAAGAGTTTATTATTCTTTTGTAATATACTTAAAAGCCACGTAAATTTTCAATAATTCTCGTACTTGTTTTTGTTAAATACAATTTATTTGAAAAATTGATAGGTATTAATCTTGCCCAATCTTTCCTATCACAGCATTTATCGTATTTCTTACTCTACGCTCTGTTGTTAACATGATAGTGTCTTCATCAGCACCCTCAGCACCCATATATACGGAGGGGTTGGAGTAGGTCATACGGCTTGTTTGTGGTTCACGAGCAGAGAAGTGGAAGGCTGGTACGCTTGTTTCTTGGCGTATGCGAGCGATGTTCTTTTCGTTCACACCACAACCAGCCATGATTTTTATACGATCATTTGACAACTGGTTTAATCGTTGGAGTAAGGGAATACCCTTCTCGGCAGTAGGTTGCTGTCCAGATGTAAGTACTCTTTCAAAGCCGAGTGCAATGATCTGTTCCAAGGCTTTCTCTGGTTCGCGGCAACGGTCAAAGGCACGATGGAAGGTCACACTCATCCCTTTCGCATGTGACATCAGATACTTGTTGGCAGCCAAGTCGATATCTCCTTCAGCTGTCAGGCAGCCAAAGACAACACCATCCACACCTAACTCACGACAAAGGTCAATATCCATAGCCATGCGCTGAAGCTCTTGTTCGGTATAAAGGAAGTCTCCACCACGGTTGCGGATGATGACATGTAGGCGAGTATCAGTCAACACTTCCCTTGCCATCTTTATCTCACCATAAGAAGGAGTGGTACCTCCTTCGGGAATACCCATACAGAGTTCTACACGATTGGCCCCACCTTTCTGTGCTTCTATACAGCTTTCAACGCTGTTAGCACATATCTCTATCTCAAAATCACTTCGTTTCATGTTGGATTATTTGAGGAGTTAAAGGAGTTAAGGAGTAAAGGGGAGTTAAGACAATACTTTTATATAATGTAATATATCAGACAATAAACAATCATATATCACACTAACAAATAGTGTTGTCTTAACTCCCCTTTACTCCTTAACTCCTCTCTCTCCTTATTTAAAGTTTACTACTTGTTTTCACGAGTTGCTCACCCAGTCCGATTGTATATCCTTGAGAAAGGAAGACAATACGGTTAAAGGTATCAGCGATGATAAATATTGGTAGCTGTTCAGTATTACGTAGTTTCATCTCTTTCACTATCTCCTGCTGAATAATTCCATCCTTATCAATACCGAAGATAGTCTTTGCAGGGAGGTTAGGGAACTCACCCTTCTGTGCTTGGAACTTCTTTGCTTCAGCCTCATTCTTGAAGAGTAAGACGAATGGACGGCCCCACTTATCGAGTTTATCCTTCATCTTCTCAATATCATGCAGCGCATGGTTCGTTGGTTCCTGACCGATACCTAAAACACCGAGAACGTAATATCCGCGTCCTGTCTGACTTAGGATAGAAACGTTCTGGCCGTCTTTATCAAATAAGTCCTCACTATTGAAGCTACCAATCACCTTCACACCTTCGCTTTCTTGGCGTACATCGAGTGGAAGAGTGGTCGTCTCGCCTGGTTTAATCTGGAAGAAACGGCTATGAGCAAGTACACTGCCATCTGCCATACGTTGCCCAGTCACGAGGATATAGGTGCCCTCATCGAGTGTAGCCCCGTTCTTAAAGGTGTTCGACCAAGTAGCACCACCACCCATGTCAACTTGTCCTTCGTCGAAGTTCATCAGCCATGTCTGTCCGTAAACAATCTTACTGATAGAGAAATGGCTATAATACTTAGGATCATCGAGGAAACCATCAGGAGTGAAAGTCAGTATCAGTTTACCAGTTTTAGCAGTCTGCTGATCTGCTGCATCAAAGTCAACATCCACCCATTTACCATCTTGCTTATACTGAATCTTCCATGCTACAGGGTCCATACGAGCCTCAATACCGAGACTGCGAGCTACATCCACGAAGAAGATATCACGGCTGCGGCTATCAGTGATACGGCTCTCCCACACACTTCTTGGGGTCTGTGGGATTCTCATCGCACGAGTATTAGGGTTCATGCGGATGTTCTTTCTAATCCAGTCTACCAATAGAGCAGGGTTCTTACGGAAACTTGCTGCCTCCTTTGCAAAGGCTTTCTCAAAGAATTGTTTGAATGGTGTGAGTATCATTTCACTCTCAACACGTGGAGAGAGTTGGCTGCTCTTTGCCTTCATGTTATCCTCTAAGATATACATTGGCATGTCGCGAAGGTCCTTGTCGCTCAATGTGCTGAGCAATTGGAGGGCTCTTTCCTGCTGATTAGCATACTTCTCTACAAACGCCTTGATGGTCTTCCAGTTACCACGAGCCTTTATTATATAAGGTGTAGCAGCTGAATAACGATAATTCTTCATTGATTCTGCAGTAGGGAAGGTAGCAATGTAGGCATGACGAATAGAGTCTTCGTAGGTCAGTCTACGTGTGTTTTCATCACGCTGTGCCTTGGTTACAGCCGGTAGAGTGGTATTTGATGCAGGCGGAACGATGTCGAGGTCGGCCTCTTTTGGCATGTTCTGTTCGTTATAATCCAGTTTGATGGTGATTGACTTATCCTTTCCAAAGGTGGCTTTAGCAAACCCGAACTGTCCATCCTTTGATGCCCAGACAATCATATCACCCTTACCAGCAGAGAGGAAGGTTGTTCCATCAGTACCAGTGTACTTAGACACAGCGGTGTAGAACTCGGCATAATTATAAATCTTGAAGTCTACCTTTGCGTTGTCAACAGGCTTACCATCTTTGTCGACAATCTTAAAATCAATCTTTGACGTACTGCCATAGTTATCGATGAGATTAATTTCGGTGAAATTATTGGTACGTAGCATCACCTCCTCGGGACCCTCATAATCGCCGAAGGCACGTGTGTGCATGAGCATAGCACGTGATGCTGGCTCGTTAAACCAGGCAAGGTTGAGTACTGGCTCTGGCTCGCAAGCGCCTAAGAAATACCATTTGCCGTCTGCCCAAGCTTCCACCCAAGCATGATTGTCGTCCGTATGTGCCCAGCGAGGAGTATATACCTGACG
The DNA here is from genome assembly GCF_003043935.1 of Prevotella sp. oral taxon 313. Taxonomy (NCBI): domain Bacteria; kingdom Pseudomonadati; phylum Bacteroidota; class Bacteroidia; order Bacteroidales; family Prevotellaceae; genus Prevotella; species Prevotella sp. oral taxon 313. Next base: position 3,169,012 of record NZ_PYXE01000001.1, read on the forward strand.
AGCAGGAATACCGATAGAACGGAGGGCAGCTACCGTAAAGGTACTCTCTTCGCCACAGCGTCCACGTCCCGTGCGGATAGACTGTAGTGGTGAAGAAGTGCGTGCGTCAGAAGGCTCGTAGGTAACTCTTTCATGACACCAGTGGTTCACCTCAAGGATAGCATCCTTCATCGGGAGTCCTTTCACACGCTCGCTTAGTTCACGATAGAAGATAGCACGTGAGCTGTCGAGTGGTTCGTTGTTTACACGCATAGGCAGAACAAAATGTCTGAAAAGCAATTCAGGCACCTTCTTTCCCCATGGCATCGACGTCCTTGTACGCAAGGCTGTGCGTATGTTCTTGAGATGATAGGCCGTAGGATAGTCTGTTGCGTCAGCGATAGGCATGTAAGCATACAGGAAGTGGAGGGCTTCCTCCTCCTCTGGAGACACCCGAAGTCCCTTGGTGTTATAGAACTTCTTTCCAATAACCTTCATCTTGGATTGGAATGCGCTTTCTACTTTTTGTCTGAAATTAGGGTCTGTTATAAAGTGCTGTGCATAACTTGATAAGCAGACAACAGTAAGAAACAGACTCAATAAGATTTTCTTCATAGATTTGTTTTTAGTTTGTGCGACTTTCATCAGTCGCTTATTTGCATTTGCAATATTCGTAAAAAAAAACAATATACGCAAATGTTTTACATAGAAAATGGCATAAAAGGCTTGTCAAAAGAGTTATGTTTGGCTATCTCCTCTCCATGTGTTCCCTCCTATCCAAGGGAAAACAACGTGCAAGAAAGTGCTAAGTGTGCGAGATAAGGTGGGACTGTAAGCATCCTTTTGAGTGCTTTTATTCTCATGGTTTATCCTTGTCCTCGAAATTTTTTTCATGAAAATAAATATTTATCATCATGAAAAAAAATATTTCTTGTCGTGAAAAAAAATCTTTATCTTCATGAAAATAAATAGTGATCCCCTCTTTTTTGGGTAGAAATTATCAGTGTTGTTGATGTTTTTCGAGCTTTCTTACAACCACAATGGGAAATAAATAGTATCTTTGTGGAGTATATTTTATTAGTAACTCTTTACCTTAATATTATTAAGAAAACAATGAGAAAGAATATTATTATTGCCTGTGGCTTGTTGAGTTGTGCGCTTTCACTTCAAGCACAGACGAAAGATGGCGGTATTGATGCGCAGATGTTACAGCAGATACAGAAGACAGGTTTGGGCACATCCGACCGTGCTCTGGCGAATGCTATCGCAACAAATTCGATTGACGACCTTGCTTATAACTTCCGTAATTCAGGACCAGTAGATACCTATTTCAGCGTGGAGACACCAAAGCAGAACATTCAGGACCAGAAGAGTTCTGGGCGTTGCTGGCTCTTCACGGGTCTGAATGTGTTACGTGCCAACTTTGCTCGTCAGCATAAGGACACACTGAAGGTGGAGTTCTCCCACGTCTACCTCTCTTTCTATGACCAGTTAGAGAAGGCAAACCTGATGTTACAGGGGGTGATAGACAATGCGAATAAGCCCTTAGACGACCCACGTGTGCAGTTCTTCTTTAAGAATCCTATTAGCGATGGCGGTACGTTCTGCGGTGTGTCAGACTTGGTTGAGAAGTATGGTGTTGTACCAATGGAAGCAATGAAAGAGACCTATTCTGCTGAAAACACCTCTCGTATGGCAAGGATAGTGTCGTCAAAACTACGTGAGTATGGACTGGAATTACGTAAGATGGTAGCTGAAAAGAAATCGAAGGCAGCTATTAAGGCACGCAAGACAGAGATGTTGGGAAGTATCTATCATATTCTCTCACTTTCTTTGGGCGAGCCTGTGAAGACGTTTACCTTTGCTTTTAAGGATAAGAACGGCAAGCAGATTGGTAAGGCAAAGACCTATACTCCACAGCAATTCTATAAAGAAACGGTGGGCGGACCACTTAATGGTACGTTCATTATGGCCATGAATGACCCTCGTCGTCCTTACTATAAGACCTACGAGATAGAGTATGATCGCCACACCTACGATGGTCATAACTGGAAGTATGTGAACCTCCCTATGGAGGAGATAGCAAAGATGGCGATTGCTTCTTTGAAGGATTCGACGAAGATGTACACCAGTTATGATGTTGGTAAGCAGCTCGATCGCAAGCGTGGTTACCTTGACTTGGATAACTATGACTATGGGACACTTTTTGGAACGACCTTCCCAATGAACAAGGCAGAGCGCATAGCGACCTTTGACAGTGGTTCTACGCATGCGATGACACTTACGGCAGTAGACTTAGATGAGAACGGTCAGCCTAAGAAATGGAAGGTTGAGAACTCTTGGAGTGCCTCTTATGGTCAGAATGGTTACTTGATTATGAGTAATCCTTGGTTCAATGAATACACCTTCCGTCTGGTTGTTGACAATAAGTATGTACCAGAGAATATTTTGAAGGTTGCCCAGCAGAAGCCTATCATGGTTGTGCCTGAGGACCCATTGTTCCAAGAGGATATGTAAAGACCCACCCCCCTATTTATCCAAAGGAGGGAAGGGAGGATAAGCTGATGACTGTAGACTTGCTAAGTCAAGAGGGTTGACAGGCCTTCTATGTGAGGCATACAAGCTATCTTTTCTTACAAGTTAGTCATAAAGAAAACGCAGAGAAAGACGGAATGGTCTATCTCTGCGTTCTTTAGTTTATACTACTCTTGTTTGCAATATAGGGGTAATTGCCCTCTTCCCGATATTCCCTTGTAGTGGAATAGGGGGGTATCGCTCCTTGTGTCGATGATGAAACAGCATGCTCTACATTGTAAAGGTAGAGGCAGCCAGCTGTCAGACAGGCGAAAGGTAATCATTAACTCTGATACCCCTTATTCTGTTTTAGCTTTTCATTGAGGTCTAATGCGCGTGAAGGAATAGGGAAGACAATCGTATGTCGGTCGGCTTCTGTTGCAGGTGCAGTACGTTGGTCGTAGGACTGATGGAAGCGATCAAAGCGGATGAGGTCGTTGCGGCGCCAGCCTTCCCACATCAGTTCCATAAGGCGTTCGGCCAAGATATTATCCAAGGTAGCTGTTCTGTAGCCCATTCCACTACGACTTCTGACGAGGTTAAGTTCCCTATCACCATTCTCTCCATTGCGTACTTCGGCCTCTGCCTTCATCAGTAACACATCAGCATAACGGAAGAGAACAATGTCGTTATCAGGGCTTTTACCATCGTTAAAGGCGGTACGGTCCACCTCATACTTAGCCATTCTTGCCCCTGCTGTCTTGATATATGGGCTGTTTGTGAGGGTTGGCTCTACTGCAAGTGGTACATAGACAAGCGGCTGACCATTCTCCAAACGGATGATATTCCCGTCTACACGAACCGTGTCAGAGTAGAGGTTGTAGGCGTAACGATTGTCTACATGACTGGTACCATAGCCGAAAGTCCTCACAGTTGAGACGGTTGCTGAGGCTCCATTCTCAGAGCTTGTACCAAAGGCACCGCCATGTGCGTAGTGACGAGAGCGGAACAGATACTGGAACTGACTCTTATAAAGGTGTTTGTCGAGCGGGATGATAAAGATATTCTCTGGTGAATCCTCATTGTGAACATAGAAGTTACTAAGATAGTCTGGGGCTAAGGTGAAGCCATCGGCAGTCACCTTATCACAGTAATACTTGCAGGCTTGCCATATATTCATCTGTTGACCGTCAACAGTAAAGTAAGTTTGCCTACCATCAGGACGCTGATTGTCGGTCCAATCGGCATCAGAGTAGACCTCACCATTAAGCATTAACTTAGCAAGGAGGAAGTTGGCAACAGAGCGTGTCACACGTCCATAATACACGCCAGCATGGTTGCTATGCCCTGTAGGGAGTAGGGGAGCGACCTCTTGCAGTTCCTTAACAATGAACTTATATACCTCAGGACGACTTGCCTGTTCAGCGTTTTCAGTATCTTCATTTACCGTTGTTACCAAGGGAATATTGCCGAACATGTCCATAAGATAATAGTAGTATAAGGCACGAATAGCCCTAACCTCTGCCTTATAAGTCTTATACTGTTCGTCAGTCAGCAGTTGTTTATGTCGTTCGATAGTAGAAAGTCCATCATTACTGAACATGATCACCTTATATAAATATTTCCATGTGTCGTAGAGCGGTTTGCTATCTTCGGCCCAGTTGTGTGTGTATAAGTCAATCCAAAAACCTCCGTCATACCAGTCACCACCACGAATAGGGATGATGGCCTCGTCGGTTGTGAACGTATTATAGTCGTACACACCCCGATAGGTACCTTGTAGTCCTTCACTGTCTTTGTCGCCGCCAATGTAATTATATAAGGTTGCAACAGCATTGACATACACGTCTTTGTCTGTAGTGTAGACTTGTTGCTCGTCAAGTCGGTCTTTGCTGTTTTCGTCCAAACAGCCCGTAAGGGAGATGAGGGCCATGAACAGGAGTGGTCGAAGTAGGTATTTCATACTTGATAGTTGTTTATGTTGCGTTAAAGTACTTAGAACTTAATGCTCACACCGATAGAGTAGGTACGATAAGGAGGGTAGGTTCGCTTGTCGTCAATACCTAAGGTGTTGTCTACTACATAGCTGTTGATGATTGGTGTTAAGCCACTGTAGCCTGTGATAGTAGCAAGGTTGTTGATGCTAAAAGACATGCGTAGAGAATTGATATACTTGTTTTTAACGGGTGTGTTCCAGCCTATCGTGAGATAATCAAAGTTCAGGTAATCACCGCGTTCCAGCCAGTAGTCAGTCACGTTCTGGTCTACAATGTTCCGTGAAGGGGCTTCTGCAAGCACGTTATAGTCAGGGAAATTCGACATGTTCATAAACGACAGTGCCGTACCATTAAATATCTTATGTCCGAAAGCACCGTTCATTTGTAGAGAGATGTCGAAGTCTTTGTATCTGAAACTTATATTAGAACCCAGCGTCATCTTAGGTGTTGCCTGTCCTGCAATATATCGATCACCATGGTCGCTGAGGTCGATTACGTTGTCATTGTTTAAGTCGGCAATGTCATACTTGTAGTGTCCATATCCGTTGTCAACAATTCCTTTGCAGTGAGGAAGATAGAAAACGCCTAAGGGTTGACCTACTATCTGATAAAGAATATCACTATATCCACCATGGAAACCAGCACCATTCATACCACCGATAGGGGTTATTTCTGATGCAGTCATCTGTCTTCCATTATGTTTACCATTGAGTGACAGGAGTCTATTCCGTTGCCATGACATATTGATATTGACGTTGAGTTCCATATCTTTCTTTGATATAGGAACAAGGCCAATACCCACTTCAAAACCGCTGTTAGACATAGATCCGATATTTGCTAATAGCTTGTCAAAGGCGAAGGTAGGTACTGGTACATCGTATTCATAGAGCATATCTGTTGTCTTGGAATAGTAGTACTCTGCCGTAAGAAGGAGTCGGTTGTTGAACAAACCAAGGTCGGTTCCGATATTGAAAGTGCTGCGTGTCTCCCAACGTAGGTCTGGATTACTATTACGCAAGGTACCCATTGTTACAGTAGGTGTACCGTTGTATGGCACTAAACCTACTGGAATATACTGTCTTAAAGTAAGATAAGAACTGATACCACCAAGGTTTCCTGACCTACCATAGCCCGTTCGAAGGTTCAATAGACTAATGGTATTGCAGTTACGAAGGAACCTTTCCTTCTTTAAATCCCAGCTTGCTGAGATAGAAGGGAAGATACCCCAGGTATGATCTTTGCCTACCATTGACGAACCATCAGCACGTGTTGTCAGGTTAAGGGTGTATCTGTCGAGTAGCGTATAGGATAGAGTACCCATAAAAGAGGTAAGACTTGGGTCGGCATAGCTGCTTCCTGTTCCTCCGTACGGGCGGTCAGAGCCTGCTGCAAGATTGTCATAACCAAAGTTGTTGTTGGTCAATCCCTTTACTTGAGTCCAAAAGGCAGCTACCTTTCTCTTCTGATATTCAGCGAGGAGGGTGGCTGACAAGGCATTTGCACCCCAATGGTTCTTCCAGTCAAGAGAGATGTTTCCTAACATATCTTCGGTCTTTCGCTCTCCTCTATACGCCAATCCCTGTGCCCAAACCCATGTAGGAGCAAACTTACCATTCTCTGTTGAGGTGTAAGAATAGGAACCTAAGGCCGCTAACTGTAGGTTATGTGCCAACTGCAAGGATAACTGCAGGTGAGAATTGAACGTGAGGTTCTTCTCATCATTACGCTCAAACAGCAGTGGTTCTGTTGGTCCTATCTGTGAAGCATTACCGTTCCTCTGCCATCCTGTTCCTACCTTATGGAAGGGTAGGGTAGGGTTCATAGCAGCGGTAGAGTAGGACAATGCTTGTATATCAAATATCTTATCGTCTTGTTGAGAAGAGCCGAACACACCGAAGTCTATCTTTAGTTTCTCATCAAAGGCAAGCTGTGAGATATCCAACTTAGCCACGAAGTTATTGTAGTTCTTGTCCTTAATGACCGTTTGTCCACGTACATAGCCTAATGAGGCACGATAGTTAGACTTGTCACTACCCCCACTAAAAGCAACGTGATGCGAGTTTACGAAGCCTGTTCGTACTATTTCTTTTTGGAAATCGGTATCATAACCCTTGTCAACATAGTCTAATCCCAATGCTTTAGCCGCACTTATGTACTCTGCAGCATTAAGCATTCGAAGGCGTTTGTACACTACATCGAAGCCTGCAGTCCCATCATAATAGATTTGAAACTTACCGCCATTACCACGTTTCGTCTTTACTTCGATAACACCCGCTGCTCCTCTTGAACCATACTTAGATGTTTCAGAGGCATTCTTGAGGATAGTAAAGCTTTCAATATCAGCCGGGTAGATAGTGGAAAGAGTAGCTAAATCAGACGAGACACCATCTATGAGGACCAGAGGGTCGTTACCTCCTGTAAGCGAAGTGGTACCACGAACGCGCACACTGGTCAACATTGCCATTCGATCCTGTCCACTTGTTACGACATTCACACCAACAGCTTGTCCAGAGAGGGCACTGATGGCAGAGTTTACCAAACCTTTATTCATCTGTTTCTCACCTACCTTTGCCATAGAACCGACAATAGGAAGGGTGTCATTGATGAGGAATAATGGCTTCTTATGTTTGTTAGTAATTGCCTTATGTCTGCTCTGTGCATTTGCTACAGTGGTAGAACTAATCATCAAAAGGCAACAAACAATTGAGCGGTTTAGGGAGTGTTGTCTGGCCATATTAGGATACAATAAATGTTATTTATACTGTTTATCTAAGCAAATATACATATTTTTCGTGAGATAAGACGATAATTACAGGTTTTTTTGTTAATTTTGTTGTGTTATCCTTATATATGCTCTTTGTGTGAGTTAAGGAACTTTAAGATAGAAACCTAAATTGTTATCAATATGGAAAAGTTATTTCTAACAGCATTACTGATGGGTATGTCTGTTACTGGTGTTCATGCGCAGAATACCATTCCTGCGCCAACTTTCACCGAGTGGCATGACCTTCAGGTAAATGCTGTCAATCGTTTTGCTACGCATACAGACTTTTTTGCTTTCGCACCTACGGAGGATATGCGTGGAACAAAGTTCGATAGGAAGAACTCGACGAACTTTCTTTCCCTCGATGGGGACTGGAAATTCAATTGGGTTGAGAATGCTGATCAACGTCCAACAGACTTCTTTCGTACGGATTTCGACGATTCTCAGTGGAAGACCTTCCCTGTTCCTGGCATCTGGGAGATGAATGGCTATGGTGATCCTGTCTATGTTAACATCGGTTTTGCATGGCGAGGTAATTTCAAGAATAACCCTCCCGAGGTTCCTATCAAGGGGAATCACGTAGGGTCTTATCGTCGTACTCTTCGTCTACCAGACAACTGGGATGGCAAACAAGTTATTGCTCATTTTGGTTCAGTGACGTCTTGTATATATCTGTGGGTGAATGGTAAGTTCGTTGGTTATAGTGAAGACTCTAAGATAGGGCCAGAGTTTGACGTGACGAAGTATCTAAAGAAGGGTGAAAACCAGTTTGCTTTCCAAGTGTTCCGATGGTCGGATGGCAGTTATTGTGAGGACCAAGACTTCTGGAGACTCAGTGGTGTTGCACGTGAGAGTTATCTCTATGCACGTGATGCTAAGCAGCATTTGAAAGACATTCGTGTTACTCCAGACCTCGTAAATGATTACAAGGACGGTACGCTTAGCGTCAATCTCCAGTTGGCAGGTGGCGCAAAAGCTTTCTTAGTCTTGGAGGATGCGGATAATAACCTTGCCAATAAGACTGTCGTTACGGCAGATAAGGCAGGACAGGCTACGGCTTTTATGGAACTCAGAAACCCAGAGAAGTGGACTGCTGAAACTCCTTATCTCTACAATCTCTATGTTTATGTAGAGGATACCAAGACTGGTAAGGCTATTGAGATAATCCCTCTAAAGGTTGGTTTCCGTAAGGTTGAGATTAAGAACTCGCAGGTGTTGGTGAATGGTCAGCCTATTCTCTTCAAGGGAGTCAACCGTCATGAGATGGACCCAGACGGAGGCTATGTTGTTACACGTGAGCGAATGCTTCAAGATATCAAGCTGATGAAGCGGTTGAACGTCAATGCCGTGCGCACATGTCACTATCCTGACGACCCTATATGGTACGACCTTTGCGACGAGTATGGCCTCTACGTCGTTGCTGAAGCTAATCAAGAGAGTCATGGCTTTGGTTATAATAAGGATGCAGTGTCTGGTAGTCCACTCTTTGCAAAGCAGATTATGGAGCGTAACCAGCATAATGTTGGGACAAAGTTTAATCATACAAGCATCACATTTTGGAGCTTAGGCAACGAAACTTGCTACAGTAAGAACTTCGATGCGGCATACGATTGGATAAAGTCGCAGGACAAGAGTCGCCCTGTACAGTATGAACGTGCAGAGCTGAATGGCTATGCTACGGATATCTTCTGTCCGATGTACTATCCTCCAAAGGCTTGTGAGGAGTATTCAAAGGATGATAAATACACCCGACCACTTATCCAATGCGAGTATAATCATACCATGGGTAACTCTGGAGGAAACTTGAAAGGGTATTGGGACCTCGTCCGTAAGTATCCAAAGTTCCAAGGTGGCTTTGATTGGGACTTTGTTGATCAGGGCTTACACCGCAACCCTAAGTTCAATGCTGCTCGTAGGTTAGAGGATTATGAACGGGCGGCTGATGCAGTAGATGCGAAGACTGAGTACACATACGGGGGTGATTATAATAAGACAGACCCATCGGACAATAACTTCAACTGCAATGGTATGATTGGTCCTGACCGTCAGCTTAATCCACATGCGTACGAGGTTGCCTACGAGTATCAGAATATATGGGCGCATCCTGTCGACCTTAAACAAGGAAAGATAGCTGTTCATAATGAATATTTCTTCCGTGATCTTAGCAACTATCGCATGGAATGGAGTCTTGTCAACGATGGTAAGACAGTAGAGAAGGGTACGATTGAACAGCTGAAGGTCGCACCGCAGCAGACTGTTGAATACACTTTGCCTATCACAGGTAAGGAGTTTGATGGCGAAGTACTCTTGAATGTCGACTTTAAGTTAAAGTCGGCTGAACCATTAATGGCTGCTGGTCAGACTGTTGCTGAGATGCAAATGGAGGTGCAGCCTTGGCAACCTATGCCAAAGATGGAGCCTGTTGCTAAGAGTAAGGTGAAGGTTATAGATAACGTGAAAGCGGGTTTTGTAGGCTTTGCAGGTAATAACTTTAACATTGTCTTCGACCGTAAGACTGGCTTCCTCAGCAGTTATCAGGTCGATGGACGTAATTTCTTGGGCGAAGGCGGTAGTTTGAAGCCTAATTTCTGGCGTGCTATGACAGACAATGACATGGGAACGAACTTCCAAAACCGCCTGTCTGTGTGGAAGAATCCTACCATGACTCTTAGGTCATTAGAGGTCGATAAGAAGATGAATCGCCTCACTGCTGTCTATGATATGCCACAGGTTGAGGGCCAGTTATGCCTTGTCTATCATGTAACAACGGATGGTGCACTCCATGTAAGTATGGATATGGACATGAAGGAAGGCAGCAAAGCACCTCAACTTCCTCGTTTCGGAGTGTTGATGCAGTTGCCTTATAATATGGATAAATCGGTGTTCTATGGTCGTGGACCTATCGAGAACTATGCTGATCGTAAGCTTTCTCAGCGCATCGGGATATATGAGCAGACTGCTGACAAGCAATTCTATCCTTACATCCGACCACAGGAAACGGGTACGAAAAGCGATATTCGCTGGTGGCAACAGACTGATAACGGTGGTCATGGGTTCCGTGTACTGTTTGATGAGGCTGCTTTCTCTGCCAGCGCATTACACTATAATATCTCTGACCTTGATGAAGGACGTGAGAAACATCAGCGACATAGCTATCAGGTACCACTATCTAAGTACACTAATCTTACTTTAGATGCTGCAATGATGGGTGTGGGTGGTATTGACAGTTGGGGTGCTGAACCATTAAAGAAATATCAGTTGCCAGCTGAAAACCGTGCTATGCACTTCTGGATTGTACCAGTTTACTAAGCTGATAGGCATATTTTATAATATAGAAAACGCCTTTGCGGGACTCCTGCAAAGGCGTTTTTTGTATTATTTCAGTAGGGTGTACATCCCCCATGGGGTAGTTATTTCTAATTTTTTTTCATGAAGAAAAATATTTTTCTTCATGAAAAAAAATATTTCTTGTCGTGAAAATAATTCTTTCTTGTCGTGAAAATAATTCGGATAAGGGACTCTATGAGACTTTTATTTGAGTCGTTTCATCTTCTCAATCATCGTCGTATAGACCTCTTTCGACACTTGTTTGCCCCGTAAAGAACGCACGCATGGCATGTTGTGGAAGTACTCGTCTTGTGATTGATACCATGCGTAATGAGCTATCTCATGCATGCGAGCAAGAGAGAGCGACAATTTCCTTGCGAAAGAGGGGTTGACGGAGGAAAGGAAATACTTGCCATCTTTCATCTCTATCGCCAGTATAAGAAAGTTCTTGGTTTGTTGTGCTATACGAGGTTGGAGGTTGCGTGTGCGCATGGAGATGGTGATGTGTCTGTCGAAAGTACGGTTTATCTTGTCCATCATACCCCGGAAGACAATGCCATGTGGCGATGTGTCTTTTAGTCCAGTATAAGCGATAGTGTAGTGAATCATCTCATGAATGAGCACATCGTCTATCTCTTCCAGTGTTAACTGGTAATAGCTAGAGACAGAAATACAATAGTCATAATACGTCGTGCGCCCTGAGTCCATCTTTCTTTTACATGTCATCTGTCCCAATCGAGTCTTAGAGTACGACCACTTTAGCTTTGGTACGGGTAGTCTACTACCAAAGATGAGGGCATTGTAATAGTCGAAAGCTTGTCGAAGATAATCTACTGTGGGTGTTGTGTTCATTGTCAGAATGTGACAAGGTTATAAACAAGATAGGGACAGACGGCTTTGTCTGTCCCTATACGTCTGTTATATCATTATTAATCAGTGTTGAATCCAGAAGGTCAGAGTATAAAGATACACGACAGCTGCTGGTATTGCTAAGAGAGAAGAGTCGAAACGGTCGAGCATTCCACCATGTCCTGGTAAGATGTTACCGCTATCCTTAACACCGAGTGTACGTTTGAGAAGACTCTCTACAAGGTCGCCCCACGTCCCGAAGAATACGACGACGAGTCCGAGACCTACCCATGCAGGAATACTTAGCACGTGAGGTGTACCACTGTTGTTGGCAAAGTAGCCAATGACACCAGCCACAATCAGAACGAGAATACCACCACCGATACTTCCTTCCCAGCTCTTTTTAGGACTGATACGTGGGAAAAGTTTATGCTTGCCAAAGAGCGATCCACATACGTAAGCACCTGTGTCGTTGGTCCAAAGGAAGATGAAGATACTCAACGGAAGGAGGAAGTCGAAAGTTATCTGGCCCGGTCCTACCTGTTGAAAAGCCAATACGTTAATCAAAGAGAAAGGTAGTACGATGTACATCTGGCCTAACATCGTGTATGCCCAGCTGTTGACAGGGTTCTCATTCTTCAAGTAGAGTTCTGAAATAAACATGTAGATGATGGTCAGAACGTAGGGTACAAAGACGATGAAACCTTCAATGGGTGTCACACATAGCCCTGCAACCGACAGGAAGAAATAGACACCTGCGATGGTTGATATAAACCGGTTTACCTTTACTCCTTTGATGTTGTTCACCAGTCCTGTGTATTCCCAGACAGAAAGGCCCGTGATGAGTGCGAAAAGAGCAATCAGTCCGTGAGGGTGAAGGATACCTAACACCATCGCAACAACGAAGAACACACCCGTTATAGCCCTTATAATCAAGTTCTTTAGTTTATCACTCATAACTGTATCGATGTTTATAAGTCACTGGCTTTGTCGTTTTCTTCCTTTGCCTTCATTGCTTCGTGCTCTGCTTGAGCTTGCTTAACCTCTTCTGGCATATCCTCTAATTTAGGCTGAGAGTTCTCCTCTTGATGAAGTAACTCATCTGTGCGACTTACCCATGGACGCTTTCCGAAGATTTCTTCAACGTCTTCTGCCATGATAACCTCACGTTCAACAAGAAGTTGTGCCAGGCGGTTATGACCCTCTTTATGCTCTGAGAGGATCTGCTTTGCACGTGCATACTGTCCGTTAACCATCTTCAGTACTTCTTCGTCGATGGTCTTAGCCGTCGTGTCAGAGTATGGCTTCTGGAAGTTGTATTCGTCATTGTTATAATAGCAGATGTTTGGCAACTTGTCACTCATACCTGCATAAGCTATCATACCGTATGCACTCTTAGTGGCACGCTCAAGGTCGTTTATCGCTCCTGTGGATATATGACCAGTGAAGAGTTCCTCTGCTGCACGTCCACCCAGCAATGAACACATCTCGTCGAGCATCTGTTCCTTGGTGGTGATAGGGCGTTCCTCTGGTAAATACCATGCTGCACCGAGTGCCTGTCCACGTGGTACGATGCTCACCTTAACCAATGGGTTGGCATGTTCACAGAACCAACTAATTGTTGCGTGACCAGCCTCATGGAGCGCGATGGTGCGCTTCTCGGTAGCTGTCAGTATCTTTGTCTTCTTCTCAAGACCACCGATGATACGGTCAACAGCGTCAAGGAAGTCCTGCTTTGTTACCTCTTTACTATCATGACGGGCTGCGATAAGTGCAGCTTCGTTACATACGTTAGCGATATCAGCACCTGAGAAACCTGGTGTCTGACGTGCGAGAAGGTCTATGTCGAGGTTCTTCTCTAACTTTAGGTTGCGCATGTGAACAAGGAAGATCTCCTTGCGTTCAGGCAAGTCGGGTAGGTCTACATGGATTTGTCGGTCGAAACGTCCGGCACGAAGGAGGGCTTTGTCGAGCATGTCAACACGGTTGGTTGCTGCAAGAACGATGACACCTGAGTTCGTTCCGAAGCCGTCCATCTCTGTCAGAAGGGCATTGAGTGTGTTCTCACGCTCGTCGTTTCCACCCATAGCAGGGTTCTTTGAACGAGCACGGCCCACGGCATCAATCTCGTCAATAAAGATGATACAAGGTGACTTCTCCTTAGCCTGATGGAATACATCACGTACTCGACTGGCACCGACACCGACAAACATCTCGACGAAGTCAGAACCACTCATAGAGAAGAAAGGTACTCCTGCTTCGCCTGCAACGGCCTTTGCCAAGAGTGTCTTACCCGTTCCTGGAGGTCCAACAAGTAGTGCTCCCTTAGGTATCTTACCGCCTAAGTCGGTGTATTTCTTAGGGTTCTTCAAGAACTCAACAATCTCTTCTACCTCCTGTTTAGCACCCGTCTGGCCCGCAACATCCTTGAAGGTGATGCCCATCTCATTGGCCTTTTCATAAAGCTTAGCCTTAGACTTGCCAACACTGAAGACACTACCGCCTCCGCTGCCACCTCCGCCCATGCGGCGCATGAGGAAGTACCAGATACCAAAGAAGAATATCCATGGTGCGATAGAACCAAGAATATCAAGGATGGTATTGCTTGATTTGTTCTCATAACTATAGCTTGCAATCTTCTTTTGGGCTACAGCTTGATCGAGGAAAGTCTCAACTTTGTCAACAGACCCAATCTCTACGTTTACGTATGGGGCTGTTCCTACTTCTTTTGTGCCTTTCTTGAAGATGTCACGGATGTGGTTTGGGCTAACATACATGCGTAGGGTATTGTCGTTTCTATTGATAACAACTTTCGTACCATAGCCTTTTGCAACATATTGCTTAAAGGTGGTATAATCCTTATCTACACCTGCACTTGACGGAAATATTCCATTTCCTCCCGCAAAGAACACTACTCCGAGGGCAATGATAACGAATATGTAAAGCCAATTCATATTGAATTTAGGCATATTCGGTTTGTTGTTCGGTTTTGAATTGTCCATTTTGAAGTTTTAATTTTGATATAACAAGGTTGATTACTGGGTTACTTTATCAGTCTAAATCAGGCAGAGTAATCAACTTGGCATCCTCCCAGAGGTGTTCTATATCATAGAAAGCACGTGTCTCTGGGGTAAAGATATGGACGATAACGTCCGCATAATCTATTGCAACCCACTGTGCATTACCGAGTCCAACACAGTTGATTGGCTTCTCACCGACGGCTTCACGAACATAGTCGCTCACCGATCCTGCAATAGATTCTACCTGTTGAGTGGAGTTACCCTGGCATATTACGAAATAGCGACAGATAGTACCATCAATCTCTGATAGGTCTGCAATAACTATGCCATGTCCTTTCTTATCTTGAATTCCTTTTGTTATAAGTTCTACTAATTTCTTTGTTTCTTCCATTAAGTTACATTATTATATGAGATGCAAAGGTAGCGTAAAAGGAATGAAGCACAAAATAAATTTTGTTTTATTTAGCAATTTGTTACCATTTGACGAAGTTGTCCACTTTAACCAACGTAGAACTCCATTAAAGAACAAATTTATCTCTTTTATTAAAAAAAGTCGTTAGAAGTTTTGGTAGTTAAAGAAAAAGTGCTAACTTTGCACTCGCAATTCGGAAATGAGTTGCTTAGTTATTGGGATATGGTGTAATGGTAACACTACAGATTCTGGTCCTGTCATTCCTGGTTCGAGTCCGGGTATCCCAACAAAGATGAGAGAGTTGAGTGTTCAGCTCTCTTTTTTCGTTTCATAAAGTATTTATCTTCTTACACAGTAGAGTATGAAAAAGTTTATTGCAGCCATTTTGGCAGTATTTGGAATAGGGTTGGGTGCATCAGCACAAAGTGCGTACAAGAATGTTGATGTAAATGGTTTTGAACAGCTGATTAAGTCTGATTCTGTTCAGTTGGTGGATGTTCGCAGACTTAATGAGTATAAGGAAGGACATATTCCAGGCTCACTACATATCGACGTATTGGACTCTACATTCCTAACGAAGGCTCTTGCTACGCTTGACAAGCATCGTGCTTGTGCGGTTTATTGTCGTTCGGGGAAGCGTTCGGCTATGGCTGCTTCTCTTCTTACCAAGGAAGGCTTTAAAGTAACTAACCTTTTAGGGGGTATCATAGCATGGAATGAGGCAAAGAAGAAGACGGTTAAGGAGTGACGAAACCATCTTTCAGAGTAGATTCTATGTGTGACAGATACTCCTTTCATTCGATTTCTTCGAGTAAAGAAAAGTTTGTTTTCGATTTTTTTTCATGAAGAAAAATATTTTTTTTCATGAAGATAAATATTTCTTTTCACGATAAAAAATATTTCTTCTCATGAAGGTAAAATCGACAATGAAGCTTTGTTGGGAGTGGAGCTGTGGATGAAAGAGAACAAAGAAAGGGGCAATCCTGTGTGGAATTGCCCCTTTCTTTGTTTCTATTTTACCCTTCCCTCCGTCCTTTATTACCATGGACGAACATGGTAGGGATGTTATGTTTTATTTGTTTTCAGCATCGATTGCCTTAATCTTCTGCTTCACCTCTTCCATATCATCCTTGAGTTTCTGAATACGACGGTTCATATCATCAATAAGGCTATTGCCCTTCTTTGAACTAATATTGAGGAACCCAAGATTGTTCTCGTAGGTATTTATCTCCTGTTTCAGTTGTTCGAAGCGTCTGAGGAGACGGCCGCGCTCGTTGTCAAGAGCATCTGCACCACGGTCTGCAACCTTCTTCAGATTGTTACGGAAGTTGTCAACACGCTTGCGAGCAGCAGAGATATGGAGGTCCTTATATATCTTGTCCAATACCTCATGATACTCTTTATAAAGTTTGTCTTTCTCCTTGTAAGGTACGTGCCCCACCTTATTATATTGCTCAGTCAGCTCTTGAACCTTCTCGTGCAAACCTTCCTCGGCCTTTTCTGCGTGTTCCTTCAATTGCTTGATGATGTCACGTTTCTTGTTCAGGTTCTCATGCTCCTCATTACGAGAGTCTGCATGGACAGCGTTACGAGCCTCAAAGAAATGGTTACAAGCAGCCAAGAAATCATTCCATAGCTGGTCACCAATCTTCTTAGGAACCATACCAATGGTCTTCCACTCTTTCTGTAATGCAATGAGTTTATCTGATGTTGCTTTCCAGTCAGTAGAGTCACTTAATGCCTTTGCCTTCTCAACAAGTGCCTTCTTCTTCTCTGCGTTCTCAGCAAACTGCTCTTTGAGCTGCTTGAAGAATTCACCTTTACGGCCGAAGAAATCGTCACATGCAGCACGAAAACGCTCAAAGATCTTAACGTTCATCTTCTGTGGAGCAAAGCCGATAGTCTTCCATTCTTGCTGAATAGCTATTATCTCCTTTGTACGTTTCTCCCAATCAGCAGAGGTCTTATTCTCCTGTTTAGCGATATCCTCAACCTTTTCGCAGAGTGCAGTCTTCTTTGTTAGATTCTCTTCCTCATGGTTGCGAAGTGTCTCGAAATGCTGCTGATGGCGTTTGTTGATAACAGTACTTGCAGCCTTAAAGCGTGTCCAAATCTGTTCACGAAGCTCCTTTGCCACAGGACCAGTCTCTCGGTATTCCTGATGAAGCTCCTGTAACTGATGGAAAGCACTGATGATATCTGTTTCGTCAGCTAACTTTTCTGCAGCCTCACACAGTTTTGTCTTCTTCTCAAGATTCTTTTTGAAATCGTATTCTCGTGCCTCACGGTTGAGGTTTAACAAGTCGTAGAACTGTTCAACATAGAGTTGATAGTTACGCCAAAGCTCGTTAGCCTTTTCAGCAGGGACAAGTTTGATTTCTTTCCACTCCTGTTGTAGCTTCTTGAGCTTGTCGAAGTTCTTGTTAGCCTCATCTGGAGTAGTAGCCATCGCCTTAATCTGCTCGATGATAGACTCTTTCTTCTTCAGATTTTGCTGTTTCTCTTCTTCAAGTGCAAGGAATGCTTTCTGGCGTTTTTCTTTGATAATGGTCATCTCCGCCTTAAAGACTTCTTCGTCCTCATCAGGTAGTACCTGATATTTCTCAGGGTCTCCGCCATTGTTGAGATATTCCTTTTGTTGTGCTTCGCGCTCGGCAAAGTGCAACTTATAGAATACCGTTTTAAGGTGTTCCACTTCTGCTTTTTCAGGTGTATCGTCACTGTCGACGATAGCCTTTAGACGCTCTATGATTTCCTTTTTTGAACTATACGCCTTTGCAGCAGGGTTTGTCTCCTCGCTTTCAGGCTGTGTTTCAACTGGCTGTTTGAGGTCTTCTGCTGCTTTAGTATTAGTTTCCTGTGCTTCTTCAGAATTATCTTTTGAGGCGTTAGTTACAACTTCTTCAGACAGCTTAACTTCTTCTGCACCCTGCTTCAGGGTATTTTCTTGAGAGTCCATCATTTCACTTTTTGTTTGTGATTTGGGTTTTTCCACATTCAAGGTTTCAGACCATTGCAAAGATGCCGGTAGTCTTCTACCATATAACATATCATTTGCAAACTTAGACAAAAAGTTTGAAAATACCTAATTTTAAGTTGTTTTTTTTTATTTCTCTGCTCTAAAGCAATCGTTTATGGCGTAGGAACCACCATGAAGCAACGGAAACAACGACTGATAAGAGCATTGCTACAGGGAATCCCCAAGGGTTTGTTTCCATTCCGTTGACGAGGTTCATACCGAAGAGAGAGGATATTAGCGTTGGCAACATCATGACAATAGACACCGAGGTGAGCGTACGCATCACGGTGTTCATGTTGTTGTTGATAATACTTGAGTAGGTATCCATTGTTGACTCAAGGATGTCTGAATAGATACTTGTCGTTTCTCGTGCCTGTGACATCTCAATGTTTACGTCTTCAATGAGGTCGGCATCCAACTCGTCTATCTGCAGTTTGAACTTCAACTTAGCCAGGAGGTTCTCGTTACCACGGATAGATGTGATGAAGTAAGTGAGCGAGTCCTGTAGTCTACTTAGTCCGATAAGGCTCTCATTATCCACTCCTCTATCCAAGTTGTGTTTTGCCTTCTCAATCAAAGTACTGATTTGCTTCAGTCGTTTAAGATACCATACGGCAGAAGAGAGGAAGAGACGGAAGATAAGGTCTACATAGTCGGTGAAGCCTTCATTCCTTTTTTGCTGATAGCTGACGAAGTCGAGCATCATATTCGTCTCAAAGTTGCAAACCGTGATGGTCACATCTCTTTTATGAATGATACCCAATGGCACCGTAGTATAAGGTGTTCGTGAGCGTATCTCCTTCACGTATGGTATACGAAGGATAATCAGCATCCATCCATCATCATATTCATAGCGAGCTCGCTCATCGGTATCGCTGATATCCGATAAGAAATAGTCTGGAATATGAAAGGTGTCTTCGAGTTCTTGTTGGTCTTGTTCTGTTGGGCAAGTAACCTGAATCCAGCAGTTTGGCTGCCATTCTTTAATGGTATTCAGGGTTCCGTTAATGTTCCAATATGTCTTCATTAGCTAATCTCCATAGTTAAATAATAGGGTGGGGATTAGCAACTTCTTGTTGTAATCCTCACGTCTACGAATTGTAATTCTCCGCGTGATAATCGTCCATTTATAATCTACGTATTGGTTTTGTGAGTGCAAAATTAGATAAAAAAATCGGTTGTGGCAAACAAAAGATTAAGTTTTTCATTGTATAGCAAGCGCTGAATAGGTTCCATGAGAGAAAAGATGCCGAATGGTTGTGGGGGTATATCGCTTGTGTGACTATTATCGTGTATTATATATAAAAAGGTGTATTCTCAGCATCAATAGTATGATAAGAGACGCTATCTCTTTGTTTTATATTCCTGCTTTACGTTGGTCAATAGATTGTTAAGGGATGATTTTGTTCTGAATAGGACTTTCTGGGCAATATTGATAATCTTCTTGACTAATTTCTCAGGCCCTTGTCAAGAGGAGTGGGGATGCCCCGCACGTGTTGTGCGGAGCTTGAATACCAATAGTATATACTATTAGCAAGGGAGCAGTCTTATGTGTTTAACTTATTCATTTGGTGTGCTAAGGCTTTTATCTCAGCCCTTGCAGGTTTCCCTGTACCTGTTTTAGGGAGGGAGGGAACGTGGTAGATGAAGCGAGGCTGCCAGAATTTGGGGAGATGTTGCAGGCAGAGTGCTTTAATCTCATTGGTATTGTCTTGTGTTGAGAGTAAGACAACAGCTTCTCCAAAACGCTCATCAGGACAGCTGGTTATGGCAAAGTCGGCTATTAGATAGGGTTTTAGACGCTGTTCCACTTCCTCAATTTGAATCTTGATGCCGCCCGAGTCAATTACATTATCTTTCCTTCCGAGGATACGAAAACAAGGAGTTTTAATGTTATCTTCTGTTGTGAAGGGGCTAATCTCAGCTCTGTCGTTGGTTACCAATGGATGTGTACATACAGTAGGGGCGTCAATGACAAGACAACCTTCCTCGTTGAGCCATACAGTCACACCCTCGAAAGGCTTATACCATTCGCTCGCATTGGGTCCGTTTAGGCGTCGTAGGGCTATGTGAGAGAGTGTTTCTGTCATACCGTATGTGCTCCATACCGCATTAGGGAAATCGAGTAGGGCCGCTGATAGTTTGTCGTCAATAGCACCACCACCTATTATTAGGTGGCGTATATGGCGTAATCTCTCGCATTCTTTAGGTACTTGTAGGGAGTTATAAACCTGTAATGGTACCATAGCAGCAAAGGTTATTTCTTTGTCAGGGAGGTCCGCTTCTGCCAGGGAAGCGTCAGATAGGGGATGTCCGGATGGTGTGACACTCAACAAACGCAGGTTGCGTTCGATACTCCTTACCACTACCATCTTTCCCGCAATGTAGTCGAGTGGCATACAGAGTAAGGCTGTGTCGCCTGCTTTCAAGCCAAGGAAATCGCAGGTGATGTGGGCTGAGTTGAGCATACGTTGCTTCTCCACCCACAGCGGTTTAGGCTTACCTGTAGAACCACTGGTGTGTACAAGGAGTTGTGGACAGTCATTCTGCCATTCTGAAAGAAAGTCTTGTAGTGTCATTGTTGTTGTTGTTTGTGCTATTGGGCCAATGGGGCTAATACGCCTAATAGGGCTAATAATAACTATCTTGTTGTTTACTTGTGCTATTGGCCTAATTGGCCTAATAGGGCTAATAAGCCTAATAATAACTATCTTAATCGCTGATCCATAGCTGATCGCCCCTTATCTCTAATGGCACTGGGATATTGTCAGTGAAGAGTTGTCCCGTACCTAATCCCTGTGGGGTGGTGATATTCGACCCATAGATATCTGCGGTTAGTTGTGCGATAGCATTCAGTCCGATGTTACTCTCAAGTGCTGAGGTTATCCAAGAGCCGATGTTACGTTCCTTTGCCATTGTGATCCACTCCCTTGTACCCGTCATTCCCCCATGTAGACTCGGCTTGAGGATGATGTATTGTGGGTGGATTGTGTCGAGTAATAATGCTTTCTCGGCAGGGTCATTGACCCCTATTAGTTCCTCGTCGAGGGCTATCGGTAGCGGAGAATCAGCACACAAGCGTGCCATCTCCTGCCATTGATGCTGTCGGATAGGCTGTTCGATGGAATGAATGTCATATTGTGCCAGTGCTTCCAACCGTTGCATAGCCTCCTCTGGAGCAAAGGCTCCATTTGCATCAACACGTAGTTCGACCCGATCACGTGTGAAGGTCTGACGGATATGACGTATGAGTTCTATTTCTTTCTTGAAGTCTATTGCTCCTATCTTGAGCTTCACACAACGGAATCCAGCCGTGAGTTTTGCTTCTAACCGCTGATACATCTCGTCGAAGGATCCCATCCAAACGAGTCCGTTGATGGTGATTCCCTCTTCTCCTCGGCCAAACGACGTATTGAAGAGGTTGATACTTCCCTTGGTATCCAGCTGTGCCTTAGCTGTTTCCAACCCAAAGAGCATAGAAGGATAAGGCCGCATAGCATCAATGTCTATCCTCCCTGTACGACAGAAATCCTCACAGAAGGAATGTAATCTATGCTCATATTGTTCGTCAGGCATGGCGTCGCACGACAGGTCGGGGAGTGTTGCACATTCCCCTACACCCACAACTCCTGGTTGATGGGTGTCAGAAAGTGTGACATAATAGCTTTTCCTCGTTGTGTAAACACCCCGTGAGGTACCTGCAGGGACGTGGAAATGAAGCGTGCGTGAGGTGATATTTATCTTGTACATAGTATAATCATTATTGCTTGTTTCTATATTCAATTCTTGCTTTTGTCATCTGCTCACGTATACCACCATGTTTAAGGAAATCCTCTTTGATATAGTCTAAGTATCTTCTAAGTATTACGTCTTCTTGATGAATTAGGGTGATAGCAATGTTCGCAATGGTTTCGTCGGTGCGTACCTGAATGGCATTGCGATAAAAAGAAGAGTCATTATGCTTGGCACATACGCGCCGAGCGATGATAGCATTCTTATCGTTTACATTCCATTTAGCAAGACCTCGGACACGAAGATAGTCTTCATAATCAATTAATAGTTCCTGTAGACTGGCGCGTGCAACGTTTACCAACTTTAGCTCAGTTTCTGCAGAAGTAGTTGAGGCAGCACATCCTTCTGCAATGTTCTGCTTTCCCGAGCGAGCAGCTTGTACCATCTGGTCTATTGTCCTATCGTTTCTTTCCAGAAAGTGGTGGGCAAAGTAGTAGGTGATATCGTATATACACTCAGCCTTCTGATAAGCTATTAGGTTTCGATAGTTGCCTTTTTGTGGCAAGAAAGGTGTTTCCATGATTGTTTCAATAGGATGTTGATAATAATAATTCTGTAAGGGGTATTGGCCTTATAGGGCTTATAGGCCTAATAGAGCAACAATTCTACAGTTCTTATTTATTAAAGGCAATATTGGCCTCATTGGTCTAATAAGGCCAATGAGGCTATAACCAATTATGGGAACTGCGGATACTTGTCGAAATCTGGTTTGCGCTTTTCAAGGAAGGCTTTGCCTCCTTCCTGTGCTTCATCAAGTGTGTAGTAGAGCATGGTAGCGTCACCAGCAAGCTCCTGAATACCTGCCTGACCATCGAGTTCGGCGTTGAAGCCTGCCTTCATCATACGGAGAGCCAGTGGAGAACGCTCTATCATTGTCTCTGCCCATTCTATACACTCGTCTTCGAGATGGTCGAAAGGTACTACCTTATTGACCAGTCCCATGCGTTCTGCCTCTACTGCAGAGTATTGACGACACAAGAACCAGATCTCACGAGCCTTCTTCTGACCGACAATACGGGCCAGATATGATGCACCGAAACCAGCATCAAAGGATCCAACCTTGGGTCCAGTCTGCCCGAAGATGGCATTGTCTGATGCTATGGTGAGGTCGCATACCACGTGGAGGACGTGTCCACCACCAATGGCATAACCATTAACCATTGCGATGACAGGCTTTGGAAGACGCCTAATCTGCATCTGTAAGTCGAGTACATTAAGGCGTGGAACACCATCAGTACCTATGTATCCACCATGTCCCTTCACGTGCATGTCGCCTCCAGAGCAGAACGCCTTGTCGCCAGCACCAGTCAGTATAACGACGCGTATATCGAGGGCTTCACGACAGTAGTTAAAGGCCTGCGTCATTTCCCATACTGTCTTTGGTGTGAAAGCGTTACGATAGCGTGGGCGATTGATGGTTACTTTCGCTATGTGGTTATACTCTTCAAAGAGGATTTCCTCAAAGTTAAAGCCTTCAATAGGCTTCCATTCTCTTTTCTCCATAAGGTCTTTTTGTTTTTTATTGATTATAGGGAGCTTGCCAAGGCATTCCTAAAAAGAGGGTAGACCATGGCAAGTTGTTCTTATTTAAAAGCTTGATAATAATCCTTCAAGGCTTGTGCATCATCTTCTACATTGGTGAATACTTCCAAAAGGACTGGTCCTTCTTCTGAGTTAAAGAACTTGTCAAGATTCTCATATAGCTCTTCTTCGTTATGTGCAGATAGATAGACGATGTCATGTGCTTGGCAGACACCCTCTGCAGAGGTCGTATGCTCAGCACCAATAGCACTATCTCGGTAGGGAGAACGCTCCAATCCCGATAGCTGATGGAAGATTCCTCCACCACCATTATTAAGTAATAAGATAGAAAGATTGGGTGAGAGCGACTCGTTCCAGAGTGCGTTCTGATCATAGAAGAAGCTCAGGTCACCAATAACACAGTAGACATCCTCTTCGTCTTGATGTGCAATAGCATAACCGACAGCCGTTGACAAGGAGCCTTCAATACCATTCACACCTCGATTGACATAGATGTATTGGTCAGAGAAGATATTGCCGAGGCGCACTGCCGAGCTGTTGCCGTAGAAGAGTTGCCCATCAATAGCCTCTTCTCTCATCTTGTGATGAAAGGTCTTGACAGCCAACAGTTGTGAGAAACGTGGTTTTATCGTATTACGAATAGCCTTGGCTTTATCAAAGAGCTTGTCCCATTGTGTCACAAAAGCCTTTTGTTCCACTCCTACCGTCTCATTAGCAAGGATGCTGATAACCTCTTCTGCCGACCCTTGGATAATGTCGGTTGTGTGCATAAAGGTGTCACAACAATCCCCGCCTTCGTTCACAACGATTGACATCTTACACTCACTCTTACGAAGAAATTGACGAAGGCGTTTACTAACGATGGTCCCTCCTATATATATAAGGTGGTCTGGGTGGTAGCTGTCATCCCCTTCAATCATCATTAAAGCCTCATCCAGAGGTTGTGAAGGCCCAATATCGTCATCAGCCAATTTCTCTTGAATGACGACCGCAACCTTCTTTATCTCCTCGATAGGCTCAAGTAAGTTGCCTACAACTTCGGGGATTAGTTGTCCGAGGACGACCATTGGCTTTTTTGAACAGAGGAAATCTGCTGCTATTTCATAAACACTTGTGTCATTGGTTACAGCAGGGTAGACTGTGATACGACGTTCGTCGGGTAGTTGCATGACGTCGTAATCAAATAAAGGTTCGGTGATGGGCACATTGATATGTACTGGACCGCCACCATTCAGGTGTAGAGCATTCAACGCTTCATTGACCAATCGGTTGCAATACCAGCGTTCCTCGTCGTTGTGAGGTTCGGGGAGAGTGACACTCTTGCGTACGTTTGGTTCTAATGCACGGTGTTGTTGTAGTGTTTGTCCGTCCTGTTGGTCAATCCACTGAGGCGGTCTGTCGGCTGAAATGATTACCAATGGGCGCTTCTGATAGAAGGCTTCAGCGGCAGCAGGTGCCACGTTGAGCAAGGCCGACCCAGACGTAACGCAAACGACAACAGGTTCGTTGTCAGCCAAGGACATACCCAATGCCACAAATCCTGCCGACCGCTCGTCAGTCACGGGATAACATTCTATATCGGGACAAGCGCAGAGGTTGTGTACAATCGGTGAGTTACGAGAACCTGGACAGACAACTGCTTTTGTGATGCCTTCCTTTACGAGCAAGGCTGTAAGTATGTTAACGTTTTCTTTCGTGCTGTACATAATGGGTGATGGGTGATGGGTGTTGGGTGATGATGGTTAGGTTTTTTGGGCTTATAGGGCCTATTTGGCCTATTTGGCTAATAAGGCCTATAGGGCTAATAAGGCTAATAAGGCCTATAGGGCCAATAAGCCTAATAAGGCTAATCCCTTATTAATAGCTTTCGCATTGTGTCGAGTTTGGATTCTGTCTCCAGCCATTCATTCTCTTCGATGCTGTCCTTTAAGAGACCACCACCAGCATAGAGGCGGCAAGCAGAGCGGGAGAGTTGCATACAACGGAGTGTGACATAGAGCTTTGCCGTACCGTTTTCACCGAGCAGTCCACTAAACCCACTGTAATAACCTCTATTGAGTTGTTCGTTAGATAGGATGAATTGCTGTGCCTTATCCTTTGGTATACCACATACCGCAGGGGTAGGGTGGAAGGCTGTAAGGAAGGTTCCAAGGCGTTGCCTATCCTTGAGAAGGAAACGAAAGTCTGTGCGGAGATGAGCCAGATGGGCTGCACGTGTCGTGTAAGGTTCGCTTTCTGTAATCTCCATCGCAAACGGCTGTAAGCAAGTACGGATATAATCTGTCACAAGTTGTTGCTCCTCTCTATTCTTGTCAGACCATCTCATGTCTTCACCCGCATATCTCATCGTACCTGCTAAAGCCATGGTTTGATAACCATTAGCGTCTCCACGGAGAAGAATCTCCGGACTTGCAATGAGCCACATACCCGTCTCTTGTGTGTAGAAAAGAGCGATGTATGAGCGAGGATACATACTACAAGCATTCAAGAAGATGTCCCGAGGACTCATGTGCTCGTCTTTCTGTTCGATGATCGAGCGAGCCAAGACCAATTTTCGGAATGTATTGCGTTCCAACTCACTATGGAAATGACAGAAATCATTGTGATAGTCCTCACGATAAGCGATACTTGATGCGGTAAACACAGCATCGTCTTGCCAATCAGGAATAGCTTCAAAACCTTTACTCCCATCTAATGGAAGGACGACCGAAGTGCCCTTTGGACCATCCAGCAAGTAGACTTTATCATTAGTATGGCAACTGAAGGGAGCAATAACAAATCCTTCTCGTCCGTTAAGGGCTGTGAGGGAAGAGAAAGCTGACGGCTGTTCTGGTTGAGTATAGCAATGACAAACCTCCTCAAAAGGTTCGCGATAGATAAAAAAAGAATCCATTTACTTCTTCTGTGGGGCTATGACGTAGTTGGTAACTTGTACGCTTGAAATAAGTTCGTTATCGTCATTCTTGATGTCAATGTTCCATACGTGTAGTGTACGCCCTTTGTGAATCAGTTTCCCATAAGCCGTAACCGTTCCACCGTATGGCATTGCCTTGACATGATTACCGTGTACATTAATACCCATAGCCATCATCCCAGGGCATAAAGCCATCGATCCAACCCCTGCAAGGTTCTCTGCAAGTGCCAAAGAAGCACCGCCTGCGAGGAAGCCAAAAGGCTGTTTATTACGGTCGTCGACCGCCATCCTTGCTTTTAAGGTGTCGTCTTCTGGTGTCGAAATAAACTCCATACCGAGTGTATGACTTAGTCCGTCTTCCCCTTTGATATGTTCCCAAACTTTATCTATATTCATTACTTTGTCTGTTTAATGCTATGCAAAGGTAGTAAAAAGTTAGATAGATTGCAACATTACAGCAATAGTTATGAGGTGCTAAGCGGCTATTAAATGTATGATGTCATGTGTTCTGATGGATTATGTTATCCTAAGACTCATGTGCACAAAGGTATATGAAAGTTGGAGGGGTGGCATCCTCACTCACTGTTGCATAGGTGGTCTATTCCCAATTCCAGCTGGTCCTTTCTCCTTCCCCAGTTGGCTTTTCCCTTTCTCCTCCCTCGATGGGAGAGGCGTAAAATGTGAGGTCACTCCTCATGGACTGCTGATAAAAGGAGATGAAACGTAACGCTTGCAGATTGAATTTGTGAGAGTAGTTCATTAATCACCCTCCTTTAAATTTGTACAGAGGTTGGTTGTGAGTCCGTTCTTGTCTGTCTTTTTCAGTAATCGTTCCCTCTCTCAATTGCGAAAGAGGCTGGGGACGTACCAAGAAGACGCCCTTCTACGTTCGAGAACATGCCCTTCTTGCATCAAGAAGACGCCCTTCTTGGGGCAAGAAAGGCATGTTCTTAAACGCTATTCGTAACATTCTGATTCCTTGTGGGTTATGAATGTTATGAAAGAAGGCTCTATACCCTTGTTTTGAGGGTTATTAGTTCGAGTCTGTGTAATGATTTATCATAATCCCACAGACCTATCATAGGCATGGAGTGATTGCCGAGGCATCGCCTATGTGTACGTAAGAAAAAGTAAAAGGGAGTCATCCTTTCTTTCACAGATGACTACCGATTTATGTACATTGGTAGAGGCTCATAGATCCCCATAGCCAATTTAGTTCACATAGAGCGCCACTACTGACTATCGTAAATAATTAAATTCTCCCTCCTTTTTGCATACAATTCCAATCGAGCTAAGAGCAAAATGTGAAGATGTTAAGGATTGGTTGAATGAGAGGAAAAATAATTTTGCTGTCATATCTGTCATTCTTTTGACGTATATAAGCTATTGAATGATAGTAAGTTAACACCAAATGTTAAAATGACAGCAACTTAGTTTAAAACTAAAACTGTAATTATAGCTCATCTCTTAGACGTTTTCAGGTGTCATTATTATTCTTACTAATCGCATGGTTATTTACTATCAGTGTATCATCGGGTAGGTATCTTGGAAGACTTTGTTGCATGATGTAGGTTGGAAGCAGCAGAGTTATGTAGTCCGAACAGGCAGTTCGATAATAAAAAAAAATCTGTTTAGGCACTGAAAAGCAATATGGGATAAATATTGAAAAGTAAGTGTTATAAATGCGAAGTAGCCATAAAAAAGTCAAAACCAGCCATAATTTGCGAATTATTTAGTAAATTTGCAAACTATAAGAATATATTCGATTTAATTATAAATATGAACGTTTTAGAATTATCTGAGCAGGAGATTGGTCGCCGCCAAAGCCTGCAAGAATTGCGAGAGATGGGGATTAATCCTTATCCAGCGGCAGAGTTCCCAACAAATGCTTACTCTACTGATATCAAAGAGCAGTTCAAAGAAGACGAGCACCGTGAGGTTGTAATTGCTGGTCGTATGATGGGACGTCGTGTTATGGGCAAGGCCTCCTTCGCAGAATTACAGGATAGTAAGGGTAGAATTCAGGTTTATATCACTCGAGATGACATCTGTCCGGGTGAAGATAAAGATTTATATAATAAGGTATTCAAGAAGTTGCTCGACATAGGTGACTTCATCGGCGTTAAGGGTGAAGTGTTTAAGACACAGATGGGAGAAATCTCTGTACATGCAAAAGAGATTACCCTCTTGGCTAAAAGTTTGAAGCCACTACCTATCGTAAAGTACAAGGACGGTGAAGCCTACGATAAGTTTGAAGATCCAGAACAGCGTTATCGTCAGCGTTATGTCGACCTCGTTGTGAATGATGGTGTGAAAGATACTTTCTTGAAGCGTGCCACCGTACTGCGTACTATGCGTAAGTTCTTCGATGAAGCAGGATATACAGAGGTGGAGACTCCAACCTTGCAGAGTATTGCTGGTGGAGCAAGTGCACGTCCGTTCATCACCCACTTCAATGCTCTCAATATCGAGATGTATATGAGAATTGCAACAGAACTTTATCTAAAGCGTCTGATTGTCGGTGGTTTTGAGGGTGTTTATGAGATTGGTAAGAACTTCCGTAACGAAGGTATGGACCGTTTCCATAATCCAGAGTTCACTTGTATGGAGCTTTATGTACAGTACAAGGACTATAATTGGATGATGTCTTTCACCGAGAGATTGCTTGAGAAGATATGTACAGAGGTAAATGGAAAACCAGAAGTACAGGTCGGTGATAAGGTTATCAGCTTCAAGGCACCATTCCGTAGACTGCCAATTCTTGACGCAATCAAGGAGAAGACGGGCTTTGACCTTAGTGATAAGACAGAGGACGAAATCCGTAATATCGCTGTAAACGAGCTAAAGTTAGAAGAGATTGACGAGAGCTTCGGTAAAGGTAAGCTTATTGACGAAATCTTCGGAGAGTTCTGTGAGGGTACATACGTACAACCAACCTTCATTACAGACTATCCTGTAGAGATGTCACCACTGACGAAGATGCACCGTTCAAAGCCAGGCTTGACAGAACGCTTTGAGTTGATGGTTAATGGAAAGGAGTTGGCTAATGCCTATTCAGAGCTTAACGACCCAATTGACCAGGAGGAGCGTTTCGTAGAACAGATGCGCTTAGCAGATAAGGGTGATGACGAAGCGATGATTATTGACCAAGATTTCCTCCGTGCTTTGCAGTATGGTATGCCTCCTACATCAGGTATCGGTATCGGTATCGACCGTTTGGTAATGCTGATGACAGGTAAGGAATACATCCAGGAAGTATTGCTCTTCCCACAGATGAAGCCAGAACCAAAGATACCACAGTCTTCTGTTAAGGAATGGGCTGAGCTCGGAGTAGCTGAAGAGTGGGTCTATGTTCTGCGTAAGGCAGGCTTTAATCTCATCTCTGATATCAAAGAGGAGAAAGCACAAGGGCTGCAGCAGAAACTTGGAGAAATCAATAAGAAGTACAAGCTCGGCTACGAGAAGCCTTCTGTTGAGGATATCCAAAAGTGGATTGAAGAAGCAAATAAAAGATAAGAAAGTAGAAGCAAATAGGTAAGAAAGTAGGGAGTAAGCTATTGTTATGATATAGGATAGAAAAAACAGGGAGATGGTGTTGCGTCAAGAGATATGTTTATTACATCTTACTGATACACTAATCTTATCCCATTCTTAGCCTTATTACCCTATAACCTTTTTACTTTAGTGACTATGTTCGACATCGGTAAAATAGCAATCATAGGAAGCGGTAGCTGGGCAACGGCTATCGCTAAGATTGTTGTGGAGCATACGCATCATATTGGTTGGTACTTCCGACGTGACGATAAGATAGAAGAGTTTAAGCGGAGAGGACATAACCCAACCTATCTCACCAGTGTGAAGTTTAATATGAAGGAGGTGATGCTCTCATCAGATATCAATGCGATAGTACAAGAGTATGACACGTTGGTGTTTGTAACTCCTTCTCCTTATCTAAAAGCATTACTAAAGAAGCTGAAGACAAAGGTAAATTCTAAGCTGATAGTGACAGCTATTAAGGGTATTGTTCCCGACGAAAACCTTGTGTGTTCGGAGTATTTCCATGAGGCATATAATGTACCTTACGATAATCTTGCAGTCATTGGCGGTCCTTCTCATGCGGAGGAAGTGGCAATGGAACGCTTGACCTATCTCACAGTGGGTTGTTCTGATCTCAGTAAGGCACGTGCTTTCACGGAGGTGTTGGCATCAAACTATGTAAAGACAAAGACCTCTCCAGACGTCCTCGGTATAGAGTATGCATCTGTATTGAAGAATGTCTATGCCATTTCGGCTGGTATTTGTTCTGGTTTGAAGTATGGTGATAATTTTCAGGCAGTATTGATGTCAAATGCAATGCAGGAGATGGAGCGCTTCCTCAATACGATAAATCCTATCAAGCGGTCTATCATTGACAGTGTGTATCTTGGTGATCAATTGGTGACAGGATATAGTAAGTTCTCTCGAAACCACACCTTTGGTACAATGATAGGAAAAGGATACAGCGTTAAATCAGCACAGATAGAGATGGAGATGGTTGCTGAGGGCTACTTCGGAACAAAGTGTATGAAAGAGATAAATCGTCGTCTACACGTCAATATGCCTATCCTCGATGCTGTATATAACATCCTTTATGAACGTATTAGTCCACAAATAGAAATAAAATTATTAACAGATTCATTTAGATAAACACAAATGGAAAGTATTAAGTTAGACATCACAAAAGCGGTTCAGTTTCTGAATCCAGGCACAGTAGAGGCTTATGCCCCTCATGTTGCTGCAGCTCAAGACGCTTTAGAGAAGGCTACTTGCCTAGGTAATGATTTCCTTGGATGGTTGCATTTACCATCAAGTATTACTCCAGCGTTCCTTGATGAGATTCAAGCAGTTGCCAATACACTCCGTGAGAAGTGTGAGGTGGTTGTCGTTGCAGGTATCGGTGGTTCTTACCTCGGTGCTCGCGCTGTCATTGAAGCATTGGGTAACAGCTTCGCTTGGCTTGTAAATGATAAGAAGAACCCAACTATCCTCTTTGCTGGTAACAATATTGGTGAGGATTACCTCGCTGAGTTAACAGACTATCTGAAGGATAAGAAGTTTGGTGTTATCAATATTTCTAAGTCTGGTACAACGACCGAGACTGCCCTTGCATTCCGTCTTTTGAAGAAGCAATGTGAGGATCAACTGGGCAAGGAGAATGCTAAGGATGTCATTGTTGCTATCACTGATGAGCACAAGGGTGCTGCACGTGCTGCTGCAACAAAGGAAGGCTATAAGACATTTATTATTCCTGATAATGTCGGTGGACGTTTCTCTGTACTCACTCCAGTTGGTTTGTTGCCTATCGCTGTTGCTGGTTTCGATGTAAAGAAGCTTGTTGAGGGTGCGCAGGTGATGGAGAAAGAGACTTCTGTTGACGTTCCTTTCGCAAACAACATCGCAGCACGTTACGCAGCAGTTCGTCAGGGTCTCTACTCACAAGCAGGCAAGAAGATCGAGATTGTAGCTAACTTCCAGCCAAAGCTCCACTTCTTTGCTGAGTGGTGGAAACAGCTCTATGGAGAGAGTGAAGGTAAGGATCGCAAGGGTATCTTCCCAGCGGCTTGTGACTTCACAACCGACCTCCACTCTATGGGTCAGTGGATTCAGGAGGGTGAACGTTCTATCTTTGAGACAGTCATCTCTATCGAGGAGCCTAATGCTAAGGTTCTCTTCCCACATGATGAGGAAAATCTTGATGGCTTGAACTTCCTCGCTGGTAAGCGTGTTGACGAGGTTAATAAGATGGCTGAGCTTGGTACACGCTTGGCACACGTTGATGGTGGTGTCCCTAACATCCGTGTTAGTGTTCCTAAACTGAATGAGTATTACCTCGGTCAGCTTATTTATTTCTTCGAGAAGGCCTGCGGTATTAGTGGTCTTGTACAAGAAGTTAATCCTTTCAATCAGCCAGGTGTTGAGGCATACAAGAAGAACATGTTTGCTCTTCTTAATAAGCCAGGGTACGAAGCAGAGAGTAAAGCTATTCAGGAAAGACTGACTAAGGAATAAGAACCTCTCCACAATCTCTCCTCGAAAGGGAGGGAAGCACCCTATCCAAGCTCCTCGAAAGGGGAGGAATACCTACTGAAACGAAGTTAGGGTGGTGTGGATAGATGTCACGGAGAGTACTATTTATAATATTCTTACTATATCCTCAAGTTCTTCACATAGCTGAGGGACTTGAGGATAATAATATATAATAATAAGGTGAAGCAAGTTACGATGATGTCACAAGCTCAGCAAGACAGCCCTTCCGTAGGAGAGTCTTGGAGAGAACCCAAGGTAGTCCTCTTTGATATGGACGGTGTTCTTTATGATTCAATGCCCAATCACGGTATTGCTTGGCAGCGTGCTATGAAAGAGTTTGGTATCCACTTCACCCTTGAGGACTCTTACGCAACGGAGGGAGCACGTGGAGTTGATACTATTCGTAAGTATGCTAAAGCGCAATTAGATAAGGAACTTAGTGAGGAAGAAGCCCAGCGAATATATGATGTTAAGGCACATTACTTTCATGAAATGCCTGAGGCTAAGGTGTTTGATGGTGTGATAGACCTCATGCGAAAGATTAAGGAAAGTGGGTTAAAGATAGGTATTGTAACAGGAAGTGCTCAACTTCCCCTGATAGAGCGTGTCACTCGAGACTTTGGTGAGTTTGTTTCTAAGGACCAGATAACGACGGCCTACGATGTGAAGCGTGGTAAACCTAATCCCGATCCCTACTTGATGGGATTACAAAAAGCAGGTAACTATTCACCATCAGAGGGTATTGTTGTTGAAAATGCACCACTTGGAGTGCATGCAGGAGTAGCAGCAGGATGCTATACGGTGGCCATCAATAGTGGTCCTTTGGCTGATTCGGTGCTCTTAAAAGAAGGAGCTAACATCCTTTTCCCTACCATTCGCGAGTTTGCCGACAGTTGGGAGCATGTTTTAGAACGTCTCACAAAGTGTTAATTAGAGCCGATTTAGCTTTTAGTCTACTTGTTTTCTACTATCATTCGTATATCGAAAGAACAATTATAAAAGCTCTCTTCTTCAATTTATTTACGTGAAAAGAAATATTTCTCATCATGAAAATAAATATTTCTTGTCGTGAAGAAAAAACTTTCTTATCGTGAAATAAAATTGAAGCGAACAAAAGAAACGTGAAGCTAAAAAGCCTCACGATATTTATTTTCATCCTTGTCTTCGAGCATAGAGAGGTAGCTATTGTAACGACTCTCAGCTATGTAGTGGTCTTCGACAGCCTTTCTTACGGCGCAGCCAGGTTCATGTGTGTGCGTACAGTTTGAGAACCTGCAGTCTTTTGAGAACTTAAAAATCTCACGGAAGTAGCTTGTCAGCTCCTCACGTTCTATATCGAATGTTCCAAATCCCTTTATTCCTGGTGTGTCAATAAGATATCCACCTATAGGCAACTCCAACATCTCGCTGAATGTTGTAGTGTGCATACCCGTGTTGTGAACATCAGATATCTCAGCCGTACGAAGGTTGACATGGGGTAGGAGAGCATTGATGATGGTTGATTTTCCTACGCCACTATTCCCACTCAAAAGGGTCACTTTCCCAGCCAGTAATGGCTTTAGTTTCTCCACGCTAAACTCGTTATCTGCTTCAGCGCTTGCCTGTATCTCTACACATTGATATCCGATAGTGTCATAGAGATTCATCACGGCATGCTGATAACGTAATTCGTCCTCATCAAGTAAGTCGTGCTTATTGAATACGAGTGTTACAGGGATGCGATAAGCTTCAGCACTGGCAAGGAAGCGGTCGATAAAGGTTGTGGATGTTTCAGGATAGTTTGTTGTGACAATCAAGAACGCTTGATCGATGTTGGCAGCAATGATATGGCTCTGTTTTGATAGGTTAGGTGATTTTCGGATGATATAGTTTCGTCGGTCTTCTATCTCTGTGATGAAGGCCGTTCCCTCTTGGTTGGGCGTGATGACAACATGATCACCCACAGCCACGGGGTTAGTTGAGCGTATTCCTTTCAGTCGGAAATTGCCCTTAATCTTGCTATCTATCGTCTTGCCGTCATCGGTCTTCACCGTGTACCAGCTACCTGTGTTCTTTATTACTAAGCCGCGCATAAAAATAAAAAAGAGTTGCCCCTCCCCCTTACCCCTCCCCTAAAGGGAGGGGAGTAGTTACCGCCATTAATCTGAATAGAATTGTGATAGTCGGTACATATTACTCCCCTCCCTTTGGGGGAGGGGTAAGGGGGAGGGGCCGTTGTGTGCTTTATTAAACGGTCATAATCTCTTTCTGCTTATCTTCTAACAGCGTATCAACCTGCTTGATAAACTTATCATGGATCTTTTGCAAGCTGTCTTCTGCGTCCTTCTCATTGTCTTCAGAGAGGCCATCTTTGATAGCTTTCTTCAGTTTTTCCTTGATATCAGATCGAACATTACGTATCTCTACCTTGGTACGCTCGCCTATTTTGTTGCATTGCTTCACCAAGTCGCGACGTCGTTCCTCAGTAGGTTGAGGCAAATTAAGGCGAATCAGCTCACCATTGTTCTCTGGTGTGATACCAACATCTGAGTCCATAATAGCCTTTTCAATGTCTTTGATGGCTTTCTTATCCCATGGCTTGATAGCGATGGTACGTGCGTCAGGCACCATGACAGAGGCAACCTGATTCAAAGGAACCTTTGAACCGTATGAATCTACTCGTACGCCATCGAGGATGGCTACGTTTGCACGGCCAGCACGGATGCGCTGCAACTCATCACCGAGATACATCGTTGCCATTTCCATGCGCTCGCTGGCATCATTTAATGTCTGCTTAACGTCTATCATATTCCGTTGTGTTATTATTCAATGTTACAAAAATAGGTATTAATTCGGATATGTACAAGATTTTACTTTACTTTTTTGTCAAAACAAGGTCTTACTCCTTATACATTATCCGTATCGTTGGGAGGTTAGCTACTATTCTTACTTAAAACAGGCTTCTCAATCCTTCTTTATAAGAAAAGGTCTTGTGTTTCTTCCATGAGTAAGTCGATGATACGTCCTAAGCCTTCTTTGTCGTCTTCGTCGAAGTCGTTGAGGCGGGTGCTATCGATATCGAGTACACCACGGAAAATATGTGTATCATCATACATAGGGACAACAATCTCACTGCGAGAAAGACTACTACAAGCAATGTGTCCAGGGAATGTCTCTACGTCGGGAACAATGAGTGTGTGTCCTTCTTCCCATGCTTTCCCGCAGACACCTTTACCGTATGGGATGGTGTAACAAGCTACTGACCCTTGAAAAGGACCTAATCTCAGCATATTGCCATGTGCTTGTAGATAAAAGCCCACCCAAAAGAAATGCTCTGGGAAGGTGTCATGCAATGCTGCCGATACATTCGCTAAGATGCCAATGAGGTTTGTTTCATCTTTTATCAAACCTACAATCTGCGTCGTAAGTTGTTCATATTGTTCCTTTCTTGTCATGCACTCTATTGTTGATAATTAACTAATTGCGCCTCAACCATGTTTGTTAGTTCTACAAACTGAGTGATAGACAGTTGTTCAGGACGTTTGGTCATGATGTCTTGCTCATAGAAACCATTCGTTGGTTTACCAGTGTTGAAAATCTGACGTAGGCTCACACGCAACATCTTACGACGCTGATTGAAGACAGTCTTTACCACACGCTTGAAGAGTTTCTCATCACATCCGATGTCTGTCACATCATTGCGTGTCATACGGATAACGGCACTCTTCACCTTTGGGGGTGGGTTGAAGACATTCTCATCTACAGTAAAGAGATATTCTACATCATACCATGCTTGTATCAAGACAGACAATATTCCGTAAGCCTTTGAACCTGGTGCAGCAGCCATACGCTGTGCAACTTCACGCTGAATCATTCCCGTACAGCAAGGAATAAGGTCTTTATACTCAAGCATCTTGAAGAAGATTTGAGATGAGATGTCGTATGGGTAGTTACCAGTCAGTACGAATTGTTTACCGTCAAAGACCTTTGTCAAGTCCATAAGGAGAAAGTCCTCCCCAAGAATATTCTCTCTTAACTTAGGGAACTTATCGTAGAGAAAAGCCACACTCTCCGTATCTATCTCTACAGCTTTCACTTCACGTGGCTTCTCAACAAGGTATTGAGTGAGGACACCCATACCTGGTCCTATCTCTAATACCGGTATGTCAGGACAGGCATCAACGGTGTCAGCAATCTGACGAGCGATGTTTAAGTCGGTAAGAAAGTGCTGACCCAAATTCTTCTTTGGCTTGACTAATTTCATAATTTTTCTTTATTTGCCTACAAAGATACTCATTTTATTTTGCATTAAAAAACATTTTAATTATCTTTGCTCCATTATATGAGGACGAAGAAACTGTTCAACAATACTGTGAAGATTGCATTGCCGTTACTACTTGGAAGTGCAATCCTCTATTGGATGTACCGGGGATTCGACTTCTCCAGCATCAAGCATGTACTACTACATGATATGAACTGGACCTGGATGATTCTCTCTCTCCCCTTCGGCATACTGGCGCAAGCATTCCGTGGGTGGAGGTGGAAGCAGAGTCTTGAGCCTATTGGCGAGCATCCACGTTCGTCGGTATGTGTCAACTCAATCTTCCTTTCTTACGCTGTTAGTCTGCTTATCCCTCGCATAGGAGAGTTTGCTCGCTGTGGCGTATTGAATAGGTATGATAAAGTAGCCTTCCCGAAAGCTATCGGAACGGTAGTTACTGAACGCGCAGTAGACACGATTATCGTATTACTTATCAGTGCTACAGCCTTCTTAATGCAGATAGGAGTCTTTACAAACTTCTTCTCTAAGACGGGAACACGTATTGATGATGTCTTCGGAATGTTCTCACCAACAGGCTGGTTGGTAACAGCTATCTGTGGTGTAGCCTCTGTTATCCTCATCTATTATGTGTTACGTCACTTGTCTTTCTATAAGAAAGTGAAGGAAATGTTTAGTGGTATATGGCAGGGAATTAGCTCATTACGTAAAGTAAAGAATATTCCCTTGTTTATCTTCTACAGTCTGGCGATATGGGGAAGTTATTTCCTACATTATTACTTGACGTTCTTTTGTTTTGATGCAACAGCAAACCTCGGTCTTTCATGTGCACTTGTGAGTTTCGTTGTTGGCTCGGTAGCCGTTATCGTACCGACACCTAACGGGGCAGGACCCTGGCACTTTGCTGTCAAGACAATGCTGATACTCTATGGAGTGGCAGACAATCAGGCACTCTATTTCGTACTGATTGTACATACCATTCAGACCTTATTGGTTATTCTCTTGGGCATCTATGCATGGATAGCACTAAGTTTCACCAAGACACCAGTGTCTTTAGGTCGTCCAACCGAGCTTACTCGTCCTGCAGAGTAAGGGTAGAAGAAGAATCTATTGAGCGAATGAATAAACAATGATAATAACCTTTTAAAATCAACATTATGAGTGAAATCAGAAATCTTAAGCCTGAAGGCCTTTGGAGAAACTTTGATGATCTGACACAGGTTCCACGCCCTTCAGGATTACCAGAGAAAGTACAGCAATTCTTGTTAGACTTTGCTAAGAGAGTAGGTGTTGAGTCTTATATCGATGCTGGCGGCAATGTCGTTATGCGTAAGCCTGCCACACCAGGATACGAAAACCGTAAGACGGTTCTGTTGCAGGCTCACATGGATATGGTTCCACAGAAGGCTCCAGATAGTAACCATAACTTTGAGACCGATCCTATCGTCACACATATCGTTGATGGATGGGTATATGCAAACAACACAACACTTGGTGCTGACGATGGTATCGGTGTTGCTGCTATCATGGCTGTCATGGAAGATAAGACCTTGAAGCATGGTGTTGTAGAGGCATTGATTACTCGTGATGAAGAGACGGGTATGTATGGTGTCAATGAAATGCCAAGTGGTGAGTTGCATAGTGATATCCTTATGAACCTTGACTCAGAGACTTGGGGTAAGTTTGTGATTGGTTCTGCAGGTGGTGTCGACATTACTTCAACATTAGAATATAAGGAGGTTGAGAACGAACAAGAAGCTGCTGTAAAGGTGACCTTAAAGGGTCTTCGTGGTGGTCACTCTGGTCTTGAGATCAATGAGGGTCGTGCTAACGCTAATAAAGAGATGGTTCGCTTCGTTCGCAATGCAGTTACTGAACTCGGTGTACGCTTGGCATCTTGGGAAGGTGGTAATATGCGCAATGCTATTCCATTTAAGGCAGAGGTTGTTTTGGCGTTGCCACAGAGCAAGGTTGCAGCTTTGAAGGATATGGTTGCACGCCAGAAAGCACTCTTAGAAGACGAGTTTAAGGGTATTGAACCAAATGTAGAGTTCTTCGTAGAGGATGTTGAGAAGCCTGCAAACCTTGTCCCTGTAGACATTCAGGACAATCTTATTGATGCAATCTATGCTTGCCACAATGGTGTGTTACGCATGATTCCTTCGTATCCAAACGTTGTTGAGACTTCGTCAAACCTTGCAATTATACATATTGAGCCAACTAAGGCCTCTATTATGATTCTTGCTCGTTCAAGCCGTGAGGACATGAGAGACTATATCTCTGCTCAGTTGGAGAGCTGCTTCAATATGGCTGGCATGAAGACAGTCTTTAGTGGCCAATATGGTGGTTGGGATCCAAACCCAGAGAGTGAAATCCTTAACCTCTTGAAGAAGGTTTATAAGGAGCAGAATGGTGTAGAGGGTATTGTGCAGGTAGACCACGCTGGTCTTGAATGTTCAGTCATCCTCGGCAAGTATCCAGGTATGGATGTTGTAAGTCTTGGTCCAACTCTCCGCAGTCCACATACAGCGAAGGAGCGTCTTGAGATAGCAACTGTTGAGCCTTTCTGGAAACTTCTCGTTCAGACTTTGGAGGAGATACCTGTAAAGTAAGGCTAATCATAATAGAATGAAAATGCAATGGTCTTCCGTTTTTATAAGAAAGCGGGAGACCGTTTATGGTTTTTATCAAAGAACTCTTTATTCTCGAGATTTTAATTCATCAGTTTCTGATAAATCTTAATACGTTGATTCCATTCTAATTTTGGCAATATTCTGCAGGGAGTTTAGTGTTAGCAAATCGGTATATAATGGTAAAGGATTTTATCGTTATATAAAGTAAGTTATCCTATATATAGAGTTGAGTTCTATCTTTCGTAATCGTTTTGTTTTCGAATCTCTTTCATTTTATGTCATCATCTTGTCTGACTCTCTAACTTGTAGGAGTTCGTAATACTTTCGTTACATATGACAAACGATTTGTTCGATAATATATTAAAAAAGTGGTCAAGGGTTATAACTAATAGGGATTAAGGTTTTAGGACTAATCTTAAGTAAAAAGAAAATTATGAAAAAGCATCGATTGGCAAAGTTTATTGCCACATCTCTTTTAGCATTCCTTGGTGTGGTAATAATAGTTGCATGTACCGATGGGAGTCGAAAAGTAGTTAAAGCTTTTCCTAAAAAGGATTCCGTTGTTCTTCAAAAGCAAACAGATTTACCTCAACGTGTCTTTAGAGGTTTGGAAACAGTCGTCGATACCGTTTACGATGATTGGCATGTTCTTATACAAACTGCGGATACCAAGAGGAAGATAAAATACTACAAGATGTTTGAAAAGAAACTACTTGTTACCGTATCGAAGAAAGGTAAGCTACTCTTTGATAAAAAGGAATTTACGGTAGACGACTTTATTAGTACAGATAGTACCTATCAACTCTATGTTCGTCCTTCCATTGAGATTACTAACACTACGGCATACGTTTCTGTTGGTATCTATCAAGCTGAGACAGATGAAGGCTTTCCTTTTGTGTTAGCCTTCTCTAAAGGTGGAAAAGTTAAGTCTTATTCAATACCAAAGTCATGGGATCAGTCGGATTTAGCAACAGATTTTTATATTCGATACATCCACGAAACACAGCAGAAACCAGTAGATAAAGCATCGCTTATAAAGCTCGCCCACATCTATGGCAGTAGTAACTTTGTACAGCAGGTTACTAATAATGGAATTCAATCAATCTGTCCAACGAAAGTCTTCTCACGTCATCTTCGGAATATAGAGGTTGCATCTGAATTCATGGATTCTGGTGATAGTACTAAGATAAGAAGTAAAGTCTATTTTTATCTTCATGATACTTACACTCCATTTGACTCAGTGTATGTGGAAATGAAGCGTGATGACGAAGTTAATTATGGTTGTGTAATAGATAAGGTAATCCCTTAGCTGTTCCTTATATGACAAAAGCAGGGGCGCACGATACGTACGTCCCTGCTTTTGTTATTATCTGTTTCTCAATTAAAATGCCCAACCGAAGCCGAGGTATGGAAAGAAGAATGCTTTCTTAACTGCATTCTTCTCGCCAATAGTAAAAGAAGGACTGAAACCTGCACGGAACAGGAAACCCTTGTTAGATACGTGACGATAGCCTATGTTTCCAAAGAAATAGTAGCCGAATTGGTTACGACTCTCATTGTAAGCCAGCCAGGTCTTTATTCCTTCTAGAGTGTTATACTCTCCCACAGCATGCTTCTGCTGGTCAGCTGACAGCGAAGACGTAGGGCCATCTACAGACTCCACAAATATACCGTGTATATTGTATATACCCACACTGGCACCCACACCAACCTCAAGGTTGTTCTTTTGGCTACCCAAGAGATAGTTAACTTCCAATGGTACAGCATAGCCACGTACGTCTGAACCTTCCCAGAATATATTGGAATTATGACCATAACCGAAGCTCAATCCGGCTCTCCACCCAAAGCGTGTATGGTCGTTGAAACGTGCATCATAGTTGATACCTACAAGGTTAGAGGCACCTAATAGTTCCAAGTAAACGGCTTTATCCTTATCCAATCCAGTCGTGTCTTGTGCCATAGTCGCCGTTTGTAAGCCAAAGAACAAGGTGAAAATGAGTAGTTTCTTCATTTGTTTAGTTTTATTAAATCCATTTGCAAAGATATGAAATAAAATGAATAAAGATGAATGAAAGGCTAATTTTGTTGGAAAACGATAGTTTGGACTATTGTTGGTTGAACCTTTTGTAGGTGTAGGTTTGGTAAGATTTAGAAGTTAGGGGTAGTTCGCTTTGTAATTTATTCGTCATATTCTCAATTTCTCTGGATGCCTTATTGGACTTTAAAAACATCCGTTAGTTCTGCAGAAGATACGCTTTTAGCATGTCATTATTATATAAGAAAACACGACTTCCCTGTCCGCTTATGATTGTTGTTTGCGGTACGTAAGTCGTGTTTTCTTATTTTTTATGAAATCACATGGTGCAAATATGGCTTCAATAGAGGCCTTGTAAGACAGTCTATAAATTATGTATAACCAAGTTGATAGAACCTTTAGAAATCGTCTTCCTCGTCGTCCTCCTCATCAAAACCGAATAGGGCAGGGTCGACGAAGGCATCCATCTGACGGCGGTCCTTCTTAGTTGGACGTCCTGTTCCACGTGCTCTGTCGACGAAACCACTGATACGGCTCATCTCTAAAAGCTCGTATTGCTTAGCATCGGTCACATTCTCGTAGACTTCAGGGATGAGTTTTGCACCCACACGTTGCTCAATTGGTTTGAGAACCTTGAACGAGTAGGTGATAGGCGACTTCTTAACACTCACCACTTCACCCGCCTTAATGGTATGAGAAGGCTTCACGTTGACACCATTTATTGTGATACGACCGTTTTTGCAGGCATCCGCTGCAATCGAGCGAGTCTTATAGATGCGGGCTGCCCAGAGCCATTTGTCAATTCTTGCAGTATCGTTCATAACTTCATTTGATGTTAGAGAGCGTGTACTATTACTTCTTTCCGAGTTTATTAAACTGGTTCATCGTGATGTCGATACCAGCAAGAACAAAGCTCTTGATGATTTCTACACCTAAATCGATAGCTGGTTGAAGTTCTTTCATTTGTTCGTCAGAGTAGTGTCCCAGCACCCAGTCAACCTGTCCACCACGTGGATAGTCGTTACCAACACCCATACGCAGACGAGCATAGTTCTGTCCGATGAGTTGTTGAATATGTCCTAAACCATTATGCCCACCATTTGAGCCACTTCCTTTCAAGCGGAAAGCACCTAATGGAAGAGCAACGTCGTCGGAGATAACCAAGAGTCGACTCTGGTCGATATTCTCTTTGTTGAGCCAGTAGCGCACTGCATTACCAGAGAGATTCATGAATGTTGTAGGCTTCAGAAGAATAATCTTACGACCCTTGATGGTTGTCTCTGCGATGAAACCATAACGCTTATCCTCAAAAACAATATTGGACGCCTTAGCGAAAGCGTCCAATACCATAAATCCTGTATTGTGTCGGGTCCCATCGTATTCATACCCTGGGTTACCCAATCCACAAATTAAATACTTGTCCAATTTCCTATATTAAGTTAATTGTTGGCGTAGGATTACTATGCCTCAGCAGCTGCTGCAGCCTGCGCAGCTTGGATAGAATTACGTGTAGCCTTGATTGAGCAAACTACAACCTCCTTTGGTGTTACCAGCTCAAGACCCTCGAAGCTCAACTCGCCAACCTTGATACTCTTACCAAGACGAAGTTCTGTAACGTTGATGTCGAGGTGCTCAGGAATCTGCTGATAAGGAGCCTTAACGTTAATCTTGCGGATAGAGAGGTTCATACGACCACCATCACGAACACCCTGTGCCAAACCTACGAGCTTAACAGGAACGCCGATAGTGATAGGCTTCTGGTCATTTACCTCATAGAAATCTACGTGAAGCAGTGCATCTGTTACTGGGTGGAACTGAAGCTCTTTGAGAACTGCAGTGTGTCTCTCGCCATCAATAACCAACTCAACAACGTAGATGTGTGGTGTGTAAACCAACTTACGCAACTCTGACATAGGAGCAGTGAAAGAGAATGCTACTGGTTTGCCATCCTGCTGAGCCTCACCATAGAGGTTACATGGGATTAAACCTTCCTTACGGAGCTGCTTAGAAGCTTTCTTTCCAAGGTCTGTACGCTTCTGACCTGATACTTTAATTTCTTTCATAATTGTGTTACTCTAAATTAATATGAACTTTAATTCGCCATCACACACTGAGTGATTAAGGAATTGGAAATCTTTATCTATATCCATAACTTTCAATCCTCAATTTGCAAAAAGCGCTGCAAAGATACCGCTTTTAGCTGGATTAAGCAAGTAATCAATAAAAAAACATAGAAAAAGATAGTAATGTTTGCACGTACGAAGGATTTTTCCTACATTTGCAAAATAAAGTATTCAATACGAAACACAATCTTTAGAAAAGGCAATGATCAATAGGGAATTAATTAGAATTAAGATTGTCCAGTTAACCTATGCATACTATCAGAACGGTAACAGGAATATGGACAATGCTGAAAAGGAGCTACTTTTCAGCTTGGCGAAAGCGTATGATCTCTACAATTACCTCTTGGCTTTAATCGTATCCATAACTCAAGAGGAGCGTCATCGTGTGGAGATTGCTGCGAATCGTGCTACCCGTGAGGGGACAGAGGCTCCCTCAAGTCGTTTTGTAGATAATAAATTCGCTCTTCAGTTGGAGGAGAATAAGCAGCTAAACCTGTTCATGGAATCACAGAAACGCCGTTGGGAAGATGACATGGAGGCTGTTCGTAAACTCTGCGACCAGATAGAACAGAGTACAATCTACCAAGAGTACATGAATGGTGATGATGATTCATACGAAGCCGACCGTGAGGTATGGCGTAAGATATATCGTACGCTAATACAGGAGAACCCTGACTTGGATGTAGTCTTGGAGGAGAAGAGCCTTTATTGGAATGATGATAAGGAGGTTGTTGATACCTTTGTTATCAAGACTATCAAGCGTTTTGACCCAGCTAATGGTGCTGATCAGGAGCTTCTACCGGAGTATC
Organism: Prevotella sp. oral taxon 313; assembly: GCF_003043935.1. Lineage (NCBI taxonomy): Bacteria > Pseudomonadati > Bacteroidota > Bacteroidia > Bacteroidales > Prevotellaceae > Prevotella > Prevotella sp. oral taxon 313. Next base: position 3,213,065 of record NZ_PYXE01000001.1, read on the forward strand.
GCGACGAAGAAGACCGTGATTTCGCTCTTAAGCTATTCCGTTCGACAATCCTCAATGCCAACGACTATCAGCGTTACATGAGTGAGTCAAGTCGTAATTGGGATTTCTCTCGTTTGGCGTATATGGATGTTGTCATCATGCAGATAGCCATTGCAGAGATGTTGACATTCCCCAATATACCAGTGACGGTAACGATCAACGAGTATGTTGACTTAGCTAAGTTATATAGTACACCACGTAGTGGCGGATATATCAACGGTATGCTTGATACGATAGCACGTCATCTCATACAGACTGGTATGATGATGAAGACGATGCCAGAGCCTCGCCCTCGTCATCCTCATAATGAACGTCAAGACAATAGGGCTACTCGTCGTGAAGGTCGTCGCCCTACGATTGCGCAAATTTCTGCTCAGCGTGTTGCTAATCGTCAGCAACAAGAGCCAGAACAGGCTGTAGAGGAATAAGGAGTTAGCGTATAGAGAGAATAACAATAAGCATTGATAAGAATGCGAAACTCATGTGAATGGTTCTCATATACATTATGATAGCTACCAAAGGAGTAGGTCCAGCTGTTTACTCTCTCTTACTTATTACATTATAGAATATAATAACTGATAAATAATGAATACAACATTAATCCTCGCAGCTCAGGCTGCAAATCAAGGTAGTCCAATGCCTATGATTATCATGATGGTCGCTATCTTTGCCATCATGTGGTTCTTCATGATTCGTCCACAACAGAAGAAGCAGAAGGAAATTCGTGCTTTTCAGAATGCGCTCTCAGTAGGTGATTCTGTTGTAACTGGTGGTGGAATCTATGGAACAGTAAAGCATATTGATATGACAACCAATAAGGTTGAAGTCGAAATAGCACGTGGTGTTGTTATCACTGTTGATAAGAACTACGTATTTGCAAACGTACAGGCTTCTCAGCAGGGACAGTCTAAGTAAGACCTTATTGATAGAGAAAAGAAGGAAAGGATTTGATGAAAACAAGCAAATCGCTTCGTACATTCAGTACCTTCAGGAGCTTCTTATTGAGGATATTCAATAAGGAGTTTCTGATTTTTTTGTTCTTCTTGGTATTGAGTGGAGGTTTTTGGTTGATTATGACACTGAACGAGACTTATGAACGAGAGTTCAGTATCTCACTTCGCATGACGGGAGTTCCTCGTAATGTGGTCATCACCAGCGACCTTGATTCCGTTGTTCGCTTTACCGTGCGAGACAAGGGTTATATGATAGCTTTTTATGGACTTGATGATACTTTCCATCCTCTTTACATCGATTATAGGGCATACAGTGATGGTAGAAGCCGAGGAGAAGTACCCGTTGCCGACCTCCAGCGTCAGATTAATCTTCAACTTTCCAAGAGTTCAAAGATAACTTCTGTTAAAAACGGTAAGTTCACTTTCTCTTTTAACTTTGGTCGTCATAAGAAGGTTCCAGTACGTCTTTTAGGTACAGTAACGCCAGGTGATAACTATTATCTTGCACGTGTCGATTTCTATCCAGACAGTGTACAGGTCTACGCAGCACGTAGTGTGTTGGATAGCATCCAAACTGTCTATACGGAGCGGCAGCATATAAGTAACTTTACTGACGTTAAGGAATTGACAGTCGACCTCAGAAAGTTCACCGATGCTAAGTGTATTCCTTCCAAGGTGAGGATGAAGCTTTATCCAGACGTACTTACTGAAGAGAGTGTTGAGGTACCTATTGAGGCGATTAACATGCCAGAAAATAAGGTGATGCGTACCTTCCCAAGCAAGGTAAAAGTCAACTTTGTGGTAGGAGCCTACCGTATGCAGTCTATGCCAAAGAATGCTGAGACGAAAGAGCTACTCCCTGTCGGGTTCCGAGTTGTAGTCAACTACGAAGAGATAGAGAAGAGTAATAGCGATAAATGTCCTATCTATGTGATTAGTTCACCTAATGGTGTACGCAATGTTCGACTGGCCATCAATAGGGTTGATTATCTTATCGAGCAACGATGATTATAGCATTAACAGGTGGAATTGGTAGTGGAAAGTCTTACGTCTGTAAGCTTCTTGCAGAGCGAGGTATCTCTGTTTACGATTGTGATGCGCATGCAAAGGAGTTGATGCGCACCTCTCAGTCCTTACAGCAGCAGCTCTCCACACTTATTGGTGACGATGTGTTCCGTGATGGAGTGTTACAGAAAAGCATCCTTGCGGCCTATCTCCTTCGTAGCGAAGACCATGTACAAGCTGTAAATGCTATCATTCATCCTGCTGTTGCTCACGACTTTGAGCAGTCTGGGCAAACATGGTTAGAGAGTGCTATCCTTTTCGATAGTGGTTTTGACAAGCGCACTCATATAGATAAGGTAGTATGCGTCACAGCTCCAGAAGACATTCGTATTCATCGAGTGATGGTACGTGATGGTATTAGTAGGGACAAAACCCTTGAGTGGATAGCACGTCAGCTACCGCAGGAGGAAGTGTTACGACGTAGTGATTATGAAATCATCAATGATGGCATACGTCCTCTCGCTCCGCAGGTAGACCATCTGCTTTCCGTTATTTCAGAATGATTAAATTATAAACAAGAATAAATTAAAATGTTACAGACAATTCTTTCAATCGCAGGTAAGCCAGGTCTTTATAAGTTGGTGAGCCGTGGTAAAATGAATCTTATCGTTGAGTCACTCGATGAAACACACAAGCGTCAGCCAGCATTTGGCTCAGACCGTGTGACAAGTCTTGCTGATATCGCTATGTTCACAGAGTCTGATGATGTCCCATTGGGTGAGGTGTTGGCAAAGGTACGCGACAAGGAGGAGGGCAAAGTGGCTTCTCTTAACTGGCGTAAGGCTTCTGCTAAGGAGTTGCAGGACTACTTCGCAGAGGTTCTCCCTGACTTCGATCGCGACCGTGTACACTCAAGTGACATCAAGAAGCTCCTCCAGTGGTATGAAATCCTCGTTAAAGCAGGTATTACAAACTTTGAGGAAGACATGAAACCAACCGAGGGCGATAACGTTGATGACAGAAAGTAAGATTGCTTTCAAGTCAGAATACAAACAAACAAAAGCACTGTGAGTTCGCTCGCAGTGCTTTTAATTTTTCTATTCTAAGCTGTATCGAATGCTAATTAGAAGTGTTTAGCATAATTACCACGGAAGTACCAGTTTGGAGTCTCAAGGTATTTTACCTGTGGATCGATACAGAACCACTGATTGAAAATCTCTATTTCTTGTGCAGGCGTATATCCTTGTGCAAGTAGGTAGACGGCTTCTCCCTTCTTGTTGACAGCTTTGTCTACGACAATAACGGTGTGTCCAGGATGACCACCATTGATAATCACATCACCAACCTGCAGTTCTTTACCCGTGACGTTGGCTAATTCCTTCTCAAGAGAGGCTGTTCCAGCATACGTGAAGACGAGATTTAGATATTTGCGGAATGTCTTGTAGGAATAGTCTGGTCCTGTGTCTTTGCTATACGAGCATCGCCAAGTCCTTTTGTCAATATGGATTCGTTCGCCTTTAGCCCACCGGATGTAATCAGCTCGAAACCCATTGGTGAAGTTAAAATGGATTTTATCATACTGCTTTGTCCTCCAAAGCCATAAAGCTCTGAGGAAGATAACAGCATCAGCACACTGTTCTACCTCCCCATGACCAAAGTCGATGTCAACAACCGCACCTGCGTAGTTCTTTCGTTTGATGCTACCATTATAATAATGTAAGTCACTTCCCACAGGTTTCAATGGCAGATGCCGTAGGAAATAACCGAATGTTCCCTCTGTTAGTTTTACTTTTTCGTAGCCAGGTGGTGGGGCCAAGCGTTGTTGATTACCCATGGTTGTCTGTTCGACAGTAGATGGTTTTTCTGTAGGCTGCTGTATCTGTCCATTGGTTTTCCCCGTGCAAGAGAGTAGAAACGTAGCCAGTAAGAAAGTGATTGTATAGGTAGTCTTCATCATTATCTTTGTACGAGTTTATTTTATTCTGGTACAAATATAAGGATAAATAACCAACTTGTCAAGTGTTTATCTTAAAAAACTATACTCTTTCCTATTGTTTTTAAGGAAGATAATAGTGGCTTTCTTTCGTCCTTCTCACCTACTTCTATATATGTTAAGTTTACTTTTTCAAGGCTGAAAGGAAGTTATCATCGAATTATTTTCATGAGTGGAAATATTTATTTACGTGACAAGAAATATTTTTTTTCATGAAAGAAAATATTTTTTTTCATGAAAATAATTTGTAAGAGGAGTTCTTTCAATGTGGGGAGAGGTTGTTTGCTGGGGTGGTTTCATTCGTATTTTGAGTGCATGATAGATAGCCAGTTGAGTCGTAAAAGCTAATGTATAGACACGAAAAAGCCCCCAAACACATTCCGTCCGGGGGCATATTCACCAATAACTAACCTATTTCATCAAGGTTCCTCAGCTTAACGCATCAGAACGACAACCTTTCATCAGGGGTACAGTGAGTATTTAGCCCACTGTGATCTGGCGTGCAACCTTCTGCTCCTCTACCTGAATCTTAGGCAAAGTAATGGTGAGCACTCCGTTTGCAACACGTGCTGCGATACTGTCCTTCTGAACATCATCAGGCAAGATCAGTGTCTGCTCATACTTACTATATGCGAACTCGCGACGGAGGTAATGAGCCTTCTGCTCGTTCTCCTCAGCTTTCTTTTCCATCTTAATGGTCAAGTCACCATCGCTGTTAATGTTCACATCAAAGTCTTCTTTGCTCAGACCCGGTGCTGCAAGTTCAACAACATAATCCTTCTCAGACTCCAGTACGTTGATAGCTGGTGCTGTTGGATTAGCCTTAGGCATATTTGTAGTGTTCAAAAAGTCATTGAAAACCTCTGGTAACCATGAATTTCTATACATATCTTAATCTCCTTTACTTTTGTTTGTTTATTAATGTTTTGTACCAACTAATATGCAATGAGCGTACCATTAACGCCTTTATGACATCTTGTCGGTTGTGACTGACAAATTGACTCATAGGCCTTATTGGTCCTATTGGACTAATAAGCCTAATAGTACCACCATTTGCTTATAATTAATGAGAGCTTATACACCTTTTAGTTTAGATTGGTATTATTATAAGTCAAAAGTCAAATAAAATGTAACAAAACTTTGTTTGTATGTGAATAATTCCTATATTTGCAGTATGTTAATCAATAATTAGATGTCAATGAAGCATTTTTACTTATCTGCAAAACTGTTTGTAAGTCTTTGTTTAGTTGGTTTTACAAACACGTTGTATGCACAAAATGGTATCTCTCGATCGGTTAGTCATGCAAGTCAACTTACTGCTGAACAAGCAACGGTAGAGTTGTTGGAGGACCCTTATTTCTATTCTTTTAATAATGGTAAGCCTGCACAGTGGGAGACAGCAGGAACGGTTACACAGCTGAAGGCTGGGGATAGATACAGTAGTGACACGGGTTTCGGTATAGGAATAATGACTGCATCAGATGCTGAAGGCTATCTGAAGCAGGTGATAGACCTCAAACGTACTGGGAAGGAAGTCGCTGAAGGCGACGAGTTGGAGTGTTTGATACATTATTGTACGATGGAGAGTAGTCGCACGGAGGGGCCTTTCCGTCTTGCTCTGCGCTGGTTAGACGCTGCAGGGAATGAAGTTGAGTCTAATGAAAAAGCCTTTATCCATAACCCAGAGGTCTATTTCGGTCGCATGAAGGCGTATGGCGAATTGAAATTCCGTACCGTTTGTCCGGCTGGGGCAGTACGTTTAGAATTCTCACTCTTGGTAGCTCCAGGAAGTCAAGTTCGTATGGATGATTTCAGTGTGTTACGTTTGTCAGACAGAGACAAGACTCCACTCGTTGCCATTCTTCCACAGTATCGTACGATGACAGGAGAGGTGGGACAAGCAAAGTCGTTCCCAGTAGCCTTACAAGGTATGCATCTTGCAGCTGAGCAGGTGCCTAATTTCTCTGGTAGTCAGTCGTCTTCTGTAATGCAATTAGATGTAGAGAAGCTACCAAAGAACGGTACACTAAAAGCCAATCTAACGATTACACCGCAGACAGCAGGTGTCTATGTGGGTGGTAATACCTATAAACTCCGTTTCTCAGGAGCTGATGAAGAGAATAGTGGAATGCTCAGTTTGACAGGATACTTTAAGAAGGCTGGTACTACTCCGACGATTAAACTAAAGTCTGGACAGGCTCGTGAGATGAGTGCTGCGCCAGGAAAGACGGACGAGCAGACACTTGAGTTCGAGATTAATGATGTCATTACGAATGTGAACCTTGCGCTGAAACATGGCGTAAACACTCCCTTCCGTATAGATAAAAGTCAATATTACTATGCAACAAGGACAGGAAAACTTTATCAGAGTCCTGTAAAGGTGACCTTTGCACCACGTGAGGCAGGGGTATATGAGGCCGAGTTGAGGGTGTCAAGTGTCTTGGTTGACACCTTGGTCATAAAGCTCAAGGGCGTCTCACAGGTAGCAGCTACAGCCGACTTAGTAGAGAAATTCACTGCAGACCGTGCTATGGACAGTCGCTTTACGGGTGCTGCATGGAAGGGATATCATAAGTTCGACTTAGGTTATTGGAAACTTAATGGTAATTGGAACAGTGCAAGTAATGTCACGTTGACGGCAAAGGATACGCTTTATTACGATGAGTTGGTTGCCGATGGAGTCAATACACTGCAGTTGTCACCAGTAGGTAGTGCTGCAAAGTGTACTGCTGAATATTCTGTAGATGGTGGTGGGCATTGGAGTTCAGTTGGTGCAGCTGATGTTGACGGCAAGTTTGTTGTGGGAACTCATCGTCCTACACTCGTGCGTTTTATCACCTCTGAGCCTGTAGAGCTGCAGGGGGTGACCATTAATCCGAATGCAGCAGAGGCACGTAAGACATACGATAAGATAGAAGACGCTATGTTGAAAGGAGCTGACAGTGAGCCGTTAGCAGTGTTAGATGAGACCTTCTCAGGTTTGCGTCATACACGTATCCTTGGCTTGAAGGGTTGGCAGAATCTTACAGTACGTGGTGAACGCCCATTCTATGCATGGCAACAGAAGAATGCTGACCAGAGCGTTGTAGAGAACGAGGTGGCACAGATTTCTTTCTTAAAGTATGGGGTTGTGGACAAACGTGAGCATGAGAGTTGGCTTATCTCTCCAACACTTTCTTATAAGAAAGCACAAAGCAAGGACCTTACTTTCAGTGTGATGTATCGCAATCAGACGACTAATGGTGAGGAACAGTTCGGCTTCTATATCATTACAGAGAAGGACGGTAAGGCTACACCTTATTATATAGACCTATCAGCATACGTCCCAGCAGGCGTCAAACTTGAGCCTGATATGTGGTTTGACTATCGTATAGACTTGTCTAAGGTAGAGGGACTAACCATTGATGATAAGTTCCATGTGGCCTTTTCATATTATAGTCCAGTAGGTGGGAATGAGACCTCCTTGAACTTTATGATAGATGATGTTACCTTCGGACGTACTGACCTTCCAGAGCTAAGTGTTGATAATGACTTCATTAAGTTTGTGTTTCGTTCAGGACAGGAGATGACACCTCAACCACTTAATATATATAGTGATCGTACGACAGCACCTGTGACTATCACCTTGACTCCTTCTACTCAGAAGAAATACTTTAAACTTTCACATGAGAAGTTACCCCTTGAAGGTGGGGCGATGGCCGTAGGTTTTAAGAGTAATGACTCAAAGACACACGCTGCCGCACTACTTATCCAAACGCGTGGAGCAGAGCCTATCATCGTGAAGTTGCTTGCACAGCCTGTCACGGATGGTATCAGCAATGTTACGAGTGGTAGTGATGATAGTCTGATACCCGTTGTTAACGGTACAGAACTGACTGTTAACGGTACGTATCAGACGTATCAGCTTTTCTCAACAGACGGGAGTCTCTTGCAGCAAGGCAGTTATCAGCAGCGTATAGACCTGTCTGGTGTTCAGTCAAAAGTTCTCATCTTGAAACTTAACACAGGCAAAGACGTAAGGACATTCACCTTAAAGCGTTAAGGACTAACCTCTGACATAGAGAATGTGGATGTCAGATGGTGAAAAAGAGAAAGGGGATAGACGATGATGTCTGTCCCCTTTATTTTTGTTACTTCTCTTTTGTTCTTTTGCGTTATAGGGCAAATGCTTACTTTGTTTCAAGCAGATGCTGCAGAACAACAGCGTTGTTATGTTCTTCATCATGGGCCGCAAAGAGCAAAGTAGCGTTAGGATGATCCTTAATAGCACTACGTAGTTCGTCTAAGGCACCGCTCTCTTCTAATTCAGCCTGATAACGTTTAGAGAACTCAGGGAAGCGTTCTGGGTCATGCCCGAACCACTTACGCAAGTCATTACTTGGTGCAACCAACTTCAGCCAGAGATCGATTTTCGCCTTATCCTTACTGATACCTCTTGGCCATAGGCGGTCGACGAGGATTCGATAACCGTCGGTATCTTCTACCGGAGCGTAAGCACGTTTGATTTTCATTGTTTTATTCTAACATTAATGCCCTTGGGAATATGATTTCATTTTCTACATAGACATGCTCAAGGAGATTGTCACGGAACTGACGGAGGTCGGCAAGGGCCTGTACATATTCTGGTTCAGCACCTTCTGGAGCAGTGTAGTCGTTTGTCAGTTCTGCTATTCGTTCATGCCGTTCAAGCTCCTCACTATGGTCAGCCATCATCGCATTGATAGGAAACTGAATAGAACCACAGTGGAAAGGAGCGTGTTCTTGGCCATACTCTGCAGCGTTGAAGATGTCGATAATGTATGGAAAGAGAATATTCTCCTCTTTCTGACAGTGCATATCAAGGTCGGCAACACTATTGCGAAAGTGGTCTGCTACACGATTCAGTTCTGGGTGACTGCCTGCAAGAGCGTTTAGTCTTACAGCGAGGTCCTCTCCCTTTCTGCGTATGTTACGATGATGGAATTTCAGAACGTAGTCTACGAGTAGGTCAAGGTCCCATGACTGGAATGGAATTGTGGTTTGAAATGATGTTTGTGCCATTATTATTCTATTTATCTTGTTCGTTTAATACGATTGCAAATGTAATCATTATCAAGCAGAAACGAGGGTAACAAATGTGTCCAACATGAATTAAATAAAGTTAAATCTATAGGAATAACAAGAAACTTCGTAACTTTGTAACATGGAAGACAAAGTAATGAAAGCACTCCGTTCCTGTCCGCTTTTTGCAGGAATGAGTGAGATAGAGATAGACCTGACGTTAGGTAACGTTAGTCACCAGCTTGTTTCGCTACCTTCGCATGAGGTATATGCCTTGGCAGGTATGCCCTGCAAGTATGTAGACATCGTGGTGACAGGTAGGCTTGTATGCCGTATGGCTGCACTCTCAGGCAAGCAGGTTGAGGTAAGTCGACTACATAGTGGCAATATGGTAGCTCCTGCTTTCATCTTTTCAAAGGATAGGAGTCTACCAGTGAGTGTCGAGACAGATGGGAAGGTACAGCTGTTTCGTATGCGTCCAGAGGAGTTGAAGCGGCTCATTGATGTCGATGATGTTATTCGAATGAACTTTATTCGTATTCTTTCAAACATCGACGTGTTCTTAACACAGAAGATGAAGATACTTAGCCTGTTCACTGTTCGTGAGAAGGTGGCTTATCTTCTGATGGAGCGTGCTGGAGAGCAGGGTAGCAATGAGGTACATCTTGAGCGGTCACGGCAGGAGATAGCCGACTCGTTTGGCATTCAGAAGTTCTCTTTGCTACGTGTTCTGTCCGACTTTGAGAAGGAGGGTGCGATAGAAATCGACGGTAGGAACATTAAAATACTTGACCGTCGTAAGATGTTAAAATGACGAGTGCTATTCCTTAGGTTTGTTTTTAGTTATTCAATATAGTACGATTTAATGATACTAAATATTCTTTTTATAGTCATCGGGATAGTCCTTGTGTTGTGGGGAGCTGACCGACTGACAGATGGGGCAGTGGCTGTTGCGGAGAAGATGAAGATGCCGCAGATTGTTATTGGGCTGACCATTGTTGCAATGGGGACAAGTATGCCAGAGTTCTGTGTGAGTCTTATCTCTGCTTTGAAAGGTACATCCGACCTTGCAGTGGGTAATATTGTTGGTTCAAATATCTTCAATACGCTGCTTATAGTTGGTGTGTCAGCCTTGGTGGCACCAATGTCTATTATGAAGACAACGGTACGGAAGGATATTCCCTTTGCACTTGTTGCCTCTGCTTTACTATTGATAATGTGTCTTGACGGGGATATTAGTAGGATTGATGCAGCTATTCTCTTTGTGATGTTCCTTATCTTTATGTATATAACCCTTCGAGGAGCAAAGGTGCAAGGGACTGATGTAGAGGAAAAAGAAAAGAAGTCGATGGCCACTTGGCTGTCTGTTGTATGGATTCTTGTTGGGCTGGCTTGTTTGATAGGAGGTAGTAATCTGTTTGTTGATGGTGCTACAGCAGTGGCAACAAAGCTTGGTGTGTCGGAGGCAGTTATCGGTCTGACGATTGTTGCAGGAGGAACTTCTCTCCCTGAACTGGCTACAAGTGTTGTGTCAGCTCGCAAAGGGAATAGTGGTATAGCGATAGGTAACGTACTCGGTTCGAATGTGTTTAATATCCTTGCTATCCTTGGTCTTACGGGCGTGATAAGTCCAATGACATTAAAGGGAATTACGATGACCGACCTTTCCATGATGGTTATCTCCATCATCCTTATATGGCTCTTTTCGTTTACGAAATATAAGATTGAGCGATGGGAAGGTGCTATACTGACGGCAGTGTTTGTGGGGTATATCTATTCCTTGCTCTAATAGCATCTTTAACTCTGCCTCGGAAGGCTTTTTCTGAACTAAAGCAACGACGGAACTGTTGAAGGGAGCGTTGCTTGTCCTTATTTAGTATGGTCTGATGGACTTATTGTTTAGAGGTAAGTTGTTGATGTTTCGCTATATTGATGGTGATTATGCTGGAAGGTCTTTACCCTTTCTTACATACGTACGCAGACTTAGCACGTGTGGTGCTGACTACTAAATACTTTGTAATGTGTTGTTAGGAAGAGATGAATATATAGTGAGGAACGAGTGATACAATCCTCTACTTAACAATACTTATCGGTTAGATAAAAACGCAATAATACTAAAAGAACCCTATCTAAACTCATAAGTAGAGTTAGATAGGGTTCTTTCTTATATTAATAAGGTTGTAATTTCTCGGAGTGTGTAATAGGAACTCATATCCCCTCAAAAGGGAGCTTGAATATTCTCAGGCAATGCCTCTTATTCAGTAATTCCTTTTTACAGTCTCTTTATTTCAATTTCTCAGCCAGTACCTCCTGTAGTTTATTCTCTCTAAGGTCCATTGCCACAATCTTACCCTGTGGGTCAATGAGGATGTTAGAAGGAATACTACGGATGCCATAAACGGCAGCTGCAGCTGACTCCCAGCCTTTAAGGTCGGACATCTGAGGCCAAGTCATACCTAACTTCTCTACTGCTGCAGACCATTGTAGCTTCTTACTGTCGAAGCTAACACCAATAATCTCTAAGCCTTTATCCTTGAAACGCTTGTAAGCCTCAACGACATTTGGCATTTCCTTACGGCAAGGACCACACCAGCTTGCCCAGAAGTCAACCAATACATACTTACCTTTACCTACCCATTGGCTCAGTTTAACCTGCTTGCCATTGAGGTCTTCCATGGTAAGATCCTTATACATTGAACCAGGTTGACGTAATTTGTAAGATTCAAAGAGTTGCTTTGGTTTGGCCATCTCAGGCTCATTATAATAGCCTGTCTTTGGGTCGCAAAGGTCTTTTAGTTCGTCATATTCAACGTCATACATCACCTGTGCAATATATTTTGCAGGGAACTTTGTGTCTTTGAATTTCTTTGCTATCTCTAAGACAGCATTCTTCTGTGCGCTACCAAGCGAATCTGCTTTAGCGATAATCTCGCTAATCTTTGCCTTCTCAGCCTCGGTGAGGGTTGAAGGATCTTTCTTTCCGAATGCCTGATAGTCAGCTTCAAGTTTCTTAAACTGCGCCTCTATTTGAGACATCTTCTCCTCGTATGGCTTGGTGTCTTGTGCATTAGCGGTGAAGACAGCCGTAGCTAACATTGATATTAAAATAATCTTCTTCATAATTAATTATTCTTTGATAAGACTACAAAAGTACTGATTTTCTGCTTATCACCATGAATAATTATGTTTTTTTATGCGTTTACCCTCGCTTTATGCGTAAAGTGATATATTAGGCGAGCATGAAAAATAGTTGATCATACGGTTTATTCGGTTATAGTAAATTAAATTTCAGAAATATAAACACGACTGGTTAATATATGTCTTAAATACTTTAATCTATAAAAGTTATGTAAATGTACTCGAAAAAGAATGACATAAAGTTGCATTATGATGAATTTTTATTAATAATACATACTGTTTTGTATTGCTATTTACATAAAGTATTATTTTTGCACAGCTAAATTAAAGAGACAAAACATGTAAGCTAAATAAACTCTTATATAATATAAAACTTATGGTTAAACATTTACACTCAGTCCTGACACTTGTGTTAGGATTCTTTTCTGTGGCTGCGTCAGCACAAGCACCAGCTACTGTAACAAAACCAGATGATGGTTATTATCGTATTGTAAATGCTCGTCAGCGTACCGATGGCAAGCAGTATGTTTATGTAACGGGTAAAATTGCGGCACAGCCTAATGCCACTAAGGCTGAAGCAACTACGTTGCCTGGTACTGTAATTCACCTTAAAACAAAGGTTGACGACAAAGACGCAAGCAGGCTTAATGTGACAACTCTTCGCTCTCAAGGTGTTGATGTCATCAATGATTATTTGAATGATGCGATTGAAAAGGTGGAGAAAGCTGTGAAAGACAAGCTGAATGAAAAGCTTGATGCTTCTATGAGTAGCATGGCTTATTGGTTATTTAATACGAGTGTGATTGGACAATGGGACTTGAAGATGCACTTAAAGCCTGTTACCACATCTGATGGACGTACTGCTTATTATGCGTTTGCAACGGTTCCTTCCATGCAACCAATCTGTGATTTCTGGCATACTTATGGGATATTTGCAGGTCGTGCTCTTGATAGCTATCCTAACTTGAAATCAGCTTTAGACCGTGGCAATCCAGACGATGTATGGTATGAAATAGAACGCCTTGCCTTAGCAAAGATAGAAAGTAGTCCAAATGCCAATGCTGATATAGTAAATATCATAAAGCATTATATTGGTACTACACGTGCAGAAAATCGTATCAATCAGGGGCAAACTTACTATCTTATCTCTGGTGCATTAAAGAAGGTTGACCCTTCAGGAACAGCCTATAACCCTGCTAATCCGACAGGGACAGCACATAATGAATATGACGGAACGGAGGCAAAGTTCGACTTTGTCAATAATAATACTACGGACGAATACTTTGGTCCTGAGCTCCCTGTGACAGGAGATGCTGCTATGTGGATCCTTGAAAAGGTTGATGATACAAACTACTTTGGTGTTAAGCCTTCTGCTAACATGAAGGGTAGAGATGGCAAGTATTACACTACATTGTATGTGGACTTCCCCTTCAAGATAGTTGGTGACGTAAAAGCTTACACCATTGAGGGCGTTGATGCTAAGAATGCTCAAGGTTATTACTTCGCTAAAGTGAAGGAGCTTGCTCAGCAAGGCGATACTGTTCCAGCTCAGACCGCCGTTGTTTTGGAGTGTAACTCTACGAATCCTGCTGACAATCAGTTGTTGCCTACGGGTGATGAAAAACCTAAGACAAGTAATAACCGTCTCTGTGGAACATTCTTTGGAGGCTCTATCAATGGCATGACAGTGAAGGATGGTGCAGGAAATGACTACAATGTAACGCATGATAACATCCGTGCTTTCAATATCAACACCGCTGATAGCAGAAACCCAATAGGTTTCTATAAGGTGAAGAATAATGTTACTAATATCCCTGGCAACAAGGCATTCCTTGTCCTTACCAGCACTGAAGCACAGGCAAAGAGCTTTGTCTTAGAGTTTGAGGACGGTGGTACAACTGGTATAGAGACTATCGAAAACTCAAAGAATAGCACTGATGATGGTGTTTACTATGACTTACAGGGTCGTCGTGTAGAGAATCCAACACGCGGAATCTACATTGTTAATGGTAAGAAGGTCGTAATTAAATAATCAAAGGAGGATAAAGTCATGAAGAAGATATATTTAACCCCTCAATGTGAGGTGGTGGTTTTGAATGTAAATGGTGATATCCTTGATGGCCATTTCGGTAACCAGAGCGGTGTTCCTGTAGAGTCCTCGAACTCACAACCAGGTGATAGTGGAGCCACTGATGGCGTAGGTGGTTTCGAAGCTAAGGAAAGTGAATGGGGCGAAATTGAGTTCACTCCTTGGGAGGATTAAGCTCCGATGGTGTAAAAAGGGTAATATAGTAATTTGCTACATTTAGACTTATATTGCCTATATTGCCACGATTAGGGCTATAATACATGATAGAGAGTGTGTTAAGATATTGGTCTTACAGATGCTTAGAGTGTCTGTTCTGATAGAACAATAACTTAGCACACTCTCTCTTTTCTTGTATTATTTAGAGTTATTTCAATATTAATGTGTACCTTTGCAGCCGCTTAATTGAATAGGGGTACTTGCTCAACCCCCTTTAACAAAACAAGACAATGACAAAAAGTAGACAACAAGTGAGTGTGCTGTTTATGCTTTTCAGCATCCTCTTCTGCGTTTGCCTTATTGCAGCAAACACGCTCGAGACAAAGCAAATCTCTGTATTAGGTATCTCATTGACGGGTGGACTCATCGTTTTCCCTATCTCTTACATCATCAACGACTGTGTTTGTGAGGTGTGGGGATTCCAAAAAGCACGTCTGTTAATATGGACGGGCTTTGCAATGAACTTCTTTTTCGTGGCGATGGGAGCATTATGCGACTGGATACCGGGTGCACCTTATTGGACAAACGAAGCTGGCTTCCATGCTATCTTTGGCCTTGCTCCACGTGTGGCAGCAGCCTCTTTCGTAGCTTTCATCGTAGGGTCATTCGCTAATGCCTACGTAATGAGTAAGATGAAACTACGTGATGGAGGTCGTCATTTCTCGTGGCGTGCCATCTTGAGTACCATTGCTGGTGAGAGCCTTGACTCTCTTATCTTCTTTCCATTGGCGTTGGGTGGTGTTGTTCCTACCCCTGAATTGCCAAAATTAATGCTTTGGCAGGTAGTGTTAAAGACGCTTTATGAGGTGATAGCCTTGCCTATCACTATCCGTGTAGTAAAGAAGTTAAAGCAACATGAAGGCGAAGATGTTTATGACAACGGTGTGAACTATAGCATCTGGAAGATTTTCTCTTTGCAATAAACATAAGTGGATAGGCGAAAGAAAGGGGATGTGTCAATCAGAAGACACATCCCTTTTTTCGTAGTTCATTATCTTAAAAGTCATTTTGAAGCTTGGAAAATAGTGTTGTTAGTAGTTCAAATACAGATAGTATGTATCATAGTACACTCTTTAACCTACTAAAAAGTGAATTTCTGTTGCGTGTTTGCGGTGAGACTCATTATGAGCGAGTGAAATAATAGTATGTCTTTTCTCATTGTTTACTTACTTTCTTAAAGTTGATAAGACGATTACTTTTAGTTCTACATTACCGACTTTCATATAAGATGTCAATGTGTGAGAGTAGTCCTGTACGTCAGAAACTGCTCTAACAAGCGTTAATTCTAATGGTCGTAAGCTTGTTGAATTTCAAGTGCAAGGTTCTTTGTAGGCTTCTTAGTCGACCTGCTATCAGCAACTACCTACGCACAACGGATATGAGTGTGAAGGAGATTAGTAACTTATTAGGCTTCCCTAACACAAGCTTCTTTGGGAAGTACGTGCGCAATCGGCTGGGTTGCAGTCCTCTTGAATATCGGAGACAACAAAAGGAGAGGTCGGTCATCTTCTTTGGTAATATCTTGTGAAGGTGTTTGTAGTTTACTAACAATGTATTACCTTTGCAAGTAAAACAATATAAACGATTATGGAAAGAAACGAAGAGGGCTTGCAGTCGTTAGGTTCTGCAACCCAATACAGAATGGATTATGCGCCAGAGGTGTTGGAGACGTTTATGAACAAGCATCCAGAGAATGACTATTGGGTGCGTTTCAACTGTCCTGAGTTCACGAGTCTGTGCCCTATTACGGGACAACCCGACTTTGCTGAGATACGTATCTCATACGTCCCTGACGAGCGAATGGTTGAGAGTAAGAGTCTTAAACTCTATCTTTTTAGCTTCCGTAATCATGGTGATTTCCATGAAGACTGTGTGAATACTATCATGAAGGACCTCATCAAGTTGATGGATCCTAAGTACATCGAGGTGACAGGCATCTTCACTCCTCGTGGGGGTATCAGCATCTATCCATACGCTAACTATGGTCGTAAGGGTACGAAGTATGAGCAGTTAGCCGAACAACGATTTATCACGCACGAATAAGGGAGTATATTCCTTATCCATAACAAATACTGATTGTTATGACAACTAAGCGGATTGTATATTCCATCTTCTTACTACACATCCTACTGTGCTTCAGTTGGTGGATATTGCACATGTGCCTGTCTGATGACTTACAGCTCAATGTTGTCTTAGACAGCATATTGTATTATGGCATGCTCTGCACCCTCCCTATATGGCTTTATCCTATAGTGAGAGTCATCAAGAAGAGCTTTAACTATCATGAGATATTAGGTGTCTTAGCGATAATCCTCATCAGTGGTGTTGTCTTTGTGATTGGATTTATCGGTCTGCTTTTGTTCACTATTGAAGCTCCAAAAACTGTGTGGTATGAGGATAAGATTCATGTCATTACAGGAGGTTATGCTTTATCTAAATATTCGTTCTTCGTGTGCGATAGGGGAGTAATAGTAGATAAGGTGAAGTATAAAGGGTTCACTGGTGATTCACCGATAATCCCTGATTCTACACAATGGAAGTTCTATGACCAGTGGGGAGTACTGGTGGCATGGTCGGATAATAAGCTTGATGAAGATCGAGGTATGAAGGCTTATAGCCTTTTTGTTACCGACTCCTTATTATATAAGCGGCATCAGAAGGAAATTCTAAACCTACGTAAGTCTTATCTGATGAAGGAACGAAACTATATTCTCAATTGTCATTTACTCTGTTACGGAAGCTCTCTTCCAAACTATGAGTTCGAATATAACACACGGACACGGATAATGAGTATAGACGACGATGGGGTTGATTTTAAGAATAAAATTAGTTTTAAGTTGTCCCAGGAGGCGAATGATAGTATTGTTACTTTCATTCATCAGCATCCAGAGGCATCTATAAATTATGATGGAGAAATTGAACAATATGGACAAGGAGATGTATGTGTATGGCTTGAGGTAAATAGGCGTTCTGTCTTTGACTGTGATAATAGCGACTTTGCACAGATGCCAGTTCCTTTCCAGAATATCATTCGACTATTTGCAAATAAGCATGTACGGGGGCGCGACCTATTGCAAGTTGTGGACAAAGCAAAGTGATTTACCTAAAATAAAAGCCCTCTATAAGACATGATAAATCCCTGATTTAGTTTTGTTTTTATTTGCTGTCATTTTTAACATTTGCGTTAACTCGTTGGTGCACAATACTTTTTTAATGCAAAAGCAATGATAGGAATGACAGCAAATAATGATTTCCTCGTTTCTTATAGTGTGTCCAGATTGTGTCAGCAGCTATTTCAAAAGCTTCGTGAATATCTCTACTTTATGTACAAAGGAGCAGCTATTCCCATGCTAATACATCTAATCGACTATCGATAAGAGCTTTATAGTTCTTTTTCTGATCGTCACTTATGAATGAAGAATCTATACAAGCAAACCACTTATCTCTAAACTTTGAGAAGTCAGACAGTATCCTATTTGTCACTACCTCAGTAATGCCTGTGGAATACATCGCCTCTCTAAAGTCATAAACAAGTAGTTTCTTTTTGAATCCGTTGAGGCTTAATGCCATTTCTTCCGTGTCTTCTGGCATAACAATCTTAGTAGACACTTGATCGTAAGTAGGGCTGAGAACGTAATGATCTGTGCGTGGACTATACAAGGAGAAGTTCTTTAAGTGCATGTCAGTATTACCAATAATCCATGAGAAGACGACCTGTTGCCAATAGTTTATCTTATCCAATTGCGGTAAACTTGAATACTGTTCTATGATTTTTGCAATCAACTCATAGCTACCTTGATATTTCTGTTCTGTGAGCTTACCGCTCAATTGACACATGTCTTCCATAGGTAGTTTCTGCCCATCGTCTGTCCTATCTATTCGCCGTGTGATGTAATTCAATTCGCCATCAACAAAGCGAATGAGCGTATGAGGGACGGTCGGTATTTTTGCAATCTCAGCCAAGTGCATAGAGAGGTCTTCTATTTCGGGCAGTCGTTCAAAACGTTCTGTTTGTGGTTTAAGGATATAGCGCCCCATCAATCCCACTATTGTTAAGCGTTGAGGCCCACCTGTATTATCCTGTTGAAGGTCTATTGATAACTTTGATTGTACACCTGTCACAGTGGTGCTATTAGCAACGATTACCTGCGCTAAGTCGTTGATGTCCTTACGTGTATATGGTAATACTGGCGCTGTGGGAGAGCCAAATATCTTCTTTGCACATTGTGGGTGATAGTCTATTTCTCCTGCATGCAAGGGTCTATAACAGCACAAACATCGTTTCATCTTTCCGTTTCTTTTTGTTCAATGGGGACAATACTAATATCACCTATACAATCACGACAGCATGAGAGTAGTAATCCCATGCGGTCATGTCGATTGATTTTCCAGTTCCGTTCAGCAATATTCAGCATCCAGCCTTCGGGTATGAGACCATCAAAGAAGGAAAATAGAACATTGCTGTGATAGTCCTTCTTGCTTAATGGCAAGGTAAGGCTAACAGGTGTGGGATGGTCACTATCTAAGTATGCTTGTGCGTAAGTGAAGCCGTAACCAGTCTCATCTTCTGTTATGATACCCGCCAATTGATTCTTAACAAATACCTGTCCTTGTCTCATTTCGATGAATATAATAATGGTGGTTCTTGCCTTGGAATGGGTACAGGGGCTAATTGTAGGTTGAACAGTAGAAGCACTTGATTCACCTTGTCCATACGTAATGTAGCTTTTCCTTGCTCCATTTCGCGGACAAAGCGTAGACCTACTCCAGCCTTGAAAGCCATATCCTCTTGCGTAAGATGATACTCTTTACGTAGCTGCTTTAGTGTGGTTGATAATTGATTATTCTCCATTTTGATTATACCTTATCGGGTACAAATATACGAAAAAAATATGAAAAAGAGCGTAGAACATCCCTAACGGGTATAATCTTATACTTATTTAACGTAATTATACCCCATTGGGTATAAACTTAATGCTCGTTTACTTTTATCATTCTAAGTTTTTTCTTTAGCTCATCCGATAATTGCGTGGGTGTTTCAAACATTCTTTTTAGGGTTATATAAGTTTCCAAACACTTTCATGGGTAGCGGTTTCTCCCCTTATCAGTAGGATTAGTAAGATTATGAAAAATCATTACATATCACTTAACAAAATACTCTCAAGATAGGGGTGTGATACCTTCTATAATCGAGTCTGTAACATTCAATAAATCAGGTGGTTAGGTTTAGTATTAAAGAATAGGCCTTTCTTGCATCAAGAAGGGCCTCTTTAATGTGCAAGAAGGGCATGTTCTTGACTGTAGAAGGGCGTCTTCTTACCCCGTGAAGGGCGTGTGTTGGATTTAAGAAAGGTGAAAATTATTGACAAACGGTCAGGGCTTTGATGAGTAAAAGGGACAGGGGTGGGGGAAGAAAACAGCTGGTGATGGGAAGTACCCACCATCAGCTGTTAGAAAGAAGAGCGTGCAGCCCCTTATTCACGATAGCTGTTTAGCTTTGAAAGATAGTATTTCTTAAAGTCACTCCATCGATAATAATAAGGTGTAGAGGTCTTTGGAAGGGGCAGCGTAGCCTCTTCCTCATTGAGTAAAACCTTCACGAGGACATCGGCATTAGGCTTCTTAGGGTTCTTATAGAATACGAACTGAATGTTAGCAGCCATAGGGACAATGCGAGTAGAGCTCCAACCTTTTAGGTCGAGACTATCTATATCCGATACGCTAATGTCGTTGTTATTAAGATTAAGTAGACAAGTCAATGGCATAACCATCGTGTCATGACCGAAACGAAGGGTTGCACCTAGGTGAGGTAGGGCCAGACAAGAGTCGGCATCGGTAATAATCTTACGCAAGAGATTGCGCTGTGAGAACGGTTGCTTACCTCCACTTTGTGGTGCACTGGCATAGCGTAGATACCACCAAGCATTGCTTCGCTCCCATAGACGATATAACTCATCCGATGTAAAGATGTTGTACAATGAGATCGAATGGCGTATCTCAGAGTTCTGAACAATACTTGCCAGACTGAAGAGGTCGAAGGCGAGTTGTCCTGCATCTACCTTCTTGGCCACGTATTCCTTATCCTTAAAGAGGCGAGCCATCAATGGCTTGGTGTCGATATTGCGTTTGCCCCACTCGTCAATCGTGTTTTTTACAGCACTACTATCCCTTAGGTGAGACAGTTTCTTGTCTGATTGATTCATGAAATACATGTCATGTGCACTCGCATCATGCCTAATGCGTAAGCGAGGATTATGTCGAATCAGCTCTTGCAGTTCGTTTTCCATGGACAGAATACAGCGGATAACATCCGTAGACTTGGCATCTACCCACACTGAATCACGGAAAACGGATGGGAAACGACGATACATTCTTCTTGCAATCTGCTGATGCTGCTGTGCTCCCAACGGTGTTAGCTCGCCCCATCGCTTGTAGGATTCAGCATACATGAGGTGTAACTTCTTCAATACATCTTTCCCTTCATTGGTCAGGACGCCTGCAGAATCAGCTCGCTCGAGCGTCTGTATTGGTCGGAGATATTGCTGCGCATGGATGAGATAACGTGAGCCATGGCGGCCGTAGTGGGAGAGATAGACAGGAAGATAGCCTGACGGAGCAGGTGTCAGCTTACCAGAAGGAGTCGGATAAGCAAGGTAATTGTTGGCAGAAAGCTCTGGACGAGCACTAATCTGCTTCTTAAACGATTGTGCTGTGACGTGTAGCGATGCGGAGAAGGCCAACGCACAAAGCAAAATAAGCTGTTTTTTCATATCGTTGTGATTTGTTCTAAACTACTTTGCAAAGGTAATCATTTTCTATAAAGATACGTAAGTGAGCGTGAATTAAAGATAGATAGCAGGGGTTATCAGGCATGTGTTCTCATCGGAAATGGACGTTTTGAAGGCTGAATGGTGTGAGGACGATTTATTACAGTCTTGTCTTTCAGTTCAAACGAATGTTGTTTTAATAATAATCTCAGTCTATGCGCTGACATAAATATCTCCAAAAGTCAGCTGACATACAATGTTTTCGATAATAATTGACTATCTTTGCAAGTCATGACAATGTACTTGACGGGTATCTTTCTTCATGTTTAAGCTTCGCTTTATGACTGGTTATGGTCGTTATCGTCAGACTGCAATAGGGAAATAGGAGACCTTCGAGGAGTGAGTTAGTGCTGTGTAAGGACTCAGTTCCACTCGAAAGGGAAGAGAGCATAGTGCAACATCTTCCCATGCCTTAAGTATGTTGGCACAGAATAAAACCTACAATAACAATGAAAGTGAAGTCTATTGCTTGTCCGTTAGAAACCTTTATCCCAGCTCGGGCTGTTGGTCAGCGTGATGTTCTGTCGTTGACACTCCCGCCGATGTCCCTCTTGCAGGTGGCTTTTGTGGGTGTTGGCGCTCGTGGACGGATGGCGGTTACACGTTGGTGTCATATCCCTGGGGTTCGGATAGCTGCTGTCTGTGATGTTTCAAGAGAGGTGGCTGAGGAGGTGGCACAGCATGTTGAGCAGTTAGGGAAGTCTCGTCCGATGGTCTTTTGGGGTGAGACAGCTTACGTCGATATGTGCCGACAGCAAGCAGTCAATCTCGTTTATGTGTGCACGGATTGGATGTCGCACGTCCCTATAGCCGTTCATGCAATGAAACAGGGGAAGTGTGTCGCTGTGGAAGTACCAGCAGCACTCACCTTAAAAGACATTTGGAAACTGGTAGATACGGCCGAGCGGACACGACAACACTGTATGATGTTAGAGAATGTGGTGTATGACTACTTTGAGATGGCGGTCTGTCAAATGGTAAGAGAGGGTCTACTCGGTGAGCTTATACATGTTGAAGGGGGGTATGCACACCCTATCGGCGACCGTTGGATGCCTTGGCGCATGGAGTACACACGTCGGCATGCCGGCGATATCTACCCTACGCACAGTATAGGACCAGCTTGTAGGCTCCTTGATATACACCGTTCTGACAGCATGCAGTACCTTACGGCGATGCAATCTAATGCTTTTAAGGGGCGGGAGATGTATCAAACGGTGATGGGGACAGACTGCGATGACTTTGCTAATGGCGACCAAACGTCTACGATGATACGGACGGTGAAGGGGAAGACTATCCTTATACAGCATAATGTGATGACTCCACGTCCTTATAGTAGGATGTTCCAAGCGGTTGGTACACAGGGGTATGCCGCTAAATATCCTGCCCCGGAAATGCAATTGAGCCCTATGGTTGCGGCCAAGGTGGGTATTGATATAGAGGGAGATGACACACCCTTGAATACTGTTCAGATAGAGAGACTACTCAGTCATTATGCGCCTTCCTTCTCATCAGAGACTATCGCTTTAGCCAAACAGCTCGATTCACGAGGTGGGATGTCCTTCTTTATGGACTTACGGCTCGCTCAGTGTCTGCAAGATGGGCTCCCTTTGGATATGGATGTGTATGACTTAGCGGAGTGGTGCAGCATTGCGGAACTATCTAAACTATCTGTTGAGAATGGCTCAATACCCGTGATGATACCCGACTTCGTGCACCGTGTACATTTATATGATAAGGAATAGCGATGATGACAATAATGGATATGATACAATGAGGTGGTTGGTTTGACATTACACTTTGCTTCCATGGAGTTAGGTAGTGTGTTTTTTTATCAGTTATACAAGGTGTCTCCTTTCACGGAAGACGCTATAATTGAGGCTTCTCACCCTAATGACCTTGGCTGTGTGGCATAATCACGAGCCTATAAAAAGATGTTGGGCAAGGTGTTTCGTAAGTGATAAAGAGCGTAATAGGCGTTGACAAGGAAATCAATCGCTCGTTCTGCTTTGTTTAGTGATAATGTCGTGTAAGGGAGTTGGTTGTCCGCTTATTGGTAGGAAAGGGTAGGGGAGATGAGTGGAGACTATATAATAAGGTGGAACAAGACGGTAAGTAATAGTCTAAAAATACTTAAAACACGTATGTAAGCATGTAAGTATCAAAGATAAATACTATCTTTGTCTCGTTCATAGCAGGTTGATAATGAACAAGCAAGACTATAAAAGAATTACAAACTAACATAAACAATTATGCTACGAAAAACGATTTTTATCATTGCCATGTGCTTGGTAGGACTGAGTGTATGGAGTAGGGGAGTAGGAAACAAGGTACGTGTGGGTGTTTTCCAAGGTAATGGCGGTGCGCAAACGTGTATTTGGGAGGCCATAGCGTCTATACAGTTAGACCCAGACATGACTGTGAGAACGATCACAACAGGCGATATTGCGAATGGAGCTTTGAGTGATTTGGATGCTATCATCATCCCTGGAGGGGAAGGAGCAACGCAGTACATGAATCTTGGTGAGGAGAACATGGAACGAATAAGAAACTTTATTCGTTCAGGAAAAGGTGCTGTGGGTATCTGTGCCGGTGCCTATCTCTTTACAGACACACCAGGATATGCTTGTATGCACATTAATGGTGGAAAGGCAATAGACATCGAACATGACAACCGTGGACATGGTATATCAGCCTTCTCCCTCACGGCAGAAGGTAAAAAACTATTCCCTGAGCTTGCTAAGCGTGATAAGTCATACGTCATGTATTACGAAGGTCCTGTCCTTGTGAAGAGTGATAGTGTCCCTCTTCCCTACACGGCTATGGCGATGATGGAGACCGATGTGCACGAAGAAGGTAATGCACCTGCTAACATGACGAACAATCGTCCATTCTTCATCGCCAATGAGTATGGGAAAGGACGTGTCTTTAGTAGTATCTCACACCCAGAGGCAACACCAGGAATGATGTGGATGATACCACGCATGGTGCGTTGGACCTTACGCATGCCAGTCGTAGCCTATTCGAAGCGAGTCGTTAATCCCGATTTATACAATCGTGAGATTCTCATGACGAAAGATGATTTGAGAAAGGAACGTGGATATTATAGAACATTCTTATATGGTTCGCCTAAGGAGAAGATAGCTGCACTCGACTGGTTACAGGCATGTCGGTCGTGGGATGCTAAACGCTGGGTACAAGGCTTACTCTTTGATAACAGCCCTGCAGTAAGAGAACGGGCGGCTCGTTTTATAGCTGAGACTGACTATCTTCCCTTCTTATCTGACTTAGAAGCGGCGTGTCGTGTAGAACGTGATGAGCAAACGAAACAAAGTATGATGAGGCACCTTGAGCATCTGAAAGCGCTATTGCTGCATAAATAATCCTTGTCTTGTAGGGTCTATTACAGGATAGAAATGTATATGATTTGGGCATTGCTTCTAAGGAGACATTACTTGGAAATAAATTTTCCTGTCATTCCTGTCATTCAAAGCAATGACTTAATACGCTGAACAACAGGGATATTACATAAAATGTTAAATATGACAGCAAAACGAAATTAAACTTTTTATGATAATAGAAGACATAATCTCTCCTTCTTTCAGTGGGCTTTCTCAGGCCATGTCTCGGAAGAGCTGTATATGAGTTCAGCAATGAGAGCATAAAAAAAGACAGTATCAAATTAAGCTTTGATACTGCCTTTTAATTTTTAGATAATCCCTTTTAGGATTAAAAAGTGGACCTGGTGGGAGTCGAACCCACGTCCGCACAAGGAAACCATACGCTTTCTACACGTTTATTCCAGCCTTCGGTTTTCGTATGTCGGCAAGACCTGGACCACCAACCGACATCTTATCCTCTTAGTCTTCATCAGTGTATTGAGGCATACACTAACTATCTCCGATTGAACCTGCATCGCTTACTCTCTGGATTCGGAACAACATCCTCGGAGCGATGTCTCGTCCAACTATCTAATAGTCGGATAAAGCCAGTAACCTACTGTACTTCGGTTAGGCAGCGAGAGCGTAATTGTTTTCGCCAATTAATTGTTTGATAACTGAGATTTAGGAGCCAGTCAACGATGCTCCGCGTGCTTACGTACCATCTCGTCTTGCCGTCAAATCCAAACAAGCCCATAGTACAATGAGGATTTTTATAGGTTTAAGGAGACGTTAATCATCCTTGTTTTCCTATCATATCCTCTTCTGTTTCCACTGAATCAGACTGCAAATATAAGGAGAGTTTACGAAACCACCAAATCTTTAAGTACTTTTCTGCTTAATTTCATAGATAATTGCTGTCTATCTGAAATTTGTTGTAACTTTGCAAACACAACGCATTTGCGATGAAGATACAAGACATACAGAAACTATACGCTATGCTGCCACAGGCAGGAGCGATATTGAAGATACAGGAAGAAAAGTCAGTTAAGACTGTTTTCCTGCAGGGACTCGTGGCCTCAGCTGCCCCGATGTTCTTTGCATCAATAGCTGAACGATGGAAGACAACGACTGTTTTCGTGTTGAACGACAATGATGAGGCGGGTTATTTCTATAATGACCTTAAGACAATTGCTATGCCTGCAGATGGTGAAGGGAAGGTGGCAGAGGTGCTGTTCTTTCCATCGTCTTATCGTCGTGCAGTGAAGTATGGACAGCGTGATGCGGGTAATGAAATCCTGCGTACAGAGGTCTTAACACGTCTTTCTGCCCTTGCTTCGGATACAGACAACGCTCTACCGCTTTATATTGTCACTGAGCCTTCAGCCCTATCAGAACTTGTTGTATCAAAAAAGCAGTTGGATGAACGCCGTTTGACATTGACAGTGGACCAGCATATTGATATTGTAGAGGTGGAGAAAACCTTACGTTCTTTTGGCTTTACAGAGACGGATTACGTCTATGAGCCAGGTCAGTTTGCTGTGCGTGGTAGTATTATAGACGTCTATTCCTTCTCTAATGAACTGCCATTCCGTATCGACTTCTTCGGTGATGATATAGAAACCATTCGTAGCTTTGAGGTAGAAACGCAGTTGTCTACAGAGAGGTTGACACGTGTTGAGATTGTTCCAGAATTGACAACGATGTCAGAAGAGAAGGTTCCATTTCTTCAGTTCTTACCAGAAGATGCCGTGTTGGCATTTAAGGATTTCCTCTATGTGCGTGATGCGATTGATAATATCTATCAAGAAGGCTTTACTAATCAAGCTTTGACGGAGAAGTTAGAGGGTAAGACGGAGTTAGAACAGCATGAACTGGAGCAGGCTTACCGCAAGGAAGGACAGCTTGTACCAGCTTCAAGATGGATGAATGATGCACTTGACTTCCGTCGAATAGAGTTCGGTATTAATCATTCCTGTTCCGATTTAGCAAAGAAGAAGGATGGTTCACGGGCTACTATTAACTTCAATACCTCGCCACAACCACTCTTTCACAAGAACTTTGACTTGCTGTCTAAGACGCTTCGTGACTATCTTATAAAAGGTTATAAACTCTATATCTTTGCAGATAGCGAGAAGCAGACTGTACGTTTGAGGGATATCTTTGACTCTTTGTCAGATACGAATGTGTCGGCTAAATCAGAGAACTTATCTGTAGCCGAACTGTCAGGTGAGGGTGGGGAAGCAACGGTGGGCGCCTTACCTTTTACACCTGTCAACCGAACGTTGCATGAAGGTTTTGTTGATAGTACGCTGAAGGTATGTTTCTTTACCGATCATCAGATTTTCGACCGTTTCCATAAGTACAATCTCAAGTCAGACAAGGCACGTCAAGGTAAGATGGCTTTGACGATGAAAGAACTGCAAGAGATGGAACCCGGTGACTTCTTAGTGCATGTAGACTTTGGTATAGGTAAGTTTGCCGGTCTGGTTCGTGTACCTGCTGGTGACTCTTATCAGGAGATGATACGTCTTGTCTACCAACATAACGACATTGTTGATGTATCTATTCACTCGCTCTATAAGATTAGTAAGTATCGTCGTGGTGATAGTGGCGAACCACCACGACTGTCTGTTCTTGGCTCAGGTGCTTGGGACCGACTGAAAGAAAAGGCGAAGAAGCGTATCAAGGATATTGCGCGCGATCTCATTAAACTCTATGCTAAGCGACGTCGTGAAAAGGGATTTGCCTTTTCTCCAGACTCGTTTATGCAGCATGAATTGGAGGCTTCGTTCCTTTATGAGGATACGCCCGACCAGTTGAAGGCTACACAAGAACTCAAACAGGACATGGAAAGCGCGCGACCGATGGATCGTCTAGTTTGTGGTGACGTGGGCTTTGGTAAGACGGAGGTGGCTATCCGTGCTGCTTTTAAGGCTGCTGTGGATAATAAACAGGTGGCTGTATTGGTGCCTACAACTGTGTTAGCGTTCCAGCATTACCAAACCTTTAAGAAGCGATTGAAGGATATGCCAGTGCGTGTTGACTACCTCTCACGTGCTCGTAGTGCTAAACAAACAAAACAGGTGTTGGAGGATTTGGCAGAGGGAAAGATTAATATTCTTGTTGGTACGCATAAGTTGATAGGTAAGTCGGTGAAGTGGCATGACCTCGGACTCCTTATCATTGACGAAGAACAGAAGTTCGGTGTGTCAACAAAGGAGAAACTCAGACAGCTGAAAACGAATGTTGACACCCTTACGATGTCGGCAACGCCTATCCCACGTACGCTCCAGTTCTCACTGATGGGTGCACGTGATATGAGTATTATGCGTACACCGCCACCTAACCGTTACCCTATTCAGACCGAGATAGCTTCTTTCTCGCATGAAGTAATAGCAGATGCTATTAACTTTGAGATGAGCCGTAACGGACAGGTTTACTTTGTAAATGATCGCATCAGCAATCTTCCTGAGATAGCAAAGCTTATCAAGAAGTACGTGCCAGACTGCCGTATTGCTATCGGACACGGGCAGATGAAGCCTGAAGAGTTGGAGGAGATAGTTATGGGTTTTATGAACTATGACTATGATGTACTACTTTCAACGACGATTGTTGAGAATGGTATTGATATTTCCAACGCCAATACTATCATCATCAACGATGCTCATCGCTTCGGACTCTCAGACCTACATCAGATGCGTGGTCGTGTGGGACGTTCTAATAAAAAGGCTTTCTGTTATCTTCTCGCGCCACCTTTGGCTGCATTGAACCCAGAGGCACGTTGTCGTCTGGAGGCTTTGGAGACTTTCTCCGACCTCGGTAGTGGATTTAATCTTGCGATGCAGGACCTTGATATCCGTGGTGCTGGTAACCTCTTAGGTTCTGAGCAGAGTGGATTTATGGAGGACTTGGGATATGAAACCTATCAGAAAATCCTCAATCAGGCAGTGATGGAGCTGAAAAATGATGAGTTCCAAGACCTTTATGAGGAGGAGATGGACGAAGGAAAGCAGATCACGGGTGATGACTTCATTGATGATTGTGCTGTAGAGAGCGACCTTGAAATGTACTTCCCTGATAACTATGTGCCGGGTAGTTCTGAGCGTATGCTACTCTATCGTGAGCTTGATAATATTGAAAAAGACGAAGACCTCGATGCCTATCGTAAGCGTCTACAAGACCGTTTCGGTCCTGTTCCACGTCAAGGTGAGGAACTGATGCAGGTCGTTGCACTTCGTCGTGTAGGTAAGCGATTAGGCTGTGAGAAGATTATTCTTAAGCAGGGACGTATGCAAATGCAGTTTGTTTCTAACCCTAATAGTGTCTACTATCAGAGTGCTGCCTTTGATAAAGTTCTCAACTACATCGGTTCTCATCCTCGCCGTTGTAATCTGAAAGAACGAAATGGCAAACGTTCTATGGTAGTCAGTGATGTGAAGACGGTAGGAGAGGGCGTAATGATTCTACGTGATATAGAGCATCCTCAGTCGTAAACGCTTGACAGAGGATTGCTTTATCGTTCTCTCTTTCATCCCATACCTATTGACATAAAGGATGTAATCGAGTAGGGGGTGTGATAGTCATGGAGCTAATCTATAGCTATATACATAGTATATACCTAAATTATATGACCTTTTGTACGGTCGGATAATCGGTATTAAATTGTCTAATCGGCAGTTGTCTATTTGTTTTCTTACCGTTAAAACCAATTTATTCTCATGAAAAGAAATAATTACCTTCTTGTAAATAAATATTTCTTTTCACGACAATAATCCCTTGAATACGACCTTGTCGATACTTAGACAAGATTAATTCAATGATAGTCCTTTTTATCTTGTGTGTCTATATACGATTAATTTCAATCGATAGGTAAGTCTATAATAATCGTGTGTAGGCTTGTCAGCGTATCTTGTTTTAGTCATGTAAACAACAATAAAAAGCACGGAAAAACTTGCAAAAGTCATAAATCATGCTTAAATTTGCGAACAGATGATGAAAGAAGTAAGACATAATGATGTGTTGAAGGCTATTAGCAGCATTGCGATGGAGTTAAAACCTGAAAACGGAAAGATAATTCTTTTCGGCTCTCAGGCGCGTGGTGATGCCAGTGAACTGTCAGACTGGGATATTCTCATTCTTCTTGATAAGGATAGAATAGAGGAATCTGATCATGATAAGTTCACCTATCCTTTCTGGGAACTTGGATGGAAAATTAATGCAATGATACATCCTATTATCTATACCTTGCAGGAGTGGGCTACTCGAATTCACTCTCCTTTCCATAACAATGTTGAATCAGAGGGGATTTTGTTATGTTGACAAGTGAAGAACGAAAAGCACTTGTAGCATACCGTATTGAGAAAGCAAAGGCGGTGTTAGTAGAAGCACGTGACAACGCTCGTTTAGGTCATTGGAGTCTTGTTGGGAATCGTTTATATTATGCTGTCTATCATATGGCACAGGCTTTACTCCTTGATAAAGGATTATCTGCAAAGACACACGCAGGAACTATTCATATTATAGGACAGCAGTTTATCTCTGTTGGGCTTATCGACAAAACTTATGGGAGATTGTTCTCCCGTTTATACGAGTTACGCCAATCTGGTGACTATGATGATATGTATGATGCTACGGAGGAAGAAGTTATGCCTTATTTTATTCAGATTGAGAAATTTATCAATGAAATGGAAACATTGATTACTTTCAAATAATAAAGAAGATAATCACAATAAATAAAGAATTATGATTAAGAAATATGTAGAAGAGAATAAAGACAGAATGCTCGAGGAGTTGTTCAGTCTGATACGCATACCAAGCGTAAGTGCACAACCTACTCATAAGGAGGACATGGTACGTTGTGCTGAACGTTGGAAGGAACTGCTGCTTGAGGCAGGTGTTGATAAAGCTGAGGTGATGCCATCAAAGGGTAATCCTATGGTTTATGCAGAGAGAATGGTTGACCCTAATGCAAAGACTGTATTGGTTTATGGTCACTATGACGTGATGCCAGCAGAGCCATTTGAACTTTGGAAGACTGAACCATTTGAGCCAGTTATCAAGGATGGTCATATCTGGGCTCGTGGTGCTGATGATGATAAGGGTCAGTCATTCATGCAGGCAAAGGCATTCGAGTATCTTAACAAGAATGACTTGTTGAAGCATAATATGAAGTTCATCTTTGAAGGTGAGGAAGAGATTGGTTCTGGTAGCCTCGGTCCATTTATTGAGGAACACAAGGAACTCTTGGCTTGCGATGTTATCCTCGTTTCTGATACAGGTCTCATTGGTCCTGATACTCCTTCTATTACAACCGGTTTGCGTGGTTTGTCTTACTGGCAGATAGAGGTGACTGGTCCTAATCGTGACCTTCACTCAGGAACCTTCGGTGGTGCAGTGGCTAACCCAATCAATGTACTTTGTAAGTTGATAGCTGATGTAACTGGTCCTGATGGTAAGATTCGTATCCCTGGCTTCTATGATGATGTTGAGGAGGCTTCTGATGAGGAGCGTAAACTTGTTGCATCTATTCCTTTCGATGAGGAGGAATATAAGAAGTCTATTGGTGTTAAGGCACTCTTCGGAGAAGAAGGTTATAGTACAATCGAGCGCACTGGTTATCGTCCAACATTTGATGTATGCGGTATCTGGGGTGGTTACACAGGTGATGGTGCTAAGACCGTTATTCCATCAAAGGCATACGCAAAACTTTCTTCACGTCTTGTGCCACATCAGGATCATACAAAGATTAGCCAGTTGGTAGTGGATTATTTCAACAGTGTTGCTCCTGATTATGTTACAGTTAAGGTAGAGAAGCATCACGGTGGTCATGGTTATGTTTGTCCAATTGACTTCCCAGCTTATAAAGCTGCTGAGCGTGGCTTTGAAGCAGTATTCGGTAAGCGTCCATTGCCTGTACGTATCGGTGGTAGTATTCCAATCATTTCTACTTTCGAGAAGTTACTTGGTGTGAAGACTGTTCTTATGGGCTTCGGTTTGGAGTCAAATGCTATTCACTCTCCAAATGAGAATATGCCAGTAGATCTCTGGTTGAAGGGTATTGAGACAATCATTAACTTCCACCTCGAGTACGATAAGGAGGCGTAAGTTCGGTAATAAGACATATTGTAAGGTGTGTTAAGACATAGTAACAAAGGAACATTGTTCTCTGTAGTAATATATCTTTCTCATATAAACAGAAAGGCTTACAACAGAGAATAGTGTTCCTTTTGACATCATTGATGTCTTATAAATAGGTGTTGGCAGATTTTATGAACATGTTTGCCGAAAGCATTATACTATTATATAATAAGGAGGGAGTACAATATAGTAAGCCAGCTCGGCTAATGAAGACAAAGAGACCTATATATAAAAGGTAACAGCCAAAATCTATGTAGATTGTGGCTGTTACCTTTTATTTACTCCGCTTGTTTATTCTTTCTTGTAAAAGCGAATGTTAGTTTTTAATCTTAGGATACTTTCTGAACCAACCATCGATACGGAGTCGGATGACACCAAAGAAGGCTTCAGAGAAGATACCACCGCTCATCTTACTTGTTCCCTCACGTCGATTAACGAAGATAACAGGTACTTCTTTAATCTTGAAACCAATCTTGAAAGCGGTGTACTTCATCTCGATTTGGAAGGCATAGCCCTTGAAACGAATCATATCCAATGGGATTGTCTCAAGAACGCGACGACGATAACATACGAAGCCCGCAGTCGTATCATGAACATGGAAACCTGTTACAATACGAACATACTTGCTGGCAAAGTAACTCATCAATACACGTCCTATAGGCCAATTTACAACGTTTACTCCACTGACATAACGTGAACCAACTGCAACATCATAACCTTCGTCATGGGTCGCAGCATAAAGGCGAGGAAGGTCGTTAGGGTCGTGGCTAAAGTCTGCATCCATCTCAATGATGTATTCGTAGCCATGTTCTAAAGCCCATTTGAAGCCAGTGATATAGGCCGTACCTAATCCTAGCTTTCCTGAACGCTCAATGATAAAGAGACGATCAGAGAATTCTGTCTTAATCAGATTATGTACGATTTGTGCTGTCCCATCAGGACTACCATCATCAATTACCAGAATGTGAAAAAGTTTCTCCAGTCGGAATACTGCTCGGATAATCTTCTCTATATTCTCCTTTTCGTTGTATGTCGGTATAATTACAATGCTATCGCTTGTCATAGATTTTTGTTTTTATAGGACAAATGTAGTATAAAAATATGATACTAACAAGTTTTTGTCTGTTTTTATTGGTCTGGGTTCTCTACGAAACCTTGGTATTCAGGAGTAAGAGCAGACATAACAGAATTGTAAGCTTCGTTCATAGTCTCCTTTTCATATTCGCTACCTTTCCCTTTAGGTGGGATAGGTCTATGAATGGTGAGACTCAGTCGGTGCCAAACAGGGAAATGCCAATCATTCGTACGGGGCATAACATCGAAGGAACCATTGATGGTGATAGGACAAACAGGTAACTGAAGTTCGTCTGCTAACATGAAGGCACCACGGCGGAACTTACCCATGTGTCCCGTAAAACTACGTGCCCCTTCTGGGAATACAACCACTGACATTCCTTCATGAAGTGTTTCACGTGCTGTGTCGTAAGTCTTTTTGATTTTGCTTGCTCCACTCTTATCCACAAAAATATGGTGTGCTTTCTCACACGCTAAGCCTACCAATGGTATCTTACGAAGAGACTTTTTCATCATCCATTTGAAGTTACGACCAAGGAAGCCATAAATAAGAAAGATATCGAACGCACCTTGGTGATTGCTGACGAATACATAGCTCTGTTTAGGATTGAGGTGTTCACGTCCTTCAACCTTTACGGGGAGGAAGAGTATTCTGATAGTAAACCATGACCACCATTTCCCTGGGTAGTATCCCCAGAAATGTCCATTACCGAGTTGACAACCAATGGTTGTGGTTAATGCAGTAAAGATGGACGCAATGAAAAAGAGTGGGAAAGCAATGAATAGCATGTAAACCCTATATAGAAAGGTTATAACCAACATCACTATTGACGTTTGCTTTTTTTGTTGCGATACTGTATTGCTCATATATGTTTCCGTTTATTCTATTTCTTTATATGTAATGTTATAACAGTAATCTCGTTAGGCATATTGATTCGGAAGGGGACAAGACCACCTAATCCAGCCGTAACATTGAGAAAACGACCATCTTGTTCGTAGACTCCATAGTCTTCATGCTGGCGTACACTCGTTGGTCGCCATCCAAAAAGTTGCATTTGTCCTCCGTGTGTATGTCCACTAAGCGTCAGTTGTGCTGTTGTCTTTGGAAGGATAGAACGCTTCCAAGCAGATGGATCATGCTGTAGCATAATTATAAACGAATTTGGTGCTATGCCTTGTGTTGCTTTCTTATAATCAGAATGATTTGGGAAGGGAGGCATACCGTCATTTTCTGTACCACAGATATAAATAGACTCTTTCTTAGGTGATGTGATACAAATGTTCTGATTGCGTAAGAGTGTCCAGCCTAAGATCTTCCTTTCAGCATTGACTAATCGTTCTTCTTGCGCTGCCTTCTCTCTTTTATCACCTTTTATATACTCCGTATAATCATGGTTCCCTAAGACGGAGACAGTCCCCTTCATGGATTGACGAATAAAGGACGACATCCTTTCAACCTCTTCTGGGCGTATATTCTGTAAATCACCAGTGAAACAAATGAGGTCAGGCTTTTGCTTTTCAATACTATCCATCTCTGCTTTTAGTATCTTACTGCGCCAACCATCGAAAGTTCCAAGGTGCAAGTCAGATACATGTACGACTCTATAGCCCTCAAACGACTTTGGTAAGTCTTTGAAATAAAGGTCTACATGCCTGATGCGTATATCTGATATTCCGTATGTGAGTCCATAAACAAATACTCCAAAGGCAAAGCAACCTAAAAGTACTCCTATATAATGTCCCCAATTTCGATTTGTACGAATAATATATTTACGAACTATCGAACCTAAGAATGATGTGAGTGCAAAGATAGCCTTAGGTCCGACAAACATACCGAGCAGGAACAGATAAGTGTTCAACCAAGTGAGGTTGTCTGGCGCAAAGTTCTGAATGGATGCCATTGCACAGGTATAGATTACCATCCCGATGCAGGGTAACCACCACAATAGACGTAGCCACCAAGATACGTGGTAACGCTTACGGAAATAGTGAATGTCAATATACAAGTCGGACAGCACTATTATCAATATAAGATATACAACGATTCGAGCTATCATTTCTTCAATAAAGAGGAGACAAGAAACTTTCTTAACAGCTCAACAGGCTGATTACGACGACGAGCATAGTCTTCTAATTGGTCTTCATCAATCTTCCCTACTTCAAAGTATCTACTTTGTGGGTGAGCAAACATAAAGCCAGATACACTGGCATGAGGTATCATCATACCACTTTCTGTTAGGCTAATCCCAATTCCTTTCATATCTAATAATTCATATAAAAGGAAGTTAACACTGGTATCAGGTATAGATGGGTAGCCTACAGCTGGTCTTATTCCTTGATATCTCTCAGCAAGGAGATCTTTTATTGTAAGCTGCTCATCTGCTGCATAACCCCAATATTTCTTGCGGACATCCTCATGAAACTTCTCTGTTGTAGCTTCAGCTAATCGGTCAGCAATGGTCTGGGATAGCATACGTTGATAGGGGTCATCCCCATTACTCTCTGTAAAAGCCGCATCAACAGAAGCTGCAAAGAGTCCTACAGTGTCTTTAATGCCCGATGCAGCAGGGCGTAGGAAATCTGAAAGACAGAGGTTGGGTTTTCCTGCAACTGCCTTCTGCTGACGCAACATGGGGATACGTGTTCCATTGACGATGATATCATCACCATCGCTATTAGCATCACACAATGCAAAGACGGCATGGGTGTGATACTTTTCTTCCATATCGTTTAGCAGGGCCTCAGCTTCCTTACGTAGTTCTTGTTGAGCCTCTTTAGCCTTACCATTCATCGACCAAGCATAGAAGAAGAAAGCCCAATTAATATATGGAACAATGTCACTGATGTTATAAGTTACAATCTTACTTTTATTATCAACTATTGCATCGTTCATTTTACTTTAATCCTTATTTCGGAAAGTAATCTTCTCACCACGAAGCGTGTCATCAAACTTTCCGTTATTTAATAGGTGTTGTCCGTTGCAGAAGGTGTGTAACACTCGCCATTGATAGGTGTGTCCTATCATCGGACTCCACTTACATTTACTCTGAATACAATCCTCGTCTACAGTCCAAGGTTGGTTAGGTGAAACGATGGTGATGTCGGCCTTATATCCTTTACGTAAGAAACCACGTTGGTCAACATGGAAGAGCCGAGCTGGTGCGTGTGACATCAAGTCAACCATCCGTTCTATTGTCAGAACACCTTTGTCAACCAATTCGAGCATTGTGACGAGTGAGAATTGTATCATTGGCATACCTGATGCTGCCTTAGCACAACCACCTTGTTTCTGTGTCAATAGATGTGGCGCATGGTCGGTACCAATAACTGTAATCCGCCCGTCTGTGAGTGCCTGACGAATAGCATCTCTATCAGCTACCGTCTTGACAGAAGGATTACATTTAATAAGTGCTTTCTTTGTAAGATAATCTTCATTCGAGAAAGCTATATGAGCAATAACAGCTTCCAAGGTTATCCTTCCCTCGTCTTCTGTTTGATTGGCTAATGAGAGCTCCTTTGCAGTAGTGATATGAGCTATATGGAGTTGGGTCTTATACTTTCGGGCTAATTCTACGGCTAATTGAGAGGATGCCCAGCACGCCTCAGCGCTTCTTATCTCCCAATGATGTGTAATATCTGGATCATTACCAAAGTGTTCCTTGGCAACTCTCATGTTCTCATTGATAATACCAGAATCCTCACAATGTGTCATCACTGGTAGATTCAATGCTGCTGCAGTACGGAATGTTTCTTCTAACGCTTCACGTCTATCAACAAGCATGTTTCCTGTTGAGGCTCCCATAAAGAGCTTTATTCCAGGGATAGTATGTATATCTAATTGAGGAAATAGCTTACTATTAGCATTCGTTGCACCAATAAAGAAGCTATAGTTCACATGACTTGTCCGGCTTGCACGCTCCCATTTATCTTGTAAAGCTTCCAGCGTTGTTGTTTGTGGATTGGTGTTTGGCATCTCAAAGTATGATGTGACACCACCATACGCAGCTGCACGACTCTCACTTTCAATATCTGCCTTCTCTGTTAGGCCGGGTTCACGAAAGTGGACATGGTCGTCAATAACGCCTGGTAGAACAAAGCACCCCGTGGCATTGACAATCTCGTCAAACATACCACGGGGTACCTCGTTACCTTCTATAATCTCTATGACACAATCGTCCTCTATGACGAGCGAACCTATAAAGCTTCGCCCTTCATTGACGATAGTTCCACCTTGAATGAGTTTCCTCATATATTATATTCTTTTTTGTTTGAGATTGTTTGTTAATTCATCCGAAAGTTGAAAGCATAAAACCTACTAAAGTAAGATAGAAAACATTACCTATTTTACTAATAATAGTTTTATTTTCATTTGCTGTCATTTTAACATTCCGTGTCAATATCTTATAATCCAGCCAGTTAAATACCCATGTGGGCTGACAGATATGACAGCAACTTTCGTTTTGAATAAATCCGTAGTCGCTCGTAGACTCTTTATCCTACCTTCGGAAACACTCCTATGGAATCTTATCCTACTCTTGTTAAGTCAGAGTCGTTACAGAAAAGATGGTGGGGTATGGTTGGCCCTTATTTTGAAATAGAGTCGCCTGCCATTTGTGCTGGTGTTGGAGGAGCAACTGCAGCATTAGGTGTTGTACCTGCTGCATCTGGTAGTCCTGCAGGATCAGCCATTCCGTTCATTTCCTTTTGAGCTTGTAAGAAATTAGCATAGAATGCTTTTATCTGCGGATTCTGCTTAAACGTGTCTGTAGCCTTAGACATGATATATTCAATCCATGAAGGTAATTGATTAATAGCATTGCTATACATATAATCATTCATCCATTGTGGATATGCGTCAGGTGTTGTCTCATAGCTGATGCGCGTAAGGAAACACCATGGTCCAAGGATATTATTAAAATTCTCTGTAATAAACTTTGTGAAAAGTTTGTCACCTTTGTCATATACGCCCAAAGCCTTCTTTGTAAGACGAACATTCACCGTCTCCTCATCTTGTCCATTCATAATGGCTGCACTTTCTTCATGGTCAATCTCGGCGTATTGGTTGCGTAGCTGTATAAACTTCGTCCAAAAATCATTAAGTTTATCATTCAGGGGCGTACCACTGACACGTTGCTGTGTATTATCCAGTTTAACCGTAATATCGCCTTTCTCTATTACAACAGGGAACTGAAGGTTGATGTCATCCATGAATATTTGTCCTATCTTGGTAGAGTCAACCGTTCCATGGAAAGCAAACTGACCATGAACCACGTCACATGAGTCCAAGTCAATGAGTGAATCGGCCTGATCAGTTTTCAGATACAACTTACGTCCATCCAGACTTGAAACGTTAGATGTACCTTGGATGTTGAATGAGTTGGCACATGACGTAAACGCTATCAGCGTTAGTAATGCATAGAGAATCTTATTCATAGATGATTAAACTGGTTCTGTTTCTTCTCAGACAAAATTACATTCTATAATCGAAGCCGAGAAACTTTTTTATTCAAATTAAAACAATCTGTGAGCTTTTAGCTTTTTTTAGGTATTTGTGCTGCTGCTTTCCCGCTTCAATTCGTAGCTGATACGATGAGTAGTATACATCTCAATAACAGCAGAAATGAGTAGGAGTATGACCCAATTATGATGGAAGATACTTACATAACTGCTGTATCCATCTAATGAGCCAGTGAAAATAGGGCGAAGGAAATGATAAGCGTCTTCTACCATAAAGATGCCAGCGAGGATAAATCCCCATCCTGCCAACGACATAATCTTGCGTAGACGACGAATAGCTAATACTGTACCTAAGTAACGTTGTCGTGACTGCATAAGTGCAAATAAGATTGCACCTACAAGCATTAGCCAGCAAGCAATAGGCTGGATTAAAAGGAAGGCATACAAGCCTGCCCCTGCAACCATTGTTATTCCTCCTAAGAGGTAAACGATAGATTCTACTTTAGTCAGTTGTTTCATTCTTACCAGTGTTTTCGGTTGGATGCTCATCATCGCTTAGAACGAAGATGTCTTCATTGTCAGCTTTCATAAAATAACGTTCACGAGCGACTCGTGCAATAGCTTTTGGATCAGTCTTTAGTTCCTTAAGTTGTTGCATGTCATGCTTATATTGAGAATCGTACTTTTGGATTTCTCTCTTCAAATCATCAATCTGATAGGCATACTCTATTCGTTTCATAAAACTGTTTTCATCCACGATACCAACAATGAGTACACCGAGAATGATAACAATATAAAACTTGAACCGATTGAAGAAACTAATGATATGTCCAGTAATCTTACTCACTTCTTTACATTCTTTTTTGCAAAAGTAAGGAAAAGATTGCATATCGGAGCATTAAAGATATATATTTTTAGCAAATTAACAATTTAATTCTTCTTACCTCCTTACTGTTTTCTTAACTTTTATTACCTTTGCATTGATAATCAGACTTTACTATTTTATGGATGAATATATTGTTTCGGCGCGAAAGTATCGCCCGTTGTCCTTTGATGCTGTCGTAGGGCAACAGGCGCTGACTACTACGCTGAAGAATGCTGTGAAGAGTGGTAAGCTGGCTCATGCTTATCTTTTTTGTGGTCCACGAGGTGTGGGTAAGACTACTTGTGCCCGTATCTTTGCGAAAGCTATTAATTGCGAACACCCTACGGCTGATGGTGAGGCTTGCAATGAGTGTGAAAGTTGCAAGGCTTTCAGCGAAGGACGCAGTTATAATATCTTCGAGTTAGATGCTGCCAGCAATAACTCTGTTGAGAATATCAAGGCATTGATGGACCAGACTCGTATCCCACCACAGGTAGGACGTTATAAGGTCTTTATCATTGACGAGGTTCACATGCTTTCTACAGCAGCCTTCAATGCGTTCCTCAAGACGCTGGAGGAACCGCCAGCACATGTCATCTTTATCCTTGCTACGACTGAGAAGCATAAGATTCTCCCAACGATCCTATCGCGTTGTCAGATTTATGACTTCGAACGAATGACGGTTCCAAATATTATCGACCATCTTAAGCGTGTTGCTGAGAAGGAGGATATACAGTATGAGGAAGAGGCTCTGAGCGTGATTGCGGAGAAAGCGGATGGCGGAATGCGTGATGCGCTCTCTATATTCGACCAAGCTGCAAGTTTCTCTCAGGGGAATATCACTTATCAAAAGGTGATAGAAGACCTGAATGTACTTGATACTGAAAATTATTTTAACATTGTCGACCTTGCCTTAGAGAATAAGGTAAGTGAGATAATGGTACTTTTAAATGCTGTCATCAATAAGGGATTTGACGGTGGGCACCTTGTGAACGGTCTGGCTTCTCATGTTCGTAACGTGTTGATGGCAAAGGATGCGCAGACTCTCCCGTTGCTTGAGGTGAGCGAACAGTTGAGAAATCGTTACCAGCAGCAGGCACAGAAGTGTCCTGTTAATTTCCTTTACACTGCATTGCAGATTATGAATCGATGTGATGTGGAGTATCGACAGAGTTCTAATAAGCGTTTGTTGGTTGAACTAACGCTTATCCAAGTGGCGCAGATTACGCAGAAGGAAGATGATATTCCTGCCTCGGGGCGTAGCCCTAAACGATTAAAATCCCTGTTCAAGAATCTTATTCTGAAGGCTCAACAGAAACCGACTCCGCAGGTGGTTGGGAGCCTGAAACATGATAATGACACTGTTCACAATGCTAATGCGGGTGGGACAGTGCCTGTTGAGGTTGTGTCTTCGTCTGAAAAGTCTGTTGCTGAGACTTCTGGCGAACGTCCTAATGTGAATGTAAATTCAGGTGTCCCGAATGCTGTTAATCTCAGTTCGTTGACGATGTCATTCGATAATCTGCTCAAAGCCGATAAGAAGAAAAAGCAAGAAGAGGAGCTTGAAATAACCAATAAGGATGAGAATGAGCGGTTTACACAGCAAGAGTTGGTTGTGAGTTGGCGGGCTATGTGTTCACGAATGCCTGAGCGTATGCAGGCTTTGGCACAGCGTATGAAGAATATTACACCTACTGTCACAGAGTATCCAACAATCTTGGTACTTGCAGAAAACAATATTCAGCTCAACGAAATGCTAACTATTAAATCGCGCATCCGTGCTACATTGGCAAAAGAACTGCACAACGGACAGATTGAAGTAGATATTCGTCTTGCTAAGTTTGAAGAAATCAAGCCAATGCTTACGCCTCGTGAGTCTCTGAATAAACTGTTGGAGACAAATCATCCTGTAAAGGAACTTATTGATGCGTTGGACTTGTATTTGGATTAAGAAAATCCACCTTTGGTGTTGTCACGGCTAATATCGTCCCATAAGTAGTGTACAGGTAGCTGATATTTAGTGCTCTAATAGTTGGGTTTTAGGTGTTTTAGTGAACCTTGCTACTTGTTTTTAACTATTGTCCGAAGGCTTCGGACAAGTTGTCCGGACGCCCCGTACAAGTTGTCCGGAGGCTCCGGACAGTTAGTGAGAAGGCTTAGTATCAGTCTTATTTGGGGTTGAGAAACTTGCTTCTTTAGGTGTTTTACAGTGTTATTATTATCAATAACAGACCGTAATGAGGGTGTACTATTCAAGTCTTAACGGAACGCAATATATGAACAAAATCTTTTCAGTTAGTGTGTACGTACATTATTGTAAAAGTTAAAATAGCGTAATGGTAGTTCTATTCGGCATTATTTCAGTATTTTTGTACGTTATTTAGGCAATGAGAAATAAGAGCATTATATTCCTATTATCCTTTGTTGTTGTTTTTGCAATGGCAAGTGTCAACATGCCTGTGCCTCAAGGTAAGAAAACCAAGAAGGCTAAGGCAAACGCTGTTGTGGTTGATACATTACTGAAAGGACAAGGTTCAAAGGATAGTAAGGCGGTTGATAAGAATATTCCAGATACCACGAAGATGGATTCTCTTCAGTTGGCTATCTATCATCATAATAAGGCTATAGACGATTCTATTCGTGCTGATAGTGTGATGCGTGCACGTTCGAATGGAATTGACGCACCTGTTAAGTATTCAGCAGAAGACTCTATTGTGTATGATGCTGCGTCGGGTACTGCCTATCTCTATGGTAATTCGAAGGTTGATTATGAGAATATGAAGCTTGCGAGTGACAAGGTTCACATGAATCTTGATAATAGTACAGTACGTGCGACAGGTACTGCCGACTCTACTGCAGAGGGTGGTATTAAAGGAAAGCCAGTATTTACGATGGGTAAAGACGAGTATCAGAGTGATACAATGGCTTTTAATTTCAAGTCGAAAAAAGGCTTGATAAAAGGAATATATACCGAGCAACAAGATGGATTCTTGAGTGGAGAAGTGGGGAAACGTGACTCTACTGGGGCTGTCTTCTTGCAGCATGGCCGTTATACTACCTGTGATAAGCCCCATCCTGACTTCTATATCGCCCTTTCTCGTGCAAAGGTTCGTCCGGGCAAGGATGTTGTCTTCGGACCGGCTTATCTTGTAGTGGCCGATGTCCCTCTGCCTTTGGCTATCCCATACGGCTTCTTCCCATTCTCAAAGAAGTATTCGAGCGGTTTCATCATGCCAAGTTATGGTGATGAAAGCGACCGTGGTTTCTATCTTCGTGATGGTGGTTACTACTTTGCTATTAGTGATAAATGGGACTTAAAACTCATTGGAGAGATTTATACTAAGGGTTCATGGGGTGTGTCTGCGGCCAGCAACTACCGTAAGCGGTATAGATATTCAGGATCATTCCTCTTTAGTTATCAGGATTCAAAGACTGGTGATAAGGGATTACCAGACTTTGCTGAGCAGGAGAGCTTTAAGATTCAGTGGAATCATCGCCAAGACCCAAAGGCTAATCCTTATAGTTCTTTGGCGGCAAGTGTAAACTTTGCGACATCAAGCTATGAACGTAACAACCTCAATAGTTTGTATAATCCGCAGACACTCACGCAGTCTACGAGAACTTCTTCCGTGAGTTGGAGCACAGGTTTCTCAAGTATTGGACTCTCTTTGAGTGCTACTACGAACCTTGCACAGAATATGCGTGATTCTTCTATACAGATAACACTGCCAGACTTGAACATTAGTTTGAGCCGTTTCTATCCTTTCAAGCGCAAGCATCTTGTGGGGAAAGAGCGTTGGTATGAGAAGATTT
The DNA here is from genome assembly GCF_003043935.1 of Prevotella sp. oral taxon 313. NCBI lineage: Bacteria > Pseudomonadati > Bacteroidota > Bacteroidia > Bacteroidales > Prevotellaceae > Prevotella > Prevotella sp. oral taxon 313. Next base: position 3,256,091 of record NZ_PYXE01000001.1, read on the forward strand.
CTATGAGCTATACGGGTCAGTTGGCTAACTCTATCTCAACGAAGGAAGACAAACTCTTGCACTCTAATCTTATAAAAGACTGGAAGAATGCTTTCCAACATACAATCCCTGTACAAGCAAACTTCACCTTGTTTAATTATATCAATGTGACTCCATCTTTCAATTTTACGGATCGTATGTATTCTAAGAAGGTGACACGTGGATGGGATAACACCCTTCAGAAAGAAGTAGTAAGAGATACTACCTATGGTTTTCATAATGTTTATAACTGGAGCATGAGCGTGGGTGCCAGTACAAAGGTGTATGGCTTCTGGACACCTAACAGGAAGCTGTTCGGTGATAAGATTCAGGCTATCCGTCATGTCATCACACCTCAGGTGACATTCTCATACGCTCCTAACTTTGGTGCACGCCGTTATGGCTACTATGATAGCTATCAGTACACAGATGCAAGTGGTAACGTGAAACTTGTTGAATACTCACTTTATCAAGATGAGCTTTATAGTGTGCCGGGTAAGTACAAGACTGAGATGATTAGTTGGGATGTTAGCAATAACATCGAAATGAAGGTTAAGAGCGATAAGGATACAACTGGTTATAAGAAGATAAGTATCATTGATGAGTTAGGAGCAAGTATGTCTTATAATGCGGCAGCTGACTATCATCGTTGGAGCGACCTTAGCATGCGTCTACGTTTGAAGTGGTGGAAGAACTATACATTCTCTATGAATGCACAGTTTGCCACCTATGCTTATGAACTTGACGCCAATGGTAAACCTTATGTAGGTAATCATACGGAGTGGGGGTATGGTCGTTTGCCTCGTTTTCAGGGTATGTCGCAGAACTTCTCATTCACTTTGAACCCAGAGAAGTTGAAGAAGTGGTTTGGACATAAGGATGAAAAAGATGATGACAAGGTATCAGCAGATAGCGACGGACCAGATACTGATATCGAGTCAAATATGGATGATGACCTTGAAAAGGGAAAGTATGCTGCTAAGAAGAAACGTGGTAATATTGCTGAGACGGACGATAACGGTTATATGAGATTTAATATGCCGTGGTCATTGACTATTGGTTATGGTATTACGATGCGTGAGAACACTGCGGGTAAGTTCAATACTAAGACGATGCGTTACCCTTATAAGTTCACACAGACGCTGAACCTCTCTGGTAACATTCGTATCAGTGATGGTTGGAATATTAATTTCTCAAGTGGTTATGACTTTGAGAACCATGCGATGAGTATGACAACAGCGAGTCTGTCACGTGACCTTCACTGTTTTAATATGAGTGCTTCTATCGTGTTAGCACCCTATACCTCTTACAACTTTACCTTCCGTTGTAATGCAGCAACACTGACGGATGCACTTAAGTATGATAAGCGAAGCGGTATTGTCAATGCTGTGCAGTGGTATTAATTCGCTTGATTATAGTTTCTTTGGTGGGTGTTTTCGCTATCTACCTTTGATACAGAACCCTTTATAAACAACACAAATAATTGATTGAATATGAAGAAACAGACACAAGCTATACATCTCCCTTATAAGCGTAGGGATGCTTACGACGCTTTAAGTATGCCTATCTATAACGCTGTTGCTTATGAGTTTGATAATGCGGAAGTGATGGCTGATGCCTTTTGCGGACGTATTGATGCGCCTGATTATTCACGTGTAGAGAACCCAACAGTAACTAACTTTGAACTACGGGTTAAGGCTTTGACAGGCGCAGAGCATGTGATTGCACTTAATTCGGGTATGGCTGCTATTAGTAACACTTTGTTTGCTATTGTCGAACAGGGGAAGAACGTGATTACTTCGCGTCATCTCTTCGGGAATACCTTCTCCTTACTTACATCAACACTAAGCCGCTTTGGCGTAGAGACAAAGCTATGCGACCTTACTAATGTAGACGCTGTTGAGAAGTTGGTGGATGATAATACGTGCTGTCTCTTCCTTGAAGTGATGACGAATCCACAGCTTGAAGTCGTCGATGTTCGGGCTTTGACGGAGATGGCCCACCGACATGGTATTCCTGTTATTGCCGATACTACTATTATTCCTTTTACTCAGTTCTCTGCAAAGGACTTAGGTGTTGACGTTGAGGTTATCTCAAGTACAAAGTATATTAGTGGTGGGGCTACCTCTTTAGGTGGTCTGATTATTGATTATGGAAGATTTCCTTTCATTGGAAAACGACTCTTGAATGAGATGCTCTTCAACCTTGGTTCTTACATGACATCACAGGTTGCATATATGCAGACTTTGGGTTTGGAGACCTTAGATGCTCGCTATCGTGTACAAGCTGCTAATGCTTTAGCGTTAGCAAAACGGTTGTGTACGCTCAAGCCTATCTGTAATGTCAATTATGTTGGCTTGGAGGATAACCGTTATCATCAGCTCTCTCTAAGTCAGTATGGTGAAACGGCTGGGGCGATGATAACGATTGACTTGGAGAGTCAGGAGGCTTGTTTCAAACTGCTGAATAACCTCAAACTCATTCATCGTGCAACTAATCTCTTTGATAATCGTACTTTAGCAATTCATCCAGCAAGTACTATCTTCGGACTCTTCTCGGCTGAGGAGCGTGCAGCAATGGATATCCTTGATACGACGATACGACTGAGTGTTGGCTTAGAGGATGTTGACGACCTATTCAATGATATAAAACAAGCTTTGGAAGCATAATGAAGACATATAACTTCGATGAGATAATTGACCGTTCAGGGAGTGGTGATTTAAAGCATGAGGCGCTCCTTCCACGGTGGGGACGCAATGACTTATTACCCCTTTGGGTGGCTGACATGGATTTTGCCACACCTGATTTCGTTGTTGATGCACTTAAGGCTCGTCTCTCACATCCTATCTTTGGTTATACTATTGAGCCTGCTGACTATCGCCCAACAATTATTGATTGGAACGAATCACATCATGGTTGGAAGATAAAACCAGAGTGGATAAGTTTTATTCCAGGTATTGTTAAAGGTATTGGCTTCGTTGTGAATGTGTTTACAAAGCCAGGAGAGAAAGTTATCATACAGCCTCCTGTCTATCATCCGTTCCGTATGACGCCTGAAGATAACGGTCGTGAGGTTGTTTTCAACCCGCTTCGTCTGCGCGAGGATGGTTATTATGATATGGACTTTGATAACCTTTCGGAGGTATGTGATGATAAATGTCGTGTGTTGATACTCTCTAATCCACATAATCCTGCGGGAGTATGTTGGTCAAAAGAGACTTTGCAACGTTTAGCCGACTTCTGTTATGAACACAATATCATTGTCATTAGCGATGAGATACATAGTGATATGGCACTCTTCGGTAATCGTCATGTCCCGTTTGCGAGTGTGTCTGAACGTGCTGCTGACATAAGTATCACCTTTGCAGCACCGACTAAGACCTTTAATATGGCGGGTATTGTTAGTTCGTATGCAGTTATCTCGAATGATGACTTGCGTCAACGCTTCTATGGATGGCTAAAGGCTAATGAATTAGACGAGCCTACGATATTTGCTCCGATAGCTACTATAGCTGCTTATCAGAAAGGAGAAGAATGGCGTAAGCAGATGTTGGCTTATGTAGAAGATAATGTTCGTTTTGTGGAGGATTACTGTCGAGAGCATATCCCTGGTATTCGTCCACTTCGTCCGCAAGCCAGTTTCCTCGTTTGGTTGAACTGTCGTGGACTTGAATTAAGCCATGACAAGCTGCTTGACCTTTTCATTGATAAGGCGCATCTGGCCCTAAATGATGGTGAGATGTTTGGCCCTGGTGGGGAAGGCTTTATGCGATTGAATGTGGGTACACCACGTTCTGTACTTCGTCAGGCGTTGGAGCAGTTGGCGAAAGCTGTAAATGAATTATAAAACAAAGATGTTATGGAAGCATTAGAAGCATTGTTAACACGTCGCAGTGTACGTTCTTATGAGGCACGTATGCCTGAGCAGGAGTTGATTGATAAGGTGATGGAGGCTGGTCTTTATGCTGCAAGTGGAAAGAATATGCAGACCGCTATCATCGTAGAATTGACCAATAAGGAGGTACGCGACCGCTTGTCAGTGATTAATGGTGAAATTTTGGGCGTAACGAGTGACCCATTCTATGGTGCACCTGTCGTCCTTGCTGTGTTAGCTGATAAGAGTAGTCCTAACCATGTCTATGATGGGGCGTTGATGATGGGCAACCTTATGAACGCTGCTCATGCTTTAGGCTTAGGTAGTTGTTGGATTAATCGTGCCAAGGAAATCTTTGAGCGTGAAGAAGGTAAGCAGATGTTGAAAGAGTGGGGAGTAGAAGGCGATTATGAAGGTATCGGCTTCTGTATTCTTGGCTATACTGCGAAGGAGGGTAAGACGGCACCACGTAAGGCAAACCGTATCTTCTACGTGAGGTAAGAATTTGGCAGACTACTAATAAATTAATATTTCCGTAGAAGTTAATCGGCTATGCCCTGCTATATATAATAAGGTGAAGCTGGATATTCTCTTACGTTTTCAACCTACGTGTTGAAGCCTCGCACAAGTCGTGTTTATGGTCAGCGACAATGGTGTTGAGGATTGTATAGATTATGCCAGACTACTCGAAGCCTTACAGTATGTCGTCTTATTGGGTACGATTGTTTGTAAGTGTCCTCCAAGATGACAAGTTAGTCTGTTGTTTATTGAGCGGTTTAAGCAGAGTGATGATACAAAGTAGCCTCAATATATTTGAATAATTTGTGTTCATTCAAATATATTGAGGCTATTCTTTTCTATCTCTTAGAAGTAGAAAACGTTTGGTTCTCTATGAAAAGAAGGACTTAATTATTCTCCTTCCTCTTCCTTCTTCTTGCGAGTAGCTCTACGCTTCTTAGGCTTCTCCTCAGTCTTGTCAACCTTTACACCAGCCAACTCAGGATCGATGAGGATACGGCCACAGTACTCACAAACGATAATCTTCTTGTGCATCTTCACATCCAACTGGCGCTGAGGTGGTATCTTATTGAAACAACCACCGCAAGCATCACGCTGTACATAGACGATACCCAAACCGTTACGAGCACCACGACGGATGCGCTTAAAGCTACGGAGCAATCCAGGCTCAATCTTTGTCTCTAATTCTGCAGCCTTCTCTTTCAAGAGTCCTTCCTCTTCACGAGTCTCCTGCATAATCTCATCGAGCTCATTACGCTTCTCTTCTAAGGCATGCTGACGGTCTTCGAGCAGAGCACGGTTAGCCTCTAAGTCTCTTTGCTTCTCTTCAATCTTGTATTGAGCTTCCTTAATCTTCTTATTGCAAAGCTCAATCTCCAAGGTCTGGAACTCAATCTCCTTTGTCAGTGTATCGTATTCACGATTGTTTGCAACAGAGTCTAACTGCTTGTTATAGCGTTCCAAGCTTGCTTGAGCCTCAAGGATATTAGCCTTCTTCTGCGTTACTGCGCTCTGATAGTCCTTGATGTCTTGTTCTATCTTCTCAATGCGAATGTGCAAGCCTTCCAACTCGTCTTCCAAGTCACGTACCTCAAGTGGCAACTCACCACGCAAAGCTCGTTTCTCGTCGATTCCTGATAGGGTTGTCTGCAACTGGAAAAGGGCCTTCAATTTATCCTCTACTGATAACTCTTTTGGATCTTTCTTTGCCATAGTTCTTATGTATTATTTAATTCAAAATGCTATATTAATCATTCAAAATAGTATTGTCACTGTTCGCTGTTGGCTCGTCAACGTCTTAAGAATTCACTCGTCAACGTGTCAACTCATTAACTTGTTAACTAAAAATAGCCGATAGGATTTGTGTTAATCTCTGATAAGCAACACTTCACTCCTGGGCATTCTCGTACGATGATGTCACGTAACACCTCTGTCGTGAATTGTTCACTCTGATAATGACCAATGACACATATTTGTATTTCTTGCTCATGCCCAAAGTACTCATGATAGCCCATCTCACCTGTCAGAAAGGCATCTGCGCCTGCTGCTATCGCATCCTTCAAGAGGAACGAGCCGGAACCTCCACAGAGAGCAATGGTGCGTATCTCACGACGGAGTAGTTCGTTGGTCTGAACACATTCTACATCAAACTTCTTCTTAAGTAATAGTATTAAGTCGTCTGCTGCTAATGGCTCCTCAAACTCACCAATGACACCATCGCCACCTGTTACAGATTCGCCTGTCTGTGGGTCTACCACCTGTTTACTTCGACCAAAGAAACGTGGATTCTTAAGGCCTAATTTCTCTGCTATCTTATAGTTGACACCATCCACAGCTGAGTCTAAGTTTGTGTGCATAGCAGCGATGACAATGTCGTTCTTAATAGCCTTTATCACCGTACGCTGCACATAGTCTGCATCTGTCACTTGTGCTAATTTGCGGAAGATGAGTGGATGGTGCGCAACAATCAAGTTACACCCTCGACGAATAGTTTCGTCAACCACCTTCTCAGTCACGTCAAGACACAATAAAGCCCCTGATACTTCCGCCTCCGTCAATCCAACTTGTAGGCCAGTATTATCATAGCTCTCCTGCAAGGGCAAAGGCGCAAATCGTTCAAGGGCATCAATTACTTCCTTAATTTTCACGCTACGCATAAGTTTTAGAATGCAAAGGTAAGAAAATTATTCGATTTTCACAACCTTGTAGTCTAATTTCTTTTCATTCTCTTTCAAAGTAGAATTACTCTTGAATAATTAGATAACGTGATACGTTCCAGAACTTATCCGCATCGGTGATGGTGAGGGTTGTTGTTCCATCCTCATTCTCTGTGAGTGTGTAACTACCTTCTGGGTTCTGTGAAAGGAGCTTAGGATTGGATGAGCTTATTGTCAGTGTCTTCAGAACCTTACTGTTAGCTTCGGTAAACAGTTCTTTGGTAACCTTGTTATTATTCACCTTCTTTGAGAAAAGTGATGTTTTCAAAAGACCTTTCTCTTTTAGTGTTTCTTTGTTTGCAATGATATAGTAGACGCTGCCTGACTCTTTTTCTTCGTTGTTTCTTTGCTTTTCCTTAGCCTTCAACTGGGCATATTCGCGTTCTAAAGCAGCCATATTGAACCTGTAACGCATTGCATCAACACTGTTAGCCTGGTTCATAACGATGTATTTGAGCTGGTCTACAGTGACATCCTTACGACTTGCAACCTGCTCTAATTGGGTTACACGGTCTCCTTTCTCCTTCAGCTGTGATGAAAGAAACTCTATTACCTTATAAAGGTTGTCTATGGTGGGATTAGATACTGATGGTGTATCCACCTTCTTAGCCTTCTCGCTTAGCAGTTTGTCAATCTGGCTCTGCTTTTCTTTGAGCAGTGCACCGAGTCCTCTTATCTGCTGAATAATCTTCGATTTCTTATCCGTATGCTCAGTAGTCTTGCAGAGCATAGCTTCCTGAGAAGAGATGGCATCAAGGTTAGCTGATATCTCATCTATAGATGCTGTCAGCTGACTTATCGCCTCTGCCTCTCTGGATGGAGGAGTTACATTGATACGTTCTCTGACAGAAGCCGGACGTTTCACATCCTCACAAGATGTGAAAGCTACAATACCTATTAATGCTATCAGAGCTGTTAATTTATTACGTTTCATCTGTATAATCATCGAATGACAATGCAAAGATACTCTAATTATATGAAGAAACGTTAGATTATGTATTAAAAATACTAATAAAAGGAGAAACAATAGGGTGCTTCTCCTTTAATTTCGTTATTTCTTTGATAAACAGACGAATATTATCTCACAATAACTTTATATGTCTTACCATTTGTTTCCTTGATAATATTCACACCATGTTGTATATTTTCAAGACGTTTACCAGATAGGTCATAAATCGTTCTTGTGCCTTCTTTCTGCTGCTTATAAACGCTAATACCTGTTGGATTGTCTTCTTCCCAAATAAACGTTGCTGTTACTCCTTCTTCTCCTGATTGTATGCCCTTTTCTACGACACCACTTGCATTCAGGTTATACGTAATTGTGAAATCATCATCACTTGTCCAGCCAAAATAGTGTTTATCTATCACCGTATAGCGCACAGCAGCCACTGGATGCTGGAATACTTTACCAAAGTATCCTGCTAAAAGTTGTCCGTATGGTGAGATTCCTTCATGATCGGCAATTGAAGTAATTGGATTAACAAATAGAGAAAGATATTTGTTGGTAATGCTTTTGTTGTATTCATAAGCTACCTGTCCTACTTTTTTGTTATCTCGAAAATGCTCTACGAGTGTAATATCTCCGTCTGTCCATGTTAATTTATACTCTGTTCCAGTACGTTCATTGTTTGTTATTACAATCTTTGTCAGTTCCCCAGCTGTATTATATGTGTAGTTATATTCTGCCCAATATTCAGGCTCTCCTTCATACGGAATTAAGTTTATTTTTTCTGAAACAACTCTATTATTCTGGAGAACAGTTGTTCGGATATCTTTATTTTTGATATTTTCATTCTCATAGAATGTTTGAACGACCTTGTCATTACTATAAGCATACTTGCTACTACGTTTTAGGTGGTCGTCAGCAATATATTCAACAGACTCTATGATTCTTCCTTTTTCATCATACTTTAATTCAAAGTAAGATTCGCCAAAGGTCATCTTCAACAATTTCTTATCGTTCTGTGCACTGATGGTCTGACCAAACACAATGAGGGTAATAAGTAATAAGTAGATTCTCTTCATATACAATATAATTAAAATTTATAAATAGTCATTCTTTTATCAACTGCAAAGTTAATAAAAAAACGTTAATCCAGTTTTGTTCTTTATAAAATTCAGGCTTATTAGTCCAATTACTTAATCGAGTAATAAGGGCTAATAAGCCTGAAGGGGTTTATCCTAATGCAAGGATACGTTCTAAGTCTTTTTCTTCACCTACTACCCATAGAACGTCACCTGCCTGCAGACAGCGGGAAGGAGTGATGAGTGTGAGATTCTGCTGACCTTCATCAACACCCACAACCATACAGTTGTATTCATCACGAATACCGCTGTCTTTAAGGGTCTTTCCTATGAAAGGACTTGTTTTAGAGATGGTGAAACTGCGGAGTTTCATTTCATGTTTCTCTATGTCCGTAATCGTTGGCTGTAGTTCAGCCTTCATTGCTTTCGAAAGTTTTGTAAGCTGTTCGTCATCACCAATGGCTTGCAGTTTGTCGCCAGGGAAGAGAATCGTACCACCATTCGGAATATTGATACGTTGAGAACCACGAAGAATACTACTGATATGTACACCGAATCGGTTACGTAACTTTAGGCTATACAATGTCTTACCAGCCCATAGAGAATCGTCGGGCAGTTCAAGGTTGGCGATATGAATATCTCGGTCTATCAGATGGTCGGCAAAGAGTGGTTTCTTCTTTCCTTGTATCTGTGCCTCGATATCACGACTTCGGAGGTTCTGGATAAAGAGCCGTTCCAAAGTAATACTCCGTTTCTTGAGCCAACGAGAAAGAAGCATGAGTATCAACAAGCCAATAGCAACAGCAATCATCAATGCATTCTTAAAGCGTGTGAGATAGTTACATACGTAGAAGATGAAACTGAGTGCAATAAGTACACGTGCAAGAATGGTTGCAGTGAGAGGTAGACGATTGATACGACGGTCTGTCCAAAGTGCCTTAAACGCTTCTGAATGATTTTGTTTCATTACAATAGAACGTAGGAATGGTGCGATGAAGAGGATTGTAAGGAATCCACACACAGCATTTCCAATCCAGTGGCTGCCCGTCCATTTTATAGATAAGTTTCTACAGATAGGTAGGGCAGCAGAGAACATGATTGCGATGACAGCTGCAGAGAGAATACCATAAATAAGGGTGTTGAATATCATCTTCTTCATTAGAACCTTCCATAGATTATTAGTCGATGCACTCTCTCCCGCACTATTTGTTTGGATATGGGTAAGACGACGTACCCATCTTTTTGGAAGATGCTTAACGAGGACGTTATAGCATGGTTCTGCCGCACGAATCATATACGGAGTGAGGAAGGTTGTGATGACTGATACGGCTACGACAACAGGATAGAGGAATTCGCTGATTACACCTAAGGACTTTCCTAATGTTGCAATAATAAAGGCAAACTCGCCAACTTGTGCCATTGAGAATCCACAGCGCATAGCATTCTTGAGGGTCTGTCCACCGAGAAGATAGCCTAAGGTTCCAAACAGCGCCTGTCCGACGAGGATTGTTATGACAAGTAAAAGAATAGGTATAGCATATTCTACAATAACTTGAGGCTTTACCAACATACCAACAGAGACGAAGAAGATAGCTCCAAAGAGATTCTTTACCGGATCTACAAGGCGGATGATTTTATCAGCCTCAACCGTCTCTGCTAAGATACTTCCCATGACGAAAGCACCAAAGGCTGCACTGAAACCTACCTGTGTTGATATAACAGCCATAAGACAACAGAAACCTAATGACACAATAAGCAAGGTCTCGCTGTTAAGGATTTTACGGACAGAACGAAGGAAGAGTGGAATGGCAAAAAGTCCAACGACAAACCATAATACAAGGAAGAATCCAATCTTCATGATGCTTCCAAGAAGTTGTACACCGTCAGGACTGTTACCACTGGCAACGGTACTGAGCATCACCATCATCACTATGGCAAGGATGTCCTCTAAGATAAGCACACTCATCACGGTAGAAGCGAAGCCTTGCTGTGTGAGTCCCATATCTGAGAAGGCTTTGTATATAATGGTTGTGGAACTCATTGCGACCATACCTCCGAGGAAGATACAGTCCATCTCTTTCCATCCGAAGCTGTGTCCTACAATGATACCTAAGACCATCATACTGAAGATGATAGTACAGGCTGCGATGATGGGGGAGGCTCCCATCTTGAGAATCTTCTTAATAGAGAAGTCTAATCCCAATGAGAACAATAAGAAGATGACACCAATGTCTGCCCATGTTTGTATATCGTCTTTGTCGACAACGCTCATGGTATAAGACATGTGGGGTGATACAAGAAAACCTGCTACAATGTATCCTAATACCAATGGTTGCTTGAGTTTCTTGAATAGAAGTGTTACAAATCCTGCTACGACGAGAATGAGAGCAAGGTCTTGGACCAATTCGGGTAGTTCTGACATAAATCTTTTATGGAGTTAGAGGAGTTAGTGGGGTAGTTGGATGTTAAACCAATACCTTATTATGAGTAATCTTGTATGTGTTGTTTGTGGGAGAGGTGAGCTATAATTGAAAATCTCATAGTTAAAAGAAAAGGAGTTAAACCAACGTTAATATATAATCCATAAAAGTGTTGGTTTAACTCCAGTGTAAAGTCTTTAACTACTTACTTCCCTATTGTTAATCATTAAACTCTGCTGTTAGACGGCAGATGTTAATGATAACCTGCATCGCTTTCTCCATTACCTGAACTGAAACAAATTCGTAAGGACCATGGAAATTTACGCCACCTGCAAAGATGTTTGGACAAGGAAGGCCCTTGAATGAAAGCTGTGCACCGTCCGTACCACCACGGATTGGCTGTACCTTTGGAGCTACATTTGCCTGCTGCATAGCCTGAAGAACTAACTCGATAACATGCATATTAGGATCAATCTTCTCCTTCATGTTGTAGTACTGGTCGTTCATCTTCAGTTCAACGGTTCCTTCACCATACTTCTCATTCATCTTCTTTACGCAGTCCTCCATGAAACGCTTACGGTCTTCGAAGTGTTCACGGTCGTGGTCACGGATGATATAGCTGAGCTTTGCTTCTTCACAACGGCTTTCGATACCGATAAGATGATAGAAGCCTTGATAGCCTTCAGTCTCTTCTGGAATCTCTGTTGCTGGGATCATGTTGTTGAACTCACATGCCAAACGGCTGGCATTAACCATCTTTCCCTTGGCATAACCTGTATGAACACTTACGCCATGGATAAATACCTTAGCACCAGCTGCGTTGAAATTCTCATATTCAAGTTCACCGAGGTCGCCACCATCAATGGTGTAACCCCATTCACATCCGAATTTCTCTACATCAAAATGATGCGCACCCATACCAATCTCCTCGTCTGGATTGAAAGCAATACGGATGTCGCCATGTTTTATCTCGTCGTGGTCACGAAGGAAACACATAGCCTGTACTATCTCAGCTATACCTGCCTTGTCGTCAGCACCCAACAGTGTCGTACCGTCTGTTACGATGAGGTCTTCTCCCTTATGCTCTAAAAGTTCAGGGAATATGCGTGGAGAGCTGACCATGTTAGGGTTCAGTTGTATGTCACCACCGTCATAGTTTTCTACAACACGTGCTTTGATATTGGCGCCACTGGCGTCAAGTGCTGTGTCATAGTGGGAGATGAAGCCGATTGTTGGTATCTTCTTCTTTGTGTTGGCAGGGAGGGTGGCATAGATGTACCCCATCTCGTCCATCTCAACATCTTTCATGCCTTCACGCTCAAGTTCCTCCTTGAGGTATTTCGCAAAGATCAGTTGCTTCGGTGTACTTGGCACTGTCTCTGAGTCCTCGGCTGACTGTGTGTCAAACTTGGTGTAGTTGATAAATCTTTCTACTATTTCCATGATGTTACTGATATTTAATTGTATGTCTTTTGCTGAGCCAGTACTGCTTAATTGCAGTCTGTCATTTGCAAAGATACTATTTAATTTTGATAATGCCTAATGATAGGACTTCTGTCGTTTCTTTTTAGTATTTCTTATGCTGATAAGGATATTACTACTTATTCTACATGTTTAGTTTTAATTTCGTTTGCTGTCATTTTAACATTTGGAGGGAACCTTCTGTAAACTAATTAGTTAAATGCTTGTTATGAATGACAGATATGACAGCAACTTTTGTTTTGGTTGATATGCTTCGTTATCATACATGGGGCATTCCGATAAGAATAGGAGAAGCAACAGTACTTGTCGTCTCTCCTTATTCTTCAAACATTATGGTTAGATTTGTATCGTCTCCTACAGCATTACGTCTTATGATATTTCACTTGAAAGGGTAGACATATCTTTCTTCTTTCCAAAGAACTTGTTGACGGCAAGAGCAATCGCTCCATCACCAGTCACGTTACAAGCAGTACCGAAACTATCCATTGCAATGTACAAAGCTATCATCAATGCTTGGGCCTCTTCATTAAAGCCTAAGATACTTGATAAAGGTGCTAAAGCCGCCATAATGGCTCCTCCTGGTACTCCTGGTGCTGCTACCATGATGATAGAAAGCATGAGGATAAAGTAGATGAAGAGTCCTGGGTCGTGGGGTAGGTCTGTCAGTAGACAGATTGCTAAGGCACAAGCTGTAATCTTCATCGCACTACCACTGAGGTGGATAGTGGCACAAAGCGGTACGACAAAGCCTGCTACTTCGTTGCTTACACCGTTCTTTTCTGTTTGCTTCAGTGTTACTGGGATGGTTGCTGCTGATGAGCTCGTTCCCAATGCGGTCAGATAAGCTGGTAGCATGTTCCATAGTAATCTGAAAGGGTTGCGCTTGACGATAGCACCCGCAATGCAGAACTCATAGACAAGGATGAGTACATGTAGTACGAGGATGACAATGATAATCTGTGAGAATACTATGAGTACTTGTCGTGCCTGTCCATTATGGGTCATACTAAGGAATACACCGAAGATATAAAGGGGTAGGAGAGGGATGATAGCCTTCTCTATCACTTTCTCTATAATGTTCTTAAACTCACTAAATAGGTTCTCCATTGTGCGCAAACCACCGTAGGCAATACCCAGTCCGACGATGAATGAGAACACCAAACTACTCATCACATCAACCATTGCAGGGATATTGATAGTAAAGTAAGGTGTTAGCTCTGTCGCCTTTTCTATCTGTGGTATGGCGCCTCCGGTAGAGGCTATCATAGAGGGGAATAGCCATGTTCCTGTTCCGTAGGACAGTCCACCTGCAACAATCGTGTCTACGTATGCGATAACTACTGTTGCCAGTAGTAGCTTACCAGCCCCTTTACCGATACCAGCAATAGCAGGTGTCACCAATCCGATGATAATCAGTGGTATCATAAAGCCAAGGAACTGACTGAAGATACTATTGAAAGTCAGAAACACTCTTACTGCTGGGGCTGGGAGATAATAGCCAAGGAATAATCCAAGCAGTATGGCGATGATAACACGTGGGAGTAGTCCAATTCTGATCTTCTTTTGCATACTATTTTCTTTTAGGATGAATAATCTATTTCTTAGTTAACTCGGTTGAACAAAAAAAGGATGAACAGTAAACAACCATACATCCTTCGTTACAATCTGTGTCCCCCATTAAGCGTCTTGTTTCCTCTCTTAGTGACTCCGATGGGAGTTTTGTCATCTCTTCTTATTGACTCCGTTGGGATTCAAACCCAAGACCTTCAGAACATTTTTCTGGCCTCATTCGGCTAAATGTCATCAGAAAGTCGTCACTTTTTGTGACTCCGTTGGGATTCAAACCCAAGACCTTCAGAACATTTTTCTGGCCTCATTCAGCAAAATGTCATCAATGTATTGTCACTCTGTATCTATGATAATGTTCATTTAATTACCCTTATTAGGATAAATATAATGAAATATCATTAGTGTTTAGTGACTCCGTTGGGATTCAAACCCAAGACCTTCAGAACATTTTTCTGACCTCATTCAGCTAAATGTCATTAGAGAGTCTTCATTCTTAGTGACTCCGTTGGGATTCAAACCCAAGACCTTCAGAACATTTTTCTGGCCTCATTCAGCTAAATGTCATTAGAGAGTTTACACTTTTAGTGACTCCGTTGGGATTCAAACCCAAGACCTTCAGAACATTTTTCTGGCCTCATTCGGCTAAATGTCATTAGAGAGTCTTCATTCTTAGTGACTCCGTTGGGATTCAAACCCAAGACCTTCAGAACATTTTTCTGACCTCATTCAGCTAAATGTCATCAGAAAGTCGTCACTTTTTGTGACTCCGTTGGGATTCAAACCCAAGACCTTCAGAACCGGAATCTGACGCTCTATTCAGCTAAGCTACGGAGCCTAATGACTGTGCAAAGATACAGTAAAGTTTGCATAACTCCAAACGAACAGTAAACATTCTTACTAAAGTATCTGATATAAATGCGTTGTTTTGAAGGTTTAGTAATATCCTTACTGATAGAGAGAACCCTGTGTTCCTCTCTTTGTGGCTGTTTGGTAATCAACTCTTTGTCGTCAGAGCAATTGTTTTGGTTGGTAGGTTGTTCTTGTTAACAGTGGCGATAAGAAATAACATGAGAGGAGATAATTGACTAATAAACTGTCATAACGTTGTGAAATGTAGTCGGAATATATTATTATGTAACATTGGATAGGTGTTTGTTTCGCAGTTTGATAATTAATATATACCTTTGTGAGCAATTAAAATAATAGTCAAGTCATTAATAGAAAGGAACGATGATGAGTCAACTGATAAAACCAAAAGGATATAAAGCTGCACTTGGAAAACACCAGACCGAGTTAGGAATAAAACTGATAAAGGAGTTTTTTCAACAGAACTTAGCTACTGAACTACGACTAAGTCGTGTTACAGCACCGCTATTCGTACTGAAAGGATTAGGTATCAATGACGATTTGAACGGTGTCGAACGCCCTGTATCCTTTCCTATTAAGGACTTGGGAGAGGCACAGGCTGAGGTGGTACACTCATTGGCAAAGTGGAAACGGCTGACATTAGCCGACTACGACATCCAACCGGGCTATGGTATTTATACAGATATGAATGCTATTCGTGCCGATGAGGAGCTGGACAACCTTCATTCTCTTTATGTTGACCAGTGGGACTGGGAAGCTGTTATCACCGAAGACGATAGGACGCGTCATTATCTGGAGACTGTTGTTCGTCGTATCTATGCAGCTATTCTCCGCACAGAGTTCCTTGCTTGTGAGACTTATCCTCAGTTGGAACCATTCCTTCCACAGTCGATTCATTTTATTCATGCGCAGGATTTGTTAGATATGTATCCTACGATGACGGCTAAAGAGCGTGAGGATGAGGTGTGTAAGAAGTATGGTGCGGTGTTTATTGAAGGGATAGGCTGCAGATTAAGCAATGGCGAGAAGCATGACGGTCGTGCTGCTGATTACGATGATTGGTCAACGATTGCAGAAGATGGTAAGGTGGGTTTGAATGGTGATATCCTCATTTGGTATCCAATCTTAGGACGTAGTATTGAACTCTCGTCTATGGGTATCCGTGTGGACAAGACAGCTTTACTCCGTCAGTTGGCAATAGAGAAACAGGAAGAACGTGAGCATCTCTTCTTCCATCAGCAGCTGCTTTCTGACAAACTGCCACTGTCTATCGGTGGTGGTATCGGCCAGAGCCGTCTTTGTATGATAATGTTGCACAAAGCACATATCGGTGAGATACAAGCAAGTATATGGCCTGAAGAAATGAGAAGAGCGTGTGATGAGGCTGGTATGACATTGATATAAGAGTCCCTTCCCTCCTATCTCTCCAAAAGAGGTGACAAGTTAATAGGATAAAGTGTCCTATAAATCTCTGAAGAAGAGAGTATGATTTTTAAATATTGTTAGACCTCCATACTATTGTTGCTCACCAAGAACACTGCGTGTGATGAGCATAAAGATGTGAAGGAGAAGATGGCCCAATAGGTGCATTACGAATCTTGTAAGCTATCATTGAAAACCCAATAATCAAGGTTGGGACATACCTAATAATAAAAAAGGGCCATATCTAAACTCATTGTATGAGTTTGGATATGGCTCTTTCTCTATCTATGAATATAATCAGTAAACTACACTGATGTTTGTTATAAGCTTTGTGCTCTTTTCCTTATAGAAGTAAGTGTTCTCTCCTTATTAATTCTCTGCAATCAGTGAAATGTTAGGGCGGAGGGACTGAGGGGAGCTTTATTCCATTAGATAATCCCCTCCTTTGGAGGGGTTAGGAGAGTTTTTTAATCAATAAACCTCTTCGTTATCTCTCCATATTCATCGATTCTTCTGTCACGCAGGAAAGGCCACCAACGACGCACATTCTCGCTGTGGTCGAGGTCGATATTGAGGATAACGCTTTCCTCATCATCGTCACAAGCACGATAGAGTAGTTCGCCCTGTGGGCCAGCAACAAAACTACTTCCCCAGAACTGAATACCTTGTGTTTGCTCACTTGGGTCTGGTTCATGGCCGACACGGTTGACAGCAATCACTGGCAAACCGTTGGCAACAGCATGACCACGCATCACTGTTGTCCAAGCCTCACGTTGACGCTGTTTCTCCTCGTCTGTATCACTACTTTCATAGCCGATGGCTGTAGGATAGATAAGCATGTCTGCACCTTGCAAAGCCATCAAGCGAGCTGCTTCAGGATACCACTGATCCCAGCAGACAAGTACACCAAGACGGCCCACACTTGTGTCAATAGGATGGAAGCCGAGGTCGCCTGGTGTGAAATAGAACTTCTCATAATAGGCTGGGTCGTCTGGAATGTGCATCTTACGATACTTACCAGCAATACTGCCATCCTTCTCTATCACTACAGCTGTGTTATGATAAAGTCCCGGTGCACGTTTCTCAAAAAGCGATGTCACGATGACAATGCCCAGTTCGCGTGCCAATTCACCATAGAAGCCAGTAGATGGACCCGGTATAGTCTCGGCTAAGTCGAACTTATTTACGTCTTCTGTCTGACAGAAATAGAGTGAGTTATGTAACTCTTGAAGGATTACAAGCTCCGCACCACGTTGTGCTAAGTCTGTAATACCCTCTGCCAGTCGTTCTATATTGTTCTTGATGTCTGCAACATTATGTTGTTGCAAGAAACCTATTTTTAGTTCTCTCATAATAAAGGTGTTTGCCTTGTTGATGTTTATTGTTCTGTGTTTTAAGCTTACAACACCGTCTTCTGTCACGATAATGAGGCGGGTAGGGCTATCCGTTTAATGGCAGCTGCATCGTCAAACAGTGTATTGAGCCATGCTGTCTTATGATAGTACGGCTGTCTATGCCGATGATTTCACGGTCGGGGAAAGCCTCTTGAATTATATCCAAAGCTACTTTGTCCTTTTCGGGTTGGTTGTAGGTTGGGACAAGCACTGCCCCGTTGATGATAAGGAAATTAGCATGTGTCGCTGGTAGGCGTTCTCCATCATCATAGATAGCATCAGGCATCGGAAGGCGGAGTAGATGATAAGGGTCACCATCGATTGTACGAAGCTGCTTTAATTGTTCCTCCAAAAGTCGGAAATCCTCATAGTGTTCGTCTTCTTTGTCGTCACACCCTATATATAATAAGGTGTGATTGGGTGCAACTCGTACGATGGTATCAATATGTCCATCGGTGTCATCACCTGCCAACTGACCATAATCCAACCAGACAACCCGCTCTACATTGGGGAAGAAAAGGCGCAATCGTTTGTCTATATCCTCTTGTGTGAGCGGTTGGTTGCGGTGTGGTGCCATTAGGCAACCCGTTGTTGTGAAGAGTGTGCGGTCTCCATCGCTCTCTATCGAACCACCCTCCAGCACGAAGTCTTTGTGGTTCTCCAATACACCTTGTAAGAGTCCTGCTTCATAAAGTTGGCGGTTAATTCTATTGTCCTTTTCTGCTGCGAACTTCTCGCCCCATCCGTTGAAACAAAAGTCGAGTAGGCAAAGTGCTTGTAAGCTACCTTTCGGCTCCTTGTCTGATACGAGTGAGATGGGTGCAACGTCACGTGCCCATGTGTCATTGTTATCACAAGCAAAGAGCGTCACACGCTTCATCTGTCCTTCAGTCAGCCTTTCTGCTAATAGGGAATGTACTTTTTCCGTATCACGTGCCGTAATCAACAATGGTTCAAAACGTGTGATAGCGTCTGCCATCTGTAGATAAACCTCGGTAATCTCGTTCAAGTACGGGCGCCAGTCGGTGTCCTCATGCGGCCATATCAGTATAATCCCGCTTTGTGGTTCCCACTCAGCAGGTAATCGGAAGCTATGATTTTCGTTCGTGTTCATACTGCAAAGATAAGAAAAGAAAATGTGATAAACCGCTTTCCAGTCCCTTTTTTATGGTTCATCCGTCTTTTTCGAGTGACGTTTTAGGCATCTCATTTAACCTATGTGTCTGTATTCTGATTCTTTTGTGTCTGATGGCAGCTGTGGAGGAACACCTCTTCTATAAAGAACCTCAGTAATCATTCCAGTTCTAAGCAAAGTCAGTAAAATCGTAAAATATCATCACATTGGGTCGAGCTATATTCTTTCAAAGTAGGAGTGTGAAATCCTCTACAGTTGCGTTTGTAACCTTCAATAAATCAATATGTTACCAATACGCATGAAGAAGACGCCCTTCTTGCCTCAAGAAAGGCGTCTTCAACGTGCAAGAAGGGCATGTTCTCGAATGCAGTTAGGCCTCCTCTTGTTTTCTGTTCAGCCTATGGTTGAACAGAGAAAGGAATGATTACCGAAATTCTCCTACAATTTCAGTCTGTACATTTAGCGTTTCATCCCCCTTTATCTTGCTTTGTTATGGGAGATAAGCTCATCTTCTCTTTTCCTCTCTACCATTTCCCTTTAAGCAGTAGTATTATTTTTCATTTATTGTTTACTTAGTTTCTGACGGGTTAAACTTGTTACTCGTCCACCAGTCACTACTCTTGAAAAATACTGTAACTGTCTACTTTATAAACTCTTCACGTGGAGTTTCAATAATAGACATCACAAAGGTATCATTCGCTTTACGATTCTCTTCGTCTGAAGCAAGGTGGTCTCTCTCAGCCTCATACAGAGCCTTAATCCTCTTAGGTCCCTCTATCAACTTGATAGCTAAATAGCGGTTTATCTCGTGTGCACTGTTATGATCTTCCTCGTAGAGTCTCTTGAAGTTTTCTTCAGCACGCTTGTAGTAGTCCATTGCCTCCTTCTTGTTTCCCATCTTCTCATAGAACATACCTGCACCAAGAAGTGTGTAAGGCTCTGTTGGGTTACGCTTGAGATAAGCATTTAGCGTCTCTAATGCCTGCGTAACATTGCCTTGATCATTGAGGTAAGTCGCCTTATTTGCATAAGCCAGTTGGTAGTCAGAATCCTTTGCTATAGCATTGTCGAGTAGGGTCAACGCCTTTTTCACGGAGTCAGGTGAGTTCGACCGATATGTATATGCGTTTACTGCCTGATTGTTTAGTACTATTGCAGCTGAGTCAGGTTTATGTCCACAACACAGTCCCTTATTGCGCTGCGCATTACAGGACATCAATGATAGAAATAAGAATAGCGATGATGCTAAAAGAAAGTTACGATTCATAGTCTTTAATATATTAAGTTTAATAATTAGATAATTCTATTATTTAGGTTGGCCTCTATTCTGATGAGGCATATCTACCTCAACGTTTATACAAACGCTAAAGTTCTTCTCGTTGCAAAGATAACATTTATTTGTAAAATAAGAAATTAATTGTTACATAAAACAGCCGTTCCTTAAGGAAATAGTAGGCTACGCTTCAAAGTGATACTTCACGTTGTCGGAATATAACTTACCTCATACAGCCTAATTACGATACTAATGTAAGCAAATACGGAGAGGTTCTGTTTTAGTTTTGCAAGTTCTATCACTTTGTTTATGGGTAGAAACTCCTTTTCATAATCATGGTGGCTTGGTAAATTGATATACATCAATCCAAAGCGTTGACGTAAATCAATCAGGTCGTTTGATACGTGTCAATAGCATTGACGTCAGTCAATTATTGATGAAAAAACAGCTTGAAAAAGCAAGTTTTCTTTGTCAGATATTGGAAAGTGTACTAACTTTGCAAGCACAAAACAACACAAACGGCACCTCATAAAGATAACAAGAGGTTGCCACTGAAAGGGCTTCAGTCTCAGTAGGGAACACAAAAAAAAGATTGTATAACTCAGAGTAAAGAAAGGAAACATTATGATGAAGAAAGTAAAGAATATGAGTTTTATGCGTAAGTTAGTTCATTATTTGACACATGGCATTAGTGAATATAATATAGGTCGTGCGAACTGTCTGGCATAAAGAATGGTTCAGACCTATAACTACGCAAGTAGTTTGAAAGAAAGATTAATTGGGAGAATATAAAAAAGAAGTCGGGTTAGAGTCTATATAGATTCTGGCCCGATTATTTTTTGTAGGTGTCTTCTGTGTCATAAATTTATGTCCTCTATCTGAGAAGGGGCTTGTTAGCCTTGATGAGAAACGCTTAAGCGGTGCAAGATTCAAATATCCTTGTATATATAGGCTTTCACATAAATGAGTAAGACGGTAGAATATTAATAATTAGATGTTATTTTTACTTAAAATGTAATATATTTGTTTTCTATAAGAGGATTATTCTTTTTTGTGCTTGTGTATTTACTCGAAAATACTTAAATTTGTCCACAATAAAGAAATAAAGCAAAAACTGTGGCCCATCTGTGAAGCGATGATTATCAAGACTTCCCCATCGTATTAGCAATGTGGTTCAATAATAAACAATAAAATAAAGTCCATGGGGAGTCGACTCAAAAAAAGTTATGGAAGAAATGAATACTCCTAGGCCAAATAACTATTTGGCTCTTGCGATTTTCACAACAGTGTGCTGCTGTTTGCCAGCAGGTATTTATGCGATTATTCGCGCTATGAAAGTGAATGATTACTATGCGATGAAGCAATACGATGAAGCTAATTTAGCAGCTAATGATGCTAAGAAGTGGAGTATTATCGGTATTGTTGGAGGTGCGATAGTTTCTATTCTTTACCTTGTTTTCTGCGGTGGTTTGGCAGCTCTTGGGTCACTCTCTGGCGCTCATTAAATCTTGAAAGGTAGTGTAAAGTCTATAGGTTGGCTCTGTTTGGTAGCCTTCCTATTAACTCTATATTATTTCTATAACCCTGTTACGACGTTATGGACGCCTAAATGTCCGTTTAAGCTCGTAACAGGGTTGCAGTGTCCTGGGTGTGGTATACAGCGTGCATTGCATGCTCTATTGCAAGGGCATTTCTTAGAAGCAATCCATTATAATTATTTCCTTCTGTTTTCTGGACCATACATCTTGTCGTTTGGTGTCCGTGCCTTACTCCCACAAGGGCAGGCTAAGGATAGTCTGACTAAGGTAATAGAAGATAGACGGCTTATATGGTTGTATATAATCCTCTTCTTTATTTGGTTTATTGTAAGGAACATATTAAAGATATAGTGGATATATAAGACTTCCCTCCTCAAATGGATTAATGTATTAACTATTCAACCTCGTGTAAATATTATGGAATCAGAACAACTTAATAGCATATTGGTATTGCTTTCTTCTAAGATACCTGCGGGATGTATTCCGAGTGTACGTGCAAGATTGGAGAGCTCTAATGTAAGTGCAGAAGAGATAATGGCATTTACGAATCAAATGAGTGAGCCTACAGTGGCGATTATTCTGTCAATATTTCTTGGAGTATTGGGTGTCGATCGTTTTTATATAGGTGACACAGGAATAGGTGTTGGTAAACTACTGACATTTGGAGGGTGCTATATTTGGTGGCTGATAGATATCTTTTTGATTATTGATGCTACTAAGCAAAAGAACTTTGAGCGGTTGTCACACTATCTCGCTATTGCGAAATAGTCAGCCTTCCCTATAAAAGAGTAATCCCTTATCTGGTTATTTCGTTGTGAGATAGTCAGATAAGGGATTGTGTTTAGTTGTAAAGTCTTTACTTGTAAAACTATAGTAATTCTACATTCTTAATTTTGATATCTTCTGTTGGACGGTCATTGCGGTCAGTATCACAGTTTTGGATGCGTTCAACAATATCAAGTCCTTCCTCTACCTCACCGAAGACAGTATATTGATTGTCGAGGAAAGGAGTACCACCAACGTTCGTATAAGCCTCTATTTGCTCTGGCGTAAAGGCAGGCTTCCCTTGTTGCTTACAGATAGTTTTAGTCTGTTCTATCAGTTTCTCTTGTAGCTCCTGCAGTCCTGTACGGTCACGATTACGTCTTAAATTCATGATTTCTTCATGATGCTCCTTGGTAAGCTGATTGAAAACCAACTGTTCTTGTTGCATTGCCATCTGATGTTCCATCTGCTTTAGTTCAGTAGGCTTATAAGTCTTTCCCCATACAATGTAGAACTGACTACCACTACTTTCCCTATTAGGATTAACTTCATCACCCGTACGGGCTGCACTCAAGGCACCACGTTTGTGGAAGTATTGTGGATAAACAAACTCCGCAGGGATGGTGTAGTCTGGTCCACCTGTTCCTAACATCTTACCCTTAGGTGCGTTTTTACTATCAGGATCGCCGCCTTGTATCATGAAATCCTTTATTACTCGGTGAAAGATTGTTCCGTTGAAATATTCTTCTTTCACTAATTTGAGGAAGTTGTCACGATGTTTCGGGGTCTCATCATAGAGGCGAATGGTGATATCACCTTCTGTTGTCTTTATTTTTAGTCTTGTTGCCATAGTGCAATTATATGATTGTTTCTTATTAAAAATGATGATAGTAGGCAATAGTAATATTCTAATTAACTGTAACTTGCCAACCTATTTACTATCAACTTGTCAACTTGTTCACTATCAACTTGTCAACTCGTCTACAATCAACTCGTCAACTTGTTTACCATCAACTTGTCAACCTGTTTACCATCAACTCGTCTACTTTACTCACAATCCTCTTGCCTTAAAGATTCTCTCTTTAGCATCGTTAATCTCTTGGAATTTCTTTTCTGCAGCCTTCCGTATGTCGTCTCCCAAGGTTGCCACACGGTCGGGGTGATGCTTTAGTGCCATCTTACGATAGGCTGCTTTAACCTCATCATCAGTTGCTGATGGAGAAACCCCTAACACCTTATAGGCATCTTCAATGCTGCTACTTGCTTCTGCGCCGCTTTCTAAGTTGAGCATAGACTCAACATCTTGCATAGAAAGTCCTATGTATAGGGCTACCTCCTTCAGTGCAGCAACCTCTTCTGGGCTTATTACACCATCAGCTTTTGCGATGATGACAAGGTAGTTAAGTAATTGAAGACGTTGACTTACACTTGTGTGGAAGCGAATCTCAACACAGCTCTTACGAATGGTCTCCTGGAATTGGACCGGTCCTTGCTGCTTTTGTACGTCAAATAACTTCAGTAGAATGGCTTCTCCTTGGCTGACAGCCTGTTCACCAAAGTTTACACGAAGGAACTGGCGTACATATTCCATCTCAGAGTGCATTATCTTACCATCGGCTTTTATAATGTAGGAGGAAAGGACAAGCATAGAAAGTAAAAAGGAATTTCGCTCTCCTTCGAAAGAATTTGTATCGTCAAAATGGTCTTGTTCATCATATACTCTATATTTATTTGCACTAAAAGGGAGGTCTTCTCCATTTGAAAGCGCTATGTCGAGTAAACTACCTATGTAAAAGCCAACTAAGGCACCCAGCGTATTTCCGCTAATTATCCAACCTAATGCGCCACCAATCCACTTTGCGATTGCCATATTCTTTTCTTTTTTTCAATGTTACTTTAACTCAAAGTCTTATTATTATTATGATACAAAGATAATGCCAAAGTTTATATCTTTTATCGGTAATGCCATGTGAATTTTGCTATCTGGGAGATTATTGCAAAGGATATATGGCATGATAATAGTAACGAAGGCGACAAACTCAGTACTATATTTACTCTTTTATTTATGTTTGCAGGCAGATTAAGATATCCTGTCAATAAATTGAAGAATAATTGTTTATATGCTCAGAGGGAGTGATAGGGACAAAAGGAGATGTCAAACGATAGTTTGGGGAACTGACCTTAGTTGTTCATAAGAGTATTACGATGTCTTGTAGTAATAGGAATTGTCTTTCTTTCTTTTTTGTTCCCTCTATGCGTTTAGGGTTTGGATGTTGAATGTTGGGTGGTGATGATTTGTGGTGATGGGTGATGAAATGGTAGTAGGATCTTGTTAGAAATGTGTTATATCACGCTATGAGGATAAAGATTCTGCTGCTAGTTGTGTAGAAAGAAAGTTGTATTAAGGCTTATTCTTTTGCATTTTTCGGTAATTGAATACCTAATATCTGGTAGTTGTGATGGAAGGATGATAGACAAAATCAAGGTGAAGAAAAATTGAGTTATCACTATTTTTTCTGCCTATTATCGGAGGGAAGATCGCTTAGGAAGAGATGTTTATGAACTGATTTTGAACCTATAAAAAACAAGGCATGGTCTCTTGGAATAGAGACCGTGAGAAGTAATGATACTCAGATGCTCGTATGTAGACTTTCTTACTTAGGGAGGAGTTGTTGTTTTAAGCTCAGTTGGCTTCTTAAGATACAGTCAGCTTGTTGGTTGTTTTAATCCTATTATGGAGGTGGTAATGTGGAAAATTGGACTAGATGTCCTGATAGTCTGGTATTGCCTCAAGAAACGTGTATGTCTGGTTGTCATAATCCATCTTGCAGATATAGGTATCTATACCATTTGATATAATGAGGTAATCAACATGGAGTAGGAGGTTGTAAACAGATATCTGTTCAAATACTTTTTGTGTTAATGGTATGGTAGGTGCTTTGTATTCAATAATCATCCTCGGACGAAGCTGATTATCGTAAAGCACACTATCAGCACGAACTTTCTTCTCGCCAACTTGTAGTGGAACTTCGTTAGCAAGTAGGGGAGCAGGATAGCCTTTGTGGTCAATAAGATAATGAATAAAGTGTTGTCGCACCCATTCCTCTGGAGTGAGTGCTACATATTTTCTGCGGAGTATATCAAGAATCTGCTTTCGTCCGTTTGTCTCCCTTACTCTAAGCTGGTAAGGAGGGAGGTTGAGCTGTATCATAACTAAATATCCTATATATAATAAGGTGGAAGGGTATGGCGAAAGTCAAATGAAAATTTTGTTTTCTATCTCTTTTCTATTAACTTTGCATGAAAGACCGTGTCGTAAGAGGTTCGGGAGGTGTAACCCTTTAGAGCACCTTCTGTCAGTATGGACTTATTGCCGTTGTTCTCTTAGGTCGTATCACGGTTTATCGTTTATGCAAAGTTAATAAAAAAGTAAATGCCAACAAAGCAAGGACCAACATTTCAGAGTATAATGCAGGATCTGAAGAATAAGAAGTATGCACCCATCTATATGTTAATGGGCGAAGAGTCTTATTATATCGATCAGATTTCTGGTTATATAGCAGAGCATGTTCTTTCTCCTGAAGAACGAGACTTTAACCAAACTATCTGCTTCGGTTCAGATGTTACAGCCGTTCAGGTAGCTGATATGGCAAGGCGTTATCCTATGATGGCCGAGTTTCAAGTAATAATAGTCAAAGAAGCACAGAATATCCGTTCTTTAGAAGCTTTGGAGAAGTATCTCAAGAATCCTGTAAAATCAACTATCCTTGTATGGTGTCATAAGAATGGGAAAATTGATGCACGTAAGAAGGTTGTTGGATTGGCACAGACAGTAGGGGTTGTTTTTGAAAGTAAGAAGTTGCGCGACTATCAGCTCCCTGATTTTATCCAAAGTTACTTAAGGGAAAGAAATGTAAGTATTGATCCCAAGTCATGCCAGATGGTAGCCGATCATATTGGAGCTGATTTGAGTCGACTCACTTCCGAGTTGAATAAGGTGCTTATATCTCTTCCGGCAGATAATCTTCGCGTAACACCAGAGGTGGTGGAAAAGGAGATAGGGGTAAGTAAGGACTTTAATGCTTTTGAACTTAGAAATGCTATTATTCAGAAGGACTATTTCAAGGCTAATCAGATTGTGAAATATTTTGACAATAATCCCAAAGCTGGTTCTCTTTATTCTTTCCTTCCATTACTCTTTTCTTATTTTCAGAATCTTATGATAGTTCATTATACTCCTCAGAGAGGTACAGAACAAGGGATAGCTTCTGCTTTGGATTTACGTAATACATGGGGAGCGAAGGATTATATTATAGGATTAAAAAACTATTCTGCACGTAAAACGATGGACATTATTTCTAAGATTCGGGACATAGATGGAAAGAGTAAGGGATTAGATAATCCTAATACTGGTGCGGGAGATTTGATGAAAGAGCTCATTTTCTTTATTCTTCATTAAGAAATAGAGGGTAATTTGATATATTTTTAGCCGTAAAATCACTCTTTCCCAGTCTAAAATCATATTATTTTAAGCTAAAAGGAGCACTCTGAAAAGAGTGCTTTTTTTATGTTTTATCTTGATTAATAGCGTAATAGGCGAAATTACCCTATTCATTTTTCGCGTATTTTCCTGCATCTTTCCCCCAGTTCGCAAATACTTTAATAACGCTCAAAATGATAATTTTCGACAATGCTCAATTTAATTTTCACACTTGTTTTACTTTAATTATGTAGAGTTTGGAAACTACAAATGAGCATTATCATTTATATTTGTAAATACAAATGTAAACATAATAAAGTTATTTATTGCTCACATAAGTGTGTTATCTTGTTATGTAAATGTGTATATTTACTTTTATTAATCGAGATGTATTTTTATGCACGTACTAATTATGGCATATAAATACTAATATATCAGTACATTATAAGAATATAATATTGTTTTAGTTACCTAACCCTTCTTTTATTCCCTTATAATTCGCATATTTGTACTATTTAGGTTTAGATATGCTTAATAATGTGATTTATAACCAGTAATTTAGTAGTTCTGGTTTATTTATTTGTTCTGTACTCTATAGGTTTGTATATGTTACTTTGTAAATGTATAAGGCGCATGCACACTTTTGCTATTTTGTGTTTGTAAAATGTAAATATTAAAAGTTAGATATACAAACATAATCTATTCAACTTATTATTTGGGTATATAAAATATTATGTTTACCTTTGTATAGTTGTTAGAAGAGTGGCTAATCAGCCTAAAAACTCCTCTATTTACTAACAAACGATAGAATTTGAAATGAAAGATCGAATAAGACAGCTTATGGAGAGTCAGCACATGACTCAGCAAACTTTCTCAGATTTCATAGGAATCTCGTCTGCATCTCTCAGTAGTATTTTTACTGGAAGAACAAAACCGACTCTTAATACTGTTGAAGCTATCAAGAGTAAGTTTACAAAGATTAATCTTGATTGGCTTTTGTATGGACAAGGTCCAATGTTTAAGGATCAGACCGCTGAGCCTAATTCTTCTACAGGAGAGGCTGCAACCATGACTCCTAGAAGTTCTGAAGGCACGCTAGACTTTTCTAATTCTACAACTCCACCACTGGTAGAGACAGAACAGAGAAGTTTACCATATAATGATAATATGTATAAAATCCCTTCTCGTACAGAGGTAAAATATATTGACAAGCCGCAACGACGCATCACAGAGATTCGTATATTCTTTGATGATCAGACATGGGAGACTTTCGTTCCGAAGAAGTAAGTCTCTGATATGTCAATTAGACGTTCTCTAATCTATTGTCGGAGCATGAATTCTTATTTTCTTGGTAGTACTCAGTTAAGTGTTTTTGCTTCGTCATGTTGTACCTTTATTGATTTCGATAGGCTACCTTGGGTCATATTCTTTAGAATAATGAGACACCTTTAAGTAGTGATTCTCGTTATCTCGCTTGGTATGTTATGTCTAACGATAACAGACGAACATAAATGATTCATGCTATATTTTAAGTGCTACGGTGATAAGTCTTGATAGTAGCATCCCTTGCTTTTCAGTAAACCTTTATATTTCTTCTTAACCAACTAATCTTCATATACCTAATAAGCTCGCACGAAATTTTGAATGTCCTACGACAAACCAAATCCTCCAGAATAATATTTCCTGTCATTTCTGTCATTAGAGATGACGTTACAACTAATTGATTTATAATGAGTTTATTTGAAATGTTAAAAGTGACAGCAACTTGAAATCAAAATTATAATGGTATTATTGTAGCATTTCATGAGAGCGGGAAACTATTCCATCTCTTAAAGGACAACGCATAAGATGTGTCGTAGGGTGCGTTCTTATTCCCACATAGTTATATAGGTCAACAGGTTTTTTTTACCACATTACAACTTATAAAGCCTTTAGGTTCACTTGAAACAACAGGACACTTTTGTTTTGATATGATAGTAATAATGGTGAAAGCAATTAGAGTAATGTTCTTTGGGTAGCCTTGCGATAACTATACAGCCGTAAAGTTTTGTGTTAGAGAATGCTTTCAAGCTCTCACGTAGGTAGTTTCCTTACTGTTTATGAAGTTCTATCCATCCATCTATTGCTTAATCTTAAACAAGCTTTAAGACCTGTATATAACTGGAGATGATGGTAGATTTATGTTATTCATAGAATTATCTGGTACCAATAGTATATTTACAAGCATAATACGAGGAGATATAAAAACAAATAACTATATTTGCAGGTTAGTACTTTAGTTTGATAAGATAAACACCTTTGACAGCGTTAGTATTATAGAGGGGGTATAACCAAGTGACCGTTGTAATATCTTTCTCAATGGTTATGTAATAAGCATATAATATTTGGCAGTTAATGTCTAAATCCAATAAGTCCGTAAACCCAAGTAATTAATATTGGTATAAGTAACAAAATCTACAAATTATCAAATCGTTATGGCAACTATCAATATAGAATATCTACCATCTATCAATTATTCCTTAATTAATAACGGGGTAGCAATATGCCAGTCAGTTGAGCTTTGTAATGACAAGGCTGATGATTTAAGGGATATAATAATAGAATGTTCTGGTGATTTTTTCCAAGACTTTCGTTCAAGCATCATCGCATCACTTAAGACTGGTAAGTCAATTCGTTTACAGGGTATGAGCTTATCTCTGAAGCCAACAGAGGTAGCTTTGGTAACAGAAAAGATTACGTCCACATTTACCATCAATGTATATGCTGATGCGCTGTCAGATGCAAAGAAGATAGTGTTTACTCATAGTTATGACATAGATATAATGCCATACGACCAATGGTTGGGAACCAGTATTCTACCGCAATGTCTTGCTTCGTTTGTTACGCCCAATCATCCCGCTGTAAACAATATTATAGCTAAGGCAGCCAGTAAGTTGAAGGAAGTGTCGGGGGCTTCTGCATTTACAGCATATCAGACAGGTAATTCAAATGAAGTACGAAAGCAGGTGGCTGCTGTGTATGGTGCACTCCATGCTGAGGGTATTGTATACCGTTCTGCTCCAGCATCGTATGAAGTCATTGGACAACGTATTACACTGCCTGACCAAGTCCTGGCTTCTAAGGTCGGGAACTGCATAGAACTTACGCTACTCTTTGCAAGTGTACTTGAAAGTATAGGGCTCAATAGTGGTATTGTACTACAAGAAGGGCATGCTTACCTTGCTGTTTGGTTAGTCGACGACTGTTGTCAATATAGTGTTTGTGACGATGCTTCGTATATAGAGAAGAAATGTTCTGACGGCATCGATGAGATGCTTGTACTTGAATGTACACAAATTACAGCAGAGTCTACTACCTTTGAAGATGCTCAGAGTTTAGCCATAAAGAATCTTGCCAATACGGCAATCTTTGAGATGTTCATTGATATCAAGCGATGTCGACTTGAACAAGTGCGTCCTCTTCCACAGCGTGTCATGAATAATGGTGTATGGGAGGTTGCTGTAGAGGGAACAAGTCATGATGAGTGTATGCTAAATGTAAAGGAACACTCGCGTTTTGATCTGAGTATGCTAATGGACAACAAACGTGAGATAACCAAGCTGGATATCTGGGAGCGCAAACTTTTAGACTTCTCTTTGCGTAACTCAATGTTGAATCTTTATCTAAGGCAGAAGGCTATTCAATTTATTTCATTTGATATTGACCTGGTAGAAGACTATTTGCAAGATGGGATGGAATACCTAATTTCTTGCAAACCTGATGTAAGTTTTAAGATTAATGACGAGAAACGCCTTGTACGCTCTAAGTCTTTGCCAGAACTCCATGAGTTGATAACAAATGATATTAAACATCGTATGTTACATACTTATCAAACGGAGGCAGATACACGCAATACGTTGAAGAATATCTATCGAGCTTCAAAAAATGCTATTGAAGAGACAGGTGCAAATGCGTTATACCTTGCTATAGGTACACTGCGATGGTATGAAACAGAGATAAGTGAGAAGTCTCGTTATGCTCCAATATTAATGCTGCCTGTGGAAATGGTGTATAAAAAAGGCGATTACTATATTCGTACTCGAGATGAGGAGATTACTTTGAATATAACCTTGATAGAATTTCTACGTCAGAATTTTGAAATCAACATACCAGGCCTTAATCCCCTACCTACAGATGAGCACGGGGTAGATGTGAAGAAAATCTTTGCTATCATACGTGAGGTGCTTAAGAACAAAAAACGATGGGATGTAGAAGAAGAATGTATCTTGGGCGTTTTCTCGTTTAGTAAGTTCCTTATGTGGAATGATATCCATAACCACAGACAAGAACTGCTTGAGAACAATATAGTATGTAGTCTTGTAGAACAAAAACTGACCTTTACTCCAAGCCAAGTAATATCAGAGTTGAAAGATAAGGATAAAGAGGTGAAGCCATCTGACCTTGCATTACCTGTCCCTGTAGACTCGTCACAGATGGCAGCCGTAATGGAAGCTGGTCAGGGACACTCTTTTATTCTATATGGTCCTCCTGGAACAGGTAAGTCGCAGACCATTACAAACCTTATTGCTAATGCTTTGTTCCAAGGTAAACGAGTACTGTTTGTTGCAGAGAAAATGGCAGCCTTGAATGTGGTACAGAAGCGTTTGGAGAAGATAAACCTTGGTCCATTCTGTCTTGAAATGCATTCAAACAAAATTACAAAGCGTCATGTACTTGAACAGTTGAAGAAGGCTATGGAGGCAACTCATATTCAACATCCAAAAGAATATGCACGTATTGCTGACGAACTCTATGCTCAACGGTGTAAATTGATTGAGTATATGGAGGCACTCCATGATGTTAAAGGACCGGAGGGGATGTCTTTATTTGACAGTATCATCAGATATGAATCCATAGATGGGCCAGAGCTTGATTTAGATGTGAACGATGCTGCATTTAAGCAAGTGTTCCGAATAGAGAAAATGGATAAATACGCACATCTATTGAGTCAGAAGTACCAGGCTGTACTTAGCATTACGGGGACTCCTTCAAAACACCCTTTACTTGGGCTTACTATTGAAGACGACGACCTTGCCAATGTTGGATATCTATCATCACGACTCAAAACAGCATCTGAAACACTCCGTAAGGGTGATGAGGAAAGGCATAAGCTTTTGGAAGCTGAAGCTATAAAAGCTGAATTATTAAGAGATTGCAATGATGAAGTGTTATCTCAAGATGGAGAGACGTTATATAACGAGTGGAGGAGTATCAAGGCTAAGTGGTTTCTACCTCGCTTCTTTGCTAAAAGGAGTTTCTTAACTAAGTTGAAGCAATTTAATAATCTTATTATTGAGCAAGATATTGATACTTTCCTCTCTAAATTACTAAATTATCAGCAATTACATAATGAGATAGTAACAATACAGGATGTTATACATACGTATTTTGCCGTAAGTTTTGATGATGATAAGCTTCCAACCAATGAAGACTTGAAGTGTTATGTACTGAAACTCGATAACTGGCTTCAGCATACAGATGAAGCACGAGATTGGTATCAGTGGTGTGCTTATAAGAAGGAACTTGAGATTGAGGGTCTTGGCATCATCGCTCAATATATTGAAAATAAGGAAATTTCAGCCGATAGACTGAAGGATGCCTTCTTTAAGCGAGTTTTTCGAAATTTTGCCTGTGAGAAGATAGCGTCGTCACAGGTCTTACGAACCTTTGAAGGAACAATCTTTGACGAGACAATCTCACGCTACAAAAAACTGACAGAAGAGTTTCAATTACTCAGTCAGAAGGAACTTTACGCTCGATTGGCTGCGAATGTACCCCATGTGACAGACAGTATAGACAATAGTAGTCCTATAGGCTTCCTTAATAGAAACATTGCAAATGGTGGTAGAGGAGTCTCGCTCCGTGATTTGTTTGATAATATTGACACACTATTACCAAGACTTTGCCCATGTATGTTGATGAGTCCTATGTCCGTGGCACAGTTTTTAGATTTATCACGAAGCAAGTTCGACCTTGTTATCTTTGATGAGGCTTCACAGATGCCTACAAGTGAGGCGATAGGTGCAATTGCTCGTGGCAAGTCTTTAATAGTTGTAGGTGACCCGAAGCAGATGCCTCCAACGAGTTTCTTCTCATCAACAAGTGTTAGTGAAGATGAAGCTGATATCGATGATCTTGATAGTATTCTTGATGATTGCCATAGTCTTGGTATACCATCACTTCAGTTGAACTGGCATTATCGTTCAAAGCACGAATCGCTAATTGCCTTCTCTAATAATGAGTATTATGATGGTGAACTTATCACATTCCCATCTGTTGATGACCAAACGACGAAGGTAAAGTATTATTATGTAGATGGTGTGTATGATAAGGGTGGACGCCGTTCTAATAAGAAGGAAGCTGAGACTATCGTAGAAGATATCGTCAAAAGATTGCAGAGTAAAGACCAAACAAAGTATAGTATTGGTGTGATAGCATTCAGTCAGGTACAGCAAAACTTAATTGATGACTTGTTAACTGAAAAGCTCGACAAGGATAAGAAACTGCGAGAAGCAGCTGAAGCATTATACGAGCCTATCTTTGTAAAGAACCTTGAAAACGTACAGGGTGACGAGCGTGACATCATCTTATTCTCTATTGGTTATGGTCCAGATAAGGATGGCAGAGTATCAATGAACTTTGGACCGCTAAATAATAATGGGGGAGAAAAGCGTTTGAATGTAGCAGTAAGCCGTGCCAGAAGAGAAATGAATGTCTATTCGTCTTTGAAAGCATCACAGATTGATTTGAAACGTACTAAGGCACGGGGAGTAGAAGGGTTGAAACATTTCTTAGAGTATGCGGAGCAACAAGTACTGATTAATATTTCTAATAATCATAAGGAGAACTCTGACTACATCATCTCTGAGCAGATTGCTGATGGACTCAGGGCTCATGGCCATATAGTAAATACCAATGTAGGGCGTTCAAACTTCAAGGTTGATGTGGCTATTGCAGATGCTGTTAATAATGACAATTATGTTATGGGTATTCTACTCGATGGTGAGGTCTATCATAATACGCAGACTACAAGAGATAGAGAGATTGTCCAACCAACTGTTTTGAACTTACTTGGTTGGAAGATAATGCGTGTGTGGAGTGTCGATTGGATTAATAATCCTGAACGTGTTATAGCACGTATTGAAAAGGTACTACAGCAGAACGGGAAGTTAGAAAAGGCATTCGTAAAGAATACTACCTTTGATGTTACAAAAGAAAAGGTTGAGAAAATTGAAAGCAATGAGAAAGACTATCATACGTATCAAGGTTTGGAAGATACTGGTGCTATGAGTGATGAGGTTCTTGCAAAAAAGATACTTGCATGTGAACAGCCAATGACACTGATGTATTTATGTCGATGTATCTGTGTACATAGAGGTACTGCAAGAGTTACTTCCTCTTTGGTGGCCTCGGTTAAGGATATTGCTGATAGGCTATTATTTGTTCAAGAGATAGGTAACTCAACGATATTGTGGACAGATAAAGCATGTGCTGATTCTTTCAGTGGATATAGACAGGCTCACGGAAGAGATATAACAGAAATACCTCTAATAGAAATAATGAATGCAATCATACTAACAGTACGAGAGCAGCTTTCTATCAAGACCGATGCACTGACTCTTCTTGTTGCAAAGAGGCTGGGTTTTTCACGTCGTGGCTCTAAGGTAGAACAAGCTTTAAAAGAGGGCTTAGAAGCACTTTTACGTTCTAAGAGTATTTTAGAAACTGATGGCTTTGTAAGACTACCAGAGTAAGGGTGTAGCTCTTTTTGTCAGGTTCGTCCAGCATTTGGGAGACTCCATACCTTACTGAAATAGCAATCTATACTAACGAGATTAGGGGGCATACAATTCACCTGAGATTAGTCAAGCCTTGGCGTCATTATGCTTCTGTGCCATCATACAGCGTATCTTGTAGATCAGTTAGTTATGTTTTATCTATGGGTGACTTTGATTGACACCTTGATGAAGTTGGAACATCTGCTAATATGACTGTAATGTTTATTCTCTTCAGACTTTTAAGTCTTCTTTACTATTAAGCTTCGATTTAGGTCTTCTTTGTTCAAATTTGACAGAAAAATATGGCCTGATGGTGCTTCTGAAAATAATCGGTTGTAAGCCCATCAGTACTATGACAATGGTGTCTAATATATCCCAGCTCATATTAAATTTATTTATGTAGTATCAATCAACTTCGTTATCAAGGTTTATAATAGAAACTAAGCATCAGTTCTCTTCCTCTAATGTCTTGATTACTAAAGCTACTTGAAAGCGTATTATTAATTCCATAGCTATAGCTTTTATTATTAAAGACATTGTTCCAAGCAAGACTTAAGTCAAAGTGTTTGGCTTTAAATATCAAAGTGAAGTCTTGAAAGAACATATCCTTAAACTCCTTTTTTGCAATCTCGTTATGATAGTATTCCGTCAAAGTTTCCAAACTCAAAACCTTACAAAGAGGTAGTCTAAGGCTTCCCTCATGCTTCCAACTATTTAGATTAGACGTCTTTCCGAAAGCAGGCATCTTCATCTGGTGAAAGCCATAAGTAAGTTTATAAGCTAAATCGACACCCTTTATTAAGCCAATATCAAGGTTAGAGATTATTTTTAAGTTCTTTGTGTCGTAAGGCATTTGTTGCTTATTCTGAACCATATAACTATTCATGGCATTATATAAAGCCTTTACATTTAGCTTTCCTTTTAAAAAGCCTATGCCTTGTGAACCCATTAGGAACATACTCCAGCTATTGTATTTTGTTTCTTCAGAAGTCAATGATTCTACGATATAGTTGCCCACAAAATCTTGGGTTGATGTATAAGGAGAGATTCCAAACGATCTTGTTATGCGTAATCGTATAGAAGTACCTTTCAGCGCATCGCTATAAACAACTCCTATTCCTACGCTTTTCTCTTTGTTTAGGTTATAGCCTGCCAGACCTTTATTCATATATTGATAATCTTGCAGTACCAAAGTTGGATAAAATTGGGCAGCATTTATCTGCATTGTATTAATGGATGCATCAGCCGAGAATGTCCATGTTGCTGTAGCGTTCCATCTGATATGGAAGTTAGGGGAGAATAAAACTTTAGACTGACCATTATCTAAACTATACTTATAATGGTTGTACGACATATCGCCATATAATGTGAAATCAAAGTCCTTCACCATATATTCAATGCTCGGATTGGCATATAACCTTGCAAATGTAAAGCTGCTTTTGCCCATTAGCAGTCCGATACTATCTGAAACTCCGACTAAATCAGAAGCGAAGCGGTGTTCTCCTGCATTTACTCCTATTTGTCCTGATAGAATAAATCTCCCTATTCTGAAACTTCCTCTTACGTCTGTATTCGTTTCATAGTAATGTTGATTAATAGACTGCACCAGCGAATCGACATATAGTTGTTGCGGACGTATATCCATTATATTCTTTGATTGCAGAGTGACAAGGCGTTTGCCATATTTCTTCATTATACTGAAATTATCTTTTAATGTATAAATCGGAAGATTACCCATCATCTTATGAGGATGAGTTCCCTGTTCATTCAGCCATTGTTTGTTCCAAGAGAAGTCACCAGAAAGCTCATTTTTAAGATAGTGGTTTTTAGCGTTATTCTCGTATTTTATCTTTGCAAAGAGGTCATTACTTTTCTCCAAATACTGTTTTCTGTTTTCTATTGTCTTTATACCGCTATTCGTATAAAAGTCTGAATGGCGCAAAGAGGTAGCCTCATTGCGGTCATTGGCAAATGTAATCTGTACGTTTACTTGAGAATTTTCATCTATACGCTGTAGTGCATTCAAACTAACAGCATGTGAGCGGTTAAATAATGAACGTCCTTTGAGCAATAGAGGCGATGGTGAAGGAAGAGAGAGCATAGCTGACAAAGGACTTTGTAGCTCATTAAAACTTAAAAGATTGTCCGTCTCTCTCCTTATATTCTTACCTATATTATTTGTCTTATAGGTGAGAAATGTCTGAAAAGAAGGCTTCAGACGCATGGCAAAGGTTTCAAAATTCCACAATCCTCCATGACTCTTTAGTCCTATGCCACCGCTATAGGTCGTCATCCAGCGTGCCTTAGCTCCTTGTTTCATCTTAATATTGATAGCATTATCGTCAGAATAAGTAAAATCATCTAACACACGGATAGGTTGATGATGCTTCATTACTTCTACTGTTGCGACGTCATCTTGAGGCAATGACTTTGTTGCCAAGCCATATTTCCCTCCCATCAGATTCATACCTTCTATATAGAAATTGCTGATAGACTTACCTTCGTATTGTATCTCGCCATTCTCTTTATTCACCTCAAAGCCAGGGACACGTGCAAGAACATCAGCTAATGTTCGGTCTCCTTCTCTTTTATAGGTAGTGAGTAGATATTGAATCGTATCGCCTTTTATCTTAATTGGTTTTGCCTTTACAGTTATCTCCGATAACGTTTTCGTATCTTCCTCTAATGTAATATGCTGTGCAGGCATATCCATTGTAACCTTTAATTCCTGCTTTTTATAACTTATTGCTGAAATAGATAGAATATTACCTTCTTGTGCTGTAATGGTAAACTTCCCCTTTGTATCTGTCTGACAGAAATGTAATGTCTTTTTTGTGGTTGCATCTACAGTCTTGATAATAGCTGCAGACACAGGGTGTCCTCCTACGTCAGTAACGACACCTTCCACTATCCTCTGTGCACTTATTGACTGTACAAGTAGGATAAGCAAACATAAGATAATATATTTCTTCATTAGTTATATCTTATTCTAACTCCATTTTGGGAATCTTGGTTGTATTCTTTGGGTAGATCGTAGGGTCTGAAGCCTTTTTTAAATAAGAGAGCCGGTCTATATCCTTATACTTTTTTTCCCAGAAATTATAAAACTTGACAGGTGACAACTGTTCTCTTTTAATGTTACTTGCAGTTATGTCTAAATAGCCATCGCAATGTGCAGCTAAGATTAAACCGGGTAGTCCACCTAATTTCCACGGACCGAGCGGTAAAGGAATCTCCTCACTGAACCACACCTTCCAGTCTCGTCCACGGAAATGCGTGGTCGCCATTGTGCAATTAAAGCCTATGACATTTCGTGTACTGTCTTCGTGAATAACCCATTCCGGTGTGGGTATGTCTTCTGTTATCTTATAATAAGAGTCCCATACCTGTGTGTAAGTTGTCATTTTTCCTTCTTCAAGATTTCTGTAAAGATAATCACGACTATTAGGACTTTCTACCTTATGGGTAGTCTTATTATTATTGCGAGCAGCTTTTATCTTTTCATTAATTATTGCCAAAGCCGTCTCAGGGTTGCTCCCTAAGGAATCGAAGCGCAAAGTATGATAGCTAAAGTATTCACTTACATTTTTCCCTATCCTAAGCGCATAGTCATCATAACTGTTAAGATACTTTGTGTGATAACTGATTTCGAGAATACTCGGTTCGATGATATGTGTCTCTTGTCCAAAGCAGCTAAGTAGAGACAGCATGAATGTGATACAGAAAGCGTATAATTTCATAATCATTATTTTTGATTAACGTGTTTAGAGATAATCCTTTGTGCATTAGTCTCTTTTCTTTATAGGTCTCATTGATTAAGATATTGCAAATATATAATAATATTCAATACGGCGCAACTATTTGAATAAAAATATTGCAAAGGAATTAATAGGACTTTGTAATAGCATTTAGAGACTTTGTGATTAATGTAAAATATATTCACAGGTTGTTTCTAATGGATGCATTCCCTATAGGCATATTTGAGATGTTAATATCCCTTTGATTTATATCATTTAGCCCTTATTTCATCATGTTTTGTGCCATCATACAGTGTCTTTTGAAAATAAGAAAGTTGAGTTTAATTTATGCGTGACTTTGGGTGACGCATTGAGAAAGTAAAGATTTTATATACTTACAACCTTAGAGGCAGTCAATTTAATTGGGAGTTAGTCAACCTAACTGTGGCAGTGGTCCTCTGAGCTTGATGGACAAAAGGAAAACAGCTAAGCACTATTGAGATGTTTAATCCTTCTCAGGTGGATTGTAATATCTGAACCTATTGTGGTAAGAGGCATGTCTCTTCATCCTCGCACTGCCCTAACTGGCGGAAAATAATGAGGTCCCTACGGGCGTTAAGGTTACGGAGATTACTGTATATATCATAGTCTGTTTATCAACCAACATGGCTGTAAACGCTATGTATCTCCATAGGATGACTCATATAATCACTGATGACAGTATAGCGTTCACCATTTTATGTTTTGTAACGGACGTGTATAGAGCATCTTCATGCAACCATTCGACAAGGTTCTCTACCGGTTCACTCGTTTAATACCTGTAATAGTCTTTCTTTCCATACACCCTCCCACATATTCTCTTCTTCTATTGAGTAATTCTTTATGGTATAATAATCATGCTCATCCTTGTGATAGATATAACATCTGTCCACACAGTTAATTATCCATCTGAGAGCCTTTTTGTCTATATTCTTGTTGGTCGAAGCATATTCGATGATACGCTTTAACTTGTTAACATCATAAACTCCTTCTTCTATTAATTTATAGCAAAAGGTATCTTCCTCTTCATCATTCATATTCTTTGTAAGGAGGTCTTTAGTTTCTGCCTCCAATCCTGTACTTTGTTTCACTTGGCTTTTTCTCATTTTTACTACCATTCCATACGAAAGTGACAGAACTCATCTATACTATGTAGTGGACGGTTTTATTGTTAAAACGTAACCTCCTTTTGTCTATCGCTACCATATTATTCACCGAGTCAGGTCATTTTATATTGTTTAAGTTGCTTTCTATAACCGTTAATATCATTCTCATTAATATGACAATTCATATTCTTTATCATATTCAATATACGTAATTGAATTGCTGTTTCTTGCGAGATAAGATTATCGGAATTATCTTGCTGTAACACACTTAACGCATAGATATCTACAGTCTCAATCATCTTTTTGCTACAGTACTCTATAGCAGTTACATCCTCTTCGTTTATAAAGTTTAAGCAATATGACAATGCTATCATTACATTTTGAGCAAGAACTGCAACACAACTTCCATCATCATCTGTATCAGGAATATATTCTTCTATATACTTTTCTTTATCTAAGGAGATAGTATCTGCTATGTTCTTAAATCTCTCAGACGTACATTGAAAGAATATATCATCTATTAATCTAATGAGAAAAGATGTCAATTCTTTGTTTACAAAATATTTATGAAGATAAGTCTCCATTCTATACACGCAACTTATACCAAACAGTAATTGTTTGTTAGATGGCAACTTGTCTATTATATCATATAGATTATCTCTCATCTTTGCAACCTAAATATATTAAAGACTTTATCGTACCTATATTTTCCATTTGGCCCGTTCTGAGGTCTATCTTACATAAAATAAATCCCGACATCCATAACTTTCTGACATATTTAGGTATATATAAATAGTTCTTCTTTAGTAAAAACGGGCCACCAAATAGCTCCTCTTTACCTATCTTCTCATTATTAATATATAAAGAACCTATTAAAGGTGAACCTTGAGAAAACTCTATTAGTTCTCTATACTCGATAATATAATCTCCTATTCTCTGGCGTACAGAGAACTCCCATGGAGTTTCAGAAGTACTATGAATATCTTTTACTTGCATCTTATTCTGTTTTTTATTTTGACACCTTTTACATCACTATTGCTTGTATTATGTTGTTATAAAGCACCAAGATATTTTTATTCTTATTGTTTATTATTACCAAATGTAACAGTTGTAAATATTGTCTTAGGGTATCATATAGCGCCGATGAGGCCCTTATATTAAGGACATTTGTGTGGAAAATCTATATGATTATGTTTAATAAAAATTACAAGCTAACATCAAGTGTTCAGCTTCATAAAGACATTCTTGTACTTCTCTCTATAAATGTCATCTGACTTAAAATAAACATTAGCAACTGTTCTTGCACGTTCTAAGTCACTTTGTAGACAATACATGGCTATGGCAAGTAGCGCAACGACCTCATTACTATTTAAGAAAAAGTATCTATTATGATTTTCAAAATCATTAAGAACATGCTTCATCGAACTTCTTTCATCCAAGAAAGGGATTATCTTTTCTATGATAAAAGGCTTAATCTTTTGTTCAATGAGAAGATTCATATCTTCAATTGAGGTGGGGCGCCAATCTATCGCTTGAGTGTCAGAAACAAAGCCCGCATTGATGTTTACGACAGTATCTATAGCTTCAAAAGTGTTATTAGCGCCTTTCAGTGTTGTTGCTACTTTAGTTATTTCCTTTGAATCAAGACGTATCATGATACTTATATGTCCTATACTTTTATCGTCCGGATATTTGGAAGGAGTTAAGAAGAATAATATTGATTGGACGAAATCGCCCTTACTTCGTTGGAACTTTAGAGAGCCATGTCTCCATTTGAAGCCATACTTGAAAAGTAGATCAGCTAAGTCTTTCTCTATACTGACTCTAAAGAGAGACCTTAATTCCTTTGCTTTCATTATTACTTACACGTTATGTTACTCATTGTCAATACTTTCTTCTGTTTGCTATTACCGTAGAACGGCTCCTATCCTGTCTTAGGGTAATACTCTTTGTCTCATATTCTAAACGTAAAAATCTACGATATATTATTGGATACTACCTCGTCTTGCAGGGTTGTATCCTACTCTTTTCTGCATTAGGAAATATCTTAAACAGGCAAGATAATAGATTGTGTAAGATAATCCAAGCCTGTGATATTATGGAGTCTCATAACTTCTATCAATGAGTTAGAGAAGAATAAGCCTGTGTTTTGTAGTTTAATAATATCATATTTATGATCAGCTTTGAGCTGTATGTTGTGCATCTTTGTAAACTTATATGTCC
The DNA here is from genome assembly GCF_003043935.1 of Prevotella sp. oral taxon 313. NCBI lineage: Bacteria > Pseudomonadati > Bacteroidota > Bacteroidia > Bacteroidales > Prevotellaceae > Prevotella > Prevotella sp. oral taxon 313. The sequence continues at coordinate 3,298,010 of NZ_PYXE01000001.1, forward strand.
TGTTTGCATATTCCTCATAGGAGTTAATTCTTAATTGGACGCCTGAGAAGGAGTCAAGAATAACCGAATGGGCATAATCAACATTCTCTAACGATAACTCGGGGAAGCCCAACAAGAAATATTCCCTTTGAGTAGAAAACTCAGGGATATAAGCTTGTATTTTATTATAGATAGGTAAGTTTGCTTCCAAAAGTAGCTTGTATGTTTCTTCAGACACTATAAAGTCAAACAAGTTGAAGGAGTTATCCGTTAGACTCGAGATGAAATCAGTCTCCTTAACCCCCTTCTTTGTTTTATAATATGTAATCTTACTGATTCTTGAAGGGTCTATTAAAGGGAAGTTGTCATTCTTCCTGTTTTCCCATAAATACTTACAGTAATCCTGGAAATAAGCCTTTTCAGTTTTATCTATAAATGAAGGTTGTGATTTAGTAAATCGAGTCTCAACCTGGCAGGTAACGCCATCTCTTATCCCAGTAACGCGACTTTCAATAGAGGGTCTGACCCTAAAATATTTCTTATGCCTATCCATATTCTATCTGTTATTGTATTTTCTGTTCCTATCTCCCAAATAGTTTGAAGTATTATAGGGTGACGATGAGTTGAAAGTCCAGTGACATCACTCCAAATATTACAGCTTCTCACATAGCCCAACGGTGTCGAGTAGTTCCCCAGTTAACCTTATCTTGTCTTGGTTAATGCAATCACCTATCTTCAGCTAATAAGGTATATGAGTCCATAGTTGTTAGTCTATATGCTACTATTAGATGAGTCATCAATGAGCTAAAGTCCAATCATTTAGTTTCATTTTGACCACACTCTAAAATCTGGCCGACAATACCCTTCTATTAAATCCATTATCTCATGTACGAATGCAGAGCCGTCTTGATAGTCTTCTGCTATCTTACTAAAAAAGTACAAAACCTCTTCTTTGCTCTTTCCTGCGTCTTTATATGAAGACAACAGTTTCTTATATTTCAGATAAAACGCTAATGGCAGGTTCTCTACATTCTCATATCTTGCTTGCCAATCTTTAATATCTGCAATAACAGAAAGGGCTTCTTTTTTATCTATCTGACACATAAGGTTTTTAATTTTACGTTGTCTACCATTCCATACTTCTTGTTGTTCTACCAGTGTCAACGACCTTACAGGGGTCTATAACACTATGCTTACCATCATTATTAGGCTTAAACATCTGATATATCGTAAGTTGTTTCGGACATTACATTAATGTTTACCAACGACACAATAGGTGATGGGCAATTGAAAGGTATATTCTCTTCAATCATGTGGCTATATTCCTTGTATTATAACCTAAACGTAGAAAACTACATTTTATTATTGAATACGGTCTTGTCTTGCATGGGTAATATCATATTCTTTTGGTTGTTTACCCATTTGCCTTGACTTAGTTCTGCCTTCAAATATCATGACTTAATAACGAGTTAAATACCCTCAGAATAAGGAAATAATATCTCTTGGAATTGACTTTATAACCTACAATAAATCAATAAGTTACGAACAGCGTTTGAGAACATGCCCTTCTTGCTCGAAGAAGGGCGTCTTCAAGCATCAAGAAGGGCATGTTCTCGAACGTAGAAGGGCGTCTTCTTGAAGCTTGAAGATGGTGGGTTGTGTTTGAAGGGAGCGAAAAATTTTGACGTTAAGACGTGGGGTAGAGGCATGCGTCTATTCTTTTTGTATGCAAGATTAGAGTATATTACGTGCAACATCCAAAGAGACCTAAAGAGTCTTAGACATATCTTTATTTGTAGAAAAGTGAGATTAGGCAAACACCCTATCTGTTAAGACTATTGCATATCAACCTTTTCTTGTTCTAATGCCAACGTTTTCTTGTTTAGTGCAACCACTGTCATGACATGGTATAAGCCGTACAAGCATGTCTAAAGAGGTCATGTTTAGCTCTATTAGCACACTTATAAAGCGATTTACTAAGCCAAACACTTCATTCCAGATATTCGGATTAACGGCAAAGACATACCGTGTAGGATTATTTCCGACCACCTTGAGACTTGAAATCCATGGAGACGTTATGTTTAGAATAATAGTCTAATGCGGATATATACTCGTCAGTCGTTGGCTCTTCTATTTGACTTTGTACATTCATCAATACGTCTTCAAATTGCTCACCATAATATAACAACTCTAAAGACTCCATAACAACAAAGTTAGGATACACATCTTTGTCATCACTTGATATTGTTGGATATGTTTCCAGATAACAAACGACTTCAGGAGTTAACATATCCTCGTGAGAATATAAACAGTAATCCTCGTCTGTAAACCCATTCTCACTTATTTCCTTAGAGATGATAGCAATTATCTCTTGTCATTGATAAGCTTTTCTTAAATCTAATCTCATCTTCCTTAATACAATATGAATATAATAATCTGTTACGAATACTTTTCCATCTTTCAATTACTTATTTCGTTATGAAAGATGGTTACTTGGGCAACTCTATTAGCTTGAAAACGCTATGCAAAAAAGATAAGACATCATCATTGACGTCTAATTTATAGTTAAAACTATTACTTTGGTTTTCTAATTTAATAGTGTCGTTGCATAATGACATATTTCTTATCACTTCTCTTATAAACTGTGGTCTGCTTTTTACAACATAGTATTGGTTGTCTTCTTCAAATATTCTTATGGAATCAATAATATTGTAGTTATTCACTTTGTTTATATAGAGATGCTCTAACTTGTTGCCAGTAAAGAATAGATCTATCTTATCAAGTTCCTTAGTACAGTGGGTATTTTCCCATGCACTCATTACTACTTTAAAACCTAACATGTTTATTTGAAAGCATGTGTTTATAGTGACGTGTACAGGTTCTTTCCCTATATTACATTCCAGACATCTTTTGTTAATATCTAAATTAATAAAGTCTACTGTCGTAAGTTCAGGTTGACCATGTGGGTTTAAGTCAACTTTAAATTCATCATTGTCTCTTTTCATAAACTTTAATCCTGATGAAACGATAAGCTCCTCAAGATTAGGATTATAATAAAAGAGAAAGTCTTTTGCTTCAATTTGCTCCATATTGTATTATTCTATACTGAAGGTCTTGCCATGATGGATAAGTTCTCGTGTTTCCGCATCGAGCACAACATCCTCAGTTCCATACGTCTCTGATTTCTTAATGAACCATTTAGCATGCGTGTTCTCTTTATTCTTATGCTTATTTCTGGGTATAAAATAGATATCAAAAGGAGTATTAGAGAACGTTGTCTGTTGCCCTTCTCCTGTGCTAAGGTTTATCCATCCCTGCCTTTGCATCCACATAAGTACATCCTTAGGTCGCATGGCAAGATGCTTAAACTTAGCATCCTCATCGGTTACCTTTATTAAACTCCCCTTATCATCGTACTCACGCCATGTCCCAACACGTACACTGGAATACAGAAAGAAGCATCCTTCTCTCTTCAATCTGTTATTATGTTTATAATAATTCCTTATATACATTACGAAACTCATTGGTTTTATCATGTAGACACTATTTTCGTCATGGGAGATAAGAATCTGCACCAAGGTGCTATCAGACTCTTTATATACTTGATTATCTATCTTCTCTTTCCCAATCTTCTTCTTATAATATTCATAATCAAATCGGTCGTTTGTTTTCATCATCTTTATTTTCTGTGCAGCACATGAAAGTGAGATTATGAATACTACAAGGTGGGTAACAATTCTTCTCATATCTATCTGATATTTAGGTTAATCTTTATACATTAGCATAGAACAATTAGTTGCACTTTATCATTTAGTGAAAATGGTAGAGTTACGGGTTCGAGAAGCAAACAAATGCACGTATAGTGAATGTAAAGGTGAAAGCATTTATCCTATATTTTAGAATAAGCACTATAAATATTACGCCTCGTTTTATGAGTTCATCATACTCTTCAATTTCATTACATTTAGGTTACACCACTGACAGAAGTCAACATACACGGGGCCAGACAGATACCCAGCGGCATTATAATCATAACGGACACTTCTGTCGCTTATTGTATCAAGTGGTCGTAGAAAGCGGAGATTATCACCCTTGGTAGATGACTTGTCATATAGTGTTAGCCTATTATGACAGAAACACAGATGTCTTGTATAGTCAATAGTTTCATGCTGTATTGTAAGCTTCTCATGCTCAACTATAGTATTGGATATCACACATGTGAATAGAGACTATCATTGCATAAGGTAGTCCTAAGACTAATCTCTGTTCTAATTAAGCCTTATGTGAAATCCAAAAGATTCTTACATAGCACCCTGCATACTCCTTACCATCACTTTAATGAGGCTTATTTCCTTACATAACCCACATGTTTTCCCACCTTGAGACTATATGCTTTACATGGCAGGTGTCTATGCTTTTAACGCAAGAGGACTAATAAGAACCAACTAAACTATGCCAGAATGGCATGCCAACACCTTGTGTTATATGCTCCATAAGTTGTATAAACTCTGTTTCTCTTTGACTCCAACAGGCATATTGGGCAGTCCCCATACCTCTGACTAATTGCTCAAAATTATCAGCTATCAGCATCTTCTCACCAACTTCCGTCTCACTATCAATGGTATATATCCTACCTGAAGAACATTCTAAAAGGATGGTGTAAGGGTCTCCGTTAGCAATAATAATGAGACCAGCTGCTTGTAACACAGGGTAATCCTCATATCCTTTATTTCTTTGTATAAGCCAGTTTATTCCATTGTCATCGTTGTATCCAAACTGATAGCTGAGTATACTAAGGTTGCCCCAGCTATATTTTAGGATGCTGTTTATGAAGTTCTGGTCCATAACATCTATCTTTAACTCTTCTTTCAAACGTACTATTTCTGTACTGGGAATATCTACCTCCTTTAGAATTATGTCTTCAATCAGTTCTGGGTCGAGTCCCTTAGTTTTTTCAACTATAGTTTGAATAATCTCGTTTAATGTTAATAGTTTCATGTATTTACCTTTTTTATTTATAATACTACACCTCTTCTTAACCAGCAGGAGAGCTTTCCACCTTTATATCCCTCTATGTTCTGAAAGTTTATTTATCCACAGGCAGAACGAGAATACACACCTAAGCTCACCCAAAGACATAGACATAATTTGCATTGACTTGGGAAGGTTAAGTTTAAGAAGCTAATCCGATAAAATTCTCACTTCGTCTTCTTCTCATTCTATAGACCATGAAATATTGCAATTAATGATAATCCGGATCAAATTCCAAACGCCATTATTCTTCTAACCATTTATGTTTGCATAGCCACTCTCTTGTATCATTAAGGAAAGACTCTCCGTAAGTTTGGATTCCATCTAATTTCCTTTTATATCTCTTAAAAGTCTCAACCAAGAAACTATAAAAGGCTTTTCCCATGAGTAAACGCTGACAATTCTTGGGGAGTGGATAATACTTTCCATCTATAAAAGGTCTGATGATTTCCTCATCGATAGCTATGTCTATACCCAATGCGTTGTCATTCTTATAAAATCTTCGCATTGATCTCCGCTCATATTCTTTAGGAAGACAACGAAAACATAGCCATAACTTAAATGGAAAACAGTTCTTGTATTTAGGGAAAACGGCTGCCTCATATTCGTATAGCTCTTCTTCTATTTCCCATATCTTACACCAACTTGCACCTGGTGCATCCTTCGTAAGTCCTAATTCAAACATATCTATTTATTGACAAAGTGATAGATGACTTATATGAGTATTGAACATTAATAGCCTCATGAGGTTATTCTATTATTTCATTAGCACCTTGTTCTATAACTTGTCCTGTATTTGCATTTATCTTAACAAAATGGATTTTGCCATCACATGGGTTCCATGTAATAAACCAAACGGGGATATTATGGTCCTTAGCAATGTAACGATTTACCGAAACTCCCTTATCGAACAAGTCCAGTTTTAACTGTTCTTTTACGAACTTCATTACTTTCTCCCATGGATAGTTCGTGTAAGGAGCATCTTTATCGATAGTTTCTATTAAATAGCCATTCTCATCATAGCATTTCCAAAGACCTATATTAAACTGATTATAATAGTAGCGTCCTACTTTCTTGAGCGTCTTTGTCTTGTTGTAATATTCCTTATAGGTACCGAATAATTCATGATCTTTCCTTGCATACTCAACGAACTCAGATCCATTCTCACCTCCGAACTGACGCACCCTACCTTTTATACTATCTTCAAAAACGTATTCTGTTCTTTGCTTATGCGTGTAGTATCTCGTAGAATCAAATCTCTCGGTAGTCCTTTCTTTGTTTTTAATGTTATTACAACCCGTATTTTGTGCCTTACAACACCCTGTAATCAGAAGTAATGTAAGTGCGGCAAACATTTGTCTTACCATGATTTATTATATAAAGATGTGTATATTACTTTATTCCTACTCTCCCTTTCCCTATCGTTCCTTGAACTTCTCTTTGCTTATTAAGTAGGGGAGGTATAGTTCTACGGCCCTTTTGTAATAGGCACGTCTGCTGAACGCATATCAAAACCAGTCTAAACTGCCCTTTTTCATAGCGTGTTATCATTAAGTGAAACGCTCGTATATGTCTCGTTCTCCTATTTCCCTACAGGTATGCCTCTCGTTCTCAGTCCTTCTCTCGATACTCAGCCTTGTAGCTGACAGTGCATAACTTACCTTATGGCAATAAGTAGTTTGTTGGGCTAACCAACTTGTTCATTCATTATCAAAGGTATTCATTCTTACGTAAACAACGGCCGTTAGCCTGTACTCTTTAAGACTTTTTAGCGTAAGAAAGGGTCTGGGGATGAGGTTTCTGTCCCTCGCTGGGAGGCGCATAGTCTGTGAGGTCGCTTCTATTGGGCTGTTTGTAATGCTTGTTAGTAGGTTCTTCTCTCACGGTGGATGAGTCGTTCTCTCACAGAGTGCACAGATGAAACAGAGCCAATTAGCGTACATGTAGAGCGTACGAATAGCCTTCGGTCGACAGAAGGCACAGAGCATTTCTGCTATTGGGGGACATGCTGCTTGTGAGAGAGGTGTTTTAATAAGGAGGCGAAAAATCATTACATTGTAACAAACAAAACACCCTCTAAATAGGGGAATGATATCTTATGTAATCGGAGTTATAACCTACAATATATCAGTAAGTTATAAACCGCGTTTGAGAACATGCCCTTCATGCCCGAAGAAGGGCGTTTTCAAGCCTCAAGAAGGGCATGTTCTTGAACGTAGAAGGGCGTCTTCTTGAAGCATGAAGAGGGTGGGTTGGGTTCGAAGGGAGCGAAATTCCTTGACATTAAGACGATGGGCATGCGTAGATAATACTTGTGTGTAAACTTAACGACATCGATGGCTGGCTGAGGTTTAAGGCCTTTGGGTATGATATGAGTCCTTTATAGACTCGTCTTGTAGGCTACTAAGATGGCAATCAGTTCTCTCCGATATCTCTCGGTTAGTGTGCTGTGTCTATCTACGATGTGTAGTTTTTATGATGATATGACCCTCTACAGCATAGAGACAGTAGTAATGGCGGATATAGAGTAGTCTCCTATCTTGCCGTACTTCCGCTCTTCATGGTCAATGACTATGGGCAACATTGCTTATAAGTACTCATATCTTTAAGTTTATGGGTAAAGCTAACCAATTATTACATTACTTTATGAGAGCACTTATCTCTTTCTCTAAGGAGTATAAATCATTCGTTATTGGATCTTCATAATCGCTAACAATATCTAAATAGGCTCTCGTTATTCCGTTGATTGGATTTAATGTCAGGCTCTGACAGTTATCGGATAATAAACTCTTTACGCTCTCCAATCTTGAAATAATTAGGTCTAATTTAGGCTCGTAAGGTAGTTTGTTCTTTAGACCAACTATTACTTTATCTAATTTATTCTTCATATTTTTATATTTAGTAGCAGCCCTAACCGAATCGAATTAAGTCTTTATAACGTCTTGCCAGATGGCCTTCAATTCCCTTTCATATTTTGTTGCATTCGCAATGTCTATCCTTTTCAGGTATCTACACAAAGCTGTTGGATGCTCTTTAAGTAGATAGTACTCGATCAGAAAAGCAACCAGAAAGTTTTTATAGTAAGGAAGTTCTGTGATGAGTTTAGGCTTCTCATCACCACTTAGGTCTTCTCCTTTAGGATATTCATCCTCATCCTCAAAATCATAACTCATCTTCCTTTCCACAAAAGAAACAATTTCTGTCATGTTTGAAATGAGTAAGGTTTCTAAGTCCTCGACCTCAATTTGTGCGGCTTTTAACTGCTCTTTGTCATAATCTAACAGTACAAAAGGGATATTACTCTCAATCTCTATATTCCTTTTTTGTAGTATGTTCCTTAGAAGATGTTCATAACTTTTACCATTGATAAATCTATTTATTTCATCCATATTGCCAAGAGTTTGTTTCTTCAATTACTTTTCTTAATTTATATTCAATATGTCTATAGAGATTCATTGATGCGAGTTCCTATGGAGTAGTTTGTGCTTATTCCATGTCTTGTTTGCTGTTCAAAAAGAAAACAATAATTCTCAAGGGTTGAACTTGAGTACTTATATTTTATAATATCAAATGGGAATTGTTGGACTTAGGCCCAATGTATTTACCAAATTATAGTTATATATAAAAGTTGAGGCTAATCTTTTCGCTTGACAGGCTTATCACTTATTGGTGAATGTCATTACTTCTCCATAGGTCGTAATACTGGAGACGGCTGTAGTAGAGTCCTACCTCCTCATCCTCATACTGCCCTCACTGGTGGAAACAAGTAAGTTCTTGCAGCTGTGGAGCGGCTGTCTTGTTTTAAGGATACCGTGCCTCTTACAGCGTACCATTGTACTATTGTTATTTCCTATCTGATGGTCATACTCTTTGTAATATGACTTAAACGCAAAAAACTACAATTTATTATTGAATAAAGTTATGTCATGTAGGGTAATATCATATCCTTTCTTCACTGGTATAAAGAAACTTTTGAGATGAGGAATACTCATAATATCCCTCACTTTACAGTCTCTAACACTCGTTGACCCAATCATTCTGATTTCTTTAAGATTGGACAAATGCTGTAAGAAAGCAATAGAAGGTAACTCTCCACAGTTATCTATTATTAGTCTTTCCATGTTTGTTAATGAGCCAAGTATCTCCCAGTCTTTAATCTTCTTACAGTTCTGAAATGCAACAGAGGTAAGAGATTTGTTATCTTTTAGCCAGCTTATAGACTCCATTTTGGAATTGTAACCTATTCCGATGTGCTCTAAGTGTGGCATATTCTGTAGTGCATTAAATTCGCTTAACTTACTTTTCATCAATCCTATTCGTCTTGCTTTTCCAAATGAGACAAATTCGTTTGAGTTCGTTCCAGAGTAGTTATCAATAAAGATATATTCTAAGTTCTTGCATTGGAAGATTGATTTACAGTTCTTTTTATTATAGTTTAGATAAATGCACCATAGCAAGGGTAATGAAGAAAAAGGGATTTCTTTGTCTGCGCTACCATATATCTTTAAATACTCTAACTTTCTCAAACAAGACAAGTGAGACAGGTCTTCATAAGTATATGAATTCAGGTTTAATGCTCTTATATGCTCTAAAATAGATATCTTTTCAATATTTTCAATCTTCTTGTTTATGTCCTCTGAGATTGCTATAAGACCATCAACATTGTTCGTATTTATATAAGATACATCAGGTATCTGTTCTATATTTGCTTGCATAAAAGCATATTCTTTTCCGAAATACTCCTTCCTTATAATAGTCTTCTCCCCTGTCGGTAAGCCTCTTTCTCCTTGAAACTCTAAAACGTTGATATTACTTTCTTTCATTCTTAATAATATTTCTTTTATGAATTTATGCCCATAGAGTGTGGAATAGATTTGGACTACTAACTTGTATATCAGGCTCCTTGTTGTTCGCTCCATAGGCTCTGCAGGCTACAACGAACATTATCTATATGCTGATGAAATTCATTCTTGCTACTTGTGCTTGGTAATGTTTTTTTGTGTAAAGTAAGGCCTTATATCAGCAACAAAGATACGTTCTTTTTCAATACTTTTGCTGTATTTGATACTTCACTTTTAATATACACGGGGCCAGACAGACAACCAGTGGCATTATAATCGTAACGGACACTTCTCTTGTTTATTGTATCAAGTGGCCGTAGAAAGCGAAGGTTATCACAGCCTCATATATCAGTAGGTGGGTGATTGACAGAACCCTTTTCGTTTCAGCTCGCTTTTTAAGTGCTGTTCTAATCATCTTTTATGCACTTAAATGTAGTTTCTCCGCAAGCCTTTAGATGCCTTTATGATAACAGAAAGCTCCCATGCGTCCTCCCGCCATGTACTAAAAGTTACAGCGAACTTACTTACCCTCTTAGTAAGATACGCATGCAACTCGTAGGATGTTTTACTTTCTCTATGTTAGATGGACGCATCCCAAGGCTCTTATCTATACCTCCATTGTGCTGTGAGGGCAATAACTTGACATATCTGAGGAATCCATTTGCTCTTGAAAAATCTTTACTTTGCGTCGAGCTATATCCCTTCAAAATAGGAATATAAGGTCTCTTGGGATTAAGTCTATAACACGCAATGAATCAGAAAGTTATGAATAGCGTTTGAGAACATGCCCTTCTTGCTCGAAGAAGGGCGTCTTCAAGCCTCAAGAAGGGCATGTTCTCGAACGTAGAAGGGCGTCTTCTTGAAGCATGAAGGGGGTGTATTGTGTTCGAAGGGAGCGAAATTCCTTGACATTAAGACGATGGGCATGCGTAGATTATACATGTGTGAAAACTTAAAGATATCAATGCTTGGCTAATGCGTAAGGGGCCAAAGTGTGATATGATTCCTCGGTAGTCATGCCTTGTAGGCAGCTAAGACGGCATAACAGCTATATATATTAGGCTCGAAATGATACTTTACAATATATTCATACAGTGTGAGTTCGCCCCTTGCCAAGCTCATTGTGGCTTGACTAACATGATTATCTATCCTTGATACATAGCAGTAGAATTGGTTATAATAAAGCTCCAGACTCCTTGTACTCATACTGGCTTAGTTAGTAGGAAGGGATGATGGTTCAGCATGAGTGAAGCTTGACAAGCTTATCCATAGAGGTTATATTCAGTCTGTTGATGCGCCTGTTATCTTGTAGTTAGACTATAGGTCAGTAATAGAAATGCCCCGTTAGGGAGGTGCTATTCGATTTCTACTCTTAAAAACAAATCCTTTATTAAAGAGTCATTATCGCATATCTCTCTAAACTTCAGTATGAAATCCCTTAAGGCATCAGCATCTGTAGCATAGGCACAATACATGCCTGCTTCTGGATCATGGTGTATGGTAGCTTTTAATTCAGGCATATATTCTTTCAAGAAAGCTTTGGCCAAAGCACACCAGTCATATCCATTCCCTTCAAAGCCCTCTTCTTCTCTTGTTTCAAAAAGTTCTTGTTTGTATTCTCCTGTACTCAAACATACAGAGAATAGATCTTCATGATTGACCCAGAAAAAGGGTGCTATCTTACTTTTGAAATGTTTAGTGTCCATATTGTTCTAACTGAATAAAGAGTTCATCACTGTTAGTTTTTATTCCTTCTCGGTATTTTGCTGGGATTTTATTACCGCATCGTTCGAACCAATCGTTAAACACCTTTTTCCACTCTTGCACCTTCTCTTTCTTGATTAGAAGGTTTGCATTAACAGGAAACCTCTTCGCTAAAGACACTAATATATCGATATGAGTCATTACAGCTTGAACTGGTTTATTAGCTGTTTTAAGCCATTCTATGTTCTCTTCTATCTGCCTTAACGCTAAGTTGATATACCGTGCATTCTCTAATTCGGCCATTTCATTTCCTTCTGGTGCAGTACTAAATATCCTCATACTTTATGTATTATAATTTACAACCTCTACTTTAAGGTTCTTGATGTAGTCTTTTAGTTTATTCAACCCTCTTATTCTATGACCTGTCCTATCTCTTTGCAGAGTAGTCGACCAGTCTTGGCATTCCATGTGTAGGTAATGTCTCCACTTATATCCGTTATGGAATCGTTCAAACAACACATGACAGTGAGACTATAAATAATAAAAGGTAAGTGATGAGTCTTCTCATATTCTTATCTGATATTTAAGCTCATCTTTGTCAATTGTTATAGGACGAGCAGGTGCACTTTATTCCTTAGTGATAGCTGCAGAGTAATGGTTTCAAGTGCAAATCTACATATTCTTTTCCTTAAAAGCAAATCTTCATATATTCTTTTGAGTGTTATGCTTATTCTACCTTTGGTCTATTTGTCATTTTTTACGCCTATCTCTTGAGCGATTTTATCCCTGTCCTCTCTCCGAATCGAGTGGGGAACGATAATCGAGATAGGGCCATGTATGATTGTATGCAGCTTAATAAACGCTTTACATTCATGTCATTTGCGTAATTCTTAGTACTGTTTATTCAATCTTCTACACTTAGATTAGTAGTTTCCCTTTGTGCCACACGTAGCTATATGCTGCTTCTGTTAATTGTGTTATATCCCCTTCTTATTTTCATGTGTCAGTGTTTTATATTTTATTATGCCATTCTGTCTATGTACATTCCGTCTTTTTATCATTCGAATGCCCCATTGTCTTTGTATATTTATGGTACTTTGTACGATTAGGAAAAGTTTTAACATGAATCATTTGAGTGGTTGAGGCTAACGATAACGTAGATGGGTAAGAAAAAAGCTCATAACATTCAATAAGTCAGTTGGTTATGATTACCTGTTGAGAAGGACGTTATTAAGGGATAAGAAGGGCGTCTTCAAGCCTCAAGAAGGGCATGTTCTTGAACGTAGAAGGGCGTCTTCTTGAAGCATGAAGGGCAAGTATTGGTTGTGAGATAAGCGAAAAAGATTTACAGAGTGAACTTACTGTCACTTATTGTAAGTCTATGTTTCCTCCTTCTTTCCTATCTTCTATCAATGTTTTCACGCTTTTCGGATGATGTATGGATGTTCCACATGTGAGGAAAAGAAGATGATGAAACCTGTTACTCCGCCAAGCATCGTTCACTCTGTTACCTTGTCTATCATATTCTGGCTAAAAGTGTTTACACTGTCTTAACTATATCCCGTCTCGGAAGACTTGCGTAACTATAGTCATAGTAAGGTTATTCAGTCAAAATCAAATTTGCTGTCATTACTGTCATTCGATGTTGTCATTTAACTTGTTAGTAATCAGTAGTGTTACACGAAATGTTAAATATGACAGCAACTTAAAATAAAAATAATTCTTGTATAATGTGTTGTGTTTTCCTTCTGTCAGTAAGGTGAGTTATTACCTCATAATGTCAGAGCATCAGTTAACAATCAAGAGTTCAAAACAGCGTGATTTATTATTGAGTTGTAGGCATGGCGAGAGAGCTCACAGCTTAATGTTAGTCTGTTTTAGGGATAGTATTCATGGAGGAAGTATATCACAGTCTTTTTATGAGTGAATAACATGCTAACCCCATTTTGGTAAGATTTATTTCTGTTTTTTACGTCAATCAGCTAATAATCGAGATATTTTATCTATATTTGCATTGTGTTATAAAGCAAAGCAAAGATGAAGAAGTATGTCCTCGACTTGAAGGTATCTTCTGTGGAGAGAGTCAATGCAAGGAATGTCCTTATTAAGTTGACAGATGATAAACCACTCCCAGAGATGCTGCCTGGTCAGTTTGTAGAGGTGAGAGTGGACGGCTCACCTTCTACCTTTCTTCGCCGTCCTATATCCATAAATTTCGTTGATATTGAGCGTAATGAGCTGTGGCTGCTTGTAGCAACAGTAGGAGAAGGAACGCATGCGCTCGCACGCTTGCGCAAAGGCGACATGTTAAACTGTGTGCTCCCATTAGGTAATACGTTCACACCCTTGGCAAGTTCGTCAGAACGAGTACTACTCGTTGGTGGCGGAGTAGGGGTGGCTCCACTATTATATTTCGGTAAGCAGATAAAGGAAGCAGGCGGAACACCAGTCTTCTTGTTGGGTGCTCGTACAGCAGCCGACTTAGCTGAAATATCGCTTTTTGAGCAGTATGGAAGGGTATGTATAACCACTGAGGATGGCTCAGCAGGTGAGAAGGGGTTTGTCACAAACCATTCAGTTCTGTCCACAGAGCGTTTTGACCGTATATCTACGTGTGGTCCTAAGCCCATGATGAAGGCCGTAGCACATTATGCCTATCAAGCCTCAATCCCTTGCGAAGCATCGTTAGAGAACATGATGGCCTGCGGAGTCGGTGCTTGTCTGTGTTGTGTAGAGAAGACAACAGAAGGTAATCTATGCGTATGTAAGGAAGGTCCTGTCTTTGATACACGTAGATTGATGTGGGGAGAATAAATCAGAAAGGAGTGGTAGGAGACTTTGTTTGCTTTTATTAGGTCGATAAAATGAATCGTCTTAATAAGGTTGATAGAAGGAGAATACCACAATGTTTCGTAAAAATAGATGATTATAATATGGCTGATTTAAGTGTAAAGATAAGTGACTTACATCTCAAGAACCCCGTGATGACGGCCAGTGGTACTTTTGGCTATGGTTTGGAATTTGCCGATTTCGTACCATTGGAAGAGATAGGAGGAATCATCGTCAAGGGAACGACGCTGAAGCCACGAGAAGGAAATGACTATCCGCGCATGGTGGAGACACCTCAAGGGATGCTAAATTGCGTAGGCTTGCAGAATAAAGGTGTAGATTATTTCATCGAACATATCTATCCTCAGATAAAGGATATCGACACGAATATGATAGTTAATGTGAGTGGAAATTCTCCAGAGACGTATGCTGAGACGGCAGAGAAACTCGATGCGTTGGAGAGAATACCAGCTATCGAGGTGAATATCTCCTGTCCAAACGTGAAAGAAGGCGGTATGTCGTTTGGTGTCACCTGTTCTGGGGCAGCTTCAATCGTGAAGGCTGTACGCGAACACTACCATAAGACGATGATAGTCAAGCTATCACCTAATGTCACAGACATCGCCAGCATTGCACGTGCCTGCGAAGATGAAGGTGCCGACTCAGTGTCGCTGATAAACACGTTGATGGGAATGGCAATCGACATAGAGCGTCGTCGCCCTAAGTTGAGTATTCGTACAGGAGGGTTGAGCGGTCCAGCTGTAAAACCAGTAGCAGTCCGAATGGTCAATGATGTGGCAAAGGCTGTAAAGATACCAGTCATTGGGTTGGGGGGTATCTCAACTGCGGAAGATGCGATAGAGTTCCTTATGGCGGGTGCCACTGCTATCCAAATAGGTACAGCAAATTTCCTTGATCCTCAAGTAACGATAAAGGTGCGTGATGGTATTAATGATTGGCTCGATCGTCATGGCTGTAAGTCTGTAACAGAAATCATTAATTGTCTGGCATAGACATGTAGGGTAAGGAAAGGTGTAGGAATAGTTCGTTACATGGAAGACGAATGGTGATAAATACTGTCATTGTTCGTAGATATGGATGGACGAGCAAAGTCTTATAACCGTAGTTCCTTAAAGAAAAGCTAAGTGCTGACAATGTCTCTACCTCTTTTATAAGGCGATGTCAGCACTTATTTTCGTTTATTAGTTTAAGAGATATCTGCCTTTGTGGTTAGTCTTTAGGCCGAGTGTAAATGCAAAACAGGTGGTATCCGCTCTTAGAAGACCATTAGTCTTACTTTTAATCAGCAAGATTAGAAATGTAATCAATATCAGTTGAAGAAAGATACTTAGATAGGATTAATTCCTACCCCTCATTGGTGAAGTTGGAAAGTGGGGTAGAGAAGGTTATGTTTTACATTTTTTTGCACAAAGTCTATTTATGTGCGCATTATTATAAGGAGCGTGTTTTAAAATACATTAAAATAGGGGTTGTTCGCTTGCTGTATTATTTCTCTTTTTATTATCTTTGTAAGATAGAATCAGAAATATATAAGTTTACTTTTAAAGCAATGTTTGAAAATTTAAGTGATCGTCTTGAACGCTCCTTTAAGATACTCAAGGGAGAAGGAAAGATAACAGAGATAAATGTAGCAGAAACCTTGAAGGACGTGCGTAGAGCACTTCTTGATGCCGATGTTAACTATAAAGTAGCTAAGTCGTTTACAGATACTGTAAAGCAGAAGGCATTAGGTATGAATGTGCTTACAGCCGTTAAGCCTGGACAACTCATGGTTAAGATAGTACATGATGAGTTGGCAGAATTGATGGGTGGCGAGGCTGTTGGTCTGAATTTGTCAGGTCGTCCTTCAATCATTCTTATGAGTGGTTTGCAAGGTTCTGGTAAGACTACATTCTCTGGAAAGTTGGCAAACATGCTTAAAACAAAGGAACATAAGAATCCTTTGTTGGTTGCTTGTGACGTCTATCGTCCTGCAGCTATCGACCAGTTGAAGGTCGTTGGAGAGCAGGTGGGAGTAGCTGTCTATAGCGAACCAGAGAACAAGAATGTAAACGAGATTGCTGATCATGCACTTGCAGAAGCAAAGGCAAAGGGGAATGACGTAGTTATCATCGATACAGCCGGTCGTTTGGCCGTTGATGAAGAGATGATGAATGAGATTGAGAGTCTCAAGAATCATGTTCATCCCGACGAGACTCTGTTCGTTGTTGACTCAATGACAGGTCAGGACGCAGTGAATACTGCCAAGGAGTTCAATGACCGTTTGGATTTTAATGGCGTCGTTCTCACAAAGCTTGATGGTGATACGCGTGGTGGTGCGGCGTTATCAATCCGTACTGTCGTCACAAAGCCAATCAAGTTCATTGGTACAGGCGAGAAGATGGAGGCTATTGATGTGTTCCATCCAGGTCGTATGGCCGATCGTATCTTAGGTATGGGTGACGTTGTCTCACTTGTAGAACGTGCGCAGGAGCAGTTCGATGAGGAAGAAGCAAAGCGTCTGCAGAAGAAGATACAGAAGAACCAATTTGATTTCAACGACTTCTATAACCAGATACAACAAATCAAGAAGATGGGTAACTTGAAAGACCTTGCTTCTATGATTCCTGGTGTAGGCAAAGCTATCCGTGATGTTGATATCGACGATAATGCCTTTAAGGGTATTGAGGCTATTATCCAGAGTATGACACCGAAGGAGCGCACGAACCCAGAATTGCTCAATAACTCCCGTCGTCAGCGTATTGCAAAGGGCTCTGGTACCAATATACAAGAGGTAAACCGACTCATTAAGCAGTTCGACCAGACTCGTAAGATGATGAAGATGGTTACTGGCTCGAAGATGGCTGGTATGATGGGCAAGATGAAAGGTATGCCGGGTATGCCAAAGATGCCGAAGATGTAAGAAACACATATTCATTAAATAATATCATTACTATGGAATATCAGTTAATAGACGGAAAGGCAACAGCAACTGCAATAAAGCAGGAGATTGCCGAAGAAGTGAAGGCCATTGTTGCCGCGGGTGGTAAACAACCTCATCTGGCTGCTGTATTGGTGGGACACGATGGCGGAAGTGAAACCTATGTTAAGAATAAGGTCATTGCCTGCGAGCAGTGTGGATTTAAGTCTACACTCATTCGTTTTGAGGCTGATGTTACAGAAGAAGAGCTTTTGGCTTGTGTGGATAAGCTGAATAAAGACGAAGATGTTGATGGCTTCATCGTTCAGCTTCCTTTGCCAAAGCATATCGACGAGCAGAAGATTATTATGGCTGTCGACTATCGCAAGGATGTGGATGGCTTCCATCCTATCAATGTGGGTCGTATGGCGATTGGTTTACCTTGCTTTATCTCAGCTACTCCATTGGGTATCCTCACCTTATTGCAGCATTATCATATTGAGACTTCTGGTAAGAAATGTGTCATCTTAGGCCGCAGCAATATTGTTGGTAAGCCTATGGCACAGCTGATGATGCAGAAACAATATGGTGATTCGACGGTAACAGTATGTCACTCTCGTTCAAAGGATTTGAAGAAAGAGTGCCAAGAGGCAGACATCATTATTGCAGCTATTGGCAGACCTGAATTTGTAACAGCTGATATGGTGAAGCCTGGTGCAGTGGTTATCGATGTCGGTACGACACGTGTAGAAGACAAAACACGCAAGAGTGGTTTCAGACTGTGTGGTGACGTGAAATTTGATGAGGTTGCTCCTCTTTGCTCTTTCATAACTCCTGTCCCTGGTGGTGTTGGTCCTATGACCATCTGCTCACTGATGAAAAATACACTTGCGGCAGGCAAGAAAGAATATTATAAGTAGATGACAGCAGAAGAATACTTCCAACGAGGTAATGAATGCCGACAGAGAGGCGACTGGCAGGAAGCCTTAGCTAATTATATGGAGGCTATCGAGTTGGACCCTGATTCTCCAGCAGTAATCGCAAAAGAGATGCTGGAGAATATTCTCAACTTCTATAACAAGGATGCGTATAATCCTTAAAATACAAAAACTATGAGCAAGATGAAAGGTGCCATTGTAGTAAACACAGATCGATGCAAAGGATGCCAGTTGTGTATCGTTGCATGTCCCAAGGATGTTATTGCATTGGCTCAGAAAAAAGTAAATGTCCACGGCTATCCGTATACAGAGTCTGCACGACCAGATGATTGCATCGGTTGTGCTGCTTGTGCTACGGTTTGTCCTGATGGCTGTATCACGGTCTATCGTAAAAAAGTGGAGGAATAATTTATGGCAGAACAAGATGTAAAACTAATGAAGGGTAATGAGGCTATCGCTCATGCAGCTATCCGCTGTGGCGCTGATGGCTATTTCGGTTACCCTATCACTCCTCAGAGTGAGATAATAGAGACACTTGCAGCATTGAAGCCATGGGAGACAACGGGTATGGTTGTTCTTCAGGCTGAGAGCGAGGTGGCTTCTATCAATATGATATATGGTGGTGCTGGTGCTGGTAAGCGTGTGCTAACAAGTTCTTCATCACCTGGTGTAGCTTTAATGCAAGAGGGTATCAGCTATATGGCAGGTGCCGAACTTCCAGGCGTCTTTGTAAACGTTCAGCGTGGTGGACCAGGTCTTGGAACAATCCAACCAAGTCAGAGTGATTATTTCCAAGCGACACGTGGAGGAGGTAATGGCGATTATAATGTGATTGTATTGGCACCAAGCTCAGTACAGGAGATGGCTGACTTTGTTGACTTAGCATTTGAGTTAGCATTCAAGTATCGTAATCCTGCAATGATTCTTTCTGATGGTGTGATTGGTCAGATGATGGAGAAGGTTGTCCTTCCACCGCAGAAGCCACGTCGTACAGAGGAAGAAGTCCGTAAGGAATGCCCATGGGCTTCAATGGGACGTACCGCTGGTCGTGAACCAAATATCATTACCTCTTTGGAATTGAAGCCAGAGATAATGGAAGAGAGAAACCTCCACTTACAGGAGAAGTATCGTCAGATTCGTGAGAATGAGGTACGCTTTGAGACGCAGCAATGCGAAGATGCAGACTATGTAATCGTTAGTTTCGGTAGTGCAGCACGTATTGGCGAGAAGGCTGTTGAGCTGGCTCGTGAGTCGGGATTGAAGGTCGGCTTGTTCCGTCCTATTACTTTGTGGCCTTTCCCAAGCAAGCAACTTGCAGAGTTATGCAAGGGTAAGAAGGGTGTATTGGTTAGTGAAATCAATGCAGGTCAGATGGTACAAGATGTTCGTTTGGCTATCAACGGAGCTTTACCAGTAGAGCATTTTGGTCGCTTAGGTGGTATCGTTCCTGACCCTGAAGAGATAGTCAAGGCACTCAAGGAAAAGTTAGTAAAGTAAGAAGGGAGGACGTATATTATGGCAAATGATATCATTTCACCTGAGAATCTGGTGTATAAGAAGCCAACATTGATGAACGATACGACGATGCACTATTGTCCGGGTTGTTCTCATGGTGTGGTTCATAAGTTAGTTGCAGAGGTTATCGAAGAGATGGGAATGAGTGATAAGGCGATTGGCGTATGCCCTGTAGGCTGTGCTGTGTTCGCTTACCGTTATCTTGATATCGATTGGCAGGAGGCCCCTCATGGTCGTGCTCCGGCTGTAGCAACAGGTATTAAGCGCCTTTGGGAGGACCGTTTGGTCTTCACTTATCAAGGTGATGGCGACCTCGCTTGTATTGGTACAGCAGAAACAATCCATGCTTTGAACCGTGGCGAGAATATTCCTATCATCTTTATTAATAATGCCATTTATGGTATGACAGGTGGACAGATGGCGCCTACTACGCTTATGGGTCAGAAGACTGCAACTTGTCCATACGGTCGTGAACCAGAACTGCATGGCTATAATCTGAACATTACGGAGTTAGCAAGTCACTTGAAAGGAACCTGCTATGTAACTCGTCAGAGTGTTGACACCGTTGCTTCAATCAATAAAGCGAAGCGTGCTATTCGTAAAGCATTTGAGGCAAGTATGCAAGGAAAGGGAAGCTCATTAGTAGAGATTGTTGCAACCTGTAACAGTGGTTGGAAGCTTTCTCCTGTTAAGGCTAACGAGTGGATGCGTGAGAATATGTTCCCTGAATATGAAAAGGGTGATTTGAAAGACACTACAGGTCTTTAATCCTTCCCTATATAAATAAGGTGTAAAATGAAAAAAGAGATAATTATTAGTGGCTTCGGTGGTCAGGGCGTACTCTCTATGGGTAAGATCTTGGCTTATTCGGGACTAATGGAAGATAAGGAGATAACATGGATGCCTGCTTATGGACCAGAGCAGCGTGGTGGTACAGCCAACGTTACTGTTATTGTAAGCGACGAACGCATCTCTTCTCCTATCCTTAGTAAGTATGATGTTGCGATTGTTCTGAACCAACCTTCGCTTGATAAGTTTGAACCAAAGGTTAAGCCAGGTGGTATTCTTATCTATGATGGTTATGGAGTATTCAATCCTCCTACGCGTAAGGACATCACCATCTATCGCATTAATGCTATGGATAAGGCTGCTGAGATGAAGAATGCAAAAGTGTTTAATATGATTGTTCTGGGTGGTCTGCTTAAGGTTTGCCCTGTTGTCAGCACTGATGGACTAAAGAAGGCACTCTTCAAGAGTCTTCCTGAACGCCATCATAACCTCATCCCACTAAATATGGAAGCAGTGGAAGAGGGAATGAAAATCATTACTCAGCAATAATTAAGTGGTAAACAACAATAGTAACTATTGTTATAATAAAGGAATTTAACCTGATTTTTTATAACTCTCTAATTTGTTTAAGGGACCTAAGCAGTGATGCTACGGGTCCCTTTTTCTTTAGAAAACATCTTATCCTTCAAGATTGTGTCTTCTTGTATTTGTCGTTGAGGGCTGAACAGATATTGTTTCTGTTATCATGCTAATAGCTTCTCATTAGCATGCAAGCAATCTTCTAACAACAGGTAGAAGTCTATTATGGCAATCCGCTGCTTGGTGTTACAAGTTAGCAGGATTCATATCAACTTATAGAATCATATTTGTAGAGTGTTCGCATGATTGCAGAAAGTTGGAGGTAGAACTTTCGATAGCCGTGAGTGAAACAAACGATAAGGGCCTGTTCGAACCACTTTGTGGACTTCCAATAATTTTGAAATATCGCTTTCGGTATTGAAGAGGGTTCTCCCTACAATATATGTGATATAGCCCTATTGTTTCACATGTTATTATGTTACAATAAGATAAAAGATATATAACATTGTTCAATATTTCCATCTTTATGGTTTCTTATGCTCATAATATAGGGGCCTGTGCATTTTTTATCTAAAAAAATTTGGCTGTCTCATTATTTTTTTATTACTTTGCAGCGAGTTTAAGACACTGACATTATAGATTTTACAAATATTAATTAATTCAGAGAAAACAATGAAAAAGTTAGTTTTAATGTTGGCTGCTGCTTCTATGGCAGCATCTGTTTCTGCTCAGACTGTAGCAGAGAGCAAGACATTTGATAACATCTACGTTGGTATTAACGGTGGTGTTGCAACAAAGACAACTGGTCATAAGTGGTTGAGCGACCTCGATCCAAACGCTGGAATCCGTATCGGTCGTTATTTCACTCCAGTATTCGGTTTGGCTATTGAGGGTAATGCATACTTCTCTAACAAGCCTTGGACTTCTACAGGTACTGTAGTTCGCGCTACTAACGCAAGCTTGCTCGGTACTGTAAACCTTAGCAACTGGTTCGGTGGTTACAAGGGTGAGCCACGTACATTCGAGGTTAGTGCACTCTATGGTCTTGGTTGGATGCACGTATTCACAAGCAACAAGGCATTCAAAGATGCTACTGCTGACAACCGTAACCGTATGACTTCAAAGGCAGCTCTTGATTTCGCTTTCAATTTCGGTTCAGAGAAGCAGTTCCAGTTCTACGTAGAGCCTTCTATCAATTTCGCATTCTTGGGTCAGTCAAAGAACAAGGAATTAGTTGCAACTGGTAATGCTTTGAATCCAGTAGCTTTAGCTGATCATCAGGAGTATGGTTACAAGGCAGCTTCACAGGCAGGTCAGCCAGCTTACAACATCAACAACTCATTCGTTCAGTTGAATGCTGGTTTCATCTACAAGTTTGCTAACTCTAACGGTACACACAACTTCACAATCGTTACTCCACGTGACCAGGCAGAGATCGATGCTTTGAACGCTCAGATCAACGAGCTCCGCAACCGTAAGCCAGAGGTTATCACTAAGGAGGTTGTTAAGGAAGTTCCTTCTGTTAAGGTTAAGGAGTTCACTGTATCTGACCTCGTATTCGTAACATTCGCTCAGGGTAAGTCTGCTCTTACAAACGACGCTAAGGCTGCTCTTAACAACGTTAAGGAGGGTGTTCACGTTCAGGTTGTTGGTACAGCTTCTCCAGAGGGTTCTAAGGAACTTAACGATCGTCTCTCACAGGCTCGTGCTGACGTAGTTGCTAACTACCTCAAGGGTCGTGGCGTTATCGTTGACGAGGCAACTGGTAAGGGTGTACAGGGTGTAACTTCTAACCGTCTTGCAGTTGTTTACGTAAAGTAATCTAAACGAGTAAGTTAAGAAGGACAATCCTTCAAACAATAACAATAAGGGATGCATCTTTAGGGTGCATCCCTTTTTATTTTGCTTTTTCGTAATCAACTTACTGCTTGTCATATAGTGCGATCTCTGTGAGAAACAACACACTTAACATGTCTCATATATGTCATCTTATCGAGCGGGAAAGTCCTTCTTCCACAGAGAAGCATTGAATTTTGCACGCAAATAGAATCTATATATAGGGCCTATCCATTGTCTTAACGTAAACTTTTTTTGACTCTCAAGAGAGTAATACATGGTCTTTTAGATAGAAGAAGAGGCCTAACAGTATTCAAGAACATGCTCTTCTTGGGTGATGAAGACGCCCTTCTTGCCTCAAGAAGGGCGTCTTCTTTAATGCAATATGTAACATATTGATACAATGTGTGTTACGAATTTTATCTGAAAGGATATTATACCCCAACATAAGGGGTGTTCTGCTCGACTATGTGTAATGATTTTTCTTAATCCTATTAATCCTCATGAAGAGTGAGGTTAAATGTTTGAACTGTTCCCTAAGAAGTGGAGTGTGCCTTCTTTAGATATAACGATTCATTTCTACTAAGGGCAACTACGAGTCTTCAGATTTTCTTGCTTACATAGAATATAATGACAATTTTTCCGTTATAATAATAAGTTAGGCATTGGTAAATGCATAAAGTAAATGTTCGTGTAAGATAAGTGTAATATGGAAAAGTTATCAAAGATAGGAAGATATGAGTTTTTGGCTGAGCCGTTTCATTGCGACTTTTCCAATCATTTGTTTATGGGTCACTTAGGCAATCACTTGTTGAATGCTGCTGATTTCCATAGTAATGATCGTGGTTATGGTATGAATTATCTCAATACTGTCAATAAGACGTGGGTGTTGAGTCGCTTGGCTATTGAGGTGGAGGACATGCCGAAGGCCTACGATAAGTTTTTCGTAGAGACTTGGGTGGACAGTGCTCTGAGGTCTTTTACAAGCCGTAACTTTAAGATAGTCGGGGAGTCTGGGCATGTTTATGGTTACGGAAAGAGTGTGTGGGCCATGATAGACCTTGATACACGTCATCCTGCCGACATACTTGCCGTTCGTGGCGGCTTGATAACTGAGTATATAGAAACCGAATATCCTTGTCCGATAGAAAAGTCTTCACGTGTGAAGCTATCAGTTGGTGCAACTCCAATCCGTTCAATCGACACTTATTATAATGATGTAGATATCAATGGGCATATAAACTCAGTCAAGTACATAGAGCATGTATTAGATCTGTGGGACGTAGCTTGGTATAAGCAGCATTGTATCAAGCGTTTTGAGATAGCATACGTAGCAGAATCTCATCAAGGAGATAGACTCCACTTCTATCGAGAGGGTCGGGATTCAGATACTGATTTTGATGTTAGAATAACCAAGAGTAATAGAGACAGCGCAGAAGTAGAGGTTTGTCGTTGTAGAGTTCAGTTTGTTTGATGCCAATCAAATATTAGTAGAACCAACGAGAAGCTGTTGGTTCTTACTGATGCGAGCCTACAATAAGTAGGCTGTATCTACAAAATAATTTTTCCTGTCACATCTGTCATGCTTTATGAGTATCTAACTAATTAGATTGCAATGAGTTAGTTCTAAATGTTAAAATGACAGCAAATGAATTTAAAAATAAATTTGTTATAAACGTTGTATTTCAGCTTTAATTTTAGTCCAATTAGTGAGGACTCCAATAAACCGAGATGTGTTGAGACCTACCACATTAATCCATGTATCAGAAGACCAAATCTTTTAGGGTAGAAATAAGAAACTTCCATCCAAAAGGATCTCCTCTTCCAGAATCATCTCTCGCATAACCTGCTGAACAAGGTCCCAATCATCATTCAGTTGACGAATCTCTGTAATAGCATGCTTATGCCCATCTTCTAAGAGTGTCAGCAGTTGTTTTCTGATTTGTTCTTTCTCGTTCGTATCATCTTCTTTGGTATGCGATAAGCAGACATCACATTGTCCGCAGTCGGTTGATTTATTTTCTCCGAAATAGGAAAGTAGCTGTCTGCTGCGACACACTCGCTCATTTTGTGCGTAATTGATAACAGAGTTGATGCGTTTGATAAATTCTTCTTTTCGATTTTCATATACCTCTTTACTAAGAACAACATCAACACCGTCAATACGATCTTGTGTGTAGCTAATAAGTGGTATATTCTTACGAGGGATGAAATTGATGATACGTTTTTTACTAAGATTGGTGAGTATCATGTAGGTTTGGTTTCTATCCAACCCAGCTTCCTGTCCAAGATAACTTTCATCTATGTAGCCATTGTCGGAGAAGAGTCCACCATAATTGCGAAGTAGTGCTGTTACGATATCGTCTTCTTTATCGCTCAGCGAGTCTAATCGGTAAAGTTCATCCCTATTGAGAAGGAAGCGAACACGTGCCTTAGTGTCTGGGTTAAGTTCGTAATCAATATATCCTGCTCGTTGAAGGATGGTCAATGCTGCGTTAACACGTATGGGAAAATGCTTGAAAGTATTGCAGAATTTGTCAATCGGAAACTCAAATATACATCCGTAGCCACTCCCAACGCCTATCTGATAGAAGTAGGCTAAGTGTTCATAGACTGTTTGGATATAGTCTTTAGGTGGGAAGGTATCTTCGATGCGCTTCTGCAGTGTGCGTCTGTCATTGCCATTATAAAGTAGAACGGCGTATGCCTTATTACCATCACGACCTGCACGACCTGCCTCTTGGAAGTAAGCCTCCAATGAACTCGGGCAATCAATATGGATAACTACACGTACGTTAGGCTTGTCAATACCCATACCAAATGCGTTCGTCGCAACCATGACACGTATCCTATCAGTCTGCCAGTCGTTCTGGCGTTGGTCTTTAACACCAGGTTCTAAGCCTGCGTGATACCATGTAGCCGAGATACCATGTTCTGTGAGCATCTTTGCAATCTCCTTTGTGCGTTTTCTGCTACGGCAGTAGACAATAGCTGTCTTGGGTAAGGATTGCAGAATATGTACCATCTCGGCATCTTTGTCCTCAGTTTGGCGTACGACATAAGCTAAGTTCTTACGCTCAAAGCTCATTCGGAAGACATTCTTCTCTTTAAATCCTAAGCGGTCTTGAATATCATCAACGACATCTGGTGTAGCTGTTGCAGTTAAGGCAAGGATAGGTGCATCAGGTACTAACTTTCGGATGTTCTCAATCTGTAAGTACGAAGGGCGAAAGTCATAACCCCATTGACTGATACAATGGGCTTCATCAACAGTGATGAAACTCACTTTTATGTGTCGTAGTTTTGTTTGAAAAAGGTCAGACCCTATACGCTCAGGAGAGATATAAAGCAACTTTATACCTCCAAAAGAGCAGTTATCCAAGGTTGATACAATGTCATCATGGCGCATGCCAGAATAAATAGCAGCAGCAGTGATGCCTTGTTGACGGAGATGGTCAACCTGGTCTTTCATCAACGCAATAAGAGGAGTAATGACCAGGCACACTCCTTCTTGGGCTAATGCTGGTACTTGGAAAGTTATGGACTTTCCTCCTCCTGTTGGCATTAGTCCTAAGGTATCCTTTCCTGAACCGATACTCTCGATGATGTCCTTCTGAATACCACGGAAATCAGGATAGCCCCAATATTGATGAAGAATGTCGAGATAAGACATTAAACTACATGCTTTGAACGATGAACATTGAGGTTTGAGCTTTTGGACTTTAGGGTTGATAGTCCTTATTGTTGATACAAATAATACAGATCAATACAATTGTTAGCAATCCTCAGTAGGTCTGATATCTTCTATTTGCAGTTGAACAGATCCACGCTTAAAGACGTTATCTTCAATCGTGTAGGCAATGTCAAACGAGCGTTTTGATTTGATGTAACGGGCTGAAGCACTCTGTCCGAAAGCGATACCATTCATTACGTTGTTGGATTTAGAGTCAACCAGTTCTAACTTGATATGCTCTTGCTCGCGTCCTACAACCTTACTTGTTCCAAAGTCGTAAACATCTAACGTACAGAAGAGTGGTTTGGGATTGCCAGGACCAAATGGGGCAAAGCGTTTCAAATCAGTGTGTAGCTTTTTGGTTATATCCTTAAAGTCGATAACAGCATCGATGTCGAGGATTGCCTCGCGCTGTTCAGGCTCAATGTGCTGTTCTACGTAGGCTTGGAAGCGTTCACGGAACTCCTTTACATCTGCCCACTTCATAGTTAGTCCGGCTGCGTATGTATGTCCACCAAAGTTCAATAATAAATCACGACAACTCTTAATCGCTGCATATACATCGAAACCAGCTACACTACGTGCAGACCCTGTAGCAAGGTTCTCGTCACGTGTTAAGACTACTGTCGGACGGAAATAGATTTCAGTCAGACGAGAGGCAACGATACCTATGACACCTTTCTTCCAATGCTCATCATAGAGGACGATACTTGATTGGTGTTTCTGGCTCTCCAAACGAGCAACAATCTGGTTGGCCTCTTCTGTCATCTGACGGTCTACATCCTTTCGTTGTTCGTTGTATTCGTCAATATGCTTTGCTTGATCGAATGCCAGACTGTATTCTCTTTCAACAAGTAGGTCAACACTCTTCTTGCCATTCTCCATACGGCCGCTGGCGTTAATACGTGGTCCAATCTTGAAGATAATATCGCTCATAGATAATTCACGACCATTCAATCCACAGATATCTATAATGGCTTTCAATCCGAGACTTGGGTTTTGATTCAACTGTTTCAGTCCGTGGAAGGCAAGAATACGATTTTCGTCTACTACAGGAACTAAATCGGCTGCAATGCTGACAGCACAGAAATCGAGTAGGGGAACAAGTCGAGAAAAGGGGATATTGTTGTTCTTTGCAAATGCTTGCATGAACTTAAAACCTACACCACAACCACAAAGGTTTTTGAAAGGATAAGTGTCATCTGGTCGTTTTGGGTTAAGGATAGCTACTGCAGGAGGCATCTCTTCATCAGGAACATGGTGGTCACAGATGATAAAGTCTATTCCCTGTTCCTTGGCATAGGTTATCTCTTCGATTGCTTTGATGCCACAATCGAGGATGATAATAAGTTTAACTCCAGTTTCTTTGGCAAAGTCTATTCCCTTCTTGCTCACTCCATAACCCTCATCATAGCGGTCGGGGATGTAGTAATCGATGTTTGAATAGAATTGTCGTAAGAATTTATATACCAACGCTACAGCTGTACAGCCGTCTACGTCATAGTCTCCGTAGACAAGAATACGCTCCTTATGCCCCATAGCATCATTGAGACGGTCGACAGCAGCATCCATATCCTTCATTAAGAAAGGGTTGATGAGGTCTGCCAACTGAGGACGGAAGAACCGTTTTGCAGCACTCTCCGTCGTTATACCACGACGTATCAGCAGTGAAGCAAGAATAGGGCTAATACCTAACTTCTCTCCTAAGTCTTTAGCTGCATTGTCCTGAGTCTCTGTAGGTGGAATGTAGTTCCATTTAAATTGCATTTTAAGTTGTTTTTATTTCTGTCCGTAAAGGTACAAAAAAAAAGCCAAATGAGAATGTTATGTGGCGTATTATTTGGTTCTGTTTTTTTTATGATATTAACCCTATTAGGCTAATTAGCTCAATTGATAATAAAACAACAATCCCGCTCAAATTGCTTAGAGCGGGATTGTTTATGATTTATAGATTGTTGAAATGATAATATCAGTAAGGCTTGTTCTTTGTTATCAATTCAACTTGTTTTATTCTTTTAGAGACCCATCTTCTTGCGGATATCCTTAGGAATAGCATTCTTGTTTACCATATAGTCCATGGTGTTAGCTGCGATGAAATTCTTGCTCATATACCAGATACCCTTGTAATCGCCAGTCTCACCCCATGAGTTCTTTACCATGTAATATTCCTTACCATTCTGATCTTTAGCGATACCGAAGATAAGCATACCGTGGTCGTCAGTAAGTTCCCAGTTATCGAAACGATCCTGACGCTGCTGCTGTGTAGGAACAACCTCTGGTACGTTTACACCGAGTGAGTCGATGATATCCTTCTTCTTTGCTGCAGAAAGACCGAGCCAATGAGCCATATCACTACCCTTCATGCTCTCAACCTTCTTACCGTCAACCATGTAAGCCAAACCCTTACGAGTGAAACCAGGCTCACTAACGTCGCCACCCCATGCTACAGTGTAGCCGTTCATGACAGCGTTATCAATGATACGCATCATCTCATCCATTGGGAGGTTATAAGACAATGGGTTGCGCCAGTTATCCTGTACCTCAACAGCAAACTGTGAGTAGAATGGGTGATGTGTGTAAGAAGTAATGGTTACATAGTCACTCCAGTTCAAACCAAGACTTGCTGCGAAGCTCTTTGGAGTGTACTGCTTGCCTTCGTAAGTGAATGTCTCTGGGCATTTGCCAAGATAAGCATCGAGGATACCCTGCAAGCCCTGCTTCCACTGACCTGAAATCTTGTTTGCCTTGTTGCGTGCAATACTGTTTACGTAAGGCTCTAACAATGAGAAGAACTCATTGAAATTGTTCAATGAATCACCATAGAGTGAGCCTGGGAATGGCATAGCACTCTCTGGACAAATACCATGAGTCTCAAGGGTGTGCAATACATCGTATGCAGAGCCACCTTGAGCAAACTGGCAATCACCATGCAAACGTACTACTTGGATAGCACGATCCATATATGTCTTATTAGCTACAAAGCTCTCACAAAGATCGTAAGTCTTACCAGTCTTCTTCAAAATCTCAGCCTCAAAATAACTGAGAGTTGAATAGTCCCAACACGTACCAGAACGGTTTTGGTCTTTGATACTTGTAATTGGATTTTGCTTTACTACTGTGAAAACAGGCTTGTTTGAGGTTGCACCCTCTTTCTTGTCTGCGGCATTAGCACCTAACGCAAGCAAAGCGAACAATGCTACTACTAAAGTTTTTTTCATAAGTTGTTCCTTATAAATCGGGTTGCCGTTGTGAGTGATACTCTTGCGGCAACCTTGATGTAAATATTAATTAAAATGTTTTATTACTTTCGGTTTGCTGCAATGAAATCTTCAACATCCTGTGGATGATAAGGAATAATATCCTTGCCAATGAAGCGGCAACCATCCTTGGTAATGAGAAGGTCATCTTCAAGACGAATACCTCCAAAGTCCTTGTACTCATCCAACTTATCAAAGTTGAGGAAATCAGCACAATGTTTCTTTGCACGCCATTCATCAATCAATGCTGGGATAAAGTAGATACCTGGTTCATCGGTAACAACAAAGCCTTCTTCCAAGCGTCGACCCATACGTAGACAGTTTGTTCCAAACTGCTCAAGGTTAGGACGTGTCTCTTCATCAAAGCCCACATTAATCTGGTCGAATGACTCCATGTCATGAACATCCATACCCATCATGTGACCGAGGCCATGAGGCAAGAACATAGCATGAGCACCAGCAGCAACGGCAGCATCGGTGTCGCCCTTAGCCAACCCAAGCTCTTTCATTCGGTCAAAGAGAATGCGGCAGATTGCAAAGTGAACATCCATATATTTAACGCCAGGCTTAGAAAGCTTCAATGCTGCATCGTGGCACTCTTCTACCACCTTATAAATCTCCAATTGTCTCTGAGTGAATTTACCACTTACAGGGAATGTACGGGTATTATCAGAGCAGTAGTGGTTGATGGTTTCAGCACCACAATCACAGAGAGCAAGGCGACCAGCCTCCAATACAGCCATTGAAGGATTACCATGCATAATCTCACCATGCTGGGTGAAGATAGTAGGGAATGATACCATTGAGCCGTATGAGTTGGCAATACCACTAACCTGACCACCGACGAACAGCTCTGTCACACCAGGCTTGCCCAGTATCATTGCAGTAGTGTGCATCTTATGTCCAATAACAGCAGCACGCTCCAGTTCTTCGATTTCTTCCTGTGTCTTTACAGAACGCATCTTAACAATCGCATGAATAAGGTCCATGCTTGCTGACTCTTTCTGCTGGTTTGGGTGAATACCAAAAAGATCAAAGATTTGAATCATGATGTCAGCACGATAAGGTGGTAAGAAATGAACCTTACGATGCTCTCTTAGTGCATTGTTGCAGATAGTCTTCAATCCCTTCATGTTGACGGTGTTAGCTACGCCCACAGCGTCTGCCATATCTTTTACAGAGTCAACACTACCATACCAAACAATGTCGTCAATATCAATATCATCGCCAACGAGAGTCTCGGTGTCATTGTCAATATCAATAACACCAACTAATCCGTCACGTTTTTGACCGAAATAATAGAGGAATGATGAGTCCTGACGGAAAGGATAATATCCATTCGCAGGAAAGTTTGCAGGCGACTCGTTGTTGCCAAAAAGGATAATAATACCTTTCCCAACAAGCTTCTTTAGCTCTGCACGGCGCTTTACATAGGTTTCTTTGTTAAACATATTTCAATTATTAGTTGGTTTGATTGCAAAGATAGTTATTTTTGTTTGAAAGTTATTAACTTTGCAGTTGTTTTTTAACGAGATTTTATGCAAATAGATAGGAATACAGGCTTAGTGTTAGAAGGGGGAGGCATGCGTGGCGTCTTTACCTCTGGTGTGTTGGATGCTTTTATGAAGTATAAGCTCTACTTTCATTACACCGTTGCTGTCTCTGCAGGGGCGTGTAACGGCTTGTCGTATGCCAGTCGTCAGCCACGTCGTGCACGCATCTCTAACATTGATATGCTTGCCAAATATGATTACATAGGATTGCGTTATCTCGTTACGCAGGGATGTATCTTTGATCCTGAATTACTCTACCACCGTTTCCCTTATGAGATTATTCCATTTGATTATGAGGAATATTTCCGTAATTGTAAGAATGGTGATGTATTTGAAATGGTGGTCACAAACTGTCAGACTGGTTTTGCTGAGTATCTTACGGAGGCATCAGGAGACAAACAGAGACTCAATGAGTTAGCACGAGCATCTTCAAGTCTTCCTTATGTAAGTAAGATGGTTACGATAGATGGTAAGGATTTGTTAGATGGTGGGATTGTTGACTCTATTCCTGTTCTCCGTTCTATAGAAACAGGACACACTACCAATGTCGTTATTAGTACGCGTAATAAGGGTTGGAGAGATACCGGGCGTGACTATAAACAGCCTAAGTTTATCTATCGTAATTACCCACGTCTTCGTGTTGCTCTGAGCCATCGAATAGAAGCATATAACCGTCAGCTCGATTTGGTAGATGAGTTAGAAGAACAAGGGAAGATACTTGTTATTCGTCCAGTGGCACCAGTAGTTGTCGGACGGATGGAGAAAGATGTAGAGAAACTTGAAGCGCTATATGAAGAAGGGTTCCGTTTGGGAGAAGAGTTTGTGAAAGAGAATCTTCCTCAACTACTCTGACATCGGCCCTTTCTGTACAATGAAATAATGATGCTAACCTTACATGATTAAGGTGACCACTTATAAATGATTAAAAAAAGGTAAATACGGTTGTATTCTTTTCGTCATTCTAAAAGGATTAGACAGATATATTGAATAGATTAATATATTTTCTTGTTACATATTTCCCCTTTCTAAATACTTTTCTTATCTTTGCACAATATATTAAAAAGAAAGCATAAATGAAGAAGATAAATTTTCTCCTTGTAGTGTTGGCAGTGGTGCTGGCATTTAGTTCATGTAATAAGTCTGAGACCTATGCAGACCAATTAGAGCGAGAGAACGATGCTATTCACGCATTTATTGTTAAGAAAGGAATAAATGTAATTACTGAAGCGCAATTCACAAAACAAGGGAACACGACAGACACAACAAAGAATCAGTATGTTCTCTTCCCTAATACAGGTGTTTATATGCAGATTGTTGAGAAGGGAACTGGCGAAGTGATTAAAAAAGGAGAGACTGCGACTGTCCTCTGCCGTTTTACTGAACGTAATCTTCTTAGGGACACTGTTCAGTTGTCAAATCAGTATCTTGTCTTTGGACCGAAGGTTGATAAGATGTCTGTAACAAACACAAGTGGTACTTATACAGCCTCCTTCGACCCTTTGTCAAGTGTGATGTATGAGGTTTATCAGAGTACTTCCGTTCCTAATGGTTGGTTGGTTCCAATGCCTTACATCGGTTTGGGCAGATTAGTTAGAGCAGACTCAAAGCTGTCACACGTAAGACTTATTGTTCCTTCACAGCAAGGACAGATTAATGCTTCACAATCTGTTTACCCTTGTTTCTATGACCTTACTTTCCAACGAGGACTTTAATACAATGTGGCGAGGGGGATTAGAAAGACGAGAAAGGACAACAATATAAGAAAACAATAAGGGGAATACCCTTCAAACATATTTTAAGTATGACGCTTATTAAATCTATTTCCGGCATCCGTGGTACTATCGGAGGTCGTGCGGGGGATACACTGAACCCGCTGGATATTGTTAAATTCGTTTCTGCTTACGCAACTTTCATTGCTCGCAAGCACCCAGGAAAGAAATTAAAGATTGTCGTTGGTCGTGATGCACGTATCTCTGGACCAATGGTAAAAAATGTGGTATGCGGTACGCTGATGGGTATTGGCGCTGATGTAGTGAATATCGGACTGGCTACAACACCTACCACAGAGTTGGCTGTACGCATGAGTGGGGCAGATGGTGGTATTATTATCACTGCTTCTCATAATCCACGCCACTGGAACGCTTTAAAACTTCTGAATGAGGAGGGTGAATTCCTTACTGCAGCTGATGGTGCTGAGGTCTTGGATATTGCAGAGCGTGAGGACTTCGTTTATGCAGATGTAGATGGTTTGGGTAGTTATACTGACGATGATTCATTTGATGAGCGCCATATAGAAGAGGTGATGAACCTTGAATTGCTCGACCTTGAGGCTGTTAAGAATCGTAAGTTTCGTGTCGTAGTTGATTCTATCAATTCTGTTGGTGGTATCATTCTACCTAAGCTTCTTGATCGTTTAGGGGTTGAATATAAGTTCTTGAATGGTGAAGCAACAGGCGACTTTGCTCACAATCCAGAGCCAATCGCAGCGAACCTCACAGGTATCATGGACGAGGTTGCCAAGGGTGGTTATGATTTGGGTATCGTTGTTGACCCTGATGTAGACCGTTTGGCATTCATTCAGGAGGATGGTAAGATGTATGGTGAGGAGTACACACTCGTCACAGTGGCAGACTATATCCTCGAGCATGTGAAGGGTAATACTGTTAGCAACCTCTCTTCAACACGTGCTTTGCGTGATGTAACAGAGAAGCATGGCGGTAAGTATTATGCTTCTGCTGTTGGTGAGGTGAATGTTACCACAAAGATGAAGGAAGTAGGTGCCGTTATTGGTGGTGAAGGTAATGGTGGTGTTATCTATCCAGAAAGCCATTATGGTCGTGATGCCCTTGTTGGTATTGCGCTCTTCCTTAGTTCTTTGGCACAGAAGGGACTGAAGGCAAGCGAACTTCGCAAGACTTTCCCAGAGTATTTCATTGCAAAGAATCGTATCGACCTTACTCCTGATACAGATGTAGATGCAATTCTTGCACGTGTGAAAGAACTCTATGGAAAGGAGAAGGATGTACAGGTAACTGATATTGATGGCGTTAAGCTCGACTTCCCTGATGCTTGGGTTCATCTTCGTAAGTCAAACACAGAGCCTATCATTCGTGTTTACAGCGAGGCTAACACCATGGAGGCTGCTGACGCATTAGGCAAAAAGCTGATGCAGGTGGTTTACGATATGCAATAGATAAAACTATTTACAATGAAATAAAAGAAGATGTCTGATTTTTTTCAGGCATCTTCTTTCAATAGACTTATTGTCTGATATTTAAGAATAAAACGATGTAACGAGCTTCTAATTACGCAATCTTTTTTTAGTTTAGAATCTCATAGATAATGTTATTTACTTAAAAAAATATTAGTGTTTTCGTTTTGTTAGATTAGAAGAGGTTGAAATGATGAGTATGCTAATCCCTATTTAAGGCTCTTACCTCTCATCTTTAATTCTTTTATAGTATAAAAAATAGAAAACATGATCTTGTTCCTTAAAGTGCAAAATAACAATGAAAGAAATCTTTTTATGCTCATATTTTGCTGAGGTAGCCGCTCTTTTGCCTCATAGTATCCCTAATTCTTTGCATGGAAAGATAGTAGCATTTATACCAACAGCAAGTATTCATGAAGAATTTAATCAATATGTTGAAGATGGAAGGGAAGCTCTTGTATCTCTCGGATTGACTATAAAAGAATTAGAAATTACACAATGTGAACAGAAAGAGATAAGGGAGGTGCTGAGGAACTGTGACTGTATCTATATCACAGGTGGCAATACTTTCTTTCTTATGCAAGAGTTACGGAGGACAGGGACTGACAGGTTAATTGTTGAACAGGTAGAGGAGGGGAAACTGTATATTGGAGAATCAGCAGGTGCTATGGTCTTTGCTCCTAATATAGAGTATGCGAAGAAAATGGATAATCATCTTTCTATGACACCTGGATTTAATGATTTTACAGCACTTGGTATTGTTAACTTCTATCCTGTTGTACATTTTAAAAGTTATCCTTTTGAAGAATCAACACAGACAGTCATACGAGAGAACAGACATCTACTCTTAAAACCAATAACGAACAAACAAGCTATAGTTGTCATTGGCGATACTATCTCCATTCAAAGTAAGCGATAATAGTCGCCATTTATGGATGCTTTGTGGCAAGTACTCTTCCCAGATCTCTTCATTTTCAACTCTTATTCTCTTGCGTCGTATCTCTTTTATTTTTCTTTATTGCTATTCCTCTATAATATATATTCACTACTGTTTGTTTGTACATTGCAATGCGAAATTAATTAATCTTTGGGAGACAGAGGTTTCCCTTTCTTATTTTTATACATTGCTTGTTGATTTTCCTCTCATGGGGGCTTCTGGTCCCCAAATACCTCTGTGTTTTCAGGTATAGATTATCAAGCTACACCAGCACTTGGGATTGCAGTTCTATGTTGAACTTGCAGCATAGAATCAGCTTGCTTAATCCATAAAAATGTTTCATTCCCAGTTATCTTTTGTCTGATGATATTCTTGTATCCCATCTACAGAATTTACTTTTACTTTTTTACCTTTAGAAAAATTCCAAGTAATAGAGAGTCCAACATACTGAGTTGAAGAGGTATTTTGATAGGTAATTTTGCTTGTTCCTATTTGTCTATCAAGTTTACGTCTATTGGCAAGAGGAGTAAAGTCAATAGCAAACTGAAGATTATCATTTAAGAATGATTTATAAATTCTCCCATTAACACTATATACTGTATGATAAGTTCTTTCAAGTGTTTGGTATTTTGGTTCAATGCTTGCATTTAGCATACCTCCCCATCCATTTGTAAATTCAAAGTTATTGTTAAAAGAGAAGTATTCTTTGAAACGGGTCTTGTTATAAAAGGCCGTACCTATTTGTAAATTTTCAGGGGTTATCTCTACACGTCCTGAGAATTTAAAGTTCCACCATTTAGTCGGAGCTTCCATATATTCAGCTCCCGTTCCCCAATAAGATTGTCCTGAAATATTAATGGGTTTTGTATAAAGGATGTTAGAATTTCTTTCATCATTAAAGGTTTGCCAATAGATACGGTTATGCGAGTTAGCATAAATAGCAGTAAGCGTTACCTTGTTTCTAAACATAGAAAAACCAACGATTAGCATATCAGACGACGGTGCCTTCAGATTTGCATTACCTACACTATAGTTATATGCATCTTTCCACGTGATAGCTGAAGATATTGCAGAGTAGGGAATGTCACTCATCATTCGTTTGTAGTTAAGCATCAAACTGTGTTCTTTCCTTTTTCCAAATGGCATCATTATCTGAATAATAGGATTGAAACTCCATTGATTGTTATGTTCATGAATATTGCTGGTCAAATCGCTAAAACCGATATGATTGAGTTGCCAGTTCACACCTGCACTATATCGGAATTTACTAATTTTTCCTTGTGCTACAGCATAAACAATTGGAGTCACACCGGAGGTTTTCGTAGTCTTTGTACTCGTATTAAAACGATTACTTATATTATTCCCAGAAGGACTATACTGTGAAGATAATAATTGGGCAGATGTTCCAAATTTAAATACAAGTGAACGATTACATGGATACAAAATATCAGCCTTAAATTTCCATAAGTTGAGCTGATTCTGTTCCGTAATATTGTTAGTGTTTTCCTCTTCAATATAATATAGCGAATTATTGTTACTATGTCTATTCAAATAGTCGGTGGTTACTTCTATAGAACTTCCTCTTTTATTTAATGGCATGGAGAACTTGATGGTTCCTTCATGCAGATGAATATTCGCTACCTCGCTAATTGAAGTCCATTCGTTGTTGGCAAACGTTTTAGTTGTTGGCGACGGGTTTGAAGAGGCATAAAGATAGCTTCCGCCTATCTGAACTCCAGATTTGAATTCTTGAGTAAGGCTGATTCGATTCCTGAAATTAACAGAGCTGGAAACTAAACTATTAGACATTAATGATTGTATATCTTGTTCTGCCTGCCATTGCTCTGCAGTTTCCTTTATCTTCTTATGTCCGAAATCCATATTATCATATAGGCTAAGATTCTTATAGCGGGCATTAAAAAGTAATCCTACATCCTCATTTCCAAAGCCACAAGATCGAAACCACTCGGAGTTCCCTATAATACTACCATAGAAGCCTCCATTTTTAGGACGGCGTAAAGTTATTATAATGCTTCCTCCACTCAACGCTGCATTATTTTCTGCACCAGCAAGGTATTTTACTTCAACCTTATCAATCCTTTCCCCTGGTATCTTATAAAGTTCAGAAATGTCAGACAGTTTTACACCATCTACATATATTTCACTAACAGATAGTCCATTTATCTTGAATTTGCCTTCTTCAAATGAAATGTTTGGAAGGAAAGAGAGTATAGAGGCTGCAGGTTTACCTTTAACAATGTTCATTCCTTTGAGATTGGTTATGTATCCGTCTGGTTTATTAACTGTCCGAGATGCCATAACAACAACTTCATCAAGGTGCTTTGTTTCTTGCGCTAACCCTGTTGAGCAAAACATCAATAGACAGGGTATAAAACATTTATTTAGATAGTTTTTCATAATTTTGTTGATAAAATCTCTGTAAATGAAGATAAGTGATGGGAGTAATTTTCTCTGACCACAAACTGTGCTATTTCCAACAGACTCGTTTTGTCTGCCATGAAGATAGCGTAGTCCTTAAATGTTGCAATCTGTTTTTCCATAATGCTTTTTGTTTCTTGATTTATATGGCAAAAATACTTCTTATAGAAATATCACCTATTACACTTTTGTGTAATTTGGCATCTCTCTCTTTGTTTTTTACACTTTTGTGTAATCTTTTTGCGGTATTCCACATTAAAAATGTACTTTTGTAGTGAAATATATCAGAGAGTCTTAGCACGTTTAGCATATATGACAGACATAAAAGATTTCTTTATAGCATCGAACACCGTGCGCAACGCACCTGACTATGATTCCAATGTACTCTCTACATTGGTGCAAACCGTAGAGGCTTTTGCTCGTGTTACCTATCAGAGTATTTACTTGATAGACTATTACAGGCAGGAATTTCTTTATGTGTCGGACAACCCATTGTTTCTTTGTGGACATACGGCAAAGGCAGTGAAGGAATTAGGCTACAGCTTTTACTTGGAGCATGTACCGGAGGACGAACAAAAAATGCTTGTTGAGTTAAACTGCAGTGGGTTTAAGTTTTTTGAGACTTTCGATAATGTTGATAAATACCAGTGTTCTATGTCCTATCACTTTCATCTGAAGAGTGGAACAAAAAGTAAGTTGATTAATCACCAGCTTACTCCCATTCTATTGACAGATGAAGGTAAGATATGGATTGGTATGTGTGTCGTATCACTATCTTCACATAAAACAGTGGGACATGTAGAGTTTCACAAAAAGGGTAATCTTAACTATTGGAAATATTCTTTCGAAGGGCATCGGTGGAAAGAATGTGATGGAATATCACTCAAAGAAGAAGAACTTGAAGTGCTACGGTTGTCAGCAGCAGGGCTTACCATGACGGAAATTGCGAACAGAATGTGCCGCTCGTTAGATTCTATCAAAACCTATAAACGCCACGCCTTTGACAAATTAGGCGTGACGAATATCACCGAAGCTATTTCAAGAGCTACCTTAAACAAACTCTTCTGAAAAAATAACTTACGGCAAAAGCGAAGAGAGATAGAATTTAGGAAAATAGTTCACAGGTTTTCCTGTAGCAAGATTGTACATTGCCGTTGTACACAAGCCTGCTGCAATCCATGATGCTATGGACAGTTGCGGAGGTGGGAGCATTTCGCTTTCCTTTTTATATTGGGTTACAATTTTGTCTAACCACTCTTTAGGTTGATTCCAAAAAGCCCCGTGTCCGGTTACATATTCAGCTACCTTTAATTCAAATCCCTTTGGCTCTTCAGTCAGTTCAGATAAAGAGTGCCCCCATGGGTCTACAATCGTAACAAAGCCAGCCCAACCAAAGTTGTATGGGTGCAGTACTGGGATTTTTCTTTCCTTGCAAATTTCATCAAAGACGAATGGAGTTTTATCCTTAAAGTCCAATGCATTGATGGCTACATCATGACCATTCAATAATTTCTCAATGTTATCTGGAGTCAAGAACTTTGTATGAAAGTCTATCTGCGCATTTGGATTGATATTTAGCAAACGCTCAGCCAAACATTCTGCTTTATATCTGCCAATGTCATTCTCTGTATAGTTCTGCCTGTTCAGGTTGCTTCGCTCTATCTTGTCTCCATCAACGATGGTGATATGCTCGAAACCCAACCTCAAGGCACATTCTGCCACAATGCTGCCAATACCTGCACCACCAAGGAATATCTTATAATCCTTGATGACGCTTTGTTCTCTTTCGCTCACATAGAGCCTGTTTCTGCTGTATCTTTCTTCCATAACGAAATAGTTATTTTAGGCAAAAGTAGATGTAATAAAGCATATGTACTCTACACAAAAGTGTAATAATCAATCACATTATTGATTATTTTAGATTTTATAACATATTCAGGAGATAACATGTTTGCGTTGCTACTCCTTATAGTTATCCTCCAACAACCTTTCCAAATCCGAAGCCTTATAGAGTATCTTTCCTGCGAATTGCGTATAGGGAGTAATCCTCCTGTCCCGATAGCCCTGCAGGGGCGGGGACTGATATACAGCCTCTCGCACACCTCCTTGCCCGTTAGGAAATGTTCTTCACCAAAGAGCGGCTTGTGTGTCTGTGTACTTCCTTAATTCTCTTGCTTACACTACTGATAGCGGACAGCACCACTTGTATATTGTCCGCTTCCATATTCAAATCTCTTACCAGTTCCATAATCTACTTGTTTATTTTAACGTGAGTTCGACGAATTCAGAACAATGTAAGCTGTGTGTCAATGGTCCTTTGCACATTGATGCACGGCTTCTTTGGGAACAGATAATGGGCAGCAATTGCCCCGAATAAGTTGACGATGATTTTTTTAAGCATCTATGTTTGGAGTATTCCACTTGCACAATGTTCTTAAGTTCATCATTCATCGTTTCTATAATGGCTCTTTTTCTGAGTAAGAG
Source organism: Prevotella sp. oral taxon 313 (assembly GCF_003043935.1). Classification (NCBI taxonomy): domain Bacteria; kingdom Pseudomonadati; phylum Bacteroidota; class Bacteroidia; order Bacteroidales; family Prevotellaceae; genus Prevotella; species Prevotella sp. oral taxon 313. The sequence continues at coordinate 3,338,585 of NZ_PYXE01000001.1, forward strand.
CCTGTCTGAAACACTCATTAAAGCTCCTTTCATGCTTTCGGCGTAATGGACATTTGGTAGGCTGGTCATTCCAGTCTACCAAATGTCTATTACTAGAACCCGAGAGAGTTTTCAGTCTACCAAATGTCCATTATGCCTTAAATTCTATTATCAATCAGCTTCTTTGAGGCATTTATTTTTCATTCTCTAGATAGCTAGAATGTTGGAGAATCTGTATCTCTATTATTCAACCTGCGAGTAAATGATTTATTTTTCCCTGCATTGAAATTATACTCTACCCCTATTGCAAACATCGAATGGTTGTCTTTTATTCTGCGCTCTTCGTTATAGTTTACAAAAGAAGAAGAGTTTGTCTTTGTAATGTATTTCGCATCTTTGCCAATAAAAAATACTGATGCTGAGAATTTCCAATTTTTTACTCTATAGCTTGCTGTAAAATCATTATTATTTTCAGTACTACTCTTAAAGCTTCCGTTGGCAGTGTATACAGGAATTACCAAATGATAATGTGCATTGAAATTCTTATAATTAAAGTCTACATCGAACAGATTGTCTACGGAGAAGATTTTATTAACATCATCCTCATTGTATACTTTCTCCATTTGAGGTACACCAGCCAAAGAGAAAGACAACAAGTCATTTCCAAATGGCTTATACTGGAGCATAATGAATCCCCCATAGCTATTTACATGCTTACAATTTTTATAACCTAATATCAGTTCATTGTTATCGGTATAAAAATATTGATAGATAGCTTTTGACTGATAGGAATATGTTGTCTTCATCATTAAGTCTATATATTTACTATAGTGATTCAGCATAAGCGTTACTCTAGTATCCTGTCCATTCTTTAAATGAGGGTTACCTTTCTTATAAATATCTCTTGTTAGCATGGTAACATTACTACTAAGCATATTTAAAGAAGGAATAATTGGGTTAGAAGTAAATTCAAATCTCAGTGATGTGTTATTCGACACATTATAACCTAATTCTGCCTTAGGGGTAAACATAATCTCTGAATGAGACGCAAGTGGTGAATTAATTCTTAATGTTGTAACTCCCACATTTGCTTTATACATAAGTTTACCTTTACCCCCTACTAATTCTGTATAAAGATAATGTTGTGACTGGTTGGTGGAATATACATCTTGACCTGATAAATTATTCAAGTTGGATCTTGAATGTGAAAATTCTGTACGGTAACCTGTATTCAATTTAATATTTGCAAATCGATGCGAATAATCAATCTCACCGATGATGCTATTCTTTCTATTCTTCAGCCTCATATCATCTACATATGGCACTGCTCCATTTGAAATTTTCTCATCTTCATAGGAAGTGCTATGAGTACCAAAGGTAGCTGCATTAATATTTACAGATAAATTATTTTTATCATTAAACTGCCTATCAAAGTAGAGATCTAAAGAAGGATTAAAGGTATAAATATTATCATGAGAATTACGAATAATACCGTCTTTATGTCCCAGCACTCCATAGACACCATTTTGAATACTTTTACTATGTTCCCAGAGAATATTAGGCTCAAAGGAAATCTGGAAGATAGACTTCATATTTGGGATATAAGCATATTTCACACTAATATCTTGGTTAATATATCCGAATTTTTCCTTTCCAGAAGACTTATCGATATAATTATCCACACCCTTCGTATATTCATACGAACGGCTATTTACCACATTCTTGTAATCACGTAAGCTAAAATCGTAAGAAAGATCAAACTTACTCTTACCTTGTGTGATAGAGAGGTAGACCTCATCATCTGAGAAACCAGTGCTGAATGCATCCCTCGTCTTTAGTCCGAAGCTGTAACCTTTTTCTAATGTTTTTGTAACAACATTTATAACAGAACTAGCTGTAGCATATCGCGCTGGTGGTATATCATAATATTCTATATACTTTATATTACTTGGTTTTAGGGCTTTAAGATCCACTTCAGAAGAACGAATGTTATTGATAAGGATAAAAGGAACTTTTCCATCAACATTCTTTAAAGTTCCTGTTAAGGCATCTTCTCTTATTTCTGGAATATCCTTGACCAAGTCTCTACCCACCTGAGCATGCTTTATTTGCTCACTGGTAAAAGTGATTGATCTATGATCGATATGTTGTATATTTCTATTTGCCGTTACTACTGTCTCCTTTAATTCTACAGCTAATGGTTGTAAAGAATAATTTCTGTTTAAACGAGAGGAGTCTGATAAAGCGATATTTTCTTTTATTGTCTTATACCCCAAATAAGACACGACAATTCTATAAGATTTCGTAGGAACATTATCTAAAGAGAAATTTCCTTCTAAATCCGTTAATGATCCAGAATAGTTCTTTGTTGTATCGGCCTGTAATTGCAAAGTCACATTTGCAAAAGCAATATTTTTACCTGTTTGAGAATCCTTCACATTGCCTTCTATTTTTCTTTGAGCATGTAGCCCCATACTACAAAGGAAAAAGCAAATCAAAGAAAATATTATTTTATAGTTCATAATACTAATCCTATTAAAATTTATTTATCATTCTATACGTCCAATATTACTTGTTGGTTTTAAAAAACGATTTTTAAATTGTCTACTCGTAGTTTTTCGACATCTACCCCTTTTCTTTTCTGTCTGGTCAGAATGCCGTCTTACAGCTTAAGGCATTGCTTTCCTTTATACAGTTTGGTCTGTTTTTATAATCTTGTCGACTTGATTATTTCTATTGCAAATATATTTATATCTCCAAATTATATCGTTACACTTTTGTGTAATTCTGAATTTGTTGCCTGAAATATTACACAAAAGTGTAATCATGCTGCCTTGCAAAGTTCACCATACTTGGAAAAGAAGCCCATAATACCTCTTTTGCTGAAACATACAGGAACGGTCTCCGATGTCAGGTAGTCGATGGACTTTCCGATTTGACGTGTACCAAATCCCAACACCTTCATTACTTTCAATAGTTTGCTGTCAATTTCTGAAATCATATAGCTGTACTTGTCCTCAACTATCGGCTGTATTGCTAATGCCATTAATCGCTTGAACAATGTCAATGTAGATATTCCCGAATCCTTTGCAACGGCAAAGCGTCTGATATGCCAAAAATTATATTTACTTTCCTGGTGAATAGCATTTAGTGGGTTTATTCCATATAATTTTTCGATAGGAAGAGCCTTGTGTTTATCCCAATGAAAACTCCTGATGCAGCCAACTATATTCCCAAAGGCATCCCTTACAATATAGGTATGAGATTTGTGGTTAATTGTTTGTATATTACAATGCAAAATTAATTAATCTTTGGGAGACAGAGGTCTCCCTTTCTTATTTTTATACATTGCTTGTTGATTTTCCTCTCATGGGGGCTTCTCGCCCCAAGGGTCTCTATGTTTTCAGGTATAGATTATTAAGCTACACCAACACTTGGGATTGCAGTTCTATGTTGAACTTGCGTTATTCAGCGCTCACCGATATTATACAGTGCATATCAATTTATCAAACCTTAAATAAGGCTTGAATCGTATTATATGGTGTTTTGTCGTGTTTCTTAGCTGTTTCTACAACCGAATGAAGTTCAAGAAAAGCGTCTGCTCCGAAGTCAGAACGAAATGTGCAGGAGTCCTTCTGTTTTAATTTTAGCTTGCGTATTCCCCGTTCGCTTCCATTATTATCAGATGGTATCATCGGATTTTCAAGGAATTTGAAAATGTAGTCTCTGCATTTGTCCAAACCTTTTCTGAACGTAATAAACTTTTTACCAAGCCGTTCTATATTCTGTTTGAGTAGATTATCCAAACGTTCAATGCATGCCACCTGATAACGGCAGTCATCCGTTCTAAGCTATCGCTAAACTTGTCTGCCAACACCTTCGACCCTCTTCCATCAGTAGGGAAATGGGCTTCTTTATAGCCTTTATACGAAGACTTAGAGGAGAGAATACTGACTGATCAATACCGCTGAATAGTTACGATTGATTGTGTAAGGAAAAGCAGAATAAGCTGCAGCAGGCAGCCAGCGAGTAAGCCTAAAACAATTTGACCGAAATACTTGCGATATTGTTCAATGTAACCAAAGAGGAACTTAAACGCTCGTTCTTCTTTAGGTTCTTCGTCCATCTTCTTTTCATAAAACGCAGGAGTAGGTTCTAAGAACATAGCGATACCCTTTTCCTCACCGCCCGATTGTGTGCTTATCCAGTGCTTCTTAAATTCTTCGAGATAGCATTTAACAAGTCCCTTAGCAGGATCAGCAATGTAGAATGTATTTCCCTTCTTGTCCTTGTACAGTACTACAAAATGATTTTGATTCCAGTGGAGGATACAGGGGTAATGAGCCTCCCAAAGTTTATTAATACTGATTCTTCCGCCGATAGTTCGTAATCCAAGTTGTAAAAGCTGTTTCATTAATACCAAGTCATGAGACTCCTTCTGTGGTTGCAAAGCAAATTTTAGAAAGATATTCTATTCTAAAAAATTACATACCATCGCAAGGCATGCAACTCCACACTCCATCGCATCATTTTGCTTAATAAAAGGGAAGTTATTCATTACATTCTTTCTTTTTCTTCTTCATTAGAGTGTATCTTATCATGCTGGATTGCATGTTTTGACCCGGTAGAGAAACTAAATGTTACGCTGACAAAGAATTTTCGGGAAGTGAAATCAAAGTCTGTACGGTGCTCAAAGTCACCGTTCTTGAATATTTGTTGGTTCTTTCCTCTGCTATTCAGCAAGTCTTTTACACCAAAATTGATATTCAACTTGTCTTTCAAACAACTATAATCCCCCTCTATATCTACTCCAATGTAATCTGATTTCTGAATAAGATAAAGTTGTTTATAATGCCTGATATAGTGTAAATTAGCCATTGCAGTAAGTTGCTTGGACAACCTGAAACGATTAAAACTTGACAGGACAAGCCCAAAGTCATTAACACGTTTGGTACTGTTCCGATAGAAATTCTCACTTAGTTCGACATTACTTCTGCTATTCCATAGACCATACGTAAAAGGAAATTCTATGTATAAAGCTAATTTCTTTAATTTGCCATCATTTCTTAATGTGTAGCGTGTTTGTCGTTCGTTCATCTGTTCGTATACCTCATTGATTTTCCTATCAATAAAAAGAGCAGATAACGAGAAAACATATCTTGACTTCAAAACGAATTGTAGTGCTGCATTGTACAGCAATTCGTCTTTCAGATTAGGATTACCTTCCTTATAAGATGTTTCGGACAGATGAAAAACAAATGGATTTACCATCTGATACGACGGACGGTTTATCGATTGCGTATAACTAAGCGACAGGGCATTCCCTTGTCCCATACCTTTTCTCACAAAGAAAGACGGGAAGATATTATTGCCTTTTTGATTGTTATGTAATTGGGTTCTAACTCTTTGTTGGGTATTCCATTCTGTATATTCGTCACGTAGTCCCACTTGAAAATCCCAAGGTCGTGAGGAGTACCTGTACATTCCATATATCGCATATCGTCGCTCAACATAACAGAAATCATCCCATTGGTCAACATCTTCCGATAACATTCCTCCTAAAGTCGTGTTTCCGAGATATAGCTTATTATCATAATGGATACTGGAATTGATATACTTGGTACCAAGAGTAAACTGATGACGGTTGAAGAACTTTGTAAAATCTACCTGTGCACTACAGATGTTGACGTATTCGAATGAAGATTGCGATTTAGATATAATACTATCCCCACCTATACCTTGGGTGTATTTATTCTCATACTCGTACAAATCATATTCTCTTTCTCCTACATAATCTGCAATAAGGTTCAGTTTACTGCCTAGTGTATCTGTTTTCCATTCATAATTTAATGTAACATTATTGGTATTAGGCTTTAATGTATATGGTGCATAACTCCTAATACTTGTTTGATAAGGACTATTGTCGGTAATAGTAGAATGAACCCAACAGGCATTGGCATAATCCTTTGAATAGTTGCCCGACCATTCTACGCCTAAATAATGCTTCGGAGAAATATAAAAGTCAAAGCCTAACTTAGGTCTATAATAAAGACTTTTATCTGTAGATTCAGACATACTATTGATGGTAATGTTTTGTCCATAGTCGCTTTCGGATATCTTACTATGACTTGCCGACTGCCCTAACGCCATATTAGCATAAAGAGCAACGTTCCCCCACGAATAGGTTACCCCTGCAAATTCCGAAAATAGATTCTTGCTTTTCCGTTCGTATTCACTGCCCACATAACCTGATAGTCCGTACTCATGTTTCTTCTGACGGTTAATAACAAGAACAGCCGTGCCTCCTTCTGCATCGTACCCGGCTGTTGCCTGAGGCAGCAACTCCAAATTCTTTATATCATTACCGCGCAAGGATGATAAATAGCTTTTGAGCTGCGCCCCACTTAACCTTATCATTTTTCCATTTTCATATATTTTGATACCATTGCCCATAAAGGTAATACCACCTTCTCCATCATAATTTACACCTGGAATCAAATTCAAAATATTAGAAAGAGAACGTGCCTTTAACAATTTACTATGTTCTACACTAACTATCATTCTGTCAGCTTTATGTTGAACAAATGGTCTTTCTGCTAATGCTGTTACTTCAGAAAGATTTATTGTATCTGATATTGAGGTATGTTTGTTCTGTGCAAAGGCCGTTAGTGTACATTGCAAAAAACAAAAAGAAAGAATGTATAAATACTTTTTCATAGGGACTTTGGACAATTTACGTCAGAATAATTCCAATTTTTGTACCATCTTCTTACAATATCTATATAACATATATAAGAATATCTAATGGTTGTTTATGCGAATATAGTCTTTTATTCTTTAGAGTGCAAGAATCTTACCTGAAATATCAATGGGAATCGAAAATTTAACAATTAAACCGGCATAAAATGCAGACAAATTGACCTTTGGGCATATTCATAGTTGTTCGTTTTGACATGTATGTGTCCGTATGTTCCATCTATAGAATTTTTCTCATGATTTCTTGAGAGGTTGGTGTTTATCTGCAAATTTTCGTATAGTTTTCTACGTTTCATGCATGGCAAACGGCAAAAACATGAAAAAACATCCGTCACGTATTTCTCATAAAACACATGATGGATGCAATTCCTATATGATAAAAGAGTTTTCTCCTGTCTATGCGCTATAATTCTCTTCCAGCAGCCTCTCCAAATCTAAAGCCTTATAGAGTATCTTTCCTGCGAACTGTGCATAGGGAATAATCCTCTTGTCCCGATAGCTCTGCAGGGGGCTGGGCTGATATACAGCCTTTCGCATACTTCTTTACTTGTGAGGAAGTGCTCACCGCCAAAGAGCGGCTTGTGTGTCTGTGTACTTCCTTAATTCTCTTGCTTATTCCGCTGATAGCGGACAACACCACCTGCATATTGTCAGCCTCCATGTTTAAGTCTCTTACCTGTTCCATAATCTTCCTACTTTGGTTCATCTTTGTAAGTCAAACACAGAACCTATTATTCGTGTTTACAGCGAGGCTAACACCATGGAGGCTGCTGACGCATTAGGCAAAAAGCTGATGCAGGTAGTTTACGATATGCAGTAAAATAACCTTATCATATAAAAGAAAAGGATGCTTTTGAGGTTTCTTTAAAGCATCCTTTTTTCATTGATAGCCGTTTTATGTAATATTTCATCACCGCCTTTATCTGTCTTTCTGTTGACTCATAAGATGTAGGAGAATTTTGTTTTAGCCTCTGTATATGCCCTTTTAATTCTGTGTTAAGGTGCAACATGAAATGCGTTTACTATCAGTAGGCACCGTGCGAAGCTATAGCATGAAAAGAAAAAGTATAGATTTGCAATTGGAAGAGGGACTTATAGTCATTTATTTGGAATATTATATGTATCTTTGCGGTATCATCCATTAAAAGAGAAGGAGACGATTATGAAATATCCTATCGGTATACAGAGTTTTGAAAGTTTAAGAAAAGAAAACTATGTGTATGTTGACAAGACGGAGATGGTATATGAGTTGGCTGAAAGAGGAAAGTATTACTTTCTTAGCCGCCCGCGTCGTTTTGGCAAGAGTCTGCTCGTTTCCACGATTGAAGCCTATTTCTCAGGACGGAAGGATTTGTTTAAAGGCTTGGCAATAGATGAACTGGAAAAAGATTGGGAATGTCATCCTATCTTACATCTTGACCTAAATACAGAACGTTATAATACAGTTGACTCCTTGACTGACAAGTTGGAAGCCAACCTTAATGACTGGGAGCAGTTGTATGGTAAGAACCCAGTTGCAAAGTCTTTTGCTACTCGTTTTGAGTATGTCATTCGATATGCTTATGAAAAGACAGGCCACCCTGTGGTAATTCTTGTTGATGAGTATGATAAGCCAATGTTGCAAGCTATTGGTAATGAAGAGCTGCAAAATGAATATCGTGGGATTTTAAAAGGATTTTATGGTGCCCTGAAGTCGCAGGATCGTTATATACGTTTTGCTCTACTCACGGGTGTTACGAAGTTCGGAAAAGTGAGTGTATTTAGTGATTTGAATAATCTACAGGACCTCTCAATGGATGCGAGATACCAAGCATTATGTGGTATGACAGAGGACGAGGTTGTACGTTGTTTTGGCGAGCCTATCCGTGCATTGGCTATCAAGAACAAACTGAGTGAAGAAGAAACGCTTGCCAGATTGAAGAAACGTTATGATGGTTATCATTTTGTTGAGAATGGTATCGGTATCTATAATCCATTCAGTCTGTTAAATACTTTTGAACGATTACAGTTTGGTAGTTACTGGTTTGAGACAGGAACACCATCTTATCTTGTTGAACTGTTGAAGCGTGATGACTATGTTCTGCCACATCTGACAGAAGAAGTTTCCACGGCTGACGTTTTAAATAGTATTGATGTCGTTTCTAATAATCCAATTTCTGTGCTCTATCAGAGTGGCTATCTTACAATCAAGGATTACAATGCTGAATTCGGGGAATATAGATTGGGCTTTCCTAATGAGGAGGTGGAAGAAGGGTTCCTACGCTATCTTCTTCCTTATTATACTGGTTTGCACGATGTGACAACTCCCTTCTCCATGAGCCAGTTCATTGGTGATCTCCGATCTGGTCGTCCAGAACAGTTTATGCAACGAATAGCATCCCTCTTCTCAGATACAGACTATAAGATTGTTGGTAATTCTGAACTCTATTTTCAGAATGCTTTTTATCTTGTCGCTAAGATGATGGGCTTCTACACAAAGGTGGAACGGACGACGAGTAATGGTCGGATGGACCTAACGATAGAAACTAAGGATTATGTTTATATTGTGGAGTTTAAATTAGATGGTTCGGCTGATGTAGCCTTGCAACAGATTAATGAAAAGGGCTATGATAAACCATTCTTGATGGATGAACGCCACCTCTATAAGATTGGTGTGAATTTCTCTTTGGAGAAACGTTGTATTGATGCGTGGAGGATAGAACCTGCTCCGTAAGTGGGAGTTTACAATAAACAGTAGACAATTATTCTGCACCTCACGTCTATATGTCATCATTCTCAGTCTATTGTAGAATATAATTAGAGCAAAAAATATTACTTCTCAATATCATTTGTCACCTTTTCACTTGTTTTTTTCCTATTTATTTTCTTACTTTGTAGCGATAGTTATAAAGCTTAAAGTATAATGTTATATATGCTTGTATATGACTGAAAGATAGCAGTAAGATGGATAGAAGGAAGATAATTTGTGTGGTCTTTGGTATGATGACACTTCCTGCTGTAGCACAGACTGATTCTGTATCAAAGAGTATTCAGCTGAAGGAGGTGGTTGTTGCAGGTGATATGGCGAAACGAGAGGTGGACCATATCGACTGTATTCCTACTCCGAAACAGCGGAAGCATGCCCATTCTGGATTTGAGCTTATAAGGAATATGATGTTGGCTGGTGTCAATGTGGATATTGAGAATGGTGTTATAACAACGCCAGCAGGTACGGCAACGCTGTATGTTAACGGCAGGAAGGCTTCTGTGAGAGAGATAACTTCGTTACGTCCAAAGGATATTCTGCGTGTAGAATACTATGATATGCCTACGGGAAAGTATGCAAACGACAAGGCTGTGATAAACTATATTGTTAAGACTTATACTTCGGGTGGTTATACGCAAGTGGATGCTTTGCAAGGAGTAGGTTATCTGAAGGGTGGTTACAACCTTACCTCAAAGTATAGTCTTGGGCATTATAATGTTAATCTATGGGCAGGTAGCAGTGTACAGAACCCTAAGGTTTACGGTGAAACTACGACAGATTATCTGCTGGATAACCCTATTCACAAACAAGAAGCAGCGTATGATACTGATGTGAAGAGTATCGGTCGTTACGTTAATGCCAGTCTTAGTCGGAGGACGGAGCGTACAACGTGGATGATTAGAAGCGGTGTTGAAGTCAGTACAAGGCGTGATGATATATTGAATGGTAGTTTGATATATACGGGTTATACCGTTCCTTTGTCGTTTACAAATAATGTTCTTGAGCATGATAAGACTGTAAAACCCACTCTTTCCCTATACTTTAATCGTATTTTCAAGGGTGGAAAGAGTCTTGAATGTTCGTTGGATGGTTATTATGCACGTAATACTTATAAGCGTAAAAGCCTTGAAGACAGAGCTTTCTTGAGTGACGTGAAAGAAGATTATACGTATCTAAACCTAAATTCAAGCTATGTGATGCCCCTTCCCAAGGGACATAATCTAACGTTTAGTCTGATTGAATTCTTGAAGATAAGTCAAGATGAGTATAGAGGTAGTTCTCCGAGTCTGCAGCATCTGAGGTCTTCTGAATCCTTGTTTTTTGTTGATTATGCGAAGCGGTGGGGGAGAAAAGTAATGTTGGTGGCTCGTCCTGGTGTGTCTTACCTTGCTTACAAGTTGCGTGGAGAGCAGGAGGTGACACATCTGGCACCACGTTTTTACTCAATGTTTTCGTGGAGTCCAAATCAGCATCAGGCTGTACAACTGTTCTTTGCCTTAGGGAATACGTTCCCAACACTGAACACCGTGAATGCTGCAGAGCAACAGGTAGATCGTGTCTTGGTACGTCGTGGTAACCCAACGATGGCCAACTCCACGCTGCTTGGTCCTGCTTTGACTTATTCACTCAACTTTAAGAAGTGGTCGGCTCTGTTGTCTGCCAACTATGAATATATGAGTAATGCTATTGCCGATGTTTTTCTAAAAGATAATAACAGACTGATAAATACCTATTCGAGTGACACACGCTATCATCAATACCAGCTGTTACTTTCTGCTACATGGAAACCTATGAGTGATTTCAATGTGAAATGGGAGGGTGGATATGATTATTACCGTGTAAGCGGAGCTGCCGACGAACGTTTAGGATGCTGTTATGCACGTATGGAAGCCAGTTATTACTTGGGCGATTTCTCGCTCTCAGCTTCTGCACAGACGGCTCGCAAGGATTTGATGGGTTGTCAGGAACGTGTACACCTTCCATTCCTCTATGATTTGTCAGCAGAGTGGAGTCACGAGAACCTGTCAGTAGTCGTTACTGCACGAAATCTCTTTATACAAGGAAATGAGCGTACACGAAGTTTATTAGCCTCTAACTACCAGTGTTATAGACGTGATGTTAGCGAGCGGGATAATTCTTTTGCTTCTGTAAAAGTAGCCTATTCTCTTGATTATGGTAAGAAGGTTAACCATTCCCCTAAGTATGAGTCGAAGGCTGCGGAGAGTTCTATCTTGAGGTGAAAAGTGGGTTTTACGTAGCTTGAATGTCTGTCGCTCCACTGTTCAGAGAAACTAATAAGACTATGAAAAATCATTACATAGTGTCGAGCAAAATATCTTTAATGACGGAGTATAATCTCCCTTAAAAGTAAGCCTGTAACATGCAATAAATCAGTAGATTACAAACAGTGTTGAACAAGACGCCCTTCTTGCTCCAAGAAGGGCGTCTTCTTAACCCTTGAAGGGCATGTTCTTGAACGTAGAAGGGCCTCTTTTAGGCTCATCCTCGGCCCCTTCTCAAATTGAGAGGAGAGGGATGATTAAAATATCCTTACAATCTTCAGCGTCATTCGGAAGAGTTGTCAATGTTATTCCCGTTTAATCCACTTCAGAATTGTTGGGTCTTTCAACTTGTTGTCTTCTGCAAGTAGTACCATCTTGGAAACAATCTCCACGGTCTTTGGGTCTTCATCCATAAAGGGGAGATAGAGTCTCCCACGGTGCTGACCATGTACGGGAATGATAGGAATCTCTACGCCACCAACCTGTCGCACATTGCCCGAACCGAGGTGGATAGTATAGTCAGCAAGTGTGCCTTTGACGTGGATGAAGTTGTCAGAAACCGTTACATTGTTGAATTTCATCAGCTCGGCAGTACACTTGACAATAGCTGCGCGGAGTTCTTTCGTTGAGTTTCCTGTCTCTGGGTCGACGCCACCAACAAAGGCTATACTGACTGTCATATCCACATCACGCATCACCTCGCTATAGAGAATAGGGTCGATATCAGCAATTTTCAGTTGCTTGTCAGAACGTGTAGATGAGAAGCTTACATACTCAATGGCTGGGGCCTCCACATCGGCAGGAGTGAACCAGTTGGCTTTTGCATAGAGTTCAACCGAGATACCTTGGCGATAGAACACCTTGCGAAGGCCTCCTTCGTAGTCAGCACTCCATCCACGGCTACGCAATGCGGCTGCGGCTTGCTTCACTTGAATCTGGTATCCGCTGTAACGGAGCGACTCACTCTGTTCTGATTCGGCAGGTGTAGGGATGTAGATCTCACGGAATATCTGTTTGAAAGGTTGTACTATCTTCTTGTTGAAGACGGTGTGTTGCCAGGCTGACCATGTACCGTCGGCATAGAGCTGTTGTGCGTGGGCAATGGTGATAGGCTCGTTAGCTTTCACTTGACGTACACCATCGAGGGTCTCCAAACCTTTGTCAGTAAGGAAGCCTGTGGTTGTCCCTTGTCGAAGAAGCAGTAGTCGGAACATCGGACTGACAATAGGATTTTGTGCAATCACCTCCACATCCTGTGGACGTAATGGTGTCTGCCGTATCATCATGTCCTCCAGCATTGTGCGAGCACGCTTTCTCTGTTTCGTCCATTCCCTGCCCATATCGGCAATACTGAGGTAGTCGGGATGCTTCTTAATCTTTGTTGGTACTGTTTTCAATACCTTCTCGCCTTGTTGGATGATGAGTTTATTGGTGCCATCCTCGGCCAACTGCAGTCTCAGTGTGTATCCTTCCACATTGATTCCCTGCAAGTAAGCAGCATTATCAGTCACCTGCTGACTCTCCATACGCCATGTTAGCTGCATTGGGTCAGCATAGCCTGCACCACGTGAGAGGTTCAGTAGGGCAATCTCACATACCCGTTTCTCTGACGCCTGACGCTGTGCACCATACTGCTTCGACTCTTTCAGAAAGGCTTGTATAAGCTGGTAGCGGAGTTGCAATGCTTTGTCACTCTTGTCTGGGAGTAGTCCCAATGAACAAACTGCATCCTTGTTGCGCTTGGAATGTATCTGTTCTGTGATGGTTTCTTCGTCTATCTTGCCGAGAGCCGTGTCTGCAAAGCGACGTGCGCGACTGTGATAGTTACTGCTTCCGATGTATCGTGCTGCCTTGTAGAACAGTTCGAAACGCTTTTCTCCAACCACGGTGTAAGCCTCGTGGAAGAGTTTTTCGTCAAAGGCACCATCGGCAAGATCGGCTGGATCAAGGTCAGTGAAGAGTGCCGTAGCTGCCCGCTTCTCGTCTGCACCCATCTCCTTTGTATGCGCAATGAAATAGTAGTAGGCAAGGTCGAAGCCCTCCCAGTTAAGATGTGCTTTGATAAGTGGGACCCATTGCGGTGCAAAATAGGCTAATTCTAAGAGTCTGTCGTCCTTGATAGGTTTAAGTATTTCGGGCTTATCAGTGGTGAGCGGGAAGGTAAGTTCGATGATATCGGTCAGTACCACACGCTTCTCTGTGCCATAGCTGCTTGCCATCAGGTGATCTTTGCCCAATGCCTTCATTGCTGTAACCATGTATTCAGCACCCTGCAGCACCATTGCGTTCCCCGCACGGGTGATGATGTAGGAGGCTGTCGTTGGTGCATTAAGGCGCGTCATCTCAATCTTAAAGAGGTGTTGAGCTATCTTGTTGATGACTCTCTGCAAATTCTCGTAAGTCTCTTTGCCGTATCGAGCATCAAATATCTTCTCGTCCTCATATTGTAAAGAGAGTCGGTGACCTCGTGTGTTATAGATGTACTTCCCTGCTTCCTGTAGCTGTTTGCCTTCGTCCTGCAGCAGTAGTTCCATAAAGGCGTCGTCGGATAGATGTCCTTGAAGGTTGTAACGGGATAGTAAGAGTGCATCTATGCTATAGTCAGAGTAATATGTTGATTTGTCAGTTCGGGCCAATGGTGCATACTTCTCATACATCGCCAATGTCATCTCAGCAAAGAGCTTGAACTCTTCTTCGGTTCTCCAACTACTTTCGGCATACCTCATCGCAATTGAGAAGAAATGGCTGTTGAATATATATCCCTCTTTCTTTGAATCGTAAGAAGAAATTCTTATATACTTGTTAGTCGGACAATAGAAGTATATCAGCGCAAGTGTCACGTAGGCTTGACGGAATAGTAGGGACGGATTTCTCCTGTTTAAGTCGGCAAGTAAGGTCGCTATGATAAGTTTGAAATGGTAGTCATACTTCCAGCTTTCAACGTTCTTTAGACCCTTGAAGGGATAGTTGTCTGCGTTAAGGTCTACGATTTCTGTATGATAGTTGTCTTCAAACACAATAAGCATCAGATAGATACCTAATAAATCTTCGTCTTTGAGAGGATGGGCGGCCAGAAAACCTTTCCATAGTTCGGGGTAGGGAAGGGTGTCAAGGGTTTGTTCATCAGACGTAAAAGAGAGATAGCTATCTCCAAGTATTTGTGTACCTCCCCAGCGACTCTTATACTCCTTGTCGGCATTCTCTACTATAATCTTTTCCAGTTCGGTGTAGAGCTTGCGTAGTTCGTCAATGGTATAGGTAAAGACAGAGCTTGCATCTGCATGGCTCTTACCGGTAATCTTATTGAATACCTTACCAAGGAACGACTGCGAATCGTTCTTTGTCTGGAAAGGATCGGATAGCTTAATGGTTGGTATCTCCCCCGTCTTGTACAGACCGTAACCACCTTCAGGGCCAGGATAGGACGTTGGTGTGACAGTGCTTGTCTCTTCACTTGTAGGAGCAAAGTCCTTTGCAAGCTGTTTGTTGCCCTCCCTAAGTTCGGTCAAAGCGGCTGGGATATAGTCTCCATTAGTAGTCTGCAAGCGTTCGTAAGATGCTTTCAGCAGCGAGTAAGGTAAGGTGAGAAGGATGCGCACAGCCTTATTACGTGTGTCAGAGACCTTGGATTTCAGTTTCTTCTCTATCTCCTTGATATCCGTGGTGGTAAAGTCTTCCTTGGGGAAGAAGGTCAAGAGAAATTCAAAACCCTCCTTCTCGTAGCTAAAGATATTCTTTGTAAGGTACTGACGACGTGCTTCAGGACTGCCTAAGGGGTAATAGTCCTGCATAAAAGCACGTAGTGGCTCTTTGCGTTCATCGTCTTGCCCATATCTATAATATCTGGTAAAGGATACACTCCAGTTAGGAATCTTCTCAAGAAGGATGTGGTCAATGGTCTCTTGCGTCTTCAGTTGGCAAGCAAACACCCACAGAGCATTGATGAAGGTCTCGCGTGTAAGACGGATTCTGAACCATTCAAAGCCTTTGAAGGTGAAGTCTGTATTATTCTTAACATCCTTCTCCCATTTCGCAATCTCATCAAAAAGCTGTTGAAAAAGTCCACGTTGTTTTCCCGAGACACGGCCAACCTTCCCATATTCATACTTTTCCTCCCTGGCTGTACAACTTAATTGTTGTATGAAGAAAGCCTTTGTGAAAGGATCATCCAGATGCTTCGCAAAGAACTCGAGGTGGTCTGTAACTTTGAAATGACTTGAACGGTCAAGATAGTAGATGGCTGCAATACGATTTTGGAGTGGGGCATCATTGTTGATTAACTGTATAGCATCATGTTGTGCAACATTGAAGTCTTCAGCGCCAGCGGTATATAAAGCAACGTAAACGAGTAGTGCATTCGGCCCCATATAGGCTTTTGCTCGTTCCTCAGGGTGGCCCAGGAACAGGCAAATACCTTCAAAGATGGTCTTTATATCTTTGTCGGTAACAGTCTCGTAGCCTATTCCTACCCACGTCTGCACAGACCGTCTAACGGAGCTATAACGTAGGAGTCCTTCTTCAGCAATGACTTTTAGCATCCGTTTATAGAATGTCAGACTATATTCATTACCACATTCTACGATACTCTGGCGTAGACCTTCTTGTAGTTTTGCTGCCCTCAACACGTTGAGCAGGAGCATGTGCAACTCCTCATTGTTATTAGACTCTATGGCTGTGATGAGGCTTTTTGTGAGGATTCCGACGTTGTTCTCACTGGTCAACACCTCTTTTGTAGCTTCGATAGTTTCTGGCTTACCTTGTTGGATGGCAGCAGTAAGAACCGGAGTGAATGAGAAGAAATAGTTTGTAACATCTGGGTACTGTCCACGGATGAGCTCGTCAATAGTGAGGCCATAGGCAGCTGTGGCAAAGAAAGTTCGCATTATGTCTGATATGTCAGATGCTATCTCCATTAAGTCGAGGTCGCCTCTTACGTCTATGCGATAGATTCCTTTCGTATGGGAGAGGTCTTTGAGCTGTCTCAGATGCGTTTCTAAGAGTTCGGAAAAGTCTTTGGGAAGAATGTGAGGGAGGTTTGCTCCTGAGGAAAGGAGTTCTTCTATCGTTTGAAAAGAGAAATTTTCCTCAGTGATTGGATTATAGAAAATATTCAGATAGTTGCCGAATTGATAGTTATCCTCCCTGCAGCGTTTTACAAGTTTCTCCTCCCATATATTGCATTTAGATAGGTTGATGTTTTCAATATATTGTTTACAGTGTTCCTGTAGTTCTTGCTTTGTTTTCATATCTTATTCTTTTTAGTAGGTTCTTAGATGATAAATCCTTTATTGTCAATGCGATATTGCTGACCGAAAGGGTTTGTGAAATGATGGTGAATGGCAGAAACTAAGCGTTTGCCCTTGTAGGCAGAACTTCTAAGGGGATGTCTTAGAAATAAAGTCCTGTGAGCATGGTGAGTCTGATAATGACGATTTCTGCTCCTTGACAGAGCTTGATGGGAGCGTCCCATGTTGTTATTTCTTCACCATTGATGAATACTCTAAAGAGTCTATCGTCGTATGCCTGTCTCGTTCGTTGGATAGCCTTTTCAAGTGTGTCATGGTTTTCACCATAGTTCTCAGCAAAGCGGATACGTCCTTCTTCTGCCTGTTCGGCTATCTCACTGTCGGATAAAGCATGGTTCTCTTTCGGAGTCTGGGCTTCTGTCAGACCTTGTCGGGTCAAGGTGTAGAGTAGGGCTTCGAGCGTATTGACGGTTTCATCAATCTCTATAGGGTGCCTGCCTAATTCCTTTCTACTCCCCAATTTCTTTTTTACAATGTGTACTTCCATTTTGTTTAGGTGTTTCTTTCCCTTTGCAAATATAGGAAATAATTAGTAAACAAATGAATATTATCCCATTTCTTTGTATTCAGTGGGAGTAAGAAGGTGATAATAGAGTATGGGCTCGAGCGTTGGAAAGTGGGTTTAAGGTTCTCGGTAGTTGTAAGAAAGAGGATTGGTTATATTTAGAAATGATATGTAGACATCTATTAATAAGAAATGCTATGAGAGTATTTCGTGGAAAAGTAGTCTTTTAGAGGTTTAGTGTATGACATTTAATATGAGATTTAGTCTGCTTTACCAGTTGTCTTCAATCAATGTGTTCTTCTCCCTTTTTTGCTTTTGAGGTAGTGCCGTTGTTTCGGAGTAAGACTGGGGAGGAGTCTACTTATTCGTTTCAAGGTGGTTTTAAATTTGCTGTCATTCCTGTCATGCGGAGTCGTCATCTAACTAATTAGTTATCAGCATGGTTACATAAAATGTTAAAAATGACAGCAAACTAAAATAAAAAATATTCTTGTAATATGTGTAATAGTTTCTCTTGTTAGCAAGCCTTTATGACGTCAAATACCGAACAAGCTATATTCCCTAAGTGTTTTATAGTTTTATCTATGAGGAGGTAGTTATGAAAGAGAGATTTATTGTTTTATCTAAGTCGGTTATTAAACTACAAAATCACTAATTTTAGTTTTAGTACTGTTGCTTATCACGTATATAAAAGAAAAAGCGGAAATCTATTAAAGACTTCCGCTTAATTTAAGAAGGGTGGGTGGTGGGATTCGAACCCACGACATTCAGAACCACAATCTGACGCTCTAACCAACTGAACTACATCCACCATGTTGGCTATTTCTTCTTAGCGAGTGCAAAGGTACGGGTTTTATTTGGACTGACCAAATATTTCCCGTACTTTTTTGTTATTTCTTTTTATTTAGCTGGAGATGCTGGTGCCTGAGCTGGTGCAGCAGGAGCTTGAGCAGCTGGTGCGGCCTGTTTCTGCTGGCTTGCGCCGAAATTAGGCAGGTTATTAGGATTAGTTGTGTTGTCCTGTGTTGCAGCTTTCTCTATTACGCTCTCATCAGTGCTTGCTCTTGGAGCCACGTATGCACTGGCAACACTGATAACTACCATAGCAATAGCTAAACCCCATGTAGTCTTCTCAACGAAATCAGTAGTCTTGCGAACGCCCATGATGGCATTAGAAGATGAGAAGTTTGAAGAAAGACCACCGCCCTTTGACTCTTGAATCAGTACGACACCAATCATCAAAAGTGCTGCAATCACGATAAGGATTACTAATAACGTGTACATTTTTCTTGTCTTATTTTTTATTGTTATTTATTATCAATTTCTCTAAAAACCGTATTTGGTCTGCAAAGTAACGATTTTTTTTCGGATATACCAAATTTAATCGCTTAATAATTTCCAATGCTTTGGAATATCGACCTTGTTTTATATATATTCTTGCTAAGGTCTCGGTGAAGTAGCCTGTATCTTCGTTTTCGGCTGCTTCGTTATGATTGTTTTCTTCTGGTTCGTATTCTGTTTCCTCTTGTAAGGTTATCTTACCTCCTTCGTTGAAGATGAAGTCGTCGATTAGTTCTTGTCCTCTAAGCTGCGGGGTGACCTCTTCTTTCTGTTTACTCTCACTTTCCAGTAAATAGGCAACGTAGTCTACTGTTGCATCGGCAGGTGTTGGTTTACGTACACCAGCTGTTTCTTGTTCTCTTTCGGCCTCCTCTGGGATTTGTTCCAGGAAATTGTCTATCAGTGAGGTCGTACGATCCTGTTCCTCTTTGGCTGTCTGTGTAGCAGTAGAAGCTTCTGTTTGCTTTTTTACTTGTTTCTGTTGTGGAATCAACCGATAGTGAGCTTCTTCTACAAGCTTAAATAGTATGTGACGATCAGAGATATAAACAGCAGCACGTCTCAACTCGTCATCGAAGGTCGGGTCGTGGAGTAGGAAGAGATTCTGTAGTAGTAGGATACGTGCTGGTTGGTAATAAGGATAAAGCGCAAGCAGACTTCGGAGATCATATAAGGTCTCCTTGTTCAGATTTTCTGGGTGATTAATCAGATTGGCTATATCCATGTGTTGAAGCGTTTATGAGGGGGAATGGTAAGAATGATAATGCAAATGAATTGTATTTACCAATTAGCTACGGTTGCATTAAATATTTGGTCAGTAAGATCTTTCACCATCTGTGTGACGAGTTCCTCCTGTACAGAGTTCAGACTACGTACTGTTTCATAGCTTGCTGTGGCTGTGAACTGTCGCTCAAAGTCTTCGCTATGGTTAGTATTGTTTGTGAAACGCACGTTGACGGTGATGGAAAGTTCTGTTTGTGCAGAATATCCTTCGCTTGAAACACTCTTATTACGTTGCTGGTATTGTGTGATTTCACCCTCAATCTTCATATCTCCATTTCGCTTCACTTGTTGTAAACGTGTGTGATTGGCAAAGACATCTTTCAACTGGTTGTTGAACATTGGTCCCATAGGGCCCCATACGTAGGATGAACGGATAGGGAAATCTGAAATCTGGATAGTATGTACCTTACTATAATCAATGCTTGCACCATTGAATTTATAAGATACACTGCACGCTACAAGCAAGAGCAAGCAGATAGCTGTTACACCCCATGTGAGTGGACGAATAGATATTATGTTCTTTCCTATCTTCATTGTCTTTTATGAGAGGATAATTCTTTTACGTAGTTATTGTTTAATCTTTGTCTAACCCGTATTGTCTGATGCGACGATAGAGGGTGCGGTCGCTGATACCTAACTCTAAGGCAGCTTTCTTGCGATTGCCATTGTTGCGTTCTAATGCTTTCTCCACGAGTTGCTTCCCAATATCATTTAGGTTGAGTGTCTCTGGTTCAGAGATCTCTTCAGCCTCAGCATCTTCAACTGGTTCTATCGTACGAGTAGGGGTGATAGGTTGCTTGTTAGCAGTGGCTGGGAGATTTGAGACTGTCTGTGGAGCAGGTTGGAATCCACTTGCCCCATTGAGTTGTCTACTCTCTTCCAACTGTTTACGAACATTGGTAAGGTCGCGACGTAAGTCACTTACATTTCCTCTTAACTCATAGAGTATCTTATAGAGAATCTCACGTTCGCTCTCATAACTATGCGTACCACCACTTTGTATTGGTGCAAGTTGTGTGCTATCCTGGTCACGAGGGATAAAGTGCAGCAATGTGTCAGCATCAATCTCTCGCTTCTCACTAAGGATAGACATCTGTTCGGTAATGTTCTTTAGTTGACGAACATTGCCTGGCCACTTATATTGTAACAGTATCTGTCGGGCTTCTTCGGTAAGTGTAATCTTTGGAAGATGATACTTCTCGGCCATTTGCATTGCGAAAAGACGGAATAGAAGTAGGATATCTTCGCCACGATCACGGAGTGGTGGCATTTGGATGGGAATTGTATTCAGACGATAGAACAAGTCTTCACGGAACTTTCCTTCGCTGATGGCTTTACGCATGTTTACATTGGTAGCAGCAACAATGCGTACGTCAGTCTTGCGAATTTCCTGTCCTCCGACACGAATATATTCACCTGTTTCGAGTACACGAAGTAGTCGAGCTTGCGTTGCTATTGGTAGTTCACCAACCTCATCAAGGAAGATTGTGCCTTTATTGGCTATACCGAAATAACCTTCACTCTCACCTATAGCACCAGTGAAAGAACCTTTCTCATGACCGAATAACTCGCTATCAATGGTTCCTTCTGGGATAGAACCACAGTTGATAGCAAAGTATTTCTCACGGCGACGAGGCGAATTGTCGTGTATTACACGTGGGATAATTTCCTTACCAACACCGCTCTCGCCGATAATTAGTACTGACAAATCGGTGGGTGCTACCTGTAGAGCAACATCCAATGCACGATTTAGTCCGTCACTATTACCGACAATATTATATCGTTGTTTGGTTTTCTGTAATTCTGTTGTATTCATTTAACTGACAAATTTACCTATTAAATTTGAGAAAACTGCAACTTTGGCAGACTTTAACAACTTTCTTTTTGTCTTTCTTTGCCGCCTCTGATAAAGGATAATTCAAATAGTTTAGAATTATGAACGTCAGTCGTATAACAAGTAGAAAAAAGTTCGCGAATAATTCATAAAGAGTTCGCGAACATCTTGATGATTGTTCGCGAACTTTTTTATAACTGTTTTTATATTTCAGATTACTTGTCTTGTCTTCTATTCAGTTTGATAAGTAGTAAGCCAATAGCTGTCCAAATGAGTTCACGGATACGGACGAGTAGGGCAACGAAAATACCCGCTTCGAGCGTAAGTCCTAAGCCTTTGACAGACATTAGGAAGCCTCCTTCACGACCACCTAATTGTAGAGGCATGAAAAAGAGCATGTTGGCAAAGAGAGAGGTGAAGGCAAGAATGAGAATACAGTCAAAGTAATTGACTGACGGGAGTAATACTAAAAGGATGAAGAATATCTCTAATGCACTACAAATTCGGCATGAAAACTCAAGTAGAACAACGGTAAAGAAGGTACGTGGGTTCTGGTTGTGTAATGATGCTATCTGTGTGTCAATTCTGTCGAGCTCTTCCTTATGACTGGCAATAAAGGGTTCTGCCCATCTCTTTATAAAAGGTATATGCCGTACAAGGTTCATTCCCCGAACTGCTAAACCTTTCTTATAGCCTGTGAGGAAGAACCAAATAGCAGACACGCAAAAGACAAAGACTACAGCTAACATCACACCCATTGGAAGGTTGACAGGCTGCGTGAAGATATAAAGAAAGATGGAGACAAGCCAAAACCAAAAATGACTAAAGATGTGGGTCATGGCATAAAGGACGACAGAAGAGGTTGCACGTTCAGCTCCAATCTTTGGTGTAAGTTCCATGATACGATAAGGTTCACCACCCATTAGTCCTCCTGGAGTAGCGTAGTTAAGGGCAAAGCCTGACACAGTAACCTTATAAAGCCATAGGAAAGAAACCTTCTTTCGTTCCTCTGCGCCCTGTGTCTGACTACGTATAATCGTGTACCAAGCTGCCGTATTAAAGATGTAGAGGAATGCCCAAAGTATAACTACAGCAAGGAACCAATACCCCGCATGCTGTATTTTTTGCCATGCATCAGTAAAGTCAAGGTTGTACACCATAATACAGAGTACAACCAAGCCAAAGATGAAGAAGATGTTCTGAAACTTTTTGTTCATAAGTCTTCTTTATTAATATCAGTAATAGAAAGAGGACACGCTTAGTGTGTCTCTTTCGTGTTACGGCTTTCGCCGTTATTTGGTGTGCGGTCCTCACGCTTACGTGGAATGGCAAAGCGCACCTTGTCGCTTTCATCTCTTCTTTCCTTGTAAAGCTTTGGAAGAGGATTGCGCATAGGTGCATCGTATTCTGCACGATTGCGGAAGATGTCTATAGCGAGATAGATTGCATGGCGAAAGGGTAGTTCGTCTGCAATCCCCTTACCTGCTAATGCCAGACTATTTGGTATTTCTGCAGCTGTACGAATAAGTGATAATCCCGCTGTATATATGATACCATGGCATGACGAAAGAGTACGGAAAGGAGCAAGTCCTTGTTCGTAATACATTGCTAATATACCATCAAACTGTTCTGCATCGTTGCAGCCAAAGAATGTGTCAGCAGGGTAAGGGCCGAAAGCTTGTATTCCATTTTCTACCAGTTCGTCTATAGCTGGCAAGATAATCTCTTGTTCTTCAGAGCCCAACAAACCATTGTCGCCAGCTTTGGGGTTCAAACCGAGTACGGCAATGCGTGGACAAGAAAGGCGGAAATCACGACGAAGACTCGTAAAGAGTGCACTTACATTATTAACAATACTTGCTTTTGAGATAGACTCTGCTACTTGGCGTAATGGGAGGTTACGTGTAGCGAGAGCAATACGTAGTCCGTCATTAATCAATACAGATAGTCCTTGCTCCTCTGTGTCCAAATGGTCTTCAATATATCGGCTCTGACCACTAAAGTGGAAATGTTCATTGTTATCGATAGGAGCGGTTACGAGAACATCAAATACTCCTTGACGATAGTCTTCTAAAGCCTTGTCTACAGCACGCAAACCAGCTACACCAGCTTCCTCAGAAGGTACACCTAATTCAACCTTAATCTCGTCATCGAAGACAGGGAGCAGGTTAAGCCGTCCATTCTGTGCTTCTGATGCATCTTTAATAATAGTGAAATTTGCTTCAATATTGAGTGCATTGCGATGATAGGTGGCTACTTTAGGCGAACCATAGATGATGGGCGTGCAGAGTTCCAACATCTCTGGTTCAGCAAAGGTCTTAAAGATAAGCTCATAACCAATGCCGTTCGTGTCTCCGTGTGTGATTGCTATACGGATTCTTTTATTCTCGTTCATATAATTATATCTTGTATTGTTTTGTTTTATTCAGTTTCCTTTTTATCTTTTACTTTTCTTTCCTCCTCTTTCCTCATCAATCTTCTTTGCCGTTGAGAGCAGACCGCAAGCTGCAAAGATATCCTGTCCACGACTGGCACGGATTGTTGTGAAGATACCATGTTGTGTCAGATAGTTTCTGAATCTCTCCATCCTATGGTCATCAACACCCTGCAATGGAATATTAGGGATAGGATGGAAACGAATAAGATTGATACGGCAGTCCAATCCTTTGAGTAGATGTACGATCGCTTTAGCATGTTCCTCACTATCATTGAAATCCTTGAAGACAATGTATTCAAACGACAGACGACGTTGATGTGAGAAATCGTAATTGCTGAGTAACTCGATGATACTCTCAATAGACATTCCTTTTTCTGCTGGCATCAACTCCGAACGCTGGTCGTGCAGAGGGGTGTGCATACTGATAGCAACGTGACAGTCACTTTCATCAAGGAACCGTTTGAGTTTTCCTTTGACGCCTACACTGCTCACTGTAATGCGCTTTGGTGACCATCCATAGCCGAAGTCAGCTGTCATAACCTCTGTGGTACGAAGTACGTTATCAAGATTATCCATTGGTTCGCCCTGCCCCATGAAGACGATATTCGTCAGCTTGTCACGTTCAGGGAGGGAGTAAATCTGATTGAGAATGTCTGTAGCCGAAAGACTACCTTCAAAACCCTGCTTTCCTGTCTGGCAGAAGAGACAGTTCATCTTACACCCCACTTGTGAAGAAACGCAGAGTGTGGCACGGTCTTCATCTGGTATATACACCGTTTCAACAAACTTACCATTATCAGTTGGGAAGAGATATTTGATGGTTCCGTCCTTAGAATGTTGTGCATCAATAGGTTCCTTACAGCCAATAGCATATTCTGCAGCGAGTTTCTCTCTGTTTGCTTTTGAGATGTTCGTCATCTCATCAATACTTTTCACATGCTGTGTATAGAGCCACTTGGCTATCTGTCCGCCTGTAAAAGCTGGCATTCCGAGCGACTTGGCAACCTCTTTCAGTTCGCCAAGTGTCATTCCCAACAAATACTTCTTTGCACTTTCCATTCTCGTTCTCAATGTTTTGTTGCTGCAAAGATAACGAAAAAATAGCTAATATTCGTGCTTTCCTTTCTTTTTTGAGATACTTCGATAATATGGAGTGATAAAGTCCGCTAAAGTAAGAAGGAATTTATCACGTATTATACAAGAGTTTTTTTATGGTTCTTCCGTTAAATGTGTAGATTGTTAATAGAGTGAGATTAATCCACATACATGGTAAGCTTACCTCCAATAAGATTGTTTTATAAGGGGGGAGGTAAACTATATGATAAATGTAATTAGGTGTGATGCCTATCTGTCGTCTATAACCTGCTTATTCCCTTATTAAATCATGTTTGTAAATTGTTTTCGTACAGCTCAAACCCAATACATGCTCTTTTGGCTTCTAAAAGACGCCCTTCTGGGTTGCAAAAGATGCTCTTTAAGACCCTTGCTAACGCCCTTTTGATGTCCAATCAAGCACCTTTTATTTTATACTTGGTAACTAATTGATACCCTGTTGATTGCAAACTTGCTTCATGTGTGTATTTTTGCCGTTAGTTCTAGGTGTTTTCCTTAAAATTATGTAATGATTTTTCAAACCCTTGTCTGCAGATTTTCGAAGTCTTAAAACGGAAAGATTTTCAATGAAAGAGGATGAAAATAGGATAGATAGTTGACTGTCTCAGCTATATTTTTGTTTAATGAGTAACTTTGGCTCTTACGTTAAAGCACTACGAAAAGCGTCCACACATTTAACGGAAGAACCTTTTTTATTTTATTTTCCTGTCATTTTTAACATTTATCGTAAACTCTTTATAAATCAAATACTTGTGTGTCTACGTTGGATGACAGAAATGACAGGAAAATTTGTTTTGGTAGAATCGCTTATTAATTACGATCTTTTTGGGCATAAGGTGGCACACTTATTAGGCGTGCCTCCGTCCAGCATTAAATATGACCTTCTAGATAAGACTTTTGATGAGCGAAGATTTTGTAAACATCAGTGCTGAAGAATTCTTCATGTGACTGCTTCTTTTTCTTGGAAATCTTTTTCTTTACATCATCAAAACTCCCACACCACATTTCGTTTACATAGCCTGTATCATACATTGCTTCTATTTTGGGGAGAAGTTCTGAAGCTTGTATATCTATGACGTCAGAGGTGATAATTCCTGCCAACGCACCATCGAAATATTCTTCTTCTGGTAGTTTTTCAGTTGCAAATGTGATAACCTTGTCAAACCACTCAATACATGTCTGCCTCAATTCAGGCTGGTTGAATACTATTTGCAGTATTGTCTCAGCCACATGAGATTTGCCGAAAGAATATGGTAAAGGCTCTTTCATGAAGCTGAGTAGCTTATCAAAGTCATCAGCTGTCATTATCTTGTAGAGAGTCGGAACAAAAACATGATGAGCAGTATCGCCATAATGATAATCATAGAAATCCTCTGACTGTCTTAGACTCTCCAATACGAGGTCCAGACTACTGCTGTTGTTTCCCACTTCTCCTAATAAGATAAGGGAAGAAGAAAGAATTCCATTGATATCTCCATGTTCAAAATAGGACGGAATATCGCCATCTTTTGTGATGGTTATGACATAGCGGATAATCTCTTCTAAGTCCGAACGCAGCTCTTCCTTAGGCAGAGCAAGAATCTTGCTTATTAATGGTTTTTCTAACCAATAAGCGTTTTCGGGTTTGCTTAGTTCCTCTACAAGCCATTTATTATGCAGGTTTAAGTTCTCTGCAAGTTGCTGTGATTTGTTGTCGTTTTCTGTTTCCATGTCGTATGTGGTATTTGTTTCATTGTCCGATTTAATGATAGACTCGTCGTCTTCATCGCTCTCTGCAGGTGGAAGATTGTGTCTGAAGCTATTCCCAAACTCGTACTCTATGAGAGGTATATCGTCTGTATCTTCTTCCAGCATATACTTTGTGATCATGAAGCTACTATGTGGTTTTCTTCCTTGTTCTGCGGCATATTCAATAGCACCATATATAATGTTGTGTGCTTCTTCGTAGCTACATTCTTCAAGTTCAGTTGTCTCGCTGAGCATCTCTACAGTATCGATAAAATCGTCTGCATCTACTCTTATTGCATACATAGAATCTTTTAACCCTAAGTAAAAGGTCTCAATGAGATAGCATGCATAACTAATCTTACCGCCTGTATGTTCTCTGGAAACTAAGACATAACCAACTCCAATTTCAAATAGGTTAACGGCGCAGTAGCATTTCCCTATTTTTAGGGATCTGGCTCTTGTTTTCAGGAATTTCTCTGGTGAAAGAAACTGTTGTTGTCCACCTTTCTTTTGCTTTTTCTTCTTTGCCATATTTTTTATATTTGTTTTCTGTCTTTTATAATATCTGGGGTAGCTTACAAGCAGTTCTTTGTTGTTTTAAGTTCTTAATAACAAATGAAAGCTAGTGCTACTTTACTTAATTAGGTGAGCAAAGGTAATAAAGAAAAATAGAACGACAGGATAAACGGCTCATAAAATGTGTTTTTGATGATTGATTTGTGCGAATGACGTGTTGTGAACATGGTATTAAAAGAACAGGATACAATCTTTTCATCAGTTGACACAGCCGCCTTCTCTCTTGCATAGTTGTCGTGTGGAATGGGGCAGGGGAGCTTTCTGTAAGTGTAGTAAAGATATGAGGTAAAAGAATAAAATGTAAGAAATATAGACAATGTTATTTCAACTGTGTTACCAGCTAACACAATAAAAAGTTTGTCGGCCACTTCCAATTATTATAGGTTCTTGAAGTTACATATCCAAAAATTAGGAAACTCAGAAATACTTTCGTATCTTTGCAATATCAAGAAAAACGATGGTTTATATCACCAGTGAATTAAAAGCCATACTTTATATCGAACCCAGCGTGATTTTACCAAGAGAAAGGCAGCTTCGGTTTGCCCATCAGCATTCCTCAAGCTCCTAAAGAAATGAAGCCAATGGCACAGTTCAGATGACGCACCCGGACTAAACTTAGTGGGTCGTCCTTATCCATAAATCTGTCTTCAATGTCTTTTCCCTCTTTTATCTTATTGTGATGAACAGTGACGTCTAATCCTCGTGCTTTGAACTTGCGATTACCATTCCACAAAATTCTCTTCAATAAATTCTTCAAAAGAATTTGAAAGCACCTGCTTTTCTTCTGTATCGTAGTCAAATAACACCATTTCCCCATTAGGCATAATAGCAATAGGATTTCCTGAACCATCGTCTGCAATTACAAGACTCTTATTAATCTCTGGGAAAAGATTAGCTTCATTAAAAAGTTTACGATCGTTATTTGTTAAATCAATTATAGTTTCATTCCCTATTGATGTTCCATTTATAAAAGCATGAATTGCTAATCCAGCATAAGCACCTCCAAAGTTTTGAATAAACTCTTTATAATCTTTATCCATTATAATATTAAGTTCTTTTTCTGCGCTTATGATTTGTTCATTAGTAGCAGCTTTCCCTAACATCGTGGGATTTTCTTGAAAAAAATATTCAATTTATTTATGATTTCTTGTTTCATATCCTTTTTTTTAATTAATTATAACCAATTATTTTACCTCTCGCTTTTAATTCCGTTACGGCTTGATTTTTCCAATATTCTTGCTTCCATTTATTAAATACAGCTCGTTCGCCAGGTGTTAATCCACTTCCTTTTTGCTTCCCAAATGGATGCTGGCCAGGGTTTGTATGTGGTTTATCGTGATGTTTGGCAGGCATAGC
Source organism: Prevotella sp. oral taxon 313 (assembly GCF_003043935.1). Lineage (NCBI taxonomy): Bacteria > Pseudomonadati > Bacteroidota > Bacteroidia > Bacteroidales > Prevotellaceae > Prevotella > Prevotella sp. oral taxon 313. Next base: position 3,367,327 of record NZ_PYXE01000001.1, read on the forward strand.
TATTAAATCTCCATTAGGATTTTGTTTATAATGATGTAATACAATTGTATTCCCTTGTTTATCCACACCAGATAATCCAAAACCTTTTCCTTTGAGAGCATTATTATTTGCATGATAGAGTGTATTTAATTGGCTATCGCTCATATGACTCAAATTTGTATATCCACTGATTTTATGAGTCTGTCCGCTACTACGTGTAAATATTAGGGGGTTGGAACTCAATCCTAATAGGTCTATCCAGCTGTTAGAATCATAAGCATATACATTTATCCCACCTGCTATAGAAATCGGCTCTTGGCTGATGTAGTTACCAATCCTCAAGTCATAATAGCGGAAGCGGTTATAATACAGTCCAGTCTCTTCGTCCTCATACTGTTCTAACTGTCGGAAAGGGACGAACAGTCTACTGCCGTGTAGGTTGCGGAGATTATCATAGATGTCATAGTCTGCCTGCCAGACGATATTACCGTTATCATCGTATGCCTGTACGGGACGGCCGATGTAGTCACTGATGATGCTGTAATGCCTGTCACCAACAATCTTGGCTGTAGGGACATAGCCGTCACTGTCGTAAACCCATGTGATGAGATTCTCAACTGGTTCTGGCCTGTCAAGTGTGACCTCACCAGCCTCGGTAACAACCGTATTCGGACGGTCAGACTCGGCATAGTCCCACTCGTGCAGGATGACATCACCATCCCATAGATATCAACTCGTTCTACAGTAATATCGTGGAGCGTTTATCTTGTATCAGTAGAGGTGCGAATAAAAAAAATAAAAGACCTAATTTATACAAATGAATTTATTCTGCTTTTTGTTCACGAAACTTTATCAATTTTTTTTCGATAAAAGTAAAGTCATTTATAGCTTTATCTTTATCTTTAGCACGATCATACTTTTCACGCCATTTTCTGATTCCGAAAGCATAGAATTTAAATCCGTCTTCTGTTAAGTCCCCAACTTTGATTTGAGAATCATCAGTGGCTTTTTCTCCCTCTTCTAATATCACCCTTGTTGTAAATCCATTATCTTGTAAAAAATGAACATAGTTTTCAAAGAAACGATATTGTCGTTCTTTATATTCTTGAGTTATTGGCTGTGGAGCCATTTTGGATTGAGTTATCCAACTAACTTGTTCAATGATTCTGTCTTGATCCATAATTTATCTAATTAATGATAGCTTACTTTTTTCGTCTCTAAGTCGACATCCAATCTTTCAGTTTCAACTTTAGAGATATCATATAACGTACCATTTTTGCCAGGTTCCTTAACATGAGTACCTCCATTCCTTCTAATATCAGCTTTCTTCACCATTTGTGCTGTTTTATCTGCTGTCGGACTTGTAACTTCATAAACACCTTTTTCCTTACCGTCTTCAACAACAACAAAATCTAATCGCCGTCTTGACCCAAAAGTTTCTCTAACACTTTTGCTTTTTATATCTCGTATATAGCGTTCTGATAATATCTCTGCATTAGCGAATTTGTTTTCTAACCAATTTTTGCGATTACTTCACGGGCATCACCTGCTACTTTAATAGCAATGGCTTCTAATCCCATGGGGCTATCCAATTATTAGTATCGTGAACATGGCTGTAAAAATTATACTCACTGTTTGCCAATCCAATTGGGTCTTGTGAGATAAATAGCCCTGTATTTGGTTCGTGATACCAAAAGCGGTTGTAATACAGCCCTGTCTCCTCATCCTCATACTGTCCTAACTGGTGGAAAGGAATGAACAGCCTGCTGCCGTGTAGGTTACGGACGTTACCATAGATGTTATAGTCTGCCTGCCAGACGACATTACCTTTATCATCGTATACCTGGACGGGACGACCGATGTAGTCGCCGATGATACTGTAATGCCTGTCACCAACTATCTTGGCTGTAGGGACATAGCTGTCACTATCGTAAACCCACGAGATGAGATTCTCAACTGGTTCTGGCCTGTCAAGTGTGACCTCGCTAGTCTCGGTAACAATCGTGTTCGGACGGTCAGCTTCGGCATAGTCCCACTCGTGCAGGATGACATCACCATCCCAGAGGTAGCGGTAAACACAGCCGTCAAAGACCTTCTCAATGCGTCTGCTTAAAGCGTCATACCTGAACGTAACGGTCTTTTCGTCAGGTCGTGTTACACTCCTAAGCATACCATTACCCTGCCACGTATAGGCATAGTCACCGCTCTGCCATGCAAGGAACTCATCCCGTACCTCTGCATTACGCGATGGTTCCATCCTACGCATGGTCTTCAGCACAAGGTTGCCATGGCAATCATAATAATACTGCCACTTCCTATTCTCACGCAGCTGTCCACCACGACCATAACTCCTGTCCGTTCGGTCAGGGCTATCGTACACGTTACCCATCAGGTCCGGGTTGCGCCACTGACGGCTGCCGTCACCAAACACTGCCCCTGACAGAGAACCGAAGGTATCATAATCGTAACGAATATTCCTGCCGTTTATTGTGTCAAACTTTCGTAGAAGGCGAAGATTATCACCCCAGATAATAAATACGATGTTTACCCATTACCATGTCTTTCCATTCTCTACGAACAACTTATCTCTATACTAACCGATACTTGTAAACTATTTTCGTACGACTTAAAACCGATATATGCTCTTCTGGCTTTGAGAAGACGCCTAACTAACTTGTAGAAGATGCTCTTTTGAGGTTCTACTAATGCTCTTTTGTATCCTTACTAGGCACCTTTATATTACGATTTCGTAGCCGATTGATTTACTGCATGATACAACCTTGCCTTTTACACGCATTATAATCTTTATTTGTATATGTTTTATCTGAAATTATGTGATGATTTTTCAATACTATATCTACAATTTTTCGGAGCGTTAACATGAAAAGCTCTTTTGTGTCAGAGGATAAATAAAATAGACAGCCAATACCGTCTTGGCTATCTATTTGTTGAACGCATAACTTCTGTTCTTCCCTTAAAGCTATACGAAAAGTGCCCATGTGGTGTAACGGAAGCACCCTAAATAGTTCTTTCGGTTCTCCCCAGCAATAACTACGTAATAGCATTGTTCTATGTTCTAATCTATATACATTATTTAAGTAAAGAATAGCGTCACAGAAATAACAAAATCGAAATGGCACAATACGATTATATTCATATTTTCCATATATCGTGTATTTATGCCCTAATGGCACTAAATGATAAACTGTGTATCACTGCCGTGCTTTTCCTTTATCAGTTCTGTTACTTCCTCTATTGTATACTTCCGTCGATTCTGAATCGTAAGGAAAACCATCTGAAATATTACATCCATTTCCTTATTGTAGCCAGTTGGAATCTTCGGAGCTTTCGCCATATTAGTGGAAAACAACTCGTTTTTGATTTGGGGTACATCCAGTCCCAAGTGTCTGCGCACCTTTTGTAAACTAATCAGCTCCATCGGAATCATGCCAGAATGCAGGAACTCCTCATTCTCCCACTTCTCACCACGCTGCAATCCTATCCCCTTCAGATGGTACTCACACAATTCATCCCAATAGCTGTTTTCTATCTGGGAAAGATCTTCCCAATTGTCGATAATCCGCTGATAAATACCGTAACCGCTACCATAGTTCAGAATAAGGTCTTTCACAGGACTGTACCCAAGCCACTTCTCTAAAAGGAAATGAACCAGCTGTGTACTCGCATAAATCTTTTGTTTTCTGAAATACTTATCTGACAAATTCTTCTCATTTGTCAAAATAGATAACAAATAGTCAAATAATTGTTCTATCAAGTCTTTCCGTTCGACATATAGAGCGTATTCGAGAGGTCCTCTGATATTCTCAACCCAGTCACCATTACTATGACCGTATGTCCAGAACACCGCTGTTCTTTCAAAATATTTCCAGCAGTCTTCACTCCCTTGAAACAGAAGATTCTTTGCCTTAATATGTGTACTGTCTGGGAGTCCATATAAACTCAATCTTACAGTTCTTATATTCTTACGCAAATCCTCTTTTTGAGTATAAAGATCGTACATATACAAAAATGTCTTTACGCTTTCCTCCAAATCTATAAGCTCGGCATATTTATAATGCTTGATAGCCTTATCTATCCATTTCTTCATCATTTACATCGTAGTCTAATAGAACGTTTTTCAATATTTATCTGAAAAAGCTTGTTGTTAAGTTTTCTATTATCTTGAGCTTTTCTTATTATTGTAAGCAAATTGTCTTGATATTTGGGTTTGCTAGCCCACATACCATTGGTGTTACCGTTATCTTTTCAATATTCTTCCTTGTCCAACCACCCATATTGCTCTTACTTCTCCACTTGTTCCCACTGGTCTTCACCTCAATTACATTTATATAGCCATCGGCTGTCTTGGTAACAAGATCAAAACCATGACCAGAAGCATTCTGTATTGACCCAAGGATAGTATGTCCCTCCTTCTTCAGATATTTGGCTGCGACCTTCTCTCCCTATTTTCCCATTGGCATATCTCCTACCATCTGTGTTGTGAGACCAAGCACGTCAACTCCAAGATTCGAGTCACTGACAAATGCATACAGCGTAGGATTATTTCCTCCTAACCTTATCGGATCCTGGCTGATGTAATTACCTAGCCTTGAGGCATAATAGCGGAAGCGGTTGTAATAGAGGTGCGTCTCATCGTCCTCATACTGTCCTAACTGGCGGAAAGGAATGAACTGCCTGCTGCCGTTAAGGTTGCGGAGATTACCATAGATGTCATAGTCTGCCTGCCAGACGATATAACCATTATCATCGTATGCCTGGACGGGACGGCCGATGTAGTCACTGATGATGCTGTAATGCTTGTCATCAACAAGCTTGGCAGTAGGGACATAGCTGTCACTGTCGTAAACCCACGTGATGAGGTTCTCAACTGGTTCTGGCCTATCGAGTGTGACCTCACCAGTCTCGGTAACAACCGTGTTCGGACGGTCAGCCTCGGCATAGTCCCACTCGTGCAGGATGACATCACCATCCCAAAGGTAGCGATATACTCGTCCGTCAAAGACCTTCTCAATGCGTCTGCCTAAAGCATCATACCTGAACGTTACGGTTTTGCCGTCAGGGCGTGTTACACTCCTAAGCATACCATTGCCCTGCCACGTATAGGCATAGTCACCACTCTGCCAAGCAAGGAACTCATCCCGCATTCCAGTTTCAAGGGATGGTCCCGACCTGCGCATGGTCTTCAGAACAAGGTTGCCATGGCTGTCATAATAATACCGCCACTTCTTGTCCTCACGCAGCTGTCCACCACGACCATAACTCCTGTCCGTACGGTCGGGACTATCATACACGTTACCCATTGCATCCGGATTACGCCACTGACGACTACCGTCACCATACACAGCCCCTGACAGAGAGCCGAAGGCGTCATAGTCGTAACGGACACTTCTGCGGTTTATTGTGTCAAGCGTCTGCAGAAGACGAAGATTGTCACCCCAGATAATAAATACTATGTCTACCCATTACCATATCTTTCAGTCTTCTACAAACAACTTATCCCTATAGTAACCGATACCTGTAAACTATTTTAATGCGACTCAAAATCGATATATGCTCTCTTGGCTTTGAAAAGACGCCTGATTGACTTGCAATAGGTGCCCTTTTGAAGGCTAACTAACGCCCTTTTGAACCCTTACTAAGCACCTTTTCTTGTACGACTTCATAACCAATTGATTTTCTGTTGGTTGCAAACTTGCTTTTTATACGTGTTTTTCCACTTTACTTTAGACGTTTTATTCGAAATTATGTCATGACTTTTCAAAGTCTTATCTCCAAATTTTCGATGTATTAAAATGGTAAGGTGTTCTGTGTCGGAGGATAAATAAAACAGACAGCCAAGACTGTCTTGGCTATCTGTTTGTTTAACGCATAACTTTGGTTCTTCCTTTAAAACTATACGAAAAGTGTCTACGCATTTAACGGAAGAACCAAAAATAGCGTTTACAGTCTTTGCAGAACCAACGCTGATAATCCTTCTCCTTACCCTTTTTAATGGTGCGATGAGAACCGCAATAAAAGCAGTTTTTTTGTCATCGAAAAGTTTTTTATCCAAAGCTATAGTAAATAAAGGGATTACAAAAGATTTTAGGTTTCTTTTTTCATATAAGCCCAATTATCTTATTCATATTTACCAAGAGTTTGTTTCTTTAGCCCAAATCTCATTAAACTAGTAAAAAACAATTTCATATGATTTCTAATGACTGCCATTAGAAAATGATATTTGGGAATGGATCTTGTTTGATAACTTACATCATCAACCACAAATAAATCATTCCTAATGAAATTTGGGCTTAAATATGATTGATTGCATAAGATTAATATCACGAGAGATTATCATATGCATCCCCTATATACTCAAAATTGTCTTGCAACCAATAGTAATAACCACCTTTGCCTTTAAATAGCTGTTCTAATAATTCTGTAAAAGAATTAGCTATGATAGGCTGTTCTCCTACAACACCATACCTATCCCAAAAGCTATCATAACATTTACCCAAACGTTCCTTAAACAGGTCTATTGTTATAAATTGTGGATTGTCATCTGCTATAATAAACCAATTATTACTAATATCATCAGGAACCTCTTCTCCAATTATGACAGGATTAGCTTTTTTAAAATCTTCTATTCCGACTATTTTCACAGAATACTCTGAATTCTTCCAAAAAATAATCGAGTTATAATTCTCAAGATAATATCTTAAGTCATCAGGCAAAAGATATCCTACATCAACATTTACATGATGTTCTCTCTTCAATAATAAACAGTCCTTTGACTCTGAAATAGCCTTGAGGATTCTTTGAACTCTTTCCATAATTTTATTTACACATTGTATATATATATTTATTAAACTCCTTATAATATTCATCTCTTGCATACTGTGGAACACCAGCAGCATCAAACATGTCTTCTGATAATTTAAATATCTCATGTGGATAGATTTCTTCCCAAGCTACTTTACCTCCAACAGGTTTACCAGTTTTCTCTTTCAGCCATTCTCTATAAACTTGCTTCGTAGAATCATGCTGTCCTTTTGTTAATGCAATAGTTGGATTATGGCTAGCTCTACTTTTATAGCCCTCAATATTTTTTGCTGCCCAAACATCTAAAATACCATGATGATTTTCTAAAGGGGAACTTGATGGTTTATATGTTACAATATCAAATGGACTTGTTGGGCTTAACCCAAATGTATCCACTTGAGTATTATTATATGAATAAGAGTAGAGGTTAAACTCACCACTTGAGAGTCTTATCGGGTCCTGGCTGATATAATTACCAATCCTCGGGTCATAATAGCGGAAGCGGTTGTAATACAGCCCTGTCTCCTCATCCTCATACTGACCTAATTGGCGGAAAGGAATGAACCGCCTGCTGCCGTGAAGGTTGCGGACGTTACCGTAGATGTCATAGTCTGCCTGCCAGACGATATTACCATTATCATCGTATGCCTGGACGGGACGGCCGATGTAGTCGCTGATGATGCTGTAATGCCTGTCGCCGACAATCTTGGCTGTAGGGACATAGCTGTCACTGTCGTAAACCCATGTGATGAGGTTCTCAACTGGTTCTGGCCTGTCAAGTGTGACCTCACCAGCCTCGGTAACAATCGTATTCGGGCGGTCAGCCTCAGCATAGTCCCACTCGTGCAGAATGACATCACCATCCCAGAGGTAGCGATATACTCGTCCGTCAAAGACTTTCTCAATACGTCTGCCCAAAGCGTCATACCTGAAGGTAACGGTCTTGCCGTCAGGCCGTATTACACTCCTAAGCATACCATTGCCCTGCCACGTATAGGCATAGTCACCGCTCTGCCATTGAAGGAACTCATCCCGTGCCTTCGCATTATGCGATGGTTCCATCCTGTGCGCATGGTCTTCAGCACAAGATTGCCCTGGCTGTCATAATAATACCGCCACTTCTTGTCCTCACGTAGCTGTCCACCACGACCATAGTTCCTGTCCGTACGGTCAGGGCTATCGTACACATTACCCATCAGGTCCGAGTTGCGCCACTGACGACTTCCGTCACCATACACAGCCCCTGACAGAGAACCGAAGGCATCATAGTCGTAACGGACACTTCTACCGTTTATTGTGTCAAACGTTCGTAAAAGACGAAGATTATCACCCCAAGTATATGACTTGTCAAGCAGCGTCCGGCCATTGTGACGGACACGCTGATGTGCCGGACGGCCAATGCTGTCATAGTGCATCGTATTCTCTACACAGCCAGGCATCATACGTGATGTTTCACGCCCGAGTCGGTCGTATGCTATATCCGCCTCCCAAGGCTTCTTCCGCCCTGACATGCCAGCTGATATGTGGTTGACAGAGCCTTTTGCATCATATCCGTAGGTAATACTTCCTCCTAATGCACTTACTATATGCGACAGTCGAGAGCGCTCATCATACTTATGCTCCACTGTACGCCCGTCTTGGGTTTCCTTTACGACTTGCCCCAAGGCGTTACGCACGAACTCCGTCACGCTGTCCCTGTTGTACGCTTTGGTGAGCCGTCCTACCTTATCGTACTCCCAAGCCTCCCAACTACCGTCGGTATACTTGTTAAAAGTAAGTCGTCCAGCCTGGTCATGCTGATGATGCACAGCTGTACCATCAGGCAGCTGCGTTGTGATCACCGTGCCGTCAAGGTCACGGATATAGTGGCGTTCTAATCCATCGAAGCCCCTTTCACAAATCACCTCACCATTAAGGTCACGTTCAAAGAAGTAACGTTCGCCATGTTCGTTCTCGACAAACTTCAGCTGGTCATAGGAATCATACTCGTAGTTCAGTGCACTGACCATGCGCATACTGCTCGTCCGTCGTGTCTGACGGCGCAAGTTACCCATAGGAGTGTACTCCATAGTCCACACCTCATTGCCACTGGTAACTTCAATGGGCAGGTCGTAGGCATCGTAGGAGATGTGCATCACACTTTGTCCAGGAGCCGCATAGCGAGTAACACGGCCAAGTCGGTCACGCTGCCACTCTGTACTGTTTCCATCAGCATGCTTGTGCTTCAGTGGACGGCCATAGTCATCATAAGCGAATGTTTCACAAACACCATGCCCATCTGTAACACTTGAGATTAATCCTAAAGTGTCATATTGTAGAACAGCACGTAGTTCTCCACCATACTCAATAGCAAAAGGCTGTTGCTTACCCTTTTCATAAGTATAGGTCACAACTGTGCCATCCGCTTCCTTATGTTTCAGCAACAATGCTGTCTCTGTATCATAGACCCATTCTTCTCTATTACCTGCCGCATCTGTACGTGCCACCATACGATTATGGTCATCATACTCATAAACAGTCTCAGCTCCGTCAGCAGCCGTCAATCTTATAAGGTTACCACGGTCATCATAATCATATCCTACGACCTTACCCTCTGGTGTACCTACCAATGTTCGCTCATGCCAAGAATTATAACCATACCAGGTCTCACCACCCATGGCATCCACCTTCTTATATACAAGGTTGTTTCCGTCATAATAATACTGTTCCGTAGCTCCTGTAGCAGAGTATCTTACTTCATTATATCCGTCATGGTAAGAGATATAACCCTCCTGTACGCCACCTTCACCAGTAGTATGGATAACACGTCCTTCAGCGTCATACTCCCATGTATACGTCATATTGTTGCGGTTACGACGTAGAACGACTCTATTGGCACCATCATATTCAAACTCAATACTCTTACCAAATCGATCACGTACACGTATGAGATTACTCCTTTCATCATAGTCGTATACCACCAATTGGTCTATGACATCGCCATGTTTATACATTGCTGAGCGGATAAGACCTCGTTCCTCATCCTGTCCAAAGATTATAAGACGTCCAAGGTGATCTTCTATAGTAGAAAGCAAGTGCTTACGCCCACTATAATCTAACAATAGGAAACCACCACCCACATAGTCTATCCTTTCTGCAAGATATACCGTGCCGTACTCCTCGTCAGGAAAAGCACGATAGGTACGCGTTTCAGTCTCTGTCCTTACAACCCACTTGGACTTGCCTGTTGAATCCGCCAAGAGCTTATAAACATTAAAAAGCCATATCTACGCATTTAACGGAAGAACCTCTTTTATTTCAAGTGACCTATTATCATCGTTGAGGATGACGGAAATGCCACTACGTGTCTTAAGACTTTTAATACTATTATTTGAACCTCCGCCACCACCTATCGTACCATTAAACAGGCTACCCATGACGTAGGGACGGGCGGGGTCGCCATGGCGGAAGCCGAGGAGGACTTGGTCGCCTACCTCTGGGATAAACACAAAACCACGGTTGCTCTTTACGTCTTTGCTGCCGCCACCATCCGGCGTCATCACACGCACCCAACTTGTTCGCATGTTGTCGGTTTGCCAATTCATGCGCACCTGCACACGACCTGCTCCATGTGGGTCGGCATTGCTTGGCACCGTTGCCATCTGTGTTTCAGCCAGAGGCATACGCAGTCTATCGGTATAAAGACATCTACAACGCATCATAAAGGTAGAGCATGAGTACTTTTATTCACTTTCAACAAAAGTATTATTTCCTGTGTCTACAAACGATATTCTTCCTCCTTTAGCACACATACAGAATGACTGCTCCGTCAGCTTTTTCATCCCATTGATACTGTCTTTCTGTGTTGTTTGCTGCCATCCTTGTGGCTGGGGAAGACAAGGAGGATTCGAGGTGCTACATTTGCAAACTCCAAAACTGGAGATATTATCTAAACCACTTTTATCCTCCTCCGTAGCTACCAATGCTCCCGAAATACTTCGGAAACTTTGACTAAGAACCGTCAACTTAGCTTGCCCAGTCCCTAAAGTACAACACATTGAAGCACCATCAGTTACAACTTTCACCATTCTACTTTATTATAGGATTTGTACCTAGCATATTACATAGACTATGGTTTAATCTCTACTTTTGAGCTTTAAACTCCTTTTCTTTTATCACTTTTCTCGTACTGATGTCTATTATAACATTCTTAAATACATCTTTCTTGCTTTGCCAGCAAATATCATATACTGGGATACTAGTCGTATCAAGATAACGATGTACAATCGTGTGCTTGTCAAAAAAATCAACATGATATTCTTTCTCCATAAATAAGCGTACTTCATTCCAAGGATAATTCCTGAAAGGCTCATCCTTATCAATCTCTCTTATCAACTTTCCATCTTCATTATACTCACTCCAGACGCCTATAGAAAAACCATGGTTCTTATAACAAAACCCCCTCACATTGAGTTTGCCACTTGAGAAAAATCTACGATACTCCTCGATAAGTTCCCCATCCTTTAGTTTTCTTTCATAATAATAGTAAACATTATTATCACTCATATACCTTTGCAGAACTTGCCATTGTCCTGTTCTATACATATAATCATTATTGTAACCTCTGTTCATTTGGAACAGAAGTGTATCAAATTCTTCACTTGTTGTTTCCATTTGTTTTCCTATTCTAGTTTGGATGTTACAACTATTATTAGGCGCACTGCAACTGTAAATGCCTATCAATATTATCGATAATATAATAAGCCTTTTCATTTGTTTTTTGATTCATTAATTATTTCATCTACTGTCTGTAATTCTCTATGCAACATATCCCATTGAAATTGCCAAGTAGAAATGACAGGAATTCCTTTCATGTCAGAGTAATCCATAATATTATCTGTTTTGTATTGTTTAAAAACATATTTATTCAAGCTATTAAATGAATGATGTAAACCTAATGCGTGGAAAAGTTCATGTACCATTGTACTATCATATAGTCCCAGCTTCAAGACTATGACTTCTTTAGCAGGAATGTTACGTGTCTGTCCACATAAACCAATTTCTTCAGAAAGTTCATCAAAAAGGAATATTTTATGAAAATCCATATACTTTAAGGTATCCTCATTGTTGTTCATTATGGTTGTCAGATAATCAAAAATAAGACCATTATCTATTGTGTCTTGTTTAATTTTTCCATTTGAAGTGAATGTTGTAAAACCTTTCTTGTTCTTATCAGTTGTCAGGTCTAATTCGCATTCTTTAATTTCTGTTTCTATATAGCATTGGGCAAAATATTTTTCCAATTTTGTTTTATAATCAGGATTTTGTATAGGCTGTGTGGGCTCTTCGTCAGGATTTTCCCGTATCTTGCATTTGACCCTTACTAGTATAACTTTAAGTACATAGCGATGTTTTTTATCATTAGCTTTTATAATTAATTTACCTGCTAATGATTTCTCCTCTTTTTCATCATAGGCATAAATGCTTATTTGCTTATCTTCCGAGAACTCTTGTTTACATAATATTTCCAATTTATCCCCTTCTTTATGTTTTCCTTTCTTATAATTCTTAACCGTGTCCGTACTCAAAGAAAACAAACTTTCATCATACTCATATTTTAGTGTCTTAGGTGTTTCGAAAACATCTATATTCAAAACTAGTTTAGCAGATCTACCTTGCATTAGAGTCATCACTGGAACGACATAAAGATTTTTACTTTTCTTCTTCCAAGGTATGATATACTGTTGCTTGTATTCTGTCAGAAACTGAATATATTTATTGGTTTCTTGTTTGAAATTATAACCATTTCCCTCACAAGTACCGATTATCTTGTCGTATCGGTTTGCTCTTTTATCTCCAATCCTACTTGAGTCTGCAATACGCACCCAGTCAAAGCCGAACTCGCCGCTATAACTTTCTGATGTCCTGAACTGTACGCATACCTTTGTTCCTATTTCCTCTTTTACTGTTTCATATTCTTTGGCTGTATTCAGTTCGTGCATACCCTGCTCTCCACGCATCTCCATCGTACCTTGTGAATTCACCACCGTTTTGTTTGCTGAATGTATAAAAAGTTCCTGCTCACCAACGACATTCGTTTCTGGAGCTTCAATCTTTATTTGATTCTGAGAGTTGAGCAATGCCTTTCCTGCCTGTGTGTGGAAGAAGTCTGCAACAAGCTGCTGCATGAATGGAGTATTTACCAATATCTTCTGCATTACATTGGTCAGCATCATATTACCAATGTTCGTTGTTTGAGAGTTTCCAACATTAACTTGTAGGTCGTGACCTACCATTAAGGACATATCATTACCAGCATGGAGCTGTATGTTCTTAGGGGCGTTAAGCAAGATATTTCCATTTCCATCCAAATGAATGGAGCTACCACCTGCATCTTTTATTTCAAGTGACCTATTATCATCGTTGAGGATAACGGAAATGCCACTACGTGTCTTAAGACTTTTAATACTATTATTTGAACCACCGCCACCACCTGTCGTTCCATTAAACAGGCTATCCATAACGTAGGGACGGGCGGGGTCACCATGGCGGAAGCCGAGGAGGATTTGGTCGCCTACCTCTGGGATAAACACAAAACCACGGTTGCTCTTTACGTCTTTACTACCACCACCATCTGGTGTCATCACACGTACCCAACTTGTTCGCATGTTATCAGTTTGCGAATTCATGCGCACCTGCACACGACCTGCTCCATGTGGATCAGCATTGCTTAGCACCGTTGCCATCTGTGTCTCAGCTAATGGTATACGCACCTTCGGACTTGGCAGCGCAAGTTTACAGATAAAACCGGACGTAGTATTATATTGGAGCTATCGGACAAATATCTGCAATATGTTCAACAGGAATTTTAGCAAAATCAAATGCTCCTAAGACTTTATATTGTCCAGTATGTTGAAAACTAATACAATTAGGTGAACCTAAAGCACATGTCCCGATACTGTCATCAAGTAAGGGATAAGATGTACCATTGATGCTCACTCCATCATAGTATTTCTCCCATTTGACTATAACAGGAGTGCAGGGACAGTTGTTGTGTAAACTGCACGTTCCAAAATTAGGAAAGAAGGTGTTTCCTAATGAATTTGTTGTAGCAGTGCGATTACCATTCATAGTAACGCCTGTATTATCATTCACCAGTAATTGACCTACAGAGATTCCATACTTACAGGTTGCTTTTGCTCCATTAACAATATATTCTTTTCCCATATCACTCTTCTATTATGTTTATATCCACCATCTTACGGTAGTAGCCTTCATTAGACATCTCTACTCTAAATTCCAAATGAATATCTTTAGGGATACCATGAATTGTTTTTTCTATTTCAAGAATTCCCTTCCCTTCAACAAAATAAGGATTACTTCCAGGCAACTGTGCTTTTAAGTCCCAAATACTGGGATTAGAATATGTTGAGGCTCTTTTAAGCTTCCATTGTAGTGGCGTATTTGGATTAGGATAATTTGGTGTCAAGAGATAATCTTGATTATCCTTAAAAAGCATGAGTTGCAGGAAGATTCGTTGCATAATCGCTTTAAGAAATGTACTCTCATCTTTCATCCATAGAGAGCTACTCTCTATATATTCTTTCACGTATTTTGATTCTTCTCCTGAACAAGCGACTTTACTATATTTATCCCATTGCGCTTTTGCCGCATCAAAATTCAATAACTCATAGTCTTCCTCGTTCATTTGAAATGATAGAGGATAAACAGATTGCCCTAAGTTGAAGGCAACTTTACTAGCTTCTGTTAGAGGTCTCCCGTCTAACGATATATCATTGCTTCCCAAGAAAGTAATAGTAGTAACCCTTTGATTTAAACGTTGAATATCTACTGATTCTTTCATTGAAAGTATAGATGTATGTCCTTTAGGATTTAAAGAAATTATTTGTACTCTAAAATCTTTAATCTGCTTCATTGTTTTAACCGTTGTACATATCTCTAAGATTATCTTCTGATGGTTTATTAATTTTCACAAGACCTCCACCTGCCGCCTCACCATTAGCAGACAAATGGATATACTTGGTTCGTATTCCTGTTAAAATTTTTATCCATTGTATATTATCCGCTCATTATCGCTTGTAGCGTGATGCCCTTTTTCTGCACGTGCAGACAGATGTAAATAGTTAGTCCTGACGGCAAGTATTTTTTCCCAATCATCACTATCACCTATGAATCTTATCTTTCCATCCACATAGCCGTATACAGGTTTTCCCTCTACGACATCTCTTAGTTTTTTTAAATCACTAAGCGCTTCACCATCAAGTGAAGTCGTTCCTTCAAAGACTTCGCTTTTCCATAAGATACCTTTAGATGCAACTTTATTAGCTGATGTGAGATTTATCCATGTAACTTTCTTGGAGGCCGCTTTCTTTCCCATGATATACAAAGGGATTTTGGAATAAGTATTATAGACCATCCTTATTTTATTATAGGTAATAACGGACCTCCCATACCTATCTAAGCTTTCTTGAGGGGCTAACCAATTAAAAGGCAGCCATCCTCCATCCAACAGTTCTTGTAAAGAGAGGTAGCCTCTACATTTTCTCTTTCCTGTTTCGTGTTCATTAACATCATGAAATATACGATCACTCATATAAATATATTCTTCTTCATACCGTTTGTACCCTCCGCCAATATCGCTATGTGCACCAGGAAGTATAACCTCTTCTCCTCTGGTAGTTTCAGCAGAGGCAATGTTTGTAAGACCAAAACACTCTCTATATTCATCAGCCGCAACAAGTTGGACTACAGAACCTACATAGGGTGGAATGGTTAATTGAAGTTCTTCTACATCATTTTCAAAAGGCGATGTACTCCATAGTAACGTTATCGTAGATGGCGATATAAAACTTTGTTTATAAGATGAAACGGTATCAAATAAGCCTAAAAAACGAACACCCGTAGTGATGTGACTAATTGTTCCTAAAGCATAAATTCTATCAAACTGCTCCTCCAAAGTTACTTTTTTATCTTCTGTAACGCTTTGATATATAAATCCTTTTAGAAGCCTATGAACAAAACTTCGTGCAGCTGTCGCTCCTCGGCTAAATCCAAAAACATCCAATATCAGATTTAATCGCAACTGGTCGCCCTGAATATCGCGTATCTTTTTAAGAACTTTATCAACGAGCAATTGGCATCCACGCTCAATCTTTGCATTTACACCAGTATCCCCAGAACCCAATGCATATCCCCTTAAAGAGTCGTCTTCTCCGCTCGAAACCATTCCGTCTTCATCACTATATGGTTTAACACTCTTGGATACAATGGGACTTTCCGTCCCAGGGCCCTCAACATACACCTTAATGCAATTTGGCATCTTTGTAGTATCATACATATACCAAAGTTCTGCAATATTTGTTTTGGAACTATTTCTATAGCTGGCATAATGCTCTGCATCTGTATCGTCTTTGAGCTTTCTATACTTTTCGTAATCTTCTTTATCTGAGGGGTGTATATTTGGCCCATTGCCCCAAAAATCTATATTATATTTATTATTATTGGTTCCGTCGAAAAATACACCTGCAATAATAGTGATATCTGTGATATCTGAACTCGAATCCGAATCATTCGATTCGTTCCCACATATACTGTTTGAATACTCTCTCATATGCTATTCTCCTATATAATGAATGTCTCCAGAATAAATATCTGGATGATTATTATAAAATGGCCATTTTTCCTCCTTTAAATGCTGTGGGGTTATTCGAAAAACATGAATCTTTGTTTTGGTTAACGGATACTTTTTACCACTCACCAACAAATAAATAGTAAACCAATTGTTATATTTGCTAACCTCAATGACCAACTTTCCCGAAGCTCCCTTAGCTTTGAAAGCCTCTGCATATCCCTTTATGATTTCATCTTCATCAAAATAGAACTTTCCATTATAAATTGTTGTACCTACCTTCCAGCCAGCCTGTATCTCTCTTACGCGAGGCAATAATGAAGGCATCGGCTTATTATCTCTATGCCAAAATTCTCCCGTAAGGAACCGGTAAAGGTAATCAGTACCTAAAGCTGCTTTTTCGTCTTCAAACTTAAATTCTATTTCATAGTTGAATTTTGTCTTGTAGGTATCCCACAAACCATCTGACAAACCATTTCGTTTGAAATTCTCTTCCGCCCATGTGTAATCCCTAAGTCGCCCTTCACAAAACGCATCAAGTGTTTTGCGGTATCGAAACCCATCTTCGTCAAAATCCTGCAATGGCACATTTACTTCCCTGCCAACAAGAGTGTCACAGACCAATTCGCGTCGACCTATACCATCTACATAAAGCCACACATGCCCTTTGGGAAGCATATTGATCACAAAACCTGTAAATGCCCAATACCTCTTAGCTGGCCAATCATAATATTTTGTACGGAACTTTTGGCGTATCTTATCTTGTAGCTCTAATGAGAATTTAACATTAAGCCGATAAAACTTCTTTTCTAAATACGAAAGCCACACAATATCAACACTACTGGGGGCATCCATTCCTCCGTTAGAGTCACTGCCCATATCTACCGTACCATCCGCTTCGCCCAAACCTGAACCAGTAAATCTCTCCATCACACCAACATATCCACCAGAGTTTCCTACGCCTACTCTTGCATAATGCACCTCCATGGGATAATTTCTTGAAGATGCAACGAGTGCTTCCCAACAAAAAGCTGTATCCATACCTTTATTATCTTCCTTTTTTGTTTTGTTTCCTAATCCGCTACATGCCGTGCTTATAGACATAGCAAAGCTAACCATTATAACTATTAGTATATATTTCATAAAACTTTATTTATTCCTTTGTTATATCAACCTTAGTATTACTCTTTATATACAAACGATCTTGGGCACCAATAGTCGTAATTCCTTTCGTTTCGAATGTAGCGTTCTCCATAATATTCCCCTTAATAGAACCTCCTACATTCAGAATTGTATCTTTGTCTATATGACTGATATGATCGCCCGCAATGTACGTATGGTTGTCTTTCCCTACATTCTGCATAGCATTTCCATTTACCGAAACTGTTGAATCTTTTTCAATGCTAACAGACGATTGCTCACCAACCTGCATCGTAAAATTCTTACCCACATTTACATTCATATTCTCTGATGCGTTGATGTTGACATTCTTCGTATTGACATTTACTTCTTCAGCAGAAGATATGGTGATGGTGCCATTTAATTCATCAATGAAGATTTTATTAGCTCGAGTTGTCTGTAAGAGAATGGTATGGGCTGTATCGTCAAAGGTAACGGTCGAACCGCTTCGGGTGGTAAGGCTTTTCTTGTGATTGGCAGCAAAGCCTCCGCTACCTGTCACTCCGTTAAACAAGCTACCCATAACGTATGGTCTTGCAGGGTCACCATGACGGAAGCCGAGGAGGACTTGGTCGCCTACCTCTGGAATGAAAACGAAGCCACGGTTGCTCTTTACGTCTTTACTGCCACCGCCATCCGGTGTCATCACACGCACCCAACTTGTTCGCATGTTATCAGTTTGCCAATTCATGCGCACCTGCACACGACCTGCTCCATGTGGGTCGGCATTGCTGAGTACCGTTGCCATCTGCGTTTCAGCCAGAGGCATTTCAACCTTTGGGTTAGGCAGACTCATTACAGTACCAGGAATGGCTTTGAAACGGTTTTTGTAATAACAGCTCTCGCTCACTTCATGGGTCATCTCGATGATGATGAAATCGCCTAAGCTCTCTTGAGAGAGATTGCCAACTCCCTTTAAGAAAGAACTATACAAGCTAATCACCGAACCCACATGTAGCCTTGGGTCCTGGCTTTCGGCTGTGACATAATGGGTTTCAGCCGTTTCGGCTGCTTGTTTTAGGAGTACATAATTCTCAAGATCATTGATAGAGCTGACACGCTGTATGGAGTGCTGGCGAGCCGCCTTAGGGTAGGAGGGGAGCGCAGCACGGAATGCATCACCCGCCATCCTGTCATGTCCGTAAGCCTTATCAGGTGTCTTGCGGTCCATCTCACGGTTTGCACCAGAATGGAACGTAAACACCTGTTCTGGACGAGCTAATGTTTGTAGGCCAATATTGAGGGAACTTAGTGACGTGCCAAATTCCATCTTGATAGGGTCTGGCAATCGTCTTGGCTTACCGAAGACAAGTTTCAGACCATCATAGTACATCCACTCCTGATACTGCAAGGCAAGCCGACGAACGAAATCGAAGTCAGATTCCTCGTATTGGCAGATGTAATCCAACTGTTTCTTGTGTGCCGCATTCAATGCCAATTGCACCTTACCATCACTGCACAGACTCTTTACGACATCACCAATCGACCTGTCATTCCATGAGTAACAGCTCGGAGCCGTCTCCATACGATAAGTAGAGGAGTATCCAGACACCTGTATACACCCGAAGTCGCTACCATCGCGATGCAACTCAATGTTCGTCACTATGCCGTAGAAGAATGGTTTGTTCGCAGCTTTCACTATGATATCCTTGCCGAGCCACTCTTTACTGCTACTGATGTTATGCACCTGTCTGTTGCCCCCCGACTCAAGGTCAACCGTGAGGTCAAAGTGATGATGTGCCCCAGTACTTTGGTCGATACGAAGTGATTTGAAAGAAGAAAGTCCATCCTTTCCTATGGTGATGGAGATGGGATTAAAAGGTATTGCCATTGAATATATTTTTTGAGGTAATTAAGGCTGAAAAGCGATTTGATAAGATTTGTTCCCTATATATAATAAGGTGGCGACCTCAGCAGCTTATAGGTATGTCCTACTGCGGTGAGACCTAAATAGAAAGCTAAAAGGACCATGTCAAGCACGTAGCCCGACACAGTCCTTAAGTTTCTTAGACCTATGTGCGAGGCCAACGGTTATCGAGCTCGGCATTACCCACGGTGATATTCTCAGCAGAGAAGGTCATCGCAATGGTCATCGGCGCCTCGTTGTTAACGTCGAGTGTCTCCTTGTAATGAACGATGTAAGCATTCTTGAAAGAGATCTCCTTCATCTTAGCATCCTCCTCACTCTTCTTGTAAACAATCTTACCCTCAACAGGCTTGAACTGACTGTTGAGCATAGCCTCGATAGTAGAAGTGTCATCAGTAGACTCGATAGTGACACTGATACGGCCACCAGAGATGCTTGATGCAGGCTGACCCTTCTTGTCAGTCGTACGACTGAACTCGTAGTTAGAATAGAGTACGTCGTACTCCTTGCCACCTAATTCCAATGTTGCTCTAAATGAACTCATGATAGATAATTTTAAAGTAGTTAGAAAAAAAAGAAAACGAGGTCATCTTAATTTCCCTCACGTATGAGAAACAAAAAAGAGAAAACCCCTAACAACGTTTTGAAGTCTCCTCTGCGTGTGGCTGTAAAACAGTCTTGCTCTTTGGAAGAAGAGGAAGATTTGCAATCTGTTGTCATTTTTGTTGTTAAAAGTAATCATATAATTTCATAAAAGCAATTGATACAACACTAAATAACAAAGGTTTAATATCTTATACATATTCAAAACCATTTTTATTCTGCCCCTTATCCAGTCTTAACCATTATGCCATTCTGTCTATGTAAGAGCTTTCGGTTACTCTATGTCATTATGTCATTCTGTCTGTGAACATTAAAATCTCCAAAAGTTCAGAGCTTTTAGTCACTCTATGTCATTATGTCATTCTGTCTATGTAAGTGCTTTCAGTCTCTTCCTGTCATTATGTCTGAGAACATTAAAAGTGTTTTTCCTTCTGTACCCTCCGTCTTCATGCAATTTGTGTAATTCGTAGTCCTGTGTTGATGGTTGTTTAGTATAGTCCATACTGTTTTGGGGTTTCTTCAGAAATTTGGACTAATAATGACTCGCCTAAGCTTAAGTCTCTGATTAAATGTCACATAGAGAAAAGGACAGTACGGAGAGTCGCAAATTCGACAAACTATTATTTTTCTATCTATTTGTTAGGGTGGTAAACTTTAGTAAGTAACTTTAAAAGGTTCTTTCTGCCTCACGAGTGTCATTCAAAACCTTTCGTTATAGGGGACAGAAGAGTTTGTAAAAGAGTAAGAAAGTATTACACCGTGAAGAGCTAAGTATGCTCTATGTGGTTGTATGATATCCCTTAAAAACGAGTTTGTAATATACAGTAAATCAGTATATTACAAATAGCGTTGGAGAAGACGCCCTTCTTGCCTCAAGAAGGGCGTCTTCTATGTGCAAGAGGGGCATATTCTTTATCGTTGTTAGGCCTCTTCTTGACTTAAATTCGGCCTCTTCTCGGATGAAAGAGAGAATGGTTAGTGAAATATCTTTATGTTTTCTACCTATATATTTAGTATTTCATCCCCTTTTATCAGCAGTCTTATAGAGATAAACTCACATTCTATTCTTTGCATCATGCGCAGAGTGACTGGAGGTGAGGTTGCCTTTATAGGGTTAATAAGACTCATGGGGTAAATAAGGCCGATAAGGGAGAAGCAGGATAATACTACCCGTAGAAGAAGATTGATAAGGGTTAGTAAGTGGGTAGAAGGTGCAAAATGATGTTAAAAATAACATGCAGTCGCTTGCGATATAAGTTTCTTTTTATATCTTTGCAAATAAGAATAATGGTTTAGCAAGATTTAGATAAGAAAGATTGTAAAGACGATTAATCTGTAAAAGCATTGCAAGTGGATGTGATGCCGACAGTTTATACGGTATAAAAATATAATTGTAGAATTTAATAAAGAGTAAAGAATTATGGCAACAGTTTATGATTTCAATTTGAAGGACAAGAAGGGTAATGAGGTAAGTCTTGAGACATATAAGGGTAAGGTACTCCTTATTGTAAACACAGCAACGGGTTGTGGCTTCACTCCACAGTATGAGGAGTTGGAGGCTATGTACCGCAGTCTGAAAGAGAAGGGTCTTGAGATTCTCGATATTCCATGTGATCAGTTCGGTCATCAGGCTCCAGGTACAGACGAGGAGATTCACGAGTTCTGTACAGCAAAGTTTGGAACTGACTTCCCACAGTTCAAGAAGAGTGATGTGAACGGTGCTAACGAGCTTCCTCTTTACACATGGTTGAAGAGCGAGAAGGGCTATGCTGGTGGCGCATACGAGGAGAAGTTGGCTGCTATAATGGAAGACCTTTATAACAAGGCAAACACAGAGCCTCGTAAGCAGAACGACATTCAGTGGAACTTCACCAAGTTTCTCATTAACCGCAATGGCGAGGTTGTTGCACGCTTCGAGCCTACAGTAGACCTCAAGGAGGTTCAGAAGGCTGTGGAGGCTGAGCTCTAATCAATAGCTGATAAGTAAGTTTTAATAGTTCCTTGTGGGACAATCTTTTAGGAGTTGAAGGTTTTAGTGGGGTTAAGCCATTACTGTTTCTTTTCGGAGGGCAGCAATGCAAGGATATGAATGGTATCGGCTTAACCCCTACTAATTCCTTTCGCTCCTTTTTCATTAGGACAATTTGGAGTGAGAATGGCTATAGATATAGAGGCGTTTCGCAAAGAAGTCTATGAGGTTGTGGCGTCTATTCCGAGCGGGCGTGTACTGAGTTATGGGCAGGTAGCGTGGCTTGTTGGTTGTCCCCGACATGCTCGTTTAGTGGGGAGGATGCTTCATGGCGTATCTGAAACCGAACATTTGCCATGTCATCGAGTCGTAAATAGTAGTGGACGTACGGCTCCTTGTTGGGAAGAACAGCGCAGTCTGTTGGAAGCTGAAGGGATAACCTTCCGTGCAAATGGCTGTGTAGATATGAAGAAATGTCAATGGAAACTGGAGGAATAAGACTGTTGTGGTCTTTTTTCCATTTGTAGCATACAACCTTATATAAAGTGATAGTTATGAGCGTAAAGCTCTTTCTTTTTGATTTAAGTCCGTCATTCCTTTGTTAACTGAAATAAAAGCATTAATTTTGTAGGCATAAAAAGAAAAGTAAATGCAGGCAATGATTTTTGCAGCCGGACTCGGTACCCGTTTGAAACCGCTTACTGACACAATGCCAAAAGCGTTGGTAAGGGTGGGAGGTGCGCCACTGCTTGAGCATGTAATCAGGAGATTAATAGATGCTGGATGCAGTCGTATGGTTGTTAATGTACATCATTTTGCAAACCAGATAACAGACTATTTGGATGCACACAACTATGGTGTGGATATCTATGTGTCTGATGAAACAGAGCAGCTCCTTGACACCGGTGGTGGTATCAAGCGAGCTGCTTCGCTTTTTAATCGGCAATTACCAGTGTTGATACACAATGTTGATATATTAAGTAATGTGGATTTAGCTGCTTTCTATCGCCATGCTTTGGAGATAAAGGCCGATGCCTTACTACTGGTAAGCCGTCGTGTGACGCAACGTTACTTGATATTCGATAGCAATATGCGCTTAGTAGGTTGGACGAATGTGGCTACAGGCGAGGTAAAATCACCTCATGACGAGATACGTCAGCTACATTTTGTATCACCGACAGAGGCTGAAAGTTCTTATTTTCAGCATAGTTGCTACCTCTGTGCCTTCTCTGGTATTCACGTGTTAGCACCTTCTGCGGTACAAGCTGTTGAGGCTGTTGATGAGAATAAGTTCCCAATTATGGAGTTCTACCTTAACAACTGTGACAGACTGGATATCCGTGGAGAGTTGAAGACCGACCTCCATCTGCTTGATGTAGGCAAACTCAACAGTTTACAAGCTGCTGAAGACTTTATAGCAAATTCAGAGTATCGAAGCTCCAAGACGGAGAACTGATATTCTTTAAATATATTCATTTACATGCAACAGAAGATTATCATTTTGGATTTCGGCTCACAAACGACCCAGCTTATAGGCCGTCGTGTACGTGAGTTGGATACCTTCTGCGAGATCCTTCCTTACAACAAGTTCCCGAAGGACGACCCCTCTGTGATTGGTGTTATCCTTTCTGGTTCACCTTACTCCGTACATGATCCAGAGGCGTTTAAGGTAGATCTCAGTCAATTTATCGGTAAGATACCTGTCCTTGGCATCTGTTATGGGGCACAGTACATCTCTCATTCAAATGGAGGTAAGGTTGAACAGACGGGTACACGTGAGTATGGTCGTGCCAACTTAGAGCATATCGACCTTAATAACCGCCTTTTTGCAGGCTTTGAGAAAGGCTCGCAAGTATGGATGAGTCACGGTGATACGATTACAGCAATCCCAGAGGATTACGATATTATAGCTTCTACAGGCGACGTTAAGTATGCTGCTTTTGCATCAAAGACACAGCCTGTATGGGCAGTACAGTTCCACCCAGAGGTTTACCACTCATTGCAGGGTAAGCAGCTGTTGAAGAACTTCGTTGTGAATATCTGTGGCAGCAAGCAGGAGTGGAGTGCAGCTTCATTTGTAGAGAGTGCAGTTCAGGAGATTCGTGAGCAGGTGGGTAACGATCGTGTTATCCTTGGTCTTTCTGGTGGTGTTGACTCTTCTGTTTGTGCAGTATTGCTCAATAAGGCTATCGGCAAGAACCTTACTTGTATATTCGTAGACCACGGTATGCTCCGTAAGAACGAGTTTACAAAGGTGATGGAAGCCTATAAGGGACTCGGACTGAACGTTATCGGCGTTGATGCATCAGAGCAGTTCTTTAAGGATTTAGCTGGTGTTACCGACCCAGAGCAGAAGCGTAAGATTATTGGTCGTGACTTTGTTGAGGTGTTTAATGCTGAGGCTAAGAAGATTACCGATGCTAAGTGGCTTGCACAGGGTACTATCTACCCAGACCGTATTGAGAGTCTTAGCATTACAGGTATGGTAATCAAGAGTCATCATAATGTAGGTGGACTTCCTGAGGAGATGCATCTTCAGCTTTGTGAGCCACTCCGCTGGCTCTTTAAGGACGAGGTTCGCCGTGTAGGTTATGAGCTTGGAATGCCAGAACGTCTTATCAAGCGTCATCCATTCCCAGGTCCTGGTCTTGCTGTTCGTATCTTAGGTGACATCACACGGGATAAGGTGCGTATCCTTCAAGATGCTGATGACATCTATATCGAGAAGATGCACAACTATACTATGCCAGATGGTACAAGTCTTTACGACCATGTTTGGCAGGCTGGTACAGTGTTGCTTTCTACCATTCGTTCCGTGGGAGTGATGGGTGATGAGCGTACTTACGAGCATCCTGTTGCTCTTCGTGCCGTTACATCAATGGATGCCATGACAGCAGACTGGGCCCACCTCCCTTATGATTTCATGGCAGAAGTTTCCAACGAAATCATCCGTAAGGTAAAGGGAGTTAATCGCGTATGTTACGATATCTCTTCAAAACCACCTTCAACAATTGAGTGGGAGTAAGAAGGAAAACAGACAAAATAAAAGGATAGGGGCGCAGTTGCGTCCCTATTTCTTTTTATACAACTTTATATATGATGTTAGAGTGGACAAAGAACACGATGTTCTTATAGTTGTAAGATACCTTTTATTGTGTTGATAATCAGAGTGTAACTTTTTTTATTTGACTGGCTAATACTATCGTTGTTTACCATCTATAACAAATTATATTTATGATAAAATAATTTTTTCGATATTTTGAGTGAAACCTCTTTAATTTTATGGCGTAAACCTCTATAATCTTTTAGGTTTATTTGTGTTCACCATGTTTCCCTATACTTAGTAACTCTGAGTGCCATAACTGTCCGCACTATTTGTGTATGCCATCCGCACCATGAGTGCTGGACTTATGCACTCTATGTGTTGGGGACGTACTTTGATAAGGAATGGGAAGAATGGCTTATTGTGGTTCATCCTCCATATGGAAAAAGGATGTATATTGATAAGGTATGTTGTCGTTGTGTAAGTGGCACCTAAATTCTTCTGCCGAAAATAATTCTGTGGTGTAGTATACATCTTCTTTTGATTCCATATACCTATTCTTCTATAACAAAGCAATCATTTCAAAATTAAGTTTCCTGTCATTCCTATCATTAAAGATACACTTATAACCTGTTGATTTTCATTATGTTTGGAAGAAATGTTAAAAGTGACAGCAAAATGATTTCAAAACTATTATTGTAATATAACTGTATTCCTGTAAGAAAGAAGATGATCTATCTCTTAGAAATCAAAGGACAATATGAAGCATTGGGAACTTTCATATCTTCCATTAAAGTATCTTCTGTTTGAGAAAACTTTATCATTTTAGATACCGTTTGAAACTTATTTTTGTTATGTAGGAAGGTTTATGATGATATTTTTTGTGTTCTATGGTTTTAATAATTTTGTCCTTTAGCTATAAAATGTTCTTTTTTCTTTGTTATTTAGAAATGTTTGTATATATTTGCAGAATGAAACAAAATAATTGCCTATGACATAAGATAAGAAAAGACATATAAGAAAATAAGCGTTAACTCGTTATTCTGACTTCCTAAAAATCGGCAAAATTTACAAGAAGCACATTAGAGTAAAGTTAATGCTCACGTCGAATGGCGTGGGCTTTTACTCGTGTATGATGTGCTTGGGTGTTTGCCGATACCTTAGGGAGCGTAGACGAAGTATTAGTCCTCGCTTTTTTCTGTCTAATACTCAGGTTAATGGACTATAACTTATCTAAATTCTTTAATTTATAACTTTAGTACAAAACTTTATTTTATGAATAAATTATTTTTATCAATAATTTTTGCCTTGTCTAGTGTATCTCTCCAGGCGCAAAACTTTTTCGATAATAGCTCATTAGATTTGACAACAGGTTTAAATTTTTCAACAGTTACAGATTTGAGTGGTCATTTTGGCTATAATGTAGGTGTCCGATTTAATAAATCTATAAAGGATTTTGCAAAAGGTAATTTGTATGGTAATATAGGGATGTTGTACTCAAAAAAGGGAGCAAATCTAGATAATGATGGGATTGGACTCATTACGGGAGCTTCTAATCTCACAATTAATTATTTAGAATTCCCAATCCATGTGGGGGGTAGTTATCCTATTGGCAAGAAAGTTTCTTTATTTGCAGATGCCGGTCCTTATATAGCTTATGCCACAAGTGGAGATTTAAGAGGGGTAGAAAATATATTTTCTGATAATGGTTTAAAAAAAATCGATTTAGGATTAGGCTTTAGATTTGGTTTAGCATTTAAAGAGAAAGTAAGATTGTCTTTTGAATACGAGTCAGGACTTGTAAACATCAATAATGGTTTGGAAGATGGTAGATTTAGACCTGATAATAGTTCAATTGCAAATATAAAAAACTTAAATTTCATGATTAATTTGTCATGGAGAATTTGGCATAAATAAATTATTTATATATAAAATAGTATTTGATATTTATGAAAAAGTTTAAATCATATTTTGTTCTTAGTTTCATAGCAATATTGAGTTTAATATGTAGTTCTTGCACTATAGAAAGAGATGAAGAATTTAATAACTCTTCATCGATATCTGTGGATGGGAATAAGTATTTTATTTATCAATCTTTTTTTAATAAAAGTAATACTGGTGATATATATTTTTCTGCGATTCTTTACCCAGATAATAAAGAGCCTGGAGGGGCTGACGAATTTGTTATAGTAACGTCTATATCGTCCCAAGAACAATTAACAGTTGGAGAGGATATTACAGATAGGACATCAGTAAGAGACTTTAAATATTATTTGGAAGCAAGTGTACACCCGTATAGTTATAAGGAACTTAGTGGAAGTATAAAGGTAGTATCTGTTGATAAAAAATATATAACTTTGCAGTTCAATAATTTCACGTTTAGTAATATTGCTAATATAACATTTTGTATTAATGGTACCCTTAAATATAAAAGAGATGGAGTACGTTATGAGAATGGTGTTGTAGTTGAAGATTAATAGTGAAAAAACTCAAGGTTCCAATTGAAACCTTGAGTTTTAATTTTTAAACTTATTTGATAGATTTGCTTACTTGTTTTTCAGCAAATCACGAATCTCAGAGAGCAGTTTCTCCTCGTTAGTTGGCTCTGGATCAGGTGCTGGAGCAGCTGGTTCCTCCTCCTTCTTCTTAGAAAGCTTGTTGATAGCCTTAACCATTAAGAACACACAGAAAGCAATGATGAAGAAATTAAGTAATGTCTGTAAGAAGTTACCATAGTTGATGGTAGCTGGAGCAGGAGCAGTTACACCAGGAATCTCTACTGCAGGCAGCGTCCATTTCAAGTCTGAGAAATTAACACCACCGATAAGCCATCCGATAGGAGGCATGATGATGTCGTCTACAATAGATGAAACAATCTTGCCGAATGCACCACCGATAATTACACCGACAGCCATATCAACTGCGTTACCCTTTACTGCGAATTCCTTGAATTCTTGAATAAGTTTGCTCATAATAAATGTTGTTGTTAATTTAATTGTTTGTCTTGCGTGCTAATACTAATACCCTTTCTTTTGTTATATAGACTTTGCAATCTTGGTTTAATGTATTGCATAGAATTGCCTATGTGTGCGAAACGAGTTATTTTTTATAATATTTAATACGCTAAGCGACTGCAAAAATAAAAAAAAAATTGTATCTTTGCAATCGTAACAGATAAAATGTTTCAATCGAAAGGTAAAAGAATTTAGTTTTTATACACTTTTATAAATAAATTAAAGTAAAATGGTAAATGTAGCTATTAACGGCTTTGGCCGTATTGGTCGTCTCGCATTCCGTCAGATGTTCGAGGCTGAAGGTTATGAGGTTGTTGCAATTAACGACTTGACAAGTCCTAAGATGCTTGCTCATTTGTTGAAGTATGATACTGCTCAGGGTGGTTTCGCTGGTAAGTTCGGTGAGGGTAAGCACACTGTAGAGGCTACTGAGGATTCTATCATCGTAGATGGTAAAGAGATCAAGATCTCTGCTGAGAAGGACGCTGCTAACTGCCCATGGGCTGCTAACAACGTAGACGTAGTTCTCGAGTGTACAGGTTTCTATACATCTAAGGAGAAGGCTTCTGCTCACCTCCAGGCTGGTGCTAAGAAGGTAGTTATCTCTGCTCCTGCAGGTAACGACCTCCCAACAGTTGTTTTCAACACAAACCACAAGACTTTGAAGGCTGAGGATACAGTTATTTCTGCAGCTTCTTGTACAACAAACTGCTTGGCTCCTATGGCTGCTGCATTGAACGCATACGCTCCAATCCAGTCTGGTATCATGTCAACAATCCATGCTTACACTGGCGACCAGATGATTCTTGACGGTCCACAGCGCAAGGGTGACCTCCGTCGTTCACGTGCAGGTGCTTGCAACATCGTTCCTAACTCAACTGGTGCTGCTAAGGCTATTGGTCTTGTAATACCTGAGTTGAACGGTAAGTTGATCGGTTCTGCACAGCGCGTTCCAACTCCAACAGGTTCTACAACTATTCTCGTTGCTGTTGTTAAGGGCAAGGACGTAACTGTTGAGGGTATCAACGCTGCTATGAAGGCTGCTTCAAACGAGAGCTTTGGTTATACTGAGGATCAGATCGTTTCATCTGATATCGTAGGTATGCGTTTCGGTTCTTTGTTCGATGCAACTCAGACTATGGTAAGCAAGATCAGCGATGACTGCTATCAGGTTCAGGTTGTTTCTTGGTACGACAATGAGAACTCTTACACTTCTCAGATGGTTCGTACAATCAAGTACTTTGCTGAGTTGAAGTAATACCAACCGAAAGGTCATCTGCAATCCTCTCTTGCGTAGAGAGTGGTTGACGGATAAAATAATAGTCCCTGTCAGCTTGCTGGCAGGGATTTTTTTGTTATCTTTGTGACATGAAGAACGAGTTTACAGGTGAGAGTACTGTTGTTGGCACTGCTTCCGACAAGCGTATGATAACCATTCTTGGACCTACAGCGTCGGGAAAGACCGACCTTGCTACACATTTAGCTGCTCGGCTCAATGCTGAAATTATCAGTGCTGACAGCCGTCAGGTCTATCGTGGCATGGATATCGGTACGGGCAAAGACTTGGCTGATTACACGGTTGCAGGACAGGCAATACCTTATCACCTTATAGATATATGTGAACCAGGAACGAAGTATAATCTCTTTCGCTATCAGCAGGATTTCCTTGATAGTTATGAGGATATACGGAGTAGGGGAGTGTTGCCCATTCTCTGTGGTGGTACTGGCCTTTATATTGAAGCAGTACTGAAGGGGTATAGTCTGTCACCAGTGCCACAGAACCCTGAACTCCGTAAAGCGTTAGAAGACAAGACACTTGAGGAACTGACCACGATGTTAGTTGAGTTGAAGGAAAAGAATCATTCTGTCATGCACAACAAGACGGATGTAGACTCTTGTCAGCGGGCTATTCGTGCGATTGAGATAGAAACCTATAATCTAACTAAGCCAACGGAGGAACGACAATGTCCGCCAATAGACTCATTAATAATAGGTGTAGACATCGACCGTGAGGCACGAAGAAAGAAGATAACCACCCGTCTGAAAGCTCGTCTTAAAGAGGGAATGGTTGAAGAGATAGAAGGATTACTAAAGCAGGGCATACCTGCTGACGACCTTATCTATTATGGTTTGGAATATAAGTATGTGACAGAATATCTCATAGGGAGGCTGTCTTACGACGAAATGTTCCGACAGTTAGAGATAGCCATACATCAGTTTGCTAAACGACAGATGACGTGGTTTCGTGGTATGGAGCGTCGTGGATTTACAATCCATTGGGTCAATGCTGCGCAAAAGATGGAAGATAAAGTAGAAGAAATTATAAAGTTATGGTAGAGGAAGGAAGATGGGGGATTATTTATTGCCCTAAAAACGGATTGCTTAGTAGCCCAGAAAAACGCTGGGAACATACAGAACGCTGTCTACTATCGCATGGTATAGAGTTTGATATGGTGCAGAGTGAGAACCCACGAAGCGTAGATCGGTTGGTGCGTATGCTGGTTAGTAATGGCTACAAAACTATTATCATCTATGGTGGAGACTCAGCATTGAATGATGCGGTAAACTATCTCATGCTGTTAGAGCCAGAAGAGCGGGATAAGATAACGTTGGGTGTTATCCCGAATGGTGTGTTGAACGACTTTGCCCACTTCTGGGGTTTTGACGAGTCACACGTGGAGCAGACGATTAAGTGGCTCAAGCAGAAGCGTGTAAGACGAGTGGATATTGGCTGTATTCGCTATGAGAATAAGAAGAATGAGCGTTGTCGTCGATATTTCCTCAACTGTGTGAACATAGGTATGGTGGCTAATATCATGAGTATGCGTCGTCGTATGCGCCATCTCTTTGTGTCGCGTACAATCTCCTTCATCCTTTCTTGCATCCTACTTCTCTTCCAACGAATTGACTATTTGATGTCGTTAAAAATTAATACAGATACTATCAAGCAACGACTGATGACGGTCTGTATAGGAAACGCTCAAGGATATGGACAGACACCGAATGCTGTTCCTTATAATGGGTTGCTCGATGTCTCCATTGTATCGCAACCAAAGATGTGGCAAGCAATAGAGGGTATGTATCTCTTGTTGAGGGATAAGATACTAAATCATCGTAATGTCTTACCTTATCGTACGCAGGAGTTGAGCGTACAGTTATCGGAACACACACCAGTAAGTGTTGACGGACGACTATTGAATGGTACTCCTGTCGGCACATTCACGATTGGCGTAGAAAAAGAAGTTATCAATTTCCTCATTCCAGATTAGTCTTTTGAGGGGCTACTGGGTTGTTGAGGGCTTTCGTACTACAGATTGTTTCTCCCGTAGGGCGGCTCTGTCTGTGACGAATTACCTGCGATATTCCGTGAGAGATAATCGCTGAGAAGGCTCTATAAGAATACTGATAGAGGGAGAAAGAATACTGAGCATATTGGAAGAAATTGTAAGAATATTTCAGTAATTGTGCTCCTCTCTATTTGGAAAGGGGCCGAGTAAGAGAATAGAATATGCCCTTCTACGTTCAAGAACACGCCCTTCTTGCATGTAGAAGAGCCTTTTCTTGATGCAAGAAAGGCATACTCTATAATTCAGCTTGTAATGTGCTGGTTTATTGCAGGTTATAAACTTTGTTTTAAGAAATGTTTGACTGCTTTGTAGAGGGAGTTTGGTTGATTGTGTTGTAAATATATTTCACTGTTCTAATAGCTCTTCTGATGTGTGGATTGGAATGTTTATTGTTCTGCTGAAATATGGAGTGATAAACTAAAACTCTTATATCATAAGGCACACAGAGTTACGGAGAGGACAGAGGTAAACGCAATAACACGGAGGTGCCGATGGCACAAAGAGCAACGGAGGTGTAGTGTATAGATTTCTGATAACTTTTGAAATAAATGCTCTGGGTATAGAATCTCTAAAAAAACAGGCAACCTATCTCCGTCGCTCCACGCACCGACGGTGCCTCCGTGACTACCGATGATGTGTTTTGATACCCCTCCGTATTCTCCATTTCTCTGTGTGACATTTTGTTAGAGACCTAAGTTTAGGCGAATCATTATCATTCCAAAAATCTGAAGAACCATGTTTATCACATCACTTGAAAAGAGGAATGAGTGAGTGGGAGGCTTCTGTACAACAGGTGTGGATGGTTTGCCAATATGACACAGGGGTGTGGCGTTGATGCAGTTAAGTAGTGATTATTCTACAATCTACTATTGTGACTCATGCAGTCTTTTGTTATTTAAAATCTTATACAATACCCCAAGCGAATAAGGTTTACTTGTTGGAGCGTGATGGTATTTGTCAATGCGATAGGAGATGGTCTAATTAGTCTAAATCCATTCAAGCCCAGAAGAACTGGTTGATAGCAAAAATAATTTTGCTGTCATTCCTGTCATACTTAGTAAGAGGCTAACAGGTTAGTTGTCAATGAGTTCTATGGAAATGTTAAAATGACAGCAAAATGAAAATAAAAAAAACTTGTTATTTGCGTAGTTTTATTCTTCAAATACCGTAAAGTTTAATCACTCCAAAACATAGGAAACAACTAATATTTCCTGAGACAATAATGGGCAGCAAACAAGAGGAAGATTTTATCGAACATTAATAATTGAAAATATTATCTTACTTTATGGTGTCATTATGAAAAATATTTGTATCTTTGGAGTGCCGAACGGCAAAGTCTGTAAAGACTTCTACCAAAGGACAATTAAAAACCAAACAATAAACCTTAAAAGACATGAGCTACTTAAAATTTGAAAAAGCTCTGATGACCAATCTTCAAGATTCGCTTCCCAGAGAGTTATTGCGAACAAATCGCTCTGGTGCCTACTCTTGTTCGACGATTGTTGATTGTAACACACGCAAGTACCATGGCCTACTTGTAGTACCAGTTCCTGAATTGGACGATGAAAACCATGTACTTCTTAGTTCTCTCGACCCTACCGTCATTCAGCATGGTGCCGCTTTCAATTTGGGTTTGCATAAGTATCAGGGCAATAACTTTAGTCCGCAAGGGCATAAGTATATCCGTGAGTTCGACTGTGATACTGTGCCTACTACGCTTTATAGAGTAGGTGGTGTCTTGTTAAAAAAAGAGGTTGTCTTTCAGCACTATGAAGACCGTATCTTAATTCGTTACACCTTATTAGAGGCACATTCAAAGACTACCTTGCAGTTCCGTCCATTCCTTGCGTTCCGCAGTGTGCGCCAGTTTACCCATGAGAATGGTGCTGCCAACCGCTCGTATGAGGTTGTCGACAATGGAATCAGCACTTGTATGTATGCTGGTTATCCATTGCTTTATATGCAGTTCTCTAAGAAGAATGAGTTTCACTTTGAACCTTATTGGTATCGTGGATTGGAATATCCGAAGGAGCAGGAGCGTGGTTACGCTTCTAATGAGGACCTTTATGTCCCTGGCTACTTTGAGATGAATATCAGCAAAGGCGAGAGTATTGTCTTTGCAGCATCTACAGCAGAGTGTCACCCATCAACGCTGAAGAGTCTGTTTGATAAGGAGGTGGAGTCTCGTAGTCCACGTGATAATTTCTTCCATTGCCTTGTCAATGCTGCCCATCAGTTCCATAACCGTTCGAAGAAAGATGAACGTTACATTCTTGCTGGTTATCCTTGGTTTAAGTGTCGTGCTCGCGACCAGTTTATTGCTTTACCTGGACTGACCTTGAGTATCGAAGAACAAGATTACTTCGAACTCGTGATGCAGACGGCAGCAAAGGGCTTACGTGAGTTTATGGAGGATAAACCACTCAGCGTGGAGATATACGAGATGGATAAACCTGATGTTCCGCTCTGGTGTGTTTGGGCAATACAACAGTATGCTAAAGAAGCTGGCAAGGTGCGTTGTAGAGAACTATACATGGATTTGATACGTGATATTGTTGATTATCTTCTTGCAAGTAAGCACCCTAACCTCACTTTAGACGAGAATGGATTGCTTTATGCAGATGCGAAAGGAGAAGCGATAACATGGATGAACTCCATGAACAATGGTCAGCCGGTTGTTCCTCGCTCTGGATATATCGTTGAGTTTAATGCTCTTTGGTATAACACGCTGCGTTTTACGGCCTCTATGGAGAGGGAATGTGGCAATGAAGAGCGTGCAATAGAGTTAGAGGCACTTGCTGAGAAATGTAAGGCTTCATTCGTTGAGATATTCCTCAATGAATATGGCTACCTTTATGATTATGTTGATGGTAAGATGATAGACTGGAGTGTACGCCCTAATATGGTGTTCGCTGTGGCACTTGACTATTCTCCACTTGACCAGAAGCAGAAGAGAGGAGTGTTAGATGTCTGTACACGAGAGCTGCTTACGCCAAAGGGATTGCGTTCGCTTTCTCCAAAGAGTGGTGGATACAATCCGATGTACACGGGTCCACAGAGTCAGCGCGACCTTGCCTATCACCAAGGAACAGCTTGGCCATGGTTGGGTGGTTTCTATCTTGAAGCCTGCTTGAAGCTTTACAAGCAGACACGTCTGAGCTTCGTAGAACGCCAGTTGGTAGGTTATGAAGACGAGATGATTAACCATTGTCTCAGTACACTACCTGAACTCTTCGACGGCAATCCACCGTTTAATGGGCGTGGAGCAATCTCCTTTGCCATGAACGTAGCCGAAGTGCTTCGTACGTTAGAATTACTTGAGAAGTTTAAGTTTTAAGAGGAGGGACTAATATGAAAGTTTTAATGTTTGGATGGGAGTATCCTCCTCATGTATATGGCGGTTTAGCAACTGCTAACTTTGGTATTTCAGAAGGTCTGCATGCGCAGGGCGATGTTGAGACAATCCTCTGCTTGCCACATCCTTTTGGTGATGAAGACCATACCTACGCTGAGATTGTGGCAATGAATTATGTGCCAATCGCTTATCGTGAACTTGGCTATGATTATGTGAAGGAACGTCTTGGTAATATTATGTCGCCAGAACTTTACTTCAAGTTGCGTGAGCACATCTATGCCGACTTCAATTATATGAACGTCAACGACCTTGGTGCAATGGATTTTGCGGGAGGTTATCCTGCTAATCTACATGAAGAGATTAATAATTATTCGATTATTGCTGGTGTCGTTGCACGTACATACGATTTTGATATTATCCATGCACACGACTGGTTGACTTATCCTGCTGGTATTCATGCTAAGCGTGTGTCTGGTAAACCTTTGTGTATTCATGTGCATGCAACCGATTTCGACCGCTCACGTGGTAAGGTTAATCCTACTGTTTATGGTATCGAGAAGGATGGTATGGACAATGCTGATTGCATCATGTGTGTGTCAGAACTTACACGGCAGACCGTTATCAATCAGTACTATCAGGACCCACGCAAAGTGTTTACGGTTCATAATGCCGTTTATCCTTTACCACAGGAGATTGTAGACATTCCACGTCCTGACCACAAGGGAAAGGAGAAGATTGTTACTTTCCTTGGTCGTCTGACAATGCAGAAAGGTCCAGAATACTTTGTTGAGGCTGCCAATATGGTGCTTCATCGTACACGTAACGTTCGTTTCTGTATGGCTGGTTCAGGCGATATGATGGACCAGATGATTTATCTGGCTGCTGAAAGAGGTATTGCCGACCGCTTCCATTTCCCTGGTTTTATGCGTGGAAAGGAGGTTTACGAGTGTCTGAAAGCATCTGATGTCTATGTTATGCCGTCAGTCAGTGAGCCTTTCGGTATCTCTCCTTTGGAGGCCATGCAATGTGGTACACCAAGTATTATCTCTAAGCAGAGTGGCTGTGCCGAGATTCTCAACAATTGTATTAAGGTTGATTATTGGGATATTCATGCGCTCGCTGATGCTATTTACTCCATTTGTCATAATGAGAGTCTCTTCGATTACCTTGCTGAAGAGGGTAAGAAAGAGGTTGACCAGATAACATGGGAGAAGGTTGGTGCATGGATTCGTGAACTTTATCTTCGTACTTTGGGCTGGCAATAGCGGTCATGAGAGAACTAATAACCTTTTAAAACTAAAACAAAAAAGATAATGAAAACAATCTGTTTATATTTCGAGATACATCAGGTGATTCACCTGAAACGCTACCGCTTCTTCGATATTGGTACCGACCATTATTATTATGACGATTTCGAGAACGAACGCTCAGTATCGGAAATCGCCGAGAGAAGCTATATGCCTGCATTGGACACGCTGCTGCAGATGATTAAAGACAATGGGAAAGCTTTTAAGGTGGCCTTCTCTCTGTCGGGTGTGGGTATTGAACAACTTGAGATGCATGCTCCACAGGTGCTTGATAAGTTGCAGGAATTGAACAATACGGGCTGTGTGGAGTTTCTTGCTGAGCCTTATTCTCATGGTTTAGCATCATTGGCTAACGAGGAGAGCTTTAAGTCTGAAGTGAAACGGCAGGCCCAGAAGATTAAGGAATACTTTGGTCAGACTCCAAAGGTGTTGCGTAATTCTTCACTCATCTATAGTGACGACATTGGTTTGATAGCTTCTCAGATGGGTTTCAAGGGAATGTTGACAGAGGGTGCAAAGCATGTCTTGGGTTGGAAGAGTCCACATTATGTATATAACTGTGCCCTTGCTCCTAACCTAAAACTTCTGTTGCGTGATGTGAGATTGAGCGATGATATATCATTGCGCTTTAACAATTCAGACTGGGAGGGGTATCCTTTGTTTGCTGATACGTATATGGCAGAGATTGCTGCGCTCCCAAATGAAGAGCAAGTGATTGGTATCTTCATGAACCTTTCAGCCCTCGGTATCGAACAGCCATTGTCAAGTAATATCCTTGAGTTCTTTAAGGCGTTACCTGCTTGTGCTAAGCAGCAGGGTATTACCTTCTCTACTCCAACAGAGATTTGCATGAAGTTGAAGAGTGTTGACAGCCTTTATGTGCCTGACACATTGAGTTGGATGGATGAAGAACGTGATGTCAGCACATGGTTGGGTAACCCAATGCAGCGTGAAGCGTTCAATAAGTTGTATAGTATTGCCGACCGTGTACGTATTGCTAACGACCCACGTATCAATCAGGATTGGGACTATCTGCAGGCAAGTGACAACTTCCGCTTTATGTCGACCAAACCTTCACGTGTTGGTATGGACCGTGGTATCTATGACAGTCCATTTGATGCTTTCACTAACTATATGAATATTCTCGGTGACTTCCTAAACCGTGTCAATACTCTTTATCCTGCTGAGATAGACAATGAGGAGTTGAATGGATTGCTAACTACTATTCGCAACCAGGGTGATGAGATTGAAATGAGAACGAATGATATTAGTAATCTTCAAGCAAAGGTTGAGAAGTTGG
Organism: Prevotella sp. oral taxon 313; assembly: GCF_003043935.1. Classification (NCBI taxonomy): domain Bacteria; kingdom Pseudomonadati; phylum Bacteroidota; class Bacteroidia; order Bacteroidales; family Prevotellaceae; genus Prevotella; species Prevotella sp. oral taxon 313. Next base: position 3,404,740 of record NZ_PYXE01000001.1, read on the forward strand.
AGGAAGAAGGTGACAAACTTCGTGCGCAGTTAGAGAAGAAATCACCTGCCAAGAAGGCTGCTACATCAAAAGCTATAGCTAAGAAGCCTGCCAAGAAAGCTCCTGCTAAGAAGGCCGCTTCGCCTGTTAAGGAAGAAACTAAGGCTAAGTAAGACTTTTATATAACATACATATAACGCTCATATAGCATGTGCCCTCATTTATCCGCCATGTTATATGAGCGTTTCTTTTATACCTTTAAAGGCTATGTCTACATTTCATGATAGAATAAAATGCTAAAGTCGTTCAAGTCTATTGCTTTCTTCTGCAGAATATTACCACGAAAGTAAATGTTTCTTGGTATGAAGAAAAATATTTTTATAATGAGACTAATTTGATAATAGGTGTTTGTGAGGCAAGGACAACGCTTATTCTTATAAATTGTTTGATGTTATTTTTGTTATTAATGATAGCTGTTAGAAATTTATATTTAGGGAGTTACGGTTACTTAATGGTATGCTTAATATTTGAGGTAATGTTATTATAGGCTTTCTTGTAAAGCAGTTGTCGACTGCTATTTCCCCTCCATTGGTACGCAGCACCAGCGGGAGACTTTGAGCATCACGCCTATACCTGGTATTTCTTTTAGGAGATAATACTTCTTACTTGAGCGCACCAGACGACCTGTCATCCCTTTTAATGGTCCAAACTTAACAAGAACTTCATCTCCAGCTTTCATTTGTGCCTCGTCAGAAGAGAGGAACTTGCGCATCGTTATTTCAGGATTACACATCAAACGGAACTCATACATCTGGTTATGAGGGATAAGCGCATACTCTCTTGAATCCTTAGCTTTCTTTACAACGCTAATCTTATAGTTAGCTTCCTGTACTATCTTCAAGAACGAGATGTCTTCATCTGGTTTTTTTACGAAGATAAGATTGCGAACAACAGGACGAAGAACAGTGTGTGGTTTACCGTCTCGTCCCTCAATGTCAACATACTGTTCAGGAACGAAAGATTCCAAGTTATGACTTTTAAAATAGGTTCTGACTTCTTCAAGTTTCAGTGTGAATAGTTTCACAGCATACCACGGTGCTCCGTCGTCAATGACTTCGTCTGTATAGCTTGTCGCTTTTGTCATAGTAAAGTACAAGATTTATTATTTGTTAGATGCGTAACCAATTCGCCATAATCTTCTTCCCATCAGGTGTTAAAACACTTTCTGGGTGGAACTGTATACCATATATATTATGCGTCTTATGGCGTAATGCCATGATTAATCCTTCCTTGCTTTCAGCGATAACCTCCAAGCAATCAGGAAAGTTGGTCCTTTCTACGACCCAGCTATGATATCTTCCCACAAGGAAATGTTTGGGAAGACCGTCAAACAAAGGGGTATCAACGACTTGTGTTGTTTTTGTTGTCACACCATGAAAGACGTCAGAAAGATTCTTCAACTTTGCTCCGAACACCTCGCCAATAGCTTGATGGCCCAAGCAAACGCCCAAGATAGGTTTTACGCCAGCATACCGATGAATAACATCCAATAGTAGGCCTGCTTCTGAAGGAACCCCAGGGCCTGGACTCAAAACGATACGGTCGTAAGCATTCAAGTCTTCAAGGGAGAACTGATTGTTACGAACTACCGTCACATCAGCTCCCAACTCCTTTATGAGATGAACAAGATTATAGGTGAAAGAATCGTAGTTATCAATGATAACACAATTTGTTTTCATTCGTGTATCAACCTTTTAATCGACGAACCTTACTTTATCTTTTCAAGAAAGTCCTTCAGTAATGCAACGTCCTTTACTGCTGGTGCGCTCTCAAACTTCTCGTTCACACTGATACCATAGAATAGAGGGTGGGAGAGCTTTTTGATATTCTCAATATCTTCAGCACCAATATTTCCACTTACAAGGAAAGGAACTTTCCCGTCGTACGCTTCTAAAAAGCTCCAATCCTTTAGATGTTCTTGGAGTTCGAAGAGGAAATAATCCACTCCCTCAGCATATTCCTTGTATTTCTCTATGTCCTCACGTTTTGTGATGACAAGACGCTTCATCATCTTAATTCCCGCATGAATGTCTGGGTCAAGAGTACGACGAAGATTGTCAATCATCACGCTACTCTCGTCTCCATTGAGCTGAACAACATCAAGATTGAAATTAACAACACGTGTAACAATATTCTGTGGCATGTCATCAGCAAAGACTCCACAAAGAACAGGACCTTTTTTCTGTTGGGATAGTTTGTCTGAAGACAGGTCAGAAAGGCTACTATAGTCAGGAATTATCCCCGCACATGATGCTATTTGACTCACATAACGTTCGCTGTTAGGAATGAAATCCAAACCTATCCAGTCTATGCCAAGTTGAGAAACCTCGTGAATATTGCGGGCATCACGCATGCCACATACCTTTATAATCATATAGATATAAAATTCTCAAATACTTTTACGCTACAAACTTACATAAAATTATCGAATTATTAGCCTGTGGGATAGAGAAAAGCTTGTATCTTCAAGGGAAAGATGGGTAAAAAGGAGCAATGCAAGAGTATTCTGATAGAATTAATACATATAAAGAAGAAATATTCTTGTAAAGAGATATAATAATATCTAATTTATATCGTTTAGAAGATATAATAACTCTCAATAAAACATTTCCAGCCTATGGTAAGAATATTTACTTCAGAAGAACTTAAGCCGTCTGAGAAGACGCTTAACCTCATCCGACAGATAGCTTATACCTATCGGGTAATTAAAGTTAATGGAAAAATGCAAACCTTTTGCTTGAACTAAGTCTTATATGGAAACAATAGTATCACCTTCTTTACTCTCTGCTAACTTCCTTCATTTGGATAAGGAGATTGAAATGATTAACGAAAGTGAGGCCGATTGGCTCCACATGGATGTTATGGATGGTGTCTTCGTTCCTAATATCTCTTTTGGATTCCCTATACTCGATGCTGTCGGAAAGGTTTGTAAGAAGCCTATGGATGTTCATTTGATGATTGTTCATCCAGAGAATTATATCCAACAGACCGCCAAGTCGGGTGCTGCAATCATGAATGTCCACTATGAGGCATGTGTTCATTTACATCGAACGATACAGGCTATTCACGATGCAGGGATGAAGGCGGGTGTAACCCTTAATCCTTCAACACCTGTCAATGTACTTGAGGATATCATTGGCGACGTAGATATCGTTCAGCTCATGAGTGTTAATCCTGGTTTTGGAGGACAGAAATTCATCGAAAGCAGTATTAAGAAGGTTCAACGTCTTCGTCAACTGATAGAGTGTGAAGGTAGTAAAGCCTTGATAGAGGTAGATGGTGGAGTACAAGCAGAGACAGCCCCTCGTTTAGTGGAGGCAGGCGTCGACATACTTGTTAGTGGTAGTTATGTCTTTAAGGCAGCTGACCCAAAAGCAACAATCCACTCTCTCAAGCAGTTGCATAGATAATTATAAGGTATAAGGCGACCCTCGCTTGTTTCAACTACATTGTAGAGAAACAAGCGAGGGACATTTTATAATTAATTCAAAGAGGTGTAAATCTTTATGCTAACTGTAGGTTCACCTTGTGTTCGCGAACCATTCTTCTTAGGTTGAAGATGGCATAACGCATCCGACCAAGACTGGTATTAATGCTAACACCTGTAGTCTCAGCAATCTCCTTAAACGACATCTCTTGATAGAAACGCATAAATACCACTTCACGCTGTGTCGCTGGAAGAAGATTCATCATGCGCTTTACGTCAGAGAGCGTCTGGCTGTTAATGAACTGACACTCAATGTTGTCAATGACAGTATCGTCACCACCAACATTGGATAGGTCGTTGTCTTTGGGTGCGTCAATCACCTTGTCAGCACGTTGTGCACGATACCAATCCATGATAACGTTATGAGCGATACGCATAACCCATGCAGAGAACTTACCAGTTGGTGAGTATCTGCCCTGTTGCAACTTCGTGATAATCTTTACGAAAGTCTCTTGAAACAAGTCATCAGCAGCATCCCTATCATGCACAACGAATAGAATATACGAGAAGAGTTTCGACTGATTGCGTGACAGCAACAGGTCGAATGCATCGTTGCTTCCTTCAATGTATGACAATGCCAACTGCTCGTCGGTCATCTCATTCAGTTTCTTCATTTTTAATTCTCTTTCTTATGAAGTAGAAGTATGTCGATAGGCTTTTCTAACTTTTACAATTATTTGGTGTTGCAAATATAATCATTTTTCTCTTTTAGAGCAAATGTTTCATATAAAAAAGTCATTCGTCAAGCCATTCAATGGCCAATATGTGCTTTTTTATACCTGGTATTCCTAAGTATTTCTGTTTAATGCCTAAGAAAGCTATCTGCCGTCCATAGTTTTGTGGATTACTATCTAAGGCAATGTTTTCTTTCATTTGTTTGTTAACCATCTGAATGGATATAACCTTATCAGGGTCTGATTCTTCTGGGCTATCAGCCAACAAGATAGCCGTATTATACGAGAAGGGAGGTTCCCATTCGGCTTGTTTGATACTTCGTTTACATGCGCCAACGATATAACCCTGTACCCAAACAGCTTTGTCTCCAAAGTTTCCTTCGATGAACTCCTCCACACTATAGACGGTTTCGTCGTCGACAGGCGTTGAAGAAGGTGTTTCTTTCTCTGTTTCTTCTTCCTGATCATTCTCGGAGGGCAGAATTGTTTTGCCACAACCAGATAGGTAGATTACGGCTAATAGTAAGATAAAAAGCTTATTCAGTTTCATAGACTTAGGTTTAAAAACTGGTACAAAGATAAGTAATCATTTGTTACTTGTCAAGTAAATCAGTATTTTTCTGATGGAAGAAGGGACAGTGCTACGAGTGACTCTAATCCCTCGAAGACTGTAGAAGTGAACTACGAATTAATCTAATTATTCGAGTAAGGGTGGTGGCAAATATGAGTTAGAATCTATGAAAGGATGAGAAACTAAAATAGAGAAGGAAAAGTATCAATATATACGAATTTAGTTTTAATGTTAGTTGCTGTCATTTTAACATTTACTCGTATAGTATTGTAAATAAGTTGTTTAGCTCTTTGAAAGTGATGACAGATATGACAGGAAACTTCGTTTTTACTTTTCTTGTCTATACAGAATATGGGGAACATTCGCTAAGGATTTTGTTTAAGATGATAAAAAAAAGAGGTTGGTGCAGGAAGCTACCAACCTCGAACATGATTTAGCAGAATATCTAAATCAATGAAAAACACATCGCAAATATAGGGCAAATAATGTAATAAAGCAAATTTTACCAATAAAAAAAGATGTTTTTAACATTGTAAGCGCACACATGTGTTTATGTGAACTTTGCTTATACATGTCGAAGAGGATAAATAAATGGCTATACTTTGATTAATAATTGCATATATCATAATTATTACCTATATTTGCATTGTATTTAAACCTTTATATTAATTAAACTAATTTATTATGAATCGAATTTTACGCTTTGCTTTTGTAGCAGCATTAACTGCTGTTAGTTCTTTATCTTTTGCCCAGAATACTGTGACTTTTGAGGCTGGTCAAGATACTGCTGATGGACTAACAATTGAAAAAGAGGGAGTAACCATTACTCTTACTATTGGTAAATTGAATGAAAGTCAATCTTATCGTCTGTATAAGAATGCCACAACCACGATTTCTTCATCAGGTGCAAATATAGTGAATGTAGCTTTTATATGTGATAAAATCAAGTATGGTAAGAAGATATACTTAGGTGATGGCTTTGATTCATCTATGACTGGTTTGACAATTTCAGATGATAAAGTTAATGTAACATGGGCAGGAGATGAAAAGTCAGTAGAGTTTAAGACTTCTGGTCATCAGGTACGTGTTAAGAAGATTACCGTTACTTTGAAGAGTGACCCTGCAGGTATAAAGGAAGTCCATAATAGTGAGGTTAATGATAAAGCACCAATCTATAACCTTGCTGGTCAGCGTGTAAGCAAGGATTATAAAGGTGTAGTTATACAGAACGGTAAGAAGTTTGTTCGGAAATAGACAAACTATCGTACTGTTGGGTAATTATCTTCTGTATAAAGTCGACCTTGACATCTGTCGATATGGAGGATACCATCTATGAATACCTCTCTTAATCTCTAATTGATAGATAAAGGGATTGTACAGGTGGTGTTGCTGTTTGATACATGTAGTGTACACGTTGAATACCAACAATTTTGCAGTTCCGATATATTGATTGATAGAGGTTACAAAAGTAATAGGAGTACTTTTTTCTCTCCTTTCCCTTCACCGAAAGGAGAGACATGATTAGTGAGGTTACCCCAATGAAGGTAGCCTCACCTCTGACTCCTCGCCGATAGTAGCGGGGAGGAGAATGTGAGCTTTCTTCTATAAGGTGGCTGATAAAAGGAGATAGGACGCTAAACATGTAGGAAGAAAAGATTGCTTTATTTTGGTAATCACGACCATCATTGTTTGGAGAGAGGATAGAGGGGAGCAAAGAAGAGGCTCTTCTTTATTCAAGAACATGCCCTTCTTGCCTATAGAAGACGCCCTTCTTGGGGCAAGAAGGGCGTCCTCTTGAAGGCTGTGTGTAATAGTCTGATTCCGTGGGCGTTATAAGCTCGTTTTAGTGAGATATGTCATTCCTATTCTGAATGAGACAAGCTCGATGATGTGTAATGTTTTTTTATGGTGATAATGTTACCTTCGAGATGTGAGAAGAGCGTTTGAAGCATCACTCGAAAAGTTAGTTGAGTAGGTGTATTCTACCTAAAATGCCATGTAATATAACGGTAGGGTAGGAGCTGTAAATGGTTAGGAAAGGGTTTTACCTTTTCTATGCTAAGATGATATTGATTACTCATAAAGAGAAACCTCAGGTGCGTGTGCTAAGGAAAATAAGCCCAGCAGCGTAATCTCTTTAGTATAAGCGAATAACAAAGCTCCCCTTTAACTCGTTCTGTCATATAAAAAACGCCAAAGAATTGACATACTCTTTGGCGCTTTAATTTTATCTTGTCCTAAGTTTAGAACTCACTTGTAAAGTGGAAACGGATATGTTCAAAGTCTTGTTGTGCCATACTTAGCACGTAACCAGAGTCTGCGAGGAAGACATCACGCCCCTCAATATCCTTAGCCATATACTGGTATTTACGCTTCTTAAAGTTCTCTAACTCTGCCTCATCATCAGCCTCAATCCAGCAAGCTTTGTAGAGGTGTACTGGTTCCCAACGACACTTCGCATTGTATTCATGTTCCAATCGATATTGAATAACCTCAAACTGAAGCTGTCCAACGGTTCCCACGATACGACGGTTGTTGAATTGGTTTACGAAAGACTGTGCGACACCTTCATTCATCAGCTGTTCGATACCTTTTTGGAACTGCTTAGACTTCATTGGGTCATCGTTCTCAATGTATTTGAAAAGTTCTGGAGAGAAACTTGGCAGACCACGGAAGTGGATGTTTTCTCCCTCAGTTAGTGTGTCACCAATCTTAAAGACACCACCACTATCAGGCAGACCAACGATGTCACCTGGGTAAGCCTCCTCTACAGTACTCTTACGTTGTGCCATAAACTGAGTAGGGGAGGAGAAGCGCATCGTCTTCCCATTACGCACATGGAGGTAAGGTTGGTTGCGTTGGAACTTACCCGAACACACCTTACAGAAGGCAATACAACTGCGATGATTAGGGTCGATATTGGCTGTAATCTTAAAGATGAAGCCAGTAAACTTTGGTTCAGTAGGTTCAACAACACGTTCTTCAGCCTTAGTAGGACGTGGACTTGGGGCTATTTCAACGAAGCAATCGAGTAATTCTTGTACACCAAAGTTATTTAATGCAGAGCCGAAGAACACTGGTGCAACCTCCGCACGACGATAAGCCTCGACGTCGAAATCTGGGTAAACACCATTTACTAATTCGAGGTCGTTGCGTAGCTGTTCAGCAAACTCAGCACCTACTTGCTCGTCCAAGTCATTCGAGTTGATGTCTACCTCAACCTTCTCGGTCACACGCTGTTTGTTAGGTGTGAAGAGGTTCAGCTGTTGCTCGTAGATGTTATACACACCTTTGAAACGCTGACCTTGACCGATAGGCCATGAAAGTGGACGTACACTAATCTTGAGTTCTTCCTCCAATTCGTCTAACACCTCGAACGGGTCGCGACCTTCACGGTCCATCTTATTGATAAAGATGATAACTGGTGTGTTGCGCATACGGCACACCTCCATCAACTTACGTGTCTGTGCCTCCACACCTTTGGCTGAGTCGACAACGATGATAGCTGAGTCAACAGCTGTCAGAGTGCGATAAGTATCTTCGGCAAAGTCCTGGTGACCAGGCGTATCGAGGATATTCACCTTATAATCTTTGTAGTCGAACTCCATCACAGAGGTCGATACAGAGATACCACGTTGCTTCTCGATGTCCATCCAGTCAGACGTAGCCGTCTTACGTATCTTGTTGCTCTTCACCGCACCAGCAACCTGAATCTGACCACCGAAGAGAAGGAATTTCTCGGTCAAAGTGGTCTTACCGGCATCTGGGTGAGAGATAATGGCGAACGTTCGCCTGCGTTCTATTTCATTCATCTGTATTATGTTCTTTGGGAGTAAAAGTCTTGTCTGCAGTTGGTTAAGCCGATGCCAACTATTTTCCCTTTATGTTTTCAAGGAAGATGACGGCTTAACTTTATCTCATCCAACTTATTTCTTCACTCCTATTGTTTGTCTTGTTCCTGTAAGCCTTTCATGCACTTCTTAAGAGAGTCTACCCAATATGGGATCTTTATGCCGAAGGTCTCTTTTATCTTAGTCTTGTCGAGGACCGAGTAAGCAGGACGTTTAACAGGAGAAGGGAACTCGTCGCTGTGGCAAGGAAGGATGTCACATGCTGTGTTACCTGCAAGTTCTGCAATCTTAATGGTGAAGTCATACCAGCTACATACACCCTCATTTGAGAAATGATAGATGCCATTATTCCCCTCATACTTGCGGTTCTCAACGATATCGAAGATAGCTTCTGCTAAGTCGCCAGCGTAGGTAGGAGTACCACACTGGTCGAAGACAACCTTCAACTGTGGTTTAGTAGCAGTGAGATTCATCATCGTTTTCACGAAGTTATGGCCGAACTCACTGTAAAGCCATGCCGTACGAAGAATAATATGATTGACACCAGTAGCCTGAATCTTCTCTTCCCCATGTAGTTTTGTAAGGCCATAAACACCTGTAGGAGTACCCTTCATGTCCTCTTTGCAAGGAGTGTTGTAAGGGTCGCCACCGAAGACATAGTCAGTGCTGACATGAACGAGCAAGCCACCCACCTCTTTCATTGCCTTTGCGAGGTTCTCTGGGGCAACGGCGTTGAGTAGTTCAACAATCTCGCCCGCTGTCTCTGCTTTGTCCACATTGGTCCACGCAGCGCAGTTGATGATACATTCAACCTTATTGTCTTGTACCATCTTGCGGATGTCTTCGAGATTAGTAATGTCTAACTTTGTATACCCCTCACACACGTCAGTGAAGATATAGTGGTCTTTACTCTGTTTAGATACAAGCTGTATCTCATTGCCAAGCTGTCCGTTAGCTCCTGTAACTAAAATATTCATACGCTATCTCCTTTATTCTTCGCCGAAGTCTAATCCTTCAGTCTTATCTTTTATGTAATAGTCTGATAACATACCAATGAAGGTTGTTATCTCGTTAAGTGCACGAGTTGTCTCTGGTGTAATTTCTTTCTTCTGCAGACGAAGCATCATCACACCATAGAGGAGGTCGAAACAAGTCTCTATCTCGCTCTTTCCTAACTGTGCAGCAACGGTCTTCAGGCGTTCGTCATTCGTACGAGCCATCTTGTCTGCTGTGCGCTTAGTCTTACCTCTTAGTTCAACAATGAAAGGCAGAACACGATAGTACTCAGCGGAATAGAAAGGAAACTTAGACGATTGCAGTAACTGTGCGTGTAGTTCTGTCAAATCTTGCATGAGCACCTTATTAATCTGCAGATGTCCACCTTCACGGCAACCCTCTTGGTTCATCATACGAACAAGGTCGCCAAACCAGTCTTCCTCTTCTTCTTTTTGCTCGTCAGTATATTGGAATTGGTCGATATATTCTTTACGGATTCGTGTCAATGAACAGCCGTATGCACGGATAGTATCTTCTATCTGCCACATGTAAAGCAGGTATTCTGCTATGCTCTTTTTTCTTAATTCCTTCGCTACAAACATAATTACCCTTTCTCTATTAATCCGTCAATAGTTGGTAAATGATAGAGATTAAACACTGTTCCCAAAAGCATAATGATAGAGAACAGGATGACGACAGCACCTATCACCTTATTTATAATAAGGATACCATTGACATCGAATTTCCCTCTAATCTTGTCTATCAGCCATGACAAACCATACCACCATAGCAACGCACCAGCTGGGACGCAGGCAAAACCAATAATCATCTCTAATGGACGATTAGGTTGTACGAATGCAAACTGTGCGTATGATGCAATGAAAAGAAAGATAATCAAGGGATTAGAAAGCGTTACTAAAAAGGCTGTAACACCATTGTGGAAGAGTGAACCCTTCTCCTTTCCGCTCTGGTGAGCTTTCTTCATCGGGTCTGATTTGAAACAATATACACCGAAAAGCAGCAGTAACACGCTTCCTGAAATCTGTAAGATCAACTTGTAGGTTGGATTCTCTAAAGGAGCCATGATAAAGCTCATGCCTAATCCAACAATCAAAGCATAGATTGTATCACTGATGGCAGCACCGATACCTGTTATAAAACCATACCAACGCCCCTTGTTCAAAGTGCGTTGTATACATAATATTCCAACTGGACCCATGGGAGCTGACGCTATAATACCAATGAGTAATCCCTTAAAGATGAAATCCAGTATATCTAATTGAATAGGAAATTGCATGCTTGTTATTTTGGGTGCAAAATTGCAAAAATAATACGAGATAAGCAAATTTACCTAACAAAACTTTGTGGTATTCTACTTTTTTCATAACTTTGCCCATAGTATATTCAAACTAAAAACTTATTATGTCATGGACGTAACAGAGCAGAAGCCAGTTGTAGCTGGATTGGAAAAGCCATTTGTAATTGGCTTGGACTTAGGAGGAACAAATGCTGTATTCGGTGTCGTAGATCAGCGTGGTCAGGTACTTGCCACCAATTCTATTAAGACACAGGCTTATAAAACAGTCGACGATTTTGTAGAAGCAGGTGTAGAGGCAATACGTCCTCTCGTTGCTAAATATGGTGGAATAGGTCAGTTCCGTGCTATGGGTATTGGTGCACCTAATGGTAATTTCTATCGTGGAACGATTGAGTTTGCGCCAAACCTCTTATGGGGACACGATGGTGTTGTGCCATTGGGCGATATGTTCTCACAAAAGTTAGGTATTCCTGTTGGTCTTACCAATGATGCGAACGCTGCTGCTATCGGAGAGATGCAGTACGGTGTGGCACGCGGCTTGAAGGATTTCATCATGATTACCCTCGGTACAGGCGTAGGCTCAGGTATTGTTGTTAACGGTCAGATGGTTTACGGCTCTGATGGCTTTGCAGGTGAGTTGGGTCATATCATTATGGTTCGTGGAGAGAAAGGTCGCACTTGTGGTTGTGGTCGTACAGGTTGTTTGGAGACTTACTGCTCTGCAACAGGTGTTGCTCGTACTGCTCGTGAGTTCTTGCAGAATAGTAAGGAAGATTCTCTGTTGCGTGAGTTGAAACCAGAAGATATTACATCTTTGGATGTTTCTATTGCTGCTGGTCGTGGCGATGCACTTGCTAAACGTGTTTACGAGTTCACTGGTAATATGTTAGGTGAGGCTTGTGCTGACTTCGCAACCTTCTCTTCTCCAGAGGCTTTCATCTTCTTTGGTGGTCTAACTAAGGCTGGTGACTTGTTGATGGAACCTATCATGCGTTCTTATAAGGAGCATGCTTTGGAAATCTTCAAGGACAAACCAAAGTTCTTGGTAAGTTCGCTTGATGATGCTGCCGCTGCCGTTCTCGGTGCTTCAGCTATTGGTTGGGAATTATAATATAAGGTATATAGTTTCGGCTTCTATGAGGTGGTGCGTATGGCTATCCGCTTAATAGAGTGTGAAACGAAATGTACATAATGTAGGGACAAACACCCTTGTCAGTCTTTCTATATTAGATAGGTGGAACTGAGTTACGAGGATGTTTGTCCTTTTTGTGTTTGTTATCCATATCTTTGTTTTCGTGTGATATATCTTTAGTGAGGGTATAGCTATGTTATAAAGAAGAGCAAGATAAAGGACAACTTATTGTTTGTATGGAATAGTTCTACCACAAGTAAGTTTATAGAAGAGTCTGCTTTTAGAGGTTCCTCCGAACATTAATCACTCTTTGTAGACTTTCTTTTTATAGTTTTTGTTTTGTGTTCTCGTTTTTTTAATCTAACTTTGCGAATACTTATAATAGTTAGACAGAAAAAACAATAACAGAAGATGAAACAGGAAGACGACATCAAGAAAGCGATTGAAGTGATGAGAAAGGGTGGTATCATTCTTTACCCAACTGATACAGTGTGGGGTATAGGTTGCGATGCTACCAATGCGGAAGCTGTAGCAAAGGTATATGCCTTGAAACGCAGAGATGATTCGAAGGCTCTTATTTGCTTAGTTGATTCTGATAACCGACTTCAGCGTTATGTTCGCAATGTTCCTGATGTTGCTTGGCAGTTGATAGAAGCTGTTGAGAAACCAACAACATTGATTCTTGATGGTGCTGTTAATCTTGCTCCAAATCTGATAGCAGAAGATGGGTCTATAGGTATTCGCATAACAAAGGAGCCCTTCTCACATGAGTTATGCTATCGATTCCAGAAGGCTATTGTAAGTACTTCGGCAAATGTCAGTGGTGAACCTGCTGCGCAGAATTATCGTGATATCTCACAGGAGATTCTTGATGGTGTTGACTATGTTTGTGAGTCAAGACGTCAGGAACACAAACCACATACTCCATCCAGTATTATCAAATTGGCTGCTGATGGTGAAGTAAAAGTTATAAGGAAATAATTGAATAGATAGATGAAAGTATCAGGTAGTCAGGGCGTTATTTCTCAACTTGATAATTGGCGAAAGAATCATGTTTCCAATCGCGAGTTAGTCTTAGTACTGGCGTTTGCTATTGGTCTTCTTGCTTCATTGGCAGCATATATTCTTCACTTTATTATCAAATTGATAGAGGAATTAGTAACCTCTGGTTTCGATGTTGCAACGATTAACTGGCTCTATCTCATCTATCCAATCGTAGGTATTTGGCTGACAAGTCTATTTGTTAAGTATGTTGTACGTGATAATATTTCGCATGGTATTACGCGTGTCCTCTATGCTATTTCTACGAAACAATCTCGTTTGAAAGCTCATAATACTTGGTCGTCTATCGTTGCTTCTGCCATTACGATTGGTTTTGGTGGTTCGGTAGGAGCAGAGGCACCTATTGTGTTGACGGGTTCAGCTATTGGTAGTAACCTCGGACGTATCTTTAATTTAGATAATCGCACACTCATGCTTCTTGTGGGTTGTGGCGCAACGGCGGCTGTATCTGGTATTTTCAAGGCTCCAATAGCAGGATTGGTATTTACATTGGAAGTGTTGATGGTCGATTTGACCATGGCTTCTCTTTTGCCGATATTGATTGCATCAGTGACGGCAACGTGTTTCTCCTATTTCTTCACAGGTGGTTCGTCTATGTTTCATTTCCAAATGGATAACATCTGGGGACTTGATCGCGTTCCACCGACAATCTTGTTAGGTATCGGTTGCGGTTTTGTATCACTCTACTTCATGCGCTTAATGTCATGGTGTGAGAATGGTTATGGGAAACTTTCTTCTAAGCCTTATCTGAAACTTCTTGTGGGAGGCTTGGTGCTTTCTCCACTTATTTTCCTCTTTCCCTCTCTCTATGGTGAAGGCTATGATAGTTTGAGATTGTTTATAGAAGGAAAGACAGAGGCTGACTGGATGCAAATCATGAGTGGCTCTATGTTTGCAGAGAAGTCCAATTTCCTACTGCTATATGTGGGCTTAGTTGTCATGACGAAGGTCTTTGCAACCAGTGCAACAAATGGTGCAGGCGGTTGTGGTGGAACCTTTGCGCCTTCTTTGTTCATCGGCGGTTTTGGTGGTTTCTTCTTTGCTCGTTTTTGGAATATGCAGCAACTTGGTGTTTATATTCCAGAGAAGAACTTTACGCTTTATGGTATGGCAGCTGTGATGTCGGCTGTGATGCATGCACCTTTGACGGGTATCTTCCTGATTGCCGAACTAACAGGCGGTTATCAACTCTTCATCCCATTGATTATCGTGACTATCAGTTCTTATCTTACGATAAATATCTTTGAACATCATAGTATATATGCTGTACGTTTGGCAAAGCAAGGTAAACTTCTCACACACCATACAGATAAGTCTATCCTCACTTTGATGAGTATGGATAAGATTATCGATCATGACTTTACATCTGTCGGACCTGATATGGAGATGGGAAAGCTTATTCATGCTATCAGTTCAAGTCACAATGATTATATTCCTGTGCTCGATGAGTCTCGTAAGTTATTAGGTGAGATTGATATTAACAATCTACGACATATTATTTTCCGTACAGAGCTTTATCATCGTTTCCATGTCAATCAATTGATGTCGCCACCAGCAGCAATGCTCGGTGTCAACGACCCAATGGAGGATGTGATGAAGACTTTTGAACGTACGGGTGCACAGTATTTACCTGTTGTGAATATTGATAGCCAGTTGGTTGGCTATATCTCTCGAGCTCGCCTTTATAGTATGTATCGTCAGTTTGTAGCAGACTTTAGTGCGGAATAAAATAGATATCTGCCGTCTCTTACTTATTATCTCATCTCTTGTTAAATTCCCAAAGATAATGAAAAAAGAAAATATACGTATTGTTTTCATGGGTACTCCAGAGTTTGCTGTGGAGTCGTTGAAAGCATTAGTTGAGAATGGATATAATGTTGTAGCTGTAGTCACACAGCCTGATAAACCTGTTGGACGTCATCAAGAACAGCTGCAGCCATCACCGGTGAAACTCTATGCACTTGAACATAACTTGCCTGTTTTGCAGCCTATAAAGATGAAGGATGCTGATTTTATAGAAGAATTGCGTTCTTATAAAGCTGATATGCAGGTGGTTGTAGCCTTTCGAATGTTGCCAGAGATAGTGTGGAGTATGCCTCGCCTGGGTACGTTTAATGTACATGCAGCCTTGCTTCCGCAGTACCGTGGTGCTGCTCCTATCAACTGGGCGGTTATCAATGGTGAGACCGAGACAGGTGTGACGACCTTCTTCCTTGATAAAGACATTGATACTGGTCGCATTATCCTTCAAAAACCATTTGCTATTCCTGATACAGCTGATGTTGAGTATGTCTATGATGGCTTGATGTATTTGGGTGCAAAGATTGCTATGGAAACAATTGATCTCATTGCATCTAAATTGCCTGAAGATAGTTTGGATAATGTTGATTTCTCTGCAGTTCTTGATGGCATAAGTGCTCCTCAGGTGTGTGAAGATGCTGAATTACATCATGCACCGAAGATATTCAAGGAGACATGCGAAATTAATTGGAACCAGTCTGCTAAGAAAGTTTATAACTTTGTGCGTGGACTCAGTCCTTATCCTGGTACTTGGAGTACACTCTGTTCTATTGAAGACAATGGAGTAAAGCCTTTGATTATGAAGGTTTATAAGACGGCTAAGTCAGACCGTGCATCTGTAGGCACCCCAGGTACGCTCGTTGTAGAAAAGACCCGTCTCTATGTCAATACTTCTGATAACCTCTTAGAACTTCTTGATATTCAGTTGACAGGTAAGAAACGAATGGATGTTCGCTCATTCTTAAATGGCTTTAAGGATATAGAGAAGTACCTCTTCCAGACAGAATGACGATAGTTTAGACAGAATGACATAAAGACATATTGCTTTAATGACATATTCTAAGGGAAGACAGAATGACATAAAGACATATTGCTTTAATGACATATTTTAATATGGGACGTGTAGGCTGTGAATTAAGATATCTTATGTAGTTCTGTCTGATAGCCTATACTTAACTTCTTTCCAAACAACAAAATATGTCATTAAAACAATATGTCTTTATGTCATTCTGTCTAAACTATCGTCATTCTGTCTAAACTCTTGTCTTTTTGTCTTGTTTTATAGTCTCACAGGTATTGTTATTTGTAGTTCTGTGAAGTCTGCCTTCGTTGCATGTGCATTAACGCTAAAGCCTAAAGTAAGATTCTTTAGCTTAGGGAAACTATAAAACACACCAACTTGTTCATGATAAGGTCTTTCCAATCCATTGCGTGATTTATAACCCATGTGTCGGTAGAGGTAATAGCCTAAGCTGACACGGACAGACATGTTACCATAAAAGATTTCGTGACGGCCTTCGATGCTAAGTGACCACGGACTATGCTTCTCTCCGATGTATCCATGTTCTTTATCATGTTGTGCAACCCTACTGGCATAATCTCCATAGAAAAGACCAAGACCTAAGCCAGATGCCCAGCGACGTGCATAACGATAGAGTAGGTGAGTATGGAAAGAATAGGCTCCGTAGAAAGCAAACTGCTCCTTACGATAGTCAGGATGTCCTTGCGGTGTTTCAAATTGTGTCTGCTGCCAATCCTCAAGTAAAGTTTTACCACCTATTCCAAGGGTGAATTCAGTAAACCAATACTTTTGGAAGTGATTTTTAGGAAGTGTATTCCCCTTTGCAACCTTTGTTGTTTCCTTCTCTGGTTCGTATACAATACCCAGGAATGGACCTAAATAGTTTGCGCCTTTGTTGGGTCGTGCCATAGCCCCATTACTATGGTGTGCGAAGTCTAATCCAGCCTTTATGCTCCATTCCTTAGCTACCTTATATTGTCCGTACAGTCCTGCTGTGAAGAAGATATTAAGGTGTGAACCAATATATTCGTTGTCAATATTGTTCTTCTGGTTATATTTTAGCGAAGTATAGCCTACGCCAGTGCCTAAGTAATAGCCCCATTGCCAGTGCTTACTACGATAAAGTGGACGATTAAAAGTGCCATAGAGTGTCAGAAAGTTGCCTAATTTACTGGTGTAGTCTACTGGCTGTGCTTCTCCCCATGGATAGTCTTTATGCATTGTTGTCCCATGGTTGAAGTTATAACGCAAGCCAATAGAGAATGTTGGATAATTATAATCGCGTGCAAAATCATTCTCTGATGGTGTGATATTTAGTTGTGCAGCTATGGTATGCGTTTCTTTCGTCTTAGTCCAAATACGTGGCTCCTTGTCCAAACATAAAGTTTGGGCAGGCGTATAATGCACCTCTATACCAGTTTTGGATATAGCAATAGAATCACACTCCTCTGCAGAAGCAACTGCAGAGAGTAGCAAAAAAGGTATGAAAAGGAATTTTCTCACTTGTCTTCAAACGGCATCAGAGCACCTGTATTCTGTAGCCAAGTGTTACTTCTAACATGCTGTTGCGAGCATTCTTTAATAAATCCTTTGCTTCAGTGTTTTTTGTTAATTTTCTGAGGGATAGGCTGTAACGTCCTTCTATCTGCCATTGTTTCCATTCGTAGCTGACACCGATAGGAATAGATACATTGCCTCTATAGATGCTATTCTTTAAATTAATAGCTTCTCCATTCTTTTGCTTAGCGTGTCCACTGATGAGATAGCCTGTGTGAACTCCTGCTGTGAAACTCCAAGGTAAATCTGCCCAAGGATACCAACGTACAAGATAGTTCATGTTGAAATAGTGCAAGTTAAAGTTATATGGACCATATTCTTGTACAACAGGGTTTCCATAGTCGTCTGTTGTATTAATATTGCGATAGACTCCAGAAGAACCTTGGTGACTATAAAGAAGTTCTGCATCAATTGCAAGGTTATTTGTAAAAAATACTTCAATATAAGCACCTGCAACAGCGCCAATTTTCATTTTCCCATCGATTCCTGATAGGTTCGATAAGTTTAGTCCAACTTTCGGGGCTGCATAGATATCCCATACCGTATGCTCACCAGTTGGTTTGGTATCTTGAACAATAACCTCTTTGACGTCCTGGTAGCCTTCTTTGACGGCTTGTCCAATACGTTTTGCGTAGTTCTTGTTTATTACCTGAGCGTGTCCGTTTGTTAATGCCCCTAAAAGGATGGCAGCAATCAATATAATCTTTTTCATTTTTTAGGAAAACTGATTCTGATGCAAAGATAGTGATTTTTCTTCAAACCATTGATATCTTGTGGCTTTTTCATACATATAAAGATACAGAATGCTAAACAGAATGATATAAAGACATAGATGGTATTAAGCCAGAATGACATAAAAACATATTCTTTAATGACATATTTAATACAGAATATGTAGCTGAAGCATTAGGTATATACCTATGTCCTTATGTCTAAGCTTTGTCATTATACGTGCGGGGTATCTCGGTGATTACTCCCCTCCCTTTGGGGGAGGGGCGAGGGGGAGGGGCCAGTTGGTGGGTCAGGCTTTGTTGTCATTTCTTTCTTTTTTATATCGTTTGCCTACAAATATTCTATGAATTTTCTTTCTTTTCTCATTTTTTTTATTTAATTTTGTACCCATAATAAAGGAAATTAGAACTATTAACAGAAAGATTCTGCGAACGAAGCATCTACTGAATTGACCAACACAGTTTTTGTTGTTTAAGTTAACGATTGTTACTGTACCACGTCTATTTGTTTTTGCCCATTCGTTCTTATGTGGAGGAACCGTGATAGTTGTCAGCCTGCAAGCTATTCATTGTTTGTAGGGAGGAGATGATGTTATTATTTCATTCAGTTCTAAAATATTCTTTTTTATCAACTCGTTGGCTGATTGATAAATTAGCTAACTAAGTTGTTTAAAGTTTTGTCTAATGTTTTAAATCTAAAGTAAGTAAGAAATGGTTATGGGATTTTAAATTGGATATTTCCGCTATTTGAGTATATTATATCGTGATAATAAGAGGAAAGTACTATACAAGTTTCAACTTGTGTAGGTAAAACAAGTTGTTAATCAAATTGGTATATGAAAGAAAATGTACGTGGTAAAGCCTTTTCAGGGATGTTGTGGGGAGGTTTAGAGAAACTGTCTCTTCAAATTTTTGGATTTGTGCAAGGAGTCATTCTTGCTCGCTTATTATCTCCCTCGGATTATGGCTTAATAGCCATGGTTTTTATTTTTGTGTTGATTTCCTATAATTTTATTGATGCTGGTTTTGGTACTGCATTAATTCAAAAAAAAGAACGAACAGAAAGGGATTATTCTACGGTTTTTGTTTTAAATCTTTCTCTTTCTTTTTGTATTTCATTATTATTATTTTTATCAGCTCCTTTAATTGCAGATTTTTATGATGAAGTTGCTCTTGTGGAAATAGTGAGAACATATTCTTTTATTATTTTTCTCAGTTCTTTTGTTGCTATTCAAGATGTCAGACTATCTATTTTTTTAGAATTTAGAAAAAAAAGTTTAATCAATATTATTACGACGGTTGTTTCTGGCGTATTATCAATTATTTTAGCCTTTTGCGGCTATGGGGTTTGGTCCTTAATTTATCCGCAGTTCGTAATGCTGATGACTAAGGCTATGCTTTGTTGGCATTTTCAACATTGGATTCCGAGGTTATCATTTTCTTTGGATTCATTTTATAAATTATTTGGGTTTGGTTCTAAGATTTTTGTATCCTCAATACTTAATAGTATTTCAGGAAATATATATTCATTAGTTATTGGTAAAATTTTTTCTGCAAGTTCATTAGGTTTTTATAGTAGGGCTGATGGTTATGCAGCTTTACCAGTTAAAACTATAACGGGAGTTATTGATAGTGTAACATATCCAGTGTTTAGTAAATTCCAAGATGATAATATACTGTTGATAAACTCTTTTAGACGTATGTTACGTCTTTCTGCTTATGTTGTGTTCCCAATTATGATAGGTCTTGCAGTGTTAGCAAAACCATTCGTGGTTATTTTAGTCACGGAGAAATGGTTACCTTGCGTTGTTTATTTACAAGTTCTTTGTTTTGCAAGAATGTGGTTACATGTTCAAAATTTAAATTTTAATGTATTGAAAGCAAAAGGGCATTCTAATCTTTTTCTTAAATTAGAGGTTGTCAGACAAGTGGCAATTATTCTATTTTTGGTAGCTACAGCTTCGTTTGGTATTTTATTTATTTGTATTGGGAGCATATTTGCTGCGCTTGTTAGTATGCTTATTAATTCTTATTATGTTGGAAAAGTCATAGAATTTGGCTTTATTAAGCAGTTAAAAGAGATGGCACCTTCTTTGTTATACTCATTGTCAATGGGCATTATAATATATATATCAATATTATTTATTTCAAGTATGTGGATAAAGTTGTTGGTTGGTATTTTAGTGGGTATTTCTTATTATTTTTTGATTTCTTTTGCAACTAAATCGCAAGAGTTAAGTTATATTTTCGCATTAGTACGTGAGAGAAAAAAATAATTTCACGCATAAGAAGATAATAGTAAATACAGAACTTGTACTACTGCCTATTTGTTAATGAGTTTCTTATAGTACAAGTGTATTTGTTGGAGAACTATAACTTTTTTATGTTACTTTGTTATTTTTATACTATTCTCATAAATTATTATAGTATAAATATTTGGAATAATAAGTTGTTTGGTTAAAACTAATTTAAAACAAAAATAAATGAATACTAAGATAGTATATGTTATTGTTTCATCTCTTTCAGATATTTATTTTGAACAGGCATGGGCATCTATCTGGTCGTTAAGGTTCTATAATCCTCAATGTATGATAGATATTGTTGTAGATGAACAGACTATAAAAGTAGCTAAGAATAGTTATAGAGCTAAAATGCTCCCTTTGGTTGATAATATTGTAATGAGAAAGTTCTCAGAGGAAATAAATAATAGAGAAAGATCTAGAAGTTTGAAAACAAATTTACGGCATATCGTTTCTGGAGACTATTTATTTATAGATACTGATACTATTATTACAGGTGATTTATCATTTGTAGACAATATTGTGTCACCTATGGCTATGGTTGATGATATGAATTGCAATTTCATTGATAATCCAAATTATGCAAGACTCTCTGATAGGCTAAAAAGTCTTTTTGGTGTGAAAGTTTTACCTTCTTCTCATTATTATAATAGTGGTGTTATTTATGCAAAAGATAATCAAGATGTTCATGATTTTTATCGAGGCTGGTTTAAGAACTGGTCTTTATCAAAGGATAAAGGATGTTTTTTAGATCAGCCTGCTTTGTACAAAACTTGCATGGATTATCCGAATATTGTAGATGTAATGTCAGGTGAGTTTAATTGTCAACCATCTATAAGTATAAAATTCTTGTCTGATGCAAAAATAGTGCATTTCTTCAATGATAAGAATGCTGAATCGGACTTATCTCCTTTCCTTACAGGAGAGATATACAAACAAATTAAAAAGGAAGAGGAGCTTTCGGATGAAATAAAAAGATGTTTGCTAAATTGTAAATCTTCTTTTTCTTCTCCATCAAAGATAATTCCTGGTGAAGACGTCCTCGTATGGTCTTCTAATAGTTTTATTTTCCTAAAGACTATGAGTCGTAAATATCCAAAGATTTTTCATGTAATGGAAGTTCTATCTTTTAAGTTGTCAAGTTGGATACTAAAAGGTTAGCTAGACTTTTTATTTAAGACTTTCAGGTGCTTAATTTTGATAATTTATGATTTTTTTAATAGAAGGCGTGTCTTTTATTATTTGGTGTGTGTTTATAGTATTTACATTGCTGTAAATATTTTGAAATATAGTTACTATTATATATTTGTTCATAATAGATTTTTTATTATTTAATGCGTAAAGTTAATTTTTTAATGCCTCATGACGGAATAGTTCCCTCGGGAGGATATAAAGTTGTCTATGAGTATGCAAATAGATTGGCTAAAGATGGTTTTTTGGTGTCAATAGTCTATCCAAATACAAAGAAGGGATGCTTAAAATCTTTTAAAGAACGAGTGAAGGATGTCGCAAGATATGTTGTAAGGTATTTTAACAAAGGTTATCAGTCAAAATGGTTTAGTTTAGATAAAAGAATAAATTTAAAGTGGGTGTGGTCACTTGATAACTATTCTCCCGAAGTGGGTAGCTATGTCTTTGCTACGGCTATTGAGACGGCGTTTAGTCTTAATAAATATTCTGATAATATAAGCAAATTCTATTTTATTCAAGACTATGAGAACTGGTTTTTTTCTGATCAACAGGTTATTGAAAGTTACAGATTTCCTATGAAAAAGATTGTTATAGCAAAGTGGTTACAAGAATTAGTTTCATCTTGTGGTGAATATGCCACTTTTATTCCTAATGGTTTTGACTTTAAAACTTTTTCTTATGTGAAACCGATTGATGAAAGAGAAAAATATAGTATAGTTTGTATGTATCATGTGGATAAACGTAAGGGAATGGATGTTGCTTTTCGAGCATTTAATCGTGTGTATGAAAAGTTCCCGCAAATAAAAGTCACTTTTTTCAGTGTTTATGATTGTCCTACTGGCTTACCTCAGTATGGGGAATTTGTTAAGCAACCTGATGTAAGTTTACTTAATAGCTTATATAACAAATCTGCTATATATGTAGGTTCGAGTAATATGGAAGGCTGGGGATTAACAGTTGGAGAGGCTATGCAATGTGGGTGTGCTGTTGCGTGTACTGATAACAGAGGATATCTTGAAATGGCTCGTCATGGAGAAACAGCATTAACTTCACCTGTAGGTGATGCTGAGGCTTTGGCTGATAATATAATAAGTTTCATAGAGAATGATGAATTAAGGATTAGAATAGCTTTGGCTGGCAAGAATTTTATTCAAAGCTTTGATATAAATAAATCATACGAGTCCTTTAAGGATGTTATAATAACCAGTAAATGAGATTGAATAAATGGTTGATGTAAGTATTATAATTGTTAATTACAATACAAAGGAGATAACAGCTTCTTGTATTGATTCTATTTATAAACAAACTAAAGGTTTAAAATTTGAGATAATCTTAGTTGATAACGCTTCAACTGATGGTTCTAAAGATTTTTTTGAGAAAGATTCTAGGATAAAATATATTTATTCAGAAAAAAACGGAGGCTTCGGGTATGGCAATAATTTAGGTATGAAAGTTGCAAATGGTGATTTTTTCTTTTTGTTAAACTCAGATACATTATTGTTAAATAATGCAGTAGGAGAGTTCTTTAAGTATGCAAAGTCACATAATCCAAAGACTATTTATGGTTGTTATTTACAAGGTGACGATGGTAGCTATAGAGACTCATTTTTTTACTTTCCTGCTTTTACAATAAAAGATTTTATAAAGAGGATAGTCAAACCACATAACTATCAACCAGACTACACTAATCGCGAGGTTGAGTGTATATGTGGTGCAGATATGTTTATACCTCGGCAAGCCATAGATGAGGCTGGGATGTTTGATGAAAATATATTTCTATATGGTGAAGAAGGAGAACTTCAGTATCGTATGATGAAGAAAGGCTATAGAAGAATGCTTATAAACTCACCCCAAATAGTTCATCTTGAAGGAGAAAGCTCAGGTAATACTGCGAGATATAAATATGGCATGAAAAGTCATTTGTATATTTTAAAAAAATACATGAATCCTATTACTTATTTATGTGCATGGATATATTATAAGATACGAATATAGTTGTTCTCGTTTTATTAAATACTGAGAAATCATCGTATTATATTGTAAGCCTATATAATATCTTTATAGTAATACACTTATTTTATGTTGAAG
This sequence comes from Prevotella sp. oral taxon 313, assembly GCF_003043935.1. Classification (NCBI taxonomy): domain Bacteria; kingdom Pseudomonadati; phylum Bacteroidota; class Bacteroidia; order Bacteroidales; family Prevotellaceae; genus Prevotella; species Prevotella sp. oral taxon 313. Next base: position 3,428,558 of record NZ_PYXE01000001.1, read on the forward strand.
GTAAAGCTTAAAAAGTATCAAAGAGTATGAAGGTAATTGGAATTTCTGTGATGATGCCTGCTGCGGAGAATATTCGGGGTACGAGTGCATTGCCTTATCATTTACTTGCTGGTAGAGATAAAAGTATAGAGGTAATTCTTTATTCGTATAATTTAAATCGGCTTTCTAAAGAGCAGATAGATTCTATTGCAAAGGAACTTAATATAAAGATTTGTTTATTGCCGGTACCATGGTGGTATAATTTTTTCCTTAGATTTCTTTTACCATTTAGAATATTATTGAATTATCCTATTGGTAATTATATTAGCTTAAGTTTTTCACAATTAGATACTATCATTAATGATAATCCTGATGCTATATGGATTTATGGAGAGGAGTTATCTCGTGTCAGTCGTCAATTAAAGGATTTTAGGCGAATACATACATTGCCAGATTGTGAATCTCTCTATTATTATAGGATGCTTGGTAAGCGTTTCGCAATAAGAAATAGAGTAAGATTTTGGAGATCAGCGTTTATGTATCCTAAGTATCTGAATATGGAGAAACAGTTTGATACATCTTCAAATATCCACTATCATTTGGTAGGTAAAGAGGATGTTAATTTCCTTGAGGAGATTTGTCCTGGAATTCAAGCTCATTTTCTTCGTCACCCTCATTATCAAGTTGCAAAACCTGCTAAGGTTATTTCCTTTAATTCTCCAAAAATAAAGGTTTTATTTGCAGGGCAGTATAATTTGTATATGCAGCAGGATGCTGATATGCTGATAGATTGTCTGATAAAATCTAAAGATCTCTCAGAACTAAAAGAACATTATGTATATACTTTTTTAGGTAAGGGATGGGATAATCATGTAGAGAGACTTAATAATGCAGGGTATGAAACTCATCATATAAAATTTGCCCCTGATTATATTGAAGAAATTTGTAAACATGATATTCAGGTAACACCTATATGTATAGGTACAGGTACTAAGGGAAAAGTCCTAGACGCAATTGCTAATGGTTTATTGGTTATTGGTTCGTGGTATGCATTGGAAAATATAGCAGTAGAGCATAATATTTCCTGTTTGCAATATAATGAAGTCTCTGATATAATTGGGATGCTTAAAGATATATATACAAGCTCATCTCATTATGAGGAGATTGCTGAAAATGGGCGTCAAACAATACTAAATCTTCATAATAATTTTAGTATAGCAAAACAATTATTTTCTTTATTTTAAAACAATGTCTGTAAATTAATTTTATGTATAAGAAGCTAAAAAAAATTATTGAGTTTACCTCTTTTCTGTATTATTTTTTACTAATATTGAGGCATAATATTGTTTGTAGAAAACGATTACTAATACCTTTATACAAGAATAAAGTTATAGATAATAGGTATGAACATGATGAAAATGTTATTATTTATATGGTTCAGCCTGAGACAACATTTTCTGGTGGATTATCTGATCGTCTTAGAGGAATTACCTCTATATATGGTGAGTGTAAGCGTAAGAATCTTCCGTTTAAAATTGTTTTTGAGCCATTGCATCTGCAGGACTATTTAGTACCTAATCAATATGATTGGCAAATTGAAGCAAAAAATATATGCTGGGACTTGAAAAAAGTTTACCCTTGTACCCTTCTGACTTATAATAATAATTTGGAAAATAGTGCACAGATAAATGCGCAAAAAAAGATTTTGCAATATTATTTAAATAAGTCATATAAGCAGATTCATATATATTCTAATATGGCTATTGCTGATAATGATTTTAGTGTTTTATTTAACGAACTTTTTCGGCCATCTGAACGATTACAAAATCAAATAGATTATCATCTTAATAAGTTAGGTGGTGAAAAAAAATATATCTCATTAACTTTTCGTTTTAGGCAATTGTTGGGAGATTTCAAAGAAGGTGGATATATTTTGCCAGAGTCAGAACGAGAGGCTTATATTCTTAAGTGTATAAAAGGAGTTGTAGAATTACATTTAAGATACCCAACTGAACGAATATTAGTGACAAGTGATAGTAAGATGTTTTTAGATAGATTATGTCACCTTGAATATGTATACGTTATTCCTGGTAAGGTCGTTCACATGGGCTTTACTTTCGATGCAAGTCAAGATACTTACATAAAATCATTCATTGACTATTTTATGTTGAGTAATGCAAAAAAAGTTTTCCAGATGACGGATAAACTTTTGTTTCGAAGTGGTTTTCCTAAAAGAGCAGCAATGTTAACCAATGCACCTTACGAAGAAATAGAGCTATTATGAAAAAGTTAGAATCAAAACGAATTGTTTTTTTAGATGTAGTTAAATTTTTTGCTATTTGGATGGTCTGTATTGGACATTCATATTCTTTGGTAGATATGAGTAAAGCTTCAATTTTATATAATTGGATTTATTCTTTTCATATGCCTTTATTTATGATGCTCTGTGGATATTTTTCTTTGAGATCTTACAAAAAAACATTTGTTTCTTTTTTAAAACAAAAATCGATTTTATTATTATTGCCTACAGTTACAATTTCTATATTAACGATTATAGTTTGTATTCTTATTGATTTTCCTGATATAACGGTTATTGTAAGAAATGAATTTATAGGAGGTATGTGGTTTTTAAGAACCTTATTCTTTTGTTTTGTATATACCTATGTTTTTAAGCGGCTGGGTCGTCACGATTATCTTACGGCGTTAGGTTCTATTGTACTTGCGCTTGTCTTTCCTCATGGATATTTTTTGCAATTTAACTGGATGTTAATATTCTTTTGGTTAGGGTACTTTTTGAAATATTATAGAAGTCTTTATGTGAAGTACCAAGTCTTTATTACGATTTTTTCAGTATTGATTTTTATTTTTCTGTGTGTACATGAAGTCCCTAAAGTTTTAACATATCAAGTTCTTTTCTTGACCCCATGGTTATTTTTCTCTCAGTTAATCTCAGGAGTTTTTGGTTCATTGGCACTGGTTGGTATTACATATTATTTTTGTTTATGGTTAAAGGATGATAATTGGCTTGTTAAAAAGATGGCAGATATAGGAACATATACTTTGGGAATTTATGGTTTACAATCTATTATTCTTCAACGTATATTTATAAAGTATATTCATTTTAATACTTTGTCTCTACCATGTTGGATTAATGATTTTATCCTCGTACCAAGTATCGGTTTATTTTCTGTTCTTTTCTGCTATTATTGTACCTTGTTTATGAAAAGAAATAAGATAATTAATCTATTCCTTTTTGGTAATCAGTATGGACGTTAAATAGTTGATAATATTTTATAAAACTGTTATGACATTATATTTTATTTGTTTTTTTCTTCTTATTTCGATAAATTATATAGCGGAGAAAGCATGTTATAAAAAGGAATTTATTTTAGTATTTTCTTTCTTTTTTATGGCGTGTTTTGTTGGCTTTTCTGATATGTTAGGTGGATATGATCGATATATCTATGGTGAGTTATTTGATGATTTAGCAGATGTCATAAAAGGAGGAGGTAAATACCAAGATGCTATAATCTCTAAAGTGTATTCATCAGAATATGGATATATAGGGAGCAACATGTTAATTTCGTCTGTTACAAGTAATCGGTATATTTTTATTCTAATTTATACATTGGTAGTTTATGTCTTATTTTATTTTTCCATAAGAAATTATTGTTATGATTATTTGTTAGCTTTAATACTTTTTATGGGATTAATGTACTTCTTTACCTTCACTTATCTAAGACAAATGATGGGTGTTGGAATAGCCTGGTTAAGTTTTCGCTATATATATAAAAGAAGTCTATATAAATTTATAGTATGCGTTCTTTTGGCAGCATCCTTTCATAATTCGGCAATAATTTTATTACCATTGTATTTTATACCTATAAGAAAACACAATAAAAAGAATATAATTATTTTCATGTTTATATGTTTGATAGTAGGTCTGACAGGTGGACCATCTGCGTTGTTTAGAGTTTATGGAGATGTTGCTGATATGCAAGCTCGTTCAGATTCTTATATAGAAAAAGAAATTGGGTTTAAGTTTGAATATATTATAGAGGCATGTGTTTTCTTATATTTCTTATTGAAAAATTATTCTTTTCTATCAAATTCAAAAAAAGATTTAGTTATGCAGAATGCACTACTTGCTTTCTGTGCAATACTTTTACTTTTCGTTAAATCCCTTAATGGTGGCCGTTTAGGTTGGTACTATTTAATAGGAGTAATAGCAACTTTCTCTAATTTGGACTATAGGTTGAGTATAACAAAAAGTACTAAGGCTATAATAGCTGGAATAAGTCTCGTACTCTTTATACGAATTTTAGTACAATGGGATTATATGTTATCGCCATATAAAACTTTTCTTACAAATGGAGTGCGCGATTATGACCCAGTCTATGATAAGTATGAATACGATCAGAACTATGCGATCGATAAATTTTATAGGAAATGATTACAGTACTTACCCCAACTTACAATAGAGCTCCTTTATTAGATGTCTTGTATAAAAGCCTGGTTGAGCAATGTTGTACCGATTTTGAGTGGATTGTCATAGATGATGGATCAACAGACTCTACATCTGCTCTTTTTGAAAAGTTGATACAAGAAAATAAGATACACATAAACTATATAAAAAAAACAAACGGTGGGAAACATACTGCTATAAATAGAGGAGTTAAGGAGGCAAAAGGTGATATTATCCTAATTGTTGATAGTGATGATAGCCTACCCAATGATTCTCTGGCTTTGATAAATAAGCAATATTTGAATATAAAAGATGAAGAATCTATTGCTGGCGTTTGTGGTTTGATGGCTCATCATGATGGAACAATTATAGGAGATAGGAAGATTAGTTCTTCAATGAATCTTAGTTCAATAGAGATGCGCTATAAATATGGTTTTGTTGGGGATGTTTGCGAGGTTTTTAAGACAGATGTTTTACGAGAGTTTCCTTTCCCAGAGATAGAAAACGAGAAATTTTGTCCAGAAGCCTTAGTATGGAATAGGATTGCTACAAAATATAAGCTTCGTTATTTTAATGAAGTTGTTTATTATCGAGATTATCTTGATGACGGATTAACATCTAAGATTGTAAGAATCAGAATGAATAGTCCTATTGCCTCTATGATATGTTATGCAGAATTAAATCAACTCGATATTCCCTTTAAGGATAAATTCAAGGCAGCTATTAACTATTGGAGATTTCGTTTGTGTTATAATGGAAATGATAGTTATCCAAAGTTATCTGGACTATGGAATGCTGTAGCACCTTTAGGTTGGTTGATGCATTTGAATGATATACGTGTAAATAAAAGATAGTTATGAGGATTCCTTGATTCATAACATCCCTGTATATATGTGTTAAACTGGAATGTTAGTCCTATATTTGGTTCCAAGCATACTAACACTGAAAATGCTATATGATTATGTGACTTCTCTGGAACAGAGTTATCATTACTATAGCGTAGGTTTTTCGGTTTTGCTGTCATTCTTGTCACTTGAAAATAAAGCATAATCTGTTGAAGCTCAACTCCCTATGCTGAAATGTTAAAAGTGACAGCAAACACGTTTTAAACTTTCTGTGGTATTTGTGGAATACTTTTGAAGATTATCTGGCATTATAGAATAAAAGAAACAGGATAATGAGAATATTACAAGTCATTACATCTTTGGATATGGGTGGTGCAGAAACGTTGGTAGTTAATTTGATACCAAGGTTGCAGGCTTTGGGGAATACTGTGGATTTATGTATCTTTAATGGAAAAGAAACACCATTGACCCATAGATTGAAGAAAGAAAGTCCACAGACAAAGATATATGCGTTAGGACATGGGGTTTATAATCCGCTCTATATATTAAAGTTAATAAAGATAATGAATAATTATGATATTGTTCATACGCATAATTCGTCACCACAACTCTTTGTAGCAATCGCCAGTTTATTTAGTCATACGAATCTTGTTTCTACAGAACATAATACTTCTAATCGGAAACGAAATTGGATGTGGTACCGTCCGATAGAAAGTTGGATGTATGGTAGGTATGACCATGTAATATGTATTAGTAAGATTGCAGAAGAAAAACTAAGAGAATATATGGGAGGGGATTGGCTTGTCAAATCATCAAATAAGTACAAGTCTATTACCACAATAAATAATGGAATTGATGTCAATACGATATCAGAAGCTGAACCATGTAAAGAGTTATTAGATTTAAAAGAAAGTCGTAAGTCTATCTTGATGGTGGCTGGATTTCGTAAACAAAAGAACCAAGATACTATTATTAGGGCTTTAACCTTATTAGACAAAGAAAAACATGAAGTTTGGTTTGCTGGTATAGGTGAACGGATGGAAGAAGTAAAACAGTTAGCTCTGTCTTTAGGTGTAAGTGACCGGGTTAGGTTTTTAGGCTTACGTACTGATATTCCAAATGTTCTGAGAGCAGCTGATGTTATCGTGATGTCTTCTCATTGGGAAGGATTGAGTCTTAGTAATGTAGAGGGAATGAGTGCACATAAGCCATTTATAGCTTCTGATGTTAATGGGTTGAAAGAGGTTACTAAGGGATATGGTTTACTTTTCCCACATGAGGATGCAAAGGCATTGGCTGAAGAAATTAATCGTTTAGCAAGTGATGAAGCTTATTATAATGAAATAGCTGAACGCTGTTACAATAGAGCTTTGGAGTTTGATATCTCAAAAACGGTAAATGGGTATAATAATGTTTATAATGAAATATAATAATAAAAACATACTCCATGTTGTAAATATTTACTTTGTACTTCCTTATTTTATTGGAGGGCAATTTAAGTACTTTAAAGAGAAGGGATATCGTTTCCACGTTGTTTGTTCAGCGTCAGAATACTTGGATGCTTATGCCAAGGATAATGATTTTGATTATCGTGTAATGCCTGTTTTGAGATCTATTAATATTCTTCAAGATTTTAAGACTATTGTTGGTATTTGTCGATATATCAAAGAAAAGGAAATAGGGATTGTTGTTGGACACACGCCTAAGGGTGGTTTGTTGTCGATGATAGCCGGATGGTTAATGAGGGTGCCGAATCGTATTTATTTTCGTCATGGGCTTGTCTATCAAACTTCACGTGGGCTAAAACGTTTTATCCTTATGAGTGTAGATCGATTGGCATCCCTTTGTGCGACCAAGATAGTATGTGTGTCTCCTTCTGTTTTGCAACACTCTGTAGAGGACCATTTAGCGCCAGCAGCTAAGCAATTAATTCTTCATAAAGGGACGTGCTGTGGTATTGATACTGAAGGAAAGTTTAATCCTGATAATATTGATACAGCTAAGCTATCTTCTATGAGAAGAAAGTGGGGCATTGATACTAACGATTGGGTGATAGGGTATTCCGGTCGTTTAGTGAAGGACAAAGGAATTATAGAGTTGGTAAGAGCTTTTCGCAAGGTAAAGAAAGATAATCCTCATTACAAACTTCTTCTTGTTGGAATGTTTGAAATTCGAGATGCGCTTCCTGATGATGTTCAAGAAGATATAAAGAAAGATACTCAGATAATATGGACTGACTTTCAGAATTGTGATATGGAGTATTTTTACGCAATGATGAATGTCTATGTCCTTGCATCTTATCGTGAGGGATTTCCTACAGGTGTTTTGGAGGCTCAGTCAATGGAGGTTCCTGTTATTACAACTCGTGCGACAGGGTGCTGTGATTCTATACTTGAAAATGAGACAGGATTGTTTGTAGGACATGATGTAGACCAGTTGGCTGCAGCTATTCGTCGTATTCACAATGGAGAAACAAGTATAGATGGGGTAAAGGCACGCAAGTGGGTTCGTGATAACTTTGAGAATCATATTGTTTGGAAAGAAATAGAAAAATTATATTGAAATGAAAATACTTATTACTGGCTATCATGGCTTTGTTGGACAAAATCTTATACCTTATTTGAAAGAGAAAGGACATGTTGTCTATGGGCTTGGTCGGTCAGGAGATTATTTATGGAAAGATCTTGAAGAAAATAAATTACCGGATGTAGATGCTATAATTCATCTTGCTGGTAAAGCACATGATACGAAGAATCAGACAGAAGCTGGTGTTTATTTCAAAGTTAATGTTGATTTGACAATGAAGGTCTTTAATTACTTCGTCGATCATCCAAATATAAAAAAGTTCATATTCTTCTCTTCTGTCAAGGCTGCAGCAGACCAAGTAAATGGTGAAGTTTTGAATGAGGACATGCCGATGACGCCTAAAGGTCCTTATGGAGAAAGTAAGGCTGAGGCAGAGAAGAAAATAAATGAGGAATGGAGCAATTTGGATATGAATCAAAAGGTCTCTCGTCATGTGTATATTTTGCGTCCTTGTATGATGCATGGGCCGGGTAATAAAGGTAATCTGAACTTACTTTATAAAGTCGTAAATGTAGGATTACCTTGGCCATTAGGAGCCTTTGAGAATAAGCGTTCTTTCTGTTCTATAAGCAATGTTTGTTATGTAGTGGGGCAGCTTTTGGCTTTTGATGTAAAGAGTGGAACTTATAATTTGGCTGATGATGAAGTTTTGTCTACAAATGAGTTGATTAGTATTATTTGTGAAAACTTAGGTCGTCCGACTCGAATATGGAAATTTGGACGCTCTGCTATGTCATCTTTAGCTAAGATTGGTGACAAATTGCATTTACCTCTAACCACGGAACGTTTGGCTAAGCTTACAGAGAACTATATTGTTGATAATAGCAAGATTAAGAATGCGTTAAAGATAGATAGAATGCCTGTTCCTGCTCGTGAGGGTCTTTCTTATACGATACATAGTTTTAAGGAAAAATAGTAAATGGAAATCATAGATAAGAATTTGTTAGATACTGTAAGTGCAGCAGCAAAGTTGTCAGAACGCTTGCGGATGAATCATAATTTTCATGAAACTTTAGAGGCTCCGTGTCAACGTATGTTGAATGCTTTGGAACCAGGGACCTTTGTCCCTATCCATCGTCATAGGCATACAGCAGAGACTTATATACTACTGCGTGGAAAGCTTAAGATATTTTTCTATAATGAAGAGAAAGTAATTGTTGAAGAGGAAGTTCTCGACCAATCTCATGGATGTTATGGTGTTCATATCCCTGCTGGGATATGGCATTCTATGGAAGTGTTAGAGTCTGGTACTATAATTTTCGAAACAAAGGATGGACCGTATACTCCTATAACAGAACAAGATATATTAAAATAAGTAAACCATGTTGCAGATAGCAATTATATTTCTTTCGCTTTTCATTCTTGAAGTTTTATATTTTAAGGTTGCTGATTACTTTAATATTATAGATAAGCCATCAGAACGAGGGTCTTCAAAGTTTATTACTCTTAGAGGAGGCGGTATAATCTTTTATATAAGTGCCTTAATTTGGTTTATATTCTATGGAAGAGAGTATTGGCTTTTCTTTACAGGACTTAGTATAGTCTCTATACTAAGTTTTGTCGATGATATACATTCTTTAAGTGCACGATTACGTTTACCATTGCAGTTTATAGGAATGTTACTGCTATTATCCCAGTTAATTCTTGGGAATAATAGTATAATAGATATAAACAGTAGTGGATTCTTTACTATAGTACTTATTCTTGTGTTAGGCTTGGTGATTTGTACTGGAGCAATGAATGTTTTTAATTTCATGGATGGTATTAATGGAATAACAGGTGGATATTCATTAATAGTTCTTTCTGCTATACTTTTCATTTTAGATAGAGAAACTTTGTTGGGTCAGTCATCAGAAGTTGAAACTATTGTATCTTTGTTAAAGATAGTTTTATCGGCTGCCCTTGTATTTTGTTTCTTTAATTTCCGTAGTAGGGCCAAGTGCTTTGCTGGAGATGTTGGATCTGTTTCTATAGCCTTTATAATCTTGTTTACACTTGGGTATATAGTTATAAATACGGGGGACCTCTCTTGGCTGTCTTTCCTCGTTGTTTATGGTGTTGACGGCTGTCTGACTATTTTACATCGTATAATGCTGCATGAGAATATTTCTCAACCTCATCGAAAGCATTTGTTTCAAATTATGGCAAATGAGTTGAAGATACCCCATGTAATAGTTTCCCTTGTGTATATGGCGGTACAATTATTGTGTTGCATTTGGTATATTATATATCCAGGTTATCTTACACTTTTGTTCCAGATTATAATTTTATCTATTATATATATACTATTTATGCGCAAGTTCTTTAAGTTGCATCAGCGTTAGAGATGAGCTAAGCCTTATAGGTTTTATTAAGGGCTGACGTCGTAGATCTTAATGTCTTCGGTGCCAGCCCTTGTTGTGTTTTTCCATATATTAGATTATGGTAATATCTTGTGACTCTACTTTCTTATCTGATACATGTAAGCCGTCGAATTATTGAGCGGATGAATAAAAATCCTAAATTCTATTAGGTTTGTACCTCAAGTGGGTGATAAGCAAGAGTTTTTATGCTATTTAATAATGTTAGTGTCGCAAAAGTACGAAAAAAAAATGAACGAACGAAGAAAAGAAAAGAAAAATAGTACTTATTTTTCAAGATTTCTTTTCTCTTCTTTTTTGATAATATCTTTTACAGAGTCAGGTGTGTTTTGCGGTAGTAACATTGTAGATATCAATGAGTTGAGAATTGTCGATATGTTTTTTAATTGCATCGTCTCATTGTGTTTGTTGGTCGTGTTGTCGTCTATTTTCGATAGTGAATCTTTAGGTAAAGTAGCCTCATAATTTGCCCAGCAAGCAGCTGACATTCTTTTTATCTGCGCAAGTCTCCCTTGCACATCTTCATCCTGTTTATACTGACAATAAATCTTTTCAGCATTCATATATTGGTCGTATGCTGGTTTCCATGCCTGTAGAAACATGTTACATAGGCCTAAGCGGTAATAGACATCAGCCTTTTCTCGTTCATAACATACGGTTAGTGTCTTCTCATAATAGGGGATAGCCTCTTTGTAACGTTTAAGGTTGAACTTACTTTCAGCCGTGGTGTAATAGTAGACTGACCGTTCATGTGGGGCGAACACCTCCAGTTTTGGCATAGCGTTTTCTAAGTATTTAGCAGCAGTTTCATAATCCCAATCGTGGTAATAGCACAATCCTATATAAGCCTTAAAGCGTTCGTTAAGCTTATACTCTTTATCTAATCGTTGAAAGATAAGCAGGGCTTCATGATACTTTGCCGACGTAAAGTATTCCAATGCCTTTCCCAACTCCTCAACATCCTTGCTTTTCTGTGCAGATGTAGAGACAGAGCACGTTAGGAACAGTAGGAGTGTTATGATTAATTTCCCTGTTATTCTTACAGCCATATAATCTCTTTTACAATCTTCTCGCCGTATTGTGCAAGGTCGATATCAATCAGAACCTTTCCCTTTTGATGGTTTTCATGCGAGTCGCCCATCGTCTGTTCAATCTCCTTTAGACATTGTATTACTTGAGTGAGCGACATCTCTGTTTCAAGAGTTCCTATACAGTTTAAGAACTTATCCGACGTGATTCCAATCGGTTCAGTCCATTGTGTATCCGAGAATATGACATTCTTGAAACGCTGTTTCAACAATGTCTGTGCCTTTGAAATATTCTCCTCTTGATTATAGTTTGACCCCAATGCGATAATAGTCCTCATAGAGTACAAAGTTACGTATAAGTTTTGAAATGTTTGAGAGATTTAAGATAAATCACTTTGTAGTATATAATAAAACGTGTATTTTTGCAGTTATATTATATAAAAAGAACTTTTTATGAAGCGATATATTTTCCTTTTTATCTCATTCCTCTATATGTTTTCTACCGTAGCGTCGGGACAGGCAAGGTGGAATCAAGTTTATCAATCTTATATTGATCAGTACAAAGACATGGCCATTGAAGGTATGTTGAAGTATGGTGTACCTGCAAGTATCACCTTAGCACAAGGTTTGCTTGAGAGTGGGGCAGGCCGTGGTCGACTCGTACTTTTAGGTAATAATCATTTTGGAATCAAATGTCATGGTTGGGCTGGACGTACTATCACACACGATGATGACGCAAAAGGAGAATGTTTTCGTGCCTACGATAGTGCATTAGAGAGCTTTGAAGACCATTGCAAGTTCCTTCGCGACCGTCCACGTTATAGGAGTCTGTTCAGTTTAGATAGGACTGATTATCGTGGTTGGGCGTATGGGTTGAAGCGAGCAGGGTACGCTACTAATCCTGTTTATGCGCAGAGTTTGATTAATCTGATAGAGTTGTATAAGCTCTACGAGTATGACAAGGCTACTCGTTACGACCGCTTTATGGCACATCACAGTGGTGAGAACACTGTTGTTCGTGATATTGATAAGGGTAGGATTAGTCCTGCTCAGATAGTAGGAGCCCATCCTATTAATAGATACAATGATAACTATTATATTGTTGTAAGACAGGGCGATTCGTTTAAGTCGTTAAGTAAGGAGTTAGAGATAAGTGCAAGGAAGCTTGCTAAGTATAATGAGCGCGATAAGCATGACCGACTTATTCCTGGTGAGTATATCTGGTTGAAGAAGAAAAAGAAGAAAGCGCCGAAAGAATATAAGAATCGCCCATATTATGTACGCAAGTCTGAGAGCTTATATGATATTGCACAGCGATATGGTATTCGTCTGAAGAGTCTCGTGAAGAAGAACGAGAAACTTGCTGAGCGTGGTCTGCGGATTGGCGATGAGGTGATATTATATTAGTACAGAACCCACCGAGTTATCCCTGTGGAGATGTTTGCAAACGTTGTTGGGTGTTGAATATTGGCTGTTACTGGCTGGGATTAGGCTGATATATTTCACTCATTACCTATATAGTTATAGCGAACTTAATCCCGTTAGGTACTCCTCTTGTTCGGAGGAGATAGGAGAAGATGTCTCTTTAGACACTCCCTTTTTCAAAGATGTTGATAGGAGGTCAGCCCGTTTGGCATCCTCCTCCTTTTCGAGGAGAGGATGGGGGAGAGGTTTTAGGGGTTGGGAGGAAGGGTTCCTTTTCTCATCATGTCAAATCTTTTTGCTCCTCTCGAACTTGACACATGCTCTTTAAGATGATAGAAGGGGCCTTTCAACGTTCAAGAACATGCCCTTCTTGCATACAAAAGACGCCCTTCTTGAGGCAAGAAAGGCGTCTTTAATAATGCTATATATAACTCGTTGACTTATTGCGAGTTATAAACTTGTTTATAAGAGATGTTATACCTTTGTTGTGAGAGACCTTGGCTTGATATTATGTAATGATTTTTCGCAATCTTACTTGTTCTCCCGAATGATGGAGTAATTATTGAGATACTCCTCGTGAGGGTTTGAGAGAATGTGGTAAACCACGTCCTTCTCTCATTTAGTAACCCTCTCTACGACTATAACGAATAGTCAGTATGATGCTCCGTAGGTTGGGTGAACCATAGATAAGATACTGTTAATCTCCCATGAATGGTGAAGGTATCAACTGTTAGAAGTCAGTCAGACAGGTATCCAAGGCTTTGGTGATAGCCTCTTTATCGAGGTTTTGGCCAATAAATACGAGTTTCTGCATTCTGTCTCCGTATGGTTCCTCCCAATCTTTCTTAAGTTTAGGATTTTTCTCAAGGAACTCACGTAATTGGAACTGTGGCATTGTAGCATACCACTGACCAGCATTGCGCAGGCTAACTTGCTTTCCTGCTTGCTCGAAAACATAACAAATATCTTTCTCGTTAGCGAAGTAGCATAAGCCTTTACAACGTATAATCTGCTTAGGCCATTGGCGTGCTACGAAGTCATCAAAGAAGTTTATATCAAATGGTTTACGTGCATTATATACGAAAGTTTGGATATTATATTCCAAAGCCTCGCCACTCTCTTCGTTCTCTAAGCCATGGTGGTGGTGATGATGATGGTGATGATGGTGGTGGTCATGATGTTCTTCATGCTCATCGTGGTCGTCTTCATGCTCATCATGGTCATGGTGATGCTCATGTTCTTCCTCCTCCTCATCGTGTCCTTCAATCTCTGCAATCCAAGCCGCAGAGGTTGCAACCTTATCAAAGTCGAAGTCTCCCGTATTGATAATCTTATCTAAGTCAACATCTCCATAGTTACATTCGATAATCTCAGCCTTTGGTTGGAGTGAGCGGATAATCTTCTTTACCAATCCTAACTCATCCTTGCTGACATCATCCACCTTGTTGAGGAGAATGATATTACAGAATTCGATCTGTTGGATAAGTAGATTCTCAAGGTCATCTTCCTGTAAGTCTTTCTTCAGAAGGTCACTACCAGCAGAGAACTCATCACACATACGACGTGCATCAACGACGGTAACGATAGAGTCGAGTACTGCTTTTCCTTTCTTGGCCAGGTCTGGATACATCTGTGGATAAGCACAGATAGTCTGTGCAATAGGGGCTGGTTCGCAGATACCACTTGCCTCAATGACGATATAATCGAACTTTTGCTGTGATACAATCTCGTTCAACTGCTGCACTAAGTCCATCTTCAACGTACAGCAAATACAACCGTTTTGGAGTGCAACGAGCGAGTCATCCTTCTGGTCGACAACACCACCAGCCTCTATAAGGTCGGCATCAATATTCACTTCACCAATGTCATTAACGATAACAGCAAACTTAATACCTTTCTTGTTAGCAAGTATCTTGTTTACTAATGTTGTCTTACCACTGCCTAAGTAACCTGTAAGCAGAAGGACAGGAGTCTCTTTTATATTCATATAATATGTCTTTTTGTTTTATAATTCTTAGACTACAAAGTTACAAAAAATATGCCAAGTGACGTATTCTGTATGGTGAAATATTGCGTAATTTAGTCTTTCCTATTCCATAATAGAAAGAGAACGGCTATGCCCTGATTGGTATAACCGTTCTTTCGGGGATGTGTATTGTCAACTAATGGTCCTTGTAGACAAAAGGAAGAGTGAGACACTTATCCTATTGAAAACAGTTCGATCTCAAAGATTAAAGTAGAGAAAGCAGGAATGTCACCGTCGCGTTTTGTGCCATAGCCTTCTTGATAAGGAATGTAGACACGCCAGTGGTCGCCTTTGTGCATTGCGCAGAGTGCTGTTTGAAAACCTGTAATCAGTTCGTTGACACGGAATGCCTCAGGGATACCTCTTTGCCAACTATCGTCAAACACCTTACCAGAGATGAGGCTACCGCGGTAGTGACAGGTGACGATAGAACGCTCAGAGACTTGTCCCTCACCGCTTCCATCTTTTATTACTTCATAGAGAACACCATGCGAAAGGCTTCGGATACCCTCTCTCTGACTAAGTTCTTTTAGATACTCTTCGTTCTTCAGTTTGTATTCTTGCTTTTTACTCATATCATTTAATTATCCAATAATGCACACAAAAGTAGCTAATATCTTTAGAATTCACAATTAATTCAATTACTTTTGTTTTGGCATAGTATTTGTACAACAGCTTATAAACGAACGATATGGATTTTGATAGAATCGAGAATGACGCACGTCGTGCAGAGCTGATTAGAGTGTTGGAACATTCAATAGAACGCTTGTCATTGGCAGAGTTGGAGGCTTTGTATTACGACCTGGTGGCTAAGGATTACATTAGAGAGTAGAGAAATGCAATTGATGGATAACTGGAACAGGGAGATACTGCGCCTTGCTATCCCCTCTATTATAAGTAATGTGACAGTACCACTGTTAGGTCTTGTCGACTTGGCGGTGGTAGGGCATATTGGCAATGAGACCTATATCAGTGCGATAGCAGTCGGTTCAATGATATTCAATGTGATGTATTGGCTGTTAGGCTTCCTTCGTATGGGTACAAGTGGTATGACTTCTCAGGCATACGGGAGGAAAGATAGGCAAGAATGTTTAGATATTCTTATACGCACCTTGATGATAGGAGTAGGCATGGGCTTGCTCTTCATTGTGGCACAATGTGGCATAGAGTGGGGGATGCTTCGGCTGATGAATACGCCAGCAGCCTCGTGGCACTTTGTAGCCACCTATTTTAGAATAGTGATATGGGGCGCTCCTGCAATGTTGGGACTCTATGGCTTGACCGGATGGTTTATCGGTATGCAGAATACACGTACGCCTATGCTTGTCGCAGTATTGCAGAATATAGTCAATATCCTTGCCTCTCTCTTCTTCGTCTTCGTGCTTGGTTGGGGGGTAAGTGGCGTTGCAACAGGAACATTACTTGCTCAATGGGTAGGTTTTCTTGTCTCTCTGTATGCTGCTTATAGGCAGATGACTACTGTCGGAGTTGATGAGCGTGTGTGTTTACAAGGGTCTGTCCGTCGAGTGTTGGCTATGAAAGGTAAGTGGGGTGAGTTCTTTCGTGTAAACAAGGACATCTTTTTACGCACCCTTTGTTTGGTAGCTGTCAACTTTTTCTTTACCTCGTCAGGTGGAAAGCAAGGACCAATGATTTTGGCTGTAAACACCTTGTTAATGACATTGTTTACGCTGTTCTCTTATATAATGGATGGTTTTGCATACGCAGGAGAGGCACTAAGTGGGAAGTACTATGGTGCGGGAGATAGAGTAGGGTTGCGTATAACTGTTCGCCGATTGTTTGGTTTTGGCATCATTATGGCCTTGTTTTTTACATTGATGTATGTCTTCGGGGGTGTAGGTTTCCTCCATCTTCTCACAAGCGATAGGACTGTTGTCGTCGCAGCACACCCCTATCTCTTCTGGGCCTACCTTATTCCCGTAGTGGGGATGGCAGCTTTTGTGTTGGATGGGGTCTTTATTGGGTTGACAGCAACTAAAGGGATGTTGTTCTCAACAGCTATGGCAATGATAACATTCTTCGTTGTCTATTATCTACTGTGGAGTAGTTATGGGAATGATGCCTTATGGATAGCATTCTTATCGTTTCTTGGAATGAGAGGTGTAGCCTCTATACTGTGGGCACGTAGATATTTAGTAATATTTTAAGTAAAAAGATTGTAAGATGAACCTTAGTAGAGTAATAGTCCTTCTTCTAATCCTTCTAATAGGTGTTGGGTATGTAAGTTGGCATGTGTGGCAACTCCTGCCGATGACGGCTACAGGTAAATGGGTCGTTACAGGTGCATTGCTTTTGTGCTTAGTATGCTTTTTTACCAATTTTATTTTTGGTCTTGATGATAAGCCAATGTCAGTGGCTGTAGCACTGTATGAACTGGGAAATTCTTCTCTTTTCATCGGATTCTATTTATTGTTGTTCTTTCTTGTACTCGATTTAGGTAGACTGTTCCATCTTGTTCCTCGTTCCTTCCTTTACAATAGTTGGATAGGTACGGTGTCGGTTATCGTCATTATGACAGGATTATTTGTCTATGGCTATTTCAATTATCTACATAAAGAACGTGTACCTATGGTTTTGAACTCTGATAAACCTTTTCATCAGCCACATAGATTGGTAATGATGTCGGATTTACATTTGGGTTATCATAATCGTGCGGATGAGTTTAGAAAGTGGGTTGACATGATTAATGAAGAGAATCCAGAGGTAATTCTGATAGCTGGCGACATCATTGATAGAAGTATTCGAGCTTTGATTGATCAAGATATAGCGTCAGAGTTCCATCGCTTGAAAGCTCCTGTATATGCTTGTTTGGGCAATCATGAGTATTATAGTGGCGAGCCCCGTGCTAAAAAGTTCTATCAAGATGCGGGGATACACTTGCTGATCGACGAGCATAGTGTGGTACCTTTGGCAGGTGGTGACTCAATCCTTATTGTAGGACGCGACGATAGGACGAATAAAAGACGTGCCAGTCTACGAAGCTTGATGGGGTTAGCACCAAAAGGTTATTATACGATTCTTATGGATCATCAGCCTTATCACTTAGAAGAGGCACAGCAGGCAGGGGTAGATTTCCAACTCTCTGGGCATACACACTATGGACAGGTATGGCCTATAAGTTGGATAGAGGACCTTATCTACGAGGATGCCTTTGGGCCTTTACAGAAGGGAGATACGCATTATTATGTATCTTCAGGAATCGGTATTTGGGGTGGTAAGTTTCGTATAGGAACAAGGTCTGAGTATGTGGTGGCTGATATCAAGTAGGAGTAAGCCGTGTTGTTCATTCTGAATGACACTCTTTATAAAGTAACTTTACGTATAAGATGCTTGTAATTAGCTATTTACTACGTACGGTTAAATTATAAACGTAAGTCTTTCTCGTCGTTGTCTACTTTGGTGCTGGTACTTTTCACACGTTGTATTGATGTCAAACACCAATGGTGTGAGGTGTCTGCACCATCGCTGTTAAGGGTTAAAAGTCTTGTAGAATGTCTTTGGTCTGAATCCTGTTTATCATTAGGACGGCTGTAAACGACCAAGGACTAATAAGATGTCTGATAGCAATACGATTAATAACCAGTTTTGACCATTATAGTTTATGGCAAGTCCTAAGTTTTAGACAGATTTTCTCTCAATGCACTTCAACACAGTTCTGATGTGGAAAGGTGTGCGTTATTATGTGTTGAAGAATCTAAAAAGAAAAACAGTTATTAGCTTGTAGTTATCAGAAAATAGTTGTATTTTTGCAAAGAATATGATTCGATCGATAAAATAAGGGGCGAAGTTCCATAATTTTCGTTCGTTTTTATTTTGCTAAAATTAATGTTGATAGTTGACTACACGTTATTTGTTCAAATGAAAAAAATTATTTTCTCCCTCATAGTTACGGCTATGATTGTGACAATGTCAGGATGTGGTTCAAGTAAGGGCTTTACCTACTTACAAAATGCTGACTCTATTAGCCTTGCTGCTTCACGTGGTTTGTATGACGCACGCATTATGCCAAAGGATGAGTTGACCATCACGGTGAACACTACCGACCCTGATGCGGCAGCTCCTTTTAACCTGCAAGTACGCAACCAGTTGGGAGGTGGTAAGCAAGTTAGTTCTGGTGGTGGTTCTTTACAGGGCTACTTGGTAGACAACTCTGGCTTTATCAATTTCCCTGTGATTGGTAAGATTCATGTAAGTGGCTTGACAAAGCCTGAGTGTGAGGACCTTATCAAGAGTAAGATTCAACCTTATTTGGCACGCACAGAGAATCCTATTGTGACGGTTCGCATGAGCAGTTATCATATAACAGTGCTTGGTGAAGTTGGTCACCCAGGCGTTATTCCTGTGTCAACGGAGAAGATGAGCGTTATGGAAGCTATTGCACAAGCAGGTGACCTTGGCGTTTATGGTAAGCGTAATAACATCATGTTGATACGTGAAGATGCGACAGGTCAGAAGCACGTTGTACGTTTGAATCTTAATGACGCAAACTTGCTGAACTCACCTTATTATTATCTTCAACAGAATGATGTCCTCTATATTGAGCCAAACAGCGTAAAGGCTAAGAACTCTGGTATCGGTAGTTCAACCACTCTCTGGTTCTCTTTTATTGGTATCGTGACGTCAGTAGCTTCGCTGCTTGTGAACGTGTTGAGAAAGTAATATACTGTCCTTGGAGGCTATTCTTATAGTCTTCTATGGAAGAAATATAATTGGAATGAGAATATCTTTGACATCCATGTCTTGGGTAGACCTTTCGGGTCTACCAAAAAGAGGGGGTGTGAGAGGTGTTCTCTTTTTTGAATAGAATAATAGATTGTATTAGGAGTATGTGTGGAATTGTAGGATACATAGGAACAAAGCGTGAAGCTTATCCCATTTTAATTAAAGGCTTACAGCGTCTTGAGTATAGGGGGTATGACAGTGCAGGTGTTGCATTGATAAACGAGAGTAAGAATCTGAATGTATATAAGACTAAGGGGAAGGTTGCCGACCTGGAAGAGTATTGCTCTGATAAGGATACAACAGGTAATATCGGCATTGCTCATACACGTTGGGCTACTCATGGAGAGCCTTCCTCAGTAAATGCTCACCCGCATTATTCGCAGTCTAAGAATCTTGCTATTATTCATAATGGCATCATTGAGAACTATGCTGAGATAAAGCATAACCTCATAGAGAAGGGAATGAAGTTCCAATCAGAGACTGATACAGAAGTGTTGGTGCAACTGATAGATTATATACAGACGAAGAAAAACCTCAGTCTGTTGGAAGCTGTACAGTTAGCACTTCATCAAGTCATTGGTGCATACGCCATAGCTATACTTGATAAGCGTAATCCAGATACGATAATTGCGGCACGTAAACAGAGTCCGTTGGTGGTTGGTATTGGTGATGGAGAGTTCTTTCTGGGCTCTGATGCCAGTCCTATCATTGAGTATACGGATAAGGTAGTGTACTTAGATGATGGTAATATTGCCGTTATGAAGTTAGGAGAGGAGCTGAAGGTGGTTAATATTCTGAATGAAGAGTTATCACCTGAAGTGCGTACTGTAGATATTAATCTTGGTCAGATAGAGAAGGGTGGGTTCCCTCATTTCATGCTTAAAGAGATTTTTGCGCAGCCAGAATGTTTAAATAATTGTATGCGAGGACGTGTTCATCCTGAGCATAATCAGGTTACGTTGAGTGCTTTGATAGACCATCGTAATGAATTACTCAATGCAAAGCGCATAATTATCGTAGCTTGTGGAACAAGTTGGCATGCCGGATTAATAGGTAAGCAGTTGATAGAAGAGTATTGTCGCATCCCTGTTCAAGTTGAATATGCAAGTGAGTTTCGTTATGGTAACCCCGTAGTTGGGAGTGGTGATGTTGTCATTGCTATCTCGCAGAGTGGTGAGACAGCAGACACACTTGCAGCAGTTGAGCTTGCAAAGTCTAAGGGTGCTTTCATTTATGGTATCTGTAATGCGATAGGCTCAAGTATTCCTCGTGCTACTGACACAGGTACTTATATTCATGTAGGACCTGAGATTGGCGTAGCATCAACGAAGGCTTTCACAGGACAGGTTACTGTGTTGACAATGTTTGCACTTGCACTTGCACATGCAAAAGGAACTATCAGCGAAGAAGATTACAAGAAAGTAATAAAGGAATTGGCTGAAATGCCATCTATTATAGAAGAGGTGTTAAAGTCAAATGAGCAGATAGCAGACTTAGCTCGTACGTTTACTTACGCCCGTAACTTCCTCTATCTTGGTCGAGGATATAGTTATCCTGTGGCTTTGGAAGGTGCATTGAAGTTGAAAGAGATATCCTATATACATGCAGAAGGTTATCCAGCAGCAGAGATGAAACATGGTCCAATTGCTTTGATTGACTCAGATATGCCTGTTGTAGCTATTGCAACCCATAACGGAATGTATGAGAAAGTAAGGAGTAATATCCAAGAGATAAAAGCACGTCAAGGTCGTGTGATAGCTTTAGTATCAAAGGGTGACACAACCATCTCTAAGATAGCAGATGCTGTTATAGAACTCCCAGACATGATGGAATGTCTTGAGCCATTAGTGGCAACGGTTCCATTGCAGCTATTGGCTTATCATATAGCTGTATGTAAAGGCAAGGATGTTGATCAGCCGAGAAATCTGGCGAAGTCAGTTACTGTTGAATAAGGAGCGAATGAGTGGTAATAAACCAAATATTATAAGACATAGTCTGTGCGAGTTAACGCTTAATGTGCAGGCTATGTACACTCCTAAAAAATGAAACCAATAATATTTTCCTATTTAAAAGGGGAGATATACAGAGAGAAAGAGTAATATAAAAGAACAAGATAGACAGAAAGCTTATCAATGGAAAAGAACATTCATGAAGATTGCGGTGTAGCAATGATACGTTTGTTGAAGCCGCTTGAGTATTATCAGGAGAAGTATGGCACCTGGATGTATGCACTGAATAAACTCTATCTGATGATGGAGAAGCAGCATAATCGTGGGCAGGAAGGGGCTGGTATGGCTTCTGTAAAATTAGACTCTGAGCCAGGTAATGAATATATGTTCCGTGAGCGTGCAGAGGGAAAGAATGCTGTTACTGAGATATTTGCTAATGTTCATAAGCATTATAAGGACTACTCACAGGAGCAGTTGTCTGATGTTTCTTTTGCTAAAACTAAGCTTCCCTTTGCGGGAGACCTTTATATGGGCCACCTTCGGTACTCTACTACCGGCAAGAGTGGCCTTTCTTATGTCCATCCTTTCTTGCGTCGTAACAATTGGAAGGCTAAGAACCTCTGTATGTGTGGCAACTTTAATATGACGAATATTGAAGATGTCTTTGAGATACTGACCGAACAAGGACAGTGTCCACGCATCTATAGTGATACGAATATTCTATTGGAATTGATGGGACACAGACTCGACCGTGAGGTTGAACGTAACTTTGTGGCTGCTCAAAAGTTAGGTTTGGAGAAGCGTGCTATCACCAACTATATTGAAGAGAACGTACAGATGAGTAATGTCCTCAAGACAACGATGCAGCATTTTGATGGTGGTTACGTTATCTGTGGACTGACAGGTTCGGGAGAGATGTTCTCTATTCGCGACCCATGGGCAATACGTCCTGCTTTCTATTATAAGAATGATGAGATTGTTGTCTTGGCCAGTGAGCGTCCTGTTCTACAAACAACATTCGACCTCGAATGTGATGATATTCAGGAATTGAAGCCTGGTCAAGCACTGATAGTCAACAAGAGTGGGGAGTGTTCACTACAGCAGATACTTGAACCTAAGCAGAATGCGGCTTGCTCCTTTGAGCGAATTTATTTCTCTCGTGGCTCGGATCGTGATATATATAAGGAACGTGAAACCTTAGGACGCCAGTTGACAGATGCCGTCTTGAAGGCTGTTGATTATGATACAGAGCATACTGTTCTCTCGTATATCCCTAATACAGCAGAGGTAGCATTCTATGGTCTTGTTCATGGCTTTAAGGAACAAATAGACAAGAAGAAGGTTGAGCAGATTGCAGCTTTAGGTTCTAATGCTGCTCCAGAGGAGGTTTATCATATCATTCATCAAGATGTACGCTCTGAGAAGGTGGCATGGAAGGATATAAAATTGCGTACTTTCATTACAGAAGGTAACTCACGTAACGACCTTGCCTCTCATGTCTATGACGTTACATACGAGTGTATTAAACCCTATCAGGATAGTCTTGTCATCATTGACGACTCTATCGTGCGTGGTACAACATTGAAAGAAAGTATCCTCCGTATCCTTGATCGTCTGCATCCTAAGAAGATTGTAGTCGTGTCAAGTGCACCACAGATTCGTTTCCCAGACTACTACGGTATTGATATGCCTCATCCAGAGGAGTTCTGTGTGTTCCGTGCTGTAGTCGAATTGATACGTGAACGTGGTCAAGAAAGTCTTCTTCGTGAAGTGTATGAGAACTGTAAGAAAGAATTGGCAAAGCCTAAGGGCGAACCTATCTTCAATGCTGTACGTGCTGTTTATAAGCCATTTACGGTAGATGAGATAAATAAGAAGATAGTTGAAATGCTTCGCCCTGAGGGGATGACAACGCCTGTTGAACTTGTCTTCCAGAGTGTAGAAGGATTGCATAAAGCTATTCCTAATCACCCAGGTGACTGGTATTTCACAGGAAACTACCCAACTCCTGGTGGTATGCGATTGGTCAATGCGGCCTTCGTTAACTATTATGAGCGTGAACACTTAAATGCAGGAAAGGCGTAATAAACGCCTACCTGTAAATTAACATCATGATAAAAAAGATTTATTTTCATGAAAAGAATTATTTCTTTTCACGATAAGAAATAATTCTTTTCATGAATAGAAATTTCAATCCAACAATACTATAAGCAATGAGGAACGTAACTTTAGTCTTAAGTGACGGAACAAAATTCCATGGAAAGTCGTTTGGATATGACGCCCCAGTGGCTGGTGAAGTAGTCTTCAACACTGCTATGATGGGCTATCCAGAGAGCTTAACCGACCCTTCATACGCGGGTCAGCTATTAACAATGACCTTCCCATTGGTAGGTAATTACGGTGTACCACCTTTTACTATAGGAGAGAGCGGTATCCCAACCTTCATGGAGAGTGATAAAATCTATGTATCGGCTTTAATCGTATCAGACTACACTGAGGAGTATTCTCACTGGAATGCAGTGGAGAGTTTGGCTGAGTGGTTGAAGCGTGAGCATGTGCCAGGCATTACTGGTATTGATACACGTGAACTTACAAAGGTGCTGCGTGAGCACGGTGTGATGATGGGTAAGATTCTCTTTGATGATGAACCAGATAATATCCCAGAGGCTGATTACGAGGGAGTGAACTTTGTTGACCGTGTTTCAACCAAGGAGATTATCCGTTATAACGAGGGTGCTGGTAAGAAAGTAGTACTTGTAGACTGTGGTGTAAAGGCCAATATTATCCGCTCACTTATTAATAGAGGAGTAGAAGTTATTCGTGTTCCTTGGAACTATGACTATACAGGAATGGACTACGATGGTCTTTTCTTGGCTAATGGACCTGGTGATCCAGACATGTGTAATGATGCTGTTGAGGTTATTCGTAAACAGATGAGTATGAGTAAGAAGCCTATCTGTGGTATTTGTATGGGTAACCAGTTGCTTTCAAAGGCTGCAGGAGCAAAGATTTATAAGTTGAAATATGGTCATCGTGGACATAATCAGCCTGTTCGTATGGTGGGTACAAATAAGTGTTATATCACCTCACAGAATCATGGGTATGCCGTTGATGCTTCAACATTAGACAAGGATTGGCAGGAACTCTTCGTTAACATGAATGACGGTAGTAATGAGGGTATTCGCCATAAGGAGAATCCTTGGTTTACCTCACAGTTCCACCCAGAGGCTTGCTCTGGTCCGGTTGATACTTACTTTATGTTTGATAAATTTGTAGAAACACTGAAATAATGAAAGACGAGTCAATAAAGAAAGTCCTGATACTTGGTTCAGGCGCATTGAAAATTGGTGAGGCAGGCGAGTTTGATTACTCTGGTTCACAGGCATTAAAGGCCTTACGTGAGGAGGGTGTTTCTACTGTTTTGATTAATCCAAACATCGCAACAGTACAGACATCAGAGGGTGTTGCCGACCAAATCTACTTCCTTCCAGTTCAACCTTACTTCGTTGAGCGTGTTATAGAGAAGGAACGTCCTGATGGAATTCTCCTGTCTTTTGGTGGTCAGACAGCACTGAACTGTGGTGTTGAGTTGGATAAGACAGGAGTTCTGAAGAAGTATAATGTAAAGGTTTTAGGTACTCCTGTTAAGGCTATCATGGATACTGAAGACCGTGAACTCTTCGTTGAACGACTCGATGAGATTGATGTAAAGACAATCAAGAGTGAGGCTTGTGAGGATATTCAGCAGGCACGAGTGGCTGCAAAGAACCTCGGTTATCCTGTTATTGTACGTGCTGCATACGCATTAGGTGGCCTTGGTAGTGGATTTGCCGATAATGAGGAAGAACTGAATACACTCTGTGAGAAGGCCTTCTCGTTCTCTCCTCAGGTATTGGTAGAGAAGAGTTTGAAGGGCTGGAAAGAGATAGAGTACGAGGTTGTTCGTGACCGTTACGACAATTGTATCACAGTTTGTAACATGGAGAACTTCGACCCACTTGGTATTCATACAGGTGAGTCTATCGTTATTGCACCATCTCAGACCCTTTCTAACAGCGAGTATCATAAGCTTCGTGCACTGTCTATAAAGATAGTACGTCATATTGGTATTGTTGGTGAATGTAATGTTCAGTATGCTTTCGACCCAGAGAGTGAAGACTATCGAGTTATTGAGGTAAATGCTCGTTTGTCTCGTTCTTCAGCTCTTGCCAGCAAGGCAACTGGTTATCCTCTTGCTTTTGTTGCTGCTAAGTTGGGTATGGGCTACGGACTCTTTGAGTTGAAGAACTCTGTTACAAAGACCACTTCAGCTTTCTTCGAGCCAGCACTCGACTATGTAGTCTGCAAGATTCCACGTTGGGACCTCAGTAAGTTCCGTGGTGTGGATAGGGAGTTAGGCTCAAGTATGAAGTCTGTTGGTGAGGTAATGGCTATTGGTCGTAACTTCGAGGAAGCCATTCAGAAGGGTCTTCGTATGATAGGACAGGGTATGCATGGCTTTGTTGAGAACAAAGAATTGCAGATAGACGATCTTGATGCAGCGTTGCGTGAACCTACCGACAAGCGTGTGTTCCTTATTTCTAAGGCGATGCACAAGGGCTATACGGTTGACCAGATTCACGAACTAACCAAAATTGACCGATGGTTCCTTAATAAACTCAAGCATATCATAGATATTGATGAGGAACTGAAAACTAAGAATATCAACACACTTGATAAGGAACTTCTGCGTACAGCAAAGGTTTATGGCTTTACAGACTTCCAAATTGCACGTGCTGTTGGTTTGGAGGAAGAGTGCAAGAAGATGCACGAAGCTATGAGAATCGTTCGTCGTTTACGTAAGAGCTTTGGTATTCTTCCTGTTGTTAAGCAGATTGATACATTGGCTGCGGAATATCCAGCACAGACCAATTACCTGTACGTTACATACGCAGGTGTGGCTTCTGACATTACATTCTCTAATGATCGTAACTCAGTTATCGTACTTGGATCAGGTGCTTACCGCATTGGTAGTTCTGTAGAGTTCGACTGGTGTGGTGTTCAGGCATTGAATACTATCCGTCGTCAGGGCTATCGTTCTATCATGATTAACTATAATCCAGAGACAGTGTCAACGGATTATGACATGTGTGATCGCCTCTATTTCGATGAGTTAACATTCGAGCGTGTCATGGATATCATTGATGCAGAGAACCCACATGGTGTGATTGTATCTACAGGTGGACAGATCCCAAATAACCTCGCTATGTATCTTGATGAGGAGAACGTGTCCATTCTTGGAACATCAGCAAAGGATATTGATAACGCTGAGGACCGTGCTAAGTTCTCGTCAATGCTCACAGAGAATGGTATCAATCAGCCAGAATGGAGTGCATTGACAAGTATGGACGATATTGATAAGTTTGTTGACCGTGTTGGTTTCCCAGTACTTGTACGTCCATCTTACGTACTTTCTGGTGCAGCAATGAATATCTGTTCTAATAGAGATGAACTCACTCGCTTCCTTCAGTTGGCTGCCAACGTCAGCGAAGACCACCCTGTTGTGGTAAGTAAGTTCATTGAACATGCAAAGGAGATTGAGATGGATGCGGTTGCACAGGATGGTGAGATATTGGCATACGCTATCTCTGAGCACATTGAGTTTGCTGGTGTTCACTCTGGTGATGCTACAATTCAGTTCCCACCTCAGAAACTTTATGTTGAAACTATGCGCCGTATTAAGCGTATCAGTCGTCAGATTGCGAAGAAGTTGCATATCAACGGACCATTCAACATTCAGTTTATGGCACGTGATAACGATATCCTCGTTATTGAGTGTAACCTCCGTGCGAGCCGTTCATTCCCATTCGTTAGTAAGGTGTTGAAGCTCAACTTCATTGACTTGGCTACTAAGATTATGCTTGGTGCACCTGTAGAGAAGCCTAATAAGAACCTCTTCGACCTTGATTACGTAGGTATTAAGGCTTCTCAGTTCTCTTTTAACCGCTTACAAAAGGCCGACCCAGTATTGGGTGTTGATATGAGTTCTACTGGTGAGGTTGGTTGTTTGGGTGATGACACCTCAACAGCTCTGATGAAGTCAATGCTGTCAGTTGGTCTTCGAATACCAAAGAAGACAATCTTGTTGTCAACAGGTGGCGCAAAGCAGAAGGCTGGGATGCTTGATGCGGCAAAAATGTTGAAGCAGCATGGATATGAACTCTATGCAACAGTTGGTACATCAAAGTATCTCACAGAGAACGGTATTGAGAACACACTCGTCTATATGCCATCAGACGAAGGACAGCATCCACAGGCGCTTGAACTTCTCCATGAGAAGAAGATAGACATGGTTGTGAATATGCCAAAAGACCTTACGCCTCGTGAGTTAACCAATGGTTATAAGATTCGTCGTGCTGCAATCGATCTCAATGTACCGTTGATAACGAATAGCCGACTGGCAAGTGCGTTTATTTCAGCCTTCTGCAATGTCGGAATGGATGATATTGATATCAAGGCATGGGGCGAGTATTAATGCTCTTCAGATATTAATAAGCGTATAGGGAGTTTAGAGATAAGTTATCTTTAAGGGTATTCATACATATTTCTAAACTCCCTTAACTTTTTATTTGAGAACGAGGTGGTAATGTGTTTACTGCCTTTTACTCTCTTGACCCTTTTACTTTTAGAATATGAAACTACTATCTATGCGGGCTCTTCCTACATCTTTTGTGGTTGTTATGGCCTTTGCTATTATGTCATGTTCAGGTTATTCTTCACGAGGAGTAGGACATTATGATACGACACAAGTTGACACAATGATGGCTGTCGACCTTGATAGTAATTCGTCTGGTGATGGGACGTATGTATCGTCATGGTCTTATCAGAATGACTCACTTGTTGCCAAGACACAAAGTGCACCAAATAAGAAATCACAGATAACTCCTTCTAATCGTATGACGATACGAGTTAGATATCTTGGACGTGTCGGAGTTGAGGCTTGTATGATACTTGGTGATGGTGAGCAGTTTGCTGGTAATAGTTATGATACAACTAATTTTGTACGTGTCTACGCATACGGAGAAGAGGTGGGAAGGTTCAGTTATAAGCCTGGGATCAGTAAACAGACTGACTCAGCATTTGTACAAGACCCCATAGGTTTCGTTGACTGTCTCCGTAAGTATCGTTCTTTCAAGATAGAAACAACCACTTTTACCAGCGGAACACTTGTTTATAACTTTGATGCCATTGCGACCTTGGCTAAAAGAAGATAAGAGGGTAGTGTGTTACCATGGGAATTTTTGTTTTCTCTAATTCCCATATCGTGATATTATTAGTTGGTAGTATAGATAATATAAAGGATAATGAAGAAAGGACTTGTATTAGAAGGAGGCGCCATGCGCGGATTGTTTTCAGCTGGTGTGATGGATGTTTTGATGGAGAATGAGATATGGCCTAATGGTGTGATTGGTGTTTCTGCTGGTGCTGCCTTTGGTTGTAATATGAAGTCAAAACAGCCTGGACGGGCGATAAGATACAACAAGAAGTTGGCAAACGACTGGCGATATGCTTCTTTACGTTCACTCCTTACGACCGGTGATTACTTTGGTGGGGAGTATGCTTATCATTATATGCCTCGTCACATCGACTACTTTGATGTTGATACCTTCCGTGATAACCCTATGGAGTTCTGGGCTGTATGTACGAATGTCGGTACGGGTAAGGCTGAATACAAGCGTTTGATGGAGGTTGATGATAATTGTTTAGAATTTATTCGTGCCTCTGCTTCTATGCCTATTGCAGCTCGTATTGTGACGGTGGAAGGTAAGAAACTATTGGATGGTGGCATTGCCGACTCTATTCCTCTTCGCTTTTTTCAAGAGCAAGGGTACGACCATAATCTCGTTGTACTTACTCAACCAGAAGACTATGTGAAGACTCCTAATTCATTAATGCCCCTTATGCGAATGTGGTTACATCGTCATCCACGTATTGTGCGGGCTTTGGAACAGCGCCATATCATGTATAATGAGCAGTTGGCATATATCAAAGAGGAAGAAAAGAAACCTAATACACTGGTCCTACGACCTAAAGGAAAACTTACTATTGGGCACCTTTCTCACGATCCAGCCATGATGCAAGCAACGTATGAACAGGGTAGGAAGGTAGCCTTAGAGAGGTTGGATGAGATAAAGAAACTATTTGCATTATAAGAAACAGAATACGAATGATGAAGACAAAAGCAGAAGAGAAAGTAAGTATCTTGTTTATTTGTTTAGGCAATATATGCCGTTCTCCAGCGGCTCATGCTGTGATGCAACACCTTGTTGACGAACGAGGGTGGGACGACCGATACTTGATAGACTCAGCAGGAATTGGGGGTTGGCACGTTGGACAGCTTCCAGACAAGCGGATGAGAGAGTGTGGAAGGCAGCGTGGGTATAATGTCAATCATCATGCTCGGCAGTTTGATGCAAGCAGAGATTTTGATTGTTTCGATAAGATTGTCGTTATGGACGAAGAGAACTATCGTAATATTACGTCGCAAGCACCGAATGAGGCGGCACGAAAGAAGGTTATTCGAATGGCAGACTTCTTCACTCAGCACCCTTCAGCTACTTGTGTTCCCGACCCTTATTATGGTGGTACAGAGGATTTCAACTTCGCTCTTGATTTGATAGAAGACGGCTGCGAAGGTATCTTAAAAGCTCTATTAAATCATTGATAAAGTCTATTAACGAAGACTGAATATAACACTCACAATTACAGAAATATTTTTCATTTCATTTTGCTGTCATATTTAACATTTCATGTAACCCCGTTGTAAACTAATGTGTTAGGTGGCAATATTGAATGACAGTAATGACAGCAAATTTAGTTTTAGGTGAAATGCAGCGTTATCGATTCTCTGAAACAAAGTAGTGAGAAATGTTCAACTTGCAAGGAGCAACCAAAAGACGCAAAAGGATTGAAATGCGAACACTAAGAAGGATGATGACAATGTCGCTCGCATAGACCTTTTAAGCATCAAAAACTTGTAGTTATATAACTGACACCGAGCCGAAGGAGTAGGGTGATGAGCCCCTTCTTTATTGGATTACAGCATTTTTACAACCAGTCCAAGGCTTTTGTACAACCTATCCGAAGGCTTTGGACAACTTGTCCGAAGCCTCCGTACAACTTGTCCGGAGCCTCCGTACAACCTGTCCGAAGCCTTCGGACAATCTGTCCGGGACATCCGGACAAGATGAGATAAGCCTTAAAACGTGGGGAGAAGATGGGATAAAGGGAGGAATAAGGGTGTTGTTACATGAAAAAGTAAGGATTTACTGAAGTTCTTTCTTGCCCTTCTCAAAACCATTACTTATCCCTTATCAATTATGATGATGAGTAATAGAGTTCAAGAACGTTTCTTTCTTGAGTCTTATTAAGTGGTTGCTAACTCACGTTAGTTCCTTCATTTCCTACATCAGCACTACATAAAAAGAGTCCCACAACAAACTATTATTAGTTATGTTATGGGACTCTTTGTTTTATTCTTTCGTAGCTTATAACTATTCCATAGTCTTCAATATCTCTTGACAGAGCATGTAACCCTTTATCATCATACGTGGAACGTGGAATGGACCTTTGAAGATATTACCCTTTGCAGGCTGTGCAACGGTCCCATCACGATGTAGGTAACCATACCACTCTGGATAGTCTTGATCAGGGAAGTGGGCGTATGTCCACTCGCTAATGCGTTGATGACGATAGAGATATTCCTCGTCGCCTGTTCCAAGGTAAGCATAGAGAGAGGCAATGATTGTCTCGCACTGTGGCCACCAGAACTTCATATCCTGTGAGTAGTCCTGTGGTGGGAGGTTACGGCAGTCTCTGAAGTTGATGATACCACCATATTGCTTGTCCCATCCCCAGTCCCATGACCAATCGAAGATGGTGAGGGCAGTGTCGAGTAGGTCTTTATCCCAGTTGCGCAACTTAGCTTCCTCCATGATAAACCATGCAGTCTCAATACAATGACCAGGGTTGATGGTACGTGTTGCATTGGTATCAATGAACTCTCCCTTTGGACCGACAGTTTCAAGCAATGCCTTAAACTCTGGGTGCATGAAGTAGCGACGGAGCAACGAGATAGACTCATCAATCTGCTGGGTCAGTGTTGGGTCGTCAATCACAGCACGCAGACGTGAACCAACGTTGATGAGAATCATAATGATAGAATGGCTCTGCATCTCTACTGTGGGCTCATACTTAGCAGGGAGAAAACCTGGTGTAGAGAGGAAGCGTTGTGCATCATGGAACACCTGCAACGCTCTTTCTGCATAGTGTTTGTCACCTGTAGCCAAAGAATATTCGGCAAAAGCTATTGCTGCGAATGTCTCTGAGAAAACATAGCGACGCTTGCGCAGTGGTTTGCCTTCTGCTGTCACCTCAAAGTACATGTGTCCGTCTTTGTCAAAGCAATATTTCTCAATGAAGTCGATAGCCGACTTAGAGGCTTCAAGCCACTCTTGGTTCTTTTCTACATTGTTATATGCAAAAGCGCAGATGAAGGCCCATCGTCCTTGAAACCACACCGATTTCGTTGTGTCCATTAAGGATCCATCACGGTCCAAGCAGGTGTATATACCGCCATTCTCCTTGTCCCAGCCATGGTTCAACCAGAAGGGCATAATGTTGTTAGTAAGGTCGTTCTTGTAGGTTTCAGCCCATGAACGTAAGTATTCTTTCTTATTCATAATCTTAGGTGATATTATCTATATGTTTATTCTCCGATGGATAGCTGTGTTGGGTGGGGTAAGGAACGATCTTACTCAGTCCTTCCTTCATCAAAGAAACCCGACAAATTTAGAACTAATTTACCGATTATCCAAATAAAAGAGATGATAACTTGTAACTTTATTCTTGATAGCTATGACTTATTTCAGAACTTTCGCAAGGAAACGAGAAGTGTAGCTCTCCTTGTTCTTTGCCACTTCTTCTGGTCTACCACAGCTCAACATGCGACCACCTCCACGTCCTCCTTCTGGTCCCATGTCTATGATGTAGTCTGCAAGTTTGATGACATCGAGGTTGTGTTCGATGATGATAACGGTGTTACCACGGTCAACAAGTTTCTGTAAGACGTCCATCAAGATACGTATGTCTTCAAAGTGCAGACCTGTTGTAGGCTCATCAAGGATGTAAAGGGTCTTACCGGTGTCACGTTTTGCCAGTTCTGTAGCCAACTTAACACGCTGACTCTCACCGCCAGAGAGGGTAGTAGAGCTTTGTCCAAGCTTGATATAACCCAAGCCAACATCCTGTAGTGCCTTAATCTTCGGTAGTATCTGTGGTACGTTCTCAAAGAACTCTACAGCCATGTTAACCGTCATGTCGAGCACGTCGGCTATTGACTTTCCCTTGAAACGCACTTCCAACGTCTCACGGTTATAGCGTTTACCATGGCAGACCTCGCACGGTACCATCACATCAGGTAGGAAGTTCATCTCAATAGTCTTGTAGCCATTACCGCCACAGGCCTCACAACGTCCTCCTTTCACATTGAAAGAGAATCGTCCAGGCTTGTAGCCTCGTATCTTAGCTTCGGGGAGATTGACGAAGAGTTGGCGTATATCAGAGAAAACGCCAGTGTAAGTAGCAGGGTTACTACGTGGTGTACGGCCGATAGGACTTTGGTCAACATTGACTACTTTATCGATGTTGTCAATCCCTTCAATACTCTTGTAAGGCATTGGACGCTTCAGTGAGCGGTAGAAGTGTTGTGAGAGAATGGGCTGTAGGGTCTCGTTGATTAACGTACTCTTTCCTGAACCAGACACACCAGTGACGACAATTAGTTCGCCAAGTGGGAAGGTTACGTCTACGTCCTTCAGGTTATTACCCTTACAGCCAGTGAGCTGTAGCGTCTTACCATTACCTTCTCTGCGTTCCTTAGGTATCTCTATCTTACGCTCCCCGTTCAAGTATTGTGCGGTAAGTGTGTGTGTCTTGAGCATGTCTGCAGGTGTTCCTTGGAAGACAACCTCGCCACCTTTGCGTCCAGCTTTTGGTCCGATGTCTACAATCCAGTCGGCTGCACGCATCATGTCTTCGTCGTGTTCTACCACGATGACCGTGTTTCCCATGTCGCGCAGCTCTTTTAGCGAGTTGATAAGACGCTCATTATCACGCTGATGAAGTCCGATAGACGGTTCATCAAGGATATAAAGAACATTGACAAGTTGTGAGCCTATCTGTGTCGCAAGGCGGATACGCTGGCTTTCACCACCTGAAAGCGTAGCACTTTGACGGTTCAATGCAAGATAATCAAGGCCCACGTCGAGTAAGAAGTTTATACGTTTACGTATCTCCTTCACTATCTCTACAGCGATTGTACGCTGTTTCTCATTCATGTGTTCCTCAACATGGTCTATCCAATCTCGCAGTTCGGTTATATCCATCTCTGCAAGTTCAGCAATGTTCTTATCCCATATCTTGTAAGATAAAGCCTCACGATTAAGACGATGACCATGACATTCAGGACATTGTGCTTCGGCTATGAACTGGTCGGCCCACTTCTTCCCAGCTGAGGAATCATCGTTCTCCATCACGGTGCGGAGGTACTTAATGATACCATCAAAGGACACAAAATAGTCGGAGGTGGTGTGTACAAGCTCTTTAGCAATCTTCAACTTCTCCAAAGAACCATACAAAACCTCATCCATTGCCTCCTTAGGAATATCCTTGACAGGGGTCTTGAGGCTACAATCATATCGTTTTAAGAGTGCATCTATCTGCCAGAAAATCATCTGGTTCTTATACTTTCCTAACGGTACGATAGCCCCACTATGGATGTCAAGCTTATCATCAGGAATCACCTTCTTTAGGTCTATCTCATCAATCACACCCAATCCTTTACACTGCGGACAAGCTCCTTCGGGCGAGTTAAAGGAGAAGATGTTTGGAGCAGGGTCTTTGTATGCTATCCCAGTGACTGGGTCCATCAGTCGTTTAGAGAAATATTTAGCTTCGTCTCGTTCGTTATCAAGAATCATTATCAAGCCTTCTCCTTGCTTCATGGCCGTAGAGACCGTCTTTGCCAGACGCTCACGTAGAGTCTCATTCTCCGTACCACTTAGTTTCATCTTGTCGATGACAACCTCGATGTTATGGTTCTTGTAGCGGTCTACCTTCATACCACGTGTAAGCTCTTGTACCTCTCCATCGACACGAATGTACAAGTATCCCTTGCGTCGCATCTGTTCAAAGAGCTCACGATAATGTCCTTTACGGTTGCGAACAAGTGGTGAGAGGATATATATTTTGCGGTCTTGATAATCAGACATAATCATGTCTACCACTTTCTCCTCGGTGTATTTCACCATCTTCTCACCGCTCATATAAGAATAGGCTTCACCTGCACGTGCATAAAGAAGGCGTAGGAAATCGTATATCTCAGTTGTTGTACCAACGGTCGAGCGGGGGTTCTTGTTTGTTGTCTTCTGTTCGATGGAGATGACAGGAGATAGTCCTGTAATCTTGTCAACGTCTGGACGCTCCATATTACCAAGGAAATTGCGTGCATAAGCAGAGAAGGTTTCAATGTATCGACGCTGACCTTCGGCGAAGATTGTGTCGAACGCAAGCGAACTTTTACCTGAACCAGATAGTCCAGTGAAGACAGTAAGTGAGTTGCGTGGGATGGTTATGTCTACATTCTTCAGATTATGTACTCTGGCTCCGAAGACTTCTATTTTCTCATTCATGGGGTTGTTGGGTGTTTGGTGTTGGGTGTTTGGTGTTGAATGTTGGGTGTTGATGGATAGTTGGGTGTTTGGTGTTGGGTGATGGGTGTTGATGATTAGTACTGTGTTGATGGTTTCCTTGAAGATAACCACTGATGAAAATCGCTATTCATCACCACCCATCATTCATCATCCATCACCCACCCATCATCATCTCGTCGACTGCGTGTAACCTCTGAGAAGGTTAACATCTCGTCGGATGTGGAACTCTTTGCCGTCAGCTCCTTTGGCGGTTACATTGACGAAGTAAGTTCCTTGGGCAACGTCTTTGCCTTTATACTTACCATCCCAGCCACCAGCAGGGTCGTCCCATTCGTATATCTTTTGTCCCCAGCGGTTGAAGATGATAGCTTTGAACTCTACAATACTCTTATAGCCAGGCTTTGCACGATAGATATCATTGATGCCATCGCCGTTAGGTGAGAATGCATTAGGCATTTGTAGACTACTCTCACTAATCGACAGACTTATTGGGTTATAGCGTGTGGTGTCACCATTTAGAATCTCATAGAGTATTACTCTCGTCGTACCTGCCTCTGTGAACGTGTATTCCGTGTCCTTATCATAACGGATAAGAAAGGCCGAACGAGGATTCTTCTGGCTGAAGAAATGCCATTCGTAGTTTGTTGCTGCATCCGTTGTGGTAGCTGGGTTGGCTGTGAAAGTTATTGTTAATGGAGCTGAACCACTATAAGTATCACCAGCTGCAATCGTGTTTGTCTCACCATTCGTATCTGTATATTTGCCCGATGGCTGGCAGTTTTGTGCCCAAGCTACTGTAGATAGCACCATTGAAAGCAGTATGGCCAATATCCGTGGTTTATGTTGTTTCATTCTTATCGTTCGTTTATGTTACCTTGAAAATTGTATAATCGTGCAAATTTACACAATTTTTCCCATACAAACAAGTAAATGTTCCTGTCTGGATAAGATAATAATGCGTATTTCTTCATCGGTTGTTTCGCTCCTTACAAAAATGTGTAAACGATGTTGACTTAACTCCTTTTCACTCCCTTTCACTCCTTAACTCCTAAATTAATCATTCCCCGTCAGCCCTCATAATAGAGTATAAACGGTGTTGTCTTAACTCCTTTTCACTCCCTTTCACTCCTTAACTCCTAAATTAATCATTCCCCGTCAGCTCAAAATTCCTTGGTGGTTTGTCAATATCTTTCGCTCCCCTTAAAGCTACTACATGCTTTTCATGCTCATAGAAGAGGCCTAACTGCGTTCAAGAACATGCTCTTCTTGCCTATTGAAGACGCCCTTCTTGAAGCAAGAAAGGCCCCTTCTTCGACGCTGTTTGTAATATGCTGATTTGTTGAATGTTATAAACTTGTATTTTAAGGAAAGGTTAGTCTTATGTTGAGGATATTTAGTTTACCTTTGTGTAAGGATTTTTTCTGTCCTTGTTGACCTTTTCTAACTATTGAAGGCTAATTGAAATCCCCCTGTAGAAGATGCTGATAGAAGGAGAAGGGGAGTTTGTTCTCACAGAATATCATAGTCTTTGCGTACAAATGGGATGCAGTTTAAGATTATAAGGAATGGTCAAGGCGTCACGGCAGAAGTAGGATGAGCCCTCCTCTTTGAACTTTTTGCTTTTTGTCTTCTTATTAAGCATGAATGAAGAAAAGTTGCTATAACAGCTCAATTCACTCAAATTAGTTTTCCTGTCATATCTGTCATAGATTCTAAGATGTTAACTTGTTGGTTTACAGCAAAGTTTCATGAAATGTTAAATATGACAGCAACTTAAAATAGAACTATTCTTGTAAGATATGTAATCGTTTCTCTCTGGTGAGTGAGTCATTATCTTTCTATAACTCGGAAGAACCTAAGATAACATCGAACAATAGATTACTAAAAAATTATACAAGAACGTTATTATGTGCACAAATAAATTATCTGCTATTAACGTTTTTGTGTTTTTTATCATTCTACATCTTTTGATTACAGATTTCTTTTGTATATTTGCAGTTGTAATTAAATCTTTTTGAAACCAACAGTATGTTTATGAGAAAGTATTTGAAATATCTTTTGTTATTCTTTGCAATGACTTTTAGTTATAGCATATTGGCACAAAGTGTCCAATGGCACGACCAACATAAAGTTAAACGCAAGGAGACTATATTCGGAATAGCCAAGGAGTATGGTGTTACCATCCCACAACTTATAGAAGCAAACCCTTCGATGAAGCAAGCAGGATACGAACTGAAGAAGGGCGACCTAATCTTTGTTCCTTATTCAAAGGAGGGAGATTTCCAAGCTGACGGGTCTATAAAAGGTAAGGTAGACAAGAAGGCTGCGGCAAAGGCTGCCACTAATCAGGTTGCTGCGAAGGCTGTGAATGCTATTCGTGTTGGTGTTATGCTACCCTTGCATAACCAAGATGGAGATGGTAAACGTATGGTTGAATACTATCGTGGTATCTTGTTGGCTCTTAACCAGTTGAAGAGTGAGGGAATTACGACTGATGTTCATGCATGGAACGTACCAAAGGGTGCTGACATCCGAACTACATTGTTGGAGCCAAACGCTTCTAAGTTGGATGTTATCTTTGGTCCTCTTTATTCAGAGCAGGTAAAGCCTTTGGCTGATTTCTGTCGTACGTATGATATAAAACTCGTCATTCCATTCTCAATAACGGCGACTGACGTGGAGACGAATCCAAATGTTTTCCAGGTTTATCAAACTGACGCTTCATTAACGAATAAGGCCATAGCCGCTTTCTTAGAGCGTTTTCAGAAAACACACCATCCTATCTTTGTTAATTGCAAGGACGCAACAAGTCAGGTGGGCGACTTCACAACAACTTTGAGAAGACAGCTCGATTTACAGAAGATTAAGTATAATCTTACGAGTTCAAAGTCATCAGATGCAGATTTCTCAAAGCACTTTGAGTCAACTCGTCCAAATGTTGTAGTTATCAATTCAGAGAAGAGTCCACAGTTGAATGAGGTCTTTGCGAAATTAAATCAGTTGAAGAAGGCACGTCCTGGTGTGGCTATCAGCTTGTTTGGATACAATCAGTGGTTTGTCTATCAAGATTATGATCTTGACCAGTTCTTCAAGTATAACACTTATATCCCATCTACCTATTACTATAATAAGGCAGCAGATAAAACAAAGGAGTTGGAGGCAAAATATACAGAACAGTATGGCGAGCCGATGTCAAAGCAGTTTATTCCACGTATGGCAATAACAGGTTACGACCAAGCACAGTTCTTTGTTCGTGGTTTGAAAGCACATGGAAAGGATTTCAAGGGTTCTGCTGCCGAGGTTAAGTATCGTCCGTTACAGACTCGTTACGACTTTGTTCGTGTAGGACAGGGTGGGTATATCAATGATAACTTCCAACTGGTTCACTTTAAGACAGACCAGACAATGGAGAATCTTGTCTATTAATCTGAAGAAGAGTATCTTATCCCGAGATGAAGAAAATAAGCTCAAGAATATTAGCTGTTATCCTATTTGCGCTGCCGCTGACTGCAGCAGCGCAGATAGGAGACCATCGTGACGACCTCGCCATTGGTGTTAATGGTGGTTATGTCCTCTCTAATGTGGGCTTCACTCCGAGTGTAAGACAATCCATGCACGGTGGGTTAACGGGCGGACTGAGTGTGCGTTATGTGTGCGAGAAGTATTTTAATACTATCTGTTCTATCTATGGTGAAGTCAATTACGCTTCAGTAGGATGGAAGGAGAAGATACTGACGGGTACTGATCAGCCTGTTATCAACTCTAACGGGGCCGCTGAAGAGTATTCACGCACTGTAAACTATATTCAGAT
Source organism: Prevotella sp. oral taxon 313 (assembly GCF_003043935.1). Taxonomy (NCBI): domain Bacteria; kingdom Pseudomonadati; phylum Bacteroidota; class Bacteroidia; order Bacteroidales; family Prevotellaceae; genus Prevotella; species Prevotella sp. oral taxon 313. The sequence continues at coordinate 3,467,526 of NZ_PYXE01000001.1, forward strand.
TCCAGTTTTTGCTCATCTTGCATGGGGACGTGAACAAAACGGTTTTAACTTCTTCTTCCAAGCAGGACCACAGTTAGGAATCTATTTGGGAGAGTCGACATCAAAGAACTATGACACCCCAAATCTTGCTACTGATGGTACTGGGCGGAGTAATACGGTAATTGCACAGGAGGCAATGCCTGTAGAAAAGAAGTTAGACTACGGTATTGTAGCTGGTTTAGGAATGGAGTATAGCAATCGGCAAGTAGGACATTTCTTGCTGGAAGCCCGCTATTACTATGGTTTGGGCAATATTTATGGAAGCTCAAAGAAAGACTTTTTCGGCAAATCTAATTACGGCAATATTGTTGTTAAGGCTACTTACCTTTTTGACATTGTAAGAACAAAGTAATAATTAACCTATAATTTTATCATTATGTTTGAGAACCAACCTAAAGCACTGTACGCATTGGCATTAGCCAATACCGGTGAGCGTTTCGGCTATTACACCATGATAGCCGTATTCACTTTATTCTTAAGAGCCAATTTCGGGTTATCTAGTGGTACCGCTGGCTTGATTTATGGTGTTTTCCTTGCCTTAGTTTATTTCTTACCATTGATAGGTGGTATTATGGCCGACAAGTTTGGCTATGGAAAGATGGTGACTATTGGTATTATCGTCATGTTTGCGGGCTATTTATTCTTGTCTATCCCATTGGGTGGAGGAGTAATGGGCTATGCAGCAATGTTTAGTGCTTTACTACTTGTTAGTCTTGGAACAGGTTTGTTCAAGGGTAACCTACAGGTGATGGTGGGTAATCTTTATGATGCACCAGAGCTGTCAACAAAGCGCGATTCAGGTTTCTCTATCTTCTACATGGCTATCAACATTGGTGCTCTCTTTGCTCCTACAGCAGCTGTGAAAATTAGGGATTGGGCTGAAGTGTCACTTGGCTATTCTGGTAATGACGCCTATCATTTCTCTTTTGCAGTTGCTTGTGTGTCATTGATTATCTCAATGATTATCTATTATGCCTTCCGTAGCACCTTTAAGCATGTAGAGGCTGGAGCAGGTCAGACCAAGAAAACTGATACAGCTGTTGCTGGAGAAGAACTCACACCACAGCAGACAAAGGAACGTATCGTTGCTCTTTGTCTTGTTTTTGCTGTTGTTATCTTCTTCTGGATGTCGTTCCATCAGAATGGTCTTACCTTGAATTACTTTGCTGATGAGTTTGTTAGTCCAAAGGCAGAGGGTGTTCAGACAATGGCATTTGATGTAATCAACCTTGTGATGATTATCTTCATGGTTTACAGTCTTATGTCATTCTTCCAGAGCAAGACCTCTAAGGCTAAGCTGATTTCTACTGTTGTATTCCTTGCAGCCGTAGGAGTATTGGTTTATAAGTATCATAACATCGGTGGTCCTGTTGATGTTAGTGCTCCTATCTTCCAGCAGTTTAACCCATTCTATGTAGTAGCTTTGACTCCTGTCAGTATGGCAATCTTTGGTGCTTTAGCAGCTAAAGGTAAGGAACCAAAGGCTCCTCGTAAGATAGCTTACGGTATGATTATCGCTGGTTGTGCTTATCTGCTTATGGTTTTGGCATCACGTGGTTTGCTAACTCCTAACGCGCAGGCTGCAGCAAAGGCTGCAGGCGAGACTGTTCCATTTGCTTCTGGTAACTGGTTGATTGGCACCTATCTCATTCTTACATTCGGTGAGCTGTTGCTGAGTCCTATGGGTATCAGCTTCGTTAGTAAGGTTGCACCTCCAAAGTACAAGGGTGCGATGATGGGTGGATGGTTTGTTGCTACAGCCATCGGTAACCTGCTTGTTAGTGTCGGCGGATACTTGTGGAATGACATACCTCTGACAATTGTATGGTCTGTCTTTATTGTACTTTGTCTCCTCTCCGCTGGTTTCATGTTCTTGATGATGAAGCGTTTGGAGAAGGTTGCATAGTAGAATACAAGAATGAACGTATGACTACCATAAACAGGTCTTTTGATATTGTTTTCTGGTAGTTCCATATAATGATATAAGAAAGGCTGAGCTCAATGGATGAGTTCAGCCTTTTTATTTGTCTACTTACAATACCGACGTTTGGTGGAATAGTCATAATGAGTCTCTATTATCTATGTTATTGTTATCAGATAGCGTATAGAATCCGGCTATCTGCTTATAGCAGATTAGAGGACGTACGCATGTGGCAGATAACAGCGTTATGGTAATAGCTTTCAAAGCGGTCGACGCTTCTCCTAAAGAGGGTTGACCCTTTTGCTCAAAAAGGTCAACCTTTTTCTTCAAAAGGGTTGACCTTTTTAAAAATCAGTCGACTGTCTTAAAAGATTCAGTCGACTGATTTATGTTGCAGTGTGTCTTAATACCACCAAGAAACGCCTGTGAAGGGAGGTGTTATCAATCTGTTGTGATAGGATTAATGCTTATCAAGGCGTGAATTTATAATTTTTCTTTCAAATACTTACCTGTCAGACTCTCCTTGCAGCGAGCCACCTCTTCTGGTGTTGCTGCTATTACGAGGTTTCCGCCCTTATCACCTCCATCAGGACCAAGGTCGATGACATGGTCGGCACACTTGATGACATCAAGGTTATGTTCGATGACTAATATCGTATGTCCACGTTCGATAAGCGCATTGAAAGCATGGAGTAGCCGATCGATATCATGGAAGTGCAGACCCGTTGTTGGCTCATCAAAGATAAAGAGAGTTGGGTCTTGCTGTTCCTGTCCGATGAAGTAGGCGAGTTTCACACGTTGGTTCTCACCGCCAGAGAGGGTAGAAGAACTTTGTCCGAGTTTGATGTAGCCTAATCCCACATCTTCCAATGGTTTTAGTTTGTTGACAATCGCTTTGCGTTTGTGCTCACTGAAGAATTGAATAGCCTCAGACACAGTCATGTTCAAGACGTCGTTGATATTCTTGCCTTGGAACTGTACGTCGAGAATCTCACGCTTAAAACGCTGACCATGACACTCCTCACACTCCAAGACGAGATCTGCCATAAACTGCATCTCTACCGTAATGACACCCGCACCCTTACATTCTTCGCAGCGACCACCCTCAGTATTAAATGAGAAATACTGTGGTGTGTAGCCCATCTGCTTTGATAACTGCTGGTCAGCAAATAGCTTTCTGATTTCGTCGTATGCCTTCACGTAAGTCGCGGGATTGGAGCGTGTACTCTTACCGATAGGGTTCTGGTCTACAAACTCCACATGTTTAATCTGTTTCCAGTCACCTCCAAGAGAAGAATATTCGCCAGGTATGTCAGCAACCTCGTCTAAATGACGTTTGAGGGCAGGGTAGAGAATACCTTTTACAAGGGAAGACTTTCCGCTACCACTGACTCCTGTCACCACAGTAAAGACGTTCAGCGGAAACTTAACATCTACTCCTTTGAGATTATTCATGCGAGCGCCCTTCAGTTCTATGGCCATATTCCATGGTCGACGACTCTTTGGAACTTCGATAACCTCCGCTCCCGTCAGATATTTAATGGTGTATGAACGAGGATACTTCTCAAGGAGTTGCTTTGACTCGGCATTGTTTTTATCATTGATGTCTCCCTTTATTCGTTTGATGTCAGATACTTTACCTTCAAATACAATCTCTCCACCCAGTCGTCCAGCATCTGGTCCAACGTCAATCAGGTAATCAGCAGCACGCATAATCTCCTCGTCATGCTCTACGACAACCACTGTGTTGCCTAATGCTTGAAGTTCCTTGAGTACGTGGATAAGTCGATCAGTGTCACGACTATGCAAACCAATGGAAGGTTCGTCAAGTATATAGAGTGAGCCAACGAGTGAAGAACCAAGGGAGGTTGTGAGGTTGATGCGCTGACTTTCACCACCACTCAGTGTGTTTGATTGGCGGTTGAGGGTGAGATAGCCCAATCCTACATCCAAAAGGAACTGCAAACGACTTGTAATCTCGGTCATTAGTCGCTTACTGACCTCTTGCTCATGCTCAGTTAGTTTCAGTTTGTCGAACCATTGTTTGAGGTTGATAATAGACATATCAACGAGGTCGGTGATAGCCATACCCCCAATCTTCACCCATGTAGCTTCCTTCTTTAGCTTTGTGCCATGGCAGTCAGGACAAACAGTCTTACCACGATATCGGCTGAGCATGACACGGTATTGAATCTTGTATTGGTTCTCCTTTACCATTTGGAAGAAGGTGTCAATACAGATACGGTCGTGGATGTCTTTCTTTCTTTCGCTTGGCAGACCCTTCCAAAGACTTTCCTTCTCATCCTTTGTTAGTTCAAAATAAGGCTTGAAGATAGGAAAGTTGTCTTTTGCTGCACGTCTACAGAACTCATCTTTCCATGTTGCCATCTTCTCACCATGCCAACACTGAACGCAACCATCATAGACAGATAGAGAAGAGTCTGGGATAACTAATTTCTCGTCTATACCGATGACGCGACCAAAACCCTCACAAGTAGGACAGGCTCCGAGGGGAGAATTAAACGAAAACATGTTGTCGTTCGGTTCTTCAAAGCGTATGCCGTCTGCTTCAAAGCGTGTGGAGAAATCGTAAGTAAGCTTGGCTGGCAGAATCATTAACTGCATATTGCCATCGCCTTCATAGAAAGCTGTCTCACAAGAATCGGTGAGTCGGGTCAGTGTGTCTTTAGAACTGTCAACGGATAGACGGTCGATGACAAGATAGATACTTTTTGTCTTATCCTTAGTTGTCGCTTTGTTGTTGTCGTCAGCAGGGTTCTGTTCCAGCCAATCTTCTATACGGATAAAGTCGTTATCTACATAGATACGTGCATAACCTTCCTGCATCTCCATTTCAAGTTGGTTCTGTACGCTTCGTCCTTCGACGATGTGGAGTGGGGCAAGAATACAGAACTTGGTCCCCTCTGAGTAGGACATCACTTTTTCTATGACATCTTCTACAGAGTGATGTTTCACTTCTTCGCCAGAGATAGGGCTGAATGTTCTACCTATTCGGGCATAGAGAAGACGGAGATATTCGTATATCTCGGTAGAAGTACCTACTGTTGAACGTGGATTACGGGATATAACCTTTTGCTCAATGGCTATGGCAGGGGGGAGTCCTTTGATGAAATCGACCTCAGGTTTAGACATTCTACCTAAAAACTGACGGGCATAAGCAGAAAGACTCTCTACATATCGGCGTTGTCCTTCAGCATAAAGCGTATCAAAAGCAAGTGATGACTTACCTGAACCAGATACACCTGTGATGGCGACAAATTGTCCCTGAGGGATATTTACGTCTATATTCTTTAGGTTGTTAACCTTGGCTCCTTTTACCTCAATATACTTATTCATATTGCTCAACTTTATTCTATATTTACTCTTATAGACCCTTAAAAGAGATTTAAAGGGCTAATCGGAATATGCAAAATTACAAAAAAACTTTGGTTCTTTCTGATATTTACTTTATATTTGCAGCGATATTATATATTTAAAAGAACACAATTATGAGAGTTAAAAAGTTATTGGTTATTGCTTTGATGGCTTTCCCAATGATGGGTATGGCACAAAGCTCATACGAGCAGAAGAGTGATTCTGCTAACACGACACAGTTTGAGAACAAGCAGAATAGCGCTGCTTACCAGCAATGGTTGAGCCAGTATGAAGAGTGTGGTCGTCAGATTAATACTATATCTGAGCAGTATCAACGCGAGGTAGAGAAACGTGGCTATCCTAAGAAGAAGACTGTTAAGGCTAAGATAGCACTTGTTAATCAGTATATCGGTCTGTTGCAGCAGCAGCGTGATTCTCCTGAACTGAATCAGGGAGTCGACCTTGACAAGGTGAATAGTAAGATTACTATGTGGCAGGAGCAACTTGCTGGTTTGACTGCTTTGTTGAAGAAGATTTAAAGAAGATTCTATCGTAATAAGTAAGAGCTGTAACCGCATTAGCAGTTACAGCTCTTTTTGGGTATTATTGCTCTTCACCATCCGTGTTAAGCAGAATTTCCTTGTTTCCTTTCTTTGCTTCGAAATAAGGTGGTTCGTCCCTCAATGATATACTATCATAGATGAAAGGTGCAATGATAGTATCTTTACCATCAGGGAGTATCAAACCAAGTTTACCGTCTAACTGGGCTATGAGTGGCATAGTACGTAAGTCGTCGACATATACATAACAAGTACGAAGGAACTCATACTTTGGTTCAACGAGTATACGTCCTCTATGGTCAAGGATACCAAACTTTCCTTTTCGTTCGATAACCTCGTGATACTGAATGTATATCTCACGTATGAGGTTCAGATACTTCACCATCTTTCGCTTATCGTTAACCAATGTAACGAGGTATTCGAAGGTGTCAGAGTAGTTGGCCATCGCACGGGCTAAGACAATCTTCATGTCTAACCCTTTGATAGCTTTGCGGTTCAAATCGATGTATCGAGCGATAGCAGCCTCCCTTTCCTTCATAGGAAGGTCTTTCAGATGCTCTTCAAAACGTAACATCTGTTGCTTGCTGCCGTGCATAGCTTTGATATATCTGTGTATCTGTCGCCCCATTTCGATGCACACGAAATGGCGAATCTGCTGTTCCTCTATCGGGTCAGCGTATTCTTGGTTGAAATTGTCTTGCGTAATCATGGGCTTTTTCTCCTTTGTTTTTGCCAAAGATACTGACTTTTAATAGTTCTACCAAGGATTTAAAAGAATTTAATTCAAATGATGATAAAATGTCTTTATTTCTTGTCTTTGGATTAAAGGTGAAGTTCAACGTCCTTGCCGAATGGCGCAAGTGATAGTCCGGCCATTTTGAAGTGTTGCTTTGCAAAAGGAATACCTATAATCGTAATGGCAAGGAGGATACCAAAGAGAATATGGGTCAAACATGCCCATAAGCCGCCAAAGATAATCCAGATGATATTGAGTGGAATGGTGATACAGCCCGAAAGACTTTCTCCGTTTCTCACTTCTGCCCCAAAGGGCCAAAGACACAAGAGTCCGAGCTTGAACGTTTGAATTGCTGCTGGTATGCCGATAATGGTAATGGCAAGTGCTAAACTACCTGTAAAATAACCGATAGCAGCCTCTAATCCGCCGAATATCCACCAAATGATGTTTCCAAGAATACGCATAATTGATTGTTGAATAATGATGTTTATAAGCAGATGACTCCTCTGCTTGAATATTATAAGGTAAGTTTTGAATCTAATTCTTACAATATCTTATTGTTTACGCTGACCTCTTCTTACGTGGTGAGGTCCTTCTGTATATTGTTTGAAGATAAAGGAAAAAGATTCTCGATGAGTGTTACATTATATTTATAAGACGACTAATGACCAAGCGCTACGAGTAATATTCACCAACCGACAAAGGTTGTTATGAAGATTATATGATGTCTGTAATTTCCTCTAATGTCTTACGCTTTTTCTCATTCGTTGGACAGTCATCTGCTATGTGACCGACGGGAATGATGGCAACAGGCTCAAAACCTGTATATGGAAAGGTCTCTTTCAGTTTGACTACATTAAAGTTACATACCCAACAACTACCTAAGCCCCGCTCTGTTGCAGCCAAGCAAAGATGTTCAGTAGCAATGGCAACATCAATATCGCCATGCTGCTTGTTGTCTTCTTTGCGTATCCAGTTGCTGTCAACCTCACGCATACAAATAATGTAGAGCGGTGCCGACTTGAACCATTCACGGTCGTAGCATTCTTGTAGTTGCTTGCGTGCTGCTTCAGACTTTACAATGACAAATTTCCATGGTTGTCTGTTGACAGCTGAGGGGGCCATACGTACTGACTCTAAAATATATTGTAAGTCCTCTTCTGATACAGGCTTGTCGCTATATTTACGAACGGAAAAGCGTTTTTGAGATAGTTCTAATATGTTCATAATGTGAAGAATAAAAGCCTTTCAACAGGGAGTAGGCTATGAGATACGATGTTGTTGATGCTTTTTCTATGGAGGATTTTACCTATTGCAATTCCTCCTTATAATATAATATCGCCTTAATGGCAATCTGTTCTGCTTCCTCGATGGTACAATTTAGTCTTCCACCTGATGCGTCAGCGTGACCGCCCCCATTAAAGAACTTTGCTGCCATAGGTTGACAGTGGAAGCCATTGCAAGAACGAAGACTCACGAGTACGGTCTTAGGCTTCTCAGTATCTTCTCGTAATGAGATACTTAGTTTAAGTCCTTTAATCTGCTGTGGAATATTAACAAGTCCCTCCATGTCTCCCTTGATGAAATGGAATTGTGCCATCTCTTCTTTTGTTACGGTATAATAGGATGCGTGCAACTCCTCAATCACCTTCATCTTGTTGAGGATGATGTGTGCACGGAGGCGGAGGGCATTGGTAGAGTAGTTATGGAATACACGGTTATAAATCTCGTCCTTATCAATGTGCTTTGCGAGAAGCTGACCGATAATATAGAATATCTCTGGGCGTGACGAATTATAGGTGAAGCCACCTGTGTCGGTCATCATGCCACAATAAATGCAAGACGCACATTGAGTTGTCATCTTCTTGTAACCATCTAATTGACTAATCAGACGGAAGACAATCTCACATGTACTTGACATTTCTGGATGTGAAACCGTCAATGCGTTGTTTGTCTCAGGTTCTAAGTGGTGGTCGATGAGTAGGCGAGGGGCCTTGGATGAGTCCAATACCTCTTGCATCGTATCTACACGAGAACTCTGGTTGAAGTCAAGACAGCAAACGAGGTCTGCTTCCTTAAATGCTTTCTCTACCTCTTTGGGTCGTCTGTCATAACGGATAATGGAATTATGTCCTGGTAGCCAATGCAGGAAATCGGGTGTGGCATCAGGTAGACACACCTTTATATTAGTCTTGCCAATCTGGTTCAGAAAGTGCATCCATGCCAATGACGAACCTGTTGCGTCACCATCTGGTGACTTGTGAGCACAGATTACTATGTTTGTTGCATTGGAAAGAAGATTGCGAAGTGTTGCAATCTCTTCTTGATTTAGTAGGTTTAATTCCATTACGGCTGTAAGCTTTGGTGTGTTTGAAATTGGTTGGGCTATTATGCTCGATGTGTATAGAGATGTAAGAGATAAAAAAGCCCTGCCTGGATATCCGTCTTACATCTTGAATAATATCAAAGGATGTATGTGGAAATAGTACCCAGGCAGGGGTTATGAATTAGAACAATTTAGCTGGATAGGTGCCATCGTCAACCAGTGACTGAATCTTGTCAACCACGCTCTGACGATCGGCAGCGTAGGTAACGCCAAACCACTTGCTGGTAGTGTCAAGCACCTTCACGGTAGATGTACCATCGTTGATGAGCTTGTTTACCATCAATGGGATGAAATACTCAGACTTCTTGTTCTCCATGTTCTTAGGATCAGAGAGGAACTCCTTGAAGTAAGCCTCGCTGTACTCGAAGTAGTCTGGTGTGAAGCCCCATACATTCATAGATACAGGAGTGTTCTCGCCTACGGCTACCCACTCGCCATTGTCGTCTTTGTACTTGATTTCGCCATCGCGACGCTCAATCTCTGTGCGCTCAACAACAGTTGTCAAGTTTCCTTCAGCATCGGTAGAGCAGATACCACGAGCAACAGTACCATTCTCGCTCAGCGTGTTACCTACGCGGAAACCAACCATTGCATACTTGTCTCTTGCACCTTCTGGGAGGTCAGCAAGGAACTTACCGATAACCTTGAAGCAATCACGGTTGTAGAAGTCATCGCAGTTGATAACGCAGAATGGCTCTTTGATAACATCTTTTGCCATCAATACCGCATGGTTTGTACCCCATGGCTTCTCACGACCTTCAGGTACAGAGAATCCTTCTGGCAGTGCATCAATGCTCTGGAAAACAAGTTCTGCAGGGATATGACCCTCATACTTTGAAAGAACTTGGCTGCGGAACTGCTCCTCGAAATCCTTACGGATAACAAAGACAATCTTACCAAATCCTGCCTGGATAGCATCATAGATAGAATAATCCATAATGGTCTCACCATTAGGGCCTAATTCGTCAAGCTGCTTCAGCCCACCGTAGCGGCTTCCCATACCTGCCGCAAGGAGTAATAATGTAGGTTTCATTTTCTTTATTATTTCGTTAAACTATATTTTATGTTCTGATTGCAAAGGTAAGAAAAATATAGGATAAACTATTATTTTGTATTGTGAATTATGGGGACTCTTCTGATATTTGGGGTGATAAACTAAAGCTCTTATATAATGGCATACAGAACATCTATCAAGCCACTTATATTCTTTTTCTCACAGAACTACACAGACGAACAGATTTCACAAAGGCGCACAGAGACATTAAGTCAACCGATGACACAGAGCCTTTCAGCTAATGTTAAAGGAAGCGGCCCCTCCCCCAACCCCTCCCCCGAAGGGAAGGGGCGTAGTATGTGAGGTTACCCCTATAGGGTTGCTGATAAGAGGATAGAACGAAGCGTACACCCTCTCCATAGGGGTATCTCTGTGATTACGCCCCTTCCCTTCGGGGGAGGGGTTGGGGGAGGGGCCGCTCTCTCTCATGTTCTCCTTTTTTCTCTCACAGAACTACACAGAAGAACAGAAATCACAAAGGCGCACAGAGACATTAAGTCAACCGATATCACAGAACCTTTCAGCTATTGTTGGGTGTTGGGTGTTAATTGTTAGGTGTTGATGATTAGCAATAACGCTCTGTGATATCTGTCGCCGTTTGCCGGCGTTTGTGGGTTCCCCTTGTTAGCAGAAAGGCTTCTGTTCATCTGTGAAAATCTGTGAGAGATAAAATTCCCAACGAGTTTCTTACGTTCTAAAATCTGTGAGAAAAAATCAACGAGCTACCACCAAAAAACTTGCCCCATGACACCAACAATGGCGCCAGGGGCAAGAAACGAAAATTAAATTACCGATGTATCGTCATTGATATCACATCAATGCCTTCCCGCTGGAAACATAATTAAAACTAAATTAATCAATTCAGTATTATTAAAACCGAACTTTTTTCTTTTCTTGAATATTGGCCTTATTAGGCCCATTAGCCTTATTGGCCTTATTAGCCCTATTAGGCCTATTAGGCCAATATCCTTTCCTATCCTTGGCCCGCTACTGGGCCACTTCCTTCTCCATTCTTTTTCTTATCCTCTTTTTTCTTGTCTTTCTCTGCTTCCTCCTTCTTCCTCACCGACTCATAGGAGTTTGCGGCTAACTCTCGCTTCAATTCTCCGCCTGGCGTGAAGACAACACGAGGCTTAATGGTTGCGGTCTTAAAATCTTCTTCTTTTTCGGCTCCTTTGCTCGACAGTGTGACACGCATCGAGCCAAACTCGCCCAACTGAATGCTGAAACCATCACGGAGATAATGGGGCAAGCAATCAATAAAGTTATACAACACGTTCGACACATCACCACGAGTCAAGGACGAACGCCCCGCAATGTCACGTGCAATGTCGTCGAGCGACTTATGCCCAAGGTTAACAGGGTTAGCATAAAACTTCACTTCCTCCCGCTTCTGCGGATTTTTCTTTGGTACTAAACGAATTTTCATGATTCTTTCGACTTTAAATTATTAATACTATTGTTGTTTATCATAGCATAGGGCAGCACGCCTCTGCAGCTTTCTTTGCGCATCTTCATGCTGTCCCATTCTATTTTCTTAGTTTGTTTCCTCCCTTTCATCGTCTCTTCTGTCCCCCTTTCTGCACCCTTCTCCCACTAAATACGTATTCCCTTGCTGCGCAATGCGTATCTACGTGCCGTTAGATGCGGTGAGCGTTGCTGCTGAATGCGGTGAGCGCTACTGTTAGATACGCATCTAACGGCTGCGCAATGCGTATCTACGAGTAGCTAAATACGCATCCGCCAACACGCAGATACGGTGAGCGCAGCGACGGAATACGCATTCAGCAGAAGCTCTGTCCGTTAGGCACTCCCTCCCCTTTGGGGAGGGCCGGGGTGGGGTCTTACGGCGGTTCTTTTGGTGTCGCCTTTTAGAGGGCGACACCTGTAAAGAGGCAATCGCAAGGACTACTGAAACCCGCCGACCCTGTAACCGTAGAGGCGGCTTTGGTACGACACCTTGATGCCACTCCTGGTAAATATCAGGGCGTATGCCAAAGTATTGTTCCACGAGAAAGAACTTGACGACCAATAGTACCCGTTGTAGTCGTAGTTCAGTGTACCATAGCTGTAGAAACCCGAAGCGGGTAGGTAGAAATAATTGCCTGCCTCGGCAGCAGAAGGAAGAGTCTGAGATATAGACCAGCTGCCCATCCGGCCATTTGTTCGCAAATCGCTTCCGTCTACTGCGGTATTAGGGTTGTATCCGCTTATACTCGCCTTCTTCTTAAACCACATGCCACCTTTATATAAGTGACCCATTGTTGTCCATAATTCGTCACCATCCCAACGTGGATCGCCCTTTGCGGCGTACCATGTCATTTCGTTAATGTTTGGAAGATTTGCACATGAATGGGTTGCTTGCAATGGACCATTACCTTCATTACAATAACGAGAATCAGTGTTATTTTTAGGGTAGTTGTTGTTGCTATAACCACTCAACACTGACTGCCATGGATTGGCACTATTCCATTCATGACCTTTCCAATATTGTTCTTGTGCATCCCACATGTAATAATGGTCACCGTCATAATTTTTCACGTCAAGCTGTGCGGTCATGTCGTAGTACGTGTTTGAAACGTAAGCTGTGGCAGGAAGCGTCTTCGTAATAGTACCCTCTACGTTGGTAGCTACGTCTTTTACCCAATAACGTACTTTTAAGATATGAGTTCCTGGCTTAATCACCATGTATGCACCGTTGGTACTTACGCTGGCTGAACTGTTGTTTAGTGGGAAGCCGTTTGGATTGCTACCGCCTTTTGTTGTCAAGACGATTTGTTTGCTGCCTGTACCTGCTGAAGCGTCCAATGCACCTGTTGTCGTATTGATGCTGTATGTTTCGGCAATATCGTTGTCAGAAGTTACCTCCACCTTGGTCAAGTAACAGTTATGCAGAATTGTGTTACTTGTGTAAGGCTGGAAGACAAGGTAAGCTGGCTGATGCTCTAACTGGAAGCTAAAGATGCTGCCGCCGACTGCTCCTGTTGCCGTAGCAGTGCCATAGTCGCCTGCTGTGCCGAAATGCTCGGTGTTGTCTGGTTTAGACTGACTTTGCGTTGCGGAGATTGTTACTTGGCTGCCGTTACTGTTCTTTCCCAAGTAATAAACCTTATAACTTGCACTTGCGCCAAACTTACCAGGAACTCTATAACGGAACGAAGCTACCTTCTGAGTTGGAGCATTGCTACTCTTCTGCAATACGCCATCATCATCCTTAACGTAGATATAATCGCCTGCCTCCCAAGAGAAGTCGCTACTGTTATAATCCAATGATGTGCGAGTATTTGCCTCGTCGCCTGCCACAAAAGTTGTTAAGTTCTTATCGTTATCGCCCTCTTTGTTGGTTGGATTTTGTGCCACATCCTCCTTAGCGCAAGATGCGAAAGTCAAGGCAATGCCGAACACGACAGCCAAAGACTTTAGTTGCGATGCGAATGAATATTGTTTCATTGTTGTCTTCATCATTTATTCGTTTTAATTTGTTCTTTTAGTTAATTACACTCTGTTAGTCTTCCCATGAGGTTGAGTTTTCATCTTCGAACTCTTCCTCATCCCATTGACTTGCCTTAGCAGCAGCTGGACCAGTAGCATGGTTTGCCTTTTTGTGCTGGCCAGGCATGGATGCGTCCATCAGATTAGTGGTTTCGTTTACGTAAACTATTTCACACTCCGGTGCAGAATAGTTCTTCTTTTGTTTCTTTTTATCCATTGTCTTATTGATTAAAAAATAGTTATTATTTCGTGCTTAAATTCTTCTTATTTCGTTTACGTAGGGACACAAAAAAGCGAACAAAGGAAACTCCGAAAAGTCCTTTGTTTACAGGGGTTGCACGGCACGCCTCGCGCGCGTATGCGAGAAGAAAAAAGTGGGGAGGTTAGGCCTGGCCTATATGAGAGAGAGAGAGTACAAAATTATTTGGAACTACCAAATAATTTCCGATATTTTTTTCATCTTTCTTCGTTAAAGAATCTAATACAACACAAAGCGTGTCTGCGCCTTTATTTCCTAATAAAGTGCAAACATTTGCTGAATTAATATTCTTTATGACTCTCATCGTTATTACGAGTTAATTTTATTTTAACTGGGCGCAAAGGTAGTGAGAATATATGAAACAAACAAGGAATTAGCTAAAAAATATAAAAACATTTATCTTTCCTTGCGCTACGTATTACCTTATATAATAGCAAACATCTTTGCAGAAGGCTTTAATTATGAGGGTTAAGTCCCTTTGCCTCTTCGCCTTTTCACCTTTAACTTAAAACGACAATTCGTCTTTTTACGTCCTTCTGTCTTTGACACTCTGGACTAAAGTTTTGAAGGTGGGCGAAAGAGAAAAGAGGGTCAGCCACGTTTCATAAGTATAGAACGCTCTGTGGGTGAGAACTTCTCAATGGCATAACGTAGCATGGTGCGGGGCATGTCTGCTCGATGGCTCATGACGTAATCATAAAGTCGCTCAGAATCACGCTTCCCAGCTTCGCGAAGCATCCAACCAATAGCTTTGTGCATGAGGTCGTGTGGGTGCTGCATCATTAGGTCGCTCAGCGCATAGGTGTCTTCTAATTGTCCTTTACGAATGAATGCGTATGTTGATACGATGGCGATACGATTGTCCCATAGTAGTGGACTGTGGGCTAATTGATAAAGAATGTCACGTGATTTGTCGAGTAGGTATTCTCCTACAATGAAGCGGCAAGATAGATCAACAAGGTCCCAGTTGTTAATTCTATCGGTTTGAGAAAGGTAGAGATCAAATAGCTGTTGACGTAAAGCCTCGTCTTTTTTCTTGCTTTTCTCTACCATAATAAGCAAAGCACAGAGGCGTACCTCATGCCATTCTGATTGCATTAGTTCTCGTATTTCGTTCAAGGAAATGTTCTTGTACTGCTTGGCAATAGCTCTGATATTGGGAACAGTAACACCTAAGAAACGGTCGCCTTCACCATATTCTCCTTTGCCAGCCTTAAAGAACTTCGGGAAAATCTCTCGTTTCTCATCGTCAGACAGAGCTTGAAGTTCGCTTGTAATAATCTTAGTAATCTTTTCCATCGTAAATCTTTGATAGTTCTTACCATATTCTTTTTCAATTGCAAAGATAAGACTTTATTTTATTTCTTGGCTTATAT
Organism: Prevotella sp. oral taxon 313; assembly: GCF_003043935.1. Taxonomy (NCBI): domain Bacteria; kingdom Pseudomonadati; phylum Bacteroidota; class Bacteroidia; order Bacteroidales; family Prevotellaceae; genus Prevotella; species Prevotella sp. oral taxon 313. Next base: position 3,482,724 of record NZ_PYXE01000001.1, read on the forward strand.
GACAAGAAGAACTGACAGGTTGTCAGATAATATTCGTGAAGATGTCAGTACGTCCTTTTGGCATACTTTTCGTATAAAGTAAGGCGAAACGATTTTTAGGAGTCGTAGAGTAATGATAAACAAAATCTTAAAATATACGATTATGACAATTAAACCTTTAGCGGACAGAGTGCTTGTACTCCCAGCACAGGCAGAAGAGAAAGTTGGTGGTATTATAATTCCAGACACAGCCAAGGAGAAACCACAGCGTGGTAAGGTTGTAGCTGTTGGTAATGGTACCAAGGATGAAGAGATGGTTCTCAAAGTTGGCGACGAGGTACTCTATGGTAAGTATGCTGGTACAGAGCTTGAGAATGAAGGAGAGAAATATCTGATAATGCGTCAGAGTGATGTATTAGCAGTTGTTGAATAAATAGCCTTTGCTTATTAAAGAATGTAATACTATTAACTTATATATATAAGGTGAACGATAAGCAAAGCATAACTAAACAATAATAATAAGGAATAAACAAAATGGCAAAAGAGATAAAATTCAATTCAGACGCACGTGAACTCTTGAAGAGTGGTGTTGATCAGTTGGCAAATGCAGTGAAGGTAACACTCGGTCCTAAGGGTCGTAATGTTGTTATCGGTAAGAAGTTTGGTGCTCCACAGATTACTAAGGACGGTGTTACCGTGGCTAAGGAGGTAGAGCTTGAGGATAACTTTGAGAATGCAGGTGCACAGCTTGTTAAGAGTGTAGCAAGTAAGACTGGTGACGATGCAGGTGACGGTACAACAACAGCAACTATCCTTACTCAGGCAATTGTCACTGAAGGATTGAAGAATGTTACAGCAGGTGCAAACCCAATGGACCTCAAACGTGGTATTGATAAGGCCGTTGCTAAGGTGGTTGACCATATCAAAGCAACAGCAGAGGTAGTTGGTGACAACTATGACAAGATAGAGCAGGTAGCTACTGTAAGTGCTAACAACGACCCAGAAATTGGTAAGTTGCTTGCAGATGCTATGCGTAAGGTATCTAAGGATGGCGTTATCACTATCGAAGAGAGCAAGACCCGTGAGACAAGCATTGGCGTTGTTGAGGGTATGCAGTTCGATCGTGGTTACCTCTCTGGTTATTTCGTAACAGATACAGACAAGATGGAGTGTGATATGGAGAACCCATATATCCTCATCTACGACAAGAAGATTTCAAATGTTAAGGACTTCCTTCCAATCCTCCAGCCAGCTGCAGAGAGTGGTCGTCCATTGTTGGTCATTGCAGAGGATGTTGACTCTGAGGCATTGACAACATTGGTTGTAAACCGTCTTCGTGCAGGCTTGAAGATTTGTGCTGTTAAGGCTCCAGGCTTTGGCGACCGTCGCAAAGCAATGCTTGAGGATATCGCTGTGTTGACCGGTGGTGTAGTAATCAGCGAGGAGAAGGGCCTTTCTTTGGATAAGGCAACTCTTGAGATGTTAGGTACAGCTAAGAAGGTTACCATTTCTAAGGACAATACAACAATCGTTGATGGTGCCGGTGAGAAGGAAGCAATCAAGGACCGTGTGGCTCAAATTAAGAACGAGATTGCAGCTTCAACAAGCTCATACGATAAGGAGAAGTTGCAGGAGCGCTTGGCTAAGCTCTCTGGTGGTGTAGCTGTTCTCTATGTTGGTGCTAACTCTGAGGTAGAGATGAAGGAGAAGAAGGATCGTGTTGACGATGCTCTTTGCGCTACTCGTGCTGCAATGGAAGAGGGTGTAGTTGTTGGTGGTGGTACCACATACATCCGTGCTCAAGAGGTATTGAAAGACCTTAAGGGTGAGAATGCTGACGAGCAGACAGGTATCAATATTGTTTGTCGTGCTATTGAGGAGCCTCTCCGTCAGATTATCGCTAATGCAGGTGGTGAAGGTGCTGTTGTAGTAAACAATGTTCGTGAGGGTAAGGGTGACTATGGTTACAATGCTCGCAAGGATGTTTACGAGGATCTTCGTGCTGCCGGTGTTATCGACCCAGCTAAGGTATCTCGTGTTGCACTTGAGAATGCTGCTTCAATCGCAGGTATGTTCTTGACAACTGAATGTCTTATTGTAGACAAGGTTGAGGATACTCCAGCAATGCCAGCAGCTCCTGGAATGGGCGGTATGATGTAATGTAAGTTTTAGATATTAAATAAAAAAGAGGGTGGTGACACCCTCTTTTTTTATGCTCTATCTGAAAGCGAACGGTTTTATTACGTCCTTAATCCTATATTTCTCAATCTTTTTTATCCAAAAAGACGCTTGAAGAAACTTTTCTTCTTAGGTTTACTCTCTTGCTTAAGTACATCTTCTTTAATAGCGTCTTTCGTTTCAGCAGTAAGTTCTTTTTCGTTGGTTGACTGGTCTTCAGGAATGTCATCACCCTCAATGATACCAGCAGTGCCCCATTGTGCAGCAAGTGCTATCGCATCCTTACGGGCCGTTGTCTCGTCGATTTCATATTGATTACAGATGAGTTCAACGAGATTATCCACTGTAAAAGTGCCCATTTTTTGCACCTCTTCCCACAGGTATGCAGAACTCTCGTTCATTGAAATGATATTACTAAAGTCGATGTTCTCATCTCCTTCAGCAACGATGATATGCTCTCCGCATACTTCACGGAGGTTGAAACCATTTTTTACTTTCATTCTTGTTGATAATTTATTTTGTTATCTTTCGTTTTATATCGGTCAAATTGTACCGAAGATAGGAATCCATATTCGTCTATATGCACCTAAGAGATATCTCCGTAGCGGTAGGAGTCGTGTCCATATATAGCTATATGTTCTCCATTTCCATGCGTCGGTAGCATCCATTTCTTTTCTTCCTTTGCGATAGAAACCAATGACGGCACCTACGATATTTTCTTTTTTGCAATGCTCGACACCAAGGTTTCCATCGCCTCGTAAGGTCACGTTGTCTCCTTCTATACTATCAATGCGATGTAAGACAAAGTGAAGAGGATTTACTTCAGCCAAGACTGGGTCGCCAACTTTGATACTTGAAGGTTTCACCAATAACGCTTTGTCACGATCGTTCTCAAGGAAAGGACGCATAGAATAGCCTCGAAGGCGTAATGTAACCGTATGGCCTTCATTTAATATCTTTACAACTTCTGGTAGAAACTCTGCATTAGCAAACTGAATCTCAGAAGTAGTTAGTACAGTCTTTGACATAAGTCTTATCTATTGTTACTGTTTGATAGTAAGCTGGGACATAAAAGTAGTGGTAGTCATTCTTTGACGTAAGCCTTACCTTTTTGTTACCGTTTGATAGCAGACCTCTGCTGCTTCCTGATTTGGTAAACAGTGCAATGTGAAAACCCTTCCTGTTTCAACTATCTTTGTAATTGTATCGCAAACTCCATTATAGATATCTGAGTCCCATTTCATACTTGAACAAGAGGGTAGGAGTGAAGCAAAGGCCGCAATAGGATTAGGTTTCTCTACAGAGTTTATCTTTGCACGATCAATTCGTGTGATGGCTCCTAAGTGTGCCTTGACATTTCGATAGCATGGAGTCTTTCCACTCCAAGGACTACCATATATCCACGTCTCACCATTAATAATTCTAACAATGGGGTTATCGTCATTCATAAGGTCGCTGCCAGGAATATAGCGTAGCCACATACTAACCTGTGTAGACTTACCTGTTCCGCTCTTAGCTATAAAAGCATACCCATAGTTGTTGTTACGAACGAGGGAAGCATGAATCAACAATGTCTTCTTATGTGCACCAGCAAAAGCAAAGATAAGCATTAAGGCATTGTTCAGTCCAAATGTACGCATGTTCTTATTACCATTGAGTGCACAACGGCAATCAGAGAAATCCTTATTGCTCTGTAGAAGACAGCAGTCAGCACCATTAATGTCTTTGATAATATACTGATAACTACCATCATCAACACGGTCGACAACAGTGTCACCGTTTCCTGTATCAAAGGCACGAATACGTTGTCTTCTATCTTTTGGGATAGGACGAAGCGTATCGTCAACAGTCAGTCGGAAAAAGACATCCTCCGATACTTCCTTAATCCTAAAAGGTTCAAAAGAACTTAGTAAGTGCATTCCATTGACACCCGTCTCACGGAAGATAATCTGTATATCAAAGTCAGCTATTCTAAAGTTATTTATTTCCATTCTCTTGTGTTTGGGCTTCCTTTGATTGAACTGCAGGTGTCGTATTCACTTGAGGAGTTACGTTTGGAGTATAGTTATCTGGTGTTACAGCCTTATATCTGAACTCAGAGTCAGAAATCAACTTAACATCAAACTTCTTCTTACCCTTTTCGTATTTATTCTTTAAGGCTGTGAACTTCTTCATAGCCTTACTTTCATTTTCTGCATACATCGTTACGCAGGTTGGAAAGTTTAGCAAGCCAGTACTCTGAAGGTAATAACGAAGCTGATAGGAGTAGTCTTCACGATTAGCAAGGAAATTCGTGCGGTCGTTGGCAAGGTAAGCATCTATCTTCTGTACGTTGGTCATGTAGACCGTTGAATCATTAAAAGAAGCTGCGAAGCCAAACATATAGACTTTTGCAGGTTTATATCCTTTTGCATTACTACTATTTACCCATCCCAGTAGGAGTACTACCGCTATGATTAATACCTGACGTACTTTCATCTTAATTTATAAATATATTATAATGTTATGTTATTGCCCCAAATACGCCTTCAATATCTTGCTATTGGTTTGCTGGCGTAGGCGTCGTATTGCTTTCTCCTTTATTTGTCTAACACGTTCACGTGTGAGATTATACTTACTGCCAATCTCTTCCAAGGTCATTTCTCGTTGGTTTATACCGAAATAAGCTTCAATAACCACCTTCTCTCTATCTTCGAGAATTTGTAAAGCTCTTCCGATCTCGTCACGTAAACTCTCCTCAACTAATTCCTTATCAGTAGAAGGGGTGTTGTCGTTGGGGATAACGTCTAACAGACTGCTCTGTTCATCGTCATAGAAAGGCGCATCAACCGATACATGACGGGAATTAACCTTCATCGCATCAACAATCTTGTCTTCTGGTAAGTCTGTGTTCTGTGCTATCTCATCAATACTGGGTCGTCGCTCGTTCTCTTGTTCAAACTGAGTCAATATCTTATTGATTTTATTGACAGAACTAACTTGATTTAGTGGTAGCCTAATGATACGACTTTGTTCGGCTATTGCCTGTAAGATACTTTGTCTTATCCACCATACAGCGTATGAGATAAACTTGAACCCACGGGTCTCGTCAAATTTCTCAGCTGCCTTAATGAGTCCTACATTCCCTTCATTGATGAGGTCGGGCAGTGAGAGACCTTGGTTTTGATACTGCTTAGCAACAGAGACAACGAAACGTAGGTTGGCCTTTGTAAGACGTTCTAAAGCCTTTCGATCACCATTCCGGATTTTTTGAGCAAGCTCAACTTCTTCTTCAATACTGATCATTTCTTCATGACCGATCTCCTGTAGATACTTGTCGAGAGAAGCGCTCTCTCGATTCGTAATCGATTTTGTGATTTTCAGCTGTCTCATGTGCTTAGTATTATATAAAGTGATGGCAAATTTACACAAATTCAATGAGTTAAACAAATAAAAAAGTAAAAAACTGACCTAAGAAAGTTTAATGTTGTATGGTAAGTTTTATCCTCATGGTTTGTACCTCTTTGTTGTATCATTGTTTAGGTTGGCTATCTTTATGCCTTTTTCTGCCTTTATCGTGAGCAGCTAAAGCATAAAAAGTCCCCCATTCTTGATTATCTTACAAGGATGGGGGACCTATCATTTATCGACATCTTCGTCGAAAGTTATCTGTTGTTAGTCAGCAAGCGGAATTGCGAAATATGCCTTCTTACCAGTTGGGTAGATACCTTGTACATAGAGTACAGGGTCCTTGCTGGTTGATGCCTTCTTAACGATGTTCTGCAAGTCGTCTATAGTCTTCACCATGTTCTCATTTACATTCTGAATGATGAACCCACGATTGATGCCAGCATTCTTCAGTGCACCATTGTTAACCTTCAATACCTCAAGACCATAGCTGATATTAAGCTGTTTCTTAAGATTGTCTTGTACAGGACGGAACTGTCCACCGAGAACGTCAATGTCGGCTTGTTCAATAACCTTTGTCGTTCCTTGTGCATTCTTCAGTGTGATAGTCTTTGAAATCTCCTTCTTGTGACGGATATAGGTTACAGTAGCCTTGTCGCCAGGACGCTTGCTGTTGAGTGCCTGCTGAAGCTCAGACATACGTGTTACCTTCTGTCCATCAAACTTAGTGATAACATCGCCCTTAGCCAAACCTAAGGCAGCTCCGTTGCCATCAGCTGATACCTCGCTGACATATACACCTTCGTTTGTACCGAGGTCAACACTCTTGCCCTCTTCTTTCTGTGCATTGATATAATTTAAGACGTCGCCACCTTGGATACCGAGCATTACACGCTGTACGCTACCATACTTCTTAATATCCTCAACAACCTTATTCATTATTGATGTTGGGATGGCAAAACCGTAACCACTGTATGCACCAGTCTGTGAGTAGAGCATAGCATTGATACCAACCAACTCGCCCTGAGTGTTAACCAATGCACCACCAGAGTTACCTTGGTTGATGGCTGCGTCAGTCTGGATAAAGCTCTCAATACCATTGCGAGTAGCACCCAAGCCACGTGACTTAGCACTTACGATACCTGCAGTAACTGTAGAATTGAGGTTGTAAGGGTTACCTACAGCAATCACCCATTCACCTACCTTCAATTTGTCAGAGTCACCGATAGGGAGGGTAGGGAGATTCTTTGCGTTAACCTTCAGTAATGCAAGGTCTGTCTGTTTGTCAGTTCCTACGATGCGAGCAGAGAACTCACGGTTGTCATTCAGTGTGACTGTCAGTTCGTCAGCGCCCTCAACAACGTGATTATTCGTTACGATATAACCATCAGGAGAGATGATAACACCACTACCAGTAGCCTCCTTCTTAGGGGTCTGTACCTGCTGACGGCGTGAGCCATTACCTTGGTTAGGATTTCCAAAGAAGCCAAATGGGTCGAAGAAACCACCGAATGGGTCGTCTTGAACGTCAACGGTTTGTGTCTTAGAGTTCTGTACATACTTAATGTGAACAACGGCTGGAAGAGCCTTCTCGGCAGCGTATGTCAAGTCGACTGGCTGTCCAGGAGCTACAACGGGTGTCTCAGCTGCATAAACTTTGATGAATGCGCCTGTAGAAAAAGCAAGGGCAGTAACACATGCTGCACCTACCAAATACTTTGATAAATTCTTCATATACTTAATTATTTGTACGTTAATTACTTTTTTGTGTGTCAAGTAGTCATTATTTCTAAATGTCTTGTTGACATCTTTCGAGATGCAAATATAGATGCAAAAAGTGAGAAACCGACATTTTGTCAGTTATCTTTATCCGATTTTAACATTTCCCAAATGCGTCTTAACGGTTCTTAGTTAACGGTATAAAATAATTTACATTCATTCAGTTTGAGCGTTATTTTTGTTGTTATTTCAAACATTTTACTCTCTATAACGATACTTTGTAAAAGGAAAAGTATATGGAAGTGCCATCTCTATGGTCATTGATGTTTAATTTGTTTGTAGAGTTGTTGTTTGTGTCAGATTGAACTTTTTCATTTGATTTATGCATCTGTTTTAGCAATGTGTATTATGTTCTTCGAACAGTAAAAGCATTAAAGTCTACTGAAATAAGCAAGGTAATAACGCACATTATAGCAAGATTATTTTTAAAATTAGTTTGCTGTCATATTTAACAAATCAAGTAAGTTGCTGTGTGTTAGAAACTTATTTGTTATTGATAGCTGACAGATATGACAGGAAAATTTGTTTTGAGGAAATCATCTATCGTTGGTTAACGCTTCACACTTGTGAAAAGTGGCATGCAAAAAAAGTTTTGTCAGATGTAAATTTAGTTTCTTTTATCCCATGTATATCAATGTTTGTGCATGCAAAACGAGACAAGGAAGAGTGATGATAAGCTGATACGAATAATAAATTCGCTTATGCCATTCTTTGTAATAAATATAGATAATCATTGAAATATTTTGCCTTTTCCATGATTTCTACTATCTTTGCACTCTGATAAGGCAGTGTTCCGGCTCTGTCGCTGGCATCTGTAATGGGTGCGAGAGGAAAGTCCGGGCAGCATAGGGCATCCTGCTTCCGAAAATAGAAGCTATTGGTGACAGTAGATGTAGGCAGAAGAAAATAACCGCCATACACTCGTATGGTAAGGATGAGAAGGTGGTGTAAGAGACTACCAGCAGGCGGGTGATCGTCTGGCTGTGCCGTTCAGGAGCTGCAAGTTCATGTAAACCGTTGTTTGAGGGTAGCCCGCCCAAGCTATAAGCACAACGGAGGGTAGAATGCTTTAGTTGCAGGGCGACCTGTAATATAGATAAATGACAGGCATCTTCCTATTATCTAAAGATGAGGGAGAGACAGAACCCGGCTTATAGGAACACTGTTTTATTTTTCTTTCATATAAGTCCTTCTTCTCTCATGTGGGTATAACGGAGAGATTAGGGGAAATGTAACTATACTAAAATTAATACTTTAAGATGTTATGAAAGATTTAGAAGAGAAATATGTAACTGTGTTGGACGATTTTCAACGCACTGTAGAAAATAAAATCCGAAATCATAAAGACGAAGATGGGTTCCCGCAGTTGCCGGCAGAGCTTAGCGAAGAGGACCTTTCTAATTATCTCTTCGACTACCAGGCAGCTTTGGATAGCGAGGGAACGGAGCGTACACGCTATACGATAGCAGGGTTTCTAATGTGTCTGCCAATATTGATTTTATCGGCTTTTCCTGATGACTCTTTGCCTTTCAAAGGGGCATTGAATGTGTTGGCAGCGATTGGTGTAGGACTCATTCTCTTCCTTCTTTACAGACTCCTCATGAAGTTGATGGTACGTAGTAAGATTCGACGTGCAAACTTGGACTACCCAGAAGCAAAGGCTTATGTGGACCGTGTGATGGCATTCGAGTAGGTTTAATTAATGTTTTAACGATAAGTATGGAGTTACCTGATTTACAGAAATATAAAGATAAGTTCACCCAGCAGGGGTTCTTTGATAAGATTCAGCGTATTGCAAAACGTGCAGGTGCTAAGTTGGTATATGTTGCTTTGCTACTATATTACTTATTGCAGAGTGATAAAGTGTCATTGAAGGATAAGGCGATTATCATTGGTGCGTTGGGATACCTTATCTCTCCGCTTGATATTGTACCAGATGCTATTCCTATAGCAGGACTCACCGACGACCTTACTGTCCTACTTTATGCACTGAATAAAGTGTGGACTTCTATCGATGATGATATTAAGAAGCAGGCACAGGATAAACTGTCAAAGTGGTTTGATGATGACGAAATGAACGTTGCGGAGGACCTCTTTGCAGAAGATACTACTGATAATCCAGTATAAAAAGAGTAGAAAGGAGGATTTATGTGGCAGTATTTTGTCTTAGCCATAGTGATTTTGTCAGCTATTGGCTATGTGGCTTATCGTACGTGGCAAACGTTTAGAGCGGCGAGTGATCCTTGTCATGGATGTGCTGGCTGTGCTATACATGACCAGTTGAAAGCAAAGCAGAAAAGGAAAGGGCGCAAGAAGCCTGTATGCTTCAAGTAGTTTCTGAAGAGATATTTGTCATTAGTTTTGTTTATACCATCTCTTACAAGATAGGCTATAGAGACTTGTTGAATTTGTTCATAACATTGAGTTGATAGCATGTTTATTGAAAAAAGTCTCTAAATTGTTTGGTTGAACCGAATTAATTGATTATCTTTGCACTCGCAAATCGCAATGATGATTTGTTATAAGAATGGTGCTTGGGCCGGGAGGTTAGGCAATGGTCTGCAAAACCATGTAGAGCGGTTCGATTCCGCTAGGCACCTCAAAAGACTCTCAGTAATGAGAGTCTTTTTTTATGTCGATATTTGACTGTAGTGTAGTCAATGCTTGTATAATTTAGCTTTTATATTCTTTCACTTCTTAAAACCTTAATTATTTGTCAGTATTTTTGCTCCCCATTAAGGCTACTACAGGCTCTTTGGATTGATAGAAAAGGCCTAACTATATTCGAGAACATGCCCTTCTTGCATGTTGAAGACGCTCTTCTTGAAGCAAGAAGGGCATGTTCTTTAATGCTCTTTGTAATGTAGTGATTTATTGTGAGTTATAAGCTCGTTAGTAGAAGATTTCATACCTTGGACTTGAGAATGTTGATCTCTAATTATGTAATTATTCTTTACGATGCAATTGGTGTTTCCTAAATGTGGTGCAATTGGCGGGTTTCATTCATGTAAGATATAGATAGAGGGAAATGAAAGTTTTTCTTTTCACAACCTAACGCTTAAAAATACATGCAAATAGTCCTTGCAGATAGGGTATTTCATCCCTTTGTCTTCTCCGAATAGGGTGGGGATTAATCATAAAACTCTCTTAAGGGGGTAAAGATATTGTTTGGTTAGGGTCGTTTTATTAATGTGTTAGCAGCCTGTCTGATAAGGGTGAGAGGTGTAGATTCACGAAGAAAGACGATATTATCAGACTTGAGAACCTTGTGCATTGGACCATATATTGTTTTAATCTAATAAGCTGTATTCTCGGTATAATGATTGCTTCGGGGTAGTGGCTTAGCTGTAATTATGTCGTACAGATAAGAATATGGGTTGAATAATCGTGCTTTAAGGTAAGAGATTATTCTGAAGTAATTTTATCAAAACGAACTTTGCTGTCATATCTGTCATCCTTTTAGGGTATATAAATAATTAATTTACATGTAGTTACAGGAAATGTTAAATGTGACAGCAAACTAAAATAAAAAATAATTGGTATAATTGTGTGGTTGTGTTACGTATTTGTATTGGGCAAATCCATAGTTTTTACTGCACATAGAAATGATATTGTCCTGCGACATTTGGTAGGTTGTTCTTCAATCATCATAGAGAAAGCTAAAGGAGGCAAAGGCGAGTTGGAGGGTAATGCTATAACGAATGATTTCAATGGTTACAAGGGTACCAGTTAAAGATTATAAGTCCATGATTACCTCTATATACTTATCTCTTAATCATAGTGGAGTAGGGTATAGGTCGGTAGTATCTTAATAGATATATAAAACAAAAGAGTTGTAATCAGATGACTACAACTCTTTTGTGGGTAGTGATGGATTCGAACCACCGAAGCTAGAAGCAGCAGATTTACAGTCTGCCCCATTTGGCCACTCTGGAAACTACCCAAGGTGGTGGGCGTTGACGGATTCGAACCGCCGACCCTCTGCTTGTAAGGCAGATGCTCTAAACCAGCTGAGCTAAACGCCCTTACTTTTCGTAAGCGGTTGCAAAAGTAGTCATTTTATTTGAACTGTGCAAACTTTATCAAGTTTTTTTGTTCTTTTTCTTTGTATAGCATAGGATTATAGTTTAAGAAGTTGATTTATTATGATGATGGAGACAAAAAATCCCTATGAGTAAGGTTATTGCTCATAGGGAGAGAGATGTCTATATAATAAGGTGTTTAGCCTTTTATAAAGTTCAAGACAAAGAGAACAGCCAAGATGATGAGTGTCCAGTTCAGTTCTTTCCACCGACGTGTACAAGTCTTCATGAATACGTATGCGAGGATTCCTAAGCAAATACCATCAGCGATGGAATAGCAAAGTACCATTGTTATCATCGTGATAAAGGCTGGGAAGGACTCTGTTATATCTTGGAGATCAATCTTCTTCACAGAGTCTATCATCAGTACACCTACCATAACCAAAGCGCCACTTGTTGCCGCACTTGGGATGAGTAAGAAGATAGGGGATAGGAAGAGAGCAATGATGAAGAAGATACCTACCGTGAATGCTGTTACTCCAGAACGGCCACCTTCCGCAATACCACTGGCACTCTCAACGTATGTTGTCAGTGTTGAACTACCCAACATAGCACCGCAGGTTGTACCGATGGCGTCACTCATCATGGCTTCCTTTACATGAGGGATGTTGCCATTTGCTTCAACAATACCTGTCTTATCAGCTAAGCCCATCAGCGTACCGATAGTATCAAAGATGTTAATCAACAAAAGAGAGAATACTACCAATACTGTCTTGAGGTTCAGAAGACTTGAGAAGTCAAACTTACAGAAGATTGGAGTTATGTCTTGTGGTGCAGAAACAGGTAACCATCCGTTAGGAAAAACCGTTACACCCATTGGTATACCGATAATTGTCGTGATGATGATACCCCAGAACAAAGAGCCTTTGACGTTTCTTGCCATAAGTGCACCACTGAGTAAGATAGCGATGATACCAAGAATACAGGTAGGTGTGAAGGCTCCTAAGCCTACGAGGGTTGCATCGTTATCAACGATAATGTTTGCATTCTTCAGACCGATAAAGGCAATGAACATACCAATACCTGCCGATATGGCATAGCGTAAATTCGTTGGGATGGCATTGAGAATCATCTCTCGCACATTGAAAAAGGTAATTACGATGAAGAGAATACCCTCAATGAGCATGATGGCAAGTGACTGCTGCCATGTAAACTTTAATGATACGCAGAGTGTATAGGCAAAGAAGGCATTAAGACCCATAGAGGGTGCCTGTGCAAACGGTAGTTTTGCCATAAATGCTAACAGCAATGTAGCAATGGCAGCAGCAAGAGCTGTACCCGTGAAGAGTGCTCCCTTGTCCATACCAGTAGTCGCAAGGATACTTGGATTAACTGCTAAGATATAGCTCATAGTTAAGAATGTCGTTGCTCCAGCAATAATCTCAGTGCGGAGCTTCATCGACTTGGGGTTAAAGCCGAGGGCTTTTTCTAAGAAAGTCATCATTGTTTTAAGGTTTAAATACTCTTTAGTTTATATTGATGTTTTATTTATCCAATCATCAAGAATCATTCTTGCTATTGATAAAGGCTCAGGAATGGTTGGTAGGTTGTCTTTAGTAAACCAGGCTCCTTTTGATAGTTCGCTTTGTTGTAGATGAATGTCTCCACCGTCATAATCGGCATTAAAGCCTACCATCAGACCACAAGGATAGGGCCAAGGTTGTGAACCAAAGTATCGGATGTTCTTTATCTTGAGTCCTGTTTCTTCTTCTACCTCACGATGTACAGCTTCTTCGAGTGTTTCACCAGTCTCAACAAAGCCTGCTACCAGTCCATAGAAATCAGTTTTGAAGTTACGAGCATGTACCAAAAGGACCTCGTTGCCTCGGTGTACAAGAACGATGACTGCAGTTGCCAATTGTGGCCATACTTCTTTTCCACAGTTCGTGCAACGCTTTGATATATCAGTGTGCATCTTCATCGGTGCACCACAAACGCCACAGAACTTCGTGTTATTATCCCAGTAAAGTAGTTCGTGACACTTGCCAGCCTTGAGATAAAGTTCTTTGGAAAGGTGGTAGAAGGAAGGACGTAAGCCACACATCTCATACAGAGGATTGTCTGTAATAGGTTGGTCTATCATGACCGCCTTCACTTCTGTACCGTCTTCCATTGGTGTGACGTTCAGTACGTGTGTCCAAGGATGTAGTGTTACTGGAGCTTCTTCAGAAAGTGGAATGGTATAGCCTTTACCCACTTTCTCAAGCATAATATCTGTCTTGCAGAAAACAAACCAGTATTTCTTCATTGGTCTCAGTATTAATCTTTTGCCTAATTCTATTAACCTTAAATTCTAAACTGTCATTATGTTTATTGCTCTTAGGTTATTTGTCCTTCTGATTTGTTTATTCACCAAAAAGAAGTTTACGGTCACGTGCTGCAGCAGGAACGGTCCATGTCTCTGGAATAAACTTCCAGTTATGGTTTGGCTGTGGATTCATCACACCTGCCTTCTTTATCTCTTCCATTAAATAATGACGTTGGTCTTTTGGACTTTCCCAAATGATTCGACTCTTCAAAGAGTCACGTGGAATACCAGCACCCTTGGTTAATAACTCGCCACCACCATTAGCACGATAGCTATTAACTGCTACTGTGTACCACTTATTCTCATCAAATGGTTCTCCATTACTCATTCGAAGGATACGTACCTTCTGTCCATCAGGTTTCGTAACGTCTACTTCATAATCGATGCCAGCTGCTGAATCAAAGTTGAATGAGAAATTCTTGAAGCCAAGACGTTGTGCATCATTCTGTGTATTAGATAGTAAAAGAAGGTGGTCTTCAGGACTCTTCATCGTGTTACACCACAGATCATAACTCATCTCAAGATGCTTACGAATCTCCTTACCAGTCAGACGCATGGTGCAGAGGTTGTTCTCATACTTATAAAGATTGAACATATCAGCAACAGTGATGGGACCAGCTTTGATAGATGCGTTGAATAATAAAGGTGCATTGAAAGCAATATCTGCCTTAGTAATCTCCAACTCCAAGTTGAGGATAAGGTCGTTGAAAGCAGAGTTGCCGAAGTAACTATCTTTTGTATAGATAGTATTTTCAAATCTTCCAATTACCTGATCGCTCCATGCTTTTACAGCATCAATCTCTGGTTGGAAGTGCTGAATGAAAGCATCATCAGCTTTGAGTTCCTTTACATCAACTAATTCACCTGTAGCTTTTGTTACGGTGTATTGACGCTTACCTTTGACTGTCTTAGGTCTAAGGGTTAAGGTTGCTATCGCTACACGTTGTGCATTGTTAGCAGGGTCAAGACAGATTACGTCTTTACCAACAATATTCTTTTCAATTGAACTATGTGGAGTATGGTCATGACCGAAGAATACAATATCAAAGCCAGGCACTTCCTTTGCTACTTTCTTCGAAGCGTCTTCGTCGTATTCAGGTGTCTTGATACCACCATCCCAACCAGAATGGAATAAACCAACAATAACATCTGGCTTCTCTTTCGTTTTCACTTCAGCCATTGTTCGCTTGGCACAAGAGACCATTTCTTCAAAGCGTAGACCACTCCAAATGCTCTCTTTTAACCAGTTTGGTATAGCAGGGGTGAGCATACCAATGACACAAACCTTAATACCATTCTTTTTCTTGATAGTATAATAAGGTAAGATATAAGGCTTATTAGTCTTTGTGTCGATAATATTTGCACCAAGGATAGGAAACTTCAGCTCCTTAAACCATTTGTCATAAACCATGTGTCCTGTCTCAATATCGTGGTTTCCAACCGTTGCTACGTCATATCCCATATAGTTAAGCACGCTTGCAGCGATGTTAGTCTTCTCTGGTGCAACGTAATTATAATAGTAGGAGATAGGCTGACCTTGTAAGATATCGCCATTATCCAATAAATAGACATTGTCTTTTCCATCCTTCTTACGCAGTTCTTCTACCAATGTATAGACTCTTGCCATAGAACCGCTCTTAGGCTTTCGAGTGATGAAATCGTATGGAAAGAAGGAACCATGCACGTCAGTTGTTTCGATAAGTTTGATGGTAACATCCTTCTGTTGTGCCATAGTTGAAGAACTGAGTCCTAACATAATGGAAAGTACTATTGTTGAAAGTTTCATAATCTTAATTTTAATTCAGCTACAAAAGTACTAAATTCTACGGAAATAAACGAACTTGTCTTGTTATGTTTCAAACTATGTTTGTAGCTTGGGGGAGTTGAGTAGGGGTGTTTTCAAGGTCAATAGGGAATTGTTTAATAATCTTTTGTGTCGTATAAGAATTATGCTGGTGATAGTACGAAATATGTCAGAAGCACACAGGCTAAACCCTTTGAACGTCCTTTTAAGTATTCTATCTTATATCGTTTTGAATAAATACTATGAACCTTCTCTATGGTTAAAGCTGTGTGCTCCTGTTTTTTAGTTGCGTTTGATAAGCGTAGAAAACCTAAATAACGCCTTGTGCCATCATTGCCTTAGCAACCTTGATAAAGCCTGCAACGTTAGCACCTTTTACATAGTTGATATATCCATCGGCTTCTGTACCATACTTGACACAGTTTGCATGGATATCATCCATAATCTGATGGAGTTTCTGGTCAACCTCTTCACGACTCCATTTCAGTCGTCCAGAGTTCTGACTCATCTCAAGTCCTGATACAGCTACACCGCCAGCATTACTTGCTTTACCTGGGCAATAAAGCACTTTTGCTTCTTGGAAGACCCTTACAGCCTCTGGTGTTGAAGGCATGTTTGCACCTTCTGTCACAGCGATAACACCATTCTTTACAAGTTCTGCAGCTGCTTCTCCATTGATTTCATTCTGTGTTGCACATGGAGTTGCTATGTCAGCCTTCTCAGACCAAGGTCTTCCTCCCGGAACATACTTGACATTATACTTCTCTGCATACTCACGAATACGTCCACGTTCAATGTTCTTAAGTTCCATTATATAAGCCAACTTCTCCTCATCTATACCATCTGGGTCGTAGATGTAACCATCAGAATCAGAACAGGTAAGGGGCTTAGCACCTAATTCAAGCAACTTTTCTATTGTGTATTGTGCTACATTACCCGAACCAGAGACGAGGACAGTCTTACCTTTAAGGTCAATGTTACGAGTCTTAAGCATGTTCTGTAAGAAGTATACATTACCATATCCTGTTGCTTCAGGACGGATGAGGGAACCACCGAACTCCTGACCTTTACCTGTAAGAATACCAACAAACTGATTCGTCAGTTTCTTATATTGTCCAAACATATAGCCAACTTCGCGTCCACCAACACCGATGTCACCAGCTGGAACGTCACAGTCTGGACCAATGTAATTCCACAATTCTCTCATGAAAGCCTGGCAGAAACGCATTACCTCTGCATTTGACTTACCTCGAGGAGAAAAGTCTGAACCACCCTTAGCACCACCCATAGGGAGTGTTGTTAGTGAGTTCTTGAATGTCTGTTCAAAGGCAAGGAACTTCAAGATGGACTCATTAACCGATGCATGGAAACGTAATCCACCTTTGTAAGGTCCAATAGTGTTGTTATGCTGTACACGAAAACCCATATTGGTTTGTACATTTCCTCTGTCATCAACCCAGTTTACACGGAACTTTATGATTCTGTCTGGCACACAGAGTCGCTCGATAAGATTGGCTTGCTCAAAACCTGGATGTTTATTATATTCATCTTCGATCGTATCTAATACCTGTGAAACAGCCTGAATATACTCTGGCTCATTTGGGAAACGCTGTTTTAATCTCTCTACGACTTCTGTTGCTTTCATAAATAGTTGTTTTTATTATTATACCCTGAAATGTTTTATTTCATATATTTACGCTTGTTTACCTTGCAAAGGTAATACTTCTTTGCTAAAATACTTGTCATTTTGTCGTTAAATATTTGATTACAGTGTTAATTAGTTATCCTTAGTTTCTTTTATAAAGTATCTTTTTGTAACGCCATTAAATCTCTTTTTTCTCTGTTTTTCAGTGTTGTTACGTGTCAACAATTCCCTTGTTGTTTGTATTCTTTCATTGATTTAATAGACAAACAGAAATCCTTTTCGCAACAGATTGGATGTGTGGATACCCCCTTTTCTTACCTTTCATTCCGAAGGTCAGATTGCTCTTCAATTTTACAACATATATATGTAAATCAAATACCTTATTATACTGAACTTTTTTTTATTTAAGTTTGCTGTCATATTTAACATTTCGTATAAAATATTGTAAGCTAATTAGTTACATACAACAAGGTGATGACAGTAATGACAGGAAATTTATTTTATACGAAAAAGCTCTGTTTTATTTTCGATATAATTCTTTGCTCTTTAGTCACATAAATTACCTTGCACCTAAAATATATTTCTATTTTGTTAGTGTATGGGTATATACTCTGTTCATGTCAGCCGAGGAACGCAGCCTCCTCCAAGTGCTCACTCCCATCAATAACTATAAACTCACTTTCCATATACTGATTTTGGCATGTCTTTAAGTCTATATCTTTGTCATGAAAATCATTTAATGACCCATATAATCATAGTGAGCTTTATATCGTTAGGCGCATCCTTTTCTTTTTGAGCGGGGCTGGGGAAGGAGGTTTTTCAACCTTTCTGTCAACTATTTTCGCTCCTCTCATGTCTAATACATGCTCGTCATAATTTAAGAAGACGCTCTTCAATGTTTAAGAACATGCCCTTCTTGCGTGTTGAAGACGCCCTTCTATGGTCAAGAGAAGCGTCTTCTTTGAGGTTATATGTAACATCTTGATTTGTTGTATGTTACAAAGTCGTATTTAAGAGATAATATACTTCTACTTAGAGAGAGTTCAGTTTGATGCAATGTAGTGATTTTTTACGAATACATAGGGCTCTTAGAAGCGTCGAGTGATAGTTTTCTTGTAAGTAGGAGAAGGTGGCTTTTCTTCCTTTCCCTTCCTTGCAATGAGGAGTTTGATTACCGAGTTACCCCCATAGAAGATGTTGATGAGGCTAAAAAAGGTGCTGTTATACGTATCATTCATTAATGGGCAGGTGGGAATAAAACAATGCCCATAACCCTTGTTCTTGGGTTATGGGCATTATATAATAATGTGTAAGCACACTTGTTTTACTTTTTACCGAGTCCACGAAGCCACTTCAGAGGCTTTTTAATAAGCGCCTTTAAGCCTGATTCGTTGTTGGATGTTGATGGCAACTCCTCACGAATATCATATTTCGTACTCCTTCTTACAGACTTGTCTTCTGATGTACGCTGGCGGTTGTTACGCTTCTTACGCTTATTGTTAGGCTTCTTGTTCTGCTGATTGGTAGTGTTTTCAGCATTGCCTTTATTATTAGCAGGTTTTCTGTCATTGCGCTTCTCGTTCTCAGCTTTTGGCTGACGCTCCTGCTGCTTACCCTTATTCTGACGGTTATTCTTCTTGTTTACTGGTTTACCCTCTGTTGCTGCAGGCTTGTTATCTTGCTGCTTTTGAGGTTTATTATTCTGTTTGTTACCAGCCTTACGCTCCTGTTGGTTCGCATTGTTCTCGTCAGTGTTGTTCTGAGTCTGTGGTGCAGGACGTCTGTTGCGCTGCTTGTTGTTTCCCTGTTTCTTGTCCTTATGACTCTGATGATCACGGTCCTTACGGCGGCGGTTCTTGGCACTATTGCCACACTTCTTAGGCTTCCCATTGCTCTTGTATTCAGGACCTTCGCCAAGTTCTGCTGGTAGTTGCGCCTTCTCAACCTCCTTCTCTAAGAACGATTCAATTTGTTGGAAGAAATAGATATCATCTTCATTTACGAAGGTAATCGCCTTTCCGTCACGGTCAGCACGTGCTGTACGACCGATGCGGTGTACATAATCTTCAGCATCATGAGGTACATCATAGTTGATGACCATTGCGATATCGTCGATATCAATACCGCGTGAAACGATGTCAGTGGCAACCAAAACATCAATTTGTCCACTCTTGAACTTGAACATAACGTCATTACGCTGTTCTTGATCGAGGTCGGAATGCATCTCACCACAGTTGATGTGCATACGATTGAGCGATCCTGCAATCTGCTTTACCTTCTGTTTTGAACCCGAGAAGATAATGACACGCTTGAGGTCGCCAGCCTTGAAGATATCCTTAATGATACCCATCTTTTGCGTCTCATAGCATACGTAAGCTGTCTGCTGAATCTTCTCTGCAGGTTTACTAACAGCGAGTTTAATCTCAACAGGATTCTTTAGCAGTGTCTTAGCAAGTTCTTCTATCTTCTTAGGCATGGTAGCAGAGAACATAATTGTTTGACATGTAGCAGGCAATTTCTTTGCTATTGTCATGATGTCATCTGCAAATCCCATGTCGAGCATGCGGTCAGCTTCGTCAAGAATGAAGAAGCTCACCTTAGATAAGTCTACATTTCCGAGAGAGATATGAGAGATGAAACGGCCCGGTGTAGCAATCACTACGTCTGCTCCCAATGCGAGGCTCTTCAACTCTTGGTCGTATCTATTACCATCATTACCGCCATAGACAGCAACACAAGATACACCATTAAGATAGTAGGCAAAGCCCTGCATACCTTGATCAATCTGCTGTGCTAACTCGCGTGTAGGCGACATGATGACACAATTAATTGCTGACTCAGGGTAGCCACCATCAGCCAGTTTAGAGAGAACTGGGAGTAGGTAAGCCGCTGTTTTACCTGTACCAGTCTGGGCAACGCCCAATACATCGTGTCCTTTTAATATTTCGGGAATGCACTTCTCCTGAACTGGAGTACATTCATCAAAACGCATGTCATATAGTGCGTCAAGTACGTTATCGTTTAAATCTAAATCTTCAAAATACATATTCTACTGTTTTGCCCTTCTTCAATGAGGGTAGTTTTTACTTTTGTTTTGTCCGCCTTATTAACTTGGTGCGTGTCTGTAGCAGAAGTAGGCGATGATAGCAAAGATAATATTTGGTATCCACGCTGCCAATATAGGCGGTGTGTCATCCTTAATAGCAAAGGTTGCTGAAACGGTCTGGAGCATGATATAGCCGAAACTTAATGCCAAACCGATTCCAAGATAGAGTCCCATTCCACCTTTCCTCTTACGTGAAGAGAGGGAGAGACCGATGATAGTTAGGATGAAGGAGGAGAACGACATCGCTATTCGCTTGTGGAACTCAACCTCATATTGTACTACATTACCAGAACCACGGCTGGTCTGCTTGGAGATATAATTTAGTAGTTCTGGGGAGGTAAAGGTCTCCTGTTGACCTTTAGAATAGACAAGGTCGGTCGGTTCCATGAGTAGAACGGTGTCCTTTGAGGCTCCACTTTGGATATGCTCCTTTAATCCTTTGAGTGTACGTATCTTCCAGTTACTTACCTTCCAATGATACTTTGTGTCAGCAACGGTATCATACTGAATCTCCATTGCAGTCATGTGGCTGACAATCTTCTTGTTTTTAGTCTTTACAAGTGAGAACCCATAGCCCCGTTTATACTGGTCGTCGTAATGCTGAATATAAGCGGTAGTATTCTTTGCAACAAACAGTTGTACGTTTTCTGCCGATGTGTTCTTTTTAGAATTACGATAGAGAGACTCGAAGTTTTGGCGAATAACAGTGCCATGAGGTATCACAAAGCTGTTAAGATAGAATGTTAAGCCTGCAATAAGAATACATGAAATCATGTAAGGGCGCATCAGTCGTCTGATAGACACGCCTGCTGCCATCATTGAAATAATCTCAGAGTTACCTGCCAGTTTGGAAGTAAAGAAGATAACTGCAATGAATACGAATAGTGGTGAGAAGAGATTGGAATAGTAAGGGATGAAATTGGCATAGTAATCAAAGATGATTGCTCGCCATGGAGCATGATATTGTGTGAACTTAGAGAGGTTCTCATTAAAGTCGAACACAATAGCAATGGAGATAATCAACAAGATAGCATAGATGTATGTACCTATGAATTTTTTAATGATATACCAGTCCAGAATACCGATAAAACGAGAAGGGGAGAGCATCTGAAGTAGATGTCCTACCTTCTTCAAGACAGGAAAGCGTGCAATAACACGTTGCCCGAAATGGTTAATCAGTTTCTTAACTTTATCAACAATCTCTTTAACCTTACTCATTTGGTTTCTTCTTAAATTCTTCTTCCTAATTGTTCAATGACAGAAGCTTTCCACTGTATGAAGTCACCCTGCTCAATATGTGTACGTGCATCCGTTACGAGACGGAGATAGAACGCAAGGTTGTGGATGCTGGCAATCTGCATTGCGAGCAATTCTCCTGCCTTGAAGAGATGATGGAGATAAGCTTTACTTGTGATAACATCAATATCACAGCCGTCAGGATCAATCGGTGAGAAATCGTTTTCCCACTTCTTATTCTTCATGTTCATCGTACCATTGTAGGTGAAGAGCATTGCATTACGGCCGTTACGGGTAGGCATAACACAATCGAACATATCCACACCGCGCTCAATAGCTTCAAGAATGTTCTGTGGTGTACCAACTCCCATCAGGTAACGAGGTTTGTCTTTTGGGAGAATCTCATTGACTACCTCAATCATTTCATACATCACCTCTGTTGGTTCACCAACTGCCAAGCCACCAATGGCATTACCATCTGCACCCTTATCAGCCACAAACTTTGCCGCTTCACGGCGTAAGTCCTTGTAAGTACAGCCCTGAACGATAGGGAAGAGACTTTGGTTATGACCGTAGAGTGACTCCGTCTCGTTGAAACGTTTAATACATCTGTCAAGCCAACGTTGCGTTAGTTGCAAACTCTTCTTGGCATATTGGTAGTCACTCTGTCCTGGAGGACACTCGTCGAAAGCCATCATGATATCGGCACCAATGATTCGTTCAGTATCCATCACGCTCTCTGGGGTGAAGATATGCTTAGAACCATCGATGTGACTTCTGAACTCACAGCCCTCTTCTGACAGTTTACGAATACCTGTCAATGAGAAAACTTGGAAACCACCAGAGTCTGTCAGGATTGGACGATCCCAACCATTGAAACCATGCAGACCACCTGCAGCCTTGATGATATCAAGTCCCGGACGCAGGTAAAGGTGATAGGTATTACCCAAGATTATCTGTGCCTTGACCTGTTTACGCAACTCCTCAAAGTGTACACCCTTAACAGAACCGACAGTACCAACAGGCATAAAGATAGGAGTCTTTATCTGTCCGTGGTCGGTTGTGATGATACCTGTGCGGGCATCGCTGGCTTTATCTGTATGCTGAAGCTCGAATGTCATTATTTAGTATCCTCCTTCTTTTCTTCAACAATAGTAAAGTCTACTGGATGTTCTACCTTTTCATCGGTCAAAGCAAAGTCCCATACCTGCTGAATGTTCTCAACGAAGTGGAATTGAAGACCCTTACGATAAACCTCAGGAATCTCCTCAACGTCCTTCTTATTCTCTGAACACATCACGATATCAGTAATTCCTGCACGTTTTGCAGCAAGTATCTTCTCCTTGATACCACCCACTGGAAGAACCTTACCGCGTAGGGTTATCTCACCCGTCATAGCAGTGTTCTTACGCACCTTACGCTGTGTGAGTGCTGAAGCAATACTTGTTGCAATCGTTATACCAGCTGAAGGACCATCCTTTGGAGTTGCTCCTTCTGGTACGTGGATATGGATATTCCACTGTTCAAAGATGCGATAATCTACGTTCAATGCGTTGATGTGTGCCTTAACATACTCCAATGCAATAACAGCAGACTCTTTCATGACATCACCAAGGTTACCGGTCAGGGTTAACTTACCCGCTTTACCCTTAGAAAGTGAGGTCTCGATAAAGAGAATCTCACCGCCAACACTGGTCCATGCAAGACCTGTTACCACACCAGCATATTTGTTGCCTTGGTAGATATCACGTGTGAAAGGTGGCTTACCTAATAAGTCCTCTAACTTATCTGGAGTAATCTTCGTATAAGGAAGTTGCTTATCCATTGCCTGCTTGAAAGCCAACTTGCGCATAGCTTTGTTGATTTGCTTCTCAAGTTGACGCACACCACTTTCACGGGTATAGCTTTCGATAATCTTCTCCAGCGTTGCCTTGGCAAACTTTGGTTTCTCTTCTAACTGGTCTAAACCTGTGTTTTCGAGTTCTTTTGGTACGAGGTGGCGCTTTGCTATCTCTACCTTTTCTTCCGTGATATAGCCTGAAACCTCGATAAGTT
The DNA here is from genome assembly GCF_003043935.1 of Prevotella sp. oral taxon 313. Taxonomy (NCBI): domain Bacteria; kingdom Pseudomonadati; phylum Bacteroidota; class Bacteroidia; order Bacteroidales; family Prevotellaceae; genus Prevotella; species Prevotella sp. oral taxon 313. The sequence continues at coordinate 3,506,283 of NZ_PYXE01000001.1, forward strand.
CCATACGATCGAGTAGTGGACGTGGGATTGTATTGATGTCATTGGCCGTTGCAATGAATAAGACCTTTGATAAATCGTAGTCCATATCCAAGTAATTATCGTGGAAAGCATTGTTCTGCTCAGGGTCGAGAACCTCCAATAAGGCTGATGAAGGGTCGCCGTTAACAGTGTTCTGAGTAACCTTATCAATCTCGTCAAGGATGAAGACTGGATTTGATGAGCCTGCCTTCTGAATATTCTTGATGATACGTCCAGGCATAGCACCAATGTATGTCTTACGATGTCCTCGGATTTCTGACTCATCATGGAGGCCACCTAATGACACACGAACATACTTACGTTTCATTGCTTCGGCTATACTCTTGCCCAAACTAGTCTTACCAACACCCGGAGGACCATAAAGACAGAGGATTGGTGACTTTAGATTGCCACGCAACTGAAGGACTGCAATATATTCAAGGATACGTTCCTTCACCTTGTCCATACCATAGTGATCTTTGTCAAGAATACGTTTTGCACGCTTCAAGTCAAGGTCGTCTTTGGTATATTCATCCCAAGGCAGATTAACTATTGTGCGCAAGTAGTTTACTTGTACACTATAGTCAGGACTTTGTGGATTTAATGTTTCGAGTTTGTCTAATTCCTTTTGGAAAACTTTAGCTACCTCTTCTGGCCACTTCTTGTTCTTAGCCTTCTCAAGCAACTCCTTCTTGTCAGGTGCAGAATCGCCATCCCCTAACTCCTCCTTAATATTCTTAATCTGCTGATGCAGGAAGTATTCGCGCTGCTGTTCATCGAGATCTTCACGTGTTTTTGAGCGTATGTCTTGGCGGAGATGCTGGAATTGTATTTCACGATTGAGCACCTTCATCAATGAGAATAAGCGATCCTTGATAGAGTTCTCTTCCAACATTTGAATCTTGTCAGTCACAGGGAATGGCATTGTTGAGCAAATATAATTCACTGCAATGACTGGATTATTAATGTTGTCAAGTGCGAATTGTGAATCGTCTGGAATGTCGTCACTACCATGGATATATTCCTTTACGACCACCTTCATGTCTTCTACTGCTGTAGAAAACTCTTTGTCCTTTTCAGGCTCAGCCTCTTCTGGTATAGCCACAGTGTATCCCTTCATGTAAGGTGTTGTCGTTGTAATCTTCTTTATCTTACACTTGCCAAGACCTTGCAATATCACTGTGCGGTTATTACCTTCGTAATTACCAGGCATATCAAAGGCACGAACGAAGCGTGCATAGATACCTGTCGTATAGATGTCGTCCTCCTGAGGCTCATTAATGTTGCTATCTTTCTGACTGACAATCGCTATGATTGTGTTTGGATTCTCCTCCAAGTGTCTTACAAGTTCTAATGTTGGCTTCCTTCCAACGAGGATAGGGGAGAGAATCCCAGGGAACATAACGAGGTTACGGGTTACGAAAACGGGTATCTCGCCGTCGACCTGTATGTCTAACTTTGGCATATCACCCTCGTAATCAGTAATCATTTGAATAGAGCTATTTTGTTTCATAAAGTTCTTTTATACCTACTTTTAGCTTGCAAAGTTACAAAATAAAACCGAAAGACTGAAAGAATAATTGTGCTTTAATTGGCTCTCTCGTAAAAAGACTGGTTTATATGCGTGAAGAGGTGGTGGTTAGGATGGGTCACAATGTAAATAAGAAGAACTGTTTTTCGGGGCTTTATGCTTGCTGTTTGATATGGTTAAACAGCATACGTAACAACGCATAAGCTCTTTGAGATAGATGATAACGTTTTTACCTTATTGTCTACCTACTTCATGCCTACTTGATGTAGAATTCTTGTGTAATATTTTGATACCATTCTGTGCGTGTCCCCTCATCGGTGGTCAGCACTTGTTCTTCCTCCTCACATTGTTTAGTAGCGTCCTTCCCAAATTCTATTAAGCAGCGTTTAGCTGGTTTTGAAGATTTAGTCTTAATGTTTGCAAGCTTCAATACTGATAATCCATTAAATATAGCTTCTGCTTCAAGTATATCTTTGTTGTTGTAAGGAATGATAATGGAGAGCGTTCCCTTTGCTTTAAGGAGTCTTTTGGCGTAATAAATAAGTTCTTGTGGAGAGAGGGAGTCGGCATGTCTTGCAGTCGTTCTTGACTGTAAAGGATTTTTTAATGAGTTGATGAAATATGGCGGATTACAGACGATTGTATCATAAACGCCCTCAGTACAGGTTTCATGACATAGCTGATAGTCTTGTAGACAACAATTGATAATGTTTATTCTATCGTTGAACGGAGATTGTGAAACGTTAAGCTGAGCATCCTCGAAAGCTCCTTTGTCTATCTCTATAGCGTCAATGTCGGCTAAAGGAAAACGTTGAGCCATCATAAGAGCGATGAGTCCTGTCCCTGTTCCGATGTCAAGAATCTTCTTACCTCCTTGTGCCCAAGCTCCAAGCAATACTCCATCTGTCCCGACCTTCATGGCCGTGTGGTTGTCAACGATATGGAATTGCTTAAAAGTAAAGCCCATGCGCCTTGTTATGGAGTTTTTATATATTTAGTTTGCGAAGCAGATTCTTATTGATTGCCTGTACTTTTCTACTTTGTTTGGTAAGGTCTTGTCTCATCAAATCAAAGTTGTAGAATATCTCAGAAAAGGCTGTTTGTAACATATTTGGTTGTCTACAGTCCTTCCCACCTTTAGGGTTAACAATGATGTTTATGCCTTTAGGGACAATAGAAATATCCACATCTGCACTTGATGTAATAGGGTCGCCATCATAGTGAATGATGCCTTCGCTCTTACGATGTATGTGTATATGCTTGGATCTGAAGGTCTTTATCTTCAGATTCTTATCTAATGTCTTATTGAAAAGTTCTATGGCAACTTGTGGCGCATCGATGAGGTCGAATGGTTCCATTATGATAACATCTAACAGTCCGTCGCTCATTGATGCCTGAGGAGCGATGTATGCATTGTTACCATACTGTGAGGCATTGGCTACAGAGACGAGGAAGGCCTTATAGCTATGCGTTCCATCCTCATCTTCAATGACGTAAGTTTCAGGCTCATAACGCAATCCCTCCTCAAGAACCTTCTGCATATAAGTGATAGGACCACGTTTCCCAGCTTCTGCAAACTTCATAGAAATGAATGCATCGAAGCCCATTCCGCAGGTGCAGAAGAATGGATGTTCGTTAATGATACCGTAGTCAAGTTTCTTAATATCGCAGTAGTTTAGAATGTCAATACATTTCTTAAGATTCATGGGTAGGTTTAGGTGTCTGGCAAGTCCATTACCAGAGCCACATGGAAGGATGCCCATTGTCGTGTCTGTTTGGGTCAGTGCTCTTCCAACTTCGTTGACAGTACCATCTCCGCCTACAGCAACAACAATGTCAATACCATCCTTTGCCGCTTCCTTTGCGAGCTCAGTTGCATGGCCAGCATAACTTGTTTCTGCTATGCAATAGTCAAACCTATCTTTATCGAGCCGTTCTTCAATAAGGTCAGGAATGCCTGCTTTACTGACTGTACCCGATATTGGGTTTAGGATAAAAGTTATTTTTTTCTTATTCATTGTGCCAAATAATCAGCGCATAGTTTATTTGTACAAAGATACATATTTGTTGTTTATATCGTGGAGATTAAGAGAGTAAAAATGTTTAAAAACCACTTTTCTAATCAAAAAGACTTTTTTGTCATTCTAAATTAGTATCTTTGCAGCCTGAAAATAATATTTAAGTAGTCATTGACTACACCATATTAAAAAATAATGGGACAATTACAAGACAAGTACAAAAGCTACCGCGAGCCGCAAAAGTTTATGGAGGCAGGTGTCTATCCATACTTTCGTGAGATTACAAGTAAGCAAGGAACAGAAGTAACAGATATTGATGGCAACAAGATTCTTATGTTTGGTTCTAACGCCTATACGGGTTTACCAAACGATCAGCGTGTGATTGATGCTGCTCATCGTGCTCTTGATAAGTATGGTTCGGGGTGTGCTGGAAGTCGATTCTTAAATGGAACGCTCGATCTTCATGTACAGTTAGAGAAAGAACTTGCTGCTTTTGAGGGTAAAGATGAGGCGCTTGTTTTCTCAACAGGCTTTTCAGTGAATGCTGGTGTTCTCGCTGTGGTTGTGGGACGAGGTGATTATATCATCTGTGACGACCGCGATCATGCGAGTATTGTTGATGGACGTCGTTTGAGTTTTGCAACTCAACTGCGTTACAAGCATAACGATATGGAGGATTTGGAGCGTATTCTCCAGCGTCTTCCTAAAGAGGCTGTTAAGTTGATCGTCGTTGATGGCGTCTTCTCTATGGAGGGAGACCTTGCTAATCTCCCTGCAATTATAGAGTTAAAGCATAAGTACAATTGCTCTGTTATGGTCGACGAGGCACACGGTTTAGGTGTCTTTGGTCGTCAGGGTAGAGGTGTTTGCGACCATTTTGGGCTGACTGATGAGGTTGATCTTATTATGGGTACCTTCTCAAAGAGCTTGGCTTCTATCGGTGGTTTTATAGCAGGTGATAAGGATACCATTAACTATCTTCGTCATACTTGCCGTACCTATATCTTCTCTGCAAGTAATACTCCATCTGCAACAGCGGCTGCGTTGGAAGCTCTTCATATCTTAGAGCAGGAGCCAGAGCGTCTGGAGCAGTTATGGAAGGTTACAAATTATGCTCTAAAACGTTTCAGAGAAGAAGGCTTTGAGATTGGTGATACTGAGAGTCCGATAATTCCGCTCTATGTACGTGATATCGAAAAGACTTTCATTGTTACTCGATTGGCCTACGAGGCTGGCGTATTTATCAACCCTGTTATTCCTCCTGCTTGTGCTCCACAAGATACGTTGGTACGCTTTGCGTTGATGGCTACTCATACCGAAGAGCAGGTTGAACGTGGCGTTCAGGCGTTGACAAAGATTTTTAAGGAACAAGGTATTATAAAATAAGATACTAATAGATTCTGATAAAGGAACTATAATTTAAGAACGAAGAGGTTATTCTTATTGAGTAAGCTCTTCGTTCTTTTTTAAATACTATATATATAAGGTGTAAATGCTTCGATAGGATTACGTCTTATGGTTATCTCTCAGTGGCATGTACGATAGGAGTTACGCCTATATTATGTGTAGGACGTCAAGATGCAGATTATGAACTTTATGTTTTGTTAGTTTTCATATCTGTTTGTTGTTATGATAGAAACGATTCTATTTACTCGCTATTTACCAACGTTGTGAACTTCTTCTGTATTTGTGTTGAATCTTGATAAAGCTGGAGTAGAAGGCGAAATATAACGTGTGAGCACTGTTTGTAGTTATTATCTCTTTGCTGGATTGACAGCTATTTGTAGCCTATGATGGGCTGAGAGGACAAACTACGAATTGCACGAATTATGTTAATAAGAGGGTGATAGACTTGAATAATGCTATTTGTGTAAGATGGAATGTTGTCGTGAAAAGGTGAGGGTGCTGTAAAGAAGATTAAAACTGATATATTGAAAAACCATTACATAGAACCAAGTTAAATACCCTCAAAAGAGGACTATAATGTCTATTAACAACATGCCTATAACTTACAATAAATCAATTGATTACGAATAATGTTTGAGAATATGCTCTTCTTGCCTCAAGAAGGGCGTCTTCAACATGCAAGAAGAGCATGTTCTCGAACGAAGAAGGGCCTTTTCTTATATCACCTCAGAACCTTGCTTGAAAGAATAGGGGAGTGGTTTATAAAACATCTCTACAATCCCTGCTATCATGTATAGTGTTTCTTCTTACGCTATCAATCATTCTGTGGGAGCTTCTCGGAGAGTTTTCTTCAAAGAGCAATAAGGGGTTTTACATATAAGTAGCGGTTGCAAATCGTTGGATTTACTTCCTCTTCGAGACAACATGTGCTGATTAAAGGGAACAGGAGAAGAGGAAAGTCGTCACAAGGAGACTACTGTTGGAGACTGATAAAAGGTCAATGTTAATCGTATAGTTCTGTTTGTAGGAGTGATTTCAACCATTATATCCCTCTTAGCAAGGATGGTTGACGGGAGAAAAATTAGTAGTTGAGGTGGGGGAGGGGTTACTTCTTCTGACCTTATAAGCTCTATTACGCCACATGTCTGAAGCATAAACCTGCTCATTATACTCTAATTTTATTTGGAAAGAAAGGCGGTCTGTTCGTTAGATCTTAGTAGAGATAGGTTAGGAAAGGACATTTTTTTTAGTTTACATGGATATAGAGTGATGCTTTTATTATAGTTTGATAATCAATAGTTTATTTAATATTAGAGCAGAGAAAAGTTAACAGAATAATGCAAAAGCATTAATTTTTCTTGAAAAAAAACGTAGAAAAGTTTGGCAGTACAGAAAATATATAGTACCTTTGCACTCGCAATTCGGAAATGAGTTAATCATTAAAGAAAAGCAACGGGGCGTAGCGCAGCTCGGTAGCGCATCTGGTTTGGGACCAGGCGGTCGCAGGTTCGAATCCTGTCGCCCCGACTTCTTGTCTAACTCTTTAGAGAAAGAGAGACATTAAATGCGGCAATAGCTCAGTTGGTAGAGCACGACCTTGCCAAGGTCGGGGTCGCGAGTTCGAGTCTCGTTTGCCGCTCTTTGATATTCTGAAAGATATATAAGCTTTTGCTTTTAGTTTATGCCCAGGTGGCGGAATTGGTAGACGCGCACGTTTCAGGTGCGTGTGTTTCACGACGTGCAGGTTCGAGTCCTGTTCTGGGCACTTTTTTATTCAGAATGTCACGGACATGTTGGAGAGGTGGCGGAATTGGTAGACGCGCTACTTTGAGGGGGTAGTGAAAATTGTTTCGTGGGAGTTCGAGTCTCCTCCTCTTCACATAGAATAGTTTAGTAAGTTGTTATTACTTACCTTTTAATGCGGCAATAGCTCAGTTGGTAGAGCACGACCTTGCCAAGGTCGGGGTCGCGAGTTCGAGTCTCGTTTGCCGCTCTTTTAAAGAGAAACATACATAGCATTATCTTTATGAATTTATACTTACGATATTTCGATAATGAAGTATTAGTGCATAGCGTCGATGAAGCGTTAGATTTTCTAAGCTCTATACCAGATATTCAGCTTACTCCAGAGTTGGAAGATGATATTAGAAATTATGCTTCTAATGATGTTTTCTATCCTAAGCGTTATAAGGTGCGCCCACGTGTTTATTTTATTGTGATTAAGACAGAAGCGGCTACGATGATGGACTTCAAGCAAAAGAAGGCGCTTCGTCCAGCTGTTGATGGTATAGCCCGCAAGGATAGTCCTGCTATCATGCATCTTAATGAAGAACGTGAAGGTTGGTATGAAGGTGAACTTGATTTCAAGCGTGTTGTTCTAATCCCTACTTCTGGTAAGCACGAATATCGTGATACACATTTTGTTGCACAGTGCAAGGCTGTTTCTGGATGGGATTGCTATAATCGCATTGTAGAGTACTTAAAAGACAGAGTTGACAATAGAAGTCAATTCCCATCAGCCAAAGGTAAGAATTTTAAGTTTAGATATTTAGGTATGTGGAAGTAATTCCACATTCCTTTTTGTTATTATGCTTTTATGAATAAAGTAATGTTGATTGGCAATGTCGGTCGTGAACCAGAAGTGAAGTACTATGATACCGACCAGTGTGTAGCTTCTTTTACGTTGGCTACAACGGAACGTGGATATACACTTCCTAATGGTACTGTTGTGCCTGATCATACGGATTGGCATAATATTGTTCTATTCAAGGCATTGGCTAAGTATGCAGAGAAATATATTCATAAAGGTGATAAACTCTATATTGAGGGGCGAGTACGTTATCGTTCTTATGATGATAAGAAGGGGATACGACGACATGTAACTGAGATTTATGGTGACAATCTTGAATGGCTTGCTGCGCCTCGCAAAGCGGAAAATGTGTCTGGTGATAAGACTGACGATAGGTCCGCTGATACCATAGATGAAACTAATTTACCGTTTTAATGGATAGCTTTTTAGTAGATTTTTCTTCTTATATAAGTGTTAATCCAATAGATATCAATGTTGTTGTTGCTATTCTATTGGTTATTTTACTTCTTCTTTTGTCAGGTTTTGCAAGTGCATCGGAGATAGCTTTTTTTAGTCTTTCGCCTACTGATGTTGAATCACTTGATCCGGATAAAAGTTCTTCGGATAAGCTTATTGAACTGTTAAGGGATGATAGTGAACGTACATTGGCAACGGTGCTTATCACAAACAACCTTGTTAATGTGGCGGTCATCATGTTGTGTAATTACATCTTTGGCAGCTTGTTTACATTTGGTGCCGAATGGTTGCAATTCCTTTGTGTAACCATTTTGTTAACTTTCCTTCTTCTTCTTTTTGGTGAAATTATCCCGAAGGTTTATAGTAGACGTAGACCATTGGCTTTCTGTAGAAAAGCTGTTAAAGGTATTATGTTCTTCCGTCGATTGTTCTGGCCTATAGAGACGATACTTTTGAAGAGTGGTGCTTTTGCTGAGAAGGTTATCCAAAAAGAAAATAGACAATTGTCGGTTGATGAACTTGAACAAGCCTTAGAACTAACAGATAAAGAGGAGATTAAGGACGAGCAGAGTATGCTTCAAGGTATTATTCGTTTTGGTGATGAGACGGCTAAAGAGATTATGACTTCTCGTCAGGATATTGTTGATTTGGATATTCGCTGCTCGTATGATACTGTATTGAAGTGTATTGTAGAGAATAACTATTCTCGTATTCCTGTTTATCAAGATAACCAGGATAATATACGTGGCGTACTTTATATTAAGGATCTCTTACCTCATCTTTCTAAAGGGGCAAACTTTAGATGGCAAAGCTTAATACGACCACCTTATTTTGTACCAGAAACAAAGAAGATTGATGATCTCTTACGTGATTTCCAAGAGAATAAGGTTCATATAGCTATTGTGGTAGATGAATTTGGTGGTACAAGTGGTATTGTGACACTGGAAGATATCCTCGAGGAAATAGTTGGGGAGATTAATGATGAATTTGATGAAGACGAACGTAATTATACAAAGTTGGCCTCAAATACATATCTCTTTGAGGGGAAGACGCTCTTGAAGGATTTCCTTAAGATCCTTAATCTCCCTGATGATGAATTTGATGATATTGAAGGTGATGCTGATTCGTTAGCAGGATTACTTTTAGAAATTAAAGGCGACTTCCCTGCTGTACATGAGGTTTTAATGTATAAAGGTTATAAGTTTGAGGTCTTAGAAATAGAAGAACGGCGTATTAGTAAAGTAAAGGTTACTGTCTGTGGTGCGAATAACGAATGATGCTGAGGGCAAAGTAATCATAGGTTTGCTGGAGATTGATAAAGGAAAGCAGGCTGAGAAAGAAGGAGTACGTCGTATCCTAAAAGCAATTTTAGGCTTTGAGACACCTGTCTTACATAATGATGATGGTAAGCCAATGGTCGATGGATATCATATTAGTATCACTCATACTATTGGGTATGTTGCTGTAATTCTCTCTCGAAATTATGAGGTTGGCATTGATATAGAATACTTTTCTAACCGAGTTAATCGTATAGCATCTCGCTTTCTTAGGTGTGATGAAATGTTTACAAATACTTTGGATACGCTTACTGCTTGGTGTGCTAAAGAAACAATCTATAAACTCTTCTCTTCAGAACATTTGGCTTTGCAAGAGATTAAGGTGAATCCACAATTAAGAACTGTCACTAATCTTAGGCAGAGTCTTACTTTTGAGTTCAAATGTGAATGTACACCCAAGTATATCTTAACCTATACTTGGTATTAGTTTTACTTGTATTCTTTATTCTTTCGGAGTGTGAATGTAATGCTACAAAGAGCGTTGTTTTATTACGAAATAATGCCTTTGTTGGTAAAAAATGTTTAAATAATTAGTATAATTAGACTAAATACTTGACTTTCGTTTTCTTTTTACTTATATTTGTACCAGCCATTTAGTGGATAACATAATATATTTACCAATTAGTCTAATTAATAGGAGGTATTTAACATGAAAGAAAACAAAACACATGAATTCTTCGAAGACTATGACTTCGAGAATCAGAATAGTCGGGAACACACCAACACAGACCAAACGCTTGGTGGAGAGATCTGGTACAACTAAGTTGTATACATATTAGATTATATATAATACAATAAATAAGAACGCACTTATCCTATTAGTTTAAGTGTGTTCTTTTTAATATGTTCATTATTCGTTTACTATAAAAAGAGGTAGTGCCTTAAAATGACATCTCCTCTCTTTTGAAGAAACTGTCAAAGTTCTCTTTGTTCGAATTATCTATCTTTTTTTTGCAATAACAGTCGAGCTTTTTTGAAGAAGGCGGTAAGCCTTTTATGATGGACTTTTACTCCTCTTAGAAAAACGATTAACCTTTTCCATGCATACAGTCAAATCTATGTTTAATAAGTGGTGTAGCCTTTTATGGTGGTTTAAATCTCTCTTTGAAAAAAGATTAACCCCCTTCTATGGAAATGGAGAAATCTATGTTTAGGAAATGGTCAAGCCTTTTATGGTGAGTCATCACCACGCTTAGAATAATGATTAATCCTTTGCAAGCATACAGGCAAATCAATGATTAAGGAATGGTCAAGCCTTTTATGGTGTGTCATCACCACACTTAGAATAATGATTAATCCTTTGCAAGCATACAGGCAAATCAATGATTAAGGAATGGTCATGTTTTTTATAGTGAACCATCACCACGTTTAGAATAATGATTAACCCTTTGCAAGCATACAGGCAAATCAATGATTAAGGAATGGTCATGCTTTTTATAGTGAATCATCACCACGCTTTGAATAAAGATTAACCCTTTCTTTGTAAACGGTCAAATCTATGTTTAAGAAATGGTCAAGCCTTTTATGGTGAGTCATCACCACGCTTAAAATAATGATTAATCCTTTGCAAGCATACAGGCAAATCAATGATTAAGGAATGGTCATGCTTTTTATAGTGAATCATCACCACGCTTTGAATAAGGATTAACCCTTTCTTTGCAAACGGTCAAATCTATGTTTAAGAAATGGCCAAGCCTTTTGTGGTGGGTTATCACCACGCTTTGAACTATGATTTACCCTCTCAACGAAAATACTCAACGATTTTGAAGAAAGAAGTCAATCCTTTTTAAGAAAGAGCAGACCTTTTGGTAAAATCTATCACCCTTTTTTGTGAAAAGAGTTTACTTTCTTTTGCAAAAATAGTTGTTGCTTTACGACAAAACTATCGTACTTATTATTTACAAAGATAATCGAGTTTTATGAAAGAGCTGGCAATGCTTTTGTAAAGACATTCATCAGTTTTAAAAAGTTAGTGTTTTTTTACGGAAAGTGTATTGGGGGGTAGGAATAAAAAGAGGGAATGTGTTTATTTTGACACATCCCCTTTTTTATTTTAGAAATCAACACGCCAAACCCCTCTATCGAATACGAATGATTTATTAGGATCATCGTTACTTGTCATTCGTAAAGACGTTGGATGCTTTGAATCATTGATAGTTAATGTATAAGTCGTAGGATTACCATTGGTGAGGAAGGTGTTAGCTATATCCTTCAGTCTAAAATTATTATAGAAGTTAGTGCCATTCTTCTCATCAGCTGTTTTAGTTCTCGTTATAAAACCAGAGATGGTTAGCTGATCATTTCCACTTACACTATAATTTACTTTGACATCTCCCCAGCCATTCCCAACGTAAGATGAGAAGCTAAGATAACCTGGCTTGTTACTAAAGAAGAGAGTAACAATAGCATTATTCTGACTTGTTGCGTATGTGGCTACATCACGCCAAATGTTCACTTCTGCCGTACTACTATGAGTAGTATTAAATGACCAATCGTCGAGGAAAAGAGCTTCCAATGGAGTTGCTGCACGTGGACAAAGTTGTATTGTCTTGTCATTAACATCAAGCCATTTATCATCAGCAGAATAAGTAAAGCGGGTCATCTTCTTTCCATACAATGGACTCTCTCGAAGAATCTCCATACCTTCTTTTGTATAAATGAAAGGAATCTCTATAGTCTTGCCTTCTTTGCCGACGAAAGTTAACGTGTGATATTTCATTTCAACAGGATATGTCTCATTATCGATGATTAGATTATAACGCTCTGAATACATTGCTGAAGTTGTATTCTTAACATCTGCGAAGAAGTTAGCCCACGTTAGGTTTTCAGGCATTGGAGTTAGAACAACACGATCCCCATGTTTACGACCTTCGAGGACGACACTATCTTTTGAACAAGACATCACACGGAACTCAAAATCGCCTTCAAAACCTTTACCATTTTGTCCGATAGCCTTACCATTCAGTACTCCAACAGGATCAGAATACTTATGTAAAGCGCTATTAAAAGAGTCGAACGAAAGCAAGACACCTTGTCCCTGTTGAATCTTATAATGCGATGTTGCCTTCACATTCTCTGTTTCTTCTTCACAGAAAACATTATTATCTGTTCCAAACTTACAAAGAATATTGTATCCACCGAAGCCACCAGAACCTTGATAAGCCATTCGCCAGCCGTTAGGTGCCGCAGTCAAGATATCTTTTGTATTTTTGATAGACTCAGCAATACGTGCAGCTGAAGGCTTATTAAATGCATCTTCCACTTCTGGTGTGCAAGAAGCTACAAGTATAAATGCCGTTGTAGCTATTAATAACCTATATACATTTTTCATACTTAAATCTTAATTTAAAGTTTCCAGATCCAGACTATTAACTTCGCTTGCACGTCGCAGGACAATGGTACGAAGCTTATCAATATCTACCCCCCAAGAGTCCTTTAGATAACTACGAATGATACTCAACTTAGCGAGAATTGCCTTCTTACCAGTTTCGTCACCATTAGCAGCTACTGCCTGAGCAAGTCTTTTCTGCCACATTACATCAGTATCCGTTACATAACATGAGAACACTTCAGCGAAATCCTCGTTGTATTCGCTACTTGCATAACCTGTTACATAACCTTCTTTACCAGCATCTTCGTCTTTTACGTTTACCCAATCAGCAGAGTGATACTCCTTAGTGATTGTACGAAAATCAGTAGAGTAATCCTTCAACTGCGTAAGGATATGTGCGAACTCATGATGCATTGTATGGAAATAAGCACGATTTAAATCGAAATTACTACCCGAAGCAAATGGATTTGTTTGTTCAATATATAGATGTGCAGGGTCTAAGTAATTTACTTGGAAGAGATTCACACGAATACCACCTTCAGCAAAACCAAGGACAATAGAGCCGTCATTCTTATGTTGAGCAGAACCAATCAGCTGAAACTCTCTAAAGCAATGTTGTTTAAGAAAGTCAGGTCCCATCAACTCGGTATATGCATCAAGCCACACGTGTTTGATAATCTTAGCCAAGGCAATAGACTTCTTAATGTCTGCAGGGCTAACATTATAGCCCATGTCACTATTCTGGTCAATATAAAGATAATTGAACCGAATGTTGTAAGGTTCAGTATAATTTTTATTTAACCACTTATCAAATGCTGTTGAGTCTGTATTCTCCTCTCGTGTAGGGAATATAGAGTTGTTCGCATCAACATCATCATTCGAACAAGCAACAGTCAATGCAGCTATTGCTGCGAAAAGAAATATTTTTATAGTATTCATACATTGTCCTCCCTTTTTTAATTCTCACGTGGATTAGGTTCCAGTCCAGCTTCGATTACATCAGAAGGTAACTGTAAAGCACCTCTGAGGTCACCCGATTTGAAGTAGACAGGATCTTCACCATCAATGAGGTGAGTTATTCTAATACCATAACGTTTGATATCCATAAATCGCATACCCAGCTGGCAAGTCTCTATACGTCGCATCTGTAGCAAGATATAAAGTAGGTTAGTCTGGGTTTCGTCAATTGAGAAGCCTTGTGGGTGCAATGCTTTCTTAAAACCAAAGTCTGATTTATTCGTGATCTCTTCTGGCACCAAAGGTACTGTTGCTAAGAAATCATTCACAGATTGTAGAGTCAGTGTAGGACGAGTTGCTGTTACCACGCCATTTTTCTCTACATTAGGAGCACAGTGTGCGTTAATCCATAGATTCATATCATTCAGTGCCTCCGTGTACTTCTTCAAGTGGATTTCCGCTTCAGCGCGAACAAGCAGTGTTTCGTCAGCTGTGAGCACAGCATCAACAGTACGAATATATCCTCTACTCCTTGCAGCATCAGTATACTCAAACTCATTAGACAAACGGGGGTAAGCAATCTGCTGGCTATTACCATAGAGTAAGTGCGACTCATAAAGCGTGTTATCAACAGAGCCTGCTCCCCATGGCATCTTTGTCCAGTAGAGTTCATTAAGAATAACATTGTAACCTGAATTAAAACGCTGATATCCTCCATAGAAAGTGGCAGCACCAGCAGAAGACACTGCTGTCTGTAGCATAAAGTTAGCATTCTCACTTGAGTTAATGTAAGCATCGTGAATAGCCCATCTTCCTCCGAGAGTCTTATAACGATATACTGTGCGTAAGAGAGAAGCAGGCTGAGAGCCTAATGCTTTAGAAGCATATTCAGCAGCTTTATCCCATTTCTGGTAATAGAGATTGAAGCGTGCTGCGAACGCGTATGCTGCTTTCAGATTAAAGTGATATTTAGGTACTGTCATATAAGATTCGCTTACATGAGGTAAAGCAGCTTCAATATCAGCATTAATATTCTCATAGAGTTCACGAAGTGTGCCACGTGTATCTATTGAGCGGTTAGGCTCTTTTGGATAAGGCAATCCAAGATACTTATCAGCCTTAGAGTCGTCATACGCCATACAGAAAGCGGTTGCGAGTCGGAACATTGACCATGCTCGACAGAGTAAAGCCTCAGCTTTCACAGCCTCAACATCTCCATCTTTCACCTTGCTAAGGTCAGCAATAGCCTGATTAGCATTTCCGATAGCATAATACATCTTTCCCCAGACATATCGTGGGTCATCGTTTCCTGTAGTATTCACGTCTTTCCAACGAAATAGTTGGTCTTGATTTGTTTGATAATTGAAAGTTTTTCCATTATCCATTACGTTATCACTACAATACTCCATCATATAATCAGTTGACCCATCAGGATAAGCTGACGACACCAACTGTGTAGCCTTTTCAAAGTCGTCTACCTCAGCTCGATCATCAGGCAACTTATCCAAGAAATCATTACAGGACGAGAATGTAAACAGTAATCCCACTCCTGCCAATAGAATATTTATCTTTTTCATTTTGTAGTTCTCCTAATTATATATGTTTGTATCAGATTCCGAGACGCAATGTCAGTGTGAGCTGACGAGGAACAGGTAGAGCCACACCACCTGCATTATAGAATTCAGGGTCCTGACCATTGAGTTTCTTATCAGAATAAATCAAGAAGAGGTTAGTAGCCTGGAGCTTTAAGCTCAATGAACTTAATGAAAGATGTCTTATCATCTGTACAGGGAAATCATAACTCAGTGATATTTCCTTCATACGAATAAAGTCTCCTTTGGCAATACGCTCCGTTGAGTAGTTGTATGCGTTATAAGCACGATACAAATAGCCATCTTGTTGTAATGATCTAAGGTCAGCTATAGCAGGGATATTCGTATGCTTCTCATCACCAGCCTCAGTCCATCGATTACGGAACTCCTTAGGCATTGCAGACATATCAGAATAGCCTGTGCTAAAGAATGGGTCAAGGCGTACCTTATTACCAAAAGCGTAAGTGGCAAAGATACTCAAGTGCCAGCCTTTATAAGAGAATGTGTTACCAAATGAGCCTGTAATCGTTGGATCTGTTGGACCCTCATAGACTAAATGGTCGAGGTTATAGCTTTGGAAATCCACACCACTTGTTGTAAGGTTACCATTCTGGTTGATAACCTGTGGTATTCCATGCTCGTTAAGTCCCTTGAAATCCCAAGAGAAGAGTGCACGATAAGGATAACCTACCATTGTGAAACCGCCTCCACTCACCATTGACATAATACGTGAACGGCTATCGAGGTCGGTTACACGTGTATTTACATGAGAGAAGATAAAGTCAGTAGTCCATTGGAAATTCTTCGTCATGATGTTCTTACTTGAGATAGACAGTTCCTCACCATGCGACTTCATACTTGCAACGTTAGCATATTCAGTAATTGTACCCTTCGTACCATTTGTCGTACGTGGACCAATAAGGTCGTAGTTATTACGTGTGTACCAGTCGAATACAACATTCAAGCGGTTATTCAAGAATCCTAAGTCTACACCAATGTTAAACTCATGTTTCTTTTCATAAGTAAGATCAGGGTTAGCAAAGTGCCAAATCTCTAATCCAGACTCTTTATCAATAGCAAAAGGACGCCAGAAATTTGTACTTGTAATCATCACCTGCGAATTGGTAACAGCAGGTTTATCACCCGTCAGAGAGTATGACATACGTAAGGTAGCGTGTGTCATTGCACTCTTAAATGTCTTTTGGAACCATGGCTCCTCATGTGCATTCCACACACCTGACACGTTCCATGTAGGTAGCCATCGAGCCGTGCGAGCTTTACCGAGTCGGTTACTTCCTTCATAACGAGTTGTAAAGTTGGCAGCATAACGTCCCTTCCATGAATAGTTTGCTGTACCGAAGAAAGACACGTCACGGTTGTAGCTATTAGAGAGACTATAATACAACATATTCTCTTCTACAGCATGCTTGAAATAATGATAGTCGTAATTAGCTAAGAAACCTAATCCGTACTGCATACCCACGCCTTCAAAGAAACTACGGTTACGTTTTGTATTGTTAATCTCCATACCTCCATAGAGGTTCAAGATATGTTTCTCGTTGAATACATCATTATAGCTTGCCGTTGCACGGAAGTCCCAGCTATTCATGCGATACTTTGTTTCGTCATAGAAACCTCCCTTAGGTAATACAGAGTATTTCAAAGAGTTAGGCTGGTCTGGATCAAGATACAACCAAGGGTTCGCATTGCGAATAGTAGCGTCGTCCATAGCGCGATAAGCCATAGCCATGTTAGAGCCTTCACGAATCTGGTAAGCTTGAGAAGTGATAGAATACTTATATGCACCAAGGAGAGCGATTTGTACCTTACTGATAGGTTTATACTTCAATTCTGCTTGCATCTTCAAATCGAGAACATCAAAGTCAATGAAATTATTTGCTAACTCATGATGTATATTAAAAGGTGCATAGTTGCGAACATAGAAAGTATTTGGATCTAAGGCACGTGAGGTGTTAATAGCATAAGAATAAGGATTGATGTCAAAGCCACGATTTACCTCACCCGTTACCACGTTTACATCTTGATTAACTGAACCAGGGGCACGTTGCTTACGATATGAAGTGTTACCAATAAGATTTAAGGAAACTTTCTTACTTAGGTTATAGTTTGCATTGACAGAGTAAGTCATACGACGAACCTTGCTCTGCTCAGTCCATCCTGGGTCATCCATGAATGAGAATGATGTATAATATTGAGCTTTCTCCGTACCAGATGACATAGAGATAGAATGGTTCATAGAGACAGAATTGCTGAAAAGCTCTTTGAACCAGTTGGTATTACGCATCTCTGCTTCACGAAGATAATCATTAATAGCAGTTGGGTTATTTGCAATACCAAATCGTCCGTTAGTTTCATCGTAAGTATTCAGCAGTGTGTACATCTTACCGTAGATACCACTTGTGGCTGCACGCATCGTGCGTGAAAAGGAGAATAAGCCATCAGCAGCCATCTCTTTATAAATACCCATTTGTTCCTGTGAGTTCATGATATTAAATTGTGAGTAGCTTGGACGCATACGCATCGTAAACTCACCGGTATAGCTAATACGGTTATTACCAGCCTTACCTTTCTTTGTTGTCACAACAATCACACCACCCATGGCACGTGCACCATAGATAGATGTTGCAGAACCGTCCTTCAGAATCTGGAAGCTTTCGATGTCGTCAGCATTTAGTCCTGCAATAGCAGAAGAGATAAGTGTTGCAGCATCTCCTGATGACAAGTTGTCGGCATTGACCTCTGTTACATCTTCCATGATGACACCATCAACTACCCAGAGTGGTTTTGAGGAACCATAGATAGAGGTAGCACCACGTACACGAATCTTCGGTGCCGTACCGAATGTTCCTGACACGTTTTGAACACTCACACCTGCCGCACGACCTTCGAGCGAACGACTCACGTCTGCCATACCATCGAGTTTTGCTTTTGAAGCATCAATCTTGGTGGCTGCACCAGAGAAGAGTCGTTTGTCTTGTTGGGTCATACCCGTTACGACAACTTCCGTAAGCTGATGGTCGTCATTGCTTAGGGCAACCTTCATGCCGTCTTTAGGCGTAAGGGTCTGTGTGACCATACCAATGTAACTGACTACGAGTTTCTTTCCTGCAGGGACATCGATTGAGAAACGGCCGTCTATATCAGTGACAGTACCCGTCGTAGTACCTTGTACCATGACAGACGCACCGATGATGGCTTCTCCATCTCCCTGAGAAACTACGGTTCCATTAATCTTTGTCTGTCCGAATGCTGTGCCTAACGACAGAATCAGACCAAACAAGAATAGAGCAATTCTTTTTTCCATAGATCTCTTGTGATTATTAAAACATTTTTGAATAACTGTCTTGTTAAACTATACGTATTTTATTCTTCGCTGAAATCTTATATTAGAATAGGTATATAAACTTTAAAAGATTGTTTAGGTTCTACAATAGATAAAGAGTATTACGTCTATTGGCCACAAAGATAATTATTATTTATTGAGATTGCAAACTTTTTTTGTCCTATATTACATTTTATATTAAAATTTCCTTTAATTCCATAACTGCATACTTCGTTTCTCCTTAATAAAAGACATGTGTTTTTGAGTGAAAGCCCTTTTGTTTCATTCAAGAATTAAAAATGTAGTTGACTCCTATCTTTGTTATTCTACGTTTAACACCTATCATTATAATTTCTTGCCGTCAGTGCACTCTTTGCTATGTTTCAGCTGTGGATTTTGTGTCCTACAAATCTTAGTCCTTCTAAATGGTTTTTACTTTTAAAAAGATCTTCATATATAATGAATGGTGGAGCATACAAAAGTAAGAAGGGTTATGTTTCAAGCTCTTTCCCTTCTCCATTATTTCCCTTCGGTCATTGATTGTAGGCGTGGAGAAGAGTAGGAGCAGAGTCCTGTAGATTGTAGGGGTGAGTCTAATAGGAGACGAGGTGAAACTAATTCTTTTGCTCTATACATACAAGGTCATGTCGAGCTTAACCCTGTCCGACATCTCCTTTCATTCAGAAAAGGGTGGGGGAGAGAGTGAATATCTTATTCTTGTTGTCAATATTCTTTGTGCCTTCAAATCATACACATGCCCTTTGAGCAAATAGAAAAGGCTTAATTAGATTGCAGAACATGCCTTTCTTGTGTGTTGAACACGCCCTTCTTGGAGCAAGAAGAGCACTTTCTTTAATGCCTTTTTTAACCTGTTGATTCTATGTATGTTATAAGCGCTGATTTAATAACTATTATACCCAATCTTAAGGATTTATCATCCGTCCTTTTATAATATCTTTTTATTCTTCTTAGTGATATCTTTGGCATATAGAACAATTATTTTGATACGCTTATAGAGATGTAAGTAAATGTAGTAAGAGATATACCTCTCGCAGAATATAACAAAGCCTCGCGTGTAAAATCATTTCTACTACTGAACTCTATGAATGCCCGAACGAATACGGCATACTCAGGCTCTTTGGACGCAAGCGCATAGAATAAACATTCTACCTGCCAATTGTACGGACGATTTATCTATCTAACTACAGAGAGATAGATAAATCTTACGTTCGTCCAAACGGTCTATCGTTCGAACTATCTATTTATCGAACTATCGGACGACCGATATGTTGAATTGTCGAACTCTCGCGAGTTACCTGCTTTCATTTTCGTTGATATGAAACGAACCGGAACCTCTTCTCATTACCGCAATCATACCATTCTTATACAGAACATAAGAGTTTTTCAGCGACAGCTCCAAATCTGATAGGGAAAGCTAACAGCCTTTGCGCTTAAAGTTTATGAGCTTTCTATGAAAAGCTTATAAGTAATCTGACAAAAGCTTATAAGTTATTTACAAAAAGCTTAAGAGCTTTTTGATGAAAGCTTAGGAGCTTTTCAGACTGACAAACTAATTTCTCTTCTCATCCTTCTATTTCCTTGCTTTTCTGCGTTGCTTTGTTCAATGCAGTTCTACGCTTACCTTTGCACACAACTATAGTGGCAACAGACTGTATATGAGTTTGTTTGCCGAGTAACAATAACGTAATCAAAACAAAAAGAAAGCAATGAAACTCATCATTATCGACCGCAAGGCATGGGAGCAGCACTGCTCCGACTTTGCAGACTTTGTCCATCGTATCGAACAATTCATCGGCAATCCGCCCGAAACAGACGAATGGCTCAACAACGAAGCCGTATGTCGCAGACTCGGCATCAGCAAGCGTACCCTGTAATCTTATCGGGATACAGGCATAATACCCTTTTCCATCATTGGGCATAAGTGTTATTATAAGGAGAGTGACATCACAGATTTACTGAACGCAAAAAGTGAATGAACTATGACAGAGAACGAAATCGTTACACAGAAAGACTCTCAGATGCAGATGTTTGCACAGCTGATGCAGGGCACATTGAAGAAGTTGGAGCGTTATTGCTTGGCGGCTCGCCCTATGCTTGGCGGAGAGGTTTACCTCACGGGCGAGGAAGTTTGCAGTCTGTTACGTCTGAGTACCCGTACACTTCAAGACTATCGGGACAGCGGAACGATTGCCTATTGCAAAATCGGAGGCAAGATACTCTACAGGCAAAGCGACATACAAGCCATGCTCGAAAGGCACTATTACCCAATACGCAAGAAGGAAGGCTAACAAAACGTGTCGCAAGAAGTCATAACTTAAGTCAAGGGTATGGTCAAGAATAAAGTAAATCAATAAGTCAGCTGGTCAGTAAGTTAGTTTTAACTCAGGTCAAAATTGACTCACTGACCAAACTACAGACTTAACTCAGTTGACAAGTCGATAAATCGATAAGTCAAGAAATCGACAAGTCGATAAGTCTGAACTTTGGTCAAGAAATATCGGGAGGTAATATCAACAGCAAAAGTATCATTTCTTTATACTGGCAAGGCGTGTCTTTGTACCACAAATTGCCATTTGTACCACAAAGACCCTTGCCCCAAATGGGGGTTAAATCACTCCAAAGTCGTGATTAAAAAGCAATGAAAAAGCAGAAACAAAAGAAGCCAGACGGCAGATGTGCCACCTGCCCAAGATGGGACAGATGGCACATCAGAATACCGAACCCCGAAGACCAGCAGAAACTTATCAGACTTTACCGCAAGTCGGGAGCAAAGACAAAGAGCGACTTTGTCCGAGCAAGGCTTCTTGGTGAATCTTTTAAGGTCATCACCCAAGACCCTGCAAAAGAACCTTACTTGGAGAAACTATCAGAAGAGTCTGATTACACTCTCTTTTGCTGAACCTAAATAATCATATTCAATAACATTGACATGGTTATCACTATTCACAATTCAATCATAAATCCCAAGAGAAGAGTATAGAGTCCGCTTCACACTTTGATAGTACGATATCAACGCTATTATATAATTTTTTAATTCGAGAAGGGCTGTTACTACTATTGTAATTTCTTTTAGCAGTATGATAGACGTATTCCCATTTCTTTTTTTCGAAATAGTATGTAATAGTCAAAGACTCTCGTATACTTCCATCTATCGTCATGTAAGTTTTGTCTCCCAAATATATATCACTTTCACAAATTATCCTATTGTTCTTTATTAAATTGCGCTTTTGAAAATAACAAGGTACTCCGTCCTTTTTTTGCGGATTAACCCAAGTACCTCCCTCAGATGTATAGGAGGGGTAGTATTTCCAAGAAGAATCCAATAGAGGTAACTTTATAATACTCCTTTGGTCGTTAAAATTTATGCCATATCTATTCTGTTTATCAGCACAGCCAAATATTATTAATATGACGCATAAAGAGCAAATCATACATTTTAGTCTTCTATCCTTACTATTTCTGTCCATTTTCATATTTCTTTAATGTTACCACCGAGTCTTATACCTTCTCCTCTCATTTTGTAGGGTATAATGGCATCGTGTTATCCATCATGATTATTATCTTTTCGCAATCGGGAGCCAGACTCCCATCCTGTTGTATTTGTGACAGTATCATTTTAATTATAATTTCCATCTTTATTTTTCCTAATACCCACATTTGTATTATAACTTCTTATGAAAGAAGTTACAACATTACCATCCAATAATCCCTTCATAAAATTCTTTTTTACCATAGACCCAAGTATCGTTCATAATAGTACCTGCCTTAGCATTCACTACAAGGTTTTGCAAACGTCTGCGTGTAGAGTAGTAGCTGTAGAAGGTTTCCGCTCCGTTGCAATACTTCAAGTAAGTGCGCTGCTCAAACTTGTCGTAGCCAACCTTTAGCGTTTATAGAAAAAGCTGTGTTGAATGGATTAATGAAAGGCAGAATAATTAACGATTAATATGTTTATTTAAATATAAGATATCACCTCTTGGAATGGAATCCTTTATAGTATATGGAATAAATAACTGAACAGGAATAGTATCAGTTATTTCAAATTTGGTTGTATAATTTGTTTCCTTATTGTAAATACAAATTGTGTTTGATTGAACATTTACAGAATAAATATTACTTAAACCAGTAAATTCACCATATAACTTATTATTTAAAAATAACACAATGGAAACGTTAGATCTTTGGGAGTCAAATTCTTGCCCTGATAAAATTGTCTTTTGCAATAACTCATAATGTTCATTTTCTAATTGCAATGAGCCCAAGAATTTTAATTGATAATCGTTTACTAAAGTATTGGTTCTTTCCTTTAAAGAAAAAACAATATTCTTATTTTGATACGTTAAACACATCGTTTCTAAATCAACAACTACATCGTCTATTGAATAGGATGTGTTTATATTCTTGTTTTGACTGCCATTTGTACAGCACACAAATAGTATTGCTATAATAGTGCATAATGTTAATTGCATTTCTCTCATATTCATCATTAAATATTAGAGGGGGAAGAGAGCGCTCTCTGCTCTCTCTAAATTATTAGTTGCGTGGTTTCGCTTCTTTTACCATTGTTTCAATATCTTTTTGGTAGTTCTTTACGCCACCGGCATTAAAATTATTTGTTGCACTTCCCCAACCTCTAAACTCATACGATGGTTTGCCCGTACAACTTTTTTCATTCAATATTTGTTATTCTTTTTTTGACAACTCCGATTTAGATTATTACTATCTAACAAGCCTTTACATATATAGCCTACAACATACTCTATAGGTGTCTGTAGTTCAATATCATTGTTATCTAACAAATCGTTTATTAAATTATTTACTATACCCCAGGTTTTATCCTGCTCGTATTTTTTATATGGGTGTTGCATAATTTTTTGTTTTATTTTTAGATCAATTTGGTGATATTTGGTTACCATTATAATCAACCCTGTTAACCTTTTTCCTGTTTTAGGATTTGTAACATCATAATGGGTTTTATGTTTTCTGTCTTTTCCCAAATATTTCCTTTTTTATTTTTCCATTCCTGTCCATCACGTAATTTGGTTAGTTTAGCTGGAGGTTCTTTAGAATATCTTGGAGTGCTTGAATATCTACTACATTTTCTTGCAGATGTCCTT
This sequence comes from Prevotella sp. oral taxon 313, assembly GCF_003043935.1. NCBI lineage: Bacteria > Pseudomonadati > Bacteroidota > Bacteroidia > Bacteroidales > Prevotellaceae > Prevotella > Prevotella sp. oral taxon 313. The sequence continues at coordinate 3,530,001 of NZ_PYXE01000001.1, forward strand.
TCCTATTTTCCTAAATCCTTTGTGCCATTAATAGTCATCATTGAAGCAAGCTTAGTATTGTACTCGACTTGCACGATAATTCACATAGATGGCTTCATGCTCGCCACTCGTTTTCACTGTGCGCTTGCTATCGGCATCGTAGCAATGCGAGAATACATGCTGTTGTCGTCCACTGTAAGCGGATGATTTCTACATTGGCAAATGTATATAACATTCTTGAGAAATCCAAAGAAATCGAAATTTATTTTTGAGGTTTTTGTTTTATAGGACATCTTGCATCCCATGGCTATTTGAGAAGGCTTCGTTTTTACTAATTGCGACACTCAATTAGAACATATTACCAAGAAGGCATGTTCTGATTATCAACCTCTTGTCGATATTAATATCTCATTGAAAAGTGGCTTTGAAGTGATTTACTAACGAGAATGTAAGAAACTCAATGTTAATAATCCGAGCAAGGCTCTTGGGCGAAGATTTTAAGTTCATCACGAAAGACCCTTCAAAAGAAACTTACTTAGAGAACTAACAGAAATCGTTGCCTTGACTCATAAGATAGGTGTTCTGTACAACGAAATCGTGAAAATCCTCAATAATTAATCATTCTGTCGCCACTGCTCAACGACTGCTTGGAAAACTCGAAACCTATTACCAAACTCTCATCAGACTGCAACAGCAAGCAGTGCTGCTGACAAAATCCCTTGAGAGTAAACAAGAATGGATGCTGATAAATCATAATGCCCAACGTTAGTATCGTGCTGTGATTGCCCAATCCCTCTTTGGTCAGTTATCAATGTTAGGAAGATAGGCTTTGTATGTTGTAGACGGTAATAAAACGGTTTTGGCAATTCTTACATCGGTAGCGTTGTTTACCTATTACTACTTTTACCACTTTAATAATATTGTTTGAGTGGCAATGCGGACATTGAATCTCAATTCCCAATCTGGAGCATAAAGTGCCGAAGCGTTCTTGTATATTCACTTTTCTTTGTTTTGGGTTACAAATATAGAAAAAGGCAGAGAATTTTTCCCTGCCTTTATGCCTAATCTTTAATAATCTTTTGAAAATCAGGTGATTGTTTTGACCTGTCCCGTTTTTGAGCATTACAACCTATTCCCTATTCGTTGTATTACTCTATCTTTAAAGGTATAATAACTAAAAAATCTACCGTCCTCATAACGTATTATTTTTGAAATATTAGCTTTGTTAGTTACGATTCTAAAAGACTCGAAAGGACATCTTATTATCTCCCAGTTCCCAAGGCCATCGGTCTCATAAATTATAAAGAGCATAGAAGCCCCATACGTGGAACCCTTTACATACATTTCTATAGCATATACTTTATTATTAGGTTCGAAATAATATGATTTTAAAGAGATTTTTCCATCTTTAAAATCAATATTCCCCGCACCTGATATAGTTCCGATTTCCGAAAAGTTTTTACCATAATATCTAATCGTTTTGAACATCACATAATTATTAATAGTATCCTGATAAACATTTAAAAAGGAGGTTTTATTTTCTCCCAAAGGGAATTTTTGTACACATTGAAGTGAGTTGTCCTTTAAAGAACTAATTGATTCCCTTTGAGCATGGGTAACGGTTATATTAAATGACATAATTAATAACCACATACACTTTAAAATATTCATTTTCTTTGACATTTCTTTTTCGATTCTTTGTAAGTATACATCTTAATATATGATGCTCTAACTCCAGCTACGTATATTTCCTTTAACTTGTTAAAGTCCCATTTAGGGATGGTAGGATTACCTTTCTTATCCCTTGACATCGATCTTGGACTATAATATAACAAAGCCGATTTACTGATTCCCCGTTCACTTCCTTTATATACCTTGATAGCATTAGATAAACTTCTAACCCACGCATTATGATTCAGTTTGTCTAACTCGCCTTTATGCTTCCCACTTTGAATCTTAAGTGTCTCGCTAGGATTGGTATAGAAAATCCGATTATTGTCATTCTTATTTAATGAAGAGAACTGCCATGGTTGTGTTATAACACCCTCTATAGTATTTGGAAATTTATCAGACTCAACTCTGTTCATTACTATATCCATTCCTACTAGTTGCTCCGTAGAATTTCCCCCTCTAAATTCGGCATAACCAATTCTAGCTAATTGCCCAATGTTGCTATTTAAATTAATTTCAGATATTGAAGTTTTTTTATTAATCTTCCCATTGAGATAATCATTCATATTAAAATTACCTGTAACAGAATAAGCTTTACCATCGTTTATTTTATCATATCCCAAATAAATCCCAGAATTAGTGAAATAATCTCCTTTGCCATCTGGATCGTATAAAATTATAGGGTTATTATGGCAATATCCATAAGCTGATAGGTTAGGATAATCTTCTTCCAAGGGATCCGCACTCATCCACAAACTCAACCTCGGCTCATAATACCTCGCACCATAGTAATACATACCCGTCTCCTCGTCAAACTCCTTAGCGTTGAAGAGGTACGGCGTGTTCCACGTGTTGTTGCGCTCCTCTATGAACACCTCACCAAATGGTACATACTCGATGTACTGCGACACTTCTCCGTCAAGGTTGGTGATGTAACTACTGCTACCCAAGTGGTCAGGATGATAGTAGAACTGCATCTTCTCGTACGCATCCTTGTCATGGAAGTTGTCATTGGCAGCTTTCGCACCAGCCATCGCCCTTGTCTGCGCAGCTTCCGGCGTGCCATCGTTACAGCAGAATTGTCGTGCAAACGAGAGGAAAGTGAGCTTGCTCAAGCTTTCCCGAGTGCAGCCGACAATGTCTTTTAGACAAACCTAACCATTCACATAGTCGTCATTGTCCTTACCGTTATAAGGTTGGTCAAATGCCTTGTAATTGTCTTTAATGGATTGTAACTGCTGGTTGTACTTATCCTTGTAATTGATAGTCAAGCCATCAGCCTCATTGCCTGCATACGGTATTCGTCTTGGGTCTGTCTCTTATGTTCACCGATATATGCTGCTTTTTTGATTTTACTTCAAATTCAATCATAACTTCTTATTGTTTTTGGTTATCAATTATTTAACGTCGTTCTTTCCTGTTTATTGCTTATGCCTTTTAATACCCATATAAGGGTTATGATGAACACCCTTATAAGGGTATTGCCCGTTACCCTTATATGGGTGTTGGGGCATACTCCTGTATGGGTAAGTTCAAACAATCTATGTATGGTTTACCATAGACTTGTTGTTTTAATGTTATACATTCTGTTATTTATCACTGCTGTGACTCGCCATATGTGTCACATTTGTTACTTTTTTTATTTCGACAACTTCTAATTTTGAGCATTATCTTTAATGTCTATTTCTTTAGTATCTAATCTCTTATTTATATCTATTTTATGCTTGCACAATATCTTTTTAAATCTTTCTTTGTTACTATTAGTAATTCCTTCAAATATAGTATCGCCTTTATAATTATATATTCCTATAAATTCCAGACAATCGGGTCCATTGCAATAATCAGATCCCCAAATAGCATAGTAAATGCTTTTTTTGATTTTACAATTCCTATCTCATAAATAGGCGTTTGTAATACATTTAAAAATATGCCATTTACAGTTCTTTTTTTTGTATTTGCTATTGGGAGTTTATACTCTTTTAATATTGTATCATTAGCTGTAAAAATAAGTACCTGTTTTAGAATGATAGGAGTTGAATATGGATCTTCTTGATAATCAAAGATATCTAAAGTATCCTTGCTATATTCACTCTTTACAATTAAAGCATACTTTCCTGTTTTGTTTATAAAAATGCTATCAGACTCCGAATAGTACGGTTGTTTTTTATTTGTACCTCTAGTATTATCTGTAAGGGTAATTATGCCCTTATTACAGGTAATACATGTAAATACTAATAACAAGCAAATAATAATTTTCATCATTTTTTTCTTAATAAATTTCCAATAGGAGTAGCTATTTTAGAATGTCCCGATAATTCCATTGCTCTATATTTTAGAAAAACATTATTTAATTGACCGACTGTCCAATGTTCTAAAGAAACCCATCTTGCTTTTGTTGTTTCTTTAAAATCTTTCATATTGCCGGATAATGCTGCTGAATAACTCGAAGATGTTTCAAAACTTTCTGTATCTTCAATTATCATACTTACATAATATAATAGTCGTAATAGCTTATTATGCGTTTCTTTTGTAATAAGAGACGTAGTCTTGGATATAAATTGTGTGTTTTTACATACTTTAATAATCTTTTTTCTTCTATTATATTACCGTTGTTATGATTAATTATTACTAGCATTACTATTATCTCTTGTTGTCGTTTTTCACAACACCATTTTACAAATTGGCGATATGCAGGCAATTTTGATACTCTACAATTATTCCAAATCCCAAGTAGACCTAATACATTTTTTTTTAATAATAAATCATTTGCTATTGAATATAAAACTGTTGTATCTGTACAATTATATAATAGGTTTATTTTATAATCATCCCATGTTTCATGCGATTCTGGATAAAAAATATTTAAGTCTTCACGATCTTTTATTAGCATGCATTTCACTAGTTCTTTAAAAGAAGGTCGTGAAAACAGTATAGAGAGTGAATCTTTATTTAGAGTATCAGTAGATTCATTAGTCATAGAAAGGTGTAAATACCTACCTAATAAGGTATTAAAACTCTTGTTGGATTCCATATCATTAGATATGACAAAAGGATTCTGAGTCCAAATGTCCATTTTATGATAATCTTTTTTTATGGAAACCTGAGCATAACAACAAATTATGCTACAGATTTCCATTAGAAGCACAGTTAAGTTTCTTTTCTTTTTGTATATATTTGCTTAAAAGATACTTTTATATCTGTTCCTTTTCTATTTCCCTTATCTTCTTTTTGGAAACGCATAATATCATTCATAAAAGAAACTTGAGCCGATATATAATATGTTGTAATCTCGTATTCGCATTTCCTCGCTCAAGGAATAGGATTTTGCCAGCAGAATTCTCGCCTACACCTACTATCTGATTATCGGAATGCTTAATTCCATGTAAGGCAAGTTGTTTAACCAGCCTATTCTTTACCGTCCAAGTTGGTGATGTAACTACTGCTACCCAAGTGGTCACCGTGCGCTCGCTATCGGCATCGTACCAATGCGAGAATAAATGCTGTTGTCGTCCACTGTAAGTGGGTGACTTCCACATTGGCAAATGTATATAACATTCTTGAGAAATCCAAAGAAATCGGAATTTATTTTTGAGGTTTTTGTTTTATTGTATCAAATTGCATCCCATGGGTATTTGATAAGGCGTTGTTTTTCCTAATTGCGACACTCAATTAGAACATATTCCCAAGAAAGCATGTTCTGATTATCAACCTCTTGTTGATATTAATATCTCATTGAAAAGTGGCTTTGAAGTGACTTTCTAACGAAGATGTAAGAAACTCAATGTTTATAATCCGAGCAAGGCTCTTGGGCGAAGCCTTTAAGGTCATCATGGAAGACCCTTCAAAAGAAACTTGCTTAGAGAACTAACAGAAATTGCTGCCTTGACTCATAAGATAAGAGTTCTGTACAACGAAGTCGTGAAAATCCTCAATAATTAATCATTCTGTCGGCACTGCTCAACGACTGCTTGGTAAACTCGAAACCTATTACCAAACTCTCATCAGACTGCAACAGCAAGCAGTGCTGCTGACAAAATCTCTTGAGAGTAAACAAGAATGAATGCTGATAAATCATAATACCCAACGTTAGTATCGTGCTGTGATTGCCCAATCCCTCTTTGGTCAGTTATCAATGTTAGGAAGATAGGCTTTGTATATTGTAGACGGTAATAAAACGGTTTTGGCAATTCTTACATCGGTAGCGTTGTTTACCTATTACTACTTTTACCACTTTAATAATATTGTTTGAGTGGCAATTCGGATATTGAAACTCAACTCCCAATCTGGAGCATAGAGCTCCGAAGCGTTCTCGTAAGTTCATTTTTTCTTTGTTTTGGGTTACAAAAATAGCAAAAGGCAGAGAATTTATTCCTGCCTTTATACCTAATTGTTTATAACTACATTGATTATCAGACATATATTCTGATAATTCCCAAATTAAAGCATTACCATGTTGTATGTGTTTTATAAGATACAACCACTACTATAATACTATTTTTTGCATTCTAGCACCACCACTGTATATATAAACAATATTATTAATTAGACAGTTGGGGCGTACATAGTTTGGCTCTTCTAACTTTTTGATTTGCCAAGTTTTGCCTTTATCTAAACTATAAAGCAAATCGTATTCTGTAAAAGCACCTTTTATATTACCAATAAAACCTATTATTGCTTTGTCATTAGATTGTAAGTTTTTAATAATAGAATAATTTTTGATTATTTTTATAACCCTCGATTGCCGTGCATTGGGTTTATAGCTTATTATAGAAATTTCATTTTTATCTGTTAACGTGTTCCCAGCAATTATTATAGTATTATTACCTTGTCTTACTATACTTTGGGGCATTATAGAAAGTCTTATTTCTTTATTTTCTTTTTCTGTACTTCCAAAATACGAGGTTTCACCACTACTAAAAATTGCATATGACTTTTCGTTTATACCTAAACCTTGTAAGGCATAATTTTCAATATCAATACTATCTATATTTTGATTTTTATCTAATGAGTATAGCTTTATTGGACCTCTGTTATTCGTATAAAATATTTTACTATTATTAGTCCAAATTGCAGATATCGGTTTTATATTTGTATAATTTTTAATATTTTCTTTTTTTATATTAAAAGCTACAATGCTAAAATTATAATTTTCTCTTACATCATTTCGTAAAATATAAATATAGTCATTTAGTTGAGTACCTATATTAAAATAACTATAATTTAAACTTGAATTTATTTTAACCCAATTTTTTCCTCCATCGATAGTTTTATAAATATTTGCCTCGTCTGTTGATTTGGGAGTATTATTTGGATTTTCTAATTCTTTTTCTGATAATTCTTCATATTCTGTATAGGTTCCAAACAAATATCCTTCATATTCTGTTTTGAAATACATATAAGCAAACGCTTGATTTACATCGGGAATTCCTTTACATTTAATCATATTCGTATCGTCTTTACAACCAAACAAGAGTAACAACAAAAAATTAAATAATACAAACTTTTTCATAAGTCAATTTCTATGGTTGGAATATTTTTTTTATTCTGTCAAGTATTGGCATTGCCTTATCTGGATCTACATTTTTGTCGTTTTCAAACCTAAATTCCTTTCCTTTGTTTTTAAGGTTTTTAATCCAATTATTATATGCCTTCATAGAGTCTTTTAGAATACCATATATATATCCCTACTCTACTTTTCCTGTGCGCGAATTACCCTTTTTTAAAATGTCTCTTAATGCTATACATTCTTTCATTTATTGCTGTGATGGCTTGGCGTTTGTGTGCCACGTTTATTGTTCTTTTTATTTTGACAAGTCCCAATTTGGAACATTACCAAAAATCGTGTGTTATTTGTTTTCATATATGATTTCTTTTGTTTCATAGTGTCGTCTATATATTTTTTCTAATTTTACTATTCGGTTATTTTTATCATAAGTAAATACACATGTATATGAAATAATGACGTCAGACATATTGGGTTTGTAAGTATAACTATATTGAGTAATAAGACTATCCTTGACTATAATGTTAATACTAAATACATAGTCAACACTGGCATCAAGATACGTGTAATACTTATTGATATCTTGTATAGAAATCTTTTTTCGCTCCCCTATAGGCTTTGTAAACGATAAGATTTCGCTTGGGTCATAACTTGACAAAATATCAGCAATAATACACGCATCTTTATATATGACCTCGGGATATTTTAGAATTATTCCATAATCAATCAGGCTATAAGATTGATCTAAAAATATCTTTTGATATTTGATTTCATCTGCGGACAATTTAACCAATCTACCTCGTTTATTATACACCCCGATTTTTTTTTCGTTTAGAAATAAACTTCTCTCTACCTTACAACCATTGCTTAAAATTTTTACAACAGTTTGTGATTTCAATTCTAAACTATTTAGAATTGAAATCACAGAAAGTATCAATATAGCACAAAATCTCATTATTAATCTTTTATTTAGTTTCTTTCCAAAAAATAGTTCTTCCGTATACAGCTGTTGATTTTAATTTTGTTTTTCCAGCATTCATATTACGTTTTTTCTCACCACCAAGATTCATTGGAGCAACGCAAGTTTGAGGTGCTTTAAAAGATTTTCCAACATTTTTCTTCCTGTTCGCATAATGTTCATCGGAGATTTTCCATCCCATAGTATTCATGTGAATTTCGAGACGTCCAGTACTTCTGCGCATGTTTTTAATTGTTTATTGTTATCAACTATATAAAACACTATTCTTTCCTGTTTATTGCTTACGGCTTTTAATACCCATACAAGGGTATTGCCCGTTACCCTTATATGGGTGTTGGGGCATACCCTTGTATGGGTAAGTTCAAACAATCTATATATGGTTTACCATAGTCTTGCTGTTTTAATGTTATACATTCTGTTCTCTATTGTTATTGTGGCTTGTAAAAAGATATTTCCTTTATAACTTTTTTCTTAGGTAAATCACGAATGTCATAGATTGTAACCACAATGGTATCGGGTGGAACTTGCCTTTCAAAATAATAATTAAGCGTGTACGGTGCTTCAAATGCAGGAATGTTATCTATTTCCCAAGTTTCTCCATAACCTTTGCTTTGCAAGTTATCACTATCTGATAAGATAATTATAAATTGGTAGCTATCTCTATCAACTATTAATGCTTCACTATTGTAATCTCTGTAATTATACGGATGTTCTACAAATGATCCTTTTATGTGAATACATATACTATCAAATACTATTGCAGTTCTATCTGTTTTATATATAGACACAAGCGCACCTCGCTCTTGAGATTCTGCTGCAGATATACTATTTGCAATTCTTAAAGTCTTTCGTTTATAAAAACAGTTACATGAAGACAAAGTATTTATAATTAATATTATCAAAGTAGTCGATAAAAAAATCTTCCTCATAGTATACAAATTGAATAACACTGCCATAACTGATTTTTGTACATAAATAGAATAATTCAAGTATTAAAATTAGCCTAGTAACCACGGACGTGGTCTACCTGCCCACCGAGGTTGCAGCCATAGGTTACTTTCTCCTCATCGGGGTAAATCATTTCCAATAGGCGGTTATGACTGTCATATTTCCACTGTGTGATGTAGGTTGCCACTGCCTGATTAGGCATAATCAGCGTACGTACCGTCTTAAAGACCTCACCCATTTTACCATAGTAATACTCGATAGCACCACTTCCGTCCTCACGAAGCATCAATCTGCCGATACGATTGTAAGAAGAGTTGATACCACCGTAATGGTACTTCACGTTGTTTTCTGGATGGTCGGGCAATGAGTTTAAATATCGTCTCATGGGCCTGTAAAATTAATAAGCATTAAAAAGTGGATAACTCAAAATGTATATAAAATTTTATGGCTGAAATTATGTTGTCCTAATTTCAGCCAGCTCTCAAACGTCACGAGAAAGAAGGATATATTCCGTAGACGGAGAGTGAAATCCATTCAAAGAATGAGTTACGACCATAAGCCTGTTATTAGTTATACCCTCGTTGGCAAATGTATATAACATTCTTGAGAAATCCAAAAAAATCGGGATTTATTTTTGAAGATTATTTGTTGTATGGCACATATTGCATCTTATGGCTATTTGAGAAGCTTTAATTTCATAGTTACAACACTCCATTAAAATTGATTTATCCTACAGAAAGGCATTGATTACCAGAATTTTGTCAGCAGTAACATCTCAACGAAAAATAGCCTTGAAGAGATTTTCTAACGAAGATGTAAGAAAGTCAAAGTTTATAGTTTGGATTTCTTCTCGTCTACTTCGTTTTCTACGAAAAAATTGTTATCATAGAAGGTTCTTTGAGGCATTGCAGAATAAAGAGAGGGAAAGAAACTTACTCGTTTCTTATTCATTCACCCTTTGACATATAACCAACTCAGACTTCTAATAATCGTTTTTTTTTGATCTTCCGAGATATGAAATGATAAACTAAAACTCTTATATAATAAGGTGCACAGAGTTACGGATAGATTGGAGGCAAAGGTTATATTACGGAGGTGCCGATGGCATAAAGAGAGACGGAAGTGTAGTGTACAGATTCCTAATTAGTCTTTTGGGAGAAACGCTTTGTGTATAAATTGCTAATGGAATAGGCAAAATATCTCCGTTGTTCCACGCATCGATGGTGTCTCCGTGACTATCAGTGCTTTGATTTGATAACCCTTCATACTCTCCTTTTCTCTGTGTGACATTTCGTCGGAGACCTAAGCTTAGGCGAATTATTATCACTTCAAAATTCAAAAGACCCACTTTTATCATATAAGTTATTTTTTTATAGCATTGACAGTAATTCATTCTTTAAAAATATTTTTCCTGTCATTCCTGTCATCCGAATTGTCTATCTAACTTGTTGGTTTATAGTGTCATTGCATGAAATGTTAAATATGACAGGAAAATGAAATTTAAAATGTTATAGGAATTGTGCATAATAAATCCTTTACTTTTTGTAATCTTAATCGTACTATAATTTTGAAGATTCTTAGTTCAGAGAATCAACATTCTATATAGGGAATAAGGCACTAATTTCTTTATTTATTAGATAGTAGATGTGCTATACAAAAGTAAAAGGTGTGCTAATCTTGTTCATTTCATATAAAATGAGTACTTTTGTATTTACAAACTATTATTTATGAAAGAAACAAAGGCAGAACAAGAAGAACTAATCCTTATCCGTATTACAGGACAAGATAGGCCAGGACTGACAACAGCAGTAATGGCTATCCTCGCACATTATAATGCACATGTCTTAGATATTGGTCAAGCAGATATCCATTCCACATTGTCACTCGGTATTCTTATTCGTATTGATGAAAAAGGAGCTGGGCAAGTAATGAAAGAGCTATTGTTTAAGGCAACGGAGCTTGGTGTAAATATTGGATTCTCCCCAGTTGCAGACAATGAATACGAAGATTGGGTTAACGAGCAAGGTAAAAATAGATATATTCTAACCATTATCGGTAGATCTCTCTCTGCACGCAATATCGAAGGGGCAACACGTGTGATTACAGGGCAGGGGGTGAATATTGATTCTATTCTACGTTTGACGGGTCGTCAAAGTATACGTAAAAGTAATCAAAGTGTGAGAGCTTGCATTGAATTCTCGTTGCGTGGTACTCCAAAAGATTATAGGCAGATGCAAGCAGACCTCATGCAGATGAGTCATGAACAAGGTATTGATTTCTCTTTACAGAAGGATACCATGTATAGGCGAATGCGTCGACTTATATGTTTTGATATGGATTCTACGCTCATACAAACAGAATGTATAGATGAATTAGCAAAGCGTGCTGGAGTAGGGAAAGAGGTTTCTGAAATTACAGAACAAGCTATGCGTGGTGAGATAGATTTCAAAGAAAGTTTCACACGACGTGTTGCTTTATTGAAAGGTCTTGATGCCAGTGTCATGGAGGATATAGCAAGGTCAATGCCTATCACGGAAGGTGTAGATCGCTTGATGACCGTGTTAAAGCAGTGTGGATATAAGATAGCAATATTAAGTGGAGGGTTTACTTATTTTGGTGAATATCTTCAGCGGAAATATGGGATTGACTATGTTTACGCAAATGAGCTTGAGATAGATGAGAATAATAAGTTAACTGGACGTTACGTTGGTGAGATTGTTGATGGCAAACGGAAAGCAGAGCTACTAAAATTAATTGCTCAAGTAGAAAAGGTTAATCTTGCACAAACTATCGCTGTTGGTGATGGAGCTAATGACCTTCCTATGTTATCTGACGCAGGATTAGGTATAGCATTTCATGCAAAGCCTCGTGTGCAGGCAACAGCAGAACAGAATATTACCACTATAGGGTTGGATGGTGTCTTGTATTTCCTTGGTTTTAAGGATAGTTATTTGGGTGAGGCTGGAAGACTCTAAGCCAGAAATCAAGTTTAGATAAAATAGATTCAAGTGAACAACTATAGACTGTTACTAATATATCAGAATTTGGTAAATATGTCCTTAAAGTTTGATAGATGCAGTTATTTTTTTATTTGTTAACAACCATTGTTGTTGATCATTATTATAGAAACCTACTTGGAATAAAGAAAAGGTGTAGTTGCTTAATATAAAATAGGAGATAATCAACTGTGACTATCTCCTATTTTATATTAAGTAATCTCAATCTTTGAGACTCTTAAATCGATCTGTGCGTCTTGGGGAAGTAAGTCCTATTATCAAAAATTCCACCAGTGTTTCTTTTTTGGAGGTTGATGATCTTCAAAAGAGCGATGAGCATAGTTGCGGCTCTCCCATGTCTCATGGTTGGTTATCATTTGATAGATAGTCCCCCAATCAGGTAATCCTCCAAGATTACGGTCGTCAATAAACATCTCAACCTTTAGTTTTCTGGAGAAATGATTGTTCTTTTCCTTCTCCTCTTCAGGGTAGTCCTTGTTAACAGCCCAGAAATCGACCCCACGTTCATGACACCAGTCAACAGCTTCTTGGAGTAAATCCCCTTCCCTAACACTCCATAAGATAAGTTGATGGCCATCTTTTATCAGCATTTTAAGAGTATCGGTAGCGAAGGGAAGTTCGCTACCGATTTTAGGATATTTATGTTCTACGATGGTGCCATCGAAGTCAACTGCAATTATCATTGTCTTTTTAGAATTATTCTCTTGTTTTAGAGTTTATCTCTTTACAGAATTATCATTCTTATTTCCATAGTGACTATTTGTGTAGTTACCATAGTTGCCATAGTTACCATACTGTCCGTAGCTTGTACCATAACTTGCTCTACCATATCTACCATATTTTCCATAGCCACCATAACCATAGTAATAGCTATACTTTCTCTTAGACATATCGATGCCATTAAGGACGATAGCCATATTTGGGAACTTGTTTTCGTTTGCAAGTGCGTTAATCAAGTTGAAACTTGATTTTGGTGTGTAGTCTGCACGACACATATAGATTGAAGCGTCTACAACACGTGCAATCTGGAGCGTATCAGTAACCAAGCCAACAGGAGCAGTATCAATCATGATATAATCATACTTTTCTTTCAAGAGATTTATGATGATATCTAATGAGTTGCGCGCAATAAGCTCCGCTGGGTTAGGAGGAATAGGACCGGCCATAAGTAAATCCAAATTCTTATTAACACCAGAAGGTAAGATTTGTTCTTGTAGTTCCTCTGCTGTTGGATTATCCTTTACAAGGAGGTTTGTGATACCATGCTTATGATCGTTGATACCAAACAATTCAGCCAAACGTGGGCGACGAATATCAAGACCAACCAAAATAACCTTTTTGCCTAAGAGACCAAAACTAACAGAAAGGTTAGCTGCGTTGAAGGTTTTACCCTCACCTGAAGTAGATGAGGTGAAGAGTACAACCTTTTGACCTTCTTTCAGCATAAACTGAAGATTGGTTCGCATAGACCGGAAAATCTCCTCCATCTGGTTGTTCTGATTTTCGTGTACAACGATATCAGCTTTACCCTTAGCTTTGTTACTTGCAACTGCAACATCAGCGATGATAGGTAGCTTAGTAAGGCGTGCAACATCATCGTGACCTTCAATCTTATATCGGAAGAATTGTAGTACAAGTATTACTAAAACAGGGATTACTAATCCGATTAAAAGTGCAACCATCATAATAGAAGTTGACTTAGGACTAATCTTTCCTACTAACTGTGGGTCATCGATAAGTTTACCCTTGTCAGCAGTAGCAGCCAAAGAAATGCTATTTTCCTCACGTTTTTGCAATAACATAAGGTAAAGTCCAGACTTAACCTCCTGCTGACGATCAATCTGTGTCAGCATACGCTCCTGTTGTGGAGTCTCTGCTACCTGACCGTTATACTTATTTACTTGTGCAGAAACAGCATCACGCTGAATAAGTAGGTTTTGACGGGCCGCTGCTATTGCACGGCGAATGTTACCATTTAGTTCGCGAATCTGAGCTGTAAGTGGTTCTACTACAGGTGAGCTTTCAGATGCGCTACGTAACAAACGGTTACGTTCAAGTACTAACTCATTGTACTTATTAATTAAGGATGTTGAACTCTGGTCATCCAATCCAACATTAGATGGGATTACCTGAGTGAGGTTACGAGATGAGCTTTCAACTTCTCTTGCAATGGTGTTGAACAACTCTATCTGTGTTTCAACGTCAGCAAGTTTAAGTTCAGAATTATTCTGATTAGCAACAGAGTTGCCTGCATTCATTTGTAGTTCAACAATGCCATTCTTCTGTTTGTAGTTCTGTAGCTCGCCTTCAGTCTTGCCAAGTTCTGTATTAATCTTAGACAGACGATCATTAATGAACTTATCTGTACGAAGTGCAATCGTATTCTTGTCTTCATTTGCTTGACGATTATATACAATGGCTAATTGTTTCAAATAGTCAAGAGAACGTTGTGGTACCTCATCAGTCAGTTGTAACTGTGCAATAGAGGTTGATTTTGCTGTTTGAGAGACTTGCAACTCACTTGTATACTTGTTAGCTGCCATCCGTGGTGAAAGGATACTAACGTTCAGAACATCTGAATTCTTTAATGTATGTCCGTAATTAGAGCTAATCGTAATAATACCAGCACGAGTTGCTATAGTAGCAGGAAGATTTGTTATCTTTCTGTTGATAGAATAAGGTCCCTCGTTTGAGTTGTCATTTGTGGGTACATAGTATGTTCCACTGACGATGTAGAAGATACTGTCCTTAGTAATTGTTAAGTCGATAGGCGCATTTAGTTTCTCGAGATGCTCCGGGTCAACATCAACATTAAGTGGCTGGTTACGATATAAGATAACGTCTTTAACTCTTCCTTTTGTTGAGTAGTTGACATATAACTTTAAGTCTCTAATAGCGTCTTCTGCAAGAGAGTGTGATGTAAGAATCTCCATCTCATTGTCAATACCAGTTGAGTTTGAGATGATACCAAGGTTTGACATGTTTTGTAAAGACTGTCCACGTCTGTTACTACCGCTTTCATCTTTAATCAATAATTTAGCAGTAGACTGATACATTGGTGTTGTGTATCGAAGATAAATCGCTCCTAAGCTGCCAAAGATTATTAATGACAGTACAAACCAATACCAATTGAGAACGATCGTTCGATAAAGGGTGGCAAAATCAAAGGAAGAAAGACCTTCACGGACTTCTTGTTCCTTCCCTTGTTCTAATTTAGTTGTTTCTTCCATATTTATTATTTTTCTTATTATTCTGTAAAGGATTTATTTTGTATTCTTATTCTCTTCTGCAAGTTGAAGAAGATATTTACCATAGTTATTCTTTATCATTGGCTGTGCCTCTTCTTTTAATTTTTCTGTCGTTATCCAGCCTTTTTTGTATGCAATCTCTTCTAAACAAGCAACCTTAAGTCCTTGTCGTTTCTCTATACATTCTATGAATGTACTTGCCTCAGACAAACTATCATGTGTTCCTGTGTCAAGCCATGCAAAGCCACGTTGGAGTGTCTGTACCATTAAATTTTCTTGTTTAAGATAGCATTGATTGACAGTCGTAATCTCTAACTCTCCTCTTGGTGATGGCTTTATGTTCTTAGCAATCTCAACAACACTGTTCGGATAGAAATATAGTCCCACTACAGCATAGTTACTCTTAGGATGTTCAGGTTTTTCTTCTATACTAAGACATTTCCCATTATGGTCAAATTCTGCAACTCCATATCTTTCAGGGTCATTTACATAATAACCAAAGACAGTTGCTTTGTTGTCTTCTTCCGCCCTCTTTACACTATTCCGTAATAGTGTGCTAAATCCAGCTCCATAAAAGATATTGTCTCCTAAAACTAAACACACAGAATCATTACCTATGAACTTTTCTCCAATAATAAAAGCTTGTGCAAGACCGTCAGGAGAAGGCTGTTCGGCATATTCGAAGCGTACTCCAAAACTACTTCCATCTCCTAAAAGACGTTTGAAACCTGGTAAGTCAAATGGAGTTGAAATAATAAGAATCTCTTTAATTCCAGCCAGCATCAAAACGGATACTGGATAGTAAATCATGGGCTTATCATAAATTGGTATAAGCTGCTTACTTATTCCTTTTGTGATAGGGTAGAGGCGTGTGCCAGAGCCACCTGCAAGAACAATTCCTTTCATAATAATATGGTTTGATATCTGTTTTTTAATTAGTAGTTGTTGACTCTCTCTATATGTTTAAGCATTAATTCCATGAAAACTTTCAGCGCTTTTCGCTGTCAGTACGTGTATAGATAGCAATGAGGTTATACTCAAAGGGACTATGTCGTAGAGAATAACCAATATGCTCGTTAAGTATTTGCTGTTACACGCTTTCATTTATAATATAGTATATCTTGATTGCAAAGGTAATAAATTTAATTTGATTAAAAGCTGTGAAAATGAGAAATCATTTGCTTAATAGGCGTTTTTCATGTTTTTTTATTAACTTTGCAATCGAGTAAAATCAAAAGATTTATCTTAATAACTTTAAAACTTTAAACAAAAGATATGGGATTCTTATCAAAACTCTTTGGAAAAAAAGATGCTGAACAAGCTAAGACTGGTGGAATGGAAGATTACATGACACTTGTTCGAGTTTACTTTCAAGCAGTGTTAGCAGCTCGTTTGGGTATCAATAACTTAGCTATGTTACCAGACCTTCGTACATACAAGCAAACATTCCGTGTACCAACACTCAATAACAAGTTGGGAGTTGGAGAAAAAGCCAGTGTGCGTAAGACTATGAAAAGTATTTATAATCTAGATGATAATTTCTTTGATGAGATAGATGCAAGCATCAAGAAGAATTGTAAGAAGATGCAAGATATTCAGCCTTATCTTTATCAGTTCCAAGGCTACACACAAGATTTGATGATGCTGATTGGTAATTTGATGAAATTCAAATTGCGTGTTCCTGGTTTCTTTAAGAAAGCAATCTATACGATGACAGAAAAGACGGTAAACGATATTTTTGATAAAAACAGCTTTTCTGATCCGGGAGTTATCAAGTCTGTTATGGCTGTTCGTCAGTATAATCAGCGTCTTGGGTTTAGCCGTAAGTGGACATCAGATTTTGTTTATCAGATAGTGATGCTTGCAAAGAAAGAACCAAAGCCTGCGGATGATTCATCGTCAAAATAATTAGGTATATATTTGCTTAAATAGAAACTTTAATGTAATTTTGTAGCCAAAACGAATATATTAGCTATGAATGCAAATGAGAAGATTCTGAATACGTTTGCGACGCGTGTACGCCAGATGATTCTTCAGTACGAAACACTGAAGAAAGAGAATGACGAGTTGTACACACTTGTTGATCAGCGTGAGCAGGAGATAAAGCAGCTACAAGAGAAGTTGTCTCAAGCACAAGCTGATTATAATTCGTTGAAAATGGCCAAGATGCTTGAAGTTACGGATGGAGACATGGAAACCGCACAGAAGCGTGTTGCCAAACTTATCCGGGATGTAAATAAGTGTATCACACTTCTAAGTGAGAAATAAATTAGAATACAATGGCAGACGATAAGCTACATATAAGATTGCATGTTTATGATGCAGAACTTTCCGTAAATGTTCCACGAGAAGATGAGGAGTATTATCGTTCGGCAGCCAAACTTATTACCGACACAATTAATACTTATTCTACTCTTTTTAAGGGGAAAAAGGGAGATAAGGATATTATATATATGGCTATGCTTGATATTGCATTGCGATATAAGAAAGAAGGTGTACGTAATGATACAGCTCCATTCAATGATATTCTTAGTAAACTCACTTCAGAAATAGAAGATGCACTGAAGTGATAATAAGAATATTTAATTTAATTCATATAAATAATCAATGAGTCCAATTGTAACAGTTATAATAGCTGTGGTATGTCTTTCAGCAGGATGTGCTGGAGGGTTTGCTTTTTTTCGTTATATCTTAACTGGAAAGTATAAGGATACAATGGATAAAGCGGAAAAGGCTGCAGAAGTTATTAAAGAAAAGAAGCTGCTTGAAGTTAAAGAGAAATTCCTTAATAAGAAAAGTGAACTTGAAAAAGAAGTTCAGCAGCGTACGCTGAAAATTCAGCAAGGTGAAAACCGCTTAAAGCAGCGTGAGGTAACGTTGAATCAGCGTCAAGAGGAAATAAATCGCCGTAAGCAAGATGTTGAGCAACAACAGCAGCGCGTTGATAATGAAAAGAAGTTGCTACAAATTAAGCAACAGGATCTTGAGAAGATGCAGGAGCAAGAGAGAATGAAGCTTGAGGAACTCTCAGGACTTAGTTCAGAAGAAGCAAAAAAGCGTTTGATAGAGAGTCTGAAAGATCAAGCTAAACTTGATGCTGCTTCTTATATTAATGAAATTGTTGACGAAGCAAAACTTAATGCTAATCAACAAGCAAAGAAGATTGTCATTCAAACTATTCAGCGCGTTGCAACTGAAACAGCTATAGAAAATTCTGTTAGTGTTTTCCACATTGATAGTGATGAAGTTAAAGGACGTATCATTGGGCGTGAAGGTCGAAATATTCGTGCCTTGGAGGCAGCAACAGGTGTTGAGATAGTTGTTGATGATACGCCTGAAGCAATTGTCATTTCTGCATTTGATCCTGTTCGTCGTGAGATTTGTCGTTTGGCACTTCATCAGCTTGTTGCAGATGGTCGTATTCATCCTGCACGTATTGAGGAAGTTGTAGCAAAGGTGAAGAAGCAGCTTGATAATGAGATTATAGAGACGGGCAAGCGTACAGCTATCGATTTAGGCATTCATGGCCTTCATCCAGAGTTGATTCGTATTATTGGTAAGATGAAATATCGTTCTTCATACGGGCAAAACCTTCTACAGCATGCTCGTGAAACAGCCAATCTTTGTGCGGTTATGGCAAGTGAGTTAGGCTTGAATCCGAAGAAAGCTAAACGTGCCGGATTGTTACATGATATTGGTAAGGTACCTGATGAAGAGACGGATTTACCACATGCTCTTTATGGTGGTAAAATAGCTGAGAAGTATAAAGAGAAGCCAGATATCTGTAATGCTATTGCTGCGCACCATGATGAAGTTGAGATGACAACTCTTCTCGCTCCAATCGTACAGGTATGTGATGCTATCTCCGGAGCACGTCCAGGTGCACGTCGTGAAATTGTAGAAGCATATATTAAGCGACTAAATGATCTTGAAGCAATAGCAATGAGTTACCCTGGTGTAACGAAGACCTATGCTATTCAAGCAGGTCGCGAACTTCGAGTAATCGTAGGAGCAGATAAGATGGATGATGCAGAAAGTGAGAAGCTAAGTTCTGAGATTGCGGAAAAGATTCAGAATGAGATGACTTATCCTGGCCAAGTTAAGATTACGGTCATCCGTGAAATTCGTTCTGTTGCGTATGCAAAATAGTTTTTTTGATAATAAATAGAAAGCACTCCTTTTATGGGGTGCTTTTTTTGATTTGCCTCTTTTAATTGTAGATAGTATTCTATGTGCCTTTAAAGGACTAATCACGAAATAGTGTATTAAGAATGTTATAATACAGAAACAATTAGTATAGAATGTGCTGGTGCATCACTTGTTTAGAAAACAATATAAGTCTTTAGTTTATTTTCTCTGTATTTTTTATAGGCTCTTCCGTTAAATGCGTGGATGCTTTTCGTACAGCTTTAACAGAAGACTCAAAGTGATTCATCAAACAAAATACATGGGCAAGGCAGTCAACTGTCCATTCTATCATCACCCTCCGATGCAAAACAACCTTTTTATTTTAATACGTTCAAAATACAGACAAGAGTTTGAAAAGTCATTACATAATTTCAGACATATCATCTGCAAATATAAAAAACAAATGCAAAAAAGTAAGTTTATAACCAGCGGCCAATCAACTGGTTATCAAGTCATTCTTAAAAGGTGCTTAGTTGGACTTCAAAAGGGCGTTAGTAACACGCTAAAAGAGCATCTATTGCAAGCCAATCAGGCGTCTTTTAGAAGCCAGAAGAGTATGTGTCAGTTTTGAACTGCGTAAAAATATTTACAGACACCGATGTTATGGTAATAATTTGTATGTATAGGCAGAAAGGCATGCTAATGAACAGACACAGCATGAATTTGTCTTTTTGCATCATATCTTGTAGTTTATCTTCCGATATAAGACCATATGATTTTGGACAGGCATACCCTGCAAGTGCATAAGCCTTTATTCTATTTCCAACCTACACATTTATCTGAAGAACCTTTTTATATTGTCTGTAAAGTGCAAATAATAAAGTATTTCAATGTTATAAACGATAACAGAAGAAATGGATCCTTGTCATCTTAGTTTATACAGTTTTCCAAGATGGCAAGGATTTCATTATTTATTAGCAACCTGAACCATCAAGGCGACAAGATGCTGCAGGTGTTTCATTTAGGTTAATTCCAGCTTCTTTTGGTGATAATGTTACAGTACCATCCTCAAGTACGAAGCAGGGGATGCCAGCATATCCATGTTTCTTGGCATCATCAAAGACTGAATTATTATCACGAAGGTGGAGAAACTCTTTCAAATACTTTATATGTGAACCAATATCAATTATTTCGTATCGATTATCACCTTCTACATGCTTGTCTACAGCAATACAGTCTGGACAAGTTTTCATTCCATAAATTTTAATCATAATCTATTGACTTTATTAAGCTCTAATGTATAGAGCAATGAATTTAATTTTTCTAATAATCTTTAATCTTAATGGTTGCAAATTTTACTTGTATCAACTGTGAAACCTCCTTGAACCAAGGTAAACTTGCTACGCTCTGCCAAGAAATCAACAATCTCATTAGCATCCATACCCTCTGCTGAGCAAGTATGGAATCGTTCTTCTGTCCCAAAACGAGCAATGATAGCCTTTACCAAGTCTTCTTTTGTTGCGTAAGTGTTGCCCTCCATCATGTGGAGTACATCATGTCCATGTGCCATATATTCTTATTTTAGTTGATAATTTATTATATTGAATCTCAATAAATATATTCTATAAGCTGCAAAAGTTGTGCCACACACGCGGTTAACTATCTTTAACTCATCAAAAGTCTTAGAATGATATAATTTAATTAATTTTGTGCACGATGACATATTTTATTGATGGTCAGACTGTCAAAATGGTGTTGTTTATGCTTACAAGTCTTTAGCATATCAAATTAGAAAGTTGTACATATAAATTTATTTGATAAGAGAGTATATTATGAAACGAATTATATTAGCTCTTGCTGCCGTTATTATGTTGTTATCATCCTGTGGCAGTAATAAGGCAGTAGTCAATAGTTCAAGGGAAATTAATTTTATGGAAGCTCGCAATTATTTCCATGTTGGTACTGAAAAGAGACCGACTATAAAGAAGATATTGTCACGAGCATCTCTTGAAAAGGAATTTGGTGAAGCTACATTCATGGGTAAGGGAGGTGAACCGACAAAGATTGATTTTAATAAGAAATTTGCAATAGCTTTTATCCTTCCACAAACTAATCGAAAGACGGTCTTAGAACCTCTTTCTTTAACTCTTAAAGGCAAACAGCTTGATTTGCTTTACAAATTAGAACAAGGAAAAGTACAAACTTATTTTACTCAACCTTTCTTTCTAATTGTAGTTGATAAAAAATATGCCGATTACAATATTGTAGAAAGCAGGAGTTTTGATTAGTTCTTTTCTATTCTTTTATAATAGATGAATACTTTCTGTAGATAAAATTTAAGGCATCCGA
This sequence comes from Prevotella sp. oral taxon 313, assembly GCF_003043935.1. Taxonomy (NCBI): domain Bacteria; kingdom Pseudomonadati; phylum Bacteroidota; class Bacteroidia; order Bacteroidales; family Prevotellaceae; genus Prevotella; species Prevotella sp. oral taxon 313. Next base: position 3,551,823 of record NZ_PYXE01000001.1, read on the forward strand.
AAGGATGCCTTTAATTTTATAATTTGTGAGCGGAATACGGGAGTCGAACCCGCCTCACAGGCTTGGGAAGCCCGTGCACTACCGATGTGCTAATTCCGCTAATGGAGCCGATACCCGGACTCGAACCGGGGACCTACGCATTACGAATGCGTTGCTCTACCAACTGAGCCATATCGGCGGTAATGCGATGCAAAGATACATCAAAAAAAACAAACGACCAAATTTTTGTTTTACGTTTTTGTTTTTACTATTAATGAAAGTACATATTCTGTTTCTTCATAGCGTCATAACTAATTAAATAGCCTCACGTTGTAATCTATAATTATCCAAGGTCTATTCCACTATGATTATTTTTCTTGAGATTTAACAGTTTCTTGCTGTGAATTATAGCATTTATTTTTTGTCTTTCTTCATTATTATTGATAACTTTGCAATAGATATAAATAAGTACGGATAGTAATCTTCTTTTCAGTATTCTTCCTGCTTATATAATTTAATTTGAAAATTCCTGATTTAATTAAAGACCTATGAAGAAAATTATTACACTTTTATTCTTGGCGCTCGCTATGACTGTTTCTGCCCAAGATTTCAGTCGTTATTTCGATGATGCAACTCTTCGTTTAGATTACATCTTTGCTGGTAATGCACAGCATCAGACGATTGCTGTAGACGAGTTGTCACGTATTCCGCACTGGTATGGTAAACATGAACGTTTAGCAGAGGTCCCTGTTGAAGGGAACGGCCAGGTAATTGTTCGTGATCATCGTACGCAGAAAGTTATTTATCGCAATTCTTTCTCAACTCTTTTCCAAGAATGGTTAACGTATGATGAAGCAAAGAAGTCATCAGAAAAATCCTTTGAAAATGTTTTCCTGGTTCCTTTCCCCAAAGATACTGTGGATATCACAGTTGAATTAAGAAACAATCGTCGTCAACCAACTGTGTCTATGAGTCATACAGTTAATCCAAAGGATATTCTTATTCGTCATATTGGCGAGCATTCTGTTACGCCTTACGAAACATTACAGAAAGCTGCCGATACGACACGTTGTATTCATATTGCATACATCGCAGAGGGATATACTGAAGCAGAGATGCCTAATTTCATTGAGGCATGCCAAACTGCTAATGAAGCTCTTTTCGCACACGAGCCGTTTAAATCATTGCGTCAACGCTTTAATGTTATTGCAGTTAAAGCACCTTCTGTAGAGAGTGGCACTTCAGAACCATCAAAAGGTATATGGAAAAACACAGCTCTTCACTCTCATTTCGACACGTTTTATAGTGATCGATATCTTACAACATTGCATTTGAAAGACCTACACGACTGGTTGGCTGGTACACCTTATGAGCATATTATAGTGCTTGTCAACACAGAAAAGTATGGTGGAGGAGGTATTCTTAACTCATATAACCTCTCAATGGTTCGCAACTCTTATTTCAAACCTGTTGTTGTTCATGAGTTTGGGCATTCTTTTGCAGGTTTGGGAGACGAATATGCGTACGAGAAAGAACAGATTAATATGTACCCTACTGATGTGGAACCTTGGGAGCCAAACTTGACTACCTTAGTAGATTTCCATGGTAAATGGGAAAAGCTTATTGACAAGAAAACCCCTATACCAACACCACAACCAGCCGATCTTGACAAAGCTAATGTTCGTCGAGATAAGTGGAAGGTTGGAGTTTATGAGCCTGCAGGCTATTCTCAGCATGGTGTTTATCGTGCATACCCAGACTGCCGTATGCGTACGAATATGCATCCTGAGTTTTGTCCAGCTTGTAATTTGGGGCTGACAAAGCTTATTAAGTTCTATACGGGAGAGTAGGGGATATTTGTTTAGCTTACATCTCTTTTTAAAGTAATTTATTGATAGTTTTATAACTTGGCTTATGTGTTCCATCAGATATGTTCTGGGAATACATAAGCCATATTGTTTGGGTGAAGTGATTAAGATTCATCTTTTGTGTTATACAAAAATACAATGTCTTTGGCTTCTCCTGTTAAATAGATAGATTTGTGCATTGATTAAGATTTAGAGTATAGCTCCTTAAAATGCAGCTTGGTTGTTTTCAGCTAACAGAATATTGTACATTGTATAGAAATAGTACGCATTGCTATTTTCTTTAACATTCAAAAGCCTTATCTACGCATTTAATGGAAGAACTAATTATTTTCTATACTATATAAAAAGGTGTGCCATTCATTAGGCACACCTCTGTTGTTGTTTAGTATCTTATAAAGTTGATACCTCTTAATTCTTATGTTTAGTAAGCGAAAAGAGGATAATCCTTCATTGTCTCATTCACTTTCTCACGAACTCGTTTAATAACCTGTTCGTTCTCAGGATCTGATAAGACTTCGTCGATAAGCTCGGCACAGAGCAACATCATATCTTCTTTGCAACCACGAGTAGTCATGGCTGCTGTACCAAGACGTAATCCACTGGTCTGGAAAGCAGAGCGCTCGTCGTATGGAACCTTATTCTTGTTTGCTGTGATATCTGCTGCCACGAGTGCATTCTCAGCAACTTTACCAGTAAGGTCTGGATACTTTTGACGTAGATCGAGCAACATAGAGTGGTTATCCGTGCCACCACTAACGATACTGAAGCCCTTGTCAACGAGTGCCTGTGCGAGTACGGATGCATTCTTCTTCACTTGCATTGCATATTCTTTCCAGCTTGGAAGGAGGTTTTCACCGAAACCTACAGCCTTAGCTGCGATAACATGCTCCAATGGTCCGCCCTGATTGCCAGGGAATACAGCAGAGTTGAAGAGCATTGACATAGGCTTTAAGTCGCCCTTCTTTGTTGTTAAACCCCAAGGGTTAGCGAAATCTTTACCCATAAGAATAACACCACCACGAGGACCACGCAATGTCTTGTGAGTTGTGGTTGTAACAATATGTGCGTACTTTACAGGATTATCAAGTAAACCTGCGGCGATAAGACCAGCTGGATGAGCCATATCAATCATCAATAAAGCACCAACCTCATCAGCTATCTGACGCATACGCTTGTAATCCCACTCACGACTGTAGGCAGAACCACCACCAATGATGAGCTTAGGTTTATGTTCACGTGCAAGACGCTCCATCTCATCATAGTCTACACGTCCTGTTTCAGGATTGAGCGTATAACCGACGTGATTATAGAGTATACCAGATGTGTTCACCTCGCTACCATGAGAGAGATGGCCACCTTGGTCAAGATCAAGTCCCATGAATGTGTCGCCTGGTTTCAGTACGGCAAGCAAGACTGCTTGGTTAGCTTGTGCGCCAGAATGTGGCTGCACGTTGGCATACTCAGCACCAAAGAGTTCTTTTACGCGCTCAATAGCGAGTGTTTCAACTTTGTCAACCACTTGGCAACCACCATAATAGCGTTTACCTGGATAACCTTCAGCATACTTGTTGGTTAAGTAGGATCCCATAGCTTGCATCACTTCGTCACTGACAAAATTCTCAGATGCAATCAGCTCCATTCCTTTGAGCTGGCGCTTGTGTTCCATCTCAATAAGGTCAAAAATTTCTTGATCTCTTCTCATGTGTATTGAATGTTTAGTAGGGAGTCATTTTCTTCAAATTAATCCCTGGTTAGTGATAATGTTGCAAATATACGAATTAATGTTTTAACTTGCAAGTGTATCAAAAAAATAATGTAACTTTGCAATAGAATAGTGTGATTATTATTTGCCTATCTCAGTATTGTAATGTGAGAAAAGTGCTGGTTTACAATATATTATAAGTTTATATATGAAGTTAAAAGAATTATTCCAAGCTTACAGTTTTGATGAGATTTATCCTCTAATCGGACTGATGTTTCCTAAAGGTAGGCATTTGCGTACTCAGTTTGATAATGCATACGACTTGTTGTTAACACTTAATCCTGTCGCATCTAAGAAGCAGATTCGTTATCAGTTGATGGAGGATCCTGATACAAATGAGATGTTTTTCGGAGCTGATGACCATGATTTTAATGGTCCATGGGAAGTATTACTTGGTAAGGAAGTAAAGAAAGAACCTAAGGTTGACCTTACTAATGAGGAGATGGTGGCTAATTGTTTGTTGAATACAGTATTAATAGGTCGGCATCCACGCTCTTTTGAAAGTGATTTTCAAGTTATAGTCAAGTAAATAATCACGCTACTAAAGTATTTAGTAGATTAAAAAAACGAGTTGACAAGTCGCTGTAGTTTAAGGCTCTAATTCCCTTTTTCAAGCAACTTGTCAACTTGTTTATTCTTGTTCTTGAGGTTTTATAAACCTTGATAAACTGTTATCTGATTTATTAAAGAAATTGTTATCTTGTCGAGCAGTTTTATTAATCAACTCGTCACCCCACAGTCTTATCCTCTAATCATTGTAATAATCATCTTAAATTTTTCGGGTGCATTTACAGAGTGGGGAGCTCCACTTGGAATGATGAAACTTTCGCCCGTTTTGATGATATGCTTAACCTTATCAACTGTCAGTTCCATCTTTCCGTCGACAACTTGAATAAAAGCATCGAATGGTGCCGTATGTTCTGAAAGTCCTTGACCAGCATCGAAACTGAATAAGGTTACACTACCCGCATTGCTGTGTACCAATTCTTTGCTTACTACGCCACCTTCAGAATAGTCTATAACTTCGTTAGACTTGAATACAACTGCTTTTTCTACTTTAGCCATGTTTTTATCTATTTTGTTTGTAATATGTTATTATCTCTTTATTAACCTACGCAACAAAGTTAATGCCAATGCTGCAGGTAGGAACAAATGTTACTTCCAACCATAAATGCTGAGTCACAATTGTGTGTTCTCGTTTCTCTAAAACTTTTTTACGGTGATATTTCGTTTAAGACCTTCGAACTTAACACGCTTTACAGCTGAACCTTTGAACAAACGCTGATACTCCTCAACGGTAAGATTATGCCACTTTTCTTTACTCATACTAAGTAGTTCGGGCTTTGGTTGCAGCGTTGGTTCCGTATTTGGTGTTGCATATCTATTCCATGGGCATGCTGTTTGACAGCGGTCACAGCCATAGATTGTATCACCCATAGCTGCTTTTGCCTCGTCAGATAATTCTCCTCTGTTTTCTATTAGTTGATAAGATAAGCAGCGTTCGGCATGGAAATCCTCATCAGGAATGATGGCTCTGGTAGGACACGCATCAATGCATCGATGGCATCTGCCACACCGATTGGGCATTGGCTCATCGTAATTATCGGTGTCAAATGGGAGGAATATTTCACCTAAAAAGAACATAGATCCAGCATGAGGAATAATGAGTTGATGATTACGCCCAACCCATCCAAGTCCTGCTTTCTGTGCCCAATAGCGTTCAAGGACAGGAGCTGTGTCACAGAAACAACGTATGGTAGGCTCTTCATTTTCTTTATTTTGAGGAATTTGATACTGTTCTGCTATCTTTGTTGCTAATTCTCTCATCTTTCGTTTCATCAAGTCATGATAATCTTGACCGAGTGCATAGGCTGCTATTTGGTATTCCCCTTTTGGTATCTGTTGAGCAGGTGCATAGTTGAGGGCAAGCGATATGATACTACGTACACCTGGAACAAGGAGACAAGGATTAAGTCGTTTCTCCAAGTAGTTGGCCATATAGGCCATTGAAGCTTCTTCTCCTTTTTCCAACCATTGTCGATATTTCAGTGCAATTACCTCATCAACAGGTGCTGCCTTTGCTATGCCACAAGCAAAGAATCCCATCGAGTGGGCTAAGGACTTAATAACTGATGATTGAACAACAGAGGAGTCCATTCCATGTGTGTTAGTGTTGAAAGTATCTATTGATGACATACAATGAATTTAGTAATTTCTTTCTGTACTTTTTCTTAGCAGATACAGGTGAATTAGTGGGGCGATATTCCATGTAGAATGGTATGTTATACCATGGAATGTTATCCTTTTATTTAAATAGTAATGTTGTAAGACAATATATTATTAAAAGGTTTCAGCGGGATCATCGGGGAATACCTTAAACGCATATCCTTGCTCTTTCAACCATTGCAACGATTCTGGAAGTGCTGTACGAAGTTTATCTATACTTTTAAGAGAATCATGGAAAGTAATGATAGAACCATTTCGTGAGTATTTTTTTACATTCTTTACAACATCATCAGCCGTCAACCATTTGGAATAATCTCGTGTTACAAGATCCCACATAACGACGCGATAATTCTGTTTCACCCACCAATAAACTGTATGACGGAGCCATCCATGTGGTGGTCGGAAGTAAGGGGTATTGAGTAAAGCGTCTGCCTTCGTTACATCTACTGCGTATGTCAATGTCCAATGCCTAAAGGAACCAAGGTGATGATAGGTATGGTTACCGACTTTGTGGCCTCGTCGAATAACCTCTTCATATAGTTCAGGATATTTTCTAACGTTATCAGCAACCATGAAAAACATTGCTTTCGCATTGAATTGGTCGAGTATGTCGAGGATAAAAGGTGTTGCCTCAGGTATAGGTCCGTCATCAAATGTCAGATAGACCGAATGGTCCTCCTTGTCCATACGCCAAAGTGCGTGTGGATATAGGATACGTAGCCATCGTGCAGGTTGTTCTATTATCATATAATGTAATCCTCTTTGTTCTCCTCTAAATCCATTAATTAGGGAGAGGTTTGTTATTTATACTTGTTTTTCCCTTATTTATCTTTCATAGACTTAAAGGAGGATATAAAGCAAAAAGCCAGAGTTTGGTTATCTGTTATGATAACCAGATTCTGGCTTTTAGATAATTATTTTAAATGGAGAGCTTCTGCTCTCTAAGTTTATAATGACCCACCTTTTGCTTTGAAGATCTGGAACAGGTTGTTAAGCTGATTTGCATGCTTCTCAGCCCATGCACGATTGGTCTGGTCATTGTCATTGACAAGATTCATCATTATCTGGAAATGCATCTTACATGACCCTTCTGACATGTTGAAAAGACGAGGAGGAAGATTCATATAGTAGTTTGCATACTGAAGAGAAATCTTCCACAATGCATCATAGAGTTGACTTGCTTTTGCCTTTTGTCCCAACAATGCGTATGCACGTGCCATATCACCAGAACCACTCATATAGCTGACAGGTACATTATAGGTAGGTATCTCCTTATCAGCCTTCTGTAATACCTTCAATGCTTTAGCCTTCTCACCCTTTGCAATGAGGTGAAGTGCAAGGTCGGCCATCTCACGACGATGTGTATAGCACATACGAGCTACAGTTTCATCGATGTAAAGTCCTGGCTTGCTAAGGCCTCCCCACTTAAAGCGGTTCATCATTACATCGTATGTCTTCTCTGTATCGAAGTTACGCATGTTGATACCTTCTGAATCCTGACTTTGTACTGTTGAGAATGGTGTGATACGATTGACCAAACCTTCTTGAACAAAGTTATCACCTAAGTTCATAAAATTCTCTGAACCAACAGTGATTGCTACATAGAGAGGACGTGTCCAGTTGCAGTTAGCTATCATCTCAAGCATCATCAAGTCGTTCTTATACAACGCTTGTTTTCCTGCCAGAGAGATGACCATACGGTCTGGAATTGAATCGCCAGGGAGCATCATACCACTTCGACGTACAGCTTCCTTATCGATAGTCATATATATGGTATCGGTAGGAATACAATGGGTCTCATCATTCTTTGAGCGTACCCAATATTTGAGGATATTCTTTAACTCAAATGGGTCGTCACCAAATTGTGCCTTTGCAGAAACTGGATCCTGCTTGTAGAATTCCTTAATCTGTTCCTTATACTGTGGTTCAACTCGTACAGCCTCATTAGTACCACTTACATAATCGAGGCGTGGCCATGAGATAGGGACGCTCGGGGATTTATATGCAGGACGTCGCATCTGGTCAATATACCAGTCTGTCTGTAGGTAAGAAAGGTTACATACGCGTGTATCTGTACGTACTCCTTCAACCTCTTGGTTGTACCATAGTGGGAAGGTGTCATTATCACCATTTGTGAAGATGATTGGATTACCCTTCTGCTGTAGTGAGTTAAGGTAGTTCTGACCAAAGTCGCGACATGTGTATCGGCCTGAACGGTCATGGTCGTCCCATGTCTGAGATGCCATCTGAATAGGAACAAGCAGACAGACGAGTGAGATGACTAATGCTGACAATACCGGTGCAACTTTCAATTTACGTACCCAATCGTAGAGTGCCAATACACCTAAACCACACCAAATTGCGTAGGCATAGAATGAACCTGCATAGGCATAGTCGCGCTCACGTGGCTGACTTGGTGTCTGGTTCAAATAGATTACGATAGCAAGACCTGTCATAAAGAACAGGAAGAATACCACCCAGAACTGCTGTATACCTCGTTTGCCACGCCACGCCTGCCAGAAAAGTCCAATAAGACCAAGTAACAGTGGTAAGCAATAGAATACGTTATGACCCTTATTAGCTTTCAGCTCATCGGGCATTAAGTTTTGATTACCATAGAGTGCATTGTCAATGAATGAGATACCAGTAATCCAGTTGCCATGTTCGGGCTCACCATTACCTTGTATATCGTTCTGACGTCCTGCGAAATTCCACATGAAATAACGCCAGTACATGAAATTACACTGATAAGAGAGGAAGAACCTTAGGTTTTCCAATTGTGTTGGCATCTTCACGCCGTCAACGTCATGTCCGACAATACCTCCCATCCACTGCTCATATTGAGCCGCATGGCTAGGGTCATACATACGAGGGAAGAACATATTCTGGTCAAACACCTGTGTTGCTTTATGACGTACAACAAAATAAGAATCTTTCTCATCTTTAGATGCTTTCTCCTTACGTTCATAGACAGGTGCACCCTCATCGAACTTATAATGTGTACCATCATCTGTAACAGAAGGCTGACTTGAGTAAGCCTGTCCGTAGAATAATGGATGGTCACCGTACTGATCACGGCTCAGATAGCTACCCAAGGTAAAGATGTCCTCTGGTGAGTTCTGGTCCATAGGTGGGTTGGCTGTTGAGCGAATAACAATCACTGCGTATGAAGAATAGCCGATAATCAACATCAGCATACACAGTAGGGCTGTATTCTTTACACGTGGTGATATAAGAGCAACACGTTGTCTTTTTCCTTCTTTGTTGAATGGACGCTGCCACTGTAGTAGCACATAAACGACAGCCAGTACAACAAGACCTGTGAAGAAAGCAGTCCAACCATAGCCATAGAATGGTATACCAATTAAAGCTAATGCTGCTAAGAATGCAATGTTCTGCCGTCTTGTGTCTTTGTTCTGATATGTCTCATATATACCCCATACAAAGGAAGCAATAAGAAGAGCTATATATACAATGGTACCTGTATTAAATGGCATGCCAAGAGTGTTTGTGAAGAATAGTTCAAACCACCCTCCAACGGTGATAATACCAGGTACAACACCATAGAGTACAGCTGCGACAAGAACCACAGAGAGTACTAAGGCTAATAATGATCCCCTTAGATTAGCCTCAGGAACCTTCTTATAATAGTAAACCAGTACGATAGCTGGGATACAAAGGAGATTGAGCAGGTGTACACCAATAGATAAGCCTGTCATATAGGTAATGAGAATCAGCCAACGATCAGAATGTGGCTTGTCTGCATTATCTTCCCATTTTAAGATGAGCCAGAATACTACTGCGGTAAATGCTGATGAATAAGCATATACCTCTCCTTCAACGGCAGAGAACCAGAAAGTATCACTGAACGTATAAATCAGTGCACCAACAAGGCCTGCACCCTCTATAGCGATGGTTTTTGCAAGTGATGGAGCTTCTCCGTCACGCACGATTAGTCGACGTGAGAGGTGAGTGATGGTCCAGAAAAGGAACATGATACACGTTGCTGAAAGCAATGCGCTCATGGTGTTAACCATGCGTGCTACCTCTGTTGGATCGCTTGCAAAATGTGAGAAAAGATTAGCTGTAAGCATGAAGAATGGTGCCCCAGGAGGGTGTCCAATCTCCAGTTTATAGCCTGTTGTAATGAATTCGGGACAGTCCCAAAAGCTGGCTGTCGGTTCAATTGTGGAACAATAGACGAAGGCTGCAATAAGGAATGCAACCCATCCAAAGATGTTGTCCACCAGTCTAAATTGTTTCATTTATGCGATTAGAATTTACTGTCTACTCATCTTTCTTGGATAAGCAGAGATATTTATTTCGAAATAATCGATGCAAAGATAATAATATTAATCAAAACAACATAAAGAGAGTGGAGAAATTATTGTAAAATGTGATGAAAAGAACATGACTAACGTTTGGAATTGACTTTATTTGCTTGGGTTAAAGCATAAAGGTAAGATTATGTAAATGTGTTTTTTGAAGTTTTATACTCGAATAGGAGGATTATATTACACATCTTATAAGAATATTTTTTATTTTAAGTTGCTGTCACTTTTAACATTTCATGTAATACCACTGTAAACTAACAAGTTATATTATGATTTTGGCTGACAGTAGTGACAGCAAAATTATTTTTTGAGAAATACTTAGATCTCTTTATACTGAGTTTGGGCGCTTTAAAGAGCATTCGTTTATTATGAATATGCCAATAAGGTTTCGGGAAACACAAATGATTGTGTTTAAGAATGATGATTAAATTATGGGTCTTCAGGATTTTGGAGTGATAAGTTTTGCCGCTTGTGTTTAGAGTTTGAAGCAATGTCACACGGAGGCACGGAGAGGACGGAGGATTATTAAAACAAAGCAATGGAAGTAACGGAGGCACCGACGGTGCATAGAACCACGGAGCTTGTTTGCCAATTCTATTAGCAATTTATATACAAAGCGTTTACCTCAAAATAGTTATCAAGAATCTGTACGATATACCTCCGTCGCTCTTTGTGCCGTCGGCACCTCCGTGACATAGCATTACCTCCGTTTCTCCATTACTCCGTGTGCCTATTATATAAGACTTTTAGTTTATCACTCCATATTTCGGAAGAACCCTTTTTAAAGCTCTACCAACCATACGCCATCTTTCTTAAGATAAACGATTGGGTCTACATCAAATTTGAAGCCCTCAATGGGGGTACGTTCTTCCCAAATGTCAGTTACTTCATTCACAAAAGAATCATAAGGTAAATGAATTCTTCTATCATCATAAAGATGTAATCCTAATTTTTTCTTTGTCTCTAATTCAGGAGATAATATAATCTCATCATTTTCTAAAATGATATTTTCTAAATAATACTTTCCAACCTGATAGTTACAATAATTTTCCCTCCGAAAAGCACTTTGTATCTGTTCTGCGGATAGAGTTCTGAAAACTTTATCTGATAAAAACTCATTTGTTTTGCAATTTTCATATCTTTTAAATCCAATACTCAATAGCCCTTCTTTAAAAGAGGTTTGAAGACGATATAAGTTTTCTTCTACTTGCCAAAACCGACATTCTATACCTTTTAAAAAAGCATAGTCATTATTTTATATTTTCAACATAACACATCATTTTATGATAATAAATTTTTCATCTTCTTTACTGTAGATTGCCCCTAAAATTTCTTTGCCATCATTAGACACCTCCCATATTTCATCACCTTCATTAAATTTTACTCTTCGTAGCAAATTCCATTCAGGTATTCCTAATCTACATTGTTACCAGAGGTAAATCCTGTGGAAGTAAACGGATAGAGCCAATTATCAAATGTACCTCCTTTGGGAATAACAATATTTTCAGGAATATCTTTTGATTTGAACCTTATGACCCCACAACTATTATTTAAAAGATGAAACTTGATGTCCTTGTTTTACTCCTCCACCAACCAAATACCATCTTTTTTGAGATAAACAATTGACTCTACATCAAATTTGAAGCCCTCAATGGGGGTACGTTCCTCCCAAACGTCGGTTACTTCTTCTTTGCTTATTTCAAATCTTGGATCCCTTGAATCATACCAACCCTTATGCCAAATTCTCCTTGGATAAACTTTAAAAAAAGAATCTTCATTCAAAGGAGCGACTAAAAGCATCTTATCATCACAATTCTCTATGTATAAGTCAAATCCTTGATACTTGGCAAAAGAGCGAATCTTAAAAGCCCTTATTCCTGTATTTCTTGGAGCTTCTAATTCATAAAAAATATTTTTCAAAAGAGGTTCTCTTATTGCTTTAAACTTATATTCCTCTATAAGATCTTTATTTTCTGTATAATATATATAGGTACCTGATTTACTTGCCATTCTTAATAAATGTCTACCAAGATATCCATATA